>NZ_JBXAJU010000001.1:0-2460160 GCF_058797595.1 Pseudomonas sp. GW823-FHT02C05 | reverse complement strand
TTAAGAAGCGAGTTGCGGTGTGTGAAGACGATACAAACCGAAAGTTTGCGAACACACAAATCTATTACATACCCATTCGCTGGCACGTTGCACAAGCAACGGACTGGCTACCGAATTTCTTGACGACCATAGAGCGTTGGAACCACCTGATCCCATCCCGAACTCAGAAGTGAAACGATGCATCGCCGATGGTAGTGTGGGGTTTCCCCATGTGAGAGTAGGTCATCGTCAAGATTAAATTCCGAAACCCCAACTGCGCATGCAGTTGGGGTTTTGTTTTTGCGCGTGGAAAAACTTGCGGTATCCAAGTAGCCACCAAGGCGCCATTGATCAGCCGCGATGGAAATCCTCTCAAAGTCCGTGGGTGGTTTTTGGTATGGTGCAGCTCTTTTTAAAGGACTTGAGTTCATCCGCACGGAACAGCGTCGACCTCTATTCACCGAGAAGCTGTAGCAATGCCCGAAGCGATTCCGATCAAGGACCACGAGAAAGAAAGCCGCCTGGTCAACAAACGGCTGCTGGCCTGTGCCGTATTGGTGGTGGCCATCACCTGCGCCCTGGTGGCGCGGATGTATTTTCTGCAAGTGGTGGAGTTCGACTACCACTCCACCGTTTCCGAGAACAACCGCGTCCATGTGCTGCCGATCACTCCCACCCGTGGGTTGATCTACGACCGCAACGGAGTGGTCCTGGCGGACAACCGCCCCAGCTTCAACCTGACGATCACTCGCGAACGCACCACCGACCTCAAGGGCGAGCTGGACACCGTGGTCGATCTGCTGCACTTGCCCCCGGAAGACCGCACGCTGTTCGACAAGGAGATGAAGCAGGCCCGTCATCCCTTCGTCCCCGTGACCCTGTTCTATGAGCTCACCGAAGAGCAGATCGCCGTGCTCGCGGTCAACGAATACCGGTTGCCCGGCCTGGACGTGGAAGCCCAGTTCGTCCGTCACTATCCCCTAGGCGCACACTTTGCCCACTCCATCGGTTACGTCGGGCGGATCAACGAGAAAGAAGCCAAGACCCTGGACTCGGTGGAGTACCGTGGCACCCAATCCATCGGCAAGACCGGCATCGAGAAGTTCTACGAAGCCGAACTGCACGGTCATGTCGGCTATGAGGAAGTAGAAACCAACGCCCAGGGCCGGGTGATGAGAGTGCTCAAGCACACCGATCCGATCCCCGGGAAGAGCATCGTCCTGAGCCTGGACATCAAGCTCCAGGAAGCCGCTGAGGAGGCCCTGGGCGATCGCCGTGGTTCCGTGGTGGCTCTGGACCCTGCCACCGGCGAAGTCCTGGCCATGGTCAGCAAGCCAAGTTTCGACCCCAACCTGTTCGTCACCGGCATCAGCTTCAAGGAATACGCTGCGCTGCACGACTCCATCGACCGGCCCCTGTTCAACCGAGTGCTGCGGGGCCTCTACGCGCCGGGCTCCACCATCAAGCCGGAAGTGGCGATTGCCGGCCTCGATAGCGGCGTGGTTACCGCTTCGACCCGGGTCTTCGATCCGGGCTATTACCAACTGCCGGACTTCGACCACAAGTACCGCAACTGGAACCACAGCGGCGATGGCTGGGTGGACATGGACGCAGCGATCATGCGTTCCAACGACACCTACTTCTATGACCTGGCGCACAAGCTCGGCATCGACCGCCTGCACGACTACATGGCGATGTTCGGTCTGGGCGAGAAGGTCTCTCTGGACATGTTCGAAGAGTCTCCCGGCCTGATGCCCTCCCAGGCCTGGAAACGCGCCACCCGTCGCCAGCCATGGTTCCCGGGGGAAACCGTGATCCTCGGCATCGGCCAGGGCTATATGCAAGTCACGCCGCTGCAACTGGCCCAGGCCACCGCGCTGATTGCCAACAAGGGCGTGTGGAACCGTCCGCACCTGGCCAAGACCATCGATGGCGTGGCCCCGGTGGACGAGCATCCGATGCCCAACATCCTGCTGAAGAACCCCCGTGACTGGGATCAGGTCAACCACGGCATGCAGATGGTGATGCACGATCCCCGCGGTATCGCCCGCGCCGCGGCAGCCGGGGCGCAGTACCGCATCGCCGGCAAGAGTGGTACGGCCCAGGTGGTGGCGATCAAGCAGGGCGAGCGCTATGACCGTCTCAAGACCCGCGAGCGCAACCGTGACAACGCCCTGTTCGTGGGCTTCGCCCCGGCGGAGCATCCACAGATCGTGATTTCGGTGATGATCGAGAACGGCGAAGCCGGTGGTCGGGTGGCTGGCCCCGTGGTGCGGCAGATCATGGACGCCTGGCTACTGGACCAGAACGGCCACCTCAAGCCGCAGTACGCAGCCCCGGCCAAGGCCCCTGGCGATCCCCACGTCTGAATCATTTCAACATCAGGCTACCCGGCACCGGCTCATGCTGACTGAGCATGTGCTGGATGCTCTGCAGAAACAGTACCTCGGCCCGGCTCATGCGCTGCTCGCGGTTCCACAGCAGGTGAATGTCGACATCGGCAATGCCTTCGTGTGGCGGCAGGCGCCACAGCAGCCCGGCTTCGGTATCGGCCGCCACCACATGCTCCGGCAGGCAGCCGATGCCGAAGCCGGCGATCACCAGGCGTCGTACTTCTTCCAGGCTCGGGGATGAGGCGACGATGCGCCCGCTAAAGCCCTGCTGATCGCGAAAGATGGTCAGCGGCGAGAGCATGCCGCCGATCTGGTCGCTGGTGAAACTGACGAAATTCTCCCGTTGCAGATCGCCCTCGGCCACATCCCCGCGGCCGAACAGCGGGTGGTGCTTGCCGCAGAAAAACGCATAGCGCTGACGCAGGAACAGCCGCTGTTCCAGGCGCGGCTGTGGCCGGCGGTTAAGGCTCAAGCCCAGGGTCGCGGTCTTTTCCTGCAGGGCGCTGACGATATCCGAGCTGCGCATCACTTCCACCTCCAGATCGACCCGCGGGTGCTGACGATGGAAGTCGGCCAGGAAGTCGTCGAAACGTTCGCTGAAGATCCGGCTGATGATCAACAGCCGCACTTTGCCGATCACTTCGTCGGCGGGCTGTTCCAGCATGCTGCTGACCTGGGACATCTGGCCGTAGATCTCTCCGGCCAGTGCGAAAATCTGCTCACCCACTTCGGTCAGGGCAAAGCGTGGGCCGCGCCGGGCAATCAACTGCCGGCCCAGTTGTTCTTCCAGGCGCTTGAGGGCCTGGCTGACCGCCGGCTGGGTCAAGTGCAGGCGCGCCGCTGCACGGCTGATGCTCAGCTCCTGGCCAATCACCCGAAAGGTGCGCAACAGGTTCCAGTCGAGGCGGTCGTTGAGCAGGCGGCGGGCATCGCGGTCGGACATGGCAGGGGCTCTGGTTCGGGCTGTAGCTGAATAATAAGCCAGGATAATAATCGAGATAACCAATAGAAAATTGACTAATTATCCCCCGGAACGGATAAATCCACCCCAGACAGGTGCCAGCAGAAGCCCCTGCGCCCGACCCTTCCTCCTGCCAAAAAAATAATCAAGGGAGCCAACCATGAAGCCTTCCGCTTCGCCTCAGCCTCGCCGGGCTGCGGCCGCCGCCTTTATCGGCACCATGATCGAATGGTACGACTTCTACATCTACGCCACCGCCGCGGCGCTGGTGTTCGGAGCCTTGTTCTTCCCCTCCGACGACAAGCTGTTCAGCACCATGGCCGCCTTCGGCACCTTTGCCGTGGGCTTCTTCGCCCGACCTTTGGGAGGCATCATCTTTGGCCATATCGGCGACCGCATCGGCCGCAAGAAATCCCTGGTCATCACCCTGCTGATGATGGGCGTGGTCACGGTCTGCATCGGCCTGCTGCCAACTTATGCACAGATCGGTGCCCTGGCGCCGGTGCTGCTGATCCTGCTGCGCATCGTCCAGGGCATTGCCGTGGGCGGTGAGTGGGGCGGGGCGGTGTTGATGGCCGGCGAGCACGCGCCCAAGGGCCGGCGCAACTTCTTCGCGTCTTTCGCCCAGCTGGGCAGCCCGGCGGGGCTGATCCTTTCGCTGCTGGCCTTCAGCGCCGTGACCCGCCTGCCCGAGGACGCCCTGATGAGCTGGGGCTGGCGCCTGCCGTTCCTGGCCAGTGCGCTGTTGCTGCTGGTGGGCCTGGCGATTCGCCTGGGGGTCAACGAATCGCCGGAGTTCCTCGCCAGTCGCGAGCTGGCGGCCAGGTCGCTACGCAAGGAGCAGGCTCCGGTAATGGAGGTGCTGCGCACCGCCTGGCGTCCCTTGCTACTGTGCATCGGCGCCAACACCCTGGGGATTGCCGGGGTGTATTTCACCAACACCTTCATGATTGCCTACACCACCCAGCAGTTGGAGATACCCCGTTCACTGATCCTTGAATGCCTGTTCGTGGTGGCGCTCATCCAGTTCTGCATTCAGCCCCTGGCCGCCTGGACCGCCGAGAAAATCGGCGCCACGCGCTTTCTCTGCCTGGTGTCGCTGCTGGCCATGGCATCGCCCTATCCGATGTTCGTGCTGGTGAGTTCCGGGCAGGCGCCGCTGATGATCCTCGGCATTGCCCTGGCGGTGGTGTGCATGGCTTCCTTCTATGCGGTGATCGCCGGTTACGTCAGCGGCATGTTCGAGACCCGGGTGCGCTACACCGCGATCTCCCTGGCCTATCAGGTCTGCGGTGCCCTGGCCGGCGGCCTGACCCCGCTGATCGGTACCTGGCTGGCCTATCGGTTCATTGGCCAATGGTGGCCGATGGCGGTGTTCTACAGCCTGATCGCTGCCGTTTCGCTGATCTGCGTGCTGGCCCTGGCACGCCGGCACGCTCACGCCCATCGCCTGGAAATGGCATCCCACGCCTGATTGTCTGGAGAATCTGATGATGTTGAAAATCAATGGCCAGCGCCTCTGGACGAGCCTGATGGCCATGGCCGAAATCGGTGCCACGGCCCGTGGCGGCAGCTGCCGCCTGGCCTTGAGCGATGAAGACCGGGCCGGTCGCGAACTGTTTGCCCACTGGTGCACCGAGGCCGGCATGAGCCTGAGCGTCGACCCCATTGGCAACCTGTTTGCCCGGCGCCCAGGTAGCGACCCGGACGCTGCCCCGGTAATGATGGGCAGCCATCTGGACACCCAGCCCGAAGGCGGGCGCTTTGATGGGGTCTACGGTGTGCTGGCCGGATTGGAAGTGGTACGCACGCTCAATGACCTAGGGATCCAGACCCGCAAGCCCCTGGAAGTGGCGGTCTGGACCAACGAGGAGGGCGCGCGTTTCACCCCGGCGATGTTCGGCTCGGCGGTGTTCACCGGGGGCATGGCCCTGGACGCCGCCCTGGCGGTGCGTGACGCCGATGGCATCAGCGTCGCCCAGGCCCTGCAGCGCACCGGTTATGCCGGCAGCCGGCCCCTGGGCGCAGCGGTGGATGCCTACTTCGAAGCCCATATCGAACAGGGCCCGATCCTTGAAGACAACGCCAAGAGCATCGGCGTGGTCAGCGGCGGCCAGGCCATCCGCTGGCTCGATGTGCAGGTCGAAGGCCTGGCGGCTCACGCCGGCACCACGCCGATGCCGCTACGCAAGGATGCGCTGTACGGCGCGGCGCAGATGATTCTTGCAGTGGAGCAGTTGGCAGCGGATTTTGCCCCCCAGGGCCTGACCACCGTGGGTGAGCTGAGCATCGCCAAGTCGTCGCGCAATACCATTCCCGGCCTGTTGAGCTTCACCGTCGACCTGCGCCACCACCAGGATCGGCAGATCGCCGCCATGGAGCAGCAGGTCGAGGAACGCCTGCAGGCCATCGCCGGCCAGCGCGGGCTCAAGGTCAGTATCAGCCGGCACTGGGTCAGCCCGGCCACGCCATTTGATGCCGAGTGCGTGGCGGCGGTGCAGCAGGCGGTGGATGGCCTGGGCTACGCTCAGCAGTCCATCGTCAGCGGCGCTGGCCACGACGCCATCTTGCTGGCCCGCTATTGCCCGACGGCCATGGTGTTCATTCCCTGTGTCGGTGGCCTGAGCCACAACGAAGCCGAAGACGTGTTGCCCGAGGACGTGCGCCAGGGCGCCGATGTATTGCTTAACGCCGTGCTGGCCCGTGCCGGCCAGGTTGAATAAGGAGAAGGTCATGCGCAGTTTTTTCCACCCCGAACAGTTGCTCCACCATCCACGCAGCTACTACTCGCGCGGCCAGATGCGCATACCCCAGGAGGTGCCGGAGCGCGCCCAGCGCCTGGTGCAGGCCGCACACTCCCTGGGTTTTGCCGTCGAGCAGCCACGGGATGCCGGGATGGCACCGTTGCTGGCGGTACACGGCGCACCGTACTTGGCGTTCCTGCAGGATGCGCACCAGGGCTGGAAGGACATCCCCGAAGACTGGGGCGATGAGGTGATGTCCAACATCTTCGTGCGTGAGCCCAATGCCCTGCGCGGGGTCCTGGCCCAGGCCGCGTGCTACCTGGCCGACGGCAGTTGCCCGGTGGGTGAGTCGACTTGGCGTGCAGCCTACTGGTCGGCGCAAAGTGCCGTCGCCGGGGCCCAGGCGTTGCTCGACGGTGAGCCGGCGGCCTACGCCTTGTGCCGCCCGCCGGGCCACCACGCCCGGTCCGAGGCGGCCGGGGGCTTCTGCTACCTGAACAATGCGGCGATCGCCGCCCAGGTCCTGCGGGACAAATACGCCCGGGTGGCGGTGCTGGACACCGATATGCACCACGGCCAGGGCATCCAGGAAATCTTCTACGAGCGCGCCGATGTGCTGTATGTCTCGGTGCACGGCGACCCGACCAACTTCTACCCGGGGGTGGCCGGGTTCGCCGAAGAGCGTGGCGCCGGGGCGGGGGAGGGCTACAACCTCAACCTGCCGATGGCCCATGGCGCCAGCGAAGGGGATTTCCTCGCCCGTCTGGAACAGGCCCTGGTGGCGGTGAAGGCGTTCGATGCCGAGGTGCTGGTGCTGTCTTTGGGGTTCGATATCTATGAACTCGACCCGCAGAGCAAGGTGGCAGTGACCCGGGACGGCTTCGCCATCCTTGGCCAGCGAATCCGCAGCCTGGGCCTGCCGTGCCTGATCGTCCAGGAAGGCGGCTATCACCTGGAAAGCCTGGAAGACAACGCCCGCGCCTTCTTCGCAGACTCTGGCGTCTGGGCCCTGTAGGCACCACCAGCCCCGCCCGCTCGCAGGAGCCGGCTTGCCCGCGAAAGGGTCCTTACGTCTTGCACCCGACTAAAGGTCCTCGTTCGCTGGCAAGCCAGCTCCTGCACAAACTGGCATGCATTCGTCTTAGGAGGCGGCCTGCCGGCATAGGGGGCTCAAGCCCTGCGCTCGTCTCGGGGCCTTCTTCGCTGGCAGGCCAGGGCCAACGGGAGGGGGCGTGCGGTACTTGCCATTTGCTTTACGTTAACGTCAAGATGCTCGGGCGCCCGTTCCACTGGCGCAGGTTTTGCTTGATCTCCAATGACAGGGTAAGCAATTCAGGGCTGCCCGATGATCCGGGCAAAGCCCCTTTACTGCCCCCTGAACCCGGTGTAGACATTGACCACGGCTTGCGTGCTTCGCGCAATCCAAGGGAGTGGAGCGGGATGCAGCGGGCGGACCGATTCGGAGCGCTTGATGACTCTTATAAAAACAATAAAGGGTGAGCAGCAACACGAAGCCCGGCTGGCCCGGGAACGGCTGCACCTGGAAGGCCAGATCCCCGACGGGGTTCTGCGTGCGGAAATCGATGCCTCATGGCGGCGCAGCCTCAGCCATGGCGTGCACTTTGGCAGCCAGCACCAACTGACCCTGGAGTCCAGCGCCAGCCTCGAAGTGCTGCTGGCCAGCAACCGCCTGTTGCTGGACGCGGCGATCCCGGCCATCGACTACCTGAGCCAGCATCAGGGCAAGGACGGGATGATCATCCTGGCCAATGCCGACGCCACCATCCTGGCCATCGAAGGCCGCGCCGACCGTCTCAAGGACAGCGGCGTGCAGGACATCACCCTTGGCGCCTGCTGGAGCGAAGCCACCCGCGGCACCAACGCCCTGGGCACGGCCCTGGTGGAGGCCCGGCCGACCCTGATCGACTGCGGCGAGCACTACCTGGACCGTCTCAGCCATTTTTCCTGCACCTCGGTGCCCATCCAGTGCCCCCAGGGCGAGATTCTGGGCGTGCTCGACCTGACCCGCGAAGGCCCCCTGGGCCGGGCCCAGGACAGCACCGCGCTGCTGGCCATGGCGGTCAGCCAGATCGAAGCCCGGGTGTTCCATGCCACCTACCCGGAGCAGATCGTCCTGGCCTTCCACAGCCGCCGGCAATACCTCGAATCACCGTGGCAGGGACTGCTGGCCCTGAGCCTGGGCGGGCAGATCCTCGCGGTCAGCGGCCAGGCCTGCCAGTTGCTCAACACCCCGCGCGCAGCCCTGGTGGGCCGGCGCTGCGAAGAGTTCCTCGGGGTCGATGGCCTGCAACTGCTCGCACGCCTGCAACAGGGCGCCGTGGGCAGCCTGCAAACCGCCAAGGGCGAGCTGTTCTACAAGGCCCTGCGGGCGCCGCAGCCAGCGCTCAACCTGCACCGCGCGCAACGCAGCGCTCCGAAAGCCGCAGCCATGCCCCAGGACCTGGAAGCCCTGGCCGGGGGCAACAGCCGCTACGCCCGCACCTTGCGCATGGCCCGTCAGGGCCTGGCCAATGACCTGCCGGTGTTGCTACTGGGCGAAACCGGCACCGGCAAGGAAGTCCTGGCCCGGGCCCTGCACCGCGCCGGCAGCCGCGCCGAGAAACCCTTTGTCGCGGTCAACTGCGCGGCGATTCCCGAAGGCCTGATCGAGTCGGAACTGTTCGGCTATCGCGAAGGCGCCTTCACCGGCTCGCGTCGTGGCGGCATGATCGGGCGCCTGCAACAGGCCCACGGCGGCACCCTGTTCCTCGATGAGATCGGCGACATGCCCCTGGCCCTGCAAGCCCGCCTGCTGCGCGTGCTGCAGGACCGCAAGGTGGCGCCCCTGGGGGCCGGCGAAGAACAGGACATCGACATCGCCCTGATCTGCGCCACCCACCGCGACCTCAAGCAGCAGGTGCAGGACAAGGCTTTTCGCGAAGACCTGTTCTACCGGGTCAACGGCATCAGCGTGCTGTTGCCGGCCCTGCGCGAACGCGAAGACCTGCAGCCCCTGGTGGACAGCTTGCTGGCCAAGCTCGGTGGCGCACAGGTGAGCCTCAGCGATGAGCTGCGTCGGCTGCTGGCGGACTACCACTGGCCGGGCAATATCCGCCAGCTGGAGATGGTCCTGCGCACAGCCCTGGCCCTGCGCGAAGACGGTGAGTGCCACATCGGCCTGGAGCACCTGCCCGACAGCATGCTCGACGACCTCAATGCCAGTGCCCGACCGCAGACCGGGAGCATCCGCGAGAATGAGCTGGAGCTGATCCGCAGTGCTCTGGACAACCACCAGGGCAATGTCTCGGCGGCAGCGGACGCCCTGGGCATCAGCCGCGCGACCCTGTACCGCAAGCTCAAACAGTTGCGTGCCTGATGCGGCGCCTGATCACCCGGCTGGTGGACAGCCGCGACCCCCAGGCCCTGAGTGCCGCCCTGGGCTGGCTCTACAGTTTCGTGCGGCCCCATCGGCTGGCCATCGGCGGCCTGCTGGGGCTGTCGGTGTGCGCTTCCCTGCTGGTGCTGGTGCAGCCCTGGCTGACCAAGCTGCTGATCGACGACGGCCTGCTGGCCCGGGACTTCCCGCGGCTGGTGCTGATCGCCGCGCTGATGATCGGCGCCGGGCTGCTGGGCACCGTGCTCTCCGGGGTCAACCGCTACCTGCACACGCGCTTGTCCGGGCGCATCCTGTTCGCCCTGCGCGACGACCTCTATCGGCATCTGCAGCGCCTGTCGCCGAGCTTCTACGGCCAGCGGCGGATCGGCGACCTGATGTCGCGCCTGGATGGCGATGTGGCGGAGATCCAGCGCTTTGCCGTGGATTCATTGTTCTCCGCCGTGTCCAGCGTGATCGGTCTTGTCGTCGCCCTGGCCATGCTCCTGACCCTGTCCTGGCAACTGTCGCTGCTGGCCCTGGTGCTGATCCCCCTGGACGTGCTCTGGCTGCGCTGGATGCGGCGCAAGGTGGAGCGCGATGTGCGCCAGTTGCGCGAGCGTTCGGCGGACATGTCCTCGTTCATGGTGGAAACCCTGCCGGTGATGAAGTTCATCCAGAGCGCCGGCCAGCAGCAGCGCGAGGCCCGGCGCCTGGATGGCCTTGGCCAGGGCTACCTGCAACAGCTGCTGAAACTGCAAGTCACCGAGTTCTTCACCCAGGCGGTGCCCGGTACCCTGACCTCGTTGTCCCGGGCCTGCGCCTTCCTGATCGGCGGCTACTGGGTGGTGCAGGGCACCTGGCAACTGGGGGCGCTGATTGCCTTTTCCACCTACCTGGGCATGGCGGTGGGCCCGGTGCAGAGCCTGTTGGGCCTGTATGTGGCAATCCAGCGCATGACCGTGAGCCTCGGCCGGGTCATGGAACTGCGCGGTGAGGAACCGGGCATCAGCAACCCCGAGGCGCCGCTGCCGGTGCCGGAGCAGGGCGAGCTGCATTTTCACGCAGTGCACTTTTGCCACCCGGGCCGTGGGATGACCCTGCAGGGCATCGAGGCGCGTATTCCCTACGGTCGCAAAGTGGCCCTCAGCGGCACCTCGGGCGCAGGCAAAAGCACGCTCATCGACCTGTTGCAGCGCCATCACGACCCGCAGTCCGGGCAGGTGCTGCTGGGCGGCGTCGACCTGCGCCAGCTGGACCTGGCGCAGTTGCGCCGGCGGGTGGCGGTGGTCAGCCAGGATATCGTGCTGTTTCGCGGCAGCCTGGCGGACAACCTGGCGTACAGCGTGCCCGATGCCAGCCGCGAAGCCGTGGCCGAGGTGGCGCGGCTGGCGCAGTTGCAAGGGCTGATCGAGTCCCTGCCCGAAGGCCTGGACAGCCCCCTGGGGGAGCGCGGCCAGCAATTGTCCGGCGGCCAGAAACAACGCATCGCCATCGCCCGCGCATTGCTCCAGGACCCGATGATCCTGGTGCTGGACGAAGCCACTTCGGCGGTGGACGAGGCCACCGAGCGCGAGGTGATCGAGGCCATCGACGACCTGTTCGCCGGGCGCACGCGGATCCTCATCAGCCACCGACCCTCGACCCTGGCTGATGCCGAACTGCGCTTCGAATTGCGCGATGGCGTACTGCATGCGCTGGAGGTGGCCCATGAAGCCTGAGCTGCGCGTCGGCGTGATCGACAGCGGCCATGCCGCCCATCAGCGGGTGGCGGGCGGACGACGCTTCTTCCTGCAGCCCGAAGGGATAGGCCAGGGCCCCTTGCAGGAAGACGCCCTGGGCCATGGCAGCGCGATCATCGAGGCCATCGGCCAGCGCGCGCCGACGGCGCAGGTTTATGTGGCCCAGGTGTTCGACCGGCGCGCAGTCACCAGCGCCGCGCAAGTCAGCGCCGCGCTGCACTGGTTGCTTGCGCAGGACGTGCGCCTGATCAACCTGAGCCTGGGCCTGCGCCAGGATCGCGACCTGCTGCGCCAGGCCTGTGCCGCGGCCGAGGCCCGCGGGGTGCTGTTGTGCGCATCCAGCCCGGCCCAGGGCGAGGCGGTGTTTCCGGCCAGTTACCCCGGGGTGCTGCGCGTCACCGGCGATGCGCGATGCAGCGCGCAGCAATGGTCATGGCTGAACACCGCCCAGGCTGATTT
This sequence comes from Pseudomonas sp. GW823-FHT02C05, assembly GCF_058797595.1. Taxonomy (NCBI): domain Bacteria; kingdom Pseudomonadati; phylum Pseudomonadota; class Gammaproteobacteria; order Pseudomonadales; family Pseudomonadaceae; genus Pseudomonas; species Pseudomonas sp. GW823-FHT02C05. Next base: position 2,448,509 of record NZ_JBXAJU010000001.1, on the reverse strand, counting down.
CGCCGCCTGCGTGCGCGGCAGCAGCCCGGGGCAGTCCGGCGCCAGCCTGGGGTGCGCGGCCCTGAGCGGGCATATCGCGGCCTACCTGGGTGCCCACCCGCAAGCCGACAAGGCCCAGGTCCGGCAGTGGCTGCAGGACAACGCCCACTACCAGGGGCCGGAACGCCGGCAACAGCCATGCACACCATCCTGATCCTCGGCGCGGGGCCGGCCGGGGCCGCAGTGGCCCTGGGGCTGCGCCGCCTCGGCTACCCGGTGACCCTGGTCAGCGACTGGCGACGCTTTCCGGCCCTGGAAGGGGTCTCGCTGCGGGTGCTTGAAGCCTTGCGCGGTGCCGGCCTGGAACAGGCGCTGGCCCAGGCCCTGCAACCGTCCCAGCGGCAGGTGGCATGGAACGGTGCAGAACATGCGCAGAATATCGAATACCTGCTGGATCGCCCGGCCTTCGACCGCGGCCTGCGGGAGGCCTTGCGCGAAGCGCAGGTCAAGCTGATCGAGGGCCGGGTGCTGGGGGTGCAGTCCAGTGAGGCCGGGCATCGGGTCCAGGTGCAAGGGCGGGGCGAGGTATACGGCGAATTCCTGGTGGAGGCCCGTGGCCGACAGGCTCCGGTGCTGGACAAAGCCTTGCGCCAGGGGGCCGGCAAGGGCCTGCGCGGCCCGGAAACCGTCAGCCTGCTCAACCGCTGGCAGGGCCCTGGCGGCAGCGCCGCCAGCGCGGTGCACAGCTTGGAGGACGGCTGGGCCTGGATGGCCCGGCGCGAGGACGGCCAGTGCTACTGGCAACTGACCCTGGATGTGGACAGCGCCAGCCTGCCGGGCAAGGCGCAGTTGCTGGAGTACTGTCGCCAGCGCCGCCTGGGCTCGGCCATGGCCCGGGAATTCTTTGCCGGTGGCCAGGAGCAGCAATTGCACCTGCATGCCCGCAGCAGCACGGCGATCCTCAACCCCCAGGCCTGTGGCGCGAACTGGCTGCGGGTCGGCGATGCGGCCATGGCCGTGGATCCATTGTCCGGCAACGGCATTTTCCAATCCCTGTCCTCGGCGTTGCAGGCCCCGGCGGTGATCAACACCTTGCTGCAGCAGCCGCAACGTGCAGCGCTGGCGCAGCGTTTTCACGGGCAGCGGGTGGAACAGTTGTTCCTGCGTTTTGCGCGCATCGGCCGGGACTTCTACGCCGACGAGCAGCGCTGGCCCGGGCAGCCGTTCTGGCAGGCCCGCCGGCAGTGGCCGGATTGCCAGCCGGCGCACAGTGTCGTGGATTTTTCGGCCTTGCGCATCGAGCGCGCCCCGGTGCTGCGCGACGGCCTGGTGGATGAAGCCGAAGTGGTGATCACCCCGGACCAGCCCCTGGGCATCTGGCATGTACAGGGCGTGGAACTGGCGCCGCTGTTGCGCCGTTTGCGCAGCCAGGGGGCGGCCCAGGCCCTGGCGCAACTGAGCCCGGACCAGAATCGGCTGATACGCAGCTGGTTGCTGGCCCAAGGCTACCGCCCCTGAACGGGGATCGTAGGAGCGAGCTTGCTCGCGAACCGCGCAGCGGCCATCCACCGGAGTGAACCCGCGGTCCTTTTCTCCGGCAAGCCGGCTCCTACAGGGGGCACCGGGAGCTGGCGCAGCCCCCGGGCTTGCACTGGTCAGCTACGGGGGTTGAGGTACACCCGCTGGCCGCCTTTCCAGGTTTCGCAGACCTTGATGTCGCGAATCCGGGTGGCCGGGAACTTCTCGTCCAGTGGGTCCTGCTCAAGGATCACGAAGTCGGCGAAGTTCTGGTCCTGCAGGGAGCCGGTCCAGGCCTCGGCATGGCACTGCCAGGCAGCGTCGTAGGTGATGGCTTTCAGCGCCTGCTTGCGGGTCAGGCACTGGCCCTCATTGAGGATGGGTTGCAGGCGCGGGTCATGGACGAACTGGTTGTCATGATTGCGGATGCCTTCCATCTTGCGGGTCACCGCCTGCTCCATCGAACGCAGGGGCCCCAGTGGGGTCACGGAATAGTCGCTGTGCAGGGAAATCCGCAGCTCGTGGTCCAGGGCCGATTTGCAGAGGTCGAGCATGTTGTGTGCCTTCTTTTCGAAAATGGCTTTATCGAAGGCGTAGCCCCAGTAGCCGACATGGCCGATCAAAAAGCTCGGTGACAGGCCCAGGCGCTGCATGGTTTCCAGGGTGCTTTTGCTCAGCAGCGAGCAATGTTCGATGCGATGGCGCTTGTCCAGGCCGCTCTGGCCCTGCAGGGCCAGGTCATAGGCCTGCAGAGTGAATTCGATGGCCTGGTCGCCGTTGGCATGGATCATCAGCGGCCAGCCTTTTTTCACCGCCGCGTGGATAAATTCCTGGTATTTGACCGGGAGTGTTTTCGGGGTGTCCTCGCCCTTGTCGCACAGATTGAAGTTGCCCACCGGGCGGTCTGTCTCGCAGCAGTAGGGCGCGACCTGATAGCCGGTCAACCCCTGGTTGGACCCGTCCGAGATCACCTTGATCGAGCCCTGATACATGTGCCTGGCCTCTTCCCGCGTGGCCGGCCGATAGGCCGGCAGCAGCTTGAGGGCTTCGAGCGAGTTGTTGCAGGCGGCGGCGTAGCCGATCCGCAGCGTTCTGGGGTGGGACAGGAAGTAGGCGTTCAATACCAGCTTCGACAAGGGGTCCATCATCGCGTCGTACAGCAGGGTGATCCCGCGGCTGGCCGCGGTGGCGAAGAAGGTGTCCAGGCGCTCGAAGATCTTCAGCATTGCAAGCTTCTGCCTGGCGGGAATCGACAGGATCCCGGCCACTATCTGGGTTTCCTGCAGCACGCCGTTCTCGACCATGACCCCAGTTCTTTCATGCACCAGATCCCGAGCCGCCGTGTTCATGTAGGCGGTGTGCATGGAGGCGCTGATCAGCAGCATCGGCCGCTTGGCCTCGATGGTGTCCAGGTAGCCCTCTTCGGGCGTGTCGCCACATTGCAGGGTCATGAGTTGGTTCAGGCCGCCCGGCACCACCTTGAACGGCATCAGCGCCGGATCGACCAGGTGCCCGAGGACCCAGCTCGTGCTGTCGTCGGGGAGGTTGTTCTGGATGGTTTCCTTCAGCCAGCCCCAGGTATAGAGCGGCCGCAGGCGCTGGCTGTTTTTCTCTGGCGCCTGCTGGCTATCGCCGTCGTCGGGCTCGATGGCGCCCAGGTTCAGCCAGCCATCCATGGCGCAGCTCTGCACGATGTGGGCGTGGGGCTCGACCAGGCCGGGCAGCAGGGTCTTGCCGTGCAGCGACTGCTTCTTGTAGTCGATGCCCAGGGCCTGCATGCGGGCTTCGACGGCGGCCAGGGTGCCCGCGGCGACCACGTCGCCGGCATGGATGCCCAGGGCTTCGACCCGCTCATCCATGTTGCCGTCGCGCAAGGGGTAGATGATGCCGTCATGAAACACCAGGGACTCGCCGTTCGCGTCCCTGGCCGGGCCCTGTGCTGCGTTGGGGTGGCTGGCGATATAGCTGGCGGGGTCGAGGGTGTCTTTCAAGGCTTCCCAGACGGGGTTGTGGCAGCCGCACTGGATGTAATCGTGATCATTTCCATTTGATCCCATGATGCTTTCCTCGGGTTTTCGGTGGTGATGAGGCGTTGTGGGGGGATGAGCCCAGGCTCTTCAAACGAGGTGGCCAGCCGGCTCGGGCTGAGCGTAGCAGTGCTTTGCACGGCGAACAGGGCGGTCGTCGGGGGGGGCGCCGGACCACCTCCGGCGCCCCGGGTGGGGCGGTTGGCGCGGGGCGGATCAGAGCTTGATCAGCACTGATTTCAACTCGGTGTAGTGCTCGATGGCCGCGTGGCCCATTTCCCGGCCAAGCCCGGACATCTTGTAGCCGCCAAACGGCAGTGCCGGGTCCAGGGCACTGTGGCAGTTGACCCACACCGAACCGGACTTGATCCGCGGAATCATCCGGTGCACCGCCGCCAGGTCGTTGGACCAGATGCTCGCGCCCAGGCCGTAGGGGCTGTCGTTGGCCATGCGCAGGGCGTCGGCCTCATCGTCGAAAGGAATGGCCACCAGCACCGGGCCGAAGATCTCTTCCTGCACCAGCGAATGCTTCTGGTCCACATCCACTATCACCGTCGGCTTGACGAAATACCCCGGGCCGAACTGTTCGCCGCCGCAGGCGATGGTGGCGCCGCTTTCGCGGCCCATCTCGATGTAGCGATAGACCCGCTCCTGCTGGCGCGCGGAAATCAGCGGGCCCATCTCGACGCTGGCGTCCAGGCCATTGCCCAGCTTCATGGCATTGGCGATGCCGGCGATGTCGGCTACCACCTTGTCGAAATGCTTGCGCTGCACATACAGCCGGGAACCGGCGCAGCACACCTGGCCCTGGTTGAAGAAGATCGCGCTGGCAGCCCCGGCCGCGGCGCTGGCCAGATCGGCGTCGGCCATGACGATGGTTGGCGACTTGCCCCCCAGTTCCAGGGTCACCCGGGTCATGGAGTCCATGGCGATCTTGCCGATTTCCTTGCCCACGGCGGTGGAGCCGGTGAAGGTCAGCTTGTCCACCAGGGGGTTGCGGGTCAGGGCGCTGCCGGCGGTGATGCCGGTGCCGGTGACTACGTTGAACACGCCGTCGGGGTAGCCGGCTTCCTGCACCAGTTCGGCCAGTTTCAGGGCGCTGAGCGGAGTTTCATCGGCGGGCTTGAGCACCAGGGTGCAACCGGTGGCCAGGGCCGGGCCGAGTTTCCAGCAGGCCAGCAGCAGCGGGAAGTTCCAGGCGACGATGGCGCCGACCACGCCCACGGCTTCGCGGCGGATAAAACTGTGGAACTGATCGTCAGGCATCAGGGGCAGCGAGACCTCGACGCTTGAACCCTCGATCTTGGTCGCCCAGCCGGCCATGTAGCGCAAGAAATCGATGGACAGTTGCACGTCCATGGCCTGGGCCACGGCGGCGCTCTTGCCATTGTTCAGGCATTCCAGCTGGGCCAGCAGTTCGGCGTCGCGCTGCATCAGGTCGGCGAGTTTCCACAGCAGATTCTGCCGCTCCCGGGGGCGGGTGCGGGTCCAGGGCGAATCGTCGAAGGCCTGGCGTGCGGCGAGCACTGCGCGATCGACATCGTCCACCGTGGCCCGGGGCACCAGGCACAGCTGTTCGCCGGTGGCGGGGTTGCGCAGGGGCATGGTCTGGCCGTCGCCGGCCTCGGTCCAGTGAGCACCGATCAGCATGCGCGGGGCGCGCTGGATAAAGGCCGTGGTAGCGGCGAGCAGTGGGGCAATAGCCATGGCGAAGCCTCTTGTTGTAGGTGAGGCCGGGGCTTTCGCAATGGCTGTGCCAGTTCCACCCAGGCGCCGCGGCCCCGCTATGGCGGGGCCTGGGGCGCAGCACCGGGGCTTGCGCGGCGGCAGTTTTTCGCAAACTGCGACAGCCCGGTGAGATTCAAGAGACGCATCGGCTGGCAGGTTCCGGGGGCCGGCAGGGGGCTCTAGATGTGCAGCCAGGCCAGGGTGCCCAGCAACACGCTGCCGCCGGCCGCGCCGTAGGCGAGCTTCTTCAGCCATTCCTTGCGGGTCAGCAGGGTGATGGCTGCCATGGAGATGGCGATCTGAATCGCCATCATCGCCTGGGCCCAGCGATGGTGCTGGTGCAGCGCGGCTTCCGACTGTTCGTCCCAGTCCCGGGCCTCGGCTTCCAGGGCCTCGGCCTTGAGGCGCACCGCTTCCTTTTCCTTCTGGTAGCGCTGGGCTTCGATGCCGTAGTGCGGGGCATCGACTCCGGGAATGTGGGTTGCCAGCTCCGCCAGGTTCTGCCGGCTGGACTTGGCCTGGTAGTAGCTCCACTGGTTGGCGGCTTCGGTCTTTTTCATCGCGGCATTGTTCTTGTCCATCGCCGCCAGGCTTTCCGAGGAGCCGGCCTGATAGCTCAGGAGCGCTCCCAGGGTGGCCATGATCGCCGTCATCACCGCGATCTTGCTGGCGAAGCGGTCACTGCGCGCGTGGGCTTGTTCACTCACGTGTTCCAGGTGCTTTTCGTGGGGGCTGGGCACATCGAAGTCTTCGGTCATGGCGATCCGATCGGCTGGGTAGGGGGTGTTTCAAATTGTATCCATGGCCACTGGCGCCAGCAGGGCCAGTGTGAGTTCGTTCAGCTGGCCGACAGCCTGGAGCTGTGGGCCCAGGCCGGAAGGGCCGCGCTTGGGATCAAGGTTGACCATTTCGCGATAATCGAAAAGAAGTTCTCGTTAGACGGTCGCCAGCTGGCCTTTCTAAAGTAGGCGCTTCGAATCCGTGAGTACTTCCCATGCCCATTTACCCGAGGCCTGCATGGGCCCTGTGCGCCCTATTGGCCGGTTGCACCCTGGGGCCGGAACGGCCGCCCGGCAGCACTGTGCCCCTGCCCGTGAGCCACCTGGACGCAACGGCCGAGCAGGGGCTCGACCAGTGGTGGCAGCTCTACCGTGACCCTGGGCTCAATGCCGCGGTACAGGAAGCCCTGAGCCAGAACCGCGACTTGCGAATGGCTGCGGCCAACCTGCTTCAGGCCCGGGCGCTGCTGCGCGAAACCGATACCCTGCGCCAGCCTTCCACCCAGGTGACGGCCCGCGCCGGCTACGGCAGTACCGCCGACGACCAGTTGGAAGCCGCCTTGCAGGACAGCCAGCACATCCGCACCGGCAGCCGCTATGGGGTCGGCCTGGATGTGCAGTGGGAGGCCGACCTGTTCGGCCGCCTGCACGGCCTGGCCGATGCCGCCCGGGCCGATGCCGAGGCGGCCCGGGCCGCCGAAGATGGCCTGCGGGTGGTGGTGGCCGCGGAAACCACCCGTGCCTGGTTGCAGGCCTGCAGCTATGGCCAGCGCCTGCAGGTGGCGGGCGAGTCCCTGGCGCTGGTGGAGCAGGGCCGTACCCTGAGCGCCCGGTTGTATCAGGCCGGCGCCGCGGTGACCCTGGATGTGGTGCGCGCCGAAGGCCTGGTGGGTCAAGTGCAGGCCAGCCTGCCGCCGTTGCAGGCCGGGCGGCAGCGGGCCCTGGCCGAACTGGCCGTCTTGCTGGGGCGCCCCCCGGGTGATGCACCGGCGGCGGCCAAGGCTTGTCGCCAGGCCCCGCGCCTGGGTTCGCCCATGCCCCAGAGCGATGCCCTGGCCATGCTGCGTCGGCGTCCCGACGTGAGCCAGGCCGAGCGACGGCTGGCGGCGGCCACGGCGCGCATCGGCGTGGCTCGGGCCGATCTCTATCCAAGGGTCAGCCTGGGGGCCGGGGTCTTCACGTCGGCGCACCACCCCGCGGGTTTCGATGACCGCGACGCGTCGGTCTGGCAACTGGGGCCGCTGTTGTCCTGGAGCTTGCCCAACCTCAATGCCGCCCGCGCCCGCATCGCCCAGGCCAGCGCCGGAGAAAGCGCGGCACTGGCGGATTTCGACCGCAGCATCCTGGCGGCCCTGAAGGAGCAGCAACAGGCCCTGAGCGACTACCAGGCCGCGTTGCAGTGCCAGCAAGCCCTGCACCTGGCAGCCGAACGTGACCACCAGGCCTTGCGCCTGGCCGGGCTAGCCAGGGCCGCCGGTGCCTCCACGGCCCTGGATTACCTCGATGCCCAGCGCACCGATGTACGTACCCGGGCCGCGGCAGCGCAGGCCGATGCCGCCGTCATCGATACCCAGGTGCTGGTGTTCAAGGCCCTGGGCGGCGGCTGGCGCAGCGCGCCGCCGATTGTCCTGCCGCAGCCGAGCCGGGCTGCGGCCAACCCTTTCCCGCGAACCCCCAACGAGCCTTTGCAATGACCCAGACCCCTGTTCCCGCTTCCCCGGCGCAAGCCGTCACCCGCCGTCGCTTACTCGGTTATGCCGGGCTGGCGCTGGTGTTGCTGCTGGTTCTCGCCTGGGGCCTGCGCTGGTGGTTCAACGGGCGTTTCCTGGTGGAGACCGACGATGCCTACCTGCGCTCGGACATCGTCACCATCGCGCCCCGGGTCGCCGGCTACCTGGTGGCGGTCGAGGTCCGGGACAACCAGCCGCTCAAGGCTGGCGACCTGCTGGCGCGGATCGACGACAGCGACTACCGGGCTCGGGTCGAACAGGCGGAAGCGGCGCTGCGCGAGGCCCAGGCCGAACAGCGTGCCGGGCAGGCGCGGCTGGCCAATCTGGCCGCCCGCCAGCAACAGCAGCAGAGCCTGATCGCCGAAGCCCAGGCCCGGGTCGGCGCCGCCGAGGCCGAGGCACAACGGGCCGGCCAGGAAGGGCGGCGGCAGCAACACCTGGCCAGCCAGCAAGTCAGCAGCGTGCAGCAACTGGAAAACGCCGCCGCCCTGGCCCGTCAGGCCGATGCCGCCCTGGGCGCGGCCCGCGCCAGCCTGGCCGCGCGGCGCCAACAGGTACAGGTGCTCGATACCGAACAGCAAAGCGCCCGGGCGCAACTGGACAAGCTCGAAGCGGGCGTGGCCCGGGTCACGGCCCAGCGGCAACTGGCCCGCATCGATCTGGCTCGCACCTTGATCCGCAGCCCGGTGGACGGTATCGCCGGCCAGCGGCGCCTGCGCCTGGGGCAGTACGTCGAAGTCGGTGCGCCGCTGTTGGCGGTGGTGCCTGAGGACGCCTATGTGGTGGCCAACTACAAGGAAACCCAGGTCGACGGCATGCGGCCCGGGCAAGCGGCGCGGGTCGAGGTCGACGCCCTGGGTGGCCATGTACTGGAGGGACGGGTGGAGAGTTTCGCCCCGGCTTCCGGCGCCGAATTCGCCCTGCTGCCGGCGGACAACGCCACCGGCAACTTCACCAAGATCGTGCAGCGCATGCCGGTGCGCATCCGCCTCGATCCGGGGCAGCCGCGACAGGCGCAGCTGCGCCCCGGGATGTCGGTGGTGGTGACCGTGGACACCCGTCATGACTAGTGCCCAGGCCGTATCGGAAGGCACCGGCGAGGCCGCCGCACAGGCAATCTCCCTGCGCACCTGGGTGGCGGTGCTGGGCAGCGTGGTGGGCTGCTTCATGGCCGGGATGAACGTGCACGTGACCAACGCTTCCCTGCCGGACGTGCGTGGTTCCCTGGGGGCGACTTTCGAGGAGGGGTCGTGGATCACCACCGCCTACCTGGTGGCGGAGATCATCATCATTCCCATGACCGGCTGGCTGGTTTCGGTGTTTTCCATGCGCCGGGTGCTGATGGTCGGCACCGCCGGTTTCGTGCTGTTTTCGATCGCCTGTTCCCTGGCGCCGAACATCCACAGCCTGATCTTCGCCCGGGTGCTGCAAGGGGCCTTTGGCGGGGTGCTGATTCCCCTGTCGTTCCAGCTGATTGTCACCGAGCTGCCGGCGGCCCGGCATCCCATGGGCATGGCCCTGTTCGCCGTGGCCAACAATGTCGCCCAGGCCGCGGGACCGTCCCTGGGCGGCTGGCTCACCGATGCCTATTCGTGGCGCTGGATCTTCTACCTGCAAGTGCCGCCGGGGCTGTTGCTGCTGGCGGCCATCGGCTGGTCGGTGCGGCCCCAGCCCATGGTCCTGGCAAAGTTGCGCCAGGGTGACTGGGGCGGCATCGCCAGCATGGCCGTGGGCCTCTCGGCGTTGCAGATCATGCTGGAGGAGGGTGGCCGTTACGACTGGTTCGCCTCAAGCTTCATCAGCCATTGCGCGATCCTGGCCACGGTCGGCCTGCTGGCCTTCGTGGCCATCGAACTGCGTCGCGAGCAGCCGTTGATCAACCTGCGCCTCTTGGGGCGCTACAACTTCGGCATTGCCAGCCTGATGCAATTCACCTTCGGTGCGGTGGTGTTCGGCGTGGTGTTCCTGGTGCCCAACTACTTTGCCCAGATCCACGGCTACAACGCCCGGCAGATCGGCCTGATGATGATTCCCTACGGCCTGATCCAGTTCGTCATGTCGTTCGCCACCCCGCGGCTGATGCGCTGGACCAGCGCCCGCACCATCATCATTGCCGGGTTCGCCATCACTGGCATCGGCTGCCTGATGAACATCCACCTCAACCCCGATGCCTCGGTGAACGTCATCGTGCCCTCGCTGGTGGTGCGTGGTATCGGCCAGTCGCTGGTGGTGGTGGCGCTGGGGGTGATGGCGATCCAGGGGCTGGAAAAGGACCAGGTGGGCTCGGCCTCCGGACTGTTCTCCATGGTGCGTAACGTCGGCGGGGCCATCGGTATCGCGCTGTCCAGCCAGATCGTGGTGGAGCGCGAGAAACTCCACGCCCAGCGCATTGGCGAATCCGTCAGCCTGTTCGCCCAGGCCACCCAGGAGCGCCTGGTGGAACTGGTGCGCCTGCTGGCCCAGGCACCGGTGGAGTACGCAACGGCCCTGCATTCGGCGGCGCTGGCGCCCCTGCGCCAGCAAGCCCTGGGCATGGTGGACAAGGTGCTGCACCGCGACGCCCTGCTGCTGGCCTACAGCGATGCCTTCTTGCTGGCGGGGCTGGCCATGCTGTTGTGCGTGGTGGCCGGTGTGCTGCTGCGCCGGGCCTGAGCCCTCAGCGGTAGAACTCCGAAGGCGGCGTGCCGAACTGGCGCTTGAAGGCGGCGGCGAAGGCGCTCTGGCTGTCGTAGCCGTGCTGCAGCGCCACTTGCACCACCGGCATGCCCTCGGCCAGGCACTCCAGGGACATCAGCAACCGCGCTTGCTGGCGCCAACGGCCAAAGGTGATGCCGGTGTGGCGCTGGAACTGGCGATGGAAGGTCTTGGCGCTCATGGCCAGGCAGTCGCCCCATTGTTCGGCGGTGCGGTTGTCCGAAGGATCGTCCGCCAGCGCCTGGCACACCCGCAGCATGCGCGGCTCATGGGGCCAGGGCAGGCTGAACGGCAGCACCGGCAGCGAGCGCATCTCATCGAGGATCAGGCGCATCAGGCGGCCGTCGCGGCTGTCTGGCGAATAGTGCGTGCCGACCTGGGCGGCGGCCAGGATCAGCTCGCGCAGCAACGGCGAGACCTCGATCACGCAGTCATGCTCGGGCAGGCCGGCAATGGCATCGACATTGATGAACAGGCTGCGCATGCGCACCGCGCCGCGCATGCGTACCCGGTGCTCGACGCCGGCCTGCAACCACACCCCGCGGCTGGGCGGCACCACCCAGCGGCCGGACTCGGTGTCGATCACCAGCACGCCCTCGATGGCATAGGCCAGCTGCGAGCGTGGATGGCTGTGGGCAGGTATTTCATGGCCGTTGGGGTAATCCACGGCGATGCTGGTAACCGGCATGGACAGGCAGTCGATGGACGAGACAACAAGCAGATCGGACATGCAGCGCAGCGCCTCCGTCCTGGAAGGGATCATGGGGCGCTTATCATAGGTGAAAATGTCCATTTTGCGATAATCAAAGGGTGTTTAGCGCATTACATTCAGAAGATCGCTACCTAGACTACAGATCACTCCTTGCCCGCCGACGGTTGCAACCGCCCATGAACCCCCTGTTCCTGACCCTGCTACTAGCGCTACCCCTGCCTTACGGCCGGGGTCTGCCGGTGCTGCCAGGAACCTGGCACCCGGGCTGATCTCCCCCAGACTCCGGCCTCGAAGCGCTTTCCATGATGAAAGCAGGGGAGATCCATCGCGTTCTCCATTGTGCTTTCGAGGTCAGTATGCTCGCCCATCCCCATACCAAATACCGCCCCTTTACCCCCGTGGACCTGGACTCGCGCCAGTGGCCGTCACGTACCATCACCCAGGCTCCGATCTGGCTGTCCACCGACCTGCGCGATGGCAACCAGGCGCTGTTCGAGCCGATGAACCGCGAGCGCAAGCTGCGCCTGTTCGAGGAACTGGTGCGCCTGGGCTTCAAGGAAATCGAAGTGGGATTCCCCGCCGCCTCGCGCACCGATTTCGAGGTGGTCCGCGAGCTTGTGGAACAGCAGCGGATTCCCGCCGACGTCACGCCCATGGTGATGACCCAACTGCGCGAGGACCTGATCCGCGAAACCGTACGCAGTGTGCAGGGTGCGCGCCGGGTCATCGTCCACCTGTACAACGCCATCGCCCCGGTCTGGCGGCGCGTGGTCTTCGGGCTTTCGGTGGATGAGGTCGAGGCCCTGGTAGAGCGCCATGTCAGGCTGTTGCGCGAGTTGACCGACCAGCACCCGGAAACCGAATGGGTGTTGCAGTATTCCCCCGAAACCTTCTGCATGGCGGAGCTCGAGGTGTCCCTGCGCATGTGCAACACCGCGATCCGTACCTGGGACGCCGGCCCGGGGCGCCCGATCATCATCAACCTGCCGACCACCGTCGAGGTGGCCACCGCCAACGTCTTTGCCGACCAGATCGAATGGATGCACAAGCGCCTGGAGCGCCGCGACCAGGTCACGCTGTCAGTGCACCCCCACAACGACCGGGGCACCGGCGTGGCCTGTGCCGAACAGGCGTTGCTGGCGGGCGCCCAGCGGGTGGAGGGCTGCCTGTTCGGCAATGGCGAGCGCAGTGGCAACCTGGATCTGGTGACCCTGGCCCTGAATCTCTATACCCAGGGCATCAGCCCCGGGCTGGATTTCTCCGATATCGCAGCGGTGGCCCGGGTTGCCGAGGAATGCACGGCGCTACCGATCCATCCGCGCCATCCCTATGTCGGCGACCTGGTGTTCACCGCCTTTTCCGGCTCGCACCAGGACGCCATCGCCAAGGGCTTTGCCGCCCAGGCGGCTGACGGTTTCTGGGAGGTGCCCTACCTGCCCATCGATCCGCAGGACCTGGGGCGGACCTACGACAGCATCGTGCGGGTCAACAGCCAGTCCGGCAAAGGCGGGATCGCTTTCCTGCTGCAGCGTGACCACGGCATCGTCATGCCCCGGCGCATGCAGATCGAGTTCAGCGCCATTGTGCAGAAGCTGGCTGATGCCAGTGACGCCGAGTTGAGCAGCGACGCTTTATGGGAGGTGTTCCAGCGCACCTATCTGGCGTGCGCAGAGGGCACGGCCGGCCTGCGGTATCTCGCTCATCGGTTGTTCGATGCCCCCGAGGGGCAGGGGATCGAGCTGCGGGTCGCCACCCCCGGGAACCAGGAGGCGTGCTTGCATGGCGTGGGCAACGGACCTGTCGCGGCGGCCCTGGCCGCCCTGGGCTTGCCGCTGCGCATCGACAGTTTTGAAGAGCGCAACCTGGGGGCGGGGGCCGATGCGCAGGCGCTGGCAATTGTCGAAGTGGTGTGGCCGGGCGTTGCCGGGTCACGTTTTGGCGCCGGCTGTCACGCCAATATCGTCACCGCGTCGGTGCAGGCCGTGATCAATGCCGCGGCGCGGTTTTATCCCGAGCAGGCGCCGGCATTCGTCCCCACCCAGGCATCGCTTGCGGAGCGGGCGGCTCGCTGAGTGACCCGCACCAGCAGTCGGCGCCCCAGGGGCCGGCCGCTGGAGCCCGGGCAAAAAAAAGCCCGCTGTAGCGCGGGCCAAATGGGATTCGTTAAGGAGTGATTGGCAATATAGGGGCGGCGAGGTGAAAGCACCGTGAAAAAAAAGTCGTGCAGGGATAAACCTCCAGCATCTTTGCCCAAGTCGTAGGGTGTTTTCGGATATGTCCGATATTACTGCCCCTGGAGCCCGCGTATATTCCCTCCTGCTCGCCCAGCCAAAGGGGGTACTTCGGTCTGGATGCCACTGCCGAAGTGATGGGCGAGCACCTTTTTCCCTCCTGCCGTTTCTTTCTGCCTGGCTGTTTCCTTCCCGCTTGGCCTGGCCAATATCCTCATCCCATTCCCTTCAGGGCAGATCGAGCCGGCGCCGGATCTCGGCCCACAGTTGCGGGTCGTCGAAGTCGTTGATCACGCGGTGGGCGCCGGCATCCAGCAGGGTTTGCGGGCGCTGGCTGGTGGCCAGGCCGAACGTGCAGATCCCGGCTTTTACCGCGGCTGTCAGCCCGGGTACCGAGTCTTCGAAGGCCAGGGCCTGGTCGGCGGTGGCCTGCAGGCATTCCAGGCCGCTCAAGTAGGGCAGGGGATCGGGCTTGGCCCGAGGCAACTCCTCGGCCACCAGCACCGTCTGGAAGCGCTGCCGCAGGCCCAGCACCTCGAGCATGTGCTCGGCATTGGCCCGGGGCGCGTTGGTGACCACGCACACGCCGATGCCGTGCTCCTGGGCAAAATCCAGCAGGCGCAGCAGGCCGGGCATGGGCATCAGTTGCGGGGAGAGTTGGCGAAAGCGCACTTCCTTGCGCTCGGCAAAGGCTTCATGTTCCGCCACGCTGCGCTCGGGGAACAGGTAGCGGCACATGTTGGCATTGGCCTGGCCGCTGACATGGGCTTCGAATTCTTCCTGGGTGAAGGTCCGGCCATCCTCTTCCAGCAGCAGTTGCTGCAGGGCCAGCAGGTGCAGGGCGTCGGTGTCGGTCAGGGTGCCATCAAGGTCGAAGAGCAGAGCATTGAGCATGGGACAGTTCCTGTCGGGCCCCATCCGGGCCGGTTGGCTGAATCGATCAAGCCCGCATCCTAGCAGGCTTGATCCCAACCGTGACCGGTTCGCTCGGGGCCTCAGCCCTGTGCGTTGTCGCCTTCGCCCTGGTCTTCCACTTCGTCAGGCTGCGGGCAGTAGTCCTGGGGGGTGGCCGGCCACAGCACCTGGTCATGGCCGTCGTGCACCTGTTCGGCGCCGCAATCGACCTGGCTGACCTGGAAGCTCGGAGTGCCGTCCAGGCGATACAGGGCCTTGAGGCTGCGGGACTGATCGTCGCCCATGCCTTCCACGGCATAGCCGAAGATGGCGCCGCGGGTTTCGTCCACCACCAGTTCCTGCCACTTGCCGGGGATCAGCCGCTTGCCCTTGAGGTCGTACAGCGCCGAGGTGGCCAGGGCCGAGGTGTCGTCGGTGGCCAGCAGGTAGTGGCCGCTGTTGTCCAGGCGGATGTCGACGTACTGGCCCGGCTCCAGCAGCACCTTGCCGCTGGCGTCCATCAGGCCCACGGTACGCACCTGGGTGGCCTGGCCGAACAGGGTGGCCTGCTTGGTCGGGCTGTTGGCGGTGCTGAAGACGAACAGGTCGGCATTGATCGCGCCGATCTGGGCGTAGGTGGGCTTGAACAGCTCGACGCCCTTGTCCACATCGAAGATACCGAAGGTGGCGCTGAACACGTTCTGCAGCACCGCGACCTGGTTCAGCCCCGGTACCTGCCGGAACATTCCCAGGGGGCTGAAGCCGGCCGGGTCCGCCGAGTCGTAGACCGGCTGCACCTTCCATTGGCCCTGGCGGTCGATCAGCCCGGCCTTGCCGGAGCTGCCGTCGGCGTTCTTGGCGGTGACCAGCGCGCCCTGCTTGCCGAATACCTGGCAGGTGCCGAACTGGGCCTGGATCACGGTCTTGCCCTGGAAATCCATGTAGCCGCAGGGGCTGTCGTATTTTTCCCGGAAGGCCACCAGGCCGTCACCCGGTTCGCCCATCCAGTTGTAGGTGGCGGCGCTGATCAACTGGGCCTGGGCATCGGCCAGGGCCTTGCCCTGTTCGGTGCTGACCACCAGATGCTGGTTGGCAAAGTAGTCGATGCTGTCGAAGTCGATCTTCTTCTGCTCGCCGGTCTTGAGGTTCAGCGCCCACTTGTCGTTGCCGCGTTCGGCGATCATCCACCAGCCGCGCTTGGCGAAGTCATCGCGGACCATGCTGCTGTCATACAGGGCTTCGGTCACCACCTCGCCCTTGGCACTGAGAATGCCGCGCTTGCCGCCGATCTCGTAGACGATGAAGTCGTCGTTGCCGCCCACGTACAGATCGTCGAAGCGCGGTGGCTGAATCTGTTTGCCGCTCTGGTCGATGATGCCCAGCTTGCCGTCCTGGCCGAAGCCGAAGTAGCCCGGGGTCAGCAGCCGCAGGTCATCGGTGAAGGCGGCCTTGAGGGTCTGCTTGCCATCGGCGCTGCTGAGGTTCCAGGTACCGTCCTTGGCGAACAGGAAGGTCTTGTCCAGGGGCAGGGAGACCACGGCGTCGTAGTCGTTGTCGGCGCTGACCAGCACCTTGCCGTCCTGGTCCAGAACCGCGCATTCGCCATTGGCGCAGATCGGCATGACCATGGCCGCCGGCGCGGGGGCCGCAGCGACGGCTGCAGTCTTGGGACTGGTTTCTTCCTTGCATCCGACCAGGATCAGGGCAGACAACGAGAGGATCAGCGAGCCGAGACGGGCACAGGCGCTTCTATCCATGAACTTCAGGTTCCTTGTAAGAGGGGAGGTGCGGCACACCCCATGGGACGGGGCAGGCAAAGCGGGGGTGATTCTGCGGCGCCGCCGGATAAATGCAAGATCCAATTGCAAAGAAAACCAGCGGTACAGCCTCGTCGCCGGCCTTGAGAGCTGTTCTGGCGCTGGCTAATCGCTGTCTCAGACTGAGACGTTTGTCTCGAAATTGAACGTCGGGTAACACCCGCAAGCCCGCCAGGGACCGGCGTCTTCGCCCAAGTCGTTGATTCCGGGTTCTTTTATAAGCTGGCACGCTCCGTGTATTGCATATCAGCAGACGTTTCTCTTGCCTCCATGACCGGGCGTGCCGGGCATGGCAGAAACCATAAAAACGACTCGCTAAAAATAAGAAAGCACCGTGGGAGGTTTGACGTTGATGAAGAGAAGACTGCGCCTGAGGCTCAGTGCCAGCCTGCTGGCCATTGCCACCTGTACCGCCTTGCATGCCCCTTCGAGTTTTGCCGCTCGGGATGCGCAGAGCATCCTCAAGGAAACCTGCCAGGGTTGCCACACCCCCGAGGCCGGGGAAGCCCTGAGCCGCATCAGCCACCAGCGCAAGACCCCGGAAGGCTGGCTGATGAGCATTGCCCGCATGCAGACCATGCACGGGCTGCAAATCAGCGATGACGACCGCCGCACCCTGGTCAAGTACCTGGCCGATACCCAGGGCCTGGCGCCCAGCGAGACCGACGGCGTGCGCTACGCCCTGGAGCGACGGCTGAACACTGTCGAGCATTTCGACGAACAGACCACCCAGATGTGCGCCCGCTGCCACTCCGGCGCGCGGATCGCCCTGCAACGCCGGCCGGCCCAGGAATGGGAGCGGCTGGTGAATTTCCACCTTGGGCAATGGCCATCCCTGGAGTACCAGGCGCTGTCCCGGGACCGGGAATGGCTGCCCACCGCCCTCAAGGAAATGGTGCCGCTGCTGGCCAAGCGTTATCCCCTCGACAATCCCGCCTGGACAGCCTGGCAACAGGCCCGCCCGCAAGCGGCGGCGCTGGCGGGGGACTGGAGCTTCAGCGGCCACCTGCCGGGCAAGGGTGAACTGGCCGGGGTGATGAGCGTCAGCGCCGGGGAAGGCGATCAGTTCAAGCTCAGCGTCAAGGGCCAGTACGCCGATGGCAGCCCGTTCAATGGCGAGGGCAGCGCGATCCTCTACAACGGCTATGAATGGCGCGGCAATGTCACCGTGGATGGCGTGGTCATGCGCCAGGTGCTGGCGGCACAGGGCAATGCACTGCAAGGGCGGATGTTCGAGGCCGAGCACGACGAGCGCGGCCTGGACTTCATCGCCGCCCGGCAAGGCAGCCAGCGGTTGCTGGCGGTGCAGCCGGGTTACCTGAAGGCCGGTGAGGGGGCCGAGGTGACCCTGGTGGGCGCGGGCCTTGCGGGCACTCCGAGCTTCGGCAAAGGGGTGGAGGTCGTGCAGGTGCTGGAGCAGAGCCCCGAACGCATCCGCGTCAGGCTCAAGGCGGCGGTCAGCGCCCAGCCGGGGCTGCGGGAAGTCAGCGTCGGCAGCCTCAAGGGCGCGACGCTGGCGGTGTACCAGCGCATCGCCGAGGTCAAGGTGGTGCCGGCATTTGCCGTGGCGCGGATCGGTGACGGCGGCGGTTCGACGCCCAAGGTCCAGGGCCGCTTCGATGCCGAAGCCTGGGGCAAGGGGGCCGACGGCAAGGCCTACCGCATCGGCGTGATGCCGGCGCAGTGGAAGGTCGAGGCCTTCGACGCCCAGGCGGCCAAGGATGAAGACGTCAAGTACGCCGGCAGCATGCAGGCTGACAGTGGCGTGTTCACCCCAGGGGATGCCGGGCCCAACCCGCTGCGCAAGATGTCCACCAACAACGCCGGCAACCTCAAGGTGATCGCTGCGGTGGAGGAGGGGGGCAAGGCCCTGACCGGTGAAGGCCAGCTGATCGTCACCGTGCAACGCTGGAACAATCCACCCATTCCCTGAGGGGCGTCGAGCGATACCGACAGACACTTTCAGGCAATGACCGCAGGCCCCGAACGCGGGGCAGGCACAGGAGGTTGTAATGGGCGCAATTCTGAATCTGGTGGAGCGCAACCTGCATGAAGTGCAGGTGGACGCCAACCGCATGCTGTTCCATATCCCCAGCAGTTCGCTGTTTGCCAGCGATGCCTTGACCGGCAGCATCATCGATGCGCTGCGCGGCCCGGGCTGTACCCCGGAAGACTTGATCCAGCGTCTGGCCGGCGCCTATGACGGTGCCGACGTCAGCGACACCCTGCGTGAGCTGATGGCCCTGGAACTGGTCAGCGACGGCTCGCCCCTGACCCCGGAAATCGGCGTCAAACGGGTCGAACGCACGGCGATCAATACCGTGGTGCTCAACGTCAATACCGGCTGCAACCTGAGCTGCACCTACTGCTACAAGGAAGACCTGGACAAGCCCTCGGCGGGCAAGAAGATGGGCCTGGACACGGCCATTGCCTCGGTGGAAATGCTGCTCCAGGAGTCCCCGGACGAGGAGCGCTACACCGTGGTGTTCTTCGGCGGCGAACCCTTGAGCAACCGGCCGCTGATCGAGGCCATGGTGGACTACTGCGAACAGCGCTTTGCCGCGGCCGGCAAGTTCGTCGAGTTCGTCATGACCACCAACGCCACCCTGCTCACCGAAGAGGTGGTGGACTACCTCAACGCCCACCGCTTCGGGCTTTCGGTGAGCATCGACGGGCCCAAGACCGTGCACGACCGCAACCGCATCACCGTGGGCGGGCAAGGCACCTATGACGTGGTGCGGCGCAAGGCGCAGATGCTTCTGGAACGCTACGACAGCCGGCCGGTGGGGGCGCGGGTGACCCTGACCACCGGGGTCACCGACCTTGAGACCATCTGGGATCACCTGTTCAACGAGCTGGGGTTCGCCGAAGTGGGGTTCGCCCCGGTGACCTCGGGGGACATCAGCAGCTTCAACCTCAGCAGCGAGGAGTTGATCGAAGTCTTCGCCAGCATGAAGCGCCTGGGCCGGCGTTACCTGGCGGCGGCACTGGAGCACCGCAATATCGGCTTCTCCAACCTGCACCAGCTGATCACCGATATCCACGAGGGCCACAAGAAGGCGCTGCCCTGCGGCGCCGGGCTGAAGATGCTGGCGGTGGACCACAAGGGCGAGCTGAACCTGTGCCACCGCTTCACCGGCTCATCCCTGCCGACCTTCGGCAATGTGCATGACGGTGGGGTCAAGCAGATGGAGCTCAATGACTTCCTGTCCCAGCGCCTGGACCGCACCAACACCGGCTGCGACAGCTGCCGCATCCGCAACCTGTGTTCCGGCGGCTGCTACCACGAGAGCTATGCCCGCTACGGCGACCCGGCGCATCCGACTTATCACTATTGCGAACTGATGCGTGACTGGGTGGATTTCGGCATCGAAGTCTACAGCCGGATCATGGCGCACAACCCTGCGTTCATCAGCAGCTACATCACTCCGCGCAAGGCTCACTGACATGAAACATCTCAAGCCGATCAACAACAAAGCTCAGAAACTGACCGAGGCCGCGGCCCAGGACCGTATCGAAGAAGTGCTGGCGATGAACTCCGTGGCCGGCTGCGCCTCGACCACCGACCCGGGCTGGGAAATCGATGCCTTTGGCGGCGTCTCGTCGCTGTGCCAACCGATGGAGGCCGACCTCTACGGCTGCTCCGACCCTTGCTGGTGGCCGGCCCAGGTGCCGGACATGATGAGCACCTACCCCGACTGGAACAAGGACGCCCAGGCCTCCAACGACAACTGGCGCAACCTCGGCACCGTCTTCCCCAAAGACAAGTAACCGGACAGCACAAGGATTCCAGCATGCGAGCTATCACAGTGTGCGGCCTGGCCGCCGGCGCGGTTCTCAGCGCCTGTTCTTTCACCGCCCTGGCCGACGAGGGCCTGGCCCTCAACAGCGGTCACGAGTACATGGTGACCACCAATTACCCGAACAACCTGCACGTTCTCGATCTGGCCACCGACAGCCTGTACAAGACCTGCAAGATGCCCGACGCCTTCGGCCCCGGCACCGTGCAACTGTCGCCGGACCGCAAGATCGCCTACGTGCTGAACAACCACTATGCGGATGTCTACGGCGTCGAGCTCGACAGCTGCAAGCAGGTGTTCCACGCCAGCATCACCCAGCATCCGGGGGAGAAGGCGCGCTCGATGTTCGCCTTCACCGTCAGCCACGACGGCAAGGAGCTGTACACCGTGGCCAACCCGACCCTGTTGCTCAATGACCGCTATGAGGTCAAGGAGCCGCGGCTGGATGTCTACGCCACCGATGCCGGGCTCAATGCCAAGCCGCTGCGCAGCTTCCCCGCGCCGCGCCAGCTGACCATCATGCAGAGCGGCGACGACGGCACCCTGTATGTGGCCGGGCCGGACCTGTACAAGGTCGACGTCAAGACCGGCAAGTTCGAGGTGCTGATCCCCAGCCGCCACTGGAAACGCCCCAACTACAGCGCGCCGGACGTGCTCTACGTGTGGAACCAGCAGACCTTCCGCCATGACTTTTCGCTGCTCTACACCGCGGCGAAGTTCAAGGACAAGAAGCAGGACCCGGCTACCGCCGAGCCGCTGTACGGGCTGTTCAGCGTCGATCTTGCGACCGGCAAGACCGAGACCACCGACTTCGGCCCGCTGACCGAGATCTACTTCAGCGGCATGCGCTCGCCCACGGACCCCAACCTGATGTTCGGCGTGCTCAACCGCCTGGCCAAGTACGACATCAAGCAGAAGAAACTGCTCCAGGCCGCGACCCTGGAACACTCCTACTACTGCATCTCGTTCAACCGGGCCGGGACCAAGATCTACCTGGCGGGGACCTTCAACGACGTGGCGATCTTCGATGTGCAGAGCATGAAGCAGATCGGCAAGATCACCCTGCCGGGCGGCGACATGGCCATCACCACGGCGCAGATCTTCGTCCGCTGACCCCGCCGCCAGCCACCGGCTCCTGTAGGAGCCGGCTTGCCGGCGAACAGGCCGGCAAGCCGTGCAGGGCCCTCGCCGACGCCTTCGCGGGCAAGCCCGCTCCTACCGTGCGGGGACCGGGCAGCTCAAGTCGCCTTCCTTGCACTGCAGGTACTGTTTGAAACTCTCCACGCGGGTCTTGGTCAAGGCCGTGATGCAGTTGCTGTAGGCCACCGGATACAGGCTGCCACCTTCCACGCCCGAGGTGGAAAAACTGCACTCGGCATCGCGGAACGCCACCCAGGCGCGCTGGGCGCTGACCAGCAGCTTTTTGCTGTGTGGCTGGTCTTTCAGGCGCTGGTTGATCTGTTGGTAAAGGGCGTTCAGCTCCTTGTCCGCGGCCTTGTGCTGGAAGTTGGCGCACAGGCTCATATCGGTCTGGGTGGTGTTGTTGCACTCATAGGCCTGGGCCAGTGGAGCAAGCAGCAGCGGCGCAAGGGCCAGCAACAGGATCGGACGCATGGAAAGTCTCGCAATCGGTCAATGAGGAAGAAACAGTCTAGCCGCGGCTGGGTTGCCACTCGGGCCAGCGTTGCAGCGCTTCGTCGGCCAGCCAGGGCACATCGTGGGAGGTCCAGATATGCACCTGTGGCGTCTGCCCCGGATCATCGTCCAGGGTCGCCACCCGCAGGATCACGTGGGGCTGCCCCGGTCGCTCCGCCAGCAGGTGAGAACCGCAGACCGAGCAGAAGTGCCGCAGCTTGCCCGGGGACGATTCGTAGGTGCTCAGGCGTTCCTGGCCCTGGGTCCACTGGAAGTGTTCGCGCATGACTCCGGCGGTCGAGGCAAAGGCCGCGGCGTGGGCCTTGCGGCAGGTCTGGCAATGGCAGTGGCCGATGGGCATGTCCAGGCGGTCGACCCGGTATTGCACCGCCTTGCACAGGCAACTGCCATGCAGCGGTCGGGCAGGCGCGCGACGCCGGGCGGCGGCCAGCAGGTCGTCGGCCATGGCCTGGATCTCCTCGCCCATGTGCAGCTTGGCCAGCCAGTGCGGCGGTATGCCCTGGGCCCCGTAGTAGGCTCCGGCCAACTGGCCGACGATGGCGGCGGTGGTGTCGGCGTCGTCCCCCAGGTTGGCGGCGGCCAGCACTGTTTCGGCATAGCTGTCGCTGTGCTGGAAGCACCAGAGCGCGGCCTCCAGGGAGTCGACGCAATAGCCGTTGCCGCGAATCTGGTCGCGGGTTTTATCCAGGTAATTGCCCTGGGCCAGGGCCGCGACCTTGCTCTCGCGAAAGCCCTGGGCGTCGAGCCGTTGCAGTTGCTGCTTGCTGGCACCGTCCAGGGCCTTGGCGATCAGCCCGGCCAACAGCTGGCAGCATTCGATGGCTTCGGCGGCGCCGTGGGTGGTACGCGAACTGGCCCCGGCAAACTCGCGGACCTGGGCCAGGTCGGGGTAATGGAACAGCACCACCGGCGCCAGGCGCATCAGCGAGCCATTGCCGGCGGTCTGCGGGTCGCTGGAACCCGCCAAGGGCTGGCCGTGTTCCTGATAGTCGGCCAGGGCCTGGCGCACCGTCATGCCGATATCGAAGCATTCGCCGGTGGCGCTCAGGTAGCCCCATTGCCACCAGTTGAGGTAGCGGCCCATCTGGTCGGCGGGGTCGAAACCGTCCTTGCGCAACAGGCTTTCCCCCAGGCACAGGGCCATGGAGGTGTCGTCGGTCCACTGTCCGGCCTTGAGGTTGAACGGGCCGCCGCCCAAGAGATCGGTGACCGGGGGGAAACTGCCCCGTGGCTTGAATTCCACACTGGTGCCCAGGGCATCGCCACAGGCCAGGCCCAGCAGGCTGCCACGGTAGCGGTCGGTGAGGGTGAGGGGCATGGCAGGTCCTTTGCAGAGGTATTGGCGCCGGCGACAGTAGCATTTTTCGTTCTGGGCAATCAGTGGGTCCTTCGGCCAGATAAAGGTTGCGCTCGATTCAGAGAAGTCTAGTGTTCATCACTGGAGGTGGCCCATGAATTCTTCAGATCGCATCGAACGCAAGATCCTGCTCAAGGCCGACCCGGCCCAGGTCTGGCAGGCGCTGAGCGAGGCCGAACGCTTCGGCCGCTGGTTTGGCGTGGCCCTGGCCGGCCAGCAGTTCATACCCGGCCAGCGGGCCCGGGGCGCGGTGACTTACCCAGGCTATGAGCACCTGACCTGGGATGTCCTGGTGGAGCAGATGCTGCCCCAGGAGCTGTTCTCCTTCCGCTGGCACCCCTACGCCATCGATCCCGCGCAGGACTATTCGGCAGAGCCCAGCACCCTGGTCCGGTTCGAACTGGAAGAGCACGCCGGTGGTACCTTGCTGCGGGTCACCGAGTCGGGCTTCGACGGCATTCCCGCCGAGCGCCGGCTCAAGGCCTTTCGCATGAACAGCCGGGGTTGGGACGAGCAGATGAGCAATATCGAGAACTACCTGCAGCAGGGTTGAAACAGGCAGTTGCAAGCGGCACGTTGCAGAGCCAGGCCTGTCGCCTGAAACTGGCCGCTTCCCGTCTGGAGCAGCCCCTTGTTCGAAACCTATATGAAACGCTGGCGCCTGACGCCCGATGGCGATCCCATCGTCACCCCGGGCAGCCGCCTGTTGCCGGTGCGTCTGCAAGACGGTGCGCCGGCCATGTTGAAGATTGCCCTGGATGAACACGAGCAGGCCGGCAACCGGCTGATGGCCTGGTGGGCCGGGGAGGGGGCGGCGCGGGTTCATGCCCAGCAAGGCGATGCCCTGCTGATGGAGCGTGCCATGGGCAAGGGTTCGCTGATGCGCATGGCCCTGGCGGGCCAGCACGATGAGGTCAGCCATATCGTCTGCGCCACCCTGCAACAGTTGCACCGGCCACGGGCACAACCGCGGCCGCCGCTGGTGTCGCTGGATCGCTGGTTTGCCGACCTGCGCGAGGCGGCGCCGCAGCAGGGCGGGTTGTTCCTGCGCTGCCTGGCCGAAGCCGAGCACCTGTTGGCCACGCCCCGGGAACCGGTGGTGCTGCATGGCGATATACACCACGACAATGTGCTGGACTTCGCCGAGCGCGGCTGGCGGGTGATCGACCCCAAGCGGGTACATGGCGAGCGCACCTTCGATTTCGCCAACCTGATCTGCAACCCGGACCTGCCCAGCGCCACCGATCCTGTGCGCTTTGCCCGCCAGGTGCAGGTGATTGCCCGGGCGGCGCAACTGGAGCCGCGCCGGCTGGTGCAGTGGGTGCTGGCCTTCAGTGGTTTGTCCGCTGCCTGGTTTCTCCAGGACGATCATCAGCCCGGGGCGCAGCACCAGCTCAAGCTCGCGGCTTTGGCCGCCCAGGCACTGGAGGGGTGAACTAGGGGTTTGCGTAAGTGCGGTATAGCGAATTTCCTACACGCGCTGTAATTCAATGCGCCTTCTGCGCACCGGGCTTTGTGTTTAATCTTCTTTCCCACAACTGCAGCGCAGGAAGCGCTCAGGATCAGGGAAGGTCGACCATTAGCACGGATGCTGCAGACAGGAAGTCATAATGGTCTTGGAAAAAACCCGCTTCGGCGGGTTTTTTTTCGTCCGGCATTTCGTGCCTGCAGCCTGGGTGCTGTGGCCACTTTGATACTTCATGCAGCGGAACATGAACGTGGCAGGTTCTTTTCAGCCCGACGCTAAGCGCGGGCTTCTGCAGGTGTGCTTAGCGGGTGATTTCGTTGCGGACCTTTTCCAGAGCCTGCTCCAGCAGCGGCAGGCCGATGGAGCCCAGGGCCAGGCGCAAGGCCTGGGGCACATGGGCGGTGGTGGCGAAGGGCTCGGCCGAGGTCACCGTTACCCCCTGATGTTCCAGGGCCGCCACCACGGCATCGGCCCGCCGTCCTTCCGGCAGTTTCAGCCAGAGAAAATACGATGAGCCATAGGCCTGGTAATCGCAGCCCTTGAGCACCCTCCGGGCCAGTTGCTGGCGGCTGCGGGCATCGTTGCGCTTCTGTTCTTCCAGGCTGTCCACCAGCCCCGACTCGATCCAGCGGCAGCCCAGGGTCACGGTCAGCGACGGGGTGCTCCAGGTGGACACGCGGATCGCCCGTTCCAGGGCCGGGATCATCTCCAGGGGCGCGACGATAAACCCCAGGCGCAAGCCCGAGGCGACGCTTTTCGACAGCCCGGAAATATACAACGTGCGCTCCGGGGCCAGGGTCTGCAGCGGCGGCGGGGCCGGTTCGGCGAGGAAGGCGTAGGCGCCGTCCTCGATCAGCAGCAGGTCATGCTCGCGGGCCAGTTGCGCCAGGCGCCGGCGTTCGGCCAGGGGCATCACAGTGCCCAGGGGGTTGTGCAGGGTCGGCATGCAGTACAGCGCCCGCACCGGGCGCCGGCGGCACAGGGCCTGCAGGGCGTCGAGGTCCATCTGGCCGTTGTGCTGGGGCAGCGCTTCGAGGTCCAGGCGATGGACCTGGGCCAGGGTCTTGAGGCCGGGGTAGGTCAGGGCGTCCACTGCCAGGATGTCCCCGGGCTGGAGCAGCGCCAGCAGGCTCACCGCCAGCCCCTGCTGGGCGCCGTTGACGATCAGCACCTGCTCGGCGGCGACGCGGATCTCGCGGTTGCGCAGGTGCCGCGCCGCGGTCTGGCGCTCATGGGGGCGGCCGCCCTGGGGCGCGGAATGCAGCAGGGCATCCAGGTCGCCGGAGGCGGCTATCGCCCGCAGCCCCTCGCGCAGGCTTTCCGCCTGGCCGGGCAGGGACGGGTAGTTGAACGCCAGGTCCACCGAGGCGGCGCTGGCCGGGTGCTGTTCCAGGCCCATGCCCCGGGGCAGGCTGGTGTCGCGGACAAAGGTGCCGCGCCCGGGCTCGCCCACCACCAGGCCGATGGCTTCCAGCTCGTGATAAACCCGCAGCGCCGTGGCCAGCGCCACCTGCTCGCTGGCCATCAGCGCCCGCACCGTCGGTAGCTGAGTGCCTGGGCACAGCTGGCCGGCGCGGATGCGCTGGGCGAAGTGATCGACGATGGTTTTGTAACGGGTACGGCGCATGCTCGGCCACCTCATGTATCTAGAACACTTTTTTGTTTGTATCAGACAGGCGTCCTAATCTAGCGGCTTTTGCGCAGGAGCGCTCACATGCCGGACCTTTCCACCCTGTCGATCTTCCTCGGCGCCGTGCTGCTGTTGCTGCTGTCGCCGGGACCCAACATGGCCTTTGTCATCAGCCACGGCGCAGCCTATGGCTGGCGCGGTGGGGTGGCATCGGGGCTGGGGATCGGCGCAGCGGATATCGGCCTGACCCTGCTCACGGCCACGGGCGTCACCGCCGTGGTGGCCAGCTGGCCGCCGGCGTTCGACCTGATCCGCTATGCCGGGGTTGCCTACCTGCTGTGGCTGGCCTGGAAGGCCCTGGGCCAGCGGGGGGGCCTGGACCTTGCCGATACACCCCGGGTGCCGCTGGCCACGGTGTTTGTCCGGGCCCTGTGCAACAGCCTGCTGAACCCCAAGGCGCTGCTGTTCTTCATGGTGTTCCTGCCGCAGTTCGTGCGCCCCGAGCACGGCAGCATCGCTGTGCAACTGGTGGTCCTGGGCTTGCTGCTGACCCTGGTCAGCGGGGTCTTCCATACCAGCCTGGGGATCTTCGGCGCGGCCTTGCGCCGTGGCTTGCCCGGCAGCGATTCGCGGCTGGCCCGCTGGCAATCCTGGCTGCTGGCGGCGGTGCTGCTGGCCCTGGCCCTGCGCCTGGCGCTGCTGGCGCGTCCGCTCTGATTCATCAGCCA
Source organism: Pseudomonas sp. GW823-FHT02C05 (assembly GCF_058797595.1). Classification (NCBI taxonomy): domain Bacteria; kingdom Pseudomonadati; phylum Pseudomonadota; class Gammaproteobacteria; order Pseudomonadales; family Pseudomonadaceae; genus Pseudomonas; species Pseudomonas sp. GW823-FHT02C05. The sequence goes on along the minus strand of NZ_JBXAJU010000001.1, from coordinate 2,421,761 downwards.
ATGGAGTTTGACCATGTACATCGCCGCCTTTATCTACCAGCCGGGCCAGCGCGACGAGGAGTTCCACCGCCTCAGTGCGCTGATCGACGAAATTGCCATCAGCCTGCCGGGCTTCGTCGGCGCCCAATCCTGGACCAGCGCCGACCAGGGGCTGATCAACGCCAGCTATTACTGGGAGGACGAAGCCTCGATCCAGGCCTTTGCCAGCCACCCCAGGCACATCGAAGCCAAGCGCCAGTACCGGCGCTGGTACGCCGGTTATCAGGTGGTGATTTCCAGGGTCGAGCGCACCTATGGCGATGGCGCCATCACCCAGTTGTTGGGCAATGCCCGCCAGGGCCCGGTACGCCGTGCCTGAAGGCTCAGCCGGCTGCCAGCCGCGCGGCCGCGCGCAGGGTGATTTCCCGGCGCTTGTGCAGCGAATCCGCGGCGCGCTGGCGGGCCTGCTGCACCACGCTGGCGGGGGCCGTGTCCGGGCTGCCGGCATTGAACGGTGGCGCCGGGGCGTACTCCAGTTGCAGCTGTACCCGCTGCGCGGTGGCGGCGTCGAACAGTTCGGCGGCCAGGGTCAGGGCGAAGTCGATGCCGGCGGTGATACCGCCGCCGGTCAGCAGGTTGCCGTCACGCACCACCCGCTCATGCACCGGTATCGCCCCCAGCGGCGCCAGCAGTTCGTGGTAGGCCCAGTGGGTGGTGGCGCGCTTGCCCTGGAGCAGGCCCGCGGCGCCGAGCACCAGGGAGCCGGTGCACACCGAGGTCACGTAGCGCGCCCGGGCGGCCTGCTGGCGGATGAACGCCAGGGCCTGCGGGTCTTCCATCAGCGCCCCGACCCCGGTACCGCCGGGGATGCAGATCACATCCAGCGGCGGGCAGTCGGCGAAGCTTGTGGTGGCCTGCAGCACCAGCCCCGAGCTGGCCACCACCGGCCCCGGCTCCTTCCAGATTAGGTGCACCTGCACATCCGGCAGCGAGGCCAGTACGTCATGGGGGCCGGTCAGATCCAGTTGCTGGACCTCGGGGAACAACAGAAAACCTATCTGCACTGCCATTGCCTGTTCCTTGTGTCGATGAAGTGGACGGCTTGACTCTAGCGCTCTAGGATTTGGCGCATACGCCAACCAGCCCTCGATTTACGCCAACCATGCCCACTGCGCCGAAAAACGTGTTTGTCCTGGCCTTCGCCAATGCCCAGTTGCTGGATGTCAGCGGGCCGCTGCAGGTGTTCGCCTCGGCCAATGACCGGGCCCGCGGCCTGGGCCTGCCTTTGCCCTACCACCCGCGGGTGATTGCCAGCCCGGGCGGGGCGACCCTGAGCTCCTCGGGGCTGGCGCTGCTGGCCGAGCCGCTGCCGCTGCCGCAAGAGCCCTGCGACACCCTGATCGTTGCCGGTGGCTGGGGCGTCTACGGGGCGGCCCGTGATCCTGAACTGGTGGCCTGGGTGGCGGCCCGGGCTGCGGCGTCACGGCGGGTGGCGTCGGTCTGCACCGGGGCCTTTCTGCTGGCCGCCAGCGGCTGGCTGGACGGGCGCCGGGTGGTCACCCACTGGACCCGCTGCGAGCAGTTGGCCGAGCAATATCCGCGGCTGCAGGTGGAGGCCAATCCGATCTTCATCAACGATGGCCCGGTGTGGACCTCGGCCGGGGTCACCGCCGGCATCGACCTGGCCCTGGCCCTGGTGGAGGCCGACCTGGGGCGCGCAGTGGCGCTGGAAGTGGCGCGGCAACTGGTGGTGTTTCTCAAGCGCCCGGGGGGCCAATCGCAGTTCAGCGTAACCCTGTCGCTGCAGAACCAGGGTGGGCGTTTCGACCGGCTGCACGCCTGGATCGCCGAGCACCTGGACCGCGAACTGACGGTGCCGGTGCTGGCCGAGCAGGCGGGAATGAGCGAGCGCAGTTTCGTCCGTCACTACCGCGCCGACACCGGCCAGACCCCGGCCCGGGCCATTGAACTGATCCGTGTGGAAAGCGCCCGGCGCCTGCTGGCCGACAGCACCCTGCCGATCAAGCGCATCGCCGCCCAGTGCGGTTTCGGTAGCGAGGAAACCCTGCGTCGCAGCGTGCTGCGGGCCCTGGGCGTGACGCCCCAGGCCTACCGCGAACGCTTCGCCAGCATTGCGCAGCCTTGAGCGCGGGTTTCAGCCTTCTACCAGGCTCAGTTGGCCGTCGGCATACAGCACTTCGCGGCCGATCCAGGCCGGGTCTACCTGGGGCAGTACCGCCGAGGGCTTGCGCAGTTCGCGCAACAGGGTCGAACCGTGGGACAGGCGCCCGCCCATGCGTGCGATCACTGCCCGGGCCTGCTGATAGTGGGCATGGCGCCCGGGGTCGAGGGTGTCCTCCAGCAGAATGTCGACCCCCAGCACGCCCTGGACCTGGCCCGGGTAGATCATGAACCCCGCCGCCTGCTCGCTGCCTTCGCGGCCGTCCTGCCAGAAGCTGCCGCCACGGTTGCGCACCTGCTCATGGGGGGCGAACCAGTAGCCGCGATCAGCCTCGGGCACGGCGTGGTGCAGGCGGAAGAAGATCCGCATCAGGTTGTCCCGGTACCACTCGCGCACTTGCAGGTAATAGCCGCGCATGCCCGGCAAGCCCAGGCGGTGGGCCAGGGTGATGGCTGGGCTCCAGTGCGGGAAGGCTTGCAACGGCAACTCGGCGCACTGCGGGCGCGGGGTGCCTGGGTCGGTTTCCCAGGGCAGGCGATGGGGGCTGTTGTCCAGGTTGTCGTAGGCGGTGGGCGGACGCCCCAGCAGCGCGCCGCCACTGCTGGCCAGGGCGGTGGCGATGCACAGGTTGCCCTGCACCACGAACACATAGAAGCGGCTGAACCAGTCTGCCAGTTGCTGGCCGTCGGCCCCGGCGGCGCGCAACTGCGCCAGTTCCCGGTCGAAGCGCCGCAGGCCCGGTTCCAGGCTCAGCAGGTGGCCGCGGGCGATGTGCTGCATGCGCAGGAACCGTGGCAGCGAGCGCAACAGGCGCAGGGGCCGCAAGGGCAGCTGCGGGGTGGCGCCGCCCACCTCGCCGGCATAGCTGGAGGAGGGCAGGCCCCAGTCGGCCAGCCGCGCCAGGAACAGGTCATTGTTGATATAGGAAGCACCGCCGAACACTGCGGTGAAGGGCTCGTTGTCCTGCAGTACACGGGCGTCCCAGCGCGCCATGATCGCCGGAATGCTCGCCGCCGCCCGGCGCTGGCCGTACTCGACGAAACGGCTGGGTTGCGGTGGCAGGATCTCGGCGATATTGGCCGCGGTCAGGTGCCGGCGCCAGCCGTAGTCGCTGATGGGGCGGTACTGCAGCAGCCACAGTTGCTGGCCGTCCCAGGCCCATTCCACATCACCGGGCACGTAGTGGAAGGTCTTGAGCACCCCTTGCAGGAAATCCCACAGGGCGCTGGCGCTCAGGCCCCGGGTGGTGGCGAAATGGCCGCTTTCCCAGGCCGCGCCCAGGCGTGAAAGGATCGCCCGCTGCGGGCTGACCTGACCGTCGGCAAGGCTTTCCAGATGGCCCTCGACCCACTCCAGTTCCACCGCCAGGTGACGGACGAAGGCGATCCCCGACAGGGTCGGCTGGATAAAGCGCTGCACCACCACTTCCTCGACCCCGGCATCGCGCAGTTCGCTGATGCGCCCGGGCACTTGCTCGCTGGGCACCCGCAGGTAAGTGGTGCTCAAGCCGGCATTGGCCGAGTCGGCCTGGTCCTCGCCGTAGCTGGAGGAACGCACCGCCCACAGCGCCGCAGGCTGGCTGGCGAGCAGGGCCGGCAGCTGCGGGTCGCTGGCGCTGTCCAGGGACAGGGCGCTGGGCACCGGCTGGCCGGCCAGCTCCGCCAGGCGCAGGCGGCCGCCCTTGGTGTGGGCGACGAAGCCGTTGTCGGCCGATTCCAGCCAGGCGACGAACTCGGCGGGGTGGTCGATCCAGGGGTAATGGCCCCAGCCCGGCCGCAGGCTGACCCGCAGGTCGGCCCGGGCCAGGATGGCCGACCAGGCTGCGGCCTGGGCAATCCCCAGCAGCCGGTCCTGGTCGCCCCAGACCAGTTGCACCGGGTCCTTGATCCACTCCAGCAGCGGCAGCGCGGTATCGGCCCGCAGTTGCTCCCACAGCGGTACGAAGGCCCGGCACCGACCATAGCCGGCGCCCATGCGCCGGTACTGCTCCTGGCTCCACGGCTGGCGCGAGAACTTGCCGGCGAACCACGTCGGTTTATGGCTGAGCAAGCCATGAATCAGCAAGCGCGCGGGCAGCGGCGACATCAGCGCCGGCAAGCGCCGTTGCCAGAGAAAGGCCCCCACGGGCGACAACAGCACACTGCGGCAGAAGTGCCCCGGGCGGCGCTGCAAGGCGTGCAGCACGATCAGCGCGCTGACCCCCACCGCGACAATCCCCTGGCCCGGCTCGGTCATGCCCAGTAGGGCCTCGGCGTATTCACCCAGGTCCTGGCAGGGCGGCAGCGGGTTGTCGCCAAACCCCGGCAGCTCCAGGGGCTGCACCTGATAGCGCTGGAAGTGCGGCAGGGCATCGTCCCACCAGTCGGCGGCGCTGCCATTGCCCGCCAGCAGGTACAACAGGGGCTTGCTCATGGGCATTCCTCAGCTCAGGTCAGGTCGCGCAGGGCGGCGTCCAGGGTCGGGTAACGGAAGCGGTAGCCGGCCTGCAGCAGGCGCGCCGGCACTACCTTCTGGCCATCGAAGAACAGCTCGGCCATCTCCCCGGCCAGGGCCCGTACCGGCGCAGCCGGCACGTGCAGCCACACCGGGCGCTTGAGCACCTTGCCGACAGTAGTGGCGAAGGTGCCCTGGCTCACCGCTTCCGGCGCCACCATGTTGTAGGTGCCGGACAGCGTCGGGTCGTTCATGGCCCGGGCCATCACCTGCAACACGTCGTCGCGGTGCACCCAGCTCATGATCTGCCGGCCATCGCCCATGCGTCCGCCAAAGCCGAAATGGAAGGGCATCAGCAATGGCTTCAGGGCGCCGCCGGGACCGAAGACGATCCCCAGGCGCAGCACCACCTGGCGCACGCCGAAGCGGGTAGCCGGTTCGGCGGAGGATTCCCAGCGCGCGCACAGGTCGGCCATGAAGCCTTCGCCGCGCTCGGCGTTTTCATCCAGGCTCTGGCTGGCGTCGCGCACGCCATAGAAGCCGATGGCCGAAGCCTGGATCCACAGCTCCGGCTTGTGCTGGGCGTGTTGCAGCCAGTTGAGCAGGGCTTCGGTGGTGCCGACCCGGCTGGCCAGCAGTTGCGCCTGGCGCTTGGCCGACCAGCGCGGCCCGGCCACCGGGGCACCGGCCAGGTTGATGATCACGTCGAAGGCTTCGCCGTGGCCCAGCTTGCTCAGCGAGCGCAGGCAACGGGCGCGACCGTCGAACAGGTAGGCGGCGCGCAGCGGGTCCCGGGCCAGCACGCTGACCGTGTGCCCGGCATCCAGCAGTTGGTTGACCAGGGTCTCGCCGATAAAACCGGTGCCACCGGTGACCAGCACCCGCTTGCCGCTGCCACCGGCAAAGGGGTTGGCGCCCTGGCCCTGGCGTTGCAGGCGCAGCGCCGCCAGGCCGTCGCGGATGCCCGAGGCGGTGACGCCCACGGCGAACAGGCTCAGGGCCCAGCCCTGCCAGCCCAGGTCGATGGGATTCAAGGCACTGGGCAGGCGTGACCATTCCAGCAGTTGCAGGCCGTACAGGGCGAAGAAGGCCCCGGCGTTGATCGCCAGCACGGTGTGCATGATGCGTTCGATGGCCGGCAGCTTGCGGCTGCGATCCTCGACCACGAAGTCCCACAGGGTCAGGCCGATTTCCAGGGCGAACAGCAGGGCGATCACCAGGGCCCAGATGCCCTGGAACGCCAGGTGGGCGATGCCCATGAACAGCACGCCGTAGAAGCACGAGCGCAGGGCATGGATGCTGAGCTCCTTGCGGGCGCTGTGACGCTGCGGCAGGGCCACGGTGAGTTCGTGATGGTAGAGAGTATCCAGGGCGCCGAGCACGCCCTGGGCGAGCAACAGGGCGATAGCCCACTGCAGGATTGGCAAATCAGCCACGATGGTGAAGTCCTTTTACGAGGGAAGACGAGAGGTACGGCGGTCGTGGCGCTGCAGCCACAGTAACGGCGGCAGCAGCACCAGCAGGGCGAAGCTGTCGATCCACAGGTGGGCGGTCATGTTCATCTGCCAGGACAGCCACATGTCCTGGGGCGCCCACAGCACAATCCCGGCCATCAGCCAGGCCCAGGCGGCAGGGGCCCGCAGGCGGTTGCCCAGGTGCACCAGCCCCAGCAGGTACAGCGAATAGCTTTGCAGGGTGGCGCCGAACAGCCCCAGCCACCAGATCTGCTGGGCCCGGGCCGGTGCCGGCGCGGCGGCGCCCCAGAAGGCCTGTTCGATGCCCGCGAGGTAATCGTTGAACAGGCCACTGTGGCCGGCCCAGGTCAGTAGCAGCCCGGCCAGCAGGTGGCCGGCGCCGACGGCATACAGCCAAAGCACCAGGGCCCGGCGCAGGCCGGGTCGGGGAGAAGCGGCGACGGATAACATTCCATGTCCTGTGGGGGGATCGAGGCCGCGAAGTGTACCGATTTTTTCCGGCCCATGGCGTGCGCCGGCGCCCATCTCAGGGCTTGCCGAGCAACTCCAGCAGCGCGTCGAGAGTGGCTTGCGGCGCTTCCTGGGGCAGGTTGTGGCCGATCCCCGGGAGGATCCGCCGCTGATAGGGCCCACTGAACAGGCCGACATCGGGGTCCGGTTCGGTGGCCGGGCCGACGCCGTCGTCAGCGCCGCACAGGGCGATGGTCGGCACCCGGATCGGCGGTTGCGCCTCCAGCGCCCGCTCGATGCTTTCCAGGCCCGGGTCGCCCGGCACATAGCCGAAGCGATGACGGTAGGAGTGGATCACCACAGCGACGAAGTCCGGGTTGTCGAAGGAGGGCGCGCTCAGGCCATAGAGCCCGGGCCCTTGTTTCCAGGTTGGCGACCACAGGCGCCACAACAGCTCGCAGAATTCCCGGCGGTTGGCCGTCAGGCCGTCCACCCCGCGCTGGGTATTGAAGTAGTACTGGTACCACAGCCGCAGCTCGGTCTCCGGCGCCCGGGGCTCGATGGCCCGGGGAATGTCCTGGATGTTGTAGCCGTCGGCGCTCATCAGGCCCTTGACCCGCTGCGGCCATAGCGCCGCGACGATGCACGCGGCGCGCCCACCCCAGTCGTAGCCGGCGAGGGTGGCCTGGGGCAGGTGCAGGGCGTCCATCAGCTCCAGCAGGTCCCGGGCCAGGGCCGCCTGCTGCCCGGAGCGCATCACCTGTTCGCTGGCAAAGCGCGTCGGGCCGTAGCCCCGCAGGTAGGGAACGATGACCCGATAGCCGCGCTCGGCCAGGGGCGGGGCGATCTCGTCGTAGGCCCGCACGTCGTAGGGAAACCCGTGGAGCAGGATCACCGGCTCGCCGTTGCGCGGGCCATGTTCCTCATAGGCGATATGCAGGCTGGGGGTGCTGACCTGGTGCAGGGAGGCTGGGCTGGGCATGACGACTCCGGATCCGGTGGGTCGGGAAAAGCTAGCGCAAAACTTGCGTGCTGTCCTCAAGCCGCAGCGGCATGCAGCCGTGGGCGTCGCGCCAGCAGCCGGCGGATGTCTTCCAGGGAACTGTGGCCCTATGGTTCGGGGCCCTTGATGTGCACGTAGCAGCGCAGGCCGACGGTGAAGCTCATGAGGGGCCTGGTAAGGGAGCGCGAATGCGGACTCTAGCGCTGTGTGGCCCGCAAGATCGCCTTCGCCGGCAAGCCGGCCCCTACGCAACGGCGCCGCCACCTGAGGGCTGTATGCGCTGGCTTGCCAGCGAAGAGGCCCGCAAGATTGCCTTCGCCGGCAAGCCGGCCCCTACGCAACGGCGCTGCCACCTGAGGGCTGTAGGAGCTGGCTTGCCAGCGAAGGGGCCCGCAAGCCGGCCCCTAGAGTTCGTCGCTGCGGGCCAGGTGCTTGAAGTGATGCCGCCACAGGTCGATGCCCAGGCCGCCGCTGCGGTCCAGGGACGAACCCACGGTCAGGTCGGTGAGCAGGGTCGGCTGCAAGCCGGCATCGAACAGGGCAAAACCTGCGGCCAGCACGCAGGTGTCGGTCTGGATACCGCACACCAGCACACGCTCTGGGGCGAGGCTTTTGAGGTGCTCGAGAATCTCCGTCGTCGGCCCGTAGCCGTGCTTGATGAAGACCTTGTCGGCGGCCACCAGGCTCTGGTCATCCACCGCCGGCTGCCAGCCCAGTTGCCGGGCGAAGGGCGTGCGGCTTTCATCATGGCGCTCCACCGTGGCCACCGAGGGCATGCGCCCGAGCAGGCGGTTGATGCCGTCCACCAGCCACTGCGGAGGGTTGAAGCAGGGTTGCACGTCGATGATCAGCAGCACCTGGTTCATGACGCTTGCCCCAAACGGGCCGGCTGGCGCAGGCCGATGCAGTTGCCCCAGGGGTCCTGCACCTGGCAGATCGAGTCGCCGCCTTCAATGACCATGGGCCCGCGATACAGGTGCCCACCCAGCCCGGTCAGGCGCTGCACCTCGCCGGGCAGATCGGCGACCTGCCAGTACACCACCATGCCCGCCGGCCCCTGGCCGACCTTGGCGTCGCAGGGGACGATTTCCAGGGACAGGCCCGCGAGCTGCAAATGGCCGAAATCATCCGGCTCGTGCAGCACCCGGCGGGCCTGGGGAAAGGCCTGGGCGTACCAATGGGTGGCGGCACGCCAGTCGGCGGCATGGATCATCACGGCGATGATCGGCGAGTCGGGCATGGGGCGAGTTCCATTTCTGTCGGGCACCAAGGGAAGAACGCCCCGGTCTCAGCACCGGGGCCGGGATCAAGGTTGCCAGACGCTCTTGTCGCCACTCAAGCGCCGGTCGAGAAAACTTGCCGCGCTGATCAGCGCCAGGTGGGTCAGGGCCTGGGGCGTGTTGCCCAGGTGACGGCCGTGGCTGTCGAACTCCTCGGCGTACAGGCCCAGGGGGTTGGCATAGCGCAGCAGTTGCTCGAACTCCAGGTGCGCCTGCTCCAGGCGCCCGGCCCGGGCCAGGCATTCGACGTACCAGAACGAACAGGCGGCGAAGGCACCTTCGGTGCCGGCCAGCCCGTCGATCTGGCTGTCGTCGTTGCGGTAGCGGTAGACCATGCCGTCACGCACCAGGCTCTTTTCGATGGCATCCAGGGTCGCCAGCCAGCGCGGGTCCTTGGCGCTGACAAAGCGCACCAGGGGCATCAGCAGCATCGAACCGTCCAGGGCGGTACTGCCGATGTGCTGGACGAAATGCCCGTGCTCCTGGTTCCAGAACCGGCTCCAGATATCGTCGTAGATGGCTTGCCGGGTCTGGTCCCAGCGGGCGAAGGGGGCCGGCAGCGAACGCTTGGAGGCCAGGCGGATGGCGCGGTCCACCGCCACCCAGCACATCAGCCGCGAGTGCAGGAAGTGGTGCTGCTCGCCGCGCATCTCCCAGATGCCCACATCCTTGCTCTGCCAGCTGTCACAGACCTGGTCCACCACCTGTACCGTGTGTTTCCAGCCTTCGTGGGAGATGGCCTCGCCGTACTTGTTCACCAGGTACACCGCATCCAGCAGCTCGCCGAAGATATCCAGCTGCACCTGGTCGTAGGCCTGGTTGCCGATGCGCACCGGTTGCGCACCGCCGTGCCCGGAGAGGTGCCCAAGCTCGGTCTCCGGCAACTCCTGGCGGCCGTCGATGCCGTACAGGATATTGAGTTTCATCGGTTGCCCATGGCAGTCGCTGACCCGGCCCCGCAGCCAGCCCATGTAGGCGTTGGCCTCCTCGACGAAGCCCAGGCGCATGAAGGCGTAGACGGTGAACGAGGCGTCGCGTACCCAGGTGTAGCGGTAGTCCCAGTTGCGTTCGCCGCCGGGGCTTTCCGGCAGGCCGAAGGTGGCCGCCGCGAGGATCGCGCCATGGCGCCTGGAGGTCAGCAGTTTCAGCGCCAGGGCCGAACGGTTGACCATCTCGCGCCAGCGGCCGCGGTAGTTGGACTGGCCGATCCAGTCGCGCCAGAACTTCAGGGTGCGCGTAAGGTGCAGCTCGCTATCGCCGTGCCGCACCCGCAGATCGTCGACGCCACCGAGGATGAATTCGGCGCCCTGGCCCTGTTGCAGCACGAACTCGGCCCGGGCCGAGTCCCGTTCAAGGTGCAGCGGCTGGTCGCCCAGCAGGCGCAGCCCGGGCTGCCCGGGGGCTTCGAAGCACACCGAGTCGCCTTCCTGTCGTGCCCCGGTGGCGGCCCGCCCATAGTCCAGGCGCGGCGCACAGTGCAGGCGCAGGGTGGCCTGGCCGCTGACCACCCGTACCCGGCGGATCAGCAGCGGCAGCTGCTCGGGGTCGTCGTCGATGGTCAGCAGGTCGGTGACTTCCACCACCGCCTCGGTTCCCAGCCAGCGGGTCTGCAGGACGTTGCTGTCGGGCAGGTAGATCTGCTGGCGCCGGGCGTCGGCCAGCACCGGTGCCAGTTCGAAGATCCCGGCGGCGGGGGAGTCCAGCAGCGAGCAGAAGATGCTCGGGCTGTCGAACTCCGGCCAGCAGAAGAAGTCGATGCTGCCCTGGTCGTTGACCAGGGCGGCGCTGCGCATGTCGCCGATGATGCCGTGGGCGTCGATGGGGCGTTGTGCCGTGGGATGCTGGTCAGCCATTGCCGCGAAACTCCGGATAGAGGCTCATGCCGCCGTCGATGAACAGGGTGCTGCCGACCACATAGTCGGAGGCGTCCGAGGCCAGCCATAGCGCGGCATTGGCCACATCCTCGGGGTCGCCGACCCGGCCGTAGGGAATCAGCTTGAGCAGTTCCTGCTCTGCCGCGCCCTCGGTGGCGGTGCGGTTGATGGCGGTGCGGATCGCCCCCGGGGCGATGCCGTTGATGCGGATCCGCTGCTGGCTGACTTCCTGGGCCAGGGTGCGCATCAGCATGTCCACGCCGCCCTTGGAAGCCGCGTAATTCACGTGCCCGGCCCAGGGAATCAACTGGTGCACCGAACTCATGTGGATGATCTTGCCCGCCGCCTTGGACACCCCGGCGCGCACCCCCTGGCGCTGGAAGATGTTCAGCGCCGCGCGAGCACAGAGGAACTGCCCGGTGAGATTGACGCCGATCACCCGGTTCCAGTCGTCCAGGCTCAGGCTGGCGGCCGGCCCATCCTTTTGCAGGCCGGAATTGGCCACCAGGATGTCGAGAAAACCAAAGGCCTCGATGGCCTGGGCGAACAGCGCCTCGACCTGGGCCTCATCGGCCACATCGGCGCCAATGGCAATGGCCCGGCCGCCTTCGGCATTGATCCGCGCGGCCAACTGCTCGGCCGGCGCGGCCTGGGAGTTGTAGTTGAGCACCACGCTGGCACCGGTCGCCGCCAGGGCGATTGCGGTGGCGGCGCCAATGCCGGAGCTGGCGCCAGTGACCAGGGCTACCTGCTGGTCGAGGGATATCTGCATGCACTGCACTCCTGTCGCCGCTGTCGAAGGCCGGGGCTGATGCGCCCATGCGACACGCAACGCATCAGTGGCCCCTGTTGTGCTGACCCCGGACGCGGTTCAGGAGTTCAGTTCAGCGCGGTGGTTGCAGCCCGCGCAGTAGCAGCTCAAGCGCTTGCAGGGCTTGTTGCAGGCGTTGCCCGGGCTGCTCGGCGGCGGCGATCCACAGCGCCGCGTCCACCAGGCTGCCGTTGATCAGGCGCGCCAGGGCCTGGCTCGGCGCGGGCGTGATCAGCCCGGCTTCGACCAGCGCTTGCAGGCGGCGGCTGAGGGAGTCGATGCAGTGTTCCTCGGCTGGCTGCCGTTGCCCCAGCACGGCCCGGGCGTCCTGCAGGACGATGCGGCGGATCTCGGCTTCCTGGGCCATTTCCAGGTAGGCCCGGCAGCGCTGGGCAAAGCCTTGCCAGGGATCACTGGCCGCTGCGGAAATGGCCTCCAGGCGCTCATCCATTTCACTGTCGATCTGCTCCACCACCGCCGCCAGCAACCCCTGCTTGTCACCGAAGTGGTGATACAGCGCGCCCCGGGTCAGCCCGGCTTCGGCGGTCAGGTCGTCCATCGAGGTCTTGGCGTAGCCCAGGCGGGCAAAGGCCTGGCGCGCGCTGGCAATCAGCCTGGCGCGGGTTTGCTCGATCATCGCGGCGCGTGGGCGGCTGCTCATGGACACAGTTCTCCAACAAATGGCGGGTTGACATACGAGGCGTATGTTTACATGATTTTTAACATACGAGGCGTATGTGTTTCTACTGTGCCTGCCCTTTGTGGCAAGTTGCAGCCCCCCAAGGAGTCGTTGTAAATGGCAAACCCCTACCGCGAACTGTTCAAGGCCCCCGGCAGCCGGGCCTTTGTGCTGGCCGGGATGATCGCGCGCATGCCGATCTCCATGACCGGCATCGGCCTGATCACCATGCTGGCTCAACTGCACGGCGGGTACGCCCTGGCCGGCTCGGTGGCGGCGACGTTCGCCCTGGCCACGGCGTTCTGCGCGCCCCAGGTATCGCGCCTGGTGGACCGTTACGGCCAGAGCCGGATATTGCCCCTGGCCGCTGGCCTGGGGGGCGGGGCGCTGCTGGCCCTGCTGCTGTGCACCCGCTTGCAGGCCCCGCACTGGACCCTGTTCCTCTGCGCCGCCCTGGCCGGCTGCATGCCCAGCATGTCGGCCATGGTCCGTGCCCGCTGGACCGAGCTGTACCGCGGCCAGCCGCAGCTGCAGACCGCCTATGCCCTGGAGTCGGTGCTCGATGAGGTCTGCTTCATTGTCGGCCCGCCCTTGTCGGTGGGCCTCAGCGTCGGTCTGTTTCCCGAAGCCGGGCCCCTGGCGGCGCTGCTGATGCTGGTGCTGGGGGCCAGTGTGTTCGTCATGCAGAAGAGCACCGAGCCGCCGGTCCATCCTCACGAGGAAGGGCACGCTGGCTCGATCATTCGCTCGGTGGAAATCCGCCTGCTGCTGTTGCTGATGACCGCCATGGGCACCATCGTCGGGGTGGTGGACGTGGTCAGCGTGGCTTTCGCCCAGCAACAGGGGCAGCCGGCGGCGGCGAGCATCGTGCTCTCGGTGTACGCCATCGGCTCATGCCTGGCGGGCATCGCCTTTGGCGCCCTGAAACTGGCCACGCCCTTGCCCCGGCTGTTCATGTACGGCGGTATCGCCACGGCGCTGACCACCTTGCCGCTGCTGCTGGCGAGCAACATCCTCGGCCTGTCCCTGGCGGTGTTCGTTGCCGGGCTGTTTTTCTCGCCGACTCTGATCGTCGCGATGGCCCTGGTGGAACGCAGCGTGCCGCCGGCCAAGCTCACCGAGGGCCTGACCTGGCTGGTCACCGGCCTGAGCATCGGCGTGGCCCTGGGGGCCGCGGGGTCCGGAGCGCTGGTGGACCAGTTCGGCGCCCGCAGCGGCTTCTGGCTGGCCCTGGCGGGCGGCGCGGTGGTACTGGGGGCGGCGTTGCAGAGCTATCGACGCATGCGCTGAGCTGATCGGTGGACTAATTTGTTCCCCTCGTGCTGCGTTTCTTTAGCGTCCATCCGTCGAGGGAATAACCGTGACTCAGTTGAACCTGCTGTGCCTGCCGTATTCCGGCGCCAGCGCCATGGTCTACAGCCGCTGGCGTCGCAAGCTGCCGCAGTGGCTGCACCTGCAACCGCTGGAGCTGCCCGGGCGTGGCGCCCGTTATGCCGAGCCGCTGCACACCGACATGCGCGAGCTGGCGCGGCAGCTTGCCCTGGAAATCCGGGGCACGCTGCGCACCCCTTACGCCCTGTTCGGCCACAGCCTGGGCGCCTTGCTGGCCTGCGAACTGGCCCATGCCCTGCGCGCCCTGGGGTGCCCGGAGCCGGTGGCGCTGTTCGCCTCGGGCACTGCTGCGCCGACCCTGCGCACCGAATACGACCGGGGGTTTGCCGAGCCCAAGACCGATGAGCAACTGATCGAACAGTTGCGCACCCTCAACGGCACCAGTGAAGAAGTGCTGGCCAACCAGGAACTGATGAGCCTGACCTTGCCGATCCTGCGGGCCGACTTTCTCTTGTGCGGGCGCTTTCGCCCGGTGCAACGGCCACTGCTCAATTGCCCGGTGCATGTGCTGGGCGGCAAGACGGATCGCGCCACCACCGAGCAACTGATCGGCTGGAGCAAGGAAACCCACGGCAGTTTTTCGGTGGACATGCTGGCGGGCGGGCACTTCTTCATCCACGAGCACGAGGCCAAGGTGCTGAGCCTGCTCAAGGGCCATCTGGAGGTGCATCGCCGCCGCCACCTGCAACCGGTAGCCGCGGTTTCCTAGCGGCTACACACTCGCTCGCTGTAGCCGCTGGCGCAGGCTGCGCACGGCCCGCAGGGGCGCAAAAATCCCGGGTTCGCCAGGGGTTCGGCTGGCGATCGCCAAGCAAGGCCCGGCGGGCCTTTGTGCAGCTTCGCGGGCTCGGCAGCGGCTACAGGGAAGAGGGTGGGGCGGTTGGTGGGGCTCAACCCAGGGAGCTGCCCAGGCGCCAGTAGCCCATCAGGGTCAGGTTGCGACGCTCCTGGCCGCGCTCGTTGATCAGGTGGCGGCGAATGTTCATCACCGTGGCCGACTCGCCGGCCACCCAGGCGTAGAAATCGTTGTCCGCCGGTTGGGCGGTTTCCCAGAGGCGCTGTTCGTCGTTGCGTTCGGAAACCTTGATCGGCCGGCGCTGGCTGTTGGCCGGCGGCAGTTCGGCCAGCTCCCGGGCGGCATGGATCAGGGTTTCGCCATGGCGTGCGCCCAGCAGGTCCCGGGGCAGCCAGTTGATCCGCGCCAGCGGGTGGCAGCGCAGGTCGATGCAATCGCTTTCATAGGGCACTTCGATAAACGCCTGCACATCCGGATGGTCCGGATAACCCTGCAGTTCTTCCAGAATGCCGGCAATCGCCGGCAGCGCGGTTTCATCGCCCATCAACAGCACCTTGCGGATCCCTGCCGGCGGCAGCCATTCATAACCACCGGGGTCGCCGCTGTAGGCCTTGTTCGGCACCACCATCTGCAGGCGGTCGCCGGGCCGGGCATGGGTGGCCCAGGCGGAGGCCGGGCCGTTGACCCCGTGCAGGACGAAATCCACATCCATTTGCGCAGGGTGCAGGCGCAGGGCGCGAATGGTGTAGGTGCGCATCGGCGGTTGCTGCTCGGCCGGCAGCTTGCGCCGGGCCGCCTGCCAGTCGCCTTCCACCGGCAGTTGCGAGGGCGTGCCATCGGCCCCGGGAAACAGCAGCTTGATGCGCTGGTCCGGTGCCAGGGTGCGCGCTTGGGCGATGTCCTCGCCGGTAAACACCAGGCGGGCCATGGACGGGCTGAGGTGGATGCGCTGCTTGAGCTCGACGTTGATTACCCGGTAGCCCCGGGGTTGCTGGGCGCCGGCGCCTACCAGCTTGCGCAAGCCATTTGCCAGTGAGCTGGCCAGTGAAGTGGCTGAGGACATGATCGCGACCTTATTAAAGAGAAGGTCCTGATTTGACGAGCCGCAAGCCCTGGAATTTACCGATCGCACCGGCGCCGCAGTGCTGCGCCCACGGTTAATTTTTCCCCTGGCCCATCCGTTTCGTAGGGATAGCCGAGCCAAAGCTCGATACCCAACATGTACGGATGAACCCAGATGAACGCTGAAAAGTCCCTGAAACTTGCTCGCCGGTTTATCGAGCTGCCGCTGGAGAAACGGCGGTTGTTCCTCGACGGACTGCGAGCGGAAAACATCGACTTTTCGCTGTTTCCGATCCCCGCCGACGTGTTGGTCGAGGACCGTCACGCGCTGTCCTACGCCCAGCGGCGCATGTGGTTCCTCTGGCAACTGGATCCGCAGAGCGGCGCCTACAACCTGCCCGGGGCGGTGCGCCTCACCGGCGTGTTGAATCGCTCGGCGCTGGAGCAGGCCTTTGCCAGCCTTGTCGTCCGTCACGAAACCCTGCGCACGGTGTTCAAGCGTCATGCCGACGACAGCCTGGAGCAGGCGCCTGCGGATATTTCTCTGCCTGTGGAGTTCCTGGATCTGAGTGATATCGATGCGCCCGGGCGCGAGCAGGCCGTGGCGACCGAGGCCCAGCGCCAGTCGCTGCTGCCGTTCGATCTGGGCAGCGGGCCGCTGCTGCGGGTCAAGCTGCTCAAGCTCGGCACCGAGGAGCACGTACTGTTGCTGACCCTGCACCACATCGTCTCTGATGGCTGGTCGATGAACGTGCTGATCGATGAGTTCATCCGCTGCTACGACGCCTTCGAACGAGGTGAGACACCGCAACTGCCGCCGTTGCCGATCCAGTACCGCGACTACGCCCTGTGGCAGCGTCGCTGGCTGGAGGCCGGTGAGCAGGCGCGGCAGCTTGAATACTGGCAGGCACGCCTGGGGGACGAGCATCCGGTGCTGGAACTGCCCATTGATCATCCGCGCCCGGCGATGCCCAGCTACCGCGGCACCCGTTATGACTTCGCGATAGAGCCGCAGTTGGCCGAACAGCTGCGGGCGCTGGCAAAACAGCACAACGTGACCCTGTTCATGCTGTTGCTCGGCGCCTTCAACGTGCTGCTGCACCGCTATACCGGCCAGGGTGATATCCGTGTCGGCGTACCCATTGCCAACCGCAATCGCGCGGAAGTCGAGGGGCTGATCGGCTTCTTCGTCAACACCCAGGTACTGCGCACCGAGCTTGGCGGCCAGACCCGGGTCGGCGAGTTGTTGCAGGCGGTCAAGGAAGCCGCCCTGGGTGCCCAGGCTCACCAGGACCTGCCGTTCGAGCAATTGGTGGAAGCCTTCAAGCTGGAGCGCAGCCTGAGCCATACGCCGCTGTTCCAGGTGATGTACAACCATCAGCCGCAAGTGGCGGACATCAGTACCGTGCAGACCGCCTCCGGGCTGGAGCTGGGGGTAGTGGAATGGCAGAGCCGCACCACCCAGTTCGACCTGACCCTGGACACCTACGAGAAGTCCGGCAAGCTGCATGCTGCCCTGACCTATGCCAGCGACTTGTTCGACGCCGCCACCATCGCCCGCATGGCGCGCCATTGGACCGCGCTGCTGCAAGGCATGTTGGGCGATGCTGAACAGCGCATTGGCGAGTTGCCGTTGCTCGATGCCGAGGAGCAGCAGACCCTGGTGCACGAGTGGAATGCCACCCGGGTCGCTTACCCCACCGGGCAGTGCATGCACCAACTGATCGAAGCCCAGGCCCGGCGCACCCCCGCGGCCTGCGCCCTGGTGTTCGGCGAACGGCAGCTGAGCTATGGCGAACTGGATGCCCGGGCCAACCAGCTGGCGCGTCTGCTGCGTGAACAGGGCGTGGCGGCGGATGGGCTGGTGGGGATCTGCATCGAGCGCTCCATCGAGATGGTCGTGGGCCTGCTGGCGATCCACAAGGCCGGTGGCGCCTATGTGCCGCTGGACCCTGAATACCCCCAGGACCGCTTGGCCTACATGATCGAGGACAGCGGCATCCGCCTGTTGCTGACCCAGAGTTCGCTGGAGCCGTTGCTGGCGGTTCCTGGTGCTCAGGCCCAGGGGCTCAAGGTCATCACCCTGGACCAGGAGCAGAACTGGCTGGATGCCTACAGCGACAGCCCGTTGCAACTGCCACTCGATCCGCTGAACCTGGCGTACGTGATCTACACCTCGGGTTCCACCGGCAAGCCCAAGGGCGCCGGCAACAGCCATGCGGCGCTGGTCAACCGCCTGTGCTGGATGCAACAGGCCTATGGCCTGGACGCCAGCGACGCGGTGTTGCAGAAAACCCCGTTCAGCTTCGATGTCTCGGTGTGGGAATTCTTCTGGCCGCTGATGACCGGCGCGCGCCTGGTGGTGGCCGCCCCGGGCGCCCATCGTGAACCGGAGCGGCTGATCCAGACCATCACCGAGCAGCAGATCAGTACCCTGCATTTTGTGCCGTCGATGCTCCAGGCGTTTATCCACGACAGTGGCGTGACCGCCTGCACCAGCCTCAAGCGCATTGTCTGCAGCGGCGAGGCGCTGCCCCTGGATGCCCAGCAGCAGGTGTTTGCCCGGCTGCCGAACGCTGGCTTGTACAACCTCTATGGCCCGACCGAGGCGGCGATCGACGTCACCCATTGGACCTGCGTCGATGAGGGCGCCAGCAGCGTGCCCATCGGCCGGCCGATCGCCAACCTGCGCACCCATGTATTGGATGCCCAGCTACAGCCGGTTCCGGCGGGTGTCGCTGGCGAGCTGTATCTGGGAGGCATTGGTCTGGCGCGCTGCTACCACCGACGTCCGGCTTTGACTGCCGAGCGCTTTGTGCCTTGCCCTTTTCATCAGGGTGCGCGGCTGTACCGCACCGGTGACCGAGTGCGCCAGCGTGCTGACGGCGTGATCGAGTACCTGGGGCGTCTGGACCATCAGGTCAAGCTGCGTGGACTGCGTATAGAACTGGGTGAAATCGAGGCCCGGCTGATGCAGCACCCCGGTGTACGCGAGGCTGTGGTGCTGGTGCAGAACGCCAAGCACCTGGTGGCGTATCTGGTGTTACAAGAGGCAGGGCTTGCCGAGGCGTGGCGCGACGAGCTCAAGGCATGGCTGGCCGGCAGCTTGCCGGAGTACATGGTGCCCCATCATCTGCTGGCCCTGGAGCGCCTGCCGGTGACCGCCAATGGCAAGCTCGACCGCAGAGCCTTGCCGCTGCCAGAGGCGGCACCGCAGCTGACCTACGTGGCTCCGGAAAACACCATGCAGAAGGCCTTGGCGGGAGTCTGGCGCGATGTCCTGGGGCTGGACCAGGTGGGCCTGGACGACAACTTTTTCGAGCTCGGCGGTGATTCGATCATCTCGATTCAGGTGGTCAGCCGCGCCCGTCAGGCTGGGATTCGCCTGGCCCCCCGGGACCTGTTCCAGTACCAGAGCGTGCGTAGTCTGGCTCAGGTTGCGGTCCTCGACGATCTGCCGCAGAACGACCAGGGGCCGGTGGCCGGCGAGGTCCCGTTGACCCCGGTACAGCACTGGTTCCTGGCCCAGGAGGTGCCTCGACCCGGGCACTGGAACCAGTCGTTGCTGCTCGATCCGCGTCAGCACCTGCAGCCGCAGCTGTTGCAGGCGGCGCTGCTGCACCTAGTCAATCATCACGATGCATTGCGCCTGCGTTTTGCTTTCTCGCCGCCTGGCTGGCAGCAGGCGTACGCCGAGCCCGCTGGCCATTTCGACTTGTGGCAGCGCCGGGTGGCGGATGATCAGGCTCTGGCGGCGTTGTGCGATGAGGCCCAGCGCAGCCTGGACCTACAGGCTGGCCCCCTGATGCGCGCAGTTCTGCTTGCGCACGAGTCCGGCCGCCAGCAACTGCTGTTGGTGATCCACCACTTGGTGGTGGATGGCGTGTCCTGGCGTGTGCTGCTGGAAGACCTGCAACAGGCCTACCGGCAGTTGGCAGAGGCTCGGCCACTGCAACTGCCGCCCAAGACCAGCGCCTATCAGGCATGGGCCCGTCGTTTGCAGGAACATGCGCCACGGCGCGAAGCCGAGCTGTCGTACTGGATGGCGCAGCAGGCCGGGGCGGGTGACTTGCCCTGCGATAACCCGGCGGGCGGATTGCAGAATCGTCATGGGCGCAAGATCGAGTCGCGCCTGCCGGCGCAGTTGACCCGACAACTGCTGCAGCAGGCCTCGAGCGCCTATCGCACTCAAGTCAACGACCTGCTGTTGACGGCCCTGGCTCGCGTATTGTGCCGCTGGACCGGACAGCCTTCGGCGCTGATCCAGCTGGAGGGGCATGGGCGCGAAGACCTGTTTGATGAGCTGGACCTGACCCGCACCCTGGGCTGGTTCACCAGCCTGTACCCGGTGCGCTTGCAGCCTGCAGAGCAGGCCGGAACTGCGATCAAGGGCATCAAGGAACAATTGCGCGCGATTCCCGGCAAAGGGCTGGGCTACGGCTTGCTGCGCTACCTGGGCACTCCGGCCCAGCGTCAGGCTCTGGCGTCTTTGCCGGAGCCACGGATCACCTTCAACTACCTGGGCCAGTTCGATCGCCAGTTCGACGAGCATGCGCTATGGACACCGGCCAGCCAAAGCAGCGGCCAGGCCCAGGACCCACAGGCTCCTCTGGCCAACTGGCTGACCCTGGAGGGGCAGGTCTTTGGTGGCGAATTGGCTTTGCAATGGGGCTACAGCCAGGAGATGTTCAGCGACGCCAGCGTACAGCGACTGGCTGATGACTACCTTGCCGAGCTGCATTCGCTGATCGAGCACTGCTGCGGCCTGGCCCAGGCCCAGGCTACGCCCTCGGACTTCCCGCTGGCGCGGATTTCCCAGCAGCAGCTCGACGAGCTGCCGGTGCCCGCCGCCGCGATCGAGGACCTTTACCCGCTGACGCCAATGCAGCAGGGCATGCTCTTTCATACCCTCTACGAACCCCAGGAGCAGGCGTACATCAACCAGTTGCGCCTGGACATCCATGGCCTTGATCCGCAGCGCTTTGCCGATGCCTGGCAGGGCGCTCTGGACCGCCACCCGATCCTGCGCAGCAGCGTGCACTGGGAAGGGCTGGACACGGCTCATCAATTGGTCAGAAGCCAGGTCAAGGTACCGTTGCAGATACTGCAGGCGGCTCCGGTGGATCTCGACCTGTTGGCCGAGCAACAGCGCCGCCAGGGATTCGAGCTGCACCGGGCGCCGCTGCTACGCCTGTTGCTGGTGCCACTTGGAGATAACAGCTGGCACCTGATCTACACCTGCCATCACCTGCTGTTGGATGGCTGGAGCAACGCCAGCCTGCTGGCCGAAGTGATCCAGTTGTACGCCGGCGCGCAGTTGCCGGTTGCCCCGGGTCGCTATCGTGACTATCTGGGCTGGTTGCAGAAGCAGCCGGCCCAGGCTGCGCAACAGTTCTGGAGCCAGCGGCTGCAAGCGATGGACTCGCCGACCTTGCTGGCCGACGGGGTGCGCAAGCCGGTATCGGGCAGTGGCTATGGACAGTATCTGGAAGGCTTCGATCAAGCCATGACGCAGCGCCTGGCAAGCTTCGCCCGGCAGCAGAAGGTCACCCTCAACACCTTGCTGCAGGCCGCCTGGGCGTTGTTGCTGCAGCGTTACTGCGCGCAGCGGTGCGTGATCTTCGGCGCCACCGTGGCGGGGCGTTCGGCGCCGCTACCGGGTATCGAACAGCAGTTGGGGCTGTTCATCAACACCTTGCCGATCATTTGCCAGCCCCGCTCGGAGTGCAGCGTGGGGCAATGGCTGGAGCAGATGCAGGAAATCAATCTGGGCCTGAGAGAATACGAGCATGTGCCGCTTTACGAGGTCCAGGGCTGGGCCGGGCAGCAAGGCACGCCGTTGTTCGACAGTCTGTTGGTGTTCGAGAACTTCCCGGTCGCCCAGGCGCTGAAGGAGGGGGCGCCAGCAGGTCTGAAGTTTTCCGGCCTGGCCAACCACGAGCAGACCAGTTATCCGCTGACCCTGGGCATTGAGTTGAGCGAGTGCCTCAGCCTGGACTTCAGCTATGAGCGCAGTCGTTTCAGCGCGGATCAGGTCCAGGGCTTTTGTGCTCAGTTGCGGCATTTGCTGGAGCAGTTCATGGATGATCCCGGCATGGCGCTGGGGGCGCTGCAATTGCTCACCGAGCCGGTACGCCAGGACCTGCTGCAGCGCAGCGAAGTGGTCGAGCTGATGGGCTCGCAGGCCTTGCTGGTGCACCAGAGGATCGCGGCGCAGGCTGCGGCCACGCCCGAGGCGCTGGCACTGGTGGTCGATGCCGAACGTCTGGACTACGGACAGTTGAACGTCCAGGCCAACCGCCTGGCTCATTGCCTGCAGGCCCAGGGGATTGGCCCGGGGGATCGGGTCGGCCTGGCGCTCAAGCGCGGGCCGCAACTGATCGTCAGCTTGTTGGCAGTGCTCAAGAGTGGCGCGGCCTATGTGCCGCTGGACCCGCAATACCCGCAAGAGCGCCTGGCGTTCATGATCGCCGACAGCCGCCTGAGCCTGCTGCTCAGCGATACCGGTTCCTGGGCCGCGAATCTGTTGCCCGAAAGCGTGCTGCACTGGGACCTGCCGAGCCTTGCGCAACGATTGAGCCAGTGCTCTAGCGCCGATCCGCAGAACAGGGCCTGCCCGCAAGACCTGGCCTACGTGATCTACACCTCGGGCTCCACCGGGGTCCCCAAGGGCGTGGCGATCGATCACCGGGCCTTGTCGGCGTTCTGCGAGGCGGCGGCGGATTACTCGGCGCTCACCGCCACTGACAAGGTGCTGCAGTTCGCAACATTCAGCTTCGACGGTTTCGTCGAGCAGTGTTACCCGGCCTTGTGCCTCGGCGCGGCACTGGTAATGCGCGGTGACGAGCCCTGGGCCGTCGAGCAACTGGCGGCGGTGATCGTCAGCCAGGGCGTGACCCTGGCCGACCTGCCGGCGGCTTACTGGCACTTGCTGGCCAAGCAATGCATGGCTGACGGTATCCGCAGCCTGGGGCGCCTGCGCCAGGTGCATGTTGGCGGCGAGGCGATGTCGGTGGAGGGCTTGCGCCTGTGGCACGCCGCAGGCCTCGGGGCCGTGCGCCTGCTCAATACCTACGGCCCGACCGAGGCCACGGTGGTCTCCAGTGTCCACGACTGCCGGGAACAGGATGCCAGCGAGGTCTACGGCATCCCGATCGGCCAGCCGATCATCGGCCGCGCCCTGCGGATCATCGACGGCGACCTCAATCCGCTGCCCGAAGGCGGCACCGGCGAGCTGTGCATCGGTTCTGCGTCGAGCCTGGCCCAGGGCTATTTTGACCGGCCGGGACTGACTGCCGAACGCTTCATCCCCGACCCCTTTGCCCGTCAGCCCGGCGCCCGGCTGTATCGCAGTGGCGACCTGGCGCGTTACAACCCGCAAGGGGCGATCGAGTACATCGGCCGCATCGATCATCAGGTGAAGATCCGCGGCTTCCGTATCGAGCTGGGGGAAATCGAGGCGCGCCTGTCGGCTCGGCCGGATGTGCGTGAGGCGGTGGTGTTGGCCGTGCCGGCCAACAACGGTATGCAACTGGTGGCCTATGTGGTGCCCTCTGCGTTGCCTGGAGATACCAACGACGGCCTGGGCGATGCTCAGGCACAGGCCGAGCGTTGCGCGCTGATCAAGGCCGGGCTCAAGGAAAAGCTGCCGGATTACATGTTGCCGAACCACGTTCTGCTGTTGCCGCGCCTGCCCCTCAACCCGAACGGCAAGCTGGACCGCAAGGCCTTGCCCAAGCCTGATTTGAGTGCCCTGCAACAAGCGTATGTGGCCCCCCGCAGCAAGCTGCAGCAGCAAGTGGCGGCTATCTGGCAGAACGTGCTCGAGGTTGAGCAAGTCGGCTTGCAGGACAACTTCTTCGCTTTGGGCGGGCATTCGCTGCTGGCCACTCAGGTCATCAGCCGGGTGCGGCATGAACTGGGCTTGCAGGCCGCGCTGCGGACCTTGTTCGACGCGCCGGAGCTGCAGGCCTTTGTCGCTGCCCTGAGCGCCGGCGATGCTCCAGCAGCGGCTCCGGCCCTGCTGCGGGTGGATGACTCGCGACCGCAGCCGTTGTCCTTTGCCCAGCAGCGCTTGTGGTTCCTCTGGCAGTTGGAGCCGCAGAGTTCGATGTACAACATTGCCCGGGCCCTGGAGCTGCGTGGAGAGCTGGATATCGACGCGGTGCGGCAAGCTTTTGATTCGCTGATGCAGCGGCATTCGGTATTGCGTACTACCTACAGCGAGGTCGAAGGCGAGAGCTGGCAGCACGTCCATCGCCACCTGCCGCTATCGTTCGCGTTCGATGACCTGTGCGCCTTGCCATTGGCCGAGCGCGAGGCCATGGCCCAACGGCAGTTGCAGCAACAGGCCGGGGAGCCCTTCGACCTGATCGCCGGTCCGCCGATGCGTGTACGCCTGCTGCGGCTGGAGCCGCAACGCTACCTGCTGCTCATGACTGTGCATCACATCGTCGCCGACCATTGGTCGTTCGGCATTCTGCCGGCCGAGTTCGTGAGCCTGTACCACGCTCATCGAACCGCCATTGCCAGTCCGTTGCCGGAGCCGGCCCTGCAATACGTGGATTTCGCCGTTTGGCAGCGCAAATGGCTCGAAGGCGGTGAACTGCAGCGCCAGCTCGATTACTGGCGTGAGGTCCTGGGCGATGACCATCACCTTACGCGCTTGCCCGCCAGTGCCACGGTGCAGCCCGGGCAGGCGCCTTCACCCTTGTGCGATCTCCACGAATTCCATTTTTCGGCTGCCCAGAGCGAGGCGCTGCGCACCTTTGCCAGTGCCCAGGGAGTGACTCTGTACATGCTGTTGCTGGCAGGTTTTGCCTTGGTAGTGGGCCAGCGCAGTGACAGTTCACGGGTTCGTCTGGGGACCGATATCGCCAACCGCAATCACGCCGGCGTTGAAGATCTGGTGGGCTTCTTCGTTAACCAACTGGTATTGCAGATAAGTGTCGAGGAACAACAGTGCGTCAGCGATCTGCTGCAGGTGACACGGAGCACGGTCATCGGTGCCTCGGATCACCAGGACCTGCCTTTCGAGCGCCTGGTGGAGGCGCTCCGGGTGGTCCGGCGTGCCGGTCGTTCGCCGTTGTTCAGCATCAAGTTCATCTATCAGGAAAGCCTTGACCAGCCGTTGTCGATCGACGGCCTGGACGTGCAGCCGGTGGCTGCCGGCAGGGCCGCGGCGGAGCTGGACCTGGTGGCCGAGTTCGTCAATGCGCCACAGGGCATCTACCTCGGCCTGAAATGCGATGCAGGGCTCTATACCGCGGCAGACATGACGTGCCTGTTCGAGCAGTTGCAGGCGGTGTTCGAGCTGATGGTGGTCGATACCCAGGCGCCGTTGGCGGCGTTGCTGAGCAAGGCACGGGATATCCAATACCTGCGTGAGCGGGACCAGTTGCAGCAGCGCCAGGCCTTGCTCAAGCAACAGCACCCGATCCAGCGCCGCCGTCCAGGGCGCGTGCCGGTCGAGTGAAGCCAGTTATTGAAGAGTCATGCAGGCGCGTGCGATCGCCGCGCCTGATACCGCGAATCGGAGGTGGGTAATGTCGAAATTCGAGTCTCAAGCCATACCGGCATTGGGCAAAGGACGGCGCAAGAGCTTGAGCCTGGACCAATCCAGCCTGGTGACGTTCACGCCGCTGTTCGAGAACAGCTCGATTCCTCTGTTATGTACGCCGAACGTTCCCGGCGTGGGCCTGGCGCAGTGGGCGGGGGAAAACCGCGAGCTGCTCCAGGAAAAGCTCGATCGGCACGCGACGTTGTTGTTCCGCGGTTTCGCGGTGCAGGACATCAACGAATTCAACCAGTGCGTCGATTCGATTTCCGGTGGTGCCCTGGAGTACCTGTTCCGGGCTTCGCCGCGGACCCAGATCACCAAGAAGCTGAATGTCTACAGCTCCACCGACTACCCGGCCGTGGAAAAGATCTTCCCCCACAACGAGCATTCTTATTCCCCGGTGTTTCCGCTGCATCTGTATTTCTACTGCGATGTGCCATCGACCACCGGCGGCGAGACGCCGTTCGGCGATACCCGGCATTTGCTGGCGCGAATCGATCCGCAAGTGCGCGAGGAGTTCCAGCGCAAGCGCGTGCTCTATGTGCGCAACTACGGCGACGGCATGGGGCTGCCCTGGCAGACCGTGTTTCAGACCGAAGACCGCGCCGAGGTCGAGGCCTATTGCGCGAAGATCGGAGTGGCCCCGGAGTGGAAATCCGGCAACCGCTTGCGCACTCGGCAACAGGGCCCGGCCATGGTCCGGCATCCGCGTACGGGGGAGAGCGTGTGGTTCAACCACGCGACTTTCTTCAATGCCCTGACCCTGCCAGAAAGCATCCGCGACAGCCTGCTGGCGGAGTTCGCCCCCGAGGACCTGCCGCAAAACACCTTCTTTGGCGATGGCAGCCCGATCCCCGATGACTACATCACCCATCTGCAACAGCTCTATCGCGAGGTGATGGTGGAGTTTCCCTGGGAGAAGGGCGACGTCGTGATGCTCGACAACATCCTCACCCTGCATGCCCGCAACGAATATTCAGGCCCGCGCAAAATACTCACAGCCATGGCCGTCCCGCTGAAAAGCACCGACGTGGCCATTGGTTAAGGACATCAGCATGACCGACTTTTCCCCAGTAGAGACTTTTCAGATTTCGGCCCAGCAGGCCGCGATTCTTTCCCAGCAGCAGTACCTTGGTCGCCCCCTGGCTGCCCAGGCGATCTTGTCTTTCGACACGCCTCCCGCGCGTGCCGAGTTGGAAGCCGCGCTAGGCGAACTGTGTCAGCGCCACGAAATTCTGCGCACTAGCTACCGCCAGATGCCCGGGTTCAAGCAGCCGGTGCAGGACATCGCCGCGCAGGTTCGTATGCGCCTGTCGATGGAGCCGGGGCGTAGCCTGCAACAGGCCCGTGCCGAGGATCGTCTGGCCCTGGCCGAAGTGCCCCTGGTGGCATCGCTGCTGGATCGTCAGTTGCTGATCAGCGTGGCCTTGGCCAGTTGTGATCGGCAGGCTCTGGCATTGCTGGTGACCGAACTGCAGCAGCTCTGTGCGGGGGTGCAGTTGCCACCGTTCGACAGCCTGCAGTACGCCGATTACGCCGCGTGGCAGAGCGAGCTGGGAGAGGAGGCGATCGGGCGCGAGGGCCTGCAGTTCTGGCGCACTCTGTATGCCGAGCAGCAGAAGGGCGTGCGCCTGCCCTTCGAGCGGCGGCTGGACTTTGCAGCGCAGGTGCAGGAATACCGTCTGGACACCGACCTGGCGCCTGCGTTGCGCCAGGTGGCCAAGGATGCCGAGCTGAGCGTCGAGCAAGCCCTGTTGTTCCTCTGGGCGGGCTTTCTTGCAGGGCTGGGTCAGCAGGACTCGCTGCTGGTGGCTCTGACTGTTGACGGCCGCAGCGACCAGTTGCAACAGACCCTGGGGCATTTCAGTCGACGCCTGCCAGTGGCCGTTGCTCTGCAACCTCAAGCCACCTTGCAGGACAACCTGCAGGCGTTTCGTCATCAGTTGGAACTGAGCCGCTCCTGGCAGGACTGCCTGAACGAGTTGGAGGTGTTCGGCACCGAGGAGCCACGCCCCCTGGACCTAGGGTGTTCCTACGCCGAGGGCGCCGAGGAACAGGACCTGATTCTCGATCAAGCCTACTTCGAGAAGCTGCACCTGCAGGCTCGGGCCGATGCTGACCAGCTGACGCTGCAGTTGAGCTGGCAGCCTCATTTACTGCCTGAAGGTATGCCGGCTGCCTGGCTCGAACAGTTTGCCCAGTGGCTGAAATCGGCCGCCGCGCACAGCGACCTGCCACTCGAGCAACTGCCGCTGGTTGGTCACGATCAGGCTCAGCGCCTGCTGCGCGACTTCGACCGCAGCGCGCAGCTGGTCGCCGCCGATGCACCGCTGCTGCACCAGTTGTTCGAAGAGGCGGCCCGGGCTTTCCCCGAGCGTGTCGCGATTCATGTCGATGGCCAAGAAGTCACTTACGGCGAGCTCGATCGCCAGGCCAATCAGTTGGCCCACAGGCTGCGCCAGCAAGGGGTCGACAGCGACGCCATCGTCGGGGTCTATGGTGCTCGTTCCATCGAGATCGTGGTGGCCCTGCTGGGCATTCTCAAGGCCGGTGGAGCCTACCTGCCACTGGACCCGGCCTATCCCAGCGAGAGACTGTCCTTCATGCTCGAGGACGCAGAGGTACGTTGCCTGATCACTCTGCAGCCTTTGCACCCGGACATCCTCCTGCCGGCCAAGCTGCCTCAGGTCACTCTGAATCGGGAGATGTTGAGCGGTAATATCGAAGCGCTGCAGAGCGGCAGCAGTGCCGATAACCTGGCGTATGTCATCTACACCTCGGGTTCCACCGGCAAACCCAAGGGTGTGATGGTGTCCCATGCCAATGCCAGCACCTCGACTCTGGCCCGGAGCGCCTTCTACCAGGCGCCCCTGGAGCGTTTCCTGATGCTGTCCTCGTTCTCCTTCGACAGTTCCGTGGCGGGGATTTTCTGGACCTTGAGCCAGGGCGCTACCTTGTACCTGCCTAGCGAAGAGCAGCACAAGGACCCGCAGCAGGTCGCCGAACTCATATGTGCGCAACAGATTTCGCACTTCCTGGCCCTGCCGTCGTTCTACGCGCAGATCCTCGAAGCCCTGCAGCAACCGCAACTGCGCTGCGTAATCGTGGCCGGTGAGGCTTGTCCGGTGGAGCTGGCCCTGCGGCACCGTGAACGGCTGCCCGAGACCTTGCTGGTCAATGAATACGGCCCTTCGGAAAGTGCGGTCTGGTGTTCGGCGTTCGCCGTGGAGCAGCCGCCTGTGGATGAGCGGGTGGCCATCGGTGGTGCTATCGCCGGTACGCGCCTGCGGGTGCTGGATGAAGAGGCCGGGCTGGCCGGTATCGGTCGCGAGGGCGAGTTGTTCATCGGTGGTCCGGGCCTGGCCCGTGGTTACCTCAAGCGTCCGGCCCTGACTGCCAGCCGCTTCCTCCCGGACCCGTTCGCCACTACGCCGGGCGCTCGTCTGTATCGTACCGGGGACCGGGTCAGCAGCCTGCCCCAAGGGGAGCTCGATTATCTCGGACGGATAGACTTCCAACTGAAGATCCGCGGCTTCCGCATCGAGCTCGGTGAAATCGAGAGCCTGCTGGGACAAGCCGCCAATGTGCGCGAAGCCGCTGTAGTGGCGCGGGACACGGCCGCCGGCAAACAGTTGGTGGCGTATGTGGTGCTGGCCCGGGCCGACGATCGCGAGGCCCAGGAACAGGCATTGCTGGCCCAACTGCGCGAACAATTGCCCGAGTACATGGTGCCGTCTTTCCTCAGTGTCCTGGAGCGTTTCCCGCTGACCCCCAACGGCAAGCTGGATCGCAATGCCCTCAGTGCCCTGGAGTTGCAAGGCAGCGCCTACGTGGCGCCGCGCAACGAGCTGGAGGCCACCCTGGCCGCCATCTGGCAAGAGGCTCTGCAACTGGAGCGGGTGGGTGTGCATGACAACTTCTTCGCCCTGGGCGGCCACTCGCTGCTGGCCACGCGCATTCGCTCCAAGGTTCAGAGCGAGCTCAACCTGTCCTTGCCGCTGCGGGTGTTCTTCGAAGGCGAGACGGTGGAACTGCTGGCCAGGCAGGTCGAGCTGCATCGTGATTCCGGGGTGACAGGGGACAAGGTCGATGCCTTGGAAGCCCTGTTTGCGGAGGCCCAGCAGTGATGAATCCGTTACCCGAGCGCATGCTGGCGCTGTCCAAGCGGTTCGCCGCGTTCAGCCCCCAGGAGCGTAGCGCCTTGCAGCGCAAGATGATCGAGCAGGGGCTGTCCCTGGACCTGTTGCCGATCCCTGGGCGCAGTGAGGCCCAGACGCTGATGTGCGCTTCCTATGCACAGCAGCGCCTGTGGTTTCTCTGGCAGCTGGAGCCGACCTCCAGCGCCTATAACCAATTGGCGGTGCTGCGCTTGCAGGGCGACCTGCAGGATGCTGATCTGCAACGCAGTATCCAGTACCTGATCGATCGCCATGAAGTGCTGCGCAGCACCTTCAGCCTGCACGGTCAGCAAGTGATGCAGGTGATTCATCCCCGGCGTGAATTCCTCCTGCAACGCCTGGATTACAGCCACCTTGAGGACGCCGGCCCGCAGGTGTCCGAACAGGTGGCGGAGCAGAGCGAACATTCCTTCGATTTGGAACACGACCTGCTGTTGCGGGCGACCCTGATCAAGCTCGGGCCCCAGGAGCATGTGCTGCTGTTCTGCACCCATCACATCATCAGTGATGCCTGGTCGCTGCCGATCCTGGTGGGCGAGGTGACCAGCGCCTATGAGCACTGGCGCCAATACCAGCGTGCGCCGGAGCTGGCGCCGCTGGCGGTGCAGTACGCCGATTTCGCCGTTTGGCAGCGCCTGTGGCTGGAAGCCGGTGAAGCCGAGCGGCAGTTGCAGTACTGGCGTGAGCGCCTGGGCAGTGAACCCTTGACCCTGGAACTGCCCCTGGACCGGCCGCGGCCGCCCGTGCGCAGTGCCCGGGGCGGACGTCACACCCTGGTCTTCGAGCAGGACCTGGACCGTGGTTTGCGGGAACTGGCCGCGAGTGCCTGCTGCACGCTGTTCATGGTGCTGCTGGCCTCCCTGCAGGTGCTGCTGCAGCGCTACAGCGGTGCCCGCAGCATTCGCGTGGGCACGCCTGTGGCCAACCGCACCCGGGCTGAAGTCGAGGGGCTGATCGGCTTTTTCGTCAACACCCAGGTGTTGCAGGCCGAGATCGACCCGCAGCAGTCATTCAGCGCCTTGCTGGCCCAGGTCAAGACCCGGGTGCTGGAGGCCCAGGCTCATCAGGATTTGCCGTTCGAGCAACTGGTCGATGCGCTGCAGCCTGAGCGCAGCTTGAACCAGAGCCCGTTGTTCCAGGTGCTGTATAACCACCTGGCGGGGGACAACGAAGGGGCGCGGGTGGAGATTCCAGGGCTGCGAATCGAGGCCCTGGCCAGCGATAGCGAATCCGTGCGGTTCGACCTGACCTTCAATACCCATGAAGAAGGCGGGCGTCTGCATGGGGCGCTGGTCTACGCCAGTGACCTGTTCGATCCGCAGACCATCGAGCAGATGGCCCGGCATTGGCACAACCTGTTGCAAGCTGTAGTTCGCGAGCCGCAGCGTCGCCTGGGCGAACTGCCCATGCTGGATGCGGCGGAGCGCGAACAGATATTGGAACACTGGAATGTCGGCACCGCCTTCGAGCGTCCACCCTTGTCGGTACCGGCCTGCGTCGAGGCGCATGCAATGCGCAGCCCGGATGCGCTGGCCGTGGTCTGCGCCGGGCGGCAGCTGACGTATCAACAGCTCAATGCGCAGGCCAATCGTCTGGCCCGTCAGCTGCGTGGGCGCGGAGTGGGGCCGGATGTGCTGGTGGGTATCGCCGCGCATCGTTCGATCGAGATGATCGTGGGCCTGTTGGCTGTGCTCAAGGCTGGCGGCGCCTACGTGCCTCTGGACCCCGAATACCCGCAGGAACGCCTCAACGGCATGATTGAGGACAGCGGCATTACCCAGTTGCTGGCCCAAGAGCAGTTGATCGGGCGTTTTGCCGATCTTCCCGGGCTCTGTGTCGAGCCCCTCGAGGATTCGCCGGTGCGTCAGGCCCTGAGTGCCGACAACCTCGACCCGCTTACGGCCCCCGGGCACCTGGCGTATGTGATCTTCACCTCCGGCTCCACGGGCCGGGCCAAAGGGGTGACCATCAGTCACGGCGCCCTGGCCAACTACGTGGCGGCCATTCACCAGCGCCTGCCGCTGGCGTCGGCCCGCAGCATGGCGCTGGTGTCCACGCCGGCGGCGGACCTTGGGCACACGGTGCTGTTCGGTGCCCTGTGCGGCGGCCAGGCGCTGCACGTGATCAGCGCCGATCTGGCGGTGGACGGTGCGGGCCTGGGCCAGTACCTGCAACAGCAACAGATCGATGTGTTGAAAATTGTCCCTTCGCACCTGGCGGCCCTGCTGGGTGAGGACAATGCTGCGGTGCTGCCTCGTCAATGCCTGGTATTGGGTGGCGAAGCCTGCCCGGTGAGCCTGGTGGAGCGCATCCAGCGCCTGGCGCCGCAGTGCCGGATCGTCAACCACTACGGGCCGACTGAAAGCACCGTGGGCGCCCTGACCCAGGCCGTGGACGGTGACTGGTCCCAGGCCGCGTCGATTCCCATGGGCCGGCCGCTGACCAATGTCCGTGCCTATGTGCTGGACAGCGAAGGCCAGCCGGCGGCCATCGGTAGCCTGGGCGAACTGTATCTGGCCGGTGCCGGGCTGGCCCGTGATTACCATCGGCGCCCTGAGCTGACCGCTGCCAGCTTCATCCCCGATCCTTTCGACCTGCAGGGCGGCGCCCGGCTGTACCGCACTGGCGATCAGGTGCGCTACCGCCGCGACGGCAGCATCGAGTTCTGTGGCCGCATCGATCAGCAGATCAAGATTCGTGGCTTCCGCGTCGAGCCGGGAGAAATCCAGGCCTGCCTGCACAGCCATCCCTGGATTCGCGAGTGTGCGGTACTGGCGCTGGATGGACCCCAGGGCAAGCAACTGGTGGCCTATCTGGTATGTCAGCCTGGGCTCGATCCAGAACACTGCAAGGATGTCCTCAAGCAGCATATGAACGCGCGCCTGTCGGCGCATCAGGTTCCCAGCTATCTGCTGTTGCTGCCGGCGCTCCCTCTCAGCCCCAACGGCAAGCTCGATCGCCAGGCCCTGCCGCGCCCTGAGCAGGGCCCTGCGCAGGACCTCTACCGTGCTCCACAGAACCCAGTGCAGCAGACCCTGGTGGGTATCTGGCAGGAGGTCCTGAACCAGCCGCGGATCGGTATCAACGATAATTTCTTCGAACTGGGTGGTGACTCGATCATTGCCATCCAGATGGTCAGCCGGGCCCGTCAGGCTGGCTTGCAGATTTCCTCCAGGGACGTATTCCGTTGCCAGAGCATTCTTGAACTGGCGGCGGTGGCCAAGCAGGGCACGGCCTTGCGCATCGATCAGGGACCGGTGCGTGGCACGATGCCGTTGACGCCGATCCAGCAAGTGTTCTTTGCCAGCGACATTCCCCAGCGCCATCACTGGAATCAGTCGCTGCTGCTGACTCCGCGCGAGCCGCTGCAGGTGCCGCTGTTGGAGCTAGCCCTGAACCAGCTGCAGGTGCAGCATGATGCGTTGCGCCTGAGGTATCGGCAGAGCGCCGGCCTATGGCAGGCCGAACACCAGGATCATCCCGAGCCGGTCAGCCTCTGGCGGCAGCAGGTGGCGGATGCCGAGGCGATTCAGGCACTGGGACAACGAGCCCAGAGCAGTCTCGACCTGGAACAGGGGCCGCTGTTGCGCGCGGTGCTGATGGACCTGGACGATGGCAGCCAGCGTTTGCTGCTGGTCATCCATCACCTGGTGGTGGACGGCGTGTCCTGGCGGATTCTGCTTGAAGACCTGCAAAGCCTTTATCGGCAGTTGGCCGAGGGTGCAGCAGCGGTCCTGCCTTCCAAGACCAGTGCTTTCCAGGATTGGGTCGTGCACCTGCAAGACTGGGCGCAGCGCCTTGGGCACACCGACGAACTGGATTACTGGTGCCGGCAACTGGAGCAGGCGCCTCAGGGCCTGCCCCTGGACTATCCCGCCGGGGCGAACCTGGCGTGCCATGGCATGGCGATCAATGCCCGGCTGCCTCGAGAACTGACCACCCAGTTGTTGCAGGAAGCCCCCAAGGCCTACCGCACACAGATCAACGACCTGTTGCTGGCCGCCCTGGCGCGCGTGATCTGCCGTTGGACCGGGCATTCGCAGATGCTGGTGCAGTTGGAAGGTCACGGACGCGAGGAACTGTTTGCCGATGTCGACCTGTCGCGTTCGGTGGGCTGGTTCACCAGCCTCTATCCGTTGTGCCTGACTCCGGCGCAGCCACTCGCGGATTCGATCAAGGCGGTCAAGGAGGACTTGCGCCGGGTGCCGGCCAATGGCCTGGGTTATGGCGCGTTGCGTTACCTGGGGCAGGACGCGGTCCGCGAACGCTTGCAGGGGCTTGCGCAGCCGCGGATCACCTTCAACTACCTGGGGCAGTTCGACCAGAGCTTCGACTCGCAGTCACTTTTTGCGCCGGCCGCGGAAGCAGCCGGTGACGAACGTCACAGCGAGGCGCCACTGAGTAACTGGTTGACGGTCAACAGTCAGGTCTATGGAGGCGAACTGTCCCTGAGCTGGAGCTTCAGCGATCGGTTGTTCAAGCCGCAGACGGTTCAGCGCCTGGCTGATGATTACCTTCTGGAACTGCAGGCGCTGATCGAGCATTGCACCCTGGACACCTCGGCTGGTGTCTCGCCGTCGGACTTCCCCCTGGCCGGGTTGAACCAGGCTCAGCTGGATGCGCTGCCGGTGCCCCCACGAACCATCGTCGACCTGTACCCCTTGTCGCCGATGCAGCAGGGCATGTTGTTCCACACCCTCTACGAGCAGGCCAGCGACGATTACGTCAATCAGGTCCGGGTGTCGGTCCAGGGCTTGGACGTACAGCGTTTCCGTCGGGCCTGGGAGGATGCCCTGCAGGCCCATGACATTCTGCGCACCTCTTTTCACTGGCAAGCGGAGCTCGAGCAACCGGTGCAGATTGTCCAGCGTCAGTTAGCGCTGCCCTTCCGGGTGCTCGATTGGTCGACCGGGCAGGCCAGCGAGCCGGCTCTTGAAGCGCTGGC
This sequence comes from Pseudomonas sp. GW823-FHT02C05, assembly GCF_058797595.1. Lineage (NCBI taxonomy): Bacteria > Pseudomonadati > Pseudomonadota > Gammaproteobacteria > Pseudomonadales > Pseudomonadaceae > Pseudomonas > Pseudomonas sp. GW823-FHT02C05. The sequence goes on along the minus strand of NZ_JBXAJU010000001.1, from coordinate 2,387,663 downwards.
CGGCGAAGAGCGCAGCCTGTGCGCGCATTTCGATCGTGCACCGCTGTTGCGCCTGTGCCTGGTGCAGACCACGGCCCAGGACTATCAACTGTTCTACACCAACCACCACATCCTGATGGATGGCTGGAGCAGTTCGCAGTTGATGAGCGAGGTCCTGCAACGCTACGCCGGGGTGGTGCCGCCACAGGCTCCGGGGCGTTATCGCGACTACATCCAGTGGCTGCAACGCCAGGATCTGGAGGCCTGTGAAAGTTTCTGGCGCGAGCAACTGGGGCGTTTGTCGACCCCGACCCGCCTGGCGGGCAGCATCGCCCTGGAAAACCCGGGCGCGGATGCCGGCCATGGCGAGTTCCACCATGATTGGACACAGCCGTGGACCGAGCGCCTGGTGGCCTTCGCCCGGCAGCAGAAAATCACCGCCAACACTCTGTTGCAGGCGGCCTGGCTCCTGCTGTTGCAGCGCTATACCGGACAGAGCACCGTGGCCTTTGGCGCGACGGTGGCGGGGCGTCCTTCGGAGCTGCCGGGGATCGAGCAGCAGATAGGTCTGTTCATCAATACCTTGCCGGTGATCGCCACCCCCGATGCGCAGATGAGCGTGGCGCAGTGGCTGCAACAGGTTCAGGTGCACAATCTGCAACTGCGCGAATACGAACATACGCCGCTCAACGATATTCAGCGCTGGGCCGGCAGCAGCGGTGACGCGCTGTTCGATACCCTGCTGGTCTTCGACAACTACCCGGTGGCCCAGGCCCTGGAGCAGGAGGAGGCTTCCAGCGTGCGCTTCGGTGCCGTGCAGAGTCGTGAACGCACCAACTATCCATTGTCGGTGGCGGTGGCGCTGGAGCAGCGTCTGAGCATCAGCTACGGCTATGCCCGGGAGGCCTTCAGCGCGGCGGTGATCGAGCGCCTCAACGGCCATCTGCTACACCTGCTGGCGCAGTTGATTGATAACCCCCAGTTGCAACTGGGCGCCATCGAGCTGCTGACCCCGGCCGAGACGGCGAGCCAATGCGTAGCGCCCGTCGCGCCGGGGATCGAGCCGGCGGTACACGAGAGCATCGGTGCCCTGGCACAACGCTGGCCGGAGCGCCAGGCGGTGCTGTTTGCCGGGCAGCGCTTCACCTACGGTGAACTGGACCAGCGGGCCAACCGCCTGGCCCACGAACTGGTGGCCCGTGGGGTCGGCCAGGAGGTCCGGATCGGCGTGGCCCTGCCCCGGGGCGAGGGGCTGCTGGTGGCCTTGCTGGCGGTGCTCAAGGCCGGCGGCGCCTTCGTGCCGCTGGACCTGAGCTACCCAGCCGACCGCCTGGCCTACCTCATGGCGGATTCCGGCATGGCCCTGTTGCTCAGTGACACCGAGTCGTTGCAGCGCCTGCCTTCGGCCGCCGATCTGGCGGTGCTCGATCTGTCACGCCTGGAGGTCGGGCAGCATCCGCTGACCGCGCCTGCGGTGACGGTGGCGCCAGAGAGCCTGGCGTATGTGATCTACACCTCGGGCTCCACCGGGCAGCCCAAGGGCGTGACCGTGGCCCATGGTCCGCTGGCGATGCACTGTCGCACCACCGGCGAACGCTATGGCATGACGCCCGATGACTGTGAACTGCACTTCCTCTCGTTTTCCTTCGACGGCGCCCATGAACGCTGGCTGACCGCCTTTGTCTGCGGCGCCAGCCTGCTGCTGCGTGATGACAGCCTGTGGACTCCGGAGCAGACCTGTGAAGCGATTCGCAGCCATGGCGTGACCATGGCCGGCTTCCCGCCGGCGTACCTGCATCAGTTGGCGGAACATGTGCAGCGGGTCGGCAATCCGCCGCCCATGCGCCTCTACAGCTTTGGCGGCGATGCCATGCCTCAGGCCAGCTTCGAGCTGGTCCAGCAGGTGTTGCGCCCTCAGTACATGATCAACGGTTACGGTCCCACCGAAACCGTGGTCACGCCGCTGGTATGGAAAACCGCTGCCGGTGAACCCTGTACGGCTGCTTATGCGCCCATCGGCCATTGCGTCGGCGAGCGCAGCGCCTATGTCCTGGATGCCGATCTCAATCCCTTGCCAGTGGGGGTCGCCGGAGAGCTGTACATCGGCGGCAATGGCTTGGCGCGAGGCTACCTGAAGCGTTTCGCGCAGACCGCCGAGCGCTTTGTTCCCGATCCCTACAGCCCCTTGGGAGGACGTCTGTATCGCACCGGGGATGTGGTGCGCCAGGGCAGTGACGGGGTATTCGAGTACCTGGGGCGTATCGACAACCAGGTGAAGATTCGCGGCTTCCGCATCGAGCTGGGGGAAATCGAAGCGCGGCTGATGGCCCATGAGCAGGTCAGCGAGGCGGTGGTCCTGGCCCAGGACACCGCCCATGGCCGGCGTCTGGTGGCTTATCTGGTGACGGCCGCGACCGCGCGTGAGGACGAGCAAGACCAGGAAAGGCTGCGTGAAGCCCTGCGCCAGACGTTGAAGGCCTGCCTGCCCGACTACATGGTGCCGTCCTATTGGCTGTTCCTCGAACGCTTGCCGCTGTCGCCCAATGGCAAGCTGGATCGCAAGGCGCTGCCCATGCCGGAAATGGCCCAGGCCAGCCACGCCTATGTGGCGCCGCGCAGCGATCTGGAGAAGCGCCTTGCACAGATCTGGCAGGACGTGCTGAAGCTGGCGCAGGTCGGTCTGACCGACAACTTCTTCGAATTGGGCGGGGACTCGATCATCTCCCTGCAGTTGGTCAGTCGAGCGCGTCAGGCCTCGATCCGCTTTACCCCCAAGGACCTGTTCGAGCAACAGACCATCGGAGGGCTGGCGGCGGTGGCACAGTGCGGGGTGCAGGACGACATCGACCAGGGACCGGTGAGCGGCGACATGCCGCTGCTGCCGATCCAGCGTCTGTTCTTTGCCGAGCCGATTCCCCAGCGGCACCATTTCAATCAGTCGGTGCTGCTGATTCCGGCCACGCCCTTGAACCCGCTGGCCTTGAAGCAGGGCTTGCGGGCCTTGCTTGAACATCACGACGGATTGCGCCTGCAGTTCCAGCAGGGGAGCGCAGGCTGGAGTGCCAGCCATGGTTCACTGGATCAGTCCGGGCCTGGTCCGGACCTGTTGTGGCAGGCCGAAGCCGCCAACGCCGCTGAGCTGGAGCAGCTCTGCGAGAAGGTCCAGTGCAGCCTCGACCTGCAGCGCGGGCCTTTGTTGCGGGCGCTGTTGGTGACCCTGGCGGACTCCACTCAGCGCTTGTTGCTGGTGGCCCATCACCTGGTGGTGGATGGCGTGTCCTGGCGCCTGTTGTTCGAGGACCTGCAAAGCGCCTACACCCAGGCGCTGGCCGGGCAAACGGTGCAGTTGCCTGCCAAGAGCAGTTCTTATCAGGCCTTTGGCCGACGCCTGCAAGCGTATGCCCATGGGCACGAGGCCCAGGCCGAGCTGGCCTACTGGCGCGCGCAACTTTCGGGCGTACAGGCATCGTTGCCTGGGGTCGAACCTGGCACCCAGGCCTTGAGTCGCGACGCCGGCAGTGTGCAGGTCCAGCTCGATGCCGCGACCACGCAACGCTTGCTGCAGCGCGCTCCGGCCGCCTACCGGACCCAGGTCAACGACCTGCTGCTGGCGGCCCTGGCCCAGGTCATGGGGCAGTGGACCGGACAGCCCTCGACCTTGATCCAGCTGGAAGGCCACGGGCGTGAGCAGCTGTTCGAGGATCTTGACCTGAGCCGCACCGTGGGCTGGTTCACCTCGGTGTTCCCGGTGCGCCTGAGCGCCGCGGACAGCGCCGAGTCTTCGATCAAGCGGATCAAGGAACAGCTGCGGGCGATCCCCAACAAGGGGATCGGCTACGGTGCCCTGCGTTACCTGGGGGATACCGCCAGTCGCGAGGCGTTGCAGGGGCTTGCCCAACCTCGGGTCACCTTCAACTACCTGGGGCAGTTCGACGGCAGTTTCGATGATCCTCAGGCGCTGTTCATTCCGGCGCCCGAGGCCCATGGCGCGGATGCCAGTATCGATGCGCCCCTGGGCAACTGGCTGTCCATCAGCGGCAAGGTGTACGACGGTCAGTTGCGCCTGGACTGGAGCTTCAGTCAGCGCATGTTCGACAGTGCGCAGATCGAGTCACTGGCCCAGGACTATGTCCAGGCGCTGCAGGCACTGGTGGAGCATTGCTGCCAGGCCCGCGGCGGCGTCACGCCATCGGACTTCCCGCTGGCGCGACTGAGCCAGGAGCAGCTCGACGCCCTGACGCTGGTGCCGGCGCAGATCGAGGACATCTACCCATTGGCGCCGATGCAGCAGGCCTTGTTGCAGCATGAGTTGCAGGCCCATGAGGCGGGGGATTTCGTCAACCAGATGTGCATGGATGTGCAAGGCGTCGACCCGCAGCGACTGCGTCAGGCCTGGCAGCAGGCCATGGATACCCATGAGATCCTGCGCAGCCGTTTTGTCTGGGGCGGGTCCCTGGCGCAGCCGCTGCAGGTGGTCCACAAGCAGGTCGAGGTGCCGTTCCAGGAGCTCGACGGCACTGTGTTGAGCAGCGATGCGCTGGAGCGTCTGGCCCTGGCTGACCGGCTCAAGGGCTTCGACCTGGCCCAGGCGCCGTTGCTGCGTCTGCAGGCGATCAAGCTAGGGGAGGGACGCTACCGGCTGATCTGTACCAACCATCACATCCTGTTGGACGGCTGGAGCGGGTTCCAGTTGTTCAACGATGTGCTGGCGGCCTACACCGGGCAGGCCATCAGTCACCGACCGGCTGGCTACCATGACTACATTGCCTGGCTGCAGGCCCGGGACCAGCAGGCGGACGAGCGTTTCTGGCGTGAACAGCTCGCCCCCCTGAAGGTGCCGAGCTTGCTCAGTGATTGCGCGATTGCCCAGGGGGACCCACAGCGGGGCGGACATCGTCAGCACTACTTCCACTTCGACGAGGCACAGACCGAGCAACTGACCCGTTTCGCCCGGCAACAGAAGGTTACCGCCAATACTCTGGTGCAGGCCGCCTGGCTGTTGCTCCTGCATGTGCATTGCGGTCAGTCCACGGTGGCCTGCGGCGCGACCATCGCCGGGCGCCCGCCCCAGCTCAAGGGCATCGAGCAGCAATTGGGCCTGTACATCAACGACGTGCCGCTGGTGGCCAGTATCGAGCCAGAGCAGAGCGTGGGTGACTGGCTGCAGGCACTGCAAGGGCGCAACTTGCTGATGCGTGAGCATGGCTACAGTGCCTTGAGTGATATCGAGCGCTGGGCCGGGTTGCCGGGTGGGGAGTTGAGCGACACGGTGATCGTGTTCGAGAACTATCCGGTCAGTGCGGCGTCGGCCGGTGGTGATGTCGGTGATTTGCGCCTGGAGAGCATGCACAGTTTCGAGCAGACCAGCTCGGCTCTGACCTTGTATGTCGAGCTCAAGGGGCAGTTGCAGTTCCACTATGACCATCGTCTTGCTGCCTTTAGAGAGGCGGCTGTAGAGACGTTGAACCTGCAGTTGGTGCAGTTGCTCTGGCTCTTGGCGGACGGTTCGCCGGCGCGCTCATTGGCGCAGTTGCTGGCGCAGCAGGGTGGGGCTCGGGTTCAGCGGGAGGTGCGTGTGGAGGCTTAGGCACAGGAAGTTGGAGTGAAGGGCGGGAGGGCAGGTGACTGTTCTCCCGTTTTTTTTGGCGGTGGGGCATATCCGGTGCTGCGGGTGTGGCGGGTGGTGGTTCCGCCCTCACTCCGGCCATCGCGGTCAACGGGGCGTTCAGATCAAGACCTAGAACCAGACGGCGGCCTTGCGGCCGGCCTGAAGAGGGAGCGGTGCGTACCGCCCCTCGTGTAGGAGCTGGCTTGCCAGCGAAGGCGTCAGCCCAGACGCTGAATGGCTTGCGGGCCTCTTCGCCGGCAAGCCGGCTCCTACGAAAATCCAATACCAATGCGTATGCCGAAGACCGAGGGCGAAACATCAGGTCGATGCTGGCGCTGCGGACAAAAAAATCCCCGCCCCGGTGACCGGAGCAGGGAGGGGTTCAACTGGGGCGAATCAGAAGCTGTATTTGACGTTGAACATGACGTTGCGCGGGTCACCGTAGTAGATCGAATTGTAGGTGCCGATACCGCTGTAATAGGTCCGGTCGAAGACGTTGTTCAGGTTGACCGTGGCCTTGAGGTTCTGGTTGAAGTCATAGCTGCTCATCAGGCCCACAACCGCGTAGCTTGAGCGGGTGAACTTGTGGCTGGGCAGCGGATTGTAGGCGGCATCGGTGAAGGTGTCGTCGACGAACGAGGTCGCGCTCTGCCATTGCATGTTGCCGCCCACGGTGACCTTGTTCAGCTCGGCAGGCAGGCGATAGGTGGTGGCGACTTTGAACAGATGCTGTGGCTGGGTGGTCGCCACACGCTTGTTCTTGGCGTCGTAGGACTCCTGGTAGACGTAGCCGGCGTTGACGTTCCAGTCCGGCAGCACTTCACCTGCCATTTCCAGTTCAACGCCATTGGTGGTAGCGCCCTTGATCGCACGCATGGCCTCGAAGCCGTCGACACCCATGACGCCACTGCTCTCGGCAAGGTTGTCCTGCTTGAGTTGGAACAATGCCATGCTGGCGTTCAGGCGACGGTCGAAGTATTCACCTTTGATCCCCACCTCGTAGCTCTGCCCGGTCAGCGGGTCCAGGGGCTTGCCGTCCGCTCCCAGGTTGTAGGGCTGCGGCTTGAAAATGTCGGTGTAGCTGGCATAGACCGTGTGGTGGTCGTCCAGGTCATAGGTGACGCCGGCATAGGGAATGACTTCCCCGGAATTGGTGGTGGAGATGCGTGGCAGTTGGCGAAGGGCGTTGACCCGATCGATCTGCCAGTCGTAGTCGTTGACCCGGGCGCCGAGAATGAAGTTGAGGGCATCGGTGGGCTTGAGAATGACCGCCGCGTAGGAAACCTTCTGTGTGCTTTTCACGTCGAAGGTCGACCACCAGGCCCAGTCAGTTGGATAGGGTTCGCTGTTATCCCAGTTCAGTACGTTGTCAATGGTACTGGAGCTGGTGCCATCGGTACGTTTGGACATGGTGGTGGCATGGGAGTAGTTGTAGCCGAACACCAGTTCGTGGGTCCTGCCAAACAGCGCGAACGGACCCTTGGCATAGGCATCGAAGGACTTCTCGTCGCTGTTGGAGTCGAAGTTGGTCACGCCGCCCGGCGGCAGGTAGCCATAGTCCTGGCTGTTGTCTAGGTTGACGTGCTCGCTGGACATGCCGGCGATGATTTCCCGCGAGGTGTATTTGCGCGCATTGACCGTCGCCTTGAAGGTCCAGTCATTGTCGAACTGGTGATCGAGGCCGACAAAGGCATGCTGGGTTTCCTGGTTGCGGTAGGCGTACTTGTCAGCCGGGTTGGTGGAGCGGGAAAACTTGATCCGATTCCCGTTCTTGTAAAACACCGGCAAGCTGGTGTTGGTCGTGGCGTCGTTGTTGTTCTTCTGGTAGTCGTAGCCGACGCTGAGGGTGGTGGAATCGCTCAGGTCGCCTTCGAGAATGCCGTAGAAGACGTTCTGCTCACCTTTCTGATAGTCGATGAAACTGTTGCGCTTGCCGGTCCCGGCCACCATCCGCCCGCGTATCGCACCACCTTCTACCAGGGGGCCGGAGACATCCACTTCGCTGGTATAGCGGTCCCAGGAGCCAGCGCCTGCGGCGATGTGGCCCTGGAATTCCCGGGTGGGGCGCTTGCGCACCATGTTGATCACCCCGGACGGATAACCGATGCCGTTGACCAGGCCGGTGGCACCCTTGAGCACTTCGATGCGGTCGTAGATCAGGGTATTGCCGATGCTGTAGTTGTCGCGGATGTTGCCGCCGTCGGTGCCCAGGCTGGGAATACCGTCGTACTGGAAGTTCTGGATTTCAAAGCCCCGCGAGTAATACACGTAGCCTTCGGAACTCTCGCGGTTAACCGTGATACCGGGGGTCTGTTGCATGACTTGCGCCAGTTCGGTCAGCCCTTGATCATCCATTTGCTGGCGGGTGATGACGCTCACCGACTGTGGCGTTTCGCGCAGCGAAAGGTCCAGACGAGTGGCCGAATTGCTTTGCCCTGTGGTGTAGGAACCGGTCCCCTCGGTGGTGCTCCCCAGCCCTTGAGTGGAAATGTTCGTGGTCCCCAACTGCACGGACCCGCCGCTTTGCCCCAGGGTCACTGTGTTGCCTTGCCGCTGGTAGGTCACCCCGGTTCCCTGCAGCAGCTGTGTCAGGGCCTGGTCGGGTTGCAACGAGCCCTTGATTGCCGTGCTGCGCTTGCCCTGAACGCTGTCCTGGTTGTAGAGCACCTGCAGGTCGGCTTGCTGGCCGAACGTCTGCAGGGCGTTGCCCAGGGACTGTGCAGGAATATCGAAGTTGGCTTGCTGGGCTTGTACCTGGGCGGCACAAGGCAGCGCCAGTACGGCCCCAAGCAGATACGACCGCAAGTTCGGCCGCAGCGCATGACGCATGAGCAGGGCTTTTTTAAGGGGGGTGAGTCCAAGAGGTGCTGGCATGTTCATTTGCTCTTATTAAAGCGGCAATGGGAATTCATTTTAAATGTGAATGTTTCTCAAACTTACTATGAGACGTTCGACTTCCCGAAAACCGGAAAGCCGATACGTAAAAAATCAGGCGGGTTCGAGTTCGCAACTGACCTTGCCTGCCTCCATTCGAACCAACTGGTCGGCAATGTCGAAATAGCGATCGTCGTGGGAGATAACGATGATGGTCTTGCCCATGCGCTTGAGATCCGGCAACAGCTCGGTGTAGAAAATGCGCCGGAAGGTCGGGTCCTGGTCAGCAGCCCATTCGTCGAACACCAGCACCGGGCGCTCCTCGATCCAGGCGTTGACCAGTGCCAGTCGCTTGCGTTGCCCGGTGGACAGGTCGGTGGTGGTGAAAGCCCCGTCGCGGATGCTCACCTTGTGCCCGATCTCCAGGCGCCGCAGATACTGCTCGGCATCTTCGGGCAGTTGTTCGCCACCCTGGACCAAGTCATCGAACAGGTAGTAGTCGGCAAAGATGGTGGTGAACAGTTGTCGATAGTCGTCGCGAGTCTCGGCGGTGACCGCGCTGCCGTTAAGCCGGATCTCGCCTTCCTGGGGTCGGTACAGGCCCAGCAGCAGCTTGATCAGAGTGGTCTTGCCGCAGCCGTTTTCGCCGACGATGAACACGATGTCGCCCTGGTTGATCCGCAGGTTCACCGGGCCCAGGGCAAAGGGCGCACTGCCTTCCACGGCAGGAAAGGCATAGCGCACATCGTGCAGTTCCAGGCTGTGCACCACCTGGGGCTGGGTCGCGGTTTCACTGAGCAGCAGGTGCGGTTCGGGCGAGGAGAAGCGCTCCGACAGCTCGGCGATGCGGCGGAAGGCCACCTGTGCCCGGCTGACGATCGGCAGGTTGCCTATCAGCAATTCCAGGGGGCCCTTCATGTACAGCAGCACCAGGACGAAACCGCTCATCACCGCGCGGTCGTTGTTGGGCCAGAAGGACTGCAGGGCCAGCGCCAGGCCGATGACCACGAAAAAAAGCATGGAGCCGAAGGTCTTGGCGACAATGAAAATGTTCACCGACTCGATCTGTTTGTTGCAGATGTGCTCGGCGCTGTGCTTGATCCGCTGGTTGAACATGCGGTTGCGTCGCGGCCGGTGGATGCGCAGCTCCTTGGCGCCGTCGGCAATGGCGTTGTAGTGCTTTTGCAGGTTGTCCTCTTCATCCCGGGCGTCCATGAACCCCTTGATGCCCTTGGTCTGCGCGACAAACTGCACGCTGCAGCCAATCACGATGGCCACCAGCATCAGCAGGAACATCGGCCATGAGAGCAGGGCCAGGTAACCCAGGCAGCCCAGGGTCACGGTCAGGGAAATGGCCAGTGGCGCGAAGGCGAAGGCGAAGTCGCTGATGGTGTCGATGTCGTGGGTCAGTACCGGGATCAGGCGATGGCTGCGATAGCGTTCGATCTGCTCGATGGGCGCGCTCAGGACTTTTTCCCCCAGGTCTTTGCGCAGCTTGCTGATGATGTGCTGGCCGACGTAGTTGCTGCCGATGTCCGACAGAATCGAACACAGCAGCGCCAGCAGGCACAGCCCGGCGAAGGTCAGGACCACGCCGCGGCTGAGGCCGTCGGCGCCGTTCAGGGCCTGATTGATGGTCGCCAGCAGGACAGTGATGCTCAGGCCACCGATGATGCCCAGCACGATCGAGAGGGCCACTGTGGGCCAGAAAGGTTTGAGCAGGCCCAGCAGGTCACGGATGGCGCTGCGGCTACGCGGAGGGCTGTTCATGATGACTCCTGGTTCAAGCACGGATAAGGGCGGGTGAGAGGCGGTTTGCGTTGGGGCATGGGGGCCGGGGTGCAGCCGTCGGGTTCATCTGGTGCGCTTCCTCTGCAATAGATCGAAATACGGGCAATGGTCCGGGGTGCACAGCGCTGCGCGGCGTGCTGATTGCTTCAGTGCCAGGCTTGAGGAGGCTGTCGCGCTCGGGGCGGGGCTTGACTCAAGACCGTTGCAGAGAAGACGAAGTGGCGCTGGGGGGATTTAGCGCCGGCCATGCGTTGGGCCATGCGCCGGTCGCTGCAGGGTGGCTGCAGCGACCGTGCGATCAGGTCAAAGTGGCCGATCGAAGAAGAACTCGCGCTCCAGGCGCAGCAGCGCAGCCTTCTTGTGGGCCAGCTGGATGTCCTTCAAGTGACCGAAGCCCTGGGACTTGAGGAAGTCGATCTGCCGATCATGGTCGATGCGCGGTTCGCCGAGGATGCGCTGGGTGCGTGGGTCATCCAGGAACATGTAGTGCATCAGCGAATTGAACCAGCCCTTGAGCTTGCCGATGCCCTGGTGCTTGTTCTCGCCCACCACCACGTGCCAGCCGCGGTCGTGGTCCTGCACGTCGTAGTAAGGGGCGATGCGGTCTTCCTTGCACCAGTAGACTTCGAAGTAGGCGAAAGGCTCGTCGTCGTAGCAGCCGATCAGCGGGTGGACGCGTGGGTCTGCCAGCATGTCTTGCAAGTAGGCGGCATGCTCGTCGAGGCTTCCCGCTTGCTCCCAGAAGAACGCCACCTGCTCCAGGTTCATCCAGCGATTGAAGGCTTGCAGGTCACGATCCGGGTCGATGGTGCGCAGGCTGAATTCGGTGTTCAGCCCCGGCAATCGGCGGCGGTACACCTCGCCCTGAGGTAGCGGCGGGCGTTGTGGGTGACGTTTCTCGCCGCTGAACTGGTAGAAGGGTGCGGTGTGGGCGCTGGCCGGAGCACTGAGCCAGGGGAGCGGGTGCTGCCAGAACGTACTGCGTCGGCACTGCAGTTCCACCTGGTGGGCATCCGCGCTGAGCAAGGTGTCAAAGACCCCCTGGCGAATGGCCGACACCGCAAAGTCGCGGCTGGCACGCAGGCGAACCCGCGCCAGGGCGGACTTTTTCTTGTAGCAGAAATGCCCGCCGAGCAGGGCCAGCAGCGCGCTGGCCGGATAGTTGGGCGCAATCTCGCCGCTGATCTCGATCAGTTCGCCATCGCTGCGAAAGGTCAGTGCCGCGAAGCCCTCGGTGTGCAGGCTGCCCTGATTCTCTTCGGCGTCATGCACACTGGCGGTGGAACCGTCGCTCAGCGACAGGGTGAACAAAGCTGCTTTCATTGTGTGTCTCCGTCAGTCGATGAGGGGAAGGGTCAAAGGTCGCGGGCAACCCGGAACCCCAGCCAGTCACCACGATCGGTGGGGTAGATGTTGTTGCGGTTGCCTGAGCGGGAAAAAATCGGCGCTTCGGTCCAATCGTTGCCGCGCATCTGCAGGACGCTGCAGTTGGGCTCGGTCCAGGCGCTGCCGTCGGTGGGGGCGCCGACATAGTTCTCATGCCAGCAGTCGGGGGTGAACTCGTAGACATTGCCGTGCATGTCGTAGACGCCGAAGGCGTTGGGGGGGAAGGAACCGGCTGGCGAGGTGAAGCTGAAGCCGTCTTCCGGGCCGTAGGTGTTGGCGTGCTTGGCGATGCTGTACTCCTTGCCCTCGTCGAAAGGGAAGGGGAAGGGGCCGGTGCTGCCGGCGCGGGCCGCATATTCGCGCATGGCTTCGCTGACGATGAAGTAATGCTGGCCGGTGCGCTTGGACAGCCAGGCGGTGTAGGCCTGGGCTTCGTTGAAGTCCATGCACACCGCCGGTTGGCGTGGACCGACTTCGTAGCGGGGTTTGCCGGCCTTGCATTCACGACCGGGACGAGTGTCGCCGTCGGGCATGCGGTAGCCGGTTTCCCGCAGGTAGGTCGCCCATTCGCCGGCCAGGACCTGGAAACGCCCGATGGCGAAAGGTTTGGCGAAGGTCACTTCATGCATCGGACCCTCATCCTCCTGGCGGCCGACCTCGTCAGCGGGGGTGCCCATGGTGAAGGTGCCAGCGGGCAGCACCACCATTTCCGGGCAGTCCTTGCAGTCCTTGAACACCTTGCCCGGCTGGGGCGAGGCGGCGGCCTGGGCGGCGGTCGGCAGGAACAGGCTCAGCAGCAGGGCCAGCGAGAGGCTGGCCAGGGCCGGGCGGTGGGCGGTACTCAGTGAATGCTGTTTCATCATGACTCTCTTTTTAAAAGTGACACAGGGCGCAAGGAGGGGCGGTTTCAAACCTTTTTGCGCAACAGGTCCATGAGGCGATCGATCTGTTGTTCGTCGTTGAGCAGGCCAGGCGCGGTACGGATCACTGGGCCCACATCGCGGTCCACGGCATCGACCACCACCCGATTGGCCATCAGGTAGGCGGCGACCTTGTCGCAGTCCTGATTCTTGACCCGGAAGAAGGTGAAACCCGCCGACAGCTCGGGGCTCAGGGGAGTGACCAGCTCCACTTGGGGCAGCTCCTGCAGACGCTGCTTGAGGTAGCTGTTGAGGGCGTGGATGCGCGCCTGGACCTCGGCCTTGCCCAGTTGCAGGTGCAGCTTGAAGGCCTCATCCAGGGCCCAGCGATGTTCAAAGGCGTGGTAGCCGCCGGGGGTCATGCTGGTGCCGAAATTGTTGTCCTCGGAAAAGGTCGGCACGCTGGGAGTGACGTTCTTGAGCTCCTCGGAGCCGGCACAGATGATCCCGGTACCGCGGGGGCCGAACATCCACTTGTGGGTGCCGGCGATGAAGAAGTCGCAGTGCATGTCGGGAAAGCTCAAGTCCTCCACGCCAAAACCGTGGACCCCATCGACCACGTAGAGGATCTGCTGCGGTTCATCACGCTGGCGATTGAGTTCCTCCACCAGTTTGCCAATCTCGCCGATTGGCAGTTTCACGCCGCTGCCCGACTGCACCCAGGTCATGCCCAGGACCCGGGTATTGGGGCGGATGCTGCGCTTGATCGAATCCAGGATTTCATCGCTGGAGACCCGGTGCGGGTCCTTGAACAGGCTGATCTTGCGCACTTGGGTACCCTGTTTGCGTACCCGGTATTCCAGGCTGTACTCGGTGGCGTAGTGCTCGTGCACCGTGGTCAGGATTTCCTGCTCGGGCCTTACGTGAATACCGCCATAGATCATCGCCAGGCCTTCGCTGGTGCTGCCGGTGAGGGCGATCTGGCCGGGCTTGGCTTGCAGATAGCGGCCTGCCCACTGGCGGACTTCGGCTTCGCGTTTCCAGGGTTCCTGCAGGTCCCAGTCCATGGTCAGCCCGGGGTTGCGATCGATGTTGGCGCGATGCCGTTCGATGGCTTCACGCACGGGCCTTGGGTGCGAGGTCACCAGGAAATTGGAGAAGTGCAGGTAGTTCGGGTCCTGATCGAACAGCAGGCGCAGTTGCGCCCATGGGTCCTTGGGCGTGGGCGCCGGGGCGCTAGCGCTAGTGCCGGACGCTGCCAGGGCGCCGGCGCCCAGAGGCAGGCCGGCGGCGAGGATGCCGGCCTGTTTGAGAAATGTACGGCGATCGGTCATGAGCTCATTTCACTGGTTGGCAAAAGGGGAGGATCAGTGGTTGGCCAGGGGCTTGGCGGACTTCTGCACCTGCTCCCAGACTCGCAGGAAGTTGCCGCCCCAGAGCTTGGCGATATCTGCTTCGCTGTAGCCGCGCTGCAGCAGTTCGGCGGTGATGTTGCGGCCCTCGCTGACGTCCTTCCAACCGTCCAGGCCGCCGCCGTCGTTGAAGTCCGAGCTGATACCGACGTGGTCGATGCCGATCTTCTTCACCGCGTAGTCGATGGCGTCGCCGAAGTCCTTGAGGGTGGCCTTGGGTTCTGCTTCGACGATGCTGTACAGCTCGCCGGCGTACTCGCCGAAACGCTGCTCGGGCCACACGGTGATGATGGCGTCGCCGGGCATCAGGGCCATTTCCAGCCCGGTCAAGGGTTGCAGGTCGAAGCGGGCGCGCAGGGCGTTGAGCTTGTCCCGGGTCGCTTGGCTCAGGGGGCGGATATAGGTGGGAAAACCGACGATCTGCACCACGCCGCCGCTGTCCTTGATCAACTGCATTTCCTTGTCGCTGAGGTTGCGCGGGATATCCACTAGGGCCCGGGGCGCCGAGTGCGAAGCGACGAAGGGCGCGCGGCTGAGCTGGCTGACTTGCTCCAGGGCCTTGCTCGACATCTGCGACACGTCGATGATCACCCCCAAATCGTTGAGCCGGCGCACGGCCTGCTGGCCCAGGTCGGACAGCCCGCCCAGGGCATCCGGGGTGTCGTTGAAGAACGGCAGTGGCCGCGAGGAATCGGACCAGGCGTTGTTGCCTACATAGCTGAAACCGAACATGCGCATGCCACGGGCAGTCCAGAGATCGAGCTGGTTGAGATCGGTGCCCAGCGGGTAGGCGTTGAGCATGCTGAGGAACACCGCGAACTTGCCTTCACCATTGAGGCGGCGGAACTCTTCCGGGGTGTGGGCGATGGCCACCTGGTTGGGGAAATCGCGGACCATGCCGGTGAGAATCTTGTAGCGAGCTTCCTGTTCATTACGCGCGGCGTCGACAAAGCCCGCCGTTGGGCGATGAGGGGCATTTGGGCCGTTCCAGATTTCCGGCCAGCCAAAGATCGTCAGGGCTGCGCCGGACAGGCGCCCGCGTCCGGCCTTGGCCAGGTCGAACTGGCCGCTGCCGTCCTTGTCGGCCTCGTTGCCGGCACTGCCGAAATCCAGGGGCACGGTAATGTGGCTGTCGAAGGAGAGGATGCGCTCCTGCAGTTCTTCTGCCTGCTTCATCACCTTGACCGGGTAGCCGGGGTTGTCCCTGAACCAGTAGTCCCAGGCCAGGAAGCCGGCGCCGGCGCCAATCGCCAGGGCCAGCGGCAGGCCAATGTAAAGAGCCTTCTTCGAACGTGGTTTTGTCATTGCCATCTCAGTCGGATTCGCCGTCAAGGTGCAGGCACAGGGGCCTTTGCTATCTGGGAAGAACGAGCCAGTGACGAGGAAATTTAAGCCTCCTGCGCGGGCGGTAAATTTCCTGGGGCAATAAACGTTCTAGCTTGGATAAAGCCTGCATCAGGGCTGACACAGGTAGGGCAATGACGATTTCTCGACGAGGGTTCATGGCGGGCTTGGCGCTGACTGGCGCTGCAGTGCCGGCGGCGTTTTACGTGCATCGCGAGTTGACGCGTGAGGAAGAGTTTCCCGTCACCCCGGGCGAAGCCACGGTGGACCTGGCAGACACCGCCGGGCAACGCTTGGCGGACCAATTGCGGGGCGTCTGGAGCATTCGCTTCGAAGGTGCCGATGCCGGGCTCGACGGCTTGCCGCGCCAGGGGCTGGAGCTGTTCCTCGACATCGCCCAGCGCGGTCGCGGCCTGCGCGGCTACCTGGACACCGCCGAAGGCCTGCGTGGCGCGGCCGAGCCGCGTTACCGGATTGTCGGTGATCTGGTGAGCCCGCAGCCGGGTGAAATGTACTGGCGCCTGGTTCCGGTCTCGGCGGCGGACGGCGCCGCCGCCTATGAATTCAAGATGAGCCTGGATGAGGTCTGGGCCGATTTCGCCAATGCCGGCAGCGGCACCCTCAGTGGCCGTGTCGAGCGCCTGGACCGGCCTCTGGCGTTGCCTGCCCTGGATAACCGCTTTGTCGCCACCAAGCAGATGTTTCCCGAGGCTCGCCAGCGTATCGGCCTGAACCCGACGCTGCAGGCCTGGCTGGTGTCGCCCGAGCATCGTTTGTTCCACCAACTGTGGCACGCGACCCGGGACAAGTGGCACCGGCTTTCCGAAGAGAAGCGTGACGCCCTGCGCGGCATCGGCTGGCAGCCCGGTCCCCGGGGGCAGGAGCGCGATGCGCGCGGTCCGAAGAAGGATCGCAACGGCTCGGGCATCGATTTCTTCTTCATGCACCGGCACATGCTGGGCACGGCGCGTTCCATGCAGGATTTGCCGTCCTGGCAGCATTTCCCCCTGCCGCAGCCGGAACTGCTGCGTGATCGCCTGGGCTTCGCCCGCTATTTTGACAACTATGACGGCGGTTCCTTGCCCCCGGCGTGGCTGGCCGATGACGATGACGACTACAGCCAGTGGGTCAGCGACATCAAGGCCGGCGAGACCTACCACAGCAACTTCCAGGTCTGGGAGTCGCAGTACCGCAACCCGCGCTACCTGGCGAACCTGACCCTGGGTCAGTTCGGCTCGGAGATTGAACTGGGCCTGCACGACTGGCTACACATGCGCTGGGCCTCGGTGCCGCGTGATCCTTCCAGCGGTGCACCGGTGCCCATGGCCCGCGATCCGGCGGACTTTTCCCCGCGCTGGTACCAGCCGGAAAACGACTTTCTCGGCGACCCGTTTTCTTCCCATGTCAGCCCGGTGTTCTGGCGTTTCCATGGCTGGATCGACGACCGCCTGGAGGACTGGTTCCGCGCCCACGAGCGTTTCCATCCCGGCGAGCTCAAGCGTCTGGAAGTCAATGGCGTGCCCTGGTTCGCCCCGGGGCGCTGGGTCGAGGCCGGCGATCCCTGGCTGGGGCCGGTGACCCACGGTTGCAGCACTATCCCTGGATTGCAGACCGGAAAGACCGTGGAGATGGACCCGGAAACCATGAAGCTGGCCCTGCGCATCACCTTTATCGAGGATGAAAAGCAGTTGGCCGATCTGCTGCGCAAGGTGCCGCGCCGGCCCTGGTATGCGCGGCATTTGAAGGTCAGGCAGCGGCTGCTGTAGTGGCGCCGGACTGATCGCGAACTTCGAGTCTGGAGGTCGTTGCTAGGGGTGTTCAGATCGAAAGGGCCACTTCGGCCAGGAAGCTGAACAGTTCTGGGTATCCGGTCTGCTGCCATGCTTGGGTTTCATGATCAAAAATGCACACCTCTGCCAGGCATTGGTTATTTTCAATCCGGAAGCCGTAGAAGTCGCCGCAGCCGTTCTCTGAAAACAACAGATGACACTTGCCAATCAGTGGGTGTTGTCGATTGATTCTGGCCAGGTTGAAATCGCTGTCTCTGTCCAGTGAGTAGACGATTCCCAAGGCAAAGTAGCCGCCCCCATGCTTCAGCAGGAACTGGCGGTACTCGACAGGAAGTCGCAGCGCCAGGTCATTTTGAGCCTCGGTGATGTCCTCCTCGGTGGCGGCGCTGTCCGAAGGGAGCTCAAACCAGATCGGATGGAGGTTCTTCTTGGCATTCAGCAGTTGTTCAAATTCACTGAAGTTCATTGTCCTGGTCTTCTTGAGGGGCGAGGCATCAGGTGTCGGCCAGTGTTTCAGACGCTCCGTGATGGTTCAGGAGCCGAGCTAGCGATTCTATGTCCTGAGCTTTCGGTTTCTTGCTGGTCACGGCCTCGTAGATCTCGTTGAGCACCAGATCCGGGTCCTTGTGGGTGAGCTGCGAGATGACATTCGCCAGGTTCCGATCTGACAGATGTTCATACAGCACTGCCAGAAGAGGAGGGTAATCGGTTGGGCTGACTCCGTTCGGGAATGCTCTTTTCAGCATCGACAGCACGTCTGCCAGGGCGGCGTCCAGCTCGGTTCCAAGGGGCATGGTGGGGGCGTTGCTCGCGTCTGTGGGTGGTCGGACGATTCTAGGTCATCAGCGCCCTGGCCGTCGCTGCGACGATGGCCAGTGGTGATACCGCTGGCCATGCGAGCCTTTGGTGATTCATTGATTCCAGCCGCCACCCAGGGCCTTGTACAGGGCAATGCTCGACTGCAGCCGTGACAGCCGCAGTTGCACGTTCTGATCCTGGGCGGCGTACAGGGTGCGCTGGGTTTCCAGCACGGTCAGCAGGTCTTCGGCGCCTGCCTGGTAGCGGCTCTGGGCAATCTCGAAGGCCCGTTGCGCCTGATTCAACTCCTCGCTCTGCCACTGGCGTTGCTGGTCCAGGCCGCGAATGCTGTTGAGGGCTTTTTCCACATCGGCAAAACCATTGATGATCGCCCCGCGATAGCTTTCCAGCAGTTCTTCCTGCTGGGCCGTGGCCTTGTCCCGTTCGGCGCTCAGGCGCCCGGCGTTGAAGATCGGTGCCACCAGCCCCGCGCCGAGGTTGTAGAAGGGACTGCGCAGCAGATCCGGGGCGTGACTGGCGCCGGAGCCGAGGCTGGCGCTCAGGGTCACGCTGGGCAACATGGCCGCCCGCGCCACTTTGACATCGGCCTGGGCTGCGGCCAGTCTGGCTTCGGCGCTGGCAATGTCCGGGCGCCGGGTCAACAGGTCGCTGGGGACTCCGGCGTTTATGTTCGGCCATTGCAGCTCGGCGAAGCCCTGGTTGCCCAGGCGCAGGTCCTGCACCGGTTGCCCGAGCAGGGCGGCCAGGGTGATCCGTGCTTCCTCGGCCTGTTGCTGCACCAGTGGCAACTGACGTTGCTGGGCGGCGACCAGGCTGCGTTGCTGGGCCAGTTCCAGGGCAGTGGCCGAGCCCGAGTCGTAGCGGGTTTGCACCAGTTTGAGCACGCTCAGGGCGTTGTCCAGGTTCAGCCGAGCGATTCGGCTTTGTTCGCTCAGCGCCAGCGCCTGCGTGTAGCTGTTGGCCACGCCACTGAGCAGGGTCAGTTCCACCGTGGCCTGGTCGAATTCGCTGGCCTTGACGCCCAGGAGGGCGCTGTCGCGGGCGGCGTGGCGGCCGCCCCAGAAGTCGATCTCGTAGCTGGCGCCGAGGCTGGCGTCGAAATAGTCCACGGCCTTGCTGTCGCTGGTGGCGTCCAGTTGGCTGTAGCCCTTGCCGCGCAGCAGTTTCTGCCGGTTGGCGTTGAGCCCGCCCTTGAGCTCGGGCAGCAGTGGCGCGCCGGCGATCACCGCGCTGGCCTGGGCCTGGCGTACCCGCGCCATGGCTGCGGCGAGGTCGAAGCTGCCATCGCGGGCCTGGGCGATCAGGCGGTCCAGGTCCGGGCTGGCGAACTGGCTCCACCATTGCCGGTGGTCGGCCTGGGCCGCGGGGGAGGCGCTTGCATGCCAGGTGGTAGGGGCTTGCAGGCCGCTGTCCGGGCGTGATCCGGGGGCGCTGCAAGCCGCCAGCAAGATGCTGGCAGCAACAAGGGTCAGGGATGCTTTCATCAATCGATCATTCACTGGTAAGGGCCGTGACCGGGTCGAGCCGGGCAGCTTTGCGGGCCGGCATGAAGCCGAAGATGACACCGGTGGCCAGGGCGCAGGCGAAGGCGCCGAGCACTGCGGCCAGGGAGAAGGCCACCGCCACTTCGCTGAGGATCAGGATGCCGCCGATGAGCATGGCCACGCCGATGCCGGCCAGGCCGCCGACCACCGAGAGCATCACCGCTTCGGTGAGGAACTGGCGCAGGATGTCGCGCTGGCGGGCACCGGTGGCCATGCGAATACCGATTTCCCGGGTGCGTTCGCGCACGGTCATGAGCATGATGTTCATCACCCCGATGCCGCCCACCAGCAGCGAGATCGCGGCGATGGCGCCGAGCATCAGCGACAGGGTGTTCTGGGTCCGGGCCTCGGCCTGGATCATCGCGGCGTTGTTGGTCAGTTCATAGTCGCGCTTGCCGTTGTGCAGGCGCAGCATCAGTTGGTCGATGGCTTGTTCGGCTTCCTTGACCTTGCCGGCATCGGCGGCGACGATGGCCACGTATTCCGGGTTGCGACTGCCAAACAGTCGAGTGCTGGCGGCGGAATAGGGCACGGCGATACGGTCGTCGCTGTCCTGGTCGCCGGAGCTTGCACCTTTGCCCATCAGCACGCCGACCACCTGGAAGGGCGCGTTTTCGATCAGGATGTACTGGCCGATGGGGTTGGCGACATCTTTTAGCAGTTTCTCCCGGACCTTCTTGCCGATCACTGCCACTGCGGCGCCGGCATGTTCGTCGGCCTCCGTGAAGTAGCTGCCTTCCACTACCGGCCAGTTGAAGATATGCGGGAAGTTGGTGTCGTTGCCGCCGACATAGCTCATGTGATCGGCATTGCCGAAGCGCACTACGGCTTCCGATCCATTGACCGGCATGATGCGCTTGACCTGGGGCAGGGTGGCCACGGCGGCGACATCGTCGAGGCTGATGATGCCTTGCGGCGCGCGCGGGTTGGGCGCGTGTCCGCTGAGATAAATGATGTTCGAGCCAAACGCCCCCATCTGCGCCATCACCTGGCGCTTGCTGCCTTCGCCCACCGCCAGCATCACCACCACCGAGGCCACGCCGATGATGATCCCCAGCAGGGTCAGGGCGGTGCGGAAGCGGTTGATCCACATCACCCGCCAGGCGGCCTGTATGGCTTCCAGCAATTCGCCTTTCCAGGCACCGGTGGGCTCGCTGCCGTCGGCCAGGCGCTGGCGCAGGTCCACGGCTTGCAGGGCGCCGGTGTTGGCGCTCAGTTGTACCGAGGGATCGCTGGTGGCGGTGTCGCTGATGATCTCGCCGTCGCGGATCTCGATGATGCGCTTGGCCCGGGCCGCCACTTCGCGGTCGTGGGTGATGAGGATCACCACGTGGCCCTGGCTGGCCAGTTCGTCCAGCAGGGCCATGACTTCGGCGCCGCTGTGGCTGTCCAGGGCGCCGGTAGGTTCGTCGGCGAGGATGATGTGGCCGCCGTTCATCAGGGCGCGGGCGATGGACACTCGCTGCTGCTGGCCACCGGACAATTGATGCGGGCGGTTGCCGCTGCGGCTGGCCAGGCCCAGGCGCTCCAGCAGGGCGGCGGCGCGGGCGTGGCGTTCGGCGGCCGGGGTGCCGGCGTAGATGGCCGGCATCTCGACGTTTTCCTGGGCCGAAGCCGAGGGGATCAGGTGGTAGCCCTGGAACACGAAGCCAAAGGCTTCGCGGCGTAGCCAGGCCAGTTCGTCGCTGTCCAGGTGAGCCACGTTCTCCCCGGCGAACAGGTACTCGCCCGAGGTCGGGCGGTCCAGGCAGCCGAGGATGTTCATCAGCGTCGACTTGCCGGAGCCCGAGGCGCCGACGATGGCGACGAACTCGCCGGCGTGGATCGACAGGTCGATGCCCCGCAGGACATCGACCTGCGGGCTGTCGCCGCCGCCGTAGGATTTGCGGATGTTCCTGAGGTCGATCAGAGGCGTCTGCATTCAACCCCCGCTGCTGTTGGCCGGGCCGATCAGCAGATGATCACCTTCGTTCAAGCCGTCGAGGATCTGGATGCGCAGGCGGTCGCTGATGCCGACCCGGACCTTGCGTTCGTCGATCGAGCCGTTCTTGGCCACTACCCGAGCCATCTGCAGGTCCGGCTCGGTACTGCCGTGCAGGGCGGCGATGGGGGCGGTGAGCACATTTTTTGCCTGATTGGCGACGAAGAACACCTGGGTGGTCATTTCCGCCATCAGGGCGTTGTCGGCGTTGTCCACGTCCAGCAGCACGGTGTAGAGCACCACCCGGCCGCTGCCGCTCTTGCTGGTGCTGTTGGGGCTGCCGCTGCCCTGGCTGGATTCGTTGAGGGGCTTGGGCGGGATCGGCAGGATCTGCCGCACAGTGCTGGTCCAGCGCCGGTTGCCGCCGCTCAGGGTGGTGAAGTAGGCGTGCATGCCGGGTTTGACGTGGCCGATATCGGCTTCCGAGACTTCGGCCCAGACGGTCATGGGCGACAGCTTGGCGATACGCAGGATCAACGGGGTCTGCTGCTGGGCGTTGAGGGTCTGGCCTTCGCGGGCGTCCACCGCGACCACGGTGCCGGACATGGGCGCATAGATGCGCGTGTAGCCCAGTTCGGCCTGGTCGCTGCGCAGGCTGGCCTGGGCCTGGCGGATCTGCGCCTTGTACATGTCGATCCGCGCCTGGGTGGCCTTGAGTTCGGCCTGGGCGGTCTGTACGTCTTCCTCGCGGGTGGCGCCGCCGGCCGCCAGGTTCTGCTGGCGCTGGTACTTCTGCCGGGCCAGCTGGTTCTGGGCGTACTGCTCCTGCAACTGGGCCTGCAGGTTCTCGATGGAGAAACGGCTGGCGTCGAGTTTTGCCTGCTGGGTGGAGGGGTCGATCTCCACCAGCAACTGGCCTTCCTTGACCTGATCACCGGATTCGACGTGGATCTTGCGGATCTGCCCGGACGCCTGGGCGCCCACATCCACGTAGCGGCGTGGCTGCAAGGTGCCCAGGGCGGTGACGCTGCTTTCTATATCGCCGCGGCTCACTTGCACGGTGGTGAACTGGTCACGGCCTGCCGGGATGAACTTCCAGGCAGCGATGGCAACAACGGGGATCACACACAGTGCGGCAAGCAGGGCGCGTCGGGTAGGGCGAGGACGTTTCATGCAGGGTTCCGGCCAGGGGATATCGGCCCGTCACAACGGCCAGCTGCACAAGGGGCAGCCAGGCTTGCGGCTGCCGCAGGAACGGCAGAGACGGGGAGCTGTCAGGTAAACGAGATGCCGGGGGGGGAATTTAACTGCCGACACATGGCGTTACAGCTGTCGGAACACTGAAAATAAACCCACCGCGGTGCTGCGCTACTTTAAATCTATATGAGAATTACTATAAATTACGCCGCTACTAAACAGCCATCACGAATTACCGGGTGCAATCGGCCATGGCCGGACTTGCTCAAGGACAGAACCGCCCCAGTGGGCGCTCGGGAGCCCTGTTGGAAAACTACTATCGCGAGCTGATGTGCTTCCTCAACGCCAAGCTGGGCAATCGCCAGGTGGCCGAGGATGTGGTGCATGACGCTTATGTGCGGGTCCTGGAGCGCTCCAGCGATACCCCCATCGAGCAGCCGCGGGCGTTTCTCTATCGCACGGCCCTGAACCTGGTGATCGACGGCCATCGGCGCAATGCCTTGCGCCAGTCCGAGCCCCTGGAGGTGCTGGACAACGAAGAGCGTTACTTCAACCCTTCGCCGCAGACCAGCCTGGATCACGGCCAGCGCCTGGAAATGCTGCAGCGGGCCCTGGCCGAGCTGCCCCGGCTGTGTCGCGAGAGCTTCCTGCTGCGCAAGCTCGAAGGCCTGTCCCACCCGCAGATCGCCGAACAGCTGGGGATTTCCCGCAGCCTGGTGGAGAAACACATCGTCAATGCCATGAAGCATTGCCGGTCGCGCCTGCGCCAGTGGGATGCTCAGTGACGAGCGGTGTTCGTCAACCGGGCAGAGCCCTGCACTGAATCTGACGTACCGGCAGCTTGCTTTTGTCTGAAGGCAACACCACCAGGCGGTTAAATTTTTTTTCATCGTCCTCGTTCCTACTCAACAGACGACCTGCTGGCCTGCATGGGCCGGCGAGGTCACCGGCGTAATTCCCCACGTTGAGGGGCTTCTCCAGAGGACACTGGACATGACACAGGCAATGGCATCGGCCATCGTTCACGATTTGATTGGTATCGGTTTTGGTCCCTCTAACCTGGCGCTGGCCATTGCGCTGGAGGAGCGCGGCCAGGTTCAGGGTCCTCTGGACGTGCTATTTCTCGACAAACAGGCCGATTATCGCTGGCACGGCAATACCCTGGTGGCCCAGAGCGAGTTGCAGATTTCCTTCCTCAAGGACCTGGTCACCCTGCGCAACCCCACCAGCCCCTATTCCTTCGTCAACTACCTCAAGCACCATGGGCGCCTGGTCGACTTCATCAACCTCGGGACCTTCTACCCGTGCCGAATGGAGTTCAACGATTATCTGCGCTGGGTAGCCGCTCAATTCAAGGATCAGAGCCGCTACGACGAAGAGGTCCTGGCTATCGAGCCGCTGTTGCACAACCAGCAGGTCGAGGCGCTGCGGGTCATTTCGCGTAATTCCCAGGGGGAAGAGTTCGCCCGCAGCACCCGCTCGGTGGTGGTCAGCGCAGGTGGCACCCCGCGGATTCCCGATACCTTCAAGGCGCTCAAGGGCGATCGTCGGGTCTTCCATCATTCCCGGTATCTGGAGCGCATGGCTGAACAACCCTGTGTGGCCGGCAAGAAGATGAAGGTCGCGATCATTGGTGGTGGCCAGAGTGCAGCAGAAGCCTTCATTGACCTGAATGACAGCTTCCCTTCGGTACAGGTGGACTTGATTATCCGTGGTTCGGCACTCAAGCCCGCAGACGACAGTCCCTTCGTCAACGAAGTGTTCTCGCCGGAATTCACCGACCTGGTGTTCCAGCAAGCGAGCAGCGAGCGTGAGCGCCTGGTCAACGAGTATCACAACACCAATTACTCGGTGGTGGACATCGACTTGATCGAGCGCATCTACGGAATCTTCTATCGCCAGAAGGTTTCGGGTATCGCCCGCCACGCGTTCCGTACCCTGACCCTGGTGGAAAAAGCCGTCGCTACCGATCACGGCATCGAGCTGGTACTGCGCAATAGCGCCACCGGGGCCTGCACCACTGAACACTATGACGCGGTAGTACTCGCCACTGGCTATGAGCGCCAGATGCACCGTCAATTGCTGGCACCGCTCCAGGAGTACCTGGGTGATTTTGAAGTGGATCGGCACTATCGCGTGATTACCGACGAACGCTGCAAGGCCGGCGTCTACATGCAGGGCTTCAGCCAGGCGAGCCATGGCCTGAGCGACACCTTGCTGTCGGTGCTGCCGATCCGTGCCCAGGAGATTGCCGATTCGCTCTACGAACACGGCAAGAGCCGCGGTCACAGCCGTTCGGTGCGTGACATGCTGCTGGCCACCGCCAGCTGATCGGCGCCACCTCCGTTCTTGCGGACCTCTTCGCCGGCAAGCCGGCTCCTGCCATTCGGGGCTATCCCGGGTGTTTTTTGTAGGAGCCGGCTCGCTGGCGAAGGCATTCCTGAACCTTGGCTGAAGAACTTTTCGATTCCCTCTGCCAGGGTTTCCCTCCGGTTTACTCTGCAAATAGTGCGGCGTAAGCTGCGCGCGTTTTCAATCAGTGGAGGCCCAGTGTGGGTACTTGTTCGAGTGACAGGAGTCGGCCGGTTTCAGTAACCGGCGCAGTCCCGGCAAGATAGCGCGCAGCCTTTTTCCTGCCGCTGTCTCGCCGTCCAGCGAGATGCGGCATCCCGATCGCGAACTTCTATGGTTCGCTTCCCGACGCCACTTCCTGGCGACTTCTATTTCCCCTTCGACCCGGCCGGCTGCCGTGTTGTGGTGGCATCGACGCGCAGGTCCAGGACCTGCGGATCAGGCATGCATGGAGGATTACCCTCCGGCAACGCCCGATCGTACCTGCCTGCGGTTTTCCCTACGCCGTTGCTGCAGGAGTCATCACCATGAAGCTCACCCTGTTGAAAGAGTTCTTTGCCGGCTTCCTGCGGACCCGGCATTTCGCCCGGCACTTCCGCCGCCTGGCACTGCTGGAAAGTTTCAGCGATGCCAGCGTCAGTCGCGACGTGCCGCCGACCCTGGCGCAAACCCTGGTGGCGGCGGCCAACAGCGATGCCGCGCAACTGCTCGACCGGCTCGGCAGCCACACCGACGGCCTGAGCACCGAGGAGGCCGATGCCCTGCGTGAGCGTCACGGCCTCAACGAGGTCGAGCACGAGCAGGCGCTGCCCTGGTGGACCCACCTGTGGCACTGCTACAAGAACCCCTTCAACCTGCTGCTGACCCTGCTGGCGGTGATTTCCTGGCTGACCGAAGACATGAAGGCGGCCACGGTGATCTTCTCCATGGTGGTGCTTTCGACCCTGCTGCGCTTCTGGCAGGAGGCCAAGTCGAACAAGGCCGCCGATGCCCTCAAGGCCATGGTCAGCAACACCGCCACGGTCATGCGCCCAGGGTCGGCGCCCCAGGCCGCGCCGATGCTCGGCCGCCTGCTGGGGGCCGCCGCCGAGGTCAAGGGCGCTCAGCGCATCGAGTTGCCGATCAAGCAACTGGTGCCCGGCGACCTGATCGTGCTCTCGGCCGGCGACATGATTCCCGCCGACTGCCGGGTGCTCAGCGCCAAGGACTTGTTCGTCAGCCAGGCGGCCATGACCGGCGAATCCATGCCGGTGGAGAAATTCCCCCGCCAGCAGGACGCCGACACCAGCAACCCCCTGGACCTGGACAACATCCTGTTCATGGGCACCAACGTGGTCTCCGGTTCCGCCACGGCAGTGATCCTGACCACCGGCAACAGCACCTATTTCGGCGCCCTGGCCCAGCGTGTCAGCGCCACCGACCGCGCGCCCACCTCGTTCCAGAGCGGGGTCAACAAGGTCAGCTGGCTGCTGATCCGCTTCATGTTCGTCATGGCGCCCCTGGTGCTGTTCATCAACGGCTTCACCAAGGGCGACTGGATGGAGGCGCTGCTGTTCGCGCTGTCGATCGCCGTCGGCCTGACCCCGGAAATGCTGCCGATGATCGTCACCTCGACCCTGGCCAAGGGCGCGGTGTTCCTGTCGCGCAAGAAGGTCATCGTCAAGCGCCTGGACGCGATCCAGAACTTCGGCGCCATGGACGTGCTGTGCACCGACAAGACCGGCACCCTGACCCAGGACAAGATCTTCCTGGCGCGGCACGTGGACGTCTGGGGCGAGGATTCCGACGACGTGCTGGAAATGGCCTACCTCAACAGCTACTACCAGACCGGGCTGAAGAACCTGCTGGACGTGGCGGTACTGGAGCACGTCGAAGTGCACCGCGAGCTCAAGGTCGGCACGGCATTCCAGAAGGTCGATGAAATCCCCTTCGATTTCACCCGTCGGCGCATGTCGGTAGTGGTGGCGGAACAGGACCGGCCGCACCTGCTGATCTGCAAGGGGGCGGTGGAGGAAGTGCTGGCGGTGTGCCGCAACGTACGCCATGGCGAAGCCGAGGAAGCCCTGACCGAGAGCCTGCTGGCGCGGATCCGCCAGGTGACCGCCGACCTCAACGAAGAGGGGCTGCGGGTGGTGGCGGTGGCCGCACGGCCGATGATCGACGGGCGCGATACCTACAGCCTGGCGGACGAGTGCGAGCTGACCCTGATCGGCTACGTGGCATTCCTCGACCCGCCCAAGGAAAGCACTGCGCCGGCCCTCAAGGCCCTGGCCGAACATGGCGTTGCGGTGAAAGTGCTGACCGGTGACAACGAACTGGTGACGGCGAAGATCTGCCGCGAAGTGGGCCTGGAGCAGCAGGGCCTGCTGATGGGCAACGACATCGAGCGCATGAGCGACGAGCAACTGGCCCAGGCGGTGGAAACCACCAACGTGTTCGCCAAGCTGACCCCGACCCACAAGGAGCGCATTGTCCGCCTGCTCAAGGCCAACGGCCACGTGGTGGGCTTCATGGGCGACGGCATCAACGACGCCCCGGCGTTGCGCACCGCCGACATCGGCATTTCCGTGGACAGCGCGGTGGACATCGCCAAGGAAGCGGCGGACATCATCCTCCTGGAAAAGAGCCTGATGGTGCTGGAGGAGGGCGTGCTGGAAGGGCGCCGGACGTTCGCCAACATGCTCAAGTACATCAAGATGACCGCCAGCTCGAACTTCGGCAACGTGTTCTCGGTGCTGGTGGCCAGTGCCTTCATTCCGTTCCTGCCGATGCTGCCGATGCACCTGCTGGTGCAGAACCTGCTGTACGACATTTCCCAGATCGCCATTCCCTTCGATAACGTCGATGAGGAAATGCTGAAAAAACCCCAGCGCTGGCAGCCGGCGGATGTGGGGCGGTTCATGCTGTTCTTCGGGCCTATCAGCTCGATCTTCGACATCACCACCTTTGCCCTGATGTGGTACGTGTTCGACGCCAATACCCCGGACCACCAGACGCTGTTCCAGTCCGGCTGGTTCGTGGTGGGGCTGCTGACCCAGACCCTGATCGTGCACATGATCCGCACGCCGAAGATTCCGTTTTTGCAGAGCCGCGCGGCCATGCCGTTGATGGTGATGACTGGCGTCATCATGGCGGTGGGGATCTTCCTGCCGATGGGCCCGCTGGCGCACTACTTCAAGCTGCAGGCGCTGCCGTCGCTGTACTTCGTGTTCCTGCCGCTGATCCTGCTGGCCTACATGGCCCTGACCCAGGCGGTGAAGGGCTTCTACGTGCGGCGCTTCGGCTGGCAGTAATGCTGCCCTGTAGGAGCCAGCTTGCTGGCGAAGGCTTTCTTGCCAGCGAGAGTTACCCCGCGGGCGAAGGCGTCCTCACGGGCCTCTTCGCTGGCAAGCCAGCTCCTACGGTCAGCCTTGCATCACTGCAGGCCATGAGACGTTCATGGACCGCTGCTAGAGTCCTCTGGTGCCATTCATGCCCTTCGCTCAAGGACAGTCGCCATGCAAGCCCTGCACAACATCAACCTGGACTCGCTGATCGATACCCTGGTCAGCCTCAGCGCCGCCTTTATCCTCGGTGGCCTGATCGGCTTCGAACGCCAGTACCGCCAGCGCACCGCGGGTTTGCGCACCAATGTGCTGGTGGCGGTGGGGGCCGCGATCTTCGTCGACATGGCCAACCGCCTGGGGGGCGCCGAAGGGGCGGTG
The DNA here is from genome assembly GCF_058797595.1 of Pseudomonas sp. GW823-FHT02C05. Classification (NCBI taxonomy): domain Bacteria; kingdom Pseudomonadati; phylum Pseudomonadota; class Gammaproteobacteria; order Pseudomonadales; family Pseudomonadaceae; genus Pseudomonas; species Pseudomonas sp. GW823-FHT02C05. The sequence continues at coordinate 2,359,082 of NZ_JBXAJU010000001.1, read as the reverse complement.
CGGGTGGTGGCCTACGTGGTCTCCGGCATCGGCTTTCTCGGCGCCGGGGTGATCATGCGCGAGGAGGGTAATGTCCGTGGGCTGAATACCGCCGCCACCCTCTGGGCCTCGGCGGCGGTGGGGGCCTGCGCCGGTGCCGACCTGATCCTCGAGGCACTGCTGGGCACCCTGTTCGTGCTGGCCGCCAATACCCTGCTGCGGCCCATCGTCAACAACATCAACCGCCAGCCCCTGGACGTGGTGTCCGCCGAGGTCACCAATATCGTCTACGTGATCGCCCACCGCTCGAAGCAGAAGGCAGTGTTCGCCCTGCTGGAAGCGGAGCTGGCGCGCTGCAACTACCCCGCCAGCGACGTTGATGTGCACGCCTTCGGTACGGAGGATGTGGAGATCGAGGCGACCCTGGCGACCACCTCGGTGGACGGTGACGAACTGGATGCGCTGGTGGCCCGGCTGTCCACATCGCCCTGGGTGCAGCAGGCGTTCTGGAGCCCGAGCACCACCGAATGAGCATTTTTCGCCTCCGCCCAGGGGAGGCATGAGATACGGCTCGGTTTCTCTCGGAAGGGGCTTACCGGACAACAAGACTTTTCCGCGGGCTGGCCCCTGCTAAAAACCGTGGCCGGTGGTTATGGTAGGGCGCGGTTGCACAGCGGGGCTGGAGGACGAGCCGCGAGCGCCAGGCGGCCGGGGTAGAGCGCCGTCCGCCGGGGCGCCCTTGGCAGCGACTTTCAGGTTGTTCCTAGAGCCAACCTCCACGCACTGGCTTAGCCTTCCAGCGGCCCGGGAGTAGGGCCGGTATTCGCAGTGCCGAAGTCTTGTCAGCAGGATCAGAAAAATGTCCAACAGAGCATTGCGCATATTGATTGCCGATGATCAGCACTTTCGTCGCATGCAGATCGAAAGAGCCCTGAATCAACTGAATTATTACCGAGTGGCCCCTGTGCACAGGCTGGAGGAACTGCTGACGCTGGTGGAGTATTCCTGCGAGTCGTTCGACCTGCTGATCATCAACGCCAACCTGGCTGTCCGCAGCGATTTCGACCTGCTGGCTTTCTGCCTGGACCACCCGCATATCGAGCAAGCCCTGATCTACGGCACCCAGCATCTTGCCGCCACTTCCGGCAGCCGATGGTGCAAGGTGCATGTCAGCCCGGCCGAATGGCCGGACAGCGCGGCGATCAAGCGCCTGATGCTATGGGTGGACCCGCCATTGCCCGAGGCCGCCGGGCCTTCCCGGCAGCGGCTGGCGCAATTGCATGGCCATTGGGGCAGCCCGAACTGACCGAGGTTTGCGCACCCCACGCCAAACGGCATCCCGAGGGATGCCGTTTGGCGTTATTGTCAGCGCCGTTCGCGCTTCAGTCCCACTGCGGGGCGATGCCTGCCGGGCTGGTCAGGCGTTGGCCGCGCTCCAGGCCGGCGATGCTCTCAAGCTCCGCGCTGCTCAGGGTCAAGGCGCAGGCTGCGAGGTTGCCTTGCAGGTTGGCCCGGCGGGTGGAGGAGGGGATCACCGCATAGTCCGACTGCATGGCCCAGGCCAGCACCACCTGGGCCGGGGTGGCCTGGCGTGCCTGGGCGATCTGCAGGATCAGTGGGTCCTTGAGCACTTCGCCATAGGCCAGGGTCATGTAGGAGGTGATGTGAATGCCCTGGCTGCGGGCGAATTCCACCACCTTGCGGTTCTGCAGGTAGGGGTGCAATTCCACCTGGTGGCTGGCGATCTGCTCGGCCCCGACGGCATCAATGGCTTGCTGCAGCAAGGCATTGCTGAAGTTGGACACGCCGATCTGCCGGGTCAGGCCCTGGGTCTTGGCTTCCAGCAGGGCCTGCATGAACTCCGCCACCGGCACCTGGTTGTCTGGCGAGGGCCAGTGGATCAGGGTCAGGTCCAGGTAATCGGTGCGCAGCTTGTGCAGGCTTTCCTTGAGGCTGGGGATCAGGCGCTCCCGGGACAGGTTGGCGATCCAGATCTTGCTGGTGATGAACAGCTGGTCGCGGGGAATGCCGCTGGCGGCCACCGCGGCGCCGACATCGGCTTCGTTGTCGTAGATCTGCGCGGTATCGATGGCGCGATAGCCCAGTTCCAGGGCGCTGCTCAGGGAATCGATGAGCACCTGGCCCTGAAGGCGGAAGGTGCCGAGGCCAAAGGCGGGTACAGACATGGGTCACTCCGGGCATTGCAGTGGGATTGGCCGGCAGTATCCGTACCTGCGTTGCTGAGAAAAACCGCCGCCGGCACAAAGGAATATTGCCCCGCGTTCACGAATCCACCTGCCCCTGTAGGAACCCGCTTGCCGGCGAATCGCGCAACCCAGGCACGAACCCCACAGGGAGGCTGCCCAACCGCCACCGCCTGGCCGCTCCAGGCGCTTGCTTCTGAGCCTCAGGCCATGTCGCTGTGGCTGAATTCCTCCCCGAGAAAGTCGATCAGGCTGCGTACCGAAGGCAGCAGCCCTCGGCGCGAGGGGAAGATCGCATGCACGATGCCGCACCTTGGCGCCCAGTCGGGCACCAGTTCCAGCAGTCGCCCGGCTTCCAGGTCTTCACGCACCACCACCTTGGGCAGGTGGGCGATGCCGATGCCCGCCAGCACTGCATGGCGCAGCGCCAGCAGGTCGTCGGTGACCATCCGCGGTCGGTGGCGGATCAGTGCCTCGGCGCCGTCCGGGCCCAGCAATTGCCATTGATATTCACGTTGCGCCGCACCCCAGTGCACGCTCGGCAAACCGCTGAGGTCGGCCGGTGTTGCCGGGCCCGACAGGCGCTGGAGAAAATCCGGGTGGCCCACCAGGCACTGGGTGCTGTTGCCCAGCACCTTCATCACCAGGTCGGTGTTTTCCAGGGGCGGGAAGCGCACCCGCAGGGCGATGTCGAAGCCCTCGTGGATCAGGTCGACCCGGCGGTTGGTGCTCTCGATGAACAGTTCCACCAGGGGGTACTTGAGCATGAAGCGGGTAAGCATCGGCCCCACCCAGGAATTGAGCAGGGCCGTGGGGCAAGCCACGCGTACCAGACCCTGGGGTTCGGAGCGGTTGCGTTCTATGACTTCCGCCGCGCCCTCGGCTTCCACCCGCATGGCCAGGCAGCGCTGGTAGTACTCCTGGCCGATCTCGGTCAGCGAACAGTGGCGGCTGGTGCGATGGATCAGGCGCACTCCAAGGCGTTCCTCCAACTGGGAAATCCGTCGGCTGAGCTTGGACTTGGGCATGTCCAGGGCCCGTCCCGCGGCGGCAAAGCCACGGTGCTCCACCACCTGGGTGAAGTAGTAGAGGGTGTTCAGATCTTCCAAGATCGTTCTCCAGATAGAACGCTAAGGGTGATTTTTGCAGTCTAGCGCGGCAATGGTCTGAGTTTTAAGGTGTGTCCATCAGATAGTTCTGGAGGACGACATGAAAAACATCATCGGCATCTACACCAGTCCACGGCCCCATTGGGTCGGTGACGGCTTCCCGGTCCGTACCCTGTTTTCCTACGACAACCTGGGCCAGCACATCAGCCCGTTCCTGCTGCTGGATCACGCCGGCCCCGCGCAGTTCAGCCCCACCAGCGCCCGGCGCGGCGTCGGCCAGCACCCCCATCGCGGTTTCGAAACCGTAACCATCGTCTATGACGGCGAGGTGGAGCACCGGGATTCCACCGGCAGCGGCGGCAAGATCGGCCCTGGCGATGTGCAGTGGATGACCGCGGCCTCGGGGATCCTCCATGAGGAGTTCCATTCCACGGACTTCGCCCGGCGTGGCGGCAACCTGGAAATGGTCCAGTTGTGGGTCAACCTGCCGGCGAAGGACAAGCTCGCGGCGCCCGGTTACCAGACCATCGTTGCGGCGGACATCCCGCAGGTCCCGCTGCCGGGCAATGCCGGCAGCCTGCGCCTGATCGCCGGCGAGTTCGATGGCCACCGGGGCCCCGCACGGACCTTCACCCCGATCGACGTCTGGGACATCCGCCTGCAAGCCGGCAAGCACCTGGACCTGCCCCTGCATTCGGGGCGTAACAGCGCCCTGGTGGTATTGCGCGGCACGGTGCAGGTCAATGGCCAGGAGCTGGTGCGCGAAGGTCAGCTGGCGCTGCTGGAGCGTGACGGCCAGGACATCAGCCTGGAGGCCAACAACGACGCGATCGTGCTGTTGCTCAGCGGCGAGCCCATCGACGAACCCATCGTCGGCCACGGCCCGTTCGTGATGAACAGCGAAGAAGAGATTCATCAGGCCTTCGTCGATTTCCAATCGGGACGCTTCGGCCAGATGGACGCAACCGGTCACTGACCGGTTGCACTGGCGCGGCGGGCATTGGCCACTAGGCTTTGCCAGTCGCGTGCTACTCCCCGACGCCCGCCGTTACCCCGGCGGAGCGTGCCACGGGTTTCATCCAAGCCGGGTCTTCCGGCATCGATCATTAGCGAGGACTTCACATGACCACTGCATACAAGCGTCTGGACAAGGATAACGCCGCCGTTCTGCTGGTAGACCACCAGGCCGGCCTGCTGTCGCTGGTCCGCGATATCGAGCCCGATCGTTTCAAGAACAATGTGCTGGCCCTGGCCGACCTGGCCAAGTACTTCAAGTTGCCGACCATCCTCACCACCAGTTTCGAAACCGGCCCCAACGGCCCCCTGGTGCCGGAGCTCAAGGCGCTGTTCCCCGATGCGCCGTACATCGCCCGCCCGGGCCAGATCAATGCCTGGGACAACGAGGACTTCGTCAAGGCGATCAAGGCCACCGGCAAGAAGCAACTGATCATCGCCGGCGTGGTTACCGAAGTGTGCGTGGCGTTCCCGGCGCTCTCGGCCCTGGAAGAAGGCTTTGAAGTCTTCGTGGTTACCGACGCTTCCGGCACCTTCAATGCCCTGACTCGCGATTCGGCCTGGAACCGCATGTCCAATGCCGGCGCCCAGTTGATGACCTGGTTCGGCCTGGCCTGCGAGCTGCACCGCGACTGGCGCAACGACATCGAGGGCCTGGGCACCCTGTTCTCCAACCACATCCCCGACTACCGCAACCTGATGACCAGCTACAACACCCTGACCCAGGGCCAGTAATCCCTGAGTCGCGGCGGGCCCTGCGCCCGTCGCCCGATCCCGGCCCGGGGCGCACGCCCCGGGCTTTTCCAGCTATACCTGCTCCTGCGTCTTTCGTGCGATCGTGCCGTCTTCGTCATGCCGGAGTGCCTCGATGTCTTCCCTGTTCAGCGATCATCCGTTGTTGGCCGCGCTGTTCCTGCTGTTCCTGGATATGCTGCTCTGGCGCCTGATCGGCAGCCGTGGCGACTACTGGAAGCTGGCGGTACGGGTGCTGATCTTTTCCCTCTACAGCCTGATGCTGTTCAACCAGGGCATGAACCCGATGCAGGCCGCGCCCTGGCCCGACGACGTGCCCCTGCACCTGGCCGCCACCGGCCTGGAAATTGGCTGGTGGCTGTTTGGCGCGCGGACCCTGACGGTGTTGCTGGGCACCCTGATGATGCAGCGGGTGGGGCATACCGGGCGCCTGCTGCAGGACCTGATGGGCGCGGTGATCTTCCTCATCGCCATCATCGCCGCCCTGGCCTATGTGCTGGAACTGCCGGTCAAGGGCGTGCTGGCCACCTCCGGGGCCTTGGCGATCATCGTCGGCCTGGCGCTGCAAAGCACACTCAGCGACCTGTTTTCCGGGATCGTCCTCAACACCACCAAGCCCTACCAGATCGATGACTGGATCGCCATCGACGGCACCGAGGGGCGGGTGCTGGACATCGACTGGCGCGCCACCCGGCTGCAGACCTCTCAGGGCAGCATGGTGGTGATCCCCAACTCCCTGGCGTCCAAGGCCAAGATCACCAATTTCAGCCGGCCGGTGGATGTTCATGGCCTGTCGGTGAGCGTGCAGGTCAGCCCCCACGCGCGCCCGCAGAAAGTCATCGAGGCCCTGGAACGGGCCACCCTGGGCTGCCGCCTGCTGTTGAGTACCCCGGCGGCCAGCGTGGCGATGAAGAGCACCAGCAGCAGTGGCGCGGAATACGAGATCAGCGGTTTTGTCGCCGACATGGGGCACAAGCGCGAGGTGCGCAACCAGCTGTTCGACCTGGCCTTCCGCCATTTGCAGGCCAGCGGCATCGGCCTGCTGTCCGCCGCCGAGCCGGCCCAGGCGGCGACCCTGTCGCGGCCCCGGGCACTGCTGGACGCATCGAGCATCTTTTCCACCCTGCGCCAGGATGAGAAGGACACCTTCAGCCAGAACATGCACCTGCAGACCTACCGTGCCGGCGAGACCATCCTGGCCCAGGGCGAGGTCAGCGATCACCTGTTCATCATCGAATCCGGGGTGGTTTCGGTGACCATGCAACGCGACGGCAAGCCCTTCGAGGCTGGGCGCATGGGGCCGGGGGAGGTCATCGGCGAAGCCGGCGTGGTGGCCGATCAAGCCACAGTGGCGCAGTTTGCGGCCAAGACCTTCTGCAGCCTCTACCGCATCGACAACGAGTTCCTCAAGCCCTGCCTGGATGCGCGCCACGACATCAACGAGGCCATGAAGAACCTCCTGGATTTTCGCCGGCACATGGCCCAGACCCTGTCCCAGGCTGCGCCCAAGCCAGTGCCCAGGAAGGGTTTCCTGCAATGGCTGCGCAGCCGCACCTGAGGCGCCGGCCACCCCAAGCCCCGGCCCGGCCCTGGCCTGACAATACCCCTGGCATCGCCGCGTCTGCGCGTAGCCGTTCGCCGCCTGCAACAGTGGCTACAAAAATCGCCGATCAGCACTGGCCCTGTAGCCGCTGCTGAGCTTGCGAAGCTGCGCAAAGGCCCGGAGGGCCTTGCCTGGCGATCTCCCGCCCTGCCTCGCCAAGGCGCTGGGCCGCGACGGCATTGGTCTCCTCAAGCTCCCCGATAGCGGTCATGGGCCTGGGTGCGTGCGGCACGTAACGTAGCCCCACCTCGACCCGTGCTGTAGCGGTGGGCTTTCGCCACATCCCCCAGGAATGAAACGTGCGGCCTTACTTGAAATACGCCCGCGGCGTGGTGCCGGTCATGGCCTTGAAGAAGGCGATGAAGATGCTGTCGCTGGCAAAGCCCAGTGCGCAGGCGCTGTAGCCGATGCTGCGGCCTGTGGCGAGCAGTTCGATGGCGCGCATCAGCCGCCACTGCTGGCGCCATTGCTGGTAGCTCAGGCCGGTTTCACGCTGGAAGATCCGGCCGATGGTGCGGCTGCTGGCGCCGACCCGGGTGGCCAGTACCTGCAATTGCGGCGGCAGTTGCTCCAGGTTCGCCAGCAGCGGTTGCAGGCGTTTGTCCCGGGGCAGGGGCAGCGACAGGGGCTGGTGCAGGGCCTGGCGGATTTCCTCGATGCACAGGCCCAGCAGGTGCGGGTAGCGGCCCTGGCTCCAGTCGCAGTCGAAGGCGGCCTGGGCCATGGGTTCCAGCACGGTCTGGAGCAACGGGCTGACTTCGATCACCGCCACTTCGGCCGGCAGGCGCCGGCTCAGTTCGGCGCTGAAGTACAGCGAACGGTAGTCCACGCTCTGCTGCATTTGCGCGCGGTGCGTGACCCCCGGCGGAATCCACGCCGCCCGCGAGGGCGGCAGCAGGCACAGGCGATGGTCCAGGGTGATCCGCGTGCAGCCCTGGCGGGTGTACAGCAATTGCCCGCGGCGGTGGCGGTGCAGGCCGGAGTCGTGGTCGCCGAGGGTCGCGGCGATGCCCAGCAGGGGGGCGTCGAAGCGGTCGGGGTCGAAGAGTGCCTGTGGTTCGAGCCAGGCCATGATTGGCGTACTTCCAATGTTTGTTGGCAGGGTTGCGATAATACGCCAGGCGCCGCTGCCTAGAATCGCCGGCATGTTTTTTTTGCCGAGCACTGCCTGATGAATCCCCGTTCCCTGTTGCCCCTGGCCCTGGCCCTGCTGATGTTCCCGCAGCTCGCCCAGACCCTCTACAGCCCGGCCCTGGCCGATCTTGGCCGGGCCTTTGGCGTGGCCCCCGCGCAAGCGGCCCAGAGTCTTTCGGTGTTTGTCCTGGGGTTTGCCCCGGGGGTGCTGCTGTGGGGGCGCTTGAGCGATCTTTGGGGCCGGCGCCCGGCCTTGCTGGGTGGCCTGACGCTGTACGTCCTGGCCATCGGGCTGCAATTGCAGGTGCAGAGTTTTACCGCGTTGTTGCTGTGCCAGGCCCTCGCCGCCCTGGGCGTGGCGGCGGGCTCGGTGGTGACCCAGACCCTGCTGCGCGACCTGTTTCGCGGCAGTGAACTGGTGCGGGTGTTTTCCCTGGTGGGCATGGTCCTGGCGGCCAGCCCGGCCATTGGCCTGTTCAGTGGCGCCGGGCTGGTGCGGGCCTGGGGCTACCAGGGCGCGCTGGCCGGGTTGCTGGTGCTGGCCCTGGCCTTGCTCGGCTGGTGCGCCCGGGCCTTGCCGGAAACCCGTGCGCCGGCGCCGCACCTGGCGCCCCTGGCCGGGACCTTGTGGCACATGCTCAGGGACCCGGGCATCTGGCGCTCGGCGCTGCTGGTGGCGCTGTTCAATGTGGCCTTGCTCAGCTACTACAGCCTCGGGCCGTTCCTGTTTCGCGACCTGGGGTGGGGCGAGCAGGGCTTTGGTTACAGCGGTGCGGGCCTGGCCCTGGCTTCGGGGCTGGGGGCCTGGCTCAATCGTCGGCTGCTGGGGCGGGGCTGGTCCGGTGACACCCTGCTGCGGCTGGCGGCCCTGGCGGTGACCCTGGGTGGCCTCGGGGTGACAGCGCTTGGGCACAGCCTGTGGTTGCTGCTGCCCATGCTCGGCGTGGTGCTGGGCTTCGGCCTGGCCATCCCCAATATCCTCGGCTCGGCGCTGGCGGCCTACAGCGACCGGCTGGGCAGCGCCGGGGCCGGGTTCGGCCTGTTCTACTACCTGCTGATTGGCGCCGGGTTGCTGCTGGTGGGCTGGGGCCAGGCCCTGGGGCCGACCCTGGGCCTGTGCGGGGTTGCGGCGCTGTTGTTGTGCCTGATGCGGCGCCGGCAGCAGGGCTGAAGGGCGAGTTTGCGACACACGGTCGCCCCAGCGGCCGCCAAGGGGCCATTGTTTGACCATGATCAAGCCCTTCCCCGGGGTATCCGCGCAGTCTGTCAGCAGACCTGCGGATTCGCGCAGACCCCTTCCCGGCAATGGAGATCGGTAACATGGCCAAGATGAAAGCAGCGGTATTCGTGGAGAAGAACCGCATCGTGCTGGAAGACAAGGACATCCCCGAAATCGGTCCGCTGGACGCCCTGGTGCGGATCACCACCACCACCATCTGCGGCACCGACGTGCACATCCTGCGGGGTGAATACCCGGTGGCCAAGGGCCTGACCATCGGCCACGAGCCGGTGGGGGTGATCGAGCGCCTGGGCTCCCAGGTGCGCGGCTTCCACGAGGGCCAGCGAGTGATCGCCGGGGCCATCACCCCCAGCGGCCAGAGCTACGCCTGCCTCTGCGGCTGCGGCTCCCAGGACGGCCCGGACACCCGCCACGGCTTCCGCGCCACGGGCGGCTGGAAGTTCGGCAACACCATCGATGGCTGCCAGGCCGAATACGTGCGTGTGCCGGACGCCCTGGCCAACCTGTGCCCGATCCCCGACGGCCTGAGCGATGAAGAAGTGCTGATGTGCCCGGACATCATGTCCACCGGTTTCTCCGGCGCCGAGCGTGCCGAGGTGAACATCGGCGACAGCGTGGCGGTGTTCGCCCTGGGCCCCATCGGCCTGTGCGCGGTGGCCGGAGCCAGGCTCAAGGGTGCCACCACCATCATTGGCGTCGACACCGTGGCCGCGCGCATGAGCGTGGCGCGCGGGCTGGGGGCGACCCATGTGGTGGACTTCAAGCAGGGCGACGTGGTCAAGCAGATCATGGACCTCACCGACGGTCGCGGGGTCGATGTGTCGATCGAGGCCCTGGGCACCCAGGGCACCTTCGAGTCGGCGCTGCGGGTGCTGCGCCCGGGGGGCAAGCTGTCGAGCCTGGGGGTCTATTCCAGCGACCTGCGCATTCCCCTGGATGCCTATGCCGCCGGCCTGGGCGACCTGAGCATCCTCAGCACCCTGTGCCCGGGCGGCAAGGAACGCATGCGCCGGCTGATGGAGGTGGTCGCCAGTGGCCAGGTGGACCTCAAGCCGCTGGTGACCCACCGCTTCAAGCTCGACGATATCGAGGCCGCCTACGAGCTGTTCGCCAGCCAGCGCGACGGCGTGATGAAGATCGCCATCACCCCATGACCCGTGCCACCGGGCGCCCTTGATACCGATCAAGGCGCCCGGCAGCACGGCATTCCACACTCAAGCTCACGTATCGCCCAAGGAGGAGCACCATGAGCCAGTACCAGCGTCTGTTGCTGATCGCCGATCCACAGCAGCACCAATCCCCCGCGGCGCGCCGTGCCGTTGCCCTGGCCCGGGCCAGCGGCGCGGCGCTGCACGCCCTGGTGTTCGTCGAACCGCCGGCGCGCACCTACCTGTGGGAAGAACACCTGGAAGACAGCGAGCGCGAAGCCTACCTGCAGCGCCACGAGCGCTGGTTGCAGGTGGAAGCGCAGTGGATGGCCGAGGAGGGCGTGCAGGTCACCACCCAGGTGATCTGGAGCACCCAAGTGCTCAAGGACATGCTCGCCTACATCGACGAGTTCCGGCCTGACCTGCTGATCAAGGACGTGACCCTGGAGTCGGCCCTCAAGCGCGTGTTCGTCACCCCGCTGGATTGCCACCTGCTGCGCGAGGCGCCGGTGCCGGTGCACCTGGTCAACGACGCGCCGCACAAGCTGCCCCGGCGGATTGTCGCCGCGGTGGACCCGGCCCAGTCCGACACCCAGATCCGCGGGCTCAATACCCAGATCATCCAGACCGCCCACGCCCTGGCCCTGCAATGCGACGCCCAGTTGCACCTGCTGTACGCCTACGACCTGATGCCGATGCTCGATGGCGTGGCGCCGGTGGCGTCCACCGCCTGGAGCGTCAACTGCCTGGACGAGCTGCGCGACTCCCTGCACAAGGAATTCGAACGCCTGGGGGATGAGCACAACGTGCCCCAGGAATTCCGCCACTTCATCATGGGCCCGCCGGTGCCGGGCATCGCCCAGTTCGTCGACGAATACCTGGTGGACGTGGTGGTGATGGGCACGGTGCACCGCACCGGCTTTGGCCGCTTGATCGGCAGCACCACCGAACGGGCGCTGTACTCGATGCCGGGGAGCATCCTGGCGGTGAAGGTGCAGAGTCAGAACTGAAGTCTTCGTTTTGACCCCACCAGCGGCCAACCTCAGCCCGGGCATTGCCCTGGCTACCGGGCGAGGATGACGGTAGCCAGCGGGGCGCCCGGTGGCGCCCCGCGCCTTCGCGAGTTGCCCGTGATGAAGCGTTATCGGTGCCTCTGGCACCCTGGCTGGGCGCCGTTGCCTGCTTGTTCATGGCCCTGTGGTTTATTTGCGAGGTGGTGATGCTGTATATCGGCTGCCTCAAGCTGACCCGGGCCGCGCAAGGTGATGCTCGACTACCACAACGGCCTGCCGGCCGCGCTACCCAATAGGGTCCACGCCCTGATGGCGGTGCTCGGCCTGGCGGTGGGCGTGCTGGGCTGGCGGCGCCTGGGGCGGTCGTTGCAGCGGCGTTGACGCGGGGGCAGGGGAATACACCGACCTGGATCAGCCTAATGGGATATTTTTCCCGTTTAACCCACCGGCGGCCGGTCCAGCGGTGATAATGCGCGCCAGCCACTCACGTTCAGCCATTGGAGCCCGTCGCGCCCATGTTCGTCATCACCCCGCAGGACCCTGAGACTTACCGTCGGCAAACCCGGCGCAGCACCTTGATCATCGTGCTGGTGTTCATTGCCCTGGCCATGCTGTTTTCCAGCGCGGCGGTGGCGCTGTTCGGCCAGCCCGGCGGGGACAACCTGCTGTGGAACGCGGCAGGTGTATTCACCGGCCTGCTGATCAGCGCGGCGTTGTTGCGCAGTGTGTTCTGGAGCAAGCCGTGGATGGCGGCGGCGGTCTATGGCTGGCGCCTCAAGCGCAGCCTGATGCGGGTGACCAACGTCATGCACCAGGTCACCGCCGGGGTGGCGGCGGGTGATCCTGCGGCCCTCAAGCTGCTGCGCTTCTATCACCTGGGGCTGATCCAGATGCACCAGCTGGACGCCAACTCCAGCGCCCACGGGCAGATGCACGGTGAGGTGGAGCGGCATCTGGCGCTGCTGGCCGAGCATGGCATCGACCCGCACCAGGAACGCCTTGAAGCGCAATGGCTGGAAGCGGTGAAGCGGCACAAGACCCCTTGACCGGCAGGCCCCGGTGCTGCCGGGGCTATTGCAGATACCGCCACAACGCCTGGGCAATCTCGCTGGGCTGGCACTGGGTGCCGAAGACTGCCTGGCCAATGCTCAGGCCCAGTTGCCGGTAACTCTCGAACTGCGCCTCGTCGAAAAACTGATCCACGGTGCTCTGGTTGGGAAAGCCCGGATTGGTCCGGGCGTAGTTCAGCACGTCCGGCGTCAGCCCGGCGATCAGCCGAGGCTTGAGCACCAGGATCCGGCAGTGGGGCGTCTGGCACAGGTCATCGTCACTGCCCGGGGAGTGGGCATGGACGTTGAGCAGCAGGGCGCATTTCTGGTTCTCGGCGCTCGGTGGCTGGCGGAATTCCTCAAGGCTGGCAAACACCGTCTTGAGCTGCGGATGGCTCAGAACCCCCTGGTCTTCGCGGATCTCCAGCGCCTGGTCGATGCGCGCCAGGCGCACCAGGTTGGCCAGGTCGTCGAACTGGTAGTCGGGGTCGCAGCCGGCGTCGCAGGTGACGATCAATTCCACCTTGCGCTCCTTGCGCAGCAGTTCGTAGGTACCGGTGTTTTCGAAGTGCCCGCCGTCTGACAGGTACTGGTAGTCGCGGCGGTAGCCGTGAAAGCGCGCGGTCAGTTCATAGAACAGGTAGGCCTGGGTGCCGTAGCGGGTCCAGGGCTTGAGGTCCCGGGGCACCCAGTGCTGTTGCCCGGGGTCGAGGAAGTGGCTGGGCCACCAGATGCCCAGGCGCACGTTGGCCAGCCCCAGCACCAGCGACATGCCGAGGCTGGTGGCGCGGCCCAGGCCGGTGCTGAAGGCGGCGCCGGAGACGCCGATCCACTGGCCCAGGGTCAGCGGGCTCATGATCTCCGAGGCCGGGCCATGGTCGAGGTCGCGACGATAGGCCGTGCCATCGAGAATGTAGCGTTCTGCCGGGCATTCGGCGCTGGGGGCCGGGCTGTCGGGTGCCCAGTTCGGCGCGATGCACAGCGGCTTGCCCTTGCGGTCGCGCTGCACCAGTTGTTCGGCCGGGTCGACGGTCAGGTTCATGGTGACGTTGATCAAGTGCACCGGGCCGGCACTGGGGCTGGCGTAGTACTGCTGCAGCGACAAGTCGTCGCTGGACATGGGCTCGGCCACGCTCATGTAGGTGCGGCGCTGTGCGGCCGGGCCGTTGAAGCGTCGGCCATTGGAGGCGCCCAGGTAGGCGCGGATCAGCCGCGCCGAGTAGAAGGCCTGCAGCGATGAGGTATTAAGGAAACCGATGAAGCGCCCGCTGATGTGGGTCAGCACGGCCGCCAGCAGGCTCAGCGCCGCCAGCCGCCAGGCCACCGCGTGGTCGCCGGACACCACCCCGCCGTCGTGGGCGATCCACTGCACCAGCAAGCCCCAGCACAGGCACAGCAGGCTCAGCAGCAGGCCGCCGGCAATCAGCGCGAGCACGTCCAGCGGCAGCTTGTGCATCCAGCCCGGCAGGCGTTTTTCATCCTTGAGCAGGGCCAGGCGCCGCACCAGCCACACCAGGCCCACCAGCAACAGCAGGCTGCCCAGGGCCCTCAGGTCGTGCAGGTAGCTGTACAGCGCCTGGGCCGCAGTCACCAGCAGGGCGAGAAAACCCAGCACCGCCACCGCGGCCATCGCCCGGCCCAGGGCGCGGGTGATCTGCACCCGATAGTTGCGCACGCTGTTGGCGCAGGCGTTGTCCTTGGCCGGGTCGCGGTTGTCGGCCAGGCGCCGCACCAGTTGCCGGGTGATCAGCAAGGCGCAGCTGCCCACCAGGGCACAGCCCAGGGTCAGGGCGCCCACTGCCTGCCACTGGGCCAGCCAGTAGGCCAAGGCGCCGCTGAGCCACAGGCCGATGACTATACCGAGCATGATCCGGTACGCCGCGTTGCCCATGCTCGGCGGCCGGTCCAGGTCGCCCTGGGGAATGACCAGCCAGTACGCCACGGCGCAGGGCAGGGCGAACAGCACGCCGGCCATCAGCGGCCAGAGCAGCAGGCTGGCCTGGCTCAGGACCTGGAACAGGCTCAGCAGGCTGAGCAGCAGCACGATGGGCAGGCCGATCATGGCCTGCAGCGACAGCCAGTTGCGCCAGGTCATGGCCAGGGCGTAGAGCATGTCACCGGAGCCGGTGGGGGTCAGGTAGCGGCCGTTTTCCCGCAGCCAGGCCGCGGGGCCCTGGCCCGGTGGCCGGGTGGCGTAGTCGACGCCGGTGCTGATGCGCCCCGGCGGCTCGAAGCGCAGGGCCTGGTAGGCGCTGTGGGCGGCATGGGCCACCGGGTCCTGGGGAGCCTGCGGCTGCAGGCGCCCGGGGAGGAACAGGCTGCTGAAGAAACTGCCGATATAGCCACCGCCGCTGACCGTGGACAGGTAGTCGATGCGCGACAGCAGGCTGTGTTCGCGCGCGCCCGCAGGCTGTGGTTGCGCCACGACGGGGGCCGGAGCCCGGGCCATGGCCTGCAGCACCCCAAGGCCGAAGGTTGCACTGCGAATGCCGCCACCGGACAGTGCCAGCCCCCAGTTGCCCCGGCCGGGTGCGCCGGTTTCGGGGGCTTCCTGTTGCAGGCTCTGGCGCCTGAAGCGGATGCGTTGGTGCTCGATCTGGTACGAGGTGTCGGCAGAGGTCATGGGCCTTCCTTGGAATCGGGTGTGGGGCACGAGCCAGGGGGAGTGCCAGGCCGGGTGCCCCGGCAAGCGTCAGGCAGAATACCGGATGCCGCGGCCCTGATGTGCAGCGCAGAGCGTTCGGCGTCTTTCGGCAAGTGTTTTTTTTAGCCGCGTGCCAGGGGTGCCGGGGCATGTGGCGGCTGCAATTGCGCAGGGGCTTCCATGCGCCTTGTGCATGAAAAAAATGGTCCTGGTTATAACGTTAGATTTTATTCATATAAATGGACATAAGCTTTAGCCGCTATGCTGCCGCCAGTTTTTGACCTGGCCGCGTGATTTGTAGGGCTTTATTGATGGATGTGGGTAACTTCGGTTTTGTAGTCGCGGGCCTGGTAGTGGGTTTCATCGTAGGCATGACGGGTGTGGGGGGCGGTTCGCTGATGACCCCGATCCTGCTCTGGTTCGGCATCAACCCGGCCACGGCCGTGGGCACCGACCTGCTGTACGCGGCCATCACCAAATCCGGTGGGGTGCTGGTGCACCAGAAGAACCGCAACATCGACTGGCGCATCACCGGCTGGCTGACCCTGGGCAGCGTGCCGGCGGTGGCGCTGACCCTGTGGTTCCTGAAGAATCTCGACACCGATCCCCAGGCCCTGAACGCGGTGATCAAGCAGGGGCTGGGGTTCGTCCTGCTGCTCACGGCCCTGGCCATTGTCTTCAAGAAGAAACTCATGGCCTTCGCCCAGCGCCATGGCAGCGACTACCAGCCCAGCCCCGGCGGGCTCAATGGCCTGACCGTGGTCACCGGGGTGATCCTGGGCACCATGGTTGCCTTGACCTCCATCGGCGCCGGTGCACTGGGCACCGTGGCGCTGTTCATCCTCTATCCGTTCCTGGCCACCAAGCGCCTGGTGGGCACTGAAATCGCCCACGCCGTGCCCCTGACCCTGGTGGCAGGCCTGGGCCACGCCAGCATGGGCAACATGGACTGGCACCTGCTGGGTTTCCTGCTGATGGGCTCCTTGCCCGGGATCTGGATCGGCAGCCACATGACCGGGCGCATTTCCGACGAGATCCTGCGCCCGTGCCTGGCGGTCATGCTGTTTTCCATCGGTTACAAGCTGGCCTTCTGAAACCTGGCGCGGCGTTTCAGCTGCGCCGATACAGCGCTAGAAACCCCGCCAGCGCCAGCATCGCCGCACCGCAGCATTGATTGAGCCGGCGCATGCCGCTGGCGGTCAGGAACTTCGCCGCCTGCACGCCACCCGCGGCGTACAGCCCCATCACCAGCACCTCCACCACCGCAGTGACCAGCGCTAGAGTGGCGTACTGGATGAGGACCGGCTGGGCGGGGTCGACGAACTGCGGCAGGAACGCGGTGAAGAACAGCAGCACCTTGGGGTTGGTCATGGCCACCGAGAAGCTGCGCCGGAACACCTCTGCGCGCCGTGACCCGGCCTGCACCTGCTGGGCTCCGAGGGCCTGGGGCGCACTGCGCCAGAGCTGGATGCCGAGCCAGGCCAGGTAGCACACCCCGAGCCATTTCAAGGCCATGAACAACTGCTGCGAGGCCATCAGCATGGCCCCCAGCCCGAGGCCCACGGCAGCGATGATCAGCACATCCGAAAGCGCCGCACCGGCCATGCCTACCGCCACCAGCTGGCGATTGCGCGAGGTGCCGTTGGCCATGGCCAGGAGTGAGGTCGGCCCGGGAATCAGGGCACCGATAAAACAGCTGGAGGTGTAGAGCAGCAAGGTGGTGGTATTCATCGCGCAGTTCTCGGCGGGCAGGTGGCAATGCCGGTGCAGAATGCCCCAGGCCGGCGCGGGTTTAAAGGCATTCGCCGGGCACTTTGGCCGCCGTTGTCGAATCAGCGTTGCCGGTTGCCAACTTCTGCGGATCCACGGGGTCAGTTATCCTGCGCTGGCCATTGGATGGCAGTGTTGCCTTTTTCCTTTTCTGTGATGTGTTCATGACTACTTCCCCACCTCGTGGTGCAGCGCCCAAGACCTCCCGCGGCGGCGAGATCGGTGCTGCAATCCGTCGCTTCGACTGGTCGCAGACCGCGGTGGGCCCTCGTGAAGGCTGGCCCGGCCTGCTGCGCAGTACCTTGAGCCAGATGCTCGAGTCCCCGGAGAGCCTGTACCTGCTGTGGGGGCCGCAGATGCAGTTCTTCTTCAACGATGCCTACCGCCCGGTCCTCGGCCCGCGCCTGGCCAATGCCCTGGGGCAGACCATCCAGACCCTCTGGGCCGATGCCTGGCCGGATGTCCAGCCGATGGTGGAGCAGGCGTTTCTCGGTTACTCCTGCCGCCACGAAGACCTGCCGGTGAACATGCAGCGCTACCCTGGCGAAGAGCTGACCTGGTGGTCGTTCTCCATGAGCCCGGTGTATGACGAGGACGACGAACAGGTGCTCGGAGTGCTGTGCCACACCGTGGAGACCACCGATCGCGTGCTGCTGGCCCGGCACGCCCGGCAGACCGAGGCGCACCTGCGCGAAACCCGCGAGCTCAATACCCGGGTGCTGGCCGCCAGCAACGACTGCATCAAGGTGCTGGACCTCGATGGCCAGCTGTCGTTCATGAGCGAAGGTGGCCTGCGGGTCATGGAGGTCAGTGATTTCAATGCGGTGCGGGGCTGTCCCTGGCCGGACTTCTGGCAGGGCCAGGGCCACCAGGAGGCCCGGGATGCCATTGCTGCCGCGCGCCAGGGTCGCTCGGCGCGGTTCCAGGGCGCCGCCGATACCCTCCAGGGGCGCACCAAGTGGTGGGATGTGCAGGTTACGCCGATGCTCGACGCGGCCGGCCAGCCGGAGAAGATCCTCTGCATTTCCCGGGACATCAGCGCCACCCGCGAGGCGCAGGAGGAACTGCGGCGGCTCAATGAGTCTCTGGAGCAGCGGGTCCAGGAGCGTACCCAGGAGCGCGACCGGATCTGGCAGCTGTCCACGGACCTGATGCTGGTGGCGGACTTCAATGGCCGCATCGTCGCCGTCAACCCGGCCTGGACCCAGCTTCTGGGCTGGGAGCGCGAGGAACTGGAAGGCAGCAGTTTCTACGATTTCATCCACCCCCAGGACAGCCTGGCCGCAGCGGGGGCGGCGGCCGATCTGTCCCGGGGCGAGAGCTTTTCGCGCTTCGAGAACCGCTTTCGCCACCGCGACGGTTCCTATCGCTGGATGGCCTGGAGCGCTGTGCCGGACCCGCACCACATTCACGCCGTGGGCCGTGACATGCAGGCCGAGCGCGAGGCCGCCCAGGCGCTGCGCAAGACCGAGGACATCCTGCGCCAGGCGCAGAAGATGGAGGCGGTGGGGCAACTGACCGGTGGCGTGGCCCACGACTTCAACAACCTGCTGACGGTGATCCGCTCTTCCACCGACCTGTTGCGCCGCAACCTCAGCGAGGAGCGCCGGCAGCTGTACATCAAGGCGATTTCCGACACCGTCGACCGCGCCAGCAAGCTCACCGGCCAGCTCCTGGCGTATGCCCGCCAGCAGAACCTGCGCCCGGAGACCTTCGACGTCGGCGCCAGCGTGCAGTTGCTGGCGCAGATGATCAATCCACTGATCGGCGCCTGCATCGAACTGCGTATCGAGTTGCCGCAGCAGCCTTGCTACATCCACGCCGATGCCGGCCAGTTCGACACGGCGCTGATCAATATGGCGGTCAATGCCCGGGATGCCATGCAGGGCGAAGGCTTGCTGGTGGTGGCTGTGGAGCGGGTGGCGCAGATTCCCCCCAGTGCCAGCCAGGGTGCCCAGGCCGGGGACTTTGTCGCGGTATCCCTGACTGATACCGGCGCCGGCATCGACCCCCAGCAGATCGAACGGATCTTCGAACCCTTCTTCACCACCAAGGAGGTGGGCAAGGGCACCGGCCTGGGCTTGTCCCAGGTGTTCGGTTTCGCCCAGCAATCGGGCGGCGGCCTGGCGGTGCACAGCCAGCCGGGGCAGGGCACGTGCTTTACCCTGTACCTGCCGCGCGCGGAGGCCCTGGCCGGCTTGCCGACGCCAACCCAGGCGGTGGTGCCCATGATCGACGGCCAGGGCATGACCCTGCTGGTGGTGGAGGACAATCCCGAAGTCGGCGTGCTGCTGGCCCAGTCCCTGAACGAGCTGGGCTACCAGACCGAATGGGCCACCAGCGCGGCGGAGGCCCTGCGCCGCCTGGGCGAGGAGCGGACCCGATTCCAGGCGGTGTTTTCCGATGTGGTGATGCCGGGCATGAGCGGTATCGAACTGGCCAGCCGGATCCGTTGCGACTATCCGCGGTTGCCGGTCATCCTCACCAGCGGCTACAGCCCGGCCCTGGCCCAGGGCCAGACCCGGGAATTCGTATTCCTGCAAAAGCCCTACTCGGTGGCGGAACTGGCCCTGGCCCTGAGCGCGGCGATCGGCCAGCCCGAGGTGCCGTAGGCACCCGTTTCAACTCAGGCTGGCTTCGATCACCAGGACATTGGCGCTGGCGGTGCGCACGTTGAAGCAACGCGTGGGGCTGATGGTGGAGCCTGCTTCGATCAGTACTTCCTGTTCATGTTCCATGCCGGCGCCGCCTTTGCGATAGACCACGGCCTTGCGGTTGCCGTAGGGCGCGCTGAGGATCCAGATCGCCGGGGCTGGGTTGGGGGCCGGGAGCAGGTCGTTGTACGCATGCCAGGCGGCAATTTGAGGGCACAAAGAGGTCGAGAGCGGTTTGTTGGTGACGAAGGTTGCTACTTCGCTCGGGCGGCAGGAACCACCGTGGAACAGCACCTGGCCGGGGGCGATAAACCGTCCGAAGTGCCTGACCTCGGTATTCAAGGTGTCCGCAGTGAACTTGCCAGATGCTCTTTGATACTCCTTGAGCGGTGCGGAATCCTTGAGGTAGGGCATGGCCGCCTTGGCTTGCCTGAGCTGGGGGTGCACTTGGAGTTGGCGGCGGAATTCGTTGACCACGCCCGAACCGCCGTAGTGGCCCAGGGTGTGCAGCACAAAGTCCCTGGCGTTACGCACGGTCTGTTGCACGCGCAAGGGCCGGGTTGGCCAGTTGTTCTTCAGCGCGGCCTCGTGATACAGCCGTTCCCGCTCATCCGGAGGGCTGTCGCTGATGGGGTAGAGGTCGATCAAGGGAAGGTGGGTCATGGGGGGCTGGCCTGGTACTCATCCGCGGCGGGCGGCGGGCAAATAGTCGCCAAGCCTCTGCTGCAGAGGCTTGGGCGCAGGAGTCTTGCATGCTTGCCGGGCCCCGGCAATGGTTCGCGGGGCACTGGTTCAGCTGGCCTTGCTGAACCATTCCTGGGCCGAACGCCACAGGCACACGCCGAGAAAGTAGGCCGAGGCTGCCAGCCACAAGCCCATGATCGGCGGGCTGTGCAGCGGGTGGCTGAGGATCAGCAATGCGCCGCTGAGCAGCCAGACGAAGGTCACGATGATGTTCAGCCCCATCCACTTGCGTACCCGGAACGGATGCAGGAACTGCACCCGGGTGGCGGTCAGCAGGGCCAGGGCGAAGATGCTCAGCAGGCTCAGCCAGGGGCCGGGCTCGATCAGATAGAAGCACAGGGCGACCACGTTCCAGGCCGCGGGAAAGCCCTGGAAGTAGTTGTCGTGGCTCTTCATGTTGACGTTGCAGAAACACAGCAGCGACGACAGCAGGATCAGCGAGGTGGCCAGCAGCGCGCTGTATTCCGGCAGGGGAATGTAGCGGTAGATGAACAGCGCCGGGATGAACACATAGGTCAGGTAGTCGATCACCAGGTCCAGCACCGAGCCGTCGATGTTGGGCAGCACCGAGCTGGTCTTGACCTTGCGCGCCAGGGAGCCGTCGACGCCATCCACCAGCAGCGCCACCCCCAGCCATAGCAGGCAGGCCTTGGGCTGGTTGTCGAACAGTGCCAGGGTGGCGAGCAAGGCACTGACCACCCCGGTGGCGGTGAAGCCATGGGCGCCCCAGGCTTTGATTCTGGCGATCTGCAGGGTCGATATCACGGACGTTTCTCCAGCGGCTGTGGTGCCCGGGCGATGTCCGGCGCAGCAGCGCCGGCAAGCCTGGCCAGGTTGCAGTTATCGACCGGAAAGCCTGGCAGAAGGTTCAGCGCGAACCTTGAATCAGGCCCGGCGCCGCAAGCGCCGGGCCAGTGGCTGGCCTGGCCCGAGTGCGCGGTCGAGGGGGCTGGTTTGAGTCTAGGCGCCACTCTGGACGAGGCAACAGAAAAAACGCCACGTGACCGAAGGTCAGGTGGCGTTGCGGGCAGGCGCAGGCGCCGGAGGGGCTGCCCGGTTGATTACTTCCCTGTCTCCAGGGCCGTGAGGATGGCGTGGGCGGCCTTGATCCGTTCCTCGTTGGGGTAGTTCTTGTTGGCCAGCAGGACAATGCCGATCTGCTGGCTCGGCACGAACACTACATAGGCGCCGAAACCGCTGGTGGAACCGGTCTTGTTGTACAGCGCGTCGGCCTTGGGGGCTGCGGCCGGGGTCAGCCATTGCACCGGGTGCGGCTCAAGGGCCATGGCCGATGAGTTGCCCGCCAGCAGGCGCGCCAGGGGCACCGGGTAGGCGTAGCGCTCCCAGCCCAGGCCCTGGGTCATGTCGCCGACCTGGTAGTAGCCGCTCTGGGTCGCCACCATGGCTTGTTGCAGGGGGCGGTCGAACTGGCCCGGTTGCAGGTTGCCGGCAATGAATTGCAGCAGGTCCGGGGCGCTGGTCTTGACCCCGTAGGCTTCGGCGTCCAGCGGCCCGGGGCTGAGGCGGATCGGCCGGTTCTGCTTGTCGTAGCCCTGGGCGTAGTGCCCCAGCTGGTCCTTGGGCAGATGGATGTAGCTGTGCTGGAGGCCGAATTTGGGAAACAGCGTCTGCTCCATCAGCCGGTCGAAGGGCTGGCCCAGGCTGCGGGCGGCCAGGTAGCCGAGCAGGCCGATGCTGGGGTTGGAATACTGGCGCTGGGTGCCGGGGCTGAAGGTGGGTTTCCAGGTGTTGTAGTAGTCCAGGGTCTTGTCTTCACCCTGCACCTCGTCGGGGAACTGCAAGGGCAGGCCGCCGGCGGTGTAGGTGCCCAGCTGCAGCAGGCTGATGCCGTCGAAGGCACTGCCGCGCAGGGCCGGCAGGTACTGGCTGGCGTGGTCCTCAAGGGCCAGCTTGCCGCTGGCCTGGGCGTAGCCGGCGAGGGTGGCGGTGTAGGTCTTGCTCACCGAACCCACCTCGAACAGGGTGTCGTTGTCCACCGGCTGTTGATTGTCCTTGGAGGCAACCCCGTAGTTAAAGTAATGTCGCTTGCCGTTGGCGATGATCGCCACCGCCATGCCGGGAATGCCCTGCTGGTGCATCAGCGGGCGGATGGTGGCGTCCACGGTGGTTTTCAGAGCGCTGTCCGCGGTGGTCTCGGCGAAGGCGCTGGAGGCGCCCAGTAGCAGTGCGCAGGCGCTGATGACGCTTAGTCCGGTCAAGGTTGTGTGCCGCATGATTGGTTGGTTTCCCTGGGTTCTGGTTATGTACGCCGCGTTTGTCCCAGCGGCTTTGCGGCCCCGGCGTTCTTCGTGGGAACGCTCCGGGCGGCCTGCCCGCGAAGCCTTCCTGGCACAGGAGGGCGTGGCCGGTGCTGCGCGAGCGAGGCCAATGTAGGCAGTTTACGGCACATCGACAAACGACCATATTTCGCACGAGCCATTAGAAAAACTAGGGAATGCCCATGCTCCGTCCCCATCTGCCCCTGAATGCGCTGCGGGCTTTCGAAGCCTCGGCCCGGCACTTGAGTTTCACCCGTGCGGCCATCGAGCTGTGCGTGACCCAGGCGGCGGTCAGCCACCAGGTCAAGAGCCTGGAGGCCCAGCTCAACGTCACCCTGTTCAAGCGCCTGCCCAGGGGCCTGATGCTCACCAGCGAAGGCGAGACCCTGCTGCCGGTGCTGCGCGAATGCTTCGACCGCATCGCCCAGACCCTGGGACGATTCGAGGGTGGGCACTATCGTGAAGTGCTGACGGTGGGCGCGGTGGGCACCTTCGCCGTGGGCTGGCTGCTGCCGCGGCTGGAGGACTTCCAGGCACGCCATCCCTATGTCGACCTGCGCCTGAGCACCAACAATAACCGGGTGGACGTGGCGGCGGAGGGCCTGGACTATGCCATCCGCTTTGGCACCGGGGCCTGGCACGGCATCGAGGCGCTGGCGTTGTTGCAGGCGCCACTGTCGGTCTTGTGCGTGCCGGAACTTGCCCGCCAGTTGCACAGCCCGGCGGACCTGCTGGGGCAGACCTTGCTGCGCTCCTACCGCACCGACGAATGGCCGCAGTGGTTCCAGGCGGCGGGGCTGGGGGCCAACAGCCTGTTGCCCCAGAGCGTGGTCTTCGACTCGTCCCTGGGCATGCTCGAAGCGGCGCTGCAAGGCCTGGGCGTGGCCCTGGCGCCGCCCTTGATGTTCCAGCGCCAGTTGGCCAGTGGCGCGGTGGTGCAGCCCTTCGACATCGGCATTGTCACCGGCAGCTACTGGCTGACCCGCCTGCAGTCCCGGGCCGAAACCCCGGCCATGGGCGCGTTCAAGGCCTGGCTGCTGGAAGCGGTGGCCGGCTAGCCATCAATAGCGCCAATGCCCCGGTGTCCAGACCCACTGGCCGGCGTGCCAGCGGTAATGCCCGGCAACCCAGTGATAGCTCGGCGCCGGCGCCATCGGAATCACCTCGACAATGGGCGGCGGCGGTGGCGGCCGGCGAGGATGGGCCGGGGCCACCACGCAGCCTGCCAGGGTGGTGCCAAGCAAGGTGGCGATGAGAATGCTTTGGATCGTACGAAGCATGGGCGGTTTCCTGAGGGGGCAGTGGGCCCGCGGCCATCGCGGGCGGTTGAGGGTTGAACGTGGCCCGGGGCGAAATCCGTCGCCGGGCCTTCAATCTCTATTGGCTGCGCGGTTTTTCCCCGGGCCCCGCAGGTACATGGCGTCCACCAGTTGCTGGCGCTCCTTGAGCGACAGGCTGCCGGCAAAGTCGGCCAGGACCTCGTCGACCCGGGCCCGCAGGGCGATGTCGGCATCCCGGGACTTGCCCAGTTGGGCATCCAGGGCATTGCGGTCCAGTGGTTCGGCCCCCAGTTCACGCACCACCGCCTGGCGCGCCTCGCGCCCGGCGATGATCAGCGGCTGGCTATCGATGCGAGTCTGGCGCAGCAACTGGCGCAACTGGCGCCGGCGCTCTTCCGGCATCTGCGCCATGGCCTGGCGCAGGCCGTGCTGGGGTACCGCCAGGGCCTGGGCCGGCTTGGGGTGGCCAAGCCACTGATAGAGGCCGCCGGCCACGCCGCCGATCAGGAACACGTTGATCAGCAGCGACAGCACCAGGCAGGTTTTCAGCGCACGCATGGACAGGCTCACTGTTCGGCCTCCTCGGCATTGATGCTCAGGACGAATTCCGCATCGCTCTGGTCGAACACGCTGGGCAGGGCCTCGGCGGAGGTCGACAGCGGCAGGCTCAGGGCCACCGCAAGCATGCCGGCGGCGACTCCGGTAAGGCCGACCCCGACCCAGCCCAGGGAGGCCAGCCAGCCGGCGTAGCGGCTCCAGAACGGCGCGCCGGGCTGCTGCGCGGCGGCGATGATGCGCTGGGCCAGGGCCGGGCTCGGTGCGGGCACCTGGTAGCGGTCCAGCTGGCTGTCGAGCCAGTGCGCCTGGCGCAGGGCTGCCACGGCCTGGGCATCACCGCAGTCGAGCAGGGCCTGGGCGGCGGCGCGTTCAGCGCTGGGCCAGCGTTGCAGGTCGGCGCCATAGGCGTCGGCCAGGTGCACGAAGCGTTCGGGGGTCATGGTTTTCTCCTTCCTGAGAGGTCCGCGCCGGGGGCCTCGGCGAGGTGGCTGCGCAGGTTGCGCCGGGCCCGCGACAGCAGGCTTTCCAGGGCTTCGACGCTGATCTGCATCAGCGCCGCGGCCTCGGTGTTGGACAGTTCCTGGTAGTACTGCAGGACGATCGCCTCGCGCTGGCGATCCGGCAGCTGGTCCAGGGCCTGGGCCATGCGCCGGCTCTGCGCGCTGGCCTCCAGTTGTTCATCGGGCGCCGGGCGGGTGTCCAGGGCCTCGCAGGCGTGCTCGCTATCGACCGGCACATGTTCCTTGCGCCGGCGCAGGCGGTCGTAGCACAGGTTCAGCGCCACCCGGTGCAACCAGGTGTCGAACCGTGCCTGTTCGCTGCGCCAACTGGCGGCCTGTTTCCAGATCCGCAGGAAGCTCTCCTGGGCGATGTCCCGGGCTTCGTCGGCATCCCCCAGCAGCCTGCTGGCCAGGGCCAGCAGGCGCGGCAGCTTGCGCGTGACCATTTCCTTCACGGCCTGCGCGTCGTTGTTGCCGATGCGTTTGAGCAACTCCAGATCCGGGTCGGTTTCGTTCAAGTGGGCAAGTCTCGGTGCGCTAACGGGGTAGTCCAGGGCATCACGGCATCAGCGCACCCAGCGGCCTTCGACCCAGTACCAGCGCGGCCCATGGGCCTGCCAATGGCCGGGCATCCAGCGCCCGCGCTGCATCACCGGTTGCCAGTGGCCGGGCACCCAGACGTAGCCGTGCCCGCGCCAGCGCCAGTTGCCGCGGTCCCAGGCGTAGCCGGGGCGGGCCACCGGCATCGGCTCATAGCGCATGGGCGGTGGTGCCTGCTGGATGATGATGGTTTCGGCATAGGAGGGCGTGCTTGCCAGCGCACCAAGTGCCAGGGGGATCAGCAGCAACGTGCGCAGACGCAGCAGGGAACGGACAAGCTTCATGATGACTCCTTCAGGTCTGCGTTCGCTGATGAACGCAGCTGATGGGTTCAACGATAGATGGGCTGGGAATCCGTCGCGGGCAAATGAAATTTTTATCCACGCCCGGTTCAACCCGGGTTCAGCTGGCGGGGGCAGGGCGCGGGCAGCGGCGGCTGGAAATATTTGTGCAGGGGCGGCGACGGATCTCTGCGCGCTACGCCGTTGAATCAGTAACCGTGCAGCCACGGCTGGCGATGGTCGCCAGTGGCGCTTGCCGGTCGTATCACTGAACCCATGAGGAATTCACCATGTCCCGTCGCATTGCACTGCTGATTGTCATGGCCACCATGCTCTCCCTGGGCGGTTGCGTGGTTTACCCCGGGCACTACCACGGCTGCTGCTATCGCTATGGCTACTACCGCTAGGGCGCAGGGATGAAGAGCGGCGTGCCCCGCGGTTCTTGGCTAACCCCCAGGGGCCCGGCACAATCCTCGACCTTGCAGGGCATGCCTGGCCGTCGGCTTGATGGCGGGCATGGCCCGATGCCGTGGAGGAAGGTGGATGCCCGTCTTGAACGAACAGGATCAGCCCGAGGATCCGGATGCGATTGCGTGCCCGGTGTGCGCCTTGCGCATCTCGACTCAGGAACAGCGCTGGGAGCGGCCGTGGCACAGCCACCGCAAGGCCCAGCTGCTGTTCCCATTGTCCGGCGTGCTCAGTTGCGAGAGCGCCGAGGGCCTGTGGCTGGCCCCGCCGCAATGCGCGGTATGGATCCCCAGCGCCACCGACCACCGGGTCCAGGGGTTGGAGAACGCCCTGGGCTATTGCCTGTTCGTCGAACCCGAGCATGCCCGCTCACTGCCGCAGGCCTGCTGCACCCTGGCAGTGTCGCCCCTATTGCAGGAGCTGCTGCAACGCTGCGCGCAATTGCCCTATCTCTATGACCAGCAGGGTGCCGAGGGGCGGTTGATGGCCGTGGCCCTGGACGAGCTGGCGGCGGCGCCCCGGGAGCAGATCCACCTGCCCATGCCCCGGCATGAACAGTTGCGGCGCCTGGCCGGGCAGATCCTTGAACAGCCGGAACGCCGCCTGAGCCTTGGGCAATGGGCCGAGCAGATCGGCCTCAGCGAACGCAGCCTGAGCCGTCTGATTGTGGCCGAGACCGGCCTGAGCTTCGGCCGCTGGCAGCGCCAGTTGCACATTCTTCTGGGGCTCAAGCAATTGGGCCGGGGCGACTCGGTGGAACGGGTCGCGCTGACCCTGGGCTATGAGAGCGCCAGCGCCTTTATCCGCATGTTCAAGAAAGCCGTCGGCCAGCCGCCGGGGCGCTTCTTTGCCGAACGCCGCCAGGCCCTGGAGCACGACCTACCCCTGTAGCCGCCGAGCCAGCGAGGCTGCGCAGGGCCTTGCTTGACGCACACCAGCGCCTGCAAGACCGCCACGGCCACCTCCATCACTGCGGTCGTTTGGCCGGATTGATCAATAATTTGTCAATCTCGACTGATGCGGACAGGTTCATACGGGAAGATGATAACAATTCTTGTTTGTCAGCTTTCTTGAGGTGTTCCCATGTACTTCGATCATCAGCATTTTCCCCTGGTCTGGATGCGCCCCGCCAAAGGCGCCGGGCAGCCGGGAGTCGAGCCGTTCCAGCAGTTGGAGGCGTTGATGCAGCGCGGTCAGGCCTTCGTCCTGATGAGCGATGCCATGCCCGATCCTGCGCAGCGCAACACCGAGCAGAGCAAGGCATTGCTCAAGCAGGGGGCGTTATGGATGAAACGCAACAAGGCGGCGATCCGTCGCTGGATCAAGGCCATGATCGTCATCGCCCCGGAGCCCGAGGCCCAGGCCGGGGTCGAGGCCTTTGCCGATACCTATGAAAAGTTCTGGGGTTATCCGCTGTTGCACAGTGCCTCGCCGCTGGCGGCCGCCAGCCTGGCCCAGCAACTGCTGGCGCCACCGCGCAGCAACCGGCACAACTGGTGAGGGCGGGGCGGCGGCCCCTAGCCACGCAGGTGTTCGGGGAGGTTGGCGCTGATCACCTTGCCCATGCTGATCCGCGGTTCGACCTGATAGCCCAGGGCCTGGTAGAAGCTTTGCACGGCGGCGTTGCTGCTGAGGATCTGCAGGTTGATCTTCAGGCAGCCGCGGCCCTGCAGGGCTTGTTCGCCATGGCGCACCAGGGCTCGGCCAGTGCCGAGCCGGCGCTGTTGCGGGTCCACCGCCAGGGCGTAGAGCCAGCCGCGGTGGCCGTCATAGCCGGCCATCAGGGTGCCTATGACCTGTCCTTGGTCCAGGGCGACGAAGAACAGAGCGTCATCCACCGCAAGCTTGCGGTCGATGGCCAGGCTCGGGGTGTTGTGGGCCGTGTCGTAGCCGAAGCTGCGGTTCCACAGGTCGATCACGGGCTGGCGATGGTGGGGGTTGCTGTATTCGACGATCTGGATCATGGCGTGGCTCGCTAAAGTGGGGGAGCACAGAAGGGCGGGTTTCAGTCCTGATGGCCGGGCCAGGTTTCGGTGGGGAAATAGGCCTCCAGCCCCGGCTCCTTGTGGTCCACCCCGTCCCGGGTCCAGTAGCAGCTCAAGCGTGAGTAGTTGTCCAGGTCGCCGCGCACCAGGCAGGTGGCGTTGTGCCCCGGCCAGCTGAAACGCAGCACATCGGCCTCGGCCATGGTGGCCCGTTCCACTTTGCCGGTGGCGGTGGTGGTCTTGCCGTCGATGGTCTTGACCAGGGTCAGGGCCTGGTTCTCGTAGCGGATCACCGCGGTGCCCGAATAGGTCGGCCCGCCATCGGGCTCCTTGCCGATCAGCATGAACTGGCCGGGGACCATGCTGTAGTAGATGTGAAGGTCCTGGTCCTGCTTGGGGGCGGCCTGGGCAGCAAGGCTGGCCAGCAGCAGGCCGAGGAGGGGCGCGCGGCGGGAGAAATACGGCATTGATGCTCACTCCTGTTGAGGCGGGGGGCCATGATTCCAGACTTGGCCCTGCAGATAAATGCCCGGGCTCTAGCGATGTTCGATGACCAGGATCGCCGTGGTGTCGGCCTCCAGGGCTTGGAACACGTGGGGCAGGTCGGCGCTGTAGCGGATGTAGTCGCCGGCCTCCAGGCTCACCGGGCTGTCCGCAGGCCCGGCCAGGGCCCGCCCGCTGCAGATCACCAGGTGTTCCACGGTGCCCGGCAGGTGGGCCTTGGACTGGCGCGCCTGGCCGGGTTGCGCCTTCAGGCGATACAGGTCGCGCTGCGCCCCCGGCGGGCAGTCATCGAGCAGGGTCGCCGCGTAGTGGGCATCCTCGGCATGGGCGGTGGTGCCTTCGTGGGCACGGATGACTTTCAGCTGATGCGCCGGTTGCTGGAAAAACCGCGTCACCTGCAAGCCCATGGCCTGGGCCAGGGCCCACAGGGTCTCGATGCTCGGGTTACCCAGCCCGGCTTCCAGCTGGGACAGGGTGGACTTGGCCACCGCAGCCCGCTTGGCCAGTTCCGAAACGGAGAAACCAGCGTTCAGGCGCTCGCGCTTGATGGCCATGGCCAGCAGGCCGATGGGCGACAGGGAGGTTGGGTCGTTCGTTTTATCGTTCATATCTCTATTAAATCATCCTTGATTCTCTTGACGCAGATAAATTTCGCCGTTCATTATATCGGTTAATTGTTCGGTATAAATAAAACAAGGGCGCCGAGATGAACCGATTGTACAAGGCGGGCCCATGGGCCTGAGCCTGCGCCTGATGGTCATTCCGTACCACGAAATCTACCTGGCCGTGCATTGCCTGGCCCACCTGCAACAGTGCCTGGGGGACTGGCTGGTGGCGGGGCAGACTCACCTGTTTGTCGAGTCGCCGCGCTGGTACAGCCGCTAGGGCCGACCGCCGGGCGCGAGGTGGGCGGTGAATCCATTGCCTGCATTAATGCGAAGCATTACTATTCACGCCCCACTTCCCCAGCGCCCCGCGATGACAGCCAAGCCGCCCCGCAGACCAGGCTTTTTCGAGCACTACGAAGAGTTGATCGGCACCTGGACCCGGCGCTTGCGCAATCGCCAGCAGGCCGAGGACCTGGCCCACGACACCTTTGTCCGGGTGCTGGAATCCGATGTCGCCACGGTGCAGCAGCCGCGCGCCTACCTGCATCAGACCGCGCGCAATATCGCCGTGGATGCCTTTCGCCGAGAAGACCGGCGTGGTGCCCTGGAAGAACAGGGGGTCCACCTCAGCGTGTCGCCCAGCGGCGACCCGGAGCATTTCATGCACGCGATCCAGTTGGCCGATTCCATCGAACGGGCGCTTGGCGAGTTACCGGTCAACTGTCGCAAGGTGTTTGTCTGGCAGAAGATCGAGGGCCTGACCCAGGCCGAGATCGCCGAGCGCCTGGGGCTGTCAAAGAACATGGTGGAAAAGTATATGATCCGCACCCTGCGGCATCTGCGCGACCGTCTGGACGGGTCGGCCCCATGATCAGTCGTGGCGATTTCTCACCCTCTGCCAAACAGGAATTTGCATGATGGACAGCCGCGATTGCGCCAGCGCGCAGGCCAGGATTCGTGACGAGGCGGCGGCCTGGTTCACGCGGCTGCAGGAGCCCGAGGTGAGCCCGGAGCAGCAATTGCGGTTCCAGCAGTGGCTGGCCGAGGATCCGCAGCACCGGCACGAGTTCCAGTTGCTCGAAGCCCTGTGGGCGGCCACCGACCTGGTGCCCAGGGCGCGCCTGCAAGCGCTGTGCGCCACCCCGCCGGCCAAGGCCCGGCGGCGCCCGCTGCTGCGCTTTGCCCTGGCTGCCGGGGTGGCGACGCTGGCCGTGGGCCTGGGGCTGTTCAGTGGCCTCAACCAGCCGGTTT
This sequence comes from Pseudomonas sp. GW823-FHT02C05, assembly GCF_058797595.1. Classification (NCBI taxonomy): domain Bacteria; kingdom Pseudomonadati; phylum Pseudomonadota; class Gammaproteobacteria; order Pseudomonadales; family Pseudomonadaceae; genus Pseudomonas; species Pseudomonas sp. GW823-FHT02C05. The sequence goes on along the minus strand of NZ_JBXAJU010000001.1, from coordinate 2,328,710 downwards.
CCTACAGTGCGCAATTCGTGACCGCCCTGGGCGAGCGCCGCCATGTGGCCTTGCCCGATGGCTCGCAGATCGACCTGAACAGCCGCAGCCACCTGCAGGTGCGTTATGCCCGGAACCAGCGGCTGATCGAGCTGGTGGAAGGCGAAGCCCTGTTCAACGTCGAGCACGACACGGATCGGCCCTTCGTGGTGGCGGCGGGAGCGGGCAAGGTCACGGTCACCGGCACCCGCTTCGATGTGCGCCGCGATGAGCGCCAGACCCGGGTGGCGGTGGAGCAGGGCCGGGTCAAGGTGCAGGGGCGCGACGCCGCGGCGGATGATTTCATTGCCCTGACCCCGGGCCAGGGCACCCATGTCGATGAGCACGGCAAGGTGGCTCAGGCCTACGCGGTGAACCCCGAGGCGCTCACGGCCTGGCGCAGCGGCAAGCTGGTATTCAACAACGCCTCCCTGGCCGAGGTGGTGGCCGAAGTCTCGCGTTATCGCGAACAGCCCCTGCGGGTGGCCAGCGCCGCAGTGGGTGAGCTGCGCCTGACCAGCGTGTTCAAGTCCGACGACACCCAGGCCCTGCTCAAGGCCCTGCCGAGCATCCTGCCGGTGGAGGTGCGGACCCTTGCCGACGGTAGCCAGGAAATTTTTTCACGTTAGATTCAGGTTTTTTTTCAGCTCATCGTCTTCTTGTCCAACTGCAACTGGTTTGCATTAACAGACGCACCTTAGTGTGATCGACAGGACTGCCGCCGACGTGAAAAAAATAGCCGTTTCTCCCGCCGTATCCCCGTTGCCCGCGCGCCGCTGGCTGCCCCTGGCCCTGGCCCTGGCGGTCAGTGCGGCCTTGCCCCAGGCCCAGGCCGGGCAAGCCGCCGCCATTCACATCCAGGCCCAGCCGCTGGGCCAGGCCCTGAGCCAGTTGGGCCTGCAGACCTCGTTGCAGGTGTTCTTCAGCCCCGAGCTGGTGGCCGGCAAGCAGGCCCCGGCGGTGGACGGCAACCTGTCCCCGGAACAGGCCCTGGGCCAGTTGCTCCAGGGCAGTGGCCTGCAATACCGGATCGACGGTGGTTCGGTGACCCTGAGCCCGGCTCCGGCAGCCACGGGCGGTGCCCTGGAACTGGGCACCAGCAGCATCAGCGTGGTGGGCGACTGGCTGGGCGATGCCGATGTGCAAAAGGTCCAGAACCACCCCGGTGCACGCACAGTGATCCGCCGTGAGGCCATGGTGGAGCAGGGCGCGATGAACGTCGGCGACGTGCTGCGCCGGGTGCCCGGGGTGCAGGTCCAGGATGCCAACGGCACCGGTGGCAGCGATATTTCCCTGAACGTCGGCGTGCGCGGCCTGACCTCGCGCCTGTCGCCGCGCTCAACGGTGCTGATCGACGGCGTGCCGGCGGCCTTTGCACCCTATGGCCAGCCGCAGTTGTCCATGGCGCCGATTTCCTCCGGCAACCTGGACAGCATCGATGTGGTGCGCGGCGCCGGTTCCGTACGCTACGGGCCGCAGAACGTCGGCGGGGTGATCAACTTCGTGACCCGGGCGATTCCGGAAAAGGCCACCGGGGAAATCGGCACCACCCTGGAAACCTCCCGGCAGGGCGGCTGGAAGCACATCGACACGGCTTTCCTCGGCGGCACTGCGGACAACGGCCTGGGGGTGGCGCTGCTGTATTCCGGGGTCAACGGCAATGGCTACCGCGAGGGCAACAACGGCAACGACATCGACGACGTGATCCTCAAGACCCACTGGGCACCCACCGAGCAGGACGAGTTCTGGTTCAACCTGCATTACTACGACGCCACCGCCGACATGCCCGGCGGCCTGACCCAGAAGCAGTACGACGCCAAGCCCTACGACTCCGATCGCGACTGGGACAACTTCAGCGGCCGGCGCAAGGATGTGTCCTTCAAGTACCAGCGCCAGGTCGACGACCGCACCCAGTTCGAAGTGCTGACCTACTACTCCGACAGCTTCCGCGGCAGCAACATTGCCGCCAGCGACCAGAAGACCCTGGTCTCCTACCCGCGCACCTACTACACCTTCGGCATCGAGCCACGGGTGTCCCATGTGTTCGACCTGGGGCCCACCACCCAGGAAGTCAGCGTGGGTTATCGCTACCTCAAGGAAGGCATGCATGAACAGGCCAGCCGCGTGGCCCTGGTGAACAACCAGCCGGTGCTCACCGCGGATTCCGACGGCCATGTCTACCAGGACCGTACCGGCGGCACCGAGGCCAATGCCTACTACATCGACGACAAGATCGACGTCGGCAACTGGACCATCACCCCGGGCATCCGCTTCGAGGACATCAGCACCAACTGGCACGACCGGCCGGTCCCGGGCACCAACGGCGTGCGAGTGCAGGAGAAGCGCCGCAGCATCGACAGCAACGAACCGTTGCCGGCCCTGAGCGTGATGTATCACCTGTCCGATGCCTGGAAGCTGTTCGCCAACTACGAGACTTCCTTTGGCAGCCTGCAGTACTTCCAGTTGGGCCAGGGCGGCAAGGGCGACCAGACCGCCAACGGCCTGAGCCCGGAGAAGGCCAAGACCTACGAGATCGGCACCCGCTACAACGATGATGTATGGGGCGGTGAAGTGACGCTGTTCTACATCGACTTCGACGACGAGCTGCAATACATCAGCAACGACGTGGGCTGGACCAACCTGGGGGCCACCAAGCACCAGGGCCTGGAAGCCTCGATGCATTACGACCTGGCAGCCCTGGACCCGCGCCTTGACGGCCTGACCGCCAACGCCGGCATCACCTACACCCGCGCCAGCTATGAAGGCGAGATCCCCGGCTTCAAGGGCCGCGACCTGCCGTTCTACTCGCGCCAGGTGGCCACTGTCGGCCTGCGTTACGACATTGACCGCTGGACCTACAACATCGACGCCTTCGCCCAGTCCAAGCAGCACTCGCCGGGCACCGGGGTGAACGCCAACGGCAGCTTCAACGGCAACTACATCACCGATGGCAGCGCCGATGGCCGGTACGGCGACATGCCGGGTTATGTGCTGTGGAACATCCGTGGTGGCTATGACTTCGGGCCGCAGTTGTCGAACCTGAAGCTGGGGGCCGGCGTGAAGAACGTCTTCGACCGCCAGTACTTCACCCGTTCCAGCGACAACAACTCGGGGATCTACGTGGGCGCGCCCCGGACCTTCTTTGTCCAGGCCAGCGTCGGCTTCTGACCTCCGCAACAGGCGCCGGCTTGCCGGCGAATCCCAGAGCGGCGCAGGTTCTGGGAGATGGGCCATGGCTGGCGGCCCCTTCGCTGGCAAGCCAGCTCCTGCAGGGAGGGTGGCGCCTGTAGGAGCCGGCTTGCCGGCGAATCCCCGAGCGGCACAGGTTCTGGAGGATGGGCCATGGCTGGCGGCCCCTTCGCTGGCAAGCCAGCTCCTACAGGGAGGGCGGCGAATCCCTGGTGCAATGCTGTGCTTAAGTGGCTCAGACCTTGAGTACCTTGCCGCTGGCGGCCACCGCCAGCAGCAGGACGGCGATCAGGCCGAAGGCCGCGCTCAGGCTGCTGCCATGGGCAATGAAGCCGATCACCGCCGGCCCGGCCAGGATGCCGGCGTAACCCAGGGTGGTGATGGCCGGCACGGCGATGCTTTCGGGCATGACGTTCTGCTTGCCCACGGCGGTGTAGAGCACCGGCACTATGTTCGAGCAACCCGCGCCCACCAGGGCATAACCCACCAGCGCCGCCTCCCAGGCCGGGGCCAGGGTCGCCAGCAACAGGCCAGCGGCGGCCGTGGTGCCGCCGATGATGATCACCCGGCGCGCGCCCAGGCGATGGACGATGGCATCGCCCGTCAGGCGGCCCAGGGTCATGGTCAGGGCGAAGGCGGCGTAGCCCAGGCCGGCGTAGGCGGCATCCAGGTCGCGCTCGGCGGTGAGGAAGACCGCGCTCCAGTCCAGCACCGCGCCTTCGGCGAGGAACACCACGAAGCACAGGCAGCCGATGAACAGCACCACACCATGGGGCACGGCAAAGGCCGGGCCCGAGCTCTGGCTGCCATAGGGCAGCATGTGCGGCGCGGCCTTGAGCAGCGCCAGCAGCATCAGGGCGATCACCACCAGGGTCGCGCCCAGTGGCGACAGGCCCAGGCCGAGCAGGGCGCTGACCCCCGCGGCGCCGACGATCCCGCCCAGGCTGAACAGCCCGTGAAAGCCCGACATCATGGTCTTGCCGCTGGCCCGCTCGACAATCACCGCTTGCAGGTTGACCGTGGAATCCACGCCGCCCAGCCCGGCGCCGAACATGAACAGCGCGGCCATCAGCAGCGGAATCGAGGTCAGGGTGGCCAGCAAGGGCAGGGCCAGGCAGATCAGCAGGGTGCCGCCGGCCATCACTTTGCGGCAGCCGAAGCGCCCGGCCAGGGCGCCGGCAATCGGCATCGCAAGGATCGAGCCCACCCCCAGGCACAGCAGCAACAGGCCCAGGGTGCCTTCGTCGAGCCCGGCCCGGGCCTTGGCGTAGGGCACCAGCGGGGCCCAGGCGGCAATGCCGAAGCCGGCGATGAAAAAGGCGATGCGCGTGGACATCTGTTCGAGGCGGCCGGGGGTGGCCTGGAAGTGGGTGTTGCTGGCAGTCATAAAAATCCTTGGCGATCGAACTCGCTGCCGGCCGCCTGATGCCCCCATGGCGTGATGGCGGCCGGGTGGGGATTGTGACAAATCTGGCCCTCGAAGGTTGCAGAAATCCGCAGCGCAGTGCTTCTGCACAGGGTTGCGGGTGAAATAAATTTGCGCAGGCCGGCGGTTTGTTTCGCATAATCGGCGGCTGTGCACAAAAACGTTGCAGTGCGTGCCGTTCCTTCCCGGAGTTTTCCTGCCCATGAATGCCAGCCTCGACGCCTACGACCTGAAGCTGCTCGCCGAGCTGCAACGTGACGCCAGCACCGCGCAAAGCGAGCTGGGGCTGCGGGTCAACCTGTCCACCGCGGCGGTCAACCGGCGGCTCAAGCGCCTCTGCGACGAGGGGGTGATCGAGCGCTACAGCGCCATCGTCGCGCCGGATGCCCTGGGGCACGAACTGAGCATCATCGTCGAGGTGCAAGTGGAGAGTGAGCGCATCGACCAGATCGACGCCCTCAAGCGCAACTTCCAGGCCTGCCCCCAGGTCCAGCAGTGCTACTACGTGGCCGGCGAGTGCGATTTCGTGCTGATTTTCTGCGTGCGCAACATGGCCCAGTACACCCAGCTGACCCGCGAACTGTTCTTCGACAACCCCAACGTCAAGCGCTTCAAGACCCTGGTGGCGATGAACCGGGTCAAGGTCGGCCTGGAAGTGCCCACGGCCGGCTGAGGTTCAGGGGGCCTGCAGCGCTTCCACCAGGAAATCCACGAACACCCGGACCTTCTGCGACAGGTGCCGCTGGCTGGGGTACAGCGCATAGATATGCCGCCCGGGCAGGTGCTGGTCCGGCAGCACCCGCAGCAGTTGGCCGCTGTCCAGCAATGGCTGGGCGACAAAGCCCGGCAGGGCGCCGATGCCCAGGCCGGCCACCAGCATGTCGGCCAGCAGCAGGCTGTTGTCCGCGGAAAAATGCACCGGCAGCTCCAGCCGCGTCTGGCCTTCCGGGCCTTGCAGGTGCCAGCGCCCCGGGTGTTCCGCCAGGCGGTAGGCCAGGCAGCGGTGCTGATGCAGGTCGGCGATGCTTGCCGGCGTGCCCGCGGCCTGCAGGTAGGCCGGCGCGGCGCAGATGATCTGCTCCACCTGCCCCAGCTGGCGGGCGATCAGCGAGGAGTCCTCCAGTTGCCGGCGAATCCGCAGCGACACGTCGAAGCCTTCGCCCACCACGTCCAGCACCTGGTCGTTGAGGGTCAGGTCCACCTGCAATTGCGGGTAGCGCTGCATGAAGGCCACCAGGATCGGCGACAGCACCTTGAGCCCGAAGGACAGTGGCGCATTCACTCGCAGGCGCCCGCCGGGTTCGTGCAGGCCGGCCTGGGTGGCCCGCTCCAGGGCGTCCAGTTCGTCCAGCAGGTGGCAGCACTCGCTGAAGTAGCGCTGCCCGGCCTCCGACAGGCTCATGCGTCGGGTGGTGCGCAGGATCAACAGGCTGCCCAGGCGCTCTTCCAACTGGCGCACCTGCTTGCTCACCGCCGCCGTGGACTGCCCGAGGTCGGTGGCGGCCTGGCTGAAACTGGAGCGTTCCGCCACCCGGCGAAAGGTGCGCATGGCCAACAACACATCCATATTGTTTCTCCCGGGTTGAATATGTATCCACGAAATGGCTGATTATCTCTGATCTGCCACTCAATACCATGGGCACCTCATTTCACAGGAGTGTTGTCATGGCGATTCGCGCAATGTCGAAGATGGTTTCCGGGCTACTGGCCCTGTCCCTGGTCAGCGGGCTGTGCAGTGCCGCCGAGGCGGCCCGGCCCGAGGTGGGCATCAGCCCATGGGGCCCCAAGGACGAGATCGGTCGCCTGAACCTGATCACCCCCCAGTCCCGGGCGGCGATCATGGCCCGGGTCACTGGTGAACAGGCCTATGACCTGGCGGTGGATTACTTTGTCGGCATGCCCAGCTGGCAGGCCGCCGGCGACCCGCCTTACCAGATGTGGATGACCCACACCCCCCACGGCAACGTGATCGCCGACCCGATGCAAGTGGGCGAGCCAATGAACCAGCACGTCAGCTACAGCGGTTCGGCGGTGTCGATGTACGCCCATATGGGCACCCATATCGATGCCCTGAACCACTTCGGCCTCAACGGCAAGATCTGGAACGGCTACCGCGCCGACCAGCACCTGGGGGACCGCGGCTGGAACGTCACTGGTGCGGAAAAACTGCCGCCGATCATTGCTCGCGGTGTGCTGATCGATGTGCCCGCGGCCAAGGGCCTGGAGCAGTTGGCGGACAGCTACCGGGTCACCCGCGCCGACCTGCAGCAGGCCCTGGCCAGGCAGAAGGTGGCGCTGGAAAAGGGCGACGTGGTGCTGATCCGCACCGGGCGCATGCGTGACTACGACAATGCCCAGCGCTACATGGCCAACCCGCCGGGCCTGAGCCTGGACGCGGCGAAGTTCCTGGTGGAAGAGGGCGGCGCCATGGTGGTGGGGGCGGACAACCTGAGCTTTGAAACCTTCCCGTCCGAGGTCGAGGGCAACTACCTGCCGCTGCACACTTACCTGCTGGCGATGCAGGGCGCGCCGATCATGGAGCTGGTGAACCTGGAAGGGCTGGCCCGGGACAAGGTCTACCAGTTCGCCTTTATCGGTGCCTCGCTCAAGTTGCGTGGCGCGGACGCCGCGCCGATCCGCCCCATGGCCCTGCCGATCCGCTGAGCCGAGGCGTGGCGATGCCCCGCGCGCTCACCGGGAGTCTCCAGGCCTCTGGTCGAGCCGCCGGTTTCTCCGTAATGTCAGCGGCTCGGTTTTCCAGGAGGCGGTGTGATGGCGGCGTTCTACGATGCACGGGGCAACATCTATGGGGTGGTGACACCCGCGCGGTTGCGCAGCCTGGGGGTCGCCTTGCCCAGCAGCGCCGCCCAGGCCGCGCGGGACCGGCGCTTGTGGAGCGAGCAGGCCATCGCCGCCCTCTGTGACTGGGCTCCGGGCACCCGCCCGCCGGGGGCCAAGGCCCACCGTAGCGATGGTCTGCTGGTGGGGCCGTTCCAGGACGTGGCGCCCTTCGATCTGCTGATCGTCAACACCGACGGCACCCTGGCCGAGCGCAGTGGCAATGGCCTGACCATCTTTGCCCAGGCCCTGGCCGAGCAGGGGTTGCTGGCCGAGCAGGGGCCAACCCTGTTGCAGGTGCACCATGACCAGCCCACCGGTACCTCGCCGGTGGCCACCGTGGTGGAGCCGGCCCGGGTGGCGGGGGTGCCAGGGTTCTGGCTGGACCTCGGCCAGCCGTCCTTCGGGCCCGAGGCGGTGGCCGCCATTGGCGTCGAGGCGGTGACCTTGAACGGTCGCGAGCTGAGCCGGGTGGCGCCGTTGCAGGCACTCGACCCGCGGTGGGAGCACAGCCAGTTCGTGCGCATCGGCAACCCGCACTGCGTGACCCTGCTGGAGGATGCCGAGGCCTTGCCCGGCAACCCGCAGATGCTCGAAGCGCCCCTGGCCGAAGGGCTGACGGCCACTGCTTTTGCCTTGCCCCTGGGCAGCGGCGAACCGTGCCCGGCAGGGGTCAACCTGCAATGGGCGATGCGCGAGTCGGCGCAGCGCATCGTCGCCCGGGTGTTCGAACGCGGCGAAGGGCCGACCGCGTCTTCCGGCACCAGTGCCAGCGCTGTGGCTTGCGCGGCCTGGCGGGTGGGCTGGGTCAAGGCCGGACGGGTCGAAGTGCTGATGCCGGGCGGCACCGCGCCCTTGATGTTGCAAGAGACCGACGGGGTGTTGACCCGGGTGAGCCTGTTCGGCACGGCGCTGGCACTGGCTGAGTGAGGACGCCGGAGTCGCGGTGGCGGAGTGCAAAACGGCTGGAGTTTCTATAGCGTGGCGGCAGTCGCGGCTGGTCGCTCGATACAGCCCACATTTACCGAAAGGACTCGACATGCAAAAAGGAACGCCTCGCCGAGCTTTGCTCAAAGGCACGGTTATGGCCCTGGGGGCTGCGGTCGCTGGCAGCCTTGGCGGCTGTCTGACCAGCAGGCTGTACGAAAGCCGGGCCAGCAATGAGGTCTATACGGAAACCGTCAGCCAGTTCTACATCACGGCGGACGCGAAGAGCTTCGTCATTCTTGGCAAGCAGTATCACTACTTCGTAATGGTCGATCCTGAGTTGCTGAAGGCCATCAAGTCGGACCTGCATGGGAAAATGCAGGCCGAGTTTTCGCAGATCCTCGTCAATGCGTGGCAGAACCTGGAGGGTGAGCTGGTCCTGAGGATACCCGGGCTGGACCAGCTCGACGCCCAGCAGATCGATGCAGCCCAGGCGTTGGGCTTCGTTGTTGCAAGGTCGCAGAACGCCCTGTTGCACCGCTATGCCATTCGCGGCAGCCGCTTTGAGTCAAAGCGGGATATCAGCGCCTATCCGGCCAACGCGTTGAACAGCACCTACACCCTGTACTTCTCGGCGTACCGGGAGAAGAGCAAGGTCGGGCAGGTGCTGCTGACGCCGGTGACCCTCACCGCAGACGGCGTATTGACGATCCTCGCCCTGCCGCTGTTGCCGGTGGCGTTCATGGCGGCCCAGCCGTTTCGGGTCAAGTAAGCATCGCCACGGGTCAGTCGCCGGCCAGTTGCACCTGGGCCATCTGCCGCTGCATCAGCACCTTGCCGTGGCGGATCGAGTATAGCGCCAAGCCCTGGCTGCGGATCATTTCGTAGTCGCTGTCGGCCGAGAGGATCAGCAGGTTCGCCGGTCGACCTTCTTCAATGCCGTAACCCTCGCCCAGGGCCAGGGCCTTGGCGCTGTTGTCGGTGACCAGATCCAGGGCGCTCTGCAGGGTGCGGTAACCGAGCATGTGGCAGATGTGCAGGCCGGCTTCCAGCACCCGCAGGATGTTGCCGTTACCCAGGGGGTACCAGGGGTCGACAATCGAGTCCTGGCCAAAGCACACGTTCATTCCCGCTTCCAGCAACTCATTCACCCGGGTCACGCCACGGCGTTTCGGGAAGGTGTCGAAGCGCCCCTGCAGGTGAATGCTCTCGGTGGGGCAGGAGACAAAGCTGATGCCGGAATGCCCCAGCAGGCGGAACAGCTTGGCGCAGTAGGCGTTGTCGTAGGAGCCCATGGCGGTGGTGTGGCTGGCGGTGACCCGGGAGCCCATGTCGCGGCTGCGGGCTTCTTCGGCCAGCACTTCGAGAAAGCGCGAGTGCGGGTCGTCGGTTTCATCGCAGTGCACATCCACCAGGCAGTCGTTGCGTTCGGCCAGGTCCATGAGGAACTTCACCGAACTCACGCCCTGGTCCCGGGTGTATTCGAAATGGGGGATACCGCCCACCACATCGGCGCCCAGGCGGATGGCTTCTTCCATCAGCTCGCGGCCGTTGCGGAACGATTCGATGCCTTCCTGGGGGAAGGCGACGATCTGCAGGTCGATCAGGTGCGCGCTTTGCTCGCGCACTTCGAGCATGGCCTTGAGGGCGGTGAGGTCCGGGTCGGTGACGTCGACATGGGTGCGTACATGCTGGATGCCGTGGGCGGCCAGGGCGCGGATGGTCTTGTGGGCGCGGGCGCGGGTGTCTTCGGCGGTGATGGTGGCCTTGCGTTCGCCCCAGCACTCGATGCCTTCGAACAGGGTGCCGCTCATGTTCCAGCGCGGCTCGCCCGCGGTGAGGGTGGCGTCCAGGTGAATGTGCGGTTCGACGAAGGGCGGCACCACCAGGTTGCCGCCGGCATCCAGGTGCTCGGGGCCGAAGGCCGGCGCGGCGGTGGGGGCGTCCGGGCCCTGCTGGACGATGCGGGCGATGCGGCCGTTTTCCAGGTGCAGTTGGTGCAGGCCTTCACGGTGGCGCAGGCGGGCGTTGGTGATCAGCATCGGAGCGGTTCCTCGGGTCGGGCAATCAGCGGTTCAGCCGTGGGATCCGGGCGGCGGCCCTTGTCCCTCGGTCATTGGGCTGTGCTTCAACCGGTACCGGTCGAAGCAGGCAGGTGGTTCGGGGCGGGTCATGATAGACCCGGAACGCGCCGGGAGGGCAAGGCCCGGGTTCAGGCCCGGGCGTCGAGGGTGGCGCTGGTGCGGGCGCCGAGCCAGGCGCTGAGCAGGACATAGCTCAGGCTGGCCACGCCGATGCCCACCAGCGGCGCGACCCAGGGCGAGCAGAAGGCCGCCAGGGTGCCCAGGCCATAGGCGGCCAGGCCCGGCCAGTTCCAGGCCGGCAACTGGCTGTCGGCCAGGCGCGGGTAGCGGCCACGCCAGCGGTAGAAGAAGTCCGCCATGATCACCCCGCCAATCGGCGGAATCACCGTGCCCAGCAGGATCAGGTAGGGCACCAGCAGGTCGTACATGCCGAGCATCGCCAGCAGGGTGCCGATCAGCGCGCCCACCAGGGTCACGGTCTTGCGCCGGTCGGTGCGCAACAGGTTGCAGCCGGCCACGGCGAAGTTGTAGATGGTGTTGTCCTGGGTGCTCCAGATGTTCAACAGCAGCATGGCCATGGCCGCCATGGCAAAACCCTGGAGCAGCAGCACTTCGACCACGTCCGGCTGCTGGTAGACGATGGCGCCGTAGGCACCGATCAGCACCATCAGGCCGTTGCCGATAAAGAAGCCGATCAGGCTGGCGCTCACCGCCACCCGCGCCGAGCGGGAAAAACGGGTCCAGTTGGTGGCCTGGGTGGCGCCGCTGACGAAGGTGCCGAACACCAGGGTGATGGCGCTGGAAAGGTCCAGGCTGGCGCTTGGCGTGACCCTCAGCAAACCGTCGAGGCCGCCGATCTGCCGGGTGGCCACCCACATCGACAGCAGCAACAGCAGGCCCATGGCCGGCACCGCGATCCAGGACAGGATCTCCAGGCCGCGATAACCGATGTAGGCGGTGGCGCAGAAGGCCATGCCGAACAGCAGCATCAGCCCCAGTACCGCACCCGGATCCAGCTGGAAATACTTGCCCAGCACCACCGCGGCGGTGGCGGTGCCCCAGGCGTACCAGCCGATCTGGGTGAAACCCAGGATCAGGTCGCTGAGCTTGCTGCCCCGTTCGCCGAAGCAGAAGCGCCCCATCAGCACCGTGTTCAGCCCGCTCTTGAAGGCGATGTAGCCGAGGCTGGCGGCGTAGATCCCCAGCAGCAGGTTGCCGACGAGGATCACCACCAGCAGGGTGGTGAAGTCGAAGGCCACCCCCAGCTTGCCGCCGGCGAACATGGTGGCAGTGAAGAAGGTGAAGCCCAGCAGCACCATGGCCATGGAGGCCAGGCCCTTGCGGGCGTGCTGCGGAACTTCGCTCAAGGGGTAGTCGTTGCCGGGTTCGTGCTGGGTCATGGGCCTGTCCCTGGTCGCAGTGATGCCACGCTGTTGCAGGCGCCGTGCCAATCCTTGACGGCAGGGCCGGGCGCCCCAGCAGTTATAGCCGATGCCCGTGCCCCTGCACCGGGTGCCTGTGGCCCGGGGGCGAAAGCGGTGCACCCTTGGGCCAGATTGGTTCACCGGCGGTTCAGTCCTCGTCGGGGCTGAAAATGCTTTCGATGGGCATCTCGAAGGCCCGGGCAATCTTGAACGCCAGGGGCAGGCTGGGGTCGTAGCGCCCGGTCTCGATGGCATTCACCGTCTGCCGTGACACCTCGAGGCGGGTGGCCAGTTCGGCCTGGGACCAGCCTTGCCGGGTGCGCAGTTCGCGCAGTTGGTTGTTCATCGGTAGCGCCGCACGCCGGCCACCGTGGCCAGGGCCCAGACCAGCCCCATCACGGGCCATACGTAGAACATCGAGAGCCGGGGCAGGCCGGCGGTTTCCAGGAAGCCGTAGCTGAAGGTGATTAGCGCGGTGCAGACAAAGGACAGGCCCAGGGCTTCGAGCTGGATGCGCCGGGCCAGTTCGTCCATGCGTCGCAACTGGCGCACCACCGCCAGGGCCATGGCCACCATGGGGATCACCGGCACCAGGGCCAGGGCGATCTTGCCCGGGCCCGGGTTCATGTCCGCCAGCCAGTGGCTGCTCAGCAGCACGCAGGCGATGTAGGCCAGCAAGGCCAGGCCGAATTCCCTGAAATAGCGTTTGGTGCCCATGGGCGATCTCCTTTTAGTAAAGTGTCCTTTACATTAGGGGAGGCGCTTTTTCATGTCAAGGGTGCTTTACATTAACGCCGTCACGCTCAGTCGAAGAGGGCCACGCTGCGCCGGCCTTCGTGGAAGTCGAAGGCCTCCTGGATATCCCGTTCCACGGTGCGTCCCTGGGACAGCGGCGGCAACTGGTCCGGGGCGAAGAACGCCGCGTCGCTGGTTTCGCTGCCGGCCATCGGGGCCTCGGCGTCTTGCCGTTCGCAGAGGAAGTAGAGCTTGTAGAAGTCCCGGTGATCAGGCTTGTAGGGCCCCTTGGCCTTGTGCCGCAGGCCGTACAGCTGGCGCACCGAAACCTGCAGCCCGGCTTCTTCGCGGATTTCCTTGATGATGTTCTGCGCCGCCGACAGGCCCACATCGGCGTAGCCCCCGGGCAGGGCCCAGAGGCCGTCGTGCTGCTCGCGCACCAGGAGGATCTTGCCGTCCTCGATCAGCGCGCCGCGCACTTCCACCATCGGCGTCGAGTAGCGCTGGGCGAAGTCCGAGACCAGTTCGTTGATGCGTTCCAGGGGCACGTTGCCCAGCTGCGCGAGCATGTCGTGGGCGATCTCGGCGACTTCCTGGTAGCGCTCGCGATCATGCACGTCGCGGCAAAAATGCAGGCCGGTGGAGGCGATGGCTTGCAGGCGTTTGGCGTGGGTCAGCCAGCTGCTTTCCATGAGAGAGGTTCCTGCAACGTCAGAGAGAAGGCGCTTGTTTTAAGCCCTGGGCGCGCCGGGAGCAAGCACCACGCCGTGGCCGGCGGCGTGGCGCGGTGGGATCACCCGGTGAGCTGTTGCCGATGGCAACGCACTTGCTGCGTCGCATCGCCCAGCAGCTGTTGCGGCAGCTCGCAGCCCGGGCCGCGGCGGCTGCAGCGGTCGAAGAAGAAACAGCCGGCGGGCAGCTTGCGGTTGCCCGGCAGTTCGGTGGGCGCCGAGAGCTGGCTGTCCGCCAGGGGGGCGCCCAGGCGCGGCACTGCATCCAGCAGCAGTTGGGTGTAAGGGTGGCGCGGGCGCTCCAGCACCTGTTCGGCGCTGCCCAGCTCCACGATCTGCCCCAGGTACATCACTGCCACCCGGTCGGCCATGTGCCGGACCACCGAGACGTTGTGGGAGATCAGCACGAAGGTCAGGCCGCGGCTGCGTTGCAGGTCCGCCAGCAGGTTGAGGATCTGCGCCTGCACCGAGATGTCCAGGGCCGAGGTCGGTTCATCGAGGACGATGATGTCCGGGTTCGACGCCAGGGCCCGGGCAATGGCGATGCGCTGGCGCTGGCCGCCGGAGAACTGATGCGGGTAGCGCTCCAGGTATTCGCCGCGGATGCCTACCTGCTGCGCCACCTTGGCGGCGATCTCGCGCATCTGCGCCATTGGGGTGTTGCCCAGGGCGAACAGCGGCTCGGTGATGATCTTCCAGATCGGCAGGCGCGGGTCGAGGGACGACTGCGGGTCCTGGAACACGATCTGCACGTGGCTGTGGCGCTCGCGGTCGCTGGCGTAGGCCCAGCGCAGGTCGCCGCTGCTGGGCTTGACCAGGCCCATGAGCAGTTGCGCCAGGGTGCTCTTGCCGCAGCCGGATTCGCCGACGATGCCCAGGGTTTCCCCGGGGCGCAGTTCCAGGTCGATGCCGTTCAGGGCATGGGCGAAGGCCCGCGGCCGGCCCAGCCAGTCGTTGCTCAGGGGAAAGCGCACCTGTACATCGTTGAGGCGCAGCAGCGGCTCGCTGCCGGCCCGGGGTTGCGAAGCATTCATTGGGCGGACTCCGGGGCAGCCAGCCAGCAGGCGCTCTTGTGCTGCTGGCTGGCGTTGATCGAATGCAGCGGCGGCCGTTGGGCACACACCGCCACGGCCTGGCTGCAGCGCTCGCGGAAGGTGCAGCCGCCGGGCAGGTGAGCAAGGTTGGGCACCTGCCCGGGAATGGTCAGCAGCGGCTCGCCGGGGCGCACTTGCTCCGGCAGGCCGCTGAGCAGGCCGCGGGTGTAGGGGTGCTGCGGGTCAAGCATGACCTGGGCAGTACTGCCTTGCTCCACCACGGCGCCGGTGTACATCACATAGACCCGGTCGCAGAACTGCGAGACCACCGCCATGTCGTGGGTGATCAGCAGGATCGCGGTGCCCCGTTGCCGGGCTTTCTCGCGCAGCAACAGCAGCACCTGGCGCTGCACGGTCACGTCCAGGGCGGTGGTGGGTTCATCGGCGATCAGCAACTGCGGGTCGCAGGAAAACGCCAGGGCGATCATCACCCGCTGGCGCATGCCGCCGGACAGCTCGAAGGGGTAGGCCTGCAGCACCTGCTCGGGGTCGGCGATGTGCATGTCGCGCAGCAGGTCGATGGCCTTGGCCCGGGCCTGTTCCTGGCTCAGGCGCTGGTGATGGATGATCACGTCGAGCATCTGCCGGCCGATGCGCCGGGTCGGGTTGAGGGCGGTCATCGGCTCCTGGAAGATCATCGCCGCATCGCGGCCGCGGATCTGCAGCAGCTGTTTTTCCGGGGTGGCGAGCATGTCGCGGCCCAGCAGGCTCAGGCTGCCGGAGGTGATGCGGTAGCTGCGCTCGGGCAGCAGCCGCAGGCTGAGCATGGCGGTCACCGACTTGCCCGAGCCGGATTCGCCGACCACGCCGACGATTTCCCCCGGGTTGACGTGCAGCGACACGCCGTTGAGGGCCTGCACATTGCTGCGGTAGGCGGGGAATTCCAGGCTCAGGTTGTCGATGTTGAGAACGGCGGATGAGCTCATGGTCATTTCCCCTGTTGCCGTGGGTCGAGCAGGTCACGGATGCCGTCACCCAGCAGGTTGAAACCGGTGGCGGTGAACAGGATCGCCAGCCCGGGAAAGGTCGAGTACCACCAGTTGTCGAGGATAAAGTTGCGCCCGGTGGCCACCATCGCCCCCCATTCGGCGGTGGGCTGCTGCGCACCCAGGCCAATGAAGCCCAGGGCCGAGGCCATGAGGATGGCGCTGCCGATGTCCAGGCTCAGTTGCACCAGCAGCGGCGGCATGGCGTTGCGCCCCACGTGCCAGCTGACGATGTGCCAGCGCCCGGCGCCGTAGGTCTGGGCCGCCTTGACGTAGCCCATCTGGCGGATGCTCAGGGCCTGGCCCCGGGCCAGGCGCACATAGAACGGAATGCGCACCAGGGTGATCGCCAGCATGGCGTTGAACAGGCTCGGGCCCAGGGCGGCGGCCAGGGCCATGATCAGCACCAGCGATGGCACCGAGAGCATGATGTCCATCAGGCGCATGATCAGGCTGTCGAAGCGCCCGCCGATGATCCCCGACAGGCAGCCCAACAGGCCCCCGGCCAGGCACGAGGCGAAGGCCACGAACAGGCCCACGCCCACCGACTGGCGGCTGCCGTGGAGCACCCGGCTGAACAGGTCGCGGCCCACTTCGTCGGTGCCGAACCAATGGGCGGCGCTGGGAGCGGCCAGGCGTTGGGCCAGGTTCAGGGCATTGGGATCATGGCTCGACAGCCAGGGGGCGAAGGCCATGCACAGCAGCACCAGCAGGGTCATGCACAGCCCGGCGATGGTCAGCGGGCTTTGCCGCACGCGGTAGCCCAGGTAGGCCAGGCGGGTGCGCCAGCCGCTGGCCTGCGCGGTGGGTTGTGGCAGGGGAATGTTCAAGGGAGCGGACATCTCAACTTACCTCGCCAATGCGCGGATCGATCACCCGGTACAGCAGGTCGATCGCCATGTTCAGCAGCACATAAATGAACGACACCAGGATCGCGAAGCCCATCACCGCCGGGAAATCCAGGGCCTGGATCGACTTCACCACGTAGGCGCCCATGCCCGGCCAGGCGAATACCGTCTCGGTCAGCACCGCGCCGTACAGCAAATCGCCCAGGGTCAGGCCAAGCACCGTCACCGAGGGGATCAGGGCGTTGGGCAGGGCGTGGCGCAGGATCACCGCCCAGCGCGACAGGCCGTAGGCCCGGGCGGTGCGGATGTAGTCTTCGCCCAGTTGGTCGAGCATGGCCGAGCGGATCTGCCGCGCCACCACCCCGAGGTTGACGAAGCCCAGGGTCACTGCCGGCAGGATCAGGTGCTGCAGGGCATTGAGGAACAGTGGGATGTCCCCGGCCAGCAGCGAGTCGATCAGGTAGAAGCCGCTGACCGTGGGCGGCGGCTCCAGGCCTTCGTCCAGGCGCCCGCTGCCGGGCAGCCAGCCGAGGTGGCCGTAGAACAGCACGATCAGCCCCAGCCCCAGCCAGAACGCCGGGGTGGAAATGCCGGTGACCGCCAGGGTGCGGGCGATCTGGTCGATGAAGCGGTTGTGATAGACCGCCGACAGCACCCCCAGCGGCACCCCCACCAGCACCGACAGCAGCAGGGCGGCCAGGGCCAGCTCCAGGGTTGCCGGGAAGAAGCTCTGCAGGTCCTCCAGCACCGGGCGGCTGGTGCGGATCGAGGTGCCCAGGTCGCCGTGCAGCAGGTCGAGCATGTAGCGCCCGTACTGCTGGTACAGCGGCAGGTCCAGGCCCAGCTGGTGGCGGATGTTCTGCACGATGGCATCGCTGGCCCGGTCGCCGGCGATCAGCCGCGCCGGGTCACCGGGAATCAGGTGCGAGATGGTGAAGGTAATCAGCGAAACCCCGACCACGACCAGCAACAGGCCGAGCAGGCGTTTGCGCAACATATTCAGGAAGGCCATGAGGCAACCTCGTTAACGCTTGACGAACGGCAGGGGGCACGACGGCCCCTCGCCGGGGACACGGCAACCCGGCACCACCCCGTTTCAGGGGCCGGCGACGGGGAACGCAGGGCCGGTCCTACTTGCTGATTTCAGCGATGTTGAACACCTGTTCCAGCATCGGGTGGAACACGTAGCCCTTCACCGAATCGCGCATCGGCAGGCTGTAGTTCTTCTGGTACAGGTAGGCGTAGACGTTGTCCTTGAGGACGATCTTCTGCGCCTTCTGGTACAGCTCGATGCGCTTGGCGGTGTCGTTGGTGGCCGCCGCCTCGCGGATCAGGCTGTCCACCTCGGGGTTGCTGTAGAACGAGCGGTTGCCCGGCAAGCCCTGCAGGCTGGAGTCGAACCAGAAGTTCATGAACATGTAGGGGTCGGCGAAGTCCGGGCTCCAGGAGCCGATGGCCACGTCGTAGTCGCCCTTGCCCACCCGTTCACGCATGGTGGCGTTGGCCAGCTTCTCCATCTTCAGGTTGATGCCCAGGGGCGCCAGGCCCGCTTGCAGGGTCAGGCCGATGGACTCCCAGTTGGCGTCCTTGTCCGAGTAGAGGTAGGTCAGGTTGCTGATTTTCTGCGGGACCTTGGCCAGGCTGGCCTTGGCGCCGTCGAGGTTCTGCTGCATCAGCGGCAGGCTCGGGTCGTGGGCCCACATGCCGTCGGGGATCGGCCCGTTCATCAGCTTGGCCTGGCCCTTGAGGATGCCGTCGACGATGCCCTTGTAGTCGATGGCCTGGACCAGTGCCTGGCGCGCTTCGACGTTGTCCAGGGGCGCACGCTTGTTGTTCAGGTACAGGTAGTTGACCCGCAGCGAGGGGAAGGTCTGGATCACGATGCCTGGCTTGCCGGCCAGGGTGCCGAGCTGGTCTTCGGGCATGTCCTCGATGATGTCCAGGTCGCCGCGTTCCAGTTGCAGGCGGCGCACCGAGGCCTCGCTGATGATCTTGATCACCACCTTGTTCAGGCTCGGCTTGGGGCCGGCGTAATAGCTGTTGGGTTCCAGCGTCAGCGCCTGGCCCTTCTGCCAGTTGCTCAGGCGGAAGGCCCCGGAGCCGGCGGTGTGGGTCGAGAGGTAGGCGTTGACGTCCTCGCCCTTGTTGGCCACGTCCGGGTTGATGATGCCGCAGCCGTTGTGGGCCAGGGTGTAGAGGAAGGGCGCGTAGGGTTTCTTCAGGGTGAAGCGCACGGTCAGCGGGTCGACCACGGCCACGCTCATGTCATCCGGGAAGGCCCCGGACGGGCCTTGCTTGAGCTGCATCAGGCGGTCGAAGGAGAACTTCACCGCGGCGGCGTCCACCGGCTTGCCGTCGTCGAACTTGTTGCCCGGCTTGAGCTTGAAATCCCAGGTCAGGTTGTCGGCGGAGGTGCTCCAGCTCTCGGCCAGGTCGCCCTGGACTTCGGTGCTGCCCTTGCCGTTCTCGACCTTGTAGGTCACCAGCTTCTGGTAGGCCGGGTAGGTCACGGCCCAGTCGTTGTTGTCGATGGTCACGGCCGGGTCGAGGGTCTGCGGGTCGGCGGCCTTGCCGATCATCAGGGTGTCCTTGGGCGCAGCGGCGCTGGCCGCCTGCCAGGCCCCCAGGCTCAGGGCGGCGCACAGCAGCGACAGGGCGACACGGGTGGACAGACGCACATCAGGGTAATTGCGCAGAGTAGGGGTCATGCCGGTTTCCTTGATCATTCGATGTTGGGAAGTTCGTCAGGTTTTTTATAAAAGCTATAACCGGGCAGTTGGAGCTGAAGCGGTGTTGCAGTACGACCGGCTTGGGGCAGTTAGCTGCCTGTTGTTGTGGCCGGTGGGGAGCGGGAAATCAGTGTTCGAAGGGCTGGTCGTGCTCCTGGATCAGGGGAAAGTCCTCGGCGTTGGGCAGCTCGTAGTGCCACCACTCGGTGGGGATCGCCTCGAAGCCGGCGCTGAGCATGATCCCCAGCAGCATCAGGCGGTTGCGCTGCACCTGGGGCGGCAGGTCGCTGTAGAACTGGTGCGACTTGGGCTCCATGGCGTCGAAGGCGGTGCCCATGTCCAGCGGCTCGCCGGTTTCATCCACCAGGGTCAGGTCCACGGCCACGCCCCGGGTGTGGTGCGAGCCCAGGCGCGGGTCGCGCACGTAGTCCGGGTTGGGCAGGGCCTGCCACAGCAGGTGCTGGGCGTAGGCCGGGCGGTAGGCGTCGTAGATGCGCAGGCCCAGGCCGGCCATGCGTGCCAGCTGGCTGGCCTTGTACAGGCAGGCGGCGGCGTCCCTGTGCAGTAGGCAGCGGGCGTTGCGATAGATCACCTGGCCGGCCAGGTTGTCGGCGCTGGCGTAGATCAGGTCGATCTGAAGCTGATGGCGCTGGGCGTCGATTTCGACAAGGGGGCTGTTGTTCACTCACTCACTCCATCTGGGTTAACGCTTGAAGGTCAGGACTCGAACTGGCCGAAGGCTTCCTGCAACTGTCGGTTCTTGGCCAGGCGCTGGTCCAGGCGCTCGCCATAGCCCTCGGCCACGGCGGACACCATCAGGTTGAACAGGCAGGTCAGGGGCGCGAGGGAATCCCAGAACTGGCCGACATCGGTTTTCAGTTGCAGCAGGTCCAGCGGGTAGTCCCGGGCCCAGGGGCACTGCAGGTCGGTGACCAGGGCCAGGGGCAGGGCGTTGGCATTGGCCACTTCGCAGAAGGTCTGGGTGATGCTGGAGTAGGCGCGAAAGTCGGAGATGATCGCGTAGGGCTTGGCAAAGCCGGAGTTCAGGGTCTCGGCGTAGATGCCTGAAAGCCCGTCCACGTAGTAGACCTTGGGCCGGATGTATTCCAGGTGGCTGTGGAAGGCGTTGAGGATGCCCCGGGTCGACTGGATGCCGATGATGAACACCGCGTCGGCCTCGACGATCTGTTGCACGATGGCGGCGAAGGGCTGGCTGCGGGCCAGGCCATAGACATGCTGGATGGCCTCGATCTCGCGATGCATCGAGCGCTCCAGGGCATCGTCCTGATGGGCTTCGCTGCGAAAGGCGCCGAGCCGATCGGTGATCAGCCAGGAGGCCGGGGCATCGCCGCGCAGGCCTTGCTTGACGTCATCCAGGTTGCGATAGCCCAGCGAGCGCAGGAAGCGCCCCACGGAAATCCCCGTGGTGCCGGCTTGCTGGGCGATGCTGTCGGCGGTCTCGAAGGGCAACTGCTGCAGGTTGGCCAGCAGGTACGTGGCGATGCGCTTGCCGGTGGGGGTCAGGCTTGCAAACTGCTGTTCCAGGGTGACTTGGAAACTGTTCTTGTCCATGACCATCTCGCCGGGCGTTCGCTGGAAATGTTATTTGTGTTTCATTTTTGTATCTCGTGTTAGAAACATAACATCGGCTTTCGCAACAAGACAAGGCTTTTGTCCGGGGTGGTCGTTTTCGGCAGAAAGTGACGTTGCCGGCTATCTCAGCCCGATGGAGGGGAAGCGCTCAGCCAGCACCCGAGGTCGAAGATGGCGGCTTCCACACTGCTGCTGCGGCCGCTCCAGCTGCAGGCCAGCATCAGGTTGCGCGGCAGGTTGAAGTCCTCCACCGCAAAGCCCTGGGCGTCGCGCCCGGCGTGATCGTGGGGCACCTGCCGGCGCAGGGTGGCGGGGCCTTCGAAGTAGGCCCACACCGGTTTGCCCAGGGCGACCGCCGCGCCCACTTCGAAGGCGGTGCCGGAATCCGGCTCCAGGCCGCGAAAGTCATTCAGGTTGGCCAGCAATGCATCGCAGCCGCGGATCATCTGCAGGTTCTGCCGGTAGATCCACTGCGCGGTGGCTTCTGGCGTGAGGCGAGGTGGCGCCTGGTTATCCAGGGGAAACAGGCCGTGCAGGCCCTGGGCGCTGCACAGTTGCTTGAGGTATTCGCCATGGGCCGGGGCGTCGGCGCGAAACACATCGAAGCCGGCGAGGTAGATACGTGGAGGCATGGAGAGGGCTCCTGGGTTCAGTCCAGTGGCTTGCTCATGTACACCCGGTGCAGGCCGTGCTCCACGGCGCGGTGGGTTTCCACGTAGCCGTGGCGGCTGTACAGGGCGATGTTCTCGCTCATGGCTGCGTTGGTGTACAGGCGCACGCAACTGTGACCGGCGGCCACGGCCTGTTGTTCGGCAAAGGCCAGCAGTTGCCGGCCATGGCCCCGGCCCTGTGCCTCGGGGTGGACCGCCAGGTTGTCCAGCAGCAGGGCTTGATGGGCGTCCAGCAGGACAACGAAACCGGCGATTGCCTGCTGCTCCTCCAGGACCCAGACCTGCCGGGCCAGCACCAGGCACGAATAGTCTTCGAGCATGGGCGCCGGTTCCCGGCCGATCCGCGCGATATAGGGCGCATAGGCGCGCTTGGCGATGCCTTCGATGGCGGCGAGGTCGGGCAGGGCAGCGGGGCGAATGGTCGGCGGCATGGGCGCGAGTGCTCGGGTAACGGCGGGGTGGGGCAATCATAGGCATAAAAAAACCACCCCGTGGGGTGGTTTCTTCGGTGGGCTTATTCGCCGCGGTAGATGCAGCCGCTGGTGCAGGTTTCGTGGATGCGGATCGCACTCAGCTCCGGCAGCAGGGGCTTGAGCTCATTCCAGATCCATTTGGCCAGGACTTCGCTGGTGGGGTTTTCCAGGCCGGGAATGTCGTTCAGGTAGTTGTGGTCCAGGCGCTCGTACAGCGGCTTGAAGATCGCCTTGATTTCCGAGAAGTCGCGGATCCAGCCGGTGTGTGCATCGACCTCGCCACTGAGGTGGATCGCCACCTTGAACGAGTGGCCATGGAGGCGGCCGCACTTGTGGCCCTCGGGCACGAAAGGCAGGCGGTGGGCGGATTCGAAGGTAAATTCTTTGAAGATTTCCACAGTGTCGGTCAGCTCTGTCAGATGGCTATCGCCCGGGGGCGAGTTGAGGCAGGCGGCGAGTTTATCAGCTTGCCCCGGCGCTTGCGGAAAAACCCTGACTAAAGGGTCAGTGCGCGGCCTGGGGCAGTCTCACAGGCTTTGCAGGCGTTCGCCCAGGCGATTCTGCGCCGCCAGTTCGAGGAACTCGTCCCCCAGGCGCCGGCTTTCGTCCATGGCGCTGCGCCAGTATTTTTGCCGGCCGGCGTCATTGCCCATGAAGCGCTTGAAGTCGTTGCGGTCCGGCAACTTGCCGTAGGGCAAGCGCGCCAGGTATTCCTTCGACGGCGCCAGCAGCAAGACGTCCCGCAGGCGTTCGGGGCTGGCCCGGCGCCAGGGCAGGGTCTTGTCGAACCAGCCGGGGATCACCCGGTCGGTGAAGTGCGGGTAGAGCACGATGTCGCTGCCGCTGTAGGGCAGGTCCAGGTGGTAGTCCAGCAGGCCGCCGTCGCGGAAGGTGCCGGCCCCGGCGCCGGGCAGATCGCGCACGCCCTGCATGACCATGGGGATCGAGCCCGAGGCCAGCAGCGCCTGGCGCAGGTTGCCGCGGTCCAGGGGCACGAAGCGCGAAGGGAAGTCTTCCAGGGTGTGCAAGGGCGGGGCCAGGCGCGGGTCGTGCAGCACCAGGCGCTCGAAGTGCCGGGCCAGGCGCGCGCGGCCCCGCAGATTGTCGGCGATCACCGAGGACAGCCCCAGGCCGAGGCGCCCGCGATGGTCGTCGGCGAGCAGGCCGTGGCTTTTGACCACCATGATGTTCAGCCGGTAGTGAGGGTTGTCGAGGATCGAAGCGTCGCGGCCCTCCAGCAGGTCCTCGAGCATGCGCCGGGAGCTCTGGCTGATCTGCGCCATGGTCACGCCCTTGGCAAAGCTCTGGGCGTTGTACAACTGGCCGAGGCGGCGGATGCCTTCGGCGGCGTCCGGCAGGCAGGCGCTGGCGAAGCGCCAGGAACCCACCGAGGCGCCGATCAGCGAGCGTTCCCGGGGCGCCGATGGCAGCCATTCACCGAACAGCGCCAGGTCCAGGCCCTGGATGCCCAGGGCCTTGGGGCCGCCGGCGGCGCCGGGCAAGGTGCCGACTTCACGGGGGTGCAGGCCTTGCTGGCGGATGCGGGCCAGGGCGCGGGGGCCGGCCTTGAGGGTCAGGGCGGGAAACTTGATATGGATGGCGGTCATACCGGGCTCACTCTTGAATCAGCCGCCGAGTATAGAGACACCTGGGGCCGCGGGCCGAGTGAAACCTGTGTCAGACCCATGCTGGCCATTCAGTTTCAATTAAGTTGCCTTGGGTATGGTCTGCGGCATCGGCCTTTGGCCACCGACTTTGGAGAACTGCCATGAAGACCCTTGCCGCGCTGTTCGGCGCCAGCCTTGTCGCCCTGACCGCCAGCCTGGCCCACGCCCGCGACCTGGGGCCGGACGAAGCCCTGAGACTGCGCGACGCTGGTACCATTGTGTCCTTTGAAAAACTCAATGCCACGGCCCTGTCCCGGCATCCTGGGGCGAGCATCAGTGAAACCGAGTTGGAAGAAGAGTACGGCAAGTACATCTACCAGGTTGAACTGCGCGACCCGCAGGGGCTGGAATGGGACCTGGAACTGGACGCCGTGAGCGGCCAGGTACTCAAGGATCATCAGGACACCTAATGAACCGCACTCTGCGCACCGCCGGCAGCCGTGCAGCCCTGGCGCTGCTGCTGTTCTGCTCCCTGGCCATGGCCCGCGACCTGGACCAGGACGAGGCCCTGCGCCTGCGCCAGCAAGGGGTGATCCTGCCCCTGGAGCAACTGCTCAAGCAGGCCATGGACCGTTACCCCGGGGCCAAGCTGCTGGAGGCCGAGCTGGAAGAAAAGCACGATGTGTACATCTATGAAGTCGAGCTGTTGACTGTGGACGGGGTGGTTCGCGAGCTGGACCTGGAAGCCGCCACCGGGCGTTTGTTGAAAGATGAGGAAGACGACTGATGCGCCTGCTTGTGGTGGAAGACCACGTATCCCTGGCCGATGAACTGCTTGAAGGCCTGAACCGCCAGGGCTACGCCGTGGACTGGCTGGCCGACGGCCGCGACGCGCTGTACCAGGGCGCCGGCGAACCCTATGACCTGATCATCCTCGACCTCGGCCTGCCCGGGGTGCCGGGCCTGGAGGTGCTGCGAAAGTGGCGCGCCGATGGCCTGGCAACGCCGGTGCTGGTCCTCACCGCCCGCGGCTCCTGGGCCGAGCGCATCGAGGGGCTCAAGGCCGGCGCCGACGATTACCTGAGCAAACCGTTCCATCCCGAAGAGCTGCACCTGCGGGTCCAGGCCCTGCTGCGCCGCTCCCATGGCCAGGCCAACCAGCAGACCCTGCAGGCCGCCGGGCTGCACCTGGACGAGGGCCGGCAATGTGTGGTCCGCGACGGCCAGGATGTCTTGCTGACCGCCGCGGAGTTCCGCCTGTTGCGCTATTTCATGCTGCACCCGCAGCAGATCCTTTCCAAAAGCCACCTGGCCGAACACCTCTACGACGGTGAAACCGAGCGCGACTCCAACGTCCTCGAAGTTCACGTCAACCACCTGCGGCGCAAGCTGGGCCGCAGTGTGATCGAAACCCGCCGCGGCCAGGGTTATCTGTTCGGCGGAACCACTTCGTGAGATCGATCCAGCGCCGCCTGAGCCTGGGCCTGATCACGGTGATGGTGGTGGTCGGGCTGGTGCTGGCGCAGACCAGCCTCTGGCTGTTCGAGGTGGGCCTGCAACGCTACCTGGAAGCCGGCCTGCGCAACGACAGCGAGAGCCTGCTGCTGGCCCTGGTGCGCGGCCCTCAGGGGCTGCAGCTGGATGAACGACGTCTGTCGCCGGCCTACCAGCGGCCGTTTTCCGGGCACTATTTCCGTATCGATTTTGCCGATGTGCACTGGCGCTCGCGCTCGCTGTGGGACCAGGAACTGCCGCAACTGGAGCGCGCCGGCCTGCAGGGCAACCTGCAACTGGGGCCGGAGGGCCAGCAACTGCTGGTGCTGCGCAGCGACTACAAGCGCCTCGGGCAGTCGATCTCCATCAGCGTGGCCCAGGACTACACCCCGGTGCGTGAAAGCTTCCAGCGCATGCGCCAGATCGGGCTGGGGCTGGGGCTGGCCGGGCTGCTGCTGATCCTGCTGCTGCAACGCCTGACCGTGCGCCGCGCCCTGCGCCCGCTGGAAACCGCCCGCGAGCAGATCGCCCAGTTGCAACAGGGCCAGCGTTCGCAACTGGATGCCCAGGTGCCGGTGGAACTGGAGCCCCTGGTGGCGCAGATCAACCACTTGCTGGCCCATACCGAAGACAGCCTCAACCGTTCCCGCAATGCCCTGGGCAACCTGGGCCATGCCTTGAAGACCCCGCTGGCGGTGCTCCTGAGCCTGGCGTCGAGCCCCAGGCTCGACGGCCACCCCGAGGTGCGCAGGATGCTCCAGGAACAGTTGGAGCAGGTGCAGCAGCGCCTCAATCGCGAACTCAACCGCGCGCGGCTGGCGGGGGATGCGCTGCCCGGGGTGCTGTTCGAGTGCGATGCCGAGCTGCCGGGGCTCCTGGCGACCTTGAACATGATCCATGGCCAGCACCTGGAACTGAGCTACCAGGCGCCACCGGGGCTGCGCCTGCCCTGGGACCGGGAAGACCTGCTGGAGCTCTTGGGCAACCTGCTGGACAACGCCTGCAAATGGGCGGATGCCCAGGTGCGCCTGAGCGTGGAAGAGCGGCCGCAGGGCTTCTGCCTGGCGGTGGACGACGACGGCCCGGGCATTCCCGAAGCGCGGCGCGATGAGGTATTCGGCCGGGGCACGCGCCTGGATGAACAGACCCACGGCCATGGGCTGGGCCTGGGCATCGTGCGCGACATCGTCGACGCCTGCGGTGGAACCCTGAACCTGGGGGAAAGCGAGTGGGGCGGCTTGCGGGTAGAGATCGAGCTGCCCAGGCGCTGAACTTGCCGGGCGCCAGGTTCGGCGCCCGTGGCGGCTATCGCAGCCTGCGGCAGCGGGGTCAGACGCGGAACTGGTCCATCAGGCTCTGTTGCTGGTTGGCCAGGCTGTTGAGCGACTGGCTGACCCGCGCCGATTCATTGGCCTGCTCCGACAGCGATTCGGTGACATCGCGAATGGTCGCCACGTTGCTGTTGATCTCTTCGGCCACCGCGCTCTGCTGTTCGGCCGCGCTGGCGATCTGCAGGTTCATGTCGCTGATCACGGTTACCGCATCGCCGATCTGGCGCAGGGCGGTGACCGCCTGGCCCACTTGTTCGACGCTGCCCTGGGCCTGGCGATGGCTGTTGTTCATCGAACCCACCACCTCCCGCGTGCCGTTCTGCAGTTGCTCGATCACCAGGCGGGTTTCTTCCACCGACTCCTGGGTGCGCTGGGCCAGGTTGCGCACCTCATCGGCCACCACCGCGAAGCCGCGGCCGGCTTCCCCGGCGCGAGCGGCTTCGATGGCCGCGTTCAAGGCCAGCAGGTTGGTCTGCTCGGCAATCGAGCGGATCACTTCCAGTACCGTGCCGATCTGCTCGCTGTTGGCAGCCAGGCCTTCGACCTGGGTCATGGCGGCACTCATGTCGGCGGCCAGCAAGTCGATGCTGCGGGTGGTGTGGTCGATCACGTTCAGGCCCTGGCGGGTGGCCTGGTCGGCATCCCGCGCGGCCTGGGCGGCCTGGGCCGCGCTGCGGGCCACGTCCTGGGCGGTGGCGCTCATTTCATGGGAAGCGGTGGCCACCTGGTCCACCTGGCGATACTGCTGCTCCATGCCGGCGCTGGTCTGGGTGGCGATGGCCGAAGACTGGTCGGCGGTGCCGCGAGCGTCCTGCACCGAGCGTTTTACCTCGGCGATGATCGGCTGCAGCTTGTCCAGGAAGCGGTTGAACCAGCCGGCCAGTTGGCCCAGTTCGTCCTGCTTGTCGTAGGCCAGGCGTCGGGTCAGGTCGCCTTCGCCGCTGGCGATGTCTTCGAGCATGTGGGCCACGCCGAGGATCGGCCGGGTCACGCTGCGGGCCATCAGCCACACCAGCAACAGGCCCACCACCGCGGCCAGCAGGCCCAGGCCGAGCTCGATCAGGGTGCCGCTGTTGTTGCGCGCATCCAGCTCGCTTTTCAGGGCTTCGGCCGGGCCTACCAGGACTTTTTCCGGAACATCCAGCAGTACGCCCCAGGCCTTGCCACCGGGGATCGGGGTGAAGGGCGCCAGCACCTTGAGTTCACGGTTGCTGTGCAGGCTCTGGGTCTGGGTGCTGTTGGCCAGCAGGCGGATCAGCTCGGCGCCGTTGGTGGTGTCGACGCTGTCCAGGCGCTGGCTGAGCTTGCTGGCGTCCGGGCTGTAGCCGGCCAGCAGGCCCACCGGGCTCAGGATGCTGACGTTGGTCTGGCCGGCATAGAGGCGCTTGCTGGCGCTCTGGCTGATGGCCTGGAGGCTGTTGAGGTTGATGTCCACCGACAGCGAAGCGATGACTTTGCCGTCCACCATCAGCGGGAAGACGATGCTGGTCATCAGCACCTTCTGGCCGTCGATGTCATAGAAGTAGGGTTCGATCACGCAGGGCTTGAGGGTACTGCGCGGGCAGGTGAACCAGGCGTTGGCCGGCTGGCCGCTGGGGCCGGTGCGGGTGTCGCTCATGTCGCTTTCGGGCAGTGACATGGAGGTCAGCTTGCCCGGGGTGGGTTGGGACCAGTACAGGGCGAAGCGGCCCTTTTCGTTGCTACCCAGTTCGCTCTGGCCGCCGAACAACTCGTCCTTGCCGTCCAGGGCGTTGGCTTCGAACACCAGGGACAGGCCCAGCAAGTCGGGGTTGGCCTGCAGCGCCGACTTGACCTGGCGGGTCAGGTCCTCGCGCAGGTCGAAGGCGTCGAGGAAGCGTTTCTCGGCCTGTTCCCGCAGGAACAGCACCTGACGCGAGAAGCCGTGGCCGTATTGATAGGCGTCCATGAATTGCTGGCGAATGCCCAGTGCCTGGACTTCACCCTGGGCCTCGATCCGCGCCTGGGCGGCTTCGTTGAGCATCTCCATGCTCGAGGCCTTCACCAGCTCGGAGCTGTGCTCCATGCGATACAGCGAAAGCCCCACCAACAGCGACACGATGCCCAACAGGCAGAGTCCGGCCAGCAAGGTGATTTTCCATTGGATGGAAAGTTGTCTGAGCGACATGGAGACGTCCTTTATTCGATAAATATCTGAGACTTTGCACTGTAGCGGCCGACCAATGGCGTTCTTTAAACGCTTGTTCGAAATAAACCGCGAGGCGCTGGGGCTGCTGTGCAGCCCAGTGCGAGCAAGCTCCCTCACCACGGGTACGGGGTTGGTCTTGGGGGCTTTACGAGCAAGCTCGCTCCTGCGGGCGGCGGGGTGCGGGGTTTTGACAAGCCGGGTCGGCTGCTGCAAAGTGCGCCCCCCTAATAAGAACCTCTTTCATTTCGATGTCGGCAGCCCGCTGCCTTCCGGTCGGTCACAGGCTTTTGCGCCATTTTTAGCGGCGCAGTAATGAGGTAACGATGATTAACGCAGTAATTGCCGCGGTTGGCGTAATGCTGGTGCTCAGCCTGTCCCGCGTGCATGTAGTGATCGCCCTGATCATTGGCGCCCTGGTGGGCGGCCTGGCCGGCGGCCTGGGCATCGAGGCCACGCTCAAGGCCTTCAATAGCGGCCTGGGGGGCGGTGCCACCGTGGCCATGTCCTACGCCTTGCTCGGTGCTTTCGCCGTGGCGATTGCCAAATCCGGGCTGGCCCACGCGTTGGCGGACAAGATCCTGCTGCTGGTGGACCGGCAGGACGCCAACGGCGGCGGCCAGGTCAAGTGGCTGCTGATCGGCCTGCTGTGGGTGGTGGCGATTGCCTCGCAGAACATCCTGCCGATCCACATTGCCTTCATTCCGCTGCTGGTGCCGCCGCTGCTGTATGTGCTGACCAAGCTGCAACTGGATCGCCGGCTGATCGCCTGTGTGATCACCTTCGGCCTGATCACCCCCTACATGTTCCTGCCGGTGGGTTTCGGCAACATCTTCCTCAACGAAATCCTCCTGGCCAACGTGGCCCGCAGCGGCGTCGATATCAGCCAGGTCAACGTCACCCACGCCATGGGCATTCCCGCCCTGGGCATGCTTTGCGGCTTGCTGCTGGCGTTCTTCAGCTACCGCAAGAAGCGCGTCTATGACCTGGACCGCATCGAGAAGGTCGAGCAGGTGGCGGTGCAGTACAACCCGCGGACCCTGCTGGTGGCCGCGGCGGCCATAGTCGCGGCGTTCGTGATCCAGCTGCTGCTGGACTCGATGATTATCGGTGCCTTGTGCGGTTTTCTGATTTTCTCGGTGTCGGGCATCGTGCGCTGGCGCGAGACTGACGAGCTGTTCACCGAAGGCATGAAGATGATGGCCATGATCGGCTTCATCATGATCGCCGCCTCGGGGTTCGCCGAAGTGATGAAGGCCACCGGCGAGGTCAATTCCCTGGTCCAGGCCTCGGCGGCCTGGATCGGCCACAGCAAGGGCGTGGGCGCCTTGCTGATGCTGCTGGTGGGCCTGCTGGTGACCATGGGCATCGGCTCGTCGTTCTCCACGGTGCCGATCCTCGCGGCGATCTTCGTGCCTTTGTGTGTGCAACTGGGCTTCAGCCCGCTGGCCATCGTCTGCATCGTCGGCACCGCCGGTGCCCTGGGCGATGCCGGTTCGCCGGCCTCGGACTCGACCCTGGGACCGACCTCGGGCCTGAATATCGACGGCCAGCACCACCACATCTGGGACACCGTGGTTCCGACCTTCCTGCACTACAACCTGCCGCTGCTGGCCTTCGGCTGGGTGGCGGCCATGGTCCTCTGATCATCTCGCTCTCGTAGAAGCCGGGGGTTGTCGTAAGAGCTGGCTTGCCAGCGAAGGCATCGGCAAGGTCGGTGCAAGGCTCGAGGGCCCCTTCGCCGGCAAGCCGGCTCCTAGGGGTTCAGGCTCAACTTTTTTTTTGGCGTGCCGTTAACGGCATATCACGCCAATAAAAAACCAAGAGTGAGCCCCCTATGCGCTTGAGCCTGAAGGCCAAAGTCCTGTCCCTGGCAGTACTCCCGGTACTGCTGTTCGCCCTGGTGATCAGCCTGAGCACCGTGCTCATGCTGCGCCAGCAGGCACAGAAGGAAGTCGAGGAAACCCGCAACCGGCTGCTGACTGAAGCCAAGGCCACCCTGCAGAGTTATGTGGAAGTCGCGCTGACTACCGTCAAGCCGCTCTACGATGCGGCGGCGCAGGGCGATCAGGCCGCCCGGGCCGAAGTGGTCAAGCTGCTGTCCAATATCAGCTATGGCAAGGACGGCTACTTCTTCGGCTACGACTCCGAGACTGTGCGCCTGTTCAAGGGCAACAGCCCGGACGGCGTGGGCAAGAGCTTCAAGGACAACCGCGACCCCAATGGGGTGTACGTCAACCGCGAGCTGGTGCGGGTCGGCAAGGACGGCAGCCACTATGTGCAATACAGCTCGACCCAGCCGGGCAGCGACGTGCTGGTGCCCAAGCTGGGCTACACCGAGTACCTGCCCAAGTGGGACATGGTGCTGGGCACCTCGGTCAACCTCGATGGCATCGACGCCCAGGTCGCCGCAGTGCAGAGCAGCGTCAACCAGCGCATGGAAGGCATGGTCCTGAGCATCCTCGGGATCGCCGCGGTGGTGCTGGTGGTGATCGCCGCCCTGGGCATGCTGGTGGCCAACACCATGCTGCGCCCGCTGAACCTGATGAAAGCCAACCTCGACGATATCGCCGCCGGCGAGGGCGACCTGACTCGGCGCCTGGCCATTACCAGCCAGGACGAACTGGGGCAGTTGGCCGGCTCGTTCAACCGCTTTGTCGACAAGATCCACGGCCTGGTGCGGCAGATCACCGAGATGACCGGCCAGCTCACCGAACTGGTGACCCAGGTCTCGGATCAGGCCCAGCGTTCGGAACAGGCCATGGAGCGCCAGCGCCACGAGACCGATCAGGTGGCCACGGCGATCAACGAAATGTCCTCCGCAGCCCACGAGGTGGCCCGCAGTGCCCAGGGCGCAGCCGTTGCCGCCCAGCAGACCGATGAAGAGGGCCAGGCGGCCAAGCGCGTGGTGGATGGCAGCATCCAGCAGATCCATGCGCTGGTCAGCGATATCCGCAATAGCGGTACTTCCCTGGACAGCCTGCAGCAGGACGTGACGTCGATTGTCAGCGTGCTGGACGTGATCCGCTCGATCGCCGAGCAGACCAACCTGCTGGCCCTGAACGCCGCCATCGAAGCGGCTCGGGCCGGGGAGGCCGGGCGCGGTTTTGCGGTGGTGGCCGACGAAGTACGGGCCCTGGCCAGCCGCACCCAGCAGAGCACTCAGGAAATCCAGGGCATGATCGACCGCCTGCAGCAGGGCACCCGGGTGGCGGTGGACGCCATGCGCCGTTCCAGCGATGCCGGTGACGGCACCTCGGTGAAGGCCAACGAAGCCGGGGCGTCGCTGGACACCATGGCCCAGTTGATCGGCACCATCAATTCGATGAACGCGCAGATTGCCAGTGCGGCGGAAGAACAGACCGCGGTGGCCGAGGAGATCAATCGCAGCGTGCATCAGATCGCCGTGGCGGTGGACAGTGTGGCCGATGAAACCCAGCGCGGCGCCCAGACTTCCCGCAGCCTGGCGGACCTGGGCCAGCGCCTGGGGCGGCTGGTGGGACAATTCCGTATCTGAGGGCGGGGCGCCGGTGGCTGGTGTAGCCGCTGCCAAGCCTGCGAGGCTGCGAAAAGGCCCGAAGGGCCTTGCGTGGCGGTCTTTAGGCAGCCCACCAGAAGGTCCCACCGCCCCCGTCAACAGCTACATCAGGGTGTTACCTGCACGGCTCAGGCGCTGATATCGCGCATCAGCAGGCCAAAGCGCAGGTCCACCTGATCAGGGATCGGCAGGTACACCGTATGGCCGTCACCTGGCGCCACTTCGATGGCTTCGCCCTTGGCGTTCTGCAACTGGTGCAGGTCGAAGTGGAAATTGCCCCGAGGGGTCATCAGTTCCATGTGATCGCCCAGGGCGAAACGGTTTTTCACCTTCACTTCGGCCAGGCGGTCGCGGCGTTCGCCGGTCAGTTCACCGACGAACTGCTGGCGCTCCGACACCGAGCTGCCGTTCTGGTAGTTCTGATACTCGTCATGCACATGCCGGCGCAGGAAACCCTCGGTGTAGCCGCGCTGGGCCAGGGACTCCAGATCGCTCATCAACTGGCGGTCGAACTCGCGGCCAGCGGCGGCATCGTCGATGGCCCGGCGATAGACCTGGGTGGTGCGTGCGCAATAGAAGTGCGACTTGGTGCGCCCCTCGATCTTCAGCGAGTGCACGCCCATGCGGGTCAGGCGCTCCACGTGTTGCACCGCCCGCAGGTCCTTGGCGTTCATGATGTAGGTGCCGTGCTCGTCCTCGAAGGCCGGCATCAGCTCGCCCGGGCGATTGGCTTCCTGCAGCAGGAACACCTGGTCGGTGGGGGCGCCCAGGCCCAGGGTCGGCTCCGGCTGGTAGCTCTGCACGATGTCGCCCACGGCATTCTCGGTGGCCGCCTGGGCGCTGTATTTCCAGCGGCAGGCATTGGTGCAGGTGCCCTGGTTGGCGTCGCGCTTGTTCATGTAGCCCGACAGCAGGCAACGCCCGGAGTAGGCCATGCACAGCGCCCCGTGGACGAAGACTTCCAGCTCCATGCCCGGCACCTGCTGGCGGATTTCCTCGATCTCCTCCAGGGACAGTTCCCGGGACAGGATGATCCGGGTCAGGCCCTGCTGTTGCCAGAACTCGACGCTGGCCCAGTTCACCGTGTTGGCCTGCACCGAGAGGTGGATCGGCATCTGCGGGAAGTGCCGGCGTACCAGCATGATCAACCCCGGGTCGGACATGATCAGCGCATCCGGGGCCATCTCGATCACCGGCGCCAGGTCCTTGAGGAAGGTCTTGAGCTTGGCATTGTGTGGGGCGATGTTGACCACCACGTAGAAGCGCTTGCCCTGGGCCTGGGCCTCGCGGATGCCGAGGGCCAGGTTGGCATGGTCGAATTCGTTGTTGCGTACCCGCAGGCTGTAGCGCGGCTGGCCGGCGTACACCGCGTCGGCGCCGTAGGCGAAGGCGTAGCGCATGTTCTTCAGGGTGCCGGCGGGGGCCAGGAGTTCGGGTTTGGCGAGGAGCGTCATGGGGCTGTCGGTCGCAAAAGGTCGCGAGGGTAAGCCAGTGCGCTAGGGTATTCATTGATCTGGATCTATGCCGACAGCAGAAAAAACGGCACTCGGCGCCGCGGCCGGGGACTAAGCCTCAGGACGCTGATTTTCCGCGTGACAGACCTGGACCTGTAGATGAACCAAACCAACCTGCAAAACAAAAGCCTGCTGCTATTGCTGGCACTGGTGACCCTGGCCTTTATCTGGATTCTGCTGCCGTTCTACGGTGCGCTGTTCTGGGCAGTGATCCTGGGCATTGTCTTCGCCCCCTTGCAGCGTCGGCTGCAGGCCCGCTTCGGCTGGCAGCGCAACTTGACGTCCCTGTGCACCCTGTTGATCTGCCTGGTGATCGCGATTCTGCCGGTGATCATCACCAGCGTGCTGCTGGTGCAGGAGGGGGCCGAGCTGTACAAGAAAATCGAAAGCGGCCAGCTGGATATCGCCGCCTACCTGGCTCAGTTCAAGCACAGCCTGCCGCCGTACTTCCAGCACCTGCTGGACCGCTTCGGCCTGGGCGAACTCAAGGGGCTGCAGGAGAAGGTGGTCAAGAGCGCGATGCAGGGCAGCCAGTACCTGGCGACCCAGGCTTTCAGCTTCGGCCAGGGCACCTTCGAGTTCGTGGTGAGCTTCTTCATCATGCTCTACCTGCTGTTCTTCTTTCTGCGCGACGGCCCGGAGCTGGTGCGCAAGATCCGCACCGCCGTGCCCCTGGCGGAATACCAGAAGCGCCGCCTGCAATTGAAGTTCAACCGAGTGGTGCGGGCCACGGTCAAGGGCAATGTGCTGGTGGCGGTGACCCAGGGCGCCCTGGGGGGCTTGATCTTCTGGTTCCTCGAAATTCCCAGCGCCTTGCTCTGGGCGGTGCTGATGGCGTTCCTGTCACTGTTGCCGGCCGTGGGGGCGGGGATTGTCTGGGGGCCGGTGGCGGCCTACTTCCTGATCAGCGGAGCGATCTGGCAAGGGGTGGTGCTGGGGCTGTTCGGGGTGTTCGTGATCGGCCTGGTGGACAACCTGCTGCGGCCCATCCTGGTGGGCAAGGACACCAAGATGCCGGACTACCTGATCCTGATCTCGACCCTGGGAGGGCTGGCGATCTTCGGCCTCAACGGCTTTGTCATCGGGCCCCTGATTGCCGCGCTGTTCATGTCCAGCTGGGCCCTGTTCGTCGAGACCCGGCCCCGGGTGCAGTTGCCCTAGGGCTGGACGATGCGCAGCGCCAGTTGCCGGGACAGGGCCTGGGCGGCGGGCAGGGAGGTCAGCGGGCCGCTGACCATCTCGCCGTCGCGCACCAGGTACCAGCAAGCCAGCAACCCCAGTTCCCTGAGCGATGCGGGGACCGCGCTGCCAATGACGGACATGATCTGAACCTTGGGCATGACAACCTCCTCGATCTGAGGGGGTTACCTTACAAAGCCCCAAGTGCTACGAAAAATCACCCAATCTGATAGTGGACATTGATGCCGGTGCTACCGCAGCCGGCAGTTCAGTCCACCACCTGGTCGAGCATGTGCAGCACTTCCTGCTCGTTGAGCAGGCCCTTGCGCACCAGGTTCTGGGCCAGCAGCGAGAGGAACTTGGCGCTGCGGTGGCCTTCCAGGTGCTTGAGTTCGGTCAGGGCGTCGTACACCCGGCTGGAGGTGCAGAGGCCGGCGACGCGGTGCGGGTTTTGCGTGGGCATGGATTCGTCCTTGTTGTTATGGGCCTGTGGCGAGCGGACTGTGTCGATCTTGTCGTCCTTGAATGACACAAACATGACAGTCGCATGTCGCTCACCGCAGCCGTGGGATCAGTACACTATTGCCGGATTTAAACGCAAATACTGTTCCAGTCACGACATGCTTGAGAATTATTCAGACATTCGGATAGTGGCAAAATGCAACAAGCCCCGCTTTGGGGGCGGGGCCTGTTGTTTGATTCTGCCAGTGCTTACCAGCGGCCGGGACCCGGGCCGTAGTAGTAATGCGGGTGGCCGTAGTAACCGCGAGGTGGCCCGTAGTACACCGGTGCCGGGCGGTAGTAGACCGGTTGCTGCACATAGACCGGTGCCGGCTGGTAGTAGACCGGTGGTGGCGGTGCGGCATAGACCGGCTGCGGTTGGACATACACCGGCGCTTGCTGCACATAGACCGGGCGATCCTGGTTGGCGATCACCGAACCCACTACGGCAGCGCCGACAACAGCACCCAAGGCGGCGGGCCCGACCCAGCCACCACCACCGTGGGCTGAAGCCTGGCCTGCGACAGCGAGTGCACCAATGAGCAAGGCTATCTTGGGGATTTTGGAGATCATGGTCATTCCTCGGTTCAACCCCAGCGTTTATGGTCTGCACCAGACTCAAGAACTGACGCGGGGATACTTCTAAGACAGCGGTTCCTGCGAAATCTGCACAGCCGCTGAGTAAATATTGTGTAAGGTCTGTACCGGTCTCTTTACCGTCATCCCTGGGCGGTGGCGAAGGCCGGTGAACACGCGCCGATATGATCAGGCCAAGCGGCGCGCCAGACCAATCCCGTCCATCTGAAAGTGCCGAGCGAGGAAACCGATATGCAAATGAACCCCAACAAAGACACTCAGTTGTGCATGTCCTTGTCCGGGCGCCCGGGGAATTTCGGCCTGCGTTTTCACAACCACCTGTATGAGCAGTTGGGTCTCAATTTCTACTACAAGGCCTTCAGCAGCCAGGACCTGCCCGGCGCCGTCGCCGGGATCCGGGCGCTGGGCATCCGCGGTTGCGGGGTGTCCATGCCGTTCAAGGAAGACTGCATCGCCCTGGTGGATGAGCTGGATGCCTCGGCCCGGGCCATTGCCTCGATCAATACCATCGTCAACACCAACGGCCATCTCAAGGCCTACAACACCGACTACATCGCCGTGGCGCAATTGCTCGCGGGCCACGGGGTGCCTCGAGAGTCGAGCTTTGCCCTGCGCGGCAGCGGCGGCATGGCCAAGGCCGTGGCCAGTGCCTTGCGTGATGGTGGTTATGCCAACGGGGTGATCGTGGCCCGCAACGAAGTGGCCGGGCGCGCCCTGGCCAGCTCCCTGGGTTATGAGTGGCAGGCCGAGTTGGGCAGCCTGCGGCCGCAGATGCTGATCAACGTCACCCCGATCGGCATGAGCGGCGGGCCAGAGGCGCAGCAGCTGGCGTTCGACGCCGAGGCGATAAAGGCGGCGCAGACGGTGTTCGACGTGGTGGCGGTGCCGCCGGAGACGCCGTTGATCCTGCGGGCCCGGGCCGAGGGCAAGCAGGTCATCACCGGGCTGGAAGTGATTGCCATCCAGGCGCTGGAGCAGTTCGTGCTTTATACCGGGGTGCGCCCGAGCGAAGAGCAGTTCCAGAAGGCCGTGGCCTTCGCCCGCCCCTGAGCCCGAAGCCCTGTCACCGCTGCCGCAGGCCGCGACAAGGCCAGCAGGGACCTGAAGCCCCCTTCGAGGTCGATCGCAGCCTGCGGCAGCGGCTCCGGGGTTCAGCCTTCGAGTTGGGCCAGGCGCTCTTCCAGGGCAGCGATCCGCGCTTCCAGTTCTTCGATGCGTTCCACTGAAACCGCGCCGCCGGCGCTGCGCTCAACCGGGTTGCTGCGGGCGGCGAGGATTGCCTCGATGTCCGCCGGGTCACCCAGGGCGTGGGTATAACGGTCTTCGCGCTGGCCGGCCTGCCGCGGAATGTGCAGGGCCAGGCCCCGGGCAATCAGGCGTTCGAGCTGGTGCAGGACCTGTTCGCTGTCTTCGAAATCATGCATGCGCCCGCTACGGGTCAGCAGTTCGTTGACCGTCTGCGGGCC
The DNA here is from genome assembly GCF_058797595.1 of Pseudomonas sp. GW823-FHT02C05. Lineage (NCBI taxonomy): Bacteria > Pseudomonadati > Pseudomonadota > Gammaproteobacteria > Pseudomonadales > Pseudomonadaceae > Pseudomonas > Pseudomonas sp. GW823-FHT02C05. The sequence continues at coordinate 2,291,553 of NZ_JBXAJU010000001.1, read as the reverse complement.
ACGCAGGAACATCAGGCCGCACAGGATCAGTTGCGCCGGCACCAGTTCCAGGGCCTTGTCCAGGCGCTGTTCCCAGCGATCGGCGCGGCTGCCCATCACCAGGCGGGTGAAGCCCCGGGCTTCGAGGGCACGCAGGCTTTGCCCGACCTGACCCTGGGTCAGGTTCATCACCGGTTCGCGGCTGGTTTTCTGATTGCAGGCAATCACCAGGGCGTTGAGGGTCAGGGGATAGGTTTCCGGGCTGGTGGCCTGCTTTTCGATCAACGAACCCAGGATGCGGATATCGGTACTGCTCAAGCGCAGTGCTTCACCGGGTGTGTCGTGCTCGCTGCTCATAAGTGCTGGTCCCTTGGTCACTGATGGATGGATCGTGAAAAAAAACGCCACCGGGCGCTGGAACAGCGTCCGGGTTTTCTGCGTGGCCGGGTCGGCCGCTTTCGAGGGGCTCTGTTTTACCTCCAGAACCCGGATCTTGCCATCAGAACTTGGCGCGGCCCGCGCCGGCGCCGGTTGACCGGGCCGCCCCCGCCACCATGCTTTGGGCGAGGGCGGCCGGTTCAGCTGGGTTGCGGATCTGTTGCAGGCTGTGTCGTACGGGGTGAGTCGGCTGCCTGCGGGGTTTGGCCCGCGGTCTCCAGGCACTGGCGGGCAAACCGGGCGAGGCCCAGCAGGGCGTTTCTCGCGGAGCGCAGGTAGAACGCCTGCAACTGGAACACGTGCCAGCGGCCCTGGTGGATTTTCAACTGGCAAGCCACCCCGGACTGCCTGGCACGCTCAGCCAGGCGCGTGGAGTCGGATAGCAGCAGTTCCTGGTCGCCCACCTGGATCAGCATCGGTGGCAAGCCGCGCAGGTCTGCTTCCAGGGGGCGGTGGCTCAGTGCTTGAACGGGCGCTGCGTAGGCCTTGAGGGCTTGCTCCAGCCAGTCGCGGCGGATCATCGGGTCGGCCTCCTGGCGCGATTGCATGCTGGCGCCGCCCAGGTCCGGATCGGTGACCGGCGACAGCAGCATCAGCCCGGCGGCAATCCCGTCACCACGCTCCTTCAGGGACAGGGCCAGGGCCAGCACCAGGGCGCCGCCGGCGGAGTCGCCGGCAATCAGCAGCTTGTCCGCCGGGCAGAGCTGGGCGCGGATCGCGTCGTAACAGGCCAGGCAATCCTCCAGCGCGGCGGGGTAGGGGTGTTCCGGGGCCAGCCGGTAGTCCGGCACCCACACCGCGCAGCCGCTGTCCCTGGCCAGGCGGCTGGTGACGCTGTAGTGAGAGCGCGGGCTGCCCAGGCAGAAGGCGCCACCGTGCAGGTAGAGAATCACCCCCTTGGGCGCCCTGGTTCCGGGTTCGACAATCTGCAACGAGAGCCCGTCCAGCTGCATGCTCCGGCGGTTCACGCCCAGGCAGCCGGGCATCAGCCATGACAACCGGTCGACTATCTTGCGCTGGCTGGCCAGGGGCCGGGGCGGGCCGATCAAGGCCCTGAAACTGACCCGCAGGAAAACCCGCAGGAAGGCTGCGTTGGCCCGCTCCAACCAGTCCCGGGGGGCGGCTATGCGTTGCCCGTCGCAGGCTGGGGATTGGGTGTCCAGCGGGCTGGACAGGCGATAGGCCGCCAGCCCGGCGTAGCGCGCCAGCCAGCGGTAGGACCAGGTGAAGCCTGGCCAGTTGGTGCTGTTGTGCCCCCGTTCGTCGACATACCAGCTCTTGCAGCCGCTCCACACCGAAGTGGCCAGGCGGCGCTGGATGCCCAGTTGAAAGCGCTGGTGGCGCTGCTCGTCCACTTCCACATGGCTGGCGCCGCTGTCCAGCAGGGCCTGGCGGGCCTGCATGACGTGGGAAATCTGGCTTTCCAGCATATGGATGATGGAGTTGTGGCCCAGGTTGGTGTTGGGCCCGTAGAGCATGAAGAAGTTGGGAAAACCCGGCACGCTGATGCCCAGGTAGGCCGCCGCGCCACCTTGCCAGGCCTGGTTCAGGTCGAGCCCGTCGCGTCCGGTGATGCGCATGGGCGAGAGGAACTCGGTGGCGGCGAAACCGGTGCCATAGATGATCGCGTCCACGGCGTGTTCCTCGCCGTCCAGGGTTTCGATGCCGTGCTCGGTGATCTGCCGGATGCCTCGGGTCAGCAGGTGCACATGGGGCAGGTCGAAGGTCTTGAGGTAGTCGTTGGACAGCAGGATGCGCTTGCAGCCGATGGGGTAGTCCGGGGTCATCTGGCGGCGCAGTTCGGGGCTGGCGACCGAGGTGTGCAGCAGCTTCTTGAACGGGCCACCGACCACCCACTTGGTCAGGCCCTGCAGGCGCGTGAAGCCCAAAGCCCGGGATTCGAAGTGCAGGTAGTGGGCCGCACGCACCAGCTTCATCTTCCAGGGTTGGCGCAGGAAGCGCTGCTTTTCCTCGGCACTGTAGGGGCGGTCGGCCTTGGGCATGATGTAGGCCGGTGAGCGTTGGAAGACCTTGAGTTCGGCCACCTGCCTGGCAACCTCCGGGACGAACTGGATGGCCGAGGCGCCGGTGCCGATCACCGCCACCCGCTTGCCCGCCAGGGGATAGTCATGATCCCAGTGGGCGGAGTGGAAGACCCGGCCGCGGAAGCTGGCCATGCCCGGCAGGTCGGGCAGGGCCGGGCGGCTCAACTGGCCGGTGGCGCTGATCAGCAGGCGGGCGGCATGGCGCTGGCCATCGGCGCAGGTGACATGCCAGCAGGCATTGGCGGTATCGAATTCGGCATGGCGCACCTCGGCGCCGAAGCGGATATGGGGTTTGAGCTCATAGACGCCGGCACAATGTTGCAGGTAACCATGGATTTCTGCCTGGGGCGCGAACACCCGGGACCAGTGCGGGTTGGGTTCGAAGGAAAACGAATACAGGTGCGAGGGCACGTCGCAGGCAGCGCCGGGATAGCTGTTGTCGCGCCAGACGCCGCCCACGTCCTGGCCTTTTTCAAGAATGACGAAACGGTGCACGCCCGCCTTGCGCAGGGCGATGGCCATGCCCAGGCCGCCAAAGCCGCTGCCGATGATGATGGCCTCCAGCGGTGTGGCCGAGTCGGGGGCGGGGTGTGTAGCAGGTGCGAATTCGCGCATGACGACCTCGTTGTTATTGTTGTGCGGCGCAGGGTTGATGCTCCCGGGGCCACTTCCTTGTTTCTGCGGTGCAGCCCCGATCAGTGAAGCATGCGGGGAATAAACCGTGGACCCCATGCTGTAACGGGACAAGTGCTTTAGTATTTGGGCCAACACCTTTCTTCACGAGCCGCGCCCATGAGCACTCAGTCGTTCACCCGGGGACCGTCCAGCGCCTTGCTGCTGCTCGGTTTCGGCTGCGAAAAGGGCTTGGCGCCAGCGCGGTTGCTGGCCGGTTGCGGGCTGTCCCGGGAGCAGTTGCAAAACCCCAACAGCCTGCTGTCGGCGGCCCAGGAGTTGCGCCTGGCCAGTAACCTGCTGGCGCTGCTCGGCCAGCCCCGGGGCCTGGGGTATGCAGTGGGTGCGCGTTATCACTTCTCCACCTATGGCCTGTTCGGCTACGGCCTGATCAGCAGCGCCACCCCGGCGGATGCCCTGGCCCTGGCCTTGCGCTTCCTGCCGCTGACCTATGCCTTTGCCGAGATCGGTTACCGGCTGGAGCCGGGGCTCGGGGTGCTGACCTTTGCCGAGCCTCGGGTGGCGGACCCCTTGTTGGCGCAGTTCCTGTTACAGCGGGACATGGCGGCCGCCGCGACGCTGATGCAGGAAATAGTCGGTGCGGATTTTCGCCTGCTGCGTTTCGGTCGCAGTGTCAGCCCTGAGCTGGAAGGGGACGAGCCGGCGCAGATTCTCGGGGTGCCCGCCGACTATCGGGCCGACGCCAATACCCTGGCATTCGACCGGCGTTTCCTGCACCGGCCCTTGCCCCAGGCCAACCCGCTGACGGTGGCCATGTGCGAGCAGATGTGCGCGCAGTTGCTGGAGCGGCGACAGGCCCATCAGGGGGTTGCCGCGCTGGTCCGCCAGCACCTGGATGCCCTGCCGGCGGCAAGCGTACCGGACTTGCCGGCCATGGCCCGGCTGCTGTGCACCAGCGTGCGGACCTTGAAGCGACGCTTGCAGGAGGAGGGCACCTGCTATCGGCAGGTACTGGCCGGGCATCGAGGCGCCCGGGCCCTGGAGTTGCTGGGCAATCCGCGGCTGAGCCTGTCCCAGGTTGCCGAAAGGCTTGGCTTCAGTGACCTGTCGAGTTTTTCCCAGAGCTTCAAGCGCTGGTTCGGCGTGGCCCCCAGCGTGTATCGCCAGGAGCACTGCGGATAAAGGCCCCGTGCTGGCGTGCTGTGGCTATAATCGCTGCTCGCTGTATTCCCGCCATTCCCTGTCGAGACTGTCATGACTATTTCCCTGTACGCCGCTTCCGTTCCTGTCTTCAAGCAAATGCTCAATGCCTTGAGCGACGTGCTGCACAAGGCCGAAGCCCACGCCACGGCGAAGAACATCGAGCCCAACGCCCTGCTGCAGGCGCGCCTGTACCCGGACATGTTCCCGCTGGTGCGCCAGGTGCAGATCGCCGTGGACTTCGCCAAGGGCGTATCGGCGCGCCTGGCCGAAGTCGAGCTGCCCAAGTACGACGACACTGAAACCACCTTCGCCGACCTGCAGGCGCTGATCGCCAAGGTCCTGGCCTTTATCGACGGCATCCAGCCGGCGCAGATCGATGGCAAGGAAGGTATCGAGATCGTGACCCGTCCGGGCACCCCGAAAGAGAAGCGCTTCAGTGGCCAGTCCTACCTGCTGACCTACGGCCTGCCGCAGTTCTTCTTCCACGTCACTACCACCTACGCAATCCTGCGTCACAACGGTGTGGAAGTGGGCAAGCGCGACTACATGGGCGCGTTCTAAGGCGTTTGGCTACGAGGTTCTCGTAGCGCACAAAAAAGCCCGGCCAGGTTGACCCTGGCCGGGCTTTTTTGTGGCCGTTGGATCAGGCGGCTTGCGCCTTGTCTTCCTGGGCCATGCACGCGGCGGCGGTGAAGAGTACGTCGGTGGAGGAATTCAGCGCGGTTTCCGCCGAATCCTGCAGCACGCCGATGATGAAGCCTACGGCCACCACCTGCATGGCGATTTCGCTGGGAATGCCGAACAGGCTGCAGGCCAGGGGAATCAGCAGCAGCGAGCCGCCGGCCACGCCGGAAGCACCGCAGGCGCAGATGGCCGCGACCACGCTGAGCAGCACGGCGGTGGGCAGGTCGACGGCGATACCGAGGGTGTGCACGGCGGCCAGGGTCAGCACGGTAATGGTGATTGCCGCGCCGGCCATGTTGATGGTGGCGCCCAGCGGGATCGACACCGAGTAGGTGTCTTCATGCAGGCCCAGGCGCTTGCTCAGTTCCAGGTTGACTGGAATGTTGGCCGCCGAGCTGCGGGTGAAGAAGGCGGTGATGCCACTTTCGCGCAGGCAGGTCAGCACCAGCGGGAAGGGGTTGCGGCGAATCTTCCAGAACACGATCAGCGGGTTCATCACCAGGGCCACGAACAGCATGCAGCCGATCAGGACCGCCAGCAGGTGCAGGTAGCCGAGCAGGGCGTTGAAGCCCGAGGTGGCCAGGGTCGAGGCCACCAGGCCGAAGATCCCCAGGGGCGCGAAGCGGATCACCACGCGCACGATGACAGTGACCCCGTTGGACAGGTCATCGAGCACGGTGCGGGTGGTCTCGCCGGCATGACGGATGGCCACGCCCATGCCAATGGCCCAGGCCAGGATGCCGATGAAGTTGGCGTTCATCAGGGCGCTGACCGGGTTGTCCACCACGCTCAGCAGCAGGCTTTGCAGCACTTCGGTGATCCCGCCGGGCGCGCTGATGGCCACGTCGTGGGTCGACAGCACCAGGGCGGAAGGAAACAGGCTGCTGGCGATCACCGCGACCACGGCGGCGGCGAAGGTACCCAGCAGGTAGAGCACCAGGATCGGCCGGATATGGGTTTCCTGGCCGTGCTTGTGGTTGGCGATGGAGGCCATCACCAGCACGAACACCAGGATCGGGGCCACGGCCTTGAGCGCCGAGACGAATACCTTGCCGATAAAGGTGGTGGATTTCGCCACCTCCGGTGCCAGCAGTGCCAGGGCGATACCGGCGATCAGGCCGATAACGATCTGCGTGACCAGGCTCAGGCGTTTGAGGGAATGCAGAAAGGAAGGGGGTGAAGCGCTCATAGCGGTATCTCTGTTTTTTTTAATGTGCGGAGCCTGCCGGTCGCCAGCGCCGGTGGTTGAACCGCCAGGCACAGACGCAGTCTGAAAAGGCGACGGGCGATCGAGACGTTTGAAGGGTAGACGAACTCGACAGGGCCTGTTTTCAGCAGGGGGCGGACTTTATCACAGCAGGCCGGGGTTACCGCGTCGATGTGACGATCTGCCACTTGCCCCTTGCAGAGCCGTGCACGCGGTGGTTGCCCGGAGCCGGGCGCACTCTGTTAAGATTCGCCATCCCCTTTTTCTATCCAGTCAGCGGGCCCTTCGGGCTGTCGCTGCTGTCGCTGTTTCTGGAGTTCTGCATGCTGTTGCCCATCCTGCTGTTGTCGGCCGCCGGTTTTACCGTGCTGACCACGGAGTTCATCATCGTCGGCCTGTTGCCGTCGATTGCCCGCGACCTGCAGGTCAGTGTGTCCCAGGCCGGGCTGCTGGTGACCCTGTTCGCCTTTACCGTGGCTGCCTTCGGGCCATTTCTGACCGCCTACTTCGCGCGTTTTCCCCGCAAGAAGCTGTTTATCAGCGTGCTGGTGATGTTCGGCCTGGCCAATACCCTGGCGGCGCTGGCGCCGAACATCTGGGTGATGTCCCTGGCGCGGCTGGTGCCGGCCCTGGGGTTGCCGGTGTTCTGGGCCCTGGCCAGCGAGACGGCGGTGGACATCGTCGGCCCGGACTACGCCGGGCGGGCGATTGCCAAGATCGGCTTCGGCATTGTCTGCGCCACGGTGTTCGGGATTCCCGTGGGCACCCTGATTGCCGATGCGTTCGGCTGGCGCAGCGCCTTCGGCATCCTGGCGGTGGTGGCGTTCGCCAAGGCCCTGTTGCTGTTTATCTACCTGCCGCAAACCCGCCAGCACAACGAGCAGGTGAGCCTGCGGGCGCAGTTTCGCATCCTGCGCAGCCCGCTGATGCAAGGGCATGTGCTGCTGTCGATCCTGGTATTTAGCGGCATGTTTACTGCCTACACCTACCTGGCGGACATACTCGAGCGCCTGGCCGGGTTCGACGGTGCATTGGTGGGCTGGTGCCTGATGGGCTTTGGCGCGGTGGGCCTGATCGGCAATTCCCTGGGCGGCCGGGCGGTGGACCGTCACCCGCTGATCGCCTCCATGGTGTTCTGCGCACTGATGATCGGCGGCATGGTAGCCCTGGTGCCGAGCATTCATTCGACCCTGGGGCTGGCAGCGGCCATGGCCATCTGGGGCGTGACCCAGGCGGCGATGTTCCTGGTGAGCCATGTGCGCTTGATCAAGGCGGCTCCCCAGGCGCCGGCCTTCGCCGCTTCGTTGAACATTGCCGGGGCCAACCTGGGCATTGGCCTGGGGGCAATGGTCGGCGGCCGGGTGATCGATACCCTGGGCCTGGGCAGCCTGGGGTTCGCGGCCTCGGGTTTCATTCTGCTGTCGATCGCCCTGGCGCTGCTGCTGATGAAGCTCAAAGCGCCGAGTGCCTGCGCTTCCTGATCAGAGATTGAGGGGCGTGAACAATTCCCGTCGCGCCCCTTCGGTAATGGCCACGATGCCGGGGTGCTTGACCTTGCGCTCCACGGAAATGGCGTAGAACGACTCGGCCACGGCATCGGTCTGGCCAATCAGTTGCACTCCGTACTGGTGCATGACCTCGTCGGCAATCACGCTGGGGGCGATGAAGATTCCACTGCCGGATTGGCCAAAGGCCTGCATCAGGGCGCTGTCGTCGAATTCACCGATGATCCGTGGCTGCAACTGTTGCTCGGCGAACCAGCGCAGCAGGCGGCTGCGGACCACGGTTTCCTGCCCGGGAATCAGCAGTGGCGCGCCGTGCAGGCCCCGGGGGAAGTCAGCGCCGTGCCGCCGCGCCAGCTCCTCGGTGGCGAAGAAACTGATGCCGCATTCCCCTAGCTTCTGGCTGTAGCCCTTGATGTCCAGGTGCGAGGGCATCGGGCTGTCGGAAATCACCAGGTCCAGGCGCTGGATGGCCAGGTCCGCCAGCAGGCGTTCGAGCTTGTCTTCGCGACAGGTCAGGCGGATCGGCTCGCTGAGCTCCATGGTCGGGGCGATCAGGCGATAGACGATGGACTTGGGCACCACATCCGCCACGCCGACCCGGAACTGGATCTGCTGTTCGTCGGGGCGGGCGCGGAGCATGGCTTCCAGCTCGCCCCCGAGCTGGAACATCTGCTCGGCGTAGGGCAGGGCCTGGCGTCCGGCTTCGGTCAGCTCCAACTGGCGGCCAACCCGGCGAAACAATTCGATGCCGTAAGTCTGTTCCAGCAGGCTGATCTGGCCGCTGATGGTTTGCGGGGTCAGGTTCAACTGGTCGCAGGCGCGGACGATGCTGCCGGTCTTGGCCACAACCCAGAAATAATGCAGCTGGCGGTAGTTGAGCATGGGCACATTCAGTTCGTAAAAAGCGAAGTATAACTGCTAAAAAAACGAATTTTCCTGAAGTATCACTCTCCTTAGAATGCCTCGCTATCGCCGGGGCCCTACTTGGTCCCGTCCGATCTATCGAGGAATACGGCATGTCTTTCAAAACCTTGGGCGCAGCGTCGCTGCTGGCCCTGTCTATGCTGACCCTGGCGGGTTGTGACCAGGCGGAAAAAAGCGCGCAGCAGATGCTGGGCAAGGCGGCGGAGTCGGCCAAGCAGGCCATCGACGATACCCACAAAGCGGCGGAACAGGCGCTCAGCGATGCGACTCAGAGCGTGACCGGCAAGGAAAAGCCAGAGGACGACAGCGAGAAGAAACCAGCGCCTGCGTCCCAGGAAATCTGATCTTTCATACAACCGAGTCAGGATTGACCCATGGATTACCTTTTACAGCTCGCTGCAAGCCCCACCGCCTGGGTCGCCCTGGCCACCCTGGTGGTGATGGAGATCGTGCTTGGCATCGATAACCTGATCTTTATCTCCATCCTCACCAACAAGTTGCCGCAAAAGCACCGGGCCAAGGCACGACGCATCGGTATCGGCATGGCCTTGATCCTGCGCCTGGCGCTGCTCAGTACCATTGCGTTCATCGTCCAGCTCACTGAGCCGGTGATTGAAGTGATGGGGCAGAGTTTCTCCTGGAAGGACATGATCCTGATTGCCGGTGGCCTGTTCCTGGTGTGGAAAGCCACCACGGAAATCCACCACAGCATGGACCCTGAACCTGAGCAGGCCAAGAACGAGACTCCGGGCGTGGCTATCGGCTTTGCCGCAGCGATCGGTCAGATCCTGTTGCTGGACATGGTGTTCTCCATCGACAGCATCATTACTGCAGTCGGCATGACCGAGCATTTGCCGATCATGATCATTGCCGTGGTGGTGTCGGTGCTGGTGATGCTGCTGGCGGCCGAACCGCTGGCCAAGTTCATCAATGACAACCCGACCGTGGTGATGCTGGCCCTGGGTTTCTTGATCATGATCGGCATGACCCTGATCGCCGAAGGTTTCGGCGCCCATGTGCCCAAGGGCTATGTGTATGCGGCGATGGCCTTCTCGGCGGCCATTGAGAGTCTCAACATGCTGGCCCGCCGGGCCCGGCAGAAGCGTCAGGCGGCCCATAGCGACGCTTGATCCGCAGCCATGACTGGCGGCCGCCTGTACTCCTTGGAGTCAGGCGGCCGCTTTGTTTCAGGGGTAGGGGAAACCTTGATCAGTGGGCAGCGGCAGGACGCCGGGCGCTCTTTCCAGCCTTGATGGCGGGGGCTGCTTGCCGGGGCTGATGGTGGTGGCGGCGGGTGATGCGCAGCACGCCCCAGAGCATAGCGGCGGCTACCGCCAGCCAGCCGAGGATCAGCATCAGGATGGTCGTTGTCAGGCTCATAAGTGCCTCCTTTATGCCCCGTGCGGGGCACACACTCTTAACAATCGACAGTCTAGTAGCCTGTGTGTTTCAAGCTATTGACCAATAGTCGAGAGTCTTCGAACACTTCGCTCTATGGTTTTCAATTAACTGGCGTCTAACGCTATACCCTTGCCCGCGGGCGCCCTATTATCAGGGCCCCAGCCGGAGGCGGGTCGCCCGGTGTCTGAATAGAGAGCAAAGATGGTGCGGGTATTTCCTCGGTTTCGAGTGGCGCTGCTGGCCAGCGCCTGTGTCTTGGCCCTGGCCGGTTGTGCCGGTAGCGTGCAGCCTGACATCCAGCGCCTGCCGGAACGTGTCGAACTCAACAGCGTGCCGTCTTTCCGTGGCCAGATGTACCAGAGCGGCCCAGGTGCACTGGCCAGCATGCTGTCGCAGCAGGGCGTGGTGATCACGCCCGGTCTGCTGGACAAGCCATTGCATCTGCCGGGTGCCGAGGCGCAGTTGCAGCAGAATATGCAGAACCTGGCGCGTGAATACGGCATGGTCGTCTATCCCCTGGATAACCAATTGTCGGCGTTGCTGACGCAGGTGGCGGCGGGTTACCCGGTGCTGGTGCGCTTTACCGAGGGTTCGACATTCTGGGCTGAGCCGCGCTATGCCGTACTGGCCGGCTACAACCGCGACAAGCAGACAGTGCTGTTGCGTGGGGCGAAAAGCCGTCGGCAACTGATGAGCTTCAGCGAGTTCGAGTCATCCTGGAAGAGTGCCGGCAGCTTTGCGGTACTGATCCAGGCTCCCAACCAGTTGCCGGCCAAGGTGGATCGCCAGCGTTGGTTGAAAGCCGTCAATGAATTGGCCCAGGCCGGCCAGGAGCAGGCGGCAGCCCGGGCGAGCAAGGCACTCGACAGTCATTGAGTGTGCTACAGACAACAACGGCGCCTGAGGGCGCCGTTGTTTTTTGCCGGGTATCAGTGTGAGGCCTGGGGAGCGGCGACCTGACGGTTCTTCAGGTTCTTGTCCGCTTTGTAGCGCAGGGCGACGTCCGGTACCGAGCCGCTCTTACCGGTTTCGACCCAATTGCGGATGCGGCTGGCATCGGCGAAGTGGGTGTATTTGCCGAAGGCATCGAGAATCACCAGCGCTACCGGGCGATTACCCATGCTGGTGACCAGCACCAGGCAGTGGCCCGCCTGGTTGGTAAAGCCGGTCTTGGTGATCTTGATGTCCCATTTTTCCTTGTTCACCAGATGGTCGGTATTACGGAAGCCCAGGGTGTAGTTGGGCTTGCGAAAGGCTACGGTCTTTTCCTTGGTGGTACTCAGTTCGCTGAGCAGCGGGTACTTGCGCGAAGCCACCAGCAACTTGCTCAGGTCACGGGCGGTGGAAACGTTGTGGATCGACAGGCCTGTAGGTTCCACGTAGCGGGTGTGGGTCATGCCCAGGGACTTGGCCTTGGCGTTCATTGCTGCGATGAACGCTGCGTAGCCGCCCGGGTAATGATGGGCCAGGCTGGCGGCAGCGCGGTTTTCCGAAGACATTAGGGCGATCAGCAGGGTGTCCCGGCGGCTCAGCTCACTGTTGAGCTTGACCCGGGAGAACACCCCTTTCATTTCCGGGGTATCGCTGATGTTCATGGAGATGTATTCGTCCAGGGGCAGCTTGGCGTCCAGGACCACCATGGCGGTCATCAGCTTGGTCACCGAGGCGATGGGGACTATCACGTCCGGGTTGCTGGAATAGATGACTTTGTTGGTCTGCAGATCCAGCAGCAGGGCGCTGCCGGACGCGATATGCAATTGTGAAGTGTCTCTTGGCGCCGCGGTGGTTTCGCTGGCGTCGACGCTGTGCGCGATCAGTGTGCCGGACACAGCAAACAACAAGCTGAGAATGGAGAGACGAATTTTCACGCGGGCGGACTCGATAAAGAATGGATATGCCGTTGGGTAACGGGCTTTCTGGGAAAAACGTTACATTTTATGAGTATGGCTGAAGAACTGTCGATTGTTCTTCCACGGTCAGCCGAAAGCCCTTAAAAATAAAGAAAAAACACGTTTTTTTCCTGAACGGTAGGGCTTTGCGCAGCAATGGGCGTGGGCTAAGAGTCAGGGGTGATAAAGAGCCCGGGTGGCCTTTAATTTCAGAATAAAAAAACCCGCCATTGGCGGGTTTTCTGTTGCGGGGCAGCAAACTCAGCTGTGCAGCGATTCGGCTGCGTACAGCGTGTTTTCCAGCAGGCAGGCGCGGGTCATGGGGCCGACGCCACCAGGTACTGGAGTGATCCAGCCGGCGCGGGGCAGGGCGGTTTCATACACCACATCACCCACCAGCTTGCCGTCGTCCTGGCGATTGATGCCAACGTCGATGACGATTGCGCCTTCCTTGATCCACTCGCCCTTGACCAGGCCCGGCTTGCCGGCGGCTACGACTACCAGGTCGGCACGGCCGACATGACCAGCCAGATCCTTGGTGAAGCGGTGGGTCACGGTCACGGTGCAACCGGCCAGCAGCAACTCCATGGCCATCGGGCGACCAACGATATTGGAAGCGCCGACAACCACTGCATCCATGCCGTACAGATCGGCACCGGTGCTTTCCAGAAGGGTCATGATGCCCTTGGGGGTGCAAGGGCGCAGCAGTGGAATGCGCTGGGCCAGGCGACCGACGTTATAAGGATGGAAACCGTCCACGTCTTTGTCCGGGCGAATACGCTCCAGTAATAGAGAAGCGTCCAGGTGCTCGGGAAGCGGCAACTGCAGCAGGACGCCATCGATGTTCGGGTCATCGTTGAGGCGGTCGATCAAGCCGGCCAGGTCCTCTTGAGTGGTGTTGGCGGGCAAGTCATAGGCTTGGGAAAGGAAGCCGACCTCTTCGCAGTCTTTACGCTTGTGCGAGACATAAACTTGAGAGGCCGGGTCGCTGCCGACCAGAATCACCGCGAGGCCTGGAGTACGCAGGCCTTGCTGGCGACGCTCGGCGACGCGTTTGGCGATCTGCTGGCGCAGGCTAGCGGCGATCGCCTTGCCGTCGATTAGTTGTGCAGTCATGACGCGTGATTAACCATCGAGAGGGTGAGAAAAAGAGAACGCATTCTCGCATGTCGGAACGTGAGGGCAAAGGCGCTTGGTCTGCAAATTCCCCTAAGCCCTTTAATTAAATGAATTTTTTTCAAAAAAGAGTTGACGACCTAACAGACCGTCTATAACATTCGTCGCACTTGTCGGGCACAGCTTAGCACTGGTTAAGAAGGTCGGGCAGAGTTGATGTTTAACTCGTAACGACTGAAAGCAATTAGTTTGTAATCGTTAAAGAATACAGATTAATAAGGCGCCCGTAGCTCAGCTGGATAGAGCATCCGCCTTCTAAGCGGATGGTCGCAGGTTCGAGTCCTGCCGGGTGCGCCATTAGGCAGCTTTGGCACAAGTAACGCAATATGGTGGGCGTAGCTCAGTTGGTAGAGCACAGGATTGTGACTCCTGTTGTCGTGGGTTCGATCCCCATCGTCCACCCCATATTCGAAGAAGGCGCCAGATTAATAGTCTGGCGCCTTTGCTTTAAAAGCTTGTTACGCGGACGTGGTGGAATTGGTAGACACACTGGATTTAGGTTCCAGCGCCGCAAGGTGTAAGAGTTCGAGTCTCTTCGTCCGCACCAATAAAGTAGCTAGTTAATAGCAGATAACGGCGCAGCACCTGAAAAGGGCTGCGCCGTTTTCGTTTCTGGATTTGATACCTCTAAATGGCTGCATCCGATGAGCCGGTTGAGTGGCAGAATGTTGTCCTTTGGTCGTTGAGGGTTCCGGGTTTCAGCTATTGGCTGGCGTTTTTCAGGGGTGTGCTGAACGACTCCTTCTATATATAGAAGGGTTGAAGTAGAGGCCCTGGTTTGGTTCGCAATATTTGCTCTCATGGCGAGGCTCAATCCTTTGTCCCCGCCTTCACATTGCCGGCGGTTTTTTACCCGTTTTCAGTAGGGTGACTTCTTGAGTTTGACCCTCTAGAATGCATGCCCTTGATTCTGGGGTCGGAAAACGGCCGGCTAACGTCTGTGCAACGAGGAATATCCATGCAAGTTTCTGTTGAAAATACTTCTGCTCTTGAGCGCCGCATGAGCATCACCGTGCCGGCTGAGCGCATCGAGAGCCAGGTCAACAAGCGTCTGCAGCAGACTGCCCAAAAGGCCAAGATTCCAGGCTTCCGTCCTGGCAAGGTTCCAATGAGCGTGATCCGTCAGCGTTATGAGGCTGATGCGCGTCAAGAAGCAGTAGGTGATGTGATCCAGGCTTCCTTCTATGAAGCCGTTGTCGAGCAGAAACTGAACCCTGCCGGCGCTCCTTCGGTCGAGCCTAAAGTGCTGGAGAAGGGCAAGGACCTGGAGTACGTTGCCACTTTTGAAGTGTTCCCAGAGTTCACTGTTGCCGGCTTCGAAAACATCGCCGTTGAGCGCCTGAGCGCTGATGTGGCTGATGCCGACCTGGATAACATGCTGGAAATCCTGCGCAAGCAGAACGTGCGTTTTGAAGTGGCCGATCGTGCTGCGCAGAACGACGATCAACTGAACATCGATTTCGTTGGCAAGGTCGACGGTGAAGTCTTCGCTGGCGGTTCGGCCAAGGGTACCCAGCTGGTGCTGGGCTCGGGTCGCATGATTCCTGGCTTCGAAGAAGGCCTGGTAGGCGCCAAGGCGGGTGAAGAGCGCGTCTTGAATCTGACCTTCCCTGAGAACTATCAGAACCTGGATCTGGCCAACAAGGCCGCCGAGTTCACTGTGACTGTCAACAGCGTTTCCGAGCCTAAGCTGCCAGAGCTGACCGAGGAGTTCTTCGCTCAGTTCGGTATCAAGGAAGCAGGTCTGGAAGGCTTCCGCGCCGAAGTTCGCAAGAACATGGAGCGCGAACTGCGTCAGGCCATCAAGTCCAAAGTGAAGAATCAGGTCATGGACGGTCTGCTGGCCTCCAACCCGATCGAAGTGCCGAAGGCGCTGCTGGACAACGAAGTTAACCGTCTGCGCGTTCAAGCTGTCCAGCAATTCGGTGGCAACATCAAGCCGGATCAACTGCCAGCCGAGCTGTTCGAAGAGCAGGCCAAGCGTCGCGTGGTACTGGGTTTGATCGTTGCTGAGGTTGTTAAGCAGTTCGATCTGAAGCCTGATGAAGACCGCGTTCGCGAGCTGATCCAGGAAATGGCTTCGGCTTATCAGGAACCTGAGCAGGTCGTGTCCTGGTACTACAAGAACGAGCAGCAATTGAACGAAGTTCGTTCGGTTGTGCTGGAAGAACAAGTTGTGGATACTGTTCTGCAGAAAGCTAGCGTGACCGACAAATCGGTCTCCTACGAAGAAGCGGTCAAGCCGGTAGAAGCACCTCAAGCCGACTGATTTTCTTCTCGTTCGAAGCACACACCATAAGCCAGCCTTCGCGCTGGCTTATGCGTATTCAAGACGTGACTATTTGGGAGTGACTGCAGAGCATGTTCCGTAATTCGTATATTCAGCAGAACTCTGATATCCAGGCCGCAGGCGGCCTGGTCCCGATGGTTGTCGAGCAGTCCGCTCGTGGCGAGCGCGCCTACGACATCTACTCGCGCCTCCTCAAGGAGCGAGTGATCTTTCTGGTGGGCCCTGTAGAGGACTACATGGCCAACCTGATCTGTGCGCAACTGCTGTTCCTTGAAGCGGAAAACCCGGACAAGGACATCCATCTCTATATCAACTCCCCGGGCGGTTCGGTGACAGCTGGCATGTCGATCTACGACACCATGCAGTTCATCAAGCCTAACGTTTCAACCACTTGTATTGGCCAGGCATGCAGCATGGGCGCGTTCTTGCTGACAGCCGGCGCTCCAGGCAAGCGTTTCTGCCTGCCAAACTCCCGAGTGATGATTCACCAGCCACTGGGCGGTTTCCAGGGCCAGGCATCGGATATTGAAATCCATGCCAAGGAAATCCTCTTCATCCGTGAGCGTCTCAACACGCTGATGGCCAAGCATAGCGGGCGCACCCTGGAAGAAATCGAGCGCGATACCAATCGCGATAACTTCATGAGCGCCGAAGCTGCGCGTGAGTACGGGTTGATCGACGAAGTCATCAACCAGCGCCCCGCTTAAAATAAGCAGCTCAAAATAGGCATGGTCGGTTGTTCCGATCAGTGGCGGGCTTGAAAAAGCCCGCAATAGCCTTCATCTTGTGTTGCAAGCCTATCGGATTTGGATCGAACGAATGACTGACACCCGCAACGGCGAGGACAACGGCAAACTGCTTTATTGCTCCTTCTGTGGCAAAAGCCAGCATGAAGTGCGCAAATTGATTGCCGGCCCCTCGGTCTTTATCTGCGACGAGTGCGTCGACCTGTGCAATGACATCATCCGTGAGGAGGTGCAGGAAGCACAGGCCGAGAGCAGCGCGCATAAATTGCCTTCGCCTAAAGAAATCAGCGGCATCCTTGATCAGTATGTGATTGGTCAGGAGCGTGCAAAAAAGGTTCTAGCAGTAGCGGTGTACAACCACTATAAGCGTCTGAACCAGCGTGACAAGAAGAGTGACGACGTCGAACTTGGCAAGAGCAACATCTTGCTGATCGGCCCTACAGGTTCGGGTAAGACGCTGTTGGCCGAAACCCTGGCTCGCCTGTTGAATGTACCTTTCACCATCGCCGATGCCACTACCCTGACCGAAGCCGGTTATGTGGGGGAAGACGTCGAGAACATCATTCAGAAGTTGCTGCAGAAGTGCGACTACGACGTAGAGAAGGCCCAGATGGGCATTGTCTACATCGATGAGATCGACAAGATTTCCCGCAAGTCTGACAACCCTTCGATTACCCGGGATGTTTCCGGCGAAGGCGTTCAGCAAGCCCTGTTGAAGTTGATTGAAGGCACGGTTGCCTCTGTTCCGCCGCAAGGTGGTCGCAAGCATCCGCAGCAGGAATTCCTGCAGGTCGATACCCGTAACATCCTGTTCATCTGTGGTGGTGCGTTCTCGGGTCTGGAAAAGGTTATTCAAAACCGTTCCACCAAGGGCGGCATCGGTTTCAACGCAGAAGTTCGCAGCAAGGAAGAAGGCAAGAAAGTCGGTGAATCCCTGCGTGAAGTCGAGCCTGACGATCTGGTCAAGTTCGGTCTGATCCCGGAATTCGTCGGTCGTCTGCCTGTCCTGGCGACCTTGGATGAGTTGGACGAAGCGGCATTGATTCAGATCCTCACCGAACCGAAGAACGCCTTGACCAAGCAGTACGCCAAGTTGTTCGAGATGGAAGGTGTTGACCTGGAGTTCCGTACCGATGCCTTGAAGTCCGTCGCCAAGCGAGCCCTTGAACGCAAGACTGGTGCTCGTGGCCTGCGCTCCATTCTTGAAGGTGTTCTGCTCGACACTATGTATGAAATCCCCTCGCAGTCCGAGGTGAGTAAAGTAGTGATCGACGAAAGCGTTATTGAAGGCAAGTCCCAGCCACTGTACATCTATGAGAACAGTGAGCCGACGGCCAAGGCGGCGCCAGACGCGTAAGCGTCGCGCTGTTGGAATGAAAGAAGGGGCCTTCGGGCCCCTTTGTTTTTAGCGCCTTAAAGTGCTGTCTTTGAGCTTGTTTTTTTTCCAGGCAGCCCCCATCTTGGTTTCAAGCTTACTTCCATCTGTTTACGGCCTTACGGCCGCCGTAGAGGCGAAATCATGAAGACAACCATCGAATTGCCTCTCCTGCCATTGCGTGATGTTGTGGTTTATCCGCACATGGTTATCCCGCTGTTCGTGGGGCGCGAGAAGTCGATCGAAGCCCTCGAGGCAGCGATGACGGGCGACAAGCAGATTCTCTTGCTGGCGCAGAGAAACCCTGCTGATGACGATCCCGGTGAAGATGCACTCTATCGCGTAGGTACCATTGCGACTGTCTTGCAGTTGCTCAAATTGCCTGATGGCACCGTCAAGGTATTGGTTGAAGGCGAACAGCGTGGTGCTGTTGAGCGCTTCAGCGAAGTTGATGGCCATTGCCGTGCCGAAGTCTCCCTGATTGACGAAGTCGATGCTCCTGACCGTGAGTCGGAAGTGTTTGTTCGCAGTCTGCTGTCCCAGTTCGAGCAGTACGTGCAACTGGGCAAGAAAGTCCCTGCCGAGGTGCTGTCGTCCCTCAATAGCATTGATGAGCCAAGCCGCCTGGTGGATACCATGGCTGCGCACATGGCGTTGAAGATCGAGCAGAAGCAGGAAATCCTCGAGATCATCGATCTGTCCGCTCGGGTCGAGCATGTCCTGGCATTGCTGGACGCCGAGATCGATCTGCTGCAAGTGGAAAAGCGCATCCGTGGTCGCGTCAAGAAGCAAATGGAGCGCAGCCAGCGCGAGTACTACCTGAATGAGCAGATGAAGGCCATTCAGAAAGAACTGGGTGATGGCGACGAAGGGCACAACGAAATCGAGGAGCTGAAAAAGCGTATCGATGCCGCAGGCCTGCCAAAAGACGCGATGACCAAGGCTCAGGCCGAACTGAACAAGCTCAAGCAGATGTCGCCGATGTCCGCCGAGGCTACTGTTGTTCGCTCGTATATCGACTGGCTGGTTCAGGTGCCGTGGAAGGCACAGAGCAAGGTTCGTCTCGATCTGGCACGTGCCGAAGATATTCTCGATGCCGACCACTATGGCCTGGAAGAGGTCAAGGAACGGATTCTCGAATACCTCGCCGTACAGAAGCGGGTGAAAAAGATTCGTGGCCCGGTACTGTGCCTGGTGGGGCCTCCTGGGGTGGGTAAAACCTCCTTGGCGGAGTCGATCGCCAACGCTACCAACCGCAAGTTCGTACGCATGGCCCTGGGTGGCGTGCGTGACGAGGCGGAGATTCGTGGGCATCGTCGGACCTATATCGGTTCGATGCCAGGAAGATTGATTCAAAAGATGACAAAAGTGGGGGTGCGCAACCCGCTGTTCTTGCTCGACGAAATCGACAAGATGGGCAGCGATATGCGCGGTGATCCGGCCTCGGCATTGCTCGAGGTGCTGGACCCCGAGCAGAACCATAATTTCAACGATCACTACCTGGAAGTCGATTACGACTTGTCCGATGTGATGTTCCTCTGCACCTCCAACTCGATGAATATTCCGCCGGCCTTGCTGGACCGGATGGAGGTGATTCGTCTGCCTGGCTACACCGAGGACGAGAAGATCAACATCGCGGTCAAGTACCTCTCGCCCAAGCAGATTCAGGCCAACGGCCTGAAAAAGGGCGAGCTGGAATTCGAGCCGGATGCGATCCGCGACATCATTCGCTACTACACCCGCGAGGCTGGCGTACGCGGCCTGGAGCGGCAGATTGCCAAGGTCTGCCGCAAGGCGGTGAAAGAGCATGCGATGGAAAAGCGCTTCTCGGTGAAGGTCACTTCCGACCTGCTGGAGCACTTCCTCGGCGTGCGCAAATTCCGCTACGGCCTGGCCGAGCAGCAAGACCAGATCGGTCAGGTGACCGGGTTGGCATGGACTCAAGTGGGCGGTGAACTGCTGACCATCGAAGCCGCTGTGGTTCCGGGCAAGGGCCAGTTGATCAAGACCGGTTCCCTGGGCGATGTGATGGTCGAGTCGATCACTGCAGCACTGACCGTGGTGCGCAGCCGGGCCAAGAGCCTGGGCATTCCCCTGGACTTCCACGAGAAGCGCGACACCCACATCCACATGCCTGAAGGAGCGACCCCGAAAGACGGCCCCAGCGCGGGTGTAGGCATGTGCACAGCGCTGGTTTCGGCGCTGACCGGCATTCCGGTGCGGGCTGATGTGGCAATGACAGGCGAGATCACTCTGCGTGGTCAGGTATTGGCTATCGGCGGGTTGAAAGAGAAATTACTCGCCGCTCATCGGGGTGGAATCAAGACAGTGATCATTCCGGAAGAGAATGTTCGCGATTTGAAAGAAATTCCTGACAATATCAAGCAGGATCTGCAGATTAAACCGGTTAAATGGATTGACGAAGTCCTGCAAATTGCGCTGCAATACGCGCCGGAGCCCTTGCCGGATGTGGCTCCCGAGATAGTCGCAAAGGACGAAAAACGCGAGTCTGACTCTAAGGAAAGAATTAGCACGCATTAGTACGCATTAGCCTGGGGGGCTTCCTTGACAGCTTTTTAGAGCCCTTGTTATAAAGCGGCTCTTAAGTGTCTGTAGGCCATTCAGCACTCGTTTTTGCTTTCACCAAAAAACTTAGAATCATACTCATAGATATATAAGGGGACTTAGAGTGAACAAGTCGGAACTGATTGATGCTATCGCTGCATCTGCTGATCTCCCGAAAGCTGCTGCTGGCCGTGCGCTGGACGCAGTAATCGAATCCGTTACTGGCGCTCTGAAGGCCGGTGACTCTGTGGTGCTGGTTGGTTTCGGTACTTTCTCCGTAACTGATCGTCCAGCGCGTATCGGTCGTAACCCACAGACCGGTAAGACTCTGGAAATCGCTGCTGCTAAAAAGCCAGGTTTCAAAGCCGGTAAAGCACTGAAAGAAGCCGTTAACTAAGTTTCTTCAGGGTCTTTGCCCATCCGGGTCGGGGTCATGCCTGATCTGGCAGCGGGGCGCTAGTCAACCGGTCTACCACCGGTTCACGCCGAGGGTCGCGGGTTTAACCTTCGTCCGCTCCGCCAGTTACGAGAAGGCGCATCCTCGGATGCGCCTTTCTTCTATCCGGACTCTACCCACGCTCCACGGTTGCTCAACTTGAAGTACAACCGTTTCTGGGGGACGCATGCTGCAGAATATCAGGGACAATTCACAAGGCTGGATTGCCAAAACCATCATCGGGGTTATCGTCGCGCTGTTGGCGTTGACGGGATTCGATGCCATTTTCAAGGCCACTACCCACAATCAGGACGCGGCCAAGGTCAACGGTGAGGAAATCACTCAGAACGAGTTGAGCCAGGCCGTCGACATGCAACGTCGTCAGTTGATGCAGCAGCTGGGCAAAGACTTCGATGCTTCCCTGCTGGACGAGAAGATGCTGCGCGAAGCTGCTCTCAAAGGGCTGATCGACCGCAAGCTGTTGCTGCAAGGTGCGCAGGATTCCAAGTTCGCGTTCTCCGAGGGTGCGCTGGACCAGGTCATTCTGCAAACGCCGGAGTTCCAGGTTGATGGCAAGTTCAGCCCCGAACGTTTCGACCAGGTGATCCGTCAACTGGGTTACACCCGCCTGCAATTTCGCCAGATGCTGACTCAGGAAATGCTGATCGGCCAGGTACGCGCCGGTCTGGCAGGCAGCGGTTTTGTCACCGACGCCCAGGTGCTGGCATTCGCCCGTCTGGAAAAGCAGACCCGTGATTTCGCTTCCCTGACCATCAAGGCCGACCCGGCAGCGGTCAAGCTGACCGACGACGAGGTCAAGGCGTACTACGACCAGCACGCCAAGGAGTTCATGACTCCGGACCAGGTGGTGATTGATTACATCGAATTGAAGAAGGCCGCCTTCTTCGATCAGGTCAGCGTCAAGGACGAGGACCTGCAAGCGCTGTATCAGAAGGAAATTGCCAACCTGTCCGAGCAACGCCGCGCCGCGCACATCCTCATCGAAGTCAATGACAAGGTGAATGAGGCCCAGGCCAAGGCCAAGATCGAAGAGATCCAGGCACGTCTGGCCAAGGGCGAAAGCTTCGAGGCATTGGCCAAGGAGTTCTCCCAGGACCCGGGTTCGGCCAGCAACGGCGGCGACCTGGGTTTCGCAGGTCCTGGCGTCTATGACCCAACCTTCGAGAAAGCCCTGTACGCCTTGAACAAGGACCAGGTATCGGCGCCGGTACGTACCGACTTCGGTTTCCACCTGATCAAGCTGCTGGGTGTCGAAGCGCCGGAAGTGCCAAGCTTCGCCAGCCTCAAGGGCAAGCTGACCCGGGATCTGAAGACCCAGCAGGTCGAGCAGCGTTTCGTCGAGGCCACCAAGCAACTGGAAGACTCGTCGTTCGAAGCGTCCGATCTGGCACAACCGGCCCAGGACCTGAAGCTGACTGTCCACACTTCCGCGCCATTCGGTCGTGAAGGTGGTGACGGCATCGCAGCCAACCGCGCCGTGATACAAGCGGCGTTCAGCACCGAAGTCCTCGATGAGGGTGCCAATAGCACCGCCATCGAACTGGACCCGGAAACCGTGGTAGTGCTGCGTGCCAAGGAACACCGCAAACCTGAGCAACTGCCACTGGAAAGCGTTGCCAGTGCCATTCGCACGCAATTGGCCAAAGAGCACGCCAGCGCCGCGGCCAAGACCAAGGCTGAAGAACTGATCGCCAGCCTGCGCGACGGCAAGACCGCGCTGAACAAGCCGGTGGATGGCCAGGACTGGAAAGTCGCGCACGCCGTGACCCGTGGCCAGGAAGGGATCGATCCGACCGTGCTGCAGGCGCTGTTCCGCATGACCAAGCCTGAGTCCAAGGACAAACCGACCTTCACCAGCGTGACCCTGCCTAATGGCAACCTGTTGGTGCTGCAGCTCAATGGTGTCAACGAAGCCGCTGCGCCGACCGAGGAAGAGAAAGCTCAATACCGTCGCTTCCTGGCCTCGCGGGTAGGGCAGCAAGACTTTGCCGCCTACCGCAAGCAGCTGGAAAACCAGGCGGACATCAAGCGTTACTGATGCCTGACCCACAGTGTTGAAAAGACCCCGGCCGCAATGCCGGGGTCTTTTTTTGGGCTGGAAAAAAACTCAGCCAAGGGCGTTCTTCCAGCGTTTGCGTGCATGCAGGTAGGCCGCCTGATCGTTGTAGCCCAACTGCAGGGCAATCTGGGCCCGGGATTCGCCTTGCAGTTGCAGGTGCATTTCCAGCTCGGCGCGGGTCTGGTCGAGCAATTCGCGAAAGCTCAACCCCTGTTCGTCCAGGCGTCGCCGCAGCGTTCGCGGGGTTTGATGCAGTTGCGCGCAAAGGCTTTCCAGGGTTGGTGAGTGGCCGGCGGCCAGGGCCTGGCGACAAGCCGCAGCCACCTTGGCGGCCCAACCGCTCTGTCGCCGGTGCAGGGCCACCCGTCGATCCAGCTCCTCGCTCAGCAGTTCCAGCATGCCGGCGTGGCGGGTTTGCAGTGGCAGTTGCAGGGTTTGCGGGTCGAAGTAGAAACGGTTGGCCGGGCAATCGAATTCGATCCGCTCGCCGAACCAGTGATGGTACTGCGCGTGATAGGCCGGGCGTGGATGGCTGAAGCAGGCCAGTACTGGCTGCACCGCAAGGCCGGTGCCCCGGCGCAACTGAGTGATGGACATGACGCCATAGTGCTCGATCAGGTAGCGGCCGAGTTGCGCCGATGTGTCGATATCAACCTCGACACCGGCCCCCCGGGTATCCGCCACCAGCTGTACCCGGTCGGTATCCGAACCCAAGGGCGCGTAGCGCACCCAGAACGCCATGGACGCGGCGACATCCGGACAGTACAGGCTGGCGTGGGCGATCACGTGCCAGTCCTGGGGAGTGAAGCGTTCGAACAGCTTGAGGCCGATGGCCGGCTCCAGCGCTGCCGCGGCGCGCCACAGCTGCTCCAGCTGCAGCAGGTTGTAGTCCTGCTGGGGGCCGGTGTTCTGGTCATCGAGAAAGCGTTGCAGGACTTCACCCAGGCGCCCGCGATGGAAACGCGGGGCCGTGCCCTTGGCCGGATCTCGCGGAATTCTGTCCAGTTCGCGCATAGAGCGGGCTGCCTTGCTGATCTCTAATGGTGGGGCGATGCCCACAAGGATAAGAGCGAGAATGCCATGAACCACGACCTGCTGACCAACAACCCGCTGCTGATCGTTTCGGCGATCTTTGTGTTTTTCATCCTCCTGGAAATCACCTGTTCGGCCTTTGGCCAACCTCGCGGCCAGCGCCGTGATGTGTTGATCGAGGCGGTGGGTTCAAGCCTGTTGCTCGGTGTGACCTTTCCCCTGGTGATGTGGGCCAGCGGCGCGCTCATGCAGCTATCGCTGCCCGAAGCAAAGGGAGCACTGGTACAGATCCCCTGGGTACTCGGCCTGCTGCTGTTCCTGGTCTTCGATGACATGACCCAGTACTGGTGGCACCGCTTGACCCACCGCGTACCGGCGCTGTACGCGTTGCATCGCGCGCACCATTCGGCGCCCTACATGAGCATTCGCATCGTCTACCGCAACAACAGCTTCTATTACCTGCTGATGCCCGGCATCTGGTTCTCGGGAGTGCTGATTTATCTGGGGCTGGCGCCGGTCTACTACGGTTACCTGATTCTCAAGATGACGGTGATCTTCGCCGCTCACAGCAGTGTGGCCTGGGATGACAAGCTGTACCGCATCGGTTTTCTGCGGCCGCTGATGTGGTTGCTGGAGCGGGTCTTTTCTACGCCGTCCACCCATTCGGCGCACCACGGCCTGAGCGCCGAGGATGGTGTGACCCATTACAAGGGCAACTTCGGCAACCTGCTGTTCCTCTGGGATGTGCTGTTTGGTACGGCGAAGATCACTCGGCGCCGGCCCGTTGCCTATGGCATCGAACACTTGGCACCCGTGAGCTGGACGCAAGAGTTGTTCTGGCCGCTGGTACGCAGCCGTAAAGCCCGCTCCAGTGCAGGGGCGAAGGTAGAGGGCGCCTTGCCGGCGAACCCTGCTTCGCGAGGCTAGGCATTCTTTCACGAGCCCTGGTGCTGGAGCCCCGGCCACCCGAGCCGGGCGCCGGATTTTAAGCTCGGGCAGGGAAGCCCTGGCGCCGGGCGTTCATCGCCACCAGCAGGGTCACCAGCAACAGGGCGGCAATCACCCAGGGGAAGGTGGCCACGCCCGGCCCCTGCAGCAGCAACGCGCCGCCCAGGCCCCCACCGGCGATTGCCAGGTTCCACAGGGTCACCAGCATCGACTGCGCGGTATCGGCGTGCTCGCCGGCGGCCTTGGCCAGCGCAGTCTGCAGCAAGGTGGCCATGCCGCCAAAGGACAGCCCCCAGATAGCGATTGCCCCATAGATTGCCAGTGGCCGGTCGCCAAGCAGGCCCAGCAGCAGGGTCGAGCCGATAAACAGCAGACAGCTGGCCAGTACCAGCTCACGCAGCCAGCGGTCGATCAGCAGGCCCACCAGCCAGATGCTCAGCAAGGCGGCCAGGCCGAACACCAGCAACACCCGCTCGATTTCCCCGCCAAGCCCGGCCGGCTCAAGAAAAGGCGCGATGTAGGTGTAGAGAATGTTGTGGCCCAGCACATAGGCGAAGGTCACGAACAGCACCGGCCGGATCCCCGGCAGGGTCAGGACACGACTCAGCGACAGCCGCTTCTGCGCCCGCAGCCCGGGGAAGTCCGGCACTTGCACCAGTACCCAGCCGATCAGGCCCAGGGTCAGCACAGTCATCACGGCGAAACTCATGCGCCAGCCCAGCAGGGCGCCCAGCCAGGTCCCGGCGGGCATGCCCACCGACAGCGCCAGCGGCGCGCCGAGCATGGCCAGGGTAATCGCCCGGCCCTGCAAGTGTGGCGCCACCATGCGGCTGGCATAACCTGCCACTAGGGCCCAGAGCAAGCCGGCGAAGACTCCGGCAAAGAAGCGCGCCACCAGGATCAGGCTGTATTCGGTGGAGAGGGCCGTGATGCTGTTGACCACGGCGAAACCGCCGATGGCGATCAGCAGCAGGGGCCGGCGCCGCCAGCCCTGGGTGAGGAGGATCAGCGGAATGGCCGCCAGCAGTGAGCCCAGGGCGTAGACGGTCACCAGTTGGCCGATCAGCGCTGCAGACACGCCCAGGTCGGCACTCATCTGCGGTAGCAGGCCGGCGGGCAGGGTTTCGGTCATCAGGGTGATGAACCCGGCAGTGGCCAGGGCCAGCAGGCCGCCGACAGGCAGGCGTTCGTGGGTTGTGGCAGGTACTTGCAAGGGTTCGCAGGCATTGACGCAATTGCTCATGGAAAGGCCCCGATGGGTGGGTTCGGAAGTGAGGGGCCTAGGGTAGGGCGCTGTTCATGGCGGAAAAATAGGCTAAGGTTCCGAACTTATCGGACACAGGTGTCCTTAATTTCGGAGCGACGCGATGGACTGGCTCGGCAGTATCCCGGTGTTTATGCAGGTGGCGGAAACCCGCAGCTTCACCGAAGCGGGGCGCCTTCTGGGAGTCTCTTCCTCGGCGGTTGGCAAAAGTATTGCCCGTCTGGAGGAGCGCCTGGAGACGCGTCTGTTTCATCGCACCACCCGCAGCATCAGCCTCACCGCCGAAGGCGCCGGATTCCTCGAACGCTGCCGCAGGATCGCCGCCGAAGTCGAGGCGGCGGAGTTCCAGCTATGTGACTCTTCCAGCGCGCCGGTGGGCAAGCTGCGGGTCAGCGCGCCGCAGGTCCATGGGTTGTTGATGCCGGTACTGGCCGAGTTCATGCAACGCTATCCGCAGATCGAGCTGGATATCGACCTCTCCGATCGCATGGTGGATGTGGTGGAAGAGGGTTTCGACCTGGTAGTGCGCACCGGCAACCCCAAGGACTCGCGGTTGCTGGCCCGGCAGCTGGGGCGCTTTCGCATGGTGCTGGTGGGCAGCCCCGGCTATTTCCAGCAGCGCGGCGTGCCGCAGACCCCGCAGGAATTGCGCAGTCACTCCTGCCTGCGGCATACCTTTCACCACACCGGCAAGCTCGAGGCCTGGCCCTTCAAGGTTCAAGCGGATGCGCCGGAGCCGGTGCTGCCCACTCGCCTGACCAGCAGCTCCATCGAGGCGGTGGAGCACGCGGCGCGCAGCGGGCTGGGCATTGCCTGCCTGCCGGACTTCATGGTCCAGGCCGCGGTGCGCCGTGGCGAGTTGCAAACCGTGCTCGACCCATACCTGGAGCACAACGGCGCCTTCTGGGTGTTGTGGCCCTCGAGCCGGCATGCAGCGGCCAAGCTGCGGGTGTTGATCGAGCACTTGAGCGAGCGACTTTTTCCGGCAAACAGTGGTCAGTAAACTGATGAGAAATTTAAGGCACCAATTACCCGCGCTGCGGGACGCTGATCTGTTGCACAATACGCGCCGGAGCGTTTTCCTCAGGATTCTCGATGTTTAAATCATTTCATCTGCGCGCCACGGCCGGGGTGTTGCTGCTGTCTGCGGTGGCCGGCTGTTCGTCGCACAAGACCGCCATCTACGAGCACGAAAGCTTCGATGATTCCGGCACGTTTTCGCGCAATTACCCGGTGAGCGATGCCGCCTCTTGTGAGGCCGCGCGGCGTGCCCTGCTCAGCCAGGGCTACATCATCACCAGCAACGATCCGAAGCTGGTCAGCGGCCACAAGAGCTTCCAGCAGACCGGCGAGACCCACCTGGAAATCAGCTTCAACGTGGTTTGTGCCCAGGACGGCAGCGGCGACCAGCGTTCGACGATGTTCGCCAACGCCCTGCAGGACCGCTATGCGCTGAAGAAGGTGAACAACTCGGCCAGCCTCGGCGTGGGCGTGCTGGGCTCGGTGTCGATGCCGATCGGCTCTACCGATGATTCGATGGTCAAGGTGGCCAGCGAAACCGTGTCCTCGGCCAAGTTCTATGACCGCTATTTCGCCCTGGTGGAGTTGTTCCTGCCCCAGGAAGCGAAGAAGGCGGCGCATATCGAAGAGAAACCCAAGGCCGACCTCGGGGTTCCCGAGAACAAGCCCGAGGCGCCAGCCAAGCCCGAGCCCAAGGCGCAGCCAGTGGTCGAGCCTGCCCCTGTGGCCGCGCCGGCACCCGCCACCGAGCCTGAGCCTGCGGTCTCGCAACCCCTGGCTCCTCCGGCCGAGGCGGCGCCGATAGTGCCGGCAGCCAGCAGCGAGCCAGCGCCCGCCACACAAACCGTCACGCCGCCACCGGCCAGCAACCTGCCGCCGCCCAGCGAGCCGATTCCGGCCCTGCCGAGCAGCGGGCACTAAGGCTCCTAGACCGAGCTCGGGTCGACTTTTTCAGCGTCGATCCGATAGCGGCTCAAGGCTTCGCCGACCTGGCTGTAGGGTATCTCCCCGTCATTGGCCAGGGCTTTCAACGCCGCCAGGGCGATGAAATGCCGGTCCACCTCGAACAACTGCCGCAGGTTTTCCCGGGTATCGGACTGGCCGAAGCCGTCGGTGCCCAGGGCGACGAAGCGCCGACCCTCGACGAAGGGGCGGATCTGGTCGGCGAACAGTTTCATGTAGTCGGTGGCCACCACCAGCGGGCCTTGATGGCCTTCCAGGCATTGCTCGACATAGGCCGCTCGCCGAGGCTGCTGCGGATGCAGCAGGTTCCAGCGCTCCGCCGCCAGGCCCTGGCGGCGCAGTTCGGTGAGGCTGGTAGCACTCCAGATGTCGCTCTGCACCCCGAAGTCCTTCTCCAGCAGCTGCCCGGCGGCGATCACCTCGCGCAGGATCGAGCCGCTGCCCATCAGTTGCACCCGCGGGGCTTTGGCGCCCTGGGCGGTGCTTGAGCTGAAGCGGTACAAGCCCCTGAGAATGCCTTCGCGAGCACCTTCGGGCATGGCCGGTTGCGGGTAGTTTTCGTTGAGCAGGGTGATGTAGTAATACACATCCTCCTGCTGCACATACATGCGCTGCATGCCTTCATGGATGATCACCGCCAGTTCATAGGCGAAGGTCGGGTCGTAGGAGATGCAGCAGGGGATCACCGAGGCGAGGATATGGCTGTGGCCGTCGTCGTGCTGCAGGCCTTCGCCCATCAGCGTGGTGCGCCCGGAAGTGGCGCCCAGCAGGAAGCCCCGGGCCCGCGCATCGCCGGCGGCCCAGGCTAGGTCACCGATCCTTTGGAAGCCGAACATCGAATAGAAGATGTAGAAGGGCAGGGTCATGACCTGGTGGTTGCTGTAGGAGGTACTGGCGGCGATCCATGAGGAAATCGCCCCGGATTCGTTCAGGCCCTCCTGCATGATCTGGCCGTCCTTGCTCTCCTTGTAGTAGCTCAGTTGCCCGGCATCCTGTGGGGTATAGAGCTGGCCCACCGCCGAGTGGATGCCGATCTGGCGGAACAGGCTTTCCATGCCGAAGGTGCGCGACTCGTCAGGCACGATCGGCACCACCCGCTTGCCGATCTGCGGGTCCTTGAGCAGGGTGCCGAGGATGCGCACGAAGGCCATGGTGGTGGAGATCGCCCGGTCGCCGGTGTCCTTGAGCTGGGTGGCGAAGGCTTCCAGGGCCGGGATCTGCAGCGGTGCGCAGTCGTTGTAGCGAGCCGGCACATAGCCCCCCAGGCGGCTGCGACAGGCTGCGAAGTAACGGCCTTCCGTGCTGTCCGCCGTGGGCTTGAGGTAGGGCATTTCAGCCAGTTGCTCATCGCTGACCGGAAGTTCGAAGCGATCACGGAAGGCCTTCACTGCCTCGGCCCCCATCTTCTTCAACTGGTGGTTGATGTTCTGGCCTTCGCCGGCCTCGCCCATGCCGAAGCCCTTGACGGTTTTCGCCAGGATCACCGTGGGCCGGCCGCTGTGGCGTACTGCGGCGGCATAGGCGTTATAGACCTTGAGCGGGTCGTGGCCGCCCCGGGAGAGCTTCCAGATCTGCTCGTCCGAGAGATCGGCCACCAGCTCCAGCAATTGCGGGTACTTGCCGAAGAAATGCTCGCGCACATAGGCGCCGTTCTGCGACTTGTAGTTCTGATAGTCGCCATCCACGCACTCCATCATGCGCTGGCGCAGCAGGCCGCTGCGGTCCTTCTCCAGCAGCGCGTCCCAGCCGCTGCCCCAGATCACCTTGATCACGTTCCAGCCGGCGGCGCGATACAGGCTTTCGAACTCCTGGATGACCTTGGCGTTGCCCCGTACCGGGCCATCGAGGCGTTGCAGGTTGCAGTTGACGACGAAAATCAGGTTGTCGAGTTTCTCCCGCCCGGCCAGGGAAATCGCCGCCAGGGATTCGGGCTGGTCCATTTCGCCGTCGCCGAGGAAGGCCCAGACCTTGCGCCCCTGGTGCTGCTTGAGCCCGCGCAGTTCCAGGTAGCGCATGAAACGCGCCTGATAGGCCGCGGTGATCGGCCCCAGGCCCATGGATACAGTGGGGAACTGCCAGAAGTCCGGCATCAGCCTGGGGTGCGGATAGGAGGAAATGCCCTGGCCGTCGGCCTCGCGGCGGAAGTTGTCGAGCTGGGCGGCGCTGATCCGGCCTTCCAGGTAGGCGCGGCCGTAGATGCCTGGGGAGGAGTGGCCCTGGATGTACACCATGTCACCGTCGAAGCTGTCGCTGCGGCCGCGGAAAAAATGATCGAAACCCACGTCGTAGAGCACGGCTGCCGAAGCATAGGTGGCGATGTGGCCGCCCACGCCCGAATGCTTGCCGGCGCGCAGCACCATGGCCATGGCGTTCCAGCGGATCATCGCGTTGAGCTTGCGCTCGGTCTCAAGGTCGCCGGGGTAGGGGAGCTGCCGCTCGGGGGCAATGGTGTTGATGTAGGGCGTGGTCACCCGGCCATGGAAGTCGCCGTGGCGTGCCACGTCGAAATCCAGCAACTGGTCGATCAGGTAATGGGCCCGAGGGCGACCTTCCACCGTCAGCACCGACTCCAGAGAGTCGAGCCACTCGCGGGTTTCCTGGGGATCGTTATCGAGGGTTGCACTGTTGTTCTGGGTCATACCTGGCTCCGTGTTGGGCGGGGTTCCAGCGCGCGGATTCTTGTGGAATCGGAGGGTATTCGGCGCCGGAAAAAGTAATTGCAATTGCAACTACATGGCCGAATCTATCCCGGCATGCGCTACTATTGCAACCCTTCTTCAAACCTTCGGATGGTGTGGCATGTCTTCAAAAGAGCCCGATGTCTGGTTCCGTTTTGTCAGGGCTCACCGGACGGTGATTCGCGAAATCGAGCGCCGCCTGGCCCAGGCCGGCTTGCCGGCGTATGCCTGGTACGACGCCCTCTGGGGCCTGGAAAGCGGCGCCGAAGGTACCCGGCGCATGCACGAACTGGCCGATGTGCTGGCCATCGAGCGCTACAACCTCACGCGCCTGGTGGACCGCCTGGAAAAAGACGGCCTGGTGCAGCGCTCGCGCTGCGAGGGCGATGGTCGCGCGGCCTTTGTCAGCATCACCGACGAAGGCCGAAAGCTGCGCAAGAAGATGTGGAAAATCTACGAGGCGACAGTGGCCGAGCTGTTTCTCTCGCAACTGGACAGCGAGCAGAAACACGCCTTTGCCGATGCCCTGGAACGCACCGCGACCCTGGCCCGGGCGGCGGCCAATGGTGGCGACACAGGCTCCAAAAGCTGAGCCCGGTACCGTCAGGGCAGGCCATAGGTCGCCATGGCCTGTTCCACACATTGCATGGGCAATTGCCCAGCGTCTGCCAGGCTCTTGAGTGCCAGCACGGCGATCCAGCGTGCCTCGGGGCAGCGGCCGCGTCGCGGGTCGCGGGCGGCATCGAAGGAGTCGGTGCCCAGGGCCACCAGCTCGGCCTTGAGGTGAGGGCGTAGCTGTTCGGCCACCGCCTGGCCGTAGCCAGTCACTGCAATCACGGGCGCCGAGTCATCCGCCAGGCAGCGCTGCAGGTGTGAGCCGCGCTTCTCTTGCCCAGGATGCAGGCGATTCCAATGCTGCGCCGCAGCCGCTTCCCGCGCCAGGCGGGTGTAGCTGGGGCAACTCCAGAGCTGGCTGGCCACCTTCCAATCACGCTGCAGCAGATCCGCCGCGGCCCTGACCTGGGCAAACGCCCGGCCGGCGCCCAGCAGTCGCACGCGCCCCGCCGCTGGGTGGGCAGTGGTGTCCGTCACCTTGTACATGCCCTGCAATGCGGCTTGCCGTTGCTCGGGCGTCAGTTCCAGTTGCAGCTCATGGTCATGCAGGGCCAGGTAGTAGAAGCCTGGCTGGCCCTCGATATACAGGCGTTGCAGGGCCTCCAGGACAATCGCCTCGGCCTCTGCGCCAGTGGCCGGGTCGAATGGCAGGCAGTGCGGGTTGTGGGCCAGCCACAACGCCAGTGACGGGTCGGCACCCTTGGGCCATGGGGAGGTTTGGGTCTCACTGTCGTTGCACAGGATGCCCCGCGCCGCGGTCTCGGCGCTGACCGCGCACAACTGCGCCGAAGAACTGCAGCGGTGCAGATAGAGCAGGGGTTTTTCCGCGCTGTCGGTGGAGAACCACAATGGCCAGGCGCTGATCCGGGTACTCCTTTGTGGTGCGCTGTGGCTGCGCACCACAAAGGACTGGCGTGCGGTGCGCCGGTCCAGCTCCAGGGTATTGGCCATCTCCAGCACGGTGTTGAGTGGCGAACCGCCAGGGGGGCGGGCGCTCCTGAGCAGGTCCAGGCAGGCCTGGGCCGCCTGTTGCGCGAGGGCCTTGTGGCGAGTGGGGAAAAGTGAGGATGGGTTCATGCTCGGCGCCGTCCGCAAGGGGGGAGAGCGGCTACCCTAACGGATCGGCAAATATGATTGCAATTGCAATCGTTGCAGTTGCATCTGTGTTCGAGGATTAAATTCCTCACGGGCTGTTACGTTTTAATGATAGAAATCCTGACCTGGGGGGTAGTATTTTTTCTGTCATCCCGGCACTTTATGCTGATCCCGATGGTCCTTAGGCACAGGGCTATTGAACAAGGTCTTTCAACAACGGAAAAAGGAGTCCGCCATGGACGAATACCAAGAGGAACTGCTGGAGTATCAGGCTTTCGAGCTGGATCCTCTGGAACCTGCAGAAGACGCCACCGAGCTGTAACGCCGGTGGCGTTTTTTTTTACCGTTTCTCTAGCCGAATTGTCGGTGGCTGCGGCGAAAATCCCCGGGGGTCTGGCCATTCCAGCGCTTGAAGGCCCGTTGAAACGCCTCGGCTGAGGCAAAGCCCAGCAGATAGGCAATCTCCCCGAACGCCAGTTCAGTATCGCGAATGTAGGTCATGGCCAGGTCGCGGCGGGTGTCATTGAGAATCGCCCGGAACTGCGTCCCTTCTTCCGCCAGCTTGCGCCGCAGGGTCCAGGTCGGCAGCTTCAGGCGCATCGCCACTTCTTCCAGGTCCGGCTCGCGGCCGCCATTGAGCAACGGCCCCAGCATCTGAATGATGCGTTCGCGCAGGCTGCGGGTGCGGGTCAGTTGTTCCAGTTCTCTCTCGCACAACTGCACCAGATGCCGCCAGGTGCTTGGGCAATGCTGCGGGTTGCGCAGGCCCAGGCTGGCCTGCCTCAGGCGCAGCTGGTTCTGTTCGGCGCCGAACTGGATAGGCGTGGGGCCGAGCACCGCATAGGCCTCGTGGTAGTCCGGGCGCTGGAATTCGATATCGATCTGTTCGGCGTGGATCGCCTGGTCGGCGACGCTGGACAACTGCTGCAGCCAGCCGGAGATGATCGAGTCCACCACGAAGCGGTTGTAGGCGTTGTACGGGCTGATGGAGTAGAAGCACAGCCAGGCGCCGCTGGCATCCTCGTGAAAGCTCGACTGGCCGCGATAGTTGGAGCCATACAGAGCTTCGAAGCGGGTCAGGCAGCGGGCAGCTTCGCGCACGGTGGGGGCCTGGGCTGCGGTCACTCCGGCCAGGCCGGCCTGGCTCAGCCGGCTCAGGCGGCCCATGCGCAAGCCCAGGGCCGGGTCACCGGTCAGCTGGATCGCCCCGTGGCCCAGGCGCATGTAGCGCGGGATTGACAGCCGCGCTCCGGCTTCGCCCAGGCGCGCGGCGTCCAGGGCGTACTGTTCCAGCAGGGGGGTGGGGTCCTGCCCGTAGCTGAGGACCGCGTCCACCAGGCTATGGACGAAGCCCACCGACAAGTCGCCCAGGCGCATCGGTGGGGTTTTCATTGGCCTACAACCAGATGTTCAGCAGGCGGGCGCCGCGGTTGCCGTCGTCGGCAAAGGTCTGGCCGTTGCTGTTGATGAAACTCTGGCCACTGCTGCGTTGGTCCCAGAATTGGCCGCGCAGGAACACGCTGACCCCGGCGCTGGCCAGGCTGCTGGGTGCGCGCGCAGTCAGTGTCAGGCGATGCCAGGCCTCCCCCTCGCTGACTTCCTCGGGCTTGAGGCTGACTTCGCTGGGGGTGGCGATGCTCTTGTATCCGCGCCAGGGTTTGTCCCAGCCATCACGGCCCATGACAAAGGCCGGGACCGCCACCAGTTGGGCGTGCTGGTCATTGAGCTTGCGGTAGTTGTCGGGGTACCAGCTGTCGCTGCCGATCAGCACACCGAGGCGCCCGGCCGGGGTGTCGATAACCTCCAGCGCTTTGTCGGCATCGCCCTTCACGTAGCCGCTTTCGGCGTAGGTCGGGTAGATCTGCCGCTGGGGCTGGCCCATGGGCAGGCCATCGCTGCCAAACACCAGGCTGCTGTTGTACAGGGCGCCGCTGCCGATCTGCAGGTTGCCCTGGCTGACACTGGGTTCTGGAAGAATGATGCTGCCGGCCACCAGGGTCACATGAAACTCCTTGGCCAGGCCGCCGAACAACGACTGATAGTCCCGAGCCATCCTCTTGGCCTTCATGCGCAGGTACGCATCGTCCAGGCGGCTGTCACCCCTGGCGCTGATCAGCGCCTTGAGAAACGGCAGCGGGTTGCTCACCGCCAGCCAGTTCATTGCCTCTTTCAGAGAGGTGGCCTGATACAGCTCATTCTTTTCACCGCTGACCATCAGCCAGGTGCCGACATGCTCGGGCAGCACGACGATGGTCTTGTCATTGACCAGGCCCTTGTCACGGGCTTGCTGCATGTAGGCCGCAAGCTTGCGATGCAGGCGCTCGATGCTCTGGTAGTCGGTGGGGAACAGCTCGGGCTGGATTGCCAGCAGGTTGCCGTGGTCGGCAGGCACACCCTGGTCCACCGCGAGCTGGATACGCAGGTCCGACAGGTAGTGCGCCCCTGGACGATCACGGGTCCAGATGGCGTAGCTGGTGAGGGCGCCAAGCAGCGCCAGGCTGAGGGTGATGTAGAGAAGTTTGCGCATGGGAAAACAGTCAGCGGCCGTGTGCTGGATCGTGACATATCTCGGATATTTGAACCAAAGGTACAGGAAAACAGCGTGTTAGAGCGGTTTTTTGCATGAAATGGGTCATTTCCGTGGCGTCCCGGGCTTTTCCCTGAGCCGCGCCTACGCTGTCGCCTCTGGGGGGAGAGGGCTGGCAGGCTGTTGCGGTCCCGCGTCGAGCGGATCAGGCTTTGTGCAGTTGCCCCTACTTTCGTTGAAGTTCCAGGTTTGCAAGTTGATGGGGTGTTCGGCAAAAAACACTCTTCAAAGTTCTTCGGGGCTCATCCGCGGAGGCGCAGTCGGGGTGAGCTAATAGTTCCAAAGTGGGCCGCTGGGTCATTCATGAACTTGCACATGACCTGTTTCCCCGTCCGTATTTCCGGAAGCAGCCCCTGGCCCATGACTTCATGATGCGGTGGCGGTTCCAGTTATTCTGTTTCAACGTTGGCAGCACTCACCATCGTATTCAGCATTTTTTCGTGAAAGATCCTTTCTATCTTCGACAGATGACGGTGCCCTATCTCCATGACGTCATGGCTTGGCCGGCTTCTACAGCGCATTGCTGAGGGCTGGCAAAAGGGTGTGCGTTCTGATCATTAAGTTGTCAGTTACGGTCATTGAGTGCCCGATGTTCTGCTCTTAGTCTGTGCAGCACTACTGATGGAAGCCGCAGAGCTTCCGCATTTTTCCGTGATTGCCCGATCTGGAGTGACACCATGGCTGGAGCACCTTACCCGCATTTGCTGGCCCCCCTCGACCTGGGTTTCACCACCCTGCGCAACCGTACCCTGATGGGGTCGATGCACACCGGTCTGGAAGAAAAGCCCGGCGGCTTCGAGCGCATGGCGGCGTACTTTGCCGAGCGTGCCCGGGGCGGCGTGGGCCTGATGGTCACCGGCGGCATCGGCCCCAACGATGAGGGCGGGGTGTATTCCGGCGCCGCCAAGCTGACCACCGAAGAAGAGGCACTCAAGCACCAGATCGTGACCCGGGCGGTGCACGAGGCCGGCGGCAAGATCTGCATGCAGATCCTTCATGCCGGGCGTTATGCCTACAGCCCCAAGCAGGTGGCTCCCAGCGCCATCCAGGCACCGATCAACCCGTTCAAGCCAAAGGAGCTGGACGAGGAAGGCATCGAGAAGCAGGTCCGCGATTTCGTCACCTGCTCGACCCTGGCCCAGAAGGCCGAGTACGACGGTGTCGAGATCATGGGCTCGGAAGGTTATTTCATTAACCAGTTCCTGGCCGCCCACACCAACCACCGCACCGATCGTTGGGGCGGCAGCTATGAAAACCGCATGCGCCTGCCGGTGGAAATCGTCCGTCGGGTACGTGAGGCGGTGGGCCCGAACTTCATCATCATCTTCCGCCTGTCGATGCTCGACCTGGTGGAAGGCGGCAGCACCTGGGAAGAGATCGTGCAACTGGCCCAGGCCATCGAGCAGGCCGGCGCCACCCTGATCAACACCGGGATCGGCTGGCATGAAGCGCGGATCCCCACCATCGCCACCAAGGTGCCGCGTGCCGCATTCAGCAAGGTGACGGCCAAGCTGCGGGGTTCGGTGAGCATTCCCCTGATCACCACCAACCGCATCAACACCCCGGAAGTCGCCGAGCAGATCCTCGCCGAGGGCGATGCCGACATGGTCTCCATGGCGCGGCCATTCCTGGCCGACCCGGACTTCGTCAACAAGGCCGCCGAAGGCCGCGCCGACGAAATCAATACCTGCATCGGCTGCAACCAGGCGTGCCTGGACCACACGTTCGGCGGCAAGCTCACCAGTTGCCTGGTCAACCCGCGCGCCTGCCACGAGACCGAGCTGAACTACCTGCCGGTCAAGCAGATCAAGAAGATCGCCGTGGTCGGTGCCGGCCCGGCGGGCCTGTCCGCCGCTACCGTGGCCGCCGAGCGTGGGCATCAGGTGACCCTGTTCGATTCCGCCAGCGAGATCGGCGGCCAGTTCAACATCGCCAAGCGAGTGCCGGGCAAGGAAGAGTTCTTCGAGACCCTGCGCTACTTCAAGCGCAAGTTGCAGACCAGCCATGTCGAGCTGTGCCTCAACACCCGCGTCGATGTACAGCAACTGGTGGCCGGCGGCTTTGACGAAATCATCCTGGCCACCGGCATTGCCCCTCGCGTGCCGGCGATTCCCGGGGTGGAGCACGCCAAGGTCCTCAGTTACCTGGACGTGCTGCTCGAGCGCAAGCCGGTGGGCAAGAGCGTGGCGGTGATCGGTGCCGGCGGCATCGGCTTCGATGTTTCCGAATTCCTCGTGCACCAGGGTGTGGCCACCAGCCAGGATCGCCAGGCGTTCTGGAAGGAATGGGGCATCGACACCCAGCTCCAGGCCCGTGGCGGCGTGGCCGGGATCAAGCCCGAGCCCCATGCACCAGCGCGGCAGGTGTTCCTCTTGCAGCGCAAGAAGACCAAGGTCGGCGACGGCCTGGGCAAGACCACCGGCTGGATCCATCGCACCGGTCTGAAGAACAAGCAGGTGCAGATGCTCAACAGCGTCGAGTACCTGAAGATCGACGATGCCGGCTTGCATATCCGTATCGGTGAGGCCGGCGAACCCCAGGTGCTGCCGGTGGACAACATCGTCATCTGTGCCGGCCAGGATCCGCTGCGTGAACTGCAGGACGGCCTGGTGGCGGCAGGGCAGAACGTGCACCTGATCGGTGGTGCCGATGTGGCCGCCGAACTGGACGCCAAGCGCGCCATCAACCAGGGTTCGCGTCTGGCGGCCGAGCTGTAACGGCCTGCCGTCCTGTAGCCGCTGCCGTAGGCTGGGCACGAGGCCGCAGGACTCGCCCAGCGGGCAATCGCGCTGCAACCAGCGAGCGCGGTTGCCTGTCTTGCGGGTTCTGCGAACCCGTTCGCAGCCTACGGCAGCGGCTACAAGGATGAGCCTGGGCCTGGAGCTGATAGACTGCGCAGCTTCTTCCCCGAACCCCCGCTGCCGATGTCCTTCCCCGAATCCTTCGACTGGTTACCCCACGCCCCGCTGCAACGGCTGGAGCTGGACTGGCTGTCGCGGGCCGGGGTCGAGGTGGCGGTGCTGCGCCTGGACCTGATCGACCCGCTGATCAGCGGCAACAAGTGGTTCAAGCTGACCGAACACCTGGCGGCGGCACGTACCGCTGGTGCCCACGGCATCATCAGCCTGGGGGGCGCCCATTCCAATCATCTGCATGCGCTGGCCGCTGCTGGCCGGCGTTTTGCCTTTCCCACCGTGGGTCTGTTGCGTGGCCATCCACAGGACACACCGACGGTGCTCGACCTGCAAGCCTTCGGCATGCGCCTGCACTGGCTGGGCTATGGCGGTTATCGCGCGCGCCACGAGGCGGGTTTCTGGACGCCCTGGCAGGCCCGGTACCCAGAGTTGTACCCGGTGCCCGAAGGTGGCGGTGGCCTGGCCGGCGCAGCGGGCTGCATGACCCTGCGCGATCAGGTGCGGCGGCAGTTGCCGAGCCTGGGCTGGAGCGACTACCACGGCTGGTGGCTGGCCGCCGGCACGGGCACTACCCTGGCCGGGCTGGTGCTGGCGGAGGCCGGAGCGCATCCGGTCTACGGCGCCCTGGCGGTTCCCGAGGATCACGGGGTGGCGCAGCAGGTCGAGGGGATCTTGCAAGAGGCCGGGCAGGGCTGCGGCGGTTATCAACTGCTGGACAGCAGCCGCGGCGGTTTTGCCAAGGTCGATGAAGTGTTAAGCGGTTTTATCCGGCTCACTGAACAACAATGCGCTCTACCGCTTGAACCCTTGTACACCGGCAAGGCCCTGCTGGCGTTGCAGGAACAGGTCCAGGCCGGGCGTTTCGCCCCGGGTTGCCGGTTGATCTTTGTGCATACCGGCGGCCTGCAGGGCCGCCGCGTGCTGTTGGCTCAGGCCTGACCGCGCTTGCGCCACATGCGTTGCAGAGTGTTGTCGCGCATCACGTAGTGGTGGTAGAGCCCGGCCAGGGCGTGCAGCCCGATCAGCCAGTAGCCGACCGTACCCAGCAGTTCGTGCCAGCCCTGGAGCTGCTTGGCCAGTGGCTTGTTCTCGGCCAGCAGCAGCGGCAGGTCGAGGCCGTAGAACATCACCTGATGGCCCTTGGCGCTGGTGGTCAGCCAGCCGAGGATCGGCATGGCGATCATGAACAGGTACAGCGCCCAGTGCATCAGGGTCGACAGCAGCCGTTGCCAGTGGGGCGGGGTGGGCAGGATCTTCGGCGCTACGCCCTGGGCGCGAGCGAACAGGCGCAGCCAGACCAGCGCAAACACTGTCAGGCCGAGCATGAAGTGGGCTTCGACAATCAGCGTGCGACCACCGCTGCCTTTGGGGAAGATGCCGCGAAATTCGATACAGGCGTAAACCACGGCCAGTAGCACCAGCATCAACCAGTGCAGGG
This sequence comes from Pseudomonas sp. GW823-FHT02C05, assembly GCF_058797595.1. Classification (NCBI taxonomy): domain Bacteria; kingdom Pseudomonadati; phylum Pseudomonadota; class Gammaproteobacteria; order Pseudomonadales; family Pseudomonadaceae; genus Pseudomonas; species Pseudomonas sp. GW823-FHT02C05. Next base: position 2,252,422 of record NZ_JBXAJU010000001.1, on the reverse strand, counting down.
CGATCGTCATGGTGCTGTAGCGAGACTCAGTGTTTTTCCAGGGCATACGGGACATCCTCGGTCATCAGGTCTGAAGCCTCCGTTCTTGAGCGACGGAGTGCTTTAACTGTAATCCGCTTTATGCCGGTCTGCCTGGAGCTGTAGCGGCTTTTATCGCCCCCCTGTGCAGCGTCGGGGCGGTGGGCGGGTATAAAAAAACGGCGGCCCCGAAGGCACCGCCGTTTTTTAATATTGCCCCGTGCCTGAATCAGTTGCCCTGGGGCATTTCCCCCCGGGCCAGGCGCTGGTTGATGTCCGCGATCACCTGGGGCAGGTCGGCGATGGTGTCGATCAGGTAGTGCGGGCGCGAAGCCTCGAACAGCTTGTGGATGCGCTTGCGCTCGCTGGCCAGGGTGTCGCTGGCCAGGGCCCGGTAGCCTTCGTAGGTCAGGCCCAGGGCATTGCCCGAGCAGGTCAGCGCCACGGTCCACATGCCGGCGCGGCGGCCTTCGAGAATGCCCGGTACGGTGTCGTCGATCTTCACGCAGGCGGCCACGTCGTCGATGCCCAGGGCGATCACGTTGGCCAGGGCCTGGGCTGGCCATGGGCGGCCGTTGGGCACTTCGTCGGTGGCCACCACGTGGTCGGCGGTGTAGCCGTTGGTGGCGGCCAGGGTTACCACCTTGTCCATCACCTGTTTGGGGTAGCCGGAGCAGGAGCCGATCTTGATCCCCTGTCCACGCAGCTTGGCGATCACCTCCAGGGCGCCGGGGATCAGCGCCGAGTGCTCGGCGATCTTCTCGATCTGCAACGGCATGAAGCGTTCGTAGATGGCGGTCACATCGGCGTCAGTCGGGGTGCGGCCGAAGACCTTGCGATAGCGCTCGGCCACCTCCGGCAGGTCGCACAAGGTGCGGATGTGATCCCACTTGCCCATGCCCATGGGACCGCGGGCCTCTTCGATGGACACCTGCACATCGAACTCGGCGAAGGCTTCGACAAAGATCTGGGTCGGGGCAAAGGAGCCGAAGTCGACCACGGTGCCGGCCCAGTCGAGGATCGCCGCTTGCAGCTGAGAAGGGTTGCTGTAGTTCATGGTTTCGATGCCTGTGTAGGAGCGAGCTTGCTCGCGAAAAAAGGTTCGGTATCGCGTCGCCTGATTCGCGAGCAAGCTCGCTCCTACAGGCTCGGTGGGGAGTCAGATATCGAGGACTTCCATCTCTTGCAGCACTTCGGCGATGGCGGCGACGGCAGCCTGCATGCCGCGGCGGTCGACATGGCCGATGCAGCCCACGCGGAAGGTTTCGACCTGGGTCAGCTTGCCCGGGTAGAGGATGAAACCCTTGGCCTTGACCCGCTCGTAGAAATCCTTGAACTGGTAGCGGGGATCTTTCGGGGCGTGGAAGGTGACGATGATCGGTGCCTGGATCGCTTCCGGCAGAAAACTGCGCAGGCCCAGCTCGCCCATGCCATCGAGCAGTGTCTGGCAGTTGTCGGCGTAGCGGGCGTGGCGCGCCGGCAGGCCACCTTCCTCGGCGTATTGCAGCAGGGCTTCGTGCAGCGCGGCGACCACGTGGGTCGGCGGGGTGAAGCGCCACTGGCCGGTCTTGGCCATGTAGCTGTGCTGGTCGTGCAGGTCCATGGCCAGGGAATGGGCATTGCCGCCGGCCTGGGCCAGGGAGGCCTTGGCAGCGAAGACAAAGCCCATGCCGGGCACGCCTTCCAGGCATTTGCCGGAGGCGGCGATCAGCGCATCGAAGGGGATCTCCCGGGCATCGATGGGCAGGGCGCCGAAGGAACTCATGGCGTCGATGATCAGGCGCTTGCCATGGCTGGCCACCACCTGGGCGATTTCCGGCAGCGGGTTGAGGATGCCGGTGCTGGTTTCGCAGTGGATCAGCGCCACGTGGCTGATGCTGCTGTCGGCCTGGAGCAGGCGCTCGACATCCGCGGCCGTGGTGGGTTGGTCCTCGGCGGTTTCGAAGGTGCTGAAATCCCGGCCGAGCACTTCGCAGATCTTCGCCAGGCGCTTGCCGTAGGCACCGTTGATCAGCACCAGGACCTTGCCGTCGCGGGGCACCAGGGTGCCGATGGCCGCTTCCACGGCGAAGGTGCCACTGCCTTGCAGGGGCACGCAGTGATGGCTGTCGGCGCCCTGGATGATGGCCAGCAGCTGTTGGCACAGGCTGGCGGTCAGCTGGTTGAAGCGGTCATCCCACGAACCCCAGTCCACCAGCATTGCCTGGCGGGTGCGGGCGGAGGTGGTCAGGGGGCCGGGGGTAAGCAGGATTGGCTCGGCGATGCTCATGCTGTGTCCTCGAAAAGGTGGGGATGACGCTACGGGGACTAAATTGCAGTTTTCCTTGTCATCAATCAAATTGTTTGTTGTTATGCCAGCCATCAGTGAGGCCGATAGCTATGAACCTGTTTCAACTCCGCGCATTCGACGCCGTGGCCCGGGAAGGCAGCTTTACCCGGGCCGCCGGGCGGCTGTTCATCAGCCAGCCGGCGGTCACCGGGCATATCAAGGCCCTGGAAGAGCATTACCAGATCACCTTGCTGCGGCGCACTGCGCGCCGGGTGGAACTGACCGAAGAGGGCATCAAGCTGGCGGCCATTACCCGGGCCATGTTCGGCCTGGCGGAAGAGGCCCAGGCCATGCTCGAGGCCAACCGGCAATTGCTCACCGGGCGCCTGGAAGTGGCAGCGGACGGCCCCCATCTGGTCATGCCGATGCTGGCCAGCTTGCGGGCGCGCTACCCGGGGGTGACGGTCAACCTGCGCCTGGGCAATGCCCAGGAAACCCTGGCGGCGCTGTTGTCCGAGCATGCCGACGTGGCGGTGCTGACCGAAGTCGAGCCGCGCAAGGGCCTGCACCTGCAAAGCCTGGGCGAGTCGCGGATCTGTGCCTTGGTGCCCGATGGGCACCCTTGGCTGGAACTGGCCGAGGGCGTCGCCATCGAGCAGTTGGACCAGGTGATCATGGTGCTGCGCGAACCGGGTTCGATCACCCGCCGGACGTTCGATGAGGCCTGTGGGCTGGCCCAGGTCCAGCCCCGGGTGCTGCTGGAGCTGGACAGCCGCGAAGCGGTGACCGAGGCGGTGGCGGCGCACCTGGGGGTGGGCATTGTCAGTTCGGTGGAGGTTGGCCACGACCCGCGGGTGCGCACGGTGCCGATCCGCGGTGCGGGGCTGGTCAACCGGCACATGATCGGCTGCGTGGAGCGGCGTCGTGACCTGCGCTTGATCCAGGCGTTTTTCGCCCTGGCTCCAGCCTGAGCCCACCTCCACTCTTGAAGGAGCTGGCTTGCCAGCGAAGAGGCCCGAAAGATCGCCTTCGCCGGCAAGCCGGCTCCTACGGTAGTGGTGCCTGGGAGATTGCCTTCGCCGGCAAGCCGGCTCCTACAGGGCGGTGGGGGAGGCCAGGCTTTCGCGTACCAGGTCGAGGAAGGTGGCGACGATCCGTCGTGAACTCTGTTCGCGCAGGCACACCAGGGTTTCGGTCAGGCGCCTCTGGCAGTCGACGATCGGCAGGGCGCAGACCCGGGCGTCGGCGCCGAACTCCGCCGCCGAGACCACCCCCACGCCAATGCCCACCACCACCGCTTCGCGCGCGGCTTCGCGACCTTCCACCTGGATGGTCGGGCGGATGCGCAGGCCGGCGCGGTTCATTTCCTCTTCCAGGGTCTGGCGGGTTACCGAGCCGACCTCCCGCAGCACCAGGGGCGTGTCGTCCAGGTCGGCGAGGCAGATGGACTGGCGGCCGGCCCAGGGGTGGTGACGGGAGACGAACGCCACCATCGGGTCGTTGCGCAGGGTCAGAGACAGCAGACGCTCGTCGTCCACGGCCCGCCCCAGCAGAGCCAGGTCGGCCTGGTAATTGAACAGGCGCAGCAGCGATTCATCGGTGTTGCCGGTTTCGATCTTCACATTGATCCCGGGGTACAGCTCGCAGAATCGAGCGATCTGCGGCAGCACATGCACCGGGGCATCCACCGCCAGTACCAGGCTGCCGGTCTGCAAGGCCCGGGACTCCTGCAGCAGCTCCTTGGCTTCGGCTTCCACCACGAACAGGCGCTGGGTGATGGCCAGCAGGCGCTCGCCCAGGTCGGTCAGGCGCACCGAGCGCTTGTTGCGATGAAACAACAGCACCCCGAAGCGCTCTTCGAGCTTGCGCACCTGGTCGGAAATCGCCGGCTGCGTCAGGTACAGGCGTTCGGCCGCCCGGGTGAAGCTGCCGTGCACCGCCACGGCGTGGAAGGCTTTCAATTGGGCGTGGGAAACCGACATGGGCCAATCCTCTTACAAGCTGAGCTTATATTTGAAATACGATAAATCGATTTCATTTATTAGTCAGTAATTGCTTCCATCCCTGCAAGCCCAGTGACCGTTCGGTCGACCGGCACCGGGCCCTGAGGCCTGTGCGTGCAGCTTCGGTCCCCGAAACGGGCCGGCAACAGGACTCATCTGACCAGCAGCGCCCGCCGCGAGGGCCCTGCTGCAGTGCTCAAGAATAAAAAACACAGGCGTTTGCTTCGCATCCTGCCGGCACACTCACCCTGAGGTCAGAACCACAATGAACAAGCAGATCGGCACCATCAAACGTTGGCGCGTGCAGATTTTCGCCATCACCTGGATCGCCTACGCGGCGTTCTACTTCACCCGCAAAGCCTTTTCCGTCGCCAAGCTCGGGATCGCCGACGATCCCGACTTCACCCTCGACAAGATGGCCATGGCCAACCTCGACGCCATCTACCTGGCGGCCTACGCCGTGGGGCAGTTCACCTGGGGCATCTTCGCCGACCGCTTCGGCCCGCGGGTGGTGGTGCTGGGCGGCTTGCTGATTTCCGCCGCTGCGGCGCTGGTGATGGGCAGCTTCGCCACCTTGCCGGTGTTCGCCACCTGCATGCTGGTCCAGGGGCTGGCGCAGTCCACGGGCTGGTCGGGGCTGTGCAAGAACATCGGCAGTTTCTTTCCCGCCGGGCAGCGCGGCAGGGTGCTGGGGCTGTGGAGTTCCTGCTACGCCTTCGGCGGCCTGGTGGCCTCGCCCTTTGCCGGCTGGTGGGCCTATACGCTGATCGGCACCTGGCACGCGGCGTTCATTTCCAGTGCGGTGGTGGTGGGCCTGACCGCGGTGCTGTTCTTCATCTTCCAGCGCAATACCCCGGAGGACGTGGGCCTGCCGGCCGTGGAGCCATTGCTCCCGCAGAGCGCCGAAGAAGACGCCGCCGAACGGCGCATGAGCGTCTGGGAACCGCTGCGCGAGATCCTGCGCAACCGCACGGTGCTGATCCTCGGGCTGTCGTACTTCCTGCTCAAGCCGGCGCGTTACGCGATCCTGCTGTGGGGGCCGGTGATCGTCTACGAACAGATGCCCTCGGTGGGCAAGGTGGGGGCGGCGATCGTGCCCACCAGCTTCGAGCTGGCCGGGCTGCTGGGGCCGGTGATGATCGGCCTGGCCTCGGACAAGCTGTTCGGCGCCCGGCGCATGCCGGCCTGTGTCATCAGCCTGCTGGCGCTGACCCTGTCCCTGGCGCTGTTCATGGGCGCTCTGCATACCGGCAGCGTCGTGCTGGTGATGGCCCTGCTGTTTTTCATGGGCCTGACCCTGTACGGGCCGGACTCGATGATCTGTGGCGCTGCAGCCATCGACTTCGGCTCGGCCAAGGCCGGGGCCACCGCGGCCGGTTTCGTCAATGGCTGCGGCTCGGTGGGCGCGGTGCTGGGTGGCCTGCTGCCGGGTTACTTCGACACGGTCACGGTGTTCATCGTGTTTGCCGCCTGCGCCCTGGTCTCGGCCCTGGTGCTGGTGCCGTACTGGAACAGCCGGCCCCAAGGGCTCGAGCCGGTGCGCGCACTCGTTCCCAATGGACCTTTGCTGATCAAACCGCTGCGTACCTGACTTTCGGGCCTCTTCGCCGGCAAACCGGCTCCTACGAAGGCTTGTAGGAGCAGGCTTGCCAGCGAACCCACTCGCCGTTTTTTACCTGGAGACTCACCATGCGACCTTTCTGGCTGGAACAGGCCCTGCAACAGCAACCCTCACCGGCGTGCCCGCCACTGTCGGGCGACACGACCTGCCAGGTGGCTATTGTCGGCGGCGGCTACACCGGGCTGTGGACCGCCATCATGCTCAAGGAGCAGAACCCCGGGCTGGACGTGCTGCTGATCGAGGCGGATATCTGCGGCGCCGGTGCCAGTGGGCGCAACGGCGGCTGTGCGCTGTCCTGGTCGGCCAAGTACTTCACCCTGGAGCGGCTGTTCGGTGTCGAGGAGGCCGTGCGCCTGGTCAAGGAATCCGAGCAGAGCATCTATGCCATCGGCGCCTTCTGCGAGCGCTACGGGGTGGATGCCCAGTACCGCCTCGACGGCACTTTGTACACGGCCACCAACCCGGCCCAGGTCGGCTCCACCGATGGCGTGATCGCTGCGCTGGAGCGCCGCGGCATCAACTCCTTCGACAAGCGACCCCTGGCCGACGTGCAGCGCATGGCCGGTTCCAGCCAGCATCTGGAGGGCTGGTATTCGCCGGCGGCGGCCAGCGTACAGCCGGGCCTGCTGGTGCGCGGGCTGCGCCGGGTGGCCCTGCAACTGGGCGTGAGGATTCACGAGAACACCGCCATGACCGGGCTGGAGGAGGGGCGCCCGGCGCTGTTGCGCACGCCCCTGGGGCAGATCCGCGCCGAGCGCGTGGTACTGGCGATGAATGCCTGGATGGCCCGGGCCTTCCCGCAATTCGAGCGCAGCGTGGCGATTGTTTCCAGCGACATGCTGATCACCGAGCCGAGGCCCCAACTGCTGCAGCAGATCGGCCTGACCAGCGGCGTGACGGTGCTGGATTCGCGGATCTTCGTGCACTACTACCACAACACCCCGGACGGTCGGATCATGCTCGGCAAGGGCGGCAACACCTTCGCCTACGGCGGGCGGATGCTGCCGGTGTTCGACCAGCCGTCGCCCTACGCCGGCTTGCTCAAGCGCAGCCTGGGGCAGTTCTTCCCGGCCTTTGCCGACGTGCCGGTGGCGGCCACCTGGAATGGCCCGTCGGATCGCTCGGTGACCGGCTTGCCGTTCTTCGGCCAGATGAGCCGCGCGGGCAATGTGTTCTACGGTTTCGGGTATTCCGGCAGCGGCGTCGGCCCCTGCCATATGGGCGGGCAGATCCTCGCCTCCCTGGTGCAGGGGCTGGACAACCCCTGGACTCGCTCGCCGCTGGTCAATGGCCCCCTGGGCTACTTCCCGCCGGAGCCGATCCGCTACCTGGGTTCGCTGGTGGTGCGCAACGCCATCCGCCGCAAGGAACGGGCCGAGGACCACGGGCGCCGGCCGCGGCACCTGGATGTGCGCCTGGCGCGTTTCGCTGCGGCGGCCGGCAAGGCCGACAAGGGCTGAAGCCTGCCAGCCACTGACTTTTTGGTCGATCAGGGCCTTGAGGACGTATAAACTTGCCCATCGCGTCGGCCAAATCCAACTCGACGCCATAGATCAAGAGAGTGAGTAATGGGCGCACAGTGGAAGGTTAAACACAAAGAAGCGGCAGCCAATGCCAAGGGCAAGATTTTCGGCAAGCTGGTCAAAGAGATCACCATCGCCGCACGTAACGGCGCCGACACCGCCACCAACGCCCACCTGCGGCTGGTGGTGGAACAGGCGAAAAAGGCTTCGATGCCCCGCGAGACCCTGGAGCGTGCCATCAAGAAAGGCTCGGGCCAGCTGGGCGAGACCGTGCAGTACCACCGCGTGACCTACGAAGGTTTTGCCCCGCACCAGGTACCCCTGATCGTTGAATGCGTGACCGACAACATCAACCGTACCGTGGCGGAAATCCGCGTGGCGTTCCGCAAGGGCCAACTGGGCGCTTCGGGTTCGGTGTCCTGGGATTTCAACCACGTGGGCATGATCGAGGCCTCGCCGGACAGCCCGGACGCCGATCCGGAACTGGCCGCCATCGAGGCTGGAGCCCAGGACTTCGAGCCGGGCGAAGAGGGCGCGACCCTGTTCCTGACCGAGCCTGCGGACCTGGATGCGGTACAGAAAGCCCTGCCCGAGCAAGGTTTCACCGTGCTTTCGGCCAAGCTTGGCTACCAGCCGAAGAACCCGGTCAGCGGCCTGAGCGATGAGCAGATGGCTGAAGTCGAGGCGTTCCTCGAAGGCCTGGACAACCATGACGACGTGCAGGACATGTTCGTCGGCCTGGCAGGCTAAGGCGATTCGCCGGCCAGCCCGCTCCTGCATACCTTTGTAGGAGCCGGCTGGCCGGCGAAGCTGTTTTAAAGCCCCGCCAATTCCTCGCAGACCTGGGTAAAGCCCGGTCGCGCCAGTACCTCCGGCTGGCAGCAGCGCTGCACCAGCGCCGCCAGTTTCTGCTGTTGCCCCAGGCTCAGCGAGCCATCCCCGCGCTCCAGCAATTCCTCCAGCAAGATACCGAAGGCCCGCACTTCCAGGCGTTGCAGCGCCCGGCTTTGCACGGTGTCGTCCTGGGCATGGAAGGACGCTGCGCCAAAATCACCCAGCAGGCAGTCGCCCTGGGCGTTCCACAAGGTGTTGTGGCCATAGAGGTCGCCATGGGTAATGCCCTGGGCGTGCAGGTGGGCGCCCACCGAGGCGATGCCCAGGGCGATGCCCAGGGTTACGTCGGCGTTGAAGCGGGTGTCGTCCGGGTAGATGTCCCGGGAGCAGGAGTCCAGGCTGGGCAGCGCTGCAAGGTTGGCAAAACTTTTGTCGATTAGCTGCATCACCAGGCCGTTCTGGCCCTGGGGGTGGTCGAGGATGCGGCCTTCGACGCGGATCAGGTTCGGGTGCAGCCCGGCGCTGATGCAGGCGTTCATTTCATGCAGCGGCGAGCCGTCGCTGGTCATCTCGCCCTTGTACAGCTTGACCGCCACCGCCCGCGGCGGTTGCCCGGCGGGCTGCCACTGCGCTTGGTGAATCACCCCCGAGGCGCCTTCGCCCAGGCGCTGTTCCAGGGTCAGTTCGCTCCAGGGGATGGTCGGTGTGGATTCCAGGGCCGTGGCATCGGCTTCCGACTCCAGCGGGTTGCCGGCATAGGCCAGCCAGGTCAGGCGCGGCAGGGCCAGGAGGAACGGCGGCAGCTCGGTCAGGCGGTTGGCGGCAATCCGCAGCAGTTCCAGGCGGTGGCACTGGCCCAGGCTTTCGGGCAGGCGGGTCAGGCGGTTGCCGGCGAGCATGAGTTTTTGCAGCAGCGGGCGCTGGCCCAGTTCTTCCGGCAGCTCAGCGATGCGGTTATCGGTGAGGATCAGCCAGCGCAGTTGCGGTGGCAGGGCGGCGGCCGGCACCCGCTCGATGCGGTTGGCCTTGAAGCCGATCATGCTCAGTTGCAGGCATTGGCCGAGGCAGGCCGGTACTTCACTGAACCGGTTGTCCGAGCAGAACAGGATGCGCAGGCGAGTGAGCCGGTGCAGGTCCTCGGGCAGGCTGCTCAGGGCGTTGCCACTGAGGTTGAGGATCTCCAGGGAGTCGGCCAGATCGAAGATTTCCCGGGGGAACTCGGTCAGCCCGCAGGACAGGTCCAGGCGCTTGATGCCGGCCAGTTGGCCAGCCCGCAGTTGGGCAAGGGTATCCATGAACAGCGTCAACACTCGAAAGAAGAAAAAGGCGGGCAGAATAAAGCAGTTCGACGGTTTTTGCTGCCTGAGCGGCCATGGGATGGGGGCTATTGGGTTTCCAGCAGCCTGAAGGCCAACGCGCCCGCTCCTTGAACGTAGTCGGCAATCAGGGTCAGGTCGGTCTTGCGGCCTTTGGACCACAGCTGGCAGGCCACTCTCATGGTCGATGGCTCGGTGCCCAGCGGGTAAAGGTCCAGGGCCACCCGGCCGCTGCGGTCCGGCTGGAATGCCCGATCATAGGGCGCAAGGGCCAGGTCGCCGGCCTGTTCTCCCGAGCTGTCCAGCTCTTCGAGGATTTCTGCATAAATGGCCGGGCTCACGCCAACTGCCGCCAATGCCGTCGGCTGGGCATGTTCAATGGCGCGCAAGAGTGCCTCTGCCAGTCGGTAAATCTCTTTGCGGTCAAATGCTTGCATCTTGCAGTGCTCCAGCCAGCCGGCGAAATGCCGCGGGTTGCCTGGAGTTCCCGGCCTCAGCCAGCATCGACTCCAGGCTGTGGTGCTCCAGGGTATTTTTTACCGATCCGGTGGCGGCTCTGCCCAGCGGGCTTTCCAGGTCGAAGTCGCTCTCCAGGGTTGCAAGCAGGTAGGCGCCTTGGCGGCTCCATTGGTTGAAACGCATGACGTGCCGGTCATCCAGAATCACCGCGCCTTCCTGCTTGTCGTCCGAGAAATGGAAAGCCAACTGCGAAGGGGGCAGGTTTTGCTGGGCCGCAAGGCGTTTCCTGTACTTGAGCACCGACGTCAGGCGGGCCCCAGGGGCCAGGTTGAAGCCACTGCCGACCCGTTGCCGGTCAAGGAAGTAGCACTTGAACAGCACCTCCAGGGTTCGCTGGTGGTAGCGCGTCGTGCAGCGTTTTTCATACTGGTGAAAGTCCTGGGGCTCGCCGACCCGCTCATAGCCTTTGGCCGCCAGTTCGGCTGCCGAGAAACTCTCCAGGCCAAATAGCCGGGAGTGCTGGAGGGTTGAATCTTGCAGGTGCAGGCACACCAGCTCGCAAAAGCTGATCGAACTCATGTGGCTACCTGCTCAAGCGGGTGCTCGGGGCCGATTTCCTGCAATTGCCCGAGGCGGCTGCGGGTGCGGGCCAGGTCGATGGCGTGGCCGCCCAGGCTTTCGGCCAGCGGGCGCTGGCCGATCAGCAGCAGGCGCTTGTCCTGGTCGTAGAGCACGTCGATCAGATTGATGAAGCGCTGCTGGGCGGCGATCGAGCACTCCGCCAGTGGCGGCAGTTCATCGATGATCCAGGTGTCGAACTGTCGGCTCAGTTCCAGGTAGTCCATGACTGCCGTGGGCTGCTGGCACAGGTCGTTGAATTCGAAGCGGATGCTGCGCTGCTGGCGCTGGCGGGTGGTCAGCTGGCGGCTGCCGACCTGCAGCAGCGTTGCCGGGGCATGGCGTTCGGGCAGCTTGAGCGCCTGGCGCTGGGCCGCGGTGCCGGGCCAGAGATACTGCCCCCGGGTAAAGGCCTGTTGCTCGTGGGTTTGCGCGTGGGTCCGGTAATCCTCGGCACCGCCGACTTCCATGACCTGCATGCGCGCGTTGATCAGTTCGATCACCGGTTTGAAGCGGGCATGGTACAGCGGGTTGGGCAGCAGGCCTTCGGGGGCGTAGTTGGAGGTCACCAGCAGCACGATGCCGCGCTTGAACAGGGCCTTGAACAGCCGGGTGATGAGCATGGCGTCGCCGATGTCGTGGACATGGAACTCATCGAAACACAGTACCCGGCACTGGCGGAGCAGCTCGTCCAGGGTGGTTTCCAGGGCATCGGCCTGCTGCTGGTGGCGAAACATGCCCTGGTGCAGTTGGGCGAAGAAGTCATGGAAATGCAGGCGCTGTTTCTCGTCGATGGGCAGGGCACGGAAGAAGCCGTCCAGCAGCCAGCTCTTGCCCCGCCCCACGGCGCCATACAGGTACAGGCTCGGCGCCTGCGGGGTGGCCTGCTCCAGGGCGTCGGCCAGTTGCCCCATGCGCTCGATCACCTGCAACTGGCCATGGCTCAGGGTGTAGCCCAGGTCCTGGGCCTTATGGCGAAAGTAGTCATGGATCAGCGCGCCAGCGGCGCTCGAGCGGCGGGCGGGCCTGGCGAACAGGCGACGCCAGGGAGATCGAGTCTGTGCAGATTTTGGCGGTAAAGCGGCCAATGGTGATTACCCCGATGGTTCCAGGCCGCTCACCTTAAGAGCGGCGCGCCAATTTAACCAATAGAAAATGCCCCGGCCAGTCATCTCGAAAAGGCATGGCTGCAGCCGTGCCGGCGCAGCGCTCATGCCGTGAGCAATTAATACGCTAACTGGCGGTTTCCCCGCGGGTTGCTAACCTGACTTCAGCGAATGCTCCTCATAAGGATTGAGGCCTTGAATGGATATAAGGGTGTGGCAGTGATGGGCGCATTGCTCAGCGCGACAGCAGGGGCCGCGGACTTGCAGGTGCAGGTCCGGGTCGATGTGCTGCGTGGCTGCCAGTTGGTCGGCCAGCAGCGCGAAGCGGGGATCGAACAGCTCGGTACCCTGGACTTCGGCAGCACCGCACGCCTGGACGACCCGGCCGGGCCCTTGTCGGCGGCACTGCCGAGCAGCCGCCAGCCGCGCCTGGAATGCAACCCCGATACCCCCTATCAGATGCGCATCGACGGCGGCCTGCACGGTGGTGTCGGCGAAGTGCGCTACCTGGCCAGCAACACCCGGGCCGGCAAACCCATTCCTTATCGCCTCTACCAGGACCCGGCCCGGCGGATTCCGCTGCCGGTGAATGTACCGGTCAGTGGCCGGGTGCCGGATTCCGGCACGGTGGACCTGCCCTTGTACGGGCGTATCGAACCTTTGGTCGAGATCCCCCGGGCCGGCGGTTATTCCGATCTATTGAAAGTGACCCTGACCTGGTAGGGCCGGGGCATGAATGCTGCCACGAGTAACGGGGCAGAGCAGGGAGGGCGGTTCATGGTGAACGGCCCATGTGGGAGTCCTGATGGAACTGGGATGGCTGCAATGAAAGGCAGGACCTGGACGATTGTCGCCCTGGGTTCGTTGTGCCTGTTGGCGGACGACGCCCAGGCGGCAATCAGCGGGCAGATCCAGGCACGCCTGGTGATTACCGCTGCCTGCCAGGTCAGCAGCGGCGGCGATCCGTCTGCCAGCCCGATCGGCGACCCGGGCATGCTCAACTTCGGCCAGCAGGGCCCGACCTGGGTCGCGCCGATCAAGGCCAGCCTCACCAACAGCGCCGAGGGCCAACTGCAGGTGGCCTGCAACTCCTCGGTCACCGGTTTCACCGTGACCATCAATGGCGGCCTCAACGGCGACGGCACGACCCGGCGCTTGAGCAATGGCCGCCAGACCATCCCCTATCGATTGTTCGTCGATGCATCCGGTAGCGACAGCTACAGCATCGGCCAGCAGCGCAATTTCGCAGTGAGCAGCGGCAGACGGATTCCCATCCCGGTGTTCGGCTCTGTGGTCGCGAATACCCGCGCGGTTCCGGCAGGGCTCTACACCGACACCCTGACCATCACGCTGGATTGGTAAACCATGAGAGGACACACATCATGTACGCGCTTGTATCCAGAATCGGCTGGCCTCTGTTGGGGCTGGTCATGGCTTCAACGGCCAACGCCGCCACCACGGTCACCGGGCAGATCAGCTCGACCCTGATCCTCACCAGCAGTTGCCAGGTCAACGGCGTCGGCGGCAGCACCGGGCTGAACTTCGGTGCCCTGAACTTCGGCACCACCAACAGCCTGTTCACCACCGCCACCGGCCAAGTGCTGGGCGGCGGTGGCGGCGCGCTGTCGATCCTCTGCTCCACCGGTACCACGCCGACCCTGACCATCCAGGGCGGCGCCAATGACGGCAAGTCCACCGGTGGCACCCGGGCCCTGTTCGACGGGGTGGCCAACTATGTGCCCTATGACCTGTACACCGACTCCGGGCATTCGCAGATCGTCGCGATCAACGGCGTGATCAACCTGGCGCCCAGCACCGGGGTGGCGCAAACCGTGAACCTCTATGGCCAGGCGGTGGGCAAGGCGGGGCTACCGGCCGGCACCTACACCGATACGGTGTCCGTGCAACTGACCTTCTGATGCCATGGCCAGCCACGCTTGTGCGCTGCTGCTCCTGGCCTGCGCGAGTGCCTGGCCGGGGTGGATCGCTGCGGCCACCAGCCAGAGCTTCCAGGTCAGCGCCACCATCACCGCCGGGTGCCTGGTGGTGGGGGGCGTCAGCAACTACGGCAGCCTGGCCTTCGGCAGCCAGTCGGCGCTGTCCACCAGCACGGTCAGAGTGGCGCTCACCGGGGGCGTGCAGTTGCAGTGCACGCCGGGGGTGACCCTGAACATGACGGTGGACGGAGGCCAATACAACAGCAGCGGCCGGCACATGCAGCTCGATAGCGGCAGTGCGCGGGTGGCCTATCAGTTGTTTCGCGATGCGGGCTACAGCCAGAGCCTGGGGATAGGCCAGAGCGTGGCCGTGGCCTACAGCGATGCCAATAACATCAGCCTGCCGATCTACGGGCAGGTGCAGTTGCCGGGTAATCAGCCTGGGGGGACGTACAGCGATGTGCTGCAGGTGCAGCTGTCGTGGTGATGGGGCGCATTCATAACCAGCCGGCAGGCGGACAAGGAGTAGCAGTATGCATTTACCTTTGCAGGGCATGCGGGGGACCGGTTATCTGATCCTGGCGGGGCTGTTGGCGGTTGCACCCAGGGTCCAGGCCGCCAGTTCGGTGCTGATCTGGCCGATCGACCCGGTACTGGAGGCCGATCAGCAGGCCAGCGCGCTGTGGCTGGAGAACCGCGGTACCGAGACCGCCAACCTGCAGATCCGGGTGTTTGCCTGGAGCCAGAGCGGCTTTGCCGACCAGTACCAGAACCAGCGCGATGTCATCGGCAGCCCGCCGGTGGCGAAGATCGAGCCGGGGCAGAAGCAACTGGTACGCCTGACCCGCACCCGCGAGGTGCCACCGGGGCAGGAGCTGGCGTACCGGATCATCATCGACGAGATTCCCTCGGCCAAGCCCATCACCCCGGAAGGGGATGCCAAGAGTGCGGCAGCGATCCGCTTCCAGATGCGCTACTCGGTGCCTTTGTTCGCCTATGGCGCCGGGCTGTGGAGCAAGGAAGACACCTCCCGTCCACGCGATCCCAAGGGCGCCGGCGTGCCGGACCTGAGCTGGCGCAAGGTGGCAGTGGACGGCAAGACGTTTTTCGAGCTGCGCAACCAGGGTGCGGTGCACGCCCGCCTGACCGATGTGGCCTTCAAGCAGGGCGGGCAGGCCCGGCCCGTGGCGCCTGGGCTGCTGGGCTATGTGTTGCCCGGGGCGGTGATGCGCTGGCCGGTGCCGGAAACCCTGGCGGCCGAGTCGACCCTGCAACTGCGGGTCAATGGAGCACCGCAGGTACAGGACCTGGCGCCTACGCACTGAGCCTCGGGCGCAACGCGGCCGCCAGTCGGACGGCCGGTGGGGAGAGGTACGGACGGATGTGAGCGCGGTGGCGCATCCGCCCCGGGATGGAGATGTCCATAGATGGACTTGAGCCCGCAATGAGCCAGGACCCGGCTCGGCGTTTTCGCAGGTGGCAAGGGCTGGTGACCGGCCTGTGTAGCCTGATGCTGGCCGCAGGGGTGCCGGCGGGCGAACTGCCGCCGCCGCCCAGCAGCCTGGAGTCGATGGCCGATGCACAGCTGTTTCTGGAACTGGTGATCAATCAGATGAACACAGGGAAGGTGGTGGCGGTGGAGCAGCGCTCCGGCCGGCTGTTTCTGCCGGCGCAGACCCTGCGTGAAACCGGGATCAAGCTGCCCGAGGGGCTGGGCGCCGAGGTCGACCTGGACAGCCTGCCGGGCCTGCACAGCGACTACGACAGCCAGGGCCAGCGGCTGCTGCTGGACGTGCCGCCCGACTGGCTGCCGGAGCAATTCATCGGCAGCCGCCAGGCTTACCCACGGACCCCGGCCCTGAGCAGCTTCGGCGGGTTGCTCAACTATGACCTGTACCTCAACGACACCGATGACGGCGGCACCTACCTGGCGGCCTGGAACGAGGTGCGGCTGTTCGACTCCTGGGGCACGCTGTCCAACACGGGGCAGTACCGCCAGACCCTGTCGGGGGTTGGGAACAGCTCCCTGACCAACGGTTACCGACGCTATGACACCACCTGGCGTTTTTCCGACGATGAACGCCTGCTGACCTACGAGGCCGGTGACCTGATCAGTGGCGCCTTGCCCTGGAGCAACTCGGTGCGCCTGGGCGGGGTGCAACTGTCCCGGGATTTCTCGGTGCGTCCGGACCTGGTGACCTATCCCTTGCCGCAGTTCGCCGGGGAAGCAGCGGTGCCGTCCTCGGTGGACCTGTTCATCAACGGCTACAAATCCAGCAGCGCCGACCTGCAGCCCGGCCCCTATACCCTGACCAACATTCCCTTCATCAACGGCGCCGGCGAAGCGGTGGTGGTCACCACCGATGCCCTTGGCCGGCAGGTGTCCACCACGGTGCCGTTCTACGTCACCAGCACCTTGCTGCAAAAGGGCCTGACGGACTTCTCGGTGGCCGCGGGCACCTTGCGCCGGGACTACACCCTGCGCGACTTCGGCTATGGCCCGGGGGTGACTTCCGGCAGCCTGCGCTACGGCCTGAGCGACAGCCTGACCCTGGAAGGCCATGCCGAAGCCTCGGACTCCCTGACCCTGGGCGGGGTCGGCGGCAACCTGCGGCTGGGGCAGTTCGGGGTGATCAATACCGCCGTCAGCCAGAGCCGTTTCGACGGCGACGGCGGCCAGCAGTTGAGCCTTGGCTATCAGTACAGCAGCCAGCGCTATAGCGTCGCCTACCAGCGGGTGCAGCGGCGTGATCAGTACGCCGACCTGACGGTGGTCGACAGCCCCTACACCAGCCTCAGCCAGCGTAGCGAGCAACTGACCCTGAGCCTCAACCTGGAGCGCTTCGGCAGCCTGGGCGCCGGTTATTTCGACGTGCGCGCCGCCGACTCGACCCGTACCCGGCTGTTGAACCTGACCTGGAGCAAGCCGCTGTGGCACAGCAGCAGCTTCTACCTGTCGGCCAACCGCGAGATCGGCGACAGCCACTGGGCCATGCAGGCACAACTGGTGGTCCCCTTCGACCTGCACGGCAGCCTGAGCCTGAGCAACGAGCGCAGCAAGACCGGGGAAAACCGCCAGCGGGTCAACTTCAGCCGCTCGGTGCCGATCGAAGGCGGGGTTGGCTACAACCTTGGCTACGCCACCGGCAGTGGCGCCGACTATCGCCAGGCCGATGTGACCTGGCGCCTGCAGTCGGTGCGCCTGCAGGCCGGGGTCTATGGCACCAGCGATGCCGAGACCCGCTGGGCCGATGCCAGCGGTTCACTGGTGTGGATGGACCGCCAGGTGTTCGCCGCCAACCAGATCGACGACGCCTTCGTGGTGGTCAGTACCGACGGCTACAAGGACATCCCGGTGCGCTATGAAAACCAGCTGGTGGGCCAGACCGACAAGAACGGCCATCTGCTGGTGCCCTGGAGCAGCGCCTATTACCGCGGCAAGTACGAGATCGATCCGCTGAACCTGCCGGCCAACGTGCAGAGCCCGAATGTCGAGCAGCGGGTGGCGGTGCGGCGTGGCAGCGGCTACCTGCTGGAGTTTCCGCTGACCCGGATCATTGCCGCCAGCGTGGTGCTGGTGGACGCCCAGCAGCGCGAGCTGCCCCTGGGCAGCAACGTCACCCATGAGCAGAGCGGGGCGCGGACGGTGGTCGGCTGGGATGGGCTGGTCTATCTGGAAAACCTCGCGGCCCAAAACACCCTGCACGTGGAACTGGCCGACGGCAAGACCTGCCGGGCGCAGTTCGACATCGACATGCAACAGCAGCAGGTGCCGTTGATCGGCCCGCTGGTCTGTCAGTAACGGCGGTATCAACGGATCAAGGAGCGTGGCGTGTGAATGCGGGCAAGGGATGGCGACAGGCAATACTGGGGCTGCTGGCGAGCGTGCTGTCGTGCACGGCCCAGGCACTGTGCACGACGGTCCCGACCGCGCCGGCAGGCTTCGGTACCGTCAGCTCGATCCTGGTGCGCACCACCTCGCAGCCGGCCTCCACCACCAATGCCGGGCTGAGCTGTACCGGCTCGCTGCTGAGCATTCTGGCCAGCAACGATCATTTCTACGCCACCATCACTTCCACCACCAGCGGCATGGTGGGACCTACCGGCGACGTCATCAGCTACACCCTGTACGCCAACAACAGCACCAGCTATCCGATCACCCGCGGGGTGCAGTTCGACTTCGCCCGCAATTCCATCATCGACCTGCTGGGCCTGCTGGGCAGCCCGACCGTGGCCAAGACGGTGCCCATCTACCTGGGTACGCTCACCGGCAGCAACGTGGCGGCGGGGGTCTATACCGAGAACCTGAGCATTCTCTGGAGCTGGAACTATTGCTCCGGAATCGGCGCCCTGGGGATCTGTCTGGGCCGGGATGTCGGCAGCGGTACCCAGAGCCTGACCGTGAACATGACGGTGTCCAACGATTGCGTGATCACTGCGCCGAACATCAGTTTCGGTAGCGCGCCGGTGATCAGCGCCTTCGCGACGGTGACCGGGCAGACCATCAACCTGGCCTGCACCAAGGGCAGTGCCTACACCGTGGGCCTGAGCGACGGCCAGCACCCGGTGAGTGCGGGGGGGCGCAGGCAGATGATTTCCGGCAGCAACTACCTGGCCTACGACATCTTCAAGAGTGCCGGTAGCACCCGCTGGGGCAGTGTCGGCAGTGCCCGGCGCTCCAGCACCGATGCCGAGGTGAACCCCGGCAACGGCCTGGGCACCGGCAGCCAGATCTTCAACTACAACGCCAGGATCTACACCGACCAGAGCACCCCGCCGGCCGGCACCTATATCGACAACGTGGTGCTGGACGTGGGCTTCTGAGGGCTACAGGGGAATTTCCGCCGGGCCGACCATGGCGTAGTTGTAGCCCTGGCCGGACCAGTACTGCGCCTGCAACGGGCCCTCGCGGCGGCTGCCCGGGGGCAGCAGCTTGTTCTGTGGCCCTGGCGGGCGGATGTAGAAGCTGACCTTGCGCCCCTCGCGATCCTCGTACAGCACCATGGCCGCGGGGCCTTGCTCGGTGCTCAGCAGGCGCCCGCTGACGGCCCTGAATCCGGCCCCCTGCAGATCCGGCAATGGGCTGGCCTGGGTGAAGTAGCGGTCCAGCCAGGCCTGGATGCTCTGATTGCCCTGTACCTTGAAGTCCGCGGGGAGCATGCCCTGCTCGGCAAACAGACGATAGGCCTGCAGGGCGTCGGTCATGGGCAGCACGCTGCTGCCGGCCAGGGTCAGTTCCCGCGCCTGCCAGCCGCTCAGGCCGCCCACGCCCACCGCCACCAGGAGCACCGCGGCACTGGCCAGGCGGCGCAGGCTACGTTGCTTCAGGCGCGCGCGGATTTGCACCGGGTCCAGCGCCGGGTTGGCCGGTTGCAGCAGTGCACCACCCAGGGCCGCCCGCAGGTGCTGGGCGTCCTGCTGCCAGGCCTGGACCCGGGCCGCCACCTGCGGGTGGCTGGCCAGGTAGTGTTCCAGCAACCGGCGGTCCTGCTCACTGAGTTGGTGGTCGACATAAGCGTGCAAGTCGCTGTCGCTGGGGGGCAGGCTGATCATTTGAGTATCCGTAGAGAAGGGCTGCTGATTTCGCCGTCGCTGAGTTGGCGCAGGGCCTGGCGGGCCCGGGACAGGCGCGACATCACGGTGCCGGTGGGCACCTGGAGAATCTCGGCGATCTCCTTGTAGCTCAAGCCTTCCACCGACACCCAGAGCAGCAGGGCGCGCTGTTCGGCATTCAGGCGGTCGAAGGCTTCCAGGGTCGATTGCGCCATCACCGTGCGCTCCACCGAGGGCTGGCTGTCGTCACGGCCGGTGAAGAACTCCAGCATCCGCGCGTAGCGTCGGGAACGCCGGTGGGCATCGAGGAACTGCCGGTAGAGGATGGCGAACAGCCAGGCCCGCAGGTCGCCTTCGGGGCGTTTCTCGGTCCATCCGGCGAGGGCGCGTTCCAGGCAGGCCTGCACCAGATCGTCGGCGCTGCTGGGCTGGCGCGTCAGGGACAGGGCAAAGCGGCGCAGCCTTGGAATCAGCGGGCGTAGCTGTTGGTCGAGATCGTTCATGAAATCCTGCGGATGCTGGGCCAGTCACTAGGCTTGAGGCTAGGAAGACGCGCCGCACAGCAGGTTATTCCAGCCGCAGGAAAATAAATACCGGTCGTGGAATAACCCTGGGCGAGCTGCGTCTGACAGGTCCTTGCCCTCATGGCTATGCGTATTGGAGATGTCCCATGGTTGATCCTTCATCAAAGCCCGACCGCCCACCCCTGGGGCCCGTCAGCCTGACCCTGCGCCTGGGGGCAATCGCCCTGGTGGTGGCCGTCGCTGCGGCGGCTCTGGCCTATGTGCATGGCAGCCTCGATCCCGGTCGCCTGACCCCCAAGGCCCTGGTGGATGTGCTGGAAACCAACAATGGCGTGCACCCGGGGTATCGCCGTAACCACGCCAAAGGGGTGTGCGTCATCGGCTACTTCGAAAGCAGCGGCGAGGCCCGGGCCTACTCCACGGCGCTGGTGTTCAATGAGGCACGCACGCCGGTGGTGGGGCGCTTTGCCCTGCCCAGTGGCAACCCCTATGCGCCGGACAGCAGCGTGCCGATCCGCAGCCTGGCGCTGCGTTTCCTCCAGGCCAACGGCCAGCAGTGGCGGACCGGGATGAACAGCATGCCGGTGTTCCCGGTGGGCACTCCCGAAGCCTTCTATCAGTTGCAACAGGCCGGCTCCCCTGATCCGGCCACGGGCAAGCCGGACCCGAGCAAAGTGCCGGCATTCTTCGCCAGCCATCCCGAGGCGACGCCGTTCCTGCAATGGGTCAAGGGCGCCAAACCTTCGGCCAGCTATGCCAGTGAAAGCTACAACGGGATCAATGCCTTCTACCTGGTGGATGGCAGCGGCAAGCGCCAGGCAGTGCGCTGGGGGGTAGTGCCCGAGACCCGGGATGGGCCTGATGCAGGCAGTGCCCCGCAAGGCGCCGACTACCTGGAGCAGGACCTGGTTCGGCGCCTGGCCCAAGGGCCGCTGCGCTGGCGCTTGCAGATCACCCTGGCGGCGCCCGGTGACCCCACGGATGACGCCAGCAAGGCCTGGCCGGCGCAGCGGCCGGTAATCAACGCCGGGACCCTGGTGCTGCAAAGCACCCAGGCGCAGAACAGCGGCGAGTGTCGGGACATCAATTACGACCCGCTGATCCTGCCCAGCGGCATCCAGGCGTCCGACGACCCCCTGCTGGCAGCGCGCTCTGCGGCCTACGCCAGTTCCTACCTGCGTCGCACCAGCGAAGTCAGCCAATTGCCCGGCGCCCAGGAGCCACGTCCATGAATAGCCAACCTCGACATTTCGCTCCCCTGGCGCGCCTGCTGCACTGGCTGATGGCGTTGCTGATCATCGCCATGCTGTTCATCGGCGCCGGCATGGTGGCGTCGGTTTCCGCGCGTCATGAATGGCTGATCCACCTGCACAAGCCCCTGGGGATCGCCATCCTGCTGTTGGTGCTGGTGCGGCTCTGGGTGCGTTTCTACACCCGACAACCGCCGTTGCCGGCAGACCTGCCGGGCTGGCAGGTGCTGGCGGCCAAGGCCTCCCATGTGCTGCTGTACGCCTTGATGCTGAGCCTGCCGCTGCTGGGCTGGGGCATGATCTCGGCGGCCGGCGACCCGGTGATGCTCGGCAGTTCGCTGCAACTGCCGGCGATCCTGCCGGCCAATGCCCAGCTGTTTGCGGTGTTGCGCAAGGCCCATGGTTATCTGGCGTACCTGCTGTTTTTCACCGTGCTGCTGCATCTGGCCGCGGCGCTGTTCCATGGTTGGGTGCGTCGCGATGGCGTGCTGCAGAGCATGCTGCGCGGCCGCGGTTGATTGAACCCGGCGGCGCCGGGCTCAAGTGGCGCAACGCACCCTGGCCGCGGCTTTGCCCGGGGCCAGGCTCCATAGCCAGTAGATCAGCGCCACGCCGTTGATCCCGGCCCCCAGCAGGCAGACCCCGGTCCAGCCGGCCCAAGCGTAGGTGGCGGTGGCGGCGATGGAACCTGCGGCGCTGCCCAGGGAATAGAACAGCATGTAGCCGGCGGCCAGTCGGCTCTGCGCCTCGGGGCGCACGCTGTAGATCAGGCTCTGGCTGGTGACGTGCACGGCCTGCAGGCCCAGGTCGAAGCTGATTACCCCGAACAGCAGGGCCCACAGGGACGATTGAGTGAAGGCAATGGGCAGCCAGGACAGCAGCATCAGGCCCAGTGCCAGGCCGCTGGTCCACTGCGCCAGGCCGCGGTCGGCCAGGTGCCCGGCCCGTGCCGCGCCCAGGGCGCCTGCCGCGCCGGCGAGGCCGAACAGGCCGATCTCGGTGTGGGACAAGGACAGTGGCGGGGCACTCAATGGCAACACCAATGGCGTCCACAGCACGGTGCCGGCGGCGAAGATCAGCATCGCCAGCACCGCCCGGTCCCGCAGCACTTTTTCCTCCCTGAACAGTTGCAGCAGCGAACCGAGCAATTGCCCGTAACCCTGGGTGGCCTTGGGTTGCTCGCGGGTAGGCAGGGTTTTCCACAGGGCCAGGGCCACCAGCAGGGTCAGCCCGGCGGACAACAGATAGACCGAACGCCAGCCCGCCAGGTCGGCCATGGTCCCGGCCACGGTACGGGCCAGCAGGATGCCTACCACCACGCCGCTGGTGACCATGCCCACGGTTCGGCCGCGTTGCGCTGCCGGGGCCAGGTTGGCGGCGTAGGCCACCAGTACCTGGGTTACCACCGCCAGCAGGCCGATGCAGGCCATGCCCAGCAGCAGCCAGGCGCTGCTCGGGGCCAGGGCCACGGTGAGCAGGGCCAGCACCGAGAGCAGGGTCTGGGTCACGATCAGCCGTCGCCGGTTGTACAGGTCCCCCAAGGGCACCAGCAACAGCAGGCCCAGGCCATAGCCGACCTGGGTCAGGGTGATGACGATGCCCACGGTGGCCGGCGCCAGGTCGAAGGTATGAGCCATGGCATCCAGCAGTGGCTGGGCGTAGTAGACGTTACCCACCGCCAGACCGCAGGCGATGGCGAACAGCAGCACCACTTTGGTGGAAAGAGCAGGCGAGGCGTGAGGGGAAGAATTGGCTGACATGTTGGGCTCCGGTTTTTAGTTTCATAATGAAACCAGTTGTACGGTAAAGATCGTGGTTTTATATTGCAACCACTTTCCTTTGGCCTGATCGGAGAATGCCCTACATGGTCAAGCGCACCAGCCTGCAAGATGCCGAGTGCCCGGTTGCCCGCTCACTGGACGCCATTGGCGACTGGTGGTCGCTGCTGATCGTGCGGGATGCCTTTGACGGAATCCGCCGTTTTGGCGAGTTCCAGCGCAACCTCGGCATGGCCAAGAACATCCTGGCCACACGCCTGCGGACCCTGGTGGAACATGGGGTGTTCGAGGTTGTCCCGGCGTCCGATGGCAGTGCCTACCAGGAGTACGTGCTGACGGAAAAGGGCAGGGGGCTGTTTCCCCTGATCATCGGCTTGCGCCAATGGGGCGAAGCGTTTTTCTACCAGGAAGGCGAAGCGCATTCACGGATGGTCGACCGGCAGACCGGGCAGCCGTTGCGCGCGCTGGAACTGCGCTCGGCGGACGGGCGCTTGCTGGGGCCGGAGGATTGCCGGCGGGTGCCGGTCGGGGAGGGTGACTGAGGGCTGCGCAACGGGGGGCGCAGCCCTGAGTCGGGTTCAGCGCAGGTGATCCACCAGGTCGGCCAGGGTGCTCAGCACATCCTTGCCCAGTTGCATGGAGCGTTTGCCCGACCAGCCGGTGAGCGGGTTGGGGTTGTCATCGTGGTCCTTGAAGGGCATTTCCAGGGTCAGGGCCAGGCAGTCGTACTTTTCCCCGACGGCATTGCAGGCCAGGGCCATGTTGGCCTGGCCGGGTTTGTCCCGGGTGTAGCCGTGGGTGGTCTGGAAGTCCCGGGTCTGGCGTTTCAGGTGGCTGCGGAAATGCTCCTCGAGCTTCTCCAGTCGCGGGGTATAGCCCGGGTTGCCTTCGCAGCCGGCGGTGAACACGTGGGGAATCTCTTCATCGCCGTGCACATCGAGAAACAGGTCGACGCCGTATTGTTCCATCTGCTGCTGGACGAACAGCACTTCCGGGCTGAGTTCCTGGCTGGCGGTCTGCCAGGCACGGTTCAGGTCCTGGCCCTGGGCGTTGGTGCGCAAGTGGCCGTGGAATGCGCCGTCGGGGTTCATGTTCGGCACCAGGTACAGGTCGGCCTTGGCCAGTAGCGCGTTGAGCTCCGCATCATCGTGACGGAACAGGCGCTCGATCACGCCCTCCATGAACCATTCGGCCATGTGCTCACCGGGATGCTGCTGGGCGATGATCCAGATCTTGCGTTGGCCTGGCGCGCCGCTGCCTTTGCGCAGCAACTGGATGTCCCGGCCTTCGACGCTTTTACCCACGGCCAGCAACTCGGTGCCGGCCTTGGTCAGGGCCTGGTCGATCAGCCAGTCGTGGCGGCCACGGCTGTAGGGTTCGAAGTAGGCGAACCAGGCATGGGTCTGGGTGGCTTCCAGGTTGAAGCGCAAGGCGTCGCCTTCGAAGATCGTCGGTACGCGAAACCAGTTCACATGGTCGTAGGAGGCCACTGCCTGGTAGCCGGTCCAGGCTTTGTTGTAGGAGGACTGGCTGGCGTTGGTCAGGCGAAACCAGTGTTCCTGGCCGACATGCAGGCCGCTGACCTTGAAATGAAACCACTGGAAGTGCGGGCTGCGGGTATCCGGGCGGATGGCCAGCAGTGCCTGCAACGGGTTGCTGATATCCAGTACGTCGATGTTGCCACTGTCGAAATCAGCGCAAATATCAAAAGAAGTGTGATTGCCCACGGTCATAATCGATTCCTTATCAGGATTGTTATGAGCGCTACTCTACACAGAAGGGGGGGTAAAAGAAGGGGGGCGTCGTCCTTGACGCAGACGAAGCTTAGTGGCTATGCGATTGATTCTCAAGCGCTACTTTTTGATTTGCGAGGCTTTCACGACGGGCGTTTGCTTGCAAAAGGACATTCTTTTGCTATCATCGCCGCCATTATTTTTTGCGACACCTACAGTCTTCATTAGCCTGAAGCCAAGCCAGAAAAACTGGCAAAAAAAAAGACCCGGCAAAAAGCCGGGTCAAAAACCGTGATTAGCCTGATGAGGAGATAATCCAAAGGTCCGACCTAAGGTCCTTTGGGCTATCGACTGATCTCGCGACCAGTTGCTTGCAATAATAATCATTATCATTTGCAAGTCAAATGTTTTTCCCCGCCTTCCGGAAAATATTTTTTCCACTTCCGTTTTTTCCCGTCGCTGGCTTCACGTCCAGCCGTGCGCAGGGCTTCAGTTCGACTCAACGCGCTGGCTTTCCAGTGATTTGTCCACCAGGGCCTTGGCCAGATCGATCATGTGCACCACTGAAAACGCCAGGTCGCGATTGGCTCCCCGCAGATTGTCCGCTGCATCGTAGGCGGTGGCCGCTGCACAGCGCAGCAGGTCGGAAGCGTGGATCATGGCTTCCTCGCTGCTCAGGCTGCGCCTGATTTCGAAGAACTTCTCTTCCTTGTCTGACTCGGTAATGGCCGGCTTCAAGTAATAGTCCATTGCGCGTCGGGCAGCCTGGCTGTCCTTGAGTGAGCTTAATGTGGTCTCTGTATCGAGTTCCGGCACGTCCTTGCTGCTTGTGTTCATGAAGTGTTCTGCCCTGTCTGAGAAAGGAAAGAGGGGTAGGCCGATGTTAATACACATTGTAATTGTGACGGGATTTCAAATACTACAAGTTGTGTGTTGAGGCTGGAAATACACAACGTATTGTTCGGCCCATGGACAAATGGATCGAGTTGGTCAAAGCCAACATGAAAGGCCGCAAGGTCACACAGGAAAAGCTCGCCGAGCGCCTGGGCATGTCTCAAGGGGGTATCGGTCACTGGTTGAGCAAGCGCCGCCAACCGAAGATCGAAGACATGAACCGGGTGCTGGAAGAGATCGGCATGGGCTTTCTCGAAGTGGCCCTGGTGGTCCGCGAGAAACCCTTGCTAGGAGACGATGGCGAGCCTCTGGCAGACGGGCCTGCGCTGCTCAACAAGTACAACCCGTACTTCCGTTACCCGGTGAGCGATTGGCGGGTGGCCGGCGAGGTTCGCGAAGACGGGCAGCCTGCCTACGTGCCGGAGCGCTACGAGCTTTCCGACTATCAGGCCCGGGGCGCGGCATTCTGGCTGGTGGTGGTCGGCGATGCGATGATCGCTCCCAGCGGTCTGAGCATCAGCCAGGACATGCTGATCCTGGTGGATCCGGCGATTGGCGCCGAACCCGGGAAGTTGGTGGTTGTACAGTGTCCTGGTAGTGACGAGGCGATCTTCCGCAAGTTGGTGCAAGAGGGTGGTTTGCGTTACCTGGTTCCGCTCAATCCTACTTATCCGAAGATGCTCTACAGCGACAAGTGCCGGATTATTGGTGTAGTCGTACAAGCTACTGCGAAGTTTTAACTTTCCCTAGAAGCCCCTTCCTGCAAACAGAAAGGGGCTTTCTTACTTGGGAGTTATTCCAACTCCACCAGTGCACTGCCTTCGCTGACCATTTCGCCTTCCTGGCAATACAGCGCCTTGATGACCCCGGCCTGGGGTGCACGAATGCTGTGCTCCATCTTCATGGCTTCCAGCACCACCAATTGCGTACCGGCCTCGACGCTTTGCCCCGGGCTGACCAATATCCGAACGATGCTGCCATTCATCGGCGCAGTCAGCCCGCCTTGCTGGCTATGGCTGGCTTCGGCCGCGGCAATCGGGTCATAGGCGCTGACGGCATGTGTGTCGCCCTGCCAGTTCAGGTACAGGGTGTCGCCGCGACGGATGGCCCGGTGCTCGCGGCGCAGTCCCTGTTGCTCTGTCCATAGGTGCTCGCCCTGCAGCTCAAAGGCCGCAGTGCGAGCGCCAAGGCTGATGGCCTGATCCTGGCCGGCGCAGCTCAGGTGCAGGCTGGTTTGCGCTGGCAGGCCGTTGCGCCAGCCGTTGATGGCGGACCATGGCGAGTCGGGATCATCGCTTCGTGTGCGTGGCGGCTGGCTCTGGCTGAAGGCGTGGGCGGCGGCTTGCCAGAAGTCTGCACTCAGCTCGCCTGCGGCTGGCAGCAACTGCTCCTGATAGCGAGGGATAAAGCCGGTATCCAGCTGCGCTTCGGCAAAGGCCGGGTGGGCAATGATGCGCCGTAGAAACGCCAGGTTGGTCTTCAGGCCACCGATGACGAACTCGTCGAGCATGCTCAGCAACCGCAGGCGCGCCTGCTCGCGGTCTTCGCCCCAGGCAATGAGCTTGCCCAGCATCGGGTCGTAGAAGGGCGAAACGCTGTCGCCTTCCTCGACACCGCTGTCCACCCGCCGACCGGGGCCTGCAACCGATTCGCGGTACAGCTCCAGGCGCCCGGTGGCCGGAAGAAAGTCGTTGGCCGGGTCTTCGGCATACAGCCGTACTTCGATCGCATGCCCGCGCAGTGGCACCTGCTCCTGGCTGATGGGCAGGGTTTCGCCGCGGGCCACGCGGATCTGCCAGGCCACCAGGTCCAGGCCAGTGATGGCCTCGGTGACCGGGTGTTCCACCTGCAATCGGGTGTTCATCTCCATGAAGAAGAACTCGCCACGGGCATCCAGGAGAAACTCCACGGTGCCGGCGCCCACGTAGCCAATGGCCTGGGCCGCGCGCACCGCGGCTTCGCCCATTGCCTTGCGCAGTTGGGGGCTGAGGCCCGGGGCCGGAGCTTCCTCGACCACTTTCTGGTGGCGGCGCTGGATCGAACAGTCGCGTTCGTTGAGGTACAGGCAGTTGCCGTGCTGGTCGGCAAACACCTGGATCTCCACGTGCCGTGGCTTGAGCAGGTACTTTTCCACCAGCATCCGCGAATCGCCGAAGGACGACTGGGCTTCGCGCTGGGCCGAGGCCAGGGCTTCGGCCAGTTGGCTGACGTCCTCGACGACTTTCATGCCCTTGCCGCCACCGCCCGCGGTGGCCTTGAGCAGCACCGGGTAGCCGATGCGTTCGGCGGCATTGCGGAAGGTTTCCAGGTCCTGGGCTTCACCGTGGTAACCCGGAACCAGGGGCACCCCGGCGGTTTCCATCAGCGCCTTGGCTGCCGACTTGCTGCCCATGGCGTCGATGGCCGCGGCAGGCGGGCCGAGGAAAATCAGCCCGGCGGCTTCGATGGCTCGGGCAAAACCGGCGTTCTCCGAGAGAAACCCATACCCGGGATGGATGGCCTGGGCGCCGCTGGCCCGGGCGGCGGCAATCAGCTTGTCGATCTGCAGGTAGCTGTCGGCAGCCTTGCTGCCGCCCAGGTCCACGCGGATATCCGCTTCACGGCTGTGCCGGGCGTCGCGGTCGGTAGCGCTGTGCACGGCCACGGTGGTCAGGCCCAGGGCCTTGGCGGTGCGCATCACCCGGCAGGCGATCTCGCCACGGTTGGCCACCAGCAGGGTGTCTAGAACAGGGGCGCTCATCAACGGGACTCCTTGGACGTGGTCTCGGACTGCCAGCTGGGCGGGCGTTTTTCCAGGAATGCCCGCAGGCCTTCCTGGCCTTCGGCGCTGACCCGGATGCGGGCGATGGCGTTTTCGCAATAGCGACGCAGGGCGGTGGTCAACGCGCCGTTGCCCACTTCCCGCAGCAGGTCCTTGCTGGCGCGCATCGCCTGGGGACTGTTGAGCAGCAGATTGTCGACCCACTGCTGGACCTGTTGATCCAGCTCTGCGGCGGGATAGCTTTCTGCCAGGAGACCGATTTCCCGCGCCCGCTGGCCGCCAAAGCGTTCGGCGGTGAGGGCATAGCGGCGGGCAGCGCGTTCGCCGATGGCCTGGACCACGAACGGGCTGATGACCGCTGGTGCCAGGCCGATGCGCACTTCGGAGAGGCAGAACTGCGCCTCGTCACTGCCAATGGCCATGTCGCAGCAACTGATCAGGCCCAGGGCCCCGCCAAAGGCCGCGCCTTGCACCACCGCCAGGGTCGGGATCTTCAGCTTGGCCAGGTTGTACATCAGCTCCGCCAGTTCCCGGGCGTCGTCGAGGTTGGTGTGGTAGTCGAGCTCGGCCGATTGCTGCATCCAGGCCAGGTCGGCGCCGGCGCTGAAATGCCGGCCGCGCCCGCGCAGCAGCAGGAAGCGCAGGCTCGGGTCGCCCTGCACCTGATCCAGGGCGAGGATCAGTTCACGGATCATTTCGGCGTTGAAGGCGTTGTTCTTGTCTTCGCGGCTGAGCCACAGGGTGGCGAAGCCTCGAGGGTCACGCAGCAGTTCCAGGGTATTGAAGTCGCTCATGTTCTTCTCGCGCAGGATTACATGCGGAACACGCCGAAGCGGCTCTGTTCGATGGGGGCGTTGAGGGCCGCAGACAGGGCCAGGGCCAGTACGTCACGGGTTTGCGCCGGGTCGATGACGCCGTCATCCCAGAGCCGTGCGCTGGAGTAGTAGGGGTGCCCCTGATGCTCGTACTGGTCGAGGATCGGCTGTTTGATCTGGGCTTCCTGGGCGGCGTCGAAGCTTTGCCCGCCGCGCTCGGCCTGTTCGCGCTTGACCTGCACCAGGACTCCGGCGGCCTGCTCGGCCCCCATCACGCCGATGCGCGCGTTGGGCCACATCCACAGGAAGCGCGGGTCATAGGCCCGGCCGCACATGCCGTAGTTGCCGGCACCGAAACTGCCGCCGATGATCACCGTGAACTTCGGTACCTGGGCGCAGGCCACTGCGGTCACCAGCTTGGCGCCGTGCTTGGCGATGCCGCCAGCCTCATATTTCTGCCCCACCATGAAACCGGTGATGTTCTGCAGGAACAGCAGCGGAATCCCGCGCTGGCAGGCCAGTTCGATGAAGTGCGCGCCTTTTTGCGCGGCTTCGGCGAAGAGGATGCCGTTGTTGGCGAGGATGGCCACCGGGTAGCCGTGCAGGTGGGCGAAGCCGCAGACCAGGGTGGTGCCGAACAGGGCCTTGAACTCATCGAATACCGAACCGTCCACCAGCCGGGCGATGACTTCACGTACATCGAACGGCTGCTTGGGATCGGCCGGGACCACGCCATAGAGTTCGTCGCGGGCATACAGCGGAGCGATCGGCGTGCGTTGTTGCAATTGGCCCTGTTTATGCCAGTTGAGGTTGGCCACGCTGCGCCGGGCCAGGGCCAGGGCGTGTTCGTCGCTCTCGGCATAGTGGTCGGCGACCCCGGAAATCTTGCAATGCACATCGGCGCCGCCCAGGTCCTCGGCACTTACCACTTCGCCGGTAGCGGCTTTCACCAGGGGCGGGCCGGCGAGAAAGATAGTGGCTTGTTCACGGACCATGATGGCTTCGTCGGCCATGGCCGGAACATAGGCACCCCCGGCGGTGCAGGAGCCCATCACCACGGCGATCTGCGGGATGCCCTGAGCGCTCATGTTGGCCTGGTTGAAGAAGATCCGCCCGAAGTGCTCGCGGTCCGGGAACACTTCATCCTGGCGCGGCAGGTTGGCGCCGCCGGAGTCCACCAGGTAGATGCACGGCAGGCGGTTCTGCTGGGCGATGGTCTGCGCCCGCAGGTGCTTTTTCACCGTCAGCGGGTAATAGGAACCGCCTTTCACCGTGGCGTCGTTGGCCACGATCATGCATTCGACGCCTTCCACCCGGCCGATACCGGCAATCACGCCTGCGGCGGGTACGTCTTCGCCGTAGACCTCATAGGCGGCCAGGGCGCTGATTTCCAGGAACGGCGAGCCGGGGTCGAGCAGGCGGTTGATGCGCTCGCGGGGCAGCAGCTTGCCCCGCGAAGTGTGGCGCTCCTGGGCCTTGGCGCCGCCGCCTTGCTGGACCTGGGCGAGCAGGCTGTGCAAGGCGTCGACCTGGGCCAGCATCGCCTCGCTGTTGGCCACGAACTCCGCCGAGCGCGGGTTGAGCTGGGTATGCAAGATAGCCATGGACAGCTCCGTTAGCGGGTTTCGTTGAACAGTTCGCGACCGATCAGCATGCGGCGGATCTCGCTGGTGCCGGCGCCGATCTCGTAGAGCTTGGCGTCGCGCAGCAGGCGGCCGGCGGGGAATTCATTGATGTAGCCGTTGCCGCCCAGGATCTGGATTGCGTCGAGGGCCATCTGGGTCGCGCGCTCGGCGCTGTAGAGGATCACTCCGGCGGCATCCTTGCGGGTGGTTTCGCCGCGCTCGCAGGCTTGGGCCACCGCATACAGGTAGGCGCGGCTGGCGTTGAGCTGGGTGTACATGTCGGCGATCTTGCCCTGGATCAGCTGGAATTCGCCGATGCTCTGGCCGAACTGCTTGCGGTCGTGGATGTAGGGCACCACCAGGTCCATGCAGGCCTGCATGATCCCGGTGGGGCCGCCGGAGAGCACCACGCGCTCGTAGTCGAGGCCGCTCATCAGCACTTTGACGCCACCATTGAGCACGCCGAGGATGTTTTCCTCCGGCACTTCCACGTCATCGAAGAACAGCTCGCAGGTGTTGGAGCCGCGCATGCCCAGCTTGTCGAACTTGTTGCTGCGGCTGAAGCCTTTCCAGTCGCGCTCGACGATGAACGCGGTGATGCCGTGGGGGCCTTTCTCCAGGTCGGTCTTGGCGTAGATCACATAGGTGTTGGCGTCGGGGCCGTTGGTGATCCAGGTCTTGCTGCCGTTGAGCACGAAATGGTCGCCGCGTTTGTCGGCCCGCAGCTTCATCGACACCACGTCGGAGCCGGCATTGGGTTCGCTCATGGCCAGAGCGCCGATGTGTTCGCCGCTGATCAGCTTGGGCAGGTATTTGCTCTTCTGTTCGTGGTTGCCGTTGCGGTTGATCTGGTTCACGCAGAGGTTGGAGTGCGCGCCGTAGGACAGCGCCACCGAGGCCGAGCCGCGGCTGACCTCTTCCATGGCCACCACGTGCGCCAGGTAACCCAGGCCGGCGCCACCGTATTCTTCCGCCACGGTGATGCCCAAGAGGCCCATGTCGCCGAATTTGCGCCACATGTCGGCGGGGAACAGGTTGTCGACGTCGATCTGCGCTGCCCGGGGTGCCAGCTCCGCCTTGACGAAGGCCTGGACCTGTTGGCGCAGCATGTCGATGGTTTCACCGAGGGCGAAGTTCAGGGTCGGGTAACTCATGGCGGGGCACCTTCAAACTTGTTTTTATTGAGGGAACAGGATGTCGAGAGCGGCGCGGCCGGGCTCTCACCTTTACGTTAACGTAAACCCGCGACCGATGGCTGTCAATCGCCCTTTACGTAAACGTCAACTTGCGCCAGAGTAGCGAGGCTTTCGATTGGAGCCAGGCTGTTTTGCACCTTTCGCCTGGCTCCTGCACACCCACTAATAAAGACAATAGGGGTCGTCATGGAACACTCGGGTTTCCAGCCGGATCGCAGTTACACCCGTGGTACGCAAGACCAGCCGCTGCTGGCGTTGACCATCGGCCAGGCTTTCGATAACACCGTCGCCGCCTATCCCCAGGGTGAGGCTCTGGTGGTGCGCCACCAGCAGCTGCGCTACACCTGGCAGCAACTGCGCGAGGCGGTCGACCTGCATGCCCGGGCGCTGCTGGCCCTGGGGCTCAAGACCGGCGATCGCCTGGGGATCTGGGCCCCCAACTGCGCCCAGTGGTGCATCGCCCAGTTCGCCAGCGCCAAGATCGGCGCGATTCTGGTGAACATCAATCCGGCCTACCGCAGTTCCGAGCTGGAGTATGTGCTCAGGCAGTCCGGCTGCCAGTGGCTGATCTGCGCTGGAGCCTTCAAGACGTCCGATTACCACGGCATGCTCCAGGGCCTGGTGCCCGAGCTGGCACAACAGTCCATCGGCCAATTGCACAGCGAGCGGTTACCCGAGCTGCGCGGGGTGATCAGCCTGGATGCGCAGCCGCCGTCGGGTTTCCTGCCCTGGTCGCAGCTATCGGCGCTGGGGGCGGGGGCTACGGCCGAGCAGTTGCAGGCGCGCCAGGACAGCCTGGATTTCGACCAGCCGGTGAATATCCAGTACACCTCCGGCACCACCGGTTTCCCCAAGGGTGCGACCCTGAGCCACTACAACATCCTCAACAACGGTTACATGGTGGGGGAGAGCCTGGGCCTGACTGCTGCCGACCGGCTGGTGATCCCGGTGCCGCTGTACCACTGCTTCGGCATGGTCATGGGCAACCTGGGGTGCATCACCCACGGCACCACCATGATCTATCCCAATGACGCCTTTGACCCGCTGCTGACCTTGACTGCGGTGGCCGAAGAGCGCGCCACCGGCCTGTACGGCGTACCCACGATGTTTATCGCTGTGCTCGATCAGCCCCGACGCAGCGAGTTCGACCTGTCGAGCCTGCGGACCGGGATCATGGCCGGGGCCACCTGCCCGATCGAGGTGATGCGCCGGGTGATCAGCGAAATGCACATGAGCGAAGTGCAGATCGCCTACGGCATGACCGAAACCAGCCCGGTGTCGCTGCAGACCGGGCCGGACGACGACCTGGAACTGCGGGTGACCACCGTCGGCCGGACCCAGCCGCACCTGGAGAGCAAGATCATCGATGAGGCCGGCAATGTGGTGCCCCGCGGCACCATCGGTGAGCTGTGCACCCGGGGCTACAGCGTCATGCTCGGTTACTGGAACAACCCTGAGGGCACCCGCGAGTCCATCGATCAGGCCGGCTGGATGCATACCGGTGACCTGGCCACCATGAACCAGCAGGGGTACGTGTGCATTGCCGGGCGCAACAAGGACATGATCATTCGCGGTGGCGAGAACATTTATCCACGAGAGCTGGAAGAGTTCTTCTTCACCCATCCTGCGGTGGCCGATGTGCAGGTAATCGGCATCCCCTGCGACAGGTACGGCGAGGAGATCGTCGCCTGGATCAAGTTCCACCCCGGCCATTCGGCCAATGAGCTGGAGCTGCAGACCTGGTGCAAGGAGCGTATCGCGCACTTCAAGACGCCGCGTTACTTCAAGTTCGTTGAAGAGTTTCCCATGACCGTGACCGGTAAGATCCAGAAGTTCCGCATGCGCGAAATCAGCATCGAGGAGCTGCGTGAGCGCATGAACAAGGGGTGAACCCGGATGGCGCGTGCATCGGCGCCGGTGCACGCTTTATGGGCAGCAAAGAGGGATCGCAGAAAGCACAAAGGGGAGCCGAAGCTCCCCTTTAATTTTGTCGTTGCGTGCTCTTTTTTTATTATTGAGGGGCGGTCTATTGTTGTTTTTGGCAACCGTTGCCCTTTACTGCTGTTTTTGGCGATCCCCATCCGGGATCAAGAGCAAACGTATTTTTTTGAGCGCTGATTCAATGTTTCGCCAGGGCGATCCAACCAGTTCGGGAGCTACCTCAGGGTAGTTTTATTGTTCTCTGACCGGTTGCGGGTGGCTCTTGCAAGCCCTCCTGCACAGTGCATCCTCTCCAAAAAAATCTGTTAGCTGCGTCTCTGCCGTGTTGTTTTTGTTATCTCAGAGTCGTTACGTCTTATTTTTATTAGGTTTGCTGCTTTTTATTCTTGTTATGCCATAGAGATAGCAGAAGCCGTGCCAACTTTTTAAAGTCATTTAAAATCAATGACTTGATAATTTTGTAGGACAATCTGTACCGCAACAAATTCGACAAACTGTTTCCGTGTTACTCGTTCCCTCCCCTGATCGGAGTGGCCGGTAACACCCGGCCGCACAATGCCTCAGCTGGCGTTACGCGCCTTGGCCACGCGGGAGCCGGTGGGGCGCCCCAGCACGTTACAGATCTGCCGGCCGGCGTCGATCAGGCGGTCCATGTCGATACCGGTATGGATGCCCAGGCCATTGAGCAGGTAGAGCACGTCTTCGGTGGCGACGTTTCCGCTGGCGCCCTTGGCATAGGGGCAGCCGCCGAGGCCGGCGATCGAGCTGTCGAACACCGCGATGCCTTCCAGCAGGCTGGCGTAGACATTGGCCAGGGCCTGGCCGTAGGTGTCGTGGAAGTGCCCGGCGAGTTTTTCCCGTGGTACCTGGGCGCCCACCACCTCGAACATGCGCCGGGTGGCACCGGCGGTGCCGGTACCAATGGTGTCGCCCAGAGAGACCTCGTAACAGCCCATGTCATGCAGTTCGCGGGCGACCATGGCCACCTGTTCCGGGGCCACTTCACCTTCATAAGGGCAGCCCAGCACGCACGACACGTAACCGCGCACGCTGATGCCGTGCTGCTTGGCGGCGTCCATGATCGGCACGAAGCGTTCCAGGCTTTCGCTGATGGAGCAGTTGATGTTGCGCTGGGAGAAGGCTTGCGAGGCCGCGGCGAACACCGCCACTTCCTTGACCCCAGCCGCCAGGGCATCTTCGAACCCCCGCAGGTTGGGCGCCAGTGCGCCATAGACAACCCCGGGCTTGCGCTGGATACGGGCGAAGACCTCGGCTGAACCGGCCATCTGCGGCACCCATTTGGGAGACACGAAACTGCCGACTTCTATGTAGCCCAGGCCGGCGGCGGCGAGGGCATCCACCAATTGCACCTTGTCTTCGACGCTGATGGGCTGGGCTTCGTTCTGCAGGCCGTCGCGGGGGCCGACTTCGATCAGGCGTACATGGCTGGGGAGTGACATAGAGGTTCACCTTCTTATAGGGAGTGGCGGATACCGGCGCCCGGGCGCAGGTGTGCCGATGATTATCGGGCGGTGCTTTTCTGGTTCAGGATGGTCTGTTCCAGCGCCTGGGTGCAGCGCTCTTCGGCGGTGTCCAGTTCCAGCTTCATCTGTTCGATGTCGAGCAGTTGCTGTTCGAGCTGTTCGCGACGCTCGGCGATTTTCGCCAGCATGCTGTGCAGCTGCTTCAGGTTGCCGCTGCTCGGGTCGTAGAGCTCGATCAGTTCGCGGCACTCGGCCAGGGAAAAGCCGATGCGCTTGCCCCGCAGGATAAGTTTCAGGCTGACCTTGTCCCGGGGCGAATAGATGCGCTCCTGGCCACGGCGTTCGGGAGCGAGCAGGCCCTGCTCTTCATAGAAGCGGATGGCCCGGGTGGTGATGTCGAGCTCGCGGGCGAGGTCGGAAATGCTGTAGGTCTGGCTGCTCATGGAGGCGCTCAAGAGGGGGCTTGGCGCTAAGCTAAAGGCAGGTTGACGTATACGTCAAGCAGTCCGAGCCGATCCCGTTCGCCGGCAAGCCGGCTCCTGCAGTGAGGGCTTGCCGGCGAAAGGACTCAGGCGGTCTGCTGGTCGAGCTTCTTTTCGTAGGCCGTGACCTGCTGGCAGAGCTCGATCATCTGCTCGCGCATCCAGCGGTTGGCCGGGTCCTGGTCGGTGCTCTCGTGCCAGTACAGGTGGGTTTCCACCGGCGGGACATCATTGACCGGCAGGTTGAACGCGTGCAGTTCATGGCGACGGGCAAAGCGCTCCGGTACGGTCATCACCATGTCGGTCTGCTGCAGCACCTGGGAAGCCATCAGGTAATGCTGGGAGCGCAGGGCGATCTTGCGCTGGATACCCATCTTGCCCAGGGCCAGGTCGACATGCCCGAGGCCGCTGCGGCGGCTGGAGATATGTATGTGGGTCAGGGACAGGTAATCGTCCAGGCTGAATTTTTCCTTGCCCGCCAGCGGGTGGCCCTTGCGCATGGCGCACACATAGCGGTCTTCCATCAGCTTGACGTGACGCACCTGGGGGTCGGTATTGAGCGGTGCGTCGACGGCAAAGTCCAGGCGCCCGGCTGCCAGCTCCTTGGTGGTTTCCCGACGCTTGGAGAGAAAGCTTTCGATGATCACCGCCGGCGCCAGGCGCCGCAGGCGCTGGAACAGCGGTGGCAGGATCACCGCTTCAGTGAGGTCGGTCATGCTGATGCGGTAGGTCTTGACCGCTTGCAGGGGGTTGAAAATGCGACTTTCCTGGACCGAAACCCGCAGCAGCGACAGGGCATTGCGCACCGGCCCGATGATGTTCTGCGCCATGGGCGTGGGCACCATGCCCTGGGCGGTACGCACGAAGAGCGGGTCGTTGAAGGTCTCGCGCAGGCGTGCCAGGGCGTTGGATACCGCCGGTTGGGTGATGCCGACGATCTGCCCTGCGCGGGTCAGGTTGGCTTCGGTGTAGATCGCATCGAAAACGATGAAGAGGTTGAGATCGACCTTGCTCAGATTCATTGCGCTGCACTCTTATTGTTAGGGCCTGTGGGAGGGCTCGGAAGCCTGTCGGATCAGCCGATCATATATCGGTGATGAATGTTAATACACGCCGAGAATAGGCTAGGTAAATTTTCGTAGCTGATCTAGCATCGATTTCAGTCCTCCAACACCCGATCGTCACAAAGGTAGAGCTGCCCATGGAATTCGCCTATTCCCCCAAGGTTCAGGAACTGCGTGAGCGTGTCACCGCGTTCATGGATGCCTATGTTTATCCGGCTGAAGCGGTCTTCGAGCGTCAGGTTGCCGAAGGCGATCGCTGGCAGCCGACCGCCATCATGGAAGAGCTGAAACTCAAGGCCAAGGAGGCCGGGCTATGGAATTTGTTTCTGCCTGAGTCGGAGTTGGGGGCAGGCCTGACCAACCTTGAGTACGCGCCGCTGGCGGAAATCATGGGGCGGTCGTTGTTGGGCCCGGAACCCTTCAACTGCTCGGCACCGGATACCGGCAACATGGAAGTGCTGGTGCGCTACGCCAACGAAGAGCAGAAACAGCGCTGGCTGGAGCCATTGCTGCGCGGCGAGATCCGTTCCGCGTTCGCCATGACCGAGCCGGACGTGGCGTCCTCCGATGCCACCAACATGGCGGCCCGTGCGGTACGCGACGGCGACCAGTGGCTGATCAACGGCAAGAAATGGTGGACCTCGGGCGCCTGCGACCCACGCTGCAAGATCCTGATCTTCATGGGCCTGAGCAACCCGGATGCGCCGCGCCATCAACAGCACTCGATGATCCTGGTGCCGGTGGATACCCCCGGGGTGAAGATTGTTCGCCCGTTGCCGGTGTTCGGCTACGACGACGCACCCCATGGCCACGCCGAAGTGCTGTTCGACAACGTTCGGGTGCCCTACGAGAACGTGCTGCTGGGTGAGGGCCGTGGTTTCGAGATTGCCCAGGGCCGCCTTGGCCCGGGCCGGATCCACCACTGCATGCGTTCCATCGGCATGGCGGAGCGGGCGCTGGAACTGATGTGCAAGCGCTCGGTGAACCGTACTGCCTTTGGCAAGCCGCTGGCGCGCCTGGGGGGCAACATCGACAAGATCGCCGACTCGCGGATGGAGATCGACATGGCCCGGCTGCTGACGCTGAAGGCCGCGTACATGATGGACACCGTGGGCAACAAGGTGGCCAAGAGCGAGATTGCCCAGATCAAGGTCGTGGCGCCGAACGTGGCCCTGCGGGTGATCGACCGGGCGATCCAGATCCACGGCGGGGCCGGGGTCTCCAACGACTTCCCGCTGGCCTACATGTATGCGATGCAGCGTACCTTGCGCCTGGCCGACGGCCCGGATGAGGTGCACCGCGCGGCGATCGGCAAGTATGAAATCGGCAAGTATGTACCCAAGGAGCTGATGCGCAGCGGGCATTGAGGGCGATGCGGCCGGCCTGTCGAAAGGCCGGCCGCTGTGAGTTCAGTACACCCAGACCTCCACGCGGCGGTTCTTGATCCGCCCTTCGTCGGCACTGTTGGCCGCTACCGGCAGCTCGGCGCCAAAGCCGCGAATCTCGCGAAACACCACGCCGCTCTTCACCAGTTCCCGGCGTACCGCCATGGCCCGCAGTTTGGACAGCAGGGCCGCGCGGGCCGGATCGTTCTTGGCGTCACCGAAGCCGGCCAGGGTCACCTGGCGGTTCATCTTGCCGTGCTGGCGCAGGTAATCCAGTACCCGATTAAGGTCCTGGCGAGCCTTGTTGTCCAGGCTGGCGCTGCCCTCCTCAAAACGAAAGTTGACCGTCAGGCGCTGCGCCTGGCGGGTGAGCGCCTGATAAGCCTCCGGCATCTGCGGGCCGGGAGCGACGCGCATGGCCTGCACGGTCTGGGCGATAAAGCCGTTGGCGGCGACGATGGCCTGGCCCTTGCTGCCCTGGGCAAAGCTCACCAGGGCATCGGCCCAGGGGTTCTGCCCATTGGGCGGCAGGTACAGGTACAGGCGCCGTGACAGCGGGTAATCCTCGGTGGCGATCAGGCTGTTGAGCGGCAGCATCGGCTGTGAGTCGCCGTCGACAATGGCCACCGCCTTGGCCTGGCGCACATAGGGCAGGCCGATGAAACCTATACCCTGGGGGTCATGGCTGACTGCGTCGGACAACTGCTCGCTGGATTCGAAACGTTTCGCGCCGGGCCCCAGGGTCTTACCGCGACGGCTGAGTACCAGTTCCTTGAAGGTGTCGTAGGTGCCGGACTGGTCATCCCGGGCATAGAGATGTACCGCGCCGCCAATGCCACCCAGTTCTTCCCAGGTCCTGGCTTCGCCGCTGAACAGCCGGGCCAGTTGCTCGGTGTTCAGTTGGTTCAGCGGGTTGTGCGGATGCAGGATGATTGCCAGTCCGTCGATGGCGATCACCTGTTCGGCGCTGGGGCTTTTCAGGTCCCCCAGGCTTTCAAGGTCCACCAGCTCGCTGTCCTTGATCGGCCGTGAAGCGGCGGCCAGGTCGGCCCGGGCGGTTTTCAGAGCGGCAAAGCCGGTACTCGAACCGTGGGCGGCCACTTCCACCCGCACCGCTCGGCCCTGGGCGGTTTGCCCCACCACCTGTTGTTCATTGTCTTTGCCACTGGCGGTGATCCTGATATCGCGCAGGCCCTGTTCTTCCATCAGGCCCTTGACCAGGGCCGGGCCCAGCCGGGCGCCGATGGTATTGGAGCCTTGGATGCGCAGGACCGGCGCATTGTCCGGGGCTGGGGGCAGGGCGGCGAATACCGACCAGGGCAGGGCGTAGCAAACGAAACCGATCAGAAACAGGCTGATGGTCCGGCACCAGATATCTCGTTCGCTGACGGTGGAAGCGCGGGGCATGGCGGCACTGGCCTTCTATATAGAGGGAGGAGGTAAGTGCTGGGGACATTAAGTCAGGGAGGTGACAGGGATGTGACGGACGGGGCTATTTGCAGAGAAATGGCGAAAGTCCTACATCATAAATAGCTGTTTTCTCTAGATTTTTTGAGATTTGTCCTAAAGACCAACCTCGGAACGGCGCGTAGAGTGGGCAACTTTGTCTGGCGGGGATTGGGGCGACTGCCAACGCGTCATCCCCCGCGGATGCCTCGGCAGTGTTGAGCTGCTATTTCGTAGTGTGCAAAGGAGTTACAAATGAGTGCCTGGTTCGAGCTGAAGCAGTATGGCAGTGGTGCATGCAGATTCTTGCTGAAGACAAAGGAGGCGCAGACCATGCTTCAAAGCGACCGCTACCCTTGCCGGGACAGTGCCGAGGCGGCTCTCGGCCTGTTCCGCGCACACTGCGCTTCCCCGGAACGCTACGTCAAGAAAATTTCGTCGGGCGGCAAACCTTTTTTCAAGCTCAAGTCCGGTAAGGAAGTGATTCTGGTCAGCCACTTGTACGATTCGGAAGCCACCCTCGAGAGCGCCATCAGCGCTATCGCCAGTGCCGGTACCACGGAGCGGGTCGAGCACATACAGCTGTAACCGCAAAAAAAAGCCCATCGGCAGATGGGCTTTTTTGTGCCTGTCGATCAGCCCAGTTCGAGCCAGATCGGCGCATGGTCCGAAGGTTTTTCCATGCCCCGCAGTTCATAGTCGACCCCAGCGTCCTTGACCCGTGGCAACAACCCCTGGGAAGCCATGATCAGGTCGATGCGCAGGCCGCGCTTGGGTTCATCCTCGAAGCCGCGGCTGCGGTAGTCGAACCAGCTGAAGCGGTCGTTCACCTCGGGGTTCAGGTGACGAAAGCTGTCCACCAGGCCCCAGTTCTTCAGGCGGGCCATCCACTCGCGCTCTTCCGGCAGGAAGCTGCACTTGCCGGTCTTCAGCCAGCGCTTGGCGTTCTCGGCGCCGATGCCAATGTCGCAATCTTCCGGGGAAATGTTCACATCGCCCATCACCACCAGGGGCTGGTCATTGCTGAAACGGCTTTCCAGCAGGTGCTGCAGATCCTGGTAGAAGCGCGCTTTGGCCGGGAATTTGGTGGGATGGTCGCGGCTTTCGCCCTGGGGGAAGTAGCCGTTCATGATGGTCACCGGGGTGCCGTTGGCATCGGCGAAGGTGCCCCAGATAAAGCGCCGCTGGGCGTCCTCGTCGTCACCTTCAAAGCCTTTATGCAGGGCCAACGGTGCCTGGCGCGAGAGCAGGGCTACGCCGTAATGGCCTTTCTGGCCGTGGTAATGCACGTGGTAGCCCAGGGCCTGGATGTCGGCAAGGGGGAACTGTTCGTCGGCGACCTTGGTTTCCTGCAGGCCGATCACGTCCGGCTGGTGTTTGTCGATCAGCGCCGCCAGCTGATGGGGGCGGGCACGCAGCCCGTTGATATTGAACGAGACGATTTTCATGGTCGGCGGTCCTGGCAAAACAGCGATGCTAGCTGACAACGCCCGGGCCGGCCAGCGTGGCGGCGTGGCGGATGCGCTGCTAATGTCCCAGGGGCGCGGGAACGATCAGCGGCGCGCAGGGCTCGTACTAACAAGAACGCGGCCATTTGAGCCGGGTCCAGGGGAGAGTGACCGTCATGCCTGATTCCTCCAATGTCATCGCCGATATTCACCAGCTCGACAGCGGCTATTCCCGCGAAGCGCGGTCGCTGCTGTACCAGGCCTACCGCCATGAGCCGACCTTCGGCTTCATTTTCGAAGCCGATCGCCCCGGCTACGAACAGCGGGTACGAGCCACAGTGCGCGAATTGGTGAAGCAGCATTTTCTTCAGGACCTGCCGGCCATCGGCCTGCTGGTCAATGACCGGCTGATCGGTATCGCCCTGATCGCGCCGCCGCAACGGCGCCTGGGCATCACCGAAAGTTGGGCCTGGCGCCTGCGTATGGTGCTCAGCACCGGGTTTCGCTGCACCCAGCGCTATCTGGAGTATCACCAGGCGGTGCAGGCCTGCCTGCCCAATGATGCGGTGCATGTGCTGCCGCTGCTGGGGGTACATCCGCAGTTTCAGGGCCAGCATTTCGGCGAGCAATTGCTGGCGGCGGTGCACAACTGGTGCGCCGTGGACGAGCATTCCCAGGGTGTGGTGCTGGACACCGGCAATCCGCGTTACCTGGAGTTCTACAAGCGTCAGGGCTATGAAGAGATCGGTGAGATTGCGGTGGGGCCGGTGCGTGAGCACGTATTTTTTCACCCCAACCCGCAGCACTTACAAAGAGCAACAGCCTGATATAGAACTTTCCGTGCACCTGAGCGCTCTATCGCCCTCCCAAGCTCGTGATAGCATCCGCGCCTATGAAGTTTCCAGGAAGATTTACCAGCGGCTTTTTGCTGTTGTTCACAAGCTGTGCGGCGCTGGCGCAGAGCGAATTGGATGTCAGGGTCAAGCCCGCCAATGACGAGTTGAAGGCCAATGTGGAGGGTTACATTGGCAGTGTCGGCGATCGCGATGAAGAAGCCCTGCTGCGGTTCAGCCGGGGCGCCGAGGAGCAGGCGAAGAAAGCCGCCCAGGCCCTGGGCTACTACCAACCGCATATCCAGAGTGAGGTGCGTGGCGGTGACAAACCGCGCCTGACGTTGCGGATCGACCCCGGCGAACCGGTGCACCTGCGCAACGTGACAGTCCGGGTCGAAGGCCCGGCGGCCTCCCTCAAGTCGTTTCGCCTTCCCGACGGCGACCAGCTCAAGCCGGGTGCCGTGCTCAATCATGGCCATTACGAAGACGCCAAGCGCCTGATCCAGAACCAGGCTTCGCGCTATGGCTTTTTCAGCGGGCGCTTTACCCAG
Organism: Pseudomonas sp. GW823-FHT02C05; assembly: GCF_058797595.1. Classification (NCBI taxonomy): domain Bacteria; kingdom Pseudomonadati; phylum Pseudomonadota; class Gammaproteobacteria; order Pseudomonadales; family Pseudomonadaceae; genus Pseudomonas; species Pseudomonas sp. GW823-FHT02C05. The sequence goes on along the minus strand of NZ_JBXAJU010000001.1, from coordinate 2,209,955 downwards.
CAGAAACTGTCGGTGGACCCCCAGGCAGGTGTCGCGGACATCGACCTGGTCTATGACAGCGGCCCGCGCTACGCGCTGGGCAAGGTCAGCTTTAGCGGCGACTCCCTGTTCGATGAAGACCTGTTGCGGCGCATGGTGCCGTTCAAGGCCGGCGCGCCCTATGACTCCGAACTGATTGCCGAACTCAACCAGGCCCTGCAGTCGAGCGGCTACTTCGAGGGCGTGCGGGTGGACGCCGCGCCTACTGCCGCCGAGCACGAGGTGATTCCGGTGGCGGTCCAGCTGGAAACCCGCAAGCCCCGGACCATGGGCCTCGGCCTCGGCTATTCCACCGACGTGGGGCCGCGGGTCAAGGCCAACTGGACCCGGCACTGGGTCAACCCCCAGGGCCACAGTTACGGCTGGGAGGCGGAAGTTTCTGCCCCGCGGCAGAACGTCGGCCTGTGGTACGACATTCCCCTGGACCCGCCTCTGACCGACAAGCTGCGGTTCGCCGGTGGTTACCAGAATGAAGAGATTGCCGGCACCGATACCCTGAGTAAGTTGCTCACCATCGGTCCCGAGTGGCACAGCAAGTTGCCCAGCGGCTGGCAGCGGGTGCTGTCGCTGAAGTATCAGCGAGAGGAATATCGCCTCGGGGACGACTCGGGCCTGAGTAATCTGCTGATGCCTGGCCTGACTTATTCCTACCTGCGCAGCGACAATCGCATCGACCCGCATAACGGCTATCGCATTCAGTTCGATACCAAGCTGGCCAAGGAAGGGGTCGGTTCCGACACCAACCTGCTGTATGGCACGGTGCTGCTCAAGGGCCTGACCACGGTCTGGGACAACCACCGCTTTCTCGGGCGAGTGCAGTTCGGTGGCAGTGCCACCAATGGCTACAAGTCGATTCCGCCGTCCTTGCGCTTCTTTGCCGGTGGCGACCAGAGCGTTCGGGGCTACGACTATCAGACCCTGTCACCGGAAAACTCCGAAGGCGATCGCATCGGCGGCCGCTACATGGTGGCCGGTAGCGTCGAGTACCAGTATTCGATCGCCGAGAAATGGCGGATCGCGACCTTTGTCGACCAGGGCAACTCTTTCAACAAGCTGGAGCTGCCTAACCTCAAGACCGGGGTGGGCGTCGGCGTACGCTGGGTTTCGCCAGTGGGACCGATCCGGGTCGACCTGGCCCACGCGATGAATGACGACGGCGGTATTCGTTTGCACTTTTCCATGGGGCCAGAGCTTTGAAGCGTGGTTTGAAGATAACGCTGCTGGCGATTGTTGCGCTGGTGATCCTGATCATTCTGGCCTTGGCCAGCGTACTCGGAACCCAGGCTGGCAGCCGCTGGGCCCTGGCGCGAGTGCCGGGGCTGACCCTGGACAATTTCGAGGGCCGCCTTGGCGGGCACTGGAGCGCCGATCATTTGCTCTGGCAACAGGAGGGCAACCGGGTCGAGCTCAACGCCGTGCAGTTCACCTGGTCGCCCGGCTGCCTGCTGCGCATGACCCTGTGCATCGAGCAGTTGGAAGCCGATCAGGTCAGCCTGCTGTTCCCTCCGAGCGGCGAAACCGAAACCAGTTCGGAGCCCATCAGCCTGCCGGAATTGAAGTTGCCGTTGGCCATCGAGTTGGGGCAAGTGCGTGTGGGCAGCCTGCTGTTCAATGGCAGTGAAGAACTCAAGACCCTGCAGCTGGCGGCGCACTGGACTGCCCAAGGCCTGCAGATCGACTCTTTGCACCTAAAGCGCGATGACCTGAGTCTGGACCTTTCCGGGCTGCTGCAACCCAGTGGCGACTGGCCCCTGACCGCCCAGGGTAACCTCGGCTTGCCCGCTCCCGGCGGTGGCCCCTGGTCCCTGGCGTTGAAGGTTGAAGGCGACCTGCTCAAGACTCTGCAGCTCAATGCCGACAGCAGTGGCTACCTGCAAGGGCAATTGAGCGGCCAGTTGCAGCCTCTGGTGGAGAACCTGCCGGCCCAGGTGCGCATCACTGCCGATGGGTTCAAGGCCAGCGCCGATCTGCCGGACACCCTGCAACTGGATCAGCTGGAGCTGATTGGCAAGGGCGACCTGAAAAGTGGCTACCAGCTCGCCGGCAAGGCCAGCCTGCCGGCGGAGCAGGGCCCGGTGGCCCTGTTGCTGCAAGGCAAGGTCGACGCCAAGGGCGCACAGATTGCCGCCCTAGACCTGAGCGCCAACGACAAGCAACACCTCAAGCTCAGTGGGCAACTGGACTGGAGCGAAGGTTTCGCCGCCGAGGCCAAGCTGGCCTGGCTGGACTTCCCCTGGCACCGCCTGTTTCCGCTGATTGACGAGCCGGCGGTGCGGGTCCGCAGTTTTGATGCCGAAGTGGCTTACCGTGACGGTAACTACCTGGGCAACTTCAAGGGCGACCTGGACGGCCCGGCAGGCGCGTTCAGCCTGAGCAGCCCGTTCAGCGGCGACCTGACGAAAATCTATCTGCCGCAGTTCAAGCTGGCGGCGGGCCAGGGCAAGGCCGAGGGCCACCTGAACCTGCAGTTCGCCGACGGCATTGCCTGGGATACCGCCCTGGATCTGTCGGCCATCAACCCCGCGTACTGGGTGGCGGAGCTGCCCGGAACCCTGGCCGGCCCCCTGCGCAGCCAAGGCGAAATGAAGAACCAGCAACTCAAGCTCAATGCCAACCTCGACCTCAAGGGACGCTTGCGCGGACAGCCGGCGGTTCTCCAGGCCAAGGCCGACGGAGCGGGCGAGCAATGGACCCTGGGCGCGCTGGACATCCGCCTGGGAGACAACCGGATCAACGGCTCCGGCAGCCTGCAACAGAAGATCGCCGGCCAGCTGGAGATCAAGATGCCGCGCCTGGGTCAGCTCTGGCCCGAGTTGCGTGGGCAGTTCAACGGTCGGCTGGACCTGGCCGGCACCCTCAAGGCGCCACAGGGCAAGCTGGACCTGGCCGGGCAGCAACTGGCCTTTGCCGAAAACCGCCTGCAGAACCTCAAGTTGGACGCCACTCTGGATGGTGCGCAAAAGGCCCAGGTGGACCTCAAGGGCAGCGGGATTCAGCTGGGCGACACGCAGTTGGGGACCCTGACCCTGGCCGGCCAGGGCGACATCAAGAAACAGAAACTGCAACTGGACCTGCAAGGGCCGCTGTTGAAACTGGCCCTGGGCCTGGATGGCGCCCTGGACCAGGGCAACTGGCGCGGGCGCCTGGCCAGCGGCGATGTACAGACCGGCGGCCAGGACTGGAAGCTGCAGAACCCGGCCCGGCTTGAGCGGCTGGCCAACGGCACGCTGAACTTCGCTGCCCACTGCTGGGCCAGCGGCGATGCCAGCCTGTGCGGTGAAGACCAGCGGCTGATGCCGGACCCGAAACTGCGTTATCACCTCAAGCGTTTTCCCCTCGACAGCCTGGCGCAGTGGCTGCCCAAGGATTTCGCCTGGAAGGGCATGCTCAATGCCGATGTGCAACTGGACTTGCCGGCCAGCGGGCCCCAGGGCCAGATCATGCTGGACGCCAGCGGTGGCACCCTGCGGGTCAAGGAAAAGGACCAGTGGCTGGATTTCCCCTATCAGGCGTTGAAGCTCAATACCCGCCTCACCCCGCGGCGCATCGACACACAGTTGCAGTTCGACGGCGGCAAACTGGGTGAGCTGATGCTCCAGGCGCAGATCAATCCGTTGCCGAAAAGCAAACCGCTGTCCGGTGATTTCCGCCTCAGTGGCCTGGATCTGTCCGTGGCGCGGCCGTTCGTGCCCATGGTGGAAAAGCTCAGCGGCAGCCTCAATGGCAGCGGTCGTTTGTCTGGCGGCCTGCTGGCGCCTCAGGTCAACGGCAACGTGCAGTTGTCCGGGGGCGAGGTGTCCGGCTCCGAGTTGCCCATCAGCCTTGAAGACCTGCAACTGAGCGCGCAGATCGCTGGCGAGAGCGTGCAGCTCAACGGCGGCTGGAAAAGCGGCAAGGCCGGGCAGGGCAGCCTCAATGGCAACATCACTTGGGGCCGGGCGCTATTGGTGGACCTGAGCCTCAAGGGCACCCAACTGCCGGTGACGGTGGAGCCCTATGCAGCGCTGGAGGTGGCGCCGAACCTGAAGATCTCGCTGCAGGAGGAAAAGCTGGCGATTGCCGGCAAGGTGCTGATCCCCAAGGGCCAGATCATCGTGCGCGAATTGCCGCCTTCGACAGTCAAGGTCTCCGACGACACGGTGATCGTCGGCCAGCAGACCGACGACGGCAAAAAGGCCATGGCCATGGCCATGAACATCGATGTGGAGGTGGGCCAGGACAAGCTGGCCTTCAGCGGTTTCGGCCTGACTGCCAACCTGCAGGGGCACGTGCACATTGGTGACAACATGGATACCCGCGGTGAGCTGTGGCTCAACGACGGCCGCTATCGGGCCTACGGCCAGCGCTTGACCGTGCGTCGTGCGCGGCTGCTGTTTGCCGGCCCCATCGACCAGCCTTACCTGGACATCGAGGCCGTGCGCCAGACTGACGACGTGATTGCCGGCATCCGCCTGAGTGGCAGCGCCGAGCAACCGGCGACGCAGATCTTCTCGGAGCCGGCCATGAGCCAGGAACAGGCGCTGTCCTATCTGGTTCTGGGGCGCCCGCTGACGTCCACCGGTGAAGACAACAACATGCTGGCCCAGGCGGCTCTCGGGCTGGGGCTGATGGGCAGCTCGGAACTGACCGGCGGCATTGCCAAGAACCTGGGCATTCAGGACTTCCAACTCGATACCCAGGGCAGCGGCAACAACACCAGCGTGGTGGCCAGCGGCGCCATTTCCGAAAGGCTCAGCCTGCGCTATGGCGTCGGGGTCTTTGAGCCGGCCAGTACCATCGCTCTGCGTTACAAGCTGAGCAAGAAGGTCTATCTGGAAGCGGCGAGCGGTTTCGCCAGCTCCCTGGATATCTTTTACAAGCGCGATTTCTGAGGAATCAGGGGCGGCACACCAGTGTCGCCCGCTCATAGTTCAGCGCCTTGTTGCGTTCGGGCAACGCATAAGGCGCTTCACAGCGCTGGCCCTGCCAGTTGATGGTCAGGGTATCGGCGTCGGCTTCAACCAGCGCCAGAGCCTTGCCACCAGGGTCAGAGATCGCCAACTGTTTGCCAGCGCTGTCTTCGAGCGACGCGCCAAACGGAATCGGCTGGTGTCGAGCGTCGAACAGCGCGAACTGCACTCGCCGTCCGGTCTTGCTGGTGTAACGCGCCAGCACCACGGCACCACGACGTGGCACCACTTGCCGGGTCGCACTGTCGATCTCGATATCGGCGCCCAGGTCTCGAGTGTCGAGGTTGATCCAGTTCACGCGATAGGGCTGCGCATTGGGGACCACGGCGAAGCCGTTGCTGCCGGTCCTGGCTCCGGAGAAGCTGCCGATTTTCACCCCTTCCACGCCTTCGACCTGCGCCAGCGCGAACGTCTCGCCCACGGTCTGTCCCAGGTTGATCCCGCCGCCATGGCCGACGATCGAGCCTGACAGGTTAAGGTTTTGCGAGTTGTAGCCGCGCCCCTGGCTGTAGCCGGCACTGATATCCATTACCGAGGTGCGGGTGCTGAGGTTGACCGAGCCGGAGCTGCCGCCAGTGCTGCTGTTGCCGGCTTGCACCGAGTAATAGGTGTCGCTGTCTTGCGACAGATAGCCGTTGATGCCCATTTGCGTGGTGTCGCCGGACTTCTGCGTGCTGGCCGAGACGAAGGCGCGGGGTGCACGAGGCTTGGAGCCCAGCGGGAACGATACGGACAGGTTCACCAGCGTGTCATTGTTCGCCGGCCCGTAGTTGCCGACATCCTTGGAGTAGGTGGCGCCGAGGTTGTAGCTCACATCGCCCCAATAGTTGCTGTAACCCGCCGACAGGCTTTGCGAACCACCGCGTCCCCAGTAACGCTGGTCGCTGGCGTTGATGTAGATGCTGCCGTATCGCTGGTTTCGGCCCAGGCTCTGGTTGACGGTCAGGTCGGTACGGGTTTTCGAGTTGCCGATACGCTTCTGGCCGTCGTTGCTCAGTTCCTCGACGTGCTCGGTGAGGGTGCGATAGCCCTCGGTCGAGTAGCGATAGGCGGCGAGGGTGAAGTTGGTGTCGGTGCCGGTGAACGTCTTCGCATACAGGGCGCGCAGGCTGTTGCCGGTGATGGTTGCGCCGAAAGTGCTGCTCATGGAGTGGGTCAAGTCCAGTGAGACGGCACCGATAGTTGTATTGCGGCCAGCTCCGACGGACAGCGCCTTGAAGTTTTCCGAGGCCTGCACCCCGACGATCCCGGACAAGTTACTGCTGATGCCGTACGCCAGGGTGCTGCTGACAAATTGCGGTGACTGCTGGTCATCGCTGTTGCTGTTGTACTGGCCGGCCGAGACGCTGTACTTCAACTGGCCCTCACGGACCATGATCGGCAGGCTGGAAAATGCCTGCACCGTCACCCGGCGGCGGCCATCGGCTTCGATAATCGTCACTTCCAGGTCGCCGTTGGAGCCGCTGGGGTAGATATCGCTGATCTCGAACGGCCCCGGCGGCACGTTTGCGGTGTAGAGAAGGTAGCTGTCCTGGCGGATCTCCACGGTGGCGCTGGACTGCGCAATGCCGCGAATGATCGGCGCATAACCGCGCTCGCTGTCGGCACGCATGCCGTCGTCGGACGCCAGTTTCAGGCCGCGATAGCGCACGCTGTCGAACAGGTCGGCATCTGAAAAGATATCCCCGGCGCTGAACTGGCCTTTCAGGGCAGTCACGTCATGTTGCAGATAGCTGCGGTTACTTTTGAATGTACTAGGGCGGCCGGTGCTGCTGCTGAAGTTCGATTCGTTACGCAAGCGCCAGGCGCCGAGGTTGATGCCGTTGCGCAGGCCGACGTTGTTGGACAGGGTACTTTCACCCCGAGTGCCGTTGCGGCTGCTGCTCAATTGATAGTTGATGAACGCGGCGGGAACGCCTTCGTCCCACAGGGCCGGGTCGACATAACCACGTCGGCCACGCGCCATGGCGCTTTGCGGGACACTGACCATCAAGCGCAGGCGGGGCACGTCGTAACGCACGCTGGCGTGATCGATCAAGGCGGGCAGGTCCAGGCAGGTGTCGGGATCATCGCTGCCCAGTTTGCCGCTGGCCTGCAGCTTGCCGATGTCGACCCCCAATTGCTGCACCATCTCCAGAGTCAGGCAGGCCTCGACCTTGTTCGTGCCGGGAGAACGACGAAAATCGATGTCGCGGCGCCCGACCAGCGTCTCGTTGCCGTACAGGTCCACCCGATAGATACCGGGCAGCACGCGGCTGCTGGCGAGCAGTGATTGCAGATCGACAGAAGACGTTGCGCCTTGCAGAAACGAGGTATTGAACTGTTCTTCGTCATCGGCAAGGCAGGTGCAGCTGAAAACCAGGGCAATCGAAAACGGCGCCCATCCGTCGCGCTTGAGTAAAAACATTCAGGAACCCTATATCACCTCCGATACGAACTAACGGAGCGAAGAGAAATACAGTGGAAGTGCAGCCGTCACAGCGGCACGTAAGTTATGGGGTTTGTTTATTCAAACTGGCTCGGGTGTCAGCACTGTTGGAAAGTTGCGCGCCATAACGATCTTGTGCGCCATAGTCATTAATACTGCTGAATGAAAGGTGGGCTGTATTGGCGTTGTGAAGTTGTTTAAGGGGGAAGCTTTTTTGTTCGCCGGGGGCAATCATCATCGAATCGAAGGGGTGTTCACTGATGGTGCCGGATTGAAGTGTGATATCTGCAATCGACACGTGATACCGGCCTGGGTTATTCACCACCAACAAGCTCTTGCCGGCTTGTTCTGTCAGGCGCCAGGTCAGTTCGCTCGGTGCCAGATAGGCGTTGTTTTTCAGGCCTGCCGGGCGGAAGAACACCTTGATGCGCTGGCGCACGGCCAGTTGCAACGTGTTCTCGGATTTCGCCGCTTTAGGGATCTCTTGCACATTGAGCCACACCACCGACTCGCGGTCGGTCGGCATGCCCGCACCTTCGTAGATCACCCGCAATATTTGCTGCTCGTCGCCGCTGACGCGCACCAGGGGCGGCGTCACAGCAAAGGGTACGGCTGCGGTTTCGCTGGAGTCGGTGTCGATCCACGACTGGATCAACACATCTTCACCGCTGTTACGCACGGTGATTCCGGCCTCCTTGTGCTGGCCGTCGAAAATCAGACGGGTGCTGCTCAAAGAAATTCCGGCCATGGCCTGATTGACCGCGAACAGGCCCAGCAGGCCTGCACATAAGGACAGTGAGTGACGATAAAACATGAGGGCTACCGCGCAAGTGAATGAGGATGCAGGGCCGAACGGCCCCGCACCAGGCTTGTGTGTTCGCGCGGGTTATTCGTATTGCAGCGTGAACGGCAGGGTGGCGTCGCCACGACCGGCAACAGCCAGCTTCGGATCGACAGTGGTTACGTAGGCTGCGGAGAATTTGAGGGTGGCGTTGCTGTCTTGCAGAGTGTTTTCAATCTTTGCGGTGCTAGGCGAGCTGAGGTCGATCACGGCGCCATTGGAATCAAGCAGCGCAATGCCGATACCTTTCGCAGCACCCAGGCCGTCGATCAGGCGAAGCACGTTGGTACCGGGCGCGAGACCCGAACCTGCGCCCTTGGTGGGTTCGAAGATCATTGCGACCTTGGTGCCGGCGTTGCAGTTGATCTTCATGCTGAAGTTTTCGACGTTCAGGGTGCCGTTGCCTTTAGGCGCGCTGGGAGTGCCCATGTCTTTGATCGACACTTCGCCCATGTCGACCGCAATGGTTTTACCCTTGCCAGCGCCTTCAACGGAGCAGGCATCGTTGTTGATGGTGCCGGTGAAGTTGATAGTGCCACTACCGGCCTTGACGGGGGCAGGGTCAGCTGCCAGGGCATTGCCAGTGGCGGCAATGATTGAAAGGGCGAGAAGTGCGCGAGTTAGCTTTTTCATGTTGTTTTCCAGTGGTTAGGTTTGAAACAACAACACGATATAACGTGATTTTTTGGTGGTACATCAGACGATTCCTAGAAGTTGGTTTCAGCGGGAATGTAATTGTCCGTTAGTTTGAGTTTTTTCTAGTTGTGTTGGTAGTCCAGAAGTTTATGCTTGGTGTGGATTTCAAGTTTGCACGTGACGAGAATCTTTTCAATGTTTGTTATCTTTGCGCTCTTAAGTCAGTCGTCGCTGACTCCCACTCCCGGAGCAAATAAACACACTGTTTCATGCTCCTTTATCAACAGGTGAGTAACGCGCTCGGCACTGTTGCACACTGGCTTGCCCCGAGCTCTTGCAGGCGCGTCGGGATCAGCGGGTTGGAAATCATCGTCAGCACCAGAACGTTGGGGAAGTGCCGCGTCAGGTCTTCCATCCGTGCGCAAGCATTGGCCACGCTCCACCGGCTCTCGTACCCCCACCAGGACGATGGGATGGCCATCGGCAATGGCAACCTAGAGGGTTTCCATGGTTGATTATCCGCAGTGAAATTATTCAAGGGTGCCCAGCAGGTCTTTCAATCGAGCCAGCTTCTGGCGCACTTCCAGGTCCAGTGCGTGGGTCACGCTCAGGCCGTTCAGGCGGCACTCCAGCTCGACGAAGGTTGTGGCCAGTGCCTCGAGTTGTACCGCACCCAATGCACCGGCCATGCTGTGCAGCTGTTGCGCCACGCGATGGGCATCGGCGTTGTCCAATGCCGTCAGCGTGGTCTGCATGTCCTGGCGCAGCGTCGTGACAAACAGTTCGCGCATTTTCGGTGACAGCTTTAGAGGGGCAACGCTGGTCGCCGGCAGGGCGATTTTGCAGTGTCTTTCCAGGTGCGCGCGCAGGGTGGCGAGGTTCAGTGGCTTGACCATCCAGGCGTTCATGCCGACGTCGGCGCAGCGCTCGCCTTCTTCGCGCAAGGCGTTGGCGGTGACGCCGATAATCGGCAAGGTCTGATCCAGTTGTCGCAACGCAGTGGCCAATTGGTAGCCGTTCATGACCGGCATGTTGACGTCGGTCAGCAGCAGATCGAAGCGTCCGGGCGACCACTGCGCCAGGGCCAGCTCGCCATTGGCCGCGACGACCACCGAGCAGCCCAGCACTTCCAGTTGTTCCTTGATGATCGCCGAGTTGATCACATTGTCTTCCGCCACCAGCACTTGCAGATTCAACTGCCGGGGCCTTTCCGGCGACGAAGGTTGGCTGTCGGTGCTGGCGCCGTGCTGGGCCTGGTAAATCGCCCAGGCGATCGCGCGGACATCGTGGGCGTCAACTTCTCGGTCGGTACCGCGCAATTGCGAAGGGTTGGGGCCATCCGCCCTGGCGACGACCTTCGGACCGGGCCAGGCCGCGGTATCGGCCAGGAGGGAAAGCTCTACCAGCAGTGCCGATGACACCGGTGTATCGGGCCTCAGCGGGCGGCAGTCGAGGCCAAAACGGTTGAGCCAGGCGATCAGGTGTTGTGCCTGCTCAGTGACCTGCGCGCGCACATAGACGGTGCTGCTGCCGGGGCTGAACACTGGGCAATCGGCCAACTCACCGGGTGCGTGCTCCAGTGCGAGTTGAAGGGTGAAACTGCTGCCGAGCCCGGGCTCGCTGACTACGTTCAACTGGCCCGCCATCAACTCGCACAGCCATTTGCAAATGGCCAGTCCCAATCCGGCACCGGCCTGTTCAGTGGCATCGTTGACCTGATAGAAAGGGTCGAACAGTTGTTGCTGTTGCGCCAGGGAAATTCCTCCTCCCGAATCGCTGACCTGCCACTGCACGTGGGCGCGGCCGTCGTCGCTTTCCAGCAACTGAACCCGCAGCACCACGCGGCCGTTATCGGTGAACTTGATGGCGTTGCTCAGCAAGTTGTTGAGGATCTGGCGAATCCGTATCGGGTCGCCGTGCAACCGGTCCGGCAGCGTCGGGTCGATGCAGGCATAGAGCAGCAGGCCCTTGGATCGGGCGAAGGCGCTGTAGGTGCGAACGGTGTCTTCGCTCAGTTGCAGCGGACAGAAATCCTGAAGTTCGAGGGTCATCTGTCCGGCTTCGATTTTCGACACATCCAGCACATCGCTGATCAGTTGGAACAACGTGGCGGAGGAGCGCTGGATGGTGTGCAGGTAATCCTGCTGGCGGGGGGCGAGCGAGGTCAGGCCAAGCAGCTCCAGAGTTCCCAGGACGCCGTACAGGGGAGTACGGATCTCGTGGCTCATGGTGGCGAGGAAACGGCTCTTGGCCTGGTTTGCCGAGTCGGCGGCCTGGCGCGCCTCTTCCAGCGCCGTCGCATCTTCGACATGCCGGGTCACGTCATGCAACGCACATAACCAGGCGTCCTGGCCCTGATAGCGGGTGGGTACAAAGGCGACGTGCAGGTGGCGCCCATTGATTTCAAGATCGGCATGACCGGGGCCGGTAAGGGGCGTGAGCAAGCTCATCAGTTGGCCGTTGTCGTGCCACTGCTGGGCACGCTGGTTTTCCAGCAGCACCTGGTGATCGCTGCGGCGAATCACGCACAGGCCGGTCGGCGCCGTATCGATCACCGTGCGGCTGAACGCCTCGCTTTCGGCGATGCTGGCGTGCGCCCTCTGCGCTGGCAGGATGACCCGGGCCTGGTACCAGCGATTGACCGCCCGACTGCAACCGAGCAGCGCAAACACTAGCCCGACCAGGCAAAGTAATGGCCACAGCGCGTAGTCGAGGAAGCTGCGCAGGCTGATGACGTAGATCGCCGTCCAGTGTTGCTCCCCGGGGCTGCTCAGTTTGAACACCAGGCCGTCGCGGTTGAAATTCACCCCTTCATCCAGCACCTGGCCAGGTTTCGGAGTACCGGTCAATACCACGCCACGGGGAGTGACCAAGGTGAAGTCATCGTAGATCGACCACTGCATCAGCCGTTCGATGTTGTTGACCTGGGACAGGTTCATCAGCGAGCCCAGTACCACCCAGGTATCGGCGCCCTCGACGGTCAATGCGGTTTTCGCCAGGTTGATACTCACGTAAGCCAGCAGGGTGGGGGCGCTCTTGTCGTCATTGGAAGAGACATAGGGTTCCCAGCGCACCTGGAGATCTGGTAATGGCAAGTCCTGCCCGCGCAGGCGCTTGTTCAAACGGGTCATCGCGTCGATCAGATCGCCCATCTGCATCGGTATCCGTCCAGCACCGCGCAAACGCCCGGCGGCGGGTACGGCAAGGTCAAAATTGTCGGGGCCGTTGATCAGGACGACCTGGGGTGACTGATAGTGCGAGGCCGCCCAAAAAGCGCTGTAGTAGGCCGCCAGATGGGTGCCCAGCGCAAAGATTTTCGGGTATTGGCTGGGGGCAATCCTGTCCGTATTGATCTTCAAGCTATAGGGCAGCGAAAACGGCAGGCTGCGGCCTTCGTAAATGTTCGGTCCTTCATCGGGCAGGGGTTTTTGTGAGTAGGGCGGCAACATGGCATTGGGCAGCCGTTCGCCCTTGGCGCTTTCTCGGGCGATATCCTGCAGGAACACTTCCTGTTCGTGGACATTCTCCATCAGCCGGGCGAAGTGAAACTGCAAGGTTTCTCGCCGCTCTTCGATCATGCGCGTCACCCCCACATAGCTGATGCCCAGCAACAGCAGCACCAGGGCACCGAGCACCAGCAGGCTCTTGTTCAGGCGCGAGGAACTGCTGGCGAGTTTCTCCAGAAAGGCATTGGGATGTGGCATTAGAGGACCTGGGCAGCAGTGATGAGAGAACCGTTGGACACATTGACCTCGATGGCAAGTGGCAGCCGTCAACACCCGCTTGCGGGGGAGCACGCGCTTGCCGGCCCGTCATGGATCAGCAACTGCTGGAGTTGATCTGAAGACATGGCGTGGGAGGTCAGGAAACCCTGGACTTGAGTGCAGTCGATTTTACGCAACAGATCAAATTTTTGCGTTGTTTCCAAGCTTTCGGCCACCACCGCCAGACCTGACTGGTGATTGGGCCTGGCAATCCAAGTCAGTGCCTGTGCCAGTTCCTCGTTGGCGTTGCAGTCGTGCACCTGTGTGCCAGCTTCAATTGGCTCAAGGGGGAGGCGACGCCAGGTTCATGTACGAGCCGCAGCCTTCGCCGAACTCATCCAGCGCGAAGCTCTTGCTCAATTCGAGGCTGCAGATCCGTGCCGGCGAGCCTTGATGGACCCGAGGGGGGCCATGGCATCCAGCCTGGTATTCGGCGACCCAAGGCTGGCCGTGTCTCGATGAATCCTGATTGTCTCTACACCCGTTTGTAGCCATCGCCAGTGGGGTGGGGATGACGCGCGTCTGCCCAACATAAAAACCCAGTCCATTAGTCAACTAATTACAAAGCAACCTAACTATTGCGTTGACATTCGCTGCCTAGGCAGTAACATCTCGACATATATTCACTGCCTAGGCAGTTATTAGGTGAGCACATGAAGCATTTCACCCCGGACCAATTCAAAACCTGCCATCTCGGCCTGTTGCTGGGCCGCGCCGCATTGCTCAAGGACCGGATCATCGACACCCACATGGAACCCCACGGCATCACTGCCGCGCAGTTCAAAGTGTTGATCATCATGGCCCAGTTCGGCGTCGATACCCCGGCCGAGCTGTGCCGGCACCTGTCGCTGGACAGCGGTTCGATGACACGCATGCTCGATCGTCTGGAGCAGAAGGGCTTCCTGGCTCGCCAACGCAGCGAAGGGGATCGCCGCCAAGTGCAACTGACCCTGACCGAACAGGGCCAGCAGCTGACGGATCGGCTGCCGCAGATCGGCGCCGACGCGATGAATGAACTGGCTGGCGCGATCTCCCCGGACGAGTTGAAGACCCTGGAATACATCCTCAAGAAAATCCTGCTGGCCGCCGGTGACCCGATCACCATCCAGCGCTTAGGTGAACACAATGAGCAGTAAAACCTTGCGCAGCAGCCTGACGCTGGTGCTGTCGGCGATGATCCTTGCCGGATGCGCCAATTACAGCGGCCTCGATACCCAAGGCAAAAATCTCGACGCGAAAAGCCTGAAGGCCGGCCAATCCCTCAACGGTGTGACCCTGTCGCCTGCGGCATGGCCGAAAAGCGACTGGTGGACCAGCCTTGGCGATCCACAGCTCGACGGTCTGATCCGCGAAGCCCTGCGCGACAGTCCGGACATGCAGATCGCCGCCGCCCGCGCCCATCAAGCCAGCGCCGCCGCGTATGCCGCCGATGCCGAACGCTATCCGACCCTCGACGCCAGCGCCGGCATCAGCCGTTCGCGCCTGGCCAAGGATCAGGATCCGCTGGGGCAGGGTGATGCCTACGCCACTGTGCGTAACATCAGCGCCGGCTTCAATTACAACTTCGACCTGTGGGGCGGCCAGCGTGATGCCTGGGAAGCCGCACTCGGCCAGGCTCGTGCTGCTGAAGTCGACCGTCAGGCCGCGCAATTGACCCTCGCCGCCGATGTGGCCCGGGCCTACAGCGATCTGGGGCAGGCGCACATCGTCTATGACCTGGCCAGCGACGACCTCAAGCGCACCAGGCAAATGCTCGATCTGAGCCAGCGTCGCTTGAGCGCCGGGATCGACAGCCAGTACCAGCTCCAGCAAACCCAGAGCCTGGAAGCCAGTTCCGAAGCCAGCCTGATCGACGCCGAAAAACGTCTGAGCAGTGCGAAAATCGCCCTGGCCGTGCTGCTCGGCAAAGGCCCGGATCGTGGCAGTGAAATCGCCCGGCCCAAAGTATTGCAAGCCAGCGCCGTGGCAGTGCCCTCGGTTCTTCCGGCAGAGCTGCTTGGCCGCCGCCCGGACCTGGTCGCCGCCCGCTGGCGTGTAGAGGCCGCGAGCAAAGACATCGATTCGGCGAAAACCCGCTTCTATCCCAACCTGAACCTTACGGCGTCCGCCGGTGCCGAATCCCTGTTGGGTGACGCAATGTTTGGTTCGGCCAGTCGCTTCTTCAGCATCGCCCCGACCATTTCGCTGCCGATCTTCGATGGCGGGCGCCTGCGCGCCAACCTCGATTCGCGTGACGCCGATTACGATCTGGCGGTGGCGCAGTACAACAAAAGCCTGGTGAAAGCGCTGGGTGATGTCAGCGACACGATCAACCAGTTGCGTGACATCGGCCGGCAAATCGGCGCGCAACAGCACGCCACCGACATTGCTCAGGATTCCTATAACACCGTGGTCCAGCGTTACGGTTCCGGCATCGGCAACTACCTGGACGTGCTCAGCATCGAGCAGCAACTGCTGCAGGCCCAACGTCAGTTGGCCAACCTCAATGCCGAGCAGATCGATCTGTCGATTCAACTGATGCAAGCGCTGGGCGGGGGCTTTCAGGGCGAGACCCTGAGCGCAGCCAACGCCATTCCAGCCACGCCGCACAACTAATTCAGGTATTTGTCATGGCCACTGCCGAAAACACCCAAGCTCAAGACAACTCGCAAGACACCGGCAATCCGCGCAAGCGCAAAGTGATGCTGCTGGTGCTGGCCATCGTTGTAGCCCTCACCGCTGCCGGTGTCTGGGCTTATCACGAATTCATCGGGCGCTGGAATGAGAGCACCGATGACGCCTACGTCAACGGCAACGTCGTTGAAATCACTCCGCTGGTGACCGGTACCGTGGTCAGCATCGGCGCCGACGATGGTGACCTGGTCCACGAAGGTCAGGTGCTGATCAACTTCGACCCCAACGATGCCGAAGTCGGTCTGCAAAGTGCCCAGGCGAAACTGGCGCGTACCGTGCGTCAGGTTCGCGGCTTGTACAGCAATGTCGACGGCATGAAAGCCCAGGTCAACGCGCAACAGGCCGAAGTGCAGAAGGCTCAGGACAACTTCAACCGCCGGAAAAACCTTGCCGCTGGCGGCGCGATTTCCCAGGAAGAACTGTCCCACGCCCGCGACGACCTGACCTCGGCGCAAAACGCCCTGGCCAACGCCAAGCAGCAGTTGAAAACCACCAGTGCGCTGGTCGATGACACCGTGGTCTCGTCGCACCCGGACGTGATGTCGGCGGCTGCGGATCTGCGCCAGGCCTACCTCACCAATGCGCGCAGCACCCTGATCGCGCCGGTCACCGGTTACGTTGCCAAACGCACCGTGCAGCTCGGCCAGCGAGTGCAACCGGGTACGGCGTTGATGGCGGTGATCCCGCTGGATCAACTGTGGATCGATGCCAACTTCAAGGAAACCCAACTGCGTGATATGCGCATCGGCCAGCCCGTGGACATCGAGTCCGACATCTACGGCAGCAGCGTGAAATACAGTGGCACCGTCGACAGCCTCGGCGCCGGCACCGGCAGCGCGTTTGCTCTGTTGCCCGCGCAGAACGCCACCGGTAACTGGATCAAGATCGTGCAGCGTGTGCCGGTACGGATTCACATCAACGCTGAAGAGCTGGCCAAGCACCCACTGCGGGTTGGGCTGTCGACCAATGTTGAAGTGAACCTGCATGACCAGAGCGGCCCGGTACTGGCGCAGCAACCGCAGCAAAAGGCCTCGTTCAGCACCAACGTCTACGACCGGCAGTTGGCCGAAGCCGACGCGATGATCGCTCAGCTGATCCATGACAACAGCGCTGTGGTCAGCAAAACCGCGCAACGCTGATTCGCCACTGACCCTGTGGGTGCGAGCATGCTCGCCCCGCAGGGGCGCAGCGCCACCCCGGTTCCAAAGGATTCGCGATGAGCAATAACGCTTCTTTCACGCCGCCCAGCCTGTTGCTCAGCACCATCGGCCTGTCGCTGGCGACCTTCATGCAGGTGCTCGACACCACCATCGCCAACGTGGCGTTGCCGACGATTTCCGGCAACCTTGGTGTGAGTTCGGAGCAGGGCACGTGGGTGATTACCTCGTTTGCCGTGAGCAATGCGATTGCGTTGCCGCTGACCGGCTGGCTCAGCCGGCGCTTTGGCGAGGTAAAACTGTTTCTCTGGGCGACGATGCTGTTTGTGCTGGCCTCGTTTCTCTGCGGCATCTCGACCTCGATGCCTGAGCTGATCGGCTTTCGTGTGCTGCAAGGCCTGGTGGCCGGGCCGTTGTACCCAATGACGCAAACCCTGTTGATCGCCGTTTATCCACCCGCCAGGCGCGGCATGGCCCTGGCATTGCTCGCAATGGTCACGGTAGTGGCGCCGATTGCTGGTCCCATTCTTGGCGGCTGGATCACCGACAGCTACAGCTGGCCGTGGATTTTCTTCATCAACGTTCCGATCGGCATTTTTGCGGTAATGGTGGTGCGTTCGCAGCTGGCCAAGCGCCCGGTGGTCACCAGCCGTCAGCCGATGGACTACGTCGGGCTGATTTCGCTGGTCATTGGCGTCGGCGCGTTGCAGGTGATCCTCGACAAGGGCAATGACCTGGACTGGTTCGAGTCGAACTTCATCATCATCGGTGCGGCGATTTCGGTGATCGCGCTGGCGGTGTTCATCATCTGGGAAATGACCGACCAGCATCCGGTGGTCAACCTGCGGCTGTTCGCGCACCGCAACTTCCGCATTGGCACGATAGTGCTGGTGCTGGGCTACGCCGGGTTCTTCGGTATTAACCTGATCCTGCCGCAATGGTTGCAGACCCAGATGGGCTACACCGCGACATGGGCGGGGCTGGCGGTGGCACCGATCGGCATCCTGCCGGTGCTGTTGTCACCCTTTGTCGGCAAGTACGCGAACAAGTTCGACCTGCGCCTGTTGGCCGGGCTGGCATTCCTGGCCATTGGCCTGAGCTGCTTCATGCGTGCCGGTTTCACCAATGAAGTGGACTTCCAGCACATCGCCCTGGTGCAACTGTTCATGGGCATCGGCGTGGCGCTGTTCTTCATGCCGACCCTGAGCATCCTGATGTCCGACCTGCCACCGCACCAGATCGCCGACGGCGCTGGCCTGGCAACCTTCCTGCGGACTCTGGGGGGTAGTTTTGCGGCGTCGCTGACCACCTGGATCTGGATTCGCCGGGCAGACCAGCATCACGCTTACATGAGCGAGAGCATGAGCATCTTCGACCCGGTCACCCGGGATGCGCTGAGCAATCTCGGAGGCGCGAGCACCAAGGCTTACGCGCAGCTGGATCAAGTCCTGACCAGCCAGGCATACATGCTCTCGACCGTGGACTACTTCACCTTGCTGGGCTGGGGCTTCATGGGCCTGATTCTGCTGGTCTGGCTGGCCAAGCCGCCATTCGCTGCCAAGGCCGGCCCAGCCGCGGCGGGGCATTGATGCCTTTCGTCGCAGGCGCTGGCGTCCGAAAGGGTCATGCAAGGCTTGCTGGCCCCTTCGCCGGCAAGCCGGCTCCTACGGTAGGGCATCTGTTGTAGGAGCGGGCTTGCCAGGGAAGGCGCCCGACAGGGCCATGCAAGGCTTGCTGTTCCCTTCGCCGGCAAGCCGGCTCCTACGGCAGCGAGGGCGTCCGTTCAGGGCGAACCGGGCAGCGCCAGTTGCGTCGGTACGAAATCGAACGCCGCCAGTTGGAAACCCTGCTCATCCACCTGCAGCGCCCAGCCCTGACGGTCCCAGTCCCCCAGCACAATGCGCTTGGCGGCTTGTTCGCCGATCTGCAGCTTGTGGATCGCCGGGCGATGGGTGTGGCCGTGAACCAGGGTGCGCACCCCGTGTTCCTGCATGACCTGCGGTACCTGGTCCGGGGTCACATCGACAATGTCGTTGGCCTTCATGCGGGTCTGGGCCCGGCTTTCGTTGCGCAGCTTGCGCGCCAGCTTGCGCCGGGTGCCCAGGGGCAGGTGGCGCAGAATCCACAGGCTCAGCGGGTTGCGCAGGTAGCGGCGCATACGCATGTAGGCTTCGTCACGGGTGCACAGGCTGTCACCGTGCATCAGCAATACCGGCTCGCCGTAGAAGTCGACGACGCTAGGGTCCTTGAGCAGGGTGGCGCCGGCCGCCTTGCAGAAGGCCTTGCCGAGCATGAAGTCGCGATTGCCATGCATCAGGAAGATCTGCGTGCCGCTGTCGCTGAGCTCGCGCAATGCCTGGCAAATGGAAAGCTGGTAGGGGGTCATGGCATCGTCGCCGATCCATACCTCGAAAAAGTCCCCGAGGATGTACAGCGCCTCGGCGGCGCGGGCGCGCCCACCGAGTAATTCCAGAAACGCCCGGGTGATGTCCGGGCGCTCCTCTTCCAGATGCAGATCTGAAATCAGCAGTATCACTCAATGATCTCGGCTTTCTCGATGATCACGTCGTCTGCGGGTACGTCCTGGTGGCCGGACTTCATGGTGGTGGCCACGCCCTTGATCTTGTCGACCACCTCGGTGCCGGCGATCACTTTGCCGAATACGGCGTAGCCCCAGCCCTGCACGGTCTTGCCGCTGTGGTTGAGGAAGCTGTTGTCGGCAACGTTGATGAAGAACTGCGCGGAAGCCGAATGCGGCTCCATGGTGCGGGCCATGGCAACGGTGTACTTGTCGTTGGAAAGGCCGTTGTCAGCTTCGTTCTGGATGCTTGGACGCTTGTCTTTCTTTTCTTTCATGCCAGGTTCGAAGCCGCCGCCCTGGATCATGAAGTTACCGATGACGCGGTGAAAAACGGTGTTTTCATAGTGACCGGCTTTCACGTATTCGACGAAGTTGGCCACGGTCAACGGGGCTTTCTCGGCGTTCAGTTCCAGCACGATCTCGCCGTGGTTGGTGGTCAGTTTGACTTGGGTCATGGTCGGTACTCTTTATAAGGAGAAGCGTTTTCAAGAAAATCCTGGGTATCGGGACGCGCGGGCAACCCGGACCGGTTTGGCCATCTTGTGGCCAAGGAGCGCAGTTTAGCGTGACAGCCACGAATTTCGAGGCTGTTTTTTCACCGGCCTGCCATTAATAGCCGCAGTTTTAAAGCTGCGCTCTGTCAGGTACTTGACAGCATCGGCTATGATATCCGTTTTGATTTGTCAGGCCGCACCCGGCCACGCACTTGTACGTTCAAGGATCCTATGAGCAAGCCCACTGTCGACCCTACCTCGAATTCCAAGACTGGACCGGCCGTACCGGTCAACTTCCTGCGCCCGATCATCCAGGCGGACCTGGACTCGGGTAAGCACACACAGATCGTGACCCGCTTCCCTCCGGAGCCCAATGGTTACCTGCACATCGGTCACGCCAAGTCGATCTGCGTGAACTTCGGTCTGGCCCAGGAATTCGGTGGCGTCACGCACCTGCGTTTCGACGACACCAACCCGGCCAAGGAAGACCAGGAATACATCGACGCCATTGAAAGCGACGTCAAGTGGCTGGGTTTTGAGTGGTCCGGCGAAGTGCGTTATGCCTCGCAGTACTTCGACCAGTTGCACGACTGGGCCGTGGAACTGATCAAGGCGGGCAAGGCCTATGTCTGCGACCTGACCCCTGACCAGGCCAAGGAATACCGCGGCAGCCTCACCGAGCCAGGCAAGAACAGCCCGTTCCGCGATCGCTCGGTGGAAGAGAACCTGGACTGGTTCGCCCGCATGCGCGCTGGCGAGTTCCCGGACGGCGCCCGCGTGCTGCGGGCCAAGATCGACATGGCCTCGCCGAACATGAACCTGCGCGACCCGATCATGTATCGCATTCGCCACGCCCATCACCATCAGACTGGTGACAAGTGGTGCATCTACCCCAACTACGACTTCACCCACGGCCAGTCGGACGCCATCGAAGGCATCACCCACTCGATCTGCACCCTGGAGTTCGAAAGCCACCGTCCGCTGTACGAGTGGTTCCTCGAGCACCTGCCGGTGCCCGCGCACCCGCGCCAGTACGAGTTCAGCCGCCTGAACCTGAACTACACCATCACCAGCAAGCGCAAGCTCAAGCAACTGGTGGACGAGAAGCACGTGAATGGTTGGGACGACCCGCGCATGTCGACCCTGTCGGGCTTCCGCCGCCGCGGCTACACCCCGGCATCGATCCGCAATTTCTGCGAGATGGTTGGCACCAACCGCTCCGACGGCGTGGTCGATTACGGCATGCTGGAATTCAGCATCCGCCAGGACCTCGACGCGAATGCCCCGCGCGCCATGTGCGTGCTGCGTCCGTTGAAAGTCGTGATCACCAACTACCCGGAAGGCCAGGTCGAGAACCTCGAACTGCCGCGTCATCCGCAGAAAGAAGAACTCGGCGTGCGCCAGTTGCCGTTCGCCCGTGAAATCTACATCGACCGTGACGACTTCATGGAAGAGCCGCCAAAGGGCTACAAGCGCCTGGAGCCGAACGGCGAAGTGCGCCTGCGTGGCAGCTACGTGATCCGTGCTGACGAAGCGATCAAGGATGCCGAGGGCAATATCGTCGAGCTGCGTTGCTCCTACGACCCGGACACCCTGGGCAAGAACCCTGAAGGCCGCAAGGTCAAGGGCGTGGTCCACTGGGTGCCGGCTGCCGCCAGCGTCGAGTGCGAAGTGCGCCTGTACGATCGTCTGTTCCGCTCTCCGAATCCGGAGAAGGCCGAGGACAGCGCGAGTTTCCTGGACAACATCAACCCTGACTCCCTGCAAGTGCTCACTGGTTGTCGTGCTGAACCCTCGTTGGGCAACGCACAGCCGGAAGACCGTTTCCAGTTCGAGCGCGAAGGCTACTTCTGCGCGGATATCAAGGACTCGAAACCAGGTGCTCCGGTATTCAACCGTACCGTGACCCTGCGCGACTCCTGGGGTCAGTGATTCAGTCAAGGAACTAACGTGCTAACGATCTACAACACGCTCACCAAGAGCAAAGAAGTCTTCAAGCCGCTGGATGGCAACAAGGTGCGCATGTACGTGTGCGGCATGACCGTGTACGACTACTGCCACCTGGGGCACGGCCGCAGCATGGTGGCCTTCGACCTGATTACCCGCTGGCTGCGTTTCAGCGGGTATGACTTGACCTATGTGCGCAACATCACCGATATCGACGACAAGATCATCAATCGTGCCAATGAGAACGGCGAGGCCTTCGAGGCCCTGACCGAGCGCATGATCGCGGCGATGCACGAGGACGAGGCGCGGCTGAACATCAAGAAGCCGGACATGGAACCGCGCGCCACCGACCATATCCCCGGCATGCACACGATGATCCAGACCCTGATCGACAAGGGCTACGCCTACGCTCCGGGCAATGGCGACGTGTACTACCGCGTCGGCAAGTTCATGGGCTACGGCAAGCTGTCGCGCAAGAAGATCGAAGACCTGCGCATCGGCGCGCGGATCGAAGTCGACGAGTCGAAACAGGACCCGCTGGACTTCGTCCTGTGGAAAGCCGCCAAGCCGGGTGAGCCGAGCTGGCCATCGCCTTGGGGTGACGGTCGTCCGGGCTGGCACATCGAGTGCTCGGTGATGTCCACCTGCTGCCTGGGCGAGACCTTCGACATTCATGGCGGCGGCAGCGACCTGGAGTTCCCGCACCACGAGAACGAGATCGCCCAGAGCGAGGCGGCTACCGGCAAGACCTACGCCAACGCCTGGATGCACTGCGGCATGATCCGCATCAATGGCGAGAAGATGTCCAAGTCCTTGAACAACTTCTTCACCATTCGCGACGTGCTCGACAAGTACCATCCGGAAGTGGTGCGTTACCTGCTGGTGGCCAGCCACTACCGCAGCGCCATCAACTACTCGGAAGACAACCTCAAGGACGCCAAGGGCGCGCTGGAGCGTTTCTACCATGCACTCAAGGGCCTGCCGAAAGTGGCGCCGGCCGGTGGCGAAGCCTTCGTCGAGCGTTTCACCCAGGTGATGAACGACGACTTCGGTACTCCGGAAGCCTGTGCCGTGTTGTTCGAGATGGTGCGCGAGATCAACCGCCTGCGTGAGAGCGATATCGATGCGGCGGCCGGTCTGGCAGCCCGCTTGAAGGAGCTGGCCAGTGTGCTGGGCGTGCTGCAACTGGAGGCCGACGACTTCCTGCAGGCCGGTGCTGAAGGTCGGGTCGATGGGGCACAGGTCGAGGCGCTGATCCAGGCCCGTCTGGCAGCCCGTGCCAACAAGGATTGGGCTGAGTCCGACCGTATTCGCGATCAGATCACCGCCATGGGCGTGATCCTGGAAGACGGCAAGGGCGGTACGACCTGGCGCCTGGCTGACTGAGCCTGCGTTCGCTGCAACAAGAAACCCGCCTGGTGCGGGTTTTTTGTTGCCCTTCGAACAGTGCCGGATCAGGCCAGCGAGGCGAGGCGCTCCACTGTATCGGGGTAGCGTTCCACCAGGCGTATCAAGGTCGTGGCCTGGGCGTTGGGTATGGCGCGGCCCTGTTCCCAGTTCTCCAGGGTGCGGGTGTTGGTGCGCAGGTACATGGCGAATACCGAGCGCGAGAGGTTGAGTTGCTGGCGGATGTTCATCACCTCGGCGGCGGTGATGGGCGGCAGCTTTTCGAGCTTCACTTTATGGCTGCGCAGGGTGATCTTGCCCTGGCGTTCCTGGGTGAGGGCGTCGATGCCTTCTACCAGTTCGGAAAAGATGTCACGTTTGGTCATGTCGTCTGGCCTCGATTTCACGTTCCAGCAGTTGTTTGAGCTGTTGTCGCTGCTGCGGTAGCAGGTCGTCCATCTGCTCCTTGTCGAACAGGGTGAAGAGCCAGAACTGTGCTCCTCCGGACCACCAGTAATAAATCACCCTCAGCCCGCCACGCCTGCCCTTGTTGCGTCGCTCATCGACGAAACGCATCTTGCGCAAGCCGCCAGTGCCCTGAATCAGAACACCCGCGTGCGGGTGACGCAGCAACTCGATCTGCAGTTCGCAGAACAACTCGTCGTCAAGGAAGCCTTTTCGGTATCGCGCAAATGCCGGTAGTTCAATAAACAGAGCATTCATTTCATACGCTTCCTGCGTATAGACTGGATGACGCTGCAGCTTTGGTCAAGGCCCGCTGAGCGCCGCGTTTGATCTGGCAACAGTCTATGTCTGCGGCAGTGGGCTGAATGTCGGACCGGGCCGACGTGACAGGAAGGGCGATTCCGAGTTTCGCTGGGAAGAGGGGAGGGTAGGGCCCTGAAATGCAAAACGGCACCCGAAGGTGCCGTTCTGTTTGTTGCGTTGAAACCTAAGCGATCAACCCGCCAGGCCGGAGTGCTGGACCAGGGTCAGCAGCGGCTGTGGGTATACGCCGAGGAAGAACGCCAGGAGCGCGATGGCCAGCAGCATGACGCCACCGGCTTTCTGTTCCCAGTGCAGTTGGGCATCGACGCGACGCAGGTTTGGCTCGATCAGGTACAGGGTGACCATCACTCGCAGGTAGTAGAAGACGCCGATGGCGCTGCCCATGACCAGGGAACCGACCAGCCACCATTGGTGCGCTTCGACACCGGTAGCGATGATGTAGAACTTGCCGATGAAGCCTGCGGTGAGCGGGATACCGGCCAGGGACAGCATCATCACGGTGAGGACGGCGGTCAGGTACGGACGGCGCCAGAACAGGCCGCGGTACTCGTACAGGGCGTCGGCATCACGGCCCTTGTACGGCGAGGACATCAGGGTGATCACGCCGAAGGCGCCCAGGCTGGTGATCACGTAGGTGACCAGGTACACGCCGATGGCTTCCATGGCCAGGCCCTTGCTCGCCACCAGGGCGATCAGCAGGTAACCGAAGTGGGCGATGGAGGAGTAACCCAGCAGACGCTTGAGGTTGCTCTGGGTCAGCGCCAACAGGTTGCCCACCAGGATCGAGGCAATGGCGATCACGGTCAGCACGTTGCTCAGGACACCGCTGCTGGCCACTGGCGAGAGCTGGAACAGACGCACCAGTACCGCGAATACCGCCACCTTGCTGGCGGTGGCCAGGAAGGCGGCCACCGGAGCCGGGGCGCCTTCGTAGACGTCCGGAGTCCACAGGTGGAACGGCACCAGCGACAGTTTGAAGGCCAGGCCGATCAGCATCATGCCCAGGCCCAGTTGCGCCAGCGGGCTTGGCAGGCCGGTGGCGGCCAGGGCCTGGCCGATACCGCTGAAGCTCAGGCTGCCGGCTTCTGCGTAGAGCAGGGCCATGCCGAACAACAGGAAGCCCGAACCGGCTGCCGACAGCACCATGTACTTGATGCCGGCTTCCAGGGAGCGCTTGTTGAAGAAGGCATAGGCCACCAGGCCGTAGACCGGTACCGAGAGCAGTTCCAGGCCGATGAACAGGCCGGCCAGGTTCTGCGCGCTGACCAGTACCAGGCCACCAGCGGCGGCCAGCAGGATCAGCAGGTACAGCTCTTCACGGTTGCCCGGGTAACCGCTGCTGCCATCGCCCAGGTAGGCGTGGGCCAGGGTGACGCAGGCCAGGGTGGCCACCAGGATCAGGGCCATGTACAGGCAGGCGAACTGGTCGATCTGCAACAGCGGGGTGACCGCCAGCGGTGCCACTTTCAGCACCGGGAAGATCGACAGCAATGCCAGGTTCAGACCTGCCACCGACAGCAGGAAGGTCTGGGCGTGGTTGCGCCGCCAGGCGATCGCCAACATCACCACCACAAGGGTGGCGCTGGTGATCAGCAGCGGCGCCAGGGCTATAAAGTGTTGAATCGTAAAGTCCATAGCGCTCTTACCGGGCCGAAGCGAGTTGAGTGAAGGCGGTGCTGAGCCATTGCTGCACGCCATGCATGGTGGCGGCAGAGGTATCGAGGAACGGTTGCGGGTAAACGCCGATGTAGATCAGCAGTACCGCCAGCCCCAGCACCATGATCAGTTCGCGAGCATCCATTCCGTGCAGTACCGCGTCCGACTTGGACGGGCCGAAGTAGGCACGGTGGATCATGATCAGCGAGTAGACCGAGCCGAACACCAGGCCCGAAGTCGCGATCGCGGTGATCCATGGAGCGCTGACGAAGGTGCCGATCAGGATCAGGAACTCGCCGACGAAGTTGCCGGTGCCCGGCAGGCCCAGGGAGGCGGCTGCGAAGAACAGGCTGATGGCTGGCAGGTAGGCGATACGCGACCACAGGCCGCCCATTTCACGCATGTCGCGGGTATGGGTGCGCTCGTACAGCTGGCCGCTGAGGATAAACAGCGCGGCTGCCGAAACACCGTGGGCCAGCATCTGGATCACCGCGCCCTGCAGGGCCTGCTGGCTGCCGGAGTAGATCCCGATCAGCACGAAGCCCATGTGGGAAACGCTGGAGAAGGCGATCAGGCGCTTGATGTCGGTCTGGGCGAAGGCCAGGAAGGCACCGTAGAAGATCCCGACCAGACCCAGGGTCATGGCGATCGGTGCGAACTCTGCCGAGGCGTTGGGGAACAGTGGCAGGGCGAAACGCAGCAGGCCGTAGGCCGCCGTCTTCAACAGGATGCCCGCCAGGTCCACGGAACCGGCGGTCGGTGCCTGGGCGTGAGCGTCAGGCAGCCAGGAGTGGAACGGCACCACGGGCAGCTTCACCGCGAAGGCGATGAAGAAGCCGAGCATCAGGATGTACTCGGTGGCGGTGGACATCTTGGTCTTCAGCAACTGGGCGTAATCGAAGGTGATGACCCCGGTGTTGTTGAAGTTCACCAGCACCAGGCCCAGGATCGCCACCAGCATGATCAGGCCGGAAGCCTGAGTGAAGATGAAGAACTTGGTCGCTGCGTAGATCCGGGTTTTCTTGCCGTCTGCCGAGCTGTGACCCCAGAGCGCGATGAGGAAGTACATCGGCACCAGCATCATTTCCCAGAAGAAGAAGAACATGAACAGGTCCAGCGCCAGGAACACGCCGACCACGCCGCCCAGGATCCACATCAGGTTCAGGTGGAAGAAGCCCACGTGGCGCTGGATCTCTTTCCAGGAGCAGAGTACCGAGAGGATACCCAGCAGGCCGGTCAGCAGGATCATCAGCAGCGACAGGCCGTCCAGCGCCAGGTGCACGTTGATGCCGAAGCGCTCGATCCACTGGTGCTTGAACTCCAGGGCCCAAGTCGGATCGACGCCAGGCGCCGGAGCATATGAATAGTTACCGTGGGCCCACAGCCAGAGGCCGAGGGCGAGTTCCAGGGTCATGGTCAACAGCGCAATCCAGCGGGGGAGGGTGGCGCCGAAGCGCTCACCCAGCCAGCACAGCAGGCCGCCGATGAAGGGGATCAGGATTAGCCAAGGCAGAATCATGACGGGCTCAATTCCTTTCGCAAGTTCGCAAGGTTCATATCAGACCGCTACCAGCACAATGGCGCCGATGACCAGCACGGCACCGGCTGCCATCGAGGCGGCGTACCAACGCAGTTGACCGGTCTCGGTACGGCTCAGGGAGGTGTGACCCCCTTTGGCCATACGCGGGATCAAACCGATGGTCTGATCGAGCGGGTCCTTGCGCAGTACGTGGCTGATGGCCAGGTATGGCTTGACGAACAGTTTGTCGTAGATCCAGTCGAAGCCCCAGGCGGCGAACCACCAGGCCGAGAGCAGACGCCCGATGCCGCTGTTGGCGATGGCGGTCACAACGCGACGCTTGCCAAGGAACAACAGGGCGGCCAGCAGGATACCGGCCAGGGCGATGGCACCCGAGGCGATTTCCAGGCTGTGCTTGGCTTCGCCACCGGCATGGCCGACGCTTTGCGGCAGCACGCCATGCAGGGGCGGGGTGATCATCGCGCCGATCGCAGTGGACAGCACGATCAGTACCACCAGCGGCAGCCAGTGGGAGATCCCGTGGCCGGCGTGGGCTTCGGTCTTGGCTTCACCGTGGAAGGTGATGAAGATCAGGCGGAAGGTGTACAGCGAGGTCATGAACGCACCCACCAGGCCGGCGTACAGCAGGCCATGGTTGCCGCTGGCGAAGGCTTCCCAGAGGATCTCGTCCTTGGAGTAGAAGCCTGCGGTCACCAGAGGCAGGGCCGCCAGGGCCGCGCCGCCGACGATGAAGCTGGCGTAGGCCAGGGGCAGTTTCTTCCACAGGCCGCCCATCTTGAAGATGTTCTGCTCGTGGTGGCAGGCAACGATCACCGCACCGGAAGCAAGGAACAGCAGGGCCTTGAAGAAGGCGTGGGTCATCAGGTGGAAGATCGCGCCGTCCCAGGCGCCAACGCCCAGGGCCAGGAACATGTAGCCGATCTGGCTCATGGTGGAGTAGGCGAGGATCCGCTTGATGTCGGTCTGCACCAGCGCGGCGAAACCGGCCAGTACCAGGGTCACGCCGCCGACCAGGCCCACCAGGTGCAGGATTTCCGGCGCCAGGGTGAACAGGCCGTGGGTACGGGCGATCAGGTAGACGCCGGCGGTGACCATGGTTGCGGCGTGGATCAGTGCCGAAACCGGGGTCGGGCCGGCCATCGCGTCCGCCAGCCAGGTCTGCAGTGGCAACTGGGCAGATTTACCCACGGCGCCACCCAGCAGCATCAGGGTTGCCAGGGTGATCCAGAAGTCGCCGGCCTGGAATTTCTGCGGGGCCAGCACCAGCAGTTCCTGGACGTTCAGCGTGCCCACCTGTTGGAACAGGATGAACAGGCCGATGGCCATGAACACGTCGCCGATACGGGTAACGATGAAGGCCTTGAGTGCGGCGTTACCGTTGTTGCGGTTGCTGTAGTAGAAACCGATCAACAGGTAGGAGCACAGGCCCACGCCTTCCCAGCCGAAGTACAGGAACAGCAGGTTATCGCCCAGTACCAGGAACAGCATGCTGGCGATAAACAGGTTGGTGTAGGCGAAGAAGCGCGAGTAGCCGGCTTCACCACGCATGTACCAGGACGCGAACAAGTGGATCAAAAAGCCCACGCCCACCACCACGCCCAGCATGGTCACGGACAGACCATCCAGGTACAGGGCGAAGTTCGGCGCGAAACCGTCCACCGACATCCACTGCCACAGCACCTGGGTGTAGTGGCCACCCTCGGGCGGCGCGACGTTGAATTGCCAGATCACGTAGGCAGCAACGATGGCCGAAAGGCCAATGGAGCCGACACCGATCAGGGCCGAGAGGTTTTCCGAGAGGCGTCCACGGGAGAACGACAGCAGCAGGAAACCGATCAGGGGGAATACGAAAGTCAGAAAGAGAAGGTTCATCCGCGCATCTCGCTGGCTGCATCGATATCGAGAGTGTGGAAGCGGCGGTACAGCTGCAGCAGGATCGCCAGGCCGATACTGGCCTCGGCGGCTGCCAGGCTGATCACCAGGATGAACATCACTTGTCCATCCGGCTGCGCCCAGCGGGCGCCAGCAACGATGAAGGCCAGTGCAGAGGCGTTCATCATCACTTCCAGGCTCATCAACACGAAGAGGATGTTACGGCGGACCATCAGGCCGACCAGACCGAGGCAGAACAGGATGCCGGCAACCGCCAGGCCATGTTCCATCGGGATAGTACCGAGAGAGATAGTAGGCATCGTATTACTCCTTCGCCTCGTTGCGGCCCAAGTGGAACGCCGTGACGGCCGCGGCAAGCAGCAGCATCGAGGCGAGTTCGACCACCAGCAGGTAAGGGCCGAACAGGCTGATGCCCACGGCCTTGGCGCTGACGGTGGTTTGACCGATACCGGCACCGCTCTGATGGCTGAACAGTACGTACAGCAGTTCAGCCAGCAGCAGCGCGGCCAGGATGACCGGGCCGATCCAGATGCCGGGCGTGAGCCAGATGCGCTCTTGCTGAGCCGCGGCCGGGCCGAGGTTCAGCATCATCACCACGAACACGAACAGCACCATGATGGCGCCGGCGTAGGCGATCACTTCCAGGGCACCGGCGAACGGCGCGCCAAGGCTGAAGAAGGTCATGGCCACGGCGATCAGCGAAATGATCAGGTAGAGCAGGGCGTGCACAGGGTTGGTATTGGTGACCACACGGAGTGTGGAGACAACCGCAACACCTGACGCGAAATAGAAAGCGAATTCCATCTTTCTTCCTTAAGGCAGCAAGCTCTTCACGTTGATCGGCTCGGCTTCATTCTGCGCGGAGCCTTTTGGCTTACCGGCAATGGCCATACCTGCAACACGATAGAAGTTGTAATCAGGGTTCTTTCCGGGACCGGAGATCAGCAGATCTTCCTTCTCGTAAACCAGGTCCTGACGTTTGAACTCGGCCATCTCGAAATCCGGTGTCAGCTGGATCGCGGTGGTCGGGCAGGCTTCCTCGCAGAGGCCGCAGAAAATGCAGCGCGAGAAGTTGATGCGGAAGAAGTCCGGGTACCAGCGACCGTCTTCGGTTTCAGCTTTCTGCAGCGAGATGCAACCCACGGGGCAGGCCACGGCGCACAGGTTGCAGGCTACGCAACGCTCTTCGCCATCGGGGTCGCGGGTCAGGACGATGCGGCCACGGTAGCGTGGAGGCAGGTAGACCGGCTCTTCCGGGTATTGCAAGGTGTCGCGCTTGCGAAAGCCATGGCCGAAGACCATGACCAGGCTGCGCAACTGGGTACCAGTACCCTTAACGATGTCGCCAATATATTTGAACATGGGTCAAATCCTCACTGAACCGCAACCGCAGGTGTGTTCCACAACACAACCGCAGCGGTTATCAGCAAATTGATCAGGGTCAGTGGCAGGCAGAATTTCCAGCTGAAGTCCATCACCTGGTCATAACGCGGACGCGGGATGGAAGCGCGCAGCAGGATGAACAGCATGATGAAGAACGCGGTCTTCAGTGCGAACCAGACGAAGGACAGTTGCGGCAGGATGCCGAACGGACCGTGCCAGCCACCGAAGAACAGGGTGACCAGCAGCGCCGAGATCAGGATGATGCCGATGTATTCACCGACGAAGAACATGCCCCACTTCATACCGGCGTATTCGATGTGGTAGCCGTCGGCCAGTTCCTGCTCCGCTTCCGGCTGGTCGAAGGGGTGACGGTGAGTCACGGCCACGCCAGCGATGAAGAAGGTACAGAAGCCGAAGAACTGCGGAATGATGAACCACAGGTTCTGCGCCTGGTACTCGACGATGTCGCGCATGTTGAACGAGCCGACCTGTACCACGATGCCCATCAGGGCCAGGCCCATGAACACTTCGTAGGACACGGTCTGCGCCGAGGCACGCAAGCTGCCGAGCAGGGCGAACTTGTTGTTGCTCGACCAGCCGGCGAACAGTACCGCGTAGACCGACAGACCGGCCATGGCGAAGAAGAACAGCAGGCCGATGTTCAGGTCCGCCACGCCCCAGGTCGGGGTGATCGGGATGATCGCGAAGGCGATCAGCAGGGCGGACATGGCCACCACCGGTGCCAGTGTGAAGATCACCTTGTCGGCAAACGGTGGAGTCCAGTCTTCCTTGAAGAACATCTTCAGCATGTCGGCTGCGATCTGGAACATGCCGAACGGGCCAACACGGTTCGGACCGTAACGGTCCTGCCACCAGCCCAGCAGGCGACGTTCGACAAAGCTCAGCAGCGCACCGGCGATCACTACGGCCAGCAGGATGGCGATGGCCTTGACGACCGTCAGGATCACGTCGATCACTTCAGGGGTAAACCAACTCATTGTGCCGCCTCCTGCAGACCATCAACGGAAATGCCTGCGATTGCCGGAGGAATACCCGCCAGGCCGGCAGGCAGGCCCACCAGGCCAGCACCCAGCTCTTCGTTGATGCGCAGCGGCAGACGCAGGGTCTGGCCAGCCACGTTCACCGCGAGCAGGGCACCGTCGTTGACACCCAGGCGATCCGCTTCGGATTTGGCCAGAGCAACGTACGGAGCCGGGATGCGCTCCTGCACCGGAGCGGCTTTCGAAGAGTTTTCCTCGCTGCCGAACAGGTGGTAGAACGGCACGGCCTGCCAGGTGCCCGGGGCCGGGGAGAAGGCCCGTGGCACGCTGGCGAACCAGTTGAGGCGGTCGCCCTGGGTTTCGATCAGGCGAGTGCCCGGGTCACCGGCGCGCAGGTGGCCACCGACTTCGTCCTGGAACTTGTTCCAGGCCTGTGGCGAGTTCCAGCCCGGAGACCAGGCGAACGGCACTTGCGAGCGCGGTTCGACGGAGCCCGAGTAACCTTCCATGGAGTAGGCGAAGGCGGTATCCGGATCTTGCGGGGTACGTGGCTCGTGCACGCTCTGGTTGGCGCGCATGGCGGTACGGCCACTGTAGCGCAGCGGTTCGCGCGCCAGTTTCAGGCCCTTGATGCGGAACGCCGCGGAAGGTGCGGCATCGACGATGCTGGCCAGTTGCGCCGTGCTCGCGGCGCACGCTGCGGTCACGTGGTCCAGTTGGGTCCAGTCCACCGGCTTGTTCAGCAGGGTGCTGCGCAGGGCGTGCAGCCAGCGCCAGCCTTCGTGGACCATGATGCTGGCGTCCAGGTAGGTCGGATCGAAGACCTGGAAGAAGCGCTGGGCGCGGCCTTCCTGGCTGACCAGGGTACCGTCGCCTTCGGCAAAGCTCGCCGCCGACAGCACCAGGTGCGCGCGCTCGACGGTAGCGGTTTGTTGATGATCGGCAACGATCACCACCTTCGCCGCGTTCAGCGCTGCATCCACCTTGGCCGCGTCGGTGCGGGTGTACAGGTCGTTTTCCAGTACCACGATGGCGTCGGCACGGCCGTCGATCACCGCCTGCAGGGCGGCGTCCACGGATTCGCCGCCGAGCATGGCCAGGCCGAGGCTGTTGGCCTCTGGCACCACCAGGCTGATGGAGCCGGCTTTCTCGCGTTGCTTCAGGGCCTTGGCGATGTTGGCCGCGGCTTCGATCAGTGC
This sequence comes from Pseudomonas sp. GW823-FHT02C05, assembly GCF_058797595.1. Classification (NCBI taxonomy): domain Bacteria; kingdom Pseudomonadati; phylum Pseudomonadota; class Gammaproteobacteria; order Pseudomonadales; family Pseudomonadaceae; genus Pseudomonas; species Pseudomonas sp. GW823-FHT02C05. Next base: position 2,177,599 of record NZ_JBXAJU010000001.1, on the reverse strand, counting down.
CTTGGAGCCCAGCGAGGTACCGGAAATGATCAGTGGACGCTTGGCTGCCAGCAGGGCATCGGCGATGCGCTTGGCCAGTTCCAGGGCTTCGCTGTCCAGGCCTTCCACGGCAGGGGCGCTGGCGTCGATGGCGTGGGCCACGGCAAAACCGATGCGCGCCAGGTCGTCTGGAGCGGCGTGTACACACTCCTCGGCCACGTCGTCGAGCTTGGTTTCAGCCAGGCTGGCGATGAACAGCGGGTTCAGCGCGTGCTGGCCGATGTTTTTCACCGCAGCGTCGAGCCAAGGCTGGACGCGCATGGCATCGGCCATTTCCTCGGCCTTGCCCTTGACCGACTGGCGCAGGGCCAGGGCCATGCGTGCGGCGGTCTGGGTCAGGTCTTCACCGAGAACGAAGACGGCGTCGTGGTCTTCGATGTCGCGCATGTTCGGAACCGGCAGCGGGCTGTCGTTCAGGACCTGCAGAACCAGGCGGATGCGCTCCAGCTCGGAGGCTTCGATACCGGAGTAGAAGTGCTCGGCACCGACCAGTTCCTGCAACGCGTAGTTGCTTTCCAGGCTGGCGCGGGGCGAACCGATACCGACGATGTTACGGCCACGCAGCAGGTCTGCGGCCTGATCCAGTGCCTGGTCCAGGGTCAGCTTGGTGCCATCGGCCAGGCGTGGCTGGCGTGGACGGTCCTTGCGGTTGACGTAGCCATAGCCGAAGCGGCCACGGTCGCAGAGGAAGTACTGGTTCACCGAACCGTTGTAGCGGTTCTCGATGCGGCGCAGCTCGCCGTAGCGCTCGCCCGGGGAGATGTTGCAACCGCTGGAGCAGCCATGGCAGATGCTCGGCGAGAACTGCATGTCCCACTTGCGGTTGTAGCGCTCGGAGTGAGTCTTGTCGGTGAACACGCCGGTCGGGCAGACCTCGGTGAGGTTGCCGGAGAACTCGCTTTCCAGGGTGCCGTCTTCAACGCGACCGAAGTACACGTTGTCGTGGGCGCCGTAGACGCCCAGGTCGGTGCCGCCGGCGTAGTCCTTGTAGAAGCGCACACAGCGATAGCAGGCGATGCAGCGGTTCATCTCGTGGGAAATGAACGGGCCGAGGTCCTGGTTCTGGTGGGTACGCTTGGTGAAGCGATAACGGCGCTCGTTGTGGCCGGTCATCACCGTCATGTCCTGCAGGTGGCAGTGACCGCCTTCCTCACAGACCGGGCAGTCGTGGGGGTGGTTGGTCATCAGCCACTCGACGACACTGGCGCGGAACGCCTTGGATTCTTCATCGTCGATGGAGATCCAGGTGTTGTCGGTGGCCGGGGTCATGCAGGACATGACGATACGACCACGGGTGTCGTTCTCGTCGGTGTACTGCTTGACCGCGCACTGGCGACAGGCACCGACGCTACCGAGAGCGGGGTGCCAGCAGAAATAAGGGATGTCGAGGCCTAGTGACAGACAAGCCTGTAACAGGTTGTCCGCCCCATCGACTTCGAGCGCTTTGCCGTCTACGTGGATAGTGGCCATGGTTCAAAGTTCTTCGTTGGCCCGGTGTCAGCGGGCGTGGCTAATGGAATCTTGTTATGCGTGCGAATCAACACAGCCGTTCACGGCGTCATCGCACGTCGAGCGCAGGGCACGGACCCGGCGCCCTCATTTAAGCGTTACGCGCCGACTACGATCGGTCGGGCCAGAGGCGGGACGGCGGCGCTGGTGGGCGCGATGCCGGCTTCGAACTCTGGACGGAAATACTTGATGGCGCTGCCCAAAGGCTCCACGGCACCCGGTGCGTGAGCACAGAAGGTCTTGCCTGGGCCGAGGAAACCCACCAGGCCCAGCAGGGTCTCGATGTCCCCTTGCTGGCCCTGGCCTTTTTCCAGGGCCATCAGCAGCTTGACGCTCCAGGGCAGGCCGTCGCGGCACGGTGTGCAGAAGCCGCAGGACTCGCGGGCGAAGAACTGCTCCATGTTGCGCAGCAGGGACACCATGTTGATGCTGTCGTCCACCGCCATGGCCAGGCCGGTACCCATCCGGGTGCCCACTTTGGCGATGCCGCCGGCATACATCTGGGCGTCCAGGTGCTCGGGCAACAGGAAGCCGGTACCGGCGCCGCCTGGCTGCCAGCACTTGAGCTTGAAGCCGTCGCGCATGCCGCCGGCGTAGTCTTCGAACAGCTCGCGCGCGGTCACGCCGAAGGGCAGCTCCCACAGGCCGGGGTTCTTCACTTTGCCGGAGAAGCCCATCAGCTTGGTGCCGTGGTCTTCGCTGCCTTCGCGGGCCAGGGATTTGTACCATTCCACGCCGTCGCCGATGATCGCCGGCACGTTGCACAGGGTCTCGACGTTGTTCACGCAGGTCGGCTTGCCCCACACGCCCACGGCGGCAGGGAAGGGCGGCTTGGAGCGCGGGTTGGCGCGACGGCCTTCCAGGGAGTTGATCAGTGCGGTTTCTTCACCGCAGATGTAACGCCCGGCGCCGGTGTGGACGAACAGCTCGAAATCGAAGCCGCTGCCCAGGATGTTCTTGCCCAGAAGGCCTGCGGCCTTGGCTTCTTCCACGGCACGACGCAGGTGCTTGGCGGCGGTGGTGTACTCGCCCCGCAGGAAGATGTAGCCGCGGTAGGTCTTGAGTGCGCGAGCACTGATCAGCATGCCTTCGATCAGCAGATGGGGCAGTTGCTCCATCAGCATGCGGTCCTTCCAGGTGTTGGGCTCCATTTCGTCCGCGTTGCACAGCAGGTAGCGGATGTTCATGGATTCGTCTTTGGGCATCAGGCCCCACTTCACACCGGTGGGGAAGCCCGCACCGCCGCGACCCTTGAGGCCGGCATCCTTGACGGTCTGCACGATGTCGTCCTGGGACAGGTCGGCGAAGGCCTTGCGGGCCGCCGCGTAACCGTTCTTGGCCTGGTACTCGTCGAACCAGACCGGCTCGCCGTCGTCGCGCAGGCGCCAGGTCAGGGGATGGGTTTCTGCGGTGCGCGCAATGCGGTTCGCAGGACCGAAAGAGGTCAGGGTCATACGTAGCCCTCCAACAGTTTGGCCACGCCAGCAGGCTGCACGTCGCCGAAAGTGTCGTCGTCGATCATCAGCGCCGGTGCCTTGTCGCAGTTGCCCAGGCAGCACACCGGCAGCAGGGTGAAGCGGCCGTCGGCGGTGGTCTGGCCGAGGCCGATGCCCAGCTCGCTCTGGATCTGGCTGACCACGGACTCGTGGCCGCCGATGTAGCAGACCATGCTGTCGCAGACGCGAATGATGTGGCGGCCCACTGGCTGGCGGAAGATCTGGCTGTAGAACGTCGCCACGCCTTCAACGTCGCTGGCAGGAATGCCGAGGATCTCGCCGATGGCGTAGACCGCGCCGTCAGGCACCCAGCCACGTTCCTTCTGGACGATCTTCAGGGCTTCGATGGACGCCGCGCGCGGGTCCTCGTAGTGATGCATCTCGTGCTCGATGGCCGAGCGCTCGGTTTCGCTCAGGGCGAAACGGTCTGTCTGGATAAGCGTGCTGTTCATGCTTAGCGGTCCACGTCGGCCATAACGAAGTCGATACTACCCAGGTACGCGATCAAGTCCGCGACCATGCTGCCGCGGATCACCGAAGGGATCTGCTGCAGGTGAGCGAAGCTTGGGGTACGGATCCGGGTGCGGTAGCTCATGGTGCCGCCATCGCTCGTCAGGTAATAACTGTTGATGCCCTTGGTCGCTTCGATCATCTGGAAGGATTCGTTGGCCGGCATCACCGGCCCCCACGAAACTTGCAGGAAGTGCGTGATCAAGGTTTCGATGTGCTGCAGGGTGCGCTCTTTGGGTGGCGGCGTGGTCAGCGGGTGATCCGCCTTGTACGGGCCTTCCGGCATGTTGCGCAGGCACTGATCGATGATCTTGATGCTCTGGCGCATTTCCTCGACGCGAACCATGCAGCGGTCATAGGCGTCACCGTTGGCGGCCAGCGGCACTTCGAACTCGAAGTTCTCGTAGCCGGAGTACGGACGGGCCTTGCGCAGGTCGAAATCGCAACCGGTGGAGCGCAGGCCGGCACCGGTTACGCCCCATTCCAGGGCTTCCTTGGTGTTGTAGGCGGCAACGCCGATGGTCCGGCCCTTGAGGATGCTGTTCTGCAGGGCAGCCTTGGTGTATTCGTCGAGGCGCTTGGGCAGCCATTCGACGAAGTCCTTGACCAGCTTCTCCCAGCCACGCGGCAGGTCGTGGGCGACGCCGCCGATGCGGTACCAGGCCGGGTGCAGGCGGAAGCCGGTGATGGCTTCGATCACCGTGTAGGCGCGCTGACGGTCGGTGAAGGTGAAGAACACCGGGGTCATGGCGCCGACGTCCTGGATGTAGGTACCCAGGAACAGCAGGTGGCTGGTGATCCGGAAGAACTCGGCCATCATGATGCGGATGACGTCGACCTTCTCCGGCACCTTGATGCCGGCCAGTTTCTCGACCGAAAGCACGTACGGCAGGTTGTTCATCACCCCGCCGAGGTAGTCGATACGGTCGGTGTAAGGGATGAAGCTGTGCCAGGACTGACGCTCGGCCATCTTCTCGGCACCACGGTGGTGGTAGCCGATGTCCGGTACGCAGTCGACGATCTCTTCACCGTCCAGCTGCAGGATGATGCGGAAGGCACCGTGGGCCGAAGGGTGGTTCGGGCCCAGGTTGAGGAACATGTAGTCCTCGTTGGCACCGGAACGCTTCATGCCCCAGTCTTCCGGACGGAAGCGCGCGGCTTCTTCTTCCAGCTGCTGCTTGGCCAGGTTCAGGCTGAACGGGTCGAACTCGGTGGCTCGGGCCGGGAAGTCCTTGCGCAGCGGGTGACCTTCCCAGGTCGGCGGCATCATGATCCGCGAGAGGTGAGGGTGGCCGGCAAAGTCGATGCCGAACATGTCCCAGACTTCACGCTCGTACCAGTTGGCGTTAGGCCAGATACCGGTCACGGTGGGCAGGCTGAGGTCGCCTTCGGACAGGGCCACCTTGATCATCACGTCGCTGTTACGTTCGATCGACAGCAAGTGGTAGAACACGCTGAAGTCGGCACCTGGCAGACCCTGGCGCTTGGTGCGCAGGCGCTCGTCCACGCCGTGCAGGTCATAGAGCATGACGTACGGCTTGGGCAGGTTGCGCAGGAAAGTCAGGATTTCAACGAGTTTGGAGCGCGTAACCCACAGCACCGGCATGCCGGTGCGGGTGGCCTGGGCGGTGAATGCCTCAGGGCCAAAACGGTTATTGAGTTCGACGACCACATCCTGGTCGTCAGCCTTATAAGGCGGGATGTACAGAGCACTGCCTGTAGTCATGGTTTTTTATCGCTTTCGGTCAACGTAAAGAGTGAAGCCAGGTTCGTTTCTTTGTAAGAACAGAACTGGATCAGACTTCGTCAGGGCTGCGCAGGTTGGTGACCTGTATACGCTGTTCGCGGCGCTGTTCCTTTTGCGACGGCATCTCGGCGCGATACACGCCTTGGTCGCCGACGACCCAGGAAAGTGGGCGACGCTCCTGGCCAATGGATTCCTGCAAGAGCATCAGGCCTTGCAGGAACGCTTCGGGGCGGGGCGGGCAGCCAGGTACGTAGACGTCCACGGGCAGGAACTTGTCCACCCCCTGGACTACCGAGTAGATGTCGTACATGCCGCCGGAGTTGGCGCACGAACCCATGGAGATAACCCATTTCGGCTCGAGCATTTGCTCATAGAGACGCTGGATGATCGGCGCCATCTTGATGAAGCAGGTCCCGGCGATAACCATGAAGTCCGCCTGACGCGGCGATGCCCGGATAACCTCGGCGCCAAAGCGCGCGATGTCGTGGGGCGCCGTGAAGGCGGTGGTCATTTCCACGTAGCAGCAGGATAGGCCGAAGTTGTACGGCCACAGGGAGTTCTTACGCCCCCAGTTGACCGCGCCGCTCAGCACGTCTTCGAGCTTGCCCATGAAGATGTTTTTGTGGACCTGATCCTCTAACGGATCGGAAACGGTTTCCCGTTCGCCGATCGGATACTGATCGTTAGGAGCATCGGGGTCGATCCGGGTGAGATTGTATTGCATCGCCAAAGCCTCATTGTTTTAGCTTCGCCTGCCGCTTACGACGACCTTCCGGAGCCCAGTCAAGAGCCCCCACCCGCCAAAGGTAGACAAGACCTGCCAACAGAATTGCTATGAAAACGAGAGCTTCGACGAATCCGGTCCAGCCGCTTTCGCGGACGGACACAGACCAGGCAAAGAGAAAGAGGGCTTCGATATCGAAGATCACGAAGAGCATCGCGACCAGATAGAATTTGGCTGAGAGCCGCAAGCGGGCGCCACCGGTAGGTAGCATGCCGGACTCGAACGGTTCGTTTTTGCTGCGGCCCCAGGCTTTTGACCCGAGGAGGCTGGAGACGCCGAGCATGAAGGCGCAAAGGCCGACAACGCCCAGAAGGAAAATGGCAAAGCCCCAGTTGTGGGCCATGAGTCCTGTCGCTTCGGGCATGCTGGTAATCCTTAACAGAGAGCAAGAGTCTCTGAGCTTGATAAAGAAATAAAGCAGTGACGATATGTCGCAGCGCAATCAATCGCGCTGATTTTATGGCTAAACACCGGGCAAGTAAAATTTCTAAAGCGAAATTGTTTATCGTAATAAGGACATAGCTCACCCCGGTAGCCCCGTAAGCCGCGGCCTGCGGGCATTAGGGGAGGTTTTGTTAATTATGTTTTGTAGCGGCTGTAACGAAAGTTACAACCGCTAAATGATAATCAATATTGTTTGGAGGCTGTTTTAATCTGCTTTCCTTCGGGGTGTGGGAAAGTTGCTTGTTATATCCCTGTTACTGCAAGTAGCAGGGGCGCACCTTTTAACCTCTTTCGCCCTTGCTAACACCGTCCTGGATCAATGTTTGGCCAGCTTTTTTGCAGGGGCGGGCATGGCGAGGCTTTTGAGGAGGGCGCGCAGGGTAGAGGTTCGCCGGCAAGCCGGCTCCTACAGGAGGGGGGCAAAAAAAACGCCCCGAACCAGTCGGGGCGTCAGCTGTACAGCAATGCAGTTGTTTTTACCGGGTCTGCATTGGCCGCTCGATCAAGCCGTGAGGCCTAAATCAGTGGAACTGTTCTTCTTCGGTGGAGCCGGTCAGCGCGGTTACCGAGGACGAGCCACCCTGGATCACGGTGGTCATGTCGTCGAAGTAGCCGGTGCCCACTTCCTGCTGGTGAGCCACGAAGGTGTAGCCCTTGGCGGCGTCAGCGAACTCTTGCTCTTGCAGTTTCACGTAGGCGGTCATGTCGTTGCGGGCGTAGTCGTGCGCCAGGTTGAACATGCTGTGCCACATGTTGTGGATGCCGGCCAGGGTGATGAACTGGTGCTTGTAGCCCATGGCGGACAGTTCGCGCTGGAACTTGGCGATGGTCGCGTCGTCCAGGTTCTTCTTCCAGTTGAAGGAAGGCGAGCAGTTGTACGACAGGATCTGGTCCGGGTATTCCTTCTTGATCGCCTCGGCGAAGCGACGGGCTTCGTCCAGGTCTGGCTTGGCGGTTTCGCACCAGATCAGGTCGGCGTACGGAGCGTAAGCCAGGCCGCGGGCGATTGCCTGGTCCAGGCCGGCTTTCACTTTGTAGAAGCCTTCCTGGGTGCGGGTGCCAGTCACGAATGGCTGGTCGTACGGGTCGCAGTCCGAAGTCAGCAGGTCAGCGGCGTTGGCGTCGGTACGGGCCAGGATGATGGTCGGTACACCGGCAACGTCGGCCGCCAGACGGGCAGCGGTCAGCTTCTGTACGGCTTCCTGGGTTGGAACCAGTACCTTGCCGCCCATGTGGCCGCACTTCTTAACGGAAGCCAGTTGGTCTTCGAAGTGAACGCCGGCGGCGCCTGCTTCGATCATGCTCTTCATCAGCTCGTAGGCGTTCAGTACGCCGCCGAAACCGGCTTCAGCGTCGGCCACGATCGGTGCGAAGTAGTCGATGTAGCCGTCGTCGCCCGGGTTCTTGCCGGCTTTCCACTGGATCTGGTCGGCGCGACGGAACGAGTTGTTGATGCGCTTGACCACGGTTGGAACCGAGTCCACCGGGTACAGCGACTGGTCGGGGTACATGGATTCGGCGGAGTTGTTGTCCGCAGCCACTTGCCAACCCGACAGGTAGATCGCCTGGATACCGGCTTTAACCTGTTGTACAGCCTGGCCGCCGGTCAGGGCGCCCATGCAGTTGACGAAATCTTTATCAGGACGGAAGGACGGCTTGGCACCTTGGGTGACCAGGTTCCAGAGCTTCTCGGCGCCCATGCGTGCCAGGGTGTGCTCGGGTTGAACCGAGCCACGCAGACGGACCACGTCGGCAGCGGAGTAGGTGCGAGTCACGCCTTTCCAGCGCGGGTTTTCAGCCCAGTCTTTTTCAAGGGCTGCAATTTGCTGTTCGCGTGTCAGTGCCATGGAGATAAACCTCGTCGCGTCTTGTGTAAAAAGTCGTTCTTGGTTGGAGAATTCCGGCTCCGCCGATCACGCGTCATAACGCTGCGTAAAAGGCTGCTCGCTGACCAGGAAGCTTATGGCGGTCAAGTCGGGTCTGGCGGGGATGGCGACGGGTGAACGATGGGCTCGAGGGGAAAGTGAGCAGGTGAAGGCGAGCTGCGGGGCGCATGCCGGCGTCGTGGGCCTTGGTGCGTTCCATCAGTGTGTTGCCGATCTACCTAATTACGCTTCCGTCCCTCGGGACAACTTCGTTCCAGTCGCAATCTCGTCAAACACACCTTGTGGGCGGTACAGACACGAATCGGCTCAGGTGGGTAGGTTAGAGCGGCGATCCGAAGGCCCTTGCCAGGGCCCCTGATTAGCGGGAGCGAGGCCATCATGCCCGCGGTTTTTTGGCTCGTCAAATGTTTTGTAGTGCTTTTTTTGTGGCACTACATCTTTGGTCTAATACGACTAATCAGTCAGTTTTTGGTGCTTTAGTCCAAGGCATCGACCTTGACCCGCAAGGTCATGTCGTCCCGGCCTTGAGTCGAGTAGCTGCGGCCCGGGCCCTGTTTATCGGCCTGGGTCTGGCGATTGACCCCGGCCAGGGTGATCCACTCGCCCAGGCGCCCGCTGACAGTCGTGTCGGTACTTTGCACGTTCACTACATCGGGACGTTCCTGGCTCATGCGGTCACGGTTGGTGCTGATGCTCAGGTGCACGGTCTCGCCGGTGACGCTGGCGGTGACATAGAAACCCTGGGTGACGTTGCGGTACTGGGTCTGGTTCTGCAGGCGCCCGTAGGGGTCGGTCTGGGTGGTGGTCAGGGGCACGCTCTGGCCGACCTGGATCAGCGCTGGCACGCCTTCGCTGGCCTGGATCTGCTGGATACCGCCGTCGCGGCTCTCGGTGCTGCGGTTGATGATCCGCGTCTGCGGTACGCCGTTGACCGAATAGCCCTGGTTGTCCTGAAGGTTGTTTTCGTTGGTGTCGACGGTGATCAGCAGACGTTTGGCCGCGGTGTCCAGTTGGGCGATAAAGGCTCGCAGTTCGGCGATCTTGTCCGGCTCGGCGTTGACGATCAGCTGGTTGCCATAGGCGCTGACCTTGCCGTCCTTGCCGAGGAAGTTCTGCGCCACCGGCAGCAGGTCGGCACTGGTGCGGTTGTTGAGGGGCACGATCTCGGTGGCGGCCATGACCGAACAGCTGAAGGTCAGCAGCAGCGTCGTGAGCAGGGTGCGTAGGGACATATCCGTTATCTCCGCGAGTAGCTGGCGTAAAGCCTTGAGTTTGACACTTTGTCGGCTTTGGGTGGGGCAAGTTGAATCGCGCACGGCAAAACGCCCCGGCATCCTAGTCTCCAGCTTAGTTGCCGGAGGAGGGATGACGGGGCGTTTTGGCTGGCCGTTGCCGCGAGCGGCGTGTCGGTCAGGCGCCGCGAACCATGTCGACGTGGGGAATGCCCGCTTCGAGGAACTCCTCGCTGACGATGGAGAAGCCCAGGCGCTCATAGAACGCCGTGGCCTGGACCTGGGCGCTGAGCATCTGCTGCTTCAGGCCGCGCTTTTCGGCTTCATCGATCACCGCGCGCATCAGCGCGTCGCCAACCTTCAGGCCGCGCCAGTCCTTGAGCACCGAAACCCGGCCCACATGGCCGTCGGGCAGCAGGCGCGCGGTGCCGATGGGGAAGTCGCCCTCGAAGGCCAGGAAGTGCACGGCGCTGTCGTCGTCGGCATCCCACTCCAGTTCGGGCGGCACCGATTGCTCGGCAATGAATACGGCTTCACGGATGCGCCGGATCTCGGCGTTGTCCTTTTGCCAGTCTGCGACACGTACGTGAATCTTATTCATCGGCAAACCCCAGGCTCCCTTGCTTGACCAGTTCACACAACAGGCCGCGCCCATCGTCATCCGCCAGCCACTGGCCGAGGTTGTCGATATGCAGGGCATCGGCGGCGCAAATCATTTTCAGCAGTTCGCGCAGCTTACCGGGAAGCAGGCGGCTTTGGCCGCTGGCGAACAGTAGCAGGTCTTCATCCACTTCCGACCAGGCCAGGCGCGCGCTCGGGTTGCGGATCAGGATCGCGCCCTGTTCCAGGCTGCCCAGCAGGTCTTCTTCTTCCAGTTCGGGTCCGGTCACCAGTTCCGGGTAGCGTGGTTCGGTCATGAACTGGCCGAACCAGGTCAGCAGCAGGCGTTCATCGCTCATGTGCTCGGCCAGCAGGCCCTTGAGCCGGTCGAGGGCGTCCTGCTGGATCTGGTGCGGGTCGCTGGCCGGCTGCACGTCGGCGTCGGTGTAGCGGTCTTCGTCCGGCAGGAACTGACCGAGGAAATCGGTGAAGTGGGTCAGGACTTCGGCGGCGCTCGGGGCGCGGAAACCGACCGAATAGGTCATGCAATCGTTCACCGCAACGCCATAGTGGGCCAGGCGCGGTGGCAGATAGAGCATGTCGCCGGGCTCCAGGACCCAGCTTTCGGTTTCTTCGAATTCGGCGAGGATGCGCAGGTCCGCGTGCTGCAGCAGCGGGCTTTCGGAGTCGCACATCTGGCCGATCTTCCAGTTGCGCTTACCAAAGCCTTGCAGCAGGAACACGTCGTAGTTGTCGAAGTGCGGGCCGACGTTACCGCCAGGTGCGGCGAAGCTGATCATCACGTCATCGATGCGCCAGCTCGGCAGGAAGCGGAAGTGCTCCAGCAGCTCGGCGACTTCCGGGACGAACTGGTCCACGGCCTGGACCAGCAGGGTCCAGTCGCGTTCCGGCAGCTTGCTGAACTCGTCTTCGGCGAAGGGCCCGCGGCGCAGTTCCCATGGGCGCTCGCCGTTTTCGATCACCAGGCGCGATTCGACTTCTTCTTCCAGGGCCAGGCCGGCCAGTTCGTCAGGTTCGATCGGGCTTTCGAAGTCAGGCAGGGCCTGACGGATCAGCAGGGGTTTCTTCTGCCAGTAGTCACGCAGAAATTCCCGTGCAGTGATGCCGCCCAGAAGTTGAAGAGGAATATCAGGATTCATGTGTAACCTATTGAAAAAGTGTACTTTTCTAGCAGGAATAAAAACGCCCGGCGCGGCCGGGCGTCAAAAGGTCGAGCAATCGGTCAGATGCGCTTGGCCTGGGCTGCGGCATTACCGATGTAGCTGGCCGGGGTGAGCTGTTTCAGCTCGGCCTTGGCTGCGGCGGGCATGTCCAGCCCGTCGATGAAAGTCTGCAGCGCTTCTGGGCTGATGCCCTTGCCGCGCGTCAGTTCCTTGAGCTTTTCGTAGGGGTTTTCGATGTTGTAGCGGCGCATCACGGTCTGGATCGGCTCGGCCAGGACTTCCCAGCAGGCGTCCAGGTCTTCGGCGATTTTCTGGGCGTTGAGCTCCAGTTTGCTGATGCCCTTGAGGCTGGCCTCGTAGGCAATCACGCTGTGAGCAAAGCCCACGCCCAGGTTGCGCAATACGGTGGAGTCAGTCAGGTCGCGCTGCCAGCGGGAGATCGGCAGCTTGCTCGCCAGGTGCTGGAACAGGGCGTTGGCGATGCCCAGGTTGCCTTCGGAGTTTTCGAAGTCGATCGGGTTGACCTTGTGCGGCATGGTCGAGGAACCGATTTCGCCGGCGATGGTGCGCTGCTTGAAGTAGCCCAGGGAGATGTAGCCCCAGATATCGCGATCGAAGTCGATCAGGATGGTGTTGAAGCGGGCGATGGCGTCGAACAGCTCGGCGATGTAGTCGTGCGGCTCGATCTGCGTGGTGTAGGGGTTGAAGGCCAGGCCCAGTTCGTCTTCGATGAAGGCGCGGGCGTTGGCTTCCCAGTCGATGTCCGGGTAGGCCGAGAGGTGGGCGTTGTAGTTGCCCACGGCGCCGTTGATCTTGCCCAGCAGCGGCACGGCAGCGACCTGGGCGATCTGGCGCTCCAGGCGGTACACGACGTTGGCCAGCTCCTTGCCCAGGGTGGTCGGCGAGGCCGGCTGGCCGTGGGTGCGCGACAGCATCGGCACTTCGGCGAAACGGATCGCCAGTTCGCGGATGGCGTTGGCGGTCTGGCGCATCAGCGGCAGCATCACTTCATCACGGCCTTCGCGCAGCATCAGGGCGTGGGACAGGTTGTTGATGTCCTCGCTGGTGCAGGCGAAATGGATGAATTCACTGACGTTGGCCAGTTCAGGCAACTTGGCAGCTTGCTCCTTGAGCAGGTACTCGATGGCCTTGACGTCGTGGTTGGTGGTGCGCTCGATCTCTTTGACGCGCTCGGCGTGCTCCAGCGAGAAGTTCTCTGCCAGGGCATTGAGGACGGCGTTGGCTTCGGCGGAGAACGCCGGCACTTCGCTGATGGCGCTATGGGCGGCCAGGCGCTGGAGCCAGCGCACTTCAACGAGGACGCGAGCACGGATCAGGCCGTATTCGCTGAAAATGGGGCGCAGGGCCTGGGTTTTGCCGGCGTAGCGGCCGTCAACAGGGGAAACCGCAGTGAGCGAAGAGAGCTGCATGGGGTGTTCTCGGACAGTCGGGCAACGAAATGGGGCGCGTATCATACATGAAAATATCCGCCGGTCCGTTGCCAACTGACCAGCGTCTTACGCGCAGCTCTTGAAAAATCAGGCGCAGCTCAGCTGCTGCGCATCAACGGATAAAGCTCTTTGAGCAATTTGCGCCGGCTGATCACCAGTTGCCAGCGATGGCCGCCCAGCTGTCGCCACAGCCGTGCCGAGCGGATACCGGCCAGCAGCAGGGCGCGGATCTTCGAGGCATTGCTGGGCTGCTGCAGGTTGCGCATGTCGCCGTGCACCTGAATGCGCTGGCGCAGGGTGCTCAGGGTGTCCTGGTACAGCCCGCCGCACGCGGCGATGACATTTTCGTGGGCTGGACCGAAATGTTCTACCTGGGACTGGATCTGCGGCAGGCGTTTGCCGATGGTCTCCAGCAGGTCGTCGCGCTTGGCCAGCTGGCGCTCCAGGCCGAGCATCGACAAAGCGTAGCGCAGCGGTTCGCGCTGCAGGGTGCTGGGGTCACGCTCCAGGGCGCCGATCAGGGCCCGGTAACCCTCGCGCAGGTTGATGTCGTCGCCGCCGTAGACTTCCAGGGTGTCTTTCGGGTCGCGGATCAGCAGGCTGCCGAGCATGCAGCTCAAGGCCGCTTCGCTGACCTGGCCGGTCTTGGCGATCCGGTCCACCAGCACGGCGGCCAGGAATACACCGCCCAGCGCCGTCAGTTGTTCCTGAATCGGGCTCATGGACGGGCGTCCTTGCTGCTCCAGGGTTCGGCCACTTCGATCACGCCGCCACCGAGGCAGATCTCGCCGTCGTAGAACACCACGGACTGGCCGGGAGTGACGGCGCGCTGTGGGTCGTCGAAGGTGGCGCGGTAGCCGTTGGCGGTCTTTTCCAGGGTGCAGGGCTGGTCGCTCTGGCGGTAGCGCACCTTGGCGGTCAGGCGTCGCGGCTGGCTCAGGTCGATGGGGTTGACCCAATAGATGTCGGAGGCCAGCAGGGCGCGGGAGAACAGCCAGGGGTGATCATTGCCCTGGCCCACGATCAGCTCGTTGTGCTCCAGGTCCTTGATCAGCACGTACCACGGCTCTTCGCCGGCGTCTTTCAGGCCGCCGATGCCCAGGCCCTGACGCTGGCCAATGGTGTGGTACATCAAACCGTGATGGCGGCCGATGACTTCACCTTCGGTGGTCTTGATCTCGCCGGGCTGGGCCGGCAGGTATTGCTTGAGGAAGTCGCTGAAGCGCCGCTCACCGATAAAGCATATGCCGGTGGAGTCTTTCTTCTTCGCCGTGGCCAGGTCGTGTTTTTCGGCAATGGCGCGCACTTCGGGTTTTTCCAGCTCACCTACCGGGAACAGGGTCTTGGCGATCTGTTCGCCGCCAACGGCGTGGAGGAAGTAGCTTTGGTCCTTGTTTGGGTCCAGGCCCTTGAGCAGTTCGGTGCGGCCATCGATGTCACGGCGGCGCACGTAGTGGCCGGTGGCTATCAAGTCGGCGCCAAGCATCACGGCGTAGTCGAGGAACGCCTTGAACTTGATTTCACGGTTGCAGAGGATATCCGGGTTCGGCGTGCGGCCGGCCTTGTATTCGGCCAGGAAGTGCTCGAACACGTTGTCCCAGTATTCGGCGGCGAAGTTGGCGGTGTGCAGCTTGATGCCAATCTTGTCGCACACGGCCTGAGCGTCGGCCAGATCGTCCATGGCGGTGCAGTATTCGGTTCCGTCGTCTTCCTCCCAGTTCTTCATGAACAGGCCTTCCACCTGGTATCCCTGCTCCATCAGCAGGAGGGCGGAAACGGAAGAATCCACGCCGCCGGACATGCCGACAATGACGCGCTTCTTTTGGTTATCAGAAGGGGCTGGATCACGCATAGGAATTCAACGGGTGTCTTGAAAAAGGACGCGATTCTAACAGGCTGAGGCCTGCAAGGCTAAAACTGCGGTTAAAGCATGGGTCGGATCAGTGCCAGGCTGTGCGACTGGCCCTCCAGGTAATCGTCCAGGCACTGCAGGATCAGCTCGCTGCGCCAGTTGGCCCGTTGCTCCAGCAGTTGCTCGCGGCTCAGCCAGCGCGGGCCGATGATGCCGTCATCCAGCTGATAGTCCGGATGATGGCGCAGTGGCTTGGCGGCAAAGCACACGCGCTGGTAGGTCACACCGTTGCTGGGGGCGGTGTAGAGGTAGATGCCGACCACACCGGTCAACTCCACGTCCCAGCCGGTTTCCTCCAGGGTTTCGCGTACGGCCGCCTGGAGCAGGCTTTCATTGGCATCCAGGTGCCCGGCGGGCTGGTTGAGCACGGCCTGTTCGCCCGAGTACTCCTCGACGAACAGGAAGCGGCCCTGGTCCTCGACGATGGTGGCGACAGTGATATGGGGTTGCCATTTCATAAAGGCACTCCTTTATAAGGGGTGAGCATTGTAGGAGCCGGCTTGCTAGCGAGGCGAGCGCTGCTTGTTTCGCCGGTAAGCCGACGCCAGTGGGCTCCAGAAGCACAAACCCCGGCGCGGGGCCGGGGTTTGCGTGTTCGCTCGTGCTTACACCAGCGCAGCGATGGCTGCGTTGAGGGTGGCGCTCGGGCGCATGGCCTGGCTCACCAGCTCGGGGTTGGCGCTGTAGTAGCCACCGATGTCCACGGGCTTGCCCTGTACGGCGTTGAGCTCGGCGACGATGGTCGCTTCGTTCTCGGTCAGGGTCTTGGCCAGGGTGCTGAACTGCGCTTGCAGGGCAGTGTCCTCGGTCTGGGCGGCCAGGGCTTGAGCCCAGTACAGCGCCAGGTAGAAGTGGCTGCCGCGGTTGTCGATGTTGCCGACCTTGCGCGATGGCGACTTGTTGTTGTCGAGGAACTGGCCGGTCGCCTGGTCCAGGGTCTTGGCCAGCACCAGGGCTTTCGGGTTGTTGTAGGTGTTGCCCAGGTGCTCCAGGGAGGCGGCCAGGGCCAGGAACTCACCCAGGGAGTCCCAGCGCAGGAAGTTCTCTTCCAGCAGCTGCTGTACGTGCTTGGGAGCCGAACCGCCGGCGCCGGTTTCGAACAGGCCGCCACCGTTCATCAGCGGCACGATCGACAGCATCTTGGCGCTGGTGCCCAGTTCCATGATCGGGAACAGGTCGGTCAGGTAGTCGCGCAGGACGTTGCCGGTCACCGAGATGGTGTCCTTGCCGTCGCGGGTGCGGGCCAGGGTGAACTTCATGGCTTCGACCGGGGACATGATGCGGATGTCCAGGCCGCTGGTGTCGTGATCCTTCAGGTAGGCCTGAACTTTCTCGATCATCACGCCGTCGTGGGCACGCATTGGGTCCAGCCAGAAGATCGCCGGGGTGTCGCTGGCGCGAGCACGGTTGACGGCCAGTTTGACCCAGTCCTGGATCGGCGCGTCTTTGGTCTGGCACATGCGGAAGATGTCGCCGGCTTCGACTTTCTGCTCCAGCAGCAGGCTGCCTTTGCTGTCGGTGACGCGAACCACGCCGTCAGCCTTGATTTCGAAAGTCTTGTCGTGGGAACCGTATTCTTCGGCTTTTTTCGCCATCAGGCCAACGTTCGGCACGCTGCCCATGGTGGTCGGATCGAACGCGCCATTGGCTTTGCAGTCTTCGATCACGGCCTGGTAGATAGTGGCGTAGCAACGGTCCGGGATCACGGCCTTGGTGTCGTGCAGCTGGCCGTCGGTGCCCCACATCTTGCCGGAGTCACGGATCATGGCAGGCATCGAGGCGTCGACGATCACGTCGCTCGGCACGTGCAGGTTGGTGATGCCTTTGTCGGAGTTGACCATGGCCAGGGCAGGGCGGGCAGCGTAGACAGCCTGGATGTCGGCTTCGATGGCAGCTTGCTGCTCGGCTGGCAGGGCCTTGATGCGGGCGTACAGGTCGCCGATGCCGTTGTTCAGGTTGAAGCCGATTTCCTGCAGCACGGTGGCGTGCTTGCTCAGGGCATCCTGATAGAACTCGGCAACGATCTGGCCGAACATGATGGGGTCGGAGACCTTCATCATGGTGGCCTTGAGGTGTACCGAGAGCAGTACGCCCTGCTTCTTGGCGTCTTCGATTTCAGCGGCGATGAAGGCACGCAGGGCCTTTTTGCTCATTACGGCGCAATCGAGGATCTCGCCGGCTTGCACGGCGGTCTTTTCCTTCAGGACGGTGGCGGTGCCGTCCTGGGCGATCAGTTCGATCTTGACGCTGTCGGCTGCTTCGATCAGGGCCGCTTTTTCGCTGCCGTAGAAGTCGCCGTTGCTCATGTGGGCAACGTGGGACTTGGAGTCCTTGGCCCAGGCGCCCATCTTGTGCGGGTGCTTGCGTGCGTAGTTCTTCACCGACAGCGGAGCGCGGCGGTCGGAGTTGCCTTCACGCAGGACCGGGTTCACGGCGCTGCCCTTGACCTTGTCGTAACGCGCCTTGGCGTCTTTGTCGGCGTCGCTGGTCACGGTTTCCGGGTAGTCCGGCAGGGCGTAGCCCTGTGCCTGCAATTCCTTGATCGCAGCTTGCAGTTGCGGGACCGAGGCGCTGATGTTCGGCAGCTTGATGATGTTGGCTTCTGGGGTGACCGCCAGCTCGCCCAGTTCGGCAAGGTGGTCCGGCACCGCTTTGGTACCCAACTGCTCAGGGAAGCTGGCGAGGATGCGGCCGGCCAGGGAGATGTCACGGGTTTCCACGGCGATATCAGCCGAAGCGGTGAAGGCTTCTACGATAGGCAGCAGGGAATAGGTGGCGAGGGCCGGGGCTTCGTCGGTGAAGGTGTAGATGATCTTCGAGCGGGTGGGCATATTCGGATTAACTCTCTTCTTTGCTAAAGCGTGCGCAGAAACTCGAGGTGCGCCGGGTAAGCGCTTTCGTTCAAAGGTCATCCATGATCCGAATGTCGAGGTTTCTTCGCGGTGATGTTGGGTGCATCAGTCGAGCGTCAAGCGGGTGGGCTGCGGTAACAACCCGGCTTTGGGCGGCCATTCTCGGCTTGTTTTTTCGGTAGCAGAGCGTTCGGCCGTCGTGACTCAGTGGTCAGCGGCGGCATTATACATAGGTAGCTAGCAAAACGCCGATGCTTCATAGGCGCCGGTTCTCGTCCATTGGTCTAAAGGTCGCAGGCAGGGTGCAGGCGTAGAGTCGCTCGGGGTGCTCTATTTTGGCACTTTTCCCTTTGCTTTCAGGCTTGTAGGCCGCGAACTGTGCAGCTTTCACGGCATATGGGTGGAACATGAGGTTCCCGTCCAGATTCAACTGGGGTACGCTCGAACGCAGCCAGATGTTCAATCCACACAACGGAGTTCAGCATGGGATACAAGAAGATTCAGGTTCCAGCAGTCGGCGACAAAATCACCGTCAACGCAGACCATTCTCTCAATGTTCCTAACAACCCGATTATTCCTTTCATCGAAGGCGACGGTATTGGTGTTGATATCAGCCCGGTCATGATCAAGGTTGTCGATGCTGCGGTTAAGAAGGCTTACGGCGGCGAACGCAAGATTTCCTGGATGGAAGTGTATGCCGGGGAAAAAGCGACTCAAGTGTACGACCAGGACACCTGGCTTCCTCAGGAAACCCTGGACGCAGTGAAGGATTACGTGGTTTCCATCAAGGGCCCGCTGACCACTCCGGTCGGTGGCGGCATCCGCTCCCTGAACGTGGCCCTGCGTCAGCAACTCGACCTTTATGTATGCCTGCGCCCGGTGCGCTGGTTTGAAGGCGTGCCCAGCCCGGTGAAAAAGCCGGGTGACGTGGACATGACCATCTTCCGTGAAAACTCCGAGGATATTTACGCCGGCATCGAGTGGAAAGCCGGCTCGGCAGAAGCCACCAAGGTCATCAAGTTCCTCAAGGAGGAAATGGGTGTCACCAAGATCCGTTTCGACGAAAACTGCGGCATCGGCGTCAAGCCGGTTTCCCTGCAGGGTACCAAGCGCCTGGCGCGCAAGGCGCTGCAATATGTAGTGGATAACGACCGTGACTCGCTGACCATCGTGCACAAAGGCAACATCATGAAGTTCACCGAAGGTGCCTTCAAGGAATGGGCCTATGAAGTGGCGGCCGAAGAGTTCGGCGCGACCCTGCTGGACGGCGGCCCCTGGATGCAGTTCAAGAACCCGA
This sequence comes from Pseudomonas sp. GW823-FHT02C05, assembly GCF_058797595.1. NCBI lineage: Bacteria > Pseudomonadati > Pseudomonadota > Gammaproteobacteria > Pseudomonadales > Pseudomonadaceae > Pseudomonas > Pseudomonas sp. GW823-FHT02C05. Next base: position 2,158,656 of record NZ_JBXAJU010000001.1, on the reverse strand, counting down.
AAACCGGCAAGAACGTCATCGTCAAAGATGCCATCGCCGACGCCATGCTCCAGCAGATCCTGCTGCGCCCGGCCGAATACGATGTGATCGCGACCCTCAACCTCAACGGTGACTACCTGTCCGACGCCCTGGCGGCGGAAGTGGGCGGCATCGGCATTGCGCCAGGCGCCAACCTGTCCGATACCGTGGCCATGTTCGAAGCCACCCACGGTACCGCGCCCAAGTATGCCGGCAAGGACCAGGTCAACCCGGGTTCGCTGATCCTCTCCGCAGAGATGATGCTGCGCCATATGGGCTGGACCGAAGCAGCCGACCTGATCATCAAGGGCACCAATGGCGCAATCTCGGCCAAGACCGTGACCTATGACTTCGAACGCCTGATGGAAGGTGCAACCCTGCTGTCTTCCTCGGCCTTCGGCGATGCGCTGATCTCGCACATGTAAGCTGTACGGCGCCCAAAGCAAACCGGCCGACTCAATCCCTTGAGTCGGCCGGTTTTTTCATGACTGGATGTTGGTTGGATCAGCTCAGGGCACTTTCGGGCTGGGACTCGGCGGTGACGATTTCGCCGGGCACCTTCAACGCGCTGATTTTGATCGCATGCAGGCCCTTGGGCCCTTGGATGATCTCGAAGCTCACAGCCTGTCCGGCTTTCAAGGTCTTGTAGCCATCCATATCGATGGCCGAGTAATGGGCAAACAGATCGTCAGTCTTGCCCTCCTCATTAATAAAGCCATAACCCTTGGCGTTGTTGAACCACTTGACCTTACCGCTAGCCATACTCATATCCCTCTGCAACAGACTCCATCACTGGAGTATCATCCAGTTCATCCGCCGCCAATCTTGGTAAAAAGGTTGACGCCGCGGACGTTTATTACCCAATGTGGGCCCTATTGGTTGTAACACCGTTTTGCCGATAGTCAAGTTGACCCGGCGGTCGGAGTTGAAATCCTTCCAGGGTGCCCCCACCACTGTATTTGCACAACTGACGAACCTTTCTTTCCATGCATGCAATCAGCCAGATTCGACTAACATTCAATCAGGATCGCCCGGACTTGCACGACGACGATTCCGCTGGCTTGGCAGTACAGGAGGCTAAGCCTGCTCTCCAGGCGCCGCCGATGTACAAGGTGGTTTTGTTCAACGATGACTACACGCCGATGGATTTCGTCGTCGAAGTGCTCGAGATGTTTTTTAACCTGAATCGCGAGCTGGCGACCAAGGTCATGCTGGCCGTCCATACCGAAGGGCGGGCAGTGTGTGGATTGTTTACCCGCGACATCGCCGAGACCAAGGCCATGCAGGTCAACCAGTACGCCCGGGAAAGCCAGCATCCGCTACTCTGTGAAATCGAGAAGGACGGTTAACGCCGACCACTTGGGTATGAGGTGAAGCTATGTTAAACCGCGAGCTCGAAGTCACCCTCAATCTCGCCTTCAAGGAGGCCCGTTCGAAGCGTCATGAGTTCATGACCGTCGAGCACCTTCTGTTGGCTCTTTTGGATAATGAGGCCGCCGCCACCGTTTTACGTGCCTGCGGAGCAAACCTCGACAAACTCAAGCACGACCTGCAGGAGTTCATCGACTCCACAACGCCGCTGATTCCCGTGCACGACGAGGATCGCGAAACTCAGCCAACCCTGGGTTTCCAGCGCGTATTGCAACGTGCTGTCTTTCACGTACAGAGCTCGGGCAAGCGTGAAGTCACCGGCGCCAATGTGCTGGTGGCAATCTTCAGTGAGCAAGAGAGTCAGGCGGTGTTCCTGCTGAAACAGCAGAGCGTTGCCCGTATCGACGTGGTCAACTACATCGCCCATGGCATCTCCAAGGTGCCCGGGCATGGCGATCATTCTGAAGGTGAACAGGATATGCAGGACGAAGAGGGTGGTGAGTCGTCTTCTTCGGGCAATCCTCTGGATGCCTATGCCAGCAACCTCAATGAGCTGGCCCGTCAGGGGCGCATTGATCCGTTGGTAGGGCGCGAGCAGGAAGTCGAGCGCGTAGCGCAGATACTGGCGCGCCGGCGCAAGAACAACCCGCTGCTGGTGGGTGAGGCAGGCGTGGGCAAGACCGCGATTGCCGAGGGCCTGGCCAAGCGCATCGTCGACAATCAAGTGCCGGACCTGCTGGTCAACAGCGTCGTCTACTCGCTGGATCTCGGGGCGTTGCTGGCCGGTACCAAATACCGCGGCGATTTCGAGAAGCGCTTCAAGGCGCTGCTGGGCGAACTGAAAAAACGCCCTCAGGCGATCCTGTTCATCGACGAAATCCACACCATCATCGGTGCCGGTGCGGCCTCCGGTGGGGTGATGGACGCCTCGAACCTGCTCAAGCCGCTGCTGTCCTCGGGTGATATCCGTTGCATCGGCTCGACTACCTTCCAGGAGTTCCGTGGCATTTTCGAGAAGGACCGGGCCCTGGCTCGGCGCTTCCAGAAAGTCGATGTGTCCGAGCCCTCGGTTGAAGACACCATTGGCATCCTGCGCGGCCTCAAGGGGCGTTTCGAGCAGCATCACAGTATCGAATACAGTGATGAAGCCCTGCGTGCCGCTGCAGAATTGGCCTCGCGCTATATCAATGACCGGCATATGCCGGACAAGGCCATCGACGTCATCGACGAGGCAGGTGCCTATCAGCGCCTGCAGCCGGCGGAGAAGCGCGTGAAGCGCATCGAAGTGGCCCAGGTCGAAGACATCGTGGCGAAAATCGCGCGGATTCCACCAAAACACGTCACCAGTTCCGATAAAGAGCTGCTGCGCAATCTTGAGCGCGATCTCAAGCTGACGGTGTTTGGCCAGGATGCGGCGATCGATTCGCTGTCCACCGCGATCAAGCTGTCCCGTGCAGGCCTGAAATCGCCGGACAAACCGGTCGGTTCCTTCCTGTTCGCCGGTCCTACCGGTGTCGGCAAGACCGAAGCGGCGCGGCAGTTGGCCAAGGCCATGGGGATCGAGCTGGTACGCTTCGACATGTCTGAGTACATGGAGCGGCACACCGTCTCGCGCTTGATTGGTGCGCCTCCCGGCTATGTCGGTTTCGACCAGGGGGGCTTGCTGACCGAGGCTATCACCAAGCAGCCGCATTGCGTATTGCTGCTCGATGAAATCGAGAAGGCCCACCCGGAAGTCTTCAACCTGCTGCTGCAGGTGATGGACCACGGGACCCTGACCGACAACAACGGGCGCAAGGCGGATTTCCGTAACGTGATCGTCATCATGACCACCAACGCCGGTGCTGAAACCGCGGCGCGAGCCTCCATCGGCTTCACGCATCAGGATCACTCTTCCGATGCCATGGAAGTGATCAAGAAGAGCTTCACGCCGGAGTTCCGCAACCGTCTGGACACCATTATCCAGTTCGGTCGCCTGAGCCACGAAGTGATCAAGAGCGTGGTGGACAAGTTCCTGACCGAGCTTCAGGCGCAGCTGGAAGACAAGCGCGTGCAGCTGGAAGTGACCGATGCCGCTCGCAGCTGGCTGGCCGCCGGTGGTTACGACGTGACCATGGGCGCCCGTCCGATGGCGCGCTTGATCCAGGACAAGATCAAGCGTCCCCTGGCCGAGGAGATCCTGTTTGGCGAGTTGTCCGACCATGGCGGTGTGGTCCACATCGACATCAAGGATGGCGAGCTGACCTTCGATTTCGAGACCACGGCGGAAATGGCTTGATCGCCGCATAACACCGCAGTACAGCCAAAGGCACCGGGAGGTGCCTTTGTGCTATCTGGCGTTTGAAACGTTTTTTGCAGACGAACAAAAACGCCCGGCATAACCGGGCGTCTTGTATTGACTTGCTTAGCGAGCGCGGTAAGTGATGCGCCCTTTGCTCAAGTCATAGGGCGTCAGCTCGACGCGCACTTTGTCACCGGTAAGAATACGAATGTAGTTCTTGCGCATCTTGCCGGAAATATGCGCGGTTACGACGTGCCCATTTTCCAACTCCACACGAAACATGGTGTTGGGCAGGGTGTCGACGACAGTGCCTTCCATTTCGAAGCTGTCTTCTTTCGACATGCAGTAAAGCCCTCGGTGTCCAATGAATGGCCCGGTGCAACTGCGCCAGGCAAAAGCGGCGTGCATTGTGCCCGAAAAGTGGGGTTTAAGCCAAGACCTTCTAGTTGAGGATCACCCATCTCTGGTTAACCAGCAGCTCTATGGGGCGATATTGGGTCTTGTAGTTCATCTTTTTGCAGTTCTTGATCCAGTAGCCGAGGTACACCGCATCCAGCCCCAGGCGCAGGGTTTCGCCGATTTGCCAAAGGATCGCAAAGCGCCCGAGGCTGCGGCGCTCTTCGTCGGGTTCATAGAAGGTGTAGACCGCTGACAGGCCATTGGGCAGCAGGTCGGTGACCGCCACGGCCAGCAGGCGGCCGTCCAGGCGGAACTCATAGAAGCGCGAGAAGGGCAGGTCTCGAACCAGGAAGGTCGAGAACTGGTCGCGGCTGGGGGGGAACATGTCGCCATCGGCGTGGCGTTGCTCGATGTAGCGTTGGTAGAGGTCGAAATACTCTTCACTGAAGCAGGGTTTGGCCGCGTGTACGGTCAGGTCGCTGTTGCGTTTGAGAATGCGCTTTTGCTGGCGGCTGGGCAGGAACTGTGTAGCAGGAATGCGCGCCGGCACGCAGGCGTTGCAGTTCTGGCAGTGGGGGCGATACAGATGATCGCCGCTGCGCCGAAAGCCCATTTCCGACAGATCCGCGTAGACATGCACGTCCATGGGCTGGCTGGGATCGAGGAACAGAGTGGTCGCCTGTTCGTCGGGCAGGTAGCTGCAAGAGTGGGGTTGGGTGGCATAGAACTTCAGGCGCGCCAACTCGGTCATGAGTCAACCCTCGGAATAAGCTTTGCAATTAAGTGTAAGCCACCCCCGGCAAACCCGCCTAGGAAACCCATATGGCGCGGCTCGGCAGGTCCAGGTGGTGTTTCAGGTAATTCGCGAACTCTGGCCGGGAAATGGATCGGGCGCCGAGGCTGTGCAGGTGTTCGGTGGGCATCTGGCAGTCGATCAGCACAAATCCCCACGCCTTCAAGCGCTCCACCAGAGTGGCAAAGCCGAATTTCGAGGCATTGTCGGCGCGGCTGAACATCGACTCGCCGAAAAACAGCTGCCCCATGGCCAGTCCATACAAGCCGCCCACCAGCACTCCCTGGTCCCAGACCTCCACCGAATGGGCGTAACCGCGTTGATGCAGTTGCAGGTAGGCGCGTTGCATCGCTTCGCTGATCCAGGTGCCGTCGGCATAGGCGCGAGGCGCAGCACAGGCGCTGATGACTGCGGCAAAGTCCTGATCGAAGGTCACCTGATAGCGTTGTTTGCGCAACAGTTTGCCCAGGCTGCGGGAAACATGCAGTTCGTCCGGGAATAACACTGTGCGCGGATCGGGGGACCACCAGAGAATCGGCTGGCCTTCGGAAAACCAGGGAAAGCAGCCGTGACGATAGGCCTGGATCAGGCGGTCGGCAGACAAGTCTCCGCCCGCGGCCAGCAAGCCATTGGGCTCGCGCATGGCCTTTTCCAGCGGCGGGAAGTCGAGTGTGTTGCGTTGTAACCAGGTCAGCATGGTATCCAGACTTGCGGCAGGGGAGGGCGGTGGCGAGCCATTGCGGGCCCGCCACAAGCGTAGGGCGAGGGCTTAGTTGTCGTCGAGGAATTTTTCCGCATCCAGCGCTGCCATGCAGCCGGCGCCGGCCGAAGTGATGGCCTGGCGATAGACGTGGTCGGCCACGTCGCCGGCGGCAAATACGCCCTGGATGCCGGTGGCGGTGGCATTGCCTTCGCTGCCGCCACGCACCAGCAGGTAGCCGTCCCGCATCTCCAACTGGCCCTGGAACAGATCGGTATTGGGCTTGTGGCCGATGGCGATAAACACCCCGGCCAGTGGCAGATCCTTGGTTTCTCCGCTGCGGCTGTCCTTGAGGCGGGCGCCGGTCACGCCGCTGGCATCGCCCAGCACTTCCTCCAGGTGCTGGTTCCAGTGCAGGCGGATATTGCCATTGGCGGCCTTGTCGAACAGCTTGTCCTGGAGAATCTTTTCGGCCCTCAGCTTGTCGCGGCGATGCACCAGGTGCACTTCTTTGGCGATGTTCGACAGGTACAGTGCTTCCTCCACGGCGGTGTTGCCGCCACCCACCACGGCCACCACCTGATTGCGGTAGAAGAAGCCATCGCAGGTGGCGCAGGCGGAAACCCCCTTGCCGGCAAAGGCCTCTTCGGAGGGTAGGCCCAGGTATTGCGCCGAGGCGCCAGTGGCGATGATCAGCGCGTCGCAACTGTAGGTGCCGCTGTCGCCGATGAGGATAAACGGCCGCTGCTGCAACTGTGCGGTGTGGATGTGGTCATAGACGATCTCGGTGTCGAAGCGTTCGGCGTGTCTCTGCATCCGCTCCATCAGCACCGGGCCGGTCAGGCCTTCGACATCGCCGGGCCAGTTGTCGACTTCGGTGGTGGTGGTCAGTTGGCCGCCGGCTTGCAAACCGGTGATCACCGTCGGTTTGAGGTTGGCCCGAGCGGCATAGACGGCAGCGCTGTAACCGGCAGGGCCAGAGCCCAGAATGATCAGGCGTGAATGCTTCGCATCGTTCATAAAAACACCTCATAAGCCTTTGTCACAAAAGAGAATGCATGCTCCAATTGAACAGTGCGTAACAGGCCGTTGACTATGCTGGTCGGAGGGTTCCGACGTGGCATGGCGTGAACAAACCCGTACAATACGACCCTGTACCGGGTTTATTCAGAATTGCACTGTTTCAGAAGCAAGGGGCAGAGTGTTAAAAGTAGCTCCAGTTACGCCGGTCAACTTTATTTACCTGCTCGGATTGAGCAGTATCTTGTAGTCAATCACCCGTTGGACGCGCCCTTGGCGCAGGAAAAGACGCGTTTTGAAGAAATCCACCGCAGCACCTAAACCTGTTGTTCCGCTCTGGCGTCAACAATTGCACTACCGGCTCAAGGAAGGTGCGTTGATCGCCATTGGCGCCCTGTGCCTGTTCTTGATGATGGCACTTCTGACCTATGGGAAAGATGATCCGGGCTGGAGTCATAACAGCAAGATTGAAGACGTGCAGAACTTCGGTGGCCCGGCCGGTTCCTACAGCGCCGATATCCTGTTTATGGTGTTGGGTTACTTCGCCTATATCTTCCCGCTGCTGTTGGCGATCAAGACCTACCAGATCTTCCGTCAGCGCCATGAGCCTTGGCAGTGGAGCGGCTGGCTGTTTTCCTGGCGGCTGATCGGCCTGGTGTTCCTGGTGCTGTCGGGCGCCGCGCTGGCCCATATCCATTTCCATGCCGCCACGGGCCTGCCGGCCGGTGCCGGTGGCGCCCTGGGCGAAAGCCTGGGCGACCTGGCCAAGAACGCCCTGAACGTGCAGGGCAGCACCCTGATGTTCATTGCCCTGTTCCTGTTCGGCCTGACGGTGTTCACCGACCTGTCGTGGTTCAAGGTGATGGACGTGACCGGCAAGATCACCCTCGACCTGTTCGAACTGTTCCAGGGCGCCGCCAACCGCTGGTGGGATGCGCGCGTGGAGCGCAAGCAACTGGTGGCGCAATTGCGCGAAGTGGATGCCCGGGTCGATGAAGTCGTGACCCCGAACGTGGCCGACAAGCGCGAGCAGGCCAAGGTCAAGGAGCGCCTTATCGAGCGCGAGCAGGCCCTGAGCAAGCACATGTCCGAGCGCGAAAAGCAGGTGCCCCCAGTGATCACGCCGATCGCCACCAAGGCGCCAGAGCCCAGCAAGCGCGTGCAGAAAGAGAAACAGGTGCCGCTGTTCGTCGACAGCGCGGTGGAAGGCACCTTGCCACCGATCTCGATCCTCGACCCGGCAGAAAAGAAACAGCTGAACTATTCCCCCGAATCCCTGGCGGCGGTTGGCCACCTGCTGGAGATCAAGCTCAAGGAGTTCGGCGTCGAAGTCTCGGTGGATTCGATCCACCCGGGGCCGGTGATTACCCGTTACGAAATCCAGCCAGCGGCAGGGGTGAAAGTCAGCCGGATCGCCAACCTGGCCAAGGACCTGGCGCGTTCCCTGGCCGTGACCAGTGTTCGCGTAGTGGAAGTGATTCCCGGCAAGACCACCGTGGGCATCGAGATTCCCAACGAAGACCGGCAGATCGTGCGCTTCTCCGAAGTGCTCTCGACCCCGGAATACGACAACTTCAAATCCCCGGTCACCCTGGCCCTGGGCCACGATATCGGCGGCAAGCCGATCATCACTGACCTTGCAAAAATGCCTCACCTGCTGGTGGCCGGTACCACCGGTTCCGGTAAGTCGGTGGGGGTCAACGCGATGATCCTGTCGATCCTGTTCAAGTCCGGCCCGGAAGACGCCAAGCTGATCATGATCGACCCGAAGATGCTCGAACTGTCGATCTACGAGGGCATTCCGCATCTGCTGTGCCCGGTGGTGACCGACATGAAGGACGCGGCCAACGCCCTGCGCTGGAGCGTGGCGGAGATGGAGCGGCGCTACAAGCTCATGGCCAAGATGGGCGTGCGCAACCTCTCGGGCTTCAACGCCAAGGTCAAGGAAGCGATTGAAGCAGGTACCCCGCTGGCCGACCCGCTGTACAACCGCGAAAGCATCCACGACGAAGCGCCGCTGCTGACCAAGCTGCCTACCATCGTGGTGGTGGTGGACGAATTCGCCGACATGATGATGATCGTCGGCAAGAAGGTTGAGGAACTGATCGCCCGTATCGCCCAGAAGGCCCGTGCCGCCGGTATCCACCTGATTCTCGCCACCCAGCGGCCATCGGTGGACGTGATCACCGGCCTGATCAAGGCCAACATCCCGACCCGCATGGCGTTCCAGGTGTCGAGCAAGATCGACTCGCGGACCATCATCGACCAGGGCGGTGCCGAACAATTGCTGGGCCACGGTGACATGCTCTACATGCCGCCGGGCACCAGCCTGCCGATCCGCGTCCACGGCGCTTTCGTTTCCGATGATGAAGTGCACCGCGTGGTGGAGGCCTGGAAGCTGCGCGGTGCGCCGGAATACAACGACGACATCCTCAACGGTGTCGAAGAGGCGGGCAGTGGTTTCGAAGGCAGCAGCGGTGGCGGTGACGGCGAGGATCCGGAAGCCGACGCGCTCTACGACGAAGCCGTGCAGTTCGTTCTGGAAAGCCGCCGGGCCTCGATCTCTGCGGTACAGCGCAAGCTGAAGATTGGCTACAACCGCGCCGCCCGGATGATCGAAGCCATGGAAATGGCCGGGGTGGTGACGGCGATGAACACCAACGGCTCCCGCGAAGTGCTGGCGCCGGGCCCGACGCGCGACTGATCCCTGTTTCGCTTGCAGCGGCGTGAAGTCACGCCGCTCGTATACCCATCCAATTAATGAGGAATTCCATGCGCCTGATTCGCATGTTGCTGCTGCCGGTATTGGCTGTGACCACCTTGTCGGCCCACGCCGACCCCAAAGACGTGGCGCGCCTGACCCAGTTGCTGGAAAAGTCCCAGACCCTGACCGCGCGTTTCTCCCAGCTGACCCTGGATGGCAGCGGCACCCAGTTGCAGGAAACCGCCGGCGAGATGTCCCTGCAGCGCCCGGGCCTGTTCTACTGGCACACCGATGCGCCACAAGAACAGCTGATGGTTTCCGACGGCCAGAAAGTCTCCCTGTGGGACCCGGACCTGGAGCAGGTGACCATCAAGAAGCTCGACCAGCGTCTGACCCAGACCCCGGCCCTGTTGCTCTCCGGTGACGTGTCGAAAATCAGCGAAAGCTTCGACATCACCTCCAAGGAAGCCGGCGGCGTGATGGACTTCACCCTCAAGCCGAAAACCCGCGACACCCTGTTCGACAGCCTGCGCCTGTCGTTTCGCAACGGCATGATCAACGACATGCAGTTGATCGACAGCGTTGGCCAGCGCACCAATATCCTGTTCACCGGGGTCAAGGCCAACGAAGCCATCCCGGCGTCCAAGTTCAAGTTCGACATCCCCAAGGGTGCCGATGTGATCCAAGAGTAAGCAGCCGCAACCGCAAGGTTTCGAAGGTAGTCCATGGACCTGTTTCGTAGTGCCCCGATTGCCCAGCCACTGGCCGCACGCCTGCGTGCGACCAACCTGGACGAGTACGTTGGCCAGCAGCACCTGTTGGCCCGGGGCAAGCCGCTGCGCGAGGCCCTGGAGCAGGGCGCGCTGCATTCGATGATCTTCTGGGGCCCGCCCGGGGTCGGCAAGACCACCCTGGCGCGGCTGTTGGCGGAAGTCTCGGATGCCCACTTCGAAACCGTCTCGGCGGTGCTGGCCGGGGTCAAGGAGATCCGCCAGGCGGTGGAAGTCGCCAAGCAGCAGGCCGGGCAATACGGTCGGCGAACCATTCTGTTTGTCGACGAAGTGCACCGCTTCAACAAATCGCAGCAGGATGCCTTCCTGCCCTACGTGGAAGACGGCACGCTGATCTTTATCGGCGCCACTACGGAAAACCCCTCCTTCGAACTCAACAACGCCTTGCTCTCCCGAGCGCGGGTCTATGTGCTCAAGAGCCTGGATGAAGCGGCCCTGGGCACCCTGGTACAGCGCGCCCTGACCGAGGAGCGGGGGCTGGGCAAGCGCCAGCTGAGCCTCAGCGATGACGGCTTCCAGATGCTGCTGTCGGCCGCCGATGGCGATGGCCGGCGCATGCTCAACCTGCTGGAAAACGCCTCGGACCTGGCGGAAGACGGTGGCGAGATCAGTGTCGATCTGTTGCAAAGCCTGCTGGGTGACACCCGCCGGCGTTTCGACAAAGGCGGCGAGGCGTTCTACGACCAGATTTCCGCGTTGCACAAGTCGGTGCGCGGCTCCAATCCCGACGGCGCCCTGTACTGGTTCGCGCGCATGCTAGATGGTGGCTGCGACCCGCTGTACCTGGCCCGGCGCGTGGTGCGCATGGCCAGCGAGGACATCGGCAACGCCGACCCGCGGGCCCTGAGCCTGTGCCTGGCGGCCTGGGATGTGCAGGAGCGCCTGGGCAGCCCCGAAGGCGAGCTGGCAGTGGCCCAGGCCATCACCTACCTGGCCTGTGCGCCGAAGAGCAACGCCGTGTACATGGGCTTCAAGGCCGCCATGCGCGCTGCTGCCGAGCACGGCTCGCTGGAAGTGCCGATCCATCTGCGCAATGCTCCGACCAAGCTGATGAAGCAACTGGGCTACGGCGACGAATACCGCTACGCCCATGACGAGCCGGATGCCTACGCTGCCGGTGAAGACTATTTCCCCGAAGAACTCGAACCCTTGCCGCTCTATCAACCTGTGCCCCGCGGCCTGGAACTGAAGATCGGTGAGAAGCTCAAGCACCTGGCCGCCCTGGACCGGGCCAGCCCCTTGCAGCGGAGAAAACCTTGATCCCCCTGATCCTCGCAGTCTCCGCCGGCGGTGTGGCTGGCACCCTGTTGCGCTTTGCCACCGGCAACTGGATCAACGCCAATTGGCCGCGGCACTTCTATACCGCGACGCTGGCCGTTAATATCGTGGGCTGCCTGCTGATCGGCGTGTTGTACGGGCTGTTCCTGGTCCGTCCGGAAGTGCCGATCGAAGTGCGTGCCGGATTGATAGTGGGCTTCCTCGGTGGCCTGACGACTTTTTCATCCTTTTCACTGGATACCGTGCGTCTGCTGGAAAGCGGACAAGTGGCGCTGGCCCTGGGCTACGCGGCACTGAGTGTATTCGGCGGGCTGCTTGCTACCTGGGCCGGCCTGTCCTTGACCAAACTTTGATAAACGAGAGAACGACATGCTCGATTCCAAACTGTTACGTAGCAACCTCCAGGACGTAGCGGATCGTCTGGCATCCCGCGGCTTTGCCCTGGATGTGGCACGCATCGAAGCGCTGGAAGAACAGCGCAAGACCGTGCAGACCCGCACCGAGCAACTGCAGGCTGAACGTAACGCGCGCTCCAAGTCCATCGGCCAGGCCAAGCAACGCGGTGAAGACATCGCCCCGCTGATGGCCGACGTTGAGCGCATGGGGAACGAGCTGAGCTCCGGCAAGGCGGAGCTGGAAAACATCCAGAGCGAACTGGATTCGATCCTGTTCGGCATTCCCAACCTGCCCCACGAGTCGGTGCCGGTGGGCGAAGATGAAGACGGCAACGTTGAAGTGCGCCGCTGGGGCACCCCGACCGCCTTCGATTTCCCGATCAAGGACCACGTGGCCCTGGGCGAAACCCACGGCTGGCTGGACTTTGAAACCGCCGCCAAGTTGTCCGGCGCGCGTTTTGCCCTGTTGCGCGGCCCGATCGCCCGTCTGCACCGCGCCCTGGCGCAGTTCATGATCAACCTGCACACCGGCGAGCACGGCTACGAAGAGGCCTACACCCCGTACCTGGTGCAGGCGCCGGCCCTGGTGGGCACCAGCCAGTTGCCGAAGTTCGAGGAAGACCTGTTCAAGATCACTCGCGAAGGCGAAGCCGATCTGTACCTGATCCCGACCGCTGAAGTGTCGCTGACCAACATCGTCGCTGGCGAGATTCTCGACGCCAAGCAACTGCCGCTGAAGTTCGTCGCCCACACGCCGTGCTTCCGTAGTGAAGCCGGTGCTTCGGGTCGCGATACCCGCGGCATGATCCGCCAGCACCAGTTCGACAAGGTCGAGATGGTCCAGGTGGTCGAGCCGTCGACCTCCATGGAAGCCCTGGAAGGCCTGACCGCCAACGCCGAGAAAGTCCTGCAACTGCTGCAACTGCCGTACCGCGTACTGGCCCTGTGCACCGGCGACATGGGCTTCAGTGCGGTCAAGACCTACGACCTGGAAGTCTGGGTACCGAGTCAGGACAAGTACCGCGAGATCTCCTCGTGCTCCAACTGTGGCGATTTCCAGGCCCGCCGCATGCAGGCGCGCTTTCGCAACCCGGAAACCGGCAAGCCTGAGCTGGTGCACACCCTCAACGGTTCCGGCCTGGCCGTGGGCCGCACCCTAGTGGCGGTGCTGGAGAACTACCAGCAGGCCGACGGTTCGATCCGTGTGCCGGATGTGCTGAAGCCGTACATGGGTGGCCTTGAGGTCATCGGCTAAATGGAATATCTGCCGCTGTTTCACAACCTTCGCGGCAGTCGTGTGTTGGTGGTCGGCGGAGGGGAGATTGCCTTGCGCAAATCCCGTCTGCTGGCCGATGCCGGTGCGCAGCTGCGAGTGGTCGCACCTGAAATAGAAGCGCAATTGCAGGAACTGATCGTCGCCAGCGGCGGTGAGTCCCTGTTGCGCGGGTATGTCGAGGCGGACCTCGACGGCTGCACCCTGATCATCGCCGCCACCGACGACGAATCCCTGAATGCCCAGGTCTCCGCCGATGCCCATCGGCGTTGCGTGCCGGTCAATGTGGTGGACGCGCCGGCCCTGTGCAGCGTGATCTTCCCGGCCATCGTCGACCGTTCGCCGCTGGTCATCGCAGTCTCCAGTGGCGGCGATGCGCCGGTGCTGGCGCGGCTGATCCGGGCCAAGCTGGAAACCTGGATTCCTTCCACCTACGGCCAACTGGCCGGGTTGGCGGCGCGTTTCCGCGCCCAGGTCAAAGGCCTGTTTCCGGATGTGCAGCAGCGCCGGGCGTTCTGGGAGGATGTATTCCAGGGCCCCATCGCCGATCGCCAGCTGGCGGGGCAGGGCGCGGAAGCCGAACGTCTGTTGCAGGCCAAGATCGCGGGCAAGGCGCCTCATGCGCCGGGCGAGGTGTATCTGGTGGGCGCAGGCCCGGGTGATCCGGACCTGCTGACCTTCCGCGCCCTGCGCCTGATGCAGCAGGCCGACGTGGTGCTCTACGACCGCCTGGTGGCACCGGCGATTCTCGAGCTGTGCCGCCGCGACGCCGAACGCATCTACGTCGGCAAGCGTCGTGCCGATCACGCCGTGCCCCAGGAACAGATCAACCAGCAACTGGTGACCCTGGCCCAGCAAGGCAAGCGGGTGGTGCGCCTGAAGGGCGGTGATCCGTTCATCTTCGGCCGGGGCGGCGAAGAGATCGAAGAGCTGGCGGCCCACGGCATTCCGTTCCAGGTGGTGCCGGGGATTACCGCGGCCAGTGGTTGCTCGGCCTATGCCGGGATTCCCCTGACTCACCGTGACTACGCCCAGTCGGTGCGCTTCGTCACCGGCCATCTCAAGGACGGCACCAGCAACCTGCCCTGGAGCGACCTGGTGGCGCCGGCCCAGACCCTGGTGTTCTACATGGGCCTGGTGGGCTTGCCGACCATCTGCGAGCAACTGATCAAGCACGGTCGCGGCGCCGACACCCCGGCGGCGCTGGTTCAGCAGGGCACCACCAGCAACCAGCGTGTCTTCACCGGTACCCTGGGCAACCTGCCGGCCCTGGTTGCGGAACACGAAGTGCATGCCCCGACCTTGGTGATCGTTGGCGAAGTGGTCCAGCTACGCGAGAAGCTGGCCTGGTTCGAAGGCGCTCAGTCCGAGGTCTGAAAAGCTTCGCCGGCAAGCCGGCTCCTACACATCCCGCTGTTGTAGGAGCCGGCTTGCCGGCGAAAGCGTCCTCAACCCCTGCACCAAACCCCTTGCCCACTCAACCGCTGCCGATCATGGCCGCGGCTGAAGTCCTGTAACGGCCCCTTCGGCACAATCCCCGTCGGATTGATGGTGGTGTGGCTGGCGTAGTAGTGCCCCTTGATGTGGGTAAAGTCCACGGTCTGGGCAATCCCCGGCCACTGGTACAGCTCCCGCAGCCAGTTCGACAGGTTCGGGTAATCGGCAATCCGTCGCAGGTTGCACTTGAAGTGGCTGTAGTACACCGCATCGAAGCGGATCAGGGTGGTGAACAGCCGCACGTCGGCTTCGGTCAGGTACTCGCCGGCCAGGTAGCGCTGCGTGTCGAGCAGGGCCTCCAGCGCATCCAGTTCGGCGAAGACATCATCGAACGCCGTCTCATAAGCCTTTTGCGAGGTGGCGAACCCGGCGCGGTACACACCGTTGTTCAGCGCCGGATAGATGCGCCCGTTGAGCTCATCGACCCTGCTGCGCAAGGGTTGCGGATAGAAGTCCAGGGTATTGTCGGTCAAGCCGTCGAAGGCGCTGTTGAACATGCGGATGATTTCCGCCGATTCGTTGCTGACGATGCATTGGCGCTGTTTGTCCCACAGCACCGGTACGGTGACGCGGCCGGTGTAGTCCGCGGTGTCGGCGGTGTAGCGCTGGTGCATGAAGTCGAAGTGGTCCAGGGGGTCGCCGCTGGAGCCGTAGGCGGTGTCGAAGGTCCAGCCGTTCTCGCGCATCAGCCAGCTGACCACCGAGACGTCGATCAGCTTTTCCAGACCCTTGAGCTTGCGCAGGATCAGCGTGCGGTGGGCCCAGGGGCAGGCCAGGGACACATAAAGGTGGTAGCGCCCGGCCTCGGCGGCGAAGCCGCCTTCACCGCTGGGGCCGGGGCGGCCATCGGCAGTGACCCAGTTGCGACGTTGCGCCTGTTCCCGTTGGAAGGCGCCGTCCTTGCCGCTTTCGTACCACTGGTCATGCCAGCGCCCTTCGATCAGCAGACCCATGAAATGCTCCTCGGCTGTTTTGCGTTGGAGTGCAGTCTATGCCCCTGGGTTCGAACAAAAAGCGCAAAGCATGGGCGGTTTTGATCGATTAAATCGATCTGTCCCGGGCATCCCAGTACTGCTGGGCCAGGGCGAAGGCTTGCTCCCGGGGCGTGCCCAGGCCACGCAAGGCCAGGGCCATGGTGGCCAGCAGGGCCAGTTGCGGGTAGCTGTCTTCTACATCGCCGCGCCACAGCGCCTTGAGGTGCTCGGGTTCCAGGCTGGCAGGTTTCACATGGCGTTGTGCCGACAGTGCCGGCCATTCCTCGTCCCAACTGACGCCACCGGTGCTGCCGTACAGATGGCTGGCGGTGTCCGGGTTGATCTCGATCTCGCCGCCATCGCCCTTGATCACGATGACGTTGTCCCCCAGCAGGCCGCTGGCATCGCGGTGCACTGCCTGGTAGCCGGGGTGGAAGATGCTTTGCAGGCCGCAACGGGCGCCCAGGGGGTTGAGGATTCGCGCCAGGGAATGGATCGGTGAGCGCAGGCCGAGGATGTTGCGCAAGTCGATCATGCGCTGCAGTTGCGGCGCCCAGTCCCCCAGGGGCATGAAGGCCAGGTTGCCCTGGTCCAATGCCTGGCCGACCGCCTGCCAGTCACGGCACAGGGGAATTCCCAGGGGTTCCAGCAATTGTTCGGTGTACAAGCGCCCGGCGGTGTGGGCGCCGCCACCGTGGAGCAGGATGCGCACGCCATTCTGTGCCAGGCACTTGGCCGCCAGCAGGTACCAGGGCAGGTGGCGCTTCTTGCCGGCGTAGGTCGGCCAGTCGAGGTCCAGGGCAATCGCCGGGGTGTTGAGGCGTTCGCGCAAGGCTTCGGTGAAGCCCGCCAGCTCTTGCGGGCTTTCTTCCTTGTGCCGCAGCAGCATGAGGAAGGCGCCCAGTTGGGTGTCCTCGACCTTGCCGTCCAGCAGCATGCCCATGGCTTCCCGGGCTTCCTCGCGAGTCAGGTTGCGCGCGCCGCGCTTGCCCTTGCCGAGAATCCGCACGAATTGGGCGAAAGGGTGTTCTTCCGGGGTTTGGGTGAGCAGGGGAGCGAAATCGTTCATAGGCAATTGGTCGGCTTGGGCAGGCCCGCCAGCTTGGCGGCAAGTTTGGCGGGAGTGCCTTTGAACAGTCGGTTCAGGTGCAGGCTGTTGCCCTTGTCCGAGCCCAGCTTGAGGGCGGTGTACTTGATCAGCGGGCGGGTGGCCGGGGACAGCTGGAACTCTCTATAGAAGCCTTGCAGCAGCTCGAGGATTTCCCAGTGTTCCGGGCTCAGTTCAAGTGCTTCATTGGCGGCCAGGGCTTGGGCCACGTCGGCGGACCAGTCGTCGAGGTTGACCAGGTAACCGTCCTTGTCCAGTTCGATGGCGCGAGCGCCCACGGTCAAGGTACTCATAGCCAGGTGTTGACCTTGTCATGCTGAAGGGACAGCTCGACGAAGCCCGGGTAATCCACCGCGCGGGCCCAGGCCGGCAGGGCCAGGCCGCGGGCTTTCAGGTCTTCTTCCAGCACGTACAGATTCAAGCCGCTACGGGTGCTCAGTTCGCTGCAAATGGCGCTGCCCGGTTGCAGGGCATAGGCGGCGTCGCCGCACAGCAGCAGGCCGTCGGCGCTGCCCAGCAGGCGCAGGCAACTGCTCAGGCGGGTGTCGGTGAAGGGCGAGTGGGACAACACATGCAAGGTCGACATCAGAGGGTAATCACCTGGTCAAAACGGTCGATGATCCCGGCCAGTTCCGGGGCGTCCAGCAGCTGTACATCGTCAAGACTCAAGCTCGCCGGGTCGAGGCCGCGGGCAGCGAGGCTGGCGCTGCAGGCAAACAGTTCGTCGACGCCGAACAGCGACAGCGCCTGCAGGTTGGCGCTCAGGTCTTTCTGGCGCAGCAGCGAGGCCTGTTGCCCGGGCGCCAGTTGCAGCACGCCATCATCGAGAAACAGCAGGCCGATGGGCAGGTCGAAGGCGCCGCCGGCCAGGACGATATCCAGGGCTTCCCGGGCGCCAGGGCCGGTCCACGGCGCTTGGCGGCTGATCAACAACAGGGATTTGGCCATGTCACGCCCCTCCAAAACAGATCAGGCGGTCGGCGGCCTGTACCGCGTCATGCAATTGCCCGAGCCCCGAGAGCTCCCAGGGGGCTTCGACGCTCACCGACGTGCGTTGATAGCGCTGGGCTTCGTCAGCATTCAACACGCCTCGGCGCAGGGCTGCGGCGATGCACACCACGCCGTCCAGTTGATGCTGGCCGACAAACTCGCGCCATTCCCGAGGCAGGTCCTGTTCGTCCTGGGGCGTGACGATGCTGTTGGCGGCGTTGTACACGCCGTCCTGGTAGAAAAACAGCCTGACAATTTCATGCCCGCCCGCCAGCGCCGCCTGGGCGAACAGCAGGGCGCGGCGCGAGGAAGGCGCGTGGGCGGCAGAGAACAGGGCGATGGCGAACTTCATGACGGACTCGATGGATAAAACTGCGGCCATGATAAAGCTTTATCCGAACATCGGCTAAACCCGTTTCGCCCCTGGGGCTCTGGTTCCAGGCATGCAGGACATATCGGGTAAAGCTTTGCCCGGCCCCAAACTGCGAAGCGAGGGATAGACTCGCGCCTTCATTCAACCGGGGACAAGGAGCAAGGGATGATGGATTTGAATTCGGCGGTGGTAGTGGTCACGGGGGCCGGAAGAGGCTTGGGGGCCGCGCTGGCCATCAGCCTGGCGGACCAGGGCTGCAAGCTGATTCTCTGTGGGCGCAACCCCGAGGCCCTGGCGCAGGTCAGCGCGGCCATCGAGGCGCGTACCGGCAGCCCCGCCGATCAGGTGGTGGTGGACCTGGCCAGCAGCGATAGCGTCAAGGCCGCCCTGGCTGAGATCCACGTCCGCCACCCGCAAGTGGACATCCTGATCAACAACGGCGCCATGTGGCTGGAGGCCAGCGAGCAGCCCCACAGCGCCGCTGAAGTCACCGGGGTGATCGACGCCGCACTGAGCGGCACCTTCCTCCTGACCCAGGGCCTGCTGCCGGTGCTCAAGGCTTCCAAGCGCCCGGACATCGTCACCATCGGCTCCATCAGCGGCTTGCCCAATGCACCGCTGCACAGCGTGTCGCTGCCGTTCTATGCGGCCAAGCACGGGCAACTGGCCCTGGCCGATGGCCTGCGGCAAATGCTCAAGGGCACGCCGGTGCGCTCGCTGTGCGTGCACCCGCCGTACCTGGAGGATGTCTCGCCTCTGGATGAGGCCTGGCAGCAGATTCCGGCGCGGCAGAAGGGCGAGCAGGGCACCAACCGTGATGTGGTGGAGGCCGTGATCTTCGCCCTGACCCGGCCGCGGCATATCAGCCTGTCGTCGATCGTGATCGATACCGACAGCGGCGGCCTGTTCAGCTGATAACCGTGCTCAATGTCAGCGGTTCTTGTAGCCCAGTTGCCAGCGGCGGGGGATCTTCAATGACGCCACACCCAGCAGCACGGCAAACAACCCGCTGACATACAGCGCCTTGAGTCCCAGGTGCTGTTCCAGCAAGGCGCCCAGCACCGCCCCGGCGAACATGCCGCTCCAGGGCACCAGTTGCACCCGCCAGCCGTTGCGCCGGTCGCCGAGCATCCAGCGCCCCAGGCCGCGGCCAAAGCGTGAGAGGGCGCCGGTGACGTAGGTCAGGCCGATGGGCAGGCCGTTCACTTCCTCCACCGCGGCGTTGAGCATGCCCATGGCAATGATGGCCGCCAGCAGGGCCGGCAGTTGCTGCTCGAAAGGCCAGGCAGCAGAGGCGCAGAGCAACGCGCCGATGCTCAGCAGCAAGGGCAGGGCACGGTGCCCGGCAAGGCGGCTGACCACCACGCCCAGGGCGTTACCGACGATAAAGGTGGCCACCAGGAGCAGCAGGCGCAGCACCAGGCCCGGTTCGCCATCGCTGATGGCCACGGCCATGCGGGTGGTGTTGCCGCTCATGAAGGAGACGAAATCCCCGGTGGCCATGAAGCCGATGGCGTCGGTCATCCCCGCCAGCACCGAAAGGCAGGCCACCAGCCCGAGGCCGACCCGTCCGCGCCATTTCTGCGTGTGCTGCAGGGCTGCGCTGGCCGATTGCGTGGAAGTTGAAGGCAACATCGTCGGTTCTCCTGAACAGGGACTGCGAGGGGCGCGTGCGGGTCAAGGCCGTGGGGCAAGGTGGTGCAGGGTGCAGTATTCATCCCACGGCATGCCGGCCATCTCTGCGACTTCGCGGTGCACCTCAAGGCGCTGGGCGTGGAATTCCTCGGGGCTGACAGCGGTCAGTTGCAGGCTCAGTTCCCAGGCGAACAGCCCCAGGCGTTCGGCCTCGGCCTCGAAGGCCTCATGCAGGCGCTCGGCGCGATACTGCGCCGGGGTTTCGCCTCGGGCCCGGGCTTCCAGGGGGTTGAGGTTGTCCAGCTGTTCGCGCAGCTCGGGGCGCTGTTCGAGGAACGTGACCAAGGCTTGTTCATGCGGGTGTTGATCGATTGCCATGAAGACTCCCGGAAAAAGCGCCACGCCAAGGCGCAAGATTGAATGGGTTACGGCCAGCTGCTCAAGGCAGGTTTGGCTGAGCGGCCATCAAGCCACGCAGCCGCGCCAGATCCTTGCACGGTATGACATAGGTGCGCGCCAGCCGGTCGCCAATGCGCTGGCCGCGGCTTGATTCGCAGCAGATCAGCAGGGTCACCGGGCTGATGGCCGCTTCGAAGGGGCGGGTCGCCGAGCGGATCAATACCTGCAACAGCGAGGGGGGCTGGCCGATCCCATTGATCACTTGCAAGCCGCAAAGGGCCTTGCCGGCGGTATAGCCACACCACAGGTATTCGTTGAGGGGAAAATACAGGCCCCAGGTGGCCAGTAGGCACCAGGTGGAGAACTGCTCCATATCCGGGTATTGGAGGCGTTCGGCCAACCGGCACAGGACAAACCACGCCAGCAGTGCCAGCAGGCTGTCCACCAGATAAGCCAGAATGCGGCGGATGATCAGGCCGACTCTCGATACTTCCATGCACTGCCCCAAAGACTACGCCCTGTATTGAGCGCCCTATTGTAAGGCCTAAAATCCCTGTGGAGACGAGGCTTCAAAGGGAAGTGAAAAAAACGTGAAAAATAAATAGAACCTTTTGCTTTCGACCTCCCTCGAAAAGGCTCCTACAGCATTTGCCTTATTCAAACAGGGAGATCTACAGACGATGTCAAAGGTACTCGCAACCCTTCTAGCCAGCACCTCTGCTGCCACCTTGCTGGCCCTTTCCAGCAGCGCCATGGCTGCACCGGACACCGGGCCGATTTCCACCCTGGGTATTCTCGGTAGCTACAACGACTTCAAGCTCGAAGGCGGCAGTGAAAGCGACAAGGAGCACCTGGGCGAAGGGGGTGTGTTCTACAACTTCGGCAACAAGATGACCGCCGAATCGGGCCTGATCTACCAGGCCGGGGTCGAGGCCAAGTTCGGCAAGAAGCACGACAACAAACTCAAGGAAGGCCAGGCCGACCTCGACCTGGGCTGGCGCGCCGCGCTGGACGCACGCAACTTTGTCGATGTGCTGGTGGGCGGTGGCTACACCTGGACCCGCTACGAGCCGGACACCGGCGACTACGACATGAAGCTCACCAACAAGTCGCCCTTCGCCAAGGCTGCCCTGGGCTACAACCACCAGTTCGACGATGTGACCATGCGCGTCGAACTGGGTGCGCGCCATACCATCAACGGCAAGGCGCGGCTCAAGGTGGATGACGTCGGCAGCGACACCGTGGACCTGAAGAACCGCACCAATCCCTACGCCGAAGTGAATTTCCTGATGAATCAGAACGGCTCGCTGCCGGTCATGGCCGGGGTCTACTACACCCACACCGAGTACAAGCTGGACGAGGATACGCCTGTGGCAGACAACACCAAGCTCAAGCGTGACGAGTATGGCTTCAAGGTCGGCCTGACGTTCTAAGGACAGCCGCCCGTTCCAAGCTGCAAGAGCGCCGCCGGTGCCCGTCTTTCGATGGGGCCGGCGGTTTTGCGTTCAGCTGACGATGGGGTGTTCGCGGCCAATCTCGCTGCGCAACTGGGCGATCAGGTGCAGGCAGTGGGTGAGGCCTGGCGAGGGCTCGCCGATGCGGCGGCTGAGGATGATCGGCGAGGTGGCCTCGGTTTCCAGCAGCGGGCAGAAGCCAATGTCGTCACGGTGCAGCACTTGCACCGAGGCCGGTACCAGGGTGACGCCGATGCCGGCGCCCACCAGCCCGATGGCGGTCTGCAATTCGTTGGTCCACTGGGCGATCTTCAGGTTCAGGCCCCGGGCACTGAACAGCGCGATCACATGGTCGGCGTAGCTCGGGCGCGGGTTGGCCGGGTACAGCACAAAAGGCTCGTGCGCCAGTTGCGCCAGGCTCACCGGTTGCCCCAGCAGCGGGTGGCCGGCGGGCAGGGCAACCACCAGGCGATCCTCGGTCAGCACCTTTTGCACGATGGCTGGATCATCGATGTGGATACGCCCGAAGCCGATATCGATGCGCCCAGCCTTCAAGGCTTCCACCTGCTGCAAGGTGGTCATCTCCGACAGCCCCAGTTCCAGTTCCAGGGTCCCGTTGCTGCGCAGGCGGCGGATCAGCTGCGGCAGCACGCCGTACAGGGTCGAGGGTGCAAAGCCGATGCCCAGCCAGGTCTTGTGCCCCAGGCCGATGCGCCGGGTGTTGTCACAGACCTTGCCCAACTGCTCCAGCACCCGGTTGGAGTGCTCATAGAAAAACCGTCCGGCGGCGGTCAGGCGCAACGGCCGGCCACGCTCCAGCAGTAGCACCCCCAGCTCGTCTTCCAGTTGCTGGATCTGCCGGCTCAGGGGCGGCTGAGCGATGTGCAGGCGCTCGGCGGCGCGAGTGAAATTGAGGGTTTCCCCCAGCACCTGGAAATAGCGCAGATGACGCAGCTCCATGACAGCTCCCCAGTGGTGAAGTGCATACCTTAAAGGTATCAAGCCAGACCAATTCTATATTGGAACCCCGTAAAAAGCCGGGACAGAATCGCTGGCAGAACTTCAAGAACCTGATGGGTATGGAAATGCACGCTTCTGCCATTGAATCGATCGAGACGATCATCGTCGATCTGCCGACCATCCGCCCGCACAAGCTGGCCATGCACACCATGCAGAACCAGACCCTGGTGCTGATCCGCCTGCGCTGCGCCGACGGCATCGAAGGCCTGGGGGAATCCACCACCATCGGCGGCCTGGCCTATGGCAATGAAAGCCCGGACAGCATCAAGACCAATATCGACCGCTTCGTCGCGCCGCTGCTGATCGGCCAGGATGCCAGCAACATCAACGCCGCCATGCTGCGCCTGGAGCAGAGCATCCGCGGCAACACCTTCGCCAAGTCCGGTATCGAAAGTGCCTTGCTCGACGCCCAGGGCAAGCGCCTCGGGCTGCCGGTCAGCGAACTGCTGGGCGGCCGGGTGCGCGATGCCCTGCCGGTGGCCTGGACCCTGGCCAGCGGCGACACCGCCAAGGACATCGCCGAAGCGCAGAAGATGCTCGACCTGCGCCGCCACCGCATCTTCAAGCTGAAGATCGGCGCCGGCGAAGTCGACCGCGACCTGGCCCACGTGATCGCGATCAAGAAGGCCCTGGGCGACCGCGCCAGCGTGCGGGTCGACGTCAACCAGGCCTGGGACGAAGCCGTGGCGCTGCGCGCTTGCCGGATTCTCGGTGGCAATGGCATCGATCTGATCGAGCAACCGATCTCGCGCAACAACCGCGCCGGCATGGTGCGCCTCAACGCCAGCAGCCCGGCGCCGATCATGGCCGACGAATCCATCGAGTGCGTGGAAGACGCCTTCAACCTGGCCCGGGAAGGGGCGGCTTCGGTGTTCGCCCTGAAGATCGCCAAGAACGGCGGTCCTCGCGCCACCCTGCGCACCGCGGCGATTGCCGAGGCGGCGGGCATCGGCCTGTACGGCGGCACCATGCTCGAGGGCGGCATCGGCACCCTGGCCTCGGCCCACGCCTTCCTGACCCTGAACAAACTGAGCTGGGACACCGAACTGTTCGGCCCGCTGCTGCTGACCGAGGACATCCTCGCCGAGCCGCCGCTGTACCGGGATTTCCACCTGCACGTCTCAAGGGCACCGGGCCTTGGCCTGAGCCTGGACGAAGAGCGCCTGGCGTTCTTCCGTCGCGACAAAACCACCCCCGTGCTGCATCACACCTGAGGAGGGCTGCATGCTATTCCACGTGAAAATGACCGTGAACCTGCCGGTCGACATGAACCCCGAGCGCGCCGCGCAGCTGAAAGCCGACGAAAAGGCCCTGGCCCAACGCCTGCAGGCCGAAGGCAAGTGGCGCCACCTGTGGCGCATCGCCGGGCTGTACGCCAACTACAGCGTGTTCGACGTCGACAGCGTGCAGGAATTGCACGACACCCTGATGCAATTGCCGCTGTACCCCTACATGGCCATCGAAGTTGACGCCATGTGCAGGCATCCTTCTTCCATTCATGAGGATGACCGCTGAGCCCGTGCCAGCCCGTTCACCACTCTAATAAATACAAGATGAGGATTAATCATGAACGTCAGAATTTCCCACACTGCCAGCGCCCAGCAGTTTCTTGAAGAAGCCAGCGGCCAGTTCACCGAAGGCGGCAACCCACGGGCCAAGGCCATCATCTACAGGATCCTGCGGGACTCGGTGAACATCATCGAAGACCTGGAGATCACCCCGGAAGAATTCTGGAAGGCGGTCAACTACCTCAACGTCCTCGGCGCCCGCCAGGAAGCCGGGCTGCTGGCCGCCGGCCTGGGCCTGGAGCACTACCTGGACCTGCTGATGGACGCCGCCGACGAACAGGTGGGCAAGACCGGCGGCACCCCGCGCACCATCGAAGGCCCGCTGTACGTGGCCGGTGCACCGCTGAGCCAGGGCGAAGCGCGCCTGGACGACGGCGTTGATCCGGGGGTGGTGCTGTTCATGCAGGGGCAGGTCCGCAACACCGAAGGCCAGCCATTGGCCGGGGCCATCGTCGATGTCTGGCACGCCAACACCGGCGGCACCTATTCGTACTTTGACGGCAGCCAGTCGGAATTCAACCTGCGCCGGCGCATCGTCACCGACGCCGACGGCCGCTACCGCTTTCGCAGCATCGTGCCGTCCGGCTACGGCTGCCCGCCGGACGGCCCGACCCAGCAACTGCTCGACCAACTGGGCCGCCATGGCCAGCGCCCGGCGCACATCCACTTCTTCATCTCGGCCGATGACCATCGCCACCTGACCACCCAGATCAACCTGGATGGCGACCAGTACCTGCACGACGATTTTGCCTACGCCACTCGCGACGAGCTGATCGCCCAGATCACCTTCAGCGAAGACCAGGCTCGGGCCAAGGCCCTGGGGGTCAGCGGGCGCTTTGCCGAGATCGAGTTCGACTTCACCCTGCAGTCTTCGGCCCAGCCGCAAGAGCAGCAGCGCCACGAGCGGGTCCGCGCCCTGGAGGACTGAAGCGCCGACCGTGCCTGGCCCAGCCACGGAGCACCGACCCAGGTGCCCGTGGCTTTTGCCGTTATGCCGGGCCTGACGAGACTGCGTTGCGTGCCTGAAGCGCAGACCCAATAAGAACCATCAGAGTGACCCGATCATGCAGATGCATCTGTTGAGTGAGCGCAGCAGCGTGTTTGTTCAAGCCGATCCCTATGCCGTATCCGGTTACGTCAACCAGCATGTGGGCAGCCACTGCATCCGCCTGCCCCGGGCCGGCCATCCCCAGGCCAGCCTGCAGCACCGGGCCCTGGCCAGCCTGGATTTGTGCAGCATCAGCTACGGCGCCAGCGTGCGCGTCACCTCGCCGGCCCTGGAAAGCATCTACCACCTGCAAGTACTGCTGCGGGGCCACTGCCGGTGGCGTGGCCCGGGCCAGGAGCACTACTTCGCCCCGGGGGAACTGCTGCTGATCAACCCCGACGATCCGGTGGACCTGACCTATTCCGACGACTGCGAAAAATTCATCATCAAGATTCCCACCCATCTGGTGGAAAACGCCTGCCAGGAACAGCGCTGGCAGTACCCGGGGCAGGGCGTGCGCTTTCTGCGCCAGCGCTACCAACTGCAGGAACTGGAAGGCTTCGTGCCCTTGCTGAGCCTGCTGTGCCAGGAAGCCGAAGCCCTGGAAAGCATGCCCAAGGTCCAGGAGCACTACGCGCACATCCTGGTGGGCAAACTGCTGGGGCTGATGCAGACCAACGTGCAGCGCGGTGCCCTGGGCGCCTCGGCGGCGACCTTCGAACGGATTGCCGACTACATCGAACGCAACCTCAAGCACGACATCGGCTGCGAAGAACTGGCGCAACAGGCGCGCATGAGCCTGCGCTCGTTGTACGCGCTGTTCGAGCGCAACGCCCGCACCACGCCGAAGAACTACATCCGCCAGCAGAAACTGCAACGGGTGCACGCCTGCCTCAGCGACCCGCACAGCCCGGTGCGCAACGTCACCGAACTGGCCCTGGATTTCGGCTTCCTGCACCTTGGGCGTTTTGCCCAAAGCTACCGCCAGCAATACGGCGAACTGCCCTCCGACACCCTCAAGCGTCGGCACTGATCCTCTGGCATCGGCCTCTTGTAGGAGCTGGCTTGCCAGCGAAGAGGCCTGCAGGCTCAGCACCCCATCCAAGGGCCTTTTCGCCGGCAAGCCGGCTCCTACACAGGCCACGTCGGCGCTTTTGCAGAAAACGGATACAGGTGTGCACGCATTGGCTATTGCCCGTTCCAAGCCCGCCCTAGCATGGCCCTGCCTGAATAACAACAATGGAGGCGGCGGCCATGTCCCTGCGACCCGAATACCTGCATTCCCTGCTTGAAGAAGACCCCGACCAGGGCGTCTACCGCTGCAAGCGCGAGATGTTCACCGACCCCCGGCTGTTCGACCTGGAGATGCAGCACATCTTCGAAGGCAACTGGCTGTACCTGGCCCACGAAAGCCAGATCCCCAACCCCAACGACTACTACAGCACCACCATGGGCCGGCAGCCGGTTTTCATCGCGCGCAACAAGAACGGCGAACTCAATGCCTTCATCAACGCCTGCAGCCATCGCGGCGCCATGCTTTGCCGGCACAAGACCGGCAACAAGGCCTCCTTCACCTGCCCGTTCCACGGCTGGACCTTCAACAACACCGGCAAGCTGCTCAAGGTCAAGGACCCGGCCGCCGCCGGCTACCCGGCCAGCTTCAACTGCGAAGGCTCCCACGACCTGACCCGCGTCACGCGCTTCGAGTCCTACCGCGGTTTCCTGTTCGGCAGCCTCAACCCCGACGTGCTGCCCCTGGTGGAGCACCTGGGGGAGTCGGCGAAGATCATCGACATGATCGTCGACCAGTCCGCCGACGGCCTGGAAGTGCTGCGCGGTTCTTCCAGCTACATCTACGAAGGCAACTGGAAGCTCACCGCCGAGAACGGCGCCGACGGCTACCACGTCAGCTCGGTGCACTGGAACTACGCCGCCACCCAGAACCAGCGCAAGCAGCGCGAGGCCGGGGAAGACATCCGCACCATGAGCGCCGGCACCTGGGCCAAGCAGGGCGGCGGTTTCTACTCCTTCGACAAGGGCCACATGCTGCTCTGGACCCGCTGGTCCAACCCCGAGGACCGCCCGTTGTACGAACGCCGCGACGAGCTGGCCCGGGACTTCGGCCAGGCCCGGGCCGACTGGATGATCGAGAACTCGCGCAACCTGTGCCTGTATCCCAACGTCTACCTGATGGACCAGTTCAGCTCGCAGATCCGCATCGCCCGGCCGATCTCCGTGGACCGCACCGAAATCACCATCTACTGCATTGCGCCCAAGGGCGAGAGCGATGAAGCCCGGGCCCGGCGCATCCGCCAGTACGAAGACTTCTTCAACGTCAGCGGCATGGCCACCCCGGACGACCTGGAGGAATTCCGCTCCTGCCAGCTCGGCTACCAGGGCAGCACCACGGCCTGGAACGACATGTCCCGGGGCGCCGAGCATTGGGTCCAGGGCGCGGACGACGCAGCGAAAGAAATCGACCTGCAACCGATCCTCAGCGGGGTGCGCACCGAGGACGAAGGCCTGTTCGTGATGCAGCACAAGTACTGGCAGCAAACCATGCTCGCGGCCCTGGAGCTTGAAGCCTCTCGCCGGATCGACGTGGAGGCCGTGCAATGACCATTTCCTACGACGCCGTGCGCGATTTCCTGTATCGCGAAGCCCGCTACCTGGACGACAAGGACTGGGACAGCTGGCTGGAACTCTACGCCCCGGACGCGACCTTCTGGATGCCCTCCTGGGACGACAGCGACCAGTTGACCGAAGACCCGCAGCGGGAAATCTCGCTGATCTGGTACGGCAACCGCAGCGGCCTGGAAGACCGGGTGTTCCGCATCAAGACCGAGCGTTCCAGCGCCAGCATTCCCGACACCCGCACCTCCCACAACCTGAGCAATATCGAGCTGCTGGAGCAGGGCGACGGCCAGTGCAAGCTGCGCTTCAACTGGCACACCCTGAGCTTTCGCTACAAGACCGTGGACAGCTACTTCGGCTGCAGCTTCTACACCCTCGACCTGCGGGGCGAAAACCCGCTGATCCTGGCCAAGAAAGTCATCCTGAAGAACGATTACGTTCGCCAGGTCGTCGACATCTACCACCTCTGAGGCGACTGCCATGAGCCATCAAATCGCACTCAATTTCGAAGACGGCGTGACCCGTTTCGTCAGCGCCAACCCGGGCGAAACCGTGGCCGACGCCGCCTACCGCCAGGGCATCAACATTCCCCTGGACTGCCGCGACGGCGCCTGCGGCACCTGCAAATGCCTGGCCGAGGCGGGGCGCTATGAGCTGGGCGAGGACTACATCGAAGACGCCCTGAGCGCCGATGAGGCCGAGCAGGGTTTTGTCCTGACCTGCCAGATGCGCGCCTTGAGCGATTGCGTGGTGCGGGTGCCGGCCTCGTCCCAGGTCTGCCGGGCCGGGCAGGCCACCTTCCAGGCCAGCATCAGCGCGGTGCGCCAGTTGTCCGACAGCACCATCGCCCTGTCGATCAAGGGCGAGGCCCTGAACCAGCTGGCGTTCCTGCCGGGGCAGTACGTCAACCTCGGCGTGCCTGGCAGCGAGCAGACCCGTGCCTATTCTTTCAGCTCCCTGCAGCGCGATGGCGAAGTCAGCTTCCTGATCCGCAATGTGCCCGGCGGCCTGATGAGCAGCTTCCTCACCAGTCTCGCCAAGGCCGGCGACAGCATGACCTTGGCCGGGCCCCTGGGCAGCTTCTACCTGCGGGACATCCGCCGGCCCTTGCTGTTGCTGGCCGGTGGCACCGGGCTGGCGCCGTTCACCGCGATGCTGGAGAAAATTGCCGAGCAGGGCTGCGAGCACCCGTTGCACCTGATCTACGGCGTGACCAACGACTTCGACCTGGTGGAACTGGAGCGCCTGGAAGACTTTGCCGTGCGCATCCCGCAGTTCAGCTTCAGCGCCTGCGTGGCCAACCCCGAAAGCCACTACCCGCGCAAGGGCTACGTGACCCAGCACATCGAACCGGTGCATTTGAACCAGGGCGATGTCGATGTCTACCTGTGCGGTCCGCCGCCGATGGTCGAAGCAGTGAGCCAGTTCATCCGCGAACAGGGCATCGCCCCGGCGAACTTCTACTACGAGAAGTTCGCCGCCAGCGCCGCCTGAAGAGCGCCTCGCTGCTGTAGGAGATGGCTTGCCAGCGAAGGCGTCCACAAGGGCGCTGCAAGGCTCAAGGGCCTCTTCGCCGGTAAGCCGGCTCCTACGTCGAGCGGTGTCCTCTCCATCCTTTTGCATTCACGAGGTTTCCATGAACCGTTTCCACAACCAAGTCGCCCTGGTCACCGGCGCCGCCCAGGGCATCGGCCGTCGCGTTGCCGAACGCCTGGCCGAGGAGGGCGCCCGCGTGGTGCTGGTGGATCGCTCCGAACTGGTCTTCGAACTGGCCGCTGCACTCAGCCCCCGCTACCCGGTCCTGGCCCTGACCGCCGACCTGGAGCAGTACAGCGAATGCAGCCGCATCATGGCCGCCGCCATCGACCACTTCGGCCGCCTCGACATCCTCATCAACAACGTCGGCGGCACCATCTGGGCCAAGCCCTTCGAACACTACGAGCCGGCGCAGATCGAAGCCGAAGTCCGTCGCTCATTGTTCCCCACCCTGTGGTGCTGCCACGCCGCCTTGCCGCAGATGCTGGAGCAGGGCCGCGGCGCCATCGTCAACGTCTCGTCCATCGCCACCCGCAGCCTCAACCGCGTGCCCTACGGCGCGGCCAAGGGCGGCATCAACGCACTCACTGCGTGCCTGGCCTTTGAAACCGCCGGCCGCGGCGTGCGGGTCAACGCCACCGCTCCCGGCGGCACCGAGGCACCGCCGCGGCGCATTCCGCGCAACAGCACCGAGCCCAGTACCGAAGAGCAGGCCTGGTACCAGCAGATCGTCGACCAGACCCTGGATAGCAGCCTGATGCACCGCTACGGCAGCGTTGACGAGCAGGCGGCGGCGATCCTGTTCCTGGCCTCCGACGAAGCCTCCTATATCACCGGCACGGTGCTGCCGGTGGGCGGCGGCGATCAGGGCTGAACGAGGGGCGAACTGGACGCCCTTACCTGTGGCTGGCCACGGCGGTGCTTATGCAGCTGGCCAGCCCGAAGGCCTCTATGGCTGTGGTGGAATGGGGTAGGGCAAGGTGATTGGCGGTGCATCCTGCAGTTGCCGCGAAGACTGCGCCATCAGATAACCGATGATCTGCGCCGAGCTCAGCTCGATATGCAACATATCTTGATCGCCAAACCACTCGTTGGGCCAGAAGATCAGGTCCGAGGCATTGGCCTCGGGGAAGTTGGTTTCCAGCAGGTTCAGGGCGTAGTCCGTATCAGACTCCGTGCCTTCGCACTGGCAGATGAAATCCGCCACGGCGCAGGCCTCGGCGAAGCTCAGGTCGTCAACGTAGCGCTCCTGATGAAAGGCCGTGCGCAGAAAGTTCGCCGCGCTGGTATGGCTGTGCATATCGCGAAATTCGTGGAACTCGAAAGGTCGGCCGGCGTGGCTGTTCCACTGCTGGATCAGTGCATTGATCTCGGGGCTTTCCCGTTCCTGGTTGTCCCAGATGCGGTCGAGGATCTGCTTCAGCAAGCCCTTCATCAGCGCACGTATTTTCGGCGTGGCGGGTGTTGGTTTCAGCCGTTCCGGCATGGCCATGGGTGTCTCCCTGATTGTCATTTCGTTTGTAGGAGTCGGCTGCCGACGAAGGCGATCTTACGGACGCTTTCGCCGGCAAGCCGGCTCCTACGGGGGCGTGCTTGTGTAGAAGCTGGCTTGCCAGCGAATACGCCCGCAAGGCCGCCCCCATTCCCGAGCGGCGCACAGGATAGGCCCTTCGCGCCGCCGACTAAAGCGCCGGCCCCAGCAACAACAATGCACACAGCCCGCCCTCAGGCCGATTGCGCAACTCCAGGCGACCGCCGATCTTGCTGACGATCATCTGCACGATTGCCAGCCCCAGCCCGGCGCCATTGGCGTTGCCCTGGCTGTAGAAGCGCTCCAGCAAACGCTCGCGCTGCTGCTCGTCGATACCCGGCCCCGCATCTTCCACACACAGGTGCATCGCGCCGTCCGCCTGGGGCCGCAGGCCGACCCGTACCTCGCTGCCCGCTGGGGCAAAGTTCAGGGCGTTGGTCACCAGGTTCTGCAGGGCGATGGCCAGGGCCACCGGGTCGGTAGCGATCAGGCAGCCTTCGTCGCCTTCCAGCACCAGTTCGACGTCTTTCTCCAGGGCCAGGGGCGTCAGTTCCGCCAGCTCTTCGCGCACCAGGGCGCTGAGGTCGATGCGGCTCAGGCGCGGGCTGTTCAGCTGCGGTTCGATGCGGGCCATGGTCAGCAACTGGCTGCCGATGCGGGTGGCCCGGTCGACGCCGCTTACTAGAAAATCCAGGGCCTCCCGGCGCTGCTCCGGGCTGCTGGCACTCTGGGCGTTCTGCGCATGAATCCGCAGGATCGCCAGGGGCGTGCGCAGTTCATGGGCGGCGTCGGCGATAAAGCGCCGCTCGCGCTCCAGCAGGCTGTCGATCTGGGCCAGTAACTGGTTGAGGGCGGTCTGCATCGGCTCCAGGTCCTGGGGCAGGGGCTTGAGCCCGAGCGGCTGCAAGGTGTCGCTGCTGCGCCCGCGAATGGCCCGGGCCATGGCCCGCAGCGGCGCCAGGCCCCAGCCGATGGTCAGCCAGATCAGCAGCGCCAGCAGCGGCACGCCGATCAGGGTCGGCCACAGGGTATGGCGCACGATGCGCTGGATCAGGTCCTGGCGGATGTCATCGCGCTCGCCGACCCAGATCAGCAATCCCTGCTGCGGGTCGGCCAGAAGAAAGGCGCACCAGTCCTTGCCGTTTTCCAGGATGTCGTGGGCCCCCAGGGTGGTGGGCGGCGCCTCCAGCAGCGGGGCCTCGGCGGAGCGCATCAGCAACTGGCCGTCGTCGCGCCAGACCTGGAAGGTCAGGCGGGTTTCATAGGGGTGAGCGGCGCCGTCCACGCCGACCCGGCTCATGGCCTGGTCGAAGGCCTGGTGCAGGCGCTCCCAGTCCGCCGCGTCCGGCTTTTGAGCCGGGTCGCGCTGGCGCAGCACCCCTTGCAGCAGGCGCGCGCTCTGGGCCAGCTGGGCGTCGTAGACCTCTTCGATTTCGTGGTGGCTGTCGCGCAGCACCAGCCAGCTGATCAGCAGGTCCCCCAGCAGCACCAGCACCAGGACCGGCAGCAGAATCCGCGTGCGCACCGAGTTCATGGCTTGAGCGCCAGCACGTAACCGACGCCGCGCACGGTGCGGATCAGCTCGCTGCAGAGCTTCTTGCGCAGGTTATGGATCAGTACTTCCAGGGTGTTGCTCTCGACCCGGTCCTGCCAGCCGTACAGCGCCCGGGACAGGCGCTCGCGGGTCACCACCTTGCCCGGGCGCACCATCAGCTGGTGCAGCAACTGGTATTCCATGGGCGTGAGCACCACTTCGTTGTCTTGGTAGTGCACCTGCTGGTTGGCCGGGTCGAGGCGGATGCCGGCGTGTTCCAGCAGCGGCTGGGCACGACCCTGGCTGCGGCGCAGCAGGGCGCGGACCCGGGCCTTGAATTCCTCGACGTCGAAGGGCTTGACCAGGTAGTCGTCGGCCCCGGCATCCAGCCCGGCGATGCGTTCGGCGGTGCCGTCGCGGGCGGTGAGGATCAGCACCGGCAGGTCCTGCTGGGCGGCACGCAATTGCTGCAGCAGTTCCAGGCCGTCGAGCCGCGGCAGGCCCAGGTCCAGCAGCAACAGGTCGAAGCTTTCGGTGCGCAGGGCGTGCAGGGCGCTGGCACCGTCCTGCAGCCAGTCCAGGGTGTAGCCTTCGGCGCTCAGGGCCACGCGAATGCCCTGGCCGAGGGCACGATCATCTTCGACAAGCAGCAGGCGCATGGGCGGTTCTCGGTAGGGCGAGGGGGCAGGGAAGGGGCGCATGATGACGCCGGCCAGGGTCCGTCGGCAGGGGTTTTTAGCGGGGAAAATGTTACCGCGCGTTGCCAACTAAGCTTTCACTAAGCTTGGTTTTGCACAGTGGAATCTCCCCCATCACCGGAGCGTTTTCCATGCGCAAGATCCTCCTGCTGTCCCTGGTTCTCGCCAGCCCCCTGGCCCTCGCCGGCCCGCAATGCACCACCGCCGAACGCTCGCAATGGCAGGATCAGAAGGCCTTTCAGGAACAGCTCAAGGCCCAGGGCTACCAGATCAGCAAGTTCAAGGTCACCGACGGCAACTGCTACGAGATCTACGGCTTCGACAAGGACAAGCGCAAGGTCGAGATCTACCACGACCCGGTCACCGGCAAGGCGGTGAAGACCGAGATCAGAGGCTGATGCCAGAGGCTTCCCTGCGGCTGTGGGACCCGCTGGTGCGACTGTTTCACCTGTCCATCGCCGGGGTCTTTATCGGCAACTACTTCTTCAATGAAGCCGGTGACGACTGGCACGTCTGGCTCGGCTACTACGCCATGGCCTGGCTGCTGTTGCGCACGCTGTGGGGATTTGTCGGGCCGCGCAGTGCGCGCTGGTCCGACTTCTGGCCGACCCGGGCCCGGCTGGCGGGGCATCTGCGCTCGCTGCGGGCCGGGCGCCCCGAACATCGCCTGGGGCATTCACCCCTCGGTGCCTTAGTGATGCTGTTGATGCTGCTGGCGCTGTTGCTGATCGGCATCAGCGGTTTTCTGATGGAAGAGGTCGATGCCCTGTGGGGCGCCGACTGGCCGCTGCAGGTGCACGAAACCAGCGCCGATGTGCTGCTGGGGCTGGTGCTGCTGCATGTGTGCGCGGCGATTTTTGAAAGCTTCCAAGTGCGCGACAACTTGCCGTTGTCGATGCTCACCGGCCGCCGCCGACCCTTGCCGGACAGTGATAAGCGCTAATGGTTTCTCCCTTGTTCCCACCCTGTATTTGCCACGGGCTCCTGTATGCGTGCGCTGTCCTTTCGCCAGATCTTCCTCTGCAGCAGCCTGCTCTTGGCCGTCGTCTTTATCGCCGCCTGGCGCAGCCATCCGCCTCACCAACTGGCGCCGTTCGCCCAGGCCACCGTCGGCAGCGATGCGGCTAAAGCCAACAGCACGCCGCAATACAACAGCCGCTTCGTCTCTTCGGACCTGGATGACTTCGTGCATTCCTCCTCGGTGACCGCCTTGCCCGGCGGCGACCTGATGGCCGTGTGGTTCGCTGGCTCCCGGGAAGGCGCCGCCGACGTCCAGGTGCGCAGCGCACGTTTTGACGCCCAGAGCGGCGAGTGGGGCGCCGAGCAGGTGCTGGCCACCCGGGAGTCGACCCGCGTCGGCACCGGGCGCTATATCCGCAAGCTCGGCAACCCGGTGATCGCCCTGGGCCCGGACCAGCGCCTGTGGATGTTCTACGTCTCGGTGTCGGTGGGCGGCTGGGCCACCAGCGCCATCAACCTGATGGTTTCCGACGACCTGGGGCGCAGCTGGTCGGCGCCGCGACAGCTGGTGACTTCGCCGTTCTTCAACATCAGCACCCTGGTGCGCGCCGCGCCGGTGTTCCATGCCGACGGCTCGATCGGCCTGCCGGTGTACCACGAGTTCATGGGCAAGTTCGCCGAGTACCTGTACCTGAGCGCCGATGGCGCGGTGATCGACAAATTCCGCATCAGCCGTGGCAAGCACTCCCTGCAACCGACCATCGTGCCCCTGGACGAACGCCGCGCCGTGGCCATGCTGCGCTACGCCGGCGACACCCACCACAAGGTCCTGGCCAGCCGCACCGAAGACGCCGGGCAGACCTGGAGCGAGCCCTATCCGCTGCAACCGTCCAACCCCAACTCATCGCTGGCGGCGGTGGGCACTGACGACCAGGGCCTGCTGGTGGCCCTCAACGACCTGCAGGACGGACGCTTCAAACTCAGCCTGTACGGCACCGATGCCGGCCTCAGCCAATGGCGGCCCCTGGTGGAACTGGACCAGTCCCCCGATCCCCTGGGCCAGCCGTTTTCCCACGAGGCCTACAAGGACATCATCGGCGAAGGCTTTCGTGCCTCCAGCGGCGCCCGGCGTCTGCCCCTGGAACAGCGCTTTCTGAGCAACCTCGACTATCGGGTGTGCAAGCCCCAGGGCTGCGACTTCGAGTACGAATACCCCTACTTCAGCCGCGGGGCGGACGGCCTGTACCACCTGGTCTATTCCTGGAACAACACCTTTATCAAGCACGTCAGCTTCAACGCGGCGTGGCTGGCGGAGCGCCTTTGATGCTGTCGCTATGGCAAGCCCACCTGAGTTTTATCCTCCTGGGCTTTGTGCTGCTTGGCAGCCTGCGCCTGACCGCACCCTGGCGGCCCTGGCTGCTGCCCGTGCTGGCGCTGGTCAGCTTTATTCCGCTGAACCAGCTGCCGCTAGCGGCCTATGTGCGCAGCTTCACCGATGATCTGGCCATCAGCACCCTGGTGCTGTTGGGCTGGGTCAGCCTGCGGCACTTGGGGGTGATGGCGCCCTTGCCAGCCAAACACCGGGTGCAGGTCCTGCTGCTGTTTATCGGCCTGACCCTGAGCCTGTACCCCGCGACCCTGGGCCTGACCTACCTCGACCCCTACCGCTGGGGCTACAACCCAAGGCCGATGATCGTGCTGATGGGCCTGGCGGCGCTGGTGCTGCTGTGGCAGCGCAACCTGCTGGGGGTACTGATGCTGGCGGCCGGGACCCTGGCCTTTGCCCTGCGTCTGAAGCCTTCGGAAAACTACTGGGACTACCTGCTGGACCCGCTGCTGGCGGGCTACTGCCTGATCGCCGGCAGCGGCGGGCTGCTGCTGTGGCTGTGGCGCCGCTTTGCCCAGCGCAGCCGCGGGCAGCCCCTTGCCGGGTAAACCAACAGGCCGCGCCGCGGCCTTCGACAACACCACACAGAGGTCAATGATGGGCGGGTTGCAATCACGCCGCCTGCGCTACGGCGTGGGCGCAATCGGGCTGGTATTCGGCTTGCTGGCACTGCTGCGGCTGCTGTTCGCCGTGGGTTTTTCCGGGGTGGACCTGAGCGCCGCCGACCAGCGCGAAGCCATCCTCCAGACCCTCGGCATCGGCCTGCGCTTCGACCTGCGCCTGACCCTGCTGCTACTGCTGCCCCTGGCCCTGCTGGCCTGGCTGCCGCGCTGGAACCTGCTGCGGCTGCCAACTTTGCGCTGGCTGGCCCGGGCCTACCTGCTGCTGGTGCTGGGCGGGGTAGGGCTGCTGTACATCATCGACCTCGGCCACTACGCCTACCTCGGCGTGCGCATCAACGCCACGGTGCTGCGCTACCTGGACGACGCACAGATCTCCCGGCAAATGCTCTGGGAAAGCTACCCGGTGCTGTGGATCGTCCTCGCCTGGGGCAGCGCCCTGAGCCTGTGGTGCTACGCCTTGCTGCGCCTGGAACGCCGGACCCTCGACCGCCCGGCGCAACCCCTGGGCCGCTGGTCCCTGGCCTGCGTCAGCGCTCTGGGCATCGCCGCCGTGTTCCTCGGCCTGCTGGGCCGGGTAGAAAACCTCAACCTGGAAAACCCCGTGCCCCTGCGCTGGAGCGATGCCTACTTCTCCGGCAACAGCCAGATCGCCGCCCTGGGCCTGAACCCCGTGCTGTTCTTCTACGACACCCTCAAGGCCGGCCAAGCCCAGTACGACGAAGCCCAAGTGCGCCAACACTACCCGGCCCTGGCCCGCTACCTTGGCGTCGACCAGCCGGACCCGCACAGCCTGAGCTTCACCCGCCAACAAGGCGTGCAGCCGTACCGCATCGACCGCCCCCGGCCGCCCAACGTCATCTTCGTCATGCTCGAATCCCTCGGCACCAGCGCCGTGGGCGCCTACGGCAACCCGCTCAACCCCACCCCCAACCTCGACCGCCTGGCCCGCCAGAGCTGGTTCTTCAAACACTTCTACGTCCCGGTCACCGGCACCGCCAAGACCGTGTGGGCCAGCATCACCGGCGTGCCCGACGTCACCCGCCAAGAGACCGCCACCCGCCAGCCCCTGATCACCCGCCAACACAGCCTGATCAACGCCTTCAGCGACTACCACAAGCTCTACCTGATCGGCGGCAACGCCGGCTGGGCAAACATCAACGGCCTGATCCGCCAAAGCATCGACAACGTGCGCCTGTACGACGAAAGCCACTGGCAATCGCCCCTGGTGGACGTCTGGGGCATCTCCGACCTCGACCTGTTCAAGGAAAGCGACCGCCTGCTGCGCGCCATCCCCCAGGACCAACCGTTTTTCGCCTACCTGCAAACCTCCGGCAACCACCGCCCGTTCACCATCCCCAAGGACAACGACGGCTTCCAAGCCCAGGACCTGCCCCTGGAACACGTCCAGGCCGCCGGTTCCCGCAGCCTGGAGCAATACAACACCGTGCGCCTGCTGGACTTCAACATCGGTCGGCTGATGGAGATCGCCAAAGCGGGCGGCTACTACGACAACACGATTTTCGTGTTCTTCGGCGACCACAACACCCGCATCAGCCAGATCCCCCACATGGCCCCGGCGTTTGAACAGTTGGGGCTGGAAAGCAACAACGTACCGCTGCTGATCCATGCCCCGGGGATGTTGCAGCCCAGAGTGATCGAAGCTGCCGTCGGCCTCGCCGACCTGCTGCCCACCGTGGCCGGCATGGCCGGGATGCCCTTCACCAATGGCGCTATGGGGCGGGACATTCAACAGCCTGCTCCGGAAGGCGAGCGGGTGGTGCCGCTGGTATTAAGGGAAGGGACCTTCCCGGTGATTGGCGGCGTGACCAAGGACTTTTTGTTGCAGATGCAGCACGACGGCAGTGGGGCGACCTTGCATGACCTCGCGTCAAACACACCGCGTGAGGATGTGGCGCAGGAGCATCCGCAGGAGTTTGAGCGGTTGCTGGAGTTGACGCGGGGGATGCATGAGGGGGCGCGGTTGATGTTGTATCGGAATGTTAGGTGACAGCGCATAGCCATTGGGTGACGCCAGCCCGTGTAGGAGCTGGCTTGCCAGCGGAGGCGGCCTAAAAGACACGGGGTAAATCGGCTTCGACCCCGTGCTCTTCTTTCTCGTACTTCTGATTGTTCAGCCCGAAGGCCTATTGGCACCCAGCAACGAATCCACCACCGCTCTAGCCATTTCCACCGAATGGACCATTGACCAAATCAACCCACGCTCCACAACGCTGGTGCGTTCGGTGATCTGCACAGTCCATAGTAGCGACAGATGCACCAATCCATAGGTGGCATTGATATCAGCTCGGAAATTGAACAGTTGGTGGCTACGGTTTAACTCTTCTTGGAGGTAGCGATTTTTCTAGGCATGATACGGCATGTGGCCAGCATTACGTTATCTAGTGTCGTTAGTCGACTGGCTAAACCATAGGTGTGATGTGTGGTAGGCAGGAGGTTGGCTGCATACACGCTCTTTCGGAAAGGATAGAGGCTGGCCCGTCGTCATTTAAAGAGAGAAGTTTTGGCTAGTGGAGGGCTGTTGTATTTACGTAGAAAGTGAAAGTGGTACAGCAGATGATAATAAGCGACTCGATTTCGCCGAATGGAGAGTGCTTGTAAAACGGTTGTTGCCTGATTCACTTCCAGTTCGGAGGGAAGAGTGTTTCTCAGTTCTTCGCACGCTGTTTGGAGAAAACCTATCTAACGGAGTCGTATCGGCACTATCTTCATTGGTATTCATGGGGCTTGAACATGAGGCCCGAGAACTGTTAGTGGATTTTCTATGCGAGAAGCATGATTCGAAAAAAATAAGTAGTTTGTTGCAGGCCCGTCTGCTTTCTAATGAGATATCTAGTTTGGTTGCTCTCAATGTTAACGAGCCCTCGGTAGTTGATGGTTCGGACTCGGAGTTTGAATGCAGGGTAGTTGTTGATGATGACTTGCAGGATTGGAACTGGACTGCGTCAGATGAAGTGCGCACTCCAGAAATAGACGACATTGGGCTGAGGGCTATTGCAAGCCAAGTTCAGGGTGCTATCGGTTCCTATGCTTCTGTGGAAAAAGGTGCGGTGATACCTAGCCTTGCTGAGCCTTTTGACAGTGCTCTGTGGACTGAAAAAACAACCCTTCCCACACCTACCTCTAAAATATCGCCTGCGGAAATTGCTCTTGTGGAGCGCACTGCCAAACTCGGTAAGGTAGCGATGGATGTACTGAGATATTTTTCAGATAATCCGGGAGACCGAGCTGCTCACGCGGAACTTGTTCTGGGGTATCCCCTAACGGATATTAATAAGCTTCTATTAGGTTCTCTAAGTAATTATGTGAAGAAAACCGGATCTGGGGGTTGGGAGTGCTATCCATGGGTTTCAGGTCTATTGCTCATGCTGGATGACGCTTTGTGAGCAAGTTATTAATTAAATACGGTCACTCAAGCGCTTTTAGACGTTTAAGTAATGCAGGCAATACTGTCTCTGGAGTTTTGAGTTCGCATTCCCATACGGTGAAAACTCGCCATCCTGCGCTACCCAACTCCTGCGCTACTTTGAGATCTCTATCTACATTGGAGTCCAGTTTTTTTGTCCAGAAGTCGGCGCGTGTCTTGGGCAGGACGGCGTATTTGCAGTCGGTGTGGCGATGCCAAAAGCATCCGTGAACAAAAATACATACTTTTAGTCGAGGTAGTACTATGTCGGGTTTCCCTGGCAGGTCTTTTCGATGAAGCCGAAAGCGGTAGCCATATGCATGCAAAAAGC
This sequence comes from Pseudomonas sp. GW823-FHT02C05, assembly GCF_058797595.1. Lineage (NCBI taxonomy): Bacteria > Pseudomonadati > Pseudomonadota > Gammaproteobacteria > Pseudomonadales > Pseudomonadaceae > Pseudomonas > Pseudomonas sp. GW823-FHT02C05. Next base: position 2,118,969 of record NZ_JBXAJU010000001.1, on the reverse strand, counting down.
GCCTGACAGCCAGCTCGGGTTTGGTGTTTTTGCCCTTTATGCCCGCCATCATGCGGGATCTTGTGGCTCGGTCAACGATATCCATTTCGTATTTTCTCAAAACAGCGTGGTTTCATGAGTCGTAGCTATCCCATTCAGGTTGTGGATCTCTTTGCCGGCCCCGGCGGTCTTGGGGAGGGTTTTTCCTCTCATTCGGACACTAATGGTGAGACCTTCGAGATAAAGGTCTCAGCCGAAATGGAGGTTTCCGCGCGTTCTACTCTCCGCCTCAGGGCCTTCTATCGACTGCTGAAGAATAGGCAACCCGAAGCCCTCGAGGATTACTACAACTTTTGTGAAACTGCAGGCGTACCGGAGCCTCATACACCCAGGAGTCTTGAGGCATGGCGGCATGCCGATAGCGAAGCTCAGTTGTTGGAACTTGGTACCGAAGAGGGCAACACCAGGCTCGACAAAATGCTGGCGAACCGTCTCGATGAGACTAGGCCATGGGTTTTAATTGGAGGGCCTCCATGTCAAGCCTACTCAATCGTAGGTCGAGCCAGAAACCGTGGGAAAGTAGATTATCGTGCAGAAAATGATCATAGGCATTTTCTGTATCGTGAGTATCTGAGAATCATCCAGAAGAAGAGACCAGCAGTTTTCGTGATGGAAAACGTGAAAGGCATTCTTTCTTCACAGGTCGCTGGCGAGCAGATGTTCCCTCAGATATTGCGTGACCTAGCTGACCCAGATGCTGCGTTTGGAGAAAGCGGTAATGGTCCGAAGTACAGAATATGTTCTCTTGTCGCCGATGATATCTACGAAAGTGGAGCAGATCCTGACAGCATCGAGCCAAGCAACTACATCATTCGTGCAGAGGAGTATGGAGTTCCTCAGGCTAGACATCGAGTGATACTTCTCGGTGTTTCCGAGGAGTATTTGGATGCGCTTGGCAATCACAAACTGTCCCCAGTTTCTGGGCCGACGGTGGATCAGATAATCGGCTGTTTACCGCCATTACGCAGTACTCTTACTCGAATGAAAGACTCTCCTGAGGCGTGGGCGGATATAGTGCGTCAGCACTTGAAGGAACTGAACCATGAGTGCCTTCAGTTGGTGAGTGATACACCTGAAAGACTCGCGCTGGCTGCTAGACTCGGCATTCTCGCTAGCAGTTATGACAGCCGCGATATGAACTCCGGTGGGTTGCGGGTGCTGAAAAAAAACACTTCGAATGGGGTGACGGGAACCCCTCTTGATAGCTGGTTGCAAGATCCGAGACTGAAGTATTGGCTCAATCATGAGGCTAGGGGGCACATGAGCTCCGATTTGCGCAGGTATGTTTATGCTGCCGCTTTTGCCGAGACTTATAGTGATTCGCCCAAGGGACACCAGCATTTCAACCTTCCTGGGCTGGCCCCCGATCATAAGAATTGGACGACGGGCAAGTTCAGTGACCGTTTTCGTGTCCAGAGAGCAGGTATTCCCTCTACGACAATAACCAGTCATATCGCGAAGGACGGGCACTACTTCATTCATTACGATCCCCGGCAGTGCCGAAGTTTGACTGTTCGAGAAGCTGCACGACTGCAGACCTTTCCCGATAACTACTTTTTCCTTGGCAATAGAACACAGCAGTTCCATCAAGTGGGTAATGCGGTTCCGCCGTTTTTGGCTTGGCAGATTGCCGATGTTGTATTCCGCATCGTTAGAAACGGAAATAGTTCAAAGTAGAGTCAAATTAATCATCGTAGACATGACAAGGAGCGTTATTTTGTCACCCTCATTCAAGAGTCGAAATGCTCCGCCCAAAGCCAGTGCAATGGTCGAGGCATTGCGAGGGCTGGGCTACAACACACAAACAGCATTGGCTGACATCATTGATAACAGCGTTGCAGCAGGGGCATCGGAAGTCAGAGTCGAGTTCGTCTGGGCTCAAGCAGAAAGTCGAATTACCTGCCAAGACAATGGAGCCGGAATGTCGGCAGCCGGACTTGATCTTGCTATGAGACTGGGGGAGCGCAATCCGTTGGAGCATAGATCAGAGTCTGATCTTGGTCGTTTCGGGCTGGGCCTCAAGACAGCATCATTTTCACAGTGCCGCAGGCTTACCGTAGCCACAGTAGGTGAGGAAGGCATGCAGTCTCTGCGCTGGGATCTTGACTATTTGGCAAACAGCTCCGACGGAGGCTGGCATCTGCTAGAGGGGCCCCATCCTGGTTCCGAAGGGTATTTGGGATCACTTTCTACAGCAGGTTGCGGGTCTCTGGTCCTCTGGGAGGAGCTTGATCGGATCATTACTCCTGGAAGCACTGTTCAGGACTTTCTGAACTTGGCCGACAAGGTCGAGCAGCATCTTGGAATGGTGTTCCATAGGTATCTGGAAGGTAGTCGGCCACGTCTCAAAATTCTGCTCAACGGACAGCCGGTAAAGCCCTGGGATCCATTTATGGCGGACCATCCGGGAAAACCTTACAACCCTCCGGTATTCAAACACCCAACAATCAAGGGAGTCGAAGCCGAATGCCATGTTCTACCGCACAAGGACATGCTCTCGGGCGAGGACTTCGAAGTGCTGGGTGGCCCTGAAGGATGGACGGCCCAACAGGGTTTTTATGTTTACCGAAATGAGCGTCTTCTTGTTGCAGGTAGTTGGTTAGGTTTGGGGGCTGGTAGATCCTGGACAAAGGATGAGGCTCACCGACTGGCAAGAATTCGTCTGGATATACCCAACTCGGCTGATGCCGACTGGAAGATCGATATCCGTAAATCCACCGCCAGGCCCCCTGTTTACCTTCGCGACTGGCTGACCCGGCTTGCCGAAGCAACGCGTGGACGCGCGCGTCGAGCCTTTGCTCACAGGGGTAGGCCCACATTGCTTGGCAACAAACAGGTTGCCGAAGCCTGGAAGATAGAGCGTCTTACTAGCGGTATACGATACCGGATAGACAGCGACCACCCCGCGATAAGAGATGTGCTTGATGAGGCCGGAGGGCTGCTTCCGCAGATTAGAGCAATGCTTCGGGTCATTGAGGAAACGGTCCCTGTTCAGCGGATATGGATCGATACGGCGGAAAATAGAGATACCCCCTGCACAGGGTTTGAGACGGCCCCGTCTAGTGAGGTCAATGAGGTTTTGATGGTCATGTACCGCACCATGATCGAAAAGAAGGGATATACCGCTTCTTCTGCCAAGGAGCAGCTTCGGATCACGGAGCCTTTCCACGCTTTCCCTTCATTGGTGGATGCTCTGCCCGACAATTTTTAAGGAGTTGCGACGAATGTCCGAAGACAACAAATGGAGTGTGGTCAAGTTCGTCCAAGAGATGATCGTGGACTTGCAGGGCAAGTCGGCGATCACTCCGGCGCTCATTTCACAAAAGATCGACATGGTACTAAAGATCATGCCGAACAAGGCCGAAGGACTTGATCGCGACGCTGTCACCGACGAACTCATCAGGCGGTTCAGTGTTTGGGTCGGTAAGGAATCTTCTCTTGTCGACATGGCCGGGCACGTCCCCTGGCTAACCAGTGAGGCCAAGAAGGAGTGGCGTTACTGGCGCCGTTACAGAGAGTGGCAGGAAAAGAAGTTGCCATGGAGTGCTGTGGAAGCACTCGATGAAACCACCGATAACGTTCTTTCCATGCTTGAGGACCCTCGGCGCGAAGGTCCGTGGGATCGTCGTGGCATGGTGGTCGGCCACGTGCAGTCGGGCAAGACCGGGAATTATACGGGGCTCATATGCAAGGCGGCAGACGCCGGATATAAAATCATCATCGTACTTGCGGGGCTCCACAACAATCTACGCTCGCAGACGCAGATGCGACTGGATGAGGGGTTTCTCGGCTATGAAACCAGCCCAATTGAGGGGGAGGGGAACGTGGCTATCGGAGTTGGAAAAATTGACCCTTCTCCCGCGTTACGCCCTCAGTACGTTACCAACAGGACCGAGACTGGAGATTTCAACACCAGATTTGTGAGAAATCTTGGTGTCTCGCCTGAGCAGAAACCGTGGTTGTTCGTCGTCAAGAAGAACAAAACTGTTCTGCAGCGCCTGCTTAAATGGATTCACAAGCATGTTGCAGAAACGACTGATCCGGAAACCGGCCGCCCTCTGGTAACCCATCTCCCTTTACTGATAGTTGACGACGAGGCAGATCATGCGTCAGTGGATACCGGTGAGAAGGTAGTCGACGAAAACGGTCAGCCTGACCTCGAACATGAACCCACGGCAATCAACAGCCTGATTCGTCAGATACTGCACTCCTTCTCGAGGAAGGCCTATGTCGGCTATACGGCTACACCGTTTGCAAACATCTATATCCACGAGCAGGGTGAGACAGTAAAGGAAGGGCCGGATCTGTTCCCAGCGGCATTCATTACCAACCTCTCGGCGCCCTCAAGCTATATCGGTCCGTCAAGGGTATTCGGACTCGCGGGAGAGAATGGGCGCATAGGCGCTCTTGATTTGGTCCGCCCAGTCACGGATCACTGCTCCACCGACGGAAAGGGCGGTTGGATGCCTGTTGGTCACAAAAGCAATTACGTTCCTTCCGACGTCATGCCTCCTTCGCTGGTCGAGGCAATACAGGCATTCGTCTTGGCAAGCACCATTCGTCAATTGCGGGGGCAGGGGGCCGAGCACAGCTCCATGCTAGTGCACGTAACACGATTCAACTTGGTTCAGCAGCATGTACATGGGCAGGTTCGTAATTACATCATGCAGTTGAAGCAGCGGCTTAGAAGACGCATCGACCATGAGGGGGTACTGGCCGAATTGCGCAGCCTGTGGAATAGAGACATCCGGACGACAAGCCACGAAATTGAAAAACAGATGGGCGAGAACTTTCGGCGTCAAGCCGATGACTGGTTCGAGATAGAGCAAGCGTTACCAGATCTGTTGGAGCAGATCGATGTGCGCATGATCAACGGTACTGCAAAAGATGCGCTGGACTATGTCGACAGCGCCACGGGGCTAAAGGTCATTGCAATTGGAGGAGACAAGCTGGCCCGAGGGCTCACACTTGAAGGTCTATGTGTCAGCTATTTTCTTCGGGCCTCCAAAATGTATGACACGTTGATGCAGATGGGACGGTGGTTTGGTTATCGACCTGGTTACTTGGACTTGTGTCGCCTCTATACCACAGCGGATCTGGTTGAATGGTTTGAACACATTGCAGATGCAGCGGAAGAGCTGAGAGCTGAGTTCGACTTCATGATGGAAAGCGGGCTGACCCCACGTCAGTACGGTCTCAAGGTTGTCTCTCACCCTGTATTGATGGTGACTTCACCACTGAAAATGAGGACCGCTAAAACCCTGTATCTGTCTTTCAGCGGAGATATTGTTGAAACGGTCAGTTTCTTCAGGGATCCGGCCCTGCTCAGACAGAATGTCATGGCTTTCAACTCTTTTGTATCCAACATGGGTAAGGCATCGGAGATTCCTCCGCAGGGCCGAAACGGCCGAATTGATAGCTGGAACGGTGTGAGTTGGAATGGTGTTGAAGCTCAGGCTGTTATTGAGTTTCTGAGGGCGTACCAGACTCATCCTGACTCCAGAAAAGTGAGAAGTGATCTGCTTGCGAACTTCATCGAAGAGATGAGTCGGTCTGGCGAGCTTACTTCCTGGACGGTTGCGGTTATCGCTGGTGGTACTGCCGGCACCGAAAATGTCGCAGGCTTTCCGATAAAACGAATGAAGCGCACAAACAAGTCTCGAGAAGCTGATAAATATTCCATAGGTCGCCTCCTCTCGCCTCATGATGAGGCTCTGGACCTTGACGAGTCATCGTGGAATGCCGCACTTGAATGGACTCGTAAAGACTGGAAACCCGACCCCGTTCGCTCCAGAAGTAAGGAGTTGCCCGAGACTCCAGGCGGACCTTACGTCAGGCGTGTCCGTGGCCAGGGGCGTGGGAAAGTAGCGCCGCATCCCGAAAGAGGACTTCTACTTATGTACCTTCTTGACCTAAAGGACTCTGGAATTTTGGGCGTTGAGGTGCCTGTCGTTGCATTTGCAATCAGTTTTCCTTCCAGCAATGCGGGAAAGTCGGTGCCCTATGTCGTCACTAACCTTATGTGGGAGCAGCAACAATAATGGCGGCAGTGAGTAGTTCCGAATTGCTTGGCATTTGGCGAGCTCTTCCCGGCAACGCTTGGGCTCAGGGGTGGCGATCGATTGATCTATTTCAGAAAGCAACAATCAGGGTTAAGGCAGCCAGGCATGCGCCGGGAAATGAGGAGTCTGTTTTAGTCGGCTTTTCAAGCTGTAGAACGGCACCTAACTCGCAATTGCCTCAGGGGCAAGGGTTTCGGATTGAAAGTGTAGGGTTGGGTGAGGCTGCGGGTGATCACCACTGGCTCGCGATCGTTCGTCAACCTGAAGGTAGCTTGGAGCTTTTTGCAGCCGTAGTCGCCGATTTATGTGGACTACTGGATTCCGATAACGGCTGTACCGAAGAACTTGTATATCAGCGACTGCTCGGAAGAGTGCGTGGGTGGCAGGAGTTCATGCGTAAAGGACGCGAGGGTTTGGGGCCCGAAGCTGAACTGGGGCTTATGGGTGAACTCTGTTTACTGCGGCATCTGATTGATGAGGGCGTATTGCTATTCTCAGCAGTACACGGGTGGAAAGGGCCGCTCGACGGGCTTCATGACTTTCAAATTGGTATGGGCGCAATAGAGGTCAAGTCCACAATGGCAACTGAAGGCTTCCCGGTGAAAATTACTTCCCTAGATCAGCTCGACGAATCCCAGTGTCCACCGCTCTTTCTCGCCGCACTTCGCTTCGGTTCAGCGGATTCGGGAATGTCACTTCCCGAGGCTGTGACTGATCTACGCTGTCTGCTGGAGCCTGACTCTGCAGCGACCAGACTCTTCGAGCAAGCACTTCATCAGGCCGGTTATTTGGACATGCAGGCAGAAAACTATACGCGTCGTTTTTCATTGAGCGAGATAAGGATGCATCTCGTTGATGCGGAATTTCCGAGGCTGACGCCTTTCAGTATCTCGACAGCTATTCGTCGAGCGCAGTACGAGCTCGATCTGGCATTGATACCAGCCGATAACCATCCGTTGGTAGATGTGCTTGAGCAACTTGGAGTGATTTGATGGAACTTGTGGATTTTTTGCGGGACACCCAAGCATCGGTCCGAGAGGAAGTTTTGAAGGATATTGCACCTGGTGAAGCTCCTGTGCCAGCAGAGGCTGTATTTACTGAGCATGTAATGGCTCATATGGCCGATGAAGGAATAACCTTCGAGCCAACAGTCTGCCATTACGGTGCCAAGGTCGGATCCTACAAAGTCAAAATCAGTGGTTATTCTGTCTCGGACACAACTGACGAACTGGGAAACCCCGACCGGCTGGATTTGTTCGTCAGCCTTTACAAGGGGCTCGAGGATATTGAGGACATCCCAGATACTGAAATCGGCAGGGCTGCCAAGCAAGGGCTGCATTTTCTCAAGTTTTGTGCCACGGGAAAACTTTCAGAGGCGCTAGATGAAACCAACGAGGCCTATCCACTTGTTACGGAGGTTGAGCGTATATTTACCGCTCTGGATAGCATCCGGATTTTTGTAATTACCGATGGCCAGGTTAAGACAAGGAACTATGCACCTCAGGATGTCGAGGGTAAACAGGTGCGCCTTGAGGTCATGGACATTCAGCGGTTATTCAACCATTGGCAGCAGGGCCGGCCCCGGGATGAGCTGGTAGTTAACTTTCAGGATCTCTGTGGTACGGCATTGCCTAGCGTATGGGTCCCTGGGGCAGGTGATGACGAATATGACTATGCTCTAACGGCAGTCCCCGGCGAGGCTTTGCGTTTTCTATACGAGAAGTACGGACCACGTATTCTTGAGGCAAACGTACGTTCATTCCTTGGTGTTGGTAGCAGAGGCGTAAACAAGGGGATTCGTGACAGTTTGCGAAGTAATCCGGATCGATTCATGGCTTATAACAATGGCATTGTTGTTGTGGCCGATGCTGCGAAGTTAGATCGCACACCAGACGGATCTACTGGCATTCTGTGGCTTCAGGGCATGCAGATCGTCAATGGTGGACAGACTACAGCCTCCATTTATTTCGCCAAGAAAAAAAATCCTGAAATCGATCTCAGTAGTGTCCGAGTTCCAGCGAAGATTATCGTGCTCAGAAATGGTCAGGGAGATGACGAGGAGTTGATCTCGAATATATCTCGCTATGCCAATAGCCAGAACGTAGTAAAGCAATCAGATCTTTCAGCAAACAAGCCATTTCATCGAGAGCTGGAAAAACTGTCCATGCGTACATATTGTCCGGATGGTGTGGGGCGCTGGTTCTATGAACGATCGGCCGGCAGTTACAAGGTGATGCTTGAAAAAGAGGCGACAACGGTTGTTCAAAAGAAAAAACTTCAGGCCGCAATTCCTCCCTATCGCAAAATCACAAAACCGGACCTAGCAAAGTTTTTGTTCGCTTGGGATCAGAAACCCCACGTTGTAGGGCTGGGCAGTCAGAAGAATTTTCAGGCTTTCATGGATGAGTTGGGAGAGCGAGAAAGCTCCGGAGAGGATGTAATTCCTGATCAAAATCAGTTCAAGGAAATGATTGCAAAGGCCATCCTGTTCAAATCTGCTCAGAAATTGATAAGGCCTCTATTCCCGGCATTTCAGGGAAATATTACCGTATACACAATTTCGGTTCTTGCACTTAAACTTGGGCGAGGTTTTGATTTTCAACGTGTCTGGCAGGCTCAGAATATTTCGCCTGAACTACAAAGACAGTTGGCTACTTGGGCTCGTGAAGTAAATGAAGCACTTCATCGCGGTGCAAGCGGGAAGATGATTTCCGAATGGGCCAAGAAGCTCGAGTGCTGGTCCTTGGTCAGGGACTTCAAGTATTCGGAGGCGGATACCAATATTCCGGAGATACGCTGAGTAGGTGTCATAGGCTTTAGGTATATTTATTATAAGTGCTTCTTATATTCCGGCCTCACTGTGACTCAGGTTTGTCAGGCCGGATTTCGCTGATTGTTGTTGTGTTAATTGCGTGTCATGAGTTTTTCGTTAAATGTAGAATTATATATCTTAGGGAGCCTGCACATAGTTAGTTTCAGCTCGAGCTCGCAGTGTTAGCTTTATTATTGGGTGATCGCGATATGAGATTTTTCATGAGGTTTATGTGTGATTCTCCTACAGTTCGTAGGGCCTTTGGATTGTGCTGCCATTTGCGAGATTAAGGGTGTGGTAGGAAAGGTCTTTCCAAAAATGGGTGGCCTGATGTTCTGGCGGTGATATTCGATTTGTAGTCGTCTTCATAGAGTACTGAGTTTTCAGTTTTTCGCTTTTTTACGCTGCATTTTTCTCTGTTCCTATTTGGTTCTCAAAAAGTTAGATGAGGTTGGAAGTTCGGGTAAGTGGGTGTGGGCTTTTAATAAGCCGGCATGTGCCGGCTTATTTACTCTTAATTAAATATTTAAAGCCTGAGTTTCTATTGCTCTCAACAGCTCTCGCACATCCTGTAGTAACAACCTCGCTGTATTGGTCACCGTGCCAATGTCCTTATCGTTCGAGTCCCGCAACGTGGTGCAGCTCATCAGATTCAGATAATCAAGCGCAGTCACCAATCGCTCACTCGCACACGCATGCAGATCCGCCAACGGCGCCTGGCTGTCTACAAACAGCACCGGCCCATCGCTGGCGATTGGGGTCATGGGAATAAATCGTTCGGATAGATCTTGAGTATTCATGGTGTCGTTTCTTCCAAGAAAATGAAAAATCGCCACCTGTTGCTGCGAATCAACTGGGTGGCAGCTGTACGCGGGTTCGCAGACCGAGGAAAGAAACAAACCCGGCAGACCCAAAGGTCTCCCACGCACAGCTGCCATAAACGAAACGCAGGCGAAGTTTGCCTGAGTTGGCATGGGCTGTGTTGTTTGATTCTTTCTTTTGGGCTGCGAAACCCTGTCGCTGACAAAATTCAGCGAACGAGAAAACTATAGGGACAGGGCAGGTCCGGGACAATGGCGCTTCTGTAGGAACGGTCTCTATTGCGAGTAAGGACCGGCTGAACTCTCCAGGGAATTCATATCCGCTGTGCCTGACCCTAACTGTATGGGCCTTTCAGCTTGGTAATCGGCAGCAGAGTGGGGCCCCCACGGCAATGGTCCAACAGCCTGTTGGACCATTTCAGATTCGGGCCAGGCCTCGGCAAATCCATCTGACCTTCAATCGATTTTGCTATCCTGCGCCCCTTTTCCCCACCGCAAGGAACGCAGGCATGACCCAGCCCATTGGCAGCAGTTCACAAACAAGGGCTGGCCAACAGCGTCACCTGCAACACCTCCTGTTCAGCCTGACCGCAGCACTCTTGCTCGGCCTCGGGCTCATCACCCCCACCGCCCAAGCCAACCCCACCACCACCTACCGCGGCACCCTCGGCGACACCCCGGTTGAACTGGCGCTCACCTACGACTCCCAATACGGCGGCGGTATGTCCGGCTATTGGTTTTCCGAATCCGAGCGCTTGCCCATGGCGTTGGAGTCCACGCCTTTCCATTCCGGCTCTGCGCTCTTGATCAACATCATGGACAACCCGACCCTGCCGGCGACGGCGGTGTCGTTGCAGCCGTTCGCCGAGGGGGCGCAGGCGCTGCAGGGCAGTCTGGTGGATCTGCGCACGGGCACGCAGCAGCCGTTGCAGTTGCAGCGGGTGACGCGCTTTGGTGGCAGTCAGCGGGAGGCGTTTGAGGGGGAGTTGCTGCAGCCGGTGTTCGATCGGGATTTCTATTTCAGTGTGCATGCCGCGCGCAAGGCCGGGGAGGAGGTGGCGCGGGTGGACAGTATTCGAGTCATGAGCCGCACCACCGGGCGGCGGGTGCAGGAGATCAGTGGGCAGTGGTGCATGTCGTCGGTCGGTACCAGGACGCTGACTTTCGGGCATTTCCAGGCCGAGGCGCGGATTGATTTTCAGGCCCAGGGCTATCGGCTGGCGGAGTCGGATGGCCGGCTGTGGTGCTCGCCCACTCAGTACTACCTGTACAACCGTGAGCGCCGGGAATACTTGCGCCATCCGCAGTTGGAGCAGTTCGCGGTGGAGGGCGATCTGCGCTTTTCCCCCGGTGGCCAGATGGAGTTCAGCAAGCAGGACTTTATCAATTACGACCAGCGCACTCGGCGTTGGGATTATTACCGGGTGATCAGCCCTGATCGGCTGGAATATCTTTCATCGGGCAAGGAGCGTTTCTGATGCGTGGGTTTGATGTTGCTCGGGGGCTGGCGGTGCTGGTGTTGGCGCTGTGGCTCTTGCCGGCGCAGGCGTCCCACGGGGTGTATGAGGGGACCTTGGGCAAGCAGGCGATTGTCTTGACCCTGGGTAGCCAGAATGCGGTCTACCAGGGCACCTATGCCTATCAGCGCTATCGCACGCCGATCCGCCTCAAGCCGACCTTCAGCTACAGCAACAAGACGCTGGCCATGGATGAGCTGGACGAGCAGGGCTTGCCGGTGGCGCGTCTGCAGTTCAATGACTTGATGAACTCCCGCCAGCAGGAGCAGGTACGCGGCAGCTGGACCAGTTATCGCACGGGCAAGACCTTGCCCATTGCGCTGAAGCTGGTGGGCCTGGTGGATTCGGATCGCTCGTGGCCGCAGCCGGTCACCACGCTGCTGCAGAGTGCTTCCACTAAACGCTGGTATTTCCAGGTGCCGATGCCGGGCAATGATCAGCGAATCACGACGGTGGAGGTGATGGACAAGGCCACCGGCAAGTTGTTGCAGAGCCTGGCGGTTGCGGCGCCGGGGTGTCGCAACCTGGGGGTGGATACCTTGCAGGTGCAGGCTGAGGGGGAGCAATTGCGGATCGGCTTTCAGGACTGCACGTTGCCGGGGTTTGCGTGGAGTGCGGGCAGTGGGCGCTTTGAGCCGTTGCCTTGAGGCAGGGGATGGAAGCGCTGGGTAGCAGAACAAGGATCAGGTGTTGAACGTGGAAACTGTGGAGCCCTGTATGGACGACAAGCAATCCCCTGTGCTGATTCAGGTGTACATGGCCGATGACGATGGCGCCGTTCGCGAGGAGCTGTTGGCGCGGCAGATTGATGAGGATACCTACGAGTTGCTGTCCTCGCCGGGCCTGGCGCAGAACCTGGCGCGGGGCGATATCGTTTCCATCCGCAATCCCGATGCGCCGGCGCAAGTGCTGAAGCGGGGCGGGAATTTCTGCATTCAGATCTATGCCGACTACATTGATCCGGCGGTGATCAGTGCGCTTGAAAGCGAGGTTGCTGGTGAGTTGGGCGGAACCCTGGATGGGCTGTTCGAGGGGAGCCTTTCATTCGCTGTTCCTGCAAGGAATGGCATGGACCGTATCAATGCGGTGTTCGATCGCTTCCGCGAGAGAACCGGGATTGAGTGGTACTACGCCAATGTCTATAAAAACCTCGATGACGATGAGGACGAGACGCTGTTGAACTGGTGGTTGGACGTTTGATCATCCTTGGAGCTGGAGCCAGAGCGACCAAGTAACCGATCAAGCAGGTTGGCAGCTTCGAGTCATTGCAGAGTGACGCGCCTTGGTTTACCACGGCTCTCTTGAGGACACCTTCGCCGGTAAATCGGCTCCGAGCCTGTAAGGCAAATCTGTATTTTCGGTAAGCAGTGGCTGCCCTCGATGATTGCGACCACCCTCGGTGATGAGTAGATCAAACGTCCACCCCTTGCGATGCCTGGTTGCGGCAGGGGTATTGGTCTTTCCAGCGCCAGCAGGTTGTGTCGGACGAATGCCTGTCTGTTCGTCTGTACGGCCTTGCCGTAGATGGTGGAGCCATGTATACCGTTATCGAAACCGAGGTCTTCAAGCGCTACGCCGAGCCTATCTGGAATGACGCCGAGCGCTTGGAATTCATCACCTGGTTGGTCGCAGACCCATGGGTTGGAGACGTCATCCCCGGTACCGGAGGGCTGCGCAAGGTGCGCTGGTCTTGCAGTGGCATCGGCAAGCGCGGCGGCACACGAGTCATCTACTACAACCTGCTTTCGGAAGGTCTTATTTGGTTGCTGATCGTCTACACCAAGGCGAAGTTAGACAATCTGCCCATCGGCTTTCTGAATCAATTGAAAGAGGGAATCAGTCATGGACCATGAACTGCAGCAGTTTCAGAAGGATTTGCTGACTTCGGTGGGCCAGATGAAAGCCGGCAAGGCGGCGCGTGCAACGGTGGTAAAACTGTCCGGGGCGGCAGAGGCCCGGGCTAAGGTGGGGCTCTCTCAGAGTGCGTTTGCCACGCTGTTGGGGGTCAGCCTGCGTACACTGCAGGATTGGGAGCAAGGCCGGCGCCAGCCGACAGGCGCGGCTCAAACGCTGCTGCGTGTGGCCAGCCAGTACCCTGAAGCCTTGCGGGCTTTGCAGCCGGTTTGATGGCGAGTAGACCAGGCGCTGACAAGTCGGTCTTGATGACCGGCTTTTTTGTGCATGCCTGACAGATTCGCATAGTCACTGGTTTGCCAGCGAAGGTGTCCTTGAGACCGCCTTCGCCGGCAAGCCGGCTCCTACAATACAGCGGCTAACTTGAGAGGCGTATTCTCGCTGGGCGGTTGGCGCTGCATCAGAAATTCACCGAAGCACTCAACCGAGCCGTCAGCGGCGCGCCCTGGAACAGGTAGTCGTCGCCCATGTATTCCCCGGTGTCGCGCCAGTAGCGCTTGTCGAACAGGTTGTCCACGGTCAGGCGGAACACCGTGTCGTAGCCATCAATTCGAGTGCTGTAGCGGCTGCCGATGTTGAAGATGGCGTAGGCGCCGGTGGCGACGTTGCCCTGGCGGTCGGCGTATTGGCTGCTGCTGTATTGCATGCCGCCCAGCAAGGCCAGGCCGTCGAGCCAGGGCAGGGCGTAGTCGCCCTGCAGGCTGGCTCGCAGGCGCGGGACGTTGAGGGTCTGGTGCCCCTCGTAGGCCGGGGTACCGGTGCCCTCCACCCGGGAGCGGATCGCCGCGACGCTGGCGGCAATCTGCAGGCGTTGGGTGGCCCAACCGTTGGCGGAGAGCTCCAGGCCGGTGTTCTTTTGCTGGCCCTGCTGGACGTAGGTGAAACCGCCGGCAGCGTCGGGGCGCGAGTACTGGTAGGCCTGGCGCATCTGGAACAGCGCGGCGGTAAAGCTCATGCGCTGCCAGTCGTACTTGACCCCGGCTTCGATCTGCCGCGAGACGGTGGGGGCCAGGGTGTCGCCACTGTTGCTGGCGAACCAGGGGGCCTGGCCACCCAGGGACAAGCCCTTGCTGTACTGGGTGTACAGCGAAATGTTGTTGATCGGTTTGTAGATCAACGCGGCCTGGGGCAGGAACACATAGCGTTGGGTGTGGCGATCGCGCACGCCGTCCTTGTCGAAGCTCTCTTCGTCGAGGCGTACTTCGCGTCCGCCGAGAACGGTCTGCCACTGTTCGTTGAAGCTGATGCGGTCGCTGAGGAACAGGCCGTATTGGCGGCTGTCCAGGCGTTTGTGGGTGTCGTTGAGGGCGCCGTCGTAGCGGCCGAAGTTCTCAGGCTCGCTCTGGATATTGCCCGTGCCAATCCATTGATTGATGGACTCGCGCCGGTCCACCACACGACGAAACGCACTGGTCCCCACGCTCAACTCATGGCCCAGGCCTGCGGCGTCGAAGCGGCCATTGAGCACCGCCTGCACTTCATCGTTGCGCCGGGTGTCGTCAGGGCTACGAAAGTCGTAGATGTCGTAGTTGCCTTCCGGGCTGAAGTAGTTGGGCACCTTGACGCTGGAGCAACTGGTCGAGCCGTAGCAACCCCAGGCAAACGAACTGTAGTCATCGATCACCACCTTGCTGCGCGACGCACTGAGGGTGCCCTTCCAGTCGTCGTTGAAGCGGTACTCGAAGTTGCCGCCGATGTTCAGCGATTCATTGGTCACAGGCTTGGAGCCGCTCTGGTGTCCCAGGAGTTTTTTCGGCGAGGCGTGGTGGGGCAGGCTGGAGCCCCCCAGCAGTTGATAGCCCGGTGCCGAGCGCTGCTGCTTGTTCTGGTATTCGATGTCCAGTTGCAGCAGGGCGTCGGGGCTGATGTTCCAGTCCAGGGCCAGGGAGGCGAAGTCGCGCTGGCCATTGGTGTGCTCGACGTAGGAGTGCAGGTCTTCATGGGCCAGGTTGGCACGCAGGCCGAACTGCTGTTCGCTGCCGAACCAGCCGCCGACATCGGTGGCCAGGTAGCCGCTGCCGCGGTCGTCGGTGGAAACGGTCACCGAACGAATGTCCGTGGGCCGCTTGGTCACATAGTTGATCAGCCCGCCGGGCTCGCTGACCCCGCTTTGCAGGCCGGAAAGGCCCTTGAGCAATTCCACCCGCTGCTTGTTTTCCAGGGCGACGTTCTGCTCGCCGGTGATGGTGCGGTTGTTGATCTTGTAGCTGCTGGCGGCATTCAGCGAGAAGCCGCGCACCTCGAAGTTTTCGTAGTAGCCCACCGGCGCGTAGCTCTGGCCCACCGAGGCATCGTTCTTCAGCACGTCGCTGAGCAGCCGGGCCTGCTGGTCGAGGATCATGTCTTCATTGATCACGCTGATGGAGGCCGGGGTATCCAGCAAGGGCGCTTCGCTGAAACCACCCACCGAGGCGCTGTCGACGCGATAGCCGTAGGGCTCTTCGCCGCTGACGGTCTGGGTCGGCAACTGGGTGCCCGCGGCGTTGGCCACGGCGCTGCTGCCGGCCAGCAGCAGGCCCAGGGTCAGGCAGTTGAGGGGCAAAGCTGAGCTGCAGGTGCGCGCGGGGGCAGTCGGGTGAATCCGGCTCATGAACAATCCTAGAAGGCGACGCGGCCCCATGGCAGAAGCCGGGGGAGGTTCCTGGGAAGGCTAGGAGCGTCGACCTGCGTGTGTAGTGAGGAACAGCGGGGGAGCCCTGCGAGCATCAGGCCGGGGCCTGGCGGTTGCCGCTGGGTACTGTCGGGCAGGCGCCATCATACAAGCTGCAGCGAGGGGGTAAAGACGGGAAAGGTAGAAGGTCGCGTGGCGGGAGTGGCCGCTTCAAGTCCTTGCGTAACACGGCGGTGGGCAATCCTGCTCGGGCTCCGGGTGGCCCATCTGCAGGTACTTGATCCGCTCCTCCATGGAATCGACCTTGCGCAGCAGCAGGCTGATGAGCTTCTCATTCATCTCGCGGGTTTCATCGACGACCAGGGACTTTTCCAGGCGGTCGACGATTTCATTGTTCATGCTGCGGTTTTCTCGTTTGGCAATGTGTTTGAGCTGGTTGTGCAGGTCGCCTGGAAGACGAACGATGAACTTTTGCAGGGAGGAGCACATAGCGGACCTCAGAGTAATGCCAAAGAGCAGCATCATAAGAATGAGGCAGGCTTGCTTGCTTCAAGAAAATTCTTAAAAGAATGAAATATCTGAAGGCACTAGCGCTCAAGCCCAGGCACTCTCGGCCTTGCCCTAGGGGCAGGTTCAGCCGTGCGGGCGGCCTCCGGTGGGTATTGTGATGTGCTTTCGATCATCGCTCCGGCACGAAGCGCAGCCCCACGGATTCCCAGTCTTTCCAGGTGGGAGTGAAGCCTTTGCGCCAAGGAACATCGAAGCGATTCAGAGGCTTCTTGCTAGTGCCACAGTAATATCCGGCGTGAATCACCCCGTCTTTCTCCACTGCCAGCGGGAAGGCGCCCCGGACCCGGGGCAGGGGGATTTTCCAACCCCACTCGATCTGGTTGAGGCTTAGGGCAAATCGACGATTCACCAGTGCCTTGAGCCTGAAAGGCAGTTGCTGATAGTCGCATGTCTGTTTTTGGGCCAGGGACAGCGACGAGAATTGATCGAAAGTTACATGGTTCTTGGTACCGGCCAAGGCCTCCAGATCATCCCTCGACAGTAGGTGGAAGCGAATGTTTTCAAAGGTCAGGGCGCCCTGGTCGGTCCGCGGGCTCTTTGTGAGTTCGGCGAGAATGTAGTAGTGAGCCTGGAAGCCTTTTCTCTTGAGATTCTTGTCCAGCAGCAGGTTCCAGTATGAGGTCTTGTTGATACGCCAATGCTTGGGCGAGGCGGTGCTTTTGATTTCGATGGTCAACCCCCAGGTCAGTTGTAGATCGAATACATCGCCTTGATGCTGGAACTCGAAACTCTTTCTCAGGCTTTTGCTCAGGTTGTCGGGGTAAGGGTTCTGAAAAGTGAAGTGCTCCACCAGCTTGCCGGCAATTTCCTCCGCATGGGAGATCAGGTGCTGGCATAGCAGGTATTCGATCAAGACGCCGCGCAGGAACGGGTCTCGTGCGTTGGAGAACGCCCACGACCAGAAATCCGGGGCACCGAGTCGGGTATCGACTTGATCAAATCTGAATTGAATATTCGGAGTCAGGGTCGGCATCGGCAAGTCCCTTGGCGAAAGAGGGTGCAGTCCTGGGGGGCGGACTGAATCAGGAGCGGCGCATTTGTAGCAGTTTTGCCGGCTGGTGCAACAATCGGATGGGACTTGGCAATGTCCGGGGAGGCCAAAAGGTGCTGGCCCTGAGCCTGCTGCGAAAAAGGTGGGGGGCTTGCGCGCAGGACCTGCAAAAGAACCTATACCTAAGGTGGCGCGACGCCAGCACCGTTCGCAGGTGGCGCAAGGCAATCCACAGGGAGGTGCTCCATGCGCGTAGAACCGCTCATTGTCGTGGTTGGTGGCTTGGGTAATCACGATGGGGCCTGGAGGCGGCTTGAGGATCGGCTGCGCGAGCAGGGGATCACTGGCCATTGGCATCATCACGATACTCGCGGTGTGAGAAACCTCTTTCGTGCGGCTCGGGTGCGGGATCTCTCGTTGGAACTGATGGCGAAAATCGATGCGTTGGCCCCGCAATACAGCCGAATCATTCTGCTGGGGCACAGCGCTGGCGGCATGATTGTGCGTGATGCCTATCTGCTGGCGGCAGGTGCCTACCTGGATCAGCCGTCACGAGGGGCATGGTGGAGCAAGGTCGAGTCGGTGCTGTTGTTTGCCTCCATCAACCGCGGCTTTCGCCCTTACGCAACCGCTACCTGGGCCTTGGGCTTGGCGCTGATGAAGCTGGTTTCGCTGCAGTGGCT
Source organism: Pseudomonas sp. GW823-FHT02C05 (assembly GCF_058797595.1). Classification (NCBI taxonomy): domain Bacteria; kingdom Pseudomonadati; phylum Pseudomonadota; class Gammaproteobacteria; order Pseudomonadales; family Pseudomonadaceae; genus Pseudomonas; species Pseudomonas sp. GW823-FHT02C05. The sequence goes on along the minus strand of NZ_JBXAJU010000001.1, from coordinate 2,100,949 downwards.
GCTGCTCAAGCCTCCCTCCTGGTTTACCCTGGGCTGGCTCATGGAGTTGGAAAAGGGCTCTTTTTTTGTTACCGACCTGCGCTTGTCCTGGATGCGTCATTTCCATGAACGGGACGATGAACACCGACCTTTTGTCGTGCAGTTTCTCGGTGATATCGATGGTGTGGTGGCCCGTGAGGATGTGCGCGATACCGAAGCGTTTGCCAACTCCTACACGGTGACCATCGAGGGGGCCGATCACAGCAACCTATTCGATCCGGCGGCGCCTCCTGGGGCCGCGGGGTTTATGCGGATAATGGAGGTGTTACGGAACCCGGACCCTCAACTACACGAGCCCGAGCAGGCCGGCGAGTTGCCAGCCACCGGACCTGGGCGAGTGGTGTTCGTACTCCACGGTATCCGTGACGGCAATTCGGGCTGGGTCACCGACATTGCCGAAGCCATAGAGCAACAGGCCAAGTCCGACGGGCAGGGCAAGCCACTGGCCGCTGCCTGCTCGGGTCATGAGTCGCCGGTGTTGGTGGATCGCTCCACTTATGGCTGGTTTTCCGCAATCAAGTTTGCCTTGCCGTGGGTGCGTCGCGGCAACCTGGCCTGGTTTCTCGACCGTTACAGCTACCACGTGGCGCGCAATCCAGACGTGCAGTTCCACTTTGTCGGCCACAGTAATGGCACCTATATCCTTGGCACCAGCCTGCTTGAGGTGTCGTCACTGAAGTTCGATCGGGTGTACCTGGCGGGCAGCGTACTGCCTCGGGAGTTTCCATGGCAGCGGATGATGTTGCGGCGTCAGGTGGCGACTGTGGCGAACCAGTGCAGTTCCGAGGACTGGCCCGTAGGCGGGTTGTGCCGGGGCCTGCACTTGATCGGCTTTCGTGACGTGGGAACCGGTGGCGTCGATGGCTTCGACGAACTGCGTGATTTGCCGACCCAGCCTCAGACCCTGTGGTTCAAGGGCGATCACGGCAAACCCCTGCAACGGCCGAACCAGCCGAATATCGTCAACTATGTGCTGGCCTCGCATATCGCGACCCCCTTGCTGTCTGCTCCGACAGGGGCCGATCTGTGCGAGCGTCCATCATTCTGGTTCAGGGCCAGGATGTATGGTTTTGCTCTGCTGACGGCTCTAGGCGTAGGGGCCGCGTTCTATGGCGCTTGGTGGGGGTTTACCCATGATTATGAGGGGCTGGTGATCGCCGGGATATTGCTGCTGTATTTTGTGCTGAACACCATTTGAGCCCTCCAGAAAACGGACCTGATCCAGGTCCGTTTTTTCATCCGGGCATTGCGCCCTTGGGTGGCCGCCCGGTCTTACCGGCGATCCAGCCACACCGTCTGCGCATTGCAGAATTCGCGTACGCCAAAGTGCGACAGCTCGCGCCCGAAGCCGCTTTTTTTCACTCCGCCGAAGGTCACCCGGGGGTCGCTGGCGCTGTAGCCGTTGATGAACACGCCGCCGGTTTCCAGCTCGTCGGTCATCTGCCGGGCCCGTTCCAGGTCCTGGGTGAAGATCGTGGCGGTGAGGCCGAACTCGCTGTCGTTGGCCAGTTCCAGGGCGTGTTGCGCATCCCGGGCGCTGATGATGGCGGCCACCGGGCCGAACAGTTCCTGCTTGAAGGCGGTCATCTGCTCGGTGACGTTGGCCAGCACCGTGGGTTGGTAATAGTTGCCGGCGCCTTCGACCTTGTCGCCGCCCAGCAGCAGGGTGGCGCCTTCGGCCAGGGTCGCCTGGACCTGCTGGTGCAGCTCGTCACGCAGGTCGAAGCGGGCCATGGGGCCGATGTAGGTGTCGCTGGCCAGCGGGTCGCCCATGACTAGGGCGCGGGTGGCTTCGACGAACTTGTGGGTGAACTCCGCGACCACCCCTTGCTCGATGATCAGGCGCTTGGCGGCGGCGCAGACCTGGCCGGTGTTCTGGTAGCGGCCGATCACCGCGGCCTTGACCGCTTCGTCGAGGTCGGCGTCGTTGAGCACGATAAAGGGGTCGGAGCCGCCCAGTTCCAGCACGCACTTCTTCAGCGCGGCGCCGGCCTGGGCGCCGATGGCGATGCCGGCGCGCACGCTGCCGGTGAGGGTCACGGCGGCGATGCGGCGGTCGGCGATGGCGCTGGATACGCCGTCCGGAGTGACGTTGAGCAGCTCGAACACCCCTTCAGGGAAACCGGCGCGCTGCATGGCGTCCAGCAGCAGGTAGGCGCTGCCCATGACATTCGGGGCGTGCTTGAGCACGTAGGTGTTGCCCGCCAGCAGCGCCGGCACCGCGCCGCGCAGCACCTGCCAGATCGGGAAGTTCCACGGCATCACCGCGAGGATCGGGCCCAGTGGCCGGTACTCGATGCGTGCCTTGTTGTTTTCTACCAGGGTCGCTTCCGGGGCCAGCATGGCCGGGCCGTGCTCGGCGTACCACAGGCACAGCTGGGCGCACTTTTCGATTTCGCCCCGGGCCTGGGGCAGGGGCTTGCCCATTTCCAGGCTGATCATGCGGGCCATGGCCTCGCTGTTGTCCCGCAGGGCCTGGGCCAGTGCGTTCAGGCGGCTGGCGCGCTCGGCGATGCTCTGGCGTTTCCACTGGGCGAAACCAGCGGCGGCACGGCTCAGCGCGGCGTCCTGCTCAGCCTCGGACTGGTAGGGGTAGGCGCCGATCTGCTCGCCAGTGGCGGGGTTGATCGACAAGGCGTGGGTGTGGCTGGAAACAAGGCTCATGGCACCGTCCTGCTCGGGTGGGAATGGCGGCAGGTTACGGTGCTGGATCTTTACTGAAAACTGAATAATATTGAGCAAGTCGTTCACGTTTGGAGAATGCCGTGGATCTGGTCCAGCTGGAAATTTTCAAGGCCGTTGCCGAGCAGGGCAGCATCAGCGCCGCCGCGCAACTGATCCACCGGGTGCCGTCGAACCTGACCACCAGGATCAAGCAACTGGAGCAGGACCTGGGGGTGGAGCTGTTTATCCGCGAGAAGAGCCGCATGCGCCTGTCCCCCGCCGGCTGGAATTTCCTCGACTATGCCCGGCGCATTCTCGACCTGGTGGCCGAGGCGCGTCTGACTGTGGCCGGCGAGGAGCCCCAGGGACCGTTCGCCCTGGGCTCGCTGGAAAGCACGGCGGCGGTACGCATCCCGGCGCTGCTCGCGGCCTACAACCAGCAGTACGCCAAGGTGGAACTGGACCTGTCCACCGGACCCTCCGGGACCATGATCGACGGCGTGCTGTCCGGCCGCCTGGTGGCCGCCTTCGTCGACGGCCCGGTGCGCCACCCGGCCCTGGAAGGGCTGCCGGTGTTCGAGGAGGAAATGGTGCTGATCGCCCCGCTGGGGCATGCGCCGATTACCCGGGCGCGGGAGGTCAACGGCGAAAGCATCTACGCCTTTCGCGCCAATTGCTCCTACCGTCATCACTTCGAAAGCTGGTTCACCCAGGACGCCGCGGTGCCGGGCAAGATCCATGAAATGGAGTCCTACCACGGCATGCTGGCCTGCGTCAGCGCCGGCGCCGGGCTGGCGCTGATGCCCCGCAGCATGCTGGAAAGCATGCCCGGCTGCGCCACGGTCAGCGTCTGGCCGTTGTCCCCGCGTTTTCGCTTCCTGCGCACCTGGCTGGTCTGGCGGCGCGGCACCGTGTCCCAGAGTTTGAGCAGTTTTGTGAAGCTGCTGGAAGAGCGTGGGGCGGTGCTGGCTGAGGTTTGAGGGGAGCGACATTCAGCGCCTGCTCAAGGCCAATCGAGCGGCAAACAGTACGAAGATCATCCCTGTGGTGCGGTCCATCCACTGGATCACCTTTTCCCGCTGCAGCACACCGGCCAGGGGCCGGGTGGCGGCGATCAGCAGTAGCGACCAGACCAGCCCCAGCACCACGTGAATGCTCACCAGGCCGAAGGTCCAGGCCACCAACGGCTGGCCCTGGGGAATGAACTGCGGCAGAAAGGACACGTAGAACACTCCCACCTTGGGGTTGAGCACATTGCCCAGCATGCCCTTGAGAAACCAGTTGGTGCCGGGGTCGCTGTTCGCGCCTGTGGGAGCAAACGAGTGGCGCGGGCGCAGCAGCATGTTCAGTCCCAGCCAGGCGAGGTAGGCGGCGCCGCAGTACTTCAACAGGTTGAAGGCCAGTTCCGACACCGCTATCAAGGCCCCCAGGCCGAAGGCCACAGCCGCGCCCCAGATCAGGCAGCCGGCATTGATGCCCAACGCCGCGCGCAGCGCCTGCCGCCGGCCTTCCACCGTGGCGGTGCGCAGCACCAGGGCGGTGTCCAGGCCCGGGGTCAGGGTCAGCAGCGTGGCGGCCAGGGTGAAGGCCAGGAGATTCTCAGTGATGGACATGGGGCAGGGTTTCAAGCTTTGGGGTTGGCGAACGTTAGCACAGCCGTGGGGTGCCAATGCGCGCCACGGGTGCGGGTGATCACGGAAGGGGCGGTGAATCTGTAGGAGCGAGCTTGCTCGCGATGATTTCCAACGCGCCGCCTGTTCCCTGCAAGTGCGCGTTATCGTTGACGTCCTTCGCGAGCAAGCTCGCTCCTACAAGGGGGTGGTCAATAGGGGCCGCGGGGTACGGGAATGCCCAGTTGCTGTTGCCGGGCGTCGAGCTGTTTGTCCACGGCGCGTTTGCCACTGAGCAGCTTGAGGTGCTGCACGCTGGCCGGTAGGTGGCTATCGATCAGTGTCAGCAGATCCAACTGTGGGGCCTTGATGATGCGCAGGTCAGCGATGTTCGAGGTTTTCAGGCCGCTGAGTTCCCCCAGGGTCTTGAGGTTGATCAGGCTCATCTTGCGCAACTGCGGCGCCCCGCCAAGGTCCAGTTGGCTCAGTTGCGCCTGGTCCTCGATCTTCAACACTTCAAGCAGGGGAAAGCCATCCAGGTCCAGGCGGTTGAGGCCGCGCACCCGCATGATCTCCAGTTCCTTGACCTGGGGATTGCGCAGCTCCGGCATCTGCTCACGGCTGCCGAAAGTCACCGAGAGGCTGTGCAGGCCGGTCATGCCGGCGACCATGCCCAGGGGCGTCTTGGCCGGCATGCGATGCAGGTCCAGGTGGCGGATGCCCGGGCACTGGCTCAGTACGTCCAGGTGATGGCTTTGCACGCTGAGGGACAGGGTGTGCAGCTCGGCCATGGCGGCCAGGGGCGCCAGGTCTATGGCCGGGCCTTTGTCCAGGGACAGGCGCAGCGTTCGCAGCCCCCTCAAGTTGGGCAGGGCCAAGAGGCCCGGCAGGTCGGCGCTGATGACTTGCAGGGCGAAATCCTTGAGCTTGTGCAGGCTGCCAATGGTTTCGAAGTGTTCCAGCGTGTCCAGGCAATCCAGGCTCAGGGAGTGAACATTGGGCAGGGCGAGCATGGTGCGGCCGTCAAACGCGCTGCCCGGATAGTGGCTGTAGAAACGCACATTGAGGCGCTCGCCGAAACGGGCGCAGAGCGTGTCGAGCTGACTCAGCAGTTCGCCGTCGTACTGTTCGGCCTTGGCGAACTGGACGATGACCCGGGCCTGGTCATCGGCCTCCAGCCGGGCGCTAACCTGCAGTTCCAGGTCGGCCTGGCTGGGGGCTTGAATTCGATGGGGAAACATCAGCGGTCCTTGATGATTTTCGCCGCGGCATCATGCCATTGCGCGATCTTCACCGCCATCTGCGCGCAGGCCCGGCCAGCCGCCGGGCCGCCTTGCAGGAAAGGCTACGGGTCGACCTGGCCCATCAGCTCGGCCACCGATTCCGGGCGTTTGGCGTAGCGCTGGGCCAGCACCGCGCAGACCATCAGCTGGATCTGGTGGAACAGCATCAGGGGCAGAATCAGCACGCCCATGGTGCTGCCGGCAAACAGCACCTGGGCCATGGGCACGCCGGTGGCCAGGCTCTTTTTCGAGCCGCAGAAGAGGATGGTGATGCGGTCTTCCTGGTCGAAGCCGAACAGCTTGCCGAGAAAGCTCGACGCCAGCAGCACCAGCGCCAGGAGGACGCAGCAGGCCACCACCAGGCCGGCCAGTTCCCACAGTGGGATCTGGTGCCAGATGCCTTCGTTCACCGCTTCGCTGAAGGCGCCGTAGACCACCAGCAGGATCGAGCCCTGGTCGACGAAGCGCAGCCAGTTCTTGTTGCGCCCGACCCAGGCGCCGATCCAGCGTCGGGCGATCTGCCCGGCGATAAAGGGCAGCAGCAACTGCACGCTGATCTTGAGGATGGCGTCCAGGGTCGAGCCGCCTTCGCCGTGCACGTTCAGCAGCAGGGTCACCAAGAGCGGGGTGAGGAAGATCCCGAACAGGCTCGACGCCGCGGCGCTGCAGATGGCCGCCGGGATATTGCCCCGGGCCAGGGAGGTGAAGGCGATCGCCGATTGCACCGTGGCCGGCAGGGCGCACAGATACAGCATGCCCATGTACAGGTCGTTGCCCACCAGCGGTGACAGCAGCGGCTTGAGCGCCAGGCCCAACACGGGAAAGAGGATGAAGGTCAGGCTGAACACCAGCAGGTGCAGGCGCCAGTGGCCGGCCCCGGCAATGATCGCCTCGCGCGACAGCTTGGCGCCGTGGAGGAAGAACAGCAGGCCGATGGCGATGTTGGTCAGCCAGCCGAAACCTATGGCCACCTGGCCGCTGGCCGGCAGGAAACTGGCCAGCAGCACCACGCCGATCAGGGTCAGGGTGAAGTTGTCGGGCAAAAGACGCGAGCGAGTCATAGCGGGATCATCCGGGGGTTGCCAAGTGCGGTGGGGCGACTCTAACGTGGCTGCGTTTTACCGACTAACGCCAAGGAGCCAGTTAATGCCGCCTAAAGGACATGAAAAGATCGTCCGGCGCAGTATTCCCGGTTTGCCCAGCCTGCCGCGGCCGGTGTACGGGCGCACCGAATCCTTGCCCAATCGCGCCTTGACCCGGCGCCACAGCCACCCGTGGGTGCAATTGTCCTACGCCATTGCCGGGGTGCTGGAGATCCAGACCAGCGGCGGGCGCTTTATCGCCCCGCCGCAACGGGCGGTGTGGATTCCCGCCGGGGTGCCGCACCGGGTGTTCAGCTCGCCGCGCACCGAGATGCGCAGCCTGTATCTCGATTGCAGCGTTACCACCTGGGCGGCGCCGGACAGCTGCCAGGTGCTGGCGGTCAGCAGCCTGCTGCGGGAGTTGATCCGCGCCTTCAGTGAATTGCCGGTGGAATATGTCGAGGACAGCGCCGACGGGCGCCTGGCCCAGGTGCTGCTGGACCAGTTGGCCGCCGCGCCGCAGCTGGACCTGATGCTGCCGCTGCCCCACGACGTGCGCCTGCGGTCGATCTACCGCAGCCTGCAGGCGCACCCGGAGCAGGCCACGACGCTGGGCCAGTGGAGCCAGAAGCTCGGGGTGACGGAGAAGACCCTCAGCCGCCTGTTTCTCAAGGACACCGGGCTGACCTTCCGTGCCTGGCGCCAGCGCCTGCGCCTGCTGGGCGCCCTGACTCCCCTGGAGCAGGGCGAGCGGGTCACTGATGTGGCACTGGCCTGTGGTTATGACTCGACCTCGGCATTTATCGCCGCCTTTCGCCAGCAGTTCGACGCCACCCCGGGGGAGTTCTTCCGCGACCTCTGACCCCCCCCGAGCTTCCTGTAGCCGCTGCCGCAGGCTGCGATGGGCTGCGCAGCAGACCCGAACTGGGTTCCTGGCACACCGTGGCGCCCGTCCGGCGGTCGCTGCGCGACCGTTCGCAGCCTGCGGCAGCGGCTACAGGGGGCGGTGGTGGGGCCAGGTGCGATAGGTGTGGCAGATCAGGTTCTTGGGGGGCGCAGCAGTTCGATGCGCTCCGGCGGCACCAGGGTGCGCAGGGTCTTGTACAGGGCCCGGGTCTCCAGCAGGTTCCAGATCCGCAGCAGGGTTTCCAGGGCATCCAGGGGCTTGCTGATGAAGTCCCGGGCGCCCAGGGCCAGCGCCCGCAGGCGGGTGTCGCGGGTGGCGTCGGCGGTGAGTACCAGGATCGGCAGGTAGTCGTTGGCCGGGATCCGTCGGTTGAGCTGTTCCAGTACCGCAAAGCCATCGAACTCGGGCATGTGCAGGTCGAGGATCACCAGGTCCGGCTCGAAGCTGTTGAACAGCTCCAGGCTGCGCAGCGGCTGGGTGCTGCTGAGGACGTTGTGCAGCCCTTCGCGGGCCAGCAGCTGTTCCATCAGGTCGAGGTTGGGGCGCTGGTCATCGATGATGAGGATGCGCAGATCGGCAGTCATGGGAGCTCCGGAAGACAGGCATCGAGGTGGGCGAAGAACACCGGGATGTGGATGGGCTTGGTCAGGATCGCCGTGGCCCCGGCGTCGAGCAGGGCGCGCCGGGTCGGTTCGCTGGCGTCGGCGGTGATCATCAGGATCGGGGTGTCGGCCGTGGCGCTGGAGGCCCGCAGGCGTTGCAGCACCTCCAGGCCGGGCAGGTCCGGCAGGCTGACGTCCAGCAGGATCATCTGCGGCGCGTGCTGGCGGGCCAGGTCCAGGCCCATCTGGCCTTGCATGCTCGACAGCAGCCGGATGCCCGGGCGCCGTTGCAGCAGGGTTTCGATCAGCGCCAGGCTTTGCAGGTTGTCTTCGATGCACAGCACCTTGCCCTGGTAGCGGCTTGCGGGCTGTGGCGCCGGCACGTTCAGCGCCGGGGCGTTGCAGGGCGCCACGGCGGCTGCAGCGGCCAGGCGCACGAAGGGCAGCTCCAGGGTGAAGCAACTGCCGCTGCCCGGGGTGCTCTGTACGCCCAGGCTGCCGTCCATCATTTCCAGCAGGCTCCTGCTCAGGGCCAGCCCCAGGCCGGTGCCTTCGACCCTGGGGTCGGCGTCCAGGCGTTCGAAGGGCTTGAACAGGCGCTCCAGGCGCTCGGCGGTGATGCCGGCGCCGGTGTCGAGCACGCTCAGGCGCAGGCGCGATGCCTCGATCGCCACGTCGATGCTGACCCGGCCACCCGCGCGGTTGTACTTGATGGCGTTGGACAGCAGGTTGAGCAGCACCTGGATCAGGCGCTGGCGGTCGGCGATCACGCCGCTGTCCGCCGCCAGTTCCGGCAGCGGCGCCAGGGTGATGCCGGCGTCCGCGGCCATGGGTGACACCAGGGTCAGGGCTTCGTGCAGCACCGCCGCCAGGGCCATGGGCTCGACGTTCAGCGGCAGGCGCCCGGCCTCGATACGGGCAATGTCCAGCACCTCGTTGATCAGCCCCAGCAGGTGCTGCCCGGCCCGCAGGATATGCCCGACCTGGGGCCGCTGGCCGGCACTGGAATCCATGTCCAGCAGTTGGGCGAAGCCGAGGATGGCGTTCAGCGGCGTGCGCAGTTCGTGGCTCATGCGCGAGAGGAATTCGCTCTTGGCGCGGCTGGCGCTTTCCGCTTCCTCGCGGGCGGTGCCCAGGGCGATTTCCGCGGCACGGCGATCGGTGATGTCCCGGGTGATCTTGGAAAAACCGCGCAGGGCGCCGCTGGCGTCGTACTGCGCGGTGATCACCACGCTGGCCCAGAAGCGGCTGCCGTCCTTGCGACAGCGCCAGGCCTCTTCCATGTAGTGGCCGTGGGCGGTGGCCTCGCGCAGGGCCATGTCCGGGTGCTGGGGGCACTCTTCGGGCAGGTAGAACAGGGAAAAATGCCGGCCGATGATTTCCTGCTCGCTGTAGCCCTTGATCCGTTCCGCACCGACGTTCCAGGTGGTAACCCGGCCTGCGGTGTCCAGGGCGAAGATCCCGTAGTCCTTGACCCCGTCGATGATCAGCCGCAGGCGTTCCTCGTTGTCGCGCAGGGCCCGTTCGCGCTCGGCCAGCAGTTGCCCGGCCTCCACCAGGCGCGTGCCCAGCTGGCCGATTTCATCCTGTTCCGGCGCTTGCGGGCGCAGCGGCTGGCCCAGGGCCAGGCGCTGGGCATTGCCCTGTACCTGCTGCACCCGGGTGACGATGCCCCGGGACAGCAACAGCACCGCGACGATGGCGCCGAACAGCCCGCAGCCGGCGGCCAGCAAGGTGGCGAACAGCAGGCGCATGCGGGTTGCCGCGGCGGCTGCGCTACGTTCGGCCAGCAGCGCATCCTCGCGCACGCGCATGGCGCTGATCTGCTCGCGCAGCACGTCCAGCACCTGCTTGTTGTCGATCAGGATCGCGGTCACCGTGGCGGCGTCGTCGCGGCTGCCGTTGCGCAGGGCCACCAGGCCGTCGAGCTTGGTGCGGATCAGCGGGGTGATGGTCTGCAGGTAGTCGCGCATCCGTGGGTCCTGGACATTCTGGTCCAGGCGTTGCAACGCGGCCTCGATCTGCGGCCGGGCCTGGAGGTAGGCGGGCAAAAAGTCCTCGCGCCGGGTCAGCAGGTAGCCACGCACGCTGGCGGCGGCCTCGGCCAGGAGGGTGTGCACCGCCTGGATATCGCCCTGCACCAGCAGCACCCGGCGCACGTCCTCCTCGGCGCGGGCGGTCTGGCGCTCGGTGCTGTAGATCAGCACCAGCGACAGCAGCAGGATCACCAGCGGCAGGGAGATCACCACCAGCGCCTTGCCCCGCAGCGGCAGGTCGGCCCAGCGCCGGGCGCTGAGCAGGTTCACGGCCACTGCCCGGCAGGTTGCGCCACCAGCCCCAGGGCCATGCCGCGCACCGCGGCCTGGGTGCGGTCGGCGGCGCCGAGCTTGCCGATCACCCGTTCCACGTGGGCCTTGGCGGTGCCGGTGGTGATGCCCAGCTTTTCACCGATCTCGCGGTTGCTGAAGCCGCCGGCCACCAGCCCCAGCACCTGGCGCTCGCGGGCAGTCAGGGCCTGAGCCTGGGGCGCCTGGCCGTTGCCGCGCTCGCTCATGCGCCGTAGCAGGCGGGCGCTGACCGCACTGTTGAGCGCCTCTTCGCCGCGGGCCACGCGCTGCAGGGCGTCGAGCACCTCTTCGCGGCTGGCGTCCTTGAGCAGGTAGCCCACGGCGCCGGCGGCCATGGCGGCTTCCAGGTGATCGGGGCTGTCGTCCATGGTGAAGATCACTACCTTGACCTCGGGCTGGCGCTGTTGCAGCAGGCGCGCGGCCCCCAGGCCGTTGAGCAGGGGCATGCGGATATCGAGGATGGCCAGGTCCGGGCGCAGTTGCTCGCACAGGGCCAGGGCTTGCTCGCCATCCCTGGCTTGCCCCACCACCTCGAACTCCGGGTTGCCCGCCAGCAGGGCGATGAAGCCGGTGCGGGTGACTTCATGATCGTCCGCCAGGACCAGGCGTATCACCGCTGTCATACCGCGTGCTCCAGGGAGGGGACGGGGACGCGGGCGAGAATCCGGGTGCCGCTGCCGGGCCGGCTGTGGCAGGTGAAACGCCCGCCCAGCAAATGGGCGCGTTCCTGCATGGCCACCTGGCCCAACTGTTCGATGCCCTGGCCGGATGCCGGCTGGAAACCTGCGCCGTCGTCGTTGATGCCGAGCACCGCCTGGCCTGCTTCCAGGGCCAGGTTCAGGCTGACGCTGTGGGCCCGGGCATGCTTGAGGATGTTGTTGATGGCTTCCTGGGCGATGCGGAACAGGGCGATTTCCAGGGCCGCCGGCAGGCGCTCCGGGTAGCGCTGCTGCCAGTGCACCGCCAGCCCGGCGTCGCGCAGGCGGTCGGCCTCGCGGTCGATGGCCCGCAACAGGCCGAAGTCGTCCAGCACATGGGGGCGCAGGCCGCCGATCAGTTGCCGGCCTTCGCCGACGCAGCCCTGGGCCAGTTGCAGGATGGTCTGCAGTTCATCGTGCAGGGGCTCCGGCAGCGGCGGGCAGCGCCCGGCGAAACCCTGCAGGCGCTGGTGCAACCCGGCCAGGGTTTGCGCCAGGCCGTCGTGCAGGTCGTAGGCGACGCGCTTGCGCTCATCCTCCTGGGCGCTGAACAGGCGCTGCACCAGCTCCGACATACTGCGCTCCCGGGCTTGCAGGTCCTGCAGCAGGCGCTGGTTTTCCAGGTGCGTGGCCAACAGCGTGGCCAGCAGTTGCAGGGATTCCAGGTCTTCGCTGTCCGGCGCGCTGATGGGCACACTGTTGGCCAGCAGCAGGGCGCCGAAGGGCTGGCCGTCGGCGCGGTGCAGCAGTACGCGCAGCACCCCGGTTTGCGCAAGCGGGCGCTCCAGCCACTGGGCCTGCCCGGCCACGGCGCGCAGGGCTTGCAGGCATTCGCCGTGGCCCTGTTCGGCGCTGGCATGGGCCACGCCGTCGCGGCTCCATTCCAGCAACAGCCCCTGGTCCATGGCGACAAAGGCGCAGGCCCGCTGCACCACCCGCTGGCGCATCTGTCCGGGGGGCAGTTGCAGCAGCTCCTGGCCGGTGTCCACCAGCAGCCGCAGGCGCGCGGCGCGGCTTTGCGACTGCCGGTACTGGCTGCGCAGGGCCAGGGCGCTGGCGGGATCGAGGGGCGGGCTGGGCATCGGGAAACTCCAGGGTGGGGGCGGTGCAGTGGCTCGGGGCAGGGTATTAGACCCCCGTGCCCGGTATCGCGCCTATCTGCCAAATGGCATAGGCCGCAGGCTCCAGTTGGCCGATGGCAGGGGCGACGGCCCGGGGCACAGTGGGGCTCATTGAAACCCACTGGAGTCCGTGAATGAAACTGAAAAGCACCGCCCTGGCCCTGTTCTTCGTGCTGAGCACGCCACTGGCTCAGGCCCTGGAAGCCACCCCTTACGTGTACCGCACCGTGGCCGAGCAGCCGCAGAACCTGCAGGACCGGGAAATCGCCGGTCTCTTCGACCGCTGGAACAGCGCCCTGCAGACCGGCAACCCGCAAGCCGTGGTCAGCCTCTATGCGGCCAATGCAGTGCTGCAACCCACGGTCTCCAACCAGGTGCGCAGCACCCACGCGCAGATCCAGGACTACTTCGAGCACTTCATGGCCTCGCGGCCGGTGGGCCAGATCAACTACCGGGAGATTCGTCACCTGGGCCCGGATGCGGCCATGGACAGCGGCGTCTACACCTTCACCCTGACTGCCGCCGACGGCAAGAAACAGCAGGTCCAGGCCCGTTACACCTTTCTCTACGAGCGCCTGGGCGGGCAGTGGAAAATCCTCAACCACCACTCTTCGGCCATGCCGCAAGTGCAGCCGCAGTTGCAAGCCAGCCACTGATCCAGGCTCCTGTCACCTTGCGCCGAGCCTTTGCTCGGCGCTGCTGTCACTGCTCGCGGTAGCGCCCCGGGGTCATGCCGAACCAGCGCAGGCAGGCCTTGTGAAAGCTGCTCTGGTCGCGAAAGCCCAACAGGGCGCCGATGTACTTGACGCTGCGCATGGAGTTGCGCAGAAAACTGTGGGCCAGCATCAGCCGCGCCTCGTCCTGCAGCGCCGAAAAGTGCACGTCTTCATGGCCCAGGCTGCGTTGCAGGCTGCGGGTGCTGACCCCCACTGCCTGGGCGATATGCGGCAGGTCGCTGGGCGCGCCCTGGGCCAGGGATTCGGACAGGGCGCGGCGCACCCGCGCAGTCATCGAGCCGCTGAGCAGCACATTGAGGCGGTTGCGGGCGTATTCCATGTGCAGCACATCCAGCGCCGGGTCGGCGGTGGGCAGGGCGATGGCGCAGTCCTGGCTGCTGAAGGTCAGGCTGTTGTGGGGCGCGCAGAACTGCAGGTTGTCGCCCATCAGCCGGCGCAGCATGCGCGTGTCCGCAGGCTCGGGGTAGGTGAAGGCCGCCACCAGCGGCCGCGGCTTGTGCTGGGGCAGCAGCCAGTGCAGCAGGCCCAGGGTCTGGGCGGCGCCGGCGTCGATCACCGCCCGGGGGATCAGCGAAGGCTCGGCGGTGACGTCGAAGCCGATCAGTTGCAACGCGTCGGGCTTGCGTTCCAGGCACATGCAGAAGCCGTTGCTGGTCAGCGCCTGGTAATCCACCAGGCGCTGCAGCGCTGCCCCCAGGGTCGCGCAAGACATCACCGCATAGCCCAGGGCCTCAAGGTTGGCCGGGTGGGCCTTGCTGTAGGCCAGCAGCCCGAGGTCCGGGTTGCCGGTGCGGCGGGTGGCTTCGCGCATTACTTGATAGACCAGTTCCAGCCTCACGCCCTTGGGATTTTCCTCAACGTCCTGGATGCTGCTGCCGAAGGTTCTGAGCAGGGCGTCGACATTCGCGCCGCCTTCTCTCATGACATCGGCAAGCACCCGAAAGCTGGCGCTGGTCATTCTGTGCATAGGTCTTCCTGGACTGGTGGCTAAATGATATCGATGAGGCCTTTTGCATGATTGCAATAAACAAAAGGCCACAGACGAATAAGCACCGGCCCAGGTTTCCGAGGACAAGCGAAAGGTATCCGGGAACACTTCCGGGTGGCCCGGGCAGGGTCGATCATGGTTGGGCAGGGACCCTTGGGCGAGTGCGGCGGCGGGCTCGTCGTGCCACGTTCGAGGGTGCGTCGTTGGCTTGCCTATGGATCTGTCATGCAAAGCATCAAAGACTTTTATCGTGAATTGGCCGAGGGCCATTTGATGCTGGCATTCCAGCCGGTGGTGTGGCTGCCCGACAGCAGCCGGGTGCTCTACCACGAAGGGTTGCTGCGCCATGTCGATGCCCAGGGCGGGGATGTCTACCCCCTGGCGCTACTGGAGAAACACCAGGTGATGCGCGAGCTGGACCGCAGCGTGGTGCTCTGTGTGATCGACAGCCTGCAACGGGACGAACGCCTGCGCCTGGGGTGCAATATCTCGGCCCAGAGCGCGATCATCGATTCATTCTGGTACCCCATTGTCCAGCAGTTGCGGGACTTTCCCGGCGTGGCCGCGCGGCTGGTCATCGAGATCACCGAAAGCGCCACGCCACCGAGCATCGAGGCGGCCAGCGAGTTTGTCCTGTGCCTGCGCGAACTGGGCTGCCGGGTGGCCATCGACGATTTCGGCGCGGGCCTGGGCACCCTGGAGTTCATCCGCCAGACCCGGCCGGATATCGTCAAGATCGACAAGGGCTACATCCAGCGCGCCCGCAGCGAACTCAACAGCGCCCAGACCCTCAGCCACCTGGTGCAACTGTGCAAGACCCTGGCGCCCTGCGTGATCATCGAAGGGGTGGAGACTGCCACCGACCAGGGCCTGGCCACGGCCTGTGGTGGCGAGTGGGGGCAGGGCTACCTGTTCGGCCGCCCCCAGGTGGATCGCCTGGGGCGACGTTGCCGCCTGGCGCAGCGGGTGCCCCAGCTGTGCACGCCGGATCAGGCGTAGCCCGGGTGCATGCCCGCCTGAAGGGGTTCAATCAGCCTGCGGGGTGATGGGCGGGGTGTGGGCCGTCGGGTCTTGCACCTCGGCACTGATGGGCAATGCCTGCAGGTCTTGCTCGGGAATCTCCTTCATATCCACGTGCATGTTGCGCTTGGGCCGCTCCGGCTGGAGCGCGTCGTAGGGCAGCAGCACGGTGTCGAGCGCCGCGTCCAGGGGCAGGCTGGCGATCATCAGGATCGGGCACACCACCATCACCCAGCAGCCGCCGGTGATCATGCGTGCGTAGCCCATGTCATAGCCGGTGAGCACTTGGGCGTTGGTCTTGACGCTGCGGTAGTAGCGGTCGTCGCGAAAGTCCAGGGCATTGCCGCGAGTCATGTAGGTGCCGCAGCCGGACAGCAGCAGGGTGTTGAGCAGCAACAGGTAATTGATGATTCGGATGATCGCTCTTCCATTCAGGCCATTGGCAGGGGGCGCGATTCAGTGATTCATCGCGTCATAGGGCAGCAGCGCGGTGTCGGCCACGGCGTCCACCGGCAGGCTGACGATGGCCACCACCGGGCAGACAATGCTCATCCAGCAGAACAGCGTGACGTAGCCGTCGTAGCCGCTGGCTCCGCGCATGGTCAGCAGTTCGATATTGGCCTGGGTGCCTTTGTAGTAGTCGTAGCTGGTATGGGAATTGGGGGTGCGGGCGATCAGGGTGCCGCAGCCCACCAGGGACAGCAGGGACACAACGAACAGAGCATTGAGGGCTTTGATGGCGCCATTCCTTAGCAAGCGGGTTTTTCCGCGCGCATGGTCGCAGAAGCCCGATGCAGACGCTAGATTGGGCGCTGAATAAATACTGGGCGCAGTGCCGGGAGGGTTCGATGGAGGGAGAGCGCAGCGTCGCACGGCTGTTCGCCGAGGAACCGCTGTCCTGGGGGCTGCGGGGTGACCCCTATTTGTGGCGAGCCATGGCCACGCATCTGGCCCACACGCCCTGGCCGGCCACGGCGCAGCAGTTGGAAGCCCTGATCGTCCAGGCCTTCGAGCAACTGACCGGCAGGGCCTGGAGCTCGGTAGGGCACTTCTTCGTCGAGGCCTTTGCCCATGGCGGCATGTCCAGCGGCGGGATTTCCATGGGCTTCTGGCACGAGCGCGGCCTGCCCCTGTTGTGCGCCCGTTGGGCTCAAGCCTGATCAGATATCGCTGGGTATCAGCATAAGCAGGTCGGTATCGCCGATATCCACCCCGGCCTGGGTCAGCAGGGTGCTGGCCTGGCCGCGGTGGTGGGTCTGGTGGTTGAAGAAATGCACCAGCAGGCTATAGAAATCGCGCTCGGCGACCACGCCCCGGGTGTTGGCGTAATGCAGGCTGCTGTCCAGGTCGGCGTCGCTCAGGGACTGGCTGAAATCGAGGATCAACTGGTCCAGCCACTGACGCTGCTGCCAGAGCCCGCCCAGGTTTGGGAACAGCAGGGTCTTGAGGTCCTGTGGCAGGGCCACCTGCTGCAGCGGCGCCAGGGCCGCAAACCGCGCCGGGTGCTGGGCAAAGCGCTTGAGCCAGATGGTGTCGCCGGCCAGCAAATGATTGAGGGTGCCGAGGATCGAGCCGAAAAAGGCCTGCCGGTCCAGAGCCAGTTGCGCATCGGACAGGCCCATGGCGGCGCTGTACAGCTTGCTGTTCATCCACTGGTTGTAGCGAGCCATCAGGCACAGGTGCTCGGTGCGGTTCATTGCGGTTCCTTTCGGGGTTTGCGGGCTGGCGCGCAGCAGCTTCGCAAGCCCCGGTGCCGCAATGCAAGAGGCGTCACAAAAGCCTCGTGCGCAGGCCGTTTGCAGGGCTGTGCAGCCATTAAAAAAACCGCCCCTTTGGCCCCGATAACATCGTTTCTCGGGGCTTGGGCTTTTCTCTATATTGGCCACCAGATCCAGCGCGGCAACAGGCCGCGCACCCTTTATGGTGAGCCGTTGCAATGAATAAAAAACCTGAACGCACAGAGCTGGAAAACCCCGGAACCGCTACCCGGGTGGTCTGGGGCGGAGAGCAAGTCCGTCATCCCTACAACGCCACGCAACCCCCGATTGTCGCCAGCGCCGCCTATGGCTACGACGACATCGACCAGTGGTACGACGTGGCCCTGGGCAAGGCCCCGGGCTTTATCTACAGCCGCATGAGCAACCCCACGGTGCAAACCCTGGAAGCCAAGCTGCAGGACCTGGAAAACGCCGAATCGGCGGTGGCCTTCAGCAGCGGCATGGCAGCCATCAGCGGCGTGCTCTACAGCTTCCTGCGCCACGGCCAGCGGGTGGTGTCGACCAAGGACAGCTACGGTGGTACCAACAAGATCTTCGAGGAATTCCTGCCGCGCATGGGCGTGGCCGTGACCCTCTGCGAAACCTTCGACCAGCAGCAGATCGAGGCCGAGATCGCCAAGGGCTGCGACCTGCTGTACCTGGAGACGCCGACCAACCCGACCCTGAAGATCGTCGATATCCAGCGTCTGGTCGCCGCGGCGAAACAGGTCGGCGCCCTGGTGGTGGCGGACAACACCTTCGCTACGCCGCTGAATCAGAACCCCCTGGCGCTGGGCGTGGATGTGGTGATCCACAGCGCTACCAAGTTCCTCAGCGGTCACGGCGATGTGCTTGGTGGCGTGGCCTGCGGCAGCGAAGCGCTGATGAGCCAGGTGCGTCACTACCGGGAAATCAACGGTGCCAGCCTCGATCCGTTCTCGGCCTACCTGATCATTCGCGGGATCAAGACCCTGGCGCTGCGCATGCGCCAGCAACAGCACAGCGCCGCGCAGCTGGCGCAGTTCCTGCTCAACGAGCCGTTGGTGGAAGCCGTGAACTACCCGGGCCTGCCCAACCACCCGAACCACGCCGTGGCCTGTGCGCAGATGCGCGGTTTCGGCGCCATCGTCAGCTTTGTCCTGGTGGGTGGCATGGACAGCGTCAAGCAGCTGTTGCCACGCCTGCACTATGCCCACTGCGCCGGCAACCTGGGGGCGGTGGAAACCATCTACGGCCCGGCGCGTACTACCAGCCATGTGGAGAACACCCTGGAAGAGCGCCAGGCCCTAGGCATTTCCGAAGGCCTGGTGCGGATTTCGGTGGGCATCGAAGACACCGATGACCTGCTGGCCGACCTGCAGCAGGCCTTCGCCTGGCTGCGCCAATCCCTCAAGCAGAATGCGGCGCCTGGCGCCATCCCATCCCAGGACCCGCGGGCCGAGGTCGCCCACTGAAAAGAGCGCGCAACACCCCCACAGCAAGGCAGCCAGTGGGGGCTTCATGAAGAGGAATAACAATAAAAACCTGGTGGCATCCGATTTGTTTTCTGCCCATTTCCACAGTCGCAGAAATTGAGACTTGCCCTGACAACTTTCATGAGAACCATCATGTCCCTACAAGAACAACAGACCGACTTGCGCGGCGGCTTCAAGCAAGAAATGCAGACCCGGCACATTGTCATGCTCGCCCTGGGCGGGGTGATAGGCACCGGGTTGTTCCTTACCTCCGGCTACACGGTGAACCAGGCCGGCCCGCTGGGCGCGGTGATCGCCTACATCATCGGCGCGCTGATGGTGTACCTGGTGATGATGTGCCTCGGCGAGCTGGCGGTGCAGATGCCCGAGACCGGCTCCTTCAGCACCTACGCCACGCGCTTTCTCGGCCCCGGCACCGGCTACACCGTGGCCTGGCTGTACTGGCTGACCTGGACCGTGGCCATCGGCTCGGAATTCACCGCCGCCGGGATCCTCATGGCCCGCTGGTTCCCCGAGACCCCGGTGTGGATCTGGAGCGCGCTGTTCGCCATGGTGGTGTTCTTGTCCAACGTGGTGTCGGTGCGGCTGTTCGCCGAGACCGAGTTCTGGCTGTCGCTGGTCAAGGTGATCACCGTGCTGGCATTCCTGGTGGTGGGCGGCGGGGCGATTCTCGGTCTTCTGCACATCGACCAGGCCCACAGCATCGGCCTGAGCAACTTCACCCGTGAGGGGCTATTCCCCACCGGCTTCATGCCGATCGCCATGACCCTACTGGCGGTGGCCTTCGCTTTCTCCGGCACCGAACTGATCGGCATCGCCGCTGGCGAAACCCGTGACCCGCAACGCAATGTGCCACGGGCGATCCGCACCACGGTGCTGCGCCTGGCGATCTTCTTCGTCGGCACCATCTTCGTCCTCGCCACCCTATTGCCCCGGGATCAGGCCGGCCTGGTGGAAAGCCCGTTCGTCACGGTGTTCACCTACATCGGCATTCCGTACTCGGCCGACATCATGAACTTTGTGATCATCAGCGCGTTGCTGTCCGCCGCCAACTCCGGGCTGTACGCCGCCTCGCGGATGCTCTGGACCCTGAGCGACCAGGGGCACCTGCCCAAGCAGTTCTCGGCCCTGACCCGCATGGGCACGCCGCTCAACGCGATCATCGTGAGCATGGCCGGTGGCGCCGCCTCGCTGCTCAGCAGCGTGTTCGCCCCGGACACCATCTACCTGGCCCTGGTGTCGATTTCCGGGCTGGCGGTGGTGGTGGTGTGGATGAGCATCGCCGCCAGCCAGATCGCCTTTCGCCGGCACTTCGTGGCCAACGGCGGTGACGTGCGCGACTTGAAATTCCGTGTTCGTGGCTACCCCTGGGTGCCGTTGGGGGCGCTGTTGTGCTGCGCCCTGGCCTGTGTCGGCATCGGTTTCGACCCCGAGCAGCGCGTGGCCCTGTACTTCGGCCTGCCCTTCATCGCCTGGTGCTATCTGGTGTATTACATTACCCGCAGTAGCCGCCAGCGGCGCCTGTCCCTGGCAGCCCTGGCTCGGCCCTCCGATGCCCTGCAGGGTTGACGGGTGCGCCCGGCGCCCAGGGTGTCCATGAGAGCCAGGCCATGAAGCAGAAAAGCTTGCCCCCGCTGAACTGGCTGCGCGCCTTCGAGGTGTCCGCCCGTTGCCTTAACTTCACCCACGCCGCCGAGGAACTGTTCCTCACCCAGGGCGCGGTCAGCCAACAGATCCGCCAGCTGGAAAGCCACCTCGGGGTGGCGCTGTTCAAGCGCCTGCCCCGCGGTCTGGACCTGACTGAGGAGGGCCGCTCCTACCTGCCGGTGGTGCAGGACGCGATCACCCGGTTGGCGGTGGGCACCAACGAAATTTTCGGCCAGCACAAGCGCCGGCCGATCAAGGTGCGCGGCAGCCTGGCGTTTTTCGTCCACTGGCTGGCGCCCAAGCTGGCGGATTTTCAGCACAGGCACCCGCTGGTGGATATCCGCTACATCAGCAATATCTGGGTCAAGGAACTGGACGGCGAAGACGACCTGGAAATTCGTTGGGGCCACGGCCACTGGCCGGGGCTGGTGGCCCAGCGCCTGACTTGGGACACGCTGTTCCCGGTGTGCGCCCCGGCCTTGCTGGACAAGGCGCCGCTAGAGGTGCCGGCGGACCTGGCCCGGCACCCGCTGCTGCATGTGCTGGGCTACGAAGAGGGCTGGGGCTACTGGCTGCAGCGGGCCGGCGCCGAGCAAGTGGATTCGTCCCGGGGGATGCAGTTCGATACCCTGATTTCCACCTTGCGCATGGCCGAACTGGGCCTGGGCGTGGCCCTGGCCCGTTCCTCCATGGTCGACCAGATGCTCGCCGACGGGCGCTTGCTGGAGCCTTTCAGTCAGCGCATCGAGGCCAGCGAATCCTTTTACCTGGTGCGTGGCGCCGGGGCCGATCCACACCCCGATGCGCTGGAATTTTCCACCTGGCTGGTGGAGCAGGCCCATCGCCATAAATGACTGGCCGGAGCCAAACATGCGTTATGTGAGTACCCGCAGTACCGCCGAGCAGGTGGATTTCGAAAGCGTGGTGTTATCCGGCGTGGCCGCCGATGGCGGGCTGTACGTGCCTGCCGAGCTGCCACGCTTCAGCCCCCAGGAGATCGCCAATTGGTCGACCCTGGATTACCCCGAACTGGCCTTCCGGGTGCTCAGCCCCTTTGTGGGCGACTGCCTGCCCGAGGCGGACTTCAAGGCCTTGCTCAGCCGCGCCTACAGCGGCTTTGGCCACCGCGCGGTGGCGCCCCTGCGACAGATCGACCGCAATGAATGGGTGCTGGAACTGTTCCATGGGCCCACAGGCTCGGCCAAGGATTTTGCCGCGCGGTTGCAGGCGCAACTGGTGGGCTATTTCCTCCAGCGCCGGCAGCGCCACGGGGTGCTGGTGGGGGCCAGCAACGGCGATACCGCGCTGGCGGCTATCGACGCCTTCAAGGACTGCCCGCAGACCCAGGTGCTGGTGTTCTATCCGCAGCACGGCGTGCCCGAGCAGCAAGGGCAGCAGTTGCAGGCGGCACACAACCCCGGGCTGTGGCGCTTTGCCGTGCAGGGCAGCTTCGACGACTGCCAGACCCTGGTGGCCCGCCTGCTGCGCCAATGGCCCCTGGCCGAGCGCGAGGTGATCGGCTTCAACTCCAGCAATTGGGTCGGGGTCATGGCCCAGCTGGTGCTGTATTTCCATGCCGTGCTGCAACTGGGGGGCGGCCAGCGGCCCATCGGTTTCAGCGTGCCGGCGGCCAGCTTCGCCGAGGTCTATGCCGGCTATATCGTGCAGAAGATGGGCCTGCCCATCACCCAGATGATTGTCGCCACCAACCGCAACGACGCCCTGCACCAGCTGTTCCTGAAGAACCGCTATTGTCGCGCCGAGGCCAGCCAGAGCCTGTCGCCGGCCATGGACCTGTCGCTGTTCGCCAACCTGGAGCGCTTTGTCTGGGAGCTCTATGGCCAGGACCCGCATGCGGTGGCGGGCCTGATGCAGCGCTTTGAAGGCAGTGGCGAGATGACCCTGGGCAACGAGTTCTGGCTGCAGGCGCGGATGATCATCGACTCCTACTCGGTGAGCGATGAAGAGACCGGCAAGGAGATCAGCAGCCTCTATCGGGACACCGGCTACATCATCGACCCCCATGCTGCCATCGGTGTCCTGGCGGCGCGCCTGTACCGCCGCAGCCTGGTGGCGCCCATGGTCACCCTGGGGGAGATCGCGCCGGCCAAGTCGGCTCGGTTGCTGGGCTCGCTGGGTATTCCCGGGCTGGCACCGCAGCCACTCGCGGCGCCTTCCACGGCGCAGTGGCAGGCACTGGCAGCGGATGATTTTGCCGCCGTACTGCACTGCCTGAAGGCACTGTGATGGGCACCGCGAAGGAGGCTTCATGAAGCGGATCCTGGATCCACTGGACGAATGCATCATCGCCGAGCTGACCCGCAATGCCCGGGCGGCTCATGCCGAGCTGGCGGCCAAGGTCAACCTGTCGCGCAACGCGGTGCGCCAGCGCATCGAACGCCTGGAGCGCGACGGAGCGATCCAGGGCTACACCATTCGCCTGGGCGAAGGGCGCGGGGCGGATACCCGGATCAATGCGCTGATCTTCGTCTACCGCTACGACCGCATGCGCGGGGCCGATGTATTGCAGGCGCTGCGCGCGATGCCGGAGATTATCCAGTGCGAAGTGCTCAGCGGCGAGTTCGATGTGCTGGTGCGGGTCAGCGCCGCCAGCGTAGAGCGGGTGCACCGGGTGTGGAATGACATCGCCGCCTTGCCCGGGGTGGAAAACACCGTGACGTCCTTTGTCTTGTCCTCTGTGGCCTGAGCGCAGAGCCGGATCTTCTAGCCTCCTGTAGCCGCTGCCGAGCCTTTGGCGAGGCTGCGAAAAGGGCCGAAGGACCTTCCTGCGCGGTCAATCAGCATGTTGCGATGAATGGAACCCTGTGTGGTGTCCTGTTGGACCGCACCGCCAGGGTTAGCGTCTCCTGCGGAGCCGGGTGCAGCTTTCGGCAGCGGCTACAGGGGCAGTCTTGGTTGCGGGTTTTGCGTAGCCAGCGCCTGTGAGCGCAGCCTTCGGCAGTGGTCACGGGCGCTGGGCAAAATGCTCAGCAAATACAGCAAAACGGCATATTTCACTGCCCGGGCCAGCCCCCTAACCTTGTGTCCATCAGCTTCTCAACCCGGATGGAACACAACAAAAATGACTGAATACAACATCGCCCTGGTGGGCTTCGGCGGGGTCAATCGGGCCCTGGCGCAATTGATTGCCGAGCGCAATCAGGCATGGAAAAAACAGCTGGGTTTCAGTTTGAAAATCGTCGGCATCAGCGATCTGTTCCTCGGCTCCATCGTCGCTCCCCAGGGACTGGACGCCGGTCTGCTGAGCAAGCTGCCGGCAACCAAAGGCGCGTTGGCGCAACTGCCGGGCGGCCAGGTGGAGGCGCTCAACGAACAGGTGATCAAGGACTCTGGCGCCGACATCATTGCCGAGGCCACCTTCACCAACCCGGTGGACGGCGAGCCAGCGAGTACCTTCTGCCGTTGGGCCCTGGAGCAGGGCAAGCACGTGGTGACCACCAACAAGGGCCCCATTGCCCTGCACAGCGCCGAGCTCAAGGCCCTGGCCCAGCGCAATCTGGCGGCCTTCGAATACGAAGGCGCGGTGATGAGCGGCACCCCGGTGATCCGCATGGCCAAGCAGTCCCTGGCCGGCAGTGGGCTACTGGGGTTCGAGGGCATTCTCAATGGCACCTCCAACTTTGTGCTGACCCGCATGGAGGCCGGCCTGGGCTTTGCCGAAGCGGTGGCCGAGGCCCAGGCCCTGGGGTATGCCGAGGCCGATCCGAGCGCGGATGTCGAAGGCTTTGACGTGCGCTTGAAGGTGGTGATCCTGGCCAACGAATTGCTCGACGCGCAGTTGACCGTCAGTGATGTCAGTTGCCGGGGTATCTCCGGCCTGACGGTCAAGGACCTGGAGCAGGCCCGTGCCGAGGGCGCGCGCTGGAAGCTGATCGGTTCGGCCCAACGCCTGGCCGATGGCTCGCTGCAAGCCAGTGTCGAGCCGCGCCTGTTGCCCCTGGCCCATCCGCTGGCGGGCATTGGCGGGGCGATCAACGCGGTGTCGTTCAACACCGAACTGCTGGGCGCGGTGACGGTGTCCGGGCCGGGCGCTGGGCGCATCGAGACCGCCTTTGCCTTGCTCTCGGACATCATTCACATCCACCAGTCGCGCTTGGCCCGCTAGGAGCATGCCCATGAACCTGTCACGTCTGGCGCTGGCCGCCGATTCGATTGATGTCTGCAGCCCCTTCGATGGTCGGCTGATCGGGACAGTGCCACGCCTTGAGGCCTGTGCCGTGCCCTACCTGTTGCAGCAAGCCCGCCAGGGTGTCAGCGACTGCGCGGCGCTGCCGCGCTATCAGCGGGCACGGATTCTGGAGCGGGCGGCCCTGAACATCGAGCGCGACGCCGAACATTTCGCCCGGTTGATCGTCGATGAAGCGGGCAAGACCCTGAAACAGGCGCAGAAAGAGGTCAAGCGCTGCATCAACACCCTCAAGCTGTCGGCCGAAGAGGCCAAGCGCAATGCCGGCGAGGTGCTGCCGTTTGATGCCTATGAAGGTTCGGAAAACCGCCAGGGCTGGTTTTCGCGCGAGCCCTTGGGGCTGATCCTGGCGATCACGCCTTACAACGATCCGCTGAACCTGGTGGCGCACAAGCTGGGCCCGGCCATCGCCGGGGGCAACGGGGTGATTCTCAAGCCCTCGGAGCTGGCGCCGCTGTCGGCGATCAAGCTGGTGGACTACTTGCGCGATGCCGGCCTGCCGACCTCGGTGGTGACCCTGGCCACCGGTGGTGCGGACCTGGGCAAGGCCCTGGTGGAAGCCCGTGAGGTGCGCATGGTGTCGTTCACCGGCGGCTTCGTCACCGGCGAGCAGATCGCCCGCAGCGCCGGGTTGAAAAAGCTGGCCATGGACCTGGGAGGCAATGCGCCGGTGATCGTGATGGCCGACTGTGACCTGGCGGCGACGGTGGAAAGCTGCGTGTCCGGGGCCTTCTGGGCGGCGGGGCAGAACTGCATCGGCACCCAGCGCCTGCTGGTCCAGGCCTCGATCTATGAGGCGTTTCGAGAGGCTTTTGTGCGCCTGGCTCGGGAGCAGGTCAGTGGCGACCCGCTGGCCAGCAGCACGGACATCGGGCCGATGATCAGCCTGCAGGCGGCGCAGAACGCGCAGAAGGTCGTGGATGAAGCGCTGCAACAGGGCGCGCGTTTGCTCTGTGGGCATCAGCGCCGGGGTTCCTGTTACGCCGCCACGGTGCTGGAGAATGTCGACCACGGCAGTCGCCTGTGGCAGGACGAGGTCTTTGCGCCAGTGGTGGTCTTGCAACCGTTCGACGATCTGGATCAGGCCATCGCTTTGGCCAATCAGCCCGAATACAGCCTGCATGCAGGGATCTTCACCAATGACCTGCGTATCGCTATGGACGCTGCGCGGCGGATCGAGGCGGGTGGGGTGATGATCAACGACTCTTCCGATTACCGTTTCGATGCCATGCCCTTTGGCGGCTTCAAGTACGGCAGCCTGGGCCGAGAAGGGGTGCGTTTCGCCTATGAGGAAATGACCCAGCCCAAGGTGGTGTGCCTCAACCGCCTGGGCTGAGGCTGATTGCAGCAACACGACAGGTCGCCGGGCACCGGGCAGGTTTGGTCACCTGCCCGGTGTTTTTTTGCTGGCGGTGAGGTGCGGTGAATCGGTCGCGGTACGGGCAGTGGTAAAGTTCGCCGCTTCAGGATGAACGATGCGGGAAGCGGGCCGATGATCAAGGTGTGGTTGCAACAAGGGCGTGGCCTGTGGCTGGCGCTGTTTCTCGGGCTGCTGTTGCCGGCCCTGGTGCACGCCGAGGAGGCGCCGCCGGGGCTGGTGAAGGTGCCCCTGGACCGGCGGGTGATCGACCTGACCGCGACCTTGGATAGCGCCACCCAGGAGCGGATGGTGCACAAGCTGGAGGCGCTGGAGCAGCGCCGCGGCGCGCAGATCGCGGTGATGCTGCTGCCCAACCTGGGCCAGCAGAGCATCGAGGCCCTGAGCAACCAGTTGTTTCGCGCCTGGAAGCTGGGGCGCAAGGGGGTAGACGACGGCATCCTGCTGCTGGTGGCGAAGAACGACCACAAGGTGCGGATCGAGGTCGGTTATGGCCTGGAACCGGTGGTCACCGACCTGCTGGCCGGGCAGATCATCGCCCAGGACCTGACCCCGGCCTTTCGTCAGGGCGACTTTGCCGGCGGTATCGACCGTGCCCTGGATGACTTGATCCTGCTGGTGGACGGGGGCTCGTTGCCCGAGCCTGCGGGGCAGGCGGTGCCGCTCGAAGCCTATGCCTTGCTGCTGGCGTTCGTTTTCGGCTCGGTGGCGGGGGTGATGCTGGCCGCCGGCTGGAACTGGCGCCGGGTGCTGGGGGGCGCAGTGGTGCTGATGGCGGTGCTGGTGGGAGCCGTGGGCGGCCATGAGTGGCTGGCGCAGTTGTTCCTGGTGCCGCTGTGCATGTTGATCGGCGGTGCGACCTTCGCCGGGCTGTGGCAGGCGCGGCGGGTGTTCTACGGGGTGCTGGGGCTGCTGCTGTACATCGGCCTGCTGACCCTGGTCAGCCAGTATCTGGGCCGTTTGACTTTCCTTTACGGCCTGGCCTGGCCGGCGGGGGTGCTGCTGGTGCTGGGCGGCCATTGGCTGCTGTACTGGATGATGCGCAACAGCTGGCGCAAGAGCCCCCGGGGCTTTTTATGGCGCTTTGCCGTGTTGCTGACGCTGGTTCTACTGATGGGCCTGGGTGTGGATGCCTGGCAGGCGGCTCAGCGTTGGCTGAGGGTCGTGCCGTTCGCCTATTTCCTGAGTTTCATACTGTTTGCCGGCGGCAGTGGCTTTCGCTGGAGCAGTGGCGGTGGCAGCAGCAGTGGCGGCCGCTCAAGCTCGGGTGGCGGTTTCTCCGGGGGCGGCGGTTCCAGTGGTGGCGGCGGGGCGTCGGGCAGTTGGTGAGGCTGGGCGCGGTAATGATCACGCAGCCGTCCTGCTCTCCCAAGCCTGCGGGGCCGGGCAACGGGCCGATGGCGGCGCGGAGAATCGTTGAGCGGTCAGGTTGGCGGAAATTGATGGTTGATAATAATTCTCATTGGTGAATATGATATGTTATTACATTAATTTCAGTCCCAAGGAAGCGTTGCCATGAAAGTCCTGTCGTCCCTCAAAGAAGCCAAGAATCGTCACCGCGACTGCCAGATCGTCAAGCGTCGCGGTCGCATCTATGTGATCTGCAAATCCAATCCGCGCTTCAAGGCTCGCCAGGGCGGGGCGAAGAACCGGAACAAGGGGTGAGTGCGGGGGCGGTCGGGAGTGACAAGGCGCTGCTGGAGCGAGCCACTCCCGACAGCACCCAGGCATGGGGGGCAGGTTTTTCAGTCGTGCAGCAGGGTCGAGCCGTACTCGTTGAAGCTGTTGCCCAATGCGCTGTTGCCGTTGAGATTCAGATTGCTCACGCCACCGCCAAGCCGGCACTTGTCCGAATAGCAGGGGTGGGTGGTCGCACTGGAGCAGGCGCCCAGTAGAAGGGTGGCGCCGATCAGCAACACCTTGAGGCAGTTCAACTTCATTTTCAGCATCTCCAGAGCAGGGTCAGGGATAGAGCGAACCGGAGCCTCATCCTACGCCGTTACATGTCGGTACACATTGCCAATCAGGCGGGCCCGGAAAAAATATCTGCCGTGCTTGCAGGATGCCGCCTTGGCACGGGGCTGCTCAGCGCCGCGGGGGCAATTGTGTCCTCGGGCCAGACCCGGTAGAAAGGCGCAACGCATTCAGAAAACAGATACCAGCATGAGCGACATTGAGAAACCCAATAGCCGCCTGTTCGACCTCGACTTGCTGCGGGCCATTGTCACGGTGGCCGACTGCGGCAGTTTCACCACGGCCGCCACTCGCCTGCATTCCACCCAATCCACCATCAGCCAGAAGATCCGCCGCCTGGAGGAGATGGTCGGGCAGCGCCTGCTTGAGCGCGGCAATCGCGATGTGTTGCCCACCGATGCCGGCGAGACCCTGCTGGGGTATGCCCGGCGCCTGCTGGCACTGAACGATGAAATGTTCGAGGCGCTGTCCGGGGCCACGGTGGTGCTGACGGTGCGTATCGGCGTGCCGGACGACTTCGCTGCCGGCCGCACCACCGAGCAACTGGCTGCGTTCAACCGGCGCTATCCCCAGGTCAAGCTGGAGGTCACCAGCGGCATGAGTCGCGACCTCAACGCCAGTTATGACCGTGGCGAACTGGACCTGGTGGTGCTCAAGCAACTGCGCAACAGCCGCGAGGCACTGGCCTGCTGGCCGGAGAAGACCCGATGGGTGGATAGCGCGAAAAACCCCTGCATCGATCTCGACCCGCTGCCTATCGTTACCTTCCCGCCGCGCGGGGTGTACCGCGATGCCATGATCAATGCCCTGGAGGCGGTGGGCCGGCGCTGGCATATCAGCTTCACCAGCTCCAGCCTCAGCGGCCTGCAGTCGGCCATTGCCGATGGCATGGGCATAGGCCTGCTGCCATTGCGTGCGGTCACGGCTGGCCACCAGGTCCTGTCCAAAAGCACCGGGCTACCCTCGGTGGACGTGTTCGAGGTGGCGTTGCTGCACCGCCCGGCGGCAGATCCCATGGTCAAGGAACTGGCGCGAGTCTTGTCGCGGGTGCTGGCCCAGGACACTCAGGGCTGAAGTCGCGCGGCATTCGATAAATGAATATGGCGGATTCCAGTATTTAATTTGTGCATGTGCGTAACGCTGGATATCGTGGTGGCCAGCAGCGGTCCGCGCCGCTTCCCTGGCGCGTCGACCCGCAGGTTTGTTCACCCTGGCGGCGTTGCCGCGCGGGGCAGCAAAACAACAATGAGGAGAGTCTCCATGTCCAAAACCACCTATTACGCGCCTCACGGCGGGCACCCGGCACAGACCGAACTGCTCACCGACCGCGCAATGTTCACCGAAGCCTACGCCGTGATCCCCAAGGGCGTGATGCGCGACATCGTCACCAGCCACCTGCCGCACTGGGACAACATGCGCATGTGGGTCATCGCTCGTCCGCTGTCGGGTTTCGCCGAAACCTTTTCCCAGTACATCGTTGAAGTCGGCGCCAATGGCGGTAGCGACAAGCCCGAGCAGGACCCCAACGCCGAAGCGGTACTGTTCGTCGTCGAAGGCGAGGTCAACCTGACCCTGCAAGGCCAGGTGCATGTCCTCAAACCCGGCGGCTATGCCTTTATCCCACCGGCTGCCGACTGGAAGCTGCGCAACACCAGCGGCACCGAGGCGCGTTTCCACTGGATCCGCAAGCACTACCAGAAAGTCGATGGCGTGCCATACCCGGACGCTTTCGTCACCAACGAGCAGGACATCGAGCCGCGGGTCATGCCCGATACCGAAGGCCGCTGGAGCACCACGCGTTTTGTCGACATGAGCGACATGCGCCATGACATGCACGTCAACATCGTCAACTTCGAGCCGGGCGGCGTGATTCCGTTCGCCGAGACCCACGTCATGGAGCACGGCCTGTACGTCCTGGAAGGCAAGGCGGTGTATCGCCTGAACCAGGATTGGGTCGAGGTCGAGGCCGGTGACTTCATGTGGCTGCGCGCCTTCTGCCCACAGGCCTGCTACTCCGGCGGCCCGGGTCGTTTCCGCTACCTGCTGTACAAGGATGTGAACCGCCAGATGCGCCTGACCCTCAACGCAGCGCATTGATCCGACGGCAGTGCAAGGGCCGTTCTGGCCTCCGCACTGCTGAACGGCGAGTGACAGGAACCGGCGATCATTCGCCGGTTTTCTTTTGTCTGAGGGGCAGGGTTGCTGCCTATGCCTAGGACTCTCGCTGACCGAGCCGCGCGATCAAACCTTCAAGGGCCGGACGCTTGTCCTGCCACTCCTGGCGAGTAATGCCTAGCAGCACTACGTCGATTCGCTCGCCGTCTTTCAGAATGTTCTGGCGCCGCAGGCCTTCCTGTACGAATCCAAATTTCAGGTGCAGCCTGATCACCGCTGTATTGCTTGCGAGCACCTCGCAGTTGAGTTTGTCCAGAGCAGCTTGATTGAAGGCATAGTCGAGCAACCAGAACTCCATGAGACTGCCCAGGCCTTTGCCTTGAAGCTCGGCGTCCAGGTAGAACGCCCAGTCGGCAGTTTTCTGCAGGGCATTGATGGCGTTCAGGGACACGACCCCCAAGGCTTGCCCGGCATCGACCGCGACAAACACCTCCTGACGCGGGTTGCCTTGAAGGCTGCTCAGCCAGTTTGCATGCTCCTGTTCGCTGATTTCATGGGAGGTGTACATGTATTTGCGCACCTCCTGCTGGTTGCGCAGCGCGCGCACTTGGGCTTGAACGGTGGGGCTGCTAGCAAGCAAAGGAATGAGCTGCATGGGAGGGTCCTGGATTGGAGGCGAGCCTGAGGTGCGATCTTCAGGCGCGAAGATTCTTTCAGACTAGAGATTATTCGGCCAGCAAGCTTGCTGCAGGTGTCGGGAGATGCTGGAGGTTCGCTTCAAGCGAGGTGGGATCGGCCTGGGCGGCCAGTGCCGGTTTATATGAGGGCTGGGTGTAATCAGGGAGGGAGCGCTGTTGCGCTGCCCTCACATCTCGATGGTTGGAATGGTGGTCTTGCCGCAGCTTATAAGTTGCCCTGCGGTTACCTGGAGCCCATTGCTGGGCTTGATGCTGTAGCCGATAAGGACGCCTGCCATTACCAAGGCCATGTATAGAGCCGTTTTTCTCAAGATCATGCCGGTGCCCACTGAATGATTGATCGGAAAGCGTGCAGCACTGATTGCCATTCTGGAAAAAGGTTCCTGCTACAGGTGAGTAACGGATACAGCGTGTGGCATTGGCCAGGGTTGTCGATTGGCTCGCCTTATCGGTAAAGTCCCAGCGCGTTGTCAGCGTGCTTGTCAGTCGTCCCAATCCACCTGCGGACACAGTCCATGGTTCATTCAGACCACCTTGCCAGCTACGTCAGTGCAAGCCTGGGAGTTGCATCGCCTCGCACCGCGCTACTTGACAACGCGAGTCAGGAAAGCCGGCTCGATCAGGGGGACACCGTCACCGCCGACGATGACAGGGCACTCATCAAGCGGCTAGCAGAGCAGGGCGGTTTCCCAGCGATGCAGCCTGCGTCGAAGGCTGGATCTGCCATGAGGGGGGGCGCCAACCTCTCGAAAAAATCATCCGCCCTGCTCACATCAGCTTCACCAATGAATGCCGGGATGCTTATTGGCTCAAGTACTTCTCTGCTTAGCCGCCGATTCTCTATAGCGCCGAGATATCTGCTCGAGTCGTTTCGCCGACGCTGCAGGATCAGTACTTCCATGGAGCCACTAAATGCTTGAAGAGCCGTTTTTTCCTTACCAGAGCCTGGCGTCCGACTTGCTTGCTTTCCTACCTGGGGACAGCACTGATGGCTCTCACGATCTTTCTCATATTCATCGGGTCTGGATGAATGTGCGGCGTCTACAGGCTAAAGAAGGTGGAGACCTGGAGGCGTTGCTTGCTGCAACCCTCTTGCACGATTGCGTGGCCGTCGAGAAAAACTCGCCATTGCGGTCGCAGGCATCCACTCTTTCGGCCAATAAAGCAGCGTCTATTCTGCAGCGCATGGGCTGGCCTGCCCCGCGTATTGAGCTTGTTGCCCACGCGGTCCAGGCTCATAGCTTCTCCGCGGGCGTCGAACCCCTCACCCTGGAAGCCAGGATCCTTCAGGACAGCGACCGCCTGGACGCCATCGGCATGATCGGAGTCGCCCGTTGTTTCTACATCGCTGGGCGAATGGGCTCTGCGCTGTACGACATCACAAACCCCACCGCCATCGGCAGGCCCTATCAAGACAAGCGTTTTACCATTGAGCACTTCCACACCAAGCTACTCTCCCTTGCCTCCGGATTTCAGACGGTCGAAGGGGCGCGGTTGGCGGCAGTCAGGCATGCGCGCCTGAAGGATTTCCTGGACGGATTCATGGAGGAGATCGGAGCCCCCGATTAATCGTCAGGCCGTAGGCCTGACGCGGAAGGCCAGGTACACCGGGCCGAATGGGAAGGTGCTGACTTCCAGCTCATCCAGGGGATTGAGCGTGCGCGTGCGGCCCCCTGCGTTGCTGTAGATCATGTGGCTGCTCGATACCGCGATGTTGATCTTGCCGGCCGCAGCCTGGATCAGAGTGGCCTTGAACCCTTCAGTCACATCGTCACCTATCGTGAGCGTGACGTCGGTGTCGCTAATGACCAGGATCGACTTACCTGAATCCGCCATGGTCAGGGGCCTGCTGCCGGTGATCGAGACATTGGGGTGCACATGGCCCCCAGCGTGGTAGCTGACCATCCTGGGGTCGGCGAAGACGCGGGCGAAGGAGCCGACATAATTGACACTGGCGCGCATGTCATCGAATTGTTCGACCACATAGGTACCGATGCTGCCCGAGACTTCGCCGTTGGGGTCCATGACCCATTTGCGTCCGACCATCAGCCCGATCTGGGTGTTGGCTCGTACACCGGCACGCATCTCCTCGAGAAACAGCTGGCTGATCTGGCCGCCGCCTTTGCCCTGGACATAGGTAAAGCGTGCTATGGAGTGGCTGTCCCCGGTAGGGCTGCCTTGGGCTGTATCGACTCGGTAGTCGACAAAGTCCGCTGATACGGTGGTGGTCGTGGTGTTGGCGTTAGGTGCCCAGGTGAAATCCAAGACCCTTCCGGTTTTCACCTGCTCCAGCGATGTGGTGGTCTGCGAGGTCGTAGTAGAGCCTGACTGCTTCAAATCATCGTTCATGCTGCTCATCCTTAAGTGAAGTGCGTGCTTGAGTGCGGGCCGAAATGGCCCGAGGCATATGACCGCCTCCATATCGCCACTTTTCCTGAAAAGCCGTGGTGTTTCGCTTGATACGTATGGAGTTCCTGCCTCGCTCCAGGGGCGTGAGGGGAAGCAGACAATCGGCTGTTGCGGTGCCTCCAGTGTGTGAGGTGCTGATTCGAGTTGATTGCTGTATGTATATACAGTAGTCGAGGTTTGCGCATGGCGCGACTTGCGCCAACGAACTGTAGTGGTGGGGATGTGATTGTTAGGCAGAACGCCTTGGAGGGGGATTGAGTTGCGGAGGCTACCTGTATCACCCGGCGATGAACATGAAGCACCCGCTGAATACGGCGCTGCTGATCACCGCCAAGGCAGAGCTGCCAGACCTGACATCGGCCAAGCGTGTGAAGGCTCAGTATCTATGACCCTGGCCCTGCAGTCTTATAAGGGTGAGGCTCATGGCGCAGTAGAGTGGGGCCCGGCCCGGGTCTGCGCCGAGATGAAGGAGTTCTTCGGTGTCATCATCGAGCCTAAGCATTGGAGTCGTGATTGGCTCATCTTATGGGAATCACTGAAAGAAGTGATCAGGGAAGTGGATATTCAAGTATAGCAACTGATCTCGCAGGTGATTCACTCGTCGAATGATGAAAGAGCGGCATAAAGATGTTGACGTGGGGGCGCGTATTTTTCTCATAGTGCACAAGTAACGCGAAACGCACACGGAACCCTGAACCCGGCCACTGAGTCGGGTTTTTTATTTGCTGTAATCATCAGTGAATCTGCGCCACACATAGGCAGAAGCGGCCAAAACATAAGTTAAAAATGACAGGTGAAAATTTCATTGAACGATTTGATGGCTCATCGCCTCTTAGCCCTCGGTGATTGCTTACACCTCTCATAAACAGTACTTATTGGTCATAAAATGAAGAAAATTCTACTGGGTGCTTTACTGTTTTCCTGCGCGTCTTTTGGTGTGAGTGCCGCAGAATTGTCAGGTGCGATTGGCGCCACTAGCCAAGGTGGCCTTACTGCCCGGGTAGGTATGGGGTTCGCTTGGAACAAGAGCTGGTTTGAGTCCAGCACGGGGCGCCTCACGGGCTACTGGGACGGGGGCTATACCTACTGGGAGGCTGGAGACGCTTCCGGTGGCGCGCACTCGCTGTCTTTCGCGCCGGTGTTCGTCTATGAGTTTGGTAGCGGTAACGTGAAACCATTTGTTGAGGCAGGTATTGGGGTGGCGGTGTTCTCCGGAACTTCCGCAGGTGACCAAGAGTTCGGTTCGGCGTTTAACTTCGAAGACCGCATCGGTGCTGGCCTGAAGATCGGCGAGACTCAGAAGGTCGGCATTCGTGCCATTCACTACTCCAACGCTGGCATCAAGCAGCCCAACGACGGCATCGAGTCTTACTCGCTGTTCTACAGTCATCAAATCTGAAGCAGCAATCCAAAAAATGCCCGCCTTGTGCGGGTATTTTGTTTCTGTAGCGTCAGCCATCCGGCCCGATTTGGTTCGGGTGCAGCTATGTGGATGCGCGGTAGTAAAGGTTAAGAATTAATACTGGCTGTATGTACAGTGTTATTCTGAAATAGTTACTCCGCTCCTCACGTGAATAGGAAGCCAGAATGAGCTTTCTGCTGATTTTGACCTACTAGATCCTGTGAAGGCCACGAGCCTCGAGCGATCGCCTTTGAGCGACATGAAAGCGGAATCCTCCGCACCAAATGTTCAACTCAAAGGTGAATAAAATGGCTAGTGACAGCTTTCGAATCGTACCCTTCACCCAAAATGGCAGCTCAATGCTGCCTCCGCGCAACTTCATGCTCGTAGGGCGGTACCTGGAGTCCCCGAGCAAGCAGTACAAGCTGATCCTGGAAGCCGATGGGAACCTGCGGCTCTACGATAACGGCGTCCCAATCTGGGTGGCAGATAGCAGCGTGCCTTACACCTATGTGGATAGCCGCCCTAACAAGGATCTGGTCACTTGCTTCTACATTCAAGGTGGGGCAATTCTGGTTGACCGCGTGAACAGCCGCACCTGGATCGCACTGAACAGCTGGATCCCCGTCAAACAGCAGAAAGGGCGGGCAGATCGTACCTACCTGCAGCTGCAGGATGACGGCAACATCGTGACTGTAGATGGCGTGCCTATGTGGGCGCGTTTCGGCTTTACACCGACTGCTGAGCCCCGCCCTGGCAAGCTGATCTACGACACCGGCACGGACAAGGGGCCGAGTGAGTGGAAGGTGAAGGATTGGACGTTCAATAACATCTTCTAAGGCGACGGTATCAGAGAGCCCCGTGAATACGCGGGGCTTTTTGTTTGAGGCCAATTTGGCCCCTGCTTCTGGGCTGCGCTTTTTCTTGTCAGGGTTTCGCCCTTCGCAGGGCCCCTCTCCGGTATGCCTGGGCGTCGATGCTGGGAAGGGCTATGGCAGAAGGTGTGGAAAACCGCGCGTTTCGATTTCGGGCCTCGACAAGGGCTGAGGCCGTTATGATGCAAGGGATACGGCTCTATTGAGATGATCTCTTCTTACTTGGCATTACGGTTGGTTCGGTCAGCTCGATTTTGGCCTCCGCCCATGCTTCGCGCGCCTCCACGAATTTCGCGTTTGCGGCCTCTTTTGAATCGTAAAACCGTTGGGCGGCCTTTGGGGAGGAGGCGAGGTCTCCAAGTAGATCAAACGCGATGGAATCAAGTTTATCTGCCTCCCTAAATAGCTTGTTACTTCGTTCGGTCGCGTGACTCCACTGTGACTTTGTGATCGCCTTGCATTTCATGTAGTCCTCACATTTGGTTGTCGTACCAATTCATATTTGATGCTTTCACTGCGCTGCGTAAGTAGAGGGTATGGGTCATTCTTGCAGGGATAGCAAATTTCACCCACGCCTGGCGCTAGTGGCCTTTTGAATCGACTTCAGACTATGTCGGGTAAAGCCCCTTAAGGGCATTACTTCTCGATCTGTCGCGCTTCTACCGAGGGGTGCAATTTTCCCTTTTCAGATACACGGTCTCGCAAGTAAGCGGGATATTTCGTTTTCGGCGTGTCCC
Source organism: Pseudomonas sp. GW823-FHT02C05 (assembly GCF_058797595.1). Lineage (NCBI taxonomy): Bacteria > Pseudomonadati > Pseudomonadota > Gammaproteobacteria > Pseudomonadales > Pseudomonadaceae > Pseudomonas > Pseudomonas sp. GW823-FHT02C05. Next base: position 2,065,176 of record NZ_JBXAJU010000001.1, on the reverse strand, counting down.
CTCCCACCATCTTTGTGGGGGGGGCGGTTGGCGCTGACCCAATTCAAGCATGCCCCACGGAGTCGAGCGCATGGAGTTTCTGTACCGCCTGCTCGACAGGCTTGATACGTGGTTTACCGCAGGATTGATTGGCGCGTTCGCCGCGAGCTGGTGGCACCGTGACGATCTGGTGGACCGAAAGGCCTGGGCCGTCTTCATTTTCTCGGGTGCTGTCTGCGCCCATTACCTGACTGGACTGGTTAGCGCTTCCCCGCAGCGTTGCCGGTATCGGTTTTCTGCTCGGCACCTTCGGTGGCTCGTTGATCGCCGCCATTACCCGGGCAATCAAAGCTGCTGACCTTTGGGCGTTCATTCGTTCGAAGTTCGGGGGAGGTGGCACATGATCCTGGAACACGTTGCGACGTGGTCTGCTGGCCTGATCGCGCTATGGGCGACCTGGTGCTGCTTGAGCGGGAAGGTCCGCGACGGGGTGCTTGGAAAGTTGAGCTACGCGACTATCGCGCTGAGCGGTTACGCGCTCCTGGTGCGCAACGAGCGGCTGATCATGTCCCAGTCGGTTGCAGAGGCGACTCTGTACGCCTCCCTGGCCCTGGCCGGCCTTCGGCACGTCTTCATGGTCACGTACTGGCAGCGGGTGAAGGCCTGGCTGTGTCGGACGTTGCACTGTGAACACTGTTCGGCGTGTGATAAGAGCGAGGGAAGTCGGAACTGACACAACTCGGGAGTCAGATAATCATGTCTCTATCAGTGGCGAGGGGAGCGCAATAGACAGTCGGTGGAAAAGCCCCCCGATCACCCGCATTATCGTGATGTTGTGATGCCGTCGTTGTTGGCTATGCTCTCGGTTGCCGGAAACTCAGACGGTAATCACGCCGAAGGGAATCGCCATGAATGCACTCCAGATTGTTACGTTGTTAAGTTCAGTTTTTGTGACAGTAGGATGTGCGCCTTATTTGGCGACTAGAACCTTACAGGCGGAGGATCGAGTAGTCACTGTCGTTGATCGGCCGATAGTCACGACTGGTCAAAACACTACAAACCGGCGTGTGGTTTGCCCGGAACCTAGCCCTGACGCGCTGAAGACTCTAGCGGGTTCCGCTACGGCGGAGAAAGCGAATGTTGCTGCGCTGTCTCTAGCCTTTCAAGAGTCAGCTGCGAACATAGGTTTACGAACTCAGTCGATACAGTTGTTGCGTGACCAACTTTTTAGTATCTGCCAAGCGTATGCCAACGGTGCAATAGATGATTCTGCATATCAAATGCTCCTGACCCGGAATCAGCGAAATACTGTTGCGATCATGGCGATTGAGCAGCTTACTGGTGTAGTAAGAGGGCCAAGCGTTGCCCTGAGCGGATCGAGCACTGCTAACCAGGCTAAAGAAGTAATGGATCTCACGGCACAGATTAATGCCTCAGAAGCTGACTACAACAAAATGGACGAGGCAGGCAAAAAAAGCCCTGAGGGCATTCGTACGAAGGCGTCCATTGACTCTTTAAAGAAAAGCTTAGAGGCGGCTCGCGCTGCACTGGTAAGCACTGCTGGTAGCGCGACCACTGTGATAGCACCGTCAACTCAGCTAGATCCTGGCAGTCTGACTACTGTTGCAGATGCAGTGAAATATATCTCGGACAAGGTCACAGGAGTAAATGATGGTTATTATTTGTGCTTGGATGCTTATAAGGCGTATGGGGCGACAAACATTCCTGCATCTTTAAAGACATCCTGTGACGCCATTTTTAAAGAGACAAAGCCTCAATTGGTAAGTACCCCTTAAATCTGAGATGCTACTACGTGGAAAGTGTTGGTTGGCGTATTATCAGCATACAAATCGACTTTTCGTAGACAGCGGCAATGCGTCGAACTCGCTCCAACTGCTGGACAGACTGTTTTCGATATCCGCGCCGGGATCATTGCCGATCAAGCAGCCTTGAGGGCGTTGCAGCGGTACGTGCAAGAGGTATGTCGCTAGGGCATGGCAGATACAAGAAGCCCGGCGCTGGGCCGGGCTACAGTGAATTTCTAATCTCATCGATCAGGCTGCAATACTCGATCCGCTGAGGCTTTTCTTAAGCGAGGCCTTCATCACTTCCATCTGCTCGCCTAGCTCGTCGAGTTTCGCTTTCCCGAGTAGTTTTTTGGCCTGAGGAAACATTTCAGTCTCTTCTTCCTCAATGTGGTGTTCCAATAACTCTCTGACCACCTTCACCCGCCCAGCGAATTCTGGTGTCGATGGGTCGGTGGCTTTCAGATCAGGAAGGACCAAGGAGTCAACCGTTCGATGCTCCTCCTTCGCCTCATAGTACATTTCTGCTTGTTCCTTACCGCCAGCCTCTTTGAATGCCGGGTAGAGGATCTGCTCTTCAAGTTGCGTATGGATAGTAATCTCCATTTCAAGCTTGTCGAGTAATTCAACACGTTTTTTCAGAGCCCGGTCAGTGGAATCGCTCAGCTGACTCAGGATGCCTTTTACTTTTTCGTGGTCGGCTTTGAGAAGGTCAATGGCGTTCATTTTGTATTCCTCGGCTATCACAAGGGGGGGGGCAGCTCTCCGGCTGCAGCTCAGGTCGTCCCCATCATTACGGCATCTTCTGTGCCAAACTTCGTCCGTAGGAATACTCAAAAAATTCAGTTAGTTAGGATTAGGGGTGTTGAAACGATGCCATGCACTCTGCACGGACGGTTAAAAAGAACCATGCAGAAGACAGGCTCTGCTCTCGGTAAGCCGCTCTGAGGGGGGGGCAACGAAGAGAGAAGCACCTACGACTGAAACTGCGGTAACCCATGTCCTCCGTCAGAGCTTCCCGTCTGGTCAGAATTTGCTAGGTACTCGCTGGTTATTGCAAGTGAGATGCCTGTCGAGACATAACCATTTCCTCCAGAATTTCACGAGTTAATTTTGCAATACCGTCATCGCCGCAATACTGGGAGCGGTTGATGTTAGCGATTGAAAATTGGTGGCCATCTGGGCCTGTCACTTCCACAGCCAGGCTAGCGTCTGGATTGATTACACATTCAACGACGCACTGCGGCAAGCGGCTGCGAAGCGCCGTTTCGAGCTCGCCCTTTGTCATCGTCTCCATCTCGACTGATCCCCTCGTGGATGTTGGGACCTTCAGGCTAGACGCTGAGAGCAAGATGTAAATAATGGCCGCCTGATGCTAAAACAGCAGAGCATAGGACTCAGATACAAGAAGCCCGGCGCCGGGCCGGGCTCCGCAAACTGATATCGCCACACCGATATCGATCTTAGAACTTTTCAAGAAGTGCTGGCAGGTACTTCATGGCTTTCGCGTCTCTCTCTTGGAAGTAGCCTAGGCGACGCTGTTAACGCTCGCGCTGCTGCTGAGAGCCTGCAGCGGATCGTCGACGATCTCGCCGAGCGTCTCAAGCGTACGGCCAGCAGCAATTCCTGCACTGCCGCCGCAAGCGCGGCAGCAACCCGCACGGCGCTGGTGCTTGCCGACCTGTTCAAGCGCGGTGACCAGCGAGTGGGAGACCTGGCAGCAGTTGCTGATCAAAGCCGGAGCAGGGGAGTGACGTGCGAGCAGTCCTATGACGGTATCGCCAAGGGCTCGATCAGTTCCGCCCCGTGATTCCTGACGTTTCCGACGGCGGGACTCACTTTGAACCACTCGAAGGCCTCGGCGGGCTCGCCCTGGTGCAGGGCTATCTGTTCCGCACGTTCCTTCGGCGTTGCAGGGTCGAGCCATTCCCGGCCTAGGTCCGGGGCCAGGACCACCGGCCGGCGGTCGTGAATATCGACCATGCCGCCGGCGCTGTCGGCGGTGATGATCACAAAGCCGTCGTGCTCGGCATGGTCCGGGGTCGGAAGCTGTCCGATCGAGGCGCAGAGGATGGGGGAGCCGTCGCGGTGCCGGATCAGGTAGGGCTGCTTCTTCGGGCCGCCTTCGTCCACCCACTCGAACCAGTTGTCGATCGGGCAGATAGTGCGGTGTAGCCAGATCTGGCGGAAGAATGGGCCGTGAGCCACTTTCTCGACGCGCGCATTGATCGGCGCGGCGCGGTCGGTGGCCCTGTGCGGCCGCCACCCCCAGCGCACGGCGTCAGCGTGTAGTTTGTCTTCAGCGACGTGTAAGAGGGCGAGCTGCATCGTCGGCGCCGCGTTGTAGCGCCCCAGGGGCTGATCACCGACGTTATTGATCAGGGCCCCGGGCATGCTCAGGGCTGCGACGAAGTCATGGATGCCGCGGTACTGAGAGAGTCTTCCACACATGGCTGTGTCCTCGGTTGCTCTCAGCGTAGCTTTCCACGAATACCTTCAGGTATCTGCCGACCTAAAGGGGGGGCTTTATTGATTTCTGTTTCTGGTTCATGTGTCTAGCAAAAAGGCGAGTGCTATTTGAATTGGTTTTTATTGCTGTTGGCGATAGGGGGGGGAGCAATTATTTATAGCGGATAGAAGTTTGAAAACTCTTGTTTAGAATACTATTTGCAAATTTTGACATGGGGGTTTTACCAAGCTTTAATCGACAGGGCGTATCCAAAGATTGGATTCGAGTAACAGGGAGAGGCTCTTATCAAGAGTCTCAGTAAATAAGGAAATAAGAAAATAAGGAAATTAGAATGTCTGAATCAGCCAAAAAAACAGGCTCGCAACTAGAGGCATCACCTGCTCGCAAAGATGTCACCCTCTACGACAAGGATAAAATCAAGATCCACATGTCAATGCCCGTTACAGTGAAAGTCAATCAGAGCAAAGACGTGAGCTACGACTGCGTTCCATATTTGATGAACAACACGGGCTTTCCCGTCGAGTCGGCGGAGTTCACCATCACACTCAATAATGTGAGGAATGGTGGTGGCACGAAAGACGAGATCCTGAACGTGCAGTGGTGGGACCCACAAACTTTCACGCCGTACCGGACCATGACTTTCAGGTGTGGTCGGGTTGAGGTCGGTGAAGACAAGAAGTGTGATCCCAACCCTCTTACTTGCTCTCAAATCAATTGCCACACCACAGTGACGAACGGGAACGGCACGCAGACGCTCCAAAATACCCTGAGCATTGTCTCGCTCACTTATAAACCCACAAATCCGACCTCTGATATTGGTGATGGACCGAATATCATTATTGGCTAGTTGATTTGCGATCGCGAGGCCCAGTAGGCAGGGGCTCGCGGTCGTCCCCGGCTTTATGGATTCTCCGAACAAGTCCGCAGATGTGCTGAAATACGCCTGACTACCTGATCCGAGCCGCCCATGCGCCAGTTCGCACGCCTGACGCTCAGCGCGCCGATCCCGGAAGACACCACGATCATGAACTTCCGGCACTTGCTGGAGAAGCATCCGCTCTCACCTGCGATCCTCGCGTTGCAGGAAAAAGGCCTGTCGCTGCGTCAAGGTACCATCGTTGATGCAACCATTTCCGCCACTGCTTAATGCCAGGATCAACGGCATGGCTCAGCTCGGGATGAACATCAATGGCATTGAGGAGGTCGATGGAGCCCTATATGCGCAATCGTGGTGGTGTCGCGTTGAGTAGCAATTGGGGGTGTTTTTTGTTTGGCAGGACGCCGGGGAAGGGAGAGTTTTGCAACGATTACTAAATAGTTTTGTAACGATGCTCAAGAAGCGCCGCCTGGAAAATCCCCCAGACACAAAAAAGCCCTGATAAATCAGGGCTTTCTCGTTGAGATTTGGCGGAGGCGTAGAGATTCGAACTCTAGGACCTGTTACAGTCGGCGGTTTTCAAGACCGCTGCCTTAAACCACTCGGCCACACCTCCAGATCGCATTGCGGGCGCCATAATACCCGAATGAAACACACTGTCAAACTCTCTGCGTCGCGAGTTACAGAGCCTCTGTTATCATCCATGCCACTAAATGTTTCCCCCAACAGGAGTGTCGCCATGCGCGAACAGGATTACGCAGTTAACAACGGCGTGCAGGCCGAGCAGCTAGAGGTTAGCCGCGTCCTGCGCAACACTTACGGCCTGCTGGCCCTGACCCTCGCGTTCAGTGGGGTGATGGCCTATGTGGCACAGCAGATGCGTGTCGGTTATCCGAACATCTTCGTGGTGCTGATCGGCTTCTACGGTCTGTTCTTCCTCACCAACAAACTCCGTGACTCGGCCTGGGGCCTGGTGTCGGCTTTCGCCTTGACCGGTTTCATGGGCTTTCTGCTGGGCCCGATTCTCAACCGCTACCTGGGCATGCAGGGCGGCGCCGAAGTGGTCAGCTCGGCCTTTGCCATGACGGCACTGGTATTCGGCGGTCTGTCGGCCTATGTGCTGATCACCCGCAAGGACATGAGCTTCCTCGGCGGCTTCATCACCGCCGGTTTCTTCGTCCTGATGGGCGCCGTGCTGGCCAGCCTGTTCTTCCAGATCAGCGGCCTGCAACTGGCGATCAGCGCCGGCTTCGTGCTGTTCTCCTCGGTGTGCATCCTGTTCCAGACCAGCGCCATCATCCACGGCGGCGAACGTAACTACATCATGGCCACCATCAGCCTGTATGTATCGATCTACAACCTGTTCGTCAGCCTGCTGCAACTGTTCGGCATCATGGGTCGCGATGACTGATCACAGGTGCTGAGCCATTGAAAAAAGCCCGCTTCGGCGGGCTTTTTGTTGCCCAGGTTTTCTTTGGCTGTCCAGCTTTTCGACGCGCTCATACCTGTAGCTGTGCGGTGGTCAGCAGATGGGAGATAGCCAGTGCGCTGAACAGTGCTGGCCGCAGGGTTCGCTGTTCGCGTTCCGTCCGGCGCTGCCAAGGCGCCGGGGCGCAGAAGGGTGTGTATTCCAATCAAGGCCCGGAGAGGGTCATAGGTTATTTGAATGGGGGGCATCGATTCCATGGGTTCTGGGTTTCAGCAGGCATGAGCCTACAACCAAACTCTGGTTTTTTCCCTGTCAGAGCTTCTTCATTTCGCGCCTTTGGAGGGCCTGCGAGGCGTTTTTTCGGACCTGGAAAGCGGTCCGGACCGCTGCCTATTCCAGAGGCGGCAGGCGCCGTTTGATCGGCGATTTCTTGACAATCGCGGTGTTGGTTTCGGCGTAGTGATTGAGGTGGTCCAGCAGGCTGTCCAGTTGTTCCATGGAGCGCACCTGGAGACGGGCAATGAAGCAGTCGTCGCCGGTGACCTTGTCGCATTCGGTGAACTCGGCAATCGCGAGGATCTGCCGTTCGACCTCCTGCAACTTGCCCGGCAAGGGGCGGATGCGGACGATGGCCTGCAACTGGTAACCGAGAAACCTGGGGTCGATCTCCAGGGTATAGGCGCTGATCACGCCGCGTTCTTCCAGCCGGCGCAAGCGCTCCGAGACGCTGGGAGCGGACAGCCCGCTGATCTGCGCCAGGGCTTTGAGGGAGCGTCGCGAGTCCTGCATCAGGGCGCTGATCAGGGTTTGGTCGATGGCATCCAGCATGTCGATCTCGTTAGGTGAATGGGCTCTTTGGCCTTGATAAAAAAGGTCTGAATCGATTCTAGCCCAGGTTTTGATCTGGCGATGGGCTCTGCTGGCTGGGCATAATTTGCCCACTTGCAAAGGAGCCTGATGATGGATGCACAAACCCGACGCGGATCATTGGAAATGACCGCTGCCATGCTGATTTCCGGAACCATTGGCTGGTTCGTCCTGGTGTCCGGGCAACCGGTGCTGGATGTGGTGTTCTGGCGGTGCCTGTTCGGCGCCGGGACCTTGCTGCTGATTTGTGGAGCTTTCGGCTTTTTGCGTAAGAACATTCTGAGCAAGCGCGCCTTGATCCTCGCGGTGCTCAGTGGCGTGGCCATTGTCGGCAACTGGGTGCTGCTGTTCGGTTCCTACTCCCGGGCTTCGATCGCCATCGGCACCGCGGTGTACAACGTTCAGCCGTTCATTCTGGTGGCCCTCGGGGCGTTGTTCCTGGGAGAAAAGATCACCCCGCAGAAGCTGTTCTGGCTCGGCCTGTCGTTCGCCGGAATGCTGGCCATCGTCAGTGCCCACGGCAGCCAGGGCGAGGAGGGTGGCGACTACCTGTTGGGCATTGCCCTGGCCCTGGGCGCGGCGGCGCTGTACGCCTTCGCCGCGCTGCTGATCAAGCGCCTGAGCGGCACGCCGCCGCACCTGATCGCCCTGATCCAGGTCTGCACCGGGGTGCTGTTGCTGGCGCCCTGGGCCAACCTCGGCGCGCCACCCCAGCAGGCCAGCGCCTGGGCCAGCCTGCTGACCCTGGGCATTCTCCATACCGGGGTGATGTACGTGCTGCTGTACGGGGCGATCCAGAAACTGCCGACGGCCCTGACCGGCGCCTTGTCGTTCATCTACCCGATTGCGGCGATCCTGGTCGACTGGGTGGCCTTCGGGCACCGCCTGGGGCTGCTGCAATGGGTGGGCGTGGGGGCGATCCTGCTGGCCGCGGCCGGCATGCAGCAGGGCTGGACCCTCAAGCGCCGGCGCAGCGTTTTGCAGTAGGCGCTACAGGTTCTGGCGGGGGCCTGCAATAGGCTCCCCCGGGCCTGGCCGGGGCCCTGGCATGGGCCCTGTACCGGTCGGCGCCTGGCCTTGACAGGCCAACCCGCAGGGCTAGATTTTACCCTGCGCTGAGGCTTTTCCAGCGCACTTGCCCCCTGATCCAGGCCCCTGGGCATCCTGCCCTGGCGCGCCTCGGTCATCCGCAACCACCGGTTCGCGTCGTGCAGCGCCGGGCCGGCCCTGGAGCGCTCATGAGTACTCGACGCAAGGTTCCCGGAATCCGCAACTACGATGGTCCCGCCGGTGGCTGGGGCGCGCTCAAGGCCACTGCGACCGCGGTGCGCGAGCAGATGGACACCCTCAAGGCGCCGCTGACCCTGATGCGCACCAACCAGCCCGACGGCTTCGACTGCCCGGGCTGCGCCTGGCCGGACAAGGAGCACAAGTCGACCTTCCAGTTCTGTGAAAACGGCGCCAAGGCGGTGACCTGGGAGGCCACCAACAAGCGGGTAACCCCGGCGTTCTTCGCCCAGCATCCGGTGACCTCATTGCTGCAGCGTTCGGACTACGAACTCGAAGACCTCGGGCGCCTGACCGAGCCCCTGGTCTACGACCGTGCCAGCGACACCTTCAAGCCTGTGGCATGGCAGGACGCCTTTGCCCGCATCGGCGAGATCCTGCGCAGCCTGCAGCCCGAGCAGGTGGAGTTCTACACCTCCGGGCGCGCGTCCAACGAAGCGGCCTACCTGTACCAGCTGTTCGCCCGGGAATACGGCTGCAACAACTTTCCCGACTGCTCGAACATGTGCCACGAGCCCACCAGCGTCGGCCTGCCGCGGTCCATTGGCATCGGCAAGGGCACGGTGTCGCTGGAGGACTTCGACCTCTGCGAGCTGATCATCTCCATTGGCCACAACCCCGGCACCAACCACCCGCGGATGATGGGCACCCTGCATGAAGCTTCGCGGCGCAAGGTGCCGATCATGGTCTTCAACCCTTTGCGCGAGCGCGCCCTGGAGCGGTTCGCCGACCCGCAGAACATGGTGGAGATGGCCACCTACGGCTCCACCCGCATCGCCTCGTCGTACTTCCAGGTCAAGGCCGGCGGCGACGCGGCGGCTATCAAGGGCATCATGAAGGCGCTGCTGGCCCTGGAGGACAGCCTGGGGCAAGTCCTGGACCAGGCATTCATCGCCGAGCACACCCAGGGCTTCGAGGCCCTGGCGGCGGACCTGCATGCCACCGCCTGGGCAGACATCGAGCAGGCCAGCGGACTGCACCAGGCGGACCTGGAAATGGTCGCCGCGGCCTATGCCAAGTCCAACGCCACCATCGTCACCTACGGCATGGGCATCACCCAGCACAACGAAGGCACGGCCAATGTCCGGCTGATCTGCGACCTGCTGATGCTGCGGGGCAACCTGGGCAAGCCGGGGGCGGGGATCTGCCCGTTGCGCGGCCACTCCAACGTGCAGGGCAACCGCACCGTGGGCATTACCGAGAAGCCTTCCCCGGCTTTTCTCGACAAGCTGCAGCAGACCTTCGGCTTCACCCCGCCGGCGCATCACGGCCACGATGCGGTGCAAGCCATGCAGGCGATGATCGCCGGTAGCGCCAAGGCCCTGCTGTGCCTGGGGGGCAACTTTGCCGTGGCCCTGCCGGACCCGGGCCAGTGCTTCCCGGCCATGGGCAAGCTGGACCTGAGCGTGCACATCGCCACCAAGCTCAACCGCAGCCACCTGCTGGTGGCCCGGGAAACCTTCCTCTTTCCCTGCCTGGGCCGTACCGAGCTGGATATGCAGGACGGCCTGCGTCAGGCGATCACCGTCGAAGACTCGATGTCCATGGTGCATGCCTCGGCCGGCAAGCTGGCGCCGGCCTCCGAGTTTTTGCTGTCGGAGCCGGCGATCGTCGCCGGCATGGCCCGGGCCACCCTGCCGGGCAGCCGCGTGCCCTGGCTGGAGCTGGTGGCCGACTACGACAAGATCCGCGACCTGATCGAACAGACCGTGCCCGGCTTTGACGACTACAACGCCCGCATTCGCGTGCCGGGTGGTTTCCGCATGCCCCTGGCGGCAGCCGAGCGGCAGTGGCTGACGCCCTCGGGCAAGGCCGAATTCTTCGTCTTTCCCGGGCTGCATGAGGACAAGGAAGTGGACGGCGCCGATGTGCTGCGGCTGATCACCCTGCGCAGCCACGACCAGTACAACACCACCATCTACGCCCTGGACGACCGCTATCGCGGGGTGTTCGGCCGCCGCGACGTACTGTTCATCAGCCCGGCGGACCTGGCCGCCCGGGGCCTGGCCCATGGCGACCTGGTGGACATCGAAACGGTGATTGGCGGGCGCCGGCTGCGCTACGAGAAGATCACCGCCATCGAATACAAGATCGCCAATGGCACGGTGGGCGCCTACTACCCCGAAGCCAACCGCCTGGTGCCCCTGGACTACCTGGACGTGGACAGCGGCACGCCGTCCTACAAATCGGTGCCGGTGCGAGTGTTGCGCTCAAGCCCCGCTTGAACGGAGCCACAGCGCCTCGCGCCTCGCGCCTCGCGACTCGCGACTCGTGCAGCCGCTGCCGCAGGCTGCGCACGGTCGCGTAGCGGCCGCGGCGATCCGGAAAACGCTGATGCCCGGCGGGAGATCGCCAAGCAAGGCCCTGCGGTCCTTTGCGCAGCCTCGCAGGCTCGGCAGCGGCTACAGGGTCGTGCGCTGTGGGAGGCCAGAGATGCTTGATGGCCCGGGGATTCGGTGAATGGGAGGGCGGCACCTTCCAGGGGGAGCAATCTCCCTGGCCAAGTTCACAATCTGCTATTTTCCTGTCGGTGATTTTTCCGACCGCAGCCTGTGGAACCCATAATGACCCAGCCGTCCTCCCTGGCCGAGCGCAAGCCCGAGCCCCAAGCCATCTGCAATCCCATCACCCGTAGCGCGATCTTCATCGTCGCCACCCTGGCGCCCGGCGCCGCTGCCGCGCAAACCGTGCGCGACTGGTGCGCCGATATCGCCGCCTTGACCCGTTCGGTGGGCAAGCGCGTCCCGGGGGGCAATCTGTCCTGTGTCTGCGGTTTTGGCTCCAGCGCCTGGGACCGCCTGTTCGGCGGCCCGCGCCCGGCGTCGCTGCACCCGTTCATCGAGGTGGGCGTGGAGGGGCGCCGCGCGCCATCGACTCCCGGCGACCTGCTGCTGCACATCCGTGCCGAACAGATGGACCTGTGTTTCGAGTTGGCCACGCAGTTGCTCAAGCCCCTGGGGGATTCGATCAAGGTGGTGGACGAGGTCCAGGGCTTCCGCTATTTCGACATGCGCAGCATGGTCGGCTTCGTCGACGGCACCGAGAACCCGGAAGGCCGCGAGGCGGTGGATTTCACCCTGGTGGGGGACGAGGACCCGCAGTTCTGCAATGGCAGCTACGTGCTGGTGCAGAAGTACCTGCACAACATGACCGCCTGGAACGAACTGACGGTGGAGGCCCAGGAGCGCATCATCGGCCGCACCAAACTGTCGGATATCGAACTCGACGATGCAGTCAAACCCAGCTGCTCACACAGCTCCCTGACCACCCTGGAAGAGAACGGCGAGGAGGTGAAGATCCTGCGCGACAACATGCCGTTCGGCCGCCCGGGCGCCGGGGAGTTCGGCACCTATTTCATCGGCTACGCCCGCTCGCCACGGCCGGTGGAGCAGATGCTGGAGAACATGTTCGTCGGCCGCCCTGCAGGCAACTACGATCGCCTGCTGGACTTCAGCACCGCGGTCACCGGCGGGCTGTTCTTCGTGCCCTCCGCCGACCTGCTGGAAGACCTGGCCGAGCGCGCGCCCACCGGCCTGTAGGCGCAAAAAACCGGCCCGCTATTGCGGGCCGGGGTTGCAGGCGTTATCGCCCCTGCTCAGTGGCTGTGCATGCCGGCGGCTTGCATCAGCAGCCGCAACACGCCGGCCACCAGCCCCAGGCCCACCACACTGGCCAGCCAGATACCCCCCATCCACAGCAACCGCTGCCAGGTGGATGCCGGCCGCGTCGATAGCCTATCCATGCGCCAGCTCCAGCATCAGTGCGCCGCTGCAGGCGAGCATCAGCAGTGCGCCGATGAACAGCAGGCTCAGTTGCGCCACAGCCTTGTGCCAGGGCAGGGGTGTAGCTCGATCAATGGTAGCCATCGCCAATCCTCACTTTGCCGCGGAACACGTAGTAGCTCCAGCAGGTGTACATCAGGATGACCGGCAGGATGAACAGGGTGCCGATCAGGATGAACAGCTGGCTGGACAGCGGTGAAGCCGCCTCCCACAGGCTGATGGACGGCGGCACTATGTTCGGCCAGATGCTGAACGCCAGGCCGATGTAGCCGAGGAACACCAGCACCAGGGTGAACACGAACGGCCAGTGGGAATGGTGCTGGCGCAAAGTGCCCAGGAGCCCGAACAGTGCCGCCAGCCCCAGCACCAGCAGCGCACCGAAGATCACGATATGGGCATGGCTGAACCAGCGGTTGGCGATCTCCGGGTGCAGCAGCGCGGTCCACACGCAGAGCACCGCCACCACCGCGGTCAGCGCGAACGCCAGGGGCCGGGTGTAGTGGCGCATGCGCGCTTCCAGCATGCCTTCGGTCTTGACCAGCAGCCAGGTGCTGCCCAGCAGCGCATAGGCCACGATCAGCCCCAGGCCGCAGAACAGCGGGAAGGGCGCCAGCCAGTCCAGGGTGCCGCCGGCGAACTGCCGATCGACCACCGGGATGCCGCTGATATAGGTGCCGATCACGATGCCCTGGCACAGGGTCGCCAGCAGCGAGCCGCCGATGAACGCCCAATCCCAGATGTGCCGTTTCTCGGGGCTGGCCTTGAAGCGGAACTCGAAGGCCACGCCGCGGAAGATCAGCCCTGCGAGCATGAAGATCAGCGGCAGGTACAGGGCCTCCAGGATCACCGAATAGGCCAGGGGAAAGGCGCCGTACAGCGCCGCGCCACCGAGGATCAGCCAGGTCTCGTTACCGTCCCACACCGGGGCCACGGTGTTCATCATCACGTCCCGTTCCCGGGCATCGGGGATCAGCGGGAAGAGAATCCCCAGCCCCAGGTCGAAGCCGTCCATGATCACGTACATCATCACCCCGAAGGCAATGATCACGCCCCAGATCAACGACAGGTCTATGCCTTGAATCGTCATGTCGATATCCCTTGTTTCAGTGGTGTTGGTCGCTGGACGCAAAGGTCTCTGCGATGGCGGACAGTGGCCGGCGCGGAGTCGGCTCCTGGCCGGGCGCAGTGCTGGGCGGATGCTCGTGGTGGGGCTGCGGGCCCTTGCGCACCAGCTTCATCATGTAGCCGATGCCCACCGCGAACACCGAGAAGTAGATCACCACGAACAGCGCCAGGGAGATGCTCAGTTGCGCCACGCTGTGGTTGGAGGCGGCGTCGCTGGTGCGCAGCAGGCCGTACACCACCCAGGGCTGGCGCCCGACTTCGGTGGTGATCCAGCCCGCCAGCAGGGCGATCAGGCCACTGGGGCCCATCCACAGCACCAGGCGCAGGAACAGGCGGTTGCGGTACAGCCCGCCGTTGCGTCGCAGCAGCAGGCCCAGCAACCCGGTGAGGATCATCAACATGCCCAGGCCGGCCATGATGCGGAAGCTGAAGAACACAATGGCCGAGTTGGGCCGGTCTTCCTTGGGGAAGCTCTTGAGCGCCGGGATCTGCTTATCCAGGCTGTGGGTCAGGATCAGGCTGCCCAGGTAGGGCACTTCCACGGCGTAGTCGGTTTTCTCGCCGTCCATGTTGGGAATGCCGAACAGCACCAGGGGCGAGGGTTCGCTGCCGTGGTTTTCCCAGTGGCCTTCGATGGCGGCGATCTTCGCCGGCTGGTGCTCCAGGGTGTTCAGGCCATGGGCGTCACCGACCACCGCCTGGATCGGTGCCACGATCAGCGCCATCCACAGCGCCATCGACAGCATCTTGCGCACCGGCGGCGTGTCGTTGCCCCGCAGCAGGTGCCAGGCGGCGCTCGATCCGACGAAGAACGCCGTGGCGACGAATGCGGCAATCGCCATGTGCATCAGGCGGAAGGGGAAGGACGGGTTGAAGACGATCGCCAGCCAGTCCATGGGCATGATCCGCCCATCGACGATGGAGAAGCCCTGGGGCGTCTGCATCCAGCTGTTGGAGGCGAGGATCCAGAAGGTCGAGATCAGGGTGCCGATGGCCACCATCACCGTGGCGAAAAAGTGCAGCCCGCGACCCACCCGGTTCCAGCCGAACAGCATGACCCCGAGAAAGCCCGCTTCGAGGAAGAACGCGGTCAGCACTTCATAGGTCAGCAGAGGGCCGGTGATACTCCCGGCGAAGTCCGAGAAGCGGCTCCAGTTGGTGCCGAACTCGTAGGCCATGACCAGCCCGGAAACCACGCCCATGCCGAAGTTGACGGCGAAAATCTTCGACCAGAAGTGGTACAGGTCCTTGTAGGTGCTGTTGTGGGTCTTGAGCCACAAGCCTTCGAGCACCGCCAGGAAACTGGCCAGGCCGATGGTGATGGCGGGAAAGATGATGTGGAACGAGACCGTGAACGCGAACTGGATGCGCGCCAGGTCGAGTGCCTGTAGATGAAACATGACGAAACCCTCGTAATGGCTGGGGGCCCGCGCAGGCGCCTTCCGGCCGCCGTGAACCCGGGTTCGCGGCGTACGGCAAAAGGCTGCGCGGGGCAGGCTGGAGCGGCGCCTTGGCCGCTCCGGCCGGGTCAAACGCCGACGGACTGGATCAGGTTGCTGGCCGCCGCCGGCTCCAGGCGGATGGCGATGAACTTGGAGGTCGGCGTGTAGGTGCGGTCGCCGTAGCTTTCCAGGGGCACCAGGGGGTTGGTCTCCGGGTAGTAGGCGGCCGACTGGCCGGTGGGAATGTCGTAGGCGATCAGGGTGAAACCGCTGACCCGGCGTTCCCGGCCGTCATCCCACAGCGACACGATGTCGACCTTCTGCCCCGGCTCGTAGCCCAGCCGGCGGATGTCGTCCTCGTTGGCGAACAGCACCTCGCGCATGCCGTAGACCCCGCGATAGCGGTCGTCCAGGCCATACAGGGTGGTGTTGTACTGGTCGTGGGAGCGCATGGTCTGCAGGATCAGGTCGGGCTTGACCTTCAGCTTGCGCACCCCGGCGCTGACCAGGTGTTCCGGCAGCTCGCTGGGGATGAACCGCGCCTTGCCGGTGGCGGTGTTCCAGCGCCGTTGGCTGGCGTCGTTGCCCAGGTGGAAGCCGCCGGGGTTGAGCAGCTTGAGGTTGAAGTCGGAAAAACCGGGGATGGTGTCGGCGATCAGGTCGCGGATGCGCCCGTAGTCTTCGATCGCCCACAGCCAGTCGATGGGGTGCTGGCCCAGGGTGGCGTTGGCGATGCCGGCGATGATCGCCGGTTCCGAACGCAGGTGCGGCGACTTGGGTTTGAGCTGGCCGTGGGAGATATGCACCATGCTGAAGGTGTCTTCCACGGTGATGCCTTGCGGGCCGTTGGCCTGGACATCGATATCGGTGCGGCCCAGGCACGGCAGGATCAGCGCCTCGCGCCCGGTCACCAGGTGGCTGCGGTTGAGCTTGGTGGCGATGTGCACGGTGAGCTCGCAGTTGCGCAGGGCCGCGTGGGTGCGCGGGGTGTCCGGGGTGGCCTGGGCGAAGTTGCCCCCCAGGCCGATGAACACCTTGGCCCGGCCCTGTTCCATGGCCGAGATCGCCATCACCGTGTTGTGCCCGTGCTCTCGGGGCGGCTTGAAGCCGAAGCGCGCCTCAAGGGCATCCAGCAGCTCGGTGGGCGCCAGTTCGTTGATGCCCATGGTGCGATCGCCCTGCACGTTGCTATGGCCGCGCACCGGCGACAGGCCGGCGCCGGGACGGCCGATATTGCCCCGCAGCAACAGCACGTTGATCACTTCCTGGATGGTCGGCACCGAGTGGGTGTGCTGGGTCAGGCCCATGGCCCAGCACATGATCGCGCGCTTGGCCTTGCGGTACATGCGCGCGGCCAGCTCGATGTCGGCCAGGCTCAGGCCGGACTGCTCGACGATGTGGTTCCAGGACGTGGCATCGACTTCGGCCAGGTAGCTGTCCAGGCCCGAGGTGTGTTCGGCGATGAAGGCCCGGTCGAACACCGCTTCGCCATTGTTGGCCAGGGCTTCGCGCTCCCAGCGCAGGAGGAACTTGGCGATGCCGCGAAAGGCCGCCATGTCGCCGCCCAGGGCCGGGCGGAAGTAGGCCGAGGAGGTGGGCTCGGAGCCGTTGGTGAGCATCTCCAGCGGGTGCTGGGGGTGCTGGAAACGCTCCAGGCCACGTTCCTTGAGGGGGTTGAAGCAGATCACCTGGGCACCGCGTTTCACCGCCTCGCGCAGTGGCTCGAGCATCCGCGGGTGGTTGGTGCCGGGGTTCTGGCCGATGACGAAGATCGCGTCGGCCTGTTCCAGGTCATGGAACACCACCGTGCCCTTGCCCACGCCGACGCTTTCGAACATACCCACGGCACTGGCCTCGTGGCACATGTTGGAGCAGTCGGGGAAGTTGTTGGTGCCATAGGCGCGCACGAACAGTTGGTACAGGTAGGCCGCCTCGTTGCTGGCCCGGCCGGAGGTGTAGAACTCCGCCTGGTTGGGCGAGTCCAGGCCCTTTAGGTGGCTGGCAATCAGGTCGAAGGCTTCGTCCCAGGTGGTTTCCACATAGCGGTCCTGGGTGGCGTCATAGCGCATGGGGTGGGTCAGGCGGCCCTGGTACTCGAGCCAGTAGTCGCTCTGCGCGGCCAGGGCCGAGACCGTGTATTTGTTGAAAAAGGCCGGGTTCACCAGGCGCCCGGTGGCTTCCCAGTTGACCGCCTTGGCGCCGTTCTCGCAGAACTTGACCATGCCGTTTTCCGGTGACTCGCCCCAGGCGCAGCCGGGGCAGTCGAAGCCGCCGTTCTGGTTGGTCTTGAGCATGGCGCGGATGTTCTTGAAGGCGTTCTCGCTGCCCAGCCAGTTCTTGGTCACTGCGATCAGCGCCCCCCAACCGGCAGCGGCGCCCTTGTAGGGTCTGTATCGATCAACTTCGCTCATGATATTTCTCCAATACAGCGCACGCAGGCAACCGGCCGACATTGAATTGATGTCAGTGATTGTTTGACTGCACAGGCTAAATGCGGTTGTTGTGAACTTGTTTGAGTTCGGTATTGCTTATTGGTGTGGAGTAACTTTCAGGGCTCGTTATATGGGCCACGAATAAAGCCTATTCGTCACCCGTGGCCGCTGTCTAATCGCAATTAATGACCGGCTGATCGAAAGCCTCTATCACCGTTAAAAACCTATATATATCAAATGCTTGATTGTTTGTTTCGGTCTTTGTGGGAAGCGATTTTAGGAGCGATAGATTGTATTGATCAGCCAGTTGTTAATAGCGATTGGACGGGGTTTTTAATGGCTTTTAATCTTGCCGCCAATAACACCTTCTGCATGTGCTTGTGTGGAAGAACTTCAACTAATCGCGATGGATTCCCACCGTCGAAAGAGGCTCGGATGTCAGATCAGGTATTGCTCGATGGCTTCGCTCGGCGGGTCGACTATCTGCGCATGTCGGTGACCGACCGCTGCGATTTCCGCTGTGTGTATTGCATGGCCGAAGACATGCAGTTCCTGCCGCGCCAACGCATTCTTACCCTGGAAGAGCTGTACCAGCTGGCCGAACGTTTCGTGGCCCTGGGCACCCGCAAGATCCGCCTCACTGGCGGCGAGCCGCTGATCCGCCCCGGGGTGGTCCAGCTGTGCCGGGACATTGCCCGGCTGCCCGGGCTGCGGGAGCTGTGCATGACCACCAACGGCTCGCAATTGGGCAAGCTGGCCGCGCCGCTGTTCGACGCCGGGGTCAAGCGCCTGAACATCAGCCTCGACAGCCTGGACCCGACCCTGTTTCGGCAACTGACCCGCACCGGCGAGCTGGGCCAGGTGGTCGCCGGCATCGACGCGGCGATTGCCGCCGGCTTTGAGCGCACCAAGCTCAACTGTGTGGTGATGAAGGGGCGCAACGACCAGCAGATCAACGAACTGGTGGCCTTTGCCATCGACCGCGGCCTGGACATCTCCTTTATCGAGGAAATGCCCCTGGGCACCATCAGCGAACACAGCCGCAGCGATGCGTTCTTTTCCAGTGCCCGGGTTCGTGAGCGGATCGCCGAGCGCTACACCCTGATCGAGTCCGCCGAGTCGACCCAGGGCCCGTCGCGCTACTGGCGCCTGGCCGAGGCGCCGCACATTCGCCTGGGGTTCATCTCGCCCCACAGCCACAACTTCTGCGGCACCTGCAACCGCGTGCGCCTGACCGTCGAAGGCCGCTTGCTGCTGTGCCTGGGCAACGAGAACTCGGTGGACCTCAAGGCCGTGCTGCGCGCTCACCCCGGCGATACCGGGCGCCTGCAGCGGGCCATAGTCGAGGCGATGAAACTCAAGCCCTACAGCCATCACTTCGAACTCAACGACGAGGTGCAGGTGGTGCGCTTCATGAACATGACCGGCGGCTGAACCGCTGCTCATCACGGCTTTTCATTGTGCAAAGGTTCTACCCCGATGATCGTCAGATCCAAACCCAACCTGATCAGCGTGCTGATTTCCCTCAAGGGGTCGATTGCCAAGCGCATCGCCCTGCGCAGCCTGCTGGTGACCCTGCTGGCCTCGGCCATCGTGCTGATCGAGACCTTGCACCCGGCGTATTTCTCCAAGGTCAATGCCACCCCGTTCACCTTGCTCGGCCTGTCGCTGTCGATCTTCATGAGCTTTCGCAACAACGCCTGCTACGACCGCTGGTACGAAGCGCGCAAGGCCCTGGGCACGGTGGTGACCGAGGTGCGCTCGATGATCCGCGAAACCCAGGTGCTTGAAGACACCCGGGCGCGCAGCGCGATCCTGGGTGACCTGTGCGGTTTCGCCCATGCCCTCAAGGCCCGGCTGCGCCGCGAAGATGAACTGAGCGCTGCCGAAACCTGGCTCAGCCAGTTGCCGCCGGCAAGCACCAGCAACCTGCCGGACAGCCTGCTGCGCCAGATCGCGCGCCAGTGTTCGGACCAGGCCCAGGCGGGGCGGCTCAGCGAATGGCGCTACCTGCTGCTGGCCAATCAACTGGCAGCCATCACCGGCGCGCAATCCACCTGCGAGCGGATCAAGGCCACGCCGCTGCCGTTTCCCTACACGTTGCTGCTGCACCGCACCAGCTACATGTTCTGCATCCTCCTGCCCTTTGCCATGGCCGAGCCGCTGGGCTGGCTGACGCCGATCTTCACCGCCATCGTCAGCTACACCTTCTTCGGCCTGGACGCCATTGGCGACGAGCTGGAAGACCCCTTCGGCCACGACGAGAACGACCTGCCGCTGAGCGCCATCGTGCGCAACATCGAGCGCGAGATTCTCGAAGCCCTGGGGGCCACCGAACTGCCGCCGGCGCTGGAGCCGGTGGACTATGTCCTGAGCTGATCCACTGTTGTTATCCGAGGTTGCACATGAATGAACTCACTCACCTGGACGACCAGGGCCGGGCCAGCATGGTGGATGTCACCTGCAAGGCCGCTACCGAGCGCGAGGCCCAGGCTCGGGCCTGGGTACGCATGCTCCCGGCCACCCTGCAACTGATCCAGGACCAGGGTCATCCCAAGGGCGATGTGTTCGCCGTGGCGCGCATCGCCGGGATCATGGCGGCAAAGAAGACCCACGAACTGATCCCCCTGTGCCACCCGTTGCTGCTCACCGGGATCCACATCGAACTGCAGGCACTGCCGCCGGACCGGGTGCAGATCACCAGTTGCTGCCGGCTCAACGGCGCCACCGGGGTCGAGCTGGAAGCCATGACCGCCGCCAGCGTGGCGGCGCTGACGATCTATGACATGTGCAAGGCGGTGGACCGCGCCATGGTCATCGAAGGGCTGCACCTGCTGAAGAAGCAGGGCGGCAAGTCCGGCACCTTTATCGCAGGAGAGGCCCGATGATTCTGGTCAACTACTTTGCCCGCTACCGTGAGCAACTGGGCTGCGGTGGCGAGAAACTGCCCCTGGATGCCAGCCTGCGCACCGTCGAGGACCTGCGCCAGCGGCTGATGGCCCGGGGTGAAACCTGGGCGCAGGTGCTGGGGGAGAACAGCCTGATGTGCGCGCTGAACCAGGAACTGTGCAAGCTCGATGCGGCCATCGAGGACTTCGATGAAATCGCCTTCTTTCCGCAAGTGACCGGAGGCTGAGCATGAGCATCCAGGTGCAGACCCAGGCGTTGAGCCTCGACCAGTTGAATGCCGGCTTGCAGGCCGGCGACGCCAGCGTCGGCGGCGTGGTGACCTTTATCGGTTATGTGCGCGATCTCAACCTGGGGGAGGCGGTGCACAGCCTGTTTCTTGAACACTACCCGGGCATGACCGAGCGCTCGCTGCAGCGCATCGTGGAGCAGGCCCAGGCGCGCTGGCCGCTGAACCGGGTGAGCCTGGTGCACCGGGTGGGGTTGCTGCAGGTGGGTGAGCCCATCGTTTTTGTCGGGGTGGCCAGCGCCCATCGCCAAGCGGCCTTCGAGGCCTGCGCCTTCATCATGGATTACCTCAAGACCCGCGCCCCGTTCTGGAAGCGCGAAGTCACCCCGACCGGCGAACGCTGGATCGACGGTCGCGAGAGCGACCGGCAGGCGGCCGAACGTTGGGGTGTAGAACGTTGAGCTTATGCCGCTGACAGAGGCTTGAGGGAAGGGGCTAGCCACGCCGGATGCATGTCATCCGGCGTGGTGCATTTACACCGGGCTGTAGATCCGCGGGGCGTTGCGGTGGGGGACGTGGATCAGGTTCAGGCGATGCTTGTTGGCCCATTGCACGGTGAGTGCGGTCGGCGCCGAGAGGCTGACCAGGGTGCCGAGGCGGGCGCGCACGGCCTTGTGGATCAGTTCCAGGCTGCAACGGCTGGTGACCACGGTAAAGCCCTGGCGGCCATCGATCCCGGCCTGCAGCAGCGCGCCAATCAGCTTGTCCAGGGCGTTGTGGCGGCCGATGTCTTCCTGGCACAGGCGCACCTCGCCCTGTTCGTCGAAGTACAGCGCCGCATGCAGGGCGCCGCTGCTGCGGGCCATGTGCTGGGCCTGTTCGATGCGCTCGCGCAGGCCCTGCAGATGCTCGGCAGGTGGCAGGGCCGCGGGTTCGAGGATCTGCAGTTGCGGCAGCGCCTGTTCCAGGGCCTCCACTCCGCACAGGCCACAGCCGCTGGTGCCGGCCATTTGCCGGCGATGGTCCTTGAGGGCCCAGAACGCCCGGCTGGAAATTTCCACGTCGGCCTGGCAGGCCTGGGGGAAGTGGCTGAGGCGGATGTCGTAGATTTCGCCGAGGTCATTGACGATGTCGTTGGTGATGCTGAAGCCGCGAATGAAGTCTTCCAGGTTGCCCGGAGACACCATCATCACCGCCTGGCTCAGGCCGTTGTAGGTGATCGCCAGGGCGATCTCGGCGGCCAGCGGCGCCTCGGCCATCGGGCCGTCGGCGCTGTACTCGCGATAGGCCACCCGCTGCGGCGCCGGCGCCGGCGCATTGGCCTCGGGTTGTTGCTCCGTTTGTTCGATCCGGCAAACCATGACCACACCTCGTTGCATTCGATTTGCCCAGGGCCATGGGCGGCCCTGGGGCATTGATTCACTCTTTGATCGCAAACAGCTTCTTGGCTTCGGCGAAGCACTTTTCGGCAATCGCCGAGCGCGGCTCGGTCTTGCGCATCACCAGCCCCAGTGGCGCCAGCACGCTGGCATCCGGCAGTTGGATAAAGGCCAGGTTCTCGATGGGCGAATCCAGGCCGCTGTCCAGGGGCATGATCGAGCAGCAGAAGCCTTCGTGGATCGCCTGGAACAGCTGGTAGGTGGAGTCGCTTTCCAGGATCGGCTGCGGGTTCAGCCCGCGGCTGCGAAAGCTCAAGTCGATGGACTTGCGATAGTGCATGCCGGTGCTGAGCATGCCCAGCGGCAGTTCGGCGGCGTCCTCCCAGCTCATCTCGGTGCCTTCGAAATGAAAGTGCCGGGTGTCGTAGAGCAGGCCGACCCGGGTCTCGCCGATCTCGAAGAAGTCCAGGTAGTTGGGGTTGACGTGGTCCAGGTAGCAGACCCCCAGGTCCAGCTGGTTGTTGCCGATGTCCTCGATGATCCGGTCGGAGCTCATGGACGACAGGCTGAACTGCAGTTCCGGGAAGCTCGACGATAGCTGCTGCACGTAGCTGATGGGGTTGAAGCCGCTCAGCGGTACCAGCCCCAGGCGCAGCTTGCCCACCAGTTGCCCGCGGCAGGCAGCGGCTTCGGCGAACAGCCCGTCATGGGCTGCCAGCAGGGTCTTGGCCCAGGCCAGCACCCGCTCGCCGGCTTCGGTGAAGCCTTCGAAGCGCTGGCCACGGGTGACCAGGATCAGGTCCAGTTCATCCTCAAGATTGCGCAGGCGCATGGACAGGGTCGGCTGGGTGATATGGCAGCGCGCGGCGGCCTGGCCAAAGTGCCGGGTCTGCTCCAGGGCGATCAGAAACTTGAGTTGCTTGATGTCCACGGTGGCACCTGTTGTGGGAAAAGTCGGGTTCAGTAATAACGCAGGTGTTGCGCCCATGAAAAGGCCTGGGGCCTTGCCCGGTCGCGCCCTTGGGCACCTCCGGCGGAGTTCAGGCCAGGGGCTTGGGGCCTGCTTCAGACAGTAGTTCAGGGGTATTGAAGTTGCTCAGCCGCGGATCGTCCGCGGCGCAGGGCAGGGGCCTCAGCCCATGGGCGGCCAGGGCCCGCAGCAGGCTGCGCTCGCCGTTGTCCCAGGCCTGGCGCAGGTCGCCCAGCAGCGCCGTGGGGATCAGGCTGAACATGGGTTGCCATTGCCCGGCCTGCTGCACCATCACCGGCCTGGTGTCGTTGCCGCGGGCATCCAGCAGGGCCTGGATCAGCGCCGCGTCGATCTGCGGCGCATCGCAGGCCAGCACCAGCAGCCAGGGGTGGCGGGCCGTCGCGAGGCCGGCCAGGACTCCGGCCAGGGGCCCGGGGAAATCCTTCTGCCCATCCTCCACCAAGCGGTCGGCATAGGCCCGGTAGCGCTCGGCGTTGCGGTTGCAGGAAATGATCAGGTCATCGCTCAAGGGCCGCACCACCGCCTGCACATGGGCAATCAGCGGCTGGCCGCGCCAGGCCACCAGGCCCTTGTCCTGGCCGCCCATGCGCGAGCCGCGGCCACCGGCCAGCAGCAGGATCGAGCAGGGCAGGGAACAGGCGGGGGCGGGCTGGGTCTGGGTCATGGCGGGACGCATATCAAGTAGGTGGCGCAAACGATGGCATTGTCCTTCGGGTACGTCCAATCGGAAGTGTTGAATGGCCGATTGACGGGCTTTATCGGCCCCCTGGCAGGGCCCGGCAGGATGATAGAGCGCATCGATAATCCGGTCAGCCAGAACGATTAGACAGCCGCGTCGGCGGGCCTTTAGCCTGGGTTCATGATTTTTAGCCTGCCGGTCGGAGAATGACATGAGCGTGAAGTCGGATGCGTTGTTTGTACCCTTGAACATTGCCGTGCTGACGGTCAGCGATACCCGGGAATATGCCACTGACACCTCCGGGCAACTGCTGGTCAGCCGCCTGCTGGAGGCCGGCCACAGCCTGGCCGAGCGCAACCTGCTCAAGGATGACCTGTACAAGATCCGCGCCCAGGTGGCGGCCTGGATCGCCGACGAGCGCATCCAGGTGGTGCTGATCACCGGTGGCACCGGCTTTACCGGCCGCGACAGCACCCCGGAAGCCGTGGGCTGCCTGCTGGACAAGCACATCGACGGTTTCGGCGAGCTGTTTCGCGCCATCTCGATTCTCGATATCGGCACCTCCACGGTGCAGAGCCGGGCCCTGGCCGGGCTGGCCAACGGTACCCTGGTGTGCTGCCTGCCGGGCTCCACCGGTGCCTGCCGCACCGCCTGGGAAGGCATCCTCGCCGAGCAGCTGGATGCCCGACACCGGCCATGCAATTTCGTGCCGCACCTCAAGCCGGTGCAGGCCTGCGAGAGCCGGGGATGAGCCAGAACCCACTGATGCCGGTGGAAGAGGCACTGGCCAGCCTGCTGGCCATGGCCGACGCCCAGCGCCTGCCGGAGAGCGAAACCCTGGCCGTGGATCAGGCCCGGCAACGGGTACTGGCCACCGACCTGGTGGCGACCCTGGACCTGCCGCCCTGGCCCAACAGTGCCATGGACGGCTACGCCCTGAACCTGCAGCACTGGGACGGTGCACCGTTGCCGGTAGCGCAGACCGTGTTCGCCGGGCAGCCCGGTGCGCCCCTGCAACCGGGCAGCTGTGCGCGGATTTTCACCGGCGCCCCGGTGCCCGAAGGCGCCGACTGCGTCGAGATGCAAGAGAACGTCGAGCTGCTGGAAGACGGCCGGGTGCGTTTTACCCAGGCCCTGAAAACGGGGCAGAACATTCGCCCCCAGGGCCAGGAGAACCGCGCCGGCGAGGTGTTGCTGCAGGCCGGCAAGCGCCTCGGCCCTTTCGAGCTGGCGGTGGCCGCCGCCCAGGGCTGCACCGAGTTGCAGGTGGTGCGCCGCCCGCGCGTGGCGCTGCTGTCCACCGGCGATGAATTGCTGGAGCCGGGCACGCCCATGCGCCCCGGCTGCATCTACAACAGCAACCGCACCCTGCTCAGGCACTGGCTGGACGCCCTGGGCTGCGAGGTGATCGACGCCGGGATCCTGCCCGACCGGCCGCAGCACACCCGCCTCAGGCTGGAGCAGTTGCAGCATGGCGCGGACCTGATCCTGACCACCGGCGGCGTTTCCGCCGGGGATGCCGACTGCCTCGGGCAGGTGCTCAGGGACAGTGGCCGGCCGCTGTTCTGGAAACTCGCCATCAAGCCCGGCAAGCCCCTGACCGTGGGTTACTTCGGCCAGGTGCCGGTGATCGGCCTGCCGGGCAACCCGGCCTCGGCACTGGTGACCTTCGGCCTGTTGGCCCGGGCCTACCTGCTGCGGCTGCAGGGGGTACAGGAGGTGGCGCCGCTGAGCGTCGAGGTGCCTGTGGCCTTCGCTTGGCCCAAGGCCGGCAAGCGCCGCGAGTACCTGCGAGCGCGCCTGGAGAACGGCCGCGCCGTGCTTTATCCGAACCAGAGTTCCGGGGTGTTGCTGGGGGCTTCCTGGGCCGATGGCCTGGTGGAAATCGTCGAGGGCCGGACCTTGCAGGCAGGGGATCGGGCGCCCTTCATTCCTTTCAGCGAGCTGTTCTAGATCTTCCAGTGCCGGGCGCTCTTGGCCAGGCGCTGGTGCATCTCGCCGAGGGTCGCGGCCAGTTGCCGGGTCAGCAGCCGGTAACCATCCAGGGCCGAATACACCGGGGCCTCCAGAGCGTTTTCGGGGTGGCCTTCCACGGATTTCTCCAGGCGCTGGGTGACCCCCGATTGCAGGGCCCGGGCCATGCCGATCAGTTGCACGCGGATCTGCCGGTGCTCGGCCTTGAGCGCCAGTTGCATCTGCGCCATGGCCTGCGGGTCGCTGGCATCGGGGCGGGTGTTGCCGAGGATCTCGAGGGTGCTGATGCACATGCGCAGGTTGCGCTGGATGGCGTCCAGCTCGGTCATGGAAATCCGTACTTCCTTGGACACCGAAGGCATCAGCGAACGCAGTTGCAGCATGGCGCTGTTGACCCGGCCCAGGAGCTTGAGGTGCTCGTCGTCGGTCACCGACTGGCCCTTGATGATCCGCCCGTACAACTGCGCGCAGTCGCGCAGGGCGCTGGCCAGGTTGTAGCGCCAGGAGTACACCGCATACAGCGGAATGGCGAAGGAAAACGCCAGGGCCAGGGCAATGCCGATGAGGATGTCCACCGCCCGCCACAGGCCGTCGCTGACCTGGTTGTCACCGTGGCCGGCGACGATGAACACGGTGATCGCCGCCAGCAGCGCGGTGTAGCCGCCCTTGCCGATGGCGTGATAGGAAAAGTAGCCGCACACCACCGACATGCCCAGGTAGGTCAGCCAGGGGTGGCCGAAGTAGGCCTGCTGCACCACCAGCACCAGCCCGACCCCGGCGCCCACCAGGGTGCCGATGGCCCGTTCCGCGGCCTTCTTGCCGATGTTGCCGTGGTGCTGCAGGCCACCGATCACCACCAGCATGGTTACCGAGGCCCATTCGCCGTGGGGCAGGTTGAGGCCGGTGGTCAGGAGGATGGTGGCGATCAGGCCGAGGGCGACCCGCACCGCGTGGATCAGCCGGGCGTGACGGTAGCGCCGGTACGGGTCGAGCACGGGACGCAGCAGGCGGCGCAGCAAAGGTGGCAGGGTGATGCCCCGCAGGTGTTTGAACGGGCCCAGATCGGTTCCTCCGGTTGGCGGCAGGGGCCGGGCGTTCGCGCCAGGGCGAACGCTCGGGGCTCCCTCAGAAAATGTAGTCGGTGGTCAGGAAGCTCGACTCGCGATTACGGATGATGTCGCTGATCAGTTGCTTGTTGCGCTCCTGGAACTTGGTCGCCACCAGGGTGCGGATCGAGAAGGTGCGCAGTGCGTCATGTACCGACAGCGTGCCCTCGGCGGAGTTCTTGCGGCCGTTGAAGGGGAAGGTGTCCGGGCCGCGCTGGCACTGGGCGTTGATATTGATCCGCCCGACCTGGTTGGCGAAGGCGTCCACCAGCCGGCCGATCTCGGCCGGGTCGCTGCCGAACAGGCTCAGTTGCTGGCCGAAGTCCGATTCCAGGACATAGTCGATCACGGTGTCCAGGTCGCGGTAGGGCACGATGGGCACCACCGGGCCGAACTGCTCCTCGTGGTAGACGCGCATCTGCGGGGTCACCGGGTACAGCACCGCCGGGTAGAAGAACGAAGCCCGGGCCTCGCCGCCGTGGGCGTTCACCACCTTGGCGCCGTGGGCCTGGGCGTCGGCCACCAGGGCGTGCAGGTAGTCGACCTTGGTGTTCTCCGGCAGCGGCGTCAGGGCCACCCCCGGTTCCCAGGGCATGCCCGGCTTGAGGCCTTGCAGCTTGGCGTTGAACTGCTCGATGAAGCGTTCCACCACGGCTTCGTGGACGAACAGGATCTTCAGCGCGGTGCAGCGCTGGCCGTTGAACGACAGGGAGCCGGTGAGGGCTTCGCTGACCGCGTTGTCCAGGTCGGCGTCGGGTAGCACGATCCCCGGGTTCTTCGCATCCAGGCCCAGGGCCGCGCGCAGGCGGTGGGGCTTGGGGTGAAGTTTCTTCAGGTCGCTGGCGGCCTTGTTGGTGCCGATGAAGGCGAAAATGTCGATCTTGCCGCTGGCCATCAGGGCGCTGACGGTTTCGCGACCGCTGCCGTAGATCACGTTGATTACCCCGGCCGGGAAGCTGTCGCGGAAGGCTTCGAGCAACGGCCGGATCAGCAGCACACCGAGCTTGGCCGGCTTGAACACTACGGTGTTGCCCATGATCAGCGCCGGGATCAGGGTGGTGAAGGTCTCGTTCAGCGGGTAGTTGTAGGGGCCCATGCACAGGGCCACGCCCAGGGGCACGCGGCGGATCTGGCCGAGGGTGTCCTGCTCCAGTTCGAAGCGGCTGGAGCGCCGGTCCAGTTCCTTGAGCGCGCCGATGGTGTCGACGATGTAGTCGCAGGTACGGTCGAACTCCTTTTCCGAGTCCTTGAGGTTCTTGCCGATTTCCCACATCAGCAACTTGACCACCGCCGTGCGCTGTTCGCGCATGCGCGCCAGGAAGGCTTCCACGTGCTGGATGCGCTCGGCCACGCGCATCGTTGGCCAGGCGCCCTGGCCGCGATCGTAGGCGCGCACCGCGGCGTCCAGGGCGGAGAGGGCGGTGTCGGCGTCCAGCAGCGGGGTGCTGCCGAGAATCACCTGGGTATCGCCGTCGGCGCCGCTCAGGTAGATCGGGCTGCGGACCTGGGCCAGGGGGCCGTTCCAGGTGCGCAGTTCACCGTCCACCAGGTAGTCGCGCTGCTCCACCGGGTCGGGCAGGCGAAAGGCTTCGGGGATGTCGGCGGCGGCAGGAAACAGGTGGCTCAATAGATTGGCTGTGGTCATGACTCTACCCCGTGTTGGAAATGGCTCCGGCGCGGTGACAGCGACGGCATCGCTCCATGGTTTATACGCCTTAATGGCCCGGCGCTTTAGCGGTTTTTCCACCGGGCGCCCGAGCGTGACGGCCCGCGGCGCCCCTGTGCGGGCCCGCGGCGCGTCAGCGGTCGTGGTTCGAGATTAAACGTTTCAGCCGCTGCCCAGCAACTGCCGGATCAAGCTCGGGGTGCTGCCGGTCCAGCGCTTGAATGACCGGCGGAAGTTGGCCGGGTCATTGAAGTTCAGGTACTCGGCCACCGCCTCGTTGCTCCAGCCCTTGATCTGGTACAGGTACAGCGCCACGTGCTTGTGCACCCGGTCCACCTGTTGCTGGTAGCCGCTGTGGTGCTTGCTCAGCTTGCGCTTGAGGGTGGCCGGGCTCATGGCGAAATCCTGGGCCGCCTGCTCCAGGCTCGGGGTGTGGCGTACCTGGGTTTTCAGGTAGCGGTACAGGGTGTCGAGGAAACTGCTGGCAAACCCCAGTTGGCGCAGGTGCTCGCCGGCCTCCAGGCGCGCCACCTGGCCGGCGGTGGCCGAGGCCCCGGGCCAGGGCCGGGTCAGGTATTGCCGGGGGATGCGCATCAGGTCCAGGGGCCGCTGGAACTGGGTCTGTTCCCCCAGGTGCACCCAGTACTGCTCGACGTAGCGCGGCTCGCTGTGGCTGAAGCTGCATTCCCAGGGCAGGCGCTGGCCGGCCAGCCACTGACTCATGGCCACCAGGGAGGTCATGCTGGCTTCCAGGAGGAACCGCCAGTGCTCGCCGGCGCCGCAGCTGTCCAGCCAGTAGCAGTAGGCGTGATGCTCGTCCAGCACCAGGCGCGGGCTGGCCAGGGGGCTGAGCAGCGCCTGCTGCTGCACCAGGGCGTCCAGGGCCTGGTGCAGGTTCTGCGCATGGCGCAGGGCATGGCTGGCGGCGCCGTAGTGCCCGGGCAGCAGGCGCTGGCCAAACAGGAAACTGCTGTCGTCGGCATCCAGCAGGCGCCGGCCGTTGCCGATCAGCGCCAGGAACTGCTGCGGGCTGAGGCGGGTCTGGCCGGCCAGGATGTCCTCGTGGAACAGCCCGGTGCCGCGCAGCAGGCGGTGGCTGTCGATGTCCCGGGACAGCGCCAGGTCGATCAGCGCCGCCGGTTGATAGTGCCCGGGGATAAACCGCGTATCGGCTTCGTACCAACTGGTCTTCACGGTCATGACGGCGCCTCAGGCGGTTTTTGCCAGGGGCTGCTTGGCCCGGGCCAGGGCCAGGTTGAGGCGCTTGAGCAGCCCCTCCGGGGTTTCCTCCAGGGCCATCACCACCGCAGTGCTGGCCGCCAGGTGCAGGCGCTCGCCGTGTTGTCGGGTCTTGTGTGCCAGGCCCTGCACCGCCTGTTGCAGCTCCAGGGCCAGCAGCCGTGCCTGGCTTTCCCCGGTGTTGGGCAGCAGCACCACGAAGCGGTCGCCGGCCAGCCGGCACAGCAGGTCCTGGCGCCGCAGGTTGAGCAGCAGCACATGGCTCAGGGCCTGCAGCACCGCATCGCCTTCGGCATGGCCGTAGTCCTGGTTGATCGCCGCGAAGTGGTCCAGGTCCAGGGCCAGCAGCGACAGCGGCTGCTGCTGGCGGCGGCTGTCTTGCAGGCTGCTGGCCAGCTCGCGCTTGAGGTAGTCGGCGCCGGCCAGGGGGGTGAGCTTGTCGAACTGGCGATGCTCGCGAAACAGTCGCTCCTTCTTTTCCATCTGCGCGCTGATGGCCAGCTGTTCGCGGTGCCAGTGGTAGATGCCGATGGTCAGCAGGATCATGCCGATGGGCATCGGCCCGGACTCCAGCCAGTGGTCCCAGGTGATGCTGTCGGGCAGGCGGATGAACTCGTCGAGGCTGTCGATCCACCAGGAAAAGAAAATGCAGCTCAGGCCCAGGGCCAGGTAGTTGGTGACCCGCCCGGCGGGGCGGCTCTTGAGCACCAGCCCGAGCCAGACCAGGGCCAGGAGCGCCGAGCCGCCTTCGCCGATGATGTCCAGCCACTGCCACTCGCTGACCGATTTCAGGCTGCCGCAGGCCAGGTGCAGCAGCAGCCCGGCATTGGCCGCCAGCAACAGCGCGGCGAGTTTCCAGCGGTGGGGTTTGAGCACGGAGAACATGGCCGCGATCCTTTTTGCCAGGAGTGAGAGGGCGCCAGCACAGCAGATGTTTGTGACAGTGGGGTGACGCCGGGGAAACCCGGCGTGAGGTCGAATCAGCTCACGGCGAATGCGTTTTTTTCGGCCCGCAGGAGCCGGCTTGCCGGCGAAGGGGCCCGCAAGACCTGCGCCTGGCGGGGAATGGCGTTCGCGGGCAAGCCCGCTCCTACGGGGCGGCGGACGTACCACGGATCTGTAGGAGCCGGCTTGCCGGCGAAGAGGCCCGCAAGGCCTGCGCCTGGCGGGGGATGGCTTTCGCGGGCAAGCCCGCTCCTACGGGGCGGCGGACGCACCACGGATCTGTAGGAGCCGGCTTGCCGGCGAAGAGGCCCGCAAGACCTGCGCCTGGCGGGGGATAGGGGTCAATTCAGCTCATTTGCCGGGGCGAAAGCCGGGCAATGGGGCGTTTTGGCCTGTTGCCGCCCAGGCCTGTCACAGAACCGTCATTCGCCGACCCTAGCGTGCCCTCCCAGTTGCCGGGCCTCTTGCCCGGCGTTAGCGGACTCTTGGGGGAGGACCAACATGTACAAGCGCAGCAGTCCCGGGCTTGTCAGCTTTACCTTGACCGCGCTGGCCATGGCCATCGCCAGTGAACGCTTGAGCGCCGCGGAACCTGCGGCCACCGAGCATGTGGAAGTGGTGGGCCAGGCCGCCAGCATCGACCAGGCGCTCAAGGAGCAGCGGCGCTCGGACAGCATCGAAAGCGTGGTGCACGCCGACGGCGTGGCCCAATTGCCGGACCAGAACGTCGCCGAGGCGGCGCAGCGCCTGCCGGGCATCAGCATCGAGCGCGACCAGGGTGAAGGGCGCTTTGTCAGCGTGCGCGGCCTGGGCCCGGACCTCAACAGCGTGACCATCAACGGCACCCTGGTGCCCTCGCCGGAAAGCGCCCGCCGAGCCGTGGCCCTGGATGTACTGCCCTCGGAACTGGTGCAGTCGCTGTCAGTGATCAAGACCCTGACCCCAGACATGGACGCCAACTCCCTGGGCGGCACCGTGGATGTGAAAAGCCTCTCGGCCTTCGACCACAAGGGCCTGTTCTACACCGGCAGCAGCGAGGCCAGCTACGACCAGAACACCCGCCAGACCAGCCCAAAATTCTCCGGAGCGGCGAGCAACCGCTTCAGCCTCGGCGACGGCGTCGACAACTTCGGCGTGGCCGCGGCCCTGAGCTGGCAGAAGCGCGATTTCGGCTCCGACAACGTCGAGACCGGTGGCGCCTGGGACTTCGAACAAGGCGCCAAGCTGCAGGAATTCGAGCAGCGCGACTACGCCATCAGCCGCGAGCGCGCCGGTGGCGGCCTGAACTTCGACTACAAGCCCGACGACAGCAGCAGCTACTACCTGCGCACCCTGTACAGCCGCTACAAGGACAGCGAGACCCGCAACTCCACCAGCATCGAGTTCGCCGATCCCCTGGCGGCCGGCGAGCGCGGCGATGCCGAAGCCTCGCGCAAGCTCAAGCAGCGCGAGGAAACCCAGGAGATCCAGTCCTACGTGTTCGGCGGCGAGCGCCAGCTCGGCCTGTGGACCCTCAGCGGCCAGACCGGCTACAGCCGCTCCAGCGAAGACAGCCCGGCGCATATCGCCGGGGCCACCTTCAAGGGCAACAGCGATTTTTCCGACAGCGGCTTCTACGACAACGGCAAGCCGCGCCCGGTGATCGGCGCCGGTTTCTATGACCCGGCCAACTTCACCCTGGACAAGGTCGACTGGGAAAAGCAGAACACCACCGACACCGAGAAAAACCTGCGCCTGGACCTGGCCCGGGACTATGACCTGAGTGGCTACGCCGCGCAGTTCAAGTTCGGCGGCAAGCTCAGCCGACGCAACAAGGACAACGACCTGGAAGCCTGGGTCTACAAGGACTTCGACACCCTGGGCTTTACCGACCAGCAGCTCAACCTCGGGCAGTTCCAGAAGGGCAATGTGGACTATTCCCTTGGCCGCTTCGGCCCGGGCATCAGTGGCGGCGCCATCAAGCAACTGATCGGCGGCCTGAATCAGGCGGCCTTCTACGACGAGGAAGAATCCCGGGTCAACGACTTCAAGATCCGCGAAGACATCAACGCCGGCTACTTCATGAACACCCTGGACATCGACGACTGGCGCTTCATCGCCGGCCTGCGCTACGAGGGTACCGAGTTCGAGGCCAAGGGCACCGGGGTCACCGACGGCGCCTTCACCGCCACCGACACCCAACGCCGCTACCAGCACTGGCTGCCGGGGCTGCACGCACGCTACCAGCTGGACAAGAACACCCAGGTCCGCGCGGCCTGGACCAAGAGCGTGGTGCGCCCGACCTTCGGCCAACTGGCCCCGGGCTTTGTCATCGACGGCGACGAGGCGACCTTCGGCAACCCCGACCTCAAGCCCCTGGAGTCGAGCAACCTGGACCTGGGCATCGAGCACTACATGGGCCGCGCCGGCACCGTCTCGGCCTTCGTGTTCTACAAGGACATCCAGAACTTTGTCTACAACACCGACCTGGCCGGCACCGGCGCCTGGAGCGGGTTCTCCGAGGCGCACACTTTCGCCAACGGCGACAGCGCCAAGCTGTACGGCCTGGAACTGGCCTATTCGCAGAAATTCGACTGGCTGCCGGCGCCGTGGAACGGCCTGCTGCTGGGCGCCAACAGCACCTTCAGCCGCTCCAGTGCGAGCATCGAGGGCTTCGACCAGAAGGCCGGGGTCAACCGCAAGCGCGACATCGACCTGCCCAACCAGTCGGACACCGTGGGCAACCTGATGCTCGGCTGGGAAGACGACAAGCTCAGCCTGCGCCTGTCGGCCAACTACAAATCGGCCTACCTCTATGAGCTGGCCTCCATCAGCGACAAGGCCCACGACCTGCATGTGGATGCCCAGACCTTCGTCGATTTCAGTGCCAAGTACTCCCTGACCAAGAACCTGCAACTGAGCTTCGAGGCGCAGAACCTCACCGACCAGCCGTACTTCGTCTACACCGGCAACCGCTCCTACAACGCCCAGTACGAGGAATACGGCCCGACCTACAAGCTCGGCCTGACCTTCACCCATTTCTAAGTAGCGGGCCCTTGCCCGACCGCACACCCAAGGATTGTGATGAGCACTGTATCGACCGCAAGAAACCGCCTGCTGGCCCTGTGCATTGGCTTGACCTGTGGCGCCGCCCTGGCTGCCCCCAGCGTGTCCGGCCTGAACCTCAAGCCCTGGGCCGAGCAGACCCCGGGCGTTACCGGCCTGGGTTTCGTGCCCGCCGGCACAGGCGCCGACCGGCTGCTGGCCAGCGAGCGCGAAGGCCTGTTGCTGGTGGACGAACAGGGCCGCCAGCTGGCCCGCTTCAAGGGCTCGTTCAACGGCCTGGACAGCCGCGCCGCCGGTGGGCAACTGCTGGTGGCCAGCCTCGACAACCAGCGCCAGCAGGCACTGCTGGTGAGCCTCGACCCGGCCAGCCGCACCTGGGGCCAGCCGTTGTACCTGCCCACTCGGGACTACCCGGTCAACGGCCTGTGCCTGTACCGCGACGAGGCCAGCAACCTGTTCCTGTTCCTGGTGGGCGAGGAGGGCAAGGGCGAGCAGTGGCTGGTGGGCCACGGCGCGCAACTGAGCGCCGAGCCGCAGCGGGTACGTGGCCTGCCCCTGCCGCCGGAGGCCAAGTTCTGCCAGGTGGACGATGCCGCCCAGCAACTGCTGGTCAATGAACAGAATGTCGGCTGGTGGGCCTACCCGGCCCATGCCGAAGCCGACACCGCGCGCCAGCCGGTGGCCCTGCGCGCGCCCTTTGGCGACATCAGGAAAAGCGCCGGGGCCATGGCCCTGGTGCCGGGCGGGGTGCTGGGCCTGGACCCGAAGGCCGCGCAACTGCATCTCTATCAGCAGCAGGAAAAAGGCTGGGTGGCCCAGGCCACGTTGCCCCTGGCCGGCCTCAAGGAACCGGAAAACATCGCCCTGCGTGCCAGCGACAAAGGCCTGCAGGTCTTGCTGCGCGATGACGAGGACGGGCGCCTGTACCAGGGCCAGTTGAACTGGCAGGCCACCCCGGTGGCCCTGCCGCCGGTATTGCCCACCGTACAGGCGGCGGCACAGAGCGAGCCGGTGGGGCGCCAGGGCGATGCCGCCGATGACCCGGCGATCTGGGTCCACCCGCAGCAGCCCTCCCTGAGCCGGGTGCTGGGCACCAACAAGAAGCAGGGCCTGCTGGCCTACGACCTGCAGGGCACGCTGTTGCAGGAGCTGGCAGTGGGGCGCCTGAACAACGTCGACGTGCGGCCCAACTTCCAGCTCGGCGAGCGCCGTGTGGACCTGGCCGTGGCCAGTAACCGCGACCGCAACAGCCTCAGCCTGTTCGCCATCGACCGCGCCAGCGGCGAGCTGAGCGAGGCCGGGGAGGTGCCGACGCCGCTCAAGGAAATCTACGGTATCTGCCTGTTCCAGCCGGCCAGTGGCGAGATCTACGCCATTGCCAACGACAAGGACGGCACCTTCGTCCAGTACCGCCTGAGCGCCCCCGGCGGTACCGCCCAGGGCGAGCTGGTGCGCCGGTTCAAGGTGGCCAGCCAGCCCGAGGGCTGCGTCGCCGACGACCAGCGCCAGCGCCTGTTCCTCGGGGAAGAGGACGTCGGCGTGTGGGCGGTGGATGCCCGGCCCGAGCAGCCGGCGACCCTGCACAGCGTGATCAAGGTCGGCGGCCTGTTGCAGGCCGATGTCGAGGGCCTGGCCCTGTACCAGAGCAACGCCCGCGACTACCTGGTGATTTCCAGCCAGGGCAACGACAGCTACCTGGTGCTGGATGCCGAACCGCCGTTCGCTTCCCATGGCGCCTTCCGGGTCAGCCTCAACGCCCGCGCGGGGATCGACGGCGCCTCGGAAACCGATGGCCTGGAAGTCACCTCGGCCAACCTCGGCGGGCCCTGGAGCCAGGGCCTGCTGGTGGTCCAGGACGGGCGCAAGCGCATGCCCGAGCAGACCCAGAACTTCAAGTTCGTGCCCTGGGCCGAGGTCACCCAGGCCCTGAAGCTGCCCTGAGCCGGCGGTCATCACCTTGTCATTTGAATGTCATCGAATAGCCCCGCCAGCCCAGGCGGGCACCCGAGAAGGAGTTCCACCATGCAGGCCACACTCGAACACATGAGCATCTGGGGGCTGATCAGCGATGCCAGCCTGTTGGTCAAGGCGGTGATGCTGACCTTGCTCCTGGCGTCCTTGCTCAGCTGGTACCTGATCATCCAGCGTGGCGCCGTGCTGCGCGGTCGTGAGCAGCGCTTCCAGGCTTTCATCCAGCGTTTTCGCGCCGCCCCCGAGCTGCTGCCGCTGTACCGCGAAGTGGCCAAGGGCAGCGACGCCGAAGGCGGCGTGGAGCCGATCTTTGCCGCCGGCTACCAGGAGTTCAGCCACCTGCGCGGCCAGCCCGGCGGTGCCGGAGAAGGGGTGCTGGAGGGTGTGGAACGGGCCTTGTACGTGGCCATCAGCGAGCAGGAAACCCGCCTGGAAAAGGGCCTGCAGTTTCTCGCCACTGTGGGTTCGGTAAGCCCCTATATCGGCCTGTTCGGCACCGTGTGGGGCATCATGAATTCCTTCCTCGGCCTGTCCCAGGTGCAGCAGGCGACCCTTTCCACCGTGGCCCCGGGCATTGCCGAGGCGCTGATCGCCACCGCCATCGGCCTGTTCGCGGCCATTCCCGCGGTGATTGCCTACAACCGTTTTTCGGCCCGCAGCCAGACCCTGCTGACCCGCTACTACGCCTTTGGCAATGAACTGCAAGTACGCCTGCATCGCACCTTGCAGGGCGCCCCGAGCCACCTGGCCGTGGCCGCCTGAGAGAAGGAGCAAGCCGATGTTGACCCGGCCGCAACGCAAGCACGGACCCAAGGCGGAAATGAACGTGGTGCCCTACATCGACGTGATGCTGGTGCTGCTGGTGATCTTCATGGTCACCGCGCCGATGCTCACCCAGGGGGTGAAGATCGAATTGCCCAAGGTCGCCAGCGAAGCCCTGGCCACCGACAGCCGCCAGCAGATCCTCACCCTGTCGGTGCAGGCCGGTGGCGGCTACTACTGGAACCTGGGCGGTGAACTGGACACCCGGAACCAGACCGACAGCGCTGTGGACCTTGAGCAGATGCGCGCCAAGGTGGCCCAGGTGATTGCCCGGCGCGGCGACACCCAGGTGTATATCCGCGCCGACCAGGACGCCGCCTATGCCAGCGTGGTGGCGGCCATGGCCGCGTTGCAGCAGGGCGGGGTACACAACCTGGGGCTGGTGACCGAGGCCCCGCAATGACGGCGATGATCATGCACAACCCCACCGCGATGCCCCTGCGGCCCGAGGCGTCCGGCTTCTGGCGCAACAGCCTGGCGGCCAGCCTGGCCCTGGCCCTGCACGCCGGAGTGCTGGTGGCGCTGGTGCTGGGCTGGTCGGTGGACAAGCCGCAGGTCGAGACGCCGCCGGTACTGACCACCCAACTGGTGATGCTGGCGCCGCCTGCCGCCCCCGCGGAACCGCTGCCGGCGGTGGCCGAGGTGGCGCCACAGCCACCGTCAACGCCACCGCCCGCGGCTGCGCCGGAGCCGGCCAGGCCCCGGGTTGACCCCCAGGTACAGGCGCAGAAGCTGGAGCAGGCGGCCCTGGCGCGCAAGCGGGTGGAAGACAAGAAACGTGAGCAGGTGCAGGAGCAGCAGCGCGAGCGCCTGGAGGCTGAGCAGCGCCAGCGCGATACCGAGCAACGTGTGGCCCAGGAACAAGCGCAGGCCCAGCGTGCCGAACAGTCGCGGCTGGCTGCCGAGCGCACGCGCCAGCAGGCGGCCCAGGCGGCGGCCGACAGTCGCCAGTACCAGCCCCTGAGCAAGGAGGCCCCGGACTACCCGCAACGGGCCCTGGACAAGAACCTGGAAGGCGACTGCACCGTGGAATACAGCGTCAACCCCCAGGGGCGGGTGGAGAACCCCAAGGTCATCGACGGTTGCCACCCCCTGTTCATGCGCCCGTCCCTGGCAGCGGTGGCGACCTTCCGTTATCAGCCGCGGCTGATCGACGGCCAGGCGGTAACGGTGCCGGCGGTGCGCAACACCTTCCACTACCGGATCAAGTAAGGCGCGGGGCAGGCATGGGCCCGTTGCCATGCAGGCAGCCTCTGGCTGACCGTGCGCGCCCTGGCTGGCCGAGCCTGTCCCCTTGGCTGGCCGCCAATGCCCTCAACCCCGGGGCGCGGGTGTCTTAGTGTGGCCGGGTGTGGTCCGCCGCTGTCGCCGGGGCGGGCCCCTTGCCCTGGCCGCACTGAGGACCGCCGATGCCCACTGTCACCCCCGCCTGTTTGCGCCCGTTGCGGCGCCACTCTTGGCTACCGATTCGTAGCGCCCTGGGCCTGGCCCTGGGGCTGCTGCTGAGCGCCTGCGGCGAGGCTGAACCGCCTGCTGCCGTGCGCCTGGACGCCGCCCGCCAGAGCCCGGCCGACCCGGCCCTGGCCCAGGTCTACGCCAGCAGCTGCCAGCTGTGCCATGCCAACCCGGCCTCCGGCGCGCCCCTGGCCGGCGATGCCAAGGCCTGGGCGCCGCGCCTGGCCCAGGGCGCCGACACCCTGCTGGACCACAGCATCAACGGCTACCAGGGCATGCCGCCCATGGGCCAGTGCATGCAGTGCAGCGAAGAGCAGTTCCTGGCCCTGATCAGCTTCATGTCCGGCCATTCATTCCAATAAAAAGCACAGGTTCCCCCTTCATGGTCATGCACCTTTCCCGACGCCGGCTGCTGCAAGGGGCCGGCGCCCTCGGCGCGTTCAGCGCGCTGTGCAGCAACCCGCTGCTGGCCGAACTGGCCCGCGCCCCGCGGCTGATTCCCTGGCGCAACTGGTCTGGCGCGCAAAGTTGCCTGCCCCAGGCGCGGCTGGCGCCCAAGGACCTGGATGAACTGCGACAGGTGGTCCGCCAGGCCCCGGGCAAGATCCGCCCGGTGGGTGCCGGGCATTCCTTCAGCGCCCTGGTGCCCACCGACGACACCTTGCTGTCCCTGGCCTATTTCAACGGCCTGCTGGACCACGACCCCAAGACCCTGCAAGCCGAATTCGCCGCCGGCACGCCCATGTCGCTGATGGGCCCGGCGCTCAAGGAGGTGGGGCAGGCGCTGTGGAACATGGCGGATATCGACTACCAGACCCTGGCCGGGGCGATTGCCACTTCCACCCACGGCACCGGGGTCGGCTTCGGTTCCTATTCGTCCCGGGTCTGCGGGCTGCAACTGGTGACCGCCAGCGGCGAAGTGCTGGACTGCGACCCCCGGCGCAACGCCGAGGTGTTCCACGCCGCCCGGGTGTCCCTCGGCGCGCTGGGGGTGGCGACCCGGGTGCGCCTGCAGAACCGCGAGGCCTATCGCCTGCGGGAAAAACAGTGGATCGGCAAGACCGAGGAACTGCTGGAGGACATGGACAACCTGACCCGCGACAACCAGCACTGGGAAATGCTCGTGGTCACCCACTCCGACTACGCCCTGGCGGTGGCCCTGAACGAAACCACGGAGCCGCCGACCCCGCCCACCGATCCGGCCGAGGAGGGCGGCAACGAGTTCGTCAACCTGATCGAAAACCTCGACAAGTACGTCAGCGACTTCCCCGAGACCCGCCGCCACCTGCTCAACAGCCTGCGCTGGCTGGCGCGCTTCGATGAGCGGGTGGGGGATTCCTACCAGATCTACGCCAACGTGCGCAGCGTGCGCTTCAACGAAATGGAGTACTCGGTGCCGGCGCACCTGGGGCCGGCGTGCCTGCGGGAAATCCTCGCGCTGATCCGCGACAAGGACCTGCGCACCTGGTTTCCCATCGAGTACCGCTACGTCAAGGCCGACGACATTCCCCTGAGCATGTTCGAAGGTCGCGACAGCTGTTCGATCTCGGTGCACCAGCACTACAGCATGGACCACCACAACTTCTTCGCCGCCGTGGAGCCGATCTTCTGGAAGTACCAGGGGCGCCCGCACTGGGGCAAGCACCACAGCCTCAACGCCCGCACCCTGCAGGGGCTGTACCCGCAATGGGCAGCCTTCGCCAGGGTGCGCCAGGCACTGGACCCGCAAGGCAAATTCATCAACGCCCACCTGGCCTCGGTGCTGGGTGTGGCGTGAACAGGAGATGCGCACAATGAACCGTCGTCATTTCATGGCCGGCACCCTGGGGGCCGGAGTCTTGCTGGCCGGTGTCGGCGCCTGGCTGCGGCCCGGCGACCGGGGCCTGCCCTACAGCCCGTACTTCGCCGAGCTCAATCGCGAGCTCAAGGCCCACGGGCCGATGCAACCGGTGATGCTGATCGACCTGGATCGCCTGGACCACAACATCGATGTGGTCATGCAGTCGGTGCAGCGCGGCGGCAAGCACCTGCGCCTGGTGGAAAAATCCCTGCCATCGCCCGGGCTCCTGGCCTACATCGCCCAGCGCGCCGGTACCCGGCGCCTGATGTCCTTCCACCAGCCGTTTCTCAACCACGACGCCGAGGTATTTGCCGACGCCGATATCCTCTTGGGCAAGCCCCTGCCGATCCGCGCCGTCGAGCTGTTCTACCAGCAGCTCAAGGGGCCGTTCGACCCGCGCCGGCAACTGCAATGGCTGCTCGATACCCCCGAACGCCTGCAGCAGTACCTGGCGCTGGCCCAGGGCCTGGGCACGCAGATGCGCATCAACATCGAACTGGATGTGGGGCTGCACCGTGGCGGCGTGGCGGACCATGCCGTGCTCGGGCAGATGCTGGCGCTGATCAGCGCCCACCCCCGGCACCTGGAGTTTGCCGGGTTCATGGGCTACGACCCCTTTGTGGACATGGGCGTGCCGGGGATTCTGGGCTCGCCGCAAAGCCTGTTCGACCAGGTCATGGCGCTCTACAACGGTTTTGTCGACTTCACCCGCCAGCAGTACCCGGCGCTGTGGCACGCCGGCCTGACCCTCAATACCGCCGGCAGCCCCAGCTACCGTCGTCACGAGCAGGAATCCCTGAGCAGCGAAGTGTCGGTGGGCACCGCACTGCTCAAGCCCAGCCACTACGACCTGGCGTCCCTGGAGCAGCACGTGCCGGCCGCCTTTATCGCCACCCCGGTGCTCAAGAGTACCGGGCCGGTGCGGATCCCGGCCCTGGACGACAAGTCGCGGCTGTTCTCCTGGTGGGACCGCAACCAGCGCCAGACCTTCTTCATCTATGGCGGCCACTGGCTGGCGGATTTCGAATCGCCGGCGGGTCTGCAGAGCAACGAGCTGTTCGGTCGCAGCTCCAACCAGGAGATGGTCAACGGCTCCCGCGCCGTGGGCTTGCAAGTGGACGACCAGGTCTTCCTGCGCCCGCAGCAGAGCGAAGCGGTACTGCTGCAGTTTGGCGACCTGCTGGCCCTGCGCGGCGGGCGCATCGTCGAACGCTGGCCGGTGTACTGATCCCACGTATAGCCCTTGCCTGGCGATCCTCCGTCGGAGCGCTGTCGGCCTTAAGAACGCCGCGTCCCTACGGGCCGTTCGCAGCCTGCGGCAGCGGCTACACGAAACGCGTCCCGGCAACCGCCTGTAGCCGCTGCCGAGCCCCGGCGAGGCTGCGCAAAGGCCCGCAGGGCCTTGCCTGGCGATCTCTCGCCGAGCCCGCAGCAGCTTCAGGCTGCCGCGGGTTTCACAGGGCAAAGGGAATGGTCAGCTTGGCCCAGAGCATGTCGCCCTCGGGGCGGTTTTCCACGTCGAACTCCTTGGCCCAGCGGATCTCGGCGCTGGCGTACCTGAGAAAGCGCAGGTGCAGCGCCGGGCCGATGGCGAACACTTGCCCGCGTACCCCGTCGCTCACGTCCTCGCCCATGAAGGTCACGGTCTTGCCGTTCTGTTTGTCGTCGGTGGTCTGCTTCAGGTAGTAGCCGTTGAGCCCCAGGCTCAGGTCGTCGGTCAGGCGGTAGCTGGCCGAATAGTCGAAGTGCAAGATCTGCCCGGAACGGTAGTGGGTGGCGTGGTTCTCCTGGTTGAAGCTGTAGGTGCTCTTGAACGACAGCTCGGTGCGCTCGCTGGGCAGCCAGGTCATGGAGAACAGCGGCTTGTAGGTGGTGAAGTTGTTGCTGGTGTTGGCCAGCCGGTCGGCATCGTACTGCCCGGTGGGCAGGGTCACTTCCAAGGCCGCGCCCAGGGTCAGGTCGGGGCCCATGTCCCACAGGATGATCGGCGCGAAGGTGGTATCGCCCATGCTTTCGCGGCGGTCGCTCTGGCCGTACAGCGACACCTGCTGGCGCAGGTAGGGCTGGGCCACGTAGCCGCCCAGGCGCCCGCCCAGGACCCGCAGCGGGCTCAGGTAGTCCAGGCGCGGGATGATCGCGTCGGAGGTGATCCTGACCTCCTGGACCTTGCCGCCAAAGGAGCTGATGTCGAGCTTCCTGGCCTGGTAATGGTTGTAGTAGAGGTTGAAGGCGAACATGTGCTCCGGGAGCTGGTCGGGGCTCAGGGGCAGCACGTAGAAGCCGTCGGTGCCGGGGCCGATATTGTCGACCCCGGATTCGGTGGCCTGGGCATTCAGGCTGGCGCAGGCGGCCAGGGCCACGCCCAGGTGCAGGGAGCGAGTGAGGCGGGTCGGGTGCATGGTTGGGCTCATTCTTATTGTTAGTGGGGGCGCGGCGGCAGGCACGCCGTCCGCCCCATAGAAATAAGCCCTGGGCCGGGCGCGGGGCAGGGTATTGGCGGACAGGGAGGGGGACTTTGTCGGACACTTTGCAATGCTTTGTTACATTCCCCCGTAAAACCCTAGGCAACGGGATATGCTTGAACCGCCGGTGAAGCCTTGGCGCCGGTGCCTGACCGACAATAAAAACAGCCGCTCAAGCGGCCCGGAAGCCCACTCCCATGCAGATCAAAGCCGCCGATGCCCACGACCAGCTGGCCCTGGTTTCACCCTTCCTGCTGCAGACCCTGGCGGATGTCGCCGAAGCCAAGGGCGTCAGCGCCGAGCGCCTGTGTCGCGGCCTGGGCTTTACCCTGGACGACCTGCAGGACCCGACCCTGCGCATCTCCTATCGCCAGGCGGTGGCGATGATCGAACGTGCCCTGGCGGCATTGCCGCAGCAGGGCCTGGGGCTCTGGGTCGGCAGCCGCAATGTGCTGGGCACCCTGGGCCTGCTGGGGCATGCGCTGTCGTTGTGCCGGACCCTGGGGGACGCCTTCGAGCTGGGCATCCGCCATCAGCACACCTCCGGCACCATCGTCAGCGCCGATGTCGGGCGCCAGGGCGACGAGTTCTTTGTCGAGCTGCAATGCCGCCTGCCCTACGGCGAGGTGCAGATCTTTGCCGCGGAAGAGTTCTTCGCCAGCCTGCTGATCTATGGCCGGGCCCTGGTCAGCGCGGATTTCCAGGCCCTGCGGGTGGAGTTCATGCACGCCGCGCCGGCCTATGCCGAGCTCTATACCCGGTTGCTGGGCCCCCACGTGCAGTTCGGCTGCCTGCAGGCGCGCATGGTGATCGAGGCCCGCTGGTTGCAGGCGCCGCTGCCCAACCATCATCCGGTGGCGCTGCGCCAGGCGCTCAAGCTGCTGGAACTGGAAAGCGCCCAGGTGCACCAGAAGATGGACCTGATCCAGGCGGTGGAGCGCGCCCTGAGCCGGGACCTGCGGGCCGGTAGCCACATCGAGCAGGTGGCGGGGGATTTGAACATGAGCGGGCGCACCCTGCGCCGGCGCCTGACCGAACACGGCCTGACCTTCGAGGCGCTGCTGGAGCGGGTGCGCCAGGCGCGAACCCTGAACCTCTTGGGCAACCCGGAGCTGTCCATCGAACGCATCACCGAAGAGGTCGGCTACAGCGACGTGCGCAGCTTCCGCCGGGCCTTCAAGCGCTGGACCGGCCTGAGCCCCAGCGCCTTTCGCGAAGAGGCGGCGCTGCATTGACCGCCCCTGTAGCCGCTGCCGAGCCCGCGAGGCTGCGCAAAGGCCCGCAGGGCCTTGCTTGGCGATCTCCCGTCGAACCTTGAGCGGCCTCAAGATCCCCGCGTCTGCTGCGTCGCAATGCCGCCCATGCCATTCTCAGCCAACCCCGGCCCGGCCTTTTCACCACGGCCTTGCAACGTCGCCGCGCAAGCGGCGACAAGCCTTGCCCGTTTCGACGCTGACGCCGGCAGCCCATGGCGGTAAACTCCTGCGCCTTTATTCAGGAGTTCCCATGAGTTACTACCAGCCCGGCATCCTCGCTGCACCCGTTCCGTCCCAGGCCCGCCACCTGTTCTTTGCCCTTGAATCCATCGAGGCGTTGCCCCAGGCCCTCGACCAGTTGCTGGCACGGGTGGATGGCGCAACGGCGGTGGCAGGTTTTGGCGCGTCACTGGTCAAGGCCCTGGGCGCGCGAGTGCAGGGGCTCAAGGCGTTCCCGGCGCTGACCGGCGTGGGCGTGGACAACCCTTCGACCCAGCACGCGCTGTGGGTCTGGCTGCACGGTGATGATCGCGGCGAGCTGCTGCACCGCAGCAACGAGCTGGCGGTCGCCCTGGCCCCGGCCTTGCGCCTGGTCGGCATGAACGAGACCTTCCGCCACAAGACCGGCCACGACCTCACCGGTTATGAAGACGGCACCGAAAACCCTCAGGACGAAGCCGCCGTGGCCGCCGCACTGGCCGAGGGCGAAGACGGCCTGCGCGGTGGCAGCTTTGCCGCGATCCAGCAGTGGCAGCACGACTTCCAGGGGTTTGCCGCGATGCACCAGCAAGAGCGCGACCACATCATGGGCCGGCGCCTGAGCGACAACGAAGAACTGGACGACGCGCCGGTCTCGGCCCACGTCAAGCGCACCGCCCAGGAAAGCTTCGCCCCGGAAGCCTTTCTCGTGCGCCGCTCGATGCCGTGGATCGAAGGTGACAAGGGTGGCCTGATGTTCCTTGCCTTCGGCCACACCCTGAACGCCTTCGAAGCCCAACTGCGGCGCATGAGCGGCCTGGAAGACGGCATCACCGACGGCCTGTACCGCATGAGCCGGCCGATCACCGGGGGCTACTACTGGTGCCCGCCGCTGCACAACGGCCAGCTCGACCTGCGCGCGCTGCAAGCGTCGAAATGAACACCGGGGCCGAGCCGC
Organism: Pseudomonas sp. GW823-FHT02C05; assembly: GCF_058797595.1. NCBI lineage: Bacteria > Pseudomonadati > Pseudomonadota > Gammaproteobacteria > Pseudomonadales > Pseudomonadaceae > Pseudomonas > Pseudomonas sp. GW823-FHT02C05. The sequence goes on along the minus strand of NZ_JBXAJU010000001.1, from coordinate 2,020,559 downwards.
TGCAGACCGTGCGCTGGGGCATGATCGGTTGCGGCAGTGTCACCGAGCGCAAGAGTGGCCCGGCCTTCTACAAGGTTCCGGGGTCGGCGCTGGTGGCGGTGATGGGCCGCCGCCCCGAGGCGGTGCGCGACTATGCACAGCGCCACGGCATTGCCCGCTGGTATACCGATGCCCAGGCCCTGATCGACGACCCCGAGGTGGACGCGGTGTACATCGCCACGCCCCCCGACAGCCATTACGCCTACAGCCTGCAAGTGGCCGCCGCCGGCAAGCATTGCTGCGTGGAAAAACCCATGGCCCTGCATGCCGGGCAAAGCCTGGCCATGCAGCAGGCCTTCGAGCAGGCCGGGCTGCATCTGTTCGTCTCCTATTACCGGCGTTCCTTGCCGCGCTTTGCGCAGGTGCGGCAATGGCTGGCGGATGGGCGCATCGGGGAGGTCCGGCACCTGCACTGGAGCCTGAGCAAGGCTGCCTCCGAGGTCGACCGCAGCGGTGCGGCCAACTGGCGTACCGACCCGCAAGTGGCCGGCGGCGGTTATTTCGCCGATTTGGCCAGCCATGGCCTGGACCTGTTCCAGTACCTGTTGGGCGATATCGTCGAGGTGGCCGGCTTCAGCACCCGCCAGGCCGGGCTGTATGCCGCCGAGGATGCGGTCAGCGCCAGTTGGCGCTTCGCCTGTGGGGCGCTGGGCAGCGGCGCCTGGAACTTCGTCGCCGACCGCCGGGTAGACCGGGTGGAAATCATCGGCAGCCTGGGGCGCATCACTTTTTCCGTGTTCGACGAGCATCCGCTGCAACTTGAAGCCGAAGAGACCCTGAACCTGTTCATCGACAACCCCGCGCACATCCAGTGGCATCACGTGCAGGGCATGAACGCCCATATCCGCGGCCAGATCCGGCACCCGGCCCTGGCCAGCGAAGCCCTGAAGACCGACCGGGTGATGGACCGCATCCTGCAGCGCGGCTGATCCCAGGGCGCATGCCTGTCGGGCCTCTTCGCCGGCAAGCCGGCTCCTACGGGGTTTGTGGGGGGCACTGCCGGCGTGTTCCTGCGGGCTTTTGTAGGAGCTGGCTTGCCAGCGAAGGCGGCCTTGAGGCGGGTGCCAGTCGTTCGGGCCCCTTCGCCGGCAAGCCGGCTCCTACGGGATTTGTGGGGGGCATTGCCAGCGAAGGTGGCCTTCGGGATGGGCATTCAGAAGGTCTTCTTGACGCTGGCCACCCAGGTCGCTCCGCACAGGTCGCTGAAGCCGTAGTTGCTGGTGCACTGGCTGCGGGACAGGTCGGTGTCGATGTAGCTCAGGCCCAGTTCCAGCCCGGCCATTTCCCGGGTCAGTTTGGCTTCCCATTCGTGGTAGCTGTCCTCGCCCTGGCCCGAGGCGCGGATCAGCCGCGGGTCCTTGAAGTCCATCTGGCCGTAGCGCAGTTGCAGCCCCAGTTCCAGGGGCAGTCGGGTCTCGTAGCCAAGGTAGCGGTACAGGGTGCTCTGCTGGCTGTCGATGCCGGGGGCATCGTCGGAGTAATAGGCCCCCAGCTTGACCCCGTAGACGCTGAGGATGCCGTACACCTCGCTCTGGTTGAACTGGGCTTCCCGGGGGTAGCTGTACTTCAGGTAGCCCAGGTCCAGGCTGATGTCTGCGCTGGCCTGCCACAGCCAGCCGCCGTAGTAGTCGACTTCCTGGCGGGTCTTCAGGCCACCGCCGAAATCGACGTTGGAGCTCCAGGTGCCCAGGTACAGGCCGCTGCTGTGCAGCAGGGTCACGGCCGCCTGGGCCGCGGGGTCGTTCTGGGTCTGGGAGATGCCGCGGGTGCGGTAGTCGCTGGCCAGGGTCAGCTCCAGCTCCACGGCCAGGTCGTCGGTCAGGGGCAGGGCGTGGCCGGCCTGCGGCAGCAGGCACACGGCGCCCAGGGTGAGCAGGGTGAGGGTCTTCATGGGTATCCCGTTGTTGTGATTGTTATGGGGGAGCGGGCAAGGCGGGGCCGTACCCCGGCGTCACCAGGGCGCGGGGCAGGCGGTGCAACGGTGGAGCGGGGTCAGAGCGGGCGGCTGTAGATCTCGCGGCCGGCGAACCAGGTCTGCAGCACCTGGGTTTCATGCAGGGCCTTTTCGTCCACGGTAAACACGTCGCGGTCGAGGACGATGAAGTCGGCCTGCTTGCCGGCCGTCAGCGAGCCGATCTGCTGTTCCAGGCCCAGGGTGCGCGCGGCATTCTGGGTGTAGGCATAGAACAGGGTTTCGCGGTCCAGGCGTTCGTCGGCGTTGAGCACCCCCAGTGGCCCCTGGCGGGTGATGGCCTGGGCCATGGCGTTCCACGGGTTGGGCGACGACACCGGCCAGTCGCTGGCGCCGGCGATGGTCGCGCCCTGCTTGAGCAGCGAGTGCGCCGGGTACTGGTAGCGGAACGCCAGGGCGCTGACGTAGGGCTTGATCATGTCCAGGGTGTAGTCGTCGGCCGAGGCCCAGAGCAGTTGCATCGAGGCAATCACGTTGAGCGGCTTGAAGCGGGCGAACTCCCTGGGGTTGACCATCTGCAGGTGGGTGATGGAGTGGCTGATGCCGCTCTGGCGATCCTTGCGCGCCTGCTCGATGCCGTTCAGCGACTCACGCACCGCACGGTCGCCGATGGCGTGGATGTGCACCAGCCAGCCGCGCTGGTCGATGGCGCTGACCAGTTCGCCAAAATGCGCCGGGTCGATCAGCAGTTCGCCGGGTTTGTGCGAGTTGCTGTAAGGCTCGAGCATCGCCGCGCTCTGCGCCGGGTATTCGATCACCCCGTCGGCGAAGATCTTGATGCCCGGCAGGGTCAGGTTGGGAATGCCCTGGAACTGCTGGCGCACTTTGTCCAGGGTGTCGAGGTCGGCCGGCCGGCTGCGGGGGTTGGCCACCAGTAGGGCGGCGACATGGGCGGTCATCCCGCCGCTCTCGGCCAGGGCCTTGTAGGCCGGCAGCACGCCGACGGTGTGCTCGGTGGGCTTGAGGGCGAACACCGCTTCGCCGGGGGCGGCGTTGGCGGCCGGGTCCATCCAGGCGGTAATCCCCAGGCTGTTGTTGTAGTGCAGGGCCGACTGCGCGGCGCGCAGCATCTGCTCGGGCCCCGGCACCGGCATTTTCGCGGCCACCCGGTCCCAGCCGGCGTCCACCAGGAAACCGTTGGGGCGGCCGTCGGGCAGTTGGCCGATGGTGCCGCGTTCGGCCTCGGGCAGGCTCTTGAGCAGGGCGGCGTCGATGCCGGCGCGCTGGAGCATGAAGTCATTGGCCCAGGCGGTATGGTGATCGCTGCCGGTGAACACCACCGGTACCCTGGCCCATTCACCCTGGTTGAAGCGCTGGCCCAGGGCCTGGGCCTGGGCCCAGTAGGCCGAGCTCATGCCGGCGATGCTGAGCACGTCGGCATGCCGGGCGCTGCCGTCGTCACGCCAGGCGCGCAGGCGTTTTTCCAGTTCGTCGAGGCTGACCACCTCGTCCTGCAGGTTGGCGCCGGTCATTTCCAGGCCGCCGAAGATGGCGTGGGAGTGGGTGTCGATCAGGCCCGGCATCAGGGTCTTGCCGCCCAGGTCGACGACCCGGGTGTGGCTGTCGATCAGTGCCTTGATCTGCGTATCGCTGCCGGCTTGCAGGACCTTGCCGTTCTCCACCGCCAGGGCCTGGACCTTGGGCTGGGCGCGGTCGGCGGTGAAGACCTGGCCGTTGAGCAGCACCAGGTCGGCGGCGGCCATGGCTTCCAACGAGGAAAAACTCATGGCGGCCAGTAACAGCGTGGGGGTCAATCTTTTCATTGAACATTTCCTTGTTATTGCGTCTGATCGCCAGCTTAGGGACTGCCCGCAGCGGGCAGAACGGCTGCTTCATGAAAAACATTTTTGCCTGGGTGGAAAAACCATGGACAAGTTGAATGCCTTGAAGATGTTCGTGGTCACCGCCCAGCTGGGCAGTTTCAGCCGGGCGGCGGAGCAGTTGGGCAAGACCCCCTCGGCCCTGACCAAGGCGGTCAACCACCTGGAGGCCGAGCTGGGTTCGCGCCTGTTCGAGCGCAGTACCCGGCGCATCGTGCTCACCGAAATCGGCCGGCTCTACCTGGAGACCGCGCGCCAGGTGCTGCAGCGGCTGGAAGAGGTGGGCGAGGAGGTGGAGCAGCTGCAGCACGGTCTGCGCGGCAACCTCAAGGTCACCGCGCCGCTGGCCTACGGCCAGGCATTCCTGGATCAGGTGTGTGGCGGTTTTCTTGAGCAGTACCCGCAGATCAATCTGCAAGTGGACCTGTGCGACGAGTTCGTCAACCTGCTGGAAAGCGGCTACGACCTGGCCCTGCGCGAAGGCCATGACGACCTGCCGGGGCTGATTGCCCGGGTGGTCGGAAGCAACCGCCTGGCCCTGTGCGCCAGCCCGGCCTACCTGGCGCGCAAGGGCCGGCCGGTGACCCCGCAGACCCTCGAAGAACATGAATGGCTGCTGTATCGCCACCCCTTGCTCAGCCGGGAGTTCTGGTGGGCCGAGCGCGACGGCCAGCGCCTGAGCCTGCCCCAACCCCAGGCACCACGCCTGCGCAGTGACAATTACGACCTGCTGCTGGCCAATGCCCTGGCCGGGCGCGGCCTGCTGCACACGCCGCTGTGGAGCGCCGCACCGTACCTGGCCGACGGGCGCCTGGTGCGGGTGATGGCCGACTACGCGATCGACCCGGACAGCTTCGGGCCGCACATCCTCGCGGTCTACCCCAGCCACCGGCGAGCGACCGCCAAGGTGCAGGCATTCATCGACTATGTCAGTGGCTTCCTGGCCAGCCGTGGCCTGGACTGATTGGCGGTTCTTGTCAGATAAATCCGAGAGGAGTACAAATGTACTCCATGACGACTTTATCTCCCCGCCGTACTGCCATCCTGACCTTTATCCGCGAGCGCATCGCCGATCACGGCCAGCCCCCGAGCCTTGCTGAAATCAGCCAGGCGTTCGGTTTCGCCTCGCGCAGCGTAGCGCGCAAGCATGTGCTGGCGCTGACCGAGGCCGGGTTCATCGAGGTCAACCCGCATCAGGCTCGGGGCATTCGCCTGCTCAACCAGCCGCGGCGCCCCGAGCTGCTGGAAATTCCGGTGCTGGGGCGGGTGGCCGCCGGTGCGCCGATTGGCGTCGATGCCGACATACACGGCCAGTTGCTGCTGGACCCGGGGATGTTCTCCCGCACTCCGGATTACCTGCTGCGGGTCCAGGGCGATTCGATGATCGACGACGGCATCTTCGACGGTGATCTGGTGGCAGTGCGCCGCAGCAGTGAGGCGCGCAACGGCCAGACCGTGATCGCCCGCCTCGACGGTGAGGTGACCATCAAGCGTTTCGAGCGCAAGGGGCAGGGCATTCGCCTGTTGCCGCGCAACCCGGCCTACCAGCCGATCGAGGTCACGGCCGACCACGAACTGTTTATCGAAGGCGTGTTCTGCGGTCTGGTGAGGCAAGGCTGATGGGCGCCGTGGTCGCACTGGATTCGCTGTTCAATGCCGGGCGGGTGTGGAAAGGCCGCCCGGCCGCCGCGCCTGCCAGCCCGCAGCCCACCGGCCATGCCGCCCTGGATGCGGTGCTGCCCACGGGCGGCTGGCCGGAAGCGGCACTGACCGAAATCCTCATTGCCGCCCAGGGTCTGGGCGAGCTGCAACTGCTGTGGCCGAGCCTGGCGCGGCTGAGCGCGGCGGGGGAGCGCATCGTGCTGGTGGCGCCGCCGTTCGTGCCCTATCCCCAGGCCTGGCAGAACGCCGGGGTGGATGTGCGCCAGTTGTCGATCATCCAGGCCGGGGAGCGTGATGCCCTGTGGGCCGCCGAGCAGTGCCTGCGTTCCGGCAGTTGCGGCGCGGTGCTGTGCTGGCCGCAGCAAGCCGACGATCGCGCCCTGCGGCGCCTGCAGGTGGCGGCTGAAAGCGGCCAGACCCTGGCCTTTGCCTACCGCCCCCTGGAGACGGCGCGCAACCCCTCGCCGGCGGCCTTGCGAATTGCCGTGCAAGGCCGTCCCGGGCAGTTGCGGGTGCTCAAGTGCCGGGGCGGGCTGGCCCATCCGGCGCCTATCGCCTGGCCCGCCGGGCACTGAGGTTGGCATGCGTTGGGTGTGCATCCTGTTCCCGCAATTGGCGCTGGACGCAGTCTTGCGTCAGCGCGCCGAACCCGAGGCGCCCCTGGCGCTGCTCAGTGGCACCCCGCAGCGCCGGGTGATCCAGGCGGTGAACGCCGCCGCTCGCGAACTGGGCCTGCGCCCCGGGCAATCGCTGACCGCCGCCCAGGCCCTGACCAAGGCCTTTGCCAGCGCCGAATACGACCCCCGGCAGATCGAGCACTGGCAGCAGTTTCTTGCGGCCTGGGCCTATGGCTTCAGCTCCCAGGTCAGCGTCGCCTACCCGCGCACCCTGGTGCTGGAGATCGAATCCAGCCTGGGCCTGTTCGGCCCCTGGCCGCAGTTGGAAGCGCGCCTGCGCCGTGAATTGCAGGCCCTGGGCTTTCGCCACCGGATCGTCGCCGCGCCCAATCCGGCGGCGGCCCGAGCCCTGGCCAATGCCTATGACGGCTTGGCGGTGGCCGACTGCGAGGCCCTGGCCCAGGCCCTGGGGGCCATGCCCATCGAGCGCCTGGGGCTGGCCCCGGAGCAGGCCACGGCCCTGTCGCGCATGGGGGTGCGCAGCTTCCAGCAACTGCGGGAGCTGCCCCGGCCCAGCCTGGCCCGGCGTTTTGACGGCAGCTTGCTCAAGCACCTGGATACCCTGCTCGGCGAGCGCCCGCTGGGGCTGGCCTTCTATCAGCCGCCGGACCGCTTCGACCTGCGCATCGAGCTGAATTTCGATGTGCAGTCCCATCAGGCGCTGCTGTTTCCCCTGCGCCGGCTCACCGCGGATCTGGCGGCCTTTCTCTGTGGTCGCGACAGTGGCGTGCAGCGCTTTGCCCTGCACCTGGAGCACGCCGAAGGCGCCGACACCCTGATTCCGGTGGGGCTGCTCAGCGCCGAGCGCGACCCGGCGATGCTGTTCGAACTGGCCCGTGGGCGCCTGGAACAGATCCAGGTGCCGGCGCCGGTGCGCAACCTGCGGCTGGTGGCCGAGGACCTGCCGCTGTTCGTGCCCCAGCACAGCGAGCTGTTCGACGAGCGCCCGCAGCAGAACCTGCCCTGGGAGCAGTTGCGCGAACGCCTGCGGGCGCGCCTGGGGGATGACGCGGTGCAGGGCCTGGGGCATCGCGCCGATCACCGCCCGGAGCGCAGTTGGCAGGCGCAGACCGATTCGCGCCCGTGCCCGGCCACCCCCGGGCTGCGCCGCCCCGGCTGGCTGTTCAGCGAGCCCCAGGTGCTGGGCGAGGGCTCGGTGCGCATCCTCATGGGCCCGGAGCGGATCGAGTCCGGCTGGTGGGACGGTGCCGATGTGCGCCGCGACTACTACCTGATCGAAACCGCCGCCGGCCAGCAAGGCTGGGCCTATCGTCAGGTCGGCGAGCCCGGGCCGCTGCTGTTGCAGGGCTGGTTCGCATGAGCGCCTACGCCGAGCTGCACTGCCTGTCCAACTTCAGCTTCCAGCGCGGCGCCTCCAGTGCCGCCGAATTGTTCCAGCGTGCCAAGGCCCTGGGCTACCAGGCCCTGGCGATCACCGACGAGTGCACCCTGGCGGGGATTGTCCGGGCCTGGCAGGCCTCTCGCGACAGCGGGCTCAAGCTGATCGTCGGCAGTGAAATGCAGGTCGAGGACGGCCCGCGGCTGGTGCTGCTGGTGGAAGACCTGGCGGGTTACCAGGGCCTGTGCCGGTTGATCACCCGGGCCCGGCGCCGGGCCGAGAAGGGCAGCTATCGCCTGCTGCGCGAAGATTTCGCCGAACCCTTGCCGGGGCTGCTGGCTCTATGGCTGACGGGCGCCGGCGAGCCGCTGGCCCAGGGCCGCTGGTTGCAGCAGGTGTTCCCCCAGCGCCTGTGGCTGGCGCTGGAGCTGCATTGCGGCCAGGACGATGCCCGGCACCTGCAACAGCAACTGGCCCTGGCCCGGCAACTGGGGCTGCCAGCCGTGGCCTGTGGCGATGTGCACATGCACGTGCGCGGGCGCCGGGCGCTGCAGGACACCATGACCGCGATCCGCCATCACCTGCCGGTGGCCGAGGCAGGGCAACGCCTGTTCGCCAACGGCGAGCGCCACCTGCGGCCCGTCGAAGTGCTGCAAGGCCTGTACCCCCAGGCCCTGCTCGACGAGTCGCTGGCCATCGCCGGGCGCTGCGCTTTCGACCTCGGCCAACTGCGCTACCAATATCCCCGGGAGCTGGTGCCCGAGGGCCACGATGCCGGGTCCTGGCTGCGGGTGCTGACCCAGCGCGGCATCGTGCGCCGCTGGCCCGCTGGTGCCCGGGCCGAGGTACTGAAGCAGATCGACAAGGAGCTCACGCTGATCTGCGACCTGGGCTACGAGAGTTATTTCCTCACGGTGCACGACATCGTCGACTTCGCCCGGCGCCAGCACATCCTCTGCCAGGGCCGGGGCTCGGCGGCCAACTCGGTGGTGTGTTTCGCCCTCGGCATCACCGAGATCGACCCGGACCGCTCGACCTTGCTGTTCGAGCGTTTCCTGTCGCGTGAACGCAACGAGCCGCCGGACATCGACGTCGACTTCGAGCACGAGCGCCGGGAAGAGGTGCTGCAGTATGTGTTCCAGCGCTATGGCCGGCACCGCGCGGCGCTGACCGCGGTGGTCAGCACCTACCACGGCGCCGGGGCGGTGCGGGATGTGGCCAAGGCCCTGGGCTTGCCGCCGGATCAGGTCAATGCCCTGGCCGACTGCTGCGGCCACTGGAGTGACACGCCGCCCAGCGTCGAGCGCCTGCAGGAGGCCGGGTTCGATCCCCAGAGCCCGGTGCTGCGCCGGGTCCTGAGCCTGACCGGGCAGTTGATCGGCTTTCCCCGGCACCTGTCCCAGCACCCCGGCGGTTTCGTGATTTCCGAGCAGCCCCTGGACCACCTGGTGCCGGTGGAGAACGCGACGATGGCCGAGCGTACGGTGATCCAGTGGGACAAGGACGACCTGGACATGGTCGGCCTGCTCAAGGTGGATATCCTCGCCCTGGGCATGCTCAGCGCCATCCGCCGTTGCTTCGACCTGATCCACGGCTACCGCGGCCAGCGCTACAGCCTCGCCAGCATTCCGCCTGAAGACCCCGCCACCTACGAAATGATCGGCCGCGCCGACACCATCGGCGTGTTCCAGATCGAATCCCGGGCGCAGATGTCGATGCTGCCCCGGCTCAAGCCGCAGAACTTCTACGACCTGGTGATCGAGGTGGCCATCGTTCGCCCGGGGCCGATCCAGGGCGGCATGGTCCATCCCTACCTGCGCCGGCGTAACCGCCAGGAGCCGGAAACCTATCCGTCTCCGGAGCTGGAGGGCGTGCTCAAGCGCACCCTGGGAGTGCCGCTGTTTCAGGAACAGGTGATGCAGATCGCCATTGTCGCCGCCGACTACACCCCGGGCGAGGCCGACCAGTTGCGCCGCTCCATGGCCGCCTGGAAGCGCCACGGCGGCCTGGAACCGCACCGCGAACGGCTGCGCCGGGGGATGAACCGCAATGGCTACAGCGATGAATTCGCGGCGCAGATCTTCGAGCAGATCAAGGGCTTTGGCAGCTACGGCTTTCCCGAATCCCATGCCGCCAGTTTCGCCTTGCTGACCTACGCCAGTTGCTGGCTCAAGTGCCACGAACCGGCGGCCTTCGCCTGCGCCCTGATCAACAGCTGGCCCATGGGCTTCTACAGCCCCGACCAGATCCTCCAGGACGCCCGGCGCCATGGTTTGCAGGTTCTTGCGGTGGATGTGGGCGCCAGTGACTGGGACTGCAGCCTGGAGCCGATTCCTGTCCAGCCTGCACGCGCTGGAAATGGCCCCCCCGGGCAGCCGGCCCTGCGCCTGGGGCTGCGGATGATCAAGGGCTTTCGCGAGGACGATGCCCGGCGCATCGAACGTGCCCGCCGGCAACGGGGCTTTGTCGATATCGCCGACCTGGGCGAGCGGGCCCGCCTGGATGTCCGCGCCCAGGAATTGCTGGCCGATGCCGGCGCCTTGCAGGCGCTGGCCGGGGATCGCTATCGGGCACGCTGGGAAGTGGCCGGGGTGGAAAGACAGCTGGGGCTGTTCGCCGGCCTGCCGAGCCAGGAGGAAGCGCCGGTAGCGTTGCCCCGGCCCAGTGTCGGCGAAGACCTGCAGGCGGATTACCACAGCCTGGGCACCACCCTCGGGCCGCACCCCCTGGCGCTGCTGCGCCCGCAGCTTGCGGCCCGGCGCTGCCGCAGCTCGCGCGACTTGCTGGCGGTGGAGCACGGGCGTTCGGTGAGCGTGGCCGGGCTGGTCACCGGGCGCCAGCGGCCGGGCACCGCCAGCGGGGTGACCTTCGTGACCCTGGAAGACGAGTTCGGCAACGTCAATGTGGTGGTCTGGCGCGACCTGGCCGAGCGCCAGCGCCGGGTGCTGGTGGGCGCGCAGTTGCTCAAGGTCGACGGCACCCTGGAAACCGAGGGCGAGGTGCGCCACCTGATTGCCGGGCGCCTGAGTGACCTGAGCCCGCTGCTGGATGGCATTCACGTACGCAGCCGCGACTTTCGCTGATGTAGCCGCTGCCGAGCCCGGGCGAGGCTGCGAAAAGGCCCGCAGGGCCTTGCTTGGCGGTCTCCCGCCGGAACCCCGGCGTCCTCAAGACCGCCGCGTCTGCTGCGTCGCAATGCCGTCCAAGCCGTTCGTCCGAACGCGGCCCGAGCCTGCGGCAGCGGCTACACGAAACGCGGATCGGCAGTGGCCTGCCGCTTTGCTATCCCCCGAGTCTGTGGCAATGGTTACAGAATGACGCCAAGGTTTTTTATTCCTTTTCGCACTGATGGCGCTTTGGCATAATCGCCGCCGATGATGCCCCCTGCATCAAGTTTCAGAACGCTCGGCCGACGACTTTCGAGCCTGCACAGACTGGGGCCGCAGACGTGCGGCAGGGCGCAAGTGCATCTAGACAGTGCACCCAAATGGATACTCAAGAAGGAACATAGAGTGAGAGTGATCTCGAAGTTGATGTTGTCCGCTGTAGCACTGGCGGTGCTGGCGGGCATGAGCGGTTGCGCCACGGAAAGCTCCCGGGCCTTGCCGGTGGAGAAGGTCCAGAGCGCCAGCCAGGTATGGACCGGAGCCCGGGTGCCGATGGCCGTGGGCAAGTTCGACAACCGCTCCAGCTACATGCGCGGAATCTTCTCCGATGGCGTCGACCGCCTCGGCGGCCAGGCCAAGACCATCCTCATCACCCACCTGCAGCAGACCAACCGCTTCAGCGTGCTGGACCGCGACAACATGGGCGAGATCCAGCAGGAAGCGGCCATCAAGGGCCAGGCGCAGAAGCTCAAGGGCGCGGACTTCGTGGTCACCGGTGATGTCACCGAGTTCGGTCGCAAGGAAACCGGCGACCACCAGCTGTTCGGCATCCTCGGCCGCGGCAAGACCCAGGTGGCCTACGCCAAGGTGGCGTTGAACATCGTCAACATCAGCACCTCCGAAGTGGTCTATTCGACCCAGGGCGCTGGTGAGTACGCCTTGTCCAACCGTGAAGTGATCGGCTTCGGCGGCACCGCTGCCTACGATTCGACCCTCAACGGCAAGGTCCTCGACCTGGCCATGCGCGAGGCGGTCAACCGCATGGTCGAGGCCATCGACGCCGGCGCCTGGAAACCGGGCCGCTGATCACACAGCTGACAGGGAGAAGTGCAAGCATGTCGAAGACGATGATGGCGCGGCCAATGATGGCCGGCGCCTTGCTGGGCTGTGTGCTGCTGGCCGGTTGCAGCGGGCCGAAGACGCTGTACCAGTGGGAAACCTACCAAGCCCAGACCTACGAGTACTTCAAGGGCGAGGAGGCCCGGGAGGCCCAGGTCGAGGCCCTGGAGCGCGACCTGCAGAAGATCAAGTCCACCGGCAAGGCCGTGCCGCCGGGCTACCACGCCCACCTGGGCATGCTCTACGCGAGCCTGGGCAAGGATGACCAGATGGTGCAGCAGTTCAATACCGAGAAGGCGCTGTTCCCCGAATCCGCCTCGTACATGGACTTCCTGCTCAAGAACGCCAAGAAGGGAGCCGCCCAATGAGCCTGATGACCCTGCGCAACCTGCTGGGCCTGTTGGCCGTGAGCCTGCTGGTGGGCTGCGCCGCGCCCAGGAGCGTGGACTACTCGGCCTACAAGCAGGCCCGGCCGAAGTCGATCCTGGTGTTGCCGCCGCTCAATGAATCGCCGGACATCAAGGCTACCTACAGCATGCTGTCCCAGGTGACCTTTCCCCTGGCCGAAGCCGGTTACTACGTGATGCCGATCGCGGTGGTGGACGAAACCTTCCGCCACAACGGCCTGACCAACCCGGCGGACATCCACGGCCTGGCGCCGGCCAAGCTCAACGAGATCTTCGGCGCCGATGCCGGCCTGTACATCACGGTCAAGGAATACGGCACCAGCTACATGCTGATCAGCAGCGCCACCGTGGTCACCGCCAGCGCCACCCTGGTGGACCTGAAGACCGGCACCACGTTGTGGACCGGCAGTGCCCGTGCCTCCAGTGAGGAAGGCAACAACGGCAACAACGGTGGCCTGGTGGGCATGCTGATCACCGCTGCGGTGAAGCAGATCATCAACACCAGCACCGACGCCGGCCATCCGATTGCCGGCATCACCAGCCAGCGCTTGCTGTCGGCCGGGCAACGCACCGGCTTGCTGTACGGTCCGCGTTCGCCGAAATACGGCACCGACTGAGGGGCAGTGAGCGGGCAATCCGCTCTTTTTCAGGCGGCGCCTGTCGGCGTCCGCCTGGAACCCGGGCCATCGCCTATTCTGTCTGTGCAGTCGCGCGAAGGGCGTTGCCCGACGGCATGGCCGACCAGTGGCGAAGCCGATCCCGGCCCTGGTGAAACCATCCGCGTGCACCGTGCTCAAAGGCTCTGGAGGCTGCGTCGCGGCCTCTTGAAAACCCACGCTGTGCCACGTTCTTCGTAGAGTCCGCTCATGCCGTTCTTATCTGATCATCACGGGTGCCAGGGGTGGAAGGGCGAAATGGCCGAGCGCATCCGTGCCTTCGACTGGTCCGCCACCAGCCTCGGGGCGTTGCAGCACTGGAGCCACAGCCTGTGCAGCACGGTGCAACTGATGCTCGGCTCGCCGCTGCCGATGGTGATGCTCTGGGGCCCCCTGGGCTACATGATCTACAACGATGCCTATGCCGAGTTCGCCGGCGGCCGCCATCCCTACCTGCTGGGCTGCGCCGTGGAGATGGGCTGGCCGGAGGTCGCCGAGTTCAACCGCGGGGTGATGAACACCTGCCTCAGCGGCGGCACCCTGTCCTATCACAACAAGGAACTGGTGCTGCTGCGCAACGGGGTGCCGGAAGACGTCTGGATGGACCTCTACTACAGCCCGGTGGCGGGGGACGACCAGGCTCCGGCCGGGGTCATCGCCATTGTCGTGGAAACCACCGCCCATGTGATTTCCGAGCGCCGCCGCCAGGCCGCGGAGGCCGCCTACCGGGCGGAGAACGAGCGCGTGCAGCTGGCGCTGAATGCCGGTGCGTTGCTGGGCTCCTTCGTCTGGGACGTCCAGGCCGACGTGCTGTCTTGCGACGAGCGTTTTGCCCGGACCTTTTCCTACCCGGCGGACCAGCCCCTGGACAACCTGCCGATCGATATCACCGAAAGCCGCATCCACCCCGATGACCTGCCGCGCATCAAGGAACTGGCCCAGTACAGCGTGACCCAGGGCGGGCCCTACAACGCCGAATACCGGGTGCGCCGCGAGGACGGCAGCTACACCTGGGTGCTGGCCTGTGGCCGTTGCGAGTTCGACGAGTCGGGCCAGGCCTTGCGTTTCCCCGGGGTGCTGATCGATATCCAGGAGCGCAAGATCGCCGAGGAAGCCCTGCGCCAACTGACCCGCAACCTGGAGCAGCGGGTGCTGGAGGAGGTCAACGCGCGGCTCAGCGCCGAGGAGCAACTGCGCCAGGTGCAGAAACTCGAAGCCATTGGCGGCCTGACCGGCGGCGTGGCCCATGATTTCAACAACCTGCTGCAGGTGATCGCCGGCAACCTGCATCTGCTGTCCCGTCACGAAGCGGGCAACGCCAATGTGCAGCGGCGCACGGCCGCCGCGCTGACGGCGGTGGAGCGCGGCGCCAAGCTGTCGAACCAACTGCTGGCCTTTGCCCGGCGCCAGCCGCTGTCACCGGCCAGCTACAACCCGCGGCACCTGTACGAGGGCCTGGGGGAGTTGCTGCAGCGGGCCCTGGGCGAAACCATTTGCATCGATGTGCAATTGCCCGCCGAGCCCTGGTGCATCCATGTGGATCGCAACCAGTTGGAAAACGCCGTGCTCAACCTGGCGATCAATGCCCGGGATGCCCTGGGCGGCGAGGGGCGGATCCTCATCAGCGCCGAGAACCAGGTGCTGGATTCGCGCTTCTGCGCCGGCAAGGGCATCGTTGCCGGCGAGTACCTGTGCCTGAGTGTGGCTGACGATGGCCCGGGCATGCCCGCCGAGGTGCTCAAGCAGGCCTTCGAACCCTTCTTCACCACCAAGGCCGACGGTCATGGCACGGGCCTGGGCTTGAGCATGGTGTTCGGTTTCGTCAAGCAGAGCGGCGGCCATATCGAGATCTTCAGCAGCCCGGGGCAGGGCACCCGGGTGCAGATGTACTTTGCCCGCAGTGCCGAACCTTCGCTGCAGCAGGCGCCGCGCCCGGGTCAGCGAGCGGGTGGTGGCGAGGAAAGCATCCTGGTGGTGGAGGACAACGCCGAGGTGCGCAGCGCCGCGGTGGAAATGCTCGAACACGAGGGCTACCGGGTGCGCACCGCGAGCAATGGTGACGCTGCCATGCAACTGCTGCTGGACGGGCTCAAGGTCGATCTGATCTTCACCGACGTGGTGATGCCCGGTCTGATCAAGAGCACGGACCTGGCCACCTGGGCCAAGACCCAGGCACCGCCGATCGCGGTGCTGTTCACCTCGGGGCACACCCGCGACATGATTTCGCGCAACCACCAGCTCAGCCCCGACACCCACCTGCTGAGCAAGCCCTACGGGCCTGCAGACCTGAGCGCCATGGTGCGTTCGGTGCTGGAGGCCTGAGCGGCGCCTGGCGCCAAGTGTGAAGCAGCGCATAAAAATCCCCAGGGGGCGACGACAAACTGGCGTCAAACTTCTACGCTGCATGAAGTTGAATGAACTTGTACGTTTTTTCTGCTGACCAAGGACAGGGGCATTGACCGCCTGATCCCATAACAACAAACGTCGTCTTGCGCGGTTTTTCTTCTCAACCTTTTTTGGATGCTCCGCCGTGATCTCCACCCTTGAACTGCGCAGAATCGTTGAAACCAGCTTCCTGCCCCTGCATTGCCAGTGCACCGTCGGCCACGACGGGGCCATGACTGTGCGCATCTGCGACCCCGCCAGCGGGCGCGTCGACCTGTTGGTTACCGGCATCGCCACCCGCGGCCTGACCAGCTCCCGGGCGCTGTCGGAGCTGATTGCCGAGTTGCGCTACGACCTCCAGCACACCCGCCTGAGCACCGAGCAGCAAGCCCGCCGCCAGCACGGTCGCTGAAGCGCCAGGGAACATTGCGCCGGGGGCGAGGCTCGAACCCCGGGTACGCGCGTCGATCTTCCACGGGGCTTGCCTCGGGCCTCGGACCTTGTGTGATGATCGCGCTTCGACTGTTCGCGGTTCTCGACATAAGGCTGGTTCATGACTGCTTCCCGTAGCCCCTCCGATGCTTCCCAGGCGAGCCCTTCGTCCTTTCCAGCCAGCGGTTTTGTCCGGGTGCGCGGCGCCCGCGAGCACAACCTGAAGAATGTCGACGTGGACATTCCCCGGGATGCGCTGGTGGTGTTCAGTGGGGTGTCGGGCTCGGGCAAGTCGTCCCTGGCGTTCTCCACCCTGTATGCCGAGGCCCAGCGTCGCTACTTCGAATCGGTGGCGCCCTATGCCCGGCGCCTGATCGACCAGGTGGGGGTGCCGGATGTCGACCGCATCGACGGCCTGCCGCCGGCGGTGGCCCTGCAACAGCAGCGCGGCACTCCCAGCACGCGCTCTTCGGTGGGCAGCGTGACCACCTTGTCGAGCCTGGTGCGCATGCTCTATTCCCGGGCCGGTAGCTACCCGCCGGGGCAGCCGATGCTGTATGCCGAGGACTTTTCGCCGAACACGCCCCAAGGCGCCTGCCCGGAATGCCATGGCCTGGGGCGGGTCTATGAGGTCGACGAAGCGAGCATGGTTCCCGACCCTTCGCTGACCATCCGCCAGCGCGCCGTGGCCTCCTGGCCCCTGGCCTGGCAGGGACAGAACCTGCGGGACATCCTGGTGACCCTGGGCTACGACGTCGACATCCCCTGGCAGCAACTGCCGAAAAAGCAGCGTGACTGGATCCTCTTCACCGAAGAAACCCCCACAGTACCGGTGTACGCCGGGCTGACCCCGGAACAGACCCGCGAAGCCCTCAAGCGCAAGCAGGAACCCAGCTACATGGGCACCTTCAGCGGCGCCCGGCGCTATGTGCTGCACACCTTCACCCACACCCAGAGCGCGCTGATGAAAAAGCGTGTGTCGCAATTCATGCGCGGCAGCCCGTGCCCGCTGTGCGAGGGCAAGCGGCTCAAGCGCGAGGCCCTGGGGGTGACCTTTGCCGGGCTGGATATCGGCGAGCTGGCGCGCCTGCCGCTGCTGCAACTGGCCGAGGTGCTGCGGCCGGTGGCGGCGGCAGATTACCTGGAGCAGGCGCCCGCCGATGATCCGGTGCTGAGCCACGCCCAGACCCGTGCCGCGCGTCAGCAGCGCCATGCCCAGGGCGCCCCGGAGCATCGTGGCGCGCCGGATGTGCGGCATACACCGAACCTGTCCCTGGAAAAGCGCCTGGCCGCCCAGCGCATCGCCCAGGACCTGCTGGAGCGGGTCAGCACCCTGACCGACCTGGGGCTGGGCTACCTGGCCCTGGAGCGCAGCACGCCGAGCCTGTCTTCCGGTGAGTTGCAGCGCCTGCGCCTGGCGACCCAGCTGGGCTCGCAGCTGTTCGGGGTGATCTATGTGCTGGACGAGCCCTCGGCAGGCCTGCACCCGGCGGATGCCGAGGCACTGTTCGAGGCCTTGCAGCGGCTCAAGGCCGCCGGCAACTCGCTGTTCGTGGTGGAGCACGATGTGCAGACCATGCGCCGTGCCGACTGGCTGGTGGACGTGGGCCCGGCGGCGGGAGAGCGTGGCGGCCAGGTGCTGTACAGCGGCCCGCCGGCCGGCTTGGCCGAGGTGGCGCAGTCCCAGACCCGGGCCTACCTGTTTCCCGAGCAGGCCCCGGCCCGGCGTACCCCGCGCCCGCCCCGGGGCTGGCTGCGGCTGGAAGGTATCAGCCGCAACAACCTCAAGGAGCTGGACGCCGAGTTTCCCCTGGGCTGCTTTACCGCGGTGACCGGGGTTTCCGGTTCCGGCAAGTCGAGCCTGGTGAGCCAGGCCCTGCTGGAACTGGTGGGCGCGCACCTGGGCAAGGCTTCGGCCAGCGATGAGGCGCCGGAGCTGGACCTGGCGGACGACGCACCGGTCAGCAGCGGCGGGCGGGTGGTGGCCGGCATGGAGCAGATCAAGCGCCTGGTACAGGTGGACCAGAAACCCATCGGCCGCACCCCGCGTTCCAATCTCGCGACCTACACCGGGCTGTTCGATCAGGTGCGCAAGCTGTTCGCCGCCACCGACGAGGCCCGGGAGCGGGGCTTCGACGCCGGGCAGTTTTCCTTCAACGTGGCCAAGGGCCGTTGCCCGGCCTGCGAGGGCGAGGGCTTTGTCAGCGTCGAGCTGCTGTTCATGCCCAGCGTGTTCGCCCCGTGCCCGACCTGCCATGGCGCGCGCTACAACCCCCAGACCCTGGCCGTGACCTGGCAGGGCCTGAACATCGCCCAGGTGCTGCAATTGAGTGTCGAGCAGGCCTTGCCGGTGTTTTCCGAACAACCGGGCATCCGCCGCGCCCTGGAAGTGCTGCGCGACATCGGCCTGGATTACCTGCGCCTGGGCCAGCCGGCCACCGAGCTGTCCGGCGGTGAGGCGCAGCGCATCAAGCTGGCCACCGAGCTGCAGCGCACCGCCCGGGGCGCCACCCTGTACGTGCTGGACGAGCCCACCACCGGCCTGCACCCACGGGATGTGGACCGTCTGCTGGAGCAACTGGACAAACTGGTGGCCGCCGGGCACAGCCTGGTGGTGGTGGAGCACGAAATGCGCGTGGTGGCCCAGGCCGACTGGGTGATCGATATCGGCCCTGGAGCCGGCGACCAGGGCGGCACCCTGGTGGCCTGCGGCACCCCGCACCAGGTGGCAAAGCAGCGCACTAGCCGCACCGCGCCCTTTCTTGCCCAAGCGCTGGGCGGACGTTGATCCAGGGCAAAAGTGGCGACGAACGGTTACCGCTGGTCTGATTGGCGGTCGACAGACCCGGTCCGGCGAGGCCATTCTGATAACCGGCAGGGGCGTGATGACGCCCTTGCTGCCGATCAACCACGGAGGTGTTCCATGCCGGTGACCCACGACCTTTACCAGGACCTGAGCTGCAGTAAAGAAGACATTCAACAGCGTCGGGCCAGTGACCCCCACCTGAATGCGCTGTTCGACAAATACACCAGCATCGACGATCAGGTGCTCAAGGCCGAAGCTGCCGCTGCCGCAGACGACGAACTGAAGAAACTCAAGGAAAAACGCCTGCTGATCAAGGATGAGATCGCCGGGAAACTCACCGCCGGTTCCTGACCCCCCTGTAGCAAAGACGCTCGCAGTAGCAAGGAGCTTGTTGTGGCAAGGGAGCTTGCTCCCGCTGGGCGGCATAGCCGCCCAGACGCCCGCCGGGCTGTCCCCACCCCAAGCTGCAACGCCCCCAGCCTCAAGGCGCCAGCGCCTCCTTCAACGACAACCGGGCCATGTGCCTGGCCGTCAGCGACCCCAGGTACAAGGCATCGCCATATTCGCGCACCGTGGTGATCGGCGAGTAGTTGCCGCTGCTGCCATCCTGCAGGTTGGCGATCACCCGGCCCTGGGTATCCAGGCCCAGCACGAAGCCGCGTTTCTCCACCGGCTTGGGCAATACCGTCATCGCCCGCACCAGCATCTTGCGCACGAAGGGGTAGGGCGCGGTGGCGTCGAGCAACGGGTTGCGCGGTGCGTACAGGGCCACCCAGAAACGCCCGGCGCCATTGAAGCTCAGGTTGTCCGGCAGCCCCGGCAGGTTGTCGATGAACAGGTCGTGGCTGCCGGCCTTGTCACCCTTGAGCCAGTAGCGGCTGATGCGGTAGGCGCCGGTTTCATTGACCAGCACATAGGCCTCGTCCGGCCCCAGGGCAATGCCGTTGGCGAACTCCAGGCGGTCCAGCAGCACCTCGGTGGTGCCGCTCTGGAAGTCGTAGCGCAGCAGGCGGCCATCGGCGCCGTGCTCGATCACCGCTTCGCCGTCATGGCCATAGCCCCAGCGGCTGGTGGCGTCGCTGAAGTAGGCGTAGCGCCCTGCGGCATCGACCGCCACATCGTCGGTAAAGCCGAACTTCAGGCCGTTGGCCTCGGTGCTCAGGGTCTGCAACTGGCCCTGGCTGTCCAGGGCCAGCAGGCCCTTGATGGCATCGGCGATGATCAGGCGCCCGTCCGGGTGCCGGGCCAGGCCCAGGGGCCGGCCGCCGGTATTGACCAGCACTTTGAGCGCACTGCCGTCGAGGCTGCTCTGGATCACCCGGCCGTCATGCAGGCCGCTGAGCAGTTGTTCGTGTTCCAGCAGCAGGGCTTCGGGGCCGTCGATGTCCCGGGCGCCCACCGGCTGCACGGCCTTGAGCTTCTGGTTCTCGGCAAACGGCCCCTGGCTCAGGGACGGCGCCGGCGCCGGGTTCCAGGCCACCGGCTGGACCCTGGTCGGCATCAGCAGCAGGAAGGCCAGGACGGCCAGCAGCACCAGCAGGACAATCCGCAGGCCGCTGAAGCGGCGGGGGGCAATCTGATTCATGCAATGACTCCTGTCGGGGCTGCCTCAGGACGGGCGGCCGGGGGCCTCGGTGGCGGGCAGCGGGATAGCTTGCTGGGCCATCTCGCACAATGCCAGCAATGAGGCGGCGGATTCCCGTTCTATCCGTCGCTTGAATAACAGCTGATTGCCCAGGCGCATCAGCAGGTTGTCAAAGCCGTACTCCAGGGTCCGTACGAAGCGCGTGTGCTGCGCCCCCAGGGGCTGGCATTCGTAGGTCACCTGCAGGTGCAGGCCGTGATCGCCCCGGGCGCTGGCACGCCAGCGGTGCCCCGGCAGGTACTCCTCGACCGTCCAGCTCAGGTGGCCGCTGCGCCCGCCGGCATGGATGTCTTCCTCGAAGCCTTGCCCGGCGAACAGCGGGCCTTCGTCGCCCTCGACCTTGAGCGAGGAGGGGTGCCACTGTGGCCAGAGCCGCGAGCTGGCGGCATAGGCCAGGGTGCTGGCGGCGCTGCGGGGGATGTCGACCTGGTGCTGCATGCGGGTCATGGGCGTGGCCTCGTCAGGGGAGGAACTAACGGCTGGCGGCTCTTGCGGTTGCCAGTGCAGGGTACCGAACAGCCAGTCCATCAGCGGCAGGACAATATTGAAGTTGCGCTCCTGCATCAGCTCGCGGCGGTGATGCAGTTCGTGCAGGCGGCGCATCTGCCGTACCCAGGGCAGGCGCGCCAGGGGGTGATTGGCGGGCAGGTGCTCGCAGGCATGGAACACCTCGTAGGCCAGGTAGCCGAGCAGGGTGCAACTGGCGAACAGCGCCGCCACGTTGCCATTCCACAGGCGCAGCAGCGCCCACAGGGGCAGGGCGAAGAGCAGGCTGTGCACCACGATCAGCCAGGCCGGAAACAGAATCACCCGCCAGTCCCGGTAGCCTTCATAGGCCATCAGCCCGGGGGCGAAGAAGCTGTGGTGGTCGCCGGTATGACGGGCATAGAACATCCGCGCGAAGCGCTGCTTGTGATGCCCCAGCCAGCGGTGCACCACGTAGATGCACAGGTTGAAGAACAGTAGCGCCAGCGGCACCGCCAGCCATTCCAGGGGCTGCACCTGGCTCAGGGTGCTGCATAGCAGGCCGATGCACAGCAGGCCATAGGCCAGGACAAAGCCGCCATGCAGCCAGGGGTTGTAGCGCGGACTGACCGCCGCTCGGTATTGCTGACGAAAGTGCTGGGTGGTTTCTCGCACGGCCCGATTCCCGTTGTTGTTTTTATGGGCTGCAGCGTAGCCGGCGGGTAATTATCCAGCCAATGGATAGTGGGAATGAGGATTATTCATAAGGCTGAAAATGCCCGGATAAAGCTCTAGGAAACGACAGCGAGGCGAATGAAAGATTGACGCCAGAATAGTGGCTATTTAGTATTTTGATATTGAATTGATATCATTTCTGCTCGCACTCTGCTTCTTTCTGGTTCCGTTTTGCCTGTCAGGCATCGAGGGGCTGCCAGTTCGACCCTGCTTGCCGAAATCAATTTTTCCTCGCCATGGGCCTTCAGGATGAAGGCTCCAGGGGCTTGTGCTCCTGCATTGCTAAGAGACTGACATGGACGTTCGCCACTTCACCTTCCTGGCCCAGCAACCCTCTGCTGTCCTGCAATCCCGTGATTCGTTCTGCGGCTTGTCCAAGCGCAGCCTGGCGTTCGTCCTGGCCAACATGATGTTCTGGCAGCCGCTGGTGGCGATGGCCGACGGCATCGTGGTCAACGGCAGCGGTACAACACTGGGACAGGCCGGCAATGGCGTGCCCATCGTCAACATTGCCACGCCCAATGGCAGCGGCCTGTCGCACAACAAGTTCAGCGACTACAACGTCGGCCAGCAGGGGCTGATCCTCAACAACGCCACCGGCCGCACCCAGGAAACCCAGCTCGGCGGGATCATTCTCGGCAACTCCAACCTGGGTGGCCGCGCGGCCAATGTGATCCTCAACGAGGTCAACGGCGGCAGCCCCAGCCAGCTCAAGGGCTACACCGAAGTGGCCGGGCAAGCGGCCCATGTCATCGTCGCCAACCCCTACGGCGTGAGCTGCAATGGCTGCGGCTTCATCAACACCCCCAAGGCCACCCTGACCACCGGCAAGCCGGTGATCGAGCACGGCCAGGTCCAGCGTTACCAGGTGGACCAGGGCAGCGTCGCCATCGAGGGTGCGGGCCTCAACGCGAGCAATATCGACCAGTTCGAAATCATCACCCGCAGCGCCAAGATCAACGCCGAGATCCAGGCCCGGCACCTGGCGGTGATCGCCGGGGCCAACGACGTCGACGCCAAGACCTTGAACGCTACGGCCCGCACCGCCAACCCGGCGGATGCACCGCAACTGGCCATCGACAGCAGCGCCCTGGGCGGCATGTACGCCGGGGCGATCAAGCTGGTGGGCACCGAGGCCGGAGTGGGGGTGAAGCTCGACGGCAAGCTGATCGCCAGTGGCGGTGATATCCAACTGGATGCCAACGGCCAGTTGCGCATGGCGGACGCCACTGCCGAGAAGGGCGCGGTGGCGATCAAGGCCGGCAGCCTGGAGGCCCAGGGCGCGGTCTACGCCGGCACCGATCTCAAGGTGCAAACCCGGGGCGACCTGAGCAGCCAGAAAACCCTCGCCGCCCGCGACAGCATCCAGCTGGACAGCGGTGGCCAACTGAGCAACCAGGGCATCATCGAAGCCGGGGTCAATGCCGATAACTCTCGCAACGCCAACGGCGATATCAGCCTCAACGCCCGGGATCTCGACAACCGCGGCAAGAGCATTGTCGCCAGCCGCGACCTGACCCTGAACACGGCCCAGACCCTGAACAACCGGGGCGGTACCCTTAGTGGCCAGCATCAGGTGAAGGTCAGCGCCGGTACTCTGGACAACCAGAACCAGGGCCGAGTCCTGAGCAGCGACAGCCTGGAACTGCAGGCCACCCAGGTGCTGAACCACAACGCCCTGATCACCAGCGACGGCCAACTCAAGGCCGAGATCGGCCACCTGGGCAATCGCCATGGCGAGCTCAGCAGCCTGAGCCGGGTTCGCCTGCAACTGGCGGCGCTGGACAACGTCGCCGGGTTGGTGATGGCCGGTGAAACCCTGGATATCAACGCCAGCGGGGCCATCGACAACCGTGGCGGTGCCCTGGGGGCGGAGCGCTTGCTGAAGGTGCAGGCCGCATCCCTGGACAACAGCAAGGCCGGTAACCTGCGCAGCGAGGAGCGCCTGGAGGTCCAGGTCGCCGGGCGTCTCGACAACCAGGACAGGGGCTTGATTCAGGCTACCCAGGCCATGGAAGTACAGGCCGGGCAACTGGACAACCGCAAGGGCAGGATTTCCGGCAGCGACACCCTGGTGGTGCGCGGCGAGAGTGCGGACAACCGCGGTGGGGTGATACATGCCGATCAGGCCCTGGGCCTGCACAGCCGTGACGTGGATAACCGCGACAAGGGCCGCCTGGAAAGCCGGACCGCCGTCACCGTCGAAGGCAACCGCCTGGACAACAGCGGTGGCCTGCTCAGCGCCACTTCAACCCTGACGCTGAACAGCGGCGAGGTGCTCAACCACGCTGGCCGCATCGCCAGCAAAGGCGAACTCCATGCCCAGGTGGACAGCCTTGCCCAGCATGGCGGCGAGCTGGTGGCCGAAGGCACTCTGCATCTGCAGGGCCAGTCCCTGGATAACCGGGACCAGGGCCTGGTGGCCTCCCTCAAGGCCCTGACCCTGGACGTCGTCGAGGTGGATAACCGTGGTGGTGCACTGTCGGGCCAGGGGGAAGTGCAGGTCAACGGCCAGGGGCTGAACAACAGTGATGGCGGCAAGGTCCTGGCGGACCAGCGCCTGCTGCTCCAGGTGGCCCGGGTCATCAACCAGAACCAGGGGCTGTTGTTCAGCAAGCAAGGGCTGACCCTGAGTGGCGACAGCCTGGACAACAGCGGCGGCCAGCTGGTGAGCCAGAAGCCGTTGCTGCTGACCCTGAGCGCAGCCCTGGACAACCAGCGCGGCCTGATCAGCGGCGAAGACCTGCTGACCCTCAAGGTTGGCAGCCTGGACAACCGCGGCGGACGCCTGACCGGTGCCCGGGCCCTGAGCCTCGACAGCCGCGGGGCGCTGCTCAACCAGGGCGGCTCGATCGTCGCCGAGCAGGGGCTGACCCTGGACAGCACCAGCCTGAACAACAGCGACAAGGGCGTGATCAGCGCCAAGGCCGATGCACGCCTGGGCACCGGCGCTTTCGACAACAGCCAGGGCGGCAGCCTGACCAGTGCCGGGCAGTTGACCCTGACCACTGCCCAACTGACCAACAACCAGGGCCGGATCGGCAGCGACCAGGCCCTCAATGCCAGCATCACTGGTCTGCAGCAGCAGGGCGGCGAGCTGTTCAGCAACGCCGACCTGACCTTGGACCTGAACCATGGCCTGCTGGACAACCAGGGCGGCAACCTGCACACCCCGGGGCAGTTGTTGTTGCGCAACCTCGACCGGGTGGACAACCGCAGCGGTGAAATCTCCGGGGCCAAGGCCTTCAGCCTCAACGCCCGGGAACTGGACAACGGTGCCGGCAAGCTCCTGAGCAATCAGGCCCTGACCCTGCGCATCGAGCAGGCCCTGGCCAACGTCAAGGGGCTGATCTCGGCTGCAGCCATCGACAGCCGCAGCGCCAGTCTGGACAACCGCGACGGCCAGTTGCACAGCCGTGGCGACAGCCAACTGCAGGTCAGCGGGCACGCCGACAACCAGGGCGCAATACTGCTGGCCGAAGGGCAGATGACCCTCAAGGCCGCCAGCCTGGACAACCGCCAGGAGGGGCTGGTGGGCGCCACCCGCGCCCTGGACCTGCAGGTCGGGCGACTGGATAACCGCGGCGGTGAAGTGTCGAGCCGGCAGATCGACCTGAGCGGCGAGCGCCTGGACAACAGTGACCAGGGCCGCCTGCTGGCCAGTGGTGACCTGACCCTGAAGGTGGCCCGGGTGCTCAACCAGAACCTGGGCCTGATTTCCGCGGACCAGGGCCTGAGCCTCAGCGGCATCGGCCTGGACAACCGGGGCGGGCAACTGGTGGGGGCCCAGCGCCTGGACCTGGAACTGGGTGAAGACCTCGACAACCGCAAAGGCCGGATCAGCAGCGAAGGCCGCCTGGCGATCCAGGCCCGCAACCTGAACAACGACCGGGGCAGCCTGTCCAGTGGTGGTGCCTTGCAGGTCAGCGCCGGGCAGGCCCTGAGCAACCAGGGCGGCAAGTTGTTGAGCGACGCGGGCCTGACCCTGGCCAGTGCCCGGCTGGATAACCAGCAGCAGGGCATCATCAGCGCCAAGGGCCGGCTGTCACTCACTACCGGAGCGCTGGACAACAGCCAGGGCGGCAACCTCAACAGCGGTGATGAACTGAGCCTGAACGCTGCCCAGGTCAACAACGAGCAGGGCAGCATCGGCAGCGCCAAGACCCTGACGGCCTCGGTCACCGGGTTGCAGCAGCAGGGCGGCAAGCTGTTCAGCAAGAGCCGCCTGAGCCTGGACCTGAACCACGGCACCCTGAACAACCAGGGCGGCCTGATCAATGCCCCCGGTGTGCTACTGCTGAGCAACCTCGGCGCGGTGGACAACCGTCAGGGGGAAATCTCCAGCCAGCAGGCTTTCGAACTGGCCGCCCGCAGCCTGGACAACAGCGCCGGGCAGTTGCTCAGCAACCAGGCCCTGACCTTGCGCATCGAGGGCGCGCTGACCGCGCTCAAGGGCAAGATCGCCGCCGCCGCGTTGCAGATCGATGCCGCTAGCCTGGACCACAGCGGCTCGCTGCTCAGCGACAGCGAACTGGACCTGCGGGTCACTGGCCCGTTGCGCAACCAGGGCCTGATCCAGGCCGCCGGGCCGCTGCAGATCAGCGCCAACGGCCTGGACAACCAGGGTGGGCGCCTGCTCGGCGGCACCCGTGTGGGCATCGACCTGGGGGCCCAAGGCTCGGACCTGGACAACCGCCAGGGCCTGATCAACACCCAGGGCGTGTTGAGCATTGCCGGGCTGCGGGACCTGCAGAACCAGGCCGGGGAAATCTCCAGCACCCAGGGCTTCAACCTGGCCGGGCGCAGCCTGGACAACAGTGGCGGCAAGCTGATCAGCCACCAGCAGCTTGGGGTCGAGGCCGTGAACCTGGGCAACCAGCAGGGCCTGATATCCGGCTGGCAGGGGCTCAAGGTCAGCGGCGGCAGCCTGGACAACCGCCAGCAAGGTACCTTGTCGAGCCTGCTGGGGGATCTGAATATCGACCTCAGCGGCGCCTTGCTCAACAGTGCGCAAGGCGGGCTGGCCAGCCAGGGTCAGCTGACCCTCAAGGCCGCGAGCCTGGACAACAGCGACAAGGGCATCGTCACCAGCAAGGGCGAGCAGCAACTGATCCTTGGCAGTGGAGGTTTGAACAACGCCCGGGGCGGGCTGATTGAAAGCAGCGCCAGCCTCGACATCGGCGCCGGCGACCTGGACAACCAGGGCGGCCGACTCAGCGCCGTGGGCGGCCTGAACTTCACCGGCAATAGCCTGAACAACCAGGGTGGCAACCTGCGCGGTGAAGGCGCGGTGACCCTCGATCTTCTGGGTGCCCTGGTCAACACCCAGGGCAAGCTGGCCGCCAGCGGCCCGTTGCTGCTCAAGCGTTCCAGCCGCATCGACAACCAGGACGGGCAGTTGGTCAGCCAGAACCTGATGACTCTGTTCAGCAACAGCCTGGACAACAGTAACCGCGGCACCCTGGCCGCCAACGGTGCGCTGCAGGTCAACGTCAGTGGCGAGGTGCGCAACCAGAATGACGGCCTGATCTACAGCCGCGACGCCGGCCTGAGCCTGAGCGCCGGCAGCCTGAACAATGCCAAGGGCGCGATCCAGAGCGCCAAGGCCCAGACCCTGGCAGCGACCGGGGGCATCGATAACCAGGGCGGCAAGCTGATTGCCGAGGATGGAGACCTGGACATTCAAGGCGCCAGCCTGGATAACCGCGCGGGTGTACTGTCCAGCCTCAAGGGGCTGTTCCAGGCCCGGATATCGGGGGTGCTGAACAACCATGGCGGCCAGGCCGAGGCCCAGCGCCTGGATCTGCAAGCCCTGGCCGGTTTCGACAACGGCGCCGGACGCATGGCGGCCAAGGGTGGCGACTTGCTGCTCAATGCCGGCAGCGCCGGGGTGGATAACAGCCACGGCGGGCTGTATGCCAGCGGGCGGGTCAAGGCCAGCGGCAATCAGCTCGACAACAGCACCGGGCAGATCAACGGCCAGCACATCGACCTGGATTACAACGGTTCCCTGGTCAACCAGGGCGGCCTGATTGAAAGCCGCGAGAGCCTGGCGCTGCGCGGCGCCAGCCTGGACAACCAGGGCGGCAAACTGCGGGCCCTGGCCCCTGGCGGCAAGACCGACCTGCAGATCGGCGGGCTGTTCGACAACCGCAACGGCCTGCTGGAATCCGCCAACACCGACCTGACCCTGGCGGCGTCGGGTTTCCTCAATCAGGGTGGCAGCCTGCTGCACCTGGGCGAAGGCAACTTCGATATCGCCACCGGCAACGTGATCAATGCCGGCGGCAGCCTGGTCACCCGGGGCGGGCTGACGCTGACCGCCGACAGCTGGACCAACAGTAGCGTGATCCAGGCCGGGCGCCTGAACCTCGACGTCAACCACTTCAGCCAGACCGCCGCTGGCCAGTTGCTGGCCAGCCAGCACTTGCAGGCCCGGGGCGGCAACTGGAACAACGACGGGCTGCTGGCCAGCGATGGCAGCCTGGACCTGCAGATCGGCGGCACCTATTCCGGTAATGGCCGGGTATCCAGCCTGGGCACCCTTGGCTTTGGCGCGGCCCAGCTCAACCTTGGCGCCGCGGGCAGCATCGCCGGTGGCGGCGGTACCCAGGTCACGGTCGCCGGGCAACTGAACAACGCCGGGCGCCTGACCTCCAACGCCGGACTCTCGCTGAATGCCGGCGGCGTGCTCAACACCGGCACCCTGGGCGGCGCCCAGGGCCTGAGCCTGACCACCCCGACCCTGGTCAACGACCACGGTTTCGTATTCAGCGGCCAGAACGCCAGCCTCAACGTCAACACCCTGACCAACAGCTATGGCGAGTTCTACAGCCTTGGCGGCCTGACCGTGGCCGGCATGGCGGCAGGCACCTCGGCCCAAAACCTGAGAAACATCTCCGGCAACATCCAGAGCGGCGGCGATATCAATATCGCTGCACTGGATCTGGTCAACGACCGGGAAAAATACGAAGCCAGCCAGCAGATCACCGATGGCCGCATGACCATCCGCTGCGTCCAGCACTGCGGCGGTGGCGCCAGTTGGGTCCGGGGGCCGGTGTTTATCTACCGGACGGTGGAAGGCGTGGTGACCAGCGACTCGCCGCAGTCGACCCTGAACGCGGGGGGCAACCTGACGGTCAACAGCACCAGCTTCCTCAACCGCTACAGCACCGTGTCGGCAGGCAATGACCTGAGCATCACCAGCGGCACCATCACCAACCAGGCCTCCCTGGTGGCGTCCGGTTCTTCCGGCTATGAAGTCGGCGCCGGGGTCAAGATCAATCGCGGGCTGTTCTTCCAGCTGGCCCGTGACGTGCAGGCCTATGACCGGGCGCACCCGCAGGGCAGTGCCTTCAACCAGGAGGACTTCGCCGCCCTGGTGGCCAAGTTCAACCCGGGGCTCTTCTATGGCATCGACCGGCCGGTAGAGACCTCGACCCTGAGCTCTTCGGCGGCGCCGGCCATCATCCAGGCCGGTGGCAAGGCCCGGCTCACGGCAGCCAACGACATCAGCAATATCAGCGTGGTCAAGAATGCCATCGCCGTGGGCGGTAGCACCCGCGACACGGCGGTGGGCGCCTCCAGCAAGCCGCTGATGGTAGTGCTCCACTCCCAGCTACCGCCGGATCTGGCGCAGCAGCAGGTCAACCCCCTGAGTCTGCCCAACTTCAGCCTGCCATCCGGGCAGAACGGCCTGTTCCGCCTGAGCGGCCAGGGCGGCGCAGCGCAGCCCTCGGCCCCGGCGCAGAGCTGGAGCATGGGCGGCGCCAGCCTGGAACTGAGCACTCGCCAGGCCGGTCCGGAGCCGGTCCAGCCCCGGGAACTGAGCAACCGGCCGCTGCCGCAAGTGGCCCTGGGCGCTCGCGACCTGAACCTGGTTGATCACCAGGCCACGGGCATCGATGGCCGCGCAGCGACGGTGCAGGTGAACGCCGTGGCCGGGGATTCGCCGGGGGGCGTGCTGCTGCCCACGGGCAGTGCTGGCAACCAGAGCGTCAACCGCGTCCAGGGCCTGCCGGACAGCAGTGTGCGCAGCAATCCGCACAAGTACCTGATCGAGACCAACCCGCTGCTCACCGACCTCAAGCAGTTCATGGGTTCGGACTATCTGCTGTCGAAACTGGGCTACGACCCGGACCAGAGCGCCAAGCGCCTGGGTGATGGTTTTTACGAGCAGCGCCTGATCCAGCAAGCGGTCACGGCCCGTACCGGCCAGCGTTTCCTCGATGGCCAGAATAGCGATGAGGGCATGTTCAAGTACCTGATGAACAACGCCATCGCCAGCAAGGATTCACTCAACCTGGCAGTGGGCGTGACCCTGACCTCCCAGCAGGTGGCGGCCCTGACCCACGACATCGTCTGGCTCGAAGAGCAGGAGGTGAACGGCGAGAAGGTGCTGGTGCCAGTGCTGTACCTGGCCAACGCCAACAACCGTCTGGCGCCCAATGGCGCGCTGGTCCAGGGCCGCGACGTGACCCTGATCGCCGGCAAGGACCTGGTCAACTCCGGGACCTTGCGCGCCAGTGAGAACCTCAGTGCCACGGCGGGGACTGACCTGATCAACGGTGGCCTGATCGAGGCGGGCAATCGCCTGAACCTGCTGGCCGGGGACAACGTGGTCAACCAGTCCGGCGGTATTATCGCCGGGCGTGACGTGACGGTCCGCGCCCTGGCCGGGGACGTGATCAACGAGCGCAGCATCACCACCTTCCAGAGCAACCCGGGCTCCACCACCCAGCGCCTGGACTACGCCGACAACGCCGGGCGGATCGAGGCCCGCAACGACCTGAATGTCGGTGCCGGTCGCGATATCAATAACATCGGCGGGGTGCTGAGCAGTGGCGGCGACACCACCCTGATCGCTGCGCGCGACGTCAACCTGGTATCGGCCCAGGAGCACGACAAGCTCACCCGCGACCGCTACCTCAACGAAAGCATCACCCAGCACGGTTCAAGCGTCAGCGTCGGAAGGGATCTGGCGGTCAGCGCCGGACGCGACCTGACGGCGGTCGCCAGCCAGATCGAGGCCAAGCGCAACATTGCCATGGACGCGGCGGGTGACCTGACCCTGGCCTCGGCGGCGGATGAGCAGCACAGCTACTCCAAGACCAAGAAGGTCACCCGCCAGGAAGACCATGTCAGCCAGGTCGGCACTTCGCTGACCGCCGGCGCCGATGTGGTCCTCAGTGCCGGCAAGGACCTGAGCCTGATCTCCAGCCGTATCAGCGCCGGCAACGAAGCCTACCTGGTGGCCGGTGACAACCTGGAGTTGCTGGCGGCCCAGGACAGCGACTACTCGCTGTACGACATGAAGAAGAAGGGCAGTTGGGGCCGCAAGAAGACCCGCCGTGACGAGGTGACCCAGGTCACCAACATCGGCAGCGAGATCACGACTGGCGGCGACCTGACCCTCAAGAGCGGCGGCGACCAGAAATACCAGGTGGCCAAGCTGGAAAGCGCCAAGGACCTGACCCTGGACAGTGGCGGCGCGATCACCTTCGAGGGGGTCAAGGACCTGCACGACGAAAGCCACACCAAGAGCAATAACAATGCCTTCTGGAATTCCTCCAAAGGCCGCGGCAACACCGATGAAACCCTGCGCCAGAGCAGCCTGGTGGCCGGCGGCAGCCTGACCATCAAGGCCGTGGAAGGCTTGAAGATCGACATCAAGCACATCGACCAGAAAAGCGTCAGCCAGGCCATCGACGCCATGGTCCAGGCCGACCCGCAACTGGCCTGGCTGAAACAGGCCGAGGCCCGGGGCGATGTGGACTGGCGCCAGGTCAAGGAGATCCACGAGTCCTTCAAGTACAACAACTCGGGCCTGGGCCCGGCAGCGCAGTTGATCATCGCCATCGCCTTGTCGGCGGTGATGGGGCCGATGATGGCCGGGATGAACACCATGCTCCAGGCAGTGTCGGTCAGTGTGGCCACCAAGGCCACGGTCAGCACCATCGACAACCGCGGCAACCTGGGCAAGGTCCTCAAGGACGTGACCTCCAAGGAGAGCATCAAGGGCTACACAGTGGCCGCAGCCACCGCCGGAGTGGCCCAGGGGTTGAACTACAACCCGAGCGCCATGGGCCTGGATGCCAAGAGCCTGCAGACCGTGGCGGTCAAGGTCACGGCCGATGCCCTGATCAAGACTGCGGTCTATGGCGGCAGCTTCAAGGACAACCTGGCGGCTTCGGCAGCCGGAACTGCGGCCAGCATCGGCGGGGCGTATGGCGCCGGCAAGATCGGCGACCTGGGCCTGACCGAGGGCGGCCTGGCGAAAATCGCCCTGCATGCCGGGCTTGGCGGCCTGCTGTCTGAAGCCATGGGCGGTGATTTTCGCACCGGCGCCATCGCCGGTGGTGCCAACGAGTTGCTGGTGGGGGTGCTGGGGGACAAGCTGCTGCCGGACAACCTGATCCCCGGTTCGCCGGAGTACATCCAGGCCCAGGCCAACCTGATGGCCCTGTCGCAGATTGTCGGCGTACTCGGCGCGTCGGCGTCCGGTGGTGACATGAGCATCGCCTCGGCGGTGGCGGCCAATGGCACTCAGTACAACTACCTGACGCACCAGGCCTTCGATGAGGTGGGCAACTGCCTGTCGGGACGTACCTGCTCTACCGATGAGCAGAAGAAGGCTGCGGTGGCCAAGGCCGAGAAACTCAGCGAGTGGCTGGACTCGGAAATGCGCAGCCTCTGCGACAAGGCGCCGACCAGCGACAGTTGCCGCGCGGCGGTCAATGCCTCGATCAAGTACGTGGCCATGAAGGATGCCTGGAACATCATGAACAAGGATGTGACCCGTTCCTCGAAGAACACCTTCGACTATCTCTACAACACCGAAGGGGCTGCCGGGCGCCTGGTGACCTACTTGAACACCATCGACAACCGGGCCAATTTCTTTGGTGCCAGCCATGTCTACGAGCAGAACATGGGGATTGGTGCCAAGTGGTTCGGTGGGGCGGAAGAGGTGTCCAGGGCCGGTTGGACCGGCCTGGGAGCCGACGATAACCTCTCGTACATAACCTTTGGTGTCGGCCGGCTGATGGCGCCGGTCTATGACTGGCGCAAGGCAGCCGGGGATGCGCTGATCACCGGTGGCTTCGAGAACTTCAAGAACCTCTACAACAAGGCCACCAGCGATCCGGTCGCCTGGGACATCAAGCAATTGAAAGGCGAACAGACTATCCTGCAGCCGATTCATGAGCAGTACATGGGCGACCGGAGTGCATTCACCTGGCTTTCCGGGCTGGTGACCGATACGTCGATCATGCCCGAGATAATGATCGGTGATCGAAAAGGAATGGATGGCGGCGTGGATATTCTGGATTACAAGTCCCGGGTGGAGTTTGGCTGCAAATTGCTGGGCTACTCCAAGAGCCAGGGCTGTGCGCCATGAGTGCGGCGGCTTACCCGCGACGCCGGGTGTTCATGGCGTTTTTCTTCTGCCCGCTGGTGTTGGGGCTGGTGTTCGGCGCCTTCAAGTTCGTCACGCTGCTGGCCCACCTGGCCAGCAACCCGCGATTGCTGGGGGAGGTGCGGGGGGGCGAGTTGCTGCTGATGCCGGTGCTTGCACCGCTGGTGGCCCAGGTGGCGTTTCTGCTGCCGTTCCTGGTCTTCGCCCTGGGGGTGACGCTGATGAAGGTCTACCACAGCCCGCGCGCCTGTGCGGTGCTGGCCCTGGTGGGCGCAAGCGTGGCCAGCCTATGGGCGCTGATCTTCATCGCCCTGGTGGTCCATGGCGTGAAGAAGGCACAGTTCGCCGACTACCAGGTGGAGATGCTGGTGCTATTCGTGGCTGCCTGCCTGACCTGCTGGCTGGCGGCGCGCCTTTTCCTGCCCGAGAGCAATGCTGGTCCAGGGGTTGCTGACTGACCCCTTGCTCCGGCTGCCGTTATTGACAGCCGGGGCTGGCGCCGCGAATTATCCAGCCCCTGGATAATTTCGATGGGCATTATTCATGAAGCTCAATGTGCAGCGCCTGGACCTCAACCTGTTGCGGGTGTTCGACGCCTTGATGCAGGAGCAGAACCTGTCCCGGGCCGCGGTACGCCTGAACCTCAGCCAACCGGCGGTGAGCAATGCCCTGGCGCGCCTGCGCCGGCACCTGGACGAGCCGCTGTTCATTCGCACCGCCCGCGGCATGCAACCCACCTCCCGGGCCCTGAGCCTGCATGTGGCCGTGCGCCAGGCCCTGCACCTGTTGCAGCAGGGCCTCGATCCTGCTGCGGCGTTCGAGCCGGCGGCGGCCCAGCAACTGTTCACCTTGTCGATGAACGATTACGCCCAGGCGCGCCTGCTGCCGGCCCTGTCCCGACGCCTGCAGCAGGTAGCGCCCGGGGTCCGGCTGGCGGTGCGCAGTGACAGCGCCGATGCCATCGCTGCCTGGCTCGGTGCCGGGATGCTCGACCTGGCGGTGGACTACCTGTATTTCGACAGCCCGGACCTGTGCTACCAGCCGCTGCTTGAGGAGCAACTGGTGGTGATCGGCCGTCGCGACCATCCGGCCTTTGCCCCGGAACTGAGCCTGGAGGCCTACCAGGCTTGCCAGCACGTGGCGATTCCCGATCGGGGTGGGCGCGGCTCGCCCCTGGAAATCGTTCTCGGCTCGGCCAAGGTCCAGCGCCAGGTGCAGGTGTTCGTGCCCAACTACCTGAGCATTCCGCTGATCGTTGCCCAGTCCGACCTGCTGGGCACCGTGCCACGCTACCTGGCGGAGCATTTCTGCGCCTTGCTGCCGATCCGCATCGCCAGCCTGCCGCTGCTGGCGGCGCCGGTGCAGGTCAGCCTGATCTGGCATCGCCAGCAGCAACAGGCGCCGGGCCTGCAATGGTTGCGCAGGGAGATTGCGGCCATTGCCAGTGCTCCATAGTCGCCATGCACTCCGGGTAAACGGGGCGCTGCCCAGGAGGGGCCGGCCTCGGTCGACCAGCTCTGGCTCCGGAATTTCTTGAGAAAATGCTAAGTCTCAGAAATTTCCTACTTCCATTGGCGAAGTGTCTTGAACTCAGTTGAGTTCAATTTGGCTAGCATGGTTTTTTATCCGGAGCCGCGGTGATGTCGACGCTGAGCGTACTGTTGTTGTGTTCGAACGCTTTTCGAGTTCGACATTTTTCAAGAATTCTCGCGTCTTGCGGTTTTGCTCGGGTACAAGTGATCAGCGATGACTGCGACGGCGCTCAGTTCCCGCCCGCCCTGGATGAACTGGACCTGGTGATCTGCGACTCGCTGCACTCCCTGAACGCCATCCCCTACCTGCGCAGGCTCTGCGAGCACCACGGCTTTTTCTCGATGATGGAATGCGAAGCGCTGCAAGCGCCGATCCGTTGGGGGCTGGCGAACTTTCGCGTGCGTTCCGGCAAGTACTGCGTCGGCAGTTACAGCGAGCTGGACACGCTGCAGATCAGCGCCTTGCTGCTCAAGGCGCTGGCCATCAAGCGTACGGTGAAAGGCCATGCACGTGACGATGCTCCAGGGGCGGCGGGAGCTGGTTGCGCCAACAACGACTGGGTGGCCGAACTGGATGTTTCCCAGGCCCTGGAACAGCGGCAGATCGTGCCTTTTTTCCAGCCCCAGGTCTGCATGAAGACCCGGCGGATCACCGGCGTCGAAGTCCTGGCCCGTTGGCAGCATCCTCACAAGGGGGTGCTGGGGCCGCAGTTCTTTCTCGACCTGTTCGACAGCCCGCAGGGCCATCGCCAATTGTTCGATTGCCTGTTGCAGCAGGGCCTGGCGCTGCAGCGGCAGTTGCAGGGCCACGTCAGCGGCGATGCCCTGATGTTCTCCTACAACATTGAGGCCAGCCAGCTGAGCGATCCGCTATTCGCCTTGCGGGTGTTGCAACAGATCGACGAGGCGCAGGTGCCCACGCGCCAGGTGACCCTGGAGATCACCGAGCGCCAGGCTCTGGTCCTGAGCATGCAGAGCATCGAGAACATCAGTGTGCTGGTGCACAGTGGCGTGCGTCTGTCCCTGGATGATTTTGGCACCGGGCATTCCTCGATCATGCGCCTGGCGGACATTCCCTTTGGGCAGCTCAAGCTGGACTCCGGATTTGTCGCCAACGCTACGGGGGCCAAGGAAACCCGGATCATCGAGGCCATCGTGGGGATGGCCGGTGCGCTGAACCTGGAGCTGGTGGCCGAAGGCATCGAGACCGAAAAGCAACGTGCGCACCTGCAGCGCCTGGGTGTCGATGCGGCCCAGGGCTTTCTGTTTCACAAACCGATGAATGCGGCCGCCCTGATCCGGGTTCTGACGTTGAGCCGGCCGCCGCAGCGACAGCTCAGCCAGAGCTAGGATGCAGCGCGGTCACTGCGTCTTGAGCATCACATAGGCTTCACCGCCACGACGGTCGTGCATGAGGATGAAGGTCTGCCCGTTGAGGGTGATCTTGCTCGGTACGCTCTGGGCCACCGGGGTGCTGGAGAACTTGCCGGCCACGCTGAGAAATTGCTGGGTCAGCGAGCTGTCGTTCTGGGTCGGGGTGGTGATCGCGCATTCCTTGTTGGCCTGTATCTGCACGCCCAGGCTTTGGTCCTCGTTCATGCCCATCTTGGCGAAGCCGGCATCGGTCAGGTCACTGATGCCATGGTTGCGCGCGGCGGTCTCGGCGCCGGCGAAGGACGGCGCGGACTTCAGGCAGATATCGCGAAAGGCCAGGATGCCGGCGGAAGTGATGGTGGGCTCCGGGTTGATCTCCCGGGTCACGCTGGAGCAGGCGCCAAGCAGCGCCAGGGCGGTGAGGGTTGCGGCAAGTGGTGCGGTGCGGGGCAGAGTGCTCATGGAAATCCTTGGAAGCAGACGGCAAGGGGGGCGGGGAGGGTTCTTGCCGAATGAGGCATCGGCGCCCTGGCAGGGTAGGCAGGGGCATCGTTCAGATCAATCTTTTGTGTGAAAACCGCGTGTTGAACGGTTCCGGGGCGCTGCGGCTGGCGCAGTAATTGCCTGCCTCATGGCTCAGTTCAACGATGGGGCCTGCGGCCATGCAATTACGAGCGTTGCGTTACTTCCACGAGGTGGCCCGGTGCGCCTCCCTGCGTCAGGCGGCGGAGCGCCTGTACGTGACCCCCACCGCAGTCAGCCGGCAGATCGAGCAACTGGAGCACTTCTTCGGCACCGCGCTGATCGAGCGCGGGCCCCGGGGCATTCGCCTGACCGTGGAGGGTGAATGCCTGGCCGAGCAGGTCACTTCCACCTTGCGCGGCTTCGACCAGGTGCGCGATGTGATCGCCAGCCGGCAGAGCCAGGTAGCGGGTAACGTCAGCATCCATGTGTCGGAAAGTATCGTTTCCAGCGTGCTGGCGCCGGTGCTGGCGGCGTTCAACCGGGCCCATCCGAAAGTCACCTTCAACATCGTCATCGCCAGTGCCGGCGCCACTCTGGATGCCCTGTGCAGCGGCGAGGCCGACCTGGGCCTGGCGTTCTACCTGCCGGAACGGGCCGAAGTGGAGGTGACCGCCCACTGCCAACTGTGGCACCGGGTACTGGTCAGCGCCGAGCACCCGTTTGCCCAGTGCCCGAGCATTCGCCTGCAGGATCTGGAGGGCCAGCCCCTGGCGATTCCCGACTCGGCCTACGGCGTGCGCCAGGCCCTGGAGGGCGCGGCGAAAAAGCGCGGAGTGAACATCCTTCCGGTATTCACCACCAGCTCCCTGGAGGTGCAGAAAAGCCTGGCCCGCCAACGTGCGGCAGTGCTGATCCTGCCCCAGGTGGATGCCGAGGCCCGGGATCTGGGGGATGGGCTGGTGGCCGTGCCGATCGACGACCAATACCTGGAGCGGATCCGGGTGGACCTGTGCGTGGTGCGCAACCGGCCCTTGTCGGTGGCGACCCTCAGGTGCCAGGAAATGCTTGTCCGGGCGATGCAACGCCATAGCCTGGCGTAGGAGCGGGCTTGCCCGCGAAAGCGTTTCCAAGAGCGCTGCACGGCTTACGGACCTCTTCGCCGGCAAGCCGGCTCCTACGGAGGAGGGGCGGTGGTCAGAACAGGTTGAACGGAAAATTCCCCACCAGGCGGAACTCGTCATAGCTGCCGTCGATCTGCCCGCCGCTGGCGCGGTGGTTGTAGACGATGGTGCGCAGCACCGCATCCTTGAGCCGTCCGGACTGCACCACATAGGCCAGCATCAGGCCGTTTTCGTTGTGCTTGGCGCCGTCCAGGCCGCGCACGTTGTAGCCGCGGTTGCGGCCATCGCGATCGCCGTCGTAGTGCGTGCCGTCGATGCCCCAGCCCTTGGCGTGCCACAGGCTGGCGCTCAGCCCCGGCACGCCGTAGGCGGCAAAATCCAGGTCATAGCGCAACTGCCAGGACTTTTCATTGGGGCCGTTGTAGTCCGAGTACAGGGAGTTGGCCATGTAGTTGCCGGTGGACTCCCAGATGTAGTCGAAGTACTCGTTGCCGAACACTTGCTGCCAGGCCAGGGTCAGGCTGTGGGCCTGATGGCTGCCGGTCAGCGCCAGACTGAAGGCGTCGTTATCGATGTAGCCCAGGCGCTGCTGGCCCTGGTCCCGGGTGTGGTAGTAATTGAACGCGGTCTTCAGCGCCAGCCGGCTTTTGTCCCCGGCGCGGTGGGTCAGGCCCAGGTAGTACTGGTCCCACGTGTTCTCGAAGCGCGAGGCATAAAGGCTGCCTTCCAGGCCCAGGCCGGGCTTTACCGTCGCCCCCAGGTAGCTGATGCGCTCGCCGCTGTAGGCGCGGTTGCCGAAGGTGGTGGTCAGGCGTTCGCTGCCGGTGCCGGTGCGCGGGATGGCCCGGTCGAAGCTGCCGGCCTGCAGCGACAACCAGTCGGTTTCATGGCTGTACAGGCCCACGCCCTGGAAGCTGGAGGGCAGGGCGCGGTTGTCCTTGTAGCGCAGCACCGGGTTGTCGGTCATCAGGCGCCCGGCCTTGAGTTCGGTGTTGGACAGGCGCAGGCGGACATCGCCGATGCCCAGGCGGCTCCAGGTGGGCAGGGCATCGCCGTCACTGTCCACCAGCACTCGGTCGCCGCCGTTGGCCACCCGGCCGTGGCCGCGCTCCAGGTTCACTGCGCTGAACAGGCCGGCGTCCACCCCAATGCCGATCAGCCCTTGGGTATAGCCGGAGCTGTACTTGAGCATGCCGGTCTGTACCCAGGTTTCCCGCACCCGGGTGCGCTGGTTGCCGTCCGGTTTCTTGATCGTCAGGTAGGTGTCGCGTTGGGTGTGCTGGTTGGAGTAGTAATGGCGCAGGTTGAGGTCCAGGCTGCTGCCTTCGATAAAGCCCGGGGCCTGGGCCTGCTGGCTTGGGCGCGGGTTGTCCTGGGCCAGCAGGGGGCTGCTGGCGCTCATGGCCAGGAGGCAAAGTACGAGCTGTTTCATGTCGCTTCCCCACAAATCAAAGGCGTCGAACCTCCGCCCGACCGCGGTCATGCGCGGCCGGCAGGGTAGAGGAAGACGCGGTGCCGGAAAAGAGTTTTGGGCAGTGAGGCGAATGCTCAGCGGGCGCGGGCTTCTGCGAGCCGTTGGCCGGGGTTGCTGCGCCCGGGTGCTTGCGGGCGGGTTTCCTTGGCGAACCAGGCGGCGGTCAGGCACACCAGGTTGGCCACCAGCAGGTAGCCCACTGGCGACATCGGGTTGCCGGTGGTGCCGATCAGCCAGGTGATGATGATCTGCGCCGTACCGCCGAAAGCCGCCACGCCAAAGGCATAGACGATGGAGAAACCGGTGGAGCGCACCGCCTTGGGGAAGCTCTCCACCAGCAGCACGATCAGCGCCGCGCCGCTCATGCCGTGCAGCCCGGAGAGCACCGCCAGGGTCAGCAGGAAGGTCGTCGGGCTGGGGTGCTCGGTCATCAACTGCAACGCCGGGAACAGCACCAGCAACAGCACCACCCGCGGCGCCATGAGGATGGTGCGGCGGCCGAAGCGGTCGCAGAGCATGCCGCCGGCAATCGCACACACCGCCATGGCTGCGCCGGCCACCAGGGTCGAGAGCATGGAGATGCTGGTGGGCAGTTTCAGTTCGGTGAGGGCGAAGGTGGTCATGTAGTTGATGAAGTACTGGGTGATGGTGCTGCCCGACAGAATCAGCAGCCCCAGCACCAGCGCCCGGCGATGCTCGCCGAACACCTGGCGCACCAGGCTGCCGGTGCTGGCTGTCTCACCCTGGCCGTGGAAGGTTTCCGCCAGGTTGCGGCGGATGTAGATGCCGATTGGCAGCACCAAGAGGCCGAACACGAAGGGCACGCGCCAACCCCAGCTGTTGAGGTCCTCGGGGGACAGCACCTGGGTCAGGGTGTAGCCCACGGTGCCGGCGGCCATGGCGGCCACGCCCTGGGCCACCACCTGCCAGCAGGCGTAGGTGCCGCGTTTGTGGGCCGGCGCGGCTTCGAGGATGTAGGTGGTGGCGGGGCCGGCTTCTCCGCCCCAGGCCAGGCCCTGGATCAGCCGAGTGAGCACCAGCAGGATCGGTGCGGCGATGCCGATGCTTTCATAGCTGGGCAGGATGGCGATGCTGCCGGTGCCCACGGCCATCATCACCAGGGTCAGGAGCATCGCCGGCTTGCGCCCGACGCGGTCGGCGTAGGCACCGATCAGCACGGCCCCCAGGGGCCGCACGATAAACCCCACACCGAAGGCGGTGACCGACAGCATCAGGCTGACAAAGGCGCTGTCGGAGGGAAAGAAGGTGTGGCCGATCATCACCGCAAAGGTGGCGTAGACCCCGAAATCGAAGAACTCCACGGCGTTGCCGAGGATCACCGCAAACACACTGCGCTTGCCTCCCGCTGCATTGGGCGTTTCGGGCTCGGGTGTGGCGGATGGATTGGACGCTTGGCTGTGCATACTGGCCCCTCGAATTTTTATTCATAGGTTGCCCAGGCCCCGGGCGGCAAGGCCCGGGGCTGGGGTGAAGGTGGCAGTTTCGGTGTGTCAGTGGGACGGCGGATTTGGCCAGCTGTGGATTGCTCCGCGCCAGCTCTCATAGGTCTTGGCCACTTGCAGCAGCCATTGATCGGCAAAGCGCGGGGCGATCATCTGCAGGCCGATGGGCATGCCATCGGCGGCGAAACCGCAGTTGATCGACAGCGCCGGTTGTTCGCCCATGTTCCAGGGCAGGGTGAAGACGATGTGCTCGAACGGCTGCTGCGGATCATTGCTCGGTGACGGCCACTGGGCGGGAAAATGGTTGATCTGGTTGGTGGGTGACAACACCAGGTCGAACTCGCTGAACACCTGGGCGGCGCGGCGACGCATCTCGAAGGTCTGGTTGAAGCCCAGCACCGCCTCGACCCCGGACAAGTCGGCCCCCGGCGCCGCCCAGTCGCGGATATAGGGCAGCACCTTGGCGAACTGCTCGGCACCCAGGGCCGAGAGTTCCGCCCATTGTCGGGCGCGCCAGAAGCGGTCGAGGCCGTCCAGCTGAGCGCGGTCCATGATCGGCGCCAGGGTACGGACCTGGGCGCCGTGGCTCTCGAACAACCGCGCGGCCTGTTCCACCGCCGCGCAGACAAAACCTTCCGGCTGCAGCCCCGCGCCGGGTTCCAGCATCAGGCCGATCTTCAAACCGTTGACCGACACCGGCTCATCGCTCCAGTCGCCGGTCAAGGGCGGCAGGCTGGTGGCGTCCCGGGCATCGGGTCTGGCCAGGTGGCGCATCAGCAGCACCGTATCCTCGACGCTGCGGGTCATGGGCCCGGCGCAGCGTCCGGTGTAGTAGGGGTCGATGGGAATCCGCCCCAGGGTCGGCTTGAACCCCACCAGC
The DNA here is from genome assembly GCF_058797595.1 of Pseudomonas sp. GW823-FHT02C05. Lineage (NCBI taxonomy): Bacteria > Pseudomonadati > Pseudomonadota > Gammaproteobacteria > Pseudomonadales > Pseudomonadaceae > Pseudomonas > Pseudomonas sp. GW823-FHT02C05. Next base: position 1,979,571 of record NZ_JBXAJU010000001.1, on the reverse strand, counting down.
CCGCACCAGGCGGCCGGCAGGCGCACCGAGCCGCCGATATCGGTGCCGATGTGCAGCGGTCCATAACCGGCGGCCGCTGCGGCCGCGGCACCGGAACTGGAGCCGCCGGTATTGCAGGCGGTGTTCCAGGGGTTGCGGGTAATGCCGTGGAAGCTCGACAGCCCCGAAGACAACATGCCGAAATCCGGCACCGTGGTCTTGGCCAGGATGATCGCCCCGGCTTCACGCATCCGCGCGGCGGGTGGAGCATCCTGCAACGCCGGCTTCAGTGTGGTGGCCGCGCTGCCCAGCGGAATCGGCGTGCCTTGGGTGGCGATCAGTTCCTTGATCGTCACTGGAATCCCGTCCAGCGGGCCGTTGGGGGCGCCCTTGTTCCAGCGCTCGGTGGCGGCCCGGGCCTGCAGGCGCACCTGCTCCGGATCGAAGGCGTAGAGCGCACGGATATGCGGCTCCCAGCGCCCGATATGGGCCAGCAGATGCTCGTAGTAGTCCAGTGGCGAGAGGGTGCGGCTGGCGAATTGCGCCAGCAGCTGGGTGGTGGATAGATTGTGCAAATCAGTCATCGAACGCATCCTTGTGTCGGGCGTCAGTCGGGTTGCTGATGGCCCGACTGTATCGCTTCCACCCTAGCCCAACCATCACAAAGGACGCAGCCTGGTGTTGCGTTTTTGTGAGCACTGCAGCGGCGTATCCCTCGGCCCGATTGAATACGGCCCCACCCAATCGCGACGTTCTGTAGGAGCGGGCTTGCCCGCGAAGGCGGCCTCAGGGTTTGCACAAGACTCGCAGGCCTCTTCGCCGGCAAGCCGGCTCCTACGGGATTTCGCGCGATACAGGAATCAGGTGTAGGAGCGGGCTTGCCCGCGAAGGCGGCCTCAGGGATTGCACAAGACTCGCGAGCCTCTTCGCCGGCAAGCCGGCTCCTACGGGATTTCGCGCGATGCCGGAATCAGGTGTAGGAGCGGGCTTGCCCGCGAAGGCGGCCTCAGGGGTTGCACAAGACTCGCGGGCCTCTTCGCCGGCAAGCCGGCTCCTACGGGATTTTGTGCGGGTCAGTGTCGCAGGACGGGGGCTTGGGGGTGGGGGCTGGGGAACGCTTGTTCATAGGCCCGGCACAAACGCAGCACTTGCTCATCGGCAAAGCGTGCGCCGACTACGTGCAGGCCCACGGGCAGGCCGTCGTCGGCAAAGCCGCAGGGCAGTGACGCCGCCGGTTGCTGGGTCAGGTTGAAGGGGTAGCTGAAGGGCGTCCACTCCATCCATTCCCCCAGGCCCGAGCCCGGTGGGACGTTATGTCCGGCGGCGAACGCAGTCAGGGGCAGCATGGGCGAGAGCAGCAGGTGGTAGCGCTCATGGAAGGCGGCCATGTGGGCCACCAGGGCGGCGCGCGCCTCCAGGGCGGCGCTGTAGTCGCTGAGGCTGATGCCTTCGCCCTGTTCGGCGATGCGCAGCAGGCCCGGGTCCAGCAAGGCGCGCTGGGCGGGGCTGAGGGCTGCGGTCAGGCGCGCCGCTCCGGAGAACCACAGGGTATTGAACATCTCCAGGGGATCACTGAAACCGGGATCGACCTGCTCGATCTGTGCCCCCAGTTGCGCCAGGCGCTCCACCGCCCGGGCCACCACTCGCGCCACTTGCGGGTCGACCTTGACGTAGCCGAAGTCCGGGCTGTAGGCGATGCGCAGGCCCTTGAGGCTGGCATTTTCCGGTAACCAGGGCGTGCTGCGCGGCGCGCCGAGCAGGCCGTCACGGGCATCCGGGCGGGCCACGGTCTGCAGCATCAGCACGGCGTCATCGACGCTACGGGTCATCGGCCCCAGGTGCGAGAGGATGTTCATCGCGCTGGCCGGCCACTGCGGCACGTAGCCGAAGGTCGGCTTGATGCCGAAGGTGCCGGTGAAGGCGCAGGGAATGCGGATCGATCCGCCAGCATCGCTGCCCTGGTGCAACACGCCGAGGTTCAGCGAGGCCGCCGCCGCTGCGCCGCCGGAGGAACCGCCGGCCGTCAGGCGGGTGTCCCAGGGGTTGCGAGTGATGCCGTACAACGGGTTGTCGGTCACGCCTTTCCAGCCGAATTCCGGGGTGGTGGTCTTGCCCAGCAGCACCGCGCCGGCCGCGCGCATGAAGCCGGAGAAGGGTGCATCGACCTCCCAGGGGCCGGTGGCCGCAGTGGTTTTCGAGCCCTTGCGGGTGGGCATGCCGCGGGTCAGGGTCAGGTCCTTGATCGACGCCGGCAAGCCGTCCAGGGCGCCGCAGGGCTGGCCCTTGAGCCAGCGCTGTTCGGAGGCCCGTGCCGCGTCCAGGGCCCCTTGGTGGTCGATATGGCAATAGGCGTTGACCAGCGGATTGAAGCGCTCGATACGCGCCAGGGCGTCTTCGGTGACCTCCACCGGTGACAGGCGCTTGTCACGGTAATGGCGCAGCAGTTCGACGCCGCTCAAGGCGGCGATGTCAGTGGCTTGCTTCATAGCGATTGAGCTCCTTGAGCGGCATTGACCATGGCCCGCAGCAGGACCGCGCAGCCGTCGGCCAGGTCCTGGGGCGCGGCGTTTTCAATTTCGTTGTGGCTGATGCCGCCCTCGCAGGGCACGAAGATCATCCCTGCCGGGCCCAGCTCGGCGATGAAGATCGCGTCGTGCCCGGCGCCGCTGACGATGTCCATGTGGCTCAGCCCCAGGTGCTCGGCGCCCTGGCGCACGGCGGCCACGCAGGCGGGGTCGAAGTCCAGCGGCGGGAAGTCGGCGGTGGCGGTCAGCTCGAACGTTAGGCCGTGCTGGCGACAGCTGTCTTCGATCACTTGGCGCACTTCATCGACCATGGCTTGCAACCGATCGGCGTGCAGGTGGCGCAGGTCGAGGGTCATCTGCACCTGCCCGGGGATCACGTTGCGCGAGCCCGGGTGCAGGCTCAGGCAGCCCACGGTGCCGCAGGCATGGGGCTGATGGGCATGGGCGATGCGATTGACCGCGCTGACCACTTGCGCCGCGCCCACCAGAGCGTCCTTGCGCAGGTGCATCGGCGTCGGCCCGGCGTGGGCCTCGACCCCGCTCAGGGTCAGGTCGAACCACTTCTGGCCCAGGCAGCCCATGACCACGCCAATGGTGGTCTGGCGGTCTTCCAGCACCGGCCCTTGCTCGATATGCGCTTCGAAATAGGCGCCCACCGGATGGCCGAATACCGCACGCGGACCGGCATAGCCGATGCGCTGCAACTCGGCGCCCACCGACAGGCCCTGTTCATCCTGCTTGGCCAGGGTGTCGGCGAGGTCGAACTTTCCGGCGAACACCCCCGAACCCATCATGCACGGCGGGAAGCGCGAGCCTTCCTCGTTGGTCCAGACCACCACTTCGATCGGCGCCTGGGTTTCCAGGCCCAGGTCGTTCAGGGTGCGGATCACCTCCAGCCCGGCCATCACCCCGTAGCAACCGTCGAACTTGCCGCCGGTGGGCTGGGTGTCGATATGGCTGCCGGTCATTACCGGGGCGCGGGTCGGGTCACGCCCGGCGCGGCGGGCGAAGATATTGCCGATGCCGTCCACGCTGACGCTGCAGCCGGCCTCTTCGCACCAGCGCACGAACAGGTCCCGGGCCTGCCGGTCGAGGTCGGTGAGGGCCAGGCGGCACACGCCACCCTTGGCGGTGGCGCCCAGTCGGGCCAGGTCCATCAAGGACTGCCAGAGGCGCTCGCGGTTGATCAGCGGGGCATTGCTGTGCAAGGACTGCAGTGGGTCCAGTCGACTGTTCATGGCATTTCTCCCGTCAGGCGCTCAGGGCCAGGTAGCGGTTCTTGATGGTCGGGTCGGCGCGAAACTCGGCGGCGCTGCCCTGGTAGACCACGCGGCCCTGTTCGAGCACGTAGTGACGGTCGGCGAGCTTGTCGCAGACCATCAGGTTCTGTTCCACCAGCAGCACCGGAAGGCCGCCTTCCTTGAGGGTGCGCAGGATCTTCACCAGCTCGTCGACGATCACCGGCGCCAGGCCCTCAGTGGGTTCGTCGAGGATCAGCAGCTTGGGGTCATTGAGCAGGGCACGGGCGATGGCCAGCATCTGCTGTTCGCCACCGGACAGGGCGTGGCCGGCGTTCTTGCGGCGTTCCTTGAGCCGCGGAAACATTCGGTAGATGTCGTCCAGCTGCCAGCGGCTGGCCTTGCGTTGGGCGATACGCAGGTTTTCCTCGACGCTGAGCAGGCGAAAGATGCCCCGGTGTTCCGGCACCAGGGCCAGGCCCTGGCGGGCGATCTCGAAGATCTTCTGGCCCACCAGTTGCTGGCCGTTGAAGTGGATCTGGCCCTGGCGCGGGCAGATGATCCCCAGGATGCTGCGCAAGGTGGTGGTCTTGCCCGCGCCGTTGCGCCCCAGCAGGGTCACCAGTTCACCGGCCTCCACCTTGAGCGAGACGCCTTCGAGCACGTGGCTCTTGTCGTAGTAGGAATGGATGTTCTCGACGGTCAGCATCAGGCGGCTTCTCCCAGGTAGGCGACACGCACACGCTCATCGGCGCGCACCACATCCGGCGTGCCCTCGACCAGGATCTGGCCGTGGCTCATCACGGTGATGCGCTGGCTGATGGACATGACGATGCTCATGTTGTGTTCGATCAGCAGCACCGTGTGGTCGCGGCCCAGGTCGCTGATCAGTTGGGTCATGATCGGAATATCGTCGATACCCATGCCCGAGGTGGGCTCGTCGAGCATCAGCAATTGCGGCTTCGAACAGATCGACATGCCCACTTCCAGCACCCGTTGCTGGCCGTGGGACAGCTCGCCGGCCAGGGTCTGGGCCCGGGCCGTGAGTTGCAGGCGCTCCAGCACCTGGTCGGCCACCTCCAGGTGCTCGCGGCGGCTGTCCACGTGGCGCCAGAAGTTCAGCGCTCCCAGGCCGTCTCGGCCCTGGGCGGCCAGGCGCAGGTTCTCCCGCACGCTGAGGTTCTGGAACAGGCTGGTGAGCTGGAAGGAACGCGCCATGCCCAGGCCGACCCGGCCGTGGGCGGGTTTCTTGATGATGTTCTTGCCGTTGAAACGGATGGCTCCAGCGGTGGCCTGGCGTTCGCCGGTCAGGCAGTGGAACAGGCTGGTCTTGCCGGCGCCGTTGGGGCCGATGATGGTGTGGATGGTGCCGGCCTCGACCTTGAGGTTGACCCCGTTGACCGCGTGGAAGGCACCGTAGGCCAGCTCCAGGTTCTGGGTTTCCAGCAGGTACTGCGCAGGCTTGCTCATGAGCGTTTCTCCTCGGCCAGCAAGGCCGTCTTGCGTGAGCCTTTGAGGCGTTCCACCAGGCTCGACAAACCGCCCCACAAACCGCCGCGCATGAACACCACCACCAGGATCAGGATCACCCCCAGCAGAATCAGCCAGCGTGGCCACAGCTCGGAGAGGAACTCGCCCAGCAGTACGATGGCGCCGGCGCCGAGCAGGGAGCCGAACAGCGAGCCGGTGCCGCCGACGATGGTCATGATCAGGATGTTTTCCGACATCGCCAGGTCGATGTTCGACAGCGGCACGAAGTGCAGGAGCATGGCGTACAGCGCCCCGGCAATCCCGGTGACCGCGCCGGAGAGCATGAACACCAGGATCTTGAAATGCCGGGTGTCGTAGCCGATGGCGGCGGCGCGGGTTTCGTTCTCGCGGATGGCCATCAGGGTGCTGCCGAACGGCGAGGCGATCACCCGCCGGGCACCGATGAAGATCAGCAGGAACAGCACCGCGACAAAGCCGTAGAAATAGCGGGCGTCGGCCAGGGACAGCAGCACCGTGTCACCGATGCGGATCTCCGGGCGCGGCACGCTGAGCAGGCCGTTGTCGCCGCCGGTCCAGTCGCTGAGGGTGTAGGCGATGAAGTAGGCCATCTGGCTGAAGGCCAGGGTCAGCATGACGAAGTAGATGCCGGTGCGGCGGATCGCCAGGGCGCCCACCAGCAGTGCCAGCAAGGCTCCCACCAGCGCCGCGCCGAGCAGGGCACTGAACAGCCCCAGCTGCAGATGGATCATCAACAGGGCGGCGCAGTAGGCACCGGCGCCGAAGAAGATGCCCTGGCCGAACGACAGCAGCCCGGTGTAGCCCAGCAGCAGGTTACAGGCCAGTGCGGCTAGGGCGAAGATCAGGATCTCGCTGGCCAGGGTCGCCGACGGCAGCACCAGGGGCAGGCCGATCAGCACCGCGATCACCAGCCACAGCAGGCCGCGCGATTGAGTCTTGGCAAAGGGCAGGGGATTTTTCTCGCTCATGATCATGCTCTCCCGAACAGGCCGTAAGGACGCACCAGAATGACTGCCGCCATGGCGCCGTAGATCATCAGGCTGGCGCCCTGGGGCCAGAGGCTGGTCATCAGGCTTTGCACCACCCCCACCAGCAGGCCGCCCACCAGGGCGCCGCCGAACGAGCCCATGCCGCCGATCACCACCACCACGAAGGCCACCCCGAGAATCTCCGGGCCGACAAAGGGCTGGGCGCCGCGCAAGGGCGCGAACAGCACCCCGGCGATCCCGGCCAGGGCCACGCCGAGGGCGAAGGTCATGGAAAACAGGCGAAAGATATTGGTGCCCAGCAGCGACACGGTCTCGGTGCTTTCACTGCCGGCCCGCACCAGGGCACCGAAGCGCGTGCGCTCCAGCAGCAGCCACAGGCCCAGCCCCACCAGGGCCGAGAACAGGATCAGGAACAGGCGGTAGTAGGGGTAGACGAAGTCGCCGATCACCAGCACCCCGCGCAGCAGTTCCGGCACCGCCACGGCCTTGCCCACCGGGCCCCAGATCATCACGCTGGCTTCCTGGATGATCAGCGCGATGCCCAGGGTCACCAGGATCTGGAACATGTGCGGCAAGTGGTAGATGCGCTGGATCAACAGGCGCTCGATGATCCAGGCCAGGGCCGCCACCACTAGGGGCGCTAGCACCAGGGCCAGCCAGAAGTTGCCGGTCAGGCTGACGGCGGTGTAGCAGATGTAGGCGCCGAGCACGAAGAACGCGCCATGGGCGAAGTTGACGAAGTTCAGCAGGCCGAAAATGATCGTCAGGCCCACCGCGATCAGGAAGTAGATCATCCCCAGCCCGAGGCCGTTGAGGATCTGGAACAGGTACAAATTAAGCATGCAGGAACCCTCGGCAGGGAGCCCTTGGACGGAGCCCGCTGCCTGTAGCCAGCGATAGAAGTGTCGAGCGTCAGGCCAGGGCGCAGCCGGTGGTGCTGACATCCGGGAACGAGCGACCGGCGCTGAGCACTTCGGCCAGGTCGTCCTTGTCGCGCATCGTGGCGGCGGCCTTGCCCACCAGCAGGTAGTAATCCTTGATCACCTGATGGTCGCCGGCGCGGATGCTCTCCTCGCCGGTGGGGCCCTGGTAGGTCAGGCCCTGCATGGCCTTGGCCACGGTAGCGCCGTCAAAACTGCCGGTGGCGGCAATGGTGTCGAGGATGATCTTGCTGCCGATGTAGTCGGCGGCCAGCGGGTAGGTGGGGTTGATGCCGTATTTGGCCTGGGTCAGCTTCACCAGTTCGCGATTGAGCGGGGTGTCCACCTGATGCCAGTACTGCGCGCCGAGGTAGACGCCTTCCAAGACGTCGCTGCCCAGCTCCTGGAACTGGTCGAGCCCGGCGGACCACACCAGCAGCACCTTCATGCGTTCCTTGATGCCGAAGTTCACCGCCTGGCGCAGGGCGTTGGATGACTGGCTGCCGAAGTTCAACAGCACCAGCACATCAGGGCGGGCGGCGATGGCGTTGGTCAGGTAGCCGGAGAACTCCTGCTCCTGCAAGGAGTGGTAGCTGTTGCCGATGTGCTCGATGCCGTGTTCGGCACATACCTGCTTCGCCCCTTCCAGCAAGGCTTCGCCGAACACGTATTGCGGGGTGATGGTGTACCAGCGCTTGGCCTCGGGCAGCAACTTGATCAGCGGCACCATGGTTTCGCGGATGGCGCCGTAGGTTGGCACCGACCAGCGAAAGGTCGAGGCATTGCAGTCCTTGCCGGTGACCTCATCGGCGCCCACCGGGGTCATGAACACCCCGCCGACCTTGCCCACCTCCTTGGCCACCGCCAGCGCCGAAGACGACAGGGTGCAGCCCTGGAAGAACCGCGCGCCGTCCTGGGCAATCGCCTCCTGGACCCGGCGCACCGCCTTGCCGGCGTTGCCCTCGGTGTCGATCACCTTGTAGTGCAGCGGTCGCCCCAGCAGGGTCGGGTACTGCTCCACCGCCAGGCGCGAGCCCATGTCGGCGAACTTGCCGTAGCTGGCAAAGGCGCCGGACATCGACTTCAGTCCGTAGAAGGTAAAGGGTTCGGCGGCAAAGGCGTTGCGCACCCCCAGCCCGAGGCTGAGGGCACCGCTAACGGCCAGACCGGCTTTCAACAACGTACGACGCTGCATGGGGTAACTCCCTGGTTTAGTTATTGGCAGGAGTGGCAATGGCGAATCGACGTAGCAGCCTGTGTTCAGGCTTGTTATTGGCAAAGCGGTGGACGGCGGGCGCTATCGGTGGTGGTCGAACTCCAGCAGGAAGTGCTGGGTGACTTCGCCTTCCAGGGCGGTCATGTGGTGCTCGGCGTCGCACATGTGTTCGTGCATCAGCTGGCGCACTGCGCTTTCATCTTCGGCGCGCAAGGCCAGCAGCAAGCGTTTGTGGTAATCCAGGTTGGCGGCGTCGAACTGCTTGCGCTTGGGCTTGTAGGCCTTCTTCAGCACCACCAGGTCGCGCAGCAAATCGTTGAGAAACTGCGCCATGAAACTCAGCAGCGGGTTGGGGCAGGCCCGCCCCAGCAAATTGTGGAACTCCAGCTCGGCGATACGCTGCTCGCGCTGACCGGCCTCGCTGTCCTCGGGGTGGCTGCAGAAGTCGATGTTGTCCTGCAGGGCCTTGAAATCCGCCTCGCTCAAGCGCCCGATCACCGACACCGCCAGCTCCACCTCGATCACCTTGCGCAACTGATAGACCTGCTCGCCGTCCATGTGCTGGAAGTGCAGGTAGTTGCGCAGCGCGCGGCTGGCCGGCTCGGTGCCGGCCTGGTTCAGATAGGCGCCGCCGTTGGGCCCGGTGCGGGTATTGACCAGGCCTTCCACCTCCAGCGCCTTGAGCGCCTCCCGGGCCGAGCCCTTGGAGCATTGGAAGCTTTCCATCAACTCCTTCTCGGTGGGCAAGCGGTCCCCGGGGCGCAGGGCATCGGTGACGATGGAACGCTTCACCGACTCGACAATCACGTCGGAAAGCTTCTGGCGTTTGCGGCGAACGGGGCGTTTCAGCATGGGCGGCTATTTATCGTATTAATGCGGATAAATAGTAATAAATAGAGATGAGGGCGGCGCGTCAACCGCCTGAGGGAATGGGGTGTCGTTTTTGGTGTTGAGGGGTCGTAGCTGGACAACCGAGCGGCCTCCACCCCCGTCCAACCCTCACGAAACCCGCAGGAGCTGGCTTCAAGGTTTGCACAAGGCCTCAGGGCCTCTTCGCCTGCAGGCCGGTCCCTACGGAATTTTGCGCGATGCCGGACGCTTGTGTAGGAGCTGGCTTGCCAGCGAAGGCGGTCGCAAGGCTTGCACAAGGCTGCGGGCCACTTCGCCGGCAGGGCAGGACTTCCTGAGTTCGCTGTAGGGCTCAGGAGCGCGAGTGTGGATCAAGCGTGCCGCAGGTTTAATGGCCGGGCTCAGTCGAATCCGACGCTTGCGCTGTGGCGGGTTTCGCGGTCGTGCAACTGGTCGATATTGGTTTCGTAGGTGCATTGGCCGCTGCAATGGTGCTCGTAGCTGATGCCTGGCTTGAATTGCAGTTTGAAGGTGGGCATGTCGCTCTGGGGCGCCGGGGTCTGGATGGGGGTGGCCGGTAACGGGGGCTGCGGGTAGCTCAGGTCAAGGCCTTCAGCCTGGGTCGAGAAGGCTGCCGCGAGCAGTGCGCCCGGGAAAAACGCTTTGCAACTGAACATCATTGAATCCGCATTGCCATAAAAGGGTTGCCGATTATAACGAGCCAGGGGCGAAAAATTTAGCCGTAATGGCTCTGGCCCGGATGCCTCGTGGGTTTTTAGGCACCTCGGGCCTTCGTACCGTGAAACATTTGTCACGGGGCAGCGAGACGGGCTACTCCTACACTGCAAGTCACCTCCATGGTCAAGGACACTCCCCGATGCCGGCAAAATCCACCAGCAGCATCCTCGATACGGTTGAAGGCCGGCGCCTGCAGGGCAGCGACGCCGAGCTCTGGCGCCAGTGGGGGCCGTACCTGAGTGAACGGCAGTGGGGCACGGTGCGCGAGGATTACAGCGCCGATGGCGATGCCTGGAGCTACTTCCCCCACGAACATGCCCGCAGCCGTGCCTACCGCTGGGGCGAGGACGGGCTGGCCGGGTTCTCCGACAAGGCCCAGCACTGGTGCCTGGGGCTGGCGCTGTGGAATGAACACGACAGCATTCTCAAGGAGCGCCTGTTCGGCCTGAACAACGCCGAAGGCAATCATGGCGAAGACGTCAAGGAGCTGTACTTCTACCTCGACGGCGTGCCCAGTCATGCCTATATGCGCATGCTCTACAAGTACCCCCAGGCGGCCTTTCCCTATGCCGACCTGGTGGCGGAAAACGCCCGTCGCGGCCTGAACGACACCGAGTACGAGATCCTCGATACCGGGGTCTTCGAGGACAACCGCTACTTCGATGTGACGGTGGAATACGCCAAGCACACGGCCGATGACATTTTCATGCTCATCACCGTGCACAACCGCTTCCACCAGCCGGCGCGGCTGCGGGTGCTGCCCCAGGTCTGGGCGCGCAACACCTGGTGCTGGGGCGGCGACGCACCGCGGCCGAGCCTGCGCCTGGAGGGCGACAAGGTGCTGGCGCGGCATGGGCAACTGCCCGACCGACAGATCACCGCCTGGGGGGCCGAGCCCTGCCAGTGGCTGTTCTGCAACAACGACAGCAATTTCCCCAAGCTGGACGGGCTGGCGTCACCCGGGCCGTTCAAGGATGGTTTCAACGACTACCTGGTGGATGGACAGGCCAGTGCGGTGAGTTTCGATGGCGGCACCCGGGTGGCGGCGCACTTCGTCCTGGATCTGGCGGGCGGCGAGAGCAAGCGCCTGTTCCTGCGCTTTGCCCCGGCCGGTAGCGAACCGGTCAGCGCCCGCCGCCTGTTCGAGCAGCGCCGGCGCGAGGCCGATGAGTTCTACGCGGCGCTGCAGCAGGGCATAGAAAGCGCTGATGCGCGCAACGTGCAGCGTCAGGCCCTGGCCGGGCTGCTGTGGTCCAAGCAGCTGTATTACTTCGACGTCAACCAGTGGCTTGATGGTGATCCCGGGCAGCCGGCACCGCCGACGGAGCGCGAGCACCTGCGCAATACCCATTGGCGCCATCTGTCCAACTGCGACATCGTCTCCATGCCCGACACCTGGGAGTACCCCTGGTATGCCTCCTGGGACTTGGGTTTCCAGGCGGTAGCCTTTGCCCTGATCGATCCCGGCTTTGCCAAGCAGCAGTTATTGCTGCTGGTGAAGGATCGCTTCATGCATCCCAATGGCCAGCTCCCGGCCTACGAGTGGCGTTTCGACGACGCCAATCCGCCAGTGCACGCCTGGGCCTGCTGGCGGGTCTATCAGCAGGAAAAGTCCCTGACTGGCGTGGGTGACCTGGATTTTCTCGAACGCATTTTCCACAAGTTGCTGCTGAATTTTTCCTGGTGGGTCAACCGCAAGGACGCCGAGGGCCGCAACCTGTTCCAGGGCGGCTTCCTCGGCCTGGACAATATCGCCCTGTTCGATCGTTCCGCACCGTTGCCTGATGGCTTCACCCTGGATCAGGCCGACGGTACGGCCTGGGTCGCGGCCTATGCCCTGGACCTGATGCGCATCGCCCTGGAACTGGCCAAACGCAATGGCGTGTACGTGGACATCGCGGTGAAGTTCTTCGAGCACTTCCTGTATATCGCCGGGGCCATCAACCGCGTGGATGGAAGCGCCGAGGGGCTGTGGGACGAACAGGACCAGTTCTTCTACGACGTGCTGCACCGCGCTAATGGGCAGAACGAACCCCTGCGCCTGCGCTCCATCGTCGGCTTGATGCCGCTGTTCGCGGTGCAGGTGCTGGAGCAGCATGAGCACGAAAACCTGCCGGGGCTGGCCCAGCGCCTGCTGGGTTTTTTGCATCATCGTCCGGACCTGGCGAGCCTGGTGTCGCGCTGGTACGAGCCGGGCAAGGGCAACCGCATGCTCCTGGCGCTGTTGCGCGGCGAACGCACCAAGGACCTGCTCAAGCGCATGCTCGATGAAAGCGAGTTCCTCTCGGACTTCGGTATCCGCTCCCTGTCCAAGGCCTTCGAGCAGCCGTTCGCCATGCAGGTGGACGGCAAGCAGTTGTGCGCCCGCTATGAGCCGGCGGAGTCCGATTCACGGTTGTACGGCGGCAACTCCAACTGGCGCGGGCCGTTGTGGATGCCGATCAACTACATGCTGATCGAATCCCTGCGCGAGTTTCACCGCTATTACGACGTCAACTTCTCGGTGGAGTACCCGCGGGGCTCCGGGTATCTGGCGTCCCTGGAGGAGGTGGCCTACGGCTTGAGCCAGCGCCTGACGCGACTGTTTCTGCTGGACGAGGACGGGCGCAGGCCGTCCATGAGCGGCTACCCGCAGTTGCAGGTGGAGGCCGAGGACCGCGAGCTGGTGCTGTTCCATGAATACTTCCATGGCGAAACCGGGCGCGGCCTGGGGGCCAGCCACCAGACCGGCTGGACGGCGCTGGTGGCGTTGCTGTTGCAGCCACAGCGCTGAAGTTGTCACCCGGCGAGCCGGGCGACGGTTCAGGGGGGAGGCTTTGGGTCAGCCCACCAGAGCGATGTCCTGGGGTTTGGCCCAGGCTTCGGTCAGCCGCTCCGGGGTGCAGCAGGTCTTGCGCTTGTAGACGAAGTTGCTGCACTTCTCGGCGAAGCCCTTGCGGTTCTGCACCATGTCCATGTGCATCTCTTCCAGCTCGGCGTTGCGGCAGTGCTGCATCAGTTGCGGGTCGGCATCCAGCTTGCGCTGGCGCAGGTGCTGGTAGCGCGGGTCGTTGAGCACGCCGTTGGCCCGTTGCAGCAACCACAGGCCGAACTCGTCCGGGCAGCGCGGGCCGATCTCCTGCACCATGCCCATCTGCAGGGCCTGGAGTGCGCTGATGGGCAGGCAGGCTTCGGTCAGTTGCTTGGCCATGGCCTGGCCGACGGCGCGGGGCAGGCTGTAGGTCCAGTATTCGGAGCCGTACAGGCCCATGCTCTTGTAGTGGGGGTTGTACACGGTGTCGGCGCGGGCCAGGACCACGTCCGCGGCCAGGGCCAGCATCAGGCCGCCGGCGCCGGCATTGCCGGTCAGGCCGCTGACCACCAGTTGGCGGGCGGTGAGCAGTTCCAGGCAGACGTCGTCGATGGCCTGGATATTGGCCCAGGCCTCCAGGCCCGGTACTTCGGCGGCCTGGATTACGTTGAGGTGCACGCCGTTGCTGAAGGCGCCGCGGCCGCCACGCACCAGCAGCACCTGGGTGTCCCGGGCCTTGGCCCAGCGCAGGGCGCTGACCAGGCGTTGGCACTGCTCGGTGCTCATGGCGCCGTTGTAGAACTCGAAGGTCAGTTCGCCGACCTTGCCCGTTTCGCGGTAGCGGATAGGTTGGTAGGCCTCGGTGCTGAACGGGCTGTTGGCCACCGACCAGTCCAGCACCGGGACATCGGCCAGGCGCTCGCCGAGCACGTGGCGGGCGGGGCGCTTGAAGGTTTCTTCGCCAGGCTGGGGCTTCTGGCGCAGGGAGCCGATCCACAGGCTGTGATCGCCGCAGGCCACCAGCACTGCATCGTCGTGCACCGCCAGCAGTTGCCCGGGCATGCCGGTGCGTGAATCCAGGTGGGCGTCGTAGACGTAGTACTGGCCGCCGGCGAGGCTGGCCAGGACGCCGGGCTGGCCATCAGCGGCGTCGATGCTGCGCTTGATGAACTGGGCGCTGTCGTGCCAGCTGAAGGTGCGGTCGGATTGCTTCATGTTCGGTTGCAGGCGCCCGAGGACCGAGGGTTTGTCGTAGTCCAGGGGCTGGGGGGTGTAGCCGTTGCGGAATTTCTCCACCACGTCGCGGATACAGTGAATCGCCGCGTCGCTCACCAGGCCGTTGTACAGCTCGGACTTGCGCAGCCCGGCGGGCAGGTTGAATTCGTGGGTCGACCAGATCGGCCCGGCGTCCATTTCTTCCACCGCCTGCAACGCGGTGACGCCCCAGCGCTTGAGTTCCTTGCTGATGGCCCAGTCCAGGGCGCTGGCGCCACGGTCGCCGACGATACCCGGGTGGATGATCACCACCGGGCGCTTGGGATGGCTCCACAGTTGCTGGGGGACCCGGTCCTTGAGGAACGGGCAGATCACCAGGTCGGCCTCGGCCTCTTCGATCTGCCGGCAGACCTCTTCTTCGCTGGTGAACAGCACCACGCTGGGGCGGTGGCCGGCCTGGCGCAGGTCGAGCCAGGCGCGTTGGGTCAGGCCGTTGAAGGCGGTAGACAGCAGGATGATCTTCAGTGATCGCATAATGCAGACTCTTCCGTGAGTGATGGCGGTATGGCAGGTGGCTCCGGCTGAGCCGTCCCTGGCCGCGATGGAAGGCGCAAGAGTAGAGGGGCGTTGCGGGGTGGGAACTGACCGAGATCAATCAAGCGTCTCGCCTGAAATGCCAGCCGCCCAGCGGTATTGATTCAGGGCAAAGGCACGGGCCAGAGCGGTTGCGGCAGCCAGAAACGACGAATCCCGCCACAGGGGCGGGATTCGGGTACAGCCGGACCTTGCGCGGTCTTAGGCTGGGAACAGCTCGCTCAGTTTCATGGCCAGCATCATGTCGCCTTCGGCGCGCAGCTTGCCGCCCATGAAGGCTTGCATGCCGTCGGTCTCGCCGCTGACGATGCCGTCCAGGGTCTCGCCGTCCATCACCAGGGTGACCTGGGCGTCCGGGTTCTCGCCTTCCTTGAGTTCGCAGGTGCTGTCCTTGACGACCAGCGAGAAGTGCTTGGAGTCATCGATGCGGAAACCGAAAACCAGGTCCAGGCCGGCAGCGGCAGCTGGGTTGAACTTGGCTTGCATGGCTTGTACGGCGTCAGCTACGGAGGTCATGGTTCGATCCTTTTATGGGGTGGTTACAGCAAGGGTCACAGTAAGCCGGGCTCAACGGAAGGTGATGAGCTCCGGGGCCTTCAACAGTTGCAGATGGGCATGACCGTTGAAGGAAGCCAGGGACACCTCGCGACCGCGGAACTTCAGCTGGTTGAGCGAGGTGTTGACGATTTGCCAATTGAGTTCGAAAGCCTGCTGGGCGGGCATCCGGGTAATCAGGTGGAGCAGGGCGGTTATGGTGCCGCCTGAGGTGAACACGGCGATCTTCTGCTGGTTGTTGGCTGCTTCGAGAATCCGTTGCAGGCCGCCCTGGACGCGTTCGACAAAACCCAGCCAGCTTTCCAGGCCCGGCGGGTCGTAGGTGCCGGCCAGCCAGCGCTGGATGATCAGGGCGAAGATGCGCTGGAACTCACCGCGGTTCTGCGCGGCGTTGCGCAGGATGTTCAGGGCTTCGGGTTCCTGGGGCAGCAGGTCGGGCAACAGGGCGCGGATGATGGCGTCGGCATCGAATTCGTTGAAGGCGGAATCTATTTCCAGGGCCGGGCTGTCAAAGCCTGCGGCGCTCATCTGTTCCAGAGCGGCCTGGGCGGTGTGCTGCTGGCGCCGCAGATCGCCGGACAGGCAGCGATCGAAGCCGATGCCCAGCGCTGCCAGGTGCTCGCCGAGCACCGCCGCCTGGCGCACGCCAGTGGCCGACAGCACGTCGTAGTCGTCTGCACCGAAGGAGGCCTGGCCATGTCGAATCAAGTAGATGCTGCCCACGTCCGCGTCATCCCGGTACGTTGAAAGTTTTGCGAGGTTATGAGGATGCCGGTGAGCTGTCAATGAAAAAACATACGCTTGTTTGAAATGATTGTTGGAGCTTGGTTACACAAGGTTTCCCGACTGGTGGCCGACCAGTCGCGCCGGTATGCTTTAGCCCATTACGCCGCTCGTTGGCAGCGGTCCATGTTTGAGGAGTCCCTGTGGAGTTTATCGCCGAATACGCCAGTTTCCTGGCCAAGACCGTGACCCTGGTGGTCGCCATCCTGGTGGTGCTGATCACCGCCGCTGCGCTGCGCAGCAAAGGGCGGCGCAAGGGTGTGGGGCAGTTGCAGGTCAGCAAGCTGAATGATTTCTACAAGGAACTGCGCGAGCGCCTGGAGCAGAGTCTGCTGGACAAGGATCAGCTCAAGGCCCTGCGCAAGGCCAAGAGCAAGACCGAAAAGAGCCAGAAGAAGCACAAGAAACAGCCGGCCGAGGCCAAGCCCCGGGTCTTCGTGCTGGACTTCAATGGCGACATCAAGGCTTCGGCCACCGAAGGGCTGCGCCATGAAATCACTGCCCTGCTGAGCCTGGCAACGCCCAAGGATGAAGTGGTGCTGCGCCTGGAGAGCGGTGGCGGCATGGTCCACAGCTACGGGCTGGCTTCGTCGCAGCTGGCGCGTATCCGCCAGGCCGGCGTGCCGCTGACGGTGTGCATCGACAAGGTAGCGGCCAGCGGCGGCTACATGATGGCCTGCATCGGTGAAAAGATTATCAGCGCGCCGTTCGCCATCCTCGGTTCCATTGGCGTGGTGGCCCAGTTGCCCAACGTCAATCGCCTGCTGAAGAAGCACGACATCGATTTCGAAGTGCTGACCGCCGGTGAGTACAAGCGCACCTTGACGGTGTTTGGCGAAAATACCGAGAAGGGCCGGGAGAAATTCCAGGAAGACCTGGACGTCACCCATCAACTGTTCAAGAACTTCGTTTCCCGCTATCGCCCGCAACTGGCCATTGATGAAGTGGCCACTGGTGAAGTCTGGCTGGGCGTGGCGGCGCAGGAAAAACTGCTGGTGGACGAGTTGCAGACCAGTGACGAATACCTGGCGGACAAGGCCAAGAGTGCCGAGGTCTTCCACTTGCACTATGCCGAGCGCAAGAGCCTGCAGGAACGCGTAGGGCTGGCGGCCAGTGGTTCCATCGACCGCGTGTTGCTGACCTGGTGGAGCCGCCTGACCCAACAGCGGTTCTGGTAACCCCCCGGCCTCGTAGGCGCTGGCTTTGTAGGAGCTGGCTTGCCAGCGAAGGCGGTCGCAAGCTTTGCACAAGGCCCGAGGGCCTCTTCGCCGGCAAGCCGGCTCCTACAGGGAGTGCGTCGTTTACGGGCGTCTGCTGTAGGAGCTGGCTTGTAGTGGTCCAGCTTTTTTGGACCACTCTGTAGGAGCATTAGGCCGCCAGCCTTTCAAAAGCAGCGGGTGGCAGATCGTTCGAGGCGCTGTGGCAACGCCGATGGTTGTAATGAGCAATGAAATCCATCACATCCTTCTGCGCCTCAAAATGATTCTGGTAGCCATTTTCAGGCGACCAATCGTGTTTCAGTGTCCGGAAATAACGTTCCACCACTGCGTTGTCCCAGCAGTTTGCGCGTCGACTCATGCTCTGCACGATCTGCTTTTCAGCCAAGTATTCGACAAAGCGATCCGCGGTGTATTGGCAGCCCTGATCCGAGTGGAATACCAGCGCTGAACCAGGCCGACGTATACCAACAGCCAGCCGTAGCGCCTTGAGCGACAGCTCGGCATCGGCGGTCCTGGAAAAGGCCCAGCCGACGATCCGACGTGAAAACAAATCCATCACGATTGCCAGGTATAGCCAGCTTCCACCGACGCGAATGTAAGTGATGTCTCCGGCCCAAAACGTATTGGGTGATGCAGGATTAAAGCGACGATCAAGGACATTGGCTGCGGTATTGCTGGGCTTTCCGGTCCGACGATAGTGAGCGTAACGGGCTCGTCGCCTGACCAGTCCAAGGTTTTTCATCAGACGGCCCATACGATGGCGCCCAACCGCTACGCCCTGTTTTTTTGAGTTCCCTGGCAAATCCCCGGGCGCCCAGGGCTCCTCGATGCTCCCGGTGCAACTGCCGAATGGTCTTTTCCAGCCGCCGCTCGACCCCAGGTTCAGACCGAGCCACGGGCTTGGCGTAATAGCTGCTGCGAGGCACGCCCAGAAGTCGGCAGCAGTGCCGAATGGAGAGCTGTTCTTTCAAACCCTCGATCATTTGATTCGGCTGAACAGCACCTTCAGATGAGAGGGCAATTGCTTTTTTAGGACGCTATTCTCGGCTTCCAGCAAGGCGAGTCTGGCCTGCAGTGAATCAATCAGTTCCTGATCCTGAGGGCGTGTGGGTAGCAAGGCTCCTTCATGCTCCTTGCGCCATCGGGTGACCCAGCGTCGCAGGGCTGTGGGCCCAACCCCGGTTTGCTCACATGCCTTAGGCACCGAGTAATTCATTTCCACAACCAAGCGAATGGCTTCAGCCTTTTCTTCAGCGCTAACAACCCGAAATCCCATGATGCTTCCTTATGTTGAAACTCCTACAGAGTGGTCCAGGAATATTGAGCCACAACAGCTTGCTCGCGATGCTTTCGAAAGCGCCGCCTATCCCCTGCCAGTGCGCGTTATCGTTGAGGTCTTTCGCCGGCAAGCCGGCTCCTACGGTGAGAGTGGCAGGTCTGCACAAAAAAGCCCTGAACCGGTTTCCCGCTTCAGGGCTTTTTGTTGGCGCCAGGGCTTAGCGGCGACGGAACAGCGGCAGCGGTTCGTCGGTGGCGGCCTGGTAGGTCACCGAGAAGTCCTTGAGGCTTTCCAAGGCTTCGTAGGGGTCCTTGTCGGCCCGCAGTGCATAGGCGTCGAAGCCGCAGCGGTGCAGGTAGAACAGCTGGTCGCGCAACACGTCGCCAATCGCTCGCAACTCGCCCTTGTAGCCGTAGCGGTCACGCAACAGGCGAGCGTTGGAGTAGTTGCGGCCATCGGTGAAGGCTGGGAAGTTCAGGGCAATCACCTGGAACTGCTCGACGTCGTCACCGATTTCCTCGGCTTCTTCGTCCGCATCCAGCCATACACCCAGGCCGCCATCGCGGGCCTTGAGGGCGTGAGCATGCTCGCGCCACAGGGCCAGTGGCACGATCAGGTCGTCGCAGTTGGAAATGCCGTCGAGGGTCGCGTCCTTGGGCAGCAGGTGCCAGGTTTCGTCGATGACCTCGTTGTTCTTAATGATTCGCTGCATAGACGCGCTCCTTGAAGAGGTCGATGCCAATACGTTGATAGGTGTCGATGAAGCGTTCGTCTTCGGTACGTTGTTCCACGTACACATCGATCAGCTTCGAGATCACGTCGGGCATGTCGTCCTGGGCGAAGGACGGGCCGAGGATCTTGCCCAGGCTGGCGTCGCGGCTGGCGCTGCCACCCAGGGACACCTGGTAGAACTCCTCGCCTTTCTTGTCCACCCCGAGGATGCCGATATGGCCCACGTGGTGGTGGCCGCAGGCGTTCATGCAACCGGAGATGTTCAGGTCCAGTTCGCCGATGTCGAACAGGTAATCCAGGTCGTCGAAACGGCGCTGGATGGATTCGGCGATCGGGATCGACTTGGCGTTGGCCAGGGAGCAGAAGTCGCCGCCCGGGCAGCAGATGATGTCGGTCAAAAGGCCGATGTTCGGCGTGGCGAAGCCGTTCTCCCGCAACTCGCCCCACAGGGTGAACAGTTGGCTCTGCTCGACGTCGGCGAGAATGATGTTCTGCTCGTGGGAGGTGCGCAGCTGGCCGAAACTGTAACGGTCGGCCAGGTCGGCGATGGCGTCGAACTGCTTGTCGGTAACGTCTCCCGGCGCTACACCGGTGGGCTTGAGCGACAGGGTCACGGCCACGTAGCCCGGCTTCTTGTGGGCCAGGGTGTTGCGCGTGCGCCAGCGGGCAAAGCCCGGGTGCTGCTGGTCCAGGGCGGCCAGTTCGGCGTCCTGGTTGCTCAGGGTCTTGTAGTCCGGGTCGACGAAGTGCTTGGCCACGCGATGCACTTCGGCATCGGTCAGGGTGGTCTGGCCGCCACGCAGGTGGGCCATCTCGGCCTCGACCTTCTCGGCGAACACTTCAGGGGTCAGGGCCTTGACCAGGATCTTGATCCGCGCCTTGTACTTGTTGTCACGCCGGCCGTAGCGGTTGTAGACCCGCAGGATGGCGTCGAGGTAGCTCAGCAGGTCCTGCCAGGGCAGGAACTCGTTGATGAAGGCACCGACCACCGGGGTACGGCCCAGGCCGCCACCCACCAGCACGCGGAAACCCAGCTCACCGGCGGCGTTGTACACAGGCTCAAGGCCGATGTCATGGACTTCGATGGCCGCGCGGTCAGAGGTCGAGCCGTTGATGGCGATCTTGAACTTGCGCGGCAGGTAGGCAAATTCCGGGTGGAAGGTGGTCCACTGGCGGACGATCTCGCACCAGGGGCGCGGGTCGATCAGCTCGTCGGCGGCAACACCGGCGAACTGGTCGGTGGTGACGTTGCGCAGGCAGTTGCCGCTGGTCTGGATCGCGTGCATCTGCACGGTGGCCAGTTCGGCGAGGATGTCCGGGATGTCTTCCAGGGCCGGCCAGTTGAACTGCACGTTCTGCCGGGTGCTGATGTGCGCGTAGCCCTTGTCGTAGTCGCGGGCAATCTTGGCCATCATCCGCGCTTGGCGCGAGGTCAGTTGGCCGTAAGGCACGGCGACCCGCAGCATCGGGGCAAAACGTTGGATATAAAGGCCATTCTGCAGGCGCAGGGGGCGGAATTCTTCTTCGCTCAGCTCGCCTGCCAGATAGCGTCGGGTCTGATCACGGAACTGCTTGACGCGGTCCTCGATGATCCGCTGATCGTACTCGTCGTATACGTACATATAGGTCCAGTTCTCAGGCTACAGGCGGCGCTCAAGCGCACTTGGCAAATACTGCGGTGAACGGCTTCGGTACGCTGCTCGGACTGGCGTCCAGCGCGGTTTTCGCCGGTCTCACCTCGTCTTGCCTTCGTTCACGCTTCACGCCACCCATGTAAGCAAATCTGCGCGCACGGCCGCGCACTCCCAACGGAGCCGCCGAACGATACCAGTTTGCGGTTATGCGCAAAAGTGATGTTTGAGTATATGCACAGAACCAAAACGACTAACGGTAGGGGCGTGAGAGTAACCCCATTTGTGGTAGGGGCAATCCTGGTCTTAACTGTGGACGAGTCTTTGAGCAGTCACCGACAAAATCTACTAGAGGCGATGCTATGAGCCATCCAACCAAAGTAAGGAAAAGTGACAGTAGCGTTGATGCTTGGGCCATTCTCTTTCTGATCATACTGGTCGTGGGTACGGCCGTGTTCTGGGTCAGTCACCAGTAGTCGAGCGATAAAAAAGAGCCTGAATTGTCGGACAATCATGACAATTTGCCGCCGTTGGCCAGCACTTTGCCAGTTATACTGCCTGGGCGAAATTCTGGGGCTCTTCTCGTAATGTTCAAGCGTCTGTGCAAGTGGCTGTTGTGCCTGAGTCTGCCGTTCTGGGCGGTCGCTCATGCCACATCGGTGGTGTTTCTCAATCCCGGCAATTCCACGGAGACCTTCTGGGTCAGTTATTCGCAGTTCATGCAGGCCGCGGCCCGGGACCTGGGGCTTGACCTGCGCATCCTCTATGCAGAGCGCGATCCGCAGAACACTCTGCAGCAGGCCCGGGAGCTGTTCCAGGGCCGCGACAAACCCGATTACCTGATGCTGGTGAACGAACAGTACGTGGCTCCGCAGATCCTGCGTCTGTCCCAGGGCTCCGGGACCAAGCTGTTTATCGTCAACAGCCCTTTGACCCTGGACCAGCGGGAACTGATCGGGCAGAGCCGGCAGAACTATTCGGACTGGATCGGCAGCATGGTGGGCGACGATGAGGAAGCCGGCTACCGCATGCTCAAGGAGCTGCTGCACAAGCTTGGGCCGGTCCCGGCAGGGCAGGGCATCGAACTGCTTGCATTTTCCGGGCTCAAGGTCACGCCTGCGGCGCAGTTGCGCGAGCGCGGCCTGCGCCGGGCCCTGGCCGAGTACCCGCAAGTGCATTTGCGTCAGTTGGTCTATGGCGAATGGAGCCGGGAGCGCGCCTACCGCCAGGCGCAACAGTTGCTCAAGCGCTACCCCAAAACCCAATTGATCTGGTCAGCCAATGACGAGATGGCCCTGGGGGCGATGCAAGCGGCCCGGGAACTGGGTCGCAAGCCGGGAACGGATCTGCTGTTCAGTGGGGTCAACAGTTCGCCCGAGGCCTTGCAGGCCCTGATCGACGGCAAGTTGTCGGTGCTGGAGGCGGGGCACTTTACCCTGGGGGGCTGGGCCCTGGTGGCGTTGCACGATGATGCCCTGGGGCTGGACGCCCGGCGCCTGGGCGGGCCGGATTGGCAGCTGTCGCTGTTCCAGGCATTGACCCCGGCCCAGGCCCGGCAGTTGCTGCGCCTGGGGGATCAGGTGGGCACCAGGGTCGATTTTCGCGGGCTGTCCGCCCAAGGCAAGCCGGACAGCTACCGCTATCCCTTCGGTTTGCAGCTGTTGCTGCGCTGACGCTGCTTCAGACCCCCGCCAGGTGCATCGCCAGGTTGGCGATGCCCAGCAGCACCAGAACAAACAGGGTGGTGAACAGAATGCCCAGCACGATGAAGTGGCTGGGCTTGCCGTGGCTGAAGTCGCGGGCGCGGTTCTTCCCGCTCTGTACGCCGAAGGCGGCGGCCAGCACGCTTTGCAGCATCTGCAGGAAGGTCGGAGGCTGATTGTTCTTGCTTGGATCGTCCATAAATCCCTCGACACGGTTGGGTGTCAACAGAGCATAGACAATGCCGCCCGGGGTGGCGGGCGGCTGCAGGAATGGGCTTGCCAGCGAAGAGGTCCCGGGGACCGCCTTCGCCGGCAAGCCGGCTCCTGCACAACCTGGGTCAGTTGTCGTAGCCCAGGTTGGGTGCCAGCCAGCGCTCGCTCACGGCCAGGTCCTGGCCCTTGCGTTCGGTGTAGCTCTGGACCTGGTCCTGGTCGACCTTGCCCACGGCGAAGTACTGCGCCTGCGGGTGAGCGAAGTACCAGCCACTGACGGCGGCCGCCGGGAACATGGCGAAGTGCTCGGTAAGGAACACGCCGCTACGGCCGGCACGGCCTTCGCTGGCCTCGGGGTCGAGCAGAGCGAACAGGGTGCTCTTCTCGGTGTGGTCCGGGCAGGCCGGGTAGCCCGGGGCAGGGCGGATACCGCTGTACTGCTCCTTGATCAGCGCCTCGTTGTCCAGTTGTTCGTCCTTGGCATAACCCCAGTACTCCTTGCGCACCTGCTGGTGCAGCCACTCGGCGCAGGCTTCGGCCAGGCGGTCGGCCAGGGCCTTGACCATGATCGAGTTGTAGTCGTCGCCGGCATCCTGGTAGGCCTTGGCCACTTCTTCGGCGCCGATTCCGGCGGTGGTGATGAAGCCGCCGACGTAGTCGGTGACGCCGCTGTCCTTGGGCGCGACGAAGTCGGCCAGGGAGAAGTTCGGCTTGCCATCGGTCTTGATGATCTGCTGGCGCAGGTGGTGCAGGCGCGCCAGGGGCTGGCCGTCATCGCCGTAGACTTCCAGGTCGTCGTCCTGCACCTGGTTGGCCGGCCAGAAGCCGAACACGGCGCGGGCGCTGATCAGCTTTTCGTTGATCAGCTTGTCGAGCATTTCCCGGGCGTCCTTGTACAGCGCGGTGGCAGCTTCGCCCACCACTTCGTCTTCGAGGATGCGTGGGAACTTGCCGGCCAGGTCCCAGGAGATGAAGAACGGCGTCCAGTCGATGTATTCGGCCAGCACCTTGAGGTCGATGTTGTCCAGCACCCGGGCGCCGGTGAAGGTCGGTTTGACCGGCTGGTAGCTGCTCCAGTCGAACTGCGGCTTCTTGGCGATGGCCGCAGGGTAGCTCAGGCGCTCGGTGCGGGCGCTGCGGTTGGCGGTACGCTCGCGCACTTCCACGTATTCCTCGCGGGTCTTCTGCACGAAGCCGGCCTTGAGTTCCTTGGACAGCAATTGGGTGGCCACGCCCACCGCGCGGGAGGCGTCGGTGACGTAGACCACCGCGTCATTGCTGTACTTTGGCTCGATCTTCACCGCAGTGTGGGCCTTGGAGGTGGTGGCGCCACCGATCATCAGCGGCAGGTGGAAATCCTGGCGCTGCATCTCGCGGGCGACGTGGACCATCTCGTCCAGGGACGGGGTGATCAGCCCGGACAGGCCGATGATGTCGCACTTCTGCTCCTTGGCCACCTGGAGGATTTTCTCCGCCGGCACCATGACCCCCAGGTCGACAATGTCGTAGCCGTTGCAGCCCAGCACCACGCCGACGATGTTCTTGCCGATGTCGTGCACGTCGCCCTTGACCGTGGCCATCAGGATCTTGCCCTTGGCTTCCGGCTTGTCGCCTTTCTCCAGCTCGATGAAGGGAATCAGGTGAGCCACGGCCTGCTTCATCACCCGGGCGGATTTAACCACCTGGGGCAGGAACATCTTGCCGGCGCCGAACAGGTCGCCGACCACGTTCATGCCGGACATCAGCGGGCCTTCGATCACCTCGATCGGGCGGCTGAAGCTCTGGCGCGACTCTTCGGTGTCTTCGACGATATGGGTGGTGATGCCCTTGACCAGCGCGTGTTCCAGGCGCTTGTTGACTTCCCAGCCGCGCCATTCCTCGGTTTCCGCTTCCTTGACGCTACCGTCGCCCTTGAACTGGTCGGCGATGGCCAGCAGCGCGTCGGTGCCGTTGGGCGTGCGGTTGAGCACCACGTCTTCCACGGCGTCGCGCAGCTGTTGCGGAATCTGGTCGTAGATCTCCAGCTGGCCGGCGTTGACGATGCCCATGGTCAGGCCGTTGCGGATCGCGTACAGCAGGAACACCGAGTGGATCGCTTCACGCACCGGGTTGTTGCCGCGGAACGAGAACGACACGTTGGACACACCGCCGGAGCTCAGGGCATAGGGCAGCTCGTCGCGGATATAGGCGCAGGCGTTGATGAAATCAACGGCGTAGTTGTTGTGTTCCTCGATGCCGGTGGCTACGGCGAAGATGTTCGGGTCGAAGATGATGTCTTCCGGTGGGAAGCCCACTTCATTGACCAGGATGTCGTAGGAGCGCTTGCAGATTTCCTTCTTGCGCGCCTCGGTATCGGCCTGGCCGACCTCGTCGAAGGCCATCACCACCACGGCGGCGCCGTAGCGCTTGCACAACCTGGCGTGGTGAATGAACTGCTCGACGCCTTCCTTCATGCTGATGGAGTTGACGATGCCCTTGCCCTGGATGCACTTGAGGCCGGCCTCGATCACTTCCCACTTGGAAGAGTCGATCATGATCGGCACGCGGGAGATGTCCGGCTCGCCGGCGATCAGATTGAGGAAGGTCACCATGGCCTTCTTCGAATCCAGCATCCCTTCGTCCATGTTGATGTCGATCACCTGGGCGCCGGCTTCCACCTGCTGCAGGGCGACTTCCAGGGCCTCGGTGTAGTTGTCCTCGCGGATCAGCCGGGCGAACTTGGCCGAGCCGGTGATGTTGGTGCGCTCGCCGACGTTCACGAACAGCGAGTTGCGATCGATGGTGAAGGGCTCCAGGCCCGACAGGCGGCAGGCCTTGGGGATGTCCGGGATCTGTCGCGGGGCATAACCGGCCACGGCCTTGGCGATGGCGCCGATATGCCCCGGGGTGGTGCCGCAGCAGCCGCCGACGATGTTGAGGAAGCCGCTCTGGGCGAACTCTTCGATGACCTTGGCGGTTTGTTCCGGCAACTCGTCGTACTCGCCGAACTCGTTCGGCAGGCCGGCGTTGGGGTGCGCCGAGACGTGGGTGCTGGCCTTGTTCGACAGCTCTTCCAGATAGGGGCGCAGCTCGCTGGCGCCCAGGGCGCAGTTCAGGCCCACCGAGATTGGCTTGGCATGGGCCACGGAGTTCCAGAAGGCTTCGGTGGTCTGGCCGGAGAGGGTGCGCCCGGAAGCATCGGTGATGGTCCCGGAAATCATGATCGGCAGTTCGAAGCCCAACTCCTCGAACACGCCCTGCACGGCGAAGATCGCGGCCTTGGCGTTCAAGGTGTCGAAGATGGTCTCGATCAGGATCAGGTCGGCACCGCCTTCGATCAGGCCCTTGGTGGCCTCGGTGTAGTTTTCCACCAGTTCATCGAAGGTGACGTTGCGGTAGCCGGGGTTGTTGACGTCCGGCGACAGCGAGCAGGTGCGGCTGGTCGGGCCCAGGACGCCAGCGACGAAACGTGGCTTGTCCGGGGTCTCGAGGGTTTTCGCGTCCGCCACCTTGCGCGCCAGGCGGGCGCCTTCTACGTTCAATTCGTAGACCAGTTCTTCCATGCCGTAGTCGGCCTGGGACACTTGGGTGGCGTTGAAGGTGTTGGTCTCGAGGATGTCGGCACCGGCATCCAGGTAGGCTTTTTCAATGGCGCCGATCACGTCCGGGCGGGTCAGCACCAACAGGTCGTTGTTGCCCTTGACGTCGCTGGGCCAGTCGGCGAAGCGCTTGCCACGGTAGTCATGTTCTTCGAGCTTGTAGCTCTGGATCATGGTGCCCATGCCGCCATCGAGAATCAGAATGCGCTCTTTGAGGGCTTGCTGGAGGGCGTGGAGGCGAGCACTGCGATCGGACATGAGAACTACCTGGTAAGGCCATTACGAAGGGCGGCGATCATAGCAAACCTGCATGGTTTTGCGGCATGCGTGGTTTTTGCATGAATATCGCTCATGTTGGTCGAGGAGTGAGACCGGTAGAATCGCGGCGTTTTTTTCTTTCGGGACCAGGGACATGCCGTTTCGTTTTATCGTCAGCAGCGCGCTGCTGCTTCTGAGTTCAGTGTGCCTGGCACAAGGTCCGGCGCCGGCGATTTCCTATACCCGCGACATCCAGCCGATCTTTACCGAGAAATGCGTGGCCTGTCATGCCTGTTACGACTCCGCCTGTCAGCTCAACCTGGGCAGTGGCGAGGGGGCCAGCCGCGGTGCTTCGAAGATTCCGGTGTACGACGGCGAGCGCAGCAAGGCCCAAGCGCCTACGCGGCTGTTCTATGACGCCACTGGCCAGCGTGCCTGGCAGCAGAAGGGCTTCTATTCGGTGCTTGACGCCCAGGGCAGCCAGGCGGCGCTGATGGCGCGCATGCTGGAACTGGGCCATCGCACCCCGCTGCAACCCAACGCCAAGTTGCCCAGCGAGATCGCCCTGGGCCTGAGCCGCGAGAACATGTGCCCGCAGCCGGCGGAGTTCGACGCCTATGCCGGGGCTCACCCCAAGGAAGGCATGCCCCTGGCGGTCACCGGCCTGACCGATCAGCAATACCTGACCCTGCAACGCTGGCTGGCCTCGGGCGCGCCCATCGACGAGCAAGGCCTGGCCCCCAGTGCCCGGGAAAGCCTGCAAGTGGCTCAGTGGGAAAACCTGCTCAACGCCCCTGGCGCCCGGGAGAGCCTGGTGGCGCGCTGGCTCTACGAACACTTGTTCCTCGCCCATCTCTATTTTGAAGGCGGCGAGCCGGGGCATTTCTTCCAGTGGGTGCGTTCCCGTACCCCCAGTGGCCAGCCCATCGACCTGATCAACACCCGTCGCCCCAACGACGACCCGGGCACCCAGGTGTACTACCGCCTGTGGCCGGTGCAAGGGGTGATCGTGCACAAGACCCATATCACCTACCCGCTGAGCGCGGCGAAGATGGCCCGGGTCAAGACCCTGTTCTACAGCGGCGACTGGCAGGTCACGGCCCTGCCGGGCTACGGGCCGGCGCGCCGGGCCAACCCGTTCGAGACCTTCGAGGCGATTCCGGCCAAGGCCCGCTACCAGTTCATGCTGGATAACGCCGAATACTTCGTGCGCACCTTTATCCGTGGCCCGGTGTGCCGCGGGCAGATCGCCACCGACGTGATCCGCGACAACTTCTGGGCGCTGTTCCAGGCCCCCGAACATGACCTGTACATCACCGACCCGGCCTATCGCGGCCAGGCCACGCCGTTGCTGGCCATGCCCGGGCAGAACGACGACGTCGGCAGCGTGCTCAGCCTGTGGCTGGCCTATCGCGACAAGCGCAACGAGTACGAGGCCCTGCGCCGCGATTCCTATGCCGATTCGCCGGCGCCCAGCTGGTCGACCCTGTGGGCCGGCAACGACAACGCGCTGCTGAGCATCTTCCGCCACTTCGACAGCGCCTCGGTGACCAAGGGCCTGATCGGCGAAGTGCCACAGACGATGTGGCTGTTCGACTACCCGCTGCTGGAGCGCACCTACTATCAATTGGCGGTGAACTTCGACGTGTTCGGCAACGTCTCCCACCAGGCCCAGACCCGGTTGTACTTCGACCTGATCCGCAATGGCGCGGAGCAGAACTTCCTGCGCCTGATGCCCGCCGGCACCCGCGAGGATTTCCTCGACGATTGGTACCAGAACAGCGGCAAGTTCAAGATGTGGCTGGATTACGAGTCCATCGACGACGACAAGCGCAGCGCGCTGAAGCTCGACCTCAAGGACCCGAAAAAGGACTTCGCCAACCAGTTGCTGGCCCGCTATGGCGACCTCAACGCCAAGCCGGATCCGATCAACCGCTGTGACAGCGCCTACTGCTCACGCCCGAACATCGACCCGGCGCTGCAGGATGCCGAGCAGGCCCTGAGCCGCCTGGCATCGCGCCCGGCGGCGGGCCTCAAGGTCATCGAACAGTTGCCGGAAGCGACCCTGCTGCGTGTCCAGACCGCCAGCGGCAAGCGCGAGTTCTACAGCATGCTGCGCAACCGCGCCCACAGTAACGTGGCCTTCATGCTCGGCGAGTCGCTGCGCTATCAGCCGGGGCTGGACACCCTGACCATATTCCCGGGGATTCTCAGCAGCTATCCGAACTTCATGTTCAACGTACCGGCCGGGCAAGTGCCGGAGTTCGTCGACGCCATGCAGGCGGCCCGGGACGCCGCCAGCTTCGAGAAGATCGTCGAGCGCTGGGGCATCCGCCGCAGCCATCCGCAGTTCTGGCAGTACTTCCATGACCAGACCCGCTACCTGCAGGAAACCGATCCGGTGGAAGCCGGGGTCCTGGACATGAATCGTTACGAAAACCTCTGACATAGAGCTGTCATCTCCCCCGGACTGCGCCTTGGCGCGGCCCGGGGACGCTCTATACCAAAGTCTATCCCGACAAAAATACTAGGACTTTGTCAGCGGCTTGGATTGGCGTAAACTGCGCCCACGTCTGCGAGGAACCACCATGAGCGCCATAACCATTACCGACGCCGCCCACGATTATCTGGCTGATCTGCTATCCAAGCAGAACACCCCGGGGATTGGCATCCGCATCTTCATCACCCAGCCAGGGACTCAGTACGCCGAGACCTGCATCGCCTATTGCAAGCCGGGCGAAGAGAAACCCGAAGACAAGGCCCTGGGCCTGAAAAGCTTCACCGCCTACATCGACGCCTTCAGCGAAGGTTTCCTCGATGATGCGGTGGTCGACTACGCCACCGACCGCATGGGCGGCCAGCTGACCATCAAGGCGCCAAACGCCAAGGTGCCGATGGTCAATGCCGACAGCCCGGTCAACGAGCGCATCAACTACTACCTGCAAACCGAGATCAACCCGGGGCTGGCCAGCCACGGCGGCCAGGTCAGCCTGATCGACGTGGTCGAGGACGGCATTGCCGTGTTGCAGTTCGGCGGCGGTTGCCAGGGCTGCGGCCAGGCCGACGTAACCTTGAAGGAAGGCATCGAGCGCACCCTGCTCGAGCGCATTCCGGAGCTCAAGGGCGTACGTGACGTCACCGACCACACGCAGAAAGAAAACGCCTACTACTAAGGCGTTCGCTGTGACTTGAAAAAACGGCGCCCCGTGAGCGCCGTTTTTTTATGCCCCCAAGCCAGCTCCCCCCAAAAGCCTCCGTAGGAGCCGGCTTGCTGGCGAAAGGGCCCTAGAGTCTTGCACCAATTCCCAGATCGCCTTCGCTGGCAAGCCAGCTCCTACACAGGGTGTGTGTCAGGGGCGATAGAGGTGCGCGTGTCCGGCGCGATACAGGGACGACTCGCTGAAAACATCCGTGGCCAGCACCCGGCCCACCAGGATCAGTGCCGTGCGCCGAAAACCCTTGGCCGCCACCTGATCGACGATGTCCGCCAGGGTTCCCAGGGCCCAGTCCTGATCCGGCCAGGTGGCGCGGTGCACCACTGCAATCGGGCAGTCTGCGCCGTAGTGGGGCAGCAACTCGGCAACGATCTTCGGCAGGTTATTGACCCCCAGGTGAATGGCCATGGTGGCGCCGTGGGCCGCCAGGCTGGCGAAATCCTCGCCGGCAGGCATCGCGGTCTTGTCCGCGTAGCGGGTAAGAATCACGCTTTGGGAGACGTCCGGCAGGGTCAGTTCGGCCCCCAGCAGGGCAGCGCAGGCGGCGGTGGCGGTGACCCCGGGGATGATCTCGAAGGGGATGCCCAGCTCCCGCAGGCAGCGGATCTGCTCGCCGATGGCGCCATATAGGCTCGGGTCGCCGGAATGCACCCGGGCCACGTCCTGGCCCCGGGCATGGGCCTGCTTGATGGCCTCGATGATCTGCTCCAGGTGCAGTTCGGCGCTATTGATCACCCGCTCCGCGCGGTGCCCGTCGAGCACTGCCTGGGGGACCAGGGAGCCGGCGTAGATGATCACCGGGCAACGATGGATCAGGCGCTGGCCCTTGACGGTGATCAGTTCCGGGTCGCCGGGGCCGGCTCCGATGAAATAGACAGTCATGGCTGTGTCCTGTGAAAAAAGGTCGGGAGCCGTGCTTCAGATGAAGATTGCTCATGATCGAAGGCGGGAATTATCGGGGATTCTACCGGGCGACGACCAATGCCAGGGTGGCCTGGGCGTATTTTTGCCGGGGAACAAGCAGTGTGGCCGGGCCGGGTGACAGCTGTTCGGCCAGGGCCAGGGCGGCACTTTCGGCCACGCCGTAGCAGCCGGTACGTTCGAAGGCTATCTGTGAACGGTGGCTCAGGCGCAGGGCAAAGGGGGCGAGCTGGCCGCTGCTGAAACAGGTCAGCGGCAGTTCCAGTTGCTCCGCCAGTTGCAGCAGGCCGGGTTCGTTGCGCTTGAGGTCGATGCTGGCCAGGGCCAGGACCTGCCGGGCCTGCCACTGGTGCGCCGCCAGGACCTGGTCGAGCAAGGCGCGCAGCGTGGTCACCGGGCAGCCTTTCTGGCAGCCCAGGCCGACCACCAGGGTCGGCGCTGCGCTCACTTCGATCATGCCGAGTACTGGCCCGCGCTCTTGCGTCGGAACAACCAGGCGCTGATCAGCCCGAGCGCCAGCCAGAAGGCCGCATTGGTCAGCTGCGAGGCGATCTTGAATTGCGCTTCCAGTTCTTCCGGGGCCAGCATCGAATGCACTTCCGGCTGCGGCGCGCCGATCACGTGGGGTACGGCGATGATGGCCGCGCCCAGGACCTTCAGCAGCCAGTTGCGGGCGAACACGATCAGGGCAATGCCCACAGCGGTGGAGGCGGCGGTGCCGACCCACCAGATCTGCCGCTGTGCCAGGTCGGCTGCGGCGGTGCCCGGCAATTCCGGCGGCAGGCCCAGGGTCGGCGCCAGGCAGAAGGTGGCATAGCCGGCCAGGCCCCAGAGCAGGCCCTGGGACGTGCGGTTCGGCGCGCGCAGGGTGTAGAGGCCGGCCAGCATCAGGGCGAAGCCCACGGCCACCACCAGGTTGCCTCCGGTGGTGGACAGCACGCGCTGCCAGCCGTCTTCCGGCTCCCAGGCTTCGGCATCGTGGCTGTGGGCGGCCATGGCGCCTTCGGCGTGCTCATGGACTTCGGCCGCGGGGGCCTTTTCATAGGTTTCCGCCTGCAGGATCAGCGGGGCGACCCAGAAGCTTTGCAGCAGGGTCAGCAGCAGGGCGGCCAAGAGGCCGGTGAAACCTGCGGTTTGCGCGATACGCTTGATCATGTCGGCAGGTCTCAATGGCAAGGGAAGGCGGCGCTGTGGCGGGTGTCGTGGGCCGCGTTGTGCACCGCCTCGATGTGGGAGAAGCCGGCGAAGTACACCAGGCACGCGCCGAGGATCGAGGCGCCGATGGCGGCCACCAGGCGCTGGCTCAGGGTGGAGGTCGTGCTGGCGGAGTGGCTGGTGCTGCTGATGATCGACATGGCGCTTCCCTCTGGAGTGTCAGCGGGGTAGAGGCGCAGGAAAACCCCGCGTGATGGCCACGCAGGGTTTGCAACAGCGCCCGCCCACCGCGGGTTGTTATGTAAGTGTTGCGGGCCGGTCTCCGGGCTTGCGAGGGGCAGGGCTGTGTCATGCCGTGCCGGCAAGTGTCGCCTTCCCATGCCTTGGCACAGTGGATCTGACACTTCGCTCGCTTACCGTTGCGGGGGCAGCACCGGACTGGCCACGGCTTTTTAGTTAAGCACGTGATTCACCGGTTTCCCGTTTCACCCTGTAAAGGGCACCCGTAACAAGGTGTGTAGGAGATCATGGGCGGGGCAGGGGCGTCAATTGCCGTGACCGCTGCGCAGGTGTGCGCCGCGTTCGTGCAAGGTTCAATGGCCCTTTCGCCGGCAAGCCGGCTGCTACGGGCGCATTGTCGATTGACCGTCCCCCTGGCTCTGCGTAGCCTTGCGCTTTCGAGGTTCTTCGGCCACGGGTCGAAGCTAAGAAGGGAACGCGGTCGATGCCGCGGCTGCCCCCGCAACTGTGAAGGGTTCGATTGCTGCAAGGCCACTGCATGGGCGTCGACGACGCCGGTGGGAAGGCGCAGCAATCGCCGGTCCGACGACTGGCAAGCCCTCAGCCAGGAGACCTGCCTCGATCCAAGATTCTCACTACAACCGGGCGGGGTGATCCGGTGGCGAAATCTCCGCGCGCCCGGCGTTGCGGTTCTCGTCCCGTTTGCCCGCCTCCTTTTGCCAAAGGGCATCCGATGAAAACACTGGCCAAACTTCCCGTCACCATCGTCACCGGCTTCCTCGGCTCGGGCAAAACCACCCTGTTGCGGCACATGCTGGACAATGCCCAGGGCCGGCGCATTGCGGTGATCGTCAACGAATTCGGCGAGCTGGGCATCGACGGCGAAATCCTCAAGCAATGCGCCATCGGCTGCACCGAGGAAGAGGCCAGCGGCCGAGTCTACGAGCTGGCCAACGGTTGCCTGTGCTGCACCGTGCAGGAGGAGTTCTTCCCGGTGATGCGCGAACTGGTGGCGCGCCGCGGCGACCTGGACCACATCCTCATCGAGACCTCCGGCCTGGCGCTGCCCAAACCTCTGGTCCAGGCCTTCCAGTGGCCGGAAATCCGCAGTGCCTGCACCGTCGATGCAGTGATCACCGTGGTCGACAGCCCGGCCGTGGCCGCCGGCACCTTCGCTGCCTTCCCCGATCAAGTGGACGCCCAGCGCAAGCTCGACCCCAACCTGGACCACGAATCGCCCCTGCATGAGCTGTTCGCCGACCAGCTGTCCAGCGCCGACCTGGTGATCCTCAACAAGACCGACCTGATCAGCCCCGAAGACCTGGCCAAGGTGCGCCTGGAAGTGGCCGAGGAGCTGCCGCCGGCGGTCAAGGTCATCGAAGCCAGCAGCGGTCGCCTGCCCCTGGACGTGCTGCTGGGCCTGGGTGCCGGTTCCGAGGAACACATCGACGGCCGCCACAGCCACCACGACCATCACCATGACGGCGATGACGATCACGACGACCACGATCACGACGCCTTCGATTCCATCTCCATCGAGCTGCCCCAGGCCGACGAAAGCCTGCTGCTGGACGCCCTGACCCAACTGGTGGTCAAGCACGGCATCCTGCGGGTCAAGGGTTTCGCCGCCATCCCCAACAAGCCGATGCGCCTGCTGATCCAGGGCGTGGGCACGCGCTTCGACAAGCACTTCGACCGCAAGTGGGGCGCCGACGAGGCCCGTACCACGCGCCTGGTGCTGATCGGCCAGGAACTGGACGCCGCCCAGCTCGAAGCGCAACTGCGCGCCGCACTCAGCGTCTAAGCCATGCACCTGCTCAGGACCCAGCCCGGCGGTTTCGTGTCGGATGACAACATTGCCGACCTGGGACAAACCCCCGCCGAGCTGGTGATCCTGTGCAGCGGCGATTCCAGCCTGGCGCTGCTGGCGGACGCCGCCGAGCAATTGCCCGAGGACTACCCGAGCTTTCGCCTGGCCAATCCGATGCAGGTGCAGAACCACGCCTCGGTGGACCTGTATGTGGACCAGGTGCTGCGCCACGCCAAGGTCATCCTGATTTCCCTGCACGGTGGCATCGCTTACTGGCGCTACGGCGTCGAGCAGTTGGTGGAGCTGTCCAGGCGCGGGGTGCAGTTGATCCTGGTGCCGGGGGACGACCGCCCGGACCCGGAACTCAGCGACTTGAGCACGGTGGCTGCCGGCGAACGCGACCGCCTGTGGCAGTTCCTGCGCCAGGGCGGGCGTGACAACGCGCTGAATTTCTACCGCTGCCTGGCCAGCGGCCTGTTGGGGCGCGACTACCCCTGGAGCGAACCGCAGGCCCTGCCACGCACGGCGATCTACCACCCGCACAAAAGCCAGGCTGCCCTCAGTGACTGGCAGGCCGACTGGCAGCCGGGGCAAGCCGTGGCGGCGCTGCTGTTCTACCGCTCCCACCTGCAGGCGGCCAACACCGGCTTTATCGACCTGTTCTGCCAGCGCTTGCTGGCGGCGGGCCTCAACCCCTTGCCGATAGCGGTGGCCAGCCTCAAGGAACCGGGCTGCCTGAGCCAGGTGGAAGACTGGCTGGATGAAACCGCGGCCGGGGTGATCCTCAATACCACCGGCTTTGCCCAGTCCAGCCCCGAAGCCCCGCACCTGCGGCCGTTCCGCCGCAATATCCCGGTGATCCAGGCCATTTGCGCCCAGGACAACGAGCCGGGCTGGCGTGACAGCGAGCAGGGCCTGGGGCCGCGGGACCTGGCCATGCACATCGCCTTGCCGGAACTGGACGGGCGCATCATCAGCCGGCCCATCAGCTTCAAGGACCTGGCCTGGCGTAGCGAGCGCAGCCAGTCGGACGTGGTCTGCTATCGCGGCCAGCCCGAACGCATGGATTTCGTCGCCGAACTGGCCCGGCGCTGGGTAGAACTGGGGCGCCTGAACAACGGCCACAAGCGCGTGGCCCTGGTACTGGCCAACTACCCGACCCGGGACGGGCGCATCGGCAACGGTGTAGGCCTGGACACCCCGGCGGCGGCGCTGAACATCCTCAAGGCACTGCACGCCGAAGGCTATCCGCTGCCGGCCGAACTGCCGGCCAGCGGCACCGAGTTGATCCAGCAGTTGCTGGGCGGGGTCAGCAACGACCTGGACAGCCTCGACCAGCGCCCCTGCCAGCAAAGCCTGGCCATGGCCGACTACCTGACGCTGTTCCAGGCCCTGCCCGAAGCCAACCGCCAAGCGGTGCTGGCGCGCTGGGGCACGCCGCAGCAGGACCCGATGTGCCGCGGCGGGCGGATGATGATCGCCGGCCTGCGCTTTGGCCTGACCTTCGTCGGTATCCAGCCGGCCCGGGGTTACCAGGTGGACCCCAGCGCGGTCTACCACGACCCGGACCTGGTGCCGCCCCATGGCTACCTGGCGTTCTACTTCTGGCTGCGCCAGGCCTACGGCGCCCACGCGCTGATCCATGTCGGCAAGCACGGCAACCTGGAATGGCTGCCGGGCAAGGGCGTGGGCCTTTCCGAGCAATGCTGGCCGGATGCGCTGCTGGGGCCGATGCCGAACATCTATCCGTTCATCGTCAACGACCCGGGGGAGGGCGCCCAGGCCAAGCGCCGCACCCAGGCGGTGATCATCGATCATCTGATGCCGCCCCTGACCCGCGCCGAGACCTATGGCCCGCTGCGCAACCTGGAACTGCTGGCGGACGAATACTACGAAGCCCAGTTGCTGGACCCGCGCCGGGCCCGGGAGCTGCAGCGGGACATTCTCAAGCTGGTGCGCGAGACCCATATCGACCGCGAGCTGCAACTGGGCGAACAGCTCGACAGCGACGCCGACGCCGCGCTCTGGCTGCCGCGCCTGGACACCTACCTGTGCGACCTCAAGGAATCGCAGATCCGCGATGGCCTGCACCTGTTCGGCGAGTCCCCCGAGGGGCGCTTGCGCATCGACACCCTGCTGGCCCTGCTACGCATTCCCCGGGGCGACGGCAAAGGCGCCCATGCCAGCCTGCTGCGGGCCCTGGCCAAGGCTTTCGGCCTGGGTTTCGACCCCCTGGACTGTGCCCTGTCCGAGCCCTGGACCGGGCGCCGCCCGCCCGTGCTGCAACAGTTGAGCGAGGCGCTGTGGCGCACCGCCGGTGACGTTCGCGAGCGCCTGGAGCTCTACGCCGCCGGGTTGATCGAAGCGGCGCTGCAAGGGCCCGTCCCACAGCTGGACGAACCCGGCTGGGAGCCGGTGCAGAGCATCATCGACGGCCTGCGCGAGGTGGTCGCACCGCGTTTGGACGCCTGTGGCCCGGCGGAAATGCGCGGCCTGCTGGACGCCCTGAACGGGCGTTTCGTGCCTGCCGGCCCCAGTGGCGCGCCAAGCCGCGGGCGCCTGGACGTGCTGCCCACCGGGCGCAACTTCTACTCGGTGGATGTGCGCAACCTGCCCACCACCACCGCCTGGCGCATCGGTTTCCAGTCGGCCAACCTGATTCTCGAACGCCACTTGCAGGATCACGGCGACCACCTGCTGCAATTGGGCCTGTCGGTCTGGGGCACCGCCACCATGCGCACCGGTGGCGACGACATCGCCCAGGCCATGGCCCTGATGGGGGTACGCCCGGTGTGGGCCACCGGCAGCCAGCGGGTCGATGACTTCGAGATCCTGCCCCTGAGCCTGCTGGACCGGCCGCGGGTCGATGTGACCCTGCGTGTTTCCGGGTTCTTCCGCGATGCCTTCGCCAACCTGATCCGCCTGTTCGATGCGGCGGTGCAGGCGGTAGCGGCTCTCGATGAACCCGAGGACTTGAACCCGCTGGCGGCCAGGGTGCGTGCCGAGCGCGCGGCCCTGGAGGCTTCTGGGCTGGATGCCGACGCCGCCTCGCGCCAGGCCGGCTGGCGGATCTTCGGCGCCAAGCCGGGGGCCTATGGCGCCGGGGTCCAGGGCGCCATCGACGGCCGCCTGTGGCAGAGCCGCGAGGACCTGGCAGAGGTCTACCTGAACTGGGGTGGCTACGCCTATGGTGGCAGCGACGAAGGCACTGCCGCCCGCGAGCAGTTCGCCACCCGTCTGAGCCGGGTGCAGGCGGTGCTGCAGAACCAGGACAACCGCGAGCACGACCTGCTGGACTCCAACGACTACTACCAGTTCCAGGGCGGCATGCTGGCGGCGGTGGAAAGCCTCAGTGGGGCCAAGGCCGCCAGCTACCACGGCGACCACAGCCAGCCGGACCTGCCGAAGATCCGTACCCTCAAGGAAGAACTGAACCGGGTGATCCGTTCCCGAGCGGCCAACCCGAAGTGGATCGAAGGGGTCAAGCGCCATGGCTACAAGGGCGCCTTCGAAATGGCCGCGACCCTGGACAACCTGTTCGCCTTCGACGCCACCACCGAACTGATCGACGATCACCAGTACGCCTTGCTGGCCGATGCCTATCTGCTCGATGGCTCGACCCGCGAGTTCGTCCGCCAGCATAATCCCCACGCCCTGCGGGACATGACCGAGCGCCTGCTGGAAGCTCAGCAGCGTGGCCTGTGGCAAGAGCCTGGCGATTATCGTGAAGCCCTGGAACACCTGCTGCTGGATATAGAAGAAGATTCCTGAGGCGGCGAGTGCTGCGCACTCGATCGCGAGCAAGCTCGCTCCTACAGGGCTGGCATTGCCGCTGTAGGAGCGAGCTTGCTCGCAAAAGCGTCCTGCGGACATCCCCCGACCCAAGCGAGACCCTGACATGAGCGACACCCCACATTTCCCGCTGTCCGCCGTGGTCGGCGCCGAAGCATTGAAACTGGCCCTGTGCCTGACCGCCATCGACCCGAAGATCGGCGGCGTGCTGATCGAAGGCCCACGGGGCATGGCCAAGTCGACCCTGGCCCGGGGCCTGGCGGACCTGTTGGCCAGCGGGCAGTTCGTCACCTTGCCCCTGGGCGCCACCGAAGAGCGCCTGGTGGGCACCCTGGACCTGGACGCCGCCCTGGGCCAGGGCCGGGCGCAATTTTCTCCGGGGGTACTGGCCAAGGCCGACGGCGGCGTGCTCTACGTCGATGAAGTCAACCTGCTGCCTGACCACTTGGTGGACCTGTTGCTGGACGTGGCCGCCAGCGGCACCAACCTGATCGAGCGCGACGGTATTTCCCACCGCCATTCGGCGAAGTTCGTGCTGATCGGCACCATGAACCCGGAGGAGGGCGAACTGCGTCCGCAACTGCTGGACCGTTTTGGCCTCAACGTCGCCCTCAGCGGCCAGCCCGCGCCCCAGGAGCGCGGGCAGATCATTCGCCGCCGCCTGGATTTCGACAGCGATCCCCAGGGCTTCTGCGCCCAGTGGGCCGAACCCCAGGCGGCATTGCGCGAGCGCTGCCAGCGGGCGCGGGCCGCGCTGGCCAGCATCCCGCTGGACGACCAGGCCCTGGCGCTGATTACCGAGCGCTGCTTTGCTGCTGCCGTGGACGGCCTGCGCGCCGACCTGGTCTGGCTGCGCGCGGCCCGCGCCCATGCCGCCTGGCGTGGCGCCCCGGCGATTGCCGAGGAGGATATCGATGCCGTGGCCGAGTTCGCCTTGCGCCACCGGCGGCGGGAGACACCGCCCAGCGCGCCACAGTCCGGGCAAAGCCCCCAGGCACCGGCGTCAGCCAACGCCAACCCCAGCGAAGGCCAGGGCCAATGGGGCGAAATGCCGGCCCAGGCCCTGCCCACCGGCGCCCGTCGTGAAGTGCCCAGCTGGCCAAAAAAGCCCTAGGCATCCGCCCCCGCACTGACCGGGGGGCGGATGCCAAGCCCCGGGCGGGGCACCTGGATCACGGCCGGCAAGGCAAAAGCCGCGAGGCCAGCGCCGGTTCGGTCAACTGGCCCGGCACCTTGCTCAAAGGCCGTCCACGGTTGCGTGCAGAGCTGCTGTTTCGCTTGCGCAGCCGCTCGCCCCATGAGCTGTGGCTGGTGATAGTCGACGCGTCGGCCTCGACCCGCCGGCACAGCGCCCTGAGCGATGCCAAGGGCCTGCTGGCGCAACTGTTCGACGACGCCTACCGACAGCGTGCACGCCTGGCCCTGCTCACTGCCAGCGGCCGTGCGCCGAGCTGGCAGGTCCAGGGCCTGAAGGCCTCCAGGGACCTGCGGCACTGGCTCGACGGCCTGGGTGCCGGCGGCGGCACGCCCTTGCCCCAAGCCCTGAACGAAGCGGCCCAGTGGCTGGAACAACGCCAACGGCGCCTGCCGGCGGAGCAGCAGCGCGTGCTGCTGATCACCGATGGCCGGCTGAAGAACCTGCCACCGCCCAGGCCCCTGAACTGCCCGACCTTGCTGCTCGACATCGAACGAGGCCCGATCCGCCTGGGCCGCGCCCGCGAACTGGCGACTCTCCTCAACGCTGTTTACCAGCATATCGACTGACTACCTCCCCGACACACCGCACATCCCCCGTAGGAGCTGGCTTGCCAGCGAAAGCGTCCGGCCTGGCGGTGCAAGTCTTCAAGGGCCTCTTCGCCGGCAAGCCGGCTGCTACAGGGTTTTGCCTTGGCATGCCGGGGCGGGAAGCGGCTACGCTTTGCGCTGTCTTTCACAGGAGTGACTTCATGCGGGTACTGGTGCGTAACGACAAGGACGATTTTCGGGTCAAGGCCTATGCCGGAACCAACGGGGTGCTGCTGGCCATGGACCTGGATGCGTCGCGGCGCCAGGGCCTGTTGGGTTTTGCCATCGAAAAACAGACCGGCAGCAAGCCCTGGCTGTTTCTGTTCAACAGCCTGACCTTCCCCGGCAAGGCCCATACCTTCCCCCAATACAACGCCACCCCCAGCGATCAGGCGCCCCTGCAGAAATTCCGCTGGGCCGACTACGCGGTCAACCCCGGCGCCACCCTCAACTACCGGGTGCACCTGGCCTATGGCAACCCGGACGCGCCGCAACTGGGCGAGTCCCTGCAGTTGAGCATCACCGCCGACAACGGCCAGCCTCCCGGCCAGCGGGTGATCTTCAACCGTGCGGTGGCTGCCAGCCAGGCGTTCTCGCGCAAGTTTCCCGAGCTCGATGCGTTGCTCAGCGCCAACAAGAACCTGCCCATCGAAAAGTGGCCGGATGCGCCCCGCCAGTGGCTGGAAAACGGCCTGCTGGAGGCGCTGCTGGGGTTCATTCAGCGCGCCACGGACGCCAGCTGGAGCCTGGACATCGCCATCTACGAGTACCAGTTGCAGGCGATCATCGATGCCGTCAACGCGGCTTTCGACCGCGGCGTACAGGTGCGGGTGCTGTACCACGCCGCCCCCGGCGATGCCGACACCACGATGAACCAGGCCAGCCTGCAGCACCTGCCCGAGGCCAATAAGCGCGGGCGGGTGACCCACGCGATCTTCCACGACAAGTTCATCGTCCTCGGCCGCCTCGACGCCGCCGGCCAGCGCCAGCCGCAATCGGTGCTGTGCGGCAGCACCAACTTCACCGCCAATGGTGTCTACCGTCAGGCCAACGTGTTGCACAGCCTCGACCACGTGGACATCGCCACGCGCTACCTGGAGGTGTTCGAGCAGGTCTGGGCGACGCCGGCGGATGTCGGCGCCACGCGCACCTGGCTGACCCGGAACAACCCGATGCAGCCGCAGGCGCCGCTGTTCGCCGGGTTTTCCCCGCGCAGCGGCCAGGGCGACCTCGCGGAGTTCGTCGATATCATCAACGGCGCCCGCCGCGACCTGCTGTTCGTCACCGCCTTCGCCTTGCCCGACAGCATTCTCGATGCCTTGCTCGGCCAGCCCCACGACGATGTGTTGCGCTACGGCCTGCAGAACACCGCCAGCCGCATCACCGGTTTTCACGCCGACCGCACAGCCGAGTTCGCCGCCACCGCCTTGCTCAACAATGGCCTGGAGGGCTGGCTCAAGGAGGGGCTCAAAGGCCAGAAGGGCAACCTGCTGGTGCACACCAAGGCCATCGTCACCGACTTCACCAGCGAGGCGCCGGTGATCATCAGCGGCAGTCACAACCTCAGCGTCGGCGCGAGCCAGAGCAATGACGAGAACTTCCTGATCATCCGCGGCGACATCGACCTGGCGGACCGCTACGGCCTGGAGCTGCTGCGGTTCTACGAACACTACCGCTTCCGCTACTTCGCCAGGCAACTGGCCCTCAAGCAGGTCCAGCCCCTGGCGGTGGACGACAGCTGGAGCAACGCCTACTACCTGGAAGGGGATCTGCGCCAGCTGTCGCGGCTGCGTTTTTCCGGGCGCTGACCGGGGCTGCGAGCAGCCGCCACAAGGTTGGACAGGGCGCGCCCGACTGGGTAGTTTTCACGGACCGCGCACAAGGACCCTGCCATGGCCCCGGACCTGACCTCCATCGAGCTGTTTCTCAAGGCCCTGACCCTGGGCAACCTGTCCCGGGCCGCCGAGCAGTCGCACCTGTCGCTGTCCGCCGCCAGCCGGCGCCTGTCGCTCCTGGAGCAGCATTTCAAGGTGGCGCTGCTGACCCGCACCTCCACCGGGGTATTGCCGACGGCGGCGGGGCAGGCCCTGGCCGAGCACGCCCGCTCGCTGTTGCGGGCGGTGGATGTGATGCACGCCGACCTGGCCGACTTCGCCAAGGGCGCCACCGGCCGGGTCAGCCTGTACGCCAACAGTTCGGCCATGAGCCAGGAACTGCCCCGGCAATTGACCCAGTGGAGCGACCTGCACCCGGGCATTCGCGTGGACATCCGCGAGGAGCGCAGCCGCGAGATCCTCCTGGCGGTGCGTGACGGCGTGGCCGATGTGGGCATCGTCACCACCCGGCCACGGGGCCAGGACCTGCATTTCATCCCTTATTGCCGCGACCGGTTGTGCCTGATCGTGCCCCAGGACCACCCGTTCAAGATGAGCCACGCGCGCTTTCAGGACCTGTTGGGCTATGACTTCGTCGGCCTGGAGGACAACGCCGCGATCACTCCCCTGATCAGCGAGGCGGCCGCGGCGGTGAGCATGCCCTTGCGCCTGCGGGTGCAGGTGCGCAGCTTCGAGGCCGTATGCCGGCTGATCGCCGCA
Source organism: Pseudomonas sp. GW823-FHT02C05 (assembly GCF_058797595.1). NCBI lineage: Bacteria > Pseudomonadati > Pseudomonadota > Gammaproteobacteria > Pseudomonadales > Pseudomonadaceae > Pseudomonas > Pseudomonas sp. GW823-FHT02C05. Next base: position 1,937,544 of record NZ_JBXAJU010000001.1, on the reverse strand, counting down.
GGGCAGGGCGTGGGGGTGCTGCCCCAGGGGGCGGTGCAGATCTTTCGCAAGGAGATGGCCTTGCGTTTTATCGAAATCGACGACCCCTGGGCCGACCGCCAGATGTACCTCTGCCGGCGCCAGGAACAGCCGTCCCTGGCCAGCCGCGAGCTGTTCGACTACCTGGCCGGTTGCGAGCAGGCCGCGGCAGCCGCGGGCTAGCCGCCGGTCATAGCAGGACTCTTCCCGCGTGCCTTCGAATTTTGCGAAGGCGGTTTCCATAATGAGCAATTCCCACTGGCCCCGCGCTGTGGCCAGAATGGGCTCGCCCGTGCGCTTGACCTGCCTCCATAACAACAACATGTCAGACCAGGAGAGACGGCTTGTCCAGGATCAATCCCGCTGTAAATCCTCCCCATCGCATTGCGGTGATCGCCGGTGACGGCATCGGCCGCGAAGTGGTCCCCGAAGGCCTGCGTGTGCTTGAAGCCGTTAGCCGGCGCTTCGGCATCGCCTTGCAATTCGATCATTTCAACTGGTGCAGCGAGCACTACCAGGCCCATGGCAGCATGATGCCCGACGACTGGGCGCAGCAGATCGGTGGCCACGAGGCGATCTTCTTCGGCGCCGTGGGCGCGCCGGACATCGTGCCCGACCATATTGCGGTCTGGGATTCGCTGCTGAAGATCCGCCGCCAGTTCGACCAGTACGTGAACATCCGCCCGGTGCGGCTGATGCCCGGGGTGCCGTGCCCGCTGGCCGGGCGGGCGCCCGGGGACATCGATTTCATCGTGGTGCGGGAAAACACCGAGGGCGAGTATTCCAGCGTCGGCGGGCGCATGTGGGAGGGCACCCCGCGGGAGATTGCCCTGCAGGAGTCGGTGTTTTCCCGCCATGGTGTGGACCGGGTGGTGAACTACGCCTTCGAACTTGCCAGCCGCCGGCCCCGGCGCAACCTGGTGGCGGCCACCAAGTCCAACGGCATCGCCATCACCATGCCGTTCTGGGACGAACGGGTGGAGGCGCTGGCCCAGGCCTACCCTCAGGTCGCGACCCGCAAGTTCCACATCGACATTCTCTGCGCGCACTTCGTCCAGCACCCGGACTGGTTCGACGTGGTGGTGGCCTCCAACCTGTTCGGCGACATCCTCTCCGACCTGGGCCCGGCCTGCACCGGCACCATCGGCATTGCGCCCTCGGCCAACCTCAACCCGGAGCGCCTGTACCCCTCGCTGTTCGAGCCGGTGCATGGTTCGGCGCCGGATATCGCCGGTCTCGGCGTGGCCAATCCGATCGGCCAGATCTGGTCGGCGGCCCTGATGATCGAACACCTGGGGCAGGGCGATGAACTTTACCAGCGGGCCGCGGCGGCGATTGTCGAAAGCATCGAGACGGTGCTCGCCGAAGGGCCGCGCACCCGGGAAATGGGCGGCACCGCCAGCACCGTGGAAGTGGGGCGGGCGATTGCCGAGTGTCTGGCTGGAAACAGGAGCTGAACAGATGACCCTCGAACACTACATCGACAACCAATGGCAAGCCTCGTCCTGGGCCGAAGACATTCCCGTGCAGGACCCCAGTACCGGCATCAGCTATGCGCGTATCGCCCGGGGCACCGCCGAGGACATCGACCTGGCGGTGCAGGCCGCGCAACGGGCCCTGGGGGACAACTTCGACGGGCCCTGGGGCAGCCTTTGCGCCCTGGAGCGTGGGCGCCTGCTGGCCCGCCTGGGCCAGGCGGTGCTGGAGCACCATGAAGAGCTGGCGCAGATCGAGGCCCGGGACACCGGCAAGGCGCTGAAGGTGGCCCGGGCCGACGCCACCGCCCTGGCGCGCTACTTCGAGTACTACGCCGGGGCCGCCGACAAGCTCCACGGCGAGACCTTGCCCTATCAGGCCGGCTATACCGTGCTCACGGTGCGCGAGCCCCATGGCGTTACCGGGCATATCATTCCCTGGAACTACCCGATGCAGATCTTCGGCCGCAGCGTCGGCGCTGCCCTGGCGGCGGGCAACGTCTGCGTGGTCAAGCCTGCCGAGGACGCCAGCCTGTCGCTGCTGCGGCTGGCGGAGCTGGCGGCCCAGGTCGGCTTCCCGGCGGGCAGCCTGAATGTGGTCAGCGGCTATGGCCACGAAGCCGGTGCCGCGTTGTGCGCCCATCCTGGCGTCGCGCATATCTCGTTCACCGGTTCCACCGGCACCGGCGCCCTGGTGGCCAAGGCGGCGGCCGAACGGCATTGCCCGGTAACCCTGGAGCTGGGCGGCAAGTCGCCGCAGATCGTCTTCGCCGATGCCGATGTGGAGCGGGCGCTGCCCGTGCTGATCAACGCCATCGTGCAAAACTGCGGCCAGACCTGTTCCGCCGGCAGCCGCCTGCTGGTGCAGCGCAGCCTGTATGAACCGCTGCTGGAACGCCTGGCCCAGTGCTTTGGCCAACTGCGCGCCGGGCCCTCGGAGCTGGACCTGGACATGGGCCCGCTGATCAACCAGAAACAGCTGCGCCAGGTCCGGGAGTTCGTCCGCGAGGCCGAGGCCGCCGGTATCCGGGTGGCGGCGCGTGGGCAGGTGGTGGCCGAGGCCGGCAGCGGCGGCTACTTCCACGAAGCGGTGCTGTTTCGCGATGTGCCGCCAGACAGTCGCCTGGCCCGGGAGGAAGTGTTCGGCCCGGTGCTGGCGGTGATGCCCTTCGAGGACGAGGCCGACGCCATCCGCCTGGCCAACGACAGCGCCTTCGGCCTGGTGGCCGGGGTCTGGACCCGGGACGGCGCGCGTCAGTTGCGCATGGCCCACAAGCTGCGCTGTGGCCAGGTGTTCATCAACAACTACGGCGCCGGTGGCGGCGTCGAACTGCCCTTCGGCGGGGTCAAGGCCAGTGGTTATGGCCGCGAGAAGGGCTTCGAGGCGCTGCTGGGCTTTACCGCCTTGAAGACCATCGCCATTCGTCACGACTGAGGGCCGCCACTACGGCGGCCAATAACAACAAAAAAAGGAGTCACTAGCATGCGTCTAGCCCATAAAACTGCCATCGTCACCGGCGCCGGTTCCGGCTTTGGTGAAGGCATCGCCAAGACCTTCGCCCAGCAGGGCGCCCGGGTCGTAATCGCCGACATGAACGCCACGGGCGGCCAGCGGGTGGCGCAGGAAATCCGCGATGCCGGCGGCCAGGCCCACTTCATCGAGGTCAACGTGGCCCAGGACGCCAGCGTTGCCGCGCTGCTGCGCAACACCCTGGAGCAATACGGCGGCCTGGACATCGTGGTCAACAACGCCGGCACCACCCACCGCAACCGGCCGATGCTGGAAGTGGACGAGGCCGAGTTCGACCGGGTGTTCGCGGTCAACGTCAAAAGCATTTTCCTCAGCGCGACGCACTTCGTGCCGCATTTTCGTGGCCAGGGTGGCGGGGTGTTCATCAACATCGCCTCCACGGCGGCGATCCGGCCGCGTCCGGGGTTGGTCTGGTACAACGGCAGCAAGGGCGCGGTGGTGGTGATGAGCAAGACCATGGCCGCCGAGCTGGGGCCGGACAACATCCGCGTCAACTGCGTCAACCCGGTGGTGGGCGCCACGGCCCTGCTCAGTGAGTTCATGGGGGTGCCGGACACCCCGGAAAACCGCCAGAAATTCATGGCCACCATTCCCCTGGGACGCTTCTCCACCCCCCAGGATGTGGCCAACGCCTGCCTGTACCTGGCCTCTGACGAGGCGGCCTTCATCACCGGCACCTGTCTGGAAGTGGATGGTGGACGTTGCGTCTGATGATCTGTAAAACCCTCGAGGCCAGAGCCCCCGGCGCGTGCGATCTGCGCTTCGTGTAGCCGCTGCCGCAGGCTGCGAACGGCCCGCAGGGCCGCAAGGTTCCAGGGGGCGCCGGGGCTTGACGGTTGATCGCCAGGCAAGGCCACGCGAGCATTTTCGCCCGTTTCAACCCAATCAATGGAGTGCATTCGACATGTGTGGGATCGAGAACAACAAGAACCACCCCAATACCCGGCAACTGCTTGAAGGCCTGCCAAAGAACTGGGGCAAGTGGGGCCCGGACGACGAAGTCGGTGCCCTCAACTACCTGCAACAGGCCGAGGTACTGCGGGGCGTGGCCGCCGTGCGCCAGGGCAAGACCTTCACCCTGCAAGTGCAGATCGGCCATCCCGGCGGCGACCCGATGTGGCCGGCACGCAACCCTTCGATGCGTTTCAATACCCTGGACCGCAGCCACTATCAGGCCGGCAAGCAGCCCTCCATGACCGGTGGCGCCGAGTACTGCGACGACGTGATCTTCATGCAGCTGCAGGGCTCGACCCAGTACGACGCCCTGGGCCATGCCTGGTACGACAACCAGCTGTGGAACGGCTACGACGCCAGCAGCACTGTCGGCGGCATGGCCAAGGCCAGTGTGTTGCCGATTGCCGAGCGCGGCGTGGTGGGCCGTGCGGTGCTGATCGACATGGCCCGGCACCGCGGCAAGAAGTACCTGGGGCGCGGCGAGACCTTCAACCACCTGGACCTGCTGGCCGCTGCCCAGGCCCAGGGCGTGGCCATCGAGAAGCGCGACATCCTCATCATCCGCACCGGTTCCATGGGCGCCTTCTACGAGTACGGCAAGACCGAGTTCTTCAAGGACCTGGTGGAACCCGGGCTGACCTACAGCCGGGAACTGGTGGACTGGTTCAACCAGATGGAGATCCCCAATCTGGTCACCGACACCATCGCCAACGAGGTGATCACCGACCCGGTGTCCGGGGTGCAGATTCCCCTGCATTGCGCGCTGATGCGCAACCTGGGGATCGCCTTCACCGAGATCGTGCTGCTTGAAGAACTGGCCGAGGATTGCGCCGCCGATGGCCAGTGGACCTTCCTCTACACCGCCGCGCCGCTGAAGATCGTCGGCGGCAGCGGAGCGCCGGTGAACCCCATCGTCATCAAGTAACCGCTGTTTGCTGGTGGCGAGGCGGGCGCAGGGTTTATCCTGCGCCCCCTCACCAAGACCGATAGGGATCATCGACCGATCATGCCTGACGATTCACATTCGCCGGACTGCAGTTGCTGCCTGGATCATGCCAGTGCCCATCAGGGTGTGCTCGATACCCTGGAATTGATGGCCGGCCACCCCGAGGCCAGTGAAGACGACATCGTCCAACTGCTGCAGGAGCGTGGCTACTCGGCCATCGCCGCAGAAAAACTCAACGTCTTCGTGCCGTCGGCCTTCTCCTGGATAGTGCTCAAGCGCCTGGGGGTGGAACACTTGCCCAATCACTTCATCGCCCTGGATGAGGCGGGCCAGGAGGTCCGGATTCCAGTGGCCGACCAGCACTATTTCACCGCCGCGCTGACCCTGGCCTACAACACCTTTGAAAACGGCTGGAGCGAGGTCCTGCCGCGCAAGACCTACGAAATGGTTGCCGGCCGCAGCGCTGAAATGGCCATGGCCAACGAGGCGCTGTATGCCGGGGAATCTTTGCAGGGCTCCACTCTGGAACCCTTGCAACTGCTGCGCCTGGATGCCCAGGCCGCGCTGACCTGAGCACCTGGCGCAACACTACCTACACTGATGGGCAGTCACCCCGGCCGAGGGCCCTTGCGCACGCAGGCCGCTGGCCGGGACCACCCGCCTTCAGTACAGGAGAACCCCCATGAACCATGAATCCGTTTGCATCGTCGCGGCGGCCCACACCCGCTTTGGCCGCCTCGATGGCAGCCTGGAAGACCTGATTGTCCAGGTCACCCGCGACGTGCTGGCGGACGCCGCCATTGACGCCGGGGCGATCGATGCGCTGTTTCTCGGCCAGTTCAACTCCGGGCTGGTGCCTGATGGTTTTCCCGCGTCCCTGATGCTCCAGGCCGACCCGCAGTTGCGCTTCAAGCCGGCCACCCGCTGCGAAAACGCCTGTGCTTCCGGCTCGGCGGCGATCCAGGCCGGGATCAACGCGATCCGCAGCGGCGCCGCCGAACTGGTGTTGGTGGTGGGGGCGGAAAAGATGACCGGCAACAGCACCGCCGAGGTCACCCGGGCCCTGGCCGGGGCCGGCTACCAGAACGACCCGCAAGAGGCCGGCCTGAGCTTTGCCCAACTGTTCGGCCAAGTTGCCCAGCGCTACACCGAGCGCTACCAGAGCCCCCTGGCTGCCATGGCGGTGATTGCCGTGAAGAACCACGCCAACGCCATGGCCAACCCCCTGGCGCAGATGCATCGGGCCATGGATTTTGCCCACTGCAACAGCGTCTCGCCCGGCAACCCGCTGATCGCCGAGCCCCTGCGCCTGACCGACTGTTCGCTGATCAGCGATGGCGCGGCGGCGATCCTCCTCGCGTCGCCGCGCCGGGCCCGGGAGTTCCGCCGTGAAGTGGCGATCCGCGCCCTGAGCCAGGTGAACGACTTCCTGCCCATGGCGCGCCGCGACGTGCTGGCCTTCGAAGGCCCGCAACTGGCGATCCAGGGCGCCTTGCACGAAGCCGGCCTGGGCCTGGACGACCTGGCGTTCGCCGAAGTCCACGACTGCTTCACCATCGCCGAACTGCTGATCTACGAAGCCATGGGCCTGGCGCCCAAGGGTGAAGGCCATCGAGCCCTGGACGAAGGCTGGGTGAATGCCGACGGACGCCTGCCGGTGAACCTCTCCGGCGGGCTCAAGGCCAAGGGACATCCGGTGGGCGCCACCGGTGTGTCGATGCATGCCCTGGGCTTTCGCCAGTTGACCGGCGAGCCCATTGGCCTCGCCGCGCGCTCGCCGGAGTTCGGCCTGCTGTTCAACATGGGCGGCATGGCGGTGGCCAACTACGCCTCGGTGTTGCAGGCCGTCAGGGTGTAAGGGGTTCCGGCCACGCCGGCGTTCAGTGTGCCGGCGTAGCGCCCAGGGGCCCCCAGTCCAGTCTGCGGGCCACTCTCCAGTACCCCGGTTCCTGGCACATGCCAACGTAGAAGGGTTTATGAGCGAGCAATGGCTTTGGCGGCTTGTGGGTCACCTTGCTGTCGCGCACCTTGATGCAGTAGCGGGTGTAGTTGCGGATCTGGTTGAGGCTGACGTCGATCAGGTCCTGGGGGCAGATCAGCAGTGCATCACCGAACAAGAACTGCTGGAATCCCTGGATCTCCAGGCGGCCCTGAGGGCTGAGTCGGGTTTTCCACATCAGCGGGTCGAGGTCCTGTAGCTCAAACTCCTGCTGCACCGAGTAGCGTTCCACGGCTCCCTGGCGAACCTCCAGGCCGCCTGCGGCCTTGTAGGTGATCTGGCTCATGGCCCCGGGCAGCATCAGCAGGAAGGTGCAGGCCATCAACAGTGCGCAGGCTACCGAGTAGGCGATGCGTTTGTAGAGGTCCGCGTTGAGGCAGTAGAAAATCACGACGGGTAGCAGGGTAAAGGCCAGCACCAGCAGGTTCAGGATTGCCGGGAAATGGGGAGCTTCACTCAGCACCTCGTTGCTATAGGCATTGAGCAGCAACAGGCTGGGAAAGACTCCCGATATCACCGTGCTGGTCAGGCAGAAGGTGATGAGGTAGGTAAAGCCGATCCTTGAGGCCCGTGTCGCCCTGCCTGGTTTGTTCACGTTGCTGTCGAGCACCTCCTTGAAGGCCGGGCGCGAGAGCACCCCCCAGCAGGCGAGCAGCACCAGTGTCACCACCAGCAGTATGGCCAGGCCCGGATCAAGCCATTCGCTGAGGTAGTAGCTGATCAGAATGAAGCCGCCAAAGCCCGCCAGGACCGGCAGGGTCAGCCATACCACGACGTTCTTCAGGTGTTCGGGCGTGGAGTGGAACAAGCTGCACGCCAGTCCGAAGAGCAAGGTGGTGGTGGCCAGCAGTATCAGGTAGAGCACCATCAGTACCAGCACGATGACCAGCCACACCGCCAGCGCCGATTTGGCATCGATGGCGGCCATGAACAGGTCGGTGCGGCCTATTGCACGGGTGTACAGGTACAGGCTCAGCAGGCCCTGGCCGGCTGCGCCCAGTCCGATGAGGGTGCCGATCGGTCCCCAGTACGTGAGCACGCGCTTGAAATTTCTCCTGAACACTTCTTCAAAGGCGGGTCCTGCGACTTGCATGTGGGCACTCCCTGGCGACGTTGATGGCGCGGGAGTAGAGCAAGACCTCATGGGCTGTGTCGATGCTTTTGCACGCTGGCCCGCTGGCAACCGCGCCCTCCCTGGCGCGTTCCTGCATCATCGCGGGTATACCGCCCGGCCATGAACCCGCCCCTTGCGCCCCGCCGTCAGGCGATAGGCGATGCCCAGCCAGACAAACCACGCCGGCATTACGCTCAGCGCCAGGCGGGTGTCCGGGCGCAGGGCCAGCAGGCACAGGACAAACAGCAGGAAGGCCAGGGCAAACCAGGCCATGGGCACGCCGCCGGGCATCTTGTAGTGCGAACGGGCGTGCAGTTGCGGGTGCTTTTTGCGGTAGGCGATGTAGGACGCGAGGATGGTCGACCAGGTGAAGATCACCAGGATCGCCGACACCGTGGACACCAGGGTGAAGGCGGTCATCACCTCGGGAACCACGTACAGCAGCAACACCCCCAGCAGCATCAGCAGGGTGGTGAAGCTCAGGCTGATGACCGGCACGCTCTGGCCCGACAGGCGCTTGAACAGGCGCGGCGCATTGCCCTGGTCGGCGAGGCCGAAGAGCATGCGGCTGGCCGAGAACACGCCGCTGTTGGCCGAGGAAGCGGCGGAGGTCAGCACCACGAAGTTGACGATGCCCGCCGCCGCCGGGAAGCCGGCAATCAGGAACAGCTCGACGAACGGGCTCTTGTTCGGCGACACCTGCTGCCAGGAGGTCACGGCGATGATGCAGGCCAGGGCCAGCACGTAGAACAGGATGATCCGCAGCGGTATGGCGTTGATGGCCTTGGGCAGGGTGCTGTGAGGGTCGCGGGTTTCCGCGGCGGCGGTGCCGATCAGCTCGGTGCCGGCGAAGGAGAAGATCGCCATCTGGAACCCGGCGAAGAAGCCCAGCAGGCCGTGGGGAAAGGCCGCTTGCCGGTCCAGCAGGTGGCCCAGCGAGGCGGTCACGCCCGAGGGCGAGACGAACGAACTGGCGATCAGCACCAGGCTGACGCCGATCAGGGTGACCACGGCGATGATCTTGATGATGGCGAACCAGAACTCCACTTCGCCGAACAGCCGCACCGTGAGCACGTTGAGGGCGAACAGCGTCAGCATCATGCTGACCGCGGGCATCCAGGCCGGCACCCCGGGGAACCAGTACTGGAAGAAACCGCCCACCACCACGGCGTCGCCCACCACCGCCACGCTCCAGCTCAGCCAGTAGGACCAGCCGAGAAAAAACGCCGCGCGCGGCCCCAGGTAGGCGCCGGCAAAGTCGGCGAAGCTCTTGAATTGCAGGTTCGACAGCAGCAGCTCGCCCATGGCGCGCATCACCAGGTACACGAACAGGCCGATGATCATGTAGATCAGGATGATCGAGGTACCGGACATGGCGATGATCTTGCCCGAGCCCATGAACAGCCCGGTGCCGATGGCGCCGCCCATGGCCATGAGCTGGATATGACGGTTATGCAGGGTGCGTTGCAGCACGGGGCGCGCAGGGGCCCCGAGGGTATCTGGAGTCATCACAAAACCTCTTGATTTTATAGTTGTCGAGTTTTGGCAGTGCAGGGTGGCTGGGGCTGCGCGCTGTGGTTGTAGGTCGGGGTGGCGCAACCGGTTCGGGTTGGGCCGCTGCACAGGGGCACGGGGCGTTTTCCCGTGCAGCGGCCATGGGGGTATTGCCTCAGCCGCTGGCCAGCCGGCGCGGGGCGCCTGTGGCGGCGTCGGGGCCCTGGCCGATCAGTTGGTACAGGTCCTTGATGTTGGCCGGGGTCGGCACCAGGTGGATCCGCTCGCCAATGCCGTGTTCGCGCGCCTGGTCGTGCAGGTAGCGCAGGGACGAGAAGTCCTCCAGGGCAAAGCCCACCGAGTCGAACACCGTGACCTGCCGGGCATGCTCGCGGCCCGGTTCCAGGCCCTGGGCGATGCGGAAGTATTCGGTCACCGCAAAGTCCGCCGGCAACTGCTGGATATCACCCTCGATGCGCGTTTGCGGCTCGAACTCGACGATCACCCGGGCATTGCGCAGGATCTCTGCGTGTAGTTCGGTCTTGCCCGGGCAGTCGCCGCCCACCGCATTGAGGTGCATGCCGGGCTCGATCAGCTCCGGGGTGAGGATGGTGGCGTAGGCCTTGTCCGCGGTCACCGTGGTGACGATGTCGGCGCCCTTGACCGCATCGGCCACCGACTCGGCGATGCGCACCTTCAGGCTCGGCCAGGCTTGCAGGTTGTGCTTGAGCTTGCGGGAGGCGGCCGGGTCGATGTCGAAGATCCGCAGCTCGTCGATGCCGAGCATGTCCTGGAAGGCGATGGCCTGGAACTCGCTCTGGGCGCCATTGCCGATCAGCGCCATGGTTCGGCTGTCCGGGCGCGCCAGGGCACGGGCCACCAAGGCCGAGGTGGCGGCGGTGCGTACCGCGGTGGTCAGGGTCAGTTCGCTGAGCAGCACCGGGTAGCCGCTGTCCACCTCGGCCAGCACGCCGAAGGCCATGACCGTGAGCAACTGCCGGGCCGGATTGCCAGGGTGGCCGTTGACGTACTTGAAGGCGTACTGCTGGCCATCGTCGGCGGGCATCAGTTCGATGACTCCGGTGGGCGAGTGGTTGGCGGTGCGCGGGGACTTTTCGAAGGCTTGCCAGCGCAGGTAGTCGGCCTGGATATAACCGGCCATTTCACGGATCGCCCTGGCGACACCCAGGCGCTTGTACAGCGCCGCTGCCTGATCCACATCGATAAACAAGGTCATGGTGATTTCCCTCTCGGTCGGAACGTTGAACACTGCGGGAGCGCGCGCCTGGCGCGCGCTAGCGGTTGGCATGGCCGTGCAGCACATTGACCGCATTGATGCCGATCTCATCCACCATGTAGCCGCCTTCCATCACGAACAGGGTGGGCGTGCCCACCGTGGCGATGATCTGGCCCATGCCGAGAAAGTCTTCGCTTTCCAGGAGGAAGTGGCTGATGGGGTCGTCCTTGAACGTGTCCACGCCCAGGGACACCACCAGCAGTTCGGGAGCGAAGGCCCGCAACTGTTTGCAGGCCAGCTCCAGCGCTTGGCGGTAGTGCTGCCAGGTGGTGTTCTTCGGCAGGGGCAGGTTCAGGTTGCAGCCTTCGCCGGCCCCGCTGCCGCGCTCGCTGGCATGGCCCGAGAAGTAGGGGTAGGACACGGCCGGGTCGCCGTGCAGCGAGACGAAGAGCACGTCGCCACGGTCATAGAAAATGTTCTGGGTGCCATTGCCGTGGTGGAAGTCCACGTCCAGCACCGCCACCCGCCTGGCGCCCTGGGTGATGGCGTGCTGCGCGGCGATGGCGGCGTTGTTCAGGTAGCAGTAGCCGCCCATGTATTCCCGTGCGGCGTGATGCCCCGGCGGGCGGCACAGGGCGAAGGCGCTGTCCTGGCCTTCATCGATCAGGGCCAGGGCAGTGAGGGCGATATCGGCGCTGGTGCGCACCGCATCCCAGGTGGTGGCGGTGATCGGCGAGCCGGCGTCCATGGCGAAGAAACCCAGCTTGCCGTCGATGAATTCGGGCACCTGCTGGTTGGCCAGGTCGCGCACCGGCCACACCAGGGGCAGGGCGTCGTGGCTGCGGCCGGTGGCGGTCCATTCGCTCCAGGCGTTTTCCAGGAAGCTGACGTAACGTTCGCTGTGGGCGGCCACGTAGCAGGCGCGGTCGAAGCGCCGCGGGCCGATGATCTCGCCAAGCCCCACGTGGCGCACCCGGTCTCGCACCGTGTCGGCGCGGCTGGGTTGCTCGAAGGAGGGCTTGAGCACGCCATCCTTCAATTCGGTGCCATGGTGCAGGCGGTGGGATTCGCTGAAGACGGTAAGCATGCTGAACGCATCCATTGTTATTGTCCGGTGCAAATAGTTTGTTCCGGCATGGCTGCGAATTCTTTGCTTTTTGTTCGGGTGCAATTAGAGTTTTGGGTAATATTTTCCCCGTTGGTGGCTGATTGTGAAAAAAACGACTCGCAGCGTTAACCTCGACGACACCGACCTGGCGATTCTTGCGCTGTTGCAGCAGGACGCGAGCATTTCCAACGCCGAGCTCAGCGAGCGCCTGTCCCTGAGCCTTACCCCCTGCTGGCGGCGGCGCAAGCGCCTGGAGGAGGAGGGGGTGATCAGGGACTACCAGGCCAACCTCGACCGGCGCCTGCTGGGGCTGGACATCCTGGCCTTCGTCCATGTGCGGTTCGCCACCCACTCCGACCAGACCCCGGACGATTTCGAGACGGTGATCATGCGCCTGCCCGAGGTCCAGGCCTGCCACAAGATCACCGGCGACGCCGACTACCTGCTGCAGGTGCTGGCCCGTGACCTGGACAGCTACAGCGACTTTGTCGAGCACGTGCTCAGGCGCCAGCCGGGCATTGCCTCGATCCAGTCCAGCCTGGCGCTGCGCGAGGTCAAGGCCACCAGCCGCCTGGCGATTCCCCAGCCGCTACCCAGGTAGGGCGGCATCAGATTTCCGATTTTTTGTGCCGGGCTATTCAATGATTGCCCTGCAGGTACTTTCGGCGCGGTCGTGCGCTCGCGTTCCAGCGAGGCAGGCAACAGCAGTGTTGAGCAGGCCATGGATGCAGAAGCAGCAGCGCCTGGCCGCGGCGCTGCCCCGGCCCCAGGGCCTACTGAAATTCGCCGGACTCCAGGCAGAAGGCGACCAGGGCCTGGTCGCTGTCCAGGTTGAGCTTGCGGATCGCCGAGATCTTCTGCGCACTGACGGTCTTCACGCTGCGCTTGAGGTTGGCGGCGATCTGCATCATTGATTCGCCGCGCACGAAATGCCGCAGCACTTCGTATTCCTTGGGCGTAAGGCTGCTCAGGCCGTCGGCCATGGAGCGCAGCGGGCTGCTGTTGAGCTCGTTCTGCACCAGGCTCGGCGGGTGGTGGATGCGCCCCTGGCGGACGTTCTCCAGGGCGCTGAGCAGCTCGCTCATGTCATGGCGCTTGGGCAGTACCGAGCGCACGCCGATGTCATACAGCGCGGCCACGATCATCGGGTTGGACATCATGGTCAGCACCAGCACCTGGACCCTGGGGAAGTGCCGGATCAGGTAGGTCACCAGGCGTATGCCATCGCCGAAGGTCGGGTCGCCCTCCATGAAGTAGTCGGTGATGACCACGTCGATCCGCGGGTCATCCGAAAGTTGCTGGACCAGGGCACTGGGGGTGGTGACAGCCGCCACCACCTCGTACTGGCGGGTCTTTTTCAACAGGTCGCTGACGGCAGCGAGCACCAGGGGATGATCGTCGGCCAGGGCAACGCGTATTTTTTTCATGGTGGACACGATCCATTGTCAAAAGGGAATGCGCAGAAATGCGGGTACTAGGAGCGTTCATTCGAGCTGGCTGATGTCTTGCAAGGCGTGCAGCAGCATCAGGCTATGCGTGCGCGTGGTAGCCGTCAAACCGCTCTGGCGCAAGCTCTGCCCCAAGTCGTGGACCTGCAGGATCAGCGCTTCCTGGCCAGCCACCGCCAGCGACCCGCGCACCCGGTGCAGCAACTGGAAGATGCGCTCGTAATCCTCCTCGTCCAGGGCCTGGCGCAGGTGTTCCACGTCCTGGCCCATGGTGCGGGCAAACAGTTCCCGCAGGTTCGGCGGCAGGCCATCAACTGGCGCGTTGCCAGGCGCGGCTGCCGGCTCGGCGGTCGGCTCCGGGGCGAGGCTGGTGAGCCGTGCCAGGCTGGCCCGCAGGGTCTGCAACGGCACTGGCTTGACCAGCCAGGCGTCCATCCCGCAGGCCTGGCAGCGGGCCTCTTCGTCGCACATGGCATTGGCGGTGATGCCGATGATCGGCCGGTCGTCCCCGGCGGCGCGCAGGATGCAAGTGAGTTCGTAGCCGTTCATGCGCGGCATGTTGACGTCGGTCAGCAACAGGTCGTAGTCGCCGATGCGCCACAGGTCCAGGGCTTCCGCGCCATCGGCGGCCAGGGTATTGCGGCAGCCCAGTTGCTGCAGCTGATGGCTCAGGGTCGCCTGGTTGATCGGGTTGTCCTCGGCCACCAGCACGTTCAGGCCCAGGGGGGCCAGAGTGGCGATGTCCCGGGCCGGCAGTTCCGGTTCGGCAGGAGCGTCGGGCGCGCCGCCCAGGGTGCGTTCCAGCAAGCGGCCGATGGCATAGTAGTCGCCGGCCTCGGCCAGGCCCGCACCGGGGGTGCGTTGCTGGCCGCCCAGGTCGATGCGCAGCAGCCCGGGGGGCAGGGCCTCGGACGCTTCGGGGCGGTCATCGAACAGCCGCAGGAGAACGCCCTGGCCCTGGGGAGGTGGGGCCGTAGCGTCCACGGGGGTGGCCTGGGCGTGCCACTTCTGCAGCCACTGGCAGAGGTTGTCGGTGAGTTCGTGGTGCGGGCTTTGCACGTAGATTCGCGCGCCGCCCAGGTCGGGCTGGCGCTCGGCGTCGGGGTCGCTGGCCACCGGCAGTTCCAGCTGCATGGAGAAACTGCTGCCCAGGCCCAGCTCGCTGGTGAGGTGGATCTGGCTGCCCATCAGCGCCGCCAGCTTGGCGCAGATCGACAGGCCCAGCCCCGCGCCGTGCACTGTGTGGGAGTGGGCGTCGATCTGATAGAAGGGGATGAACAGCTGCTGCTGTTCTTCCTTGCCGATACCGATACCGGTGTCCGCCACCTGCAGCGACAGCAGCACCCGTCCCTGGCTGCCGGGCTCGGCCCGGGCGCGCACTATCACCTGGCCCGAGTGGGTGAACTTGACCGCGTTGCTGATCAGGTTGGTGAGGATCTGGCTGATCCGCCCCGGATCGCCGAGCAGGGCTGGAGGCAGTTCTGGATCGACCCAGGAAAACAGCAGCAGGCCCTTGTTCCGGGCACTGTCGACAAAGCTTGCGGTGCAGCGCTGGACCAGGGCCCTGGGATCGAACAGCTGATCCCCCAGGGACAGCTGGCCGGATTCGATGCGGGTGATGTCGAGGATGTCGCTGATGATCTGCAGCAGCAGCCCGGACGACACCTGGATGCGTTCGAGCAACTGGCGCTGTTCGCGGTCCAGGTCGGTCAGGCCCATCAGTTCCAGGGAGCCGAGCACCCCGTACAGCGGCGTGCGGATCTCGTGGCTCATGGTGGCGAGGAACACCGACTTGGCGCCGTTGGCCTTGTCGGCCGCCTGTTTCGCCTGGGTCAGTTGCTGCTCCATCTGGGCCCGCGCACTGAGGTCGGCAAAGGCGCAGATCAGCACATCCTGGTTGCGGTAGCGGGTGGGGGCGAAGGCGATGTAGAACGAGCGTCCGTCGAAGCTCTGGTAGTTCTCGATCTCCCCCGGCTCCCGGGCCCGGGCGATGCGCTCCAGCAATGCCGGGTCCAGACCGCTGGCGTCCAGGCTCTGGCCGACCTGGGTGGTGAACCATTTGAGGGCCAGGTTGTTGGCGAAGACGATCCGCCGGTCTTCGCGGCTGAGCACGCACAGGGCCACTGGCGTGGTCTCCAGCAGGGTGCGGCTGAACTGATGGTTTTCCACCAGCTCGGCGTGAGCCTGTTGCGCCGGCGCTATGACCCGGCGCTGGTACCAGCGCGCATAGACCCTGGCGGCCAGGGGGCTGAGCAACAGCAGCAGGAAGATCGCCGCCAGGGACCAGGAGTGGCCGAGGAACAGGGTGCGGTAGCTCAACAGGTAGTAACCGCTCCAGTGGCCACTGGCGTCGTTGATCCGGAACAGCAGGCCGTCGCTGCGCACGTTGGCCCCCTCGTGCAGCGCCAGGGGCGCCGGTTCATCCCCCAGCAGCAGGCCGTCGAGCCGGCCCTGCAGCCAGAACTTGTCGTAGAAGTGCCGCCGCTGCGGCGTGGTGAAGACGTTGATGCGGTCCCTGTAGGTTAGGCAGGCAGCATAGGTGCCGGAACTCTGCAGGCCGCTGCCGGGGGCAAGGTTGTGCAGGGCGGTGAAGGCGATCATGTGCTGGGGAAAGTCCTTGAGACGGATCCAGCGGATCGCGTCGCTGTCGCTGCTGGTAGCGCTGGCGCGCACCGCATGCAGGCCTGCCAGGACCAGGGGTGTGGTCAGCCGCGGCCAGCGGCTGCCGATGGTGGGCACGGTAAAGCTGCTGCCGGCACCGGCGTCCACCACCAGCAGGGCCGAAGCGGGAAAGCTCGAGCGCACCCAGAAGCTGGAGTAGAGATCGGCCAGGTAGCGCCCAAGGCCGGCTGCTGCGGCGCTCTGGTGGGGGCATTGGGCCAGGTCCTGGCAGACCAGGGTGAAGGGGGTTTCCACCGAGGAGGGGTTACCCTGGAACAGGGTCGCGCCCACCGCCTCCTGTTGCTCCATGAGGTGGAAGAGCTGCGCCGGATCCTGGTCCGCGTCCTTGTATTGCAGGCGCTTCTCGCCGGCCAGCCGCTGGAGCAGGGCTTGCTGCTCGCTCATGTAGCGGGTCAGCAGTTGGAAGTCCACGGCAATCCGTTCCTGTTCCTGGCGGATGATCCGCTGGCCGCCCCAGAACAGCGCGCCGCCCATGACCAGCAGCAACGGCAGAATGAGGAACAGCACGAGATTCAATCGTCGGAAGTTTTTCGCGATGCGGCGTAGCGGGATGTCTGGCATGGGAGAGAGGAGGCGGGCCGGGTAGGTGACGAAAAGGGTGGAGTAACAGTGCATCCCAGCAGTTGTGTGAAGGCGTCCAGCTCCAATGCGGCGGAAATAAGATACCCCTGGGCACTGTCGCAGCCAATCTGGCGCAGAAATTCCAGGTCACGGGCCGATTCCACGCCCTCGGCCACCACTTCCAGGCCCAGTTGCCGGCCCAGTTGCACCGCCGCCACCAGGGCTGCGGCGCGGGCATCGTCGGCTGCGGCGCCATGCACGAAGTGGCGGTCGATCTTCATCTCGGTAAAGGGCGTGGAGATCAGGCTGTACATGGAACTGTAGCCCATGCCGAAGTCGTCCTGTGCCAGGCCGAAGCCTTTGAGGCGCAGGCGGCTGGCGCCCATATGATACTGCCCGGGGGACAGTGGCCGCTCGGTTTCCAGCAGCTCGAAGCAGATATCGCTGGTGGCCAGCCCCGAGGCGAGGGTGATCTGCTGCAACTGGTCGGGCAGGCCGGGGTCGTCCAGCAGTCCGGTGGGCAGGTTCACCGATACGCTGAGGCGGTGGCCCAGGCGTTGCCAGTGCTGCTGCGCCTGGAGGGCGTCGTCGAGCATCAGCAGCAACAGCGCATGGTCCAGCTGGCAGCGGCTGATGGAGGCAAGGAACGAGTCCGGCATCAGCAGCCCGAAGGACGGACTGTTCCAGCGCACCAGGGCCTCGGCGCCGACGATCCGGCCAGTGCTCAGCGAGCGCCGGGGCTGGAACCGGGCCTTGAGCTCGCGGCGTTCGATGGCCCGCTCCAGGACCTGGCGGTCGAACACTGCCTCGTGCTCGGGCCGGGCTGCCAGCACCGGGTCCTGGCTGTTGCCGATGATGGCGCTGATCTGCTCGACGTGGATCGCTTCCAGAGGCTTGGGGAAGGTGCCGAGTACCGCCAGGCCCTTCTCCTTGGCCATCAGGCTGACGCTGTTCATCAACCGCCGCGAGCAGGACGAGACGATGGCCAGGATCGGCACCTGGTCGACACCGGTCAGGGCATGGATGAACTGCACTCCATCCATTTCCGGCATGTGCAGGTCCACCAGCACCAGGTCGTAGACCTGCCGGTGCAGCATGGCCAGGGCCTGGCGCGCATCGAGGGCGCTGTCCACCCGGCCGAACCCGGCCGCCTGCAACAGGTGCCGGGCCTGCAGGCAGTGGATCGGATGGTCGTCCAGCACCAGGACTCGCAGGGGCTTGAGCATGCTCAAATGACTTTCCTCTTGATGGATTGCAGTACCTCGCTCAAGGCGTCCAGGGGTACCGGCTTGATCAGCAAATGACGGATTCCGGCCGACTCGCAGTGGCTGCGCAGCGCCGGGGAGAGCTCACCGGTGATACCGATGATGGGGCCGCAATACCCCCGCTCGCGCAGGGTGCGGGCAAACGACAGACCGTCCATGTGTTCCATCTGCAAGTCGGTCAGCACGCCGTCGAAGGACAGCAGGTCGGTGCGTTTCAAGGCATCGACGGCGCTGGCGCAGGCCACCATCCGGTTGCCCAGGTAGCGGCCCTGCTGAAAGATCACCTGCAGCGACAGGGGGCTGTCGTCCACCGCCAGCAGCTTGAGGTCCAGGCTCGGGGCCAGGGCTTCGGGGGAGGCGAAGCACCGTTCGGCAACGATGCCGGACTGGGCCTGGGCCACGGCGTTGCGCAGGCTGTCGAGGCTAAAGGTGCGGGCCACCCAGCTGTCGCCGGCCTGGCGCTGCGGCGGGCCCATGCCGGGGGCGTGCATGAGCACCCGCGGGCCGCTCCAGGCCACTGGCCGCGAAGGGCCGAGAAAGGCTTCCACCAGCACCGCCTTGCGGGTCGGCGGGTCGCGTTCGGCCACGTAGGGAATGGCCAGGGCGCCCCAGCGGCGCAACCAGTGGCAGAGGTTGAGATTCACTTCCTGGATATCCCCGCGCACATACACCGGGGTCACCCCCAGGCGCGGCAGGTCCGGCGCCGGGGCGGCGGTGCAGGGTTCCAGGGCCAGGCTGAAGCTGAAGCTGGAGCCCAGGCCCGGTTCGCTGATGGCGCTCAACTGACCCTGCATCATCGTCGCCAGCCGTTGGCAGATGGCCAGGCCCAGGCCGGTGCCCGGCGCCTTCTGGCCCAGCCAGCTGGGCACCCGGTAATAGGGTTCGAACAGGTTGGCCTGGAACTCCGGGGCGATCCCCGGGCCGCTGTCCACCACCTGAAAGCGCAGGCGGGGCGCCTGGCTCGGGCCCGCCTCGGCATGCAGGCGCAGCACCACATGGCCGGACTCGGTGAACTTGATGGCGTTGCTCACCAGGTTGTTGAGGATCTGGCGAATGCGTTCGCCGTCGCCCACCACTCGCTCGGCGACATTCGGGTCCAGGGTCACGTACAGGCGCAGGCCCTTGCTGCGGGCCCGGGCCGAGTAACTGAAGGCCACTTCTTCCACCAGCCGCACCGGGGAGAAGGGGGCGCTGGTGAGGCTCAGGCGGCCGGACTCGATCAGTGACATGTCGAGGGTGTCGTTGATGGTTCGCATCAGCGCCGAGGATGCTTGCTGGGTGGCTTCCAGGTAGTCGCCCTGCTGGGCGCTGAGGGCGGTGGTGCGGAGCATTTCCAGAGAGCCGAGGATGCCGTACATGGGCGTGCGGATCTCGTGGCTCAGGGTGCTGAGGAACAGGGTCTTCTCGTGGTTGGCCTGGTCCGACAGCAGCTTGGCCTGCAGCAGCGACTGTTCGGCCACCTTGAAGTCGGTCACGTCGCTGATGCAGCACAGCACCGCCGCCACGCCGTTGTAGCCGGTGGGGGCACAGGTCAGCTGAATGAAGGTGCCGTCGTCCAGGGCATGTTCGATGGCATGCACCCGGGCAGGCGGCTCGTCGAGGATGCGCTCGCGCAGGCCGGGCACCGAGGCCAGCCAGCGGCGCCCGGATTCATTGCACAGGATCAGCCGGCCGTTGTCGCGCCGCATCAGGCACAGGCCCACCGGCGCCACCTCGATGAAGCGCCGGTTGAGGGACACGCTGTCTGCCAGGGCGCTGTAGTGGCGCACTGCGGGTTCCACCAGGCGCAGGCGGATGTAGCGCGCGCCGAGAAAGATCACCGCGAACAGAAGCAGGGTCACCAGCAGGGTGGTGTACAGCGGGCCACGGCTGTCGCGCAGCAGTTGGCTGACCGGTGCGTAGTACACCAGGCGCCAGCCGGCGTTGCCCACGGATTTATTGAGCACGATGTAGTCGGGCAGCCCGCCCAGGCGGTGCAGGCCGAAGGAGTCCTCGTCGGCCTGCAGGCGCGACAGGCTGCCGGGCACTTGCCAGTTGGCGCTGTGCAGCACCAGTGCGCCGTCGGCGTCATACAGCAGGTATTTGCCCTGGTGCAGGCCCAGGGGGTCCAGGGCCAGGTCGATCTCGGTGAGCTCCAGGCCCAGCCAGCCCTCGCTGGCGTGATGCTCGTCCACCGGGCGCAACAGGTACACCTGCTTGTTGCCATCGATGCCGGCCCAGTACCACAGGGTCCGGGCCTCGGGGTGTCGGGCCAGCAGGTCCTGTACCGCACGCTGGTCGAGCTGGCGCAGCCAGGGTGCGTCCACGGCCTTGCTGGGGGGCTGGCCGGTGCCGGTGGCCGCTGGCTCGTAGAGAGTGCTGACCAGGCCCTGTTCCGGCACCAGGTACAGCAGCTGGCTGTGGGTACTGTCCACTTCCACCAGGTCGCGGGCAGTCAGCACCAGGGCCCAGCGCCGGGAGGGAGTACTGCCGAAGGGCAGTACCCGCAGTTGCTCGTTACTTGCCAGAAAGTTGCGCGCCGTTGAACTAAGGCGCTCATCGCTAGTGCGCACGGCCGAAGAAGAAATGGCCTTCAACAGGCTTTCCCGTTGATTGAAGAATTGTTGTGCGTTAAATGCCGCTGCGTTCATTTGCCGGCGGTAGTTGGAGAGGGTTTCATTAAGTGACCAGTGGACCACGAAACCGGCAATGATCAGGATGCAGGACAGCAGGCTGTACATGAAAAGGCGCAGCAGGACCACCGGGATATAGGCCCCGGAGAAGTGGCTGGTAAACGCTGGGAAGTGGGCTTGTGTATGCATCGGCCCATAGTAAGGAGAACTATCTATATCCCTCTTCAGAATATTCTTAATGCCAGGGGCTTTAAGAAGATTCTCATTTTTTAGTTCACCTATTGACTTCAGGCTTTCGACCCTCTTGTGCTCTAACGCAAAGGTTTGAAAGTTATGGTTCTGGTTAAGAAAACGATAAGCCTCGCCGTTAGCTCCGCGCTGTCGTTGATGACGCTTGTTACTCAGTCTGCAACCGCTGCTGATTATGAAAAAATCGATTTGTCCTCGCCCGAAGGTGAATCCCTGACCCTGGATGAGGCGTCTGTCGATTACACCGGCCGTGGGCCGGCGGTGCGGGTCAGCGGCGCTCAGAACCAGTTGCAGGGCCAGGGCTACGATATCCGGGCCACGGCGGACAGCCCCAACAGCGCGGTGGTGGGCGTGCAGGTGGACGCCGGCGGCAAGGCCGAACTGAGCGGCGTGACCATCAGCACCGGCGGCTCGGATTTCGCCACCGGGGCCCAGGCCACCGGCGCCGGCAGCCAGTTGACCCTGAACGATGTGCAGATCACCACCAGCGGCAACCAGAGCCGCGGCGTGGTGGCCAGCGCTGGTGGCCAGGTGCAGGTGGCCGGTGGCTCCATCACCACCTCGGGCAACCAGGCCGATGTCTTGTCCGCCTCCGGCAAGGGCTCCAGCATCCTGGCCTCGGACCTGACCCTGACCGCCACTTCGACCGGCTCGGTCAATGCGGTCCGCGTCGCCGATGGTGCGGCCATCGAGCTGCAGCGCGTCAGCATCCAGTCCAGCGGCTTCATTGGCGCGGTGGCCGTGGAAGGGGTCGGCTCCTCCCTCAGCGCCGACGGCGTCGACATCACCGCCGAGAATGGCCGTGGCATCGGTGTGACCAGCGCCGCCCTGACCTTTCGCAACGGCAGCATCAATGCCAAGGGCGACGGCATCACCTTGAGCAGCCTGTACCAGAAACCGGGCGGCACGGGGGTGATCAGCCACAGCCGGATCACCTCGCAGAACGGCATCGGCATCAACGTCAACGCCAACCAGGCCAGCGCCGATCTGGACAGCGTGCAGGTCACCACCCTGGGCGACTATGGCGTGGCGATCTGGATGCCGGGCAGCAACACCCGGGTGGACGTCAAGGACAGCATTCTGCAAACCCGTGGCCAGGGTGCGGTGGCCATCGACAACCGTGCCGGCGTGTTCACCATGGACGGCGGTTTCATCACCACTCTTGGCGACAGCTCCCATGCCCTGTACGCCTCGCCGGACACCACAAACAGCCCCGGTGCGGTGTTCAACGTCAGCCGCGTGTTGATCGAAACCAGCGGCCGGGGCGCCGTGGGGGCGCTGGCCCGCATGGCGGGGGCGAGCATCAGCCTGAGCAACAGCAGCATCGTCACCCACGGCGACCTGGGCTATGGCCTGTTCGCCTCGGGCCGCGGTGCCAGCGTGGAGCTGCAGGACAGCGACGTGCAGACCGCCGGCGAGCAGGCTCACGGCCTGGCCATCAGCAACAACGCCACGACCCGCTTCCAGGGCTCGACCGTGGTCACCAACGGCAGCAATGCCCATGGCATCGTCAGTTACGCCACCGGCGCCGGGGTGGTGAACGATGTGGAAGTCACGTCCAGCCATATCCAGACTGAAGACGGCGCCGGCATCCTGGTCAACGGCGGTGGCCTGACCACGCGCTTTACCGACAGTAGCCTGGTGGGCCGCAGCGGTGGCGAGCAGGGTACCGCGCTGTGGATCACCGACCGCGCCAGCGGGGTGCTGGCCGGTGCGGTGCAACTGGACGCCGTGCGCTCGAACCTGTTTGGCGATGTGCTGGTGGACGGCGGCAGCCTGCAACTGACCCTGGCCGACCACTCCAGCCTGGACGGGGCGATCAAGGGCGGCAGCCGTGATACCCAACTGAGCCTGGACGACAGCAGCGTCTGGACCCTGCGCGGCGACTCCCAGCTCACCCGCCTGGCCAACAATGGCGTGGTGGAGTTCGCCGACCCCGGCCTGGCAGGGGCCTTCAAGCAGTTGCAGGTCAGTGGCGACCTCGAGGGCGACGGCCACTACATCATGAACACCGACCTGGGCCTGCAGCAGGGTGACCGGTTGATCGTCGGCGGCCAGGTCACCGGCAACAACGACATCCTGGTGCGCAATTCCGGCAGCGAACCGGGGGCCGAGGGCCAGAGCCTGACCCTGGTGCAAAGCGCCGGCGGCCCGGGTTCGTTCAGCCTGGCCAACCGCGGTGGCGTGGTGGATGCCGGGACCTATCGCTACGGTCTTGCGGCCGATGCCCAGGGCAACTGGAACCTGGTGAACGTCGGCCGTACCCAGCCGGCGCCGGGGCCGGACAACCTTTCCACCGGCGCCAGCGCGGCGGTCAACAGCAGCGCCATCGCCACCTTGCGGGCCACCTGGGATGCCGAGCGGGCGACCCTGGTACAGCGCCTCGGCGACCTGCGCCAGGGGGCCGATCGCCAGGGTGTGTGGATCCGTGGTTTCGGTCAGCAGCAATCCCTGGACAACGGCGTTGGCCGGACGTTTTCCCAACAGGTACAGGGCACGCAACTGGGCATGGACACCCGGCTCGACACCGCCGGTGGCACCCTGGTGCTTGGCGCGCTGGCCGGCTACAGCCAGACCGATCGCAACTTCAAGGGCGAGGGCAGCGGCAAGCTCGACAGCTACCACCTGGGCGGCTATGCCACCTACCTGGATGACTCGGGCTGGTACACCGACACCTTGCTGACCCTGAACCGCTGGTCCACCCGCCTGGATGTATGGGGCACCGACGGCGCCAAGGTCTCCGGGCATTCACGCAGCAAGGGCGCGGGCCTGTCGGTGGAAGCCGGCAAGCAGATCGATCTGGGCAACCGCTGGTTCGTCGAGCCCCAGGCGCAGGTTTCCATGCTCTATGCCCGCTCCGACAACTACCGCCTGGACAACGGCCTGCAGGTGCAGCCCGGCGATGGGCTGTCGACCCAGATCCGCACCGGTGCCCGGGCCGGGCGCAACCTGCAGCTGGAAGATGGCACACGCTTGCAGCCCTACCTCAAGGCTGGCTGGGTCGAGGATCTGTCGGCGCAGAACAAGGTCCGCACCAACGGCATTGCCAGCCGTCCCGATGGCAACGGCGGTGGCTGGTATGCCGGGGTTGGCGTGACCGGTGAGCTGAGCCGCCAGCATCAGGTGTATGCCGAGGTCGAGACCAGCGAAGGCTCGAACATCGACCGGCCCTGGGCCGCCAACCTCGGTTACCGCTTCACGTTCTGAGGGGCACCGGCGCTCGCCGCGAGCGTCTGGCACACCCCTTCGGTATAGGACGTCTTGGCGATCGGCCCGATCAGAGCTTGCAGGGCCGAGTCGTCGAGGATCAGTGGCGAGCTGATCAGGTAATGCATCTCCACCATCTCGCGCAGCAGCGGGTCGAACAGCCCCAGCAGGCGCAGCAGGGGCTTGCCGATCACCCGCTGCTTGAAGCGGGCACCGCCGTGCTGCCGGATCAGTTCCAGCAGCTCGCGCTGGCTGGTGACCCCGGCGCCGCCCAGGTGCCAGGTCTTGCCGAAGGCCTCGGGCTGCTGGATCAAGCGACAGACCACCGGCCCCACGTCGGGAACGAAGACAAACTCATGGGGCCGGTCCAGGGGGCCTACCAGGTTCGCCGTGCCGCCCTGGACCGCGGCCTGGAACGCGCCGTGCAGCAGGCTTTTATCGACCCCGGGCCCGTAGAAGTCCGGCAGGCGCAGCACCGTGGCCTGGATCTTGCCGTCGGCATGGGCCTTCCATAGCAGGTCTTCCTGGGCCTTGCGCATGCGGCCCTTGAAGCTGTTGGGCTGGCGCGGATGCTGCTCCGCCACCGGGTTGCTGCGAGCCATGCCGTAGGGATAGACGGTGCCGATCAGCAGGATCCGGCGCACCCCGGCGGCGATGGCGCCGTCCAGGGTCTGGCGCATCAGTTGCGGGTGCAGTTCGAAGCGCCAATAGTCCACCCCTACCAGATAGATCAAGGTGTCGATGCCGGCTGCTGCGGCCTCGACCGAGGCGGGCTGGTCGGGGTCCCAGGTGACCGGCTCGGCCAACGGGTCGGCGCCATAGGCCTTTAGCAGGCTGCTCTGGCTGCGGCCCACCACGCGGTAGGGCTGGCCCTGGCTGCGCAGGGTCCGGGCAATGCTCTGGCCAATGGCGCCGACGGCGCCGAACAAGGCTACTTGGGGCATGACGGGGTTCCTCGTGGATGAACAGAGCTTGCAGAGTGCGAGTTCCTCGGCTAAATGGAAATTGCCCAGACTTCGATGGTTTCTATAAAAAAATGCATAGCCCCACGGATACTCCCCCCCACTGGGACTGGTACCGCACCTTTCTCGCAGTGCTGGACAGTGGCTCCCTGTCTGCCGCCGGCCGTGCCATGGGTTTGACCCAGCCCACGGTGGGCCGGCATATCGACCAGTTGGAAGCGGCCCTGGGCCTGAAGCTGTTCACCCGTTCCTTCGACGGATTCGCCGCCACCGAAGCGGCGCTGGAGCTCAAGCCCTACCTGCTGCAGCTGGCGGCGGGGGAGGCGGCCTTGCGCCGGGTGGCCAGCAGCCATGGCGCCGGGGTGCAGGGCAGTGTGCGGATCTCGGCCAGCGAAATCATCGGGGTGGAGGTGTTGCCGCCGATTCTCGCCACCTTGCGCCAGCAGCATCCGCAGTTGGTGGTGGAGTTGGTGCTGTCCAACCGTGCCGACGACCTGCTGCAACGCCAGGCCGATATTGCCGTGCGGATGTTCCGCCCGACCCAGGAAGCGCTGCTGGTGCGCCGGGTCGCCGACATCGAACTGGGCCTGCATGCCCACCGGGACTATCTGCAGCAGCAGGGCACGCCGCTCTCGCTGGAGCAGTTGGCCGGGCACGCCCTGATTGGCTTCGACCGTGAAACCGCGTTTATCCGCCGCCTGCAACAGCAGTACCCGATGCTGGCCCGGGGCGCCTTCGCCTGGCGCAGTGACAGTGACCTGGCGCAGTTGGCGGCATTGCGCGCGGGGTTTGGCATTGGTGCCTGCCAGGTACGCCTGGCCGAAGCTGATCCACGCCTGGTGCGGGTCCTGGCGGAGCAGTTCGCCCCGAGCCTGGAAGCCTGGGTGGCGATGCATGAAGACCTGCGCAACAGCCCGCGCTGCGCGGTGACCTTCGCCGCGCTGGTGCAGGGGCTGGCGGCCTATGCCGGGGGCGATTGACCGCCAGGGTGTCGGCAAGGGTTGCCAGGTGGCCCCGGTAGTGGCTTATCATACGCTGTATGTTTAGGCCCCCAGGAGGCAACGCCCATGGCATTCGGCAAGGTATTCATCGCCACCTCGGTCGATGGTTTCATCGCCCGCAACGACGGTGCCATCGACTGGCTGCCCAGTGGCGAGTCCGGTGAGGACTATGGCTACGGCGCCTTCATGGCGTCGGTGGACGGAATTGTCATGGGCCGTGCTACCTACGACAGCGTGCTGGGTTTCACCCCCTGGCCTTTCGACAAGCCGGTGGTGGTGCTCAGCCGCACCCTCCGTACGCAGGACGTGCCGCAGCGCCTGGAGGGCAAAGTACGCATCAGCGCGCTGCAACCGGTGGAGCTGGTGGCGCAGTTGCGGGCCGAGGGCTGGAGAACCGCCTACATCGATGGCGGCACCCTGATTCAAGCCTTTCTCCAGGCCGGGCTGATCGATGAAATGACCCTGACCCGGGTGCCGGTGCTGCTGGGCACGGGCCGCCCCCTGTTCGGCGCACTGCCCCGGGACCTGCACCTGCGCTGCGTCGATTCCCGGTGGTATCCGGATGGGCTGGTGAGCACCCGCTACCGGGTGGAGCGGGGCGCCGTCCATGACTGACCGGCCCAAGCGCAGCGGCCGCCCTGCCGCAGGGCGTGAACTGAGCCTGGACCAGGTCCTCGACGTGGGCCTGGAGCTGCTGGAGGAGCTGGGGCCCCAGGGGTTCGGTGGCCGGGCCCTGGCGCGGCAGCTGGGGATTACCCCGATGTCGGTGGCCTACCACGTGGGCGACCAGCGCAACCTGATGCGCCTGCTGGTGGAGCGGGTGCACGCCGAGCCGCTGGCCGAGCCGGCAGCGCAGTGGCCACCCGAGGCAAGAATCCAGGCGCTGCTGGGGGAGTACATGGCCCGGGTCCGCCGCCATCCGGCGCTGACCCTGTGCGTCCTCGGTGACCCGCAGCTGTTCGGCGGCTCCCTGGCCACCTTCAGCCAGCGCTTGCGCGAGGAAGTACGGGCCTTCGATGCAGACCCGGCGCTGTTCGACCTGCTGGTGGACTACAGCCACGGCCACGCCCTGGCGCTGGCCCTGGCCGGGGAGGGCGCGCAGGCGCTGGAGGGCGCTTTCGAAGCGGGGCTGCGCCGCTTGCTGCGCTAAGCGGCTTTCTACAGGGCGCCGGCGAGCATCGCGGCAAAGCGCCGGGCTGGCCATTCCTTGCGGTCCGACACCTGGCCGTCGCCCACCTCCACGAGGCGCAGTACGCCGTCGGCCCGCAACACCACATCCACCGAGAAGAACCGACTGTCGATCAGTGCCGCGCATTCGTGCACCAGCGCCGGTACTTCACCGCTAGCACCGTAAGCCTGGCCGTTGAGGACGAAGTAGCGGCGCTCGGTGTCATCCAGGTAGTCCTCGCGACGCCTGACGCAGACACCACCTTCGATCTGGCCGCGATACTGGCGCATGCGTTCGATCAGTGGCGCGATATCCGCGGGGGAGTGCACCAGGCTACCGCTGCCGGTGTTCAGCGATTTGACGTAGTCCTTGATGAAATACCCCGGCCAGTGGAGGTCCGCCAGGGCCTGGGTGAAGTTGGCGTCGGCCGCCAGCACCCGGGTTTCGCAAGTGAAGCGGGCCAGCCGCGGATACCACTGGGGCAAGTGATGGCAGTCCCGGTAGTCGGCAACGCTGGTGAAGGCAACGGCGCCCAGGCGTTGCAGATGCTCCACCAGTTCGCGGTAGCCTTCGGGCGTCAGCATCCAGCCGCGGTACAGCACCGGGGTGCCTCCTTCGAGGGCTGGCCGCGCCCGGAAATTGCCGCTCTCGAAATCCTCGAAGGAAAATAGCGAAGCGCTCAGGCCGGCGGCCAGAATCGCCTGGTATTCGTCGAGGTACTGCTCGTCCGGGCGCTTCGGGTCGAAGGGGTCGCTGGGGTAGAGAAGGTGCATGGCGAATCCTGCCAGTGAGGGTTTGCCCGGGCCCATGGGCGCCGGTGAAGTGAGATGACGGCCGATGATAACGGGATTTTCCAGGGCAATCCTCCTGGCCCGGGCGTTCATTACATCCCTGCACCTTTGTTCACAGAAAATCACCGACCCACGACAGATTCCAACACCGCTGCTGGGGATACTGGCGCCTGCTCCGCCGGAGCGCCAAGGACCGACGTGACTGGAGAACCCCATGCGTAGACTGTTGACCGCCGTGCTGATCTCGACCCTGGGGGCGGCCTCTCTGGTTCGTGCCGATGGACCAGCGCCATTTTCCAAGGTGTTCGAGGATATTTCGGCCGACCAGCCCGGCTGCGCCGCCGGGGTGATGCGCGGCGGCAAAGTGATCTGGAGCGCAGGCTATGGCGCCGCCGACCTGACCACCGGAGCGGCGATCCAGGCCGATACCCTGTTCAACCTGGCGTCGGTGTCCAAGCAGTTCACCGGGTTTGCCATCCTCCAACTGCAAGCCCAGGGGCGCCTGAGCCTGGAGGACCCGGTGCGGCGCTTTCTGCCGGAGCTGCCGGCCTATGCCCAGGGCATCAGGATCCGTCACCTGTTGCACCACACCTCAGGGCTGCAGGACTACATGCTGCTGGCCGAACTGGCGGGGATTCCCCTGAGCCAGCGCTTTACCCAGCAACAGGCCCTGGACCTGCTGGTGCGCCAGAACAGCCTGATGTTCCCGCCCGGCAGCGAATTCAGCTACAGCAACAGCGGCTACGTCCTGCTGTCGAGCATCGTCGAGCGAGCCAGCGGCCTGTCGCTGAAACACTACTCCCGGGCGAACATCTTTTTGCCCCTGGGCATGGATCACTCAAGCATCGTCGATCAGTACCCGGTGCAGTTGCCGAACCTGGCCCGGGGCTATGAACCGGGCGGGCAGGGCAAGGCCCAGGTGGCGGTGGATGCGCGCTGGGAGCAGACCGGCGACGGCCAGGTGCACAGCAATGTGGCGGACCTGATGCGGTGGTTGCGCAACCTGTCCACCGGGCGGGTCGGGGGCAAGGCGCTGGTGGAGAACATGCGCCAGACCGAGCCCCTGAACGACGGTGATCCCGGCTATTACGGCATGGGCCTTGCCAACCGCAGCTACCGCGGGCTGCAAGAGCTGTCCCACAGCGGCGGCTGGGCCGGTTTCAACACCGACGTGGCCTGGTACCCCAAGCTCGATGTGGCCACGGTGGTGCTGTGCAACAGCGATGACGGCCGTGCCTCGGAGCGCGGCCGCCAGTTGCTCGATACCCTGCTGGGCTCGCCGGCGCCGTCCGGGGAAGCGGACATTCCGCCGCCACCCCCGAGCATCCGGGCGCTGCCCAAGGCCTCGCTGAAAACGCTGGTGGCCGGCACCTACCTGGACGATGGCGGCCATCAGTTGCAGCTGCGGCGCAGCGGCAAGGGTTGGAGCCTGGAAACCTTCCCCGACGTCCTGCCGCTGACCCGGCAGAGCGATGAGGTGCTGGTGGCGGACAACGACGGCACCCCGATCTACCTCGCGGCGACCTCGGGAGGGCGGATCGCGCTCAACAACCCGGCCTCGACCTATGCCCTGGCCCCGCCCTGGAAGCCCGATGATATCCGCCCCTACGTCGGCCTCTATACCCTAGAAACCAGCCCCGGACAGCTCAAGGTCCATGCCCGGCAAGGCAAGCTTTATGTACGCATCGGCCTGTACACCTACCCGATGCAGCCCCTGACCGCTGAGCGTTTCAGCGCCGGGGAACTGGGGGTGCTCAGCTTTGCCGAGCAAGGCGCGGTGCTGACCAGCAGCGTGGCGCGCCACTTGAGGTTTCGCAAGGTGGCGCAGTAGTGTTCCGGCCCCAATTGTGGACCCCTCAAACCCGCCGGCTACGGCCCAGCAACCACAACAGGTAGAAACCTCCCAGCAGGCCGGTCATCAGGCCGATGGGCAGGTTGGCGTGGAACGCCAGGCGCTGGCTCAGCAGGTCTGCGGCCAGGAGCAATACCGCGCCCATCAGCGCGCCCGACCCCAGCGGCACTTCGGCGCTGCGGGTCAGGCGCCGGGCCAGTTGCGGGCCGGCCAGGGCGATAAAGGCGATGGGCCCGGCAGCGGCGGTGGCGATGGCAGTGAGGCCGACGGCGGCCAGGACCATGATCAATCGGGTGCGCTCCACCGCGACCCCCAGTTGGCTGGCGGTGGCGTCGCCCATTTCCAGCAGGTTGATGCGCCGGGCGTGGTACAGGGCGATCGGGGCGATCAGCAGCAGGCCCAGGGCCGCCGGTAGTACATGGGACCAGGTGCGGGTGTTCAGCGAGCCGGCCAGCCACAGTTGGGCGAACATCGCCTGGTCGAGGTTGCCGCTGACCAGCAGGATGCTGTTCAGGCCGGACAGGCTGGCGCCCACGCCGATGCCCACCAGCACCAGGCGATAACCCCCGCTGCTGTGGCCGTTTCGCGCCAGCAGCAACACCAGCAGGGCGGTGCCCAGGCCGGCCGCCACTGCCGCCAGGGACGTGGCCAGGGGGCCGGCATCGAACAGCATGATCTGCACGATGGCGCCACTGGCGGCGCCGGTGGTGAAGCCGATCACGTCCGGCGAGCCCAGGGCATTGCGCGAGATCGACTGGAAGATCGCCCCGGCCATGCCCAGTGCCGCGCCCACCAGGGTCGCGGTCAGGGCCCGGGGCAGGCGCACGCGTTGCAGCACCCGCTGGGCGGTGGGGTCCTGGCCCTGGCCCAGCAGGTTGGCCAGTACCTGTTCCGGGCCCAGTGACAGGCTGCCGGTACCCAGCAGCAGCGCCCAGAGCAGCAGCATCGCCACCAGCAGCACGGCGCAGACCAGGGCCGTGCGCGGTTGCCAGCGCAGCGAGAGCGAGCCCAGGCGCAGGGCCTTGAGCCCCTTCACAGGCGGCTCAGGCGAAAGCGCCTGACCAGTACGATGAAGCACGGCCCACCCAGCAGCAGGGTGATGATGCCGGCGGCGATTTCTTCCGGCGCTGCCACCACCCGGCCGAGCACGTCCGCCCCCAGCAGCAGGCCGGCGGCCAGCAGCGCCGAGTAGGGCAGGATCCAGCGGTAGTCGGTGCCCACCAGCATCCGCGCCAGATGGGGCGCCACCAGCCCGACAAAACCGATCGGCCCGGCCACGGCGGTGGCGGCACCGGCCAGCAGCATCACCGCCAGGCAGGCCAGTAGCCAGGTCAGGCGCAGGTTCACTCCCAGGGCGCGCCCCAGGTCCTGGCCCAGGGCCAGGGCGTTGAGCTGGGCGGCGATCCCCAGGGCCAGGGCCAGGCCCAGCGCGATGGCCAGGGCCGGAACCTGCAGCAGGGCGAAGCCGCTGCCGGACAGCGAGCCCGCGGCCCAGTGGCGAAAGTGATCGAAGACCTCGGGTGGGCTGTTGAGCACGATGATCCCGGTCAGTGAAGTCAGCATCACTGACAGTCCGGCGCCGGCCAGCACCAGGCGCACCGGGTTGGTCCCGGTCTCATGGGCCTGCCCCAGCAGGAACACCACCACTCCCGCCAGCCCGGCGCCGCCGAACGCCAGCCACAGGTACTCGGCCAGGCTGGTCAAGTGCAGCAGCGCCACGCCGCCGATCACCGCCACGGCGGCGCCGGCATTGATGCCCAACAGGCCCGGTTCGGCCAGCGGGTTGCGAGTCACCGCC
Organism: Pseudomonas sp. GW823-FHT02C05; assembly: GCF_058797595.1. NCBI lineage: Bacteria > Pseudomonadati > Pseudomonadota > Gammaproteobacteria > Pseudomonadales > Pseudomonadaceae > Pseudomonas > Pseudomonas sp. GW823-FHT02C05. Next base: position 1,906,072 of record NZ_JBXAJU010000001.1, on the reverse strand, counting down.
TGCATCACCGCGCCGGCCACCCCCAGGGCGAGGCCGGCCAGCAGGGCGATCAGGGTCCGGGGCAGGCGCAGTTCACGCAGGATCAGGTGCTGGTCGTTGTGCAGGTCGGGTGCCTGCAACGCCTGCCAGGTCACGCTCAGGGGGATCGCCCGGGAGCCGATGGCCAGGCTCAGCAGGGCCAGCACCAGCAACAGCAGCAGCCCGGCCAGCAGGCCCCAGGTGCGGTGGTGAGGGCGCGACAGCGGTCGGGCCAGGGGCTGGGCAACGAGGTTCATGGCTTAGCGAAAGTGCGCGGCGACGGCATCGATCATCTGCCGTCCCGAGTAATAGTCGATGCGAAACGAACTCGGGCCCAGGGCATACACCCGCCGGTTGATCACCGCTGGCAGGTTGGCCAGCACCGGGTCGGCGAGGAACGCCTGCACGTCGCCGTCGGTGGCGCTGAGCAGGAACACGCTGTCACCGGTGATCGCCGCCGGCAGGTTTTCCCGGGAGATGAACTGGAAGTCCGACGCCCGGGTGACCTTGCCCGCCAGCGCCTCGGGCAGCTCCGCGACCTTGAAGCCAAGAGCGCCGAGCAGCCGGGCCTGGGGGCTGTTCAGGCGGCCGATGGAATAGCTGCCGGCAATGTTGTAGCCCACCACGCTCACCGGCCCCGGGGGCGGGGTGATGCGGGCGGCGGTTTGCGCGGTGTACTGGTCGAAGCGCTGGATCGCCGCCCGGGCCTGTTGCTCCAGGCCGGTGCGCTGGCCCAGGGCGGTGGCGATGTCTTGCCAGCTCTGGTTCGAGTAGTCCACCACCAGGGTCTCCAGGCCCTGGGCCTGCAGCTCGCTGCGGTGGGCGACCACGCTGTCGGCGCCGGTGGCGGACACCACCAGCAGGTCCGGGTCAGCGGCGATCACCGCTTCAATATCGAATTGCAGGTTGCGGTACAGCACCGCTACGCCGCGCTGCCTGGCCACTTCTGCCCACTGGGAAAAGAACCCGCGCTCATCGGTGAGGCGGCTGGGGGTGGTGGCGGCGCTGGCCACCAGCGGCGCATCCATGGCCAGCAGGATCCCGGTGACGCTGGGGCTGGTGGAGACGATACGGGTGGGGGTGGTGCTTGCCCCGAGGGTCAGCTGGCAACTCAGGGCCAGGACCGCTGCACTGAGCAGCCGGGCGCAAAGGCGTGGGTTCATCATCGATCCATCGGACGGTAAAGGGTGGGGCGCAGGGGCCTGAACAGCAGAACCATATGATAATGCTTCTCATGCAATGCGTTCCATATTGTAGAATCCATTCCGCAATTGCAATACTGCAAGCGCTTGTCTCCCAAGGAAAACCCCGCCATGACTCACCGTTTGCACGCCGATGCCGTGACCTTGCGCCACGACGCGCGAATCATTTCCCAGGGCCTGTCCCTGAGCATTCCCGACGGCTCGTTCACGGTCATTGTCGGGCCCAACGCCTGTGGCAAATCCACCTTGCTGGCGGCGTTGTCCCGGCTACTGGCACCGGCTGAAGGGCGGGTGGTGCTCGATGGCAAGGACATCCGCCAACTGCCGGCCCGGGAAGTGGCCCGGCGCCTGGGCCTGCTGCCGCAAAGCGCCATGGCGCCGGATGGCATCAGCGTCGCCGAACTGGTGGCGCGCGGGCGCTATCCGCACCAGTCGTTGCTGCGCCAGTGGTCGAAGGAGGATGAGCAGGCGGTGCGCGGGGCGATGGCCGCGACCCGGGTCGAGGCGCTGGCCGAACGCTTGCTGGACGAGTTGTCCGGCGGCCAGCGCCAGCGGGTGTGGATCGCCATGGTGCTGGCCCAGGAAACGCCGATCCTGCTGCTGGACGAGCCCACCACCTACCTGGATATCGTCCATCAGATCGAGCTGCTGGAGCTTTTGGCCGAGCTCAACCGCCAGGGCCGGACCATCGTCGCGGTGCTGCATGAGTTGAACCAGGCTTGCCGCTATGCCAGCCACCTGATCGCCCTGCGCGACGGCGCCATCGTCGCCCAGGGCGCGCCGGCGGCGATCTTCACCGAGGCCCTGGTGGAGCAGGTGTTCGGCCTGGCCTCGGTGATCATCCGCGACCCGGTCAGCGGCACGCCGTTGATGGTGCCCAAGGGCCGAATCGACCCGGCCTGAAGCCACGGCTCAGGGGCGCGCCGGCAACGCTTCCTGGGGCACGCGCTGGCCACCGGTGGCCTGATTGACCTGGGCCGCTTCATGGAACAGCGCATCGCGGTCTTGCGGGGCCTGCAATTGCCCCAGGTCAGTGACCGTGGTCATCACGCAGACGATCTCCTGCTGGGCGTCGAATACCGGCGCGGCCTGCCCGGTGACGTTGGACAGCAGGTGGCTGGTGAGTTCGGCCCAATGCCGGCGTCGTACCTCGTCGAGCACCGCGGCACTGGGCGGGGTGCCGCGAAAATGCGCCGGCTGCTGCTTGCGCGCCGCGTCGATCACGGCCTTGGGCAGAAAGGCCTGGAACACCAGGCCGCAGGCGGTGTTGTCGATGGGCAGGATGTCCCCCAGGGCCAGGGGGTTGATGGAGAAATAGGCGCTGCGGTACCAGCGCACCAGAGTCGGCCCGCGGTCGGTCCAGATCGCCACGCCCCCGCTGGCGGCATGCCGCTGGGCCAGGGCTTTCATGCGCTGGGCGGCGATGTCCACCGCATCGATGCGCTTGAGCGCGCCAATGCCGATGCTCAGGGCCGCCGGGCCCAGGTCGTACAGGCCACTGAGCGGGTCCTGCTTGGCCAGCCCTTCCTTGACCAGGCTTTGCAGGTAGCGGTGGGCGGTGGAGCCACCCGTGCCGGTGCGCCGGGCCACTTCCCCCAGGGCCAGCTCGCCCTCGGCATTGGCCAGGGTGTTGAGAAAACGCGCGGCGATCGACACCGACTGGATCACCCCGGAACGTTTTTCCGGCGGTGCATCCAGGGTCTCGTCCAACGGGGGCTGCGAACTGTTCAACGGCTGGGTCTCCTCACCAATGTCTGGCCGCGTGGGGTACGCAGGCTACGGCCTGCGCGGCGCTGGCGCTAGCGGCGGCCATGATACCGGTTCCACCGCCTGCCTGGGACGGGGGAATGCGCCCGGGCCAAAAGTGTAGATCATTCCAATTTGCAGAACGTATTCCGTATTGAGGAATATCATGGCAGCGTGATAGCCTAATCGTGAAAGAGGATCATTCTCATTTGGAAGGAAGTTTTGATGGCCCTTACGCACCGCACATTCAGTCACGGTATTGGCGTTCTCACCTTGTCCACCCTGCTGGCGAGCCCGCCGCTGATGGCCGAGGACAGCAGGCAGCCGGACAAGCCAGGGAAAGGCAGCCTGGCCCTGGAATCGCTGGTGGTCACCGGTGAGAAACTCGACCGCGAGCTGAAGGACACCGCCTCCTCGGTGTCGATCATCACCGACCGCGATATCGACCAGAACAAGACCGGCGATGCGTCGGTGTCGGAGGTCATCAACGGCAGCCCCAACGTGATCTACACCGATTCGGTGGGCGCGCCGATCATCCGCGGCCAGGACACCCAGGGCCCGAACAACGGGCAGAACGTGTTCTGGGGCGGTACGGTGCCGCGGGCCACCATCAACCTGGACGGCCACTACCTGAACTACAACGAGATGTTCTTCGGCGCGACCTCGGTCTGGGACCTGGACAGCATCGAGGTGTTCCGCGGCCCGCAGACCACCTCCCAGGGCGCCAATGCGATTGCCGGGGCGATCATCGTCAACACCAAGAACCCGACCTTCACCCCCGAGGCGGCCTACCAGGCGGAGATCGGCAGCTACCACTCGCGGCGCAGTTCGGTGGCGGTGTCCGGGCCCCTGGCCCAGGACTTTGCCGGGCGCCTGGCAGTGGACTATTCGGCCCGCGACACCTTCATCGACTACGACAACCCGAAGTTCCAGGGCGGCAAGACCGACCAGGATTTTCGCAACCTCAATGCCCGGGCCAAGCTGCTGTGGTTGCCCACCGACATTCCAGGGCTGGAAAGCCAGTTCACCTTCGCCCACAACGACAGCAACCGCCCGACCCAGGAAGCCGCCTCGGCGCCGTTCCACAAGCTGGAGCACAGCTCCACCACCATGCCGTCCTGGGAACAGGACACCAACACCAGCATCCTCGACGTCTCCTATGAGCTGGGTAATGGCCTCAAGCTGTTCAACCAGGCGCAGTATTCGCTGTCGTCGGTGCACCGGGTGACCGGGGCGGCGGGCGAGGGCGATGCCGACATCCACCAGAAGAACGCCTCCAACGAGTCGCGCCTGACCTTCGGTGAGAAAGAGGACCTGCTCAGTGGCATGGGCGGGATCTACTACGCCCGCACCCGCACCGACGAAACCCTCAACCTGCGGGGCCGTTCGGCCTTCGACGACACCAAGACCAACCTGGGGATCTTCGGCGAGCTCAACTACCGGCTCACCGACCTGTGGACCCTGAGCACCGGCCTGCGCTACCAGCAGGACCACATCGAGCGCACGGGCAACTCGGTGCTGGCTCCCGGCGCGCTGAACTACGACAAGACCTTCTCCACCGTGCTGCCCAAGGTTTCCCTGGCCTACGCCGCCACCCCGCACTGGACCGTGGGCGGCCTGGTCAGCCGGGGCTACAACCCGGGCGGTGTGTCGCTGAACCTGACGACCCGGCAGTGGGCCTATTTCAAGGAAGAGTCGATCTGGAACTATGAGCTGTTCAGCCGCGCGAGCTTTCTCGACGACCGCCTGCTGATCAACACCAACCTGTTCTACATGGATTTCAAGGACGCCCAGTACAACATCCCGGTGGTGATTTCCCCGGGGGTGGCACAGTCCTACACCATCAACGCCGAGAAGGCCCACGCCTATGGCCTGGAGCTGGATCTGGACTATCGCCTGCTGGACAACCTGCGGCTCAAGGCCAGCGCCGGTACCTTGCGCACCCGCATCGACAAGATTTCCAGCAACGCCGACTACGCCCACAACGAGTTTGCTCGCTCGCCGGGCTACACCCTGAGCGTCGGCCCCAGCTGGGACATCACCGAGCGCCTGAACCTCAATGCCCAGGTGCGCTACCTGGACGGCTACTACTCGGATACCGCCAACACCTCGGCCTATTCGATCAAGCCCTACACCCTGACCGATGCGCGCATGAGCTACCGCTTCAACGACCAGGTGCAGCTCTATGGCTACGTCAAGAACGTCTTCGACGACCGCTCGCCCACCTACATGCAGCAGAACCGCGGCATCGGCGGCATCGAGGCCAGCATGACCCAGCCACGGACCCTGGGCATCGGCGTCAAAGGGGCGTTCTGAGGCCCCCGGGAACCCGTCGCCGGCCGCCCCCCGAGGCGCTGCCGGCGTTCACTCGTACACAGGAGATTGGCAACAGATGAGTAACCGCAAACGCCTGCATATCGGCATGTCCCTGGCCCCCACCTGGCTCAGTGGCGATGCCTGGCGCCAGCCCGACAGCAATATCGAAGGCATCTACAGCGCCGACTTCGCCGTGGACATCGCCAAGCGTTCCGAGGCCGCGCACCTGGATTTCGTGTTCCGCCCCGACGTCAGTTGCCTGAACATGGACGGCCTGGAAAGCGGCTCGGGTTTCGCCAGCCTCGATCCCACGGTGCTGCTGGCGTGCATCGCCCGGGAGACGTCCCGCATCGGCCTGGTGTCCACCGTTTCCACCACCTTCTTCCCGCCCTATGTGGTGGCGCGCCAGTTGCAGTCGCTGCATTGGGTGAGCAACGGCCGCGCCGGCTGGAACATCGTCACCGCCTTGCAGGGCCACGAGAACTTCGGCCTGGAGGCCATGCCCGGCGCGGATGAGCGCTATGCCCGGGCGGCAGAGTTCACCCGCCTGGTGCACGACCTGTGGGCCAGCTACCCCAACCAGGCGCTGCTACTGGACCGGGAGAACGGCCGTTACGCCGACCGCAGCCAGGTGCACCCGGTGGACCATGCCGGCGAGTACTTCCGGGTGCGCGGCCCGCTCAACCTGCCGGCGTTCGGCAAGGCACGGATTCCCCTGGTCCAGGCCGGCGCCTCAGACACCGGTCGCGACTTTGCCGCCTCGGTGGCCGACCTGGTGTTCGCCCCGACCCCGGACAAGGATGCGGCCCTGGAACTGCGTCGCGACCTCTCGCAACGGGCCCGGCGCCACGGCCGCCGCCCCGAGGACATCCGCCTGCTGCCGGGCCTGAGCCTGTACCTGGCGCCGACCCGGGAACAGGCCCGCGAGCTGTTCATGCAAACCCACGGGCGCCCGGACAACGCGCGCAAGTTCGCCTCGATCCAGCAGATGATCGGCCTCGATTTAAGCGACTGGCCCCTGGACCGCCCGGTGAGCGCCGCCGACCTGCCGGCCCCGGTGCACAACCCCGGCAGCCGCACCCACACCAACCTGCTGCGGCGGTTGATCGAGCGCGAAACCCTGCGCCTGGACGAACTGCTGCTGCGCCCGGAAGTGATTTCCGCGGCCCACTGGCAAGTGATAGGCACCGCCGAAGATGCATTTGCACAGATCGTCGAATGGGCCGAGGCCGGCGCCATGGACGGCTTTATCGCCGCGCCGGGGGGCTCGATCCGTTCGATGCACATTTTCCTGGAACAGGTGATACCGATGCTGGTGGAGGCGGGGCTGTTTCGCGAGCGCTATAGCGGCACGACCTTTATCGAACACCTGCAAGAGCAGGATTGACCCGGGGCCTGCGAGAAATATCCGGCTTTGAGTGGCGGGCGCTATGGTTGTTTCTCCACAACGTGCGCCCGGATCATGCCGGGCGATCCTAACCCCGCAGTCAATAAAAGGAATGCAACATGAAAGTCAGTGCACGCAACGTGTTCAAAGGCCGGGTCAGCCAGGTGGAAGAGGGTTCGGTCAACGCCGAGGTGGTGCTGTCCCTGGAGGGCGGCGAGCAACTGGTGGCGGTGGTGACCCTGCAAAGCCTGCGTAGCCTGGGCATCGCCCCGGGCACCGAGGCCCTGGCCCTGGTCAAGGCACCCTGGGTGATGCTCATGACCGATGCCGAGGGCATCCGCCTGTCCGCTCGCAACTGCCTGCAGGGCAAGGTGATCAGCGTCACCGATGGTGCGGTCAACGCCGAAGTGGTGCTGGAGCTCAGCGGCGGCAGCCAGGTGTATTCCATCGTCACCCGCGATGCGGTGACCGAACTGGGCCTGGCCCCGGGCGTCAGCGCCACGGCGGTGATCAAGGCGTCCCACATCATCCTGGGCGTGCCGGCCTGATACCCGGTGGTTTCGATCGAGCAGGGGTTCAGGCGCTGTCGGAAGCTCCGGCATCCGCCTGCGCCCCCGGGTTCTCGATGCTTGCGGCAGAGTGCGTACTGCCAATGAACAGGTACATGGCCGGCACCATGAACAGGGTCAGCAGGGTGCCGATGGACAGCCCGGCAAAGATCACCAGGCCCATGTCGTGGCGGCCCGCCGCGCCGGCGCCGGAAGCCCAGACCAGCGGCACCACCCCCAGGACCATGGCCGCGGTGGTCATCAGGATCGGCCGCAGGCGCACCGCGGCGGCTTCTTCGATGGCTTCGCGCTTATTGTGTCCGGCGCGCTGCAATTGGTTGGCGAACTGCACGATGAGGATCCCGTGCTTGGTGATCAGCCCCAGCAGCGTCACCAGCCCGACCTGGGTATAGACGTTGATCGAGGCGAACCCCATGGTGATGAAGGCCAGGGCGCCGAACAGCGCCGGCGGCACCGAGAACAGGATCACCACCGGGTCGCGGTAGCTCTCGAACTGGAACGCCAGGGCCAGGTAGACGATCAGGATCGAGAACAGCAGCAGGCCGACGAACCCCCCCGATTCCTGGATGAACTGCCGTGATTCGCCGGCGTAGTCGCTGGAGTAACCGGACGGCGCCACCTGTTCCAGAATGCCCTTGAGCCGGGCCAGCAACTCGCCCTGGGACACGCCGCTGACCCCGGACAGGGTCGCCGAGTTGAGCTGCTGGAAGTGGTTGACCGACTCAGGCTCGGTGGAGGTTTCGATATGGGCCACGGTGCGCGCTGCAATCATCGCCCCCGACGGGGTACGGATGTAGTAGTCGAGGATCTGTTCGGGGTTCAGCCGGTCCACCTGCAGCACCTGGGGGATCACCTTGTAGGAGCGCCCGGCGGTGGAAAAGTAGTTCACATAGTTGCCCCCCAGGGCCGCCGAGAGCGCGGCGCCGACGTCGGCCTGGGTCATGCCCAGGGCGGCGATCTTTTCCCGGTCCACCACCAGCTTGGCCTGGGGCTTGTCGAGCTTGAGGTCCAGGTCGGAAAACCAGAACAGCTGCTGCTTGGTGGCCTCGGCCAGTACCGCCTGGGCCACCTCGTTGAGGTTGGCCAGCGACTCGGTGGTGCTGATCACGAACTGCACCGGCAGGCCCTGGGCGCCGGGCAGCGAGGGCAGGGGGAAGGCGGCGATGGTGGCGCCGGGCACCTGGTTCCACTTCTGTTGCAGGTCGAGGATCAACTGCGCCTGGGAGCGGTCACGATCCTCCCAGGACTTGAGCAGCACCCCGCCCAGGCCCTGGTTCAGCGAGGGCAGGCCGGTGAGCTGGAACATCTGCAGGTACTCGGGCTCCTTGTTGGCGATCTGGAACGCCTGGTCGGCAATCCACTCCATCTGCTGCGGCGAGGCGGTGGGCGCGCCCTTGATCTGCATGAACACCAGGCCCTGGTCCTCGGTGGGCGACAGCTCGCTCTTGGCGGTCAGGCCACTGGCGGCCACCAGCACGAACAGCAGGAAGCCGAACGTCACCAGCACCGGCCAGCTATCCAGCCCGGCCGCCAGCACCCGGTGGTAGCGCCCCCGCAGCCAGTCGAAGTAGCGGTCCAGGCGCTTGGCGAACCGGCCTTCCTCCTGGCCGCTCTTGAACAGCCGCGAGGTCATCATTGGCGACAGGGTCAGGGCGATCACCGCCGACACCGTCACTGCGCCGGCCAGGGAAAAACAGAACTCCTTGAACAGCGCCCCGGTCAGGCCGCTGCGCAGGCCGATGGGCACGTAGGCGGCGATCAGCACCACGGTCATGGCGATGATCGGGCCGCCCAGCTCGCGGGCCGCCAGCAGCGCCGCCTCCAGTACGCCGCGGCCTTCCTCCTTGATATGCCGGTCGACGTTTTCCACCACGATGATGGCGTCGTCCACCACAAGACCGATGGCCAGCACCAGGGCCAGCAGGGTCAGCAGGTTGATGGAATAACCCAGCAGGTACATGACGAAGAAGGTGCCCACCAGCGACAGCGGGATCGCCACCAGAGGCACGATCACCGCACGGAACGAGCCGAGGAACAGGTAGATCACCACCGAGACGATGATCATGGCTTCCACCAGGGTCTTCACCACCTCGAAGATCGAGGTGTTGATGAAGGCCGTGGAGTCGTAGACGATCTCGCCGCGCACCCCGGCCGGCAGTTGCGATTGCAGTTCGGGGAAGGCTTTGCGCACGTTGTCGGCGACGTTGAGGATGTTGGCGGTGGGCGCTGCCTTGATGCCGATGAACACCGAGCGCTTGCCGGAGAAAGCCACGCTGCTGTCGTAGTTTTCCGCCCCCAGGGTGACGTTGCCCAGGTCCTCCAGGTACACCAGGGCGTCGCCGTTGTGCTTGACCACCAGGCGCTTGAATTCGTCCACCGTGTGCAGGTCGGTGCCGGCGGTGAGGTCCACGGTGATCATCTGCCCCTTGGTGGAGCCCACGGCGGACAGGTAGTTGTTGTTGCCCAGGGCCGTGGCCACGTCCTGGGCGGTGACGTTGTGGGCCGCCAGCTTGTCCGGGTCGAGCCAGGCCCGCAGGGCGAACTGGCGGCCGCCGAGGATCTCTGCGGTCTGCACGCCTTCCAGGGAATCGAGCTTGGGCTTGACCACCCGCACCAGGTAGTCGGTGATGTTGTTGGTGGCCAGGGTGTCGCTGTAGAACCCCAGGTACATGGCGTCGGTGGTCTGGCCCACCGCTACCGTCAGCACCGGTTCCTGGGACTGGGCCGGCAACTGGTTCTTCACCGAGTTGACCTGGGTGTTGATCTCGGTCAGCGCCTTGCTGGAGTCGTAGTTCAGGCGCAGGGTCGCGGTAATGGTGGAGAGCCCGGTGATGCTGGTGGACGACAGATAGTCGATGCCCTGGGCCTGGGCGATGGCGGCTTCCAGGGGCTGGGTAATGAAACCGGCCACGGTGGCGGCGTCGGCCCCGTAGTAATAGGTGCTGATGGTGACCACGGTGTTTTCCGTGCGCGGCCACTGGTTCACCGGCAGCTCGAAGATCGAGCGCAGGCCCAGGATCAGGATGAACAGCGAGACCACCACGGCCCAGACCGGACGCTTGATAAAGGTATCGGTGAAGTTCATGGCGGGCCCTAGTGCTCTTGCGGCGTCGGCGAAGGATCGTTGCGCGGCGCGTGGCTGTTGTCGACTTTCACCGGCGAGCCGTTCTTGAGTTTCATCTGGCCGCTGGTGATCACCAGGTCGCCTTCCTTGACCCCTGACAGCACCGCCACCTGGTCGCCACGGTTGGGGCCGGTTTCGATGAAGGTCTGCTGCGCGGTGAGCACTGCGTCGCCCTGGTCGTTGTTCTTCTGGCTGGCGATGAACACCGTGGTGCCGTAGGGGTTATAGGTGACCGCGGTCTGGGGCAGGGTCAGGTAACGCTGGGTGCCGCCGGAGGCCACCACGGCCCGGGCGAACATGCCGGGCACCAGGCTGCGCTTGGGGTTGTCGATGGTGGCTTCCACCGTGACGTTGCGGGTGTTGGGGTCGAACTGGGTGTCGATGGAGCTGACCCGGCCGGTGAACGTCTGTTTGGGCAGGCCGTCGGCGCTGACCGTGACGCTCTGGCCCAGGGCCACCTGCTGCACCTGGGCCTGGGGCACGTTGAAGTCGATGTAGATCGGGTCGAAGGTCTGCAGGTTGGCGATCTTGTCCCCCGGGTTGAGGTATTGCCCGGGGTTGACCGCGGTGATGCCGATGCGCCCGGCAAAGGGCGCGCGGATGCTCTTCTTCGCCACCAGCGCGCGCTGCTGTTCGGCAGCGGCCAGCTTGGCCTTGAGGTCGGCTTCGTCGGCCTCGACCAGGGCCTGGGACACCGCGCTCACCTTCAGTTGCGCCCGGTCGCGCTTGAGCACCGTGCCGGCCAGGGCCGCGGTGGCTTCCAGGGAATGCAACTGGGCGATGTCGGAGTCGGCATTCAACTGCACCAGCAGGTCGCCGGCGGCCACTTCCTGGCCGGGCTTGAAGCCGATGCTGCGCACGATGCCGCCGACCTCGGTGGTCACGTCCACCCCGCGCACGGTCTTCATCGAGCCCACCGCGGAGACGCTGGGCTGCCACTCTTCGTACTGGGCCTTGATGGCGGTAACCACCGCGGGCGGCAGGGGCACCTTGGCCTGGGCGATCAGCTTGGAGATCTGCGCGAACTTGACCCCGCCGATCACCGCGACGATCAGCAGCACCACGCCGAGCATGATCAGCATCGGCCGCAGCAGCCGGCGCTTGCGCGGCGCCTGGGGGGCCGCGCCGGGGGGCGCAGGGGAGGGGCTGGAGTGGACATCGGCCATGGCGGATCTCACTTAAGGCAAGGGTGCAGGTCGAGTGGACGGCGCGGCGGCTGCCGGCCCCTGGAGCCGGCCCGGCTGGCCGGCTTGAGCCTGTTCGCGGTGCTGGGCCGCGGGCGGCGGGTACATCTCCTTGAGCGACGGCCAGCCGAAACGATCGGGGCTGCCGAGGCTGTCGGGATCGACATCCTGGCGCTGCCACCAGCCGCCCCCCAGGGCCTGGAACAGCGCCGTGGTGTCGCTGTAGCGGGCGGCCTGGGCCCGCACCCGGCTGACAATCGCGTTCTGGTAGGTCTGCTGCGCGGTCAGCAGGTTCAGGTAGCCCACCGCGCCCAGGCGGTACTGGGCCTGGGCCAGGTCCAGGCTCTGGCGCGCGGCGGTCTCGGCCAGCACTTGCTGTTGCAGGGCCTCGGCGTCGGCCTGCAGGGCACGCAGGGCATTGGCTACGTCCTGGAAGGCGGTGATCACCGTGCCGCGATAGCGCGCTGCGGCCTGCTCATAGGCGGCCACCGCGGCGCGCTTGCGATGCTCCAGGGCGCCGGCGTCGAACAGCGGCTGGGCGATGGAGCCGGCCAGGCTCCAGACCCCGGTGCCGGAGGAAAACAGTTTGGTGCCCGCCAGCGCCGTGGAGCCCAGGGAACCGGTAATGCTGAACTGCGGCAACTGGTTGGCGATGGCCACGCCGATATCGGCGCTGGCCTGATGCAACTGGGCCTCGGCGGAACGCACGTCGGGCCGCTGCTCGACGATGGCCGAAGGCAGGCTCAGGGGCAGTTCCTCGGGCAGGTGCAGGGAGGCCAGCTGGAAGTGTTCGCCACGGTCCTGGCTGGGGAAGCGACCCAGGTAGGCCTGCAACTGGTTGCGGGTCTGGGCCAGCTGTTTCTGCAAGGGCGGCAGGGTGGCGCGGGTCTGGGCCAGGGTCGCTTGCTGGGTCAGCAGATCGCTGTCGCCGATGGCACCCAGTCGACGCTGGGCCTGCAGCAGGTCGAGCTGGTCGCTCTGCAGGCGAATCACGGTTTCGGTGGCGGCGATCTGGTCACGGATCGAGGCCAGGCTGATGGCGGTGTTCACCAGGTTGGCGGTGAGGGTCAGGTAGGTCGCCTCCAGCTGGTAGCGCTGATAGTCGGCCTGGGCACCGCTGGCCTCGATCTGCCGGCGGGTGCCGCCAAACACGTCGGGGGCGTAGGACACACTCAGGGACGCCGAGTTGACCGTGAAGATCTGCGCCGCAGAGCCCCCGGCCGCTGCCGCACCGCCGCTGGAGCCCAGGGCGCTGGCGGCGGACACCTTCTCGCGGGTTTTCGAGGCCGAGGCGCTGAGGGAGGGAAACAGCGACGCCTGTTCGGCGTACAGCAGTTCATTGGCCTGGCGCAGCGCGGCCTGGGCGGCGTCGATATCCGGGTTGGCCTGCAGCGCTTCCTGCACCAGGGCATCGAGTTGCGGCGAGCGGAACAGCGTCCACCACTGCCCGGGAATGTCCATGCCGTTCACCAGTCGCTGCGCCGCGCCACCGGCGGCGACCCCCGCCGTGACGGTGCCGGGCGGCAGGGGCGTGGCGCTGTAGCCGGCGTCCCGGCTCAGTTCCGGGCGGCTGAAATCCGGCCCCACGGCGCAGCTGGCGAGGGCTGCGATGCAGATCAGGTTCAGAGACGAGCGGGCAAGCAACAGAAGAGACAGGTGCCCAGAGGATTTTCGACCGGTACCTTCGTCCCTGTGAGGACGCCGGCCGCCAGTGGCTACAGGCAGCAGCTGTGGCTTGTTCATATTCTCTCTAATTGAGCAATCAGTGAGTGAGATCAACAGGAATATGGAGAGCGGCGCGACGGCAGGGCAGGCACCCCCCTCAAGCGCTGGGCTGCGCGAGGTGTAATGAACGTTAATGGATGAGTCGGCTAACCGCCAATAGATGAAATCTTGTGCCGGAAGGTGATCGGTGGGGCTTGAGCTATCCCATCTGCCGGGAGGGAGCGGCCAATTGGCATCGCTTGCGGCGGCAGCTGTCTCGGCCAGGCTACCAGTGATCAAACAGCTGCTTGACCTGGGTTGCCGCATTGCAGCGCAGCAGCGCCTGGCGAAACCGCGGGTTGGTAAACAGCCGGGCGGTGTCGGCCAGCAGGTCCAGGTGCTGCTGATCGGCGGGAGCGGGCACCAGCAGCACCAGGATATCGCTGACCGGCTGCTGGTCCGGGGCGGCAAAGGCCATGGCGGTCTGCGGCCGCAGGTACAGCGCATGAATGCGATCGAGCTCGGCGAGCCGCGCGTGGGGCACCGCCACCCCTTCACCGATGGCGGTACTGGCGGCCAGCTCCCGGCGCCACAGGCTGGCGGCCACCCACTCCGCCGGCAGTTGCCGGGTCTCTTGCAAGTGCTGGCCGACCTGCTCGAACAGGCGCTGCTTGTTGGTGACATTGACCGCCAGGAGGATGTCTTCGACCTGCAGATAGCGGGCGACTTTGCTCATGGGTTTCTCCGGGAATGACAGGGTGCTTTCTTCAGCTTGGCTCCAGGCACTATTCAAGCGTATTTGCCGAGCGAAGGGAGCAATGAGCAGGCAGTCTTTACGAACTCTTTAGGCGGGTGCCACCTTGGAGAAAGCAAGCCTTGATCCGGCACGTGTCGCGATGACGGCCGTTGCGGGACGCCTTTGAGTGCCAGGTGCAGCCCGGCGTCAGTTCGACGCCGGGCTGGCGACTTCAGCGTGCCGCCCAGGCGTTGAAGCGCTGTTCCAGTTGCTCGCCGTGGTCGGCCCAGAACGCCGCGTCAACCGGCACCTGTTGCGCGAGGTTCTGTGGTGCAGTAGGCAGTTCGGCAATGCGCGCCTTGTCGAGCAGACCCATGGCGGCGAGGTTGGCCGCGCCGTAATCGATATGCTCGGAGAACAGCTTTTGCTGCCCCGGCGAGACGGAGAAGCTGATGAATTGGTAGGCCTTGGCCTGCTGTGAGGCTCCGCGCGGGATGGCCCAAGAGTCGAACTCGTAGAGGCCACCGGACCAGACAATGTCCAGGCCGTATTTTTTGCGCTGCTCAGCCGAGAGGCGGCCGTTGTACACCGAGGTCATCACTACGTCCCCGGCTGCCAGGTACTGGGGCGGTTGGGCCCCGGCTTCCCACCATTGAACGTGGGGCTTGATCTCATCCAGCTTGGCGAACGCACGGTCCTGGCCTGCCTTGGTGGCCAGGACCGAATAGAGCTCCTGAGACTCGACACCATCGGCAATCAACGCGAACTCCAGGGTCGACTTGGCCAGTTTGCGCAGGCCTCGTTTGCCGGGGAATTTCTCCACGTCCCAGAAATCCTTCCAGCCGCTGGGCGCCTGCGCCAGCTTGTTGGCGTTGTAGGCCAGGACGGTTGAATAGACCAGGAAACCAATCCCGCAGGGCTGGATGGCGCCGGGTACGAACTCCTTGCTGTCGAGGCCGAGTTGAACGGGGTCCAGTGTTTCGAACATCCCCTCGTCGCACCCTCTGGCCAGTTCGGCGGACTCCACTTCGACGACGTCCCAGGAGACGCTGCCGGTGTCGACCATCGTCTTGACCTTGGCCATTTCGCCGTTGTATTCGCCTGCGATGATTTTGCCACCGCCGCTTCGTTGCCATGGCTGATAGAAGGCCTTTACTTGAGCCTCCTTGTTGGCCCCACCGAAGGAAACAATGGTGAGGTCGGCAGCAAGCCCAAGGGAGGTGGTCATCACGCCTGTGGCCAGGGCGGTGAACTTCAGAGTTTTGATCATTATTATTATCTCCTACGCTACAAGGATGTCTTCGGGACATTCCGGTACACCGGGGTCGTTCTGACTGCGTTGGTCAGAACAACGAGGCGACTGTCGCGAAGCCGCACAACCAGAGCTCAGGCTGGATCGGGGTCCAGTGTTCTGGCTCCACCTGCCAACATGGCATGGGGGGGCTGGTCTGAACACCTGGTAGTCCTGATCCTTGGATCGTCCAGGACTAAACTATTGCCGGTGGCGAGCGCCGCCTGGATCGCGAGCCTAGCGCGCGGCCCAGGCGTTGAAGCGCTCTTGCAGTTCAGGCCCATGGTCTATCCAGAATTCGCTGTCGACCTTCAGGGCCTGGGCCATATTCTGCTGGGCGGTGGGGAAGTTGCGCTGGGTCTCGGGCGCGACAAGTGCCAGCGCTTGCTTGTGGGTCGGGCCGTTGTGCATGATTTCGGCGAACTGTTTCTGCTGCGCCGGCAAGCTGGCAAAAGCAATGAACTTCAACGCCGCCGGCACATTCGGGCTGCCCTTGACGATGCCCCAGCTGTCCATGTCGTAGAGGTTGCCTTGCCACACCAGCGGGAAGTCATAGCCAGCCTGTTGCGCACTGATGGCGCGGGCGGTGTAGACCGAGGTCATGGCGACATCCCCGGCTGCCAGCCACTGCAAGGGCTGAGCCCCTGATTCCCACCACTGGATCTGTGGCTTGATCTGGTCCAGCTTGCGAAATGCACGGTCCACGCCATCGGCTTCACGCAGCACCTCGTACACCTGATCGCGGGGCACGCCGTCGGCCATCAGGGCGATCTCCAGGGTCAGCTTGGCGCCTTTATGCAGGGCCCGCTTGCCGGGAAAGGTCTTCAGATCCCAAAGGTCGGCCCAGCCGGTCGGGGGCTTGGACACCGCCTTGGGGTTGTAGACCAGGGCAGTGGACCAGATGAAGATGCCCACGCCACATTCACTCAGGGCGCCGTCGATAAAGTCGCTTTGGGTCACGCCAGGCATGGCCGGCAGCCGTTCGAACAACCCCTCGTCGCAGCCGCGCTGTATGTCGGCCTGATCCACTTCGACCACATCCCAGCCGACACTTCCGGTCTCGACCATGGCCTTGATCATGCCGACTTCGCCGTTGTACTCGCCGGCCCGAACGCTGATCGAGTGCTGCTGCTCGAAGGGGGTATAGAACGCCTGCTGCTGTGCTTGCTTGTTCAGCCCACCGACGGAAACCACGGTCAGCGTATCGGCCTGGACGGTGCTGCAGGAGAGCGCCAGGGTCAGGGTAATGAGGGCAGATCTAAGCATGGCTGGTCTTCCTTCTTGTTGTTGTTTTAAAGATCGCGAGGACCATCCTAGCGAGCACGGCTGCAGCTCATGAGGAATAAAAGGCGCGCTTGACGGGAGGGTTTTTCTCACGGTGTTGCGCAGGTATCGCCCCGGTGCCAGTAGGCTGGGTAATATCCACAGACTGGCGCAACCCTGTACCGGGCACCGTGCCCGGACCATCGTCGCAGTGCGCCCAGGAGCCCGGACATGAACAACTTCACGGATTATCGCCTGCCTTCCCTGGATGCTCTGCTGGCCTTTCAGGCGGCCGCGCAATTGCGAAGTTTCGAGCGCGCGGCCGATGCCCTGGCGCTCACCGGCAGTGCCTTGCGCAAGCGTGTAGCGGGCCTGGAGCAACTGCTGGGGCTATCGTTGTTCGAGCGCCAGGGCGGCACTCTGGTGCTGACCGTGCAGGGGCAGGTCTACCTGGAGCAGGTCAACCCGATCCTCGCGCAGTTGCTGGCAATCCCCGGGCATCAGCGCCCGGTGCAGCGCAAGCAGCACCTGACGGTCAGTTGCCCGCCGACCTTCGCCCGGCAGGTCCTTATCCCGCGTCTGCAGGAACACAGCCTGGCCTACTCGGAAGTCGAACTGCAGATCCAGCTGAGTGCGCCCATGGGCAGTGTCGATGGCGGGGCTTGCGACGTGCTGGTCAGTGGCGACAGCGCCCAGGTCGCGCCTTGTCAGCGGCTGCTCGACGAACAACTGCAGCCCATGGCCGCACCGGCCTTGCTGGCGCATTTCCCCGGCCTGGACCCGGTGCGCGATTTCGCCCGCCTGCCGTTGTTGCGTTCCCCCCTGGAGCCCTGGCGGCCCTGGTTCCTGCAAGCCGGACTGGAACTCGTCGAGCCGCGCCAGGGCCCGGCCCTGCTGGACCTGGGCATGATGCTTGAGGCAGCGGCCAACGCGCAGGGCGTGGTCCTGGCGCGGCCCTCACTGGCACAAGCGTGGCTGGCCGATGGGCAGTTGGTGGCGATTGGCGAGGTACGCAGCGAGCCTTCATTTCACTATCAGTTGCGGGTACGGCAGGCATCGCCAGCAGCAGAAGCCTTCAGCACTTGGTTGACTCGGATCTGTCATGAAACCGTGCTGGAGGCGCAGGCACGCTTGAAGCATTCGCGGTAGGAAAGTGAAGCCCGATCAGCGCGAAATCTTTTCCCGGTGATGCGCTGGGCGGGCCGTTAAGCTCGCGCTGAACCTCAATCGGGAGCGGGCCCATGCCCATCATCACCTGTATCGAAGACCTGCGTGCAATGGCCCGGCGGCGGGTGCCGCGAATGTTCCATGACTATGTCGATGGCGGCTCCTGGACCGAGAGCACCTACCAGGCCAACCAGGCCGACTTCAGCACGATCAAGCTGCGCCAGCGAGTCGCGCGCAACATCGAGCATCGTTCGCTCAGCGCTCGGCGAATGGGCATCGACATGGCCATGCCGCTCGCCATTGCGCCCACTGGCCTGGCGGGGATGATCCACGCCGACGGCGAGATCCTTGCCGCCCGTGCCGCCGCCGCTGCCGGCGTTCGCTACACCTTGTCGACGGTGAGCATTTGCTCCCTGGAGGACATCGCCGAAGCCACCGCCGCACCTTTCTGGTTCCAGCTCTACGTCATGCGTGACCGCGGGTTTGTCGCCAGCCTGATCGACCGGGCCAAGGCCGCCGGCTGTGATGCCCTGGTGCTGACCCTTGATCTGCAGTTGAGCGGCCAGCGCCACAAGGACCTGAAAAACGGCCTGAGCACTCCACCCCGGCTGACCCCCTCCAGCCTGTTGAACATCCTTGGCAAGCCGCGCTGGATCAAAGGGATGTTGAGCACCCGTCGTCATCACTTCGGCAACATCATGGGGCATGTCAAAGGCGTGGATGACATGCGCCAACTGGCCGACTGGACTTACCAGCAGTTCGACCCGCGCCTGAGCTGGGACGACATTCAATGGATCAAGGAACGCTGGGGCGGCAAGTTGATCCTCAAGGGCATTCTGGATACCGAGGATGCCCGCCTGGCGGCAGACAGCGGCGCCGATGGCCTGGTCGTCAGCAACCATGGCGGACGTCAACTGGACGGTGCGCCCTCCAGCATCAGCATGCTGCCGGCGATCGTCGAGGCGGTTGGCGAGCGGATCGAAGTCTGGCTCGACAGCGGTATCCGCAGCGGGCAGGACGTGATCAAGTCCCTGGCGCTGGGCGCCCAGGGGGTCATGCTCGGGCGCGCGCACCTGTATGGCCTGGGGGCGATGGGCGAGGCTGGAGTGGCCAAGGCCCTGGAGATCATCGCCAGAGAAATGGACCTGACCCTGGCGCTGTGCGGGTACACCGATGTGCAGCACCTGGATCACAGCATTCTGTTGCCGGGCAGCTACCCTCTGCCCTAGGCAGTGCTGCTCGCAGCCTGGCCAGCGGGTCGCGCTGGGCCCTGGGTGAGGCACTTGCCCTTGAGCCACTGAGGTCGAGCTGCTGCCACATCAAGGGACACCTGGATCAGTGACCCTTCCCGGCAAAAGATCACATGAGCCGGGCTATTCGTGCTTGAGGACGCTTTCTGCTCTATTGCTCCCTAGCCCCCGGTACTGGCCTGCATGGAAGACCAGCGGTTCTGCACCGCTGTAGCGGTATTGTTCGATCTCGCCAATGAAGATCAGGTGGTCACCGCCCTCGTACTGGGTGACGTTGCGGCACACCAGCACTGCCACCACATCGTCCAGCACCGGGGCTCCCGCCTTGCCATAGGAATGAGCTACACCGGCGAACTTGTCGGCTGCTGCCCGTGCGAACTGCTCCGACAGGTGGAGCTGGTGCGCGCCCAGTACGTTGATGGCGAAGTGGCTCGCCGAGCAAAAGACCTTCAGGCTCGGTGCCGTGCGTGCCAGGCTCCAGAGCACCAGCGCCGGTGACAGCGACAGTGAGGAGAACGAGTTGGCCGTCACACCGACGTTGCGGCCGTCTGCGGTGCGGGTGGTGATCACGGTCACACCGGTAGCAAACTGCCCCAGCACGTTGCGCAGTTCACGGGCATCGCGGACATCGCGGCCCTCGGCATCGAGCAAATCGTGAACTTTGGTTTCGGTGGCAGCATTCATGGTGAGCTCTCCCCTCAAGCTGGCTCAGGCGGCCTGTTGGCTCATTGCGCGTGTTTGCATGCGCAGCGTGAATCGAACCAGCGGTGCGGTCAGCGCCGTCGTCACCAGCGCGAACACCACGAGGATCGTGTAGACCTTTGGCGGAAGAATCTGCATCTGCAGGCCGATTGACAGGACGATTAGCTCCATCAACCCGCGCGTATTCATCAACGAGCTCGCCAGCATCGCATCGTGTGGCGCCAGCCCAGTGCCACGCGCGCCCAGATAGCTGCCGCCGAACTTGCCGATGAATCCGCCCACGAGGAATACCCCGCACCACATCCATGATGCCGCGTCGTCTATCGTGCCGACCGACGCATGCAGCCCCGCACACGCGAAGAACACCGGCATCAGTACAAGCTTGACGAAACCTTCGACGTTATCGCGCCACTCCTTCGCGACGCCGGGCACGCGCCGCACGAACAGCGCCGCCGCAAGTGCGCCAAATGCACTATGGAATCCGATCAGCGACGTCGCGAGTGCCGAGGCTATTACAAAGCAGAGCAACACGGCCAAGCGGTCGCGCGTCGCATGCGCAGTCGAGGCGAGCCGCGCAAGCACCGGTCGCACCACGAAGCGCACCAGGAGCGCGCATAGCACCAGGTACACGAGCAGGCTGACGAGCATGTGCGCAAATGCCCAGCCAGGCCCGCTCGATAGCGAGGCAATCGTTGCCAGCAGCATCCAGCCGAGCGCATCCGTCAGCATCGCGGCAGACATTGCGTGCCGTGCGCCGACCATGGCGCCGAGCGCCAGGTCGTCGATGATGCGCGCCATCACCGGCACCGCTGATACCGCAAGTGCGACACCGCAAAAGAGTATGTAGGGCAGCGCCGGCACGTCGCTGGCGAGCGTATCTTTCGAGACGATGGCGACGATCATGCCGATCGCGGCCGGCGCTATGAGCCCGCCCGCCGCGATCGCGACAGGTATGCGCCAGCGCTTGCCGCGCAGCGTCTCGCTCAACTCCATATGCAGACCGATCTGAAACATCAGCAGTATCAGGCCGACTTCGCCGACTTGCGCCATGGCTGACAGCGTACGTGGGCCGAACAACAGGTCGTAGAAACTCGGTGCGATCACGCCGAACAGCGAAGGCCCCAACAGCAGGCCGGCCGCGATCTCGCCGACCACCGCGCACTGGCCGAGCCGTTCGGCAAGGCGGCCGCAGAGGTTGCAGAGCGCGATCACCAGCACGAGTTGCAACAGCCAGATGGTCATCAATACCTCGCAAAGAGCGACACCGACACCAAGCGGGTGGCCGCGAGCCCAAGCGGGCCCGCCGCGCCGTACGCCGTGATCTCCGTGACGCAGCTCGAAAGGTTCGCAAGCGCCGGGCAGCGCGACGCGACCGCTACCGGCTCGGCCTCACGCATTACTGCTCACTCGCGACACGGTCGACCCAGCCGCGGTAGAACGCACGGTACTTGAGCACGAGCTTGTCGTACTTGCTGTACGCGCCGCCGCCGTCGGGCTTCATCCCGTTCCAGATTTTGACGTCGTACCCCGCTGCCTGTCTGGTCTGCAGCCCGAACAGCACGAAGTCGGTCGCACGGCGCAGGACGCCGCCCACCTTCTTGATCGAGATGAGCATGTGCATGATGTTCTTGCCGTCGCTCACCGGTGTCACACACTGGAGCAGTTTGTATTTGACGTCGGCGTCCAGGGCAACGGTCATGACGCACCCGCCGGGATAGCCATCGAAGTGCAGGTTCATCTGCGACATGTTCAGGCCGAGCGCGCGCGACAGCATGCCAAGGGGGCCGAAGTAGCGGTTCACGCTGAAGTCGATCCCGGCACCGAACCACGCGCCCGCACGGGCCAGCGACTCAACCTCCGGCCACCGGCTCCAGTCGTCGAAGAGCTTGAGTTCGAAGGCCGAGATCGGGAGCGCGTGCACCGGGGTTGCGTGCTGTGCGTCGTAGAAGTTCTCGACGATCCGCAAGACCGCCGTTGTCGTCTCGAACGCGAAGTGCAGGTGCATGAAGTCGCCGTTGTCGACGTCGGCCGCGGCGATTTCGGGCAGCGGGTGCAGCGGCTGCGGGGAGCCGTACCAGACCCACACGTAGCCGTATCGCTCGGTGGTGACCAGCGTCGGCTGGCGCGCTGCGCGTGGCACCGGCTCCAGCTGGCGCACCACCTCGCTGTGGCCGGGGATGTGAACGCACTTGCCTTGCTCGTCGTAGCGCCAGTGGTGAAACGGGCACTGGATGCACCCGTCCTTGATCCGCCCGTCAGCCAGGTTCGCGCCCAGGTGCGAGCAGTGGCGGTCCATCACCACGGCCTGCCCCGTCGCTGCGCGCCACGCCACGTACGGACGGCCAAAAAGCGTCAACTCCTTCGGCTTGTCCCTGAGGCCGTTCGAGCGCATCGCGACGTACCAGCTCGCGGCCACGCGTGTGGTCGCGTCGTACGCCCCCGGGGGATGCTTCTTGACGTTCGCTTGATCCAATTGAATGTTGTTCATCGCGTGTGTGCCGTCCTTGGCCGACTACTTCTTCAGAGCCAAGCCGATGCGGGTGGTGATGTACGCCTTGAGCAGCGCGAACATCGGGTTGTAGTCGAAGTACTTCTTCACCTCTGCCGGCGCGCGGGTTTGCGTCCAGTACATCAGCTTCATCGCCGGTATCAGGCTGTACTTCGAGTTGTTGAGCTGCGGCTTGTCCCCGGTGATGCAGTACCCGAAGCCGAACATCGGCTTGGCGAAGTCTCGTTCGTCGATGAGGGCGTGAATCCGCAACGCGGCCTCCTCGGCCGACTTGTGCCCGGCGCTCACGGCCTCGACCTCGGCTTTGGCGTCGTTGAACAACTGGTAGTACTGCTCCATGTCCGCGCACAGGTACCCGAGGTACGGCGGGTCGTTGTCGAGGTGATCGAGGTCGCCCTCGTCGCGCGACGCGCGAAACCTCGCGTGGGCTTGCACCAGCCGGAACTGCCCGAGGATAGTGCCGACCGCCCACAGCCGGTGGAACGCGTCCCATAGGCGGAAGTCCGAGAACGCCGTGTAGCAGCAGCTGACGAAGTCGTCGTTGTGGTCCAAAAGCTTTTGCTGCAGGCGCTCGATGTACTCGAAGCGCTCGGGGGAGAAGTCGTCGTCGCGTAGCGCCTTGATGAGGCGCGCCGCGAGCGCGTGGATGGTCACCGCGGTGTTCTCGAGCCCCCGGGAGAAGAGCGGGTCGATGAACCCGTTCGCGTGCAGCATCAGGCAGTAGCGGTCGCCGACGCAGGCGTTCGACGAGAACTGCAGGCGGTCGGTCTTGACCCAGTCGCGCACTGGCACGGCGTCCCGGAACTGAGCGCCGATGCTCGGGAACCGCGCGAGGAACTCGTCGAATTCCTGCTGCGCGGGAATGTCGGTTTTCGGGTAGACACGCGGGTCGAGCTGCAGGCCGACGCTCACCAGGTTATTGGTCGAGCGCGGGTGGTTGTTGAACGGAATCACCCAGAGCCAGCCGCCGGTGAACATGTGGTGCAGGGTTCCTTCGTGCCAGCGCCAGCGCTGCCCCTTGACCTTGAAGATGTCGTCGAACGGCTTGACCCCGAGCATGTGCGTGTAGAGGCTGCGCGAGTGCGTCTTGAAGCGACACGGCTCTTCGCGGAGCCCGAACTTGGTCGCCAGCGGCGCGCCGGGTCCTCCGCAGTCGATCATGTACCGGCCGGTGAACCGCTCGCCCTCGGCGGTGGTCACCGCGACGCCGTCCTTGTCCGCGTGATATTCGGTCACGCTCGTCTTCTGGCGGACCGTGCAGCCATATTTGATGGCCGCTTGCAACAGATAGGCGTCGACGTCCTGCCGGTAATAATGGCTCTCCGGCCCCCACGGCAGCTCGGGAATGACGCACTGGGTGAACTCCTTCGGGTCGTGCTCCTGGCCAGGTTTGTGGAACACGAAGCCGAAGTTGCGCTTGATGCCCGTGCTCGACGAAACGTAACGCTGCGTCGAGTAGAACGAGGTGATGTGGCCGAGCTCCGGAATGTCGTAGCGATCAGCGATGATGCGGTTCATGAGAGACGTTTCGGGGATCGACGATTCGCCGATCGTGAACCGCGGGTGCGATGACTGCTCGATGATCAGCACGCGAAACTGTTGTTTGGCCAGGATGGCCCCCATCTGGGTACCGGACATGCCCGAACCGAGGATGATTACGTCGAAGTGGTTGCTATCGTGTCCGTTCGCGGGGCTCTTCTGAGTCATGGGGGCAAACTCTCCTTGTGAAATAACACTGGGTCGCGCGCATCAGGATTCATCGAGCGCGGCGCGGATGCGGGACCGCGCGGCACAGGTGAGCGTGAGTAGATCGCCGAGCATGCTGGGCGCGTAGCCCCCGCTGCCGGTTGTGGGGCCGCTGCGCCCGGCTTCGTATGCCCGCTCCGCCAATTTGAGGTGAGGCGCCCGGAAGCGCAGCAGGACCTTGAAGACCCGCTCGAGGGCCGTCAGCCCAGCCCGGACGTGCTCGCCCTGCGTACCCGCCGCTCGCGCCTCGTCGAGCGCGCGGTCGATGAGCGCCGGCTCTGTGGCGAACCGAGCGTAGACCGCCCTGTACGCGGGAAGCACGTAGGGCAGGTACGTCTCTTTGAATTCTCGATAAGCTGGGTCGTCCGATTGCGATCCCCACAGGACGTGCTCCAGCACGAAGAGGGGCATTTCTACGGCACCGGGGCCGAGGTAGCTCTGGCCCCCGACTCGAATCGGTTCGTAGAAGGGGCGCAGCTCATCGTAGAAGACCTGGGGCGAGATGAAGCGATACGCGTAGACGATCGATTCGACCATTTTCTGCAGGTAGGCTTCCAGCTCATCGCACCCTTGTGCGAACGCGGGCGAGCGCAGGGATACATCGGACAGCTCGACGGTCAACGCGATGGCCGCCTCGAGGGCCGCCATCGAGATGCGCACGCTCTCGAGCAGGTGCGCTTCGTCGGGCAGCCCGGTGTAGCTCCGCTGCGCATCGGCCGCCGCCGGGTTCCAGACCGTCACATGCAGGAGTGTCTCGCGCGGCGGCAAGTCGGTCACCCGTGCCAGGTCGAGCAGCACCCGTTCAAGCCCGGGCACCAGGTCCACGGGCTCATGTCCGTGCCGCTTGAGCGACCCCAGGAAGAAACCGATGTCCCGCATCGCGGCGGCGGCTTCGACGAAGCCCCAGCTGGAGGGCACGCCGCGCACCGGGAGGAATTCGCGCAGCAGGCCGACGATGCCGGGCACGTCCTTGTCACGGTTCAGGGCCGGCAGCTGCAGAACCAGCGCGCGCGCCTGTAGTGGATCGCAGGCCGCCACGGCAGCGTGTGTGGCCGCGAATGCGGATACCCGGTTCAAGGTGCGTTCCACTACTGGCGTTCCTGAGCCGCGAGCGTCGGCCCGTGCTGGTTGCGCGACACCTGCGCGCCGTCACGCAGTGACCGCAGGTAGTCGTAGTTCGTCGGCAGGCTCGTGCGCAGGCGCTCGGCTTCGCGCCGGATGCTGGCGAACATCGCTTCGGCCTTCTGGATCGACTCCGGTTGGTGCTGCAGGAGCGGCAGCGACCGGTCGGGCAGCATGCCCAGGCCGGCAAAGATGCAGTAGTAGTTGCCGTTCAACCAGAAGTTCTTGAATTCGTAGTCGAAGGTCTCGTAGTACGTGGAATCGTCGAACGAGGTGGTGGTCAGCGGCAGCCCGGCCTTGTAGCGCTCAACCTTCTCCTGGATGGCGTCCGAGAGCCGCAGTTCGTGCCGGTTCGCGAGCCAGAACGGCGTGTCTTCGCGCGATGTAGTGAAATAGTGCGCCTGGACGAAGTCTCGGCAGTCGTCGAACATGTAGACGATCTCGGCGTTGAATGCGTCGCGCAACCGCGGGTCGAACGAGGTGTCGGGGAAGTGCTTCACGAGTTGGTAAAGCGCCGCGTAGATGAAGTAGATTCCCGTCGATTCCAGGGGCTCCAGAAAGCACGACGACAGCCCGATCGAGACGCAGTTGTTGACCCACGCCCGCTTGTTGCGCCCGACCCGGAACTTGATCTGGTTGAGCGCCTGATTGTCCGAGAGGCCCCAGAGCTTGAGGAAGTCGGCGGTCGCCTGGTCGCGCGAGGTGAACTTGCTCGAGAAGACGTAGCCGCTGCCGAACCGGCCCAGCATCGGAATCTTCCAGGTCCATCCCGAGTTCATGGCGATCGAGGAGGTGTATGGCTCGACCCCCTCGCGCGCGTCGTCGTTGGGCACGGCGCTGGCGACCGCGCTGTCGCACAGCAGGTAGTCGGACATGTCGATGAAGGGTTCCTTCAAGGCCTGATTGATCAGCAGCCCACGCATGCCGGAACAGTCGATGAACAGGTCCGCCTCCAGCGTCCGACCTTCCTTGGTTGACAGGGTGGAGATGTAGCCGCGGTCGTTCAGCTTGACCTCCAGGACTTCGTCCACCACGCGGTTCACCCCGCGCTCGACGGCCCAGCGCTTCAGGAAATCGGCCACCAGGTGCGCGTCGAAGTGCCAGGCGTGGGACATCTGGCGGGTGCCGTCGGCCAGGCAGGGTGCGAGCTTGCCGTCGAGGGCCCCGGGCTGCGGGTAGCACGCGTACTCCATCGGCTGCTGGAAGCCCTGTTCGCGCTTGCGCAGCCAGTAGTGGGTCAGCGGCACGCCGTCGCAGTTCGGCACGCTGCCGAACAAATGGTAGAAGTGATCGTTGCGCGATGGGTCGGGAGACTTTCTCCAATTCACGAACTTGATCGCGGCCTTGAAGGCGCCGTTCACTTGGGGCATCCACTCCCGCTCCGGTATCCCGAGGAAGTCGAAGAACACCTTCTGCAAACTCGGGATGGTCGCCTCGCCCACGCCGATCCGGGGGATCGCCGCAGACTCGATGAGCGTGATGTTGACCTGTTGTTGTAGCGCCCGGACGAGGTAAGAGGCAGCCATCCAGCCCGCAGTGCCGCCGCCCACGATGACGATATTCTTGATTGGCTTGTTCATAACTCTCCCTGTTTCGAGGCGGGCTGTCCGTGAGGAGGGGAAGGCCGCCAGTCTCTGTGCATCCGTGCAAGAGGCACATCAATGTGCTTGTCGGATTTAGACTCTAGCCTGCCGCAAAAGCGATGCACCTTTCGTTTCAGAATTAGCCTTCTAAAAATCCAAGCTATTGGCTCTAAAGGAAGAGGTTGCGCGCGTTTTTGCGCCTGATCAGTCCGCCGCCAAGGGGGGAAGTAGCTCTCTGACGTCCTGTGGCGTGATCACCCAAGTGATGCGCGGGGGAGTGCGCCAGGCAGGTGGTCGAACAAGGTAATCAGAGGCGCCGTCTCCCTTGTGGGCTCATGAGAGGCAGCAATGACAGGGGCGTTATTGTCGGGGGCGGAGCCTTTCTAGCTGGTCTTGAAACCACTGCCCTTGATCAGTGGTTCGCAGGTTCGAGGTGCCTTTCAGACGCAAGGTGGTAAGACATTGAACTCACGAACCCCACCCTAAACGCCATGGCCGACGTCATCGGAACATCGTTCATCGATGTTCATCAGCGCCCTTACCGCCAGGCTTCAGTGAAAACACCGCCTGTATCAGGCAGGCACGTGATGTCTTGAGGAAAACGTTCTTATCGTGGCGCCGAGCAACAGCGCGCCGGTCACCAGGAAAATGAACAGTGAGCCTGTGACCGCGCGGGAAATATCAAACGCATCCACCATGAGTCCGAGCGGAATCGGTACGGCGTTGAACAGGTAAACGGTCATGTAAAAGTATGACACCAGCCTGGCGTGACAATGTGGGGGGGCCAGTTGATTGATCAGCCGCGCACTGCCCACGAAGATGGCGCCATAGGCATATCCGCCGATCAACAGGCCTGCGATAGAAAGGCCCAACGAATGCGCATCCAGTGCCATCAGCAGTATCAGAAACGCCAGGCACTGTGCCAGCAACCCCGATATCAGCGCTTGTGAGGCCTCAAGCCGATGGCAGATAAGCTGGCTTGCTCCGGCAATTAGCAGGTAGATCGCAATGACATAACCAAAAGCACCGCGATCCTTTAGCCCCAACAATTGTTCAGACGCACTAGGCCCCATGACAAAGAGGCAGGCAGCAAACGACCAGCTGAAGAACACCGACCAGGCATAGACATGGAAGCGCACACCGATACCCTTGAGAGCTTGCGCGAGGCTTGTAGCCGTAGCGTCGCAGATACCGTTGCTGGGTGTCTGTGGGTTGCCGGGCCATAACAGCAGCAAACCTGATGTTGCTACGCCGACAAGGACCATGATCGTCCAGAATGGCGATGCAAAGGGGCGCAGATCCCATTGCAGTGCCGCACCGCTGATGACCGGACCGAGCGCAAGCCCCGTGACCATCGCGAGGGTCGCGAGGAGCGCGGCCAACTTGCCATTGTCCTTGGGGCCAAAGCGAACCAGTGCGCAATTGACGCCGCAGGTCATGGCGCCAGCGCCCATGCCGGACACCAGTCGGGCGCTACACAATTGCCAGAGTGAATGGCCGTGAGCAAAAAGCCCTGCGCCGAGCAGTACTAGAAGGGCTGCTGGAATGAGCACATACCGTAGGTTGTTCATGCGCCCGGCGAGGCTGGCCACCGTGCTCAGGGACAGCAGCACGCCCGCGCCATAGGCGCCAAAAATATAGGTCAGGTCAACGGCGTGCAGTTGCAGGTGTTCCTGGTAAAAAGGGTACAGAGGTGTAGGTGCGCTGCTGTTCATCAGAGCGACCATCAACGCCAACGTTAGACAGAGCAGAAAGATTTTAGAGGTGCGTTGGTGGCCAGTAACGGACATGACTATTCCTGCCCATCAATCAGGGCTTTCATTGCAGTGGAAATGCTCAGGTGCGCGGTTCGCAACCGCCTGCGAATGATAGGGCGTGAAACTGAAAGCCTACTTGTCCGAAACCCCGTGTTTTATGTGCGGGCGTCCAGAGTTGGGCGGCGATACATCACTGGTTTATTCAGAATGAAGTGATGGGAAAGAATGCCAAGGCTCGGTAGCACGACCGCCACCTTTGCGTGAATCTGCAGGCGCCGCCCCAGCCATGGCGAACACCGCCACACACAGACGGTGGGATGCGCCGTCATTGAACGCCAGCAGCATGAATGGGCCGGGCATCCTCGTCACCACGGCCCTCACCGATCACAGGTTCAAGCTGTTCTGAATCCGCTGCAGCTCTTGCTCGACCATTCTTGCTCGCTCCAGCAGGCCCGTCATCACTCCTGCCTCCGGCTCTTTACAAAGCCCCGCCAGATAATGATTTTGCATCAGTGCCGCGCTGCCATTGATGCGATGCAGCAGCCAGGCGAGCGCGGCCTCGTCCGGACTTTCAAGCAGGCCTTTGAGTTCGATCAGATCCTGTTGGTTGCTCCTGAAAATCTCTGCCGTCAGTTGTTTCATGATGACTGGATCATTCATCCCGATATCGATCAGAGGCAGCGAGCTGCCTATAGGGGCTTGATCGAACGCCACTGAGGCGGTTCTATTTGCGCGACGCTCTGCCAGCAGCGAGGCGAGGTAATCCTGCAATACATCAAGCCCAGCCGGTTTGATCAGGCAATCACGCATGCCGGCGTTGATGCACCGTTCAATCTCTTCGCGTTGTGCATCTGCAGTCAAGCCAAGGATCAGCAGCGGTCTGGCGTTGCGCAGCCGCTCTTGGCGACGGATCGCCAACGTCAGGTCGACGCCATCCATCACGGGCATATGATAGTCAGCAATCAGACAATCGAAGTCTTGCTGACGCCAGCGCTCAAGGGCTTCAAGACCGTTGCAGGCTTCTGTCACGGTGTGCCCGATGAACTCTAGCTGCGCCCGCAGTATCTGCCGGTTGAGGCGGTTGTCGTCAGCGATCAGGATTCGTGCACTTTGAACGGCATCGTTTTCCAGATGAGCAGCTGGAATGGTCTGGCGCAACGGAACCGGGTCCAGCACTTTGAGCATGAGGGTGATATCCACCGTGGTGCCGCCGCCCAGGGTACTTTGCATCTCCAACCGTCCACCCATCATTTCGCACAGTGAGCGCGACACCACCAGCCCCAGCCCGCTACCTCCCATTGCATTCAAGGTTGATTGCGCAACTTGCGCGAATGGTCGGAACAACAAACTCAGATCTTCAGCCGAGATGCCAATGCCGGTGTCGGCAACCTGCAGGTGCACGCCCATCAGGTGCGGCCCCTCCATCGAAGTGCTGACCCTGATCGCCACCTGCCCCTGGTGGGTGAACTTGATTGCATTGCTGACCAGATTGGACAGCACCTGTTTGAACCTCAAGGGGTCGATCAGCACTTCCCGCGAGGCCCCGGCATCGATGTCGAGCAACAGCTCGAGGTTATTCTGCCGTGCCAGGCCATCGAATACCCGCGCCACCGGCTCGACCATTTCCTTCAGGGTGCAGCGGCGCAGGTTGATACTCAGATGACCCGATTCGATACGCACGATATCCAGCGTATTGCCCAGCAGTTCCAGCAGGTTTTTCGCCGAGGTGTAGGCCAGGTCGATGTGATAGCGATCCAGCACACCCTGATCGGCGCGTTTCAATGCCAGTTCAAGGGTGCCGATGACAGCGCTCATGGGCGTGCGGATCTCATGGCTCATGGTTGCCAGAAACTGGGTTTTCGCCCGGCTGGCTTCATCAGCCCGTTCCTTGGCACGCTTGAGGTCGTCGACCAGTTGATGATGCTCGGTCACATCTTGCCAGCCACAGATGACGCCCTTGATGTTGCCGGAAGAGTCACGGAATGGCTGGATCCAGTGATCGATGATCTGTGGGTTTCCCGCGATGACCACCTCGTAGCGCTGCTTGAGGGATTGCCCGGTGGCCATGGCCCGCAAGTAGCTGCTGTGCAGCGCCTGCGCGACCTCAAAGTGTTCGGTAGGCATCTGCAAGGCTGTCTTGCCGAGCACTTGCGCTTCGCTGACGTTCATGACCTGTTCGTAACTGCTGCTGCACGACAGCAAACGCCCATGGTCATCGCGCACATACACCGGGATTGGCATGGCGTGATTCAGTGCCTGTAAAAACTCCAGTTGGTCGTTGAGCGCTTTCTCGGCGGCGCGTCGACGCTGGATTTGACGACGAAGCTGAAAGATACGGATGGCGGAAACAAACAGCACCAGCAGTGCCAGGGTGACGATTTCCATGATGACATATCGATAATCGCGCCAGGTTTGTCCGCTCATGGCTGCGTTCGCGCGCCAACGGGTCGAGATCGCATTCAACTCATCGGGTGACAGGCTCAGCAATGCCTTGTCCATGATGCCATGCAGTTCGAGGTCACCACGGCGCATGGCGAAACTGGCGGTGGCCATCTCGTTGTCCAGAATGCCGGAAACCCTCAATTCCTTTTCGTACAGGCGAGCGGTGTAGTAACGGGCCATGGACAAAGCCATCAATGCAGCATCCGCCTCGCCCCTGGCGACCATGCGCATGGCGTCGAGATTATTGGGCGGCGTCAACAGAGTGATGTCGGGGTAATCGCGGCGAATGATGTCCATCATGACATGACCGCGAGTGATAGCCAGGCGCTTGCCGGACAGTGTGGCGAGGCTGGTCAGGCCGTGTTGACGAGTGGATGTCACCAGGCTGAACGAGCTGTTGGCGAAAGGGTGGGTGAACTGAAACTTCGCTTGGCGCGCAGGACTGGGGCTTAAAATGGCCAGGTCTGTCTGGCCTTCGCGCAGAGCGTCCTGAATCGCCTGAAAGCCAGAGACGCGCTGGACTTCAAAGCGCAGGCCGGTGCGCTGGGTAATGACTTCGAACAGGTCGGAAATGACACCGTTGAAATGCCCCTTGGCATCAAAAAAGGCCGAAGGGGCCATGTCGTCATTAATCATCAGGCGTGCGACGGGGTGTTGCGCCAGCCAGTGCTTTTCCTGCGTGGTCAACAGCACGTGCTCTTGCGGCATGATATTGCCGCCATCGGTCCATCGTTTGACGATCTGGTTAAGGCGAGTCGTGCCGATTGCGTTCATCGTGGTGTTGAGGATATGCATCAGGCGGGTGTCATCGGGACGCAAGGCGAAGCCGTAGCCCTGCGACTCGACTTTGACGAAACGCTTGAACTTGAGATAGCTGAAGAAACTGTTGTTTATCAAGTAATGCGCAGTCAATGAGTCGCCCAGATACAGGTCGACATCTTGAAAGGCCACGGCAGCCATGGCCTGGATATCGTTGGGGTAACTGATGATGTGCGCTTGCGGAAAGCGGCTGGCCAGCATTTTTGCCGGCAAATAATCACTGACCATTGCGACGCGCAAGCCTCGGAGCTCATCGGGAAGCGGGCGGTCATCGTTTTGACGGCGATAGAGCGTCGGCACGTTATGCGCGTAGGGCAAGCTGAGCTTCGTCGCTCCGTCCACACTCGCGTACTCACTGGCCCGGCTTATCAAGTCAACCTGGTGCCTGTTCAAGGCATCGAGGGCGTCCTCGCGGCTGTAGAAGGGTTTGACTTTGATGTCGATGCTCAACTGCTGCTTGATGACGGCCACGACATCGGCACTGATACCTTCGTAATTGCCGTCGCTGTACACCACCTCGAATGGCAAGGCCGATGTACCGACCACGCCCACCGAGAGGCTCTTTTTTTCACGCAGCCACGCCCAGTCCGCCTCGGTGAGATTGAGGCGCAAAGGTTCTGCTACCCATTGACTGTTCAAGTGCAGCAAGCCCGGACTGCCGGTTGAGTGGGCTGCAGCGTTGCTGGTTGCTTCTAAAGAAAACAGGGCAAGAAAAAAGCAAAACACACGAGAAATATTGCGTCTGACTGGCATGAGTCACTTGTTCATGTTGTTCGCGAACTCTGTGGGCGATGACTGGCCGGTCTGGCAGTAGCGGACAAGCTGCTCGGCAGGCATGGGCCGGGCGAAGAAGAAACCCTGCGCCACGCTGCAGCCCATGTCTTTGAGCTGGCGAACCTGATCGAGATCTTCCACGCCTTCAACCACCAGTTTTATTTCCATGGCTTTGGCAAGCTTGATGGTGCTGGCAATGATGGTGCGGGTCTTGGGGTTGCTGTTGAGCTGTCGTAGAAAGGAGGCATCCAGTTTCATCTCACTGAAGGGCAGTTCACACAAGCGCTGCAACGAAGAGAAACCGCTGCCGAAATCGTCCATCGACAGACCGCAACCCATCAAGCGCAATTGCAGAAGATTCTTGAAGCTCTGCCCGTCAGGGGTGATCAAGCCTGTTTCAAGCAGCTCGAGGGTGATGGCGCGGGCAGGGCATCCACGGCGGTTGAGGGCTTTCTGAACCTCCTGGGCAAATTCGGGGTTTTGCAACTGAACAGGATGGACGTTCAGGGCCAGGTCAATCTCCACATCCAGGGCAAGCAACCTGAGGCGTTGTCGCAAGGCCTGGTCCAGCAGCTGGCTAAATAGCTCGTCCAGCAAGCCCAGGCTTTCTATTACCGGCAGAAACTGGGCAGGTGAAGTCAGCCCTAGCGTCGGATGTTTCCAGCGCGCCAGTACCTCTACGCCGACCAGCTCATGGGTATCGATGCAGACCTTAGGCTGATAGAAGGGCACAAACTCCTTGTTGGACAGCGCTAGACGGACCCGGCGTTCGGACACCTGCACATCGGAGCCGGCTGGCGTGCGATGGACGATGCTCATTGGGTTGCCGGGGGAGACGCAGTGAAGCAAGGCGTCCTTGGCAGTACTCAGGGATACACTTGGCATGTTCGCCTCGCAAGTCATTCAATGACGCCTAGAATGCATGGTCCGCCGGTACTGCATAATCAGTAGGATCCATCTGCAATGTAGGACTAGTCCTACATGCTATGATTTTCGCTCATCACCAAAGGCGGCCATGACACTCAAGTTGCCCTGATACTTTCCTCAATAAACACGTCACGGTCTTTATGCCTCTTAACCGATCAACTGTGGGCCGACTGGCCAACGTGTCTTTGCGCATGCACTTCGGCTTGACCCTGTCCCTGCTGCTTGGCGTGTTTTTTGTGGCGACCGGTTACTGGGTGACCTACAAGGTTTTTCGTGGCGAACTGGTGAAGGCCAACTACCACTTCCTGAATTTTGTCGGGCGTGCCTACGATCAGGAAGTGTTCCTGCTTCGGGCCATAAGCGCCAGCGCTACGCCCGACTATGCAGCTCACAAGGACTGGGTTGATCGGGCGGTCGCACGACAGGAAAGCAATGGTTCGGTGATCTACACCGTGCAAGCTTCGCAGTCCGCCATCCCTTTTTGCCTGGTCATGGAGCGACAGTACGATGAACCTGCGCGTGTCGATCAGGCGATAACCGTTGGCATGAGCCTGGCCAATGTCTACCGTGACTTCTGGCGCCAGTCTTCCGCCCACTCGCCACAGATGTTTGTGTTCGACCCCGATCAGCGAATCGACATTACGCTACCGGCCATCGACGCCGAACAGAACAATGGGCTGGTTGCGCTCCGTGATGCCGGGACCGCGCTGCGCCAGGTACAGCAGACTTTCAATAAACGCCCTTCCAGGAACAGTGATCTTTTTGTCCATTGGGCCACCACCGAGCGAGCCAGCGAGCCAGGGACCGAGCAGCTGGTTGCCTACGTCTCGGTGCCCTTTAACAAGCCTGGAAAAAGTGCCTCGCAGCCGACCGGGAATATGATCGTCGCGACACTTGTCAACCTGTCTGACCCCGCTGAAGCGGGTATGCGCATCGAGCGTCAATTTTTCGATTCGCTGACCTTCGACGCCATTGACCTGATGGCACCCGACGGAAGTCTGCTGCTCGGAACCGCGGATTCGGACATGCTGGCGTACGAAGATGGCTTCCACCTGACACCTTCTGGCCTGGTCATCAAACGCAGTTCCGGTGCGCTGCTCAGTTGGCAGGCGCTCTATCGCGTGAGTTTTGCGCAGTTGATCGAGAATGCCAGATGGCAGCTGTCGGGACTGATGGGGTTACTGCTGTCTTGCGTGCTGGGTGGCTGGTGGCTCACCAGTTGGTATCGCAGAAGAATTGTGGTGCCGGCACGCAGCGATTACAGCGAACTGCGCCACAACCATGATTTCAATCACTCGTTGTTGCAGACCGTGCCGCTGGCGTTGTGCGTGCTCAAAGACAGTGAAACGGTGACCTGCAACGGGTTGTTCACTCAATGGCTGGGGGCTGCTGCGAACATTCCGGAACTGCTTCAGCACTGGCCATTGTTCGAGGCTGGCGTACCGCAGATGGGGGAGGGGTGCCTGATGATTGCAGAGCGCGCCCTGCATGTGCGGTACGCGCCGACCCACTTCCAGGACGAACGAGTGCTGTTGTGCACGTTCACCGACATCACCTCGCACCGTGAGGCTTCCGCGACGCTGGTGTTTGCCCGCCAGGCGGCGAACGCTGCCAATGACGAGAAAAGTCGCTTCGTTGCCAGCGTCAGTCACGAAATCAGGACCCCGCTGTACGGTGTTCTGGGGACGCTCGAGTTGCTCGGCATGACGGAGCTGACGCCACGGCAGCGGGCCTACCTGGACACCATCGACAGTTCGTCCGATCTGCTGCTTAACATCATCAGCGATGTGCTGGACATGTCCAGGATCGAATCGGGGCAATTGCTGCTGGAGTCCGCCGAATTTGCCCCATTGCCCACGCTGGAAGGGCTGGTGCGCAGCTTTTCCGATATGGCGGCCAAAAAAGGTGTCGCACTCTTTTGCTGTATCGATCCAGGCTTGCCTGCACGGGTGAAAGGTGATGCTGTTCACCTGCGGCAGATCATGGCGAATCTGTTGAACAATGCGATCAAGTTCACCGACAGCGGCCATATCGGGGTCTATCTGCGCGGCGTCCTCTGTGCGGACGGTCGCTGGCAATTGACTTGGCAAGTCGAAGACACCGGCCCCGGTATCTCGCAGGCTCAGCAGGATCGTTTGTTTGAACCGTTCTATCAGGTGAACCATCAGCGTCATGCTCTCAAGGGGACGGGCCTTGGGTTGTCCATCTGCTTGAAATTGTGTGAATTGATGGGGGCCACGCTGTCACTTCAAAGCACTCCAGGGCAAGGGAGCGTCTTCAGTATGTCGGTGGCGGTCGACGAGGTTGAAGGGCAGTACAGTCGCACGGGTTTCGAGCACCTGGCCGGCAAGCTGGTTGAAGTGCGCAGCCCGTTCCCCGAATTGACCGACTCGTTGTGCGCCTGGCTGGAGCATTACGGCGCCCGCACGTCGATTCAGGATGACCCGCAGAATGGAACCCTCGATGCCTTGCTGGAGGTAATGCCGCAAGGCGTGCTGCAACCTCATTGGTCAGGGGCAACGGTGTTCGCCCGGTATGATTTTGGCGTGATGCCCCAGTGCATTGGTAAAGACATACTGGTCAATCAGCATAGCGTCATGGCAATCCTCGAGGCCGTCTCAATGGTGATTACCGGCGAGATACCTGAGGTTGTCCCGCATGAGCGTCCGTCGGCGAATCGTGATCTGGGGCTGCGAGTGCTGCTGGCCGAAGACAACCCTGTCAATCAGGCGCTCATGCGAGAACAGCTGGAAAATATCGGTTGCACGGTAACCCTTTCATCCAACGGACGGGAGGCAATCGCGCAACTGCAAGCGCAGCCGTTCGACGTATTGATGACCGACGTCAACATGCCGGTCATGGACGGGTATGCCCTGGCTGAAGAAGTGCGCAAGCGCGACCTTCAACTGCCCATCATCGGGGTGACGGCCAATGCCTTGCGTGAGGAGGGTGAGCACTGCATTCGGGTGGGGATGAACAATTGGTTGAGCAAGCCCGTTTCGATCGAGGGGCTGTATCTCTGCCTGAAGGCGCTGGCCGAGCATCCTTCCGTTCAGGATCCAGAGGCGGCTCCTGAAGTGGATCAGTTGCAGATACCCGACCAGATGCGCACGTTGTTCGCGCAGGTCATTCGCCAGGACCTGAATGACCTGCAACGGGCGACACAGAGCTATGATCCTGTCGCCATCGCGCACTTGCTTCACCGGATTCGCAGCGCGCTGGCAGTGACCAGGGCCAGGTCCCTGATCGCGTCGAGCAAGGCACTTGAAACCACGGTTCACGACGCTGAGCAAAGCGTCGTGACCACGGCCATCGCCCGCTTCATCGAGCGCGTCGAGGCAGCGCTGCTGGCGCAAGGCATTCAACCCAGAAACTGATGGGGCACACCGGGCAGCCTCGTGCTGCCCGCCCACTAGGCGTTGATCAGGCTGTTCAATTGTTCTTCAGCCGTGAGCAACGCGGTGATCCCTTCCATCAACTCCTGCTCGCGCTGAGTGACCGACGCTTCACGCAGTGAAAGCTCGTGTTCCCTTTGCTCTTGTTGACGCTGCTGCTGTTCAAGATGGGCGTATCTTCCAAACAGCGTCGCGGTGTGCGCCTGGACGTTGGCCAACAGCGTCTTGAGATTCTGATCTGTGCGCACGGGGACATTGTGCTCGTCGGGCATTGTTGGCAACTCACCTCGCCTGGCCTCGGAAGCGGCCTCTGGCAAAGGTGCCAATGGGAGCGAAGGCACTGCCCTGTCGGCCGAGGCACCGCTGGGCCCGGACGTTGGGAAAAGTTGGTTGAGCAGCGACTGCATTGCTTCGAGGTGAGGCTTTTGGTAAGGGCTTGCCGTGGGGGCGGCCAAACCATATTCCGTGCCTTGCAGGCTCAGATTGAGTTCCGCCTTGACCGGCGCGGGTGCTGTCTGCGTCGCAACGGCAGCTGCAGGGACGGCAGCAGTACGGGCATCTTCGTTTGCCAAGCCTGCGGCGTTGAACTCCAGCAACTTCAACAGCCAGGCCTCGCTGATTTTCAAGCTGTGATGGGTGGGCGTTGGGGTGCAGGAAAACTCGGCATTACCGAGGTCGATGATGCAATACGAATCATCGGTCTGTTGGCCGTCAGGCGAGTTGGCATCTCGCAGAATGCTCTTCAGCGTTTGAGTGGCGCACTTGAAGTCATCGGCGGTCGCGCTGCACATTTTGACGCTGTCAGCATTCTTCTCGATGGCGCTCAGGTACACCCGGACCAAGTCGTCATTCACCTTTTCATTCAAGCTGTAGAGTAAAAACATCTGGTCGTTCTGAGTCGCGAGAAAACCGCAAAGCAGTGCGCCGTTGTGCAACTCACCCTGGGCATCTGGTACTTCTATCGTTCTGCAAAGCATCGGTTCACCTGACTGCGCAATGATGATCGGGGCCAATCATCTGAATCGCAGAATACGCAGCTTGCTTCTTTGACCCTGTCAGATAATCCGCACTTGGTAAACGATAAATCTCCATGGGCTTAAGACTCTTCGGATTCCGCGGAAGCGCTGTTCTATAGGTGTTTGCGTACGGTTATCGTGCGCCGCATCGTCATTGGTGGGCTGCGACCCTCAGTGAAACAAGCTCTTCAACTGTTGTGGAAGTCATGATCGAACTAGCCAGATTGACCAAGCGGTTTTGCGGTGCCGTTGCTGTGGATGAATTGTCGTTCCACGTAAAAACGGGAGAGGTACTTGGGCTGTTGGGGCCCAACGGGGCGGGTAAGTCCACCACGTTGAGGATGCTGAGCGGGTTTGTCTCGCCTACGTCAGGTACCGCAAAAGTGCGCGGCCTGGACATTCGCCGTCACACACGCGATGTCCAGCGGCTGCTCGGTTATGTCCCCGAGGGCAATGCGTGCTACCGCGAGATGACGGTGCAGGGGTTCCTGGGTTTCATCGCTGATGTGCGCGGCTACAGGGGGCGTGAAAAGAAGCAGCGCGTGATGGCCATGCTGGAACAGTTCGAGCTACTGGAGGTGCGCGGACAAGTGATCGAACAGCTGTCCAAGGGGTTTCAACGCCGCGTGGGGCTCGCCCAGGCCATCCTGCACGACCCAGCAGTATTGATTCTTGATGAACCTACTGACGGGCTCGACCCCAACCAGAAACACCGGGTGCGGGAGCAGATCAAGGAACTGGCCCGGAACAAGGTCGTACTTATTTCGACGCATGTTCTGGAGGAAGTCACAACCCTGTGCAGCCGGGCGTTGGTGCTCAATAAAGGCAGGTTGCTGGCCGACAGCACACCGCAAGAGCTGGAGAGTCGCTCGCGCTATCACCAAGCCGTGACATTGTTCGCCAAACAACCATTGGACTTGATGGCTCTGGCCGTCCTGCCGGGGGTTGCGGGCATCGAGAGGGGTGAAGTCAGCCACAGTGTCAGGGTGCTGGCTCGCTCCGGTCAGGTGATTGCTCCGCAGGTCAACAGCCTCATCAATGCCAAGGGCTGGGAGGTCTATCGCCAAGAGATCGAGCGCGGCTCTCTGGGGGAAGTATTCCGTTCGCTGACACGGGAGAACCGACCATGATGGCGTTGCTCAAGCGCGAACTGCACAGTGCCTGCAGCACCGCGACGGTGTACGTCTATATGGTCGCTTTTCTGCTGCTCAGCGGAATCTGCACGTTTTACAGCGGCGGATTCTATGAGCGCAATCAGGCCGACCTGAACCCGTTTTTCGATCATTTGCCGTGGCTGTATGCCTTGCTGCTGCCGGCCCTGGGCATGCGCCTTTGGTCTGAAGAGCGCAAGTCGGGTTCAATCGAATTGTTGATGTCACTGCCCGTGAGCGTACGGGGCGCGGTGCTGGCCAAGTTTTTCGCGTCGTGGGTGATCGCCATTGCCGGGCTTTTACTGACGTTCCCATTGGTACTGACGGTCAACT
Source organism: Pseudomonas sp. GW823-FHT02C05 (assembly GCF_058797595.1). Taxonomy (NCBI): domain Bacteria; kingdom Pseudomonadati; phylum Pseudomonadota; class Gammaproteobacteria; order Pseudomonadales; family Pseudomonadaceae; genus Pseudomonas; species Pseudomonas sp. GW823-FHT02C05. The sequence continues at coordinate 1,866,839 of NZ_JBXAJU010000001.1, read as the reverse complement.
ACCTGGGCGCGCCGGACAACGGAGCCATTCTCTGTGGTTATCTGGCCAGTGTCCTGCTGGCGGGGAGTTTTCTGGCGATCTGTGGCTGCATGTCGGCGTTGACCAAAAGTCCGCTGCTTGCGTTTCTGTTGGCGGCTGCAGTGTGTCTTTTCTTTATCGCCTGTGGTTCCTCCGTGATCCTCGATATGTTCCGCGATTGGGTGCCGGTGCACTGGCTGGATCGTGTGGCGTCGATGAGTGTCTTGGCGCATTTCGCAGGCCTCACTCAAGGCGTGATCGAGCCCAGAGATCTTCTGTATTTCATCAGCCAGATCGTCGCCTGGCTGGCAGTTACCGTGCTAACGGTCGAACTGAAGATGGCGACCTGACGCCATGACGTTCAAGCGCCTTGTCTCTACGTGCCTTTGGCTTGCGCTGATCGCAGGGGCGTTCGTGTCGATCAATCTGGGCATTGCGCCGCGCCTGTCGGACATGCGCCTGGACCTCACCGAACGGCGGTTGTATACCCTGAGCGCCGGCAGCCGTCAGATCATTCAGGACCTCAAGCAGCCGGTCGATCTCTATCTGTATTTCTCCGGCCAGGCGGCGAAGGACATAGTCGTGCTACGCAGCTACGCCGCACGGGTCGAAGCGTTGCTGCAGGAGTATCAACGCGCGTCGGATGGACATTTGCGGCTGCACGTCATCGATCCGGCGGCGTTCTCTGAACAAGAGAGGAGGGCTGCCGAGCTGGGCCTGGAACCGCTGGACTTTGGCACCGGTACTGCCCCGGTGTACTTTGGTCTGGCCATGGTGGACGGGCATGATCATCACGTCAGTATTCCGATGTTTGTGCTCAATCAGCAATCGTTCCTCGAATACGACATCAGTCGTCTGCTGCAAGTGCTGTCGCGGCCGCAGCGCCCATCAGTCGGCCTGATGTCGACACTGCCGATGATGGGCGTTTTTGAGCCTCAGGCGCGCCGAACTCAGGCTCCATGGTCGATCGTGCAGGAGATTCGCAAAGCCTTCGAAGTGAGGGAACTGGCCCTGGAAACAGAGCAGATCCCCGAAGACCTCAAGGTCTTGATGCTGGTTCATCCCAAGCATCTTGCGCAATCCACGCTACGCGCCATCGATCAGTTCGTGCTGCGCGGCGGGCGACTGCTGGTGTTCGTGGACCCGTACAGCGAACGGGATCGTGGCGACAATTATTTCGGGATTCCCAGCAAGGACAAGTCTTCGGACCTGGCGCCCTTGCTCAAAGCCTGGGGTGTGCGCCTCTTGCCGGGACGACTACTGGGCGATGCCGAATACGGTCAGTTCGTCAGGCTGCAACAGGGCGCCGAACCCGTGTGGCAACCAACGGCCCTCAAGCTGACCTCCGGCGCCATGAATCCCGAGGATGTCATCACTGCCGGTCTTGGCAGCCTCAACCTGTCCACCAGCGGCATCTTGAATGCCGTACCCGAAGCGAAAACCACACTCACGCCGCTGTTGCACAGTTCGCAGCAAACCATGCTGGTTGAGACCTCGGCCCTTGATCACTTGAATGACCCTGCCGAGCTGGCCAGGACCTTCAGCCCTTCGGCAGAAGGCCACATGATCGCCACACGGATTCAGGGGCCTGCCGAATCGGCGTTTGCGCATCAACCGGACGGCAAAGCACTCACCCATAGCGATCAGATCAATGTCGTTGTCGTGGCGGACACCGATCTGCTGAGTGACAACCTGTGGGCGGATGTTGAATTACAAGGCGATCACCCGGCTGTGGAGCCATGGGCTGACAACGCGGCCTTCGTACTCAATGCGCTCGACAGCCTGTCCGGTTCAGACGCGCTGATCAGCCTGCGTTCGCGCGGCCACTACAGCCGCACATTCACCGTGGTTGAACAGTTGCAACAGCAAGCGCAGATCCGTTACCGACAAATGAACAGCACCTTGCAGCAGGCGCTGGACTCGACTGAAAAGCAATTGACGGCACCTGTCGACGGTCGCGACCCGACCCTGCCCTTGACGGCCGAGCAACAGCAAACAGTCGCCAGGTTCACCGCTGAAAAAGCGGCTATCGAGCAGCAGATGCGCCAGGTGGCGCTGCAGCTCAATACTCAGGTGCAGAGGTTGGGGAAGGTGCTGCGCCTGATCAACATCGTGCTGGTTCCGTTGTTGATCTCGTTGCTGTTTCTTTCATTTGCCCTGTGGCGCTGGCATGTCAAGACGCGCAAAAAGCCTTGATGTTCAAAGTCTGGACGATGGCAAAACTATTCTGGAGTGCCGCCTATTACAGGATCAGACCAACGTCCATAAGCTGGATTTCATCGGGCGCAAGTCATAGGCCCGCACCATTTGACCGTTATTGGTCGACGCCAGAAAGGATCAATCATCATGAAAAAGCTACACAAGAAAATAGCGCTGGTTACCGGCTCATCCAAAGGGATTGGCGCGGCTGTTGCCAAGCAGTTGGCTGGTGACGGTGCGACGGTCATTGTCAATTACACCCGTAGCCAGGAGGACGCCGATCGGGTTGTCGCGCAGATCCTTGAAAAAGGCGGCCGTGCGTATGCAATCAAGGCTGACGTCGCCGATCCCCTTGAGCTGAAGGCGTTGTTCAAGGCCATTGTTCATGAACACGGTCATCTCGATATCCTGGTCAATAATGCAGGTGTCTATGCCACGGGCGCTCTAGCGGAAATCACCGAAGAAGAGTTCCATCGCCAGTTCAACTTGAACGTGCTGGGCTTGATCCGCTGCACTCAGGAAGCGGTATCGGTGTTCAACCCCCAGGGTGGCAGCATCGTCAACATCAGCTCCAGCGTGACCTCGTTCACGCCTGCCCATTCGGCGGTTTATACCGCGTCCAAAAGCGCGGTAGATGCGATTACCAAGACCCTCGCCAATGAGCTTGGGCCGAAAAAGATCCGAGTCAATGCCGTCAATCCGGGCCTGGTCGTGACCGAAGGTGTGCATGCGAGCGGTTTTTTTGAAGATGAGTTTCGACAGAAGATCGAAGCCATCACACCGCTGGGCCGCATCGGCCAGCCTGAGGACATTGCGCCTGCCGTGGCGTTTCTGGCATCGGAAGACGCCAGTTGGATCACTGGCGAATTGCTGATCATCGGTGGCGGACTGCACTAATCCTGAGATGAATACTCGCGCACGTAATGGCGGGGCGACTGAGCCATCACGCGCTTGAAAGCGGTGCTGAAGGCACTTTCGGATTCGTAACCCAAGGAGAAGGCGATGGTCGATACCGAGTCGCCGGAGTTCTTCAGACGATCACTGGCCAGCAACATGCGCCAATGGGTCAGGTATTCCATTGGTGCGCTGCCAACGACTTGCTTGAAGCGAAGCGCGAACGCCGAGCGTGACATGTTGGCCAGCTGCGCTAGTTCCTGGACAGTCCAGCGGTGCGAAGGATTTCCGTGCATCGCGCCCAACGCAAGGCTGAGGTTGCGATCGGCCAGACCAAAAAACCAGCCGATACCGCTGCTGTTCAGCGTCGCCAGGTGGGTGCGCAGGACTTCGACCAACATGATGTGCGCCAGGTGTTCATTCATCAGTGACCGGCCCGGACGTTGTTGATGCAATTCCGAGGTAAAGCGCTCCAGTGCCCAACGCAGAATCGACGCCTGAGGCTCGTTGCCTTTGACGTGAACCAGAGAGGGCAGGGTACTGAGGAGTAACTGGGTGGGTAGCCCGGTGAAGTCAAAGCGGCCACCGACCAGTTGAACGTCATCGCCGCCATGACTCAGGGTCAGTTCATCCGCTGCCAGGGTTCGAAAATAGCCATCCGAATCGAGCACCGGTTGTGACAGGTCGCTGTACAGCGTGAAAGGCACGCCGCGGGTCATCAAAAAACAGTCACCTTGGTCAAGTTGTTGAGGCGCCGGCTCGCCTTCGACCTGTAACCAGCAATTGCCTTTAACCACTGCCGTGAACTTGATGCCTTCTCTAATAGGGAAGTTAAACGCCCAGTCGCCGCCCAATGAAAGTGAGGCGGAGTGGTAGTTACGAATTCTCAATAAAGATAGGACATCGGAAAGAGGATCCATACAGGGCCTTTTGGACGATGAAGAAAATGTTTGGCGCTTTATAACATAGCTGCTCCAGTATTTACGCACGAATACGAGGTTTACATGAAAGTAGAGTTTGATAAATCTTACGGCCCCCTTATTAATGGTGTATTTGAAACAGACGAAAAAGACCGCTGTTTCGCCGCAGTCGCCCCTGCAACTGGCAAGCACCTGGCTTACATTCGATATTGCACGGAATCAGATGTAGATCGCGCAGTAAAGGCAGCTCAAAGCGCTTTTCCGGCCTGGCGAAACCTGGGCCAGCAGGGACGCGCCCGATTGATCAATCTGTTGGCGGATGAGATCGAGCGCAACAGCGAACGCCTCGCCACGATCGATGCGCTGGATGTCGGCCGTTGTATCAGCGAAGTGCGCAAGGACTACCTGACAGCTGTACGCCACTATCGCTACTTTGCTTCCGTGGTCATGGCCTATGAAGATACCGGCCGTGAAATCGACGGTGGTTACGCCATCGCCCGGCGAGAGCCGCTGGGCGTGTGCGGTCAGATCATTCCCTGGAATGCACCTGCCATCATGGCGGCGTTCAAACTTGCACCTGCATTGGTGGCAGGCAATACCGTTGTATTGAAGCCCGATGAGAACGCCACTTTATCGACACTTGAGTTGGCCAAGCTGATCAACAAGATCTTTCCTGCCGGCGTGGTGAATATGGTCACAGGATTGGGAGAAGTCGTTGGTGCTGCACTGAGCGAACATCCTCTGGTCAGAAAACTCTCGTTCACCGGTAGTACCGAAGTCGGCAGAATCATTGCTGGCGTCGCCGCTAAACGCCTCGTACCGTCAACGCTGGAGCTGGGTGGCAAGAGCGCCAATATTGTCTTCCCCGATATTGAAGACATCGATGCGGTGGTCGATAACGCGACGTTTGCCGCCATCCACAACAACGGACAATCCTGCCTGGCCGGCACTCGCTTGTTTGTCCATGCGGACATTGCCGATGTTTTTCGAGAAAAACTGATTGCCTCATTCAATCGGGTGAAAGTCGGTTCGCCACTGGCCGAAGACTCCCGTGTCAGTTGCCTGGTCAGTGCACGTCAGGGCGAGCGAGTGCTGGACTACATCAAACTGGGCCAGGAAGAGGGCGCTGAATTACTCGCTGGCGGTGGCAGGGCAGTCGTGGCGGGCTGTGAACATGGCTACTTCATTCAACCAACGATACTGCTGGCCCGTAATGAAATGAGAATCTGCCAGGAGGAAATCTTTGGCCCGGTGCTGTCGCTGATCATTTGGGACGATTATGAAACCATGATCGCCCAGGCCAATGGCACGGAATATGGCCTGGCTTCCGGTATCTACACCAGCAACCTGAAACACGCCATGGAGACAGCATCGCGTCTGGAGGCCGGTTCGGTGTGGATCAATCGTTATTCGAACATCACGGATGGCACTGCGTTTGGTGGTTACAAGAATAGTGGCATTGGTCGCGAGTTCTGCCGTGAAACCCTGAATGCCTACACCCAGACCAAAACCATAACAGTGCAGGCAGAACTGCCAGAGATCTGGTTTGCACCGCATTGATTAGCCGCTGAACAAGAAAACCGCTTCCCTGAAAGGAGGCGGTTTTTTTTTGGTTTTCAAATGGTGCATCGATGAATTGTGTAGGAGTAATCCTACATGGTTGATGGATTTATCAGTGTGGGTGACGAGATTCCTGCGATTGGGCGAAAGCATTGGAAGCGTGAAAATTACACCAACTCTTACTGCAAGAGTTAATTGATCTGCTCTCGATCGTATAATTAAAGGAATACACTCGTGTCTACTGCACTCAGGCATCTTCTTGCTTCATCCTTCGTTGGCTTGTTCGCAACTTCGGCAATGGCCGCGGATGGCACCATCAGTTTTACCGGCGAAATTTCCGCGGCATCTTGCAAGGCAAGTGCAGGCGCAGGCAGCACTGTGACTGGCGAAAAAGGAAACCAAGTTATCGACGTCAAGTTGGGTAAAGTCAGTATCGACTCCTTGGCCGGAAAGCCTACAGGAATTGTGGCGGGCACCGCGATCAACATCGAACTTGATTGCGCTAATACGGCTACCGGCCTGACCACTGTAAAAGTACAGTTCGACCCTAGTTCTGGTTCCGGTGTAGACCTCAAGAACAATAACTTATTGAAAACAACAGGTGCTGCCAAAGGCGTTGGTATCGCGCTGTATGATAACAGCAATAACCTGATCAACCTTACTGGTAACGGCACCATCAACGCGGCACTGGTCAAGAGCGGTGAAGAGCCTGCTTTTAAATACTCTGCCAATCTGAACATGCGTGCGGCTTATATGGCTAACGGTGATGCAATTGTTCCAGGTACAGCTAACGGCCAACTGCCCTTTACCTTGACCTACGAATAAGTTTCATCTGGAGAGGCGCTCAACTGCCTCTCCAATTTAAGGGTTGAACAATATGAAAATGCCAATTGTGACATGTGCATTGGCGGGGCTGACCGTGCTTTTTAGCAGCTTTGCCAGTGCCGGTATTAGTTTGGGTGGTACGCGTATTATCTATCCGCAGAAACTTAAGGAAACCTCCATCATGGTCAGAAATGATGGTGGTAAAGACATTATGGTGCAGTCCTGGGTAGACCCGGACGCTTCGTCTCCCGGGCAGGATGTGCCGTTTGCCCTGACCCCTGCATTAAGTCGGCTTGGCGCAATGAAACAGCAAAGTTTGCGGGTGTTTTATTCCGGGCAAGGACTTCCTTCAGATAAAGAGTCTATGTTTTGGCTCAGTGTCCAGGAAATCCCTCAAGTCTCGGAAGAGGAAAACACACTGCAAATAGCTGTGCGTCAGCGCATCAAGATTTTTTATCGTCCTGCAGGTTTGTCGGGTTCGCAGGAAGAGTCCGTCAATCAATTGAAGTGGAAGTTGATTGGCGAAGATGGACGGCTTTGGTTGTTGGCAAGTAACCCATCCCAATATTATGTTTCTTTTGGGGGGGTATCTTTGAAGCTTTCAGGCAAGTCCTTTGTTGTGCAATCAAAGATGCTTGCTCCGGGGGCGCAAGAGAGGTTTTTGGTGACGGGTGCTAATGCCTCGTCTGTTCAGAACAAGGCAGTTGTCGAATTTAATTCAATTGATGATTACGGCGCACCAAAACCACACGTAATGGAAGTGTCTGGTTGATTTTTTTGTGTCTTTTCGGCTGCTAGTTATCGCTCGACAGTCGTTAATGTTTGAGTTGTAAAGCAGGGAATACATACGGATGTTTCGTTCATTGGATCAACGTGCGGTCACTGCCCTCGGAAGCCTGGGTTCATCAAGTTTAATCCTGATGGGCGTTTCCGTGCCTACGGCTGCCTATTCGGTAGAGTTCAACAGCGCTTTCCTTAGTAAGCAGGGTGCTGCCGTCGAGTTGAAGTACTTTGAGCAGGGCAGTTCCATTGCTCCGGGTACTTATAATGTCGACGTCTATCTCAATCAGACATTGACCTTGCGCCAGAGCGTAGAGTTCTCCGCCGCCGGTAAGAGTGGCGAAGTCTTGCCTGTTGTTCAATTGGGCGTGCTCAAAGCAATTGGCGTAGACACCGACCGTCTCGCGAAGGAAAAACTGATTCCGGCGAAGAGTGATGACACTGCGGTTATCGATGTTGCCTCGCTGGTGCCCGGCGCCAGTGTCGAGTTTGACGTGACCGCGCTGGCCCTGCAGATCAGCATGCCGCAAGCCTATATCCGCCGTCAGTCCCGAGGCTATGTCGATCCTTCGCTGTGGGATGACGGGGTAACGGCCTTCTATACCAACTACCAGACCAACTTCAGTCGCAATATCAGCAACGGTTACAACAACGACTATCGCTATGTGGGCTTGCGTAACGGTTTCAACGTCGGCGCCTGGCGCTTTCGCAACGAATCGTCGATCTCCGGATCCACCAACGTGCGTGACAAATTCACCAGCAACCGCACCTACGTGGAACGCGACATCCGTAGCTTGAAAGGCAAGCTGGCGGCCGGTGAGCTCTTTACCCCGGGTGACATTTTCGACAGCGTGCGTTTTCGTGGCGCACAGATTCACTCGGAACTGGGCATGCTCACGGATGACGAGGCGGGCTTCGCACCGGTTGTGCGAGGCATTGCCGAGACCAACGCAACGGTCGAGATCAGCCAGAATAATTACGTCATCTACTCCACGACCGTGCCGGCAGGCGCGTTCGAGATTTCGGACATTTACCCCAGTGGTTCGAACGGTGACCTGACCGTCAAAATCATTGAAGCGGATGGGCGCGAACGCCAGTATTCACAGGCCTATTCCTATTTGCCGGTCATGGCGCGCCGAGGCAGCATGCGCTACAGCCTGGCGGCGGGTGAGTACCAGACACAGGGGCAGGCCGCGCCCAAGTTCACTCAGGGCACGCTGGTTTACGGGGCTACGGATAATCTCACCGGCTATGGCGGCCTGATCGCGGCGGCCGACTACAAGGCGCTGAATCTCGGGGTGGGCGTCAACTCTCCTTGGGGCGGCCTGTCGTTCGACGTGACCAACAGCAGTTCCCAGAGCCCGGCAGGACGCAAGAATGTTGGCCAGAGTGCGCGGTTCCTGTATTCCAAGACGCTGAGCCAGACCGATACCACCTTCACCATGGTGGGTTACCGTTACTCCACCGAGTCCTATCGCACATTCAGCCAGCACGTCGAAGACCAGGAGCAAGTCGGCACACGCAATTACGGTCGGCAGAAAAGCCGCTTCGACATGAACATCAACCAGTCCCTGGCGGGGCGCGGCTCGTTGTTCTTGAGCCTGGGTGAAACCAGTTACTGGAATCGGCAGGGCAGCACCCGGCGGTGGCAGTTTGGTTATGGCGGCAACTATTCGGACATCAGTTACAACGTTGCCGTATCGCGTACCGAACAACAGGGCAGTCATCAAGGCGCTGACAACCAGATGACGGCTTCGATCAGCATTCCCTTTGGTAGTAGCCGCGGTACGCAGCGCATGTACTCCAGCGTCACTACGTCGAATCAGGGCGATTCGTCCATTCAGACGGGGCTGTCTGGCAGCCTGGATGAACAGAACACCCTGAACTATTCGGCGCAGGCCAGCCACAGCAAAACCTCGGGTAACTCCACCAGCGTGGGTCTCAACTGGGACACACCAACAGCTAAAGTCAGTGGCAACTATGGCCAGGGCCGAGACAACAAACACTTGGACCTGGGCGCGTCTGGTTCGGTGGTGGTGCATGGCGGCGGTGTGACCTTTGGCCAGCCTGTAGGCGATACCTTCGCCCTGGTTGAAGTGCCGAATACCCAAGGCATTGGTGTCGATTCTTCCAGTGTGGTGCGCACCGATAGCAAAGGTTATGCCGTCGTGCCGTTTGCCCAACCGTATCGCTACAACTGGATCAACCTGGAAACCTCGACTTTTGGCAGCGAGATTGAAATTGCAGAAACCTCCGGCCAAGTCGTGCCCACGCGGGGTGCCGTGGTCAAGCACCGATTCGAAGCTGAGTCCGGCCGGCGAATCCAGTTCGACCTGAGATTGGTCGATGGTCAGAAACTGCCATTTGGCGCGCAGGCTTATGCAGAAGACGGACGCTTGCTTGGCAGCGTCGATAATGCTTCGCGGTTATTGGTATTCGGGATACCCGATAAAGGCAAGTTTAGCGTCAAGTGGAGCAAGGGCGGTTGTGACGTTAATTATGATGTACCGAAAGTTAATAGTGATTTGATGTATGAAAAATTTGCCATGATCTGCCAAGTCGGATTTTTATCAAAAAAACAGATTCAATGACTGACGCAAGTGCGACGCAGAAAATCCAATCGAGTAATAGGAGTTTATTGTGAGCCGTTTTTTATTTTTGTTGCTTGCGCTCTTAGGGTTTGAATGTAAGGCCGCGTATACATGCACGACCAAACTCCCAACCAGCGGCGTAAACATGCCAGCTGCAATTCAGTGGCAGAGAGAAACCCCATCAAACTGGTATGCGACGTCCACCACTACGTTGGTAAGCTGCAATGGCGGGGGGTTGATTGAATGGGTTTATAAGATTGATGGTGAGAAGGTGGGGGTGCTTAGCTATGGTGGCAAGTCTTACAACACATACTCAACGTCGTTGAGTGGGGTTAATTACATAATAGAAGTCTTGGATTATTCCAAGTCAGTCTGGATGCCGGTCGCAAGTTCTGAAATAACTGGATGGAAGGATCAGAGTAGCAGTGGAGCTAACAAGGGATGGATTCTTCAAGCGGATTTGAGAGTAAAACTCATATCGGCTGATAATACTCCAATTGCTGGTTCATTTAAATTGCCCGGATTTAACATTGCTACCGTCCGGGCGATGGTTGACTCGAAGCCTTCTGGCGCGCAATCAAAAATAACAGCCCCGGGGACTGCCTTGGCAGTAAAATCAAAAGCTTGTGTTTTGAAGTCTCCAGGCACCGTTAAGTTACCTCGATTAGACTCTTCGCAATTCAAGAGTGTAGGATCAACAGCGGGTGACAGCCCGTTTCAGTTCTCTGTGGATTGTAGCGATGCGTTTGTAAAATACACAGTTTCTTACTTTATGACGGATGTGAACGATCCCACCAATATCGGTACAACCCTGGCTTCGGCGACGGGCTCGGGAGACGCAACGGGTATTGCGATTGAAGTCAAGGATGGGCTAACACCAGTTACCTTCGGTCCTATATTGGCTACGGAGAACAAACGAGATATTGGCTCCATTGCGATGGCCGGAGGTAGTTTGGTCAAACCTTTGACGGCCCGCTATAAACGTACAGGTACAGTGGTGACCCCAGGTCCGCTGTCCGCAGGCGTAACTATTACACTGGTTTATGACTGACGGCTGGGCAGCCAGAATAATCCTGGAAATGAATATATTTTTCGTTGCCCGGCATGCATCATCCGTCAACTCGAAAAGCAGGAATACGCGACATGGGCAATATTGTAATAGTCGACGATCACCCACTGATGCGCATGGCTGTTCGCGTCATGCTCGAAGGTGAAGGTCACACCATCATGGCGGAAGTCAACAATGGCGTTGACGCTGTCGAGATCATCCGCAAGCTCCTTCCGGATCTGGTCATTCTTGACTTGAGCATTCCCAAGATGGACGGCCTCGCGGTAATCGCTCACTTGAAGGCTATTGGCATTTCCACCCGTGTCCTGATCCTCACCTCCGGCGACTCTCGTAACTTCGCCATGCGCTCCTTGCAGGCCGGTGCGGCAGGTTTCGTGTGTAAGGATGACAGCCTGGATGAGTTGGTTGGCGCGGTGAAAGCGGTGCTGTCCGGGTACAGTTATTTTCCCGCTAATACCATTCATCAACTTCGCGACAATACCCAGGCGGCGAACCAGGAAAGCTTGTTGATCGCACAGCTGTCGGATCGTGAAATCACCGTATTGAAGTTGCTGGCACGAGGGATGGGTAATCAAGACATCGCCAATGAACTGATGATCAACCACAAAACCGTCAGCACCTACCGCGTTCGTCTACAGCGCAAGCTGAGTGTGGACAACCTGATTGCCCTTGGAGAGCTTGCCAAGCGTAACGGCCTGGTTTGACAAGAGCACGCGCAATGCGTGCTTTTTCATGGGCATGCTTTACCTCCAATTGATCCCCACGAACGCCCCCAGGCTCCAGTCGGAGAGTGCCCCGCAGGCACAACCGTTGTTCGTCACGCCATCACGCAGTGAAGTGCCTGATCGGCGAGGTAGCCTGTATCCCCCTACTCAAAGCCGCAGTGCACGACGCCAAACAAGGCGCCGTGCACTGCGGCTTTTTTGTGGTTTGCAAGAAGGGTAGAGATGCAGGCCTGGCGCAAGGTGTTCGCCCCTAAAGGTGAACACCTGCACCGCCCAGCGTCAGTTGTTGGAAGGTTGCGGCGCCTGCCAGCCACCGCCCAATGCTTTGTACAGCGATACCACGTTGAGGAACGTTGCGGTGTCAGCCTGGACGAGGGCGTCCTGGTAGGCGAACAAGGTACGTCGCGCATCCAGCTCGACCAGATACGGTGCTTGCCCCGCCTTATAGCGAATGCCAGCCAGCGATGCGGCCTGCGCGCTGTGCCCGGCGGATTCGGCGAGATGGCGAAGCCGTTCCTGCGATTGACTGTACGTGGTCAATGCCGCTTCGGCCTCTTCGATGGCGCGCAAGGCGACCAACTCATACTGGGCCTGAGCGCCTTGGTAACGGGCCTGAGCGGCACGTTGCCGCGCTTTCACGCTGGCCAGGTGCAACGCGGGCCAGCTCGCCGAGGGCATGATGTTGAACGCGCGGCTGCTGCCGTTGCCCAAGTCGCCACCGCGCAAGGCTACAAACCCGAGAAAGCCACCCAGGTCGATGCGAGGGTAGAGTTCGGCGGTGATCGCGCCCACGTCGGCGTTGGACGCTGCCAGCGTACGCTCAGCGCTCGCCACATCGGGTCGGCGGCGCAGCAGATCGGTGATGTCACCTAAGGGCAGGCGCGTGTCCAGTAGCGGCAGGGGCGTCGCTTTTTCCAGCACCCTCAACTGATCGGGACGCACCCCGGTCAGCACCGCCAGACGAAAGCGAGCCAGGTCGCTGCGTGTTTGCAGCGGTGCCAGTGAGGCCTTGATGCTCGCTTGCAATGCTTGCGCACTTTCCAGTTCGTCGGGATTACCGCGGCCGTGCTCGACCATGCTGCGCACTACGGTGACGGCCGCGTCCTGGTTGGCCAGGTTGGCACGCGCCACGCTCAATTGTTGCTCCGCGCCGTACCACTGGAAGTACTGACTGGCCACTTCGGCGACTACCACGATACGCACTTGCAGCAGATCGTCCGCGACCGCCTCGCTGCGTGCTTGCGCCGCTTGCGAGAGTCGTTGCAGTCGGCCAAACAGATCTATTTCCCACTGCGCGTCCAGCCCTGCGCTGTAGGTTTTGCTGAGGTTGCGCTCACCCGTCGGGCCGGTGTTGGCCTGGGAGAGGCTGCGCGAGTAGTCGGCGCCGGCGGTCACCGTCGGCCATTTATCAAGCTCACGCTCATCGAACACCGCACGTGCCTCGCTCAACCGGGCCTGCGCGATACGGATGTCGTGGTTGCTGGCCAGGGCCTGTTCGATCAAGGCGTCCAGTTGGCTGTCCTTGAATTGGCGCCACCAGTCTTGTTGCAGGCGATCCGCCGAGTACAGCGCTGTGGGCAACTGTTGGGTCAGGGTGATCGGCTTGTCGCTGACCGGGGTGTAGTCGGGGCCTACGGTGCAGCCGGCCATTAGGGCCGGGCACAGCAGGAGATAAAGCATACGCATGGGGAAGAATCCTCGATCAGGCATGATCGGCTCCCGGGCCTGTGCTGGTAGTCGCCTGGGCGGCACTGGCCAGTTCAAGGGTGCGGGGATTGTTGGCCGCGGCGCGATGGTCCACGGCAATGAGGGAGTACATGGTGGGCAAGACCAGCAAGGTGAAGACCGTCCCCACCAGCATGCCCACGACGATCACCAGACCCAGGTCGTAGCGGCTGTGCGCGCCGGCACCCGAGGCGAACAGCAGCGGGATCAGACCGGTCACCATGGCCGCGGTGGTCATCAGGATCGGCCGCAGACGCAGCTTGGCCGAATGAAGAATCGCGGCGCGACGGTCCAGGCCTTCCTTGATCTGGATTTCATTGGCGAACTCGACCATGAGGATGCCGTGCTTGCTGATCAGGCCGATCAGCGTCACCAGGCCGATCTGGGTGTAGATGTTCATCGTGGCCATGCCCAGCGCCAACGGAATCAATGCACCGCAGACCGACATCGGCACACTGATCAGGATGATCAGCGGATCGCGCAGGCTTTCGTACTGAGCGGCCAGCACCAGGTAGATCACGATGATCGCGAACAAAAAGGCCATGTACAGCGCGGCACCTTCCTGATGGTACTGACGCGAATCCGACAGCCAGTCGTAGGTGAAGCCAGGGGCCAGTTTGCTGGTCTGGGCTTCAAGGAACTGCACGGCCTCACCCATGCTCACGCCAGGGTTGGGAATGGCTTGCAGAATCGCCGAGTTCAACTGATTGAATTGGGTCAGTTGGTTTGGCTCGACGCCTGTCGAGACATCCACCAGGTTGGACAGCGGTACTTGCGCGCCGCTGGCACTGGTGACGTAAAAACGCGACAGCGCTTCAGGCGATAGACGTTCATTGCGCAGGCTCTGTGGAATCACGTCATAGGAGCGACCATCCATGGCGAAACGGTTGACGTAGTTTTCGCCCACCAGCACGGCCAGCGTGTCACCGATGGCTTTCATGGTCACCCCCAGGCTGTTGGCCTTGGAGCGGTCGACCTTGATGCGGATGACCGAGTTGTTGTAGTCCAGATCACTGTCCACGACCATGAACAGGCCACTTTTGCGAGCGGCACTTTTGAGCTCTTCCATGGCTTCATAGACGACTTTGTAGTCGCTCGCGCTTTTGAGCACCATCTGCACCGGCAAGCCCCCCGTAGAGCCGGGCAATGATGGCAGCTGGAAGGCAAAAACGTTGTTGCCTTCAATGGCGTTGGCGCGGTTTTGCATGTCGAGCTGGATCTGGTCGGCATTGCGTTCGCGCTTTTCCCACTCGACGAAGTTCACACCGCCGATGCTGTTGGAGACCCCGTTGATACCGTTGATCAACCACAGGTTGCTCTGCTCGGGCAGGGTGACCATCACCTCGTTCCACTTCTGGCCGAACTTTTCGACGTAGTCGATATTGGCATTCTGTGGTGACTTGATGGCGGTCAGTACGGTGGACTGGTCCTCGACCGGCGCCAGTTCGCTTTTGGTGTGGCTGTACAACACCGGTACGCTCAAGACCACGACCAAGGCAACGATGCAGGTGATCCAGCGATGGTGCAGGGAAATATCCAGCACCCGGCCGTAAGCCTGACCCAGGTGATGGAAAAAGCGCTCTGCCCGACGAGCCATCCAGCCTTCGCTCATTTTGCTGTCAAGCAAGAACGAACTCATGACCGGCGACAGGGTGAGGGCGATGAGGCCCGACACCATGACCGAACCTGCCAGGGTGAACGCGAACTCCTTGAACAGCGAACCGGTCAACCCGCCCATCAAGCCGATCGGTGCGTAGACCGCGGCCAGGGTCAAGGTCATGGCAATCACCGGCGCCGCCACTTCACGCGCACCAATCAGCGCCGCGCGGGCAGGGGAGTGCCCCTCTTCGATATGCCGGTGGACGTTTTCCACCACGATAATGGCGTCATCCACCACCAGGCCTATCGCCAGCACCATGGCCAACAGGGTCAACAGGTTGATACTGAAACCGAACATCGCCATGAACGCCGCCGCACCCAGCATCGACAGCGGAATGGTGATGACCGGAATGATCACCGCGCGCGCCGACCCCAGTGCGAGAAAGATCACCACCACCACAATGATGATCGCCTCCAGCAGGGTGCCCAGTACTTCGTCAATCGAGGCACTGATAAAACGCGCCAGCTCGAAAGGCACGGCGACTTTGACGTCGGTCGGCAGATTCTGACGGATACCCGGCAGCAGTTCGTTGAGTTTCTTGACGATGACCAGCGGGTTCGCACTAGGCGCCGCGTTCAGTCCGAAGAACACCGCATTGACGCCGTCCATGGTGGCGCTGGTGTCCGTGGCGGCGGCGCCCAATTCCACCGTGGCAATATCGTTCAAGCGAACGATGCCCACGGGCGTGGACTTGACCACCAGATCGCGGAACTCACTGACACTGACCAGATCCGTGTTGACCTGAATGTCGGAGACCACGTACAGACCCTTGGCCTGACCCGGGGCGGCTTGAACGTTGTTGTCACGCAACGCTTGCGCGACATCGCCGCCCGAGATTCCGTGCGCAGCCATACGGTTGGCGTCCAGCCAGATCCGCATGGCCATCTTCTGCCCACCGTTGAGGTCGATGCTGCCGACACCTTCGATGGAAGACAGCTGTGGCTGCACCACGCGCGTCACGTAATCCGACAGCGCGGCGGTGGACATGGTCGGGCTCGAAAAGCCCACATAGGCGACGGCAGTCGCCTCCCCGGAAGATTTGACGATGACCGGGTCATAGGCTTCGGCCGGCAGCCGATATTTGACCTCGTTGACCTTGGCCATCACCTGAGTCATTGCCTTGTTCGAGTCGGCATTGAGCTTCATGCGCGCGGCGATCACGCTGCGGCCCTGAGTCGAGGTGGACGTCATGTAGTCAACGTCTTCGACAGTGGCGACCGATTGGGCGATTGCCTGGGTCACGAACCCCTGCATCAACTGCGGGGAAGCGCCGGGGTACTGGGTGGTGATGGTCAGCGTAGCGCTTTCGGTGAGTGGGTATTGCCGAACGGGCAAATGATTGACGGCAAGCAGCCCGAGTAACAGCACCAGCGTGCTTACGACCAGCGCCAATACCGGGCGCCGGACAAACAGATCAGTAAACTTCATGACGGTTCTTTCGCCTGTTACTTGTCAAGGACAGACTTGGGCGCTGTCTCAAGCGACACGCTGTCCTGAGGGATGATTTCGACGTGAGCACCATTGCTCAGGCGCAATTGCCCGGAAGTCACAACCCGATCTCCCGCCTTGACCCCATCGAGCAATACGGCGCGCCCTTGCGAGCGTTCGCCGGTCTTGACCTGCACCAAGCGCACGCTGAGCGACTTGTCATCGCTGCCTTGCACCGCATAGACGAAATCGCCGTAGGTGTTGTAGCTGACGGCAGTTTCCGGAACGCTCAACGCCCGTTGCTTGGTTGGCAATACGATGCGGGCCTTAACATACATGCCCGGGGTGAGCAGCTTGTCCGGATTGGGCACCGTGGCTTGGACCAGCAGCGTCCGAGTCCCTGGGTCGATGCGCGGTTCAAGCGTGGTGATCTTTGCGGCGAAGGTGCGATCGGGATAGGCATCGACGCCAATCTCCATTGCCTGGCCAGGCTGCAGCTTGGCGATATCTCGCTCCGGCAGGTTGACATTGGCAAACAATAGATTTGCGTCGGTCAACGACACCAGCGGGGCACCCGACTGGACGTACTCGCCAAGGTTTACCGTGCGTACGCCCAGTACGCCCGAGAAGGGCGCCTTGATGCGTTTCTGCTCGATCTGCGCGGTAACGCGGGCGATGTCGCCCTGGATTTCCTGGTAGTC
Source organism: Pseudomonas sp. GW823-FHT02C05 (assembly GCF_058797595.1). Lineage (NCBI taxonomy): Bacteria > Pseudomonadati > Pseudomonadota > Gammaproteobacteria > Pseudomonadales > Pseudomonadaceae > Pseudomonas > Pseudomonas sp. GW823-FHT02C05. Next base: position 1,849,744 of record NZ_JBXAJU010000001.1, on the reverse strand, counting down.
GGCTTGCGCTTGGTCCAGCTGTTCCTGGGTCGCTGCCTGTTGCGGCTGCAGCTGCTGAGTGCGTTGCAGGCGTAGTTTCGCATTGACTGATTGGGCCTTCAGGCGTGCCAGTTCGCCGCGCTCGGGGGCATCGTTGAGCTGGACCAATGTTTGGCCTGCCTTGACGGTGTCACCAGCACGAAAGCTGATGGCCGTGACCCGACCACTGGCTTCGGCGGTAACCCTGACCTGGCGCGTGGCTTCAAGCTCGCCAATCCCACGGAATACATCGGTTTTGTCATCCTCGGATACCGTCGCTACAGCGACCTTGATCGCGGGGCTGGCTTGTTGTGTTTCACCCTGTGCAGTGCGGGGATTCACACACAGCATGGCGACAGAAAGGGCACTGCCACTTGCCAGCAGCACAGTGCCGCCAGCCCATCGTTTGAGTGTTCTATTCATATTTATTACTTATCTCGAATGGCAGAAACATCCCGCGCTCAAAGCCCGCGGGACAACTGGATCGGTTAAGGTCATCGATTGGAAAAACAGAGGGCGAAGCAGCGCGCAAACCTCAACGTGCTACCCCGTCAACAGGTGGAAGTGAGGCAATGGCGCTGATGCGGCTGTTGGTTTGAAGTGACGATGAAAGGATATCGAGCGGAGGGCGGCTGGCTCCATACGCCAAACCCCAAGGTTCTTTGGCAAACGTCCACGGAATCTCCCGTCTGCCGTCTGCAGCAGCAAGGTGGCCACGGGTCGTAGAGCCTGCCCTGGGTTTCCTCGATGAGGGACTAATAGGGCGATAGGGAAAGCTGGACGGGATCCAGATCGATGAGGAGGGGCCACAGGCCAGCCCCGGCGCAAAACGCGCCGTTACCGGCGGATGTTGGTGGTGTTTCCTACGCCACCTTTGGTGGAGGCTAATGCCGCCCTTTTCATGGAGACACGCCTCTAATGTGGGTTCATTAGAGGCGCCAAGGACAGGGTGGCGTTATTGCCTGGGGAGAGAGCCTTTCTAGGTGATCTTGAACCAACTGCCCTTGAGCCAGTTGGTCTTGGCCAGTTCGATCACCTCGTCGCCACGCCCGCTCATCACCGCCTTGAGCATGTATAGGCTGAAGCCCTTGGCCTGTTCCAGCTTGATGGCCGGCGGCATGGCCAGTTCCTGCTTGGCGGTGACCACGTCCACCAGCACCGGGCCGTCGTGGGCCAGGGCGGTGCGCAGGGCGCCTTCCAGTTCTTCGGCGTTTTCCACCCGCAGGCCGAGGATGCCCATGGCGTTGGCCATGGCGGCAAAGTCCGGGTTGCGCAGGTCGGTGCCGGTGTCCAGATAGCCGGCGGATTTCATTTCCATGGCGACAAAACCCAGGGAGGCGTTGTCGTAGACCACGATCTTCACCGGCAGCTTGAGCTGGGCCAGGGAGATGAAGTCGCCCATCAGCATGCTGAAGCCGCCATCGCCGGACAGCGAGATCACCTGGCGCTGGGGGAAAGCGGCCTGGGCGCCCATGGCCTGGGGCATGGCGTTGGCCATGGAGCCGTGGTTGAAAGAGCCCAGCAGGCGCCGCTGGCCGTTCATTTTCAGGTAGCGCGCGGCCCACACCGTGGGGGTGCCGACGTCGGCAGTGAAGATGGCGTCTTCGTCTGCCAGTTCGCTGAGCAGCCGGGTCAGGTACTGCGGGTGGATCGGCCGGCCCGCGGGCGAGGGCTGGGCCAGGTCGTCCAGGCCCTGGCGCGCCTTGGCGTAGTGCTTGAGGGATTCCTCGAGAAAGCGGCGGTCGCCCTTATAGGGCAGGCGCGGCAGCAGTGCGGCGAGGGTTTCGCCGACGTCGGCGGCGATCCCCAGGTCCAGCGGCACTCGCCGGCCCAGGGCCTGGGGGTTGCGGTCGATCTGTATGACGCAGGCGTCGCTGGGGTAGAACTGGCGATAGGGAAAGTCGGTGCCGAGCATCACCAGGGTGTCGCAGTTGAGCATGGCGTGGTAGCCGGAGCTGAAGCCGATCAGGCCGGTCATGCCGACGTCGAAGGGGTTGTCCCATTCCACATGCTCTTTGCCGCGCAAGGCATGCACCACCGGTGCGCCGAGGGCGTCGGCCAGGGCCACCACCTGATCGTGGGCACCGGCGCAGCCACTGCCGCAGAGCAGGGTCACGGCCTTGCTCTGGCTCAGCAGTTCCACCAGCTTGTCCAGGTCGTGGGGGGCGGGCAGGGTGCGCGGTGCGTGCAGGGCCGGCCATGGCTTGCTGGCGGCGGGCACCTGTTGCAGGGCCACGTCGCCGGGGATCACCACCACCGCCACGCCGCGGTTGAGGATCGCGCTGCGCATGGCCCGGTGCAGCACCTCGGGCATCTGCGCCGGGTTGCTCACCAGTTCGACGAAGTGGCTGCACTCCTTGAACAGCTCCTGAGGGTGGGTTTCCTGAAAATAGTCGAGGCCGATCTCCGAGGAGGGGATCTGTGCGGCGATGGCCAGTACCGGCACATGGTTGCGGTGACAGTCGAACAGGCCATTGATCAGGTGCAGGTTGCCCGGCCCGCAACTGCCGGCGCACACCGCCAGTTGCCCGGTGGCGGCGGCTTCGGCGCCGGCGGCAAAGGCGGCCACCTCTTCGTGGCGCACATGCATCCACTCGATGGTCTGCATGCTGTGCAGAGCGTCGGTGAGGCCGTTGAGGCTGTCGCCGGTCAGCCCCCAGATACGCTTGACCCCGGCCTGTTCAAGGGTGGTTGCCAGTTGCTGGGCGATGGTGATGTTCGCCATGAAGAGCTCCTGCGGTCCGCTTAAGAAGTCGTGCAATCAAAAGAGGACAACAGGCGAGGGCGGATGATTCCGTGAAATCTTGCAGGCCCTGCCGCGGTGTGGCGACAGGGGCTGGTGTTCAGGCGAAGCGTGCCGGTCGGCAGGCGGCCAGTTCGGCGCAGGTTTGCCCGTGCAGCAGTTCCTGGCTGATCAGGCGCGCCACCGTGGGGGCCAGGGTCACTCCGGCGTGCATCACCGCCAGGTACAGGCCCTGGTAGCGGGTGCTGGGGCCGATGATCGGCAGTTGGTCCCCGGGCATCGGCCGCAGGCCAACTTCCACGCTGCGCAAGGTGATGGCCTGGGCGCCACGGAACAGCTGGCGGATGCTGGCCAGGGCCTGTTGCGCGATGGCCTCGGGCCCCAGTGGACCCTGGGCATCGATATAGTCCTCGGCCAGCAGCAGGCTGCCGTCCGCCGCTTCGCGGATTTCCAGCTGGCTGTTGGAGACCAGGGTCTTGACCAGGCCCGGTGGCGCATTGACGCGGATCAGGATCGACGGCGAGGCCTGCACCGGCAACTGAATACCCAGGGGCGCGAGCAGGGCCGGGGTGGCGCAGCCGCTGGCGAGCAGCACCTGGTCGGCACGGTGGAGCCCGGCGGCGGTGTTTACCCCGAGTACCCGCTGGCCTTCGACCCGCAAGCCAAGTACCCGGGTCTGGTCGAACACCCGGGCGCCGTGGGTGCAGGCCGCATCGAGCAGGGTGCGGGTGGCGGCCACCGGGTCCAGGCTGCCTTCGCCGGGTGCATAGCGGGCACGCTCCGGCAGCACTTGCAGGTGGGGTTCCAGTTGGGCAACGCCGGCCCGGTCCAGCCACCGGGTCGAGGCCTCGGCGGTTGGCTCGTCGGTATCTGGCGCTTGCTGGTCGGCCGCGCCGTAGGTCAGCGCGCCGGACCAGCGGATCTGCAAGGCCGGCAGTTCGTGCTGCAGGCGGCGGTAGTCTGCCAGCGCCTGGGCCCGCAGGGCGCGGGCGGCTGCCGGGAACTCGCCGTGAGGGTTGATCCAGGCAAAGGAATGGCGGGTGACGCCCGAGCCCGGGCTGTCCTGTTCCAGCACGGTCACCTGCGCGCCCTGGCGGGCCAGGTGGTAGGCAATGGCGGCGCCGACAATCCCGGCGCCCACCACGATCACGCTTGAAGGCTTCACGCTCACCTCGTTATCCATTCAATGGGGCGTTGCGAAGGGCGCACCTTAACCGTGGCGGATTGCCCCAGCAATTGAACGAGTGTTGTGAAATTGCAAGCGGGCGGGCCAGGACCGCTGCCGCAGGCGCGGCAGCGGTTTGTGCAGTGCCTGGGCTATTGCAGCTTCAGCGTCAGCCCCGACGCCTGGGGCAGTGGCTTGCGCATCAGCCGGCCCACCACCAGGGCGCCGAGCAGGGCGAGCATCCCGGCCACCGTCAGCACCAGGCCGAAACCACCGACAAAGGCCTGCCGGGCCAGGGGCTCGACCAGGGCCCGGGCATCGGGCGGCAAGCCGGCCATCGCGCCCTGCATATCCCCGGCCACCACCCGTGAGGCAATCTCCGGTGCCTGCTCCAGCCAGTGCCCGGGCACGGCGTGCAGGCTGCCCTGCAAGAGCTGCTGGGTATGGCTGGCCAGCAGCGCACCGAACACCCCGATGGCCAGCATGATGGCGCTAAAGCGCATGGTGGTGCTCATGCCCGAGGCCATGCCGGTGCGTTCCCGCGGCACGCAGGCCATGATGTTTTTCTGCGTGTCGCCATTGAGCAATCCGGCCCCGGCGCCGGTCACGGCGATTGCCAGGGCGAAGTTCAGGTAGCCCCCGGCGTGTACCGCCCAGGCGCTGAGCAGGTTGCCGCAGCCCACCAGGGTCAGCCCTGCGGCCATCAGCGTGGCCGGCGCATAGCGCCCGGCCAGGCGTGCGCCGATCCGCGGGCAGATGAGCATGGTCAGGGCGAAGGGCAGCATGCCCAGGCCCGAGGCGATGGCCGAGAAGCCCAGGCCGTTCTGCAGGTAGAAGGGCAGCAGCGTCATCATCACCTGGGCACAGCCGGCGTAGGCGAACATGCCCAGCAGGGCGCCGATGAAGCGCGGGTGGCGGAACAGTTGCAGGTCCACCATGGGCCGGCTTTGCAGCCGCTCGATCAGCACGAACAGCCCCAGCAGCGCCACGCCTGCCAGCAGGCGGGTGGTGGTCGCCGGGTGGCTCCAGCCGATGCGGTTGGCCTCGATCAGGCCCCAGATCAGGCACAGCAGGCTGGCGCTGAAGGCCAGGCTGCCCCAGGGGTCGAGGCGCGCCGCCTGGGTATCCCGGGATTCCGGCACGTTGCGTAGCACACTCCACAGCAGCAACGCACCCACCGGCAGGTTGAAGTAGAAGATCCAGCGCCAGCCGAAGTACTCGGTGATCAGCCCGCCGACCGTGGGCGCGGCAGTCATGGCCATGCCCATGCAGGCGCCCCAGAAGGCCCAGGCCTTGGCCCGTTCCACTTCGTCGTGGAAGGTATGGCCGATGGAGGCCAGGGCCGAGGTCAGCAGCAGCGCCGCGCCCACCCCCTTGAGCACCCGGGCGATGTCCAGCAGCAGGGCGTTGGGCGCCGCGCCGCAGCCCAGGGAGGCGAGGATGAACAGGCCCAGGCCGCAGAGCAGGGTGCGCTTGCGGCCGAAGCGGTCGGCCAGGCTGCCGGCGGGCAGCAGCAGGGCGGCGAAGGCCAGCATGTAGGCGCTGACCACCCACTCGATATCGGCGAAGTTGGCCCCCAGGTCACGGGCGATGCTCGGCAGCGCCACGGCGACGATGTTGGTGTCCAGAACGATCAGCGAACAGACCCCGGATGCGGTGAGCAGGGTCAGGCGCGGGTTGACGGAGCGGTTCATTGCGTGGCCTGCCGACTGAGGGTGGCGAGGGCGGCCAGGGCGATTTCATCGTCGTGGGCCGGGGTGTCGGCACTGACCCCGATGGCGCCGATCACCTGGCCGTCGACGATGATCGGCTGGGCGCCTTTCATCATCACCAGGCCGGCGCTGAGGGCGGCGGGGCGGCCGCCATTGACGGCGTTTTCCAGATCCCCGGAGGGCCGCTTGAACAGCGCCGAGGTGCGTGCCTTGCCCTGGGCCAGCTCGACTCCGGCCACCACTGGGGCGCCGTCCATGCGCGCGCCCAGTATCGGCCAGCCGCCGTCGTCGACGATTGCCACGGCGCAGGGCCAGCCCTTGGCCTGGGCGGTTTGCTGGGCGGCCCTGAGCAGGCGCTGGGCGTTGTCCAGGGTAAGGATTGCCTTGTGGGCAACGACGGGGCGGCTGTCCTCGGCTGCCGCAGTCTGCAGCACGCAGCAGGTGATCATTGCCAGAAACAGGGGTTTGACGCGCATGGCAGAGGCTCTCTACTGTGAAGGTTCGCTCAGCTTATCCCGGCCTTTCGCGGTCTTTGTTAGCTGCTGGCGACCAGTTCATTACCTTTGAGCTAATGCCCATCATGGAAATTCGTCACTTTCGCTACTTCCTGGCGGTGGCCCGGCAGCGCAATTTCACCCGCGCCGCCGAGCAATTGGGGATTGCCCCGCCCACCCTGAGCCGGCAGATCCAGGACATGGAGAACACCCTTGGCACCCGGCTGTTCCTGCGCCAGCAACGCGAGGTCAGCCTGACCGAGGCCGGCGCCACCCTGCTGCTGGAAGCCGAGGCCACGGTGCGCCAGTTCGAGTTTGCCCAGCGCAATGCCCAGCGTGCCGGGCGCGGCGAGATCGGCCATATCGAACTGGGCTATGTGGCCTCGGCGGTGTATTGCGGGCTGTTGCAGAAACAGGTGCAGGGCTTTGGCCGCGACTGCCCGGACGTCAGCCTCAACGTGCGGGAGTGCCCGATGGCGACGCTGCCGGCGCGGATTGCCGATGGTCGCCTGGACGTGGGCTACATTCGCTCGCCCATGACATTGCCGGAAGGGGTCGAGGCCATTCGCCTGGACGCCGAGGGCTTTGTCCTGGCGCTGTCCGATGAATCCTGGCTGTGCCGCCTGCCGCAGATCGCCTCCGAACACCTGCTCAATGAAACCTTCATTCTTCCGGAGCAGATCAGCGGCACCTTGCAGGTGGCGGCCCAGGGTGCCTACGCCCCCAAGCTGGGCCCCCAGCCCGGCGGCCTGGTGGCGGTACTGGCCCTGGTGTCCCTGGGGCAGGGCGTGGCAGTGGTGCCGGAGTCGGTGGTGGGCCACATCAGCCTGCCCCATGTGCTGTACCGGCCGATTGGCGGCAGCTCGGCGACGTCCTGGCTGTCGCTGATCCACCGGCGTTTCGAGCAGGCACCGGCGGTGGTGCGCTACATCGAGCAGGTACGGCGCGAGTACCGCGGCAAAGCCTGATGGGGCATGTTCAAGCGGCGGCCCGGGTCGCATAATCCCCGGGCCATTCCTTTCGCTTCAGGAGCTGCGTCTTCGATGATCGACCACCTTGACCACCTGGTACTGACCACCATCGACCCGATTGCCGCCGAAGACTTTTACGTCCGCGTGCTGGGCATGCAGCTGGAAACCTTTGCCGGCGGCCGCAAGGCCTTCAAGTACGGCAACCAGAAGATCAACCTGCATGTGCGCGGCCAGGAGTTCGAACCCAAGGCCCACCTGCCGGTGCCGGGGGCGCTGGATTTGTGCTTCATCGCCAGCGTGCCCCTGGAACAGGTGATTGCCCATCTGCAACAGGCCAACTGGCCGATCATCGAAGGGCCGGTGCCGCGCACCGGCGCCACCGGCCCGATCCGTTCGGTGTACCTGCGGGACCCGGACCTGAACCTGATCGAGATTTCCGAACAGTTGTAGCGGTGCCGGCCTGCGTCAGAGACGCGGGCCGGATAAAGTTTTGTAATGATTTCCCGCTGGGGAATCGGCTCGCCCTCCCTGTAATCTCCAAGTCCGTTTTTTCCTTCAGGACTTGCATGAACACGCTCTCGGAGCCCCCCAGTCGGCGCTCTTTCCTCGCTTTGCCCCATGACTTCTCGCGCCATCCGGCGGCCCTGAGCCCCAGACGCTCAGGCAGCCATTCTCCCGGTTGCACTTGCCTGGCACTTGCCACTTCCTGCCTTTATCCGCCCGTACCCGAGGTTTTGCAGCCCCTGCACCTTGGCGCTGCGTCGCGCCTGGCCGTTTGAATTTTCCGGAGCACTTGAGTCGTCGTTATGGAATGGATCGCAGACCCCACGGCCTGGCTTGGCCTTTTGACCCTGATCGTCCTGGAGCTGGTGCTGGGCATCGACAACCTGGTGTTTATCGCCATCCTCGCGGACAAGCTGCCGCCCGAGCAGCGCGACCGTGCGCGGATCATCGGCCTGTCCCTGGCGTTGTTGATGCGCCTGGGCCTACTGGCCAGCATCTCGTGGATGGTGACCCTGACCCAGCCGCTGTTCGAGGTCTTCGAGCACAGCTTCTCGGGGCGTGACCTGATCATGCTGTTCGGTGGTGTGTTCCTGCTGTTCAAGGCCACCATGGAGTTGCATGAACGCCTGGAGGGCCATGTCAGCCAGCGCGCCGGCAGTACCACTTACGCCTTGTTCTGGCCGATCGTGGCGCAGATCGTGGTGCTCGATGCGGTGTTCTCCCTGGACGCGGTGATCACCGCGGTGGGCATGGTCGAGCACCTGTCGGTGATGATGATCGCGGTGGTGGTGTCCATCGGTGTGATGATCGTCGCCAGCAAGCCGCTGACCCGCTTTGTCAACGCGCACCCGACGGTGATCATGCTGTGCCTGGGCTTCTTGATGATGATCGGCTTCAGCCTGACCGCCGAAGGCTTGGGTTTCCATATTCCCAAGGGCTACCTGTATGCGGCCATCGGCTTCTCGATCCTGATCGAGGTGTTTAACCAGATCGCCCGGGCCCGGCGCAAGAAATCCATGCAGGGCCTGCGGCCGATGCGCGAGCGCACGGCCTATGCGGTGATGCGCCTGCTGGGTGGGCGCAGGCTGGCGGCGGAAGAAGTGGGCGAGGAAATTGCCGACTTGCTGGAAACTGATGAGGCCCCCAGCAGCGAGCTGTTCGACCGCCGTGAGCGGGTGATGATCAGTGGTGTGCTGCAACTGGCGGAGCGGCCGATCCGCAGCCTGATGACGGTGCGTGCCGAGGTCGACTGCATCGACCTTACGGACAGCCCGGAGAGTATTCGTACCAAGCTGATGCATTCTTCGTACTCGCGCCTGCCGCTGATTCGCGATGGCGCGGTGGATGAGCCTTTGGGCTTCGTGCACAAGAAGGAACTGCTCAAGGAGTACCTGGCGGGCAGCGAGCCGAACCTTGAGCATCTGGCGCGCAAGACCATCAACCTGCTGGACAGCTTTTCGATCCTCAACGCCCTGGAACAGATGCGCCAGGCGTCCACTCACATTGCCTTTGTGATCAACGAATTCGGTGACTTCATGGGCATCCTGACCATGACCGACATTCTCGAATCCATTGCCGGCGAGCTGCCGGATGCCAGCGAGATCGAAGGCCCGGATGTGATCGAAGAAGAGGGCGGGTTCCTGGTCAATGGTGCGCTGAACCTGCCTCAGGTACGCCAGCGGACCGGCTTCGGCGCTGAACCCACCGAGGACTACCAGACCCTGGCCGGTCTGGTGATGAGCCTGCTGGATCGCCTGCCGGTCAAGGGCGATAGGGTGGAGTGGGCGGGCTGGAGCCTGCAGGTCAGGGCAGTGGAAGAGCGCCGGGTAACCCAGGTGCTGCTGTCGCGCAGGAGCGTGGACTGACACTGGGGCCTCTTCGCTGGCAAGCCAGCTCCTACGCGGGTGGTGCGGGCCTGGCGGCTGGATGGAAGGTGTAGCGATCCTTGCCGCCGTGCTTGGATTCGTACAGCGCCTGGTCGGCCTTGATCAGGGCCTGGTTCAGGGTTTCGCCAGGCTCGACCCGGGCCAGGCCCATGCTGATGGTCACCGGGTGCCGGGTCGGCTGGTCGCGCACCACCTGGCACAGCCGCGCGGCCAGCGCCTCCACATCCGCGCGGGGCACGTCGGCCAGGTAGATGGCGAACTCCTCGCCGCCCAGGCGGGCATAGTCGAAATCCCTCATCACTCCCTTGATATCGGCGGCGATGCGCTTGAGCACTTCGTCGCCGATGTCATGCCCGTGCACATCGTTGACCTTCTTGAAGTTGTCGATGTCGACCATCGCCAGATAATGGTCGTGCTCCCGGGGCAGAGCCTGCAGGCGCTGGCCGGCGCGGGCCATGAACGAGCGGCGGTTGGGGATCTCGGTGAGGGTGTCGAGGTAGGCCTGGTCCAGCAGCAACTTGGACATGATGTAGTTGTGCAGCCGGGCCCGGCGCAGGGTGATGAAGCTGTAGAGGGTCAATGCGCTGAGGAACAATGCGTACACCAGCACCAGCAGCCCCTTGAGTTCCTGCAGGGTGGTGCTGGTGCGCCAGAACGGATTGAGCACCAGCCAGGTGATGAAGATGGCGCTGACGAACGACCAGCGTCGCAGAGGCATCACCGAGGCGCCGTAGAGCATGCTCGACGCCCCGAGAATCAGCCAGACCGGGCGCTGGTCGATGGGCAGCCCCTCGATCACCAGGCGTACGCCGATGGTGATGGTCAGCACGAACAGCAGGTTGATCCACTGGAAGTGCCGGTCCTGGCGGGTGAAGCCGAGGATGATGGTGGTGAAGGACAGAATGCTCAGAAAGACCATCGAATAGGCGGTGAAGCCCTGCTGCCCGGGAAAGCTGACGATCAGGTCGAAGATCAGCCAGATCAGGATGCTGGCGGTGTAGATCAGGACGCAGAAGCTGCGCAGACGTTCGAAATCATGTTGCGCGAATTCAAGCTTCAAGGCCGCCGGAGCGGCCTGTTTGAGCACTTGTTCTTCAAGGGTTCTGAACATCGCGGGCCTTGGATGTGAGCTGATGATCCAGCAGCGGCTTGCCCCGGGGGCGATAGCGCAGGGAGAACACCGCGCCGGGGTTGGAGGGGGCGCGACGATCCGCTGCTTGAAAGTGTAGGTCGTCCAGTTCAATCGGCAGGTACCTGCCAGTGACCGGTAGCTTCCAGTTCTCGCACAGAGTGTGGAGCCATATGGCCAACTGGACGTTTTGCGACTGCGGGCTGCGGGGGCTGCCCAGGCTCATGCCGGAGTACGGTGGGCTTGGGCCTCCAGCCAGGTGCACAGGCGGCGGGCGATGTGTTCGCTGGCGCGGCCGTCACCGTAGGGGCTGTACACGCGGCTCATGCGGGCATGCAGCTGTGCATCGTCCAGCAGTTCGCTGGCGTGGTGCTCGATGCGCTCGCGATCGGTGCCCACCAGCAGCACGGTGCCGCCTTCCAGCACCGACGGCCGTTCGGTGACCTCGCGCAGCACCAGCAAGGGCTTGCCGATGGCCGGGGCCTCTTCCTGGACACCACCGGAGTCGCTGAGGATGAAGTGCGAACGTCCCATCAGCCAGACAAAATGCTGATAGTCCTGGGGCGCTACCAGGTAGATGTTCGGCTTGTTCGAGAGCAGGCCGTACACCGCGTTCTGCACCTGGGGGTTGAGGTGTACCGGGTACACGAACTGCACGTCCGGGTAGCGCTCGGCCAGGGTTGCCAGGGCTTCGCAGATATCGCGGAAACCGTCACCGAAGTTCTCCCGGCGGTGACCGGTGATCAGCACCATGCGCCGGCTGTCGTCGAGCACCGCCAGGGGCGAGTTGGCCGCGGGGCGCCAGTGGGTGTGCTTCTGCCGGTTGCGCATCCACAGTAGCGCGTCGATCACCGTGTTGCCGGTGACCTCGATGTTTTCAGCGGGCACGTTTTCCCGCAGCAGGTTGGTTGCGGACCTGGCGGTCGGGGTGAAGTGTAGGTCGGCGATGACCCCGGTCAGGCGCCGATTGGCTTCTTCGGGCCAGGGTGCCTGGAGGTTGCCAGTGCGCAGGCCGGCCTCGACGTGGCCAATGGGCAACCGCCGGTTGAAGGCGGCGAGGGCGGCGATAAAACTGGTGGTGGTGTCGCCATGGACCAGCACGATGTCCGGTTGCAGGCGCTCGTAGCTGGTGTCCAGGTGGATCAGCAGTTGCTGCGACAAGCCGTTGAGGGTCTGGCCCTGGGTCATCACTTGCAGGTCCACATCGACCTCGAGCTCAAAGGCGTCGAGTACCTGTTTGAGCATTTCCCGGTGCTGGCCGGTGGAACAGATGTGCAGCTCGATACCTGGCCAGTGCCTTAGAACCCGAGCCAGTGGTGCCATCTTGATCGCCTCAGGACGTGTACCGAAAACCATCATGACCTTGAACAACATGGACCCCTCCCTGGGATTGTGAAAACCGGACCTGGCGTTGAGATCAAAGCAGTGAGAATCACTCTTGTCCAACCAGGAGTGCAGGCGCTGATAGCGCTCAGGTTCGCGGTTTAGCGGGAAAAGGGGGCTTGCATTGATTCCGGAGGCAGCAGGTTTCTCGGCGGAAAGAAAACACTGGGCGCAATGCAAGATGATGTTTCGCAGTTCGGCTACCCGTTAAGTAGAATCAGGCTGATTTAAGCCATTAAATTGACGCCAATACCATTTGTCGGGAGGCTTTTAATCAGGCTTAGAGGTTCGTGTCAAAATGACGTCGCGCGCTGCTAGAATGCGCGCCATGACTCACCCCGAGAGTGAGTGTGTTGATGACTGCCTGGTTCGTGGAGTGATGCTGTGGGTCGTGCTTTAGCGGTGTATGTAGTGGGGATGGCCCTGGTGCTGGCGTGTTTTGCCTGGGCAATGGTGACGCTCTACAGCTGAGCGCCGGCGGCGCTCGAGCTTTCCCGGGCTGTGTTCATCGGCCCTTCAGTGTTTTTTTCGGCCCATGAGCAGCAGGGCCTGGTCCAGTCATTCAGCCAGGGATTTACTGCCACCCAGGGTGGGCAGGGCTGCTGCAATCGCCCCAGCCAGGCCTCGTGCCGCGGGTAGATCCCGTTCGGCTGCCTGAGCCTGGAACCAGTTCAATACGGTTTCGCAGGCCGGATGCGCGGCGCCGCTGTCGCGTAGCCACAGGGCATAGACCCCGCCGGTCTTGAGCGCCTGGCCAAAGGGGATCAGCAGGCTGCCCCGGGCAATCGAGTCCTGGGCCAGGATCAGGTCCGTCATGGCCACCCCCAGCCCCCGGGCTGCGGCGTCCAGGGCCAGGTCGTCGAGGTTGAACAGCAGATGCTTGTAACTGTGGGGCGTCTGGTCGTCCTGGGCCTGCAGCCAGGCGGTCCATTCCTGGCGGCTGGTAGAACCGTGGATCAGCGCGTGCCCGGCCAGTTCCTCCAGGGAGCGCGGCGGCAATTGCCCGTCACTGAGCGTTGGGGCACACACCGGTACCAGGTATTCGTCGAACAGCGGGGTCAGCGGCCGCTCGTCCAGGCCTTCCGGCAGGTACAGCACATAGGCATCGCAATCGCCGCCGGGGTCTACCGTGGCCCCGCCCACGGTCTCGATCGACAGGCACAGCCCGGGGTTGGCGGCGTAGAAACCGCTGAGCCGCGGCAGCAACCAGCGCACCGCCAGGGAGACAAAGATGCGGATGCGAAACGGCCGGTCCAGGGGCGCCGGGGCCAGGCGTTCCTGCAGGGAGCCGAGGGACCTCAGGACTTGAGTGGCCACCGTGCAGACATCGCGCCCCTGTTCGGTCAGCGAGACCCTTCGGCTGCTGCGCTCGAACAGGCTGACCCCATAGTGCTCCTCCAGTTGCTGGATCTGCCGGCTCACCGCGCTCTGGGTCAGGTGCAGGCGCGCCGCGGACTCGGTGAAGCTGTGGGTCTGGGCCACGCTGACCAGGGTCTGCAGGGCCTGCAACGAGGGCAGTCGAAGAGGGTTATCCATGCGTTTTCCGAATAGATGGATGAATTAATAACGTTCGAAATAAAGCCATCACATCCATAGATTGTAGGCATGTGGCGCCGGGTTGAGTGTTCTGTTGAATGCTCCGGGCGCATGGATTGTGCAGGAGTGACAGGCTTTGAACAATGTATGTGGCTGGATCGCCCTGGCAGGGCAGACTTCCCAGCGGCCAACCCTCAAGGGCCTACAGAAAGCCGATTGGCTGATCATTGGCGGTGGCATCACCGGCCTCTCGGCGGCCCATGCCCTGGCGCGGATGTTGCCCCAGCAACGCATCGTCCTGCTGGATCGCCAGCGGGCGGCCCAGGGGGCTTCGGCGCGCAACTCGGGGTTTGTGGTCAGCCATGAATTGCCCGGCGCCGATGAGTTGCTGGGCCGGCCCGGCCACTCGGCCTATCAGCTTGCCTGCGGCATCGGCATCGCTGCCGGTGAAGAGGTGCGCCGGCGCATTGACGAGTTGGGCATCGAGTGCGAGTTCGACGCTGGCGGCTATCACTTCGCCGTGCACCAGGGGCAGCACTTGCAGGACAGCGGCGCCCGAGTCGCCACCCTGAATGCCGCGGGCGCCCAGGCCCAGTACCTGGAAGGCGCGGCCTTGCAGCAACGCCTGGGCAGCGGCTTCTACCAGCGGGCCATCCACTGCGCCGGTGGCAACGCGCTGCTGCAGCCGGCCAAATACGTCAAGGGCCTGCTGGAGCGCCTGCCGGAGCGGGTGGAGGTGTTCGAGAACAGCCCGGTGCAGGACCTGCAGCCTCTGTCGGGCCGGGGCTGGCGGGCGGTGACCGGGGAGGGCGAGATCCAGGCGCCCCAGGTGCTGGCCTGTGTCGGTGCCTTCCTGCCCCGGCTCGGTGTCCGGCACAGTCGCACCTTCCCCCTGGAACTGAGCGCCAGCATCACCCGGCCCCTGCAGGAAGATCACTGGCAGCGGCTGCTGGATGAGCAGGGCTGGGGCGTGCTCTCCACCTTGCCCGGGGCGGCCACGGTGCGCCTGTTGCCCGGGCGCCGCCTGCTGATGCGCAACACCGTCGAGTATCGCCAGCGCGATCTCGGCCCGGCGCAGTTGGCGGTGCGCCGCCAGGAACACCTGCGGGGCCTGCAAAAGCGCTTTCCCGGCATTACCGATACCGACCTGCAATACACCTGGACCGGGCACCTGAGCGGCACCCGTTCCGGCGAGCCGTACTTCAGCCGGGTCGCCGAAGGCCTGCACGCGGTGGCCGGCTGCAACGGCTCGGGGGTGGCCCGGGGCACCCTGTGGGGCCGGCTGCTGGTGGAAATGGCCGCCGGCTGCGACTCCTCGCTACTGCGGGACGTGCTGTCCCAGGCCCGGCCCGGCTACCTGCCACCCCGACCGTTTTTCGACATTGGAGCAAGCTTGCGCATGGGCTGGGAAGTGCAGCGCGCGCGACACGAACGTTAACCGTCGCGGCGAATGAAACGCCGCAATAATAAGAGCACAGAGGGCGGCAACATGATCAATCGCACCACTACGGCACTGTTATCCCTGGCCTTGTGCGCCGCAAGCGTCCAGGCGGCCGAGACCGTGAGCATCGCCAACTGGAGCGGCTATATCGCTCCGGACACCCTGGCCCAGTTCACCCAGCGCACCGCAATTCAGACTACCTACGACGTGATCGACAGCAACGAGACCACCGAGGCCAAGCTGATGACCGGCGGCAGCGGCTATGACCTGGCCAGCCCGTCCAACCACTTTCTGCCGCGGCTGATCCAGGCCGGGGCGATCCAGCCGCTGGATCGCAGCAGGCTGCCCAACTGGAACAACCTCGATCCCAAGCTGATGAAGCTGCTGGAAACCAGCGACCCGGGCAATAGGTACGGCATTCCCTATATGTGGGTGACCGTGGGCATCGGCTACAACGTCGACAAGATCAAGGCGATTTTCGGCGACACCGATGTCACCCAGTCCTGGCAACTGCTGTTCAAGCCGGAGAACATCCAGAAGCTCAAGCAGTGCGGCGTGGCCTTTCTCGACAACCCGACACAGATGGTGCCCATCACCCTCAATGCCCTGGGCCTGGACCCCCACAGCGAACAGCCGGCGGACCTGAAAAAGGCCGAAGCGGCGCTGCAGGCGATCCGCTCCTCGATCCTCTACTTCCACCAGGCCAAGTACGTCAGCGACCTGGCCAACGGCAACATCTGCGTGGCCGTGGGTTTCAGCGGCGACGTGCTGCAAGCCATGGCCACCGCGCAGCAGGCAAAAAACGGCGTGAACCTCGGCTACAGCATTCCCAGGGAAGGCTCCACCGTGGCCATGGACATGGTGGTGATTCCCAGGAACGCCCCGCACCTGGACAACGCCTACGCCTACCTGAACTACCTGCTGGACCCCAAGGTGATCGCCAACATCAGCAACTTCGTGCAGTACGCGAACGGCAATGCGGCGTCCTTGCCCTACATCGAACCGCAGTTGCGCAGCAACCCGGCGGCCTACCCGCCGCAGTCGGTGCTCGATACGCTGTTCCCGATCAAGACCATGACCCCGGCCGGCATGCGCCTGAGCACTCGCCTGTGGACCCGGGTCGTCAGCGGCACATGAGGAGCACGGCATGATTGCAAGTCAGCAACAACGCGGCCACGCCGTGGTGGTGGGGGCCGGGGTGGTGGGCCTGGCCAGCGCCCTGTGGCTGCAGCGCCTGGGCTGGCGGGTGACCCTGCTGGACCGCCAGCCGCCGGGCAGCGGCACTTCCTTCGGCAATGCCTGTACCTTCGCCACCTATGCCGTGGAGCCAGTGGCAACCCCCGGCATCTGGCGCCAGGCCCCGGGCATGCTGTTGCGGCGCGACAGCCCGCTGGCGATCCGCCCGGGTTACCTGCCACGGATCGCCCCCTGGCTATGGCGCTTTTTGCAAAGCTCCAGCGAGCCGCGGGTCAAGGCCATCAGCCATGACCTGCACAGCCTGCTCAAGCCCTGCATGGGCGCCTGGCAGGCGTTGTTCGACGATGCCGGGGCCAACGACCTGGTGCGCCATGACGGCTCGCTGTACATCTTCGAGGCCCACGAGCGGCAGAGCGCTATCGACATGCTGGCCTATCACCAGGGGTTCGAGGTACCCATGCGCCTGGTGCAAGGGCCGGAGCTACGGGCCATGGAGCCGGCCCTCAACGCCCGTGCGGCCCTGGCGCTGGAACTGCCCCAGGTCAGCCGCACCCTCGATCCCTTCGCATTGAGCCAGCGCTTGCTGCGGTGCTTCATCGAGCGCGGCGGAGTGTTTCGCCGCGATGAGTTGCAGGGGGTCGAGCGCAGCGCCCAGGACGGCGAGCGGGTGCTTGCCCGCCTCGGCAGTGGCGAGCAACTGCCCGCCGAACGCCTGGTGTTGTGCAGCGGCGCCTGGTCCCGCCGCCTGGCGCAGAGCCTGGGGGACGAGATTCCCCTGGACACCGAACGCGGTTATCACGTGCTGTTCGATCAGGCTGGCGGCTTGCTCAGCCGCCCGGTGTGCTGGGGCGCCGGCGGTTTCTACCTGACGCCCATGGCCCAAGGGCTGCGGGTGGCGGGCACGGTGGAGTTCGGCGGCCTCGACGCCGCGCCGGACCCGCGCCGCTATCACTACCTGTCCCGGGCGGCGCGACGCTTCCTGACCCTGCACCACGAACCGGTTTCCCGGTGGATGGGCTTTCGTCCCTCGCTGCCGGACAGCAAGCCGGTGCTCGGCCAGTCGCGGCTGCTGCCCCAGGTGCACTACAACTTCGGCCACGGTCACGTTGGCCTGACCTTGGCCGCCATCAGTGGGCAACTGGTGGCGGAACAGGCCAGCGGGCTGACCCCGAGCGTGAACCTGCAACCCTTCCTGGCGGGGCGTTTCCGCTAGTCACGCAACAGCGGTGGTTATGGGGAAGGGAAACGGTCATGTTCATCTGCTACAACGGCTTTTTCCCTCGACAGACCTGCCCGGCGGCCGGAAAGGCGCCGGGGGACCTACGCTAGCCATGGACGCGCCCCTATGCGAAATGCACTTGTGCTGACCTCCCTGTTCCTGTGTGCCGGCGCAGCTTGCGCCGAAGATCCCGCCTCGGTACTGGGCCATGGCTTTGGTTCCCTGGGCTGCATCGACCTCAAGGACCCCGACAGCAAGGCCACCTGCGGTGCCCGTGCCCTGTCCAACGGCACCGGTTGCCACGGCCTGTCCAGCCAGGGCATGCGCGACAAATGCCTGGATGAAGCGCTGTACCCGCAAAGCAGCGCGAGCCGCACCCGTACTGCGAAGACGGCCCAACCAACGGCCCCGGTGCCCGCCCTGTCCAGCCAGCGCCTTGTCCAACCGCCTGCGCCCTTGTTGACGGAGGGCGAGGCGAAGCGGTTGGAAGAGGTGTTGGGGGTCAATGGTTCCAGGCGCTGAGCTTGGCTATTGCACCACGGGCTTTTATGCTCCCGGTCCGGTGAATGCACTGACCGGCAGCGGGCTTGAGCATTGATGCCTGCTGATGCAGCGAACAAGGGCTCGCCCGTTATCCCAGTTGCGGATGCGGTGCGCTGGAGGAGGTGACTCAATGGCCGGGCCGACTGTCAGGGTGCTTTTACCGCGCCAGATCGATGGCTTGCTCGAAAACCGGGTGCGGGCCTGTCTGGCCGCAATTGCGGATCAACCCTGGGCCGGTACGAGCTCGTTCTTCATTGACGGCAGCCCCATGCTGTTCGGGATGGGGGCCGAATATCCAGGGGAGCTGGCGGAATATGCCGGGCTGGCCGGGCAACTGGGATGGCTCCCTGAAGACATTCTGAGCCTGGCGGCCATGGATAAAGACCAGGCGGATCACCAGCGCCTAGGGCAGGCGGCGCTGACCTTGGCCCGTCACCTGGATGGCGTACTGGCCTTCGGCGCCAGCATCCATGCCTACACCCGGGACAGCGAATTTCTGGCGGGGCTGGCGATCATCGAGCATGAGGGCGAGAGCATTTTCAGCGCTGCGGACTTTTCGGCATGGTTGGGCCACCGGGATTTTCGGCTGGTGAAATAATCCACGGCACACGCCCGCACTGCCGCCCACCCACTACCTTGCGTAGGCGCTGGCTTGCCAGCCAAGGCGGCCGGGAGATCGCCTTCGCCGGCAAGCCGGCTCCTACAGGGGAGGGTCAGGTTTGCTGGCGGTGCTCGGCGGCGTGCAGGCCCAGGTAGAAGGTCAGGTTGTCGTCGCTGATGCCCAGGGCGCCGAGAATCTGTGCCATGAAACTCACTGGAGCGCTGCCCGGGGCGGTGATCACGCGCTGGTCCGCTACCGCATGGGGCACATCCTGGTAGTGCGCGGCGCCGGCATAACCCAACGCCAGCAGGTTGTCCGCCGAATTGGAGGTGTGCTTGAGGTGGTCCAGCACCCCGGCCCGGGCCAGTTCGCGGGTGCCGTCGCAGATACCGGCGAGGACCAGCTTGCGCTCCTTGGCCGCGCGTAGGAGTTCGCGGATATCCGGCGCCTGGGGGCTTTGCCAGACCGTCCCGCCGCAGACCATCAAGAGGTCCACCTCATCCAGACGAATATCTTCCAACGCCAGGTCCGGGGTTACCCGCAGGCCGCCCATGGAGGTCACGATGGCACCCTTGGGTGAGGCGTAACGGCAGTCGAAGCCATAGTAGCCACGGCCGGTGGCGTTGATCAGGGCGGTTTCCCAGTCGGCGAAATTGTCGCAGACAAGGGTAATGGCGCGGGTCATGGGGCGGTCCTTCCTTGGGTAGGTAGTTTAAAGACGAGGCGCAGGGTAACCCGATTTTCAGCCGGCGCACGCGGCCGTTTTCCAATCATCGAAGGGGTGAGTGGCGAGATGATATTAAAAGACAATTATTGATGGCCTTCTGCTTCACGGTCCCCTTAATATCCGCGCCTTGATTATTTTGGATCTGCCTCGCAGGGATGCCCGCACGATCAGCTCTGGTTCCGTTTTCGCATTGACGCTTTCGCCGCTAGCCCTGTTCGGGTGAGGTTCGTGCGGCTTGGGGGGAAATCGGACTTGGACAAGTGGGATTGGTAGATCGAGGTGGTGCGGTAAATCGCCCGCTGGTGATGGAATGACAAACAGGGAGTTGTGACGCATGGATGTTCAAGGGTTGATGACCGATGTGGTATTCGGCTTGTGCAAGCCGATTTTTGCCTACGAAAACAAGAAGCGGGTTCTGGTAGGGTCTTGCTCGTTTCTGAAGGTGGGGGACGAAGGTTTTCTGATCACCGCCAGGCATGTGCTGGAAACTCGTGGGGATGGGCCGTTGTTCGTCGGCACTCGCAAAGGTCCCCTGTCTCTTGTTCGTGGCTACTACAAATCACACCTGTCGCCGGTGGCTGACGACAAGTTCGACATCGCGGTCTATCCGTTGATCGAGGACGATCTTGAACGACTGGAAGACGATGCGCTGTTCATTGTTAAGGACATGATCATCGACACCACCCTTTCACAGCATCCGGCCTGTGTTCTGGGGTACCCGAGTTCGAAGAACAAGGGATTGTTCGCAAAGGACGAACCGATCTTGGTTCAGACCCATGGGATACAGACGAACGTTGTCGAAGCCTCGGCAGTCCTGCTGCAACGCCATGGCGCCAACGCGGAGGCAAACTTCTTCCTCAACTTCAGCCGGCCTGATGGCGAACCTCAGTTGTTCAGCCCCAAGGGCATGAGCGGCGGCCTGGTGATTGGCGGCCACTCTGCGTCGAGCTCCAAGGTGCTCGGAATGCCTATTGAGCTGAGCAAAGATGGCAAGTTGATTCTCTGTACTCACTACAAGGTCATCTACAACACGGTCGAACGACTTCAGAGCAAGGTGGGGCGGGTCGATAAGTAGCCGCTGGACTTCCAGCAGGGTTGAATGGCGCAGCATCGACGAAATGGCCCGCGCGAGGCCGGAGCAACGAGGGAACATGGATGAGGCGCTTGAAGACGTTGAGCAAGCGGCGTATTGCAGGCCAGTACACAGTGTCTGGCCTGCTGTGGATCGCCGTTCTGACCGTGCCCGGTTGCAAAGCCTATTCGCCGGATGCTCTGCCTTCCTCCGAGGCGGAATTTCACCAGATGGACTGGCCGCTTTTTACTCGGACGTTTCAGCAGGTATTGCGCCGCGACAGCCTCAGGGCCAACCAGGAAAAATGGGTGGGCAGCGTGGAGCTGGCCACCCAGTTCAATCGCAAGAATCAGGTCGTCAGTTGTACGGCGCGGGCCATCCCGGATTCGCCCCCGCAGCCCGGCTCCTCGGCATCGAAGCTGGAGGAGATGGTCCGGGCGGTCTGTTGGAACACAGTGTTTCCG
This sequence comes from Pseudomonas sp. GW823-FHT02C05, assembly GCF_058797595.1. NCBI lineage: Bacteria > Pseudomonadati > Pseudomonadota > Gammaproteobacteria > Pseudomonadales > Pseudomonadaceae > Pseudomonas > Pseudomonas sp. GW823-FHT02C05. The sequence continues at coordinate 1,828,939 of NZ_JBXAJU010000001.1, read as the reverse complement.
ATGCTGCCCGCCACGGTGTTCAATGTGAGCGGCTTATTCACGGTCTCGCAAACCCTGGTGTTCCCGCGGCTGGAGCTGGAGCCTGAGCAATCGAAGAAGCTTGATCTGAACGCCGAACAGTACGCCAGGGGTCATTACTTCTGGGAGCACACCCTGGCAAATTTGCCGGTGGACGGCGTCGGCGTGGCCAGTTTCCGAGTCAAGGCCGACCCACAGGGCCGGGTGCAGGAATGCAAGGTCAGCCTGCGTGAAGTGAGCTATCGCGCCGAGTCGTTCAAGCCCGACAAGCAACTGCGCGAGCGCGCCACCCGCTTGTGCGAGCGGATGAACTTGCTGCAGATGCCGGGTTTCGTCCTGATCGACGGCAAGCTGCCGACCGTGTCTGCCACGGTGCTGTACACGCCTTGGAAGGGTGGGCCGGACAAGTTTCCCCTGACAGACGTCAGCGGGCACTGATGCAGGCGCGAGCTTGCTCGCGAAGACGGTCGCTGGCGACTACTCAGTACCCCGGGAATGACAGCGGCCTTTTCCCAGGGGGCAGGTCCGATGTTCAAGTCAAAAGAGGTGTGGTCGCTGGCAGCATGGTTGCTGGCGCGAGGCGCACATGCCGGACAGGCCGCCAACTGCCAGGCGCAGAAGGTGCAGATCAAGGGCGTGCGCTTCAACTTCTGACCCCACGCAGCTCTGTAGGAGCCCGCTTGCTGGCGAAGGCGTCTCGCCAGGCGCCTCCTTAAATAATTTCTCCCCGGCTATTTACATCCACAGCGTCATTCCCCCATTATCCGCGCCGTCTAAGTTTCGCTGCTGACCAGACAATTCCAGCCACCAAAAGGGTGGTTGTTTTGTTGCGTCCAAGAAAAGCAGTTGAAAAATGACCAAGACTCCTCTGAAAAGAATTCAGCACAAGCTCGCCCGTTCCGGGGTGGCCATCGAACGCCTGAATTCCAATTCCCTCTCTATCTCGTCCACCAATGACGCCGGCCTCAAGGTGGATCTGCTGCTGCCCGACAGTTTTGCCATCGAAGAGAAAGCCATCCTGCAACTGATGGATTTCGCCAAGGTCGCCCACCCCCATGGCGGCGAAGTGAAGTGCGCCTGCGCCACGCCGGATTTCCATACCGGCAGCCCGATTCCGGTGGGCAGCGTGATCGTCACCAGCCACGACATGGTGGTGCCGCAAGCCATCGGCACCGACATCAATTGCGGCATGCGCCTGCACAAGCTGGGGCTGAACTACGAGCAGTTCATGGCGCAAAAGGCCAAGTGGACCGCCCTGGTGCGTGGCGATCTGCTGGAAGGCACGCGCAATATTCCCACCAGCCCCACGGCCATGAGCGCGCTGTTTGCTTCGGGGCTGGGGGATTTCTGGGCTCAGGTACAGCAACAGGACCCGATCGGGCTGTTTGCCGGGGCGGATTTCGCCCAGTTGCAGCGTGAGCTTTCGGGCCTGCATGAGTCGTCCTTTGCCCGCGGCAGCGCCGACTATGCACCGGAGGCCCTGCAGGACCTTTCGCGCAAGATCCTTCGCGACCCGGGCCTGGGTTCCCTGGGCGGTGGTAATCACTTTGTCGAGATCCAGGTGGTCACCGAACTGGTGGATCGCCAGGCCTGCTTTGCCCAGGGCCTGTCCGTGGGGCAGGTGGTGATGATGATCCACACTGGCTCTCGCGACGTGGGCTTCTATGTAGGCCGACGCTGGATGGACAAGGCCAAGGCCCTGTGGCCGGCCGGGATCAAGCATCCCGATTCGAAGATCTTCGCCCTGTTTGGCGAGATGGCCGATGAGTACCTGCTGGCCATGCACAGCGCCGCGCACTACGCCGACGCCAACCGCGCACTGATCGCCGAAATGGTACGCCAGCGCACTCGGCAGGTGTTCGGCGCGGGCATCGAAGCGCCGCTGATTGTCGATGTACCGCACAACATCGTGCTGCGCGAGGAAGGCGGCAACGTCCACCGCAAAGGCGCCACACCGGCCTATGCCGGGCAGCCGCTGCTGATTCCGGGGAGCATGGGGCATGACTCCTACCTGCTCACCGGGCTGGGCAACGAACGCTGGCTGCGCTCGGCCAGCCACGGCGCCGGGCGCTCCATGTCGCGCAGCGAGGTGGTGTTCAAGGCCAAGAAGGACAAGGCCTTCCTCGGCCTGCAGGGCGTGGAGTGCATCACCACCAAGGAAGAGCGGATGATCGAAGAAGCACCGGGGGCCTACAAGGAAATTGGCCAGGTGATCCAGTCCCAGGTGGAAGAGGGCACGGTGTCGGTAATAGCGCGGTTTTCGCCGATCCTGACGTTCAAGGCGTAAGCACGAGAGGGCTGTTGGGCGGGGAGGGTATTCGGGTTTGCCGTGCAACTGGACGGCCGATCCATGGTCGCTCCCGGCCCGATTGTTCTGACCCCCCTGTCATGTTCCGTGCTCCCCATGGCACACTCCTGCGGAATTTATTCCGTTATTTGATATTTAATTCCGTTGTAGCGGAATTATTGCTGTGTGGCCCAGGCCGCCTTTGTTTTCCCGAGGGTGGTCTTGTCTGCTCAGCCTTCAACCAGGAGAACCTCTCATGAGCATCACCCGTTACGGCACCGGTAGCACCGCAGGCGGTGGCCAGCCGCGTCCTTTCGCTCGCGCGGTCGAGGCCGATGGCTGGCTGCATGTGTCCGGCCAGGTGCCGGCGCTGGATGGCGAGATCATTCACGGTGGGATCGTCGAGCAGACGCATCAGACGCTGCGCAATCTGGTGGCCATTCTCGAAGAGGCCGGGTATGGCCTGGAGGATGTGGTGCGGGTTGGCGTGTGGCTGGAAGACCCGCGGGATTTCTGGAGTTTCAACAAGGTGTTCGGTGAGTACTTCAAGCCCGAACACGCGCCGGCCCGGGCCTGTGTGCAGGCCAGCATGATGGTGGATTGCAAGGTCGAGATCGATTGTGTGGCCTACAAGAAGAAGGCCTGATGGCCACGTGTAGGCGCTGGCCTGTAGGAGCTGGCTTGCCAGCGAAGGCGCCCCTGAGGGTGGCACAAGGCTTGAGGGCCTCTTCGCCGGCAAGCCGGCTCCTACGGGTCGATAGAGGGGGCGCAGGTAGATGAGCGAAGACAACATCAAGCGTCGGGCCAAGGGCCTGGATCGGGCGTTCGATATTCTCGATTTCCTCAAGGAGGTCGGCCAGCCGTTGCGGCCCAACGATATCGCCAAGGGCATTGGCGGCCCCAAGTCCACGGTCTATGAGTTGGTGGCTTCCCTGCTGGAGCGGCGGGTACTGGAACCGGTGGGCCAGGAGGGGCATGTGTACCTGGGCCGCCAGTTGTACTTTCTCGGTCAGGCCCATTTGCGTCATTTCGACCTGAGCCGCGAGGCCGATCAGGCCTTGCAGGAAATCGTCCGCCAGACCCAGGAAACCGCGCAGATGTGCCTGCTCAACGGGCGCAAATACACGGTGGCGCTGATGAAGGAGGGCGAGCGGCACTTCCGCATTTCCTCGAACATCGGCGAGAACGCGCCGATTCCCTGGACCGCTTCCGGGCGGTTGCTATTGGGGCATTTGAGCGATGGGCAGATTGTCGACCTGATCGATGAACGGGACTTCGTTCTGCCCGACGGTGAGCGTCTGCCCTTGGAGACGTTTCTCAAGCAAATCCGCCAGGCCACCGAGGATGGGTTCTTTTCCTTCGACAGCGTGGCCGACACCTTTACCCATTGTTTTGCCGCACCGGTGCGCGATGAGCACGGGGTGTGCATCTGCACGCTCTGCATCGTCGCGCCCAGGGCCGATGCCCAGCGCAATTACCAGCAATATCGCCGGGTGCTGATCGACAGCGCCAACCGTCTGGCCCGGCGTATCAACGATTGATGACTGTTTCGCGGCTGTGCGCAGCTGCCTTGATAAGGAGTGCCAAGATGTCTTCCGTATTGAACCTGCCACTGGTGGAAAAGGGCGCCGCTGCCCAGGGCGCGAGCCTGTTGCAAGACGTCAGCCTGCCGGCCCTGGTGCTGCACCGCGAGGCCCTGGAACACAACATCCGCTGGATGCAGAAGTTCGTCAGTGACAGCGGTGCCGAGCTGGCGCCCCACGGCAAGACCAGCATGATGCCCGCGCTGTTTCAGCGGCAGTTGGACGCCGGCGCCTGGGGCATCACCCTGGCCACTGCGGTACAGACTCGCGCTGCCTATGCCCATGGCGTGCGCCGGGTGTTGATGGCCAACCAGTTGGTGGGGGCGCCGAACATGGCGCTGATCGCCGAGCTGCTGGCGGACCCGGATTTCGATTTCTATTGCATGGTCGATCACCCGGACAGCGTCGCCGACCTGGGGGCGTTTTTCGCCCAGCGTGGGGTCACGCTCAAGGTGATGATCGAGTACGGCGTGGTCGGTGGGCGTTGCGGTTGCCGCACCGAGCAGGAGGTGCTGGCCCTGGCCAAGGCGATCCAGGCGCAGCCGGCCCTGGCGCTGTGCGGTATCGAAGGTTATGAAGGGGTGATCCATGGCGATCAGGCCATCAGCGGCATCCGCCAGTTCGCCGACTCCCTGGTGCGCCTGGCGGTGGACCTGCACAACGACGGGCTGTTCGCCATCGAGCGGCCGATTATCACTGCCTCGGGGTCAGCCTGGTATGACCTGATTGCCGAATCCTTCGAGACCCACAACGTCAAGGGCCGCTTCCTCAGTGTGCTGCGTCCGGGCAGTTACGTGGCTCATGACCATGGCATCTATAAAGAGGCGCAGTGCTGCGTGCTGGATCGCCGCGCCGACCTGGAGGAGGGCCTGCGCCCGGCCATGGAGGTCTGGGCCCATGTGCAATCGCTGCCGGAGCCGGGCTTTGCCGTGGTGGCCCTGGGCAAGCGCGATGTGGCCCATGACGCCGGCTTGCCGGTACCGCTGCGGCGTTATCGCGCCGGGGCCCAGGCCAGTGCCGGGGATGACGTGGGGGCGTGCAAGGTCACTGCGGTGATGGACCAGCATGCGTTTCTCACGGTGGCGCCGGGAGTGGAGCTGCGCATTGGCGACATCATTTCCTTCGGTACTTCGCACCCCTGCCTGACCTTCGACAAATGGCGCACCGGGTTGCTGGTGGATGAGCGCCTGCAGGTGATCGAGAATCTGGAAACCTGTTTCTGATCGCCGGAGCCGGGGATATGCAGGGTCTGCAGGAGCCGGCTTGCCGGCGAAGAGGCCTCTGGATGGTGCACAGGCCGTGCGGGCGCCTTCGCTGGCAAGCCAGCTCCTACGGGGCTGGGGAGATGTTGGGTCTGTAGGAGCCGGCTTGCCGGCGAAGAGGCCTCTGGATGGTGCGCAGGCCGTGCGGGCGCCTTCGCTGGCAAGCCAGCTCCTACCCGGTGGAATGTGCTTTGAGGGGAGGTCAGGAACATGGACAGGAAGAAACGCATCGCGGCCATTGGCGAATGCATGATCGAGCTACAGCAGCATCATGACGGCAGCCTGCAACAGAGCTTTGGCGGCGACACCCTGAACGCCGCGGTGTACCTCGCGCGGGAAATGGGCGAGGCCGGGCGGGTGGATTACGTCACTGCCCTGGGCGATGACAGCTTCAGCGATGCCATGTGCCAGGGGTGGGCGGCGGAGGGCATCGGCCTGGAGCGGGTGCAGCGCTTGCCGGGGCGCCTGCCTGGGCTGTATTGCATCCAGACCGATGCCCGGGGCGAGCGGCGCTTTCTCTACTGGCGCAACGAGGCGGCAGTGCGCGACTGCTTTACCACGGCGGCGGCCGGGCCGATCCTTGAAGCGCTGAAGCATTACGATGTGCTGTATTTCAGCGGCATCACCCTGGCGGTGCTGGGGGAGGTGGGGCGCGGGAAGTTGTTGCAGACCCTGGCCGAGGCGCGCCAGCGCCAGGCGCTGATAGTCTTCGACAACAACTACCGGCCGCGCCTGTGGGCGTCGGTCGAACAGGCCCGGGCGGCGTACCGCGAAGTATTGCCCCAGGTGGATCTGGCATTGCTGACCCTGGAGGATGAGCAAGCGCTGTTTGCCTATCCGGATGCCGAAGCGGTGTTCGCGGCGTATCAGGGCATTCCGGAAGTGGTGCTCAAGCGGGGCGCCGAGCCCTGCCTGATTCGCGTGGCGGGTGGTGCTTTCGAGGTGCCGGCCCAGCGGGTGGAGCAGGTAGTGGACACCACGGCGGCCGGGGATTCGTTCAGCGCAGCCTATCTGGCCCGGCGCCTGCTGGGCGGCAGCCCGGTGCAAGCGGCAGAGGCCGGGCACCGGCTGGCGAGCCAGGTCATCCAGCATCCCGGCGCCCTGATACCCCGCCATTGAACCGGGCGTTGACCTTGCGGGCGTTTTCGCTGGCAAGCCAGCTCCTACAAGGCCCGGGGTCAGTCGCGGAAGAAGACTTGCACCAGGTGATAGCCGAACTTGCTCTTGATCGGGCCATGCACGGTGCGCAGGGGCTTCTTGAAAATGACCTGGTCGATGGCACCGACCATCTGCCCCGGGCGCACTTCCCCCAGGTCGCCGCCGCGCTTGCCGGATGGGCAGGTGGAGTATTTCTTCGCCAGTACGTCGAAGGCTTCACCCTTGGCGATGCGCTGCTTGAGCTGTTCAGCCTCTTCGGCGGTTTTCACCAGGATGTGGCGGGCTTGGGCTTTCATGGGCGGGTGACCTTGTAGCGGGAAATCGGCGGCCGCGGATTATGCCTGAATTCAGGACGCGCGGCCGATCATCTGACGAATCTTCTGGGCCATTTCCTCAATGGAAAACGGCTTGGCCATCAGGTCCATGCCCGGCTCCAGGAAGCCCTGGCGCTCGGCCGCCTTTTCCGCGTAGCCGGTCATGAACAGCACCTTGAGCCCGGGCCGCTGCTGGCGGGCGATCTCCGCCAGTTGCCGGCCGTTCATGCCCGGCAGGCCGACATCGGTCACCAGCAGATCGACGCGCATCGGCGATTCCAGCAAGGGCAGGGCGCTGCGCGCATCTTCGGCCTCGAAGGCGCGGTAGCCCAGTTCGGCGAGGACATTGAGCACCAGCATGCGCACTGCCGGGTCGTCTTCCACCACCACCACGGTTTCCCCGGCGATGGCCTGGGGCGCCTGGTTGAGGGTGGCGGGTTCGGCGCTGTCCAGTGGTGCGGCGAACAGCCTTGGCAGGTACAGGCGCACGCAGGTGCCCTGGTCCGGTTCGCTGCTGATGGTCACGTGGCCGCCGGACTGCTGGGCGAAGCCGTAGATCATCGACAGCCCCAGGCCCGTGCCCTGGCCGATGGGCTTGGTGGTGAAGAACGGATCGAAGGCCTTGGCCAGGATCCGCGGGCTCATGCCGGCGCCGTTGTCGCTGACGCCGAGCATCACGTAGTCGCCGGCCTTGACCGGTTCCAGGGTGCTGATGTCGCTGCCGTCGAGGTAGCTGTTGGCGGTTTCGATCAGCAGCCTGCCGCCGTCGGGCATGGCGTCGCGGGCGTTGATCACCAGGTTGAGCAGGGCATTTTCCAACTGGCTGGCGTCGGTGTTCACCGGCCACACGCCGTCCGCCAATTGCATCTGCAGCTCGATGTGCTCGCCCTTGGTGTGGTTGAACAGCTCTTGCAGCGAGCGCACCAGCTGGTTGGGGTCCAGGGGCTGGCGGTCCAGGGACTGGCGCCGGGAGAAGGCCAGCAGGCGGTGGGTCAGGGACGCCGCGCGTTTGGCCGAGGACATGGCCGCTTCGGTGAAGCGGCCGATCTCGGCGCCGCGGCCGTTGTCGATATAGCGCTGCATCAGGTCCAGGCTGCCGATGATGCCGGTGAGCATGTTGTTGAAGTCGTGGGCGATGCCGCCGGTGAGCTGGCCCACGGCTTCCATCTTCTGCGCATGGCGCAGGGCGTCTTCGGCGCGTTCGCGCTCGAACATTTCGTTCTGCAGGCGCTGGTTGGCAGTGGCCAGTGCCTCGGTCCGCTGGTTGACCCGTTCCTCCAGGGTTTCGTTGAGATTGCGCAGGGCTTCTTCGGTCTGCCGGCGCTCGGTTTCGTCGATGACAAAGATGTAGAAACCATTGATCGCGCCGTCGGCGCCGTAACGCGGCAGGTACTTCATCAGGGCATGGCGCGGCCGGCCGTCGCGGTGCGGCGAGTTGGCCTCGAAGCTGCACGGCTTGCCGGCCAGTGCGGCCTTGATGTTCTCGGCGCGAGTGGCGTAGATCTCGTCGCCGACCACTTCGCGGATGCTCTTGCCGTACAGCTCTTGCGGGGTCAGGCCGTACCAGTCCAGGTAGGCGCTGTTGTTCAGGCGAAAGCGTTCCTCGTGGTCGACATAGCCGATCAGCACGGGCATGGCATTGATGATCAGTTGCAGCTCGGTCTGGCTCTGGCGCAGCGCCTGTTCCATCTGCTTGCGTTCGGTGAGGTCCAGGGCCGCGCCGAGAAAACGCGTCGGCCGGCCATGGTGGTCCTTGTAGCAGCGGCCTCGGGCGAACACCCAGCGCAGCTGGCCGTCGGCCAGTTGCAGGCGGTACTCCTCGGCGTATTCGGTGCCGTGGGTGATGCAATGCTTGATGCCCCGGGCCACCATGCCGCGGTCTTCCGGGTGCACGCCCTTGAGGTATTCGCTGATCGGCAGTTGCCGGGACTGCTGCGGATCGACGCTGTGCAACTGGGCGAAATGCGCGTCGGCGATGAAGCGGTCTTCGCCGATGTCCCAATCCCAGGTGCCCACCGCGTCGGTGGCCGCCAGGGCCAGTTGCAGGCGCTCTTCGGTCTCGTGCTGGGCGCGCAGGCTGTCGTCGGAGCGCTGCTGCAGTTCCAGGGCGATGCGCCGGCGCTCGTTGGTCTCGATGGCGGTGACCAGGATTCCGGCGACGTCGCCGCGTTCGTTGCGGATCGGGCTGTAGGTCAGGTCCAGCCACAGGTCGTATTCGCTGCCGTTGGTGCGTTGCAGGCTGAAGCGCTGTTCGCTGAAGGTGCGCACCTGGCCGTTGAGCACGGCGCGGTAGATCGGGTCGGTGAAGTCCATCAGTTCCGGCCAGGTCAGGTGCGCCGGGTGGCCGAAGGCACTGGGGTGCTTGTTGCCCGCCAGCAGGGCGAAGCCGTCGTTGTAGATCTGCGTCAGCTCGGCGCCCCACAGCAGCAGCATCGGCATCGGCGAATGGATCACGATGTCCACGGCGGTGCGCAGGCTCTGGGGCCAGTGGCCGGATTCTCCGAGGGGAGTGGCCGACCAGTCCAGGCGGGCAATCAGGTTGGCGGCTTCGCTGCCGGAGTGGGGGCCATTCATGTCGAAGGTGTCCTGGGTGGTGCGGTATTACGCGGCGACGCCACAGGCTCGCGCACTCGAAAAGTCGCATGGACATGCGGTGCATATTCAAACGGATGGATTGTAGGCGTTTTCGGCGCGCACATTTTCACCCGCTTTTGCGGCGGATGACCAGTCTAGAGGGGCTGAACGGTTATCAGAGTGATGCGTTGGGGATGCGGTAGCCCGTAGGAGCCGGCTTGCCAGCGAAGTGGCCATTGCCGAGCGCGCCGACCTGGACGACGCCTTCGCCGGCAAGCCGGCTCCTGCAAAGGGCGGGGTCAGTGGCGCAACTCCTCGCGGTCGCGAAACTGTTCCAGGGCCTCGGGGTTGGCCAGGGCGTCGGTGTTCTTCACCGGCAGGCCGTGCACCACGTTGCGCACCGCCAGTTCGACGATCTTACCGCTGATGGTGCGGGGAATGTCCGTGACCGCGAGGATCTTCGCCGGCACATGGCGCGGCGTGGTGTTGCTGCGAATCACCTGGCGAATGTGTTCCTGCAAGGCTTCATCGAGCTCCACGCCGTCTTGCAGGCGCACGAACAGCACCACCCGCACGTCCTGCTCCCAGCTCTGGCCGATGGCCAGGCTTTCCAGGACCTGCTCCAGCTTTTCCACCTGGCGGTAGATTTCCGCGGTGCCGATACGCACCCCGCCGGGGTTGAGCACGGCGTCCGAACGCCCATGGATCAGCCAGCCACCCTCGGCCAGTTGTTCGGCGTAGTCGCCCTGGGCCCAGACGCCGGGGAACAGGCTGAAGTACGAGGCCTTGAGCTTGCTCTGGTCCGGGTCGTGCCACAGGCCCACGGGAATGCTGGGGAAGTGCCGGGTGCACACCAGCTCGCCTTTCTCGCCGATCACCGGCTGGCCCTGGTCGTTCCACACTTCGATGGCCATGCCCAGGCCCTTGCCTTGCATCTCGCCGCGGCGCACCGGTTGTATCGGATTGCCGGCGACGAAGCAGGCGACGATATCGGTGCCGCCGGACATCGAGGCCAGGCACAGCTCGCTCTTGATCTCGCGGTACACGTAGTCGTAGCTCTGCGGCGACAGCGGCGAGCCGGTGCACAGCAGGGTCTTCAGGCTCTCCAGGCGGTGGCTCTGGCGCGGCCGGCTGCCGGCCTTTTCCAGAGCCGCCAGGTACTTGGGGCTGGTGCCGAAGACGCTGATGGCTTCGCGGTCGATCAGGTCCATCAGGTGCTCGTTGCCGGGATGGAACGGCGAGCCATCGTAGAGCACCAGGCTGGCCCCGGTGGCCAGGGCCGAGACCAGCCAGTTCCACATCATCCAGCCGCAGGTGGTGTAGTAGAACAGGCGCTCGCCGGGGCCCAGGTCAGCGTGCAGGCCGTGCTCCTTGAGGTGTTGCAGCAGCACCCCGCCGGTGCCGTGGACGATGCACTTGGGCACCCCGGTGGTGCCGCTGGAATAGAGGATGTACAGCGGATGGGCGAAGGGCACCGGGGTGAATTCGGGCTCGCCGCCGGGGCGGTAGAAGTCGTCCCACAGGCTGACGCTGGCGGGGGTGCGGTAGTCCTCGGCCCGGGCCTGCGAGCGGGCGTAGGGCACGATCAGCAACTGCTCCAGGGACGGCAGGCGCTCGAGGATCTGGTTGACCTTGGCCGTCTGGTCGATGTCCTTGCCGGCGTAGCGGTAGCCGGCGCAGGTGATCAGTACCTTGGGCTCGATCTGGCCGAAGCGGTCGACCACCCCCTGGGTGCCGAAATCCGGCGAGCAGCTGGACCACACGGCCCCGAGGCTGGTGCTGGCGAGCATGCCCACCAGGGTCTGCCAGGTGTTGGGCATGCAAGCGGCAACCCGGTCACCGAGGCCGACTCCAGCGTCCCGCAGGCTGCGTTGCAGGCCGGCCACCTGGGCCGCCAGTTCGGCGTGGGTCAATTGTTCGCGCTGGCCGTTTTCGTTGATCGCCACCACCGCGACGCTGTCATCCCGACGCTTGAGCAGGTGCTCGGCGAAGTTCAGCGTGGCCCCTGGAAACCATTGGGCGCTGGGCATCTGCGGGCCTTCGCGGAGCACCGCTTCAGCCGGTTGGTGAAAGCTGACGTCGAAGACGTCGACGATGGCCTGCCAGAAGCTTTCTCGCTGGTCGATGCTCCACTGGTGCAGGGCGGGGTAGTCGTGAAGATTCAGGCCGTGGCGCTGATTGACGAAGCGGCGAAAGGCATCCATCCGCGTCTTGCCGATGCGCTCGGCGCTGGGTTGCCAGAGTAGGTCGGACATGCAAGGCCTCGTGTTCTTATTGTTGTTTTTTTGGGGGGGCTGTTCGCTGGCAAACCAGCTCCTACGCGGGCCAGCACAGCCGTGTAGGAGCCGGCTTGCCGGCGAAGACGTCAGCCAGAGACGCGCGTCATTGCGCCAACCACCCGCCATCGATGTTCCACGCCGCACCACGCACTTGGGCGCCGGCTTCGCTGCACAAAAATAGCACCAGTTCCCCCAGTTGCGACGGGGTGACGAACGCCAGGGACGGTTGCTTTTCCGCCAGCAGATCATGCTGGGCCTGTTGCGGATCGGTGCCGGCGGCGACTCGGTCGTCGATCTGCTTCTGTACCAGCGGGGTCAGCACCCAGCCCGGGCAGATGGCGTTGCAGGTGACGTTGCTGGTGGCAGTTTCCAGGCCCACCACCTTGGTCAAACCGATCACCCCGTGTTTGGCCGCGACATAGGCGGCCTTGCCCACCGAACCTACCTGGCCGTGCACCGAGGCGATGTTGACGATGCGTCCCCAGCCCTTGGCACGCATTCCCGGCAGCCCCAGGCGGGTGCTGTGGAACACCGACGACAGGTTGATGGCGATGATCGAATCCCAGCGCTCCACGGGGAACTCCTCCACCGCCGCCACGTGCTGGATGCCGGCGTTGTTGACCAGGATGTCGACGCCGCCGAACTCCCGTTCGGCGTAGGCGAACATCTCGGTGATCTGCGCAGGGTCGCTGACATCCGCCGGGTGATGGCCGACCTGGCCGCCGAATTGTGCGACCTCGGCGATCGCCTTCGAGGCATCGCCAAAACCGTTGAGAATCAGCTTGGCCCCGGCCTTGGCCAGCACCAGGGCGATCCCCAGGCCGATGCCGCTGGTGGACCCGGTGACCAGGGCGATCTTGCCAGAAAGAGTGGTCATGAATACCTCACACAATGCCGGTGGCGTAGAAAGTGGCGATGACGACGAAGACCGCCAGGGTCTTGATCAGGGTAATGCAGAAAATGTCCTTGTAGGCCTCGCGATGGGTCAGCCCGGTGACCGCCAGCAGGGTGATCACCGCGCCGTTGTGGGGCAGGGTGTCCATGCCGCCGCTGGCCATGGCGGCCACCCGGTGCAGCACTTCCAGGGGAATGTTGGCCGCGTGGGCGGCGCTGATGAAACTTTCGGACATGGCCGCCAGGGCGATGCTCATGCCGCCCGAGGCCGAGCCCGTGATGCCCGCCAGCAGGGTCACGGTAATGGCTTCGTTGACCAGCGGGTTGGGGATGCTTTTGAGCCAGTCGGCCAGCACCAGGAAGCCTGGCAGGGAAGCGATCACCGCACCGAAGCCGTATTCCGAGGCGGTGTTCATGGCCGCCAGCAGGGCGCCACTGACCGCGCTCTTGCTGCCCTCGGCGAGCTTGCTGCGAATCGCCGAGAAACCGAACACCAGCACCATCAGGATGCCCACCAGCAACGCCGCCTGCACCGCCCAGATGGCGGTCAGCTTGGCGATTTCGCTGGTTACCGGCGCCGCCATGCCCGGCAGGCTGAGGCTGTGGGTCTTGCCGTACCACTGGGGAATCCAGTGGGTGAACAGCAGGTTCATGATGCCCACCAGCAGCAACGGCGACAGCGCCAGCCAGGGGTTGGGCAGTTCCAGGTCTTCGGCGGTTTCCGGCTCGTTGCGCAGCTCGGTGCCGTAGCCTTCACCGGCCTTCTGCGCCTTGTTGCGCTGGCGCTGGAGGAACAGCATGCCGGCGCAGAACACAAAGATGGTGCCGATCACCCCCAGCCAGGGCGCGGCCCAGGCGGTGGTATTGAAGAAGGTGCTGGGGATGATGTTCTGGATCTGCGGGGTGCCGGGCAGGGCGTCCATGGTGAAGGAAAACGCCCCCAGGGCGATGGTCGCCGGGATCAGGCGCTTGGGGATGTTGCTCTGGCGGAACATCTCGGCGGCAAAGGGGTAGACCGCGAACACCACCACGAACAGCGAGACCCCGCCGTAGGTCAGCAGCGCGCAGACCAGTACGATCACCAGCATGGCCTGGCGGGTGCCCAGCAGGCGGATGGCGGCCGCGACGATGGAGCGGGAAAAGCCCGACAGCTCGATCAGCTTGCCGAACACCGCGCCCAGCAGGAACACCGGGAAATACAACTTGATGAAGCCGACCATCTTCTCCATGAACACGCCGGTGAAGGCGGGCGCCACGGCGGACGGGTCGGTGAGCAGCACCGCGCCGAGGGCGGCGATGGGGGCAAAGAGGATGACGCTGTAGCCACGGTAGGCAGCGAGCATCAGCAGCGCCAGGGCTGCCAAGGCAATGATCACACTCATGGTGTGTCTCTCCAGGATTGTTATTGTTGTCGGGTGTTGCGTGTGGAGAGCGTTATAGCGAGAACTGTGCCATCTAATTAAGCTATTGAAATATATAGATATTTTTATTTTTCTGGGGGCGAATTGACGTTGATTGTCTCTGTTTGGAGAATTTTTTGGGTTTACCGGCCTCTTCGCTGGCAAGCCAGCTCCTACAGAGATCGTTCAGCCTGCCGTAGGAGCTGGCTTGCCAGCGAAAAGCGCAGTGCGCGGTAGATTCTTTAAACTGAGATTTGTGTCTCTTTATTGAGACTCGACAATCCCCAGGGCCGCCATCTTCTTGTACAGCGTGGAGCGCCCCAGCCCCAGGCGCCGGGCCGCTTCGTCCACCTTGCCGGCACATTGGGCCAGGGTGGCGCCGATCAGTTGCCGGTCGAAACGCTCTCGGGCCGCGGCGAAGGTTTCCTGGTTTGGCGAATCGCCTGGCACCAGGGCTTCGTTACGCTGCACCGGGCTGAAGCTGCCAATCGCCGCGCGAATATCCGAGGCGTTGAGTATCAGGTCGTCGCTGAGCAGCGCCGCTCGTTCCAGGACGTTGCGCAACTCGCGGATGTTCCCCGGCCAGGCATGTTGCGCCAGCAGGGCCAGGGCATCGCGGTTCAGTTCATGCTGGCTGCGCAGTTCTTCGAGAATCCCTTCGCTCAGGGCTGGCAGGTCGTCCAGGCGTTCGCGCAAGGCTGGCACCTGGATTGGCAGCACATTCAACCGGTAGTACAGGTCGGCGCGAAACTCGCCGCGCTTGATCGCCGCTTCAAGGTCCGTGGAGGTGGCGGCGATGATCCGCACATCGCTGTGGATCACCTCGTTGGAGCCCACCGGCTCGAACTCTTTTTCCTGCAGCACCCGCAGCAGCTTGCTTTGCAGGGACAGCGGCATGTCGCCGATTTCATCGAGGAACAGGCTGCCGCCCTGGGCGATCTGCAACTTGCCCGGGCGGCCCTTGCGGTCGGCGCCGGTAAAGGCACCAGGGGCGGTGCCAAAGAATTCCGCCTCCAGCAGGGCCTCGGGAATGGCCGCGCTGTTGATGCTGACAAAGGGCTTGTGCGCCCGTGGCGAGGCGGCGTGGATGGCCTGGGCCAGCAGCTCCTTGCCGGTGCCGGTTTCGCCTTGCAGCAGGATCGGCGACTCGGCGCTGGCCCCGCGTCGGGCGCGGCGCTTGACCTCCAGGCTGGCGGCACTGGTGCCGATGAAGTGAGCGAAGTTGTATTTGGTCTGCCGGGCCCGCAGCAGGGAGCGGGTAGAGGCCAGTTCTTCCTGCATGCTCAGGTAGCGCTTGAGCATCGGCGACAGGCTGCGCAGTTCGTCGAACAGGGCAAAACCGATGGCGCCGATCACCGTGCCGGCGTCGTCGTGGATCGGCAGGCGCATCACCACCAGGGGTTCCTTGGGGGTGTCCTGCATGTCCAGCAGGATGGGGCGGCCGGTGCGCACCACCTCCCGCAGCAGGCTGCCGGGGATCACGCTTTCACAGGGCTTGCCGATGGCGAAGGCTGCCGATTCCAGGCCGAAGCGCCGGGCGTAGCGCTCGTTCATCCAGACGATATTGGCGTCGCGATCGACGATCACCGTGCCTTCGCTGGATTGCTCGATGATCTCGAACAGCGAGCGGATCGCCAGTTGGCGCACGCGCTGGTAGTCCTTGAGGCTTTCGCTGTCGTTCATGGCGGCATCCTGGAAATGGGCGCCAGGGATTATGCCCGATTTGTAGGAGCCGGCTTGCCGGCGAATGGGGCCTTGGGCGGAGTGGTGATCTTGCGGGCGTCTTCGCTGGCAAGCCAGCTCCTACGGTGGCGGTGAATGTGTTCGCCTGTGTAGGGGCCGGCTTGCCGGTGAATGGGGTCTTGGGCGGGGTGGTGATCTTGCGGGCGTCTTCGCTGGCAAGCCAGCTCCTACGGTGGCGGTGAATGTGTTCGCCCGTGTAGGAGTCGGCTTGCCGGCGAAGGGGCCTTTGGGTCAGCCGGGATGGGCGGCAGCCAGCAGTTCCTGGGTGTAGGGATGCTGTGGGGCTTCGAATACGTCGTGGCTGGCGCCGCGCTCAACCACCTTGCCGTCCTTGATCACGATCATGTCGTGGGCCAGGGCTCGCACCACCGCCAGGTCATGGCTGATGAACAGGTAGGTCAGGCCGTACTTTTCCTGCAGTTGGCGCAGCAGGGCCACCACTTGTTTCTGTACGGTACGGTCCAGGGCC
Source organism: Pseudomonas sp. GW823-FHT02C05 (assembly GCF_058797595.1). NCBI lineage: Bacteria > Pseudomonadati > Pseudomonadota > Gammaproteobacteria > Pseudomonadales > Pseudomonadaceae > Pseudomonas > Pseudomonas sp. GW823-FHT02C05. The sequence goes on along the minus strand of NZ_JBXAJU010000001.1, from coordinate 1,812,958 downwards.
GAGGTCGGTTCGTCCAGCAGGATCAGCGCCGGTTTCAGCACCAGGGCCCGGGCGATGGCGATGCGCTGGCGCTGGCCGCCGGAGAACTCGTGGGGGTAGCGGTGGCGGCTGTCGGGGTCGAGGCCGACCTCCTCCAGGGCGCGGATGACCTGTTCGTCGCACTGGCGGGCATCGTACTGGCTGTGCACTTCCAGGCCTTCGCTGATGATCTGCGCCACCGACATGCGCGGACTGAGGCTGCCGAAGGGGTCCTGGAATACCACCTGCATCTGCTTGCGCCAGGGGCGCAGTTGCTTCTGGTTGAGGCCGTCCAGGGCCTGGCCCTGGAAGCGGATGCCGCCCTGGGAATCCAGCAGGCGCAGGATCGCCTGGCCCAGGGTGGACTTGCCCGAACCGGACTCGCCGACAATCCCCAGGGTCTTGCCTTGCTGCACGTTGAGGCTGATGCCGTCCACTGCCCGCAGGTACTCCTTGCGCCGGAACAGGCCGCCGCCGATCTGGAATTCGACGCGCAAGTGGTCCACCTCCAGCACGGTTTCCCGGTTGTCGCGGCTCAGCGGCTCGCCTTCGGGTTCGGCGTGCAACAGTTCGCAGCTGTAGGGATGCCTTGGCGCGTTGAACAGGGTGTCGCAGTCGGCCTGCTCGACGATTTCCCCGGCTTTCATCACGCACACCCGCTGGGCGATGCGCCGCACCAGGTTGAGGTCGTGGCTGATCAGCAGCAGGGACATGCCCAGGCGCTGTTGCAGGGATTTGAGCAGCAGCAGGATCTTGCGCTGCACGGTCACGTCCAGGGCGGTGGTGGGTTCGTCGGCAATCAGCAGTTCCGGTTCGCAGGCCAGGGCCATGGCGATCATCACCCGCTGGCGCTGGCCGCCGGAAAGCTGGTGCGGGTAGGCCTTGAGCCGCTCCCGGGGCTTCTGGATGCCCACCAGCTCCAGCAGTTCGAGGATCCGCGCCTGGGCCTCCTTGCCCCCCAGGCCGCGATGCAGCAGCAGGGTTTCGCCGATCTGTTTTTCCACGCTGTGCAGCGGGTTGAGGGAGGTCATGGGCTCCTGGAAAATCATCGCGATGCGGTTGCCCCGCAGCTGTTGCAGGGTCGCCGGGCTGGCACCGATCAGTTCCTGGCCGCGATAGCGCACGCTGCCGGTGGCGCTGCAGCCGGTCTGCGGCAGCAGTTGCAGGATCGAATGGGCAGTCACCGACTTGCCCGAGCCGGATTCCCCCACCAGGGCCAGGCATTCGCCGGGGCGGATATCCAGGCTCAGGTCGCGGACCACGGTCTGCGCGCCGAAGGCGACATTGAGCTGGCGGATTTCGATCAGGTTTTCAGTCATTTCTACAGTCCGCTTCAAGATCGAGGATCAAAGGCATCGCGCAACGCCTCGCCGATGAACACCAGCAGCGAGAGGATCAGCGCCAGGGTGAAAAACGCCGTCAGCCCGAGCCACGGCGCCTGCAGGTTCTGCTTGCCCTGGCCGATCAATTCGCCCAGGGAGGCGCTGCCGGCGGGCATGCCGAAGCCGAGGAAGTCCAGGGCGGTGAGGGTCGAGATGGCCCCGGTGAGAATGAACGGCAGGTAGCTCAGGGTGGCGTTCATGGCGTTGGGCAGGATGTGCCGCAGGATCACCTTGCGGTCGCTCAGGCCCAGGGCCCGGGCAGCCTTGACGTACTCCAGGTTGCGCCCGCGCAGGAACTCGGCGCGCACCACGTCCACCAGGGCCAGCCAGGAAAACAGCGCCATGATCCCCAGCAGCCACCAGAAGTTCGGCTCGACAAAGCCCGAGAGGATGATCAGCAGGTAGAGCACCGGCAACCCGGACCAGACCTCCAGCAAACGCTGGCCCAGGAGGTCGACCCAGCCGCCGTAGTAGCCCTGCAGGGCGCCGGCAGCGATGCCGATCAGGGCGCTGATGGCGGTCAGGGCCAGGGCGAACAGGATTGACACCCGGGCGCCGTAGATCACCCGTGCCAGCACATCCCGGGCCTGGTCGTCAGTGCCCAGCCAGTTGACCTTGCTCGGCGGGCTGGGGGCCGGCTGGGTCAGGTCGTAGTTGGGGGTGTCTTCGCTGAAGGGCACCGGCGGGAACAGCAGCCAGCCACCGTCCTTGCGGATAAGTTGCTGCACGTAGTCGCTGCGGTAGTCGGCCTGGAACGGCAACTGGCCGCCGAATTCCTGCTCGGTGTAGCGCTTGAGCACCGGGAAATACAGCGAGCCCTGGTAGCTGATCACCAGCGGCTTGTCGTTGGCGATCAGTTCGCCGCCCAGGGTCAGGATGAACAGGCCGATGAACAGCCACAGCGACCACCAGCCGCGGCGGTTTTTCTTGAAACGGTCGAAGCGCCGGCGCGCCAGAGGAGAAAGCATGAGCATCAGGCGTTCCTCGCGGCGAAGTCGATGCGCGGGTCGACCAGGGTGTAGCACAGGTCGCCGATGAGTTTTATCAAGAGGCCGAACAGGGTGAAGATGAACAGCGAGCCGAACACCACCGGGTAGTCCCTGGACACCGCGGCCTCATAGCTCATGCGCCCCAGGCCGTCGAGGGAGAAGATCACCTCGATCAGCAGGGAACCGGCGAAGAACACGCTGATAAAGGCCTGGGGAATGCCCGAGACCACCAGCAGCATGGCGTTGCGGAACACATGCCCATACAGCACCCGGCGCTCGCTCAGGCCCTTGGCCCGGGCGGTGACCACGTACTGGCGGGTGATCTCGTTGAGGAAGGAGTTCTTGGTGAGGATGGTCAGGGTGGCGAAGCCGCCGATCACCAGGGAGCTGACCGGCAGTACCAGGTGCCAGAAGTAGTCGGCGACCTTGCCCAGGGTGCTCAACTGCTCGAAGTTGTCCGAGACCAGGCCGCGCACCGGGAACCAGTTCAGCGAGGTGCCGCCGGCGAACAGCACGATCAGGAACATGGCGAACAGGAAGGCCGGCATGGCGTAGCCGATGATGATCGCGGTGCTGCTCCAGATGTCGAAATGGCTGCCGTGGTGCACCGCCTTGCGGATCCCCAGGGGGATCGACACCAGGTAGGTGATCAGGGTCGCCCAGAGCCCCAGGGAAATGGTCACCGGCATCTTTTCCAGGATCAGGTCGGTGACCGTGGCGCCGCGAAAGAAGCTCTTGCCGAAGTCCAGCTGGGCGTAGTTCTTGAGCATCAGCCACAGGCGTTCATGGGCCGGCTTGTCGAAGCCGTACTGTTTCTCGATGTCCTGGATCAGCTTGGGGTCCAGGCCGCGGCTGGCCCGGGAACCGCTGCTGCTCATGGCATCGGCGGAGCCGCCGACAGCGGCGCCGCCACCGATGCCCTGCAAGCGGGCGATGGCCTGTTCCACCGGGCCGCCGGGGGCGGCCTGGACGATGACGAAGTTCACCAGAAGGATGATCAATAGCGTCGGGATGATCAGCAGCAGGCGCCGCAGAATGTAGGCCAGCATCAGTGGCGCCCTCCGGGTTTGCCACGGCGGATCAGCTCGGCGGCCATTTGTTCGTCGGTCAGTGCGCTGCTGCTGACTTCCCACCAGCTTTCGATGGCTTCATCGTTGCTCGCCGGCACCTTGGGGATGCCGAAGCGGTTCCACCACACCGTGGAGGTGCCGGGCGGGTAGTAGTTGGCTATCCAGTAGTAGTTCCACTGCAGCACCCGGTCCAGGGCATGGGCGTAGCGCAGCATCTCCGGCTGGCTGGTGGCCTTCACCAGGCCATTGACCAGGCTGTCCACGGCCGGGTTCTTGAGCACCATGTAGTTGTTGGAACCGGGGTCGTTGGCCGCGGCGGAGCCGAAGTAGTTGTACAGCTCCATGCCCGGCGAGGTGGTCACCGGGTAGCCGGTGACGATCATGTCGTAGTCCCGGGCCATCAGGCGGTTGACGTACTGGGCGGAGTCGATGCGGCGAATGTTCAGGCTGATGCCGATCTGCGCCAGGTTGCGCTTGTAGGGCAGCAGCAGGCGTTCGATGGAGCCCTGGGTGATCAGGAAAGTGAAGCTCAGGGGCTCGCCCTGGGCGTTCACCAGCTTGTCGCCCTCGGGCTTCCAGCCGGCCTGTTCCAGCAGGGCCAGGGCTTGCAGTTGCTTGTCGCGGATCACGCCGCTGCCGTCGGTTTTCGGCGCCTCGAAAACCTGGGTGAAGACCTCGTCGGGGATCTGCCCGCGCAGCGGTTCGAGGATCTTCAGTTCCTCGGCATCCGGCAGGCTGCGGGCCGCCAGGGCGGTGTTGGAGAAGAAACTCTGCTGGCGGATGTAGAGGTTGCGCATCATCTGCCGGTTGCTCCATTCGAAATCCCAGAGCATGGCCAGGGCCTGGCGCACCCGGCGGTCCTGGAACACCGGCCGGTCGAGGTTGAACACATAGCCCTGGGCCGGTTGCGGCGCCGATTGCGCCAGGTGGGCCTTTTGCAGGCGGCCGTCGTTCAGCGCCGGGCTGTCGTAGCCGATGGAATAGCCGGTGGCGGAAAACTCGCGGTTGTAGTCGTAGGCGCCGCCGCGCAGCACCTGGCGGGCGACGTCGATATCGCCGAAATACTCGACGCTGAAATGATCGAAGTTGTACAGGCCGCGGCTAACCGGCAGGTCCTTGCCCCACCAGTCGGGGTTGCGGGCGAAGGTGATGCTGTTGCCCGAGTCGACCTTGGCCACGCGGTAGGGGCCGCTGCCCAGGGGCGCTTCATAGCCGCCGCCATTGGCGAAGTCGCGACTCTTCCACCAGTGTTCGGGGAACACCGGCAGGGTCGCGATATCCAGGGGCAGGGTGCGGTTTTCGTTGCTTTTGAAGTCGAAGCGCACCACTCGTGGTGATTCCACGGTGACGCCTTTGACGTCGTCGAACTGGGTGCGGTAGCGCATGCTGCCCTGGGTCATCAGCAGGTCGTAGCTGTAGCGCACGTCTTCGGCGGTGATCGGCGTGTTGTCGGCAAAGCGCGCCTTGGGGTTGAGGTAGAAGCGCAGCCACAGGCCGTCTTCGGCACGCTCCATCTTTTCGGCCACCAGGCCGTAGACGGTGTAGGGCTCGTCCAGGGAGCGCTGGGCCAGGGGCGAATAGACCAGGCCGTCGAGCTGGGAGACACCGATGCCCTTGTCGATATAGGGCAGTACGTGGTCGAAACGGCCGATTTCGATGGCCGAGCGGCGCAACGTCCCGCCTTTGGGGGCCTGGGGGTTGACGTAGTCGAAGTGGCTGAAACCCTGGGGGTACTTGGCCGGTTCGCCATAGACGGTCATGGCGTGTTGCGGTGCGGCTTGGGCACCCGCGGCGCCCAACAGCAGGGCGGTGAAAAGCACGGTGGAGGAAAGCAGTCGCATTGTCAGCCTTAGGAGCCGGGTGATCGATGACCACGATTTGTACGCTAGCGGCGCGTGACTGGCCAGCCGCATCCGCTTTGGGCAGAACCTGGCGCCCATGCGCAACGGCCCACCAAAAGGCGGGCCGTTGAGCAGACGCAGGCGCTTGGGGATCAGTCCTGGCGGCTGGTGACTTCCAGCAGGTGGTAGCCGAACTGGGTTTTCACCGGGCCTTGCACCACGTTTACCGGAGCGCTGAACACCACGGTGTCGAATTCCTTGACCATCTGGCCTGGGCCGAAGGAGCCCAGGTTGCCGCCGTCACGGCTGGAAGGGCAGGTGGAGTTCTTTTTCGCGACTTCGGCAAAGTCGGCGCCGGCTTCGATTTCGGCTTTGAGTTCGTTGCACTTGGCTTCGCTGGCAACCAGGATGTGACGGGCAGTGGCTTTGGCCATGGATGTTGCTCCTTTCAAGAAAGTTGAGAGCCTACCGGATTCAGGTGGCTATTTCTTCTCAAAGTTCCTTCAAGGCATTGCCGCCTGGCGCCTGCGGGGGATGAGTGGTGAGGGTCCTGTAGGGGCCGGCTTGCCGGCGAAGAGGTCCTTGGAGGAGACGCTGCTCTTGAGGACGCCTTCGCTGGCAAGCCAGCGCCTGCGGGGGCGGTGCTGCTCAGGCGGGGACGGCTGCGGCCTTGTCTGCGTGTCGCAGTTGTTGCGCGCCATTGCGCAGCAATTGTTCGGTGGCGTCCCAGCCCAGGCAGCCGTCGGTCACCGAAACGCCGTAGCGCAGGTTCGCGCTCAGGGGCTGGCAGCCTTCGAACAGGTGGCTTTCCAGCATCATCCCCATCAGCGAGGTATCGCCCTGCAAGCGCTGCTCCAGTACCTCGTTGAACACCGCCGGCTGACGCAGCGGGTCCTTGCCGCTGTTGGCGTGGCTGCAATCGACCATGATCCGCGCCGGGATCTTCAGCTTCTGCAGGTCCTGCTGGACCTGGGCCACGCTCTGGCGGTCGTAGTTGGGCCCGCGATGGCCACCGCGCAGCACCAGATGGGTGTCGGGGTTGCCTGGGGTCTGGATGACCGCCGGGTGGCCCTGGCTGTCGACGCCGAAGTGGCGGTGCGGGTGGGCCGCCGAGCGCATGGCGTCACAGGCGATAGCGACACCGCCGTCGGTGCCGTTCTTGAAACCCACGGGCATGTCCAGGCCGCTGGCCATCTCGCGGTGGATCTGCGATTCGGTGGTGCGCGCACCAATGGCGACCCAGCTCAGCAGGTCATCGAAGTAGCCGGCGGCCATGGGCTGCAACAGTTCGGTGGCAACCGGCAGGCCCAGGCGCAGCATCTCGCGCATCAGTTCACGGGACAGGTGCAGGCCGCCGGCCATGTCGTCGCTGCCATCCAGGCGGGGGTCGTAGGCCAGGCCTTTCCAGCCGACGGTGGTACGGGGCTTTTCCACGTAGGCGCGCATCACCAGCAGCATCTGGTCGCGCACTTCATCGGCCAGGCGGGCCAGGTTGGCGGCGTATTCCAGGGCCGATTGCGGGTCGTGGATGGAGCAGGGGCCGACGACTACCAGCAGGCGTGGGTCGCGACCTTCGAGGATGGCGCGCACCGCCTGGCGGTGAGCGGCGACTTGTTGGTTCAAGGCCAGGGACAGCGGCAGTTGCTGCTTGAGTTCCAGGGCGCTGGGCAGGCGCTGGGTCAGGGTTTCATTGGCGCTGACGTGGGCGGACAGGGGCAGGGCGGATACGGACGAGTTCATGTGCGGTCTTCCTGGGCGGGCGGCGGGTTATGTCCCGCGCGCGGCCCTACTGGGGTGTTCGACAATTGGCCGTACTGGCCATAAGTGTGCAATTGCCACCGGTAGGTGACCGATCGGAGGCGGCAGGCTGTCCCGAGCGGAGGCTGCTAAATCGCCAGGCGCAAAACATGTCGTAGCGGTAATAGGTGGAGTAGTTCATGGAGCAATCCTCAGTAAGTTCGGTGTGTCGCTGAAAGTCGTGGTTGAAAATGCAGTGCCGGAAAAAACAAAACCCCCGGTCGGGAGGCCGACCGGGGGTTGAGATTTCTCTGGTAGGCGACCCGTTGAAGTGGGCGCCGGTTGGGTATCAGGCGCGCCAGTGGCTAAACCAATACCCAAAATAAAAGCTGGCCGGAGCCCGAGTGCCGTTGACCCAGGCAGCCGCGACCGAGCGCAGTGCGCTGGCAGTGTGGCGGTGCAGGGAAGGGGTCTTGGACAACATGGGTTTCTCCGTAAAGTGGGGGCGAGCTTACTAGAGGCTGGTGCCGGGATTCAATCAGTAATTTCTATCGGCGCAGCACGCGGCGGCTATGGATTAAGCCTGCAGGGGATTTATGCCACACTCGCTGCTCCCGCCTGTTCGCCCTCCAAGGAATGTTCATGTCCGTACTGACCCTCGCTGCTGCCCAAACGGTGTCCATCGCGGGCGATCTACCGGCCAACCTGGCCCGGCATCAGCGGTTGATGCAATTGGCAGCGGCGCAGGGCGTGCAGTTGCTGGTGTTTCCCGAGCTGTCGCTGACTGGCTACGAACCGCAACTGGCGGCCGAACTGGCGCTGATGCCGGATGCACCGCAGTTGCAGCCACTGCGGGATCTGGCCCGGGCGCTGGAACTGACGGCGGTGGTGGGGATGCCGATCCGCCTGTCTGTTGACGGGCCGGTGCTGATTGGCGCTCTGGTGCTGGGCGGCGACGGTTCGCTGGCGGTCTACACCAAGCAGCACCTGCATGCAGGAGAGGAGAGCGCTTTTGTCGCAGGCCGGGGCGGCGCACCTTTGCCTATCGGTGGCGAAACCGTGGCTTTGGCGGTCTGCGCGGACTTCTGCCACGCCAGCCATGTGCAGGCGGCGGCCGATGCCGGCGCCGGGATCTATGCTGCCGGGGTCTTGATCAGCGAAGGTGGCTACGCTGCCGATAGCGCGCAGCTCCAGGGATACGCCCAGGAACACGGAATGCTGGTGCTGATGGCCAACCACGGCGGCCCCAGCGGTGGGTGGGCCTGCGCCGGACGCAGCGCGGCCTGGGATGCCCGGGGCCGGTTAATGGGCGCCGTCGAGGGTGTGGGCGAGGCTTTGTTGATTGTCCGCGGTGGTACTGGGGAATGGCAGGCGCAGGTGCTAGAGGTGAGCCATTGATGGACGGCTTTTCATTACGCCCGGCGGTTGATTCGGACCTGGCGTTCGCCCGCGACCTGACCCGTTCCACCATGCTCGGCTATTACATTCGCAACGACTTGCTGTGGCAGGACGAAGCCTTCGATGTGGCCTGGGCCGGCCGCAGGAACCTGCTGATCTGCCAGGGTGCCCGGGTGCTGGGGTTTGTCAGCCTGAGCCGGGATGCGCAGGCGCTGTATGTCCGCGAATTGCATGTGCTGGAGGCTTTCCGGGGGCAGGGCGCCGGTGCCTGGACGCTGGAGCAGGTGCTGGAGCTGGCTCGCCAGGAGCGCCGAGGGTTGTTGCGCCTGACTGTGTTCAAGGGCAATCCCGCACAGCGGCTGTATGAGCGGATGGGGTTGCGGGTGGTGGGAGAGGATGATTGCTTCTGGCGCATGGAGCGCTTGTCTGATTCGCTTGCCGGAAGGCTTGGCGACGCCTGAGCGCAACGCCCTTCCGCAGGCTTTACTGTGCGTTGGGATCTATCGCGGGCGCATCCTCGAGGATGATGCCGTCCTTCATTCCCAGTAGCACCGCGACCTTGTGCGCTTCCCCTCGTTTGCCTTTCTTGCGGCCTGCCAGCACCTGATAGGTAGTGGCCGGGTCAACCCCGTGTTCACGAGCAAATTGTTGAACCGATTTACCTTGATGTTCCAGCCAGGCCTTGGCTTGTGCGGCAGTGCGGATACCGGGCATAGTTCAAAACCGTTCAAATTTGTTCAATGCTTGAAGAGTATGACACCCCCTTGGGGTGTATCAGATGGGATCATACATCCAAATGAGTGGAATCGGTTCGCGGTTGAGGCAGGAGCGAGAACGCCTGGGACTGTCGCAGAAAGTTTTTGGTGAAATAGGCGGGGTTGAAGCCAACGCCCAGGGTAAATATGAAAGTGGTGATCGTGCACCCAAGGCGGATTATCTGTCCCGGGTGGCGGCAAAAGGGGTGGATGTGCTGTATGTGCTGACCGGCAGCCGGATCCCGATCCAGAGCGGCGGGCTGAGTCAGACCGAGGAAAAGGTCCTGGATTGCTATCGGGCGCTGTTCAAGGAGGATCAGGATGCTATCTGCCGCCTGACCAGTACCCTGGCCGAGCTTTCGGCAAGCCAGGGCGAGAGGCGCAAGGCCCAGGTACGAGAGTGAGGGGCGCTGGCCTCTTTCGATGCGCACGGGGGTAGGACCGTTATTGCGCCCGGATGTTTTTTATATAGCGCTTGTGATTAGGTTTGTACGCCGCTTTTTTGCTAAGGTGTCGGGCAACCTGTAAAGACCATATCGCGAGGTGTCTGCTTGATAAGGGTGCTAGTAGTCGATGACCATGATCTCGTTCGTACGGGCATTACACGAATGTTGGCTGACATCGATGGCCTGCAAGTAGTCGGGCAGGCGGAGTCAGGGGAAGAATCCCTGCTCAAGGCGCGGGAGCTGAAGCCCGATGTGGTCCTGATGGACGTCAAGATGCCAGGCATCGGCGGCCTCGAAGCCACGCGCAAACTGCTGCGCAGTCATCCGGACATCAAGGTCGTGGCGGTCACCGTCTGCGAGGAAGATCCCTTTCCTACCCGCTTGCTGCAAGCGGGTGCGGCGGGCTATCTGACCAAGGGCGCCGGTCTGAACGAAATGGTCCAGGCCATCCGCCTGGTATTTGCCGGCCAGCGCTATATCAGCCCGCAGATCGCTCAGCAATTGGTGTTCAAGTCATTCCAGCCTTCCAGTGATTCACCGTTCGACGCCCTGTCGGAACGGGAGATCCAGATTGCGCTGATGATTGTCGGCTGCCAGAAGGTGCAGATCATCTCCGACAAGCTGTGCCTGTCGCCGAAAACCGTGAATACCTACCGCTATCGCATTTTCGAGAAGCTCTCGATCAGCAGCGATGTCGAGTTGACGCTATTGGCGGTTCGTCACGGCATGGTTGATGCCAGCCTCTGAAATGACCGAACAGTTTGATCCCAGTGCCTTTCTTTCTACCTGCAGTGGCCGCCCCGGTGTGTATCGCATGTTCGACAGCGATGCACGCCTGCTTTACGTCGGTAAAGCCAAGAACCTGAAGAACCGGCTCTCCAGCTATTTCCGCAAGACCGGCCAGGCGCCGAAGACCGCCGCCCTGGTGGCGCGCATCGCGCAGATCGAAACCACCATCACCGCCAATGAAACCGAAGCGCTGCTGCTGGAGCAGACGCTGATCAAGGAGTGGCGGCCGCCGTACAACATTCTCCTGCGCGACGATAAGTCCTACCCCTACGTGTTTCTTTCGGACGGCGACTTTCCGCGTTTCAGCATCCATCGCGGGGCGAAGAAGCAGAAGGGCAAGTATTTCGGCCCTTATCCCAGCGCCGGCGCCATCCGCGAAAGCCTCAGCCTGTTGCAGAAGACCTTCATGGTCCGCCAGTGCGAGGACAGCTACTACAAGAACCGTACGCGGCCCTGCCTGCAGTACCAGATCAAACGCTGCAAGGCGCCCTGCGTCGGCCTGGTGGAGCCTGAGGTCTATGCCGAAGACGTGCGCCACTCGGTGATGTTCCTGGAGGGGCGCAGCAATGCCCTGACCGACGAACTCTCCACCGCCATGGAAGCCGCCGCCAGCACCCTGGATTTCGAAAAGGCCGCCGAACTGCGGGACCAGATCTCCCTGCTGCGTCGGGTCCAGGACCAGCAGAGCATGGAAGGTGGCACGGGCGATGTGGATGTGGTGGCGGCCTTCGTCAACCCGGGCGGCGCCTGTGTGCACCTGATCAGCGTGCGCGGCGGCCGGGTACTGGGCAGCAAGAACTTCTTTCCCCAGGTGGGTATCGAGGAGGACGTGGCCGAAGTCATGTCGGCGTTCCTCGGCCAGTATTTTGTCAGCAGCCCGGAACGCGACCTGCCTTCCGAGTTGATCGTCAACGTGGTCCATGAGGACTTCCCGACCCTGATCGCCGCCATCGACGAGCTGCGCGGGCGCGAGTTGACCATCAGCCACCGGGTACGCGGTACCCGCGCCCGCTGGCAGCAACTGGCGGTAACCAACGCCGAGCAGGCCCTGAGCGCGCGCCTGGCCAACCGCCAGCACGTGGCCGCACGTTTCGAAGCCCTGGCCGAGGTGCTGAACCTGGACGAGCCGCCGCAGCGCCTGGAGTGCTACGACATCAGCCATTCCAGCGGCGAGGCCACTGTAGCCTCCTGCGTGGTATTCGGGCCGGAAGGGCCGCTGAAGTCCGACTACCGGCGCTACAACATCGAAGGCGTGACCGCCGGCGACGACTACGCCGCCATGCACCAGGCCCTGACCCGGCGCTTCAGCAAGCTCAAGGACGGCGAGGGCAAGCTGCCGGACATCCTTCTGGTGGACGGCGGCAAGGGCCAGCTGTCCATGGCTCGGGATGTGCTCAATGAGCTGGCGGTGCCGGACCTGATCCTGCTCGGCGTGGCCAAGGGCGCGACCCGCAAGGCCGGATTCGAAACCCTGTACCTGAACGACGCAGCCCATGAATTCACCCTCAAGGGTGACTCGCCGGCGCTGCACCTGATCCAGCAAATCCGCGATGAGGCTCACCGCTTCGCGATCACCGGTCACCGCGCACGGCGTGGCAAGACTCGGCGTACCTCGACCCTGGAAGGGGTGGCGGGCGTCGGGCCGAAGCGTCGGCGGGACCTTCTCAAACATTTTGGTGGATTGCAGGAACTGTCCCGTGCAAGCATCGACGAGATTGCCAAAGCACCGGGAATCAGTAAAAAGCTCGCAGAGTTGATTTATGCAAACCTGCACAGCGAGTAGAATGCCCAATCACCTCGTAGCCAGTTGTGCCGATGAATATCCCTAATCTGATCACCGTTCTACGCGTCCTGCTCATCCCGATTTTCATTTTGCTGTTCTATTTGCCCTATAGCTGGAGCTACATGGCCGCCAGTTCAGTGTTTGCCTTCGCGGCCGCCACCGACTGGCTGGACGGCTACCTGGCGCGGCGCCTGCAGCAGAGCACGCCGTTCGGTGCGTTCCTCGACCCGGTGGCCGACAAGCTGATGGTGGCGGTGGCCCTGGTGCTGCTGGTGCAGGAGCATCACAACCTGTGGCTGACCTTGCCCGCCGCGGTGATCATCGGTCGTGAAATCGTCATCTCGGCGCTGCGCGAGTGGATGGCCGAGCTCGGCGCCCGCGCGCAGGTGGCGGTGTCGAACATGGGCAAGTGGAAAACGGCGGCGCAAATGCTGGCGCTGGTGATTTTGCTGGCCAATCCCTCGGACTTCAGTTTCTGGGTGCTGGTAGGTTACGCGTTGCTGTTGGCGGCAGCGGGCCTGACCCTGTGGTCCATGCTGCAGTATCTGCGAGCCGCCTGGCCGCACCTGAAAACTGATAACGAGAAAAAATAAGTTTTTTTGAATCAAAGGCTTGACGCGCATTCGGATTTCTATAGAATGCGCAACACCAAGACGTTGCGGGAATAGCTCAGTTGGTAGAGCACGACCTTGCCAAGGTCGGGGTCGCGAGTTCGAGTCTCGTTTCCCGCTCCAAACATAGCGCTGCAGAGTTCCACGAATTCTGCAGCGATCGAAAAAAGGACCTTCGGGTCCTTTTTTCGTTTCTGCGGGTTTCACTGAAATCCAGCACCATCCAGCGCTTTCAAATCCAGGAATTGAGTCCTTCTCAAAAGGCTTGAATCCGGGCAGCGCTGAATCGGTTCGTTGCTGGAGCGGTGATGAACATCCGGCCCCTGGCCTGTTCAGGCACTCGCGATGGCACTCTCGGATAACAGCCAGGCGCTGAATGTTTCAAGCGCCGGATAATGCTGATAGCGCGCTGCGCAGGTCAGATAGTAATTGCGACCGCTTTCCATAGGGCTAAACAGTTTTACCAGTGCCCCGGATTTGATTTCGTCTTGCACCAGAATATCGGGAACCAGCCCAATGCCGACGCCAGCGGATACCGCCTGAATAAGGTGAGCCGTGAGCTCAAAGCTTGGGCCTGTCCGCATTTTCTGGTGGTCCAGCTTGTTGAGGTCAAACCAATCAGACCAGCTATTGGGTCGAGAAACGACATTCAACAACAAATGATTGGTGACATCGTTGAGCGACATCTCAAGGCTGTCCGGCAGCGCTTTGGGGCTGGCGACAACCACCAGTTTTTCTTGTAGCAAAAGGTGCGATACGTAGCCCGGCCAGTCGCCTTTTCCCGCGTAGATGATGGCCTGCATGTCGCTCACGCTGGATGGATTGTCGGCGTGAATGATCCTCGAGTGGACGTGCACCAGGCTCCTGGGATGACGCGCATAAAATTCATGCATTTTGGGCAGCAGCCATTTTGAACCGAAGGTCGGCAGTACCGCGAGGTTCAATGGGCCTTCTTCCTCCTTGAAGGCAATTGTCTGCAGGGTAGCGCTTCGAATTCGGCCCAGTGCGGCAGTGAGTTCATGCTGGTAAAGCGCGCCGGCAGCGGTGAGTTCGATTCTTCTTCCCTCACGTTTGAACAGCGAGACCTCAAGCTGTGATTCCAGAGCCTGCACTTGCCGGCTGACAGCGCTTTGAGTCAGGGCAAGTTCGTCTGCCGCTTTGGTAAAGCTGCAATGTCGGGCTGCTGCCTCGAAAGCGATCAGCAGGGACATCGAGGGGGTCAGTCTTCGTGGGTTCATTCATAAAGCTCATGGAAATGCTGCAGGTTTTACGTTTGTGTGAAGTGTCTTGTCCCCACAAAATCGGTGGAAAGGCCTTTGTCCTGAGCCAGGCCTCGGGCTAGGAAGCATACATAACGAGAATGCTCAGATTAGCCGTATCGCCGCTAGGAATTCCACCATGATTGCCAGGTTGCCTCCCCACGAAACTAAAAACGAACCCTGTGAGTTGTTCCTGGCTCGCCTTGAGAAAGAAGGATTCCAGGGAGAAATTGCTCGCGATCATGCTGTGAGGACAGTGCTGGCAACCGACAACTCGATCTATCAGCGCCTGCCTCAAGCCGCGGTGTTTCCCAGAAATGTGCAAGATGTCGAGCTCTTGGCCCGCCTTGCGGCGCTGGCGTCGTTCAGTTCGGTGGTGCTCACGCCGCGTGGCGGCGGAACCGGAACCAATGGCCAATCGTTGACGAGCGGCGTTGTGGTGGATCTGTCGCGTCATATGCACGGCATCCTTGAGATCAACGTCGAGGAGCGCTGGGTGCGTGTGCAAAGCGGTGTGGTCAAGGACCAGCTCAATGCGGCGTTGAAACCGCACGGACTGTTTTTTGCACCGGAGTTGTCGACGTCGAATCGGGCCACGATCGGCGGGATGATAAATACCGACGCAAGCGGTCAGGGAAGCTGTACCTACGGAAAAACCCGTGACCACGTCCTGGCGCTTTCTACCATTCTGATAGGCGGGGAGCGGCTCGATAGTGCAGTCCTGGAGCGAGATTGCTGGCAGGCGCAAGCGCATCGCGACGACAAGGTTGGGGCAATTTATCGATGTGCTTCGCAGATCGCCCATGATTACGCCGAACTCATCGAGCATACCTTTCCCAAGTTGAACCGTTGCTTGACGGGATATGACCTGGCGCATCTGCGTGAGCCGAATGACCGATTCAATCTGAACAGTGTCCTGTGTGGGTCCGAAGGCTCACTGGGTTTCATTGTTGAAGCCACGCTGAATGTGTTGCCCATCCCCAAGTACTCGATCCTTGTCAACGTACGTTACGCGGGCTTCATGGATGCATTGCGCGATGCCAAGGCGTTGATGCAGCTCGAGCCATTGTCCATCGAGACGGTCGACTCCAAGGTCCTCGGGCTGGCCATGAACGACATCGTCTGGCACGGAGTCGCCGAGTACTTTCCCCAAGACCCCGATGTGCCAACCCTGGGAATCAACCTGGTGGAGTTCAGCGGCGACGATGAGGAAGTGGTTCAACTGCGTGTTCATGAGTTTGTCCGGCACCTTCAGCAGGACACCAGTGTGGTGCGATTGGGGCACACCCTTGCCATCGGTGCAGAGGCATTGAAGCGGGTTTACGCGATGCGCAAGCGTGCGGTGGGGCTGCTGGGGAATGTCAAAGGTTCCGCCAGGCCCCAGCCGTTCGTTGAAGATACTGCGGTTCCTCCCGAGAACCTGGCTGATTTCATTGCGCAATTTCGGGCGCTTTTGGATAGCCATGGTTTGGAATATGGCATGTTCGGCCACGTTGACGCCGGGGTCCTGCATGTGCGGCCGATTCTGGATATGAAAGACCCCGCCCAGGCGGCCTTGATCCAGACCATTTCCGATGCCGTCGCCGAGCTGACGCGAAAGCACGGTGGCTTGCTCTGGGGGGAGCATGGCAAAGGGTTGAGGTCGCAATATGTGCCGGACTACTTCGGCGAACTCTATCCGGCGCTGCAGGAACTCAAGTCGGCTTTTGACCCGTACAACCAACTCAACCCGGGAAAAATCGCCACGCCACACACGCTATCTGACGCTCGGTTGACTCGAGTTGATGAGGTCACGTTGCGTGGCGAGCTGGATCGTACGATTGATGAGCGGGTGTGGTTGCATTACGACGCCGCGGTCCATTGCAACGGCAACGGCGCCTGCTACAACTTCGACCCCGATGACGCCATGTGCCCTTCCTGGAAGGGCACTCGAAATAGAATTCACTCGCCCAAGGGGCGCGCTTCTTTGGTCCGGGAGTGGCTGCGCTTGCAGGGGCAGCAAGGTGTCGATGTGTTGGTTTCACGAGGGGCTCGCCCTTTAGCGGCCACGGTGATCAGCTTCGCCAGGCGTGCTGCCAATACGGTTGCGCACAAGATGGGCCAGAAAGACTTTTCCCATGAGGTCTACGAGGCGATGGCAGGGTGCCTCGCCTGCAAGTCCTGTGCGGGTCAGTGCCCGGTGAAAGTCAATGTGCCCGACTTTCGCTCGCGATTCCTCGAGCTTTACCACAGCCGATATCTGCGCCCATTGAAGGATTACCTCATCGGTTCTCTGGAGTACACGATTCCCTACTTGGCCCGTGTGCCGCGCTTGTACAACGGGATCATCGGTTCTGGGATGGTGGGGGCGTTTCTTCGGCGCGTTGCCGGTATGGTCGACAGCCCGCTGCTGAGCTTGCTGAATTTTGATGACGTTTGCCGCCGCTGGAAGGTGCGCGTGGCGTCGCCAGTGCTTCTTGAAGGGCTGGACGAGGCGCAGCGTAAACGCAGCGTTATTCTCGTGCTGGACGCCTTCACCCGTTATTTCGAGACACCGCTGCTCGCGGACTGGATCGAGTTGATTTCCAGGCTCGGGTTTGAGGTGTACATCGCGCCGTTCGCGGCCAATGGCAAGCCGCTGCAGGTTCAGGGCTTTCTAAAGGCATTCGAACAAGCAGCGCATTTCAACGCCCGATCGCTTCGCGAACTGCATCAATATCAGATTCCGTTGGTGGGGCTTGATCCCGCGATGACCTTGGTTTACCGCCAGGAGTACGTCAAGACCCTGGGTGAGGACCAGGCCCCAGCGGTCCTGCTGCCGCAGGAATGGCTTGTGGAGGTGCTTGTGCAATCAGCGGTGAGCGCCGACGAAGGTACTTACTACTTCCTGCCGCACTGCACCGAGAAAACCAACGAGCCGGGCAGTGTGGGCCTGTGGCAGACGATCTATGCGCGAGTCGGCTTGAGGTTGCAAGTGCAAGCCAGTGGGTGTTGTGGAATGTCCGGAACCTACGGGCACGAAACACAAAATGCCGAGACGTCCGAGGTTATTTACCGACAGTCCTGGGGGCCATTGGTGGCCCGTCTTAATGGGGCAGGGCGCCTGCTGGCGGATGGGTACTCGTGTCGAAGCCAGGTCAAGCGCAAGGACGGGCAGCTTGTCCTGCACCCGCTCCAGGCGTTGCTGAGGTTCCTGCGCGACACCGCCACCCCATCTTCAGGATGCTGATTGGCGCGAGCCTGAGGCGGCTTGGCCGCCTCGCGTTTCTCCAGGTATTGATTGGAGGCCATCGGCCCAGCGAAAACCGATGTGCGCAGATCGTCGAGCGGTATCAGAACCCATAGAGCTTTGCAGGGTTATCAACCAAAATCTGCTTGATGAGCGCGTCATCGTTTTCAACCCAGTTAAACAGCATCTCCAGCAGACTGGCATCGTTGGGCATGGGTACCGGTATACAAGGATGTGGCCAGTCGCTCGCCCACAGTAAGCGGTTTGGATTCGCTTCGATCAACGCCCGAGCGTAGGGCGTTACGTCGTCGTAAGGGAAGTCCTTCGATGCTGTAAAGCGATAAGCCCCCGAAAGCTTGACCCACACACGACCTTCTTTTAACAGCCGCAGCAGGTCGGTGAATCCTGGATGTCCCAGCCCGCAACTGGTGGGCATGTGCCCCATGTGGTCGATGACGACTGCGACGGGCAGGCTGGCCACGGTCTCGTACAAGTCGGCGAACTCGGTGATATCGATCAGTAGCTGTAGGTGCCAGCCAAGTGGCGCGACTTTATCTGCCAGCGCTGCAACATCCGATACCTCAACACCGCTTTTGAAGATCAGGTTGACGCGCACGCCGCGCACCCCGAGGCGATGCATTGCCCACAAGGTTTCTGTATCGGTATCGGCATCGATCACCACAACGCCGCGGAATGCGCTGCCCGCTTCTTTCAGTGCCGCGAGCGTTGTGCTGTTGTCCGCCCCATAGACGCTGGGTTGGACGATGACCCCGCGACTTAGCCCCAGGGTTTTTTGGACGCGTTGAAATGCCTCCAGTGGAGCGGGCGGCGGCGTGTAGGAGCGGTGAGGAGAGAAGGGTTGGCCATTCTCGTCACCAAAAACGTGGAAGTGGCAGTCGCACGCGCCGTCAGGCAAGGTGCGTAGCAATGTATGAGGTTCAGGGTCCGGGCCTGCGCATTGCGGTGCGTAGGTCTCTCCCAGCGAACTCATCCGAGTGATTTCCCAGCCTTGCAATCCTCGCAATCCGTTGCGTTCGGCGGAGTTGATGATTTGTTGCCAGGTGACTCGTCTGGCAAGGTCGGGATCGCCGAGCCTGATCGCTTCGAAGATCGCCTGATGCTCAGCCAGTAGCGTCTCGCCAAGGTCGCTGGAGCGAACCAGGTGGTTCTCCAGTAACGCCGCTTCGTAGACGTGGCTGCACAGAAAAATGATGAAGTTGCGAAAGTATTCATTGCCTGTGGCATCGGCAATTGCGCGCTTGAACTGCAGGCTGTGTTCCACCATGTCCTGACGGTTTTGGATACTGGCGCGCAGGGTGTCCAGTGCCGCTTCAATCTTGTTCAACTGACTGAGTGACCGGCGTCTGGCGGCCATGGCGGCCGCGGCGACTTCGAGGTCCAGGCGCAGCTCATACAGTTGACGCAGCTTGGTGCTATCGGTGAGCTCCTCTTGAGTAATCCGGAAGCTGCTTTGGTTGGCTTCGGTTGCAACAAATACCCCAAGCCCCTGGCGACTGACGACGAGGCCGGCCGAATTGAGCCGAGCGACAGCTTCACGCACTACATTTCGGCTAACGGCAAAAGCCTCTGCCAACCGGCTTTCCGTGGGGATGCGATCACCTGGGCGGAGTCGACCTTCACGTATTTCGCTTTCCAGGTGACGAAAAATTTCAACCGAGAAGTGATCGCGTCGGCCAATTGCTTTTATAGTCATTTTACTCAGTCATCAAATGTCAGTTTCAAAAGCTTGAAACGTCAAACGCCCACGTAACGAACATTGCGTGGGCGTTACTCTAACAAATGATGGCTGGCTCAGTGTAATTGCTTGCCCTTGGTTTCCGGGAGGAAGAAGGTCACCACCAGGACAAGGCAGTAGGCTCCTCCCGCGAAGATCGCGATGGCGGTGCCGAGGCTGTATTTGGCGCTTATAAAGCCTACGAGTCCGGGAAACAGAGCGCCTACCGCTCGCCCAAAGTTATAGGAGAATGCCTGGCCATTGGCCCTCACTGCTGAAGGATAAAGCTCAGTCAAAAAGGCGCCCATGCCGCTGTAGATACCTGAAGCTGCGAAGCCCAGTGGAAAGCCGAGAAACAGCATTTGAGTGTTGGTCAAGTTCAGCTGCATGTAGCAGACCACACTGATGGCCGACAGAACGGCGAAGATGATGAAGTTGGGGCGGCGCCCCAGGCGGTCAGACAGGAAGGCGCCGCAGACATAGCCAAAGAATGAACCGATGATGACGACCATCAGATAGCTACCGGTGCCAAAGACCGACAGGCCCTTTTCCAGTTTCAGATAGGCTGGCAACCACGTGGTGATTGCGTAGTAGCCACCTTGAACGCCCATGCAGAGCAGGGCGGATAGCAGCGTGGTGCGCAGGAGCGAGGGTGAGAAAATGTGCCAGAAAGGAACCGAGTTGCCTGTTTCGCTCTGGTGCTTTTTAGTCCGCAGGAATACCTCGGGCTCTGGTACATATTTACGAATGTAGAGGACCAGAAGTGCCGGAACGATGCCGATCCAAAACAGCGACCGCCAGGCAATATCTTCGGGAAGCAAGCTGAAAGACAGTGTGTAGAGCAGTGCGGCGGCGCCCCAGCCAATGGCCCATCCGCTTTGCACGATACCCACGGCTTTGCCGCGATGTTGCGCTCGAACCATTTCGCCGATCAGTACCGATCCCACGGCCCACTCACCTCCGAACCCGAGCCCCTGCAGTGCCCGAAGGACAAATAACTGTTCGAAGTTTTGCGCAAAGCCGATCAATACGGTGCAGATCGAGAACCACAGAATACTGATCTGCAGCAACCGCACACGACCGTATCGGTCTGCCAGAATGCCCGCTCCCCATCCGCCAATGGACGAGAAAAGTAACGTCACGGTACTCAGTAGCCCCACTGAACCCTTGTCAATGTGCCAAAGGGTCATCAGCGAGGCGATGACAAAGGTGAACACCATGAAATCCAGGGCGTCCAAGGCCCAGCCACCAAATGCGGAATAGAAGGTGCGTTTTTCAACGGTATTAAGTTCGCTAAACCAACTCATTATTATTCTCCGGGCAGCACCGCAGTTCTGCTTGGTTATTGTTTTTGTTATTTGAAGTCGTACAGGGCGCCAGGGTTATCAACCAGAATGCTCTGTCGTTGGCGTTCGCTGGGCGCCCATGAAAGCAAGCGATCCAGCAATGAACTTGTGTCGGGCGTACTTTCGAGTGCTACGTGAGGCCAGTCGCTGCCCCACACCATTCGTTCCGGGGCAACGGCCAGCAAGGCATGGGCGAGCGCATCTGTATCGGCATAGTCCGGACGCTGATCACTCAGGCGGTAAGCGCCCGACAACTTGACCCACCAACCGTGCTCCGCCACGTTCCTCAGCAGCAACTCAAACCCCGCTTCCTTAATGCCCAGATGGGCCGGGAAGTGCCCGAAGTGATCAATCACGACAGCGCAAGGCAACTTGGCCATCCGAGCCTCAATCTCACTTAGAAGCCGAACATCAATCAGAAACTGCATATGCCAGCCAAGGTCGGCAATTCGATGGGCAAGGTGCTCCATCAAGTCCAGATTCACTCCGCCTCGAAACAGAACGTTGATGCGAACACCACGCACACCCAAGGCATGCATATGCGCCAGTTCGTCGTCGCCAACGTGTTCGTCTACTACCGCGACCCCTCTCAGTTGCTCCTGATGACGTTGCAACACTTCGAGCATGTACCGGTTGTCGGTGCCATAGACGCTCGGCTGCACCAAAACCCCTCGCTGCATCCCCATCGCCCGCAACACCTCCAGATACAGCGCCTCAGGTGCCGGAGGTGGGGTGTAGCTACGGTCGGGTACCAGTGGATAGCGTTCAAGATCGCCGGAGATTACGTGTGCATGGGTGTCGCATGCCCCGGCCGGCATTACGAAGCTCGGGGCCCGGACCTCTGCTCCAGGGGGCGCGCACAAAGGCGGCGAGTCGGTGGCGGGTCGCAAGTGAGACATGGATTTCATCCCCTCGACAGCCTTTCGCGCGTCATCACGGTTGAAAAGCGGCACTTGTTAGTTGTTGGTTGTTGGTTGTCCTACAAGTGCTGGCATGTTGAGTTTTTGCCTCTGCCTTGTCAATGCGTGCAGGCGTGGTTTTTTACACGGGGTTGGGGGGCGTCATCGGGATGCCTGGTCGAGATTGCTCAGCCCCCGGCCGAACCGGCACAGGCTGAACAGGGTATTGAGCAACGCCGGCGGGCCAGGCGGCGGCCCGCCTCGGTTCTAAAGCTCGGCCGCTGAAAAACCGTTGCGCTGGAAGAACCGGTCCAGCTCCCGGGGCAGGGGCTCCACGCCGGTGAAGATCTTCAAGTACTCGGGGATGTAGCGCATGCGCTGCGCCATCGGTTCCTGGGTGTTCATGCTGATGTAGCCGATCTGGGTCAGGTAGATCGAGCGCGCGCGGGTGACGGCGGCGTCATGGGCGAAACCGAAACGGTCGAACATCTGTGCCAGGGCCTGCACCCGCTGTGCATCGGCCTGGCGGATCTCGTGCGCCACTTCGGGGGATTGCAGGGCCCAGCTGCGCATGGCGAACTCGAACTGTGAATCGAACAATTCGCTGTTCAGCCAGCAGTCGAAGACGTTGAGAATCGCCTCGGTGATGGATTCGGCATAGGCCTCGGACTGTGACACCAGGCTCAAGGTGTTCTTGTTCTTCCACAGATTAACCAGGGCTTCGAGCAGGGCTTCGCGGTCCTGGAAATACCAGTAGAAACTGGTGCGCGACAGGTTGAGTTTCTTCGCCAGCGGCATCACCCGCACCGCATCCACTCCCGATTCCTTGAGGCTCTCATAGGCCGCGTTGAGCCAGCTTTCCAGAGAGCCGCGGCCGGCAGCTTCCACATTGTTGCTGGTTGCTTTCATGGGGCATTTTTTCCTTGTCCGTTTAACCTTGACGGGGCGAATGTACACCACTGTCAGCGTCGTTGACACTGGTGTACATTGAGGTCTATCGTCTGCCTTGCCTGATGACCAGTATGCGAGACCGATATGAATAACGATCCGCTTCTTCAGCCCTATCGCCTCAAGCACCTGACACTTCGCAACCGCATTATCACCACCTCCCACGAGCCGGCGTACCCCGAAGAGGGCATGCCGAAGAAATTGTACCGGGCCTACCACGTCGAGCGCGCCAAGGCCGGCGTGGCCATGACCATGACTGCAGGCTCGGCGGCGATCTCCCGCGATAGCCCTCCGGTGTTCAACAACATCCTGGCGTACAAGGACGAAGTGGTCGGCTGGATGAAGGACCTCACCGACGAATGCCACGAGCATGGCGCGGCGGTGATGATCCAGCTCACCCACCTGGGGCGCCGCACCCGTTGGGACAAGGGCGATTGGCTGCCGGTGGTGTCCCCTTCGCACAATCAGGAGCCGGCACACCGAGCCTTTCCCAAGAAGCTGGAAATCTGGGATATCGAACGCATCATCCGCGATTACGCCGACGCCGCCGAACGCATGCAGGCCGCCGGCCTGGATGGTATCGAACTGCAGGCCTACGGCCACCTGATGGACCAGTTCTGGTCGCCATTGACCAACGAGCTGGAGGGCGCCTACGGCGGTTCATTGCACAACCGCCTGCGGTTTACCTTCGAGGTGCTGAGTGCGATTCGCCAGCGGGTGGGCCCGGAGTTTATCGTCGGCATCCGCTACACCGGCGATGAAGTGCTGGCCGGTGGCCTTGAGAAAGAGGAGGGGCTGCACATCTCGCAGCTGTTGAAAGACAGCGGCATGGTCGATTTTCTCAACGTGATTCGCGGCAATATCGCCACCGATGCCGGGTTGACCGACATCATCCCGATCCAGGGCATGCGCAATGCACCGCACCTGGACTTTGCCGGGGAGATTCGTGCCCTGACCGGTTTCCCCACCTTCCATGCGGCGAAGATCCCCGATGTCGCCACCGCCCGCCACGCGATTGCCTCGGGCCTGGTGGACATGGTGGGCATGACCCGTGCGCACATGACCGACCCGCACATCGTGCGCAAGATCATCGAGAACCGTGAAGATGAAATCCGCCCCTGTGTCGGCGCCAATTATTGCCTGGACCGGATCTACAACGCCGGCGCCGCCTACTGCATTCACAATGCCGCCACTGGCCGCGAAACCAGCATGCCCCACGAGGTGCCCAAGGCCGCGCACCCGCGCAAGGTCCTGATCATCGGCGCCGGCCCCGGTGGCCTGGAGGCGGCGCGGGTCGCCGGCGAGCGCGGGCATGAAGTGCTGGTGCTGGAGGTGGCCGACCAGCCCGGCGGGCAGGTGCGCCTGACCGCGCAGTCCGAGCGGCGCAAGGAGATGATCAGCATCATCGATTGGCGCATGGCGCAGTGCGAGCGCCTGGGGGTGAAGTTTCGTTTCAACACCTGGGCCGATGCGGCGATGGTCCTCGATGAAAACCCCGACGTGGTGATCGTCGCCACCGGCGGCTTGCCCCATACCGAAGTCCTGCACAGCGGCAACCAGTGGCTGGTGTCGAGCTGGGACATCATCTCCGGCGACGTGAAGCCTGGGCGCAATGTGCTGGTGTACGACGATGCCGGCGATCACGCAGGCTTGCAGGCTGCCGAGTTCATCGCCCGCAGCGGCGCCAGGACCGAGATCATGACCCCCGACCGCTCGTTCGCGCCGGAGGTGATGGGCATGAACCTGGTGCCTTACATGCGCTCGCTGCAGCAGTTGGACACCACCTTTACCGTCACTTACCGGCTCAAGGCCGTGGAGCGCCAGGGCGAGCAGTTGCTGGCGACCATTGGCACCGACTACAGCGACCTGGAGAAAACCCGACTGGTGGACCAGATCGTGGTCAACCACGGCACCCGGCCCCTGGACGAGCTGTATTTCGAGCTGCAGCCCATGGCCACCAACGAAGGCTCCGTGGAGTACAAGGACCTGATTGCCGGCACCGCGCAAAACCTGGTGACCAACCCTCAGGGGCGTTTCCAGTTGTTCCGGATCGGCGATGCGGTGTCATCGCGCAATACCCACGCGGCCATTTACGACGCACTGCGCCTGGTCAAGGACCTCTAGCCACTGCTTGCGCCCTGTTTTGCACAATAAGAAAGACAGCCGTCATCCGTTTCCCTAGCGTCAAGTCACTGCCCCGAACGTTGGTCTGACTGGTTTTGATAAACCTCAAACTCTTCCCAGCGGAGGTTGTTGCATGCACACGGATACCGATTTCACCGAGCTGCTCAATGTCGTTCCCCCAAGCCCTCTGCACTATCGCAGTGATGCCAGCGTCACCGGCCATGCCCTGGCCCCGGTGGACCACGGCCTGCTGGCGGCCTATGCCGCGATCGACCGGCCGGCGCTGCGCCAGTACCGCCTGGAGCGCATTCGCCAGCAACTGCGCAAGCAGGATTACGCCGGCGTGCTGCTGGCCGACCCGATCAATATCCGCTACGCCACCGATACCAATAACCTCGGCCTGTGGGTGATGCATTCCCCTAGCCGTTACGTATTCGTGGCCACCGATGGCCCGGTGGTGCTGTTCGAGTTCGACAGCAGCCGGCACAACAGTGAGCACATCGAGACCATCGATGAAATTCGCCCGGCGATCCCCTGGCTGTATTTCCTGGCCGGCCCACGGGTCGAGGAGAAGGCCGAACGCTGGGCCCTGGAGGTGGCCGACCTGCTGACCCGGCATGGCGCCGGCAATCGTCGCCTGGCAGTGGACCGCTGCGACCCCTGGGGCGCGGAAAAGCTCAAGGCCAGGGGCATCCAGCTGTTCGATGCCCAGCCGCTGATGGAGCAGGCGCGGCTGATCAAGTCGGTGCAGGAGATTGCCAGCCACCGGGTGTCGATGGATGTGTGCGACCTGGCGATTGCCCGCATGCGCGCCAGCCTGGTGCCGGGCATCACCGAAAACCAGCTGTGGAGCATCATGCACGGGACCAACGTGGCCCAGGGCGGGGAGTGGGCCGAGAGCCGCCTGCTGAACTCCGGGCCGCGCACCAACCCCTGGTTCCAGGACGCCTCGGACAAGCTCATCGCGGCCGGGGAGATGGTCTGTTTCGACACCGACATGGTGGGCCCGGGCGGTTATCTCTCGGACATCTCCCGCAGCTTCATCTGCCCCGGCAAGGCGCCGACGGCGGCCCAGCGCGACCTGCTGGACATCGCCTCGCAGCAAATCAGTTTCAATCTCGACCTGCTGCGCCCGGGGCTGTCGTTTCGCGAGTTCGCCGAGGGCTGCTGGCCGGTGCCCAGGCAGTTCGAGCACAACCGCTACATGATGATGCTGCACGGTGTGGGCCTGGTCGATGAGTACCCCAGCGTGGCCTACGCGGTGGACTTTGCCGAGTGGGGCTATGACGGCCACTTCGAGGAAAACATGGTGCTCTCGGTGGAGAGCTACATCGGCGAGCGGGGCGGCCATGAAGGCGTGAAGCTCGAAGAGCAGGTGCTGATTACCGCTGCTGGAGCGGTCAAGCTTTCCCGTACCCCGTTAGTCGACGGCGATCGATAGCAGTGGTTGTTGCCTGATTCTTGCAGGCACGGCGTCTACCCTGTCCGGAGAAAAACAATGAGCAGCATGACCGTGATCGAAAACGCCAGCCCCCTGGCACCGCCCCCGGTACCCAGCGCCGAACCTTTCCTGCGACTGGAGGCGATCCATAAGCAATTCGGGCCTTACCCCGTATTGCACGACGTGTGTTTCGAGATGGCCAAGGGTGAGGTGGTGGCGATCATCGGCCCCAGCGGCTCGGGTAAAAGCACCTTGCTGCGTTGCATCAACCAACTGGAGCCCGCGACCCGGGGGCGGGTCAGCATGGGCGGGGTGGCTATCGAAGCCGGGCACCCGCTGCCCCGGAGCGAGCTGCTCAATCTGCGCCGGCGCATCGGCATGGTGTTCCAGTCGTTCAACCTGTTTCCGCACCTTACGGTGCTGCGCAACGTCAGCCTGGCGCAGGTCCGCACCCTCGGCCGCAGCGCCGAGGAAGCTGACGCCCGCTCTTTGCAGTTGCTGGACCGGGTAGGGCTCGCGGACAAGGCCAACGCCTATCCGGCGCGTTGCTCCGGCGGCCAGCAGCAACGCATCGCCATCGCCCGGGCCCTGGCGCTGGATCCGGAGCTGATGCTGTTCGATGAGCCGACCTCGGCCCTGGACCCCGAGCTGGGCCTGGAAGTGCTGGCGGTGATGAAGGAGCTGGCGCGCGAGGGCATGTCGATGCTGGTGGTGACCCACGAGATGCACTTTGCCGAGACGGTGTCCGACCGGGTGGTGGTGATGGCCGAAGGGCGGATCATCGAGCAGGGGCCCAGCGCCCAGGTTATGCGCGAGCCGCAGCACGCGCGGGTGGCGCAGTTTCTCCAGGCCGTGAGGAATCGCTGATGGCGGATATTCTGCTGGTCCTGTTGCGCGGCGTGCCCTGGACCCTGAGTGTGACCCTGGGCGCTTTCTGCATCGGCGTGGTGCTGGGCTTTCCACTCTGTGCCCTGCGTCTGTCGAACCTGAAGCTGTGTCGCTGGCTGGCGGCGATCCTGGTGCTGACCCTGCGTTCGATACCGCCCATCGTCTGGCTGTTCTTCATCTTCTTCGGCATCGGAGGCGGCTACATCGCCTTGTCGCCGTTCGCTGCCGCGGTGCTGGGCCTGGGGCTGATCACCGCGGCGCATATGTCGGAGGTATATCGCGGTGCCTTTGCGGCGATCCCCCAGGGGCAGTACGAGGCGGCGCAGGTGCTCAATCTGTCGGCGCCCCAGCGCTTTTTCGATGTGATGCTGCCGCAACTGGTGCGCATCGCCATTCCCACCTCGGCCACCTATGCCATTGGCTTGCTCAAGGACTCGGCCGTGGCCTCGACCATCGGTGTCGGTGACGTCAGCTTCCAGGCGTACCAGATGTCCCAGCAAACCTTTCAAGGGCTGGAGGTGTACAGCGTGGCGGCGCTGGTCTACCTGATTCTCAGCGTACCGGTGGCGCTGTTCTCGCGCTGGCTGTCGGCCACCCTGAAGCAGAGGATTGCCCGATGAACGAGATCCTGACGATGTGGCTGGCCTGGTTTCCCGAGCTGTGGAAGGGCTTTGTGCTGTCAATTCAGGTCACCGCTGCCAGCCTGGCACTGGGGGTGGTCCTTGGGTTGTTGCTGGCGCTGGGTGTGTCGGCGCCCCGCCGGGCAGTGCGCTACCCCTCGTTGCTGATAGTCGAGCTGGGGCGTGGCGCGCCGGCGTTGATCCTGTTGCAGTACTTCTATTTCGGCCTGCCTTCGGCGGGCCTGACCCTGAGTTCTTTCTGGGCGGCAGCCCTGGCGCTGGCCTACTGCACTGCGGCCTACACCAGCGAGATCATCCGTGGCGGCATCGAGGCGGTGGCCCAGGGGCAGAACGAGGCGGCCGAGGTGATCGGCCTGAACCGCTTCGATGCACTGCGTTTCATCATCTTGCCCCAGGCGATGCGGGTGGCTCTGCCGTCGTTGCTGGGATTCTCGATCATGATGTTCCAGGCCGCGTCGTTGTGTTTCACCATCGCGCTCCCGGAGATCGTCAGCCGCGCCTCGGCCATCGGTTCATCCACCTTCGAGTACATGCCGGTGCTGACCCTGGCCGGCCTGATGTATGCCGCTGTGTGTGCGCCCGCGACCCTGGGTGTGGCGGCGCTGGAGAAAAAACTGGCCCCCAGCCAGCACGCATGACCTGCTCGAGCCGTCTTTCGGCTGCCATTCTCTTAATGCAACCCATGCACAGGTGAAGCCATGATCCGTTCATTCAAACGCATTGTTCGTTGGGCGTTCCTTTGTTCCTCCCTGGCGGGAGGTTCGGTGCTGCTCGGTGCCCCCCAGGCTCTGGCCGACTGCAAGCCGGCCCACTCGTTTGAAACCCTGACTCCGGGGGTGTTGAGCGTCGCGGCCTGGGTCTTCCCGCCGTACTCGATCCCCGGGCCGGGCAACCAGTTGAGCGGGGTCGATGGTGAAATCATCAAGCGCATCGCTGCCAGGGAGTGCCTGGATATCAAGCTGACAGTGGTGGACCCGGCGGCGGTGGTCCAGTCGGTGATCGCACGGCGGGCCGACGTCGGCATCGGCGACTGGTACCGTACCGCCGAGCGCAGCAAGGTCCTGGGTCTGACCGCGCCGCTGTACCTGGACGTGATGGGGATCATTTCCAGCGAGGGCTATTCGAAAATCTCCGAGCTCGAAGGCCAGCGCATCGGCACGGTGCAGGGTTACCTGTGGGTCGACGACTTGAAAAAGGCCTTTGGCGACAATCTGGTGCTCTACCCCAACCCGGTGGCCATGGCCCAGGACCTGGCGGCCAAGCGGATTGCGCTGGGCATCGACAGCTTTGCGGTGGGTGTGGCTTCGCAGCAGAAGGGAGCCTACCGGGGCATGAGCATCAAGGTTTCGGAGTCCGACCCGCGGGTTAAGGCTACCCTGGAGCCGGGGCAGACCAGTTTTCCCCACACCAAGGCCAATACGGCGCTGAGTGTGGCGCTCAATGAAAACATCCAGGCCTTGCATGCTTCTGGCGAAATTGCCGAGATACTCGGCTCGTTCGGCCTGGATAAACAAGCCGCCAACGTGGGGGCGCCACGCCTGGTGGAATGACCCGCAGCCCCGGGCCCGGTGGTCAGGGCGGTTGTGCCGCAGCGTCAGGGAGCAATCGATGCAAGAGAGTGCAGCGTTCAAGTGTCTGTCGCTGGCAGAGGCCAGGGATTTTGCCCAGCGCTGCTGCCTGCAGGCGGGCAGCAGCCAGGAAGTGGCCCAGGCTCTGGCCGAGGCCACGGTATCGGCCCAGGGTCATGGCCTGGCCAGTGTGGGTTTCGAGCATCTGGCCGATTACCTGCACGGGTTTGCCAGCGGGCGCATAGCGGGCTTGGCCAAGCCACTGATCACCCAGGTAGCCCCGGCGATGATCCGTTGCGATGCGCGCGCGGGCATTGCGCAACTGGGGTTCGATCAGGCCTTTGGCGCTGTGTGTGACAGCACCCGGCAGTTGGGAATCAGCCTGTTTGCCCTGCACAACGGGTTTACCTGTGGCGAGCTGGGCTACTACACCCGGCGCCTGGCCGCCGAAGGCCTGGTGGCATTGGCGTTCTGCAACGGCCCGGCGCTGTTGACCGTGGCCGGCCAGCGCCAGCCGATTTATTCCACCAACCCCCTGGCCTTCGCCGCTCCCTGCGGCGACGGGCGCCTGCTGCTGATCGACCAGGCCAGCAGCGCCACGGCCTTCGTCAACCTCCTCAAGGCGGCCGAGGCCGGGGAGGCGATCCCCGAAGGCTGGGCAGTGGATGCCCAGGGCGCAGCCACCCTGAGTGCCCGGGAGGCCATGCACGGTGCCTTGCTGGCGTTCGGCGGCAGTCGCGGGGCCAACATCGCCTTGCTGGTCGAAGTGCTCGCCGGCGGTGTCGCCCGGGGCAACTGGTCGCTGGATGCGCCCGATTTTCGAAGCGGCGCACAATCGCCGGGTTCGGGCCTGCTGGTGATCGCCATCGCCCCGCACCTGCTCGACGAGCAGTTCGAGGCTCGACTGGCGCGGCAGATGCAGCGCCTGGCCACCCTGGGGGTTCACCCTCCGGGGCAGGCCAAGCAGCAGGCCTGGGCCCGGGCGCAAATAGAAGGAATCAGCTTGCCTATGGCGCTGTATCAGCAGCTGGCGGCGCGCTTCTAGGGGGGAGCGAGTTCTGCCGTCAGAGCCCCAATCGTTGCAGCGATGCCAGGGAGCGGCTTACCTGGCGGATGACATGGGTGGCCAGAAGCGATTGCGCGGGGCATCACAACCGGCGCAGCCGGTGTTTGAATAATCCCCGGAATAATGCTGTGATTGCGCCCGTCACGCCCCCCGGCGGCCCTGCTTTTTTCAGAGACACTGCGAAATGGATAGCCAAGAAACGACAGCCAGGATGTCGCAGTTGCCTTCCGGCGATGACCTGTTCACGCGCCTGCAAGGGATTGCTGCCCAGACCGCACTGGTGTTGGAAACCAACAATCTGCGCGGCGGCAAGAATGCAGGCGAAGCCTTGAGCAGCCTCCAGCGGCTGATTGCCCGGCTGGCCCTGCAAAGTCTGGCGCCCCAGGCTTTTGCCCAATGGATCATCACCCATGACGGCCTTGACCTTGAGGCGCGCCAGGCGCTGTGCAGCCTGGCCGGCTGTGCGTTGGAGTTCATCGAGATCGATGCCGGCACCGGTTACTACGATGCCAAGAATGTCGGTTTCGATGGCGTCGACCAGGCGCGCTGCCAGTACGTGGTATTCGCCGATGCCGACTGCCTGCCCGATGCCCATTGGCTGGAAGAATTGCTGCTGCCCTTTGTGCAACCCGAGGCGCCCGTGGCGGTGGCCGGGCGCACCAGCTACGCGCCGAGCGTCGCCGGCAGTGCGCTGACCGCCATCGACTTCATGTATTTCCCCAGCCCCTTGCGCCACGGCGCCACGCGTAACTTCTACGCCAACAACGTGGCTTTTCGCTGTGCCACCTTCGAGCAGTATCGCTACGAACCCCTGGCTGGCATCTATCGTGCCCATTGCCAGGTCATGGGCCTGCGCCTGCAAGCGGCGGGGGTGGCGGTGGCCTATGCGCCGGCGGCGCATACCGAGCACCGGCTGCCCGACAGCCAGGGCGAGGTGTTCAAGCTGCGCTGGCTCAGGGGCGGCGACAGCGTCGGCCTGACCCCGTACCTGGTGCGCGCCTACATGCCGGGCTGGCTGCAATGGCTCGGGCGCAGTGGGCCGCTGGGGCCTTTGTGCGTGATGGTCGGGCGCCTGGGCTACAGCCTGCGGGCCCTCAACCACCAGGACCTGCCGCCCCTGCACGGAGCCCGGCGCCTGGGGGCCATGGCCATGGTCACTGCCATCTCGTTGCTCGACACTGCCGGCGCCGTGGTGCGTGGCTGCGGGCTGTCCATCGGCCGCTCCAGTGCCCGGCACAGTGAAGCGTTGTCCTACCACCGCAACCTGGATTGATCCGCGTCGCGCCGTATCGTCGCACGCCGTTCGCGTGCCCAGAGGAAGTCCCCATGCAGAACCCTTCTCTTGCCTCATTCGGCCGTTCCCTGGCGTGCCTGGCCTTGCTGGCACTCGGTGGCCAGACCCAGGCCGCTCCCAGCGAGTTCGCCGGTCGCGGGGTGTACCACTTCGCTTCGGACAGTGGCTGCGCCACGTTCGCCTCCAGCAACCTCGACTGCAACCGCATCGCCCTGGACGTGAGTGATGCGCGGGCCAGTGTCGACCGGCAAACCCATGCCATCGTCATCGACGCCGACAGCAACCACGACAGCAAGACCGTGATCGGCGACATTCTGCTGCACGGCAGCGGCATCGCCAGCGACGGCCAGCGTGTACCCCTGAGCCTGCAGGTGCTGCTGCGCCGTTCGGGCAAGGTGTGGAAATCCGATACCTATGTGCACGCACCGGTGCGTGGCAAGTTCCGTGACATCAGCCTCGATCCCTATCAGATCAGCGTCCGTGAAGGCACCCGTGAGCGCGTGCTGTTCAGCCCCGAACAGGCGCGCAACGTATTGGCCCAGCCGTCGATAGCGGCGCGCCTGGCCAGTTATTTCGTGGTGGTGCGCCCCAGCGATGCGCAGCACCCGACAGCGGGCGACATCACCATCGGCCTGGGCGTCGGCCGAGTGTCGAAGTCGCTGATGCGTGCCAGCTTCAGTACCAGGCAGCCGGGCAGCGAAGCGCTGGAGCAGGTGCTGCAGCAGGGCACCTGGAACCTCGACCTGCAGGCCCTGAGCGGGCAGATCCCGCTGTGGGTGGTACAGCGCCAGCTGTTTGTCTTTGCGCTGGAGGACAGCCCGTTGCTCAGGGAGGTGCGTCAGCGGGGCTTGAACAAGGGCGACAGTCTGGAGCTGGGCGCGGTCAACGGCCAGGGTTACCTGCGCTACAACGGCCAGGAGGAGAGCTTTCCCGGCGCTGCGGCCAGCGGCACGGCCTTCATGCGTGACAGTTTTATCGGCCTGATCCTGGCCTGGCAGCGCCATTCGCACGGGGCCAGGACGGCCACCGCCAGCGCCGCGCAGCCCGTGCAATGAATGCGGGGCAAGCGGTTGCCGGCGAGGTCAACTTCGACTGCCTGAGCATGCCCCGGCCCCAGGGCCTGGGGGCGCTGCAGGCGCGGCTGGTGGACCGCATCAAACGCGCCGCCTTGTTGCGCCTGCACCGCAGCCCGCGAGGCGAACGCCTGCTGTTGCGCATGTACCTGGCCGGTGAAGACGCCACCGAGCGTGCGTTGCTCGATGAGTTGTTGCCGCAGTCGCCACCCTGGCTCGAACGGCAGGTAGCACAGCACCTGGCCGATGAGCAGCGCCACGTGACCCTGTTTGCCGAGGCCCTGCGCGAGCGGGGCGACGACGCTCAAGCCCGCCTGGAGCCGGACTGGCTGAGCCGGCGCAAGATCCAGCGCTGGCAGCGCCTGGCCCGTCGTTATGCGGGGCATTTCGAACAGGGCCTGCTGGTGCCAGCCTATGCCACCGGGCTGTGTGCCGAGCAGATGGCCGAGCGGGTATTGACCCGCCATTGTGCGGTGCTGGATGCCGGGCATGGCTTGTATCCGCTGCTGGCGCGGGTGCTGGCCGACGAGAAAGCCCACGTGCGCCTGTGCGAGAACACCTTGCGGCGCATCGTGGCGCCCCATGAGGCGGGCCATCTGGCGCGCCTGCTCAAGGACATTCGCCGCGTCGATGCGAGCTTTGGCGTGACCGGTGCCCTGGCGATGTATGGTGCCGGCTGGCTGCTCGGTGGTCGGGGCCGAGTGGGGCGATGAGTGCACGGATTCTTTACCTGGCGACCGCCGATGCCCGTGGGCACTTGATGCGTGCCCAACTGCTGGTACATGCCTTGCGTGCGGCCGGGGCCGAGGTCGAGGTGCTGACCACCTCGCAGCAGGGGCAGGACTTCCTGCAGCGCTTCGGCATTGCGGCGCAGATTCTCTCGCTGCATTACGCGGTGCAGTTCGACAGCCAGCAGAACATGCTGCGCCAGGCCACCAACCGCAATGTCGCCCACTACCTGTTCCGCCCCGGGCGCATGCTGCGGGACATCCTCCAACTGCGGCGCCGGCTGCGCGGCGTGGACCTGGTGATCAACGATTCCTTCCACCCGGCGCTGCTCTACATGGGCATGCTCCCGGGCTGGCGGCGCCAGGTGGTGCACGTGTACGGGGCCAGCCTCAAGGTGGCGCTGCTGAACAACTTTGCCGGCATGTGGCCGCGCCAGTTCGGGCGCCTGTTCGGCTGGATTGTCGGGCGCCAGATCGATACGGCGCGGGCGCGCATCGAGCACGATTTCGCCTATGAAGTCGACGATACCCAGGCCCCGGCACTGTATCGCCTGCCGACCCCGGTGGCCCTGGCCGAAGCCTTGCCGGAACAGGCCGCCGTGGGCGCCGCGGTGTACCTCAACCCGCATTTTCGTGAGCCCGACCTGGCCGATGCCTTGAGCCGTGGCCTGGAAGATGCAGGCCTGGACGCTCACCGCGTGGGCGAGGGTTATGCCGGGCGCAGTGGCTGGCTGCAGGTCGATCCGCTCTGGGCCAGCCGCGCTGCCCGGGCGCAACTCCTGGTCTCGGCACCGGGCATGGCGGCGCTGTCCATCGCCCGGGTCTACCAGCGGCCGATCATCCTGGTGGTGAGCGACCAGCCGGAACAGACCCGCAACGCCGCCCGGGCCCGGCAATTGCAGTTGCTGCACCGGGTGGTGACCTGGCGCGGCGACCCTGCCGATTTCCGCCGTCAGGTGGCCGAGGCGGCGCGGCAATTGAGCGTGGCGGCGCCAGCGCCCGACGTGATCTCGGGCAACCAGCGGGCCCAGGCACGGATCGATGCCTGGGCCAGCCGCTTGCTCGGCTTGTGAGGGCGCGGCCGTGAGTCGTCACCGCTCCATGCCCGCACCGGGCCAGCAGCCATGACCGGCACCTTGCAGCGCCTGATAGCCGCTGCCAACCTTCGGCAGGCCCTGGCTGCGGTGTTCGCCCTGCTGTTGGGGCTGGGCGCGTTCATGGGGCTGCAGCGCCTGGTGACGCCGCGCTACAACTGGGTCACGCCATTGGATGAGCTGATCCCCTTTATCGCCCAGTCCTGGTTCGTCTATGTGCTGTTCTTTCCCTTTGTGCTGCTGGCGGCGGCCTATGCCAGCCAGGAGGGCTTCAGGGCCCTGCGCAACGCCACCGGCATGGCCTTCGCCGTTGGGCTGCTGTGCTTCTGGCTGTTCCCCGAATATGTGCCGAGGCCGGATATCGCCGCCCTCGACAATGGCTTCCTGCAACAGCGGCTGGGCCGGATGTGGCAGCTGGACCTGGCCTGCAACGGTTTTCCCAGCCTGCATGTGGCCGTGACCTGCCTGGCCTGTCGCGCGCTCTGGCGCCGCCCATGCAAAGAGCTGAGCGCTGTCATCGGCCTGCTGATCTGCCTCTCGACCCTGACCCTCAAGCAGCACACGCTGATCGATGTGGCGGGCGGCCTGTTCCTGGCCCTGGCCTGTGCCCTGGCCACCCAACGACAAGGAAACCCTGCCCGTGTCCCAGCCTGAACCCCGTGCCGGAGAGAATCGGGCCCTGCGTGCCTTTGCCCCCGACGCCGGGCTGTTCTTGCTCAAGCCCTGGATCGGTGGCCTGGCGCTGCTGGCCGACTGGGGGCTGATCGCCGCCGCATTCGCCTGCGCTGCGCGCTGGCCGCACCCCGTCATCTATCTGCTGGCCGCGCTGCTGATCGCCCGCAGCCAGTTGGCGCTGGCGGTGCTGATGCACGAGAGCGCCCACGGCCTGCTGCTGCGCGGGCAGAAAGCCAATGATCGGCTGGGCCAGTGGCTGGCCGCCGGCCCGCTGTTCCTGTCCCTCTGCACCTACCGCGCCGGCCACCTCAAGCATCACCTGCATCCGATGGAGCATGACGACCCGGTGGTGGCGGTCTTCGGCCTGGGGGATTACCCCTTGCCCCGGGGCAAGCTGGCCCTGCGCCTGCTGGCGGACCTGTGCGGGGTGGGCTACTTCATCAGCGCCTTGAGGTTCGCCCGGGGTGACTACCGCGCGATCATGCCCCGGGTCGGCAAGTCGCCGCGCCAGGCCCTGGGGGAAGTGCTGTCCATGCTGGTCAGCAACGGCCTGCTGTTCGGCCTGCTGGCCTGGAGCGGCCACCCCTGGCTGTACCTGGGGTTGTGGCTGCTGCCGGCGATTACCCTGCTGCCCTTGCTGGGCCGGGTGCGAGCCATCATGGAGCATGCCGGCCTGCCGGTTGCCGCCGACCAGAGCCGTAACGCCCGCAGCATCGTACGGCCCAGCGTGCAGACCTTCCTGTTCGGCCCCCACGCCATCCACTACCACATCGAGCATCACCTCTATGTGCGTGTGCCGTTCTACCACCTGGGCGGCCTGCACCGGCAACTGGCCACGGCGCAGTTGCTGCCCGAGGGCAACCTCTACCAGGGGTATGGCGGGGTACTGCGAGATGTCAGCGGCCCCGACTGGATGTCAGTGGCCCCATGAAGTCGTCGGTGCAGCCGCTGTGCTCGAAGGCGATCTTGCCGTTCGACAGAGATGTCCAACGGCGGCTCCTCGCGGTTTCCTACCCGCTTGCTTCTGCTTGCTACGGGGGGCTTCATGCCAGGAGTCCGGGGCGCAGGCCTGGGCTACGCCCCTGGGGGCGGCGGGTCGGATGCCGGCCCCGCCGTGGATTGGAGGCGTTTACCAGGCGTAGCTATACCCCGCGCTGACCGACCAGGGCTTGTCGAGGGATGAGCCGCCGGCATGCTCATAGTCAGCGTAGAGTCGGTGCTGGTCACCCAGTGCGGCGCTGACTCCCAGGCCCAGCTTGGTGTGGCCGCCTGACAGGTCCGTGCGGATCGGGATGTTGTTGCTGCGCACTGTGCTCTTGCCATCGAACTCATTGATCTGAGCCAGTGTGACGTAGGGCTGAATGAAATCCTTTCTGCCCAGGTCGATGCGTCGTCCCAGCAACAGGCCCGCCTTCAACTGGTTCGAGTTGCCAGCCCCTGCCGATACGTTCAGGTCGTTGCTGGTCCGATATCGATCGCCGCTGACGTGGGCGACTGCCAGGCCAGCTTGTGGCTCGATGAACCAGCCGCCGCCCAGTTGCAGTTGGCGGCCGATTTCCAGGGTGGCGCCGATTGCGCTCTGCTTTGTCTTGCCTTTCACGGTTTCACCGTCCGTGGCCTGCACGTTGAAGTCCTGGTGGATGCGGTTGGCCTTGAGCAGGCTGTCGACGTACCAGCCATTGTCGGCGAGCCAGGAGACGTAGCCACCCAGGAAATAGCTGTTGGCGTTGCCCTTGCCTTCGCTGCGCAAACTTCGATCCGCCTTGCTGTAGCCGGCCAGGGCACCGATATGCAGGCGGCCATCCTCCACCGCCAATGCCTTGTCCGCTCCGAGCTGCAGGCCGCTGACGGTCTGTTCGAAGCTACGCCCGGCAGTGTTGTTCAGGCGTTGGCGTTCGCTGAATCCACGGCTCCACAGGCCTTCTGCGTGGCTGTTCTGGCGCAGCTCCCGCATGCGCTTGGCCAGCACTCCCGATTCGGTGTGCCAGAGGGTTTGGGCCGTGCTGGCGGCCGAAGTGTTGACCGCAGCATTGGCAGTGGTGGACAGCTGTTCCGGGGTCGGGTGCGCCGGTAGTTCATCCTCTAGGTTGCGCCCAGTGTTCACCAGACTCCAGTCCGAGGCCCGGCCGCCGAAGGTGTCATCGCTCTTCAACTCGTAGCGGTAGGTACCGATATCAACCACTTGGTCCCGGTTGGCCAGGGAAAAGTGGCCCGAGCCGCCTTCGGACCGGACCAGTTGTACTGCGCCGTTGGCCGTGGTGGGTTCAGGGCCGCTGTTGGCCAATAGGATCTGATGGTGGCCTTCGATGTTGCCGGCGACCCGGAGTAAATCACCCTGACCTCTACCCAGGTCCGTACGCATTTCGAACAGGCCGCTGCCGGTGAGGTTGCCGAGGATGTCCAGCACCTTGAATCCGCTGCCCGGTGTGTCGAAGGAGACCGTACCTATGGTCTGCAGGTCCTTGAGGGTCGAGTCGCCACGCACCTGCCAGGCACTGTCACTGTCAATGTTCAACCTGTCCAGGGTCCGCCCGTCGGCGCCGACCAGCAAGGCGCCAAGCAACGTCGAGTGGTCTAGCAGGCTCAGGCCAGCCGAACCGCTGTCGACCACCACGTCGCCTTCCAGTTTGCTGCGCTGGGCATTGAGCTGCACGGCGCGGGAGGCGATGACCGGGGTGCCGGGAGTATTGTCATTGTTCCACTCGCCAACGCGCAACGCGGTGCCGTTGCCGCTATGGGACTTGCCGATCACCGTCGTGTCGACCAGGTCGGCCGTGAGCCCGCTGCCTTTGACCGCGATGCCGGCGCCGTCCTCGGTTTCGATGTGGCTGTTGGCAAGGGTGAGTTGGTGGTCTACTCCGGCCGTTGCCGAATAGACGACGATGCCATCTGCGCTGGCGCCACTGGTGCGCATGTCGACCCTGTCCAGCGCGCCCCGGGTGCCGTTGTTGCCGAACATCAGGCCCGTGGCGAAATCACCCCGAGTGCGGACCTGGGTGCCGCTGACCTGTAGCCGTCCACCGTTGGCGAGCAGAGCGTAGGACCTTTCGCCGTGGGTAGTGACCGAGCCGCCCATCAACTCGACGTCGGACACCGCGGTACGTGAAACCACGCCAATGGCCGAGTGGCCGAAGGTCTCGATGACAACCCCGCTGGCCCTGATCGTGGCGCTGCCGCCACTGCCACTGTAGAGCTGTGAGGCGTAGAGGCCGTGCGCATTGGCGCCCCGGGTGGTGATGGAGCCTCCTTCCATGCTCAGGATGCCCGCACGGTTGTCGATACCCACGGCACCGTCGTTGTTCATCTCGATAGTCGAGTCCTTGACGGTAACGACGCCCTTGCTGCTCAGGAAAATGCCTGATGCGTAGAGGCTATTGCTGCTGATCTGTACCCGCTCCAGATCGGCCTGGGCACCGTCACCCCCGATCTTGAGGCCGTGGCCTTTCTCCGAATGCACCTTCACGTCCGTTACTATCGCTCGGGCTGGGGTGGGCTGCGTGCCCGAGGCGCTGTTCAGGAGGATGCCGGTGTCATAGGCGCTGATGATGCTCTGGCTGAGCGAGAGCGAACCACCGGACAATTTGGCGCCTATGCCCCAGAGCGTGGTGATCTCGCTGTTGGTTGCGGTGACGCTGCCGCGGAAGGTCTCAATGCCGTTGTTGCTCGATTGCGTATTGCTGCCCGTGGCGTGCAGTGTCGCCCGGTCCAGGACGACGCTTGCGCCATCCCTGGAGTGAACCGCAGCAGACCCGGAGTTATGAACGCTGATGTCCAGGTTGTTGCCGGTGATGGTTGCTCCCTCTCCCGCGGCACTCAGGCCGTAGGCGCCGCCGCCCGTGGTGGTGAGCGTGCCTGCGTTGACTTCGGCGTGACCGCCTGTCTCGACCATGATCGCGTGAGACTGAAAGCCCTCGGTGGTGATCCTGTTTTGGTCCAGAACGGCCGTGCTGCCCGTCCCCTGAATCAGTATGCCGCGGGCGTCATACGCGCCCAGTGCATTGATGGTGCTGTTGGACAGATCCAGAGTCCCGCCGGCACTGACATGGATGCCTTTGCTGCCGGCACCCGTTTCGGCGATGCCCGATTCGATCCTGATGCCGTCGGCCGAGAGTGAGTTGTTGGCCCCACTGATCTGCACTGCGCTACCGACTTGCCCATTGATCACTTCATCGCCGGCATCGAGTACCAGGGCTTCGCCCTCGGGAGAGGACAGGTCTATGCCGGGATAGAAGCTTGCCAGGGCGTCCGATGGTGCGGATGAGAGCAAGGCTGTCAGCATTGCGGCTGACAGTTGTGTCGTTTGGGGGAGCATGAGTACGTTCCGTGACATTGACTCATCCGAACGTAACGAATCAATGTCTGGCAGGAATGGAGTGGCCCAGCGTTCGAACATAGGCCCACGGCAAAGCGGAAAACCGCGATGGCCGAAGCGTTGGTTGCCCGATGGATTCTTGAATGTTGACTCCCCAAGGTAAATCAGAGCTTTCTTAAACCAACATGCGAGACGCTGGACTCTTCTCTGGATTATCAGGTGCGCGATTCAAGGTTCAGGTGTCGTTGTTTCAGGTTGATCTGGATGAGGGCCAGCTGGCTTGGCCCTGTGCTGGTCGATGCTTGGATCGTTCGGCGGCCGATACAGGACCGGTGCGGGTAGCGCCATGAGGGGGGGAGGTATAGAGGAGTGATATTGCCCAGGCCGGTGCTTCAGGGAATACAGGCGCCGCCTTCCGTCACGATCAACCAGGTGAAGAGCCCGGCCCCGCCAGGGCGGCGGGACCGGAGGTTGTATCAGAGCTTGGGCAACTGGCCGATGCGGCCGACCATCTCGGTGACGATCTGCAGGTCCAGGAGGAACTGCTCCTGGGTCTTGAACTCGTTGTCGGTGTGGCCGGTGTACTTGACCTCGGGCCGCGCCAGGCCGAACTGCACGCCGTTGGGCAACTCGTGCACCGAGGTGGCGCCGGCGGAGGTGCCGAACTTGTGCGCCATGCCCAGGTTCTCGCTGGCCACCGCCAGCAGTGCCTTGACCCATTCACCCTCGGGGTTGCGGTACATAGGTTCGGCGATCTTGGTGTCGATGTTCACCGCTACCTGGGTCTTCTTGCTCCAGGCCGCCAGCTTGTCGGTGATTTCGCCCTTCAGCACTTGCGGGGTCTTGCCCTTGGGTACCCGCAGGTTGACCGCCAGCTTGAAGGTCTTGTCATCCACGCTGACCTGGGTCAGGGAGGTGGTCAGCGGCCCCATGAAGTCGTCGGAGAAGCCGATGCCCAGCTTGTTGCCCAGGTAGTCCAGGCCCCAGTTGTCGGCGGCGTAGCGGGCACCATCGGTGAAGGCGTTGTGCTTGAAGGCGATCTTGCCGTCCTGGCTGTTGATGAAGTCCAGCATCCGCGCCACCGGGTTGACCCCGGACTCGGGCTCGGAGGAGTGGGCCGAGACGCCGGTGACCGTCAGTTGCACATCCTTGCCCACCACCTTGGCCGCGACCTGGAAGTTGCCGCCGTGCTGCTTGGCATATTCGGCGCCGGCCTTTTGCAGGCTGGCGGCCAGTTCCGCGGGCTGCTCGGTGACCAGGGTGGCTACCGAGGTCGAGGGGATCTGGTTGGTGGCCAGGCCACCGGTGAGGTGGGTGATCTCCGCCCCTTTGCCCTCGGCGGCGCGCCGGGCGAAGCTGGCCATGACCGTGCCGTAACCTTTCTCGGCGATCACCACCGGGTAGCCGCCGTCCAGCGCCAGGTTGTAGTTGGGCGTCGGGTTGTGTTCGAAGTAGTAGGGAATGGCGTCGCCGCTGGTTTCCTCGGTGGTGTCCACCAGCAGCTTGAAGTTGCGCGCCAGGGGCAGCTTCTCTTCCTTGATGATCTTCATCGCGTAGAGCGCTACCACGATGCCGTTCTTGTCGTCTTCGGTGCCGCGGCCGTACATGCGGTCGCCGATCAGGGTGACCTTGAACGGGTCGAGGCGGGTGCCGTCTTCGAGCACCCAGTTTTCCGGGGTCACCGGCACCACGTCGGCGTGGGCGTGGATGCCGACGACTTCATCGCCGCTGCCTTCCAGGGAGATCTCGTAGACCCGGTTGTCGATGTTGCGAAAGTTCAGGTTGAAGGCCTTGGCCAGGTCCTGGATCTTGGCGGCGATCTTGAGGAACTCGGGGTTCTTGTACTGCGGCACGCCGTCGATGTTGAAGGTGGGGATGGCCACCAGCTCGCGCAGGGTTTCGGTGGCGGCCTTGCCGTACTTGATCCGGGCGTAGAGGCCCAGCAGGCGGTGGATCTCGTTCTGCTGTTCGGCGTTCAGGGTTTTGTTGGCCAGAAAGGCCTCGATGGTCGGGGCGAGCTGGTCGCTCTTGGCCAGCGGGCTCTTGGCCAGGGTGCCGAGGAACTGGCGGAAATCCGTGACCGTGGCGTCATTGAAGGTCTTGAGGATGGCCGCGCTTTGTTGCGGGGTAATGTTGGCCTGGGCGATCGAGGTGTAGGACGACAGGCTGGCGAGCATCAGGGTGGCCGCAGCCAGGTGCTTGAGAGAAAAATCCATTGCGGAGGGCATTCCTTTGCAGGGGGTAAGGATTATCTGAGCTGTTAGTCAGAAACCTTGCCAAGCTAACACTGCGAAGGAGCAGGGCGGGAGCCCCTGAAGTGGGATCTGTCGCACAGAAACGCAAAAGCGACGCACAAACGAAACATTCATCCAGGCAGGAGGCGCCTGCATCGGCGCCTCCTGTCGTGGCTAGTGCATCAAGCCTTGGCGTCCCATGGGCGGTCGCCCTGTTCGTCCTTGATGCGGGTCGGCAGGCCCATCAGGTCCAGCGCCTTGAGGAACGGCTTGGCCGGCAGTTCCTCGACGTTGGCCATGCGCTGCACGTCCCACTCGCCACGGGCCACCAGCAGGGCGGCGGCCACGGGCGGTACGCCGGCGGTGTAGGAAATGCCCTGGCTGTCGGTCTCGGCGTAGGCTTCTTCGTGGTCGGCCACGTTGTAGATGAAGACTTCGCGCGGCTGGCCATTCTTGCTGCCCTTGACCAGGTCACCGATGCAGGTCTTGCCGGTGTAGCCCGGGGCCAGGGAGGCCGGGTCAGGCAGCACGGCCTTGACCACTTTGAGCGGCACCACTTCCAGGCCTTCGGCGGTCTTCACCGGTTGCTCGGAGAGCAGGCCCAGGTTGCGCAGCACGGTGAACACATTGATGTAGTGCTCGCCGAAGCTCATCCAGAAGCGCACGTTGGGCACATCGAGGTTCTTCGACAGCGAGTGCACTTCATCGTGGCCGGTCAGGTACAGGTTTTGCGAGCCGACCACAGGCAGGTCGTCGGTACGCTTGACTTCGAACATGGTGTTGCTGGTCCACTGGCTGTCCTGCCAGCTCCACACCTGCCCGGTGAATTCGCGGAAGTTGATTTCCGGGTCGAAATTGGTGGCGAAATATTTGCCGTGGGAACCGGCATTGACGTCGAGAATGTCGATCGAGTCGATGCGGTCGAAATGTTCCTGCTGGGCCAGGGCCGCATAGGCGTTGACCACGCCCGGGTCGAAGCCGACGCCGAGGATCGCGGTGATGTTCTTCTGCTGGCACTCTTCGAGATGCTTCCACTCGTAGTTGCCGTACCAGGGCGGGGTCTCGCAGATCTTGCCCGGTTCTTCGTGGATCGCGGTGTCCAGGTAAGCCACACCGGTATCGATGCAGGCACGCAGCACCGACATGTTGAGGAAGGCGGAACCGACGTTGATGACGATCTGCGACTCGGTCTCGCGGATCAGCGCCTTGGTTGCCTCGATGTCCAGCGCGTTGAGCGCATAGGCTTTTATTTCAGCGGGCTGTTTGAGGCTGCCCTTGGCCTTGACGCTGTCGATGATGGCCTGGCATTTGGAGATGTTGCGCGACGCGATAGCAATACGACCGAGTTCGTCGTTGTGCTGCGCGCACTTGTGGGCCACCACCTTGGCGACACCTCCTGCACCAATGATAAGAACATTCTTCTTCAATTTATTTACTTCTCCTCGTGACCTGTCCGCTCAGGAAAGGCTGGACAGGTAGTCTTCGAAACCAAACTCGCGTACCACCTCGATGCTGCCATCGAGTTGTTTCACGACAATGGACGGCATTTTCAGACCGTTGAACCAGTTTTTCTTGACCATGGTGTAACCCGCCGCATCAATGAACGACAGTCGATCGCCGATGGCCAGCGGACGATCAAATTGGTATTCGCCGAAGATATCCCCGGCCAGGCAGGACTTGCCGCACACCATGTAGGTATGTTCGCCCGCGCTTGGTGACAGCTTGGCGTTCAGGCGATAGATCAGCAGGTCGAGCATGTGGGCTTCGATGGAGCTGTCCACCACGGCCAGGTGCTTGCCGTTGTACAGGGTGTCGAGCACGGTCACTTCCAGGGAGGCGCTCTGGGTGATCGCCGCTTCGCCCGGCTCCAGGTAGACCTGCACGCCGTACTTCTGGGAGAAGGCCTTGAGGCGCGCGCAGAAGGCGTCCAGGGCGTAGTCCTCGCCGGTGAAGTGGATGCCGCCGCCGAGGCTGACCCACTCGACCTTGTGCAGCAGGTGGCCGAAGCGTTCCTCGATGGTGGTCAACATCTGGTCGAACAGGCCGAAGTCGCCGTTCTCGCAGTTGTTGTGGAACATGAAGCCGGAGATCTGCTCGATGACCTGCTCGATCTTGGCCGGGTCCCACTCGCCCAGGCGGCTGAACGGGCGCGCCGGGTCGGCCAGCAGGTAGTCCGAGCTGCTCACCTGGGGGTTGACCCGCAGGCCGCGCACCTTGCCCGCGCTGGCGTCGGCAAAGCGCTGCAGCTGGCTGATGGAGTTGAAGATGATCTTGTCGCAGTTGGCGAGCATCTCCTCGATTTCGTCGTCGGCCCAGGCCACGCTGTAGGCGTGGGTCTCGCCTTCGAACTTCTGCCGGCCGAGCTTGAGCTCGTAGAGCGACGAGGAGGTGGTGCCGTCCATGTACTGCTGCATCAGGTCGAACACCGACCAGGTGGCGAAGCACTTGAGGGCCAGCAGGGCCTTGGCGCCGGACTGCTCGCGCACGTAGGCGATCTTCTGCATGTTGCTCAAAAGCTTCTGCTTGTCGATGAGGTAGTACGGCGTCTTGATCATTTCAGGGTCTCCGGCAGGGC
The DNA here is from genome assembly GCF_058797595.1 of Pseudomonas sp. GW823-FHT02C05. Classification (NCBI taxonomy): domain Bacteria; kingdom Pseudomonadati; phylum Pseudomonadota; class Gammaproteobacteria; order Pseudomonadales; family Pseudomonadaceae; genus Pseudomonas; species Pseudomonas sp. GW823-FHT02C05. The sequence continues at coordinate 1,769,031 of NZ_JBXAJU010000001.1, read as the reverse complement.
CAGCCAAAAAGGTACGCATTGTGCCCGCAGTGCCACTAGATCGAAAGCTCGGAAATATATTTTCCACGGTCAACCGTCTGTCCCTTGCGTTGTCGAGCCAGGCATGCGATTCCACACAGACAGCTGCAGGCGGTGCACACTGGCCCGAGCCCAGGTCGATGAATGCTGCGGCGCTGCAACGTTTCGCCGATTCGATGAAAAAAATACCCGACGGAAACTGCCATGCCTGATCTGCCCGAGCCGTACCACCCTCTTACTGACGATCGCTTCCGCCTGCTGGTCGATGCGGTGGTGGACTACGCGATCTACATGCTCGACGCCCAGGGCCGGGTCGCCAGTTGGAACAGCGGTGCCCGGCGCTTCAAGGGCTACCGGGAGGAGGAAGTGCTGGGCCGGCACTTTTCCTGCTTCTATACCCCCGAGGATCGCCAGGCCGGTTTGCCCCAGAGGGCGCTGGACAGTGCCGCGCAGTGCGGGCGTTTCGAAGGCGAGGGCTGGCGCCTGCGCAAGGATGGCACGCGGTTCTGGTGCCATGTGGTGATCGACCCGATCCGCGACAGCGCCGGCGGGCTGATCGGCTTTGCCAAGGTCACCCGGGACATGACCGAGCAGCGGGCCGCCGAGCAGATCCTGAAACAGAGCGAACAGCAGTTCCGCCTGCTGGTGCAGAGCGTGACCGACTACGCGATCTACATGCTCGATGCCCAGGGCCGGGTCAGCAGCTGGAACCTGGGGGCGCAACGGATCAAGGGCTATGCCCCAGAGGAAGTCATCGGCCAGCACTTTTCACTGTTCTATACCGCCGAGGACCGGGCCAGCGACGAGCCGCGCAAGGCCCTGGAAGCCGCCGCCCGCGAAGGCCGTTTCGAGAAGCAGGGCTGGCGCCTGCGCAAGGACGGTACGCGGTTCCTGGCCCATGTGATTGTCGACCCGATCCGCGCCGACTCCGGGGCCATCATCGGTTTCGCCAAGATCACCCGCGACATCACCGAGGTGGTCCAGGCGCAGAAGGAACTGGAGGTCGCCCGCGAAGCGCTGTTCCAGTCGCAGAAGCTCCAGGCCATCGGCCAGCTCAGCGGCGGCATCGCCCATGACTTCAACAACCTGTTGACGGTGATCCGCGGCAACCTGGAGCTGCTGCACAAACGGGTCGGCGATGACCCCAGGCTGCGGCGCCTGCTGGACAACGCGCTGCAGGGCACCGAGCGCGGCGTGACCCTGACCCAGCGCATGCTGGCCTTCGCCCGGCGCCAGGAGTTGAAATCCCAGGCCCTGGACCTGGGCCAACTGGTGGCCAGCCTCAGCGGCCTGTTGTGCAGTTCGGTGGGGCCCAGGATTGCCCTGCGGGTGGAGATGGCGCCGGACCTGCCGGCGGTGCAGGCTGATCTCAACCAGCTGGAACTGGCGCTGCTGAACCTGGTGAGCAATGCCCGGGATGCCATGCCCGAGGGCGGTTCGATCCTGATCGAGGCGCAATTGCGCGGGGCCACGGGCAACCTGGCCCGGGGGCAGTACGTCTGCCTGGCGGTGGTCGACGATGGCCAGGGCATGGACGAACAGACCCTGGCCTGCGCCGCCGATCCGTTCTTCACCACCAAGGGCCTGGGCAAGGGCACCGGCCTGGGCCTGTCGATGGTCCACGGCCTGGCCGAGCAACTGGGCGGGCGCCTGGTGCTCCAGAGCCGCCTGGGCCAGGGCACCCGCGCCGAGCTGTGGCTGCCCCTGGCGAGCGCGGCCAAGGGTTCGCCGGGCAGTGAGGCCATGCCGGCCCCGGGCCCGGACCACCCGCCGCTGTGCGTGCTGCTGGTAGATGACGACAGCCTGGTCCTGGACAGCACCACGCTGCTGCTGGAGGACCTGGGCCATCGAGTCATCCGCGCCGCCAGCGGAGCCCAGGCGCTGCAGTGTCTTGAGCAGCACCGGGACATCCAGCTGATGATCAGCGACATGGCCATGCCACACATGGATGGCCGCCAGTTGGCCGAAGCGGTGCGGCGCCTGCACCCGCAGTTGCCGATCATCCTGGCCAGCGGTTATGCCCAGCGCCAGGACGGCCCGGTGCCGGAGCTGCCACGGATCTTCAAGCCCTTCAGCCAGGCGCAGTTGAGGGACGCCCTGGCCCAGGTCCTGGCGCAGTCTGCGGCGGGCTGACTGCGGCGCACGGCAAGAGGGTGCAAACCCTACACCGGCGACACCTGCTGGGCCATGGCCGCGCCGGTCATGGGGGCCTGTGGAAAGGGCGCGGGAAATGCACGCTCGTAAGCCCGGCATACCCGCAGCACCTGATCGTCGGCAAATCGCGCGCCAACCACCTGCAGGCCGATGGGCAATCCCGCCTCCGAGAACCCGCAGGGCAATGAGGCAGCAGGTTGCTGGGTCAGGTTGAAGGGGTAGCTGAAAGGCGACCACTTCATCCAGTCATCGATTGCGCTGCCGGGCGGGGTGTCGTGGCCGGCCTCGAACGCGGTGATCGGCAGCATCGGGCAGACCAGCAGGTCGTAGCGGCTGTGAAACATGTTCATGTGGGCCATCAAGGCCGCCCGGGCTTCCTGGGCCGCGGTGAAGTCGGCGAGGGTGGTGTGGCGGCATTCTTCGGTAAAGCGCAACAGGCCCGGATCGAGCATGGCTTTCTGGGCCGTGCTCAGTTGCCGGGCCAGCGTCTGTGCGCCGGCGTAGATCACGCTCTTGAACAGTTGCAGGGGGTCGTCGAATCCCGGGTCGACCGCTTCGACGATCGCCCCCAGTTGTTCCAACCGCGCCACGGCCTGCGCCACCTGGCGAGCGACCTGCGGATCAACCTGCACATAGCCGAAGTCTGCGCTGTAGGCGATGCGCAGGCCGTTGAGGTGGGTGCTGTCGGGCAGCCACGGGGTGTGTCGCGGGGCTCCCATCAGCGCGTCCCGCGGGTCGGGCCGGGCGATGGCCTGCAGGAGCAGTACGGCATCCTCCACGGTACGGGTCATGGGGCCCAGGTGAGATACCAGGGTCGTCGCGCTGGCCGGGTACTGGGGGATGTAGCCAAAGGTGGGCTTGAAGCCGAAAGTGCCGGTAAAGCTGGCGGGGATGCGGATCGAGCCTCCGGCATCGCTGCCCTGATGCAGCACGCCCAGATTGAGCGCCGCGGCCACCGCTGCGCCGCCGGAGGAACCGCCGCAGGTCATGCGGGTGTCCCAGGGGTTGCGGGTGATGCCGTAGAGGGGGCTGTCGGTCACGCCTTTCCAGCCGAACTCCGGGCTGGTGGTCTTGCCCAGCACCACGGCGCCGGCCTCCCGTATGAAAGTGGTGACGGGCGCGTCGACGTCCCAGGGGCCTTGCGCGCCAATCGTCAGTGATGCCTTGCGCGACGGCATGCCCCGGGTCGGGGTCAGCTCCTTGATCGATGTGGGCAAGCCGTCGAGGGCGCCGCAGGGCTGGCCCTTCATCCAGCGCTTTTCAGCTTCGCGTGCGGTGTTCAGCGCGCCTTCGGGATCGGTGTAGCAAAAGGCATTGACCCGCGGGTTGAAGCGCTCGATACGGGCCAGTGCGTCCTGGGTGACCTCCACGGGAGACAGCTGCTTGTCACGGTAATGACCGAGCAGCTCGATGGCGCTCATGTGGGCGATGGCGGTAGCGTTTGGCATGGCAGTGTCCTGATAGGCGGGTGCAGGGCTGGCCTGCACAAGACAGTGTGTGGGCACCCAGCTCGGGGCACCCCGAGAACCAAGCGCCTCAGCGCAAGTAGCCTTCGACCAGTTCCACCCAGCACGCTGCGCCCAGGGGAATCAATTGATCGTTGAAGTCGTAGTGATCGTTGTGCACCGAGCAGCCGTTGAACTCCCCGGTGCCGTTGCCCAGGCCGAAATAGCAGCCGGGCACTTCGTCCAGCATCCAGGCAAAATCCTCGCTGCCCATGGCCCTGAATGACACTTGCTCCACCACGTTCTCGTTGCCCAGGGCCTTGCGCGCGGCGTCGAGCATCTGTCGCGTCTCGGCGACGGTGTTCACCAGGACCGGGGCCAGCAACTGATAGTCGATCTCGGCGGTGACCCCGAATGCTGCGGCCTGGCCCTCGACGATGGTGCGGATCCGCTGCTCGACCTGTTGGCGGATCGCCGGGTCAACCGTGCGCACGCTGAGTTCCAGCATGGCCGATTCGGGAATGATGTTGGTGGCGGTTCCGGCCTGTACCTTGCCGATGCTGATCACCACCGCATCGTTGGCGCTGATGTTGCGCGAGACCACGGTTTGCAGGGCACTGATGATGCCGGCCAGGGCCGGGATCGGATCGACGGCGCGCTCCGGCACGGCGCCGTGTCCGCCTTTGCCGGTCAGGGTAATGCCGACCCGCTCGGACGAGGCCATGACCCCGCCGCTCTTGATGATCGCGTAGCCCACGGGAAACCCCGGCATGTTGTGGAAGGCGTACACCGCATCGCAGGGGAAGCGCCGGAACAGCCCGTCGGCCATCATGCTCCTGGCGCCGGTCAGGCCTTCTTCATCCGGTTGGAAGATCAGGTTCAGCGTGCCGTCGAACTCGCCGTGCAGGGCCAGTTGTTCGGCCGCCGCCAGCAGGGTGGCGGTGTGGCCGTCATGACCACAGGCGTGCATCACCCCGGCGCGTTGGCTGGCCCAGGGCAAGCCGTTGCGCTCGATGATCGGCAGGGCATCCATGTCCGCCCGCAGGCCCAGGGTCCTGGAGCCCGAGCCGCGACGCAGGACGCCGACCACGCCATGGCCGCCCACCCCGGTGTGGACTTCATAACCCCAGCCTTCGAGCAGGCCGGTGACCAGGGCTGCGGTGTCCAGGGTGTCTTCACCCAGCTCCGGATGGGCGTGGATGTTGCGCCTGATCTTCAGGAAGCGCTCGGTGCTGGCTTGCAGTCGGTCTTGCAGAGAGGTCATGTTCACAACGGATTCCTTGTTCCAGGTAGAGGGGCAGTTGCAGGTCGGATTCAGGGACGGCCGGGATATTCCGGGTAGAAACGCAGGGCCACGCCACTGAGCACGATGGCGCTGCACAGATACCAGGCAGGTACCAGCGGGCTTGCGGTCACGGCGATCAGCCAGGTCACGATCAGCGGCGAGAACCCCCCGAACAGGGTGACCCCGAAGCTGTAGACGATCGACAGCCCGGTGACTCGCTCGTCACGGGCGAAGGCTTCCATCAGCAGCGCCAGGCCGGCGCCGCCGCTGATGGCCATCGGCAGGATCAGCATCGACACCGCCACCAGGCAGAGCAGGGTGCTTTGCAGGCCCAGCAGCATGAAGGCCGGGTAGGTCAGGATGATCTGCAGCCCGCACAGCCAGTACAGCAAGGGCTTGCGCCGTGGCATGCGGTCAGCCCATCGCGAGGCCAGCGGGGGAACGACCGTCAGCAGGACGCAAGCGAAGGCCACCAGCGAAAAGGCGAAGCTGCTGGAGTAGTGCAAGGTCCGGGTGAGGTAGGTCGGCATGTAGAACACCACCATGTAGGAGGTGACCGTCGAACTGGCCATGAGCAATATGCCCAGCCCTAGGGTGCGCGCGTGCTTGCGCAACAGGTCGCGAAACGGCGTCGGGTTCTCCGGGTTCTGGTGGGTTTCATCCAGGTGCTTGCGGATGTACCAGCCCACCGGGCCTATCAGCAGGCCGATGATGAACGGAACGCGCCAGCCCCAGCTGTGCAGCGCCTGCTCCGACAGAACACTGGTCAGCGCCAACCCGGAAAGCGCCCCGAGCAGGGCGGCAGCGCCCTGGCTCGCGCCTTGCCAGCAGACCATGAAGCAGCGGTTGTCGGTGCGCCCGGACTCCATCAGGAAGGCCGACGCGGCACCGACTTCACCGCCCGCGGAAAAGCCCTGCAGCATCCGCCCCAGCACCAGCATGATGGTGGCGAAGATCCCGATGCTGGAATAGGTGGGGGTAAAGGCAATGATGCCCGTGCCGATGGTCATCAAGGCAATGGTCAGCGACAGCGCCTGCTTGCGGCCGTAGCGGTCGGCCACCCGGCCAATCAGTACCGCCCCTAGCGGGCGGACGACAAACCCCAAGGCGAAGGTCACCAGCGACATCATCAGCGACGCTAGGGGGGAGTCGGAGGGGAAGAATAGCTGGCCGATGATCACCGCGAAAAAGCTGTAGACGGTGAAGTCGTACATCTCCAGCGCATTGCCCAGGGAGGAGGCGACGACCACCCGGCGCATGTTGCCGCGGGGCATTGCCGGTGCTGTGCTCGGCGCGTATTGAAGCGGTAGCGAAGGAGCGGGGGTGCTTTTCATGGCATTTTCCAAAGAGTGGCGGTTGGCACAGAGGCTGTGCCCACCGCCAGTACGAGGTCCTGGCGCCCCCTCGGCGAAGGCGCTGTTGTTCGAGCCGTCGTGACCCGAGTTCAGCGCACCCCACTCTGGCGCAAGGCGTTGGGCGTGAACTCGGCCTCCAGCGCCTTGACGCCGAACTGATAGTTGCTCTTCTCTTCGTTCTTCAGGCCCAGCACCAGGTAACGGCCGCTGACCATGTCATTCAGGGTCTCGGCGGTGTACCAGGGCACCTGGCTGTTGTAGTAGGAAAGCTGGTGGGCTTCGGCAACCCGCCACAGGGTATTGCGCCCGTCGTAGTGATCGATGACCGCGGCCTGCCAGGAGTCCTCGTCGATGTAGAAATCGCGCTTGGCATACACATGGCGCTGGCCGGGTTTCAAGGTCGCGACCACGTGCCACACACGGTGCAGTTCATAGCGCGCCAGGTCCTGGTTGATGTGCCCGGCCTTGGTGATCTCGGCGTACTTGAGCGTGGGCGAATCGAGCTTGTAACTGTTGTAGGGGATGTACAGTTCCTGCTTGCCCACCAGTTGCCAGTCATAGCGATCCGGCGCGCCGTTGAACATGTCGTAGTTGTCCACCACGCGCTGGCCGTCGGTGCTAGCGGCCGGCCCATCGTAGGCCACCTGCGGGGCCCGCCGCACACGGCGCTGGCCGGCGTTGTAGATCCAGGCCTGGCGAGGTTCCTTGACCTGATCGAGGGTCTCGTGAACCAGCTCCACGTTGCCGGCCAGGCGGGCGGGCGCGACCACGGTCTGCTTGTTGTAGAACAGCACGTTGCTCGGCTTGGCCGGATCGTAGTCGGCGAGGCTCTCGCGCAACACGTACTGGTGGGCAAAGGTCACGGGTGTGCCGTTGCCCTGGACATCCGGCACGATCTGCACCATCTGGCGCTTCACGCTGTCACCGCGATAACGGGTGATGTGGTTCCAGATCACCTCCAGCCCATTGCTGGGAATCGGAAACGGATACGCTTTGGTGAAGTGCTCCAGGCCGTTACCGCCGGCAACCAGGCTGGTGTTCAGGGCGTTCTTGCGGGCCGCCTCGACGATGCTCGGCGGTACGTTGGCGCTGCGGTGAGTGGGGTAGACGTTCATCCGGTAATCGGGGTAGCGCTTGAACATCGCGACCTGGCCCGGGGTCAGGCGGCTTTTGTACTGCTCGAGGTTCTGCGAGGTAATGCTGAACAACGCATGTTCGCTGCCATAGGGGTCGGCGAGAAAACCGGCGCTGTCGACCGCTCCGGCATTTTTCGCCAGGCCGCCGGTCCAGGCCGGGATGGTGCCGTCGGCATTGCCGGCGCGCTCCGCGCCCACCGGGGTCAGCGTGGTCTCGAGCTTGGCCGCCTCTTCGGGCGACACTGCGGCCATGGCCGACGTGCAAAGCAGCAGCGACAACGCACTGCCGTGAAAAACCGACTTCGAAATGTTCATCGCACCCTGTCCTGTTCGATTGCTGATTGCAGATTCAAAAGCTCACGCCGAAGCTGAGGGCGACGAAGTCGCGATCAGTCGAAGTGTTGTAGGCGCCACCGAAAAAATCGGTGTAGGAAAGACTCGCCGAGTAGGTATTGCGAAGGTCGGCATCCAGGGCGAGGCTGATGGCCTTGCTGCCTTGGTTGAAGTTGGGGCCGTAGCCTTGCACGTCATGGGACCAGGACAGGCTGGGCTTGAGGTTCACCCCGGCGATCACGTTCTGATAGTCGAGGATGGCGCGGCCGCGATAACCCCAGGAATTGGCGGTGTAGAAGCCCTTGTTGTTGCAGTTCTGCGGGTTGACCGGGTTGGCCATCAGCGCGCAATTGCGGTTGTCGGGCAGTTCGCCGTTGCCGAAGATACTGTCCCGGCCGAAGCGCAAGGCGCTGCTGTTGATATCCCCCAGGTGGTTGTAGCCGATCTCGGTAACCAGGCTCAGGCGCTCGGCGGCCCAGACCTGGTCGATGAAATGGGTGAGGGCGATTTGCGCCTGGGCCACCGGCTTTCGCACATAACCGTGGAAGCTCTCGCCTGGCACTGGCTGCGCAAAGCCGCTGGTGAAGATCGGCGCACCGAGATCGGCCGCCATCGGGCCGGCGAGCGCGGCAATGGTCACGTCGCTGCCGTTGAGTGACAGCGGCATGTTCGGCCGGTAGCTCAGTTCACCGGAAACCGCAGTGGTGCCCAGGGTGGTGGCAAAGCTCAGGCCATAGAGGCGGATGTCTTCCGGGTACTCGATGAAGTACTCGGCGCTCGATGCCCTGGTCCCTGGTTTTACCGCGAAGGGGGCGGCGCCGACCGTACCGCCGAGGAAAGGCGCGCGGCTGTGGTAGTTCAGGGCATACAGGCCGAACTCGGTGTTGTTCAGCGCCTCGACCTGCCAGCGCAGGGCCATCCCGAACTGGCCACTGTCCCGCGCGTCGCGGTCGCCACCCCGGGTGAAGTGATACTGGCCATTGGGGTCCCAGGGGGGCGAGAACCCCATGCGGGTGTTGCATCCATCGGCCATCACGTCGGAGCCGAAAAAGGTCCCGCAATTGTCGACGACGGTCTGGTCCCATTCCAGTTGATAGAAAAATTCGGCAGAGAGGTTTTCGCTCAGCCCCTGGGACAAAAACAGCATGTTGACCGGAATCAGGCCTTCCTTGATTTCGGCTCCCGGGCGCCGGAAGGCGGCGACATCCGTCGGGTTGATCACGTTGATGCCATTGCCGATGAAGGTGCTTTCCCCCCAACTGACCACCTGTTTGCCCAGGCGCGCATTGCCGGGCTGATCGGCGATGAAATAGTTGTGATAGACAAAGGCGTCCAGCAGCTGCGCGCCCGAGGACTTGGCGGCCTCCTTGCGATGCTCGTCGCTGATGGGCACATAGCGCCGGCTCTCGTCCTTGAGCTCGAAGTCGTACCAGTACTTGCCCCGCAGGAACACTCCGCTGTCGCCGTAGCTGAGCTGCAGGTCGTGTACGCCCTTGAAGATCTTCGAGAAGGTTTCGCCTTGGCGAAAGTTCAGCCGACCGTCGTCGGAGGATTGGCTTGAAGCGTGCCCTGCGTTCCACGTGCCGATGAAGGCCCGGTCCGGGTTGCGCAGTGCCCAGCTGGCGCCAACGGACAACGAAGAATCGAATTGCCCCTGGATCTCGCCGATGTCGAAGGTAGCGGCCTGGCCAGGTGCGCTGATGCTCAGTGCAAGCAGCGTTGGCAGGCCCAGTAAGCGGAATGGATCAAGCTGGAATTGGTGCGCCACAGAACTTCCCCATCGTTATTTTTATTGGAGGCAGTACGTGTTGTCTGCCGGGCGATGCTGGTGCTGGAGAATCTTCTGGGAGCGTGTTAAGAGTGTCCAATGCAAAGATAGGGCTGGATTAATGCAGTGAACGACTTAATCGATCTGAAACGTGTGCGCCATCTGGTCTATCTGAGCGAGGAACTGCATTTTTCCCGCGCTGCGGCTCGGGCCAACCTGTCGCAGACGGCGTTCAGCCGCAGCATCCAGTCGCTGGAAGCGGACCTGGGCGTTCGGCTCTTCGATCGTGATACGCGCACGGTGATGCTCACCGCTGCCGGGCAGCAGTTGATCGGGCGTGCTCATGAGCTGCTCGGTTGCGCCAGGAAGCTGGTGGCGCAAGCCATCGATATTGCCGGCGCCGAAGGTGGGGAACTGCGCCTGGGCATCAACCCGATGGCGGCCACGCTCAACACCGTCGATGTTCTCATCAGGTTGCGCAAACAGGTCCCCAGGCTGGTGCTCAATGTCCAGGTCGGGTACTGGAATCAGTTGTGCCACCTGCTGGAAACCGAGCAACTGGATTTCGTGGTCGCCAGCCTGAAGTCGGGTGAGGAATTCGACCCGCGCTTTTCCGTGACCCATCTGCCGCCTCAGCCGGCCTCGGTGTTCTGTCGCCGCGATCACCCGCTGGCCCGCCAGGCAGGCCCGATTGCCCGAGCCCAGATCCTCGACTACCAGTGGAGTGGCGTGTCGCCGTCCAACGAAGCTTCGCTGTATGCCCTGTTCGATCTGGCGCCTGGCACCTTGCTGCCCTGGACCCTGAGCTCCAACGATCTGAACCTGTTGCGCGAAACCACCCTGAGCAGCGACTCGTTGCTCCTGACCTGGCGCTCGTGGCTCGACCAGGACCTGCACAACGGGCAACTGGTGGACCTGGCTCCCTCCATACAGCCGCCCTGGCCGGCGGATGTGCTGACCATCCGCTACGCCGTGGTGACCCATGCCGGGCGCACGCTTTCACCGATTGCCCAGCAAGCCGTGGACATGATCGTCAGCGAAGCCCCGGGGAGTGCCGGGCTGTCGACATTCCCGGGTGCTTGAACCGCGGGTGCCGGGGGCTCAACCGGCCGCCCCAAAGGTCTGTACGAAAACTCGCCGAGGAAAGATCAGGCAAGGCAAGAGCAGGCGAGGAAGCGGGGGGCCGAGCCCCGGTCGATGAATGTTGCGGCGCTGCAACGTTTCGCCTATTCGATGAAAAAATACCCGACGGAAACTGCCAGGCCTGATCTGCCCGTGCCGTACCTCCTCTCATTGACGATCGCTTTCGTCTGCCTGGAAGAAGCGGTGCGGCGCCTGCACCCGCAGTTGCCGATCATCCTGGCCAGCGGTTATGCCCAGCGCCAGGACGGCCCGGTGCCGGAGCGGCCACGGATCTTCAAGCCCTTCAGCCAGGCGCAGTTGAGGGACGCCCTGGCCCAGGTCCTGGCGCAGTCTGCGGCGGGCTGACTGCGGCCTGCCTATCGTCCGCTGAGCCGCAGCAGCGGTTGCGCGGCGTCCGCGAGGGCAGGGCGGTCCTGGGGGCTTTGCGGGTCGGCGAACTCGCGATTGATCAGGCGCAGGTGCTCGACGGCTTCCTGGTACTTGGCCTGGGCCTTGTTGCGCAGCAGGCGATAGCGCTCGAAGGTGTCGATTTCCAAGTGTTCCTGGTCAAGCAATGCATAGGCCTGGCTATCAAGCGCCTGGGCCTGGCGGAAAAGGCGCTGGTTCTGTTCGAGGGCGAACTTCCTGCAGGCGCGGATCTGGAAACGCTGGTGGGTGCTGGTGGTCATGGTGGACATCCCTGGTTCAGGTGGTGACGAATAGTGCCGGCCTCGCCGTGCTGTCGGCTGGCATGTCGCCGTTATCCATCTGACTCGCCGTGGGTGCCAGGGACTGCAAAAAAACGCACCTGAAAATTTGTTGGATCGAAGCCGGTACGGTGGGTTGAAAAATCATTTTTTTGGATGGATCGCTGAGCATCGATGGGCTATTTCATGGCGTGCTCCAGCGCCCTGTCATTGCCCCGACAACCTGCGGCAGACTACGGCAGCCGTGGTTTCGCGGGCTCGCGCGCTGCCTCGCTTTTTCTTATCCAGCGAGCACATTTTTAATATTTTTCCTTCGCAGGCGTCTGTCGCACCATCTGTGGCATCCGACTTACCCCCGGGTTCTGAACAGCGTGCGCCCAGCCTTCCGGCTGGCGCCATTCGTCTCGCAGAAGGACACAGACATGACCGTAGAACAACCCATACAAGTGGACACCCTGGTGGTGGGCGCAGGCCAGGCCGGCGTGGCCATGAGCGAGCACCTGAGCAAGCTCGGGGTGCCGCACCTGGTGCTGGAGCGCAGCCGGGTGGCCGAGGCCTGGCGCACCGGGCGCTGGGATTCCCTGGTGGCCAACGGGCCGGCCTGGCACGACCGCTTTCCCGGGATGGAATTCGATGTCGCCGCCGATGCCTTCCCGGCCAAGGACCAGGTGGCGGACTATTTCGAAGCCTATGCGCGCAAGTTCAATGCGCCGATCCGCACCGGCGTGGAAGTGCGCAAGGTACTGCGCAATGTCGGCCGCCCGGGCTTCACCGTGGAAACCTCCGAAGGGCTGATCCAGGCCCAACGGGTGGTGGCCGCCACCGGGCCGTTCCAGCGTCCGGTGATCCCGCCGATTGCCCCGGCCAATGACCGGCTGACGCAGATCCACTCCGCCGAATACCGCAACCCGCAGCAACTGCCCGAGGGCGCGGTGCTGGTGGTGGGCGCGGGGTCGTCCGGGGTGCAGATCGCCGATGAGCTGCAGCGTGCGGGGCGCCGGGTCTACCTGTCGGTAGGGGCTCACGACCGGCCACCGCGCTCCTATCGCAACCGGGATTTCTGCTGGTGGCTCGGGGTGCTGGGAGAGTGGGACGCCGAGATCGCCAAGCCGGGGCGCGAGCACGTGACCATTGCCGTCAGCGGCGCCCGCGGCGGCCAGACCATCGACTTCCGCGCCCTGGCGCACCAGGGCATCACCCTGGTGGGGCTGACCAAGGCCTTTGCCGGCGAGCACGTGACCTTCCAGGCCGACCTGCTGGACAACCTGGCCCGGGGCGACGAGAACTACCTGGCATTGCTGGACGCGGCGGATGCCTACATCGCCCGCAACGGCCTCGACCTGCCCCTGGAGCCCGAAGCCCGCCGGCGCCTGCCGGACCCGGACTGCGTCAAGCAGCCGATCCTTGAACTCGACCTGCAACAGGCCGGCATCACCTCGATCATCTGGGCCACCGGCTACGCCGTGGACTTTTCCTGGCTGCAGGTCGACACCTTCAGCGAACAGGGCAAGCCCCTGCACCAGCGCGGCGTGTCCCGCGAGCCGGGGGTCTACTTCCTCGGCCTGCCCTGGCTGTCGCGCCGTGGCTCGTCGTTTATCTGGGGGGTGTGGCACGACGCCAAGCATGTCGCCGACCACATCGCCACCCAGCGCAAGTACCAGGCCTACAGCGACGCCCGGCCGCCGGCGGCTACCGCCGAAGCACCGGCCCTCAACCTCAGCCCCGTGGGAGCCCACTGATGCCTACTCATACTCGCATCCGCATGTTCAACACCAAGGACACCTACCCCAACCAGTCCCTGGACAACGACCTGTGCCAGGCCGTGCGCGCCGGCAACACGGTGTATGTGCGCGGCCAGGTCGGCACCGACTTCGACGGCCGGCTGGTCGGCCTCGGCGACCCGCGGGCCCAGGCCGAGCAGGCGATGAAAAACGTCAAGCAACTGCTGGAAGAGGCCGGCAGCGATCTGAGCCACATCGTCAAGACCACCACCTACCTCACCGACCCGCGCTACCGCGAGCCGGTCTACCAGGAGGTAGGCAAGTGGCTCAAGGGGGTGTTCCCGATCTCCACCGGGCTGGTGGTCTCGGCCCTCGGCCAGCCGCAGTGGCTGATGGAGATCGACGTGATCGCGGTGATCCCCGAGTGAGGGGGTTGCCGAAGGTTCCGGCGGCCTTGTGCCGCGCTTGCCACAAGGCCCTGTGGGCCAGGGAGTTTGCATGACTTTTTCCATCGTTGGACGCTGCGCCGAAACCGGCCAGCTGGGCATCGCCATCAGTTCTTCCAGCATCGCCGTGGGCGCGCGCTGCCCCTGGGTGCGGGCCGGAGTGGGCGCGGTGGCGACCCAGAACGTCACCTTGCCGGCCCTGGGCCCGCAGATCCTCGACCTGCTGGAGGGCCAGAAGCTCGACCCGGCCAGCGCCCTGGACCGGGCCCTGGGCAGCAACGGGTGGAGCCAGTATCGCCAGGTCACGGTGATCGACAGCCAGGGCCGCACCGCGTTGTTCAGCGGCCAGGAAGCCCTGGGCCAGCACCACGCGGTGGCGGGGAAGCAGTGCGTGGCGGCCGGCAACCTGCTGGCAGGCCCGCAGGTGATCGAGGCCATGGTCCAGGCCTTTGAAAACACCCCGGGCATGCTGGTGGAGCGCCTGCTGGCGGCGATGCAGGCAGCGATGGCGGCGGGGGGCGAGGCGGGGCCGGTGCATTCGGCGGCGCTGAGCGTGGTGGACGACCTGACCTGGCCCATCGTCGACTTGCGGGTGGACTGGGCCGACGCCGACCCCATCGGCCAGCTCGCCGGCCTGTGGCAGGCCTACCGGCCGCAGATGCAGGACTACCTGACCCGCGCCCTGGACCCGACAGCGGCGCCCAGCTACGGAGTGCCGGGCAATGAGTGAACAATCGAGCCGCGAGTTGTTGGCGCGGCTGGTGGGCTTTGCCACGGTCAGCCGCGACTCCAACCTGGAGCTGATCGGCTTCATCCGCGATTACCTGGCCAGCCATGGCGTGCACAGCGAGCTGATCTACAACCCGGAGCGGACCAAGGCCAACCTGTTTGCCAGCATCGGCCCCGAGGATCGTGGCGGTGTGGTGCTGTCCGGCCACACCGACGTGGTGCCGGTGGACGGCCAGGCCTGGAGTGTCGAGCCCTTTGTCCTCAGCGAGCGCGAAGGGCGCCTGTACGGCCGCGGTACCGCCGACATGAAAGGTTTCATCGCCTCGGTGCTGGCTGCGGTGCCGGGCCTGACCCGGCGCCGCTTGCGGCTGCCGGTGCACCTGGCCTTTTCCTATGACGAGGAGGTGGGGTGCCTGGGGGTGCGGCCGATGCTTGAACGAATGCAGCAGCGGCCGCACAAACCGCTGCTGTGCCTGATCGGCGAGCCCACCGAGCTGCGCCCGGTGCTCGGCCACAAGGGCAAGCTGGCCATGCGCTGCCAGGTGCGCGGCGCGGCCTGCCATTCCGCCTATGCGCCCTATGGGGTCAATGCCATCGAGTACGCGGCGCGGCTGATCGGCAAGCTGGGGGAGATCGGCAGCCGCTTGGCGCAACCCGAGCACCACGACCCACGTTTCGATCCGCCGTTCTCCACGGTGCAGACCGGCACCATCCAGGGCGGTCGGGCCCTGAACATTGTGCCGGCCGAGTGCCAGTTCGATTTCGAGGTGCGCACCCTGCCGGGCTATGACGCCCAGGCAGTGGTGGACCAGTTGCAAGGCTATGCCCGGGACCAGCTGCTGCCGCAGATGCAGGCGGTGCAGGCCGACACCGGGATCGCCCTGCAACCTCTGAGTGCCTACCCGGGGCTGGCCACCGCTGCCGACAGCGAGGCCGCCGAACTGCTGGCGCTGCTCAGCGGCTCGCGGGAGTTCGGCACCGTGGCCTTCGGCACCGAGGGCGGGCTGTTCCACCAGGCCGGGATTCCCACGGTGGTCTGCGGCCCGGGCAGCATGGACCAGGGCCACAAGCCGGACGAGTTCATCAGCCTTGAGCAACTGCACGCCTGCGACGCCCTGTTGCTGCGCCTGGGCGACTGGCTGGAGCACCCGGCCTGAACCGGATGTGCTCAACCCAGGCTCCCTCGCCGTGGGACAGTGCCCATTCGCCGCCATCCGGACCTCCGGATGGCGGCGTTTTGCGTGGGGCACCAGGCCGTCTGGTTGCAGAGCTTTTTCATGGGACTCGAACATATTTTTAGTATTTTTCCTCTGGCCCGCTGTGACGCACCATCGCTCTTGACCCAATAACCAGCAGGCCGTCGCAACGGCCGATGAGGGAATGCAGCGTGTTCGATCTCGGTTACTGGCAGCAGCGGGCTGCCCGACAAACATTCATTGACCAGGCGCTGATCGGCGGCCAGCGGTTGTCCGCCGAATCCGGCGCTACCTTCGATGCCATCAACCCGGCCACCCGCCAGGTGCTGGCCCGGGTCAGCGCCTGTGGCGCAGCCGAGGTGGACCTGGCGGTGGCCGCCGCGCGCCGGGCCTTCGAGCACGGGCCCTGGGCGCGCATGGCCCCGGTGGAGCGCAAGAAGGTCCTGCTGCGCCTGGCCGAACTGATGCTGGCCCACCGCGAGGAACTGGCCCTGCTGGACAGCCTGAACATGGGCAAGCCGGTGATGGACGCCTGGAACATCGACGTGCCCGGCGCGGCCAATGTCTTCGCCTGGTACGCCGAAAGCATCGACAAGCTCTACGATCAGGTGGCCCCCGGCGCCCGCAACAGCCACGCCAGCATCAGCCGCGTGCCCCTGGGGGTGATCGGCGCGGTGGTGCCCTGGAACTTCCCCCTGGACATGGCCGCCTGGAAGCTGGCGCCGGCCCTGGCGGTGGGCAACTCGGTGGTGCTCAAGCCCGCCGAGCAGTCGCCGTTCTCGGCGCTGCGCCTGGCCGAACTGGCCCTGGAGGCCGGTTTGCCGGAAGGCGTGCTCAACGTGGTGCCGGGCCTGGGCAGCGAAGCCGGACGGGCCCTGGGCCTGCACCCGGATGTGGATTGCCTGGTGTTCACCGGCTCCACCGAGGTGGGCAAGTTCTTCATGCAGTATTCGGCGCAGTCCAACCTCAAGCAGGTCTGGCTCGAATGCGGTGGCAAGAGCCCGAACCTGGTGTTCGACGACTGCCAGGACCTGGACCTGGCCGCAGAGAAGGCCGCCTTCGGCATCTTCTTCAACCAGGGCGAGGTGTGTTCCGCCAACTCGCGGCTGCTGGTGCAGCGCAGCATCCATGAACAGTTCGTGGAACGCCTCAAGGCCAAGGCCCGGGACTGGCGGCCGGGCAACCCGCTGGACCCGGCCAGCCGTGCCGGGGCCATGGTCGACGCGCGCCAGACCGCCAGCGTCATGGGGCATATCGCGGCGGCCCTGGAGCAGGGCGCGCAGCTGGCCTGTGGCGGCCGGCAACTGAGCATCGATGGCAGCGACAACTACATCGAGCCGACCATCCTCACCGGCGTGGGCCCGGCGATGGCCATCGCCCGGGAAGAAGTGTTCGGCCCGGTGCTGGCGGTGACGCCGTTCGACGACGAGGAACAGGCCATTGCGCTGGCCAATGACAGCGTCTACGGCCTGGCCGCCTCGCTGTGGAGCGACGACCTCAACCGCGCCCACCGGGTCGCCGGGTGCTTGCGGGCCGGCACGGTGTCGGTCAATACCGTGGATGCCCTGGACGTCACCGTGCCGTTTGGCGGTGGCCGGCAGTCGGGGTTCGGTCGCGACCTGTCGCTGCATGCCTTCGACAAGTACACCCAACTGAAAACCACCTGGTTCCAGCTGCGCTGAGCGCTGTGAACCCTCTGCGGCGCCGGGCTGGCGCCGCTGCACCTGCCGCCCCGGCGGCAGGCCCACAACAACAATAAGAACGGAGTGCGTGCCATGACTGCAAATCTCTCCACGGGGGCCTTGAGCCCCACCAGCAAGGGCGGCCTGCGCCGGGTCCTGGGCCTGGGTTCACTGGTCTCGGTGGCTGTCGGCCTGGTGGTGTCCCAGGGGGTGATGGTGCTGATGCTGCAAGGGGCGGGGATGGCCGGGCTGGGCTTCTTCATCCCGCTGCTGCTGGCCTACCTGCTGGCCCTGACCTATGCCCTGTCGTTTTCCGAACTGGCGCTGATGGTGCCCCGGGCCGGCAGCCTGAGCAGCTACACCGAGGTGGCCATCGGGCATTTCCCGGCGATCCTCGCGACCTTCTCCGGCTACATGGTGGTGGCGATGTTCGCCCTGTCCGCCGAGCTGCTGCTTCTGGACCTGATCATCGGCAAGGTCTACCCCGGCGCGTTGCCGCCGATGCTGGTGGCCTATGGGGTACTCGGGGTGTTCACCTTGCTCAACCTGTTGGGCATCGACGTCTTCGCCAAGCTGCAGACGGTGCTGGCGGTGGTGATGGTGGTGATCCTGCTGACCCTGGGCCTGGGCGCCGTGAGCAGTGCCCAGGCCGACCTGCAACTGCCCCTGGACCAGGGCTGGAACCCCTTGCAAGTCGGCGCCCTGGCGCTGGCGGCCATGGCCATCTGGGGCTTTGTCGGTGCCGAGTTCGTCTGCCCGCTGGTGGAGGAAACCCGCAACCCGGAGCGCAATATCCCGCGTTCGATGATCATCGGCCTGAGCGTGATCTTCCTGGTGATTACCCTCTATTGCCTGGGTGCCTTGCTCTGTGTGCCGCGGGCGCAACTGGCCAGCGATCCGCTGCCGCATTTCCTGTTCGCCACCACGGTGTTCGGCGAGGCCGGCAAGCTGTTCCTGGTGGGGGCGGTGATCACTGCCACCTGCAGCACGGTCAACTCGTCCCTGGCGGCGCTGCCGCGGATGCTCTACGGCATGGCCCAGAACGGCCAGGCCTTTCCCCAGTTCAAGCGCTTGAGCCCCCGTGGCCGTACGCCCTGGGTGGCGGTGCTGTTCGTGGCGGCGCTGACCGGGCTGCCGATCCTGCTGCTGGGCCAGGACCCGGATTCCATCAGCCTGCTGCTGTTGGCCGCTGCCCTGGCGTGGCTGCTGGCCTATATCGTCGTGCACATCGACGTGATCGCCCTGCGCCGCCGCTACCCCGATGCGCCACGGCCGTTCCGCTCGCCGTTCTACCCCTGGCCCCAGGTGCTGGGTATCGTCGGCATGCTGTTTGCGATCTACCACGTTTCCCCATCCCCCGAGATGACCGCGCGGATCTTCGGCAGTGCCGGCGTGGTGCTGGGGGTGATTTCGCTGATCGCCGTGGTCTGGATCAAGCTGGTGATGCGCAAGCCGCTGTTCGTTCCCGAACCGCTGCTGCCCGGCGAACCGACCCTGGCAACCCAACCTTCCCTTGAACCCGCCTACCGTGCAGGAGAATGACCATGAGCACCTCCAACCAACAGCCGCAGCCGGCCGCGCCCCGCAGTACCCAGGATTACCAGGCCGCCGACGCCGCGCACCATATCCATGCCTTCCTCGACCAGAAGGCGCTGAACGCCGAGGGCCCGCGGGTGATCGTCCGTGGTGAGGGCCTGCACCTGTGGGACAACGACGGCAAGCGCTACCTGGACGGCATGTCCGGCCTGTGGTGCACCAACCTGGGCTATGGCCGCAAGGACCTGGCCGCTGCCGCTAGCGCCCAGTTGGAGCAATTGCCGTACTACAACATGTTCTTCCACACCACCCACCCGGCGGTGGTGGAGCTGTCCGAGTTGCTGTTCAGCCTGCTGCCCGGGCACTACAGCCACGCCATCTACACCAACTCCGGTTCCGAGGCCAACGAGGTGCTGATCCGCAGCGTGCGCCGCTACTGGCAGATCCTCGGCCAGCCGCAGAAGAAGGTGATGATCGGCCGCTGGAATGGCTACCACGGCTCGACCCTGGCAGCCACGGCCCTGGGCGGAATGAAGTTCATGCATGACATGGGCGGGTTGATCCCGGACGTGGCGCATATCGACGAGCCTTACTGGTTCGCCCACGAAGGCAACCTGACACCCGCCGAGTTCGGCTTGCATTGCGCCCGCCAGCTGGAGGAGAAGATCCTCGAACTGGGGGCCGAGAACGTCGCCGGTTTCATCGCCGAGCCGTTCCAGGGTGCGGGCGGCATGATCTTCCCGCCGGAAAGCTACTGGCCACAAATCCAGCGCATCTGCCGCCAGTACGACGTGCTGCTGTGCGCCGACGAAGTGATCGGTGGTTTCGGCCGCACCGGCGAATGGTTCGCCCACCAGCATTTCGGTTTCGAGCCCGACACCCTGTCCATCGCCAAGGGCCTGACCTCCGGCTACATCCCCATGGGCGGGCTGGTGCTGAGCAAGCGCATTGCCCAGGTACTGGTGGAGCAGGGCGGGGTGTTCGCCCACGGCCTGACCTATTCCGGGCACCCGGTGGCAGCGGCCGTAGCCATCGCCAACCTCAAGGCCCTGCGCGATGAAGGGGTGGTGAGCCAGGTCAAGAACGATACCGGCCCCTACCTGCAGCAGTGCCTGCGGGAAGTGTTCGGCAACCACCCGCTGATCGGCGAGATCCAGGGCACCGGGCTGGTGGCGGCGTTGCAGTTCGCCGAGGACAAGGCCAGCCGCAAGCGTTTCGCCAACGAGAACGACATCGCCTGGCGCTGCCGCACCCTGGGCTTCGAAGAGGGGGTGATCATTCGCTCGACCTTCGGGCGGATGATCATGGCCCCGGCCCTGGTGGCCAGCCGTGGCGACATTGACGAGCTGGTGGACAAGACCCGCCGCGCAGTGGAACGCACCGCCGGGGAAATCGAGGCCGGTACCCTGCCGAGCAGCTAAGCGCGACACAGACCCGCCCCCCCTTGAGTGGCATCACCCGCCGCAGCCTGGCTGCGGCGGTTTTTTTTGCCTGTCACTCGGCAGGGGAAGCATTTCCTTCTGCATGCCCCGGTGATGGGGCGTTAGCCTGTGGTCAGCCTCTAGAACTTCCCGTTCAAACCGATGCGCAGGCTGTCGTTGCGTTCATCCGAACCCAGCGCGGTCTTATAGGAGAAGCCCATTTGCCAGGCACGCCCGAGGTTGAAGTCAACACCCATGTCCAGGCTGGCGAAGTCGCGGTCCAGGGCATCGGGCTTGAGCCGGTAGAGAAGGCCTTCATCGCCCTGGTCGGTATAGCGCATCTTGTAGTCGCTGCTGCTACTGAAGTTGTGACCCCAGGCCAGGCCGACCTTGGGGGTGACCACGCCGACCCGGGTCATCAGGTCGTAACCGGTGCGCAGGCCCAGGTAGGAAGTGAAGTTCTGCTGGTTTTGCTCGTCATAGGAAAGCCCGTAGATGCCTCCGCCTTTTTCACTGAAGGCGTCCAGGCGTGTGACGCTGGCGTTCAAGCGGCTGTAGGGGGTCAGCGACAGTGGTCCCTGGCGGTACTCGTAGCTGGCGGTCAGCGAGGCGAACAACTGGTCGGCATCGCGCGAGCCACGGGCATAGTCGTCGTTACTGCCCGTGATGTAGCGACGCGAGTCGAAGCTGATGCGGTTGTAGCCCAGCAGGCCGTCGACAAACACCTGGGGCGCCAGGTTCAGGCTCAGGTAGGTGGCGATGCCGATGGCGTCCGCATCGCTGCGGGTCTTGTTGCTGCCGATCTCGCTGCGGTCGTTGCCGTAGCCGATCCCGACACCGGCGATCAGCGTGGGCGACAGCCGATAGTCGACGCCGGCGCTCAGGCCCAGGGTGGTGAAACTGTTGCCCTGGGCGCCACGGGCGTGGGTCGAGCCGGTGTTGACGAAACCGTCGCTCCAGAACGCCAGGTCATCCTGCTTGCAGTTGTCCTGCGCGGCAGCGGCGGCCTCGCGTTTTTCCTGCTCGGTCTGGTGGGCCGAATCTCCCAGTTGTTCCTTGATCACCTTGGCGACCTCGCCCAGCGGTACGTTGCTGCCGTCCTTGCGCAAGCTGGCGTTGAACGAATTGCGGTCGCAGCGCATCTGGTGCAGCTGCTCCATACGCTGGTTGAAGTTGTCCATCTGGGTACTGGCAAAGCGTTCCGCGGCGCGGGTCTGGGCGTTGAGCAGGCCGATGACCTCGGCGTCCCTGGTCGGGTCCGCACGGGTCTGGATGATGAAGCTCATGGTGCTGGAGGCGCTGGAACCGCTGAGGTTGTGCAGGCTGAAGCTGACGACCGCCGTACCGGCGAAGGCCGCCGATGGCACGAAGCGCATCGAGAAGGGGCCCATCATCATCGCCCGGCCGGCCGAGGCCGGGGTCACCGTGCCCAGGGTGGCGTGGGTGAACGGGCCGCCGGTGGCGCCCTGGGTCAGGTCGACGGTGGCCGACTGGCCCGCTGCGAGGATCTGGCTGGAGGCGGGCACGGTGATCGCCACGGCAGCGATGGTGATCGAATAGGCCTGTGAGCCCGTGGCACCGTTGGCATCGGTGGCGGTGATGACCAGGTTGCTGCTGCCGCTGGTAATCGGCGTACCGCTGATCAGACCGCTGGCAGTGTTCAGGTTCAGGCCCGTCGGCAGGCTACCGCTGGTGATGCTGTAGCTGTAGGGAACGGTGCCACCGGTAGCGCTGAGAGTTGCGCTGTAGGGGCTGCCTGCCGTGCCGGCCCCCAGGGACGCCGGGGTCAGTACCAGGCTGGGCGCGCTGACGGTAATGCTCACCGTGGCCGGGCTGGAAGTGCCGCTGGCGTTGGTGGCGGTGTAGGTGAAACTGTCGGCGCCGGAGAAGCCTGCGGCAGGCGTGTAGCTGATGCTGGTGCCGCTGGCCGTGGCAGTACCGTGGCTGGCGGCGCTGGCCACGGCGACGCTGGTGGCGGCGCCGCCACTGAGGCTCAGAGGGATCGGGTTGGCGCTGCTGTTGGCCGCGACCGTGGCGCTGACGGCGCTGGCAACCGGTGCCTGAATATTGATGGTGATCGAGTAGGCCTGGGACCCGGTGGCGCCGTTGGTATCGGTGGCGGTGATGGTCAGGTTGAAGGTGCCAGCGGCGCTTGGTATGCCGCTGATCGCACCGGTGCCGGTGTTCAGGCTGAGGCCGGTCGGCAGGCTGCCGGATGTGATGCTGTAGCTGTAGGGCACAGTGCCGCCGATGGCGCTGAGGGTTGAGCTATAGGGCGTGCCGGCAGTGCCGTTGCTCAGGGAGCCGGGGCTCAGGGTGATGCTCGGGGCACTGACGGTAATGCTCACCGTGGCCGGGCTGGAAGTGCCGCTGGCGTTGGTGGCGGTGTAGGTGAAACTGTCGGCGCCGGAGAAACCGGCGGTGGGGGTGTAGCTGATGCTGGTGCCGCTGGCCGTGGCAGTCCCGTGGCTGGGGGCGCTGGCCACGGCGACGCTGGTGGCGGCGCCGCCACTGAGGCTCAGAGGGATCGGGTTGGCGCTGCTGTTGGCCGCGACCGTGGCGCTGACGGCGCTGGCAACCGGCGCCTGAATATTGATGGTGATCGAGTAGGCCTGGGACCCGGTGGCGCCGTTGGTATCGGTGGCGGTGATGGTCAGGTTGGAGGTGCCAGCGGCGCTCGGTATGCCGCTGATCGCACCGGTGCCGGTGTTCAGGCTGAGGCCGGTCGGCAGGCTGCCGGATGTGATGCTGTAGCTGTAGGGCACAGCGCCGCCGGTGGCGCTGAGGGTTACGCTATAGGGCGTGCCGGCGGTGCCGTTGCTCAGGGAGCCGGGGCTCAGGGTGATGCTCGGGGCACCGACGGTGATGCTCACCGTGGCCGGGCTGGAAGTGCCGCTGGCGTTGGTGGCGGTGTAGGTGAAACTGTCGGCACCGGAGAAACCGGCGGCAGGCGTGTAGCTGATGCTGGTCCCGCTGGCCGTGGCGCTGCCATGGCTGGGGGCGCTGGCCACGGCGACGCTGGTGGCGGCACCACCGGTGATGTTCAAGGGAATCGTGTTGGCGCTGCTGTTGGCCGCGACCGTGGTGCTCAGTGCGTTGGCAACTGGTGGCAGGCCGTTGATCAACAAGGTGTAGGCGCGAGAGCCGGTGGCGCTGTAGGCGTCGGTGGCGGTGATGGTCAGGTTGAAGGCACCACCGGCAGTGGGGGTGCCGCTGAGTGTACCGGTGCCGGTGTTCAGGCTCATGCCGGCCGGCAGGCTGCCGGCAGTGATCGCGTAGCTGTAGGGGGCGGTGCCCGCGGAGGTGCTCAGGGTCTGGCTGTAGGCCGTGCTTTGAGTGCCGTTGGGCAGAGTCGTCGGTGTTATCGCCAAGGTGGGCGGGGTGACGGTGATGGTCACCGTAGCCGGGCTGGAAGTGCCGCTGGCGTTGGTGGCGGTATAGGTGAAGCTGTCGGTGCCGGAGAAACCGGCGGTGGGGGTGTAGCTGATGCTGGTGCCGCTGGCCGTGGCAGTCCCATGGCTGGCGGCGCTGGCCACGGCGACGCTGGTGGCGGCGCCGCCACTGAGGCTCAGAGTGATCGAGTTGGCGCTGCTGTTGGCGGCCACCGTGGCGCTGACCGGGCCGACTGTGGGGGCGGGCACGGCGTAGGTATAGCCATTGGTCAGGGTCGCGCTGCCGCCAGGGGTGATGATCGTTACGTTCACTGCGCCCGCGGCATGAGCCGGTGTGGTGGCCGTGATGGTCGTGGCGTTGTTGACGGTATAACTGGGGGCCGCCGTGCCGCCGAAGCTGACCGAGGTGGCGCCGGTAAAATTGCTGCCGGTGAGGGTGACGGCGGTGGCGCCTGCGATGCTGCCGCTGTTTGGGCTGACCGACGTCAGGGTTGGGACCGCAGAACTGGTGACCACCAGGTTGTAGGTGGCGACTCCAGCCTGGCCAACGCCGTCATTCAGGGAAATGCTGAAGGTATAGTTGCCGGCGGTGGTCGGTGTGCCGTGCAGGGTGGTGGCTGAACTGTGGGGCGAGGAGTCGAGGATCAACCCCGGCGGCAGGCAGGGGGTAATGCCATCGTAGCCCGGATCGTCGATGTCGCACTGGAACCATTGATCCAGGGGTGTTGCGCCGCCCACGGAAAGGATCGGGATGCTCATCGACTGGCCCACCGCAACTGACGGCAGGGTAGTGCCCGATACCGGGCTGGTGATCACTGGCGCTGCGGCCTGGGCCTGGGCAGCCAGGGCCAGGTTCAACAGCAGGAAGAGAAAGGCCAGCGGACGTGCCAGCCAAGCGTGGAAACAACTGCGTGATGTTTTCATAAAGGCTTCCTGCCATGCGACCTGCTTGGTTGAGTCGCATCCAGCGTGTAAGGGAGTCAAGGACGAAGGTGGAAAATACGCAGGCTGCCTGTTTCGGGCGTCCTGGCAGTAATACGCATTCAGGCTTCAGGGGTTGTCCAGATCCTCACGGACCGGTCGTTGTGCCGGCCGCTGCATTTGCAGGTACAGGCCATTCTCTTCAATGGGCTCAAAGCCCAGCCGCTGATACAGGTACCGGGCCCGGCTGGCGGTTTCGACGCTCAGGCTGCTGTTGTGCCCCTGGGCGTCGGCCTGCGCCAGGATCGCCCGCAACAGTCGGGTACCCAGGCCTTGGCCATGCCAGGCGGGCAGCAGGGCGATATCGACGATGCGCTGCTCAGTGGCGTGCCGATGCAGGCACAGGCGGCCGATGGGCTGGCCGGCCTGCTCGACAATCAGCCACTGCGCCTCGGGGTAGTGCCGCTCATAGTGCTGGCGTTGCAACTCGGCCTGGTTGTGCAGGAACGCCCGTCGTTGGGCGTCGCTCCAGCCAGGAACGGCACTGACCTCGTCCCAACGGCGGGACACGAACAGCTCCTGCAGGAAGGCCAGGTCGTCAGCGCTCTGCGGACGCAGCCTGGCGCCGGCCGGCAGCGTGACCTGCAGGAGAGAGTCAAGGCATGATCTGGTCACGATTGCTGTGGGTACTCGCCGTTCAGGCAGATGCAATAGCGCAGGGTCAGGAAAGGCTGCATCACATCGCGCGTCGAACCTGTCTTCGCCGCCTCCGTACCGTTCGTGGTCACCGTACTTGGATGCAGGCTTGGTCCCGGAGCAGCGGTGGGCGGCACTGTGCCGTTGTACAAGCGCACACCCCGTGGTTGGGCCAGGTAGGCAGTGCCATTGGCCAGGTCCAGGGCGCCAGTGGTGTCGGTGCCGTCCTTGGCCAGTACGTGATGGGTATGGGGCGCAAAGTGTGCTGGCAACAAGGTCGTTGTATCGCCGCCCACGGCCTGGCCCAGGGATCGATTGGTCAGGTTGGCGCCCTGGCCGGTGCCGATGGTGACGCGACTTTTGAGGTTGGGCAGATTGAAACTGGTTCCGGCAGTACCGCCATAAGTGAGGCCGATCACGGAGTACAGTGCGGGGTAATTCTGCACGAGCAACGGGCTGCCGTCGCAGACGGCCCAGTTATCGGGAGCGAAGTTGAAGGGAAAGAGCCTGATTTCACCAGTAAAAGCGTCCATGGTCGAGCATTCCTGAAGTTAAGAGAAACTAGGGCTTTTGTGGGTAGTAGCCGTTCAGGCAGATGATGTAGGTGATCGCCAGGGACCCCATCATGTTGCTGTGTGGCTCGACTGCTTTATTGGGGATACCCAGAGCCGGGCTAAGAAAGTTGGGGCTCATGCTGACCACCGCCGATGTGCTGTCGCCCTTGCTGTAAAGGCCGGTAAAGCTGCCTTCAAGCTTGAACTTGCCAAAGGTGTAGCTATTGGCCGGTTGGTTGGCGGGGAGCGGGTTGGCGGATGTGACCTCGCTGGAACTGACCTGGAAGCCATGGATGTGCGGTGGGGTATTGAGCGCACTCATGGTGACTTGCTCGGTCCCTACGGCCTGGCCCAGGGCCCGGGGCGTGAAGCCGGGCCCATTGCCCTGGCCGATGGGGGTACGGCCGCGGTAGTCAGGCAGGCAGAAGGTGTTGCTGCCATCACCGCCGTAGGTCGTGCCGATCAGGGTGTAAAGGGCTTCAAAGTTCCGGATCAACAGTTGCGCACCGTTACACAGGGCCCAGCCCCTGGGGGCAAAGTTGCCGGCAAACATGCGGATTTCTCCGAGGTATGCATCAGACATATCACTATCCTTAGTCGTTAGGCCCGGGGTGGGTAGGTGCCGGTGACGGCAATGCAGAAGTTGCCGACGATCGATGGCTGCATGTTTGGCAGTGGATAGCCGAGGGTGGTCACCACTGTGGTCGGGTTGATCGTCACGCGATCTTTGTCGGCATAAGCGACATAGGTGGGTTTGGATACGGCGCCTTTGGACGTCGAACTGATGGCGGGAATATTTCCCGCCGGCCCGCCGGTGCCGGCGGTGACCGCGACATTGGCGACATGGTTGTGGGCGGGCAGGTTGTTGAGGGTCAGTGCGACCCACTCGGCGCCGTCCATGCTGCCCAGTTCATGTACCCCCAGCACAGGGCTGGTCGACGCGACAGGGTTTTCCCCCAGGGCTGCGCGGCCTCGAAGGTCTGGCAGGCCGAAGGTGGTTCTACCGTCACCGCCGTAGCAATCGCCGAGCAGGCTGGCCAGCGCCGTATAGTTCACGACGTCAAGGATCTGTCCCTGACACAAAAGCCAGCCTTGTGGGGCCCAGGCCCAAGGGAACAGACGAATCTCGCCGAGAAAGGGTTCCATGTTCTTCGCTCCTTGAAAAAAGGCCTGGCAGAAGTACTTTCCGCAGCTGGCAATTTGATGTTGCGCACGATATACAAAATCGAATTTAGTTAGCAAACAGTATTTCTATCCATGAAAAAAGAGGAACTACTTCCCGGTGTTAGTGGGTTTGCGGCTTATCTTTTTTTACTTGGTCGGTAACATTAAGTTTATCTTGATCGGTAACATTCGATGCGCGTCACAGTCTTGTGCTTTAACGTTTTAGTTGCGGCATAAGCGCAGCGCGGTAAGCCTCATGCCTAGCGGCTTGGCACTAAAGATACAGGCCTTGAGGCATATCGAATGCTGGCTTGCGGCGGGTGGGCGGGGGTTATTGCGCTGCTCGCGAAAGTCCTCTAGTTCGGGCTTTTCAGGCCCTTTCATCACGAGCTCTAGTTGAGCGGGAGACGGCAGTGAAAAGTTCAGAAGAAAACAAAGTAGGCTAACGATCTTCCTGGGCGGGAAGCATGGGCCGCTTCCACGGGGAGGGTTCTGGAGTATAAGCAGAGGCTTTGGAAAGTGTTACCCGAAGCGATCCTTGTTGTTACCCGTTCTTTAAGTTGTTCCCAACTAGAATACTCGGGAATTAGTGCTTTAAGTCTGGCTTGAAAGGCGTTGTTCAAGCGGTGTGCAGAGTTTCTTTCAGGCCTTGCACCTGAAACGGGTAGGGCGCCGCTGCCCTGGCAGGCGGCACCCGGTGCCCGGCTTAGAGCCCGGCGTTTTCCGCCGCTACGCTTTTCGGCTTGCCGTAGTGCCACTCATAGACCACGAACTTGAAGTCCTTGAGATCGCCTTTCTCGTCGAAGCTCAGGTCGCCGGTAGGGGTCTTGAAGGTGCCCTTGTGGATCGCCTCGGCGACTTTTTCCGGGTCTTCGCTCTTGGCTGCGGCGATGCCTCCGGCAATCACTTCCACGGCCGAGTAGGACGGCAGCACGAACGGGCCGCTGGGGTTTTCCTTCTTGGCTTCGAAGGCCTCCACCAGGGCCTTGTTGGCCGGGTCCTGGTCGAAGGACTTGGGCAGGGTCACCAGCATGCCTTCGGAAGCGTCCTTGGCGATCTGCGAGATCGAGTCGTTGCCCACGCCTTCAGGCCCCATGAAGCGTGCGGTCAGGCCCTTTTCCTTGGCCTGGCGCAACAGCAGGCCCATTTCCGGGTGGTAGCCGCCGAAGTAGACGAAATCCACATTGGCCTGCTTGAGCTTGGCCAGGATCGAGGAGTAGTCGCGTTCGCCGACGTTGATGCCTTCGAACATCGCCACCTTGATGCCTTCCTTGCCGAGGATGTCCTTGACCGAGCTGGCAATGCCTTCGCCGTACTGTTGCTTGTCGTGCAGCACCGCCACATTGGTCGGCTTGAGCTGGGCGATGTAGCGTGCCGCCGCCGGGCCCTGGGCGTTGTCCAGGCCGATGGTGCGGAACACCATCTTGTAGCCACGGGCGGTCAGCTCTGGGCTGGTGGCGGCCGGGGTGATCATCACGATGCCTTCGTCTTCGTAGATGTCCGACGCGGGCTGGGTGGAGCTGGAGCACAGGTGTCCGACCACGAACTTGACGCCGTCATTCACCACTTTGTTGGCCACGGCCACCGCTTGCTTGGGGTCGCAGGCATCGTCGTATTCCACGGCCACCAGTTGCTTACCGTCGACGCCACCCTTGGCGTTGATCTGCTCGATGGCCATGCGCGCGCCGCTGAACTGCATGTCACCGTATTGCGCCACCGGGCCGGTCTTGGCCCCGGCGATGCCGATCCGGATGCTGTCGGCTGCCAGGGAATGGCAGGCCAGGCCGGCAAGGATCATGGCGCTGAGCAGTTGGGTGGCTTTGTTATTGATACGACTCATGGGTTGTTCCACTCCTGTGGGTTACGGTTCTAAGGGTGTTGCGGGTGTTGCCTGGACTGCCGGCGCTCGGGCGCCGGCAGGGTGTTGTAGTCGGCTTTGCCGCCAGATGTGCTGATCCTGCTCAAGGCAGGGCCTTGCCGATTCGGCTCACGGCCTCCAGGGTGGGGCGCGCGGGTTCGGCGCTGGCGTCCAGGGCCTGGGCGATGTCGGCCAGCAGGTCGGCGATGTCTTCCAGCCCCACCGACAGCCGTACCAGGCCCTCGGCGATGCCGTGTTCGGCCCGTTCCTCCTGGGTGTAGGTGGAATGGGTCATGCTCGCCGGGTGCTGGGCCAGGGATTCGGCATCCCCCAGGCTGACCGCGCGGCTGAACAGCCCCAGGGCGTTCATGAAGCGTCGCCCGCTGGCCAGCCCACCCTTGAGTTCGAAGGCGATCATGCCGCCGGGCAGCTTCATCTGTCTTGCGGCCAGGGCGTGTTGGGCAAAGGATGCCAGCCCCGGGTAGGCGACCCAGGCCACGGCGGGGTGGTCCTGGAGGAACTGGGCGACGGCCTGGGCGTTGGCGCAATGGCGATCCATGCGCAGGGCCAGGGTCTTGAGGCCGCGCATCAGGAGAAAAGCGTCCTGGGGCGAGAGCACCGCGCCGGTCAGGTCCTTCAGGCCCTGCAGGCGGATGCGTTCGGCCAGGGCCTGGCCGGTGACCACGATGCCGGCGGTGATGTCGCCATGGCCGCTGAGGTACTTGGTGGCCGAATGCAGCACCAGGTCGGCGCCCAGTTCCAGCGGGCGCTGCAGGTAAGGTGTGCAGTAGGTGTTGTCCACCGCCACGAGCAGGCCGGGATGCTGGCGGGCCACCTGGGCCACGGCGGCGATGTCCACCAGTTGCATGTTGGGGTTGGCCGGGGTTTCGAAATAGATCATCCGCGTGGCCGGGCCGATGGCCGCCCGTAGCTCGCCCAGGTCGGTCAGGTCGACATGGCGTACCTTGACGCCGAATTCGCCAAGGCCGTGGTGCAGCAGGGCAAAGGTGCAACCGTACAAAGTCTGGCCGACGATGACCTCGTCGCCCGGGCGCAGCAGGGTCCACAAGGTCGCGGCAATCGCCCCCATGCCGGAGCCGAACGCCACGGCCGCTTCGCCGTTTTCCAGGGCGGCCATGCGCGCTTCCAGCAACGCCAGGGTCGGGTTGCCGATGCGGGTATAGAAGTAGCCGGGTTCTTCACCGGCAAAACAGCCCGCGCCGTATTCGGCGGTGGCGAAGGTGAAGGTGGAGGTCAGGTAGATCGGCGGGATCAGCGCGCCCTGATGCTCCTGGGGGTTGTAGCCGTGATGGATGGCACGGGTGGAAAAACCAAGGTCACTGTTTTTATTGTTCATGGTGAACGCTCCCGGATTTGCTCTAATGCTATGCTCAAATCCGGCGCAATAATTTCCAATATCGGCCCTTTAGAACCGAATAATTGGAATAAATAACCATAAAAATAAGATAAAAAGGTAAGACATGCCCCTCGATCTGGACCGTATCGACAAAGCCCTGCTGATCGCCCTGCAAGACAACGCCCGGCTGACCAATGCCGAGCTGGCGGACAGCGTCGCCTTGA
Organism: Pseudomonas sp. GW823-FHT02C05; assembly: GCF_058797595.1. Classification (NCBI taxonomy): domain Bacteria; kingdom Pseudomonadati; phylum Pseudomonadota; class Gammaproteobacteria; order Pseudomonadales; family Pseudomonadaceae; genus Pseudomonas; species Pseudomonas sp. GW823-FHT02C05. The sequence goes on along the minus strand of NZ_JBXAJU010000001.1, from coordinate 1,738,811 downwards.
CCACCTCGCCGTGCTGGCGCCGGGTGAAGATTCTCGAAGAGAGCGGGGTGATTACCGGTTACCAGGCGATCCTCTCGCCCAAGGCGCTGGGCTATGGGGTCACCGCCTTTGTCAGCGTGATGATGGAATCCCACTCCCAGGACACCGCCCGGGCCTTCGAGCAGCGGCTGCTGGAGATCCCGGAAATCATCGCCTGCCACAACGTCTCCGGGCGCTACGATTTTCTCCTCGAAGTACTGGCCAAGGACCTGGAATCCTTCGGCGAGTTCGCCCGTGAAGTGTTGCAGACCCTGCCGGCGGTGAAGGAGATCTATTCGAGCTTTTCCTTCAAGTCGGTCAAGCCGTTGCGGCAGATTCCGGTACAAGAGTGAGCGCAGGCGGGGCGCCAGCGTCCCTGCGATTCACAAGCAACCTTGCTGTCTGAAACAGGCCCTCAGCGAAGGCGCGCCGGCCAGGGTTCACACCGCGCCCGGGGCCGCGAGGTTGCAATAATGTCCTTTGAAATACAGCAATGGCTGCGCAGCAGCCGCTTGCTGCAGGTTCAGCGCCTTGACTTCACCGATCACGATCAGGTGGTCACCGGCGACGTGTTCGGCATGAATTTCACAATCGAGCCAGTGCAGGCTGCCGGCAATGATCGGGTTGCCCAGCGGCGATTCCTGCCATTGAACTCCCTGCCACTTGTCCGTGCCTTTGCTTGCGAACTGGTTGGAAATCCTGACCTGCTCGCCTGAGAGGATATTGACCATGAAGCGGCCCGCCTGACGAATCTTGGGGTAGCTGGCCGAGCTGGACATGACGCTGAATGACACCAGCGGCGGGCTCATCGACACGCTATAGAACGACTGGCACGTGAAGCCGAGCGGCTCGCCATCAACCTGTGAGGTAATCACCGTGATGCCGGATGCGTAGTGCCCGAGCGCTTCGCGAAAGCGCATTGGCTCGATAGCCGTACTGGGAAGTGACATGGCGGGTCCTGAATATTGGGTACTGTCCGACAGCGCGCAGAGGGGTGAAGCGGCGGCTTTTCAATCCACCGCTTCACCCCTCTGGCACACCACTTGCGGCTTTAGCTCAGCGCAGGTTCGAGAGTTCTCTTCGGATGATTTCTGCGCCGGCACTCAAAGCCTTCAGCTTGCCCCTTGCCACGCCACGGGATAAGGGCGCCATGCCACAGTTGGTGCAGGGATAGAGCTTGTCGGCATCCACGAACTGCAATGCCTTGCGCAAGGTGTCGGCCACTTCCTCGGGTGTTTCAATGGTGTTGGAGGCCACATCAATGGCCCCGACCATCACTTTCTTGCCTCTGATGAGTTCAATGAGATCCATTGGGACATGAGAGTTGTGACATTCCAGCGAGACTATATCGATACTGGATTTCTGCAGCTTGGGGAACGCCTCTTCATATTGCCGCCACTCTGAGCCCAGGGTCTTTTTCCAGTCCGTATTGGCCTTGATGCCATAGCCATAGCAAATGTGCACCGCCGTTTCGCATTTAAGACCTTCAATGGCTCTTTCCAGGGTGGCCACACCCCAGTCATTCACTTCATCGAAGAAGACGTTAAAGGCGGGCTCATCAAACTGGATGATATCCACGCCGGCCGCCTCCAGCTCCCTGGCTTCCTGGTTGAGGATCTTGGCGAATTCCCAGGCCAGTTTTTCGCGGCTTTTGTAATGGCTGTCATAAAGCGTGTCGATCATCGTCATCGGGCCTGGCAGCGCCCACTTTATGGGTTGCTCGGTCTGCTGGCGCAGAAACTTGGCATCTTCCACGAAAACCGGCTTCTGGCGACTGACAGCCCCCACCACCGTGGGGACGCTCGCATCATAGCGATCACGAATCCTGACGGTTTCACGTTTTGCAAAATCAACGCCGCTGAGGTGTTCGATGAACGTCGTGACAAAGTGCTGACGTGTCTGCTCGCCATCACTGACGATATCAATGCCTGCTTGCTGTTGTTCTTGCAGTGACAAGCGCAAGGCGTCCTGCTTGCCTTCAACCAGTTCTTCCTCTTGCAACTTCCAGGGCGACCAGAGTGTTTCAGGTTGTGCAAGCCAGGAAGGTTTAGGCAAGCTGCCGGCAGTTGAAGTGGGTAACAACTTTTTCATCATGGGTGACCTTGTATTTTTGATGAGTCAAAGAGCGTAATTGGCGGACCACTGCTCAAGAATGGTCTGGTATGGCTTGATGAAGTTGTTCTCGACAAACTGCCCTTGCTCAATCGCCAGGCGGCTACGTTCTTCTCGGTCATAGACAATTCGAGTCAATGAATAGTCCTGGTGCTTCAGGCTCGGTTGATAGGATTTGCCTGCTGCAGAGTTGGCATTGTAGATCTCTGGCCGGTAAATCTTCTGGAAGGTGTCCATCGTGCTGATGGTGCTGATCAGTTCCAGGTTGGTGTAATCACTGAGCAAATCGCCGGCAAAGTAGAAAGCCAAAGGCGCAACGCTGTTGGACGGCATGAAGTAACGAACTTTCAACCCCATCTTGTTGAAGTATTCATCTGTTAGAGAGTATTCGTCCTGCTGGTATTCAATGCCCAGTACAGGGTGCTGGTTTTCAGTCCGATGGTAGGTCTTGCTGCTCGAAACGCTCAGGCAGATCACCGGTGGCTTGTTGAAGTTTTCCTTGTAAGTGCTGGAGTTGATGAAGTGCTTGAATAGCTTTCCATGCAGCTCTCCGAAGTTTTCCGGAATGCTGAACTTTGGTCGCTCCCTGTTGTGCTCCGGCAACAGCACGCTGAAGTCGTAGTCCCGTACGTAAGAGGAAAAGTTGTTTCCTACAACGCCCTCAAAGCGTTCGTTGGTCTTTCGATCGAAAATATTGGTTTTCAATATTTCAATCAGGGGGATGGCATGGCCACTGCTTTGAGTGTCGATGTCCATTTCCACGGAGATGATTTCAAGCTCGACTGTATAACGATCGCCCTTGGGGTTATCCCAATGCGCCAAGGCATTGAAGCGGTTGTCAATCATCCTCAAGGTATTGCGCAAGTTCTCTTGGCGACTCTTGCCCCTGGCCAGGTTGGCAAAGTTGGTGGTGATGCGCGTATTCTCGGACGGGTGATAATCTTCGTCGAAGCAAATGCTCTTGATGGTGAATGTGAAGTCGTTGTTCATTGTGATCTGGCATCCTGATTTCCGAGATAATTCCTGAACTTGTTTATTGGCTTTCAGTGCTTTCCAGTTTTGTTCCTGGCTGCTTTTGCTCGGTAGTCTTTATGTTGTCTATTATTGAGGCGCATCTTATGTCGAGCTATTAATTGAGTACTAATGAATTGATTTCACCAGGTCTTTAGTCACATTCATGATGAGATATTCACTTAATCGCAAAAGCCTATTTGCCCCAGTATTCATTGCCCGGCCAAACCACTGGTTGAGGGTGTGCCTGGGCTCTGGCGCAATCCGACCCGTGTTGGCTGCGGCAGCACTCGACAGGGCCGCCAGTGCCAGATGGGCCGGGAGCTGGCCCATCAATGCAATTGCTGCTCGTCCAGGTAGCGGTTCAGGCATTCGATGAACGCCTGGTGCTTGCGGGTCTGGCGCCGGTGGGCGGGGTAGATCACATGGATCCTCGGGCCGAACTGCTCCGGGTCCAGCTGCGCCTCGGGCAGCAGTTGCACCAGCTCGCCGCGACGCAGGTAGGGCGCGGCGCTCCACTGCGGGCACAGTTGCAGGCCCAGCCCGGCCAGTAGGGCACCGAACAGGAAATCGTAATTGTCACTGGCCAGCCGCGGCACCGGCTGGGGCACACGCTGCTGCTCGCCATTCAAGGTGAAGCGCCAGAAATGCGGGTTCAGTGCCGGGTGACGGAAGATCAGCCAGTCATGCTCGGCAAAATGCGCCGGGGTCACCGGCAAGGGCTGGCGCTGCAGATAGCGCGGGCTGGCGCAGAGCAGGATGCGGTTGGCCGTCAGCGGGCGGGCGATCAGGTCCGGCAGCTCCACCGGCCCGTCGCGCACGGCCAGGTCATAGCCGCCACTTTGCAGGTCGACGAATTCGTCGGTGAGCTCCACGTCCAGGCGCATCTGCGGGTACTGCTCAAGAAAGCCGTAGCAGGCGCCATTGAGAAAGGCCGGGGCGAAGGAGGGCGGCGCCACCAGGCGCAGGGTGCCGCACATTTCCTGCTGCAGGCGCTCGATGTCTTCCCCGGCCTGTTGCAGTTGGCGCAATACCTGCCGGGCGCTGGCCAGGTAGATATGCCCGGCCTCGGTGAGAGCGATCCGGCGTGTGGAGCGCTCCAGCAAGCGGGTGCCGAGCTGGCTCTCCAGGTGGCTCACTGCCTTGGTCAGGGCCGAGGTGGTCTTGCCCAGGCACGCGGCGGCGCGGGTGAAGCTGCCCTGATCGACCGTGGTCACGAACATGGTGATGGCGCCCAGCTGGTCCATTGCAGTCTTGCCTCTTTGGAAAGGATGGGTTGCGCGAAGCAGTATTCTTAAGCACCGGTGACTTGGCTAGTCTCTGGCGCATTCTGAGCCAAGGGTGCGAACAACAATGAAAAAGACGCTGAATATCACGCTGGCCTCGGCCCTGGCCCTGTTCTCGCTGCACAGCCAGGCCGCGGTGGACCTGGTGCTGCACAACGCCAAGGTGTTCACCGCCGAGCGGGGCCAGCCCCTGCAACAGGCGGTGGCGGTAGAGCAGGGGCGTATCGTCATGGTCGGCAGCGATGCCCAGGTGCTGGCGCTGAAGGCCCCGGGCACCCAGGTCATCGACCTGCAGGGCAAGGTGCTGATGCCGGGGTTCATCGACAGCCACAGTCATGCCATCTTCGGGGGCCTGAAGCTCAAGGCCGCCGACCTGGAAACCCAGCAACTGCCCCTGGACGAGCTGGAGCAGCGCCTGCGCGGCTGGCGCGATGACGGCAAGGCGCGGCATGGCGAGATCCTCAGCGTCAGCGGTTTTCCCTCGACCTACTGGAGCCAGGTGGACGCCCTGGAACAGCGCTTCAACCAGGGCGAATGGGCCGATGTACCGATTCTGTTCGTTGGCTGGGACTACCACACCGGCTGGGCCAACCGCGCCATGCTCAAGCGCGGCGGCATAGACGCCGCGCGGGTCAAGGCGCTGCAGGGCGAGGCCCAGGCCACCATCGGCCATCACCCGGACAGCAGCCCCAACGGTTTTGTCGCCGATGCCGGGCTCTCGGCCCTGACCTCGCAACTGCCGCCGCCGAGCTTCGAGCAGTTGCTCGACGCTGGGCGCGCCGCCCGCGACCTCAACCTGAGCCTGGGCATCACCGCGCTGATGGACCCGGCGGCCAACGCCACCCCGGGCGACGCGCTGTTCGCCATGCATCCCACGGCCCAGACCGTCGGTGTGCTGCCGGTGTACAAGGCGCTGGCGCAGAAGGGCGAGCTGACCCTGCGGGTCGCGGCCCTGATGGTGGCCAATCCCAAGAGCCGCCCGGCGGACCTGGAGGTGCTGGAGCAGGTGCGCCAGCAGTTCCTCGGGGTGCCGAACCTGAGCCTGCCGGGGATCAAGATCTTCGCCGACGGTGTCGCCGAGTTTCCGGCGCAGACCGCTTCCCTGCTGACCCCCTACAAGAACTCGAAGAAGGACGGCGAACTGCTGATCGACCCGGCGCATTTCGGCGAGCTGGTCAGCGCCGCCGATGCCCGTGGCTGGCTGGTGCATGTGCATGCCATTGGCGACCGCGCGGTGCGCGAATCCCTCAACGGCATCGAGCAGGCGCGGCGTGATCGCCAGAGTGGGGTGGTGCACTCCATCACCCACTTGCAGATGGTCAACCCCAAGGAGTTCGCCCGCTTCAAGCCACTGGACGTGATCGCCTCCATGCAGCTGTACTGGGCCGCCGCCGATGAGCTGAGCATCGATTTGCTCCAGCCCTACATCAGCGCCATGCAGTTCCAGTTCATGTACCCGGCCCGCTCGCTGCTGAAGAACGGCGCCACCATCGCCGGGGCCAGCGACTGGCCGGTAAGCACCCCGGAACCCTGGAAGGCCATCGCCCAGGCCATCAACCGCAAGGGGCCCAAGGGCGTGTTGAACAAGGACGAAGGCATCGACCGGGAAACCATGTTCTACGCCTACACCCGCAACGCCGCGCGGGCCATTGGCCTGGAGCAGCAGATCGGCAGCCTGGCCCCGGGCAAGCAGGCCGACCTGATCGTTCTTGACCGCGATGTGTTCCAGGTGCCCCAGGAGCAACTGGCGCAAACCCAGGTGCTCAAGACCTACTTTGCCGGGCGTGAGGTGTATAGCCGGCCGTGATGCTGCATGGATGCCGGCCGGGCCCGCGATCTTCATCGCGGGCTTTTTTTTGCCTTGTCGACCACTGCGACGCCTTCGCTGGCAAGCCAGCGCCTACGGGCGAACGGCCTCACGGCCAAACACTTTTCTGCACGGCGATGATTGACGCGGCCAGAGCGTATCCCTATTCTTTGTCGACCAACAAAGAATAGGGAGCAGTTCGATGAAAACCCTCAAGGGGCCCAGCCTGCATCTGGCGCAATTCAGCGCCGAGACGGCGCCGTTCCACAATTTGCCGGCGATTGCCCAATGGGCCGCCGACCTGGGTTTCAAGGCGCTGCAGATCCCTGCCTGGGATGCGCGGTTGTTCGACGTCGCCACGGCGGCCGAGAGCCAGGACTACTGCGATGAACTCAAGGGCCAGCTGGCGCAGAAGGGCCTGCAGATCAGCGAGCTGACCAGCCATATCTTCGGCCAACTGGTGGCGGTGCACCCGGCCTACGACGCGATGTGCGACAACTTCGCGCCGCCAGCGCTGCGGGGCAATCCGCAAGCCAGAACGGCCTGGGCCATGGAGCAGATGAAGCTGGCGGCCAAGGCTTCGCGACGCCTGGGGCTGAGTGAGCTGGGGACCTTTTCCGGGTCCCTGGCCTGGCCTTATCTGTTTCCCTTTCCCCAGCGCCCCGAGGGCCTGATCGAGACGGCGTTCGACGAGCTGGCGCGGCGCTGGCGGCCGATCCTCGATGCCTGCGACGAGCAGGGGGTCAACCTGTGCTACGAGATCCACCCCAGCGAGGACCTGCACGACGGCACCAGCTTCGAACGCTTCCATGAATTGGTGGACCATCACCCGCGTTGCAACATCCTCTTCGACCCCAGCCACTTCGTGCTGCAACAGCTGGACTACCTGAGTTACCTGGACATCTACCACGAGCGCATCCGCATGTTTCACGTCAAAGATGCCGAGTTCAATCCCAGCGGCCGCCAGGGCATCTACGGCGGCTACAGCGCCTGGGTCGAGCGCGCCGGGCGCTTCCGTTCCCTGGGCGATGGCCAGGTGGACTTCAAGGGGATCTTTTCCAAGCTGGCGCAATACGACTACCCGGGCTGGGCGACCCTGGAATGGGAGTGCTGCCTCAAGGATCAGGAGGATGGCGCCCGGGAAGGTGTCGAGTTCATCAACCGGCACATGATCCAGGTCACCGAGCGCATCTTCGACGACTTCGCCGGCGCGCAGATCGACCGCCAACAGATCAACGCCATGCTCGGCATTGCCTGACCCTTCAGCGAGAACACACCATGAATGCTTTGACTGACAACCTCCAGGCCGACAGCCTCGACCTGGTTCACCGTTACGTGCGCGTCGATGGCCAGCGCATCCACTGTGTCACCGCCGGCACGGGCCGGCCGGTGCTGCTGATTCCCGGCTGGCCGCAGACCTGGTACGCCTGGCGTCAGGTGATCCAGGCCCTGGCTGCCCAAGGCTTCCAGGCCATTGCCGTGGACCCGCCGGGCAGCGGCCAGTCCGACCGCCCTGAGCACGGCTACGACACCGGCCATGTGGCCGGGGTGCTGCACCAGGTGATGGGGCAGTTGGGTTTCGAGCGCTACAGCGTGGTCGGCCACGACGTCGGCATGTGGATCGCCTACGCCTTGGCCTGCGACCATCCGCAGGCGGTGGAGCGCCTGGCGCTGACCGAGGCGGTGATCCCCGGGCTGGCGGATGCACCACCGATTTTCGTCGCGCCGCAGCAGAACATCTTTCTCTGGCACTTCATGTTCAACCAGCTGCGGGATTTGCCGGAAGCCTTGATCGCCGGGCGCGAGCGGGCCTATCTGAATTACATCTTCGACCACTGGTCCCATCGCCGCGAGGCGGTGGCCGCCGAAGTCTACATCGAGGCCTACGCTGCCCCGGGCGGGTTGCGCGCAGGCTTCGCCTATTACCGGGCGATCCCCGAGACGGTGCGCCAGAATCAGCTGCGCGCGCAGCGGCCGCTGACCATGCCGGTGCTGGCCATTGGTGCTGAGCACGCCACCAACGATGCACCTCTGCTGACCCTGCAGGGCCATGCCAATGACCTGCGCGGGGCCATTGTCGAGGACTGCGGGCACTTCATCATGGAAGAGGCACCGGAGGAATTTCTCGCGCTGCTGCTGCCGTTTCTGCAGGAGGGCCGTGACTGAGGCAGGGCGCAGGCAAGGCCGCGGCCACGGAAATTGGCCGCGGCCGGCGCAAATCTAATATCATTTCGTCCCGGCGCCCTGCGCCAACCGGCTGTTCGGGCTCAACCGAACGCCTTCCCTGTCCCGACGAGATACCCGACCCCCATGGCTGGAAGACCCCGCGAATTCGACCGTCACCAGGCACTGCGCCAGGCGCTCGAACTGTTCTGGCGCCGTGGTTTCGAAACCACCTCCATGGCCGACCTGGTGGCGGCCCTGGGCATCGCCTCGGCGCGCATCTATGCCGCCTTCGGCTCCAAGGAGGCGTTGTTTCGCGAGGCCATCGAGCTGTACGAAAGCCAGGAAGGCGGTTTCGCCGACCTGGCCCTGCAAGAGCCCTGCGCCTACGTCGCCATCGAGCGCATGCTGCAAGAAGCGGTGGCACTCTACACCCGGGCCGACGGCCCCCGTGGCTGCATGGTGGTGGCCTCGGCGGTGAACTGCTCAAGCGACAACGACAGCGTGCGCGAATGGCTGGCCGAACATCGCCGGGCGCGTACCGCAAGCATTATCCAGCGCCTGGAAGCCGCGCAGCAGGCGGGTGAATTGCCCGGCCACAGCGATGCAACTTCCCTGGGCGATTATTACTCTACGGTGCTCCACGGGCTGTCGGTGCAAGCCCGCGACGGCGTCAGTGCGGCGCGCCTGCTGCAGGGCGTGGCGCTGGCCATGCAGGTCTTTGCGCGAACCGCCCAAGGGAATTGAAGCGGCGCTGCACCCCGGCTCCGCCTGGGAGCCTTTGCCCGCAATCCGGGAGCAGCGATGCCGGCCCGGGTTGTGCATTTTTTCAGCGGGTCCCGGACCCGTTCCATCATCGAAAGAGTATGACGCCCCCCCATGAGTGATTCCGCGGCGACACCCCAAGGCAACTGGCAGCCGGTCATCGCGCTGGCGTTGGCGGCCTTTGTCTTCAACACCACCGAGTTCGTGCCGGTGGGCCTGCTCAGCGCCATTGGCGCCAGCTTCGACCTGCCCACCGAGCGGGTCGGTCTGATGCTCACCATCTACGCCTGGATCGTGTCCCTGACCTCGCTGCCGGTGATGCTGCTGACCCGCAACATCGAACGGCGCAGGCTGCTCACGGTGCTGTTCGGGCTGTTTATCGTCAGCCATGTGTTCTCCAGCCTGGCCAGCAACTTCGGCCTGCTGATGCTCAGCCGCATCGGCGTGGCACTGGCCCATGCACTGTTCTGGTCCATCACCGCGTCCCTGGCGGTGCGCCTGGCGCCGCCGGGCAAGCAGGTGCAGGCGCTCGGGCTGCTGGCCACCGGCACCTCACTGGCCATGGTCCTGGGCATTCCCCTGGGCCGCTTGCTGGGCGAGGCCCTGGGCTGGCGCACCACGTTCAGCGTGATCGCGGCCATGGCCGGCCTGCTGGTGCTGTGGCTGATCCGCACCTTGCCGCTGCTGCCGAGCCAGAACTCCGGTTCCCTGCGCAGCCTGCCGCTGCTGTTCAAGCGCCCGGCGCTGGTGGCGATCTATGTGCTTACCGCCCTGGTGGTGACGGCGCAGTTCACCGCCTACAGCTACATCGAGCCCTTCATCAAGGTGGCGGCGGGCCTGGGGGGCGAGGTGGTGACCCTGGTCCTGCTGGTGTTCGGCGGCGCCGGGATCATCGGCTCGCTGCTGTTCAGCTGGCTGCACCGCCACAGCCCCCAGGGGTTTCTACTGACCGCGGTGGCGCTGCTGGCGCTGTGCCTGAGCCTGCTGTTGCCGCTCAATGGACACGTCTGGTCGCTGGTGGCCCTGAGTGTGTTCTGGGGCATGGCGATCATGGGCTTCGGCCTGGCCCTGCAATCCAAGGTACTGGTGCTGGCGCCGGACGCCACCGACGTGGCCATGGCGATGTTCTCCGGCATCTACAACATCGGCATTGGCGGCGGTGCGCTGCTGGGCAGTTGGGTCGGCGGGCAACTGGGCTTTGCCTATGTCGGCCTGGCGGGTGGCGCCCTGGCGACCCTGGCCTTGCTGTTGTACAGCCTGGCCCTGGGCCGCATGAGCCACACCAGCGTGTAGCCGCTGCCGCAGGCTGCGAACGGTCTGGGCGGCACTCCGTCGCAGGGACGCGGCGATCTTGAGGCCGATAGAGGTTCGGCGGTCGATCGTCAAGCAAGGTCCTGCGGACCTTTTCGCAGCCTCGCCGCAGGCTCGGCAGCGGCTACAGGGCCGCAGGGTTTCGATAATGCGCGTCGTTCGCCCGAAGGTTACCGGCGTCGGGCTACGGGCCAGCAGGCCACCAGTACGAGCAGCAGCGCCGCCAGCAGGTAGGGCAGGCGTGGCTCCAGCCCGTAGATCAGGGTCCCGGCCAGGGGCCCGACCACTACCCCCAGGCCCTGGGCCGCGCCGATGGAGCCGGCCGTGGCGCCTTGTTCGGCGGCGTCCACCGAGTTGCTGGCCAGGGCGGCGAAGGAGGGGAAGATCCAGCCCATGCCGGCGGCCGAAACAAAGAACCCCAGCCACAGCACCCAGGCCTGGGCCGCGAGAATGCTGGTGACAAAGCCCAGCGCCGCCACCAGGGCGCCGATGCGGATCATCCGCAGCGGCGGCCATTCCAGTTTGCGCACCACCAGTTGCGAGGCGATCAGCGCCACCCCCACCAGGGTCAGGGAAATGCCGGCGGTCTGCGCCGCGTCGGCCGGGCTCATGCCCAGGCGGTCGAGGGCGAAGAAGCCCACGGTGATCTGCGCCATGGCCACGCACAGCATCGAGACGAACGCCACCACCAGCGGCCGGCGCAGGCGCGGATCGCCCAGGCTCACCGGCTTGGGCGGCTGCTTGAGGTGCAGTTCCTGGCGCGGCAGCCGTGCCTTGAGGAAGGCGAAGCCCAGCAGCGGCAACACCGCCAGCGCATAGAACGGCAGGCTCAGGCTGTGGCGCGCCAGCAATGCGGCAAGCGCCGGCCCCAGGACCAGCCCGCAGGCGTTGGCCGCCCCCAGGGACGCCATGGCCCGGGCGCGATGCTCGGGTTCGATGTTGTCGGCGATCAGCGCATAGCCGCCCACCGGGATTGCCGCATAGAACACCCCGATCAGGCCGCGGCCCAGCAGCAACCCGGCAAACGCCAGCAGCGCCGAAGGCAGGGCGTGCAGCGCCACGTCGATAAACAGGCTGAGGGCGAGAAAGGCCAGGGTGAAGCCGCCGGTGCCCAGCAGCAGGATGCGCCGCCGACCGAGGCGATCGCTGGCCCGGCCCCATGGGCGGGCCAGGAGCATCCAGATCACCCCGGAGATGGTCACCGCCATCCCTGCCTGCCAGGTGGCCAGGCCGAGAATCCGCGCAATGGGGCCGATCAGCGAAACGAACGCCATCATCGCCATGGTGCAGGCCAGGTTGGCCACCAGCAGCGGGCGCAGGTCGAAGGCCGGGGCGGCCTGGGGCGTGTCCAGGGTGTCGAGGGGCAACTGTTGAGCGTTGGTCATGGTTTATCCCAGGGCTGAGTGAGAGGGCAGGCGGCCGTCGACCATCACCAGCGGTCGACCGCGTACCTGTTCCAGGCTGGCGTCGACGCCGTAGACGTCGCGCAGCAGTTGTGGGTTGATCACCTCCAGGGCCGGCCCCGCGGCGGCCAGGCGGCCATGGTGCAGCACCACCACCTGCTGGCTGAAACCCAGGGCCAGGTTGATATCGTGGACCACCACCAGGGTGATCAACTGGCGCTCGCGGGTGGCCCGGGTGATGGCTTCCACTACCTGGCACTGGTGGTACAGGTCCAGGGCGCTGGTGGGTTCGTCCAGCAGCAGCACCCGGGGCTGGCGCACCAGGGCCTGGGCCAGGCCCACCAGTTGGCGCTGGCCACCGGAGAGGGCGTCGATCGGGCGGTCGGCCAGGGCGGCGAGGTCCAGGTCCTGCAGCACTTGTTCGACCCCGTGCAACACCGCCGCGCTGGGCCGGCCAGGGGCGAAACCGCCAGTGCGATGCCCGGCCATGGCAGCGCTGAGCACTGCTTCGAAGGCGCACAGGCGGGTACGTTCCGGCAGGCTCTGGGGCAGGTAGACGATGTGCTGCGCCCGTTCCACCTGGGGCAGGCGGTTGAGGTCGACGCCGTCCAGCAGTACCTGGCCCGAGGTCTTGTGCAACCCGGCGATGCCCCGCAGCAGGGTCGACTTGCCCGCCGCGTTGGGGCCGATCAGCGCGGTCACGCTGCCCCCGGCCAGGGGCGGCAGGGCCACGTCGCACAGCACCTGGCGGTTGCCGTAGTGCATGTTCAGGCCGGCGGTGCACAGGCCGGCGTTGGAGGACACAGGCGGCTTCACAGGACACCTCGACGGTTGCGCATGACGATGGCCATGAAGAAGGGAATGCCCACCAGGGCGGTGACGATACCCACCGGAATCAGCACCCCGGGGATCAGCGCCTTGCTGGCGATGGAGGCCATGGACAGGATCAGCCCGCCGCTGAGCACGCTGGCCGGCAGGAACAGCCGATGGTCTTCGCCCACCAGCAGGCGGGCGATGTGCGGGGCGATCAGGCCGATAAAGCCGATGGTGCCGACAAAGGACACCGCCAGGGCCGACAGCAGGCTGATGCGCAGCAGCGACAGCAGGCGCAGGCGACCAACGTCGATGCCGAAGCTGCGGGCCCGTTCCTCGCCCAGGGTCAGGGCGGTCAGGGCCCAGCTCTGGCGCAGGGAGAAGGGCAGGCACAGCAACAGCGCCAGGGCCAGTACCGCGAGCTTTTCCCACGAGGCCCGGGCCAGGCTGCCCAGGGTCCAGAACACCAGTTGCTGCAGGCTGTCCTGGGTGGCGACGAATTGCAGCAGCGCCACCAGGGCGTTGAAGGCGAACACCAGGGCGATGCCGAACAGCACCAGGCTTTCCACGCCGAAGCCGCGCCAGCGTGCCAGCAGGTACAGCAAGGCCACCGAGGCCAGGGCGAAGAGGAAGGCGTTGGCCGAGATCAGGTACTGCGCCGGCACCCCGGGAAGGCCCAGGCCGAGGACGATGGCCAGGGCTGCACCAAACGCCGCGGCGGCGGATACACCGAGGGTGAAGGGGCTGGCCAGGGGGTTATCGAGCACGGTCTGCATTTCCGCGCCGGCCAGGGCCAGGGCGGCCCCCACCAGCACCGCCATCAGGGCGTAGGGCAGGCGCACGTTCCACACGATCACCGCTTCCACCCGGGGCATCGAGCCCGGGTCCCAGAGCACCTGCAGCAGGCGCGACAGGCTCATCCCCGAAGGCCCGGTGGTGATGTCCAGGGCCAGGGACAGCAGCAGGGCCAGGGCCAGCCCGCCCAACAGCAGCACCCGGCGGCCATGGCGCCTTTGGTAGTGCCCTGAGGCAACGCGCTCCTGCACGTCGGTAGCAGCCTGGGTCATGGCGCCAGACTCGTGGCAAACACGCCGCTGGCGGGAATCGGCATGAAGCGCTGGTACAGCTCGCGGCGGGTCTGGTCCGGGTCCAGGTCCTTGAACAGTTCAGGGTGCAGCCACTTGGCCAGGGCCTGGACCGCGATCAGGTGCTCCGGCGAGTCGTAGAAAATGTGCCACAGGCCGTGCACATTGCCCTCGCGCACCGCCCGCAACTCGTTCAGCGGTGGGCGCTGGGCGGCCTGGCGCAGGCTGTCCCGAGCCTGTTGCAGGGTGGCGGAGTAACCCAGGGTCACGCCGCCCTGGCCGGCGGCAAAGACCCCGGTGGCCACGTAAACGTCCGGGTCGCTGGAGAGAATGTACTCCACGTTGAGCACACCAATGGGCCCGGGTATGCGCCCGTCGGCAATGTTGCGCCCGCCCGCCAGCTTGATCATCTCGCCGAAGTTGCCGGTGCCTGGCGAGCCGCAGCAGTCCTGCAGCCCGGCGAGCATGTCGATGAAGATCTTCGGCTGCTTGACGGTACCGGCCTTGGCCAGGGTCTGGGTGACCTTGGCCAGGGACTGCTGATAGAAGGCAATGAATTCCTCGGCCCGCTGCTCACGGCCCAGGGCCTGGCCCAGCAGGCGCATGCTGGGCACGGTGTTGCTCAGGGGATGGTCGCTGAAGTCGACGAAGATCACCGCCACCCCGGCGGCCTCCAGCTGTTTCACCGCCTCGCTGTCGGGGCTCGGCCCATGGCCGCCGCTCAGGGCCATGATCGCCAGGTCCGGGTGCACCGCCAGGGCCTTTTCGACGCTGAAGGTCTCGGCCGAGGTGCCGCCCACCAGCGGCACCTTGTCGGCCTGGGGGAAGACCTTGTGATAGGCCTCGTAGCCCTGCACGTCGAGGCCGCGAAAGTCCCCTTGCCAACCGGCGAGACGGGCGAACGGGTTCTGGCCTTCGAGCAGCGACAGGGAATAGATCATCCGGCCTTCACCCAGGAGGATGTGCTCGACCTTCTCCGGCACCTGGACCTGGCGTCCGGCCAGATCGGTGAGGGTCGCGGCGCTGGCCGTGGCGGCCCATAGCAGGCCCAGGGGCAACAGGCCGAGCAAGAGCCCGCGCTGGGCGCGGCGCAAGAAATCACGGTGTGTCATGGCTAGTTTCCTTGAACGATTGGACGGCCTGGCGGGCAGCGCGCTTGCGCCACCACAGCAGCAGGCCGGTGAGGTACAGAAGGGGTAACGAAATGCCGCAGAGAAAAGCCAGCCAGGCGCCGGGGGGGCCCAGCAGCAAGTGGCCATGGGCCGCGGAAAACAGCGGCTTGATCGCCATCGGCTGGGCGCCGGGCCAGGTGAAGAGGTCGGGGCGCGCCAGCCAGGCACCGCTGCCGGCAATCAGCAGCAGCGGCAGGCACAGCCAGGCCGCCGCCACGTTGTGCCATTCCCGCAGGCGCCGGTTGCCCCGGCTGCCGGGACGCAGGCTGGCGGCCTTCCACCAGCTGCGCCGGCCCGGCCACCACAGGTACAGGCCACTGCCCAGGGAGCCCAGCAGCGCCAGGCCACAGAGCAGCACCAGGTTCGACCCCCAGGCTGGCGGCAGCAGCAGGCTGCGGTGCAGCGCCACCAGCTTGGCCAGCCACAGGTCCTCGAAGACGAAGAAGCCCCGGGGTTCGCCGCTATAAGGATCGATCATGGCGATGCCGGTGCCGGGACGCTCCTTGAGGGCCCCGAAGACGATCACATTGTCCGATTCGAGAAAGCCCTGGCGCGGTGGGGCTGCGCCGAAGACCTTGTGCAATTGCGGGTAGGCGTCGGAGGCGGCCCTGATCCAGGCGTCCTGTTGCAGCAGCGCGCCATGCTCGCCAGGGGCCAGTTGCAGCATCTGCGCACCGACCTCCCAGCGCAGGATCGGCCCCTTGAGCTCCAGCAGCGAACCACTGAGGCCCAGCAGCGCGAGGAACAGCCCCAGGCACAGGGCCAGCCAGCGGTGCAGCCTGAGCCAGATATCACGCATGGACAGCATCGGCGGCTTACCAGCGATAGCGCAGGCTGGCGATGACACTGCGGTCATAACCGGCGCTGCAATTGGTCAGTGAGCAGCCTTCGTAATAGTGCTTGTCGGTGAGGTTGGTGGCATTCACCGCCAGGCGCAGGCCCTTGGCCGCCGGGATCAGCTTGTCGAAGTCGTAGTGCACCGCCGCGTCCAGCAAGGTGTAGGAGGGCACGCGCTGGGTGTTGGCGGCATCGGCCTCGGTGGAGCCGATGTAACGCACCCCGGCGCCGAAGCCCAGGCCGCTCAGGGGGCCTTCGGGCAAGGTGTAGTCGGCCCACAGCGAGGCCATTTTTTCCGGGGTGTCGGTGGGGCGTTTGCCCTTCTCCAGCGGGTTGTTGCTCTTGCTCACCTCGGCGTCGTTGTAGGTCAGCGCCGCCAGCAGGTCCAGGCCCCGGGCCAGGCTGGCCTTGCCTTCGAGCTCGATGCCGCGCACGTTGATCTCGCCGGTCTGGATCTTGTTCAGGCGTTCGGCCGGGTCGGTGGTCAGGACGTTTTCCTGGGTCAGGTCGAACAGCGACAGGGTGATGTAGCTGTCGATGCCCGGCGGCTGGTACTTGACCCCTACTTCCGATTGCTTGGCGCTGGTGGGCTTGTACGGCGTGCCGTAGAAGTTGGTGCCCAGCACCGGGTCGAAGGACGTGGAGTAGCTGATGTAGGGCGCCAGGCCGTTGTCCGCCAGGTACACCAGCCCGGTGCGGTAGGTGAACTTTTCGTCGTCCTGCTTGCTGCCGCTGTCGTTCATGCGGTTATCGGTACGGGCGCTGGAGCGGTCCTGGCGTCCGCCGACGGTGAGCACCCAATGCTCATCGAAGGTGAACTGCTGCTGGGCGTAGACCCCGACCTGATCGGCGCGCTGCACGGTGTTGGTGAAGGGGGTGCTGGGGTCGAACACGCCGCCGTGCACCGGGTTATAGATGTCGATGGGCGAAGCCGAGCCGCCGCGCAGGTAGTAGTCCTCGCGGGTGCGCCGGTAGTCGATCCCCAAAAGCGACACCATTTGCGTGCTGCCCAGGTTCCAGCGGGCCTGGGCATTGTTGTCCAGGGAGTAGGTGTCGCCGACGATGCGAAAGCGATAGGCAGCGCGGTTCAGGGTGCGCAGGTCCGGAGCCAGGGACATGCCGCTGGCGGTGTTGGTCAGCAGGTTGACGTGGCCGTAGCGGGCGCTGGAATTGAGGCTCCAGACGTCATTCAGGCGGTGCT
Source organism: Pseudomonas sp. GW823-FHT02C05 (assembly GCF_058797595.1). Classification (NCBI taxonomy): domain Bacteria; kingdom Pseudomonadati; phylum Pseudomonadota; class Gammaproteobacteria; order Pseudomonadales; family Pseudomonadaceae; genus Pseudomonas; species Pseudomonas sp. GW823-FHT02C05. The sequence continues at coordinate 1,721,827 of NZ_JBXAJU010000001.1, read as the reverse complement.
CCAGCAGGTAGCCCAGGGAGTACTGGGTGCGGTCGTTGTCCAGCCCCGGTTCATCGAGGAAGACGTTGTGCCTGACCTTGCCATTGGGGTTGCCAAGCAGGGTGCCCTGGGCCGGCAGGAACACCCGCGGCGCGCCGAACGTGTCCTGGGTGTAGTCGGCCAGGAGGGTCAGGCTGGTGTCGTCGTTGGGCTTCCAGGTGAAGGAGGGCGCGAAGTACTGTTTGTCGTCCTTGATGTGATCGAACTGGGTGCCGCTGTCGCGCTCCAGGCCCACCAGGCGATAGAGGAATTGCCCTTCATCATCCAGCGGCCCGCTGAAGTCGAACTGGCCCTGGGCTCGGTCGAAGCTGCCCCCCTGGATCTGCACTTCATGGAAGGGCTTGTCCAGCGGGCGCTTGCTGATCTGGTTGACCACGCCCCCCGGCGAGTTCTGCCCGAACAGCACCGAGGCCGGGCCCTTGAGCACATCGATGCGCTCCAGGCCATAGGCTTCGACCTTGGGCCAGGCCTGGGCGGTATTGCCCTTGAGGCCATCGCGGAGCATGCCGGTGGTGACGTCGAAACCGCGGATCGAGAGGGTGTCGAAGCGCTGGCTGGCGGCGGTGGTATTGGCCTGGACCCCGGCGGTGTAGCGCAGCGCCTCGTTCACCGACTGCACCTGCTGGGCATCCATCTGGTCACGGGTGATCACGGAGATCGACTGGGGAATTTCGCTCAGGCTGGCATCGGTCTTGGTTCCGCTGAGGCTGCGCTTGGCCACGTAACCGGCCTGCGGCCCGGTGGCGGAGTCGGGCTGGGTGGCGCTGATCACGCTGGTGTCCAGGGTCAGGGCGTGGTCCTGGTCGGTATCGCCATCGGCGGCCAGTGCGGCGCCGGCCTGGGTCAGCGAGAGGCCCAGGGCCAGGCCGTGGATCAGGCACGCCAGTGGGTTGCGGCCCAGAGCCGGACGCGAGACCACACAATTGACGGGACAACCTGAGGTGTTTCGGTGCGCAACGCGGCTACCCATGCTTCACTCCGTGATGGGGATTAAATGAGAATGCAAACGTATCTCATTTGTGAGCTTGGGTTGCGGGCTAAAACTTTGGCTTGAGCGACCATTTCTTTCGTTTGCGGTACGGCGCGGGGAGGGCGCCCGGATCACCAGGCGCAGCTTTGGATGGAGCAGGCTCGAGCAGGAGCGGGCTCAACGCAAGGACTTGGGCGACACCCCGAAGCGCTTGCGAAAGGCCGTGGAGAAATGCGCCGGGCTGTAGCCGACCCGATAAGCCGCGCTGGAGACATTGGTCTCGCCACTGGCCAGCAAGCGATAGGCTTCGCCCAGGCGCTGCTCCTGCAGGTAGGCATAGACGCTGGTGCCAAACACCTGACGGAAACCGGCGGTGAGCTTGCGCGGGTTCAGGCCCACCTGGCGCGACAGCTCCGACAGCGAAGGCGAATCCTGCAATGAGTTGAGCAGCAGGTCACGGGCGGCATGGATGCGCTCGATGTCCGCCGAGCTGCACGGGCTGTCCTGCAGTGGCCTGGATTCGGCCTGGGCGAGAATCCCCTCGACCCCCAGGGCGGTGAGTTCCAGGGCCTTGCCACCCAGGTAGAAGGAGCGGGTCGGGCCCTGCAGCGGGCAGGTGAAGATCTGTTGCGCCAGGGCCAGCAGCGGTTTGCTCGCCGGCTGGCAGAACAGCATCGGGCCGCCGCCGCGCTGATCGAGCAGGCGCTCGGGTTCCAGGCCGACATTGCGGATCGAGGGGAAGTCCAGCTGCACCGTGGTGTAGCGCACCGGCACGCCGCTGGCGAACAGGTGGTCGCCGCAGTGCTCGCCCTGGTTGGCCACGGCGCACAGGGTCGGTCCGCGGATCTCCACTTCGGGCTGGCCTTCGACCCGGCAATTGAGCTGGCCGCTGAGCACCAGGATGATTTTCAGGCCTTCCCAGAGCGGCTCCTGCATCCACATCTGGCTGTCCATCAGTACGGTCCCGGTAGAGAGGGTGACCTCCGGGACTACAGCGGCCGACCCGGTGTGCTGCGGGTTGGGAAAGTGCAGGGTGGAATCCCTTTTGACAGGCTGCGGCGCAGCGTTGGGGCTGAGCATGGCGAACTCCCTGTGGACCTGAAAAGAGGCCATACGCTAGCAGGAAATTGCCTTTCTGTAATTAAGAATGATTATCCTTTAGCCTTCGAGCACCGTCCTGCCGCGCTCTTTCCGGGGCGCGCCGCGCAATCAAAAGAAAAAGCCGCGCAAACGAATGTCCTGCCGATTGCCGGGTCCGGCAAATTGCCTATTAATAATCACTCTCATTTCCAGGCACGGCAGCTTCCCATGGACGACCCCTTGCTCGACAGCGCCGCAGGACCGCCGGCAACTCTTCATTCCCGCCAACCCTGACGGCGGATTCCCAGCTCATTCCAGGGGCCTGATCTTTCAGGTCCAGGGCCGCTTTTTGCGTAAAAAACATCAGGAGACAGCATGTCCACTTTCGATGACCTCAAGGATTGCCCCTCTTGGCCCGAAGACTTCGCCCAGCGCTACCGCCAGGCCGGCTACTGGCGCGACGAAACCTTTGGCGACCTGCTGCGCAGCGCCGCCCAGGCCTTTGCCGAGCGTGAAGCACTGACCGAGGGCGAGCAGCACCTGAGCTACCGGCAACTGGACCTGCGGGTCGACCAACTGGCCGCCGGCTTATACCGGCTGGGTCTGCGGGCCGGCGACAACGTGGTGCTGCAACTGCCCAACAGTGCGGCCTTCGTCGAAGTCTGCTTTGCCCTTTACCGCCTCGGGGTGCGGCCGATCTTCGCGCTGCCGGCCCACCGGCACCTGGAAATCGGCCGCTTCTGCGAGTTCGCCCGGGCCCGGGCCTACTTCTGCGCCGACCGGGACGCCAGCTTCGACTATCGGGCCATGGCCCGCGACCTCAAGGACCGCAACCCGCAGCTGGAGTGGGTGGTAGTCGCCGGCGAGGCCGAGGAATTCACGGCCTTGCACAGCCTGTATGAGCCTGCGCCTGCGCGCACCTTCCCGTCCCCCAGCGCCGACGCGGTGGCCTGTTTCCAGCTCTCCGGCGGCTCCACCGGGGTGCCCAAGCTGATCCCGCGCCGGCACCACGAATACCTCTACAACCTGCGGGCCAGTGCCGAGCGCTGCGGCCTGTCCGAGGCCAGCGTGTACCTGGTGGCGCTGCCCATGGCGCACAACTTTCCCATGTGCTGCCCAGGGTTCATCGGCACCTTTTCGGTGGGCGGGCGGGTGGTGCTGAGCCCCTCGCCGAGCCCGGAAGTCTGCTTCGAACTGATCGAGCGCCAGGGGGTGACCCACACCGCGCTGGTGCCGCCCCTGGCCCTGGTCTGGCTGGAAGCGGCCCAGGCCCGCGGGCGTGGCCTGGCGCCGTTGCAACTGCTGCAAGTGGGCGGCGCCAAACTCAGCTACGAGGCCGCAAGGCGCATCGAACCGGTGCTCGGCTGCCGCCTGCAGCAGGTGTTCGGCATGGCTGAGGGGCTGATCTGCTACACCGACCCCGAGGACCCGCCACAGCGGGTGCTGCACACCCAGGGCCGGCCGCTGTCGCCGGCGGACGAAATTCGTGTGGTGGACGAGCACGACCAGCCGGTGCCGGTGGGGCAGGTGGGGCAGTTGCTGACCCGCGGCCCTTACACCATCCGCGGTTACTACCGTTACCCCGAGCACAACGCCCAGGCCTTCACGGCCGATGGTTTCTACCGCACCGGCGACCGGGTCATGCTCACTGCCGACGGCTACCTGATGGTGGAAGGGCGCGACAAGGACCTGATCAACCGCGGGGGCGAAAAGATCGCTGCCGAAGAAGTGGAAAACCTGCTGCTCAGCCACCCGGCGGTGGCCGACATCGCCCTGGTGGCGATGCCTGATGCCTTCCTGGGCGAACGCACCTGCGCCTTCGTCATCCCCCGCGGCACCGCGCCCCGGGCCCCGGAACTGCTGCGTCACCTAAGGGCCCAGGGCCTGGCGGCGTTCAAGCTGCCGGACCGCTTCGAGTTCATCCCGGCCTTCCCCCAGACCGGGGTCGGCAAGGTCAGCCGCAAGCACCTGCGCGAGGCGATCCAGGCCCTGTACTTCGGCGCCCAGGCCGAACCCCTGGAGGGAAGTGGCGCCCGTGGCTGAACGACAAGGACTTTGCGACCTGTTGCACCCGGTGCGCGGGCGCCTGCTGGCGGCCATGCTGCTGCAGGCCCTGGCGGCGCTGGTGGGGCTGTTGCCGTTCATTGCCGTGGCCGAACTGGCGCCGCTGCTGCTGGCCGGCGAGCTGGATGCGCAGCGTGCGCAGTTCTGGCTGCTGGCCGGCACCGCCGCCTTGCTCCTGCGCCTGCTGGGGCTGGCGGCGGCATTGCAGATCACCCACCTGGCCGACAGCGACCTGCAACGCCAACTGCGCCAGCGCATCGCCGCGCACCTGGCACGGGTGCCCCTGGCCTGGTTCGGCCAGCAGCGGGAGACCGCCGAACGGGCCTTGCTGGATGATGTCGGCGCCCTGCACCAGTTGGTGGCGCACCTGCCCAACAACCTGGTGGCGGCGCTGGTGGTGCCCCTGGCCAGCCTGGTCTACCTGCTCACGGTGAGCCTGCCCATGACCCTGGTGGTGCTGCTGCCGCCATTGCTGGCGCTGTGGCGCTTGCGGGTCATGCGCACCCCGGCCTATCAGGCCGAGCGCCAGCGCCTGGGGGCGGCCCTGGGCGACCTGTCCACCGCGACCCTGAACTTTGTGCAGAGCATCGCCATGGTCAAGTCCTTCGGCCGTGCCGAGCGGGTGCAGGCGGATTTCGTCAGCGCGGTGCAGGGTTTCGGGCGTTTTTTCTCCCAGTGGGTGGAGCGCTGGGCGGGCCTGGGAGCGAGTGTCGAGGTGCTGCTGTCGCCCTTGCTGGTGCTGGCCCTGGTGCTGGTGGCCGGGGTGGCGCTGACGGCGGCCGGCTGGCTGCACCCGGTGCAACTGTTGCCGTTCGCCCTGCTTGGACCGGCCCTGGCGGCGCCGGTGGCGGCATTGGGGCATGGCGCCGATTCCCTGGTCCAGGGCCGGGCGGCGGCGCAGCGCATCAGCACCGTGTTGAGTACCCCGGTGCAGGCGCAGCCGGCATTTTCCCGGGAGCCCGAGGGGCATCAGGTGATCTTTGATGAAGTGGCTTTCAGCTACCCCGACGGCACCCAGGTGCTGCACGGCATCGACCTGTGCCTGCAGCCGGGGACCCTGACCGCCCTGGTGGGGGATTCGGGCGCTGGCAAGTCGACCCTGGCCACCTTGCTGGCGCGCTTTGCCGACGTCAGCGCCGGGGCCATCCGCATCGGCGGCGTCGACCTGCGGGACATGGACAGCGCGACCCTCTATCGCCAGGTGGCCTTTGTCTTCCAGGATGTGCGCCTGCTGCGCAGCAGCGTTCTGGATAACCTGCGCCTGGGGCGTCCCGAGGCCACGCTGGCCGAGGTCGAGGAGGCGGCCCGGGCGGCGCAGATCCACAGTCGTATCACCGCCTTGCCCCAGGGTTATCACACCCAGCTGGGCAGTGGCGTGCAGCTCTCCGGTGGTGAAGTGCAGCGCCTGGGCATTGCCCGGGCGATGCTCAGCCAGGCACCGATCCTGGTGCTGGACGAAGCCACCGCCGCCAGCGACCCGGAGTCCGAAGCGGCGATCCAGCAGGCGTTGTCGCGGCTGGCGGCGGGGCGCACGGTGCTGGTGATCGCCCATCGCCTGAGCAGTATCCAGGATGCCGACCAGATTGCCGTGCTGCAGGCCGGGCAACTGGTGGAATGCGGCCGGCACCCGGCCCTGCTGGAGCAGCAGGGGGTGTATGCCGGGCTGTGGGCGGCGCAGCAGTTCTGCGCCGTGGAAACGGCGGGGGAGCAGGCATGATTGGCGCACTGTTACGCAGTTTGCAGCCGGCCGAAGCCAGCCTGCTGCGCCGGGCCTTGCTGGCCATGGCCGCCAGTGCCCTGGCCCAGGGCGCGGCGCTGGCCCTGTTACCCATGGCCTTTGCCAGCCTGTTCGATGCCGCTGCCGGGCAGGCGCCGTGGCGATGGGCCGGGGCCTTTGCCGGTTTCGCGCTGCTGTGCCTGGGGTTGCGCCGGCATGCGCAACTGGCGGGCTACCGCGCGGGCGCCGCGGCGGCCCAGTCGTTGAACCTGCGCATCGGCGAACAACTGGTGCGCCTGCCCCTGGAGTGGTTCGTCGAGCGCCGCAGCGCCGAGCTCAATCGGCTGGTGACCCACACCGTACTGCAGATCATGAGCACCCCGGCGCACCTGTTGCAGCCCATGGCCAACGCCTTGCTGACGCCCCTGGCGCTGCTTGTGGCGCTGTTCTTCTATGACCGCACCATGGCCCTGGCGGCCTTGGCCAGCGTGCCCCTGCTGCTGGTGTTCTACCACTGGGGCGTACGCTGGGGCGGCCAGGCCGAAAGCCGCAGTGAGGCGGCGGCCAACGAGGCGGCGGCGCGGGTCCTGGAGTTCCTGCGCCAGCAGCCGCTGCTGCGTGCCAGTGGCCGCACCGGCGAAGGCTTCAGCCTGCTCACCGAGGCCTTGCAGCAACAGCGCCGGGCCCAGCGTCGGGCCCACTGGCGGACCTTTCCGGCGGCCCTGGGGCTGGCGGTGGTGCTCCAGGCCGGCTACACCGCGATGCTGCTGTGCGGCCTGTATGCAGTGCTCGGTGGCAGCCTGGAAGTGGCCCAGTACCTGGCGCTGGCGGTGCTCGCCACCTGCCTGGTGGAGCCCATGGGCACCCTGGTCAACCTCGGCACGACCTTGCGCCAGACCCGCCATGGCCTGAACCGTTTGCGCCACTTGTTGCGCCTGCCGGCGCTGCCGGAGCCGAGCCAGCCCGAGGAACCCCGGGGGCATCAGGTGCAGGTGCGCGACCTGGGGCTGGCGCGCCAGGAGCAGGTGATCCTGCAGGGCATCAGCTTCGAGCTGGCGCCGGCCTCGCTGAACCTGCTGGTGGGCGCCTCCGGCTCCGGCAAGTCGAGCCTGCTGCGCCTGCTGGCGCGGTTCAGCGATGTCGATAGCGGCGCCATTTTGTTGGGTGGTGTCGACCTGCGCCAACTGTCCGCCGCGCAGCGCGATCGTTCCATCGCCCTGATGTTCCAGGACTGTCCGCCGCTGGCTGCGAGCCTGCTGGACAACCTGCGCCTGGGCGGCCCCGAGGCCAGCGACAGCCAACTGATGGACGCCGCCCGCGCCACCGGCCTGGACCTTGTGGCCCAGCGCCTGCCCCAGGGCTGGCAAACCCGGGTCGGCGAGGGCGGCGTCAGCCTCTCCGGGGGCGAGCGCCAGTGCCTGGCCCTGGCCCGGGTGCTGCTCAAGGACGCCAGCCTGATCCTGCTGGACGAACCCACCGCGGCCCTGGATGCCATCAGCGAGGCCCGGGTCAACCGTTGCCTGCTGCAACTGGCGCGCAAGCACACGGTGCTGCTGGTGACTCACAAACCGACCCTGGCCCCCAGCGCCGGACAGATCCTCCTGCTGGAGCAGGGCTGCCTGGCCCAGCGCGGTACCCACGCCCAACTGATGGCGGCCCCGGGCCGTTATCGCGAGCTGTTCCACGAGCGCGAGGCGATCAATCGCTGGCGCCTGCGCCAACCCCCTTCCGTACCCCAAAGGAACGTCCACCATGACCGATAACCCAGCACTGGCACGCGCTCATCCAGCGGACGCCGGCCTGAGTCATTCACCCCAAGGACTCTGCGAAGGCATTGCCCGGCTGCTCGGCTACAGCGCCGAGGATCTTGAACCCCAGGCCTCCCTGATCGAGCAGGGGCTCGACTCGGTGAGCATCATGCGCCTGCCGGCGCTGCTGGCCGCCGAAGGCGTGGCCCTGAGCTTCGCCGAACTGATCCAGCAACCGACCCTGGACGCCTGGTGGGCGCTGATCGAGGCTCGCCGTGGCCTCGCGGCGCCGCACCTGCAGGCCGTGGCCAGCGCTCCTGCCAACAGCGATTTCGCCCTGACCCCACTGCAACAGGCCTACTGGTTCGGCCGCGATCCGGGCATGCCCCTGGGCGGCGTCGGCTGCCACCTGTACCAGGAACTGGACGGCCATGGTCTGGAGCCCCAGCGCCTGGAGCAGGCCCTGCGCCGCCTGTGCCAGCGCCATCCGATGCTGCGGGCGTGCTTTATCAGCGACACCTGCCAGCGCATCCTGCCCCAGAGCCCCTGGCCCGGGCTGACCGTCCACGACCTGCGCCAGGCTTCCTGCGTCGGGGCTGCCGAGGCCCTGGAGCAGATCCGCGAAAACCTCTCGCACCGGTGCCTGGAGGTCAGCCGCGGGCAGGTGTTCGATGTGCAGTTGAGCCTGCTGCCCGAAGGTCGCAGCCGCCTGCACCTGAACATCGACCTGCTGGTGGCCGACGTGCTCAGCATTGGCATCCTGCTGCGCGACCTGGCGCTGATCCATGCCGGCCAGGAGCACAGCCTGCCGGCCCTGGACTGGAACTTCGCCGACTACCTGCGGGCCGAACAGGCGGTGCGCGCGCCACTGCTGGCGGCGGCCCGGGAGTATTGGCTGGAGCGCCTGGAAGAGCTGCCGGACGGCCCGCAACTGCCCCTGGCCCAGGAACCGCAGAACGCCGGCACTGCGCGTTTTCGCCGCCTGGCCATGCGTCTGGACCAGGGCCAGTTGCAGGCCCTGGAGCAGCGCGCCCGGCAGCACGGGCTGACCCTGGCCAGCGTGCTGGCCTGCGCCTATGCCCAGGTGCTGGGGCGCTGGAGCGCCAGCCAGCATTTCCTGCTCAACGTGCCGCTGTTCAATCGCCAGGAACTGCACCCGTGCGTGCCTCATCTGCTGGCGGACTTTTCCAACCTGGTGCTGCTGGAGGTCGACCAGCGCCAGCCCGCGCCCTTCAGCCAGCAGGCCCTGGCGTTGCAGGCTCAATTGCACCGCGACATTGCCCACAGCGCCTGGCCCGGGGTCGAGGTGCTGCGCGAGCGGGCGCGGCTGCGCCAGGGCGGTGGCCAGGGCGCGCCGGTGGTGTTCGCCTGCAACCTGGGCCCGGCCTTTGTCGACGCCACCTGCCGCGAGCAACTGGGCGAACCGGGCTGGGCGCTGTCGCAGACGCCCCAGGTCTGGCTCGACCACCAGAGCTACCCGCTGGCCGACGGCCTGCTGCTGAACTGGGACGCGGTGGACGCGCTGTTCCCCGAAGGCCTGCTGGACGAGATGTTCGACGCCTACCGCGCCTTGCTGTTGTGGCTGTGCGCCAACGACTGGCAGCAGGTGGCGCCCTTGCCGCTGCCGGCGGCGCAACAGCAGCGCCGCCAGCAGGTCAATGCCACTGCACACGCGACCCCGGCGCAGCTGTTGCACCAGGGCTTTTTCCAGCAGGCGCGCCTGAACCCCGAGGCCGTGGCGCTGATCTGCGAGCAGGGCAGCCTGAGCTACGCCGAGCTCGCCCGGCAGGCCCTGCAACTGGCCGGGGCCTTGGGCGAGTGGGGCGTGCAGCCGGGTGACGCGGTGGCGATCACCTTGCCCAAGGGCCGCGACCAGGTGGTCGCGGTGCTGGGGACCCTTGCCGCCGGGGCGGTCTATGTGCCGGTGGGCATCGAGCAGCCGCCGGCGCGCCGCGACATGATCTACCAGCGTGCCGGGGCGCGGGTGGTGATCACCGATCAGGCCCACCGCGAGGGCGGTATCTGGCTCGCCGAACTGCGGGTGGTGACCCTGGCCCAGGCGCTGGTCGCACCGGCGCTGGGGCAACCCCTGGAGATGGCGGCGGATGCCCTGGCCTACGTGATCTTCACCTCGGGCACCACCGGCGAACCCAAGGGCGTGGAACTGTCCCACCAGGCGGCGATGAACACCATCACCGCCATCAACCGGCGCTACCAGGTGAGCGCCGAGGATCGGGTGCTGGGGGTCTCGGCCCTGGATTTCGACCTGTCGGTGTACGACCTGTTCGGCCTGCTGAGTGTCGGCGGCGCCCTGGTGCTGCCGGCGGACGGGCTGCGCAAGGAGCCCCGGGAATGGCTGCGGCTGATCCGCGAGCAGCGAGTGAGTGTGTGGAACTCGGTGCCGGCGCTGCTGGACATGCTGACCCTGCAAGTGCGCGACGACGGCGGCCTGGGAGCCTTGCGCCTGGCCATGGTCTCCGGTGACTGGGTCGGCCTCGACCTGCCACGGCGCCTGGAGCGGGCGGCGGGCCTCCGCGTGCCGTTCGTGGCCCTGGGCGGCGCCACCGAGGCGGCGATCTGGTCCAACTATCAGGACGTGGCGCAGGTGCCCGGGCACTGGCGTTCGATCCCCTACGGGCGGCCCCTGGACAACCAGTGCTTCCGGGTGGTGGACAGCCAGGGCCGGGACTGCCCGGACTGGGTGCCCGGCGAGCTGTGGATCGGCGGTGCCGGGGTGGCCGCCGGCTATCGCGGCCTGCCGACCCTCAGCGCCCAGCGCTTTGTCGAGCACGAGGGCCGGCGCTGGTATCGCACAGGCGACCAGGGCCGCTACTGGGCCGACGCCAGCCTGGAGTTTCTCGGGCGCCTGGACCATCAGGTCAAGGTCCGCGGCTTTCGCATCGAGCTGGCAGAAATCGACCTGGCCCTGGAGCGCCACCCGGCCATCGACCGCGCGCTGAGCCTGGTGCTGCCCGGCAGCGAAGCCCAGCTGGCGGCGGTGCTGCTGGCCCGGGAGCCGCTGCCCGAACCCCAGGCCCTGCGCCAGTGGCTGGGGCAATGGCTGCCCGAACACATGCTCCCGGACCTCTGGCTGAGCCTGCCGGAACTGCCCCTGAGCACTAACGGCAAGGTCGATCGCGCGGCTTTGCTGTGGCTGCTGCAGGAGCAGCGCCGGGGCATCCAGCCGCAGAGTGCCGAGCCGCCGCAAGGGGAATGGGAAGAGGCCGTGGCCGCGCTCTGGCAGGAGCTGCTGGAGGTGCCGCAGGTGGGCCGGCACCAGGGCTTTTTTGCCCTGGGCGGCAACAGCCTGCTGGCGGCCCGGTTGATCGAACGCATCGCCCGGCAGTTCCAGCTGGAACTGTCGCTCAAGGATTTTTTCAACGCGGCCACCGTGGCCCTGCAGGGGCAGTTGCTTGCCTCGCGCCGGGAACAGCGGCCCGTCAATCAGAACGCAATGGTGGAGGGCGTGTTATGACGCTGCAGCAACTGCAACAGGATCTGCAACAACTGGGTGTGGAGCTCTGGGAAGAACAGGGTCGCTTGCGCTATCGGGCCCCGGCCGGGGTCATGGACGAGGCGCGCCTGCAACAGCTGCGCAAACACAAGGAGGCGCTGCTGCAACAGCTGCAAGCGGCGCAGATGCCGACCCTGGAGGCCGACCATTCGGCCCGGGAAGAACCCTTCCCGCTGACCGACGTGCAGGCCGCCTACCTGCTGGGCCGCACCACGGCTTTCAGCTACGGCGGCGTGGCCTGCCACGGCTACCTGGAGTTCGCCCAGAAGGACCTGGACCCGGTGCGCCTGGAGCAGGCCTGGAACCAGTTGATCGCGCGTCACGAGATGCTGCGGGCCGTGGTCCTGGAGGAGGGCTACCAGCGCATCCTGCCCCAGGTGCCGCATTACTCCATCGCCCGCCACGACCTGAGCCGGGACGACGGCAGCGCCTTGCAGGCCTTGCGCGAGCGCATGGAACTGCGCCGTGCACCGCCCCAGCAATGGCCGCTGATCGAGCTGTGCGTGAGCCAGGGCCGCGACACCTCGCGCTTGCACCTGTCAGTGGACCTCTTGGTGTGCGACTACCAGAGCGTGCGCATGCTGCTGGCCGAACTGCAGCAGCTGTACCGCGGCGAGAGCCTGCCGGCGCCGGCGCAGATCAGCTTTCGCGACTATGTGCTGGGTGAGCGCCGCCTGCGCGAGCAGCCGCGCTACCAGCGTGATCGCGACTACTGGTGGGCGCGGGTCGACAGCCTGCCGGGTGCGCCGGAACTGCCATTGCTGGGGCCGCCCAGCGGGCCGCGCTTCCAGCGCCGGGCCATGGGCCTGGAGGCCCGGGACTGCAATGCCTTGCGCCTGAACGCGGCGGCGGCCGGGGTCGGTGTGTCGGCGGCGATCCTCTCGGCCTATGCCGAAACCCTGGGCCGCTGGAGCCGGCGCGGGCACTTCTGCCTGAGCCTGACCCTGCTCAATCGCCTGTCCCTGCACCCCCAGGTGGATCGCCTGGTGGGGGACTTCAGCTCGGTGGAACTGCTGGAAGTGCAGACCCTGCAAGGCGGCAGTTTCGGCCAGCGCAGCCAGCAGCTGCAGGAGCGCCTGTGGCAGGACATGGACCATCGCCTGTGTTCGGGCATCGAAGTGCTGCGCGAGCTGGCGCGGCGCAAGGGCCAGGACGCGGCGCTGATGCCCTACGCCTTCACCAGCACCCTGGGGGCCGGCGGCGAGAGCGGCGGCGGGGCCTTCATGCCCGGTGCCGAGCTGGTGTTCGGCATCAGCCAGACGCCCCAGGTGCTGATCGACTGCCAGGTCAGCGAGCGTGACGACGGCTTGGCGATCAACTGGGACATCCGCGAAGGGGTGTTCAGCGAGACCCTGCTGGATGCGCTGTTCGACACCTTCGAACGCCTGCTCAAGCGCCTGGCCCGGGAGCCATCGGCCTGGACCCTGGATGACTGCCTGGAGTTGCCGGCGGCCCAGCGTCTGCAGCGCGAGCTGGTGAACCAGACTGCCGCGCCTTTGCCCTCCGGCCTGCTGCATGAGCCGTTCTGGCGCCAGGCCGCGGCTGCTCCCGAGCGTGTGGCGCTGATCCAGGGCGCCGCGCAACTGAGCTACGGCGAACTGGCCGGGCGCGCCGAAGCCGTGGCCGAAGCCTTGCTCGACGCCGGCTGCCAGCCTGGAGAGCGGGTCGCGGTGTGCATGGACAAGGGCCTGGAACAGGTGATCGCGGTGCTCGGCATCCTGCGGGCCGGGGCCGCCTACCTGCCCCTGGACACCAACCAGCCCGAGGCCCGGCGCCAGTTGATCCTGGACAACGCCGAGGTCGCCCGGGTGCTCAGCCAGTCCTGGCTGAGCGACAGCCTGTGCTGGCCGGCGCGGGTGACCCAGGTGATCGCGGTGGACCAGGGCCCGCGGGCGGCACAACGGGCGTTGCCGAGCCTGGACATCGACCCGCAGCAACTGGCCTACGTGATCTACACCTCGGGCTCCACCGGGGTGCCCAAGGGCGTGATGATCAACCATCAGGCGGCCCTCAATACCATCGTCGACATCAACCAGCGCTTTGCCATCGAGGCCCAAGACCGGGTACTGGCCCTGGCCAGCCTGGGCTTCGATCTGTCGGTGTACGACATCTTCGGCCTGCTGGCCGTGGGCGGCGCCCTGGTGCTGCCGGACCCGCAACGCCGCGCCGACCCTTCGCATTGGGCCGAGTGCGTCCGGGAACACGGGGTGACCCTGTGGAACTCGGTGCCGGCGCAATTGCAGATGCTCACCCACTACCTGCAGGCCGTGCCATCCATGGCCCCCGGTTCCCTGCGCCTGGCGCTGCTGTCTGGAGACTGGATCCCCCTGAACCTGCCGGCGGAGGCCGCCCAGCTACTGCCCGGGCTGCGGCTGATCAGCCTCGGCGGCGCCACCGAAGCGGCGATCTGGTCGATCTACTATCCGATTACCCAGGTCAACCCCCAGTGGCGCAGCATTCCCTACGGCATGCCCCTGGCCAATCAGCGCTTCATGGTGCTCGACGAGCAGGGCCGGGATCGCCCGCAAGGGGTGGCCGGCGAGCTGTACATCGCCGGTAGCGGTCTGGCCCTGGGTTACCTGGGGGATGCCGAGAAAACCGCCGAGCGCTTTGTCGACCATCCGCGCAGCGGCGAGCGCCTATACCGCACCGGCGACCTGGGGCGCTACCTGGACGACGGCCTGATCGAGTTCCTCGGCCGCGAAGATTTCCAGGTCAAGGTCCGTGGCCACCGCATTGAACTGGCGGAGGTGGAAAGCGCGCTGCTCAGCCATCCCCATGTGGAGTCCGCGGTGGTGGTGGCAGCGGGCGAGGGTGCCTTCGAGCGGCACTTGCAAGCCTGCCTGCGGGCCAGCCTGCGGGACACGCCGATCGCCTGGCCGGCGCAGATGCAGGCGCGCACCCAGGCGGCGGCCGAAGCCGTGCGCGGCGGCTTGAGCGATGCCCTGGTGAGCGAGATGTCGGCCTGTGTCGAGCGCGCCGCACTGCTGTCCATGGGCCTGGCCCTGCAACGCCCCGGCTTGTTCGAGAGCGCCGGGCAGAGCCATGCCCTGGACGAGATTGTCGAGGCTTGTGAGGTGGCGCCGCGCAACCAGCGCTTGATCCGCCGTTGGCTGCAAGCCCTGGCCCGGGAAGGCCTGGTGCACCGGGACCTGCACACCGGGTGTTATTCGGGCCTGCAGGTATCGGCCGAGGAATACCGCCAGCAATGGCAGCGCATCGATGCCCTGGAACCGTCCGTGGGCTGGGGCGCCGAAGTGCTGCGCTACCTGCGCGAAAGCCAGGAGCAACTGCCGGCGCTGATGAGCGACCAACTGGACCCGCTGCACCTGCTGTTTCCCCAGGGCCGCACCGACACCGCCGAAGGCGCCTACCGCAAGAACCTGATCAGCCAGTACCTGAACCAGGCGGTGTGCGCCGCGGTGCAGGAGATCATCCGCCAGCGTCCGGCCGGCCAGCGCCTGCGCCTGCTGGAAATCGGCGCCGGGGTCGGCGGCACCAGCGCCGACCTGATCCCGGCCCTGGACGGGCTGGCGGTGGACTACCAGTTCACCGACCTGTCGCAGTTCTTTCTCAACGAGGCCCGGGAACATTTCGCCGCTTACCCCTGGGTCAGCTACGGGCTGTTCGACCTCAACCAGGACCATTGGGCCCAGGGCGTGGCCGCCAACTCCCTGGACGTGATCCTCTGCGCCAACGTGCTGCACAACTCGCGGCATGCCAGCCGGGTGCTGGCGCGGCTGCGGGAGATGCTGGCCCCGGGCGGCTGGCTGATCTTCATCGAGGCCACTCGCGACACCTACCAGATCATGGCGTCCATGGAGTTCAAGGAGGGCCTCACCGCCTTCGAGGATTTCCGGGCCGAACTGGACACCACCTTCATCCGCCGCGAACAGTGGCAGCAGTTGCTGCTGGAGGCCGGAGGCGAGACCCCGCTGTGCCTGCCCGGGGCCGATGACGCCATGTCGCAGATCGGCCAGCACCTGTTCATCACCCGCTTCAAGAGCGAGCGCCAGGCCCTGGAGCCCGAGCAGATGCGGGCCCATCTGGCCCGGCACCTGCCGGAGTACATGATCCCGAGCCACTGGCAGATCCTCGATGAAATGCCCCTGACCGCCAACGGCAAGGTCGACCGCCAGGCCCTGGCGCGGATCGGCGTGGCCGGCCCCGAGCAGCAGGCCAGCAGCGGCGCGGCGCCCGTGGATGAGCTGGAACGCAGCATTGCCGAAGTCTGGCAGACCCTGTTGCGGGTGCCGGCGGTGGGCCGTGACCAGGGCTTCTTCGAGCTTGGCGGCGACTCGCTGCTGGTGGCCCAGGTGGTGGGCCGCCTGCGTGAAGCCTTGCCCCAGGCCCGGCAGTTGCCCTGGAGTGACCTGCTGCGCCAGTTGATCAACCAGCCCACGGTGGCGGCCCTGGCCGATTACCTGCGAGGCCAGGGCGTGGAGGGCGATTCGCCGCTGGTGCGCATCAGCGACAAGGCCCAGGGCCCGACGCGAATCTTCGTCCACGACGGCAGCGGCACCCTGGCGCCGTACCGCGCGCTGTTTGCCGCCCTGGGGGAAGAAGCGCCCCTGGAAGGGCTGGTGCTCAACGATGTGCCGGCCTACCTGGCCCTGGAGCCGGCCACGGCGATCCGCCAGTTGGCCGAGCGTTATGCCGACACTCTGCAGGCCGAAGGCCGGCGCCAGGTGAGCATCGTCGGCTACTGCCTGGGCGGGCTGCTGGCCACCGAGCTGGCGGCGTGCCTGGCGGCGCGCTCCATCGAGGTGCTGCAACTGAGCGTGATCAGCAGCTACCGGGTGCCGTTCATGATCGAGGACGACCTCTTGGCCGAGTACGTGTTCGCCCGGGTGATGCAGGCCGATCCGCTGGCCCTGGGTTACCCCGAGGATGAACAGGCCATGGAACGCACCATCGCCCGGGTGCTGGCGCAGACTCCGGGGCGCGTGCCCCAGGGTTCGCTGCTGGCCTTGAGCGAGGATGCCCAGTGCGCCCCGGCCCTGGCCTGCCTGCGGCGTCTGGCACACAAGACCCCGGAGCAGCGCCTGCAGGCCATTGCCGAGGCCATGCGCCACGCCGGCTCGCAACTGAGCGACCTGCACTGGCTGCGCGAGCAGTTGCAGGTATTGCGCCACAGCCTGGCCGCGGTAGCCCTGCACGAGGCCACGCCGTACCAGGGCGACATTCTGTTCATTCGCCAGAGCGGCGAGGTGCAGGTGCTGCCCGGCATGCACCGCGACATGAGCGCCTACTGGCAGGCCCTGTGCCTGGGTGAGCTGCGGGTAGTGGATGTGCCCGGGGATCATTTCAGTTGCATGCAGCAGCCCCAGGTGCAAGCCGTGGCCCAGGCCTTCGATGCACCCACCGAGGTGGCGGCATGAGGGCAGGGGTGATGGGGCTGGTCGGCGCTTACGGCAGCGTCGGCCGTCAGGTCGCGCAGTTGCTGGCCGGCAAGGTGGCACTGCGCCTGGGTGGGCGCGATCCGCGGCAGGCCGAGCAACTGAACCAGCAGTTGGGGGCGCGCGCCGAGGTGCGCGCCCTGGACCTGTGGGAGCCACAGAGCCTGGCGGACTTCTGCGCTGGTTGTTCGCTGGTGATCAACTGCGCCGGGCCCAGCTACCGGATTCTCGATCGGGTGGCCCGGGCCGCCCTGGCCGCAGGCGCCGACTACCTGGATGTGGGGGGCGACGATCCACTCCATGAGCGGCTGGTGGGACAGCTGCCGGCGGGGCACCGGGTGCTGTTGTCGGCGGGCATGCTGCCGGGGCTCTCGGGGCTGTTTCCGCAACTGCTGGCGCAGTCCTTCCAGCGGGTCGATGCCTTGCGCTGCTATGCCGGTGGGCTGGGGCGCTTGTCCGCCACGGCTGCCGAGGATTTCCTGCTGAGCCTGGGCAACGGCTTCGGCCAGGCCCAGTGCGGCTGGTGCGAAGGGCAGGTGGTGCGCAGCACGGCAAGTGCCGAACAGGCATTGCAACGCGACTGGCTGCCACCGGCCGGGGTGCAGGCCTATCCGTACCTGAGCACCGAGCAGCAGCGCCTGTTCGGTGATGTGCCGGTGCGCCACGGTCAGGGTTTCAACCTGTTCGAGGGCGGCCAACTGGCGGCGGCCCTGCAACGTATCCAGGGCTCGGCGCCAGAGGCGCGGAGCAGCGCGCAGAACATCGCTGCGCTGGTGCAGGCCAGCGCCCTGGATGTGGCCGGGCGCCGGCCCTATCAACTGCTGGCGGTGGAAATCGACGGCCTGCGCGAGGGCCGCCAGCAGCAGGCCAGCGCCTGGCTGCGGGCCAGCGACGGCTCGCGCCTGACCGGCAGCGTCGCAGCCTTCTGTGCATTGCAGTGGGCGCATCTGCCTGAGGGGCTGCACTACGCCGCCCAGGTGCTGGACGCGACGGCCTGCCTGGAACAACTGCTGCGCTGGCTGCCGGATACCCGGGTGCGCCTGCCCGACTTCGCCGCTGTGGCGCTGGCCGAGCCAGAGGAGGGCGTGCTGTGAGAAAGGT
Source organism: Pseudomonas sp. GW823-FHT02C05 (assembly GCF_058797595.1). NCBI lineage: Bacteria > Pseudomonadati > Pseudomonadota > Gammaproteobacteria > Pseudomonadales > Pseudomonadaceae > Pseudomonas > Pseudomonas sp. GW823-FHT02C05. The sequence goes on along the minus strand of NZ_JBXAJU010000001.1, from coordinate 1,704,195 downwards.
TCCCAGTGCCTGGCTGCGTCGTTATCCGCAGCCGCAACCGCCGCGCTGCCGCCTGGTGTGCCTGCCCCATGCCGGTGGCAGCGCGAGCTTTTTCAACGACTGGCGTGGCCAGTTGCCGGCGGATGTCGAGCTGGTCAGCGTGCAGTACCCGGGGCGCGAAGAGCGCCTGAGCGAAAGCTGGCCCGGCAGCCTGGAGTGGATGGCGGGCACTATTACCCGGGCCCTGTCGGACCTGGTGGACCGGCCCCTGGTGCTGTTCGGCCACAGCATGGGCGCGGCCCTGGCCTATGAGGTGGCGGCGCGCATGCAGCAGCAGGGCTCGGCGCCACAACGGTTGATCGTGTCCGCGCACCCCGCGCCCCATCGCCAGCGCAGCGGCGAACTGCACCTGGGCCCGGACGAGGACCTGCTGGCGGATGTGCGACGCCTGTCGGACGGTGCGCCGTCGCCCCTGGATGACCCGGCGCTGCGCGACCTGTACCTGCCGGCGTTGCGCAACGACTACCGGCTGATCGAGTGCTACCGCGGTGCGCCCGGCCGCGCCCTGGACCTGCCCCTGAGCGTGTGCCTGGGGGCCCGGGACACCGAGGTGGACCAGGACGAAGCCTATGCCTGGGCCGAGGTCAGCGCCCAGGTCACCGACTTCCAGGCCTTCCCCGGCGGGCACTTCTACCTGCGCGAGCAACAGGCCGAACTGTTGCGCCACCTGACCCGGCTGCTGGCCGGCCATGGCGAGCAGCCGTGGCAGTGCTGGCCTTCGACCCCATGAATTTTCCCTTGGTAGACCCCGACATGAAGACACCCGAGCAGTGCAGCGGCCTGGACGACGTCCGCTGCGGTATCGACGCCATGGACCAGCAGATCATCCAGGCCCTGGGCCGGCGCCTGGCCTACGTCAAGGCGGCGGCGCAGTTCAAGCCGACCGAGGACAGCATTGCCGCCCCGGAGCGGGTTGCGGCGATGCTCCCGCAACGTCGGCAATGGGCCGAGCAGGCGAGCCTGGACCCGATGTTCGTGGTGCCGCTGTTCGCCCAGATCATCCACTGGAACATTGCCCAGCAAGTGCGCCACTGGCGCCGTCAGCACGGGCTGGATCAAGGAGCCCAAGATGAGTGAATCCTGCCTGTCCGGCTTGACCCGGGCCCTGCGCAAGGGCGAATCCCTGGCCCGGCGCAGGGGGCGGGCGGTGCTGGTGGTGTACAGCCTGGCCGCCGAGCGCCTGGAGCCGCTGCGGCTGTTTGCCGCCAACCGCCAGGTGTTCGGCCAGAGCCTGTTCTGGTCCAGCGACCAGGGCGCCCTGGCCCTGGCCGGGTTCGGCTGCACCGAAGAAATCAGCCCGCCGGCCGCCGAGCGTTTTGCCGCCAGTACCCAGGCCTGGCGCCAGTTGCTGCTGCAGGCCCATCAGGTAGGGCCCAAGCGGGCCTACCTGTGCGGCGGCTTTGCCTTCGACCCCCAGGGCCCGCGCAGTGCCCAGTGGCAGTCGTTCGCCGCCACGTCCCTGGTGCTGCCGCGGATCCTGCTGCTGCGCGAAGGCGAGCAGCAGCACTGGCTGTTCAGCCTGTGGATCGAGCCCGACGCCGACGTGGCCCAGTGCGCCGGTGCCCTGGAGGCGGAGTGGGCCCTGTTGCAGGCGCGCTATACCCACGCCCCCTTGGCACAGATGCCCGTTGGCACCCAGGCCGAGGACCACACCCAGGCAGCCGACCGCTGGCAGGACTGCGTGGCCCGAGCCATCGCGCGGATCCAGGGCGGCGAGCTGAGCAAGGTAGTACTGGCCCGGGAAGTCTGCCTGCGGGCGAGCCGCAGCATTCCTTGCGGGCCGCTGCTGGAAAACCTCAGGGCGGCCTATCCCCAGGCCTTCCTGTTCGCCTTCAGCCGTGGCGACAGCTGCTTTCTCGGCGCCACGCCGGAACGCCTGGTGCGCCTGGCCCGCGGCACCCTCAACACCGTGGCCCTGGCCGGCACCTGCGCGCGCGGCCAGCATGAGCAGCAGGACGCGGAACTGGGCCAGGCCCTGATGGACAGCGCCAAGGACCGCCATGAACACGCCCTGGTGGTGCAGACCCTGCGCGAAGCCCTGCAGCCCTACTGCGCGATGCTGGAGATTCCCCCGCAGCCGCAACTGCACCGCCTGGCCCACGTCCAGCACCTGCTGACCCCGGTGCTGGGGCGGTTGCGGCCCCAGGTCGATCTGCTGCAAGTGGTAGATGCCCTGCACCCGACCCCGGCGGTGGGCGGCCTGCCTCGGGGCAAGGCCCTGGGCTATATCCGCGAGCATGAGCAACTGGACCGCGGCTGGTACGCCGCCCCCGTGGGCTGGCTGAACGCCGAGGGCGATGGCGAGTTTGCCGTGGCCTTGCGTTCCGCCCTGATCCGCGGCAACCAGGCGCACCTGTTTGCCGGTTGCGGCATCGTCGGCGAGTCGGACCCGGCGAGCGAATACCAGGAAACCTGCCTGAAGTTGCGCACCATCGGCGAAGCCCTGCGCCCGCCACCGGCCGCCACCTACGAAAAGCTCGGCCTCTCCCTGTAGGAGCCGGCTTGCCGGCGAACCGCGCAGCGGCCAGTTGGCGCGGTTCGTGGCGAAGGAATGCGACGCTCTTGCGGGCCTCTTCACTGGCAAGCCAGCTCCTACGGATGAGCGGGTGTGCACCCGTAGGAGCCGGCTTGCCGGCGAGCCGCGCAGCGGCCAGTTGGCGCGGTTCATGGCGAAGGAATGCACCAGGGCGTTGATGGCCTGACCGGAGCCCTTGCCCGCCAGGCTCAGGCGCGGCGGTACGTAGTCGTCCTTCAGGCCATGGACCACCCGCAGCGGCATGCCGATTTCGCGGATGGTGTCGATGGCGTATCGTTGCGCCTCCCTCCCTTCGAGCTCCCTGGCGAGTACCCATGAAATTCGACGCGTTGACCGACATCCTGCTAAAGCTCGAAAACGCCTTCAACGACCCTGGCGAGAACCTTGTGCGGCGCATCGACGCCTGCATCGCCGAGGTGGCCCAGTTGGCCGACCCGGCCAGCATTGGCCCGCTGTTGTCGTTGCTCGACGATGAGGCCGAATATGACGAGGTGATGTTTTCGCTGATTCACGCCGCCGAGCATTTCGATGATGCTGTGTATGTGCCGGCGTTGCTGGCGGCGCTGCCCGGCTTGCAGGAACACAGCCCGAGGTGGGCGCAGACGCTTTTCATGCGGGTGCTCAACAGCGAGCCCGCGCGCCTGGAGATGGTCCGTGCCTTGCGCGAAGCGGCGCCTGCGGTCAAGGCGGCGGCCCTGGAGTTGGCCGATTCGATCAATCAGCAGTCTCCGGCATTCCTGGCCAAGACCGTGGTGGTCATGGTGGCGGCTCAGCCGGCTGCGTGAGGGACGTCTAGGGACAGGTTTTTTGCAGGTGCCGCGGGCCCATTCGCTGGCAAGCCAGCTCCTATACAAGCCAGCTTCAGCTGGTGGGGGCGGCGGTGGGGGGCGGGCCGGCGAATTTTTGGCTGGGTTTGGCACGCAGCAGGGCGTTGATGGCCTGGCCGTAGCCCTTGCCCGCCAGGCTCATGCTGTTGTTGTGGGTGCCGCCGGGCACCAGCAGCAGTTTCTTCGGCTCCAGGGCGGCCTGGAACAATTCCTTGCTCAGGCGCGGCGGCACGTAGTCGTCCTTCAGGCCGTGCACCACCAGCAGCGGCATGCCGATCTCGCGGATCTTGTCGATGGAGTCGAACTTCTGCGACATCACCCAGCGCACCGGCAGGGAGGTCTTGGTCACCGCCGCGGCAGCGTCGGCCAGGGTAGTGAAGGTGGATTCGACGATCAGCCCGCGAGCGGCGGTCGGCGCCTTGGCGCTGGCGGCCTGGCGCCCCAGTTCGGCGGCCAGGTCGATGGCCACCGCGCCGCCCAGGGAATGGCCGTAGATCAGGCGCTTGCTGGCGTCGGGCTGCAAGACCTTGAGCCGCTCCCAGGCGATGCGCGCGTCTTCATACACGCTGCTTTCCGAGGGCAGGTCGCCGTGGCTCTGGCCAAAGCCGCGGTAGTCGATGGCCAGCACCGAGTAACCCAGGGCGTGCAGCTGCTCGATGCGAAACAGCTGGCCAGTGAGGTTCCAGCGGACCCCGTGCAGGTAGAGGATCGCCGGGGCATCGGCGCGTTGCGCCGGCCACCACCAGGCGTGGATGTTCTGCCCGGCCTTGAAGCTTTTCGGCTTGAGTTCGAATTCCTGCACCGTGTTCGGCAGGCCGCGATACCAGCCGGCGGTGCCGGGCTCGATGCGAAACACCAGTTGGCGTTCCTTGTGTTCGAGCACCGCGCAGCTCACCGGCAGGCCGACCACCAGCGCGGCCATGCACAGCAGGGAAAACCAGCGACGGCGCAGGCGCTGGGGCAGGGTTGGGGACATGGAAGGCTTCACCGCAGGACAGTCGAAAACGCGTTTTAACAGATGTGCCGCGACGGCTGCAGGAATTTCGGCGCAACGGTCGGCGGCAAGGGTTAGCAAATGCTACAGAGAGGGTCGGCAAGCGCCGTGGCCACCCGCTGCCGGGGCGGGCCACGACGGTGGGGCTTTAGAAGTTCCAGCGAGTGCTGAGCATCACATTCCGCGGGTCGCCGTAGTACGACGAGTTGTAGAAGCCGATGTTGGTGAAGTACTTCTTGTCGAACAGGTTGTTGACGTTGAGGGTGGCCGAGACGTTCTCGGTGATCTGGTAGCGGGCCATCAGGTCCACCAGCCAGTAAGGGTCCTGGGCGAATTTTTCCTCGGTGCCCTTGCCGTAGTTGCTGAGTATCTTCCAGCCAGTGCCCTGCCAGCGCACGCCGCTGCCCAGGGTCAGCTTGTCCAGGCTGCCGGTCAGTTTGTAGCTGGTGTAGAGGTTGACCTGATCTTCCGGTTCCCAGGTGGAGACCTTGGCCCCGCTCTGGTCGCGAATGATCTTGTGGGTATAACCGGCCTGCAGCTGCCAGCCGGGGGTGAGCTCTCCGGAGATTTCCGCTTCATAACCCTTGGCCTTGGACTTGATGCCCTTGGAGGCATAGTCCAGCCCGGGGGTAGTGGGGTTGGCGTTATAGGCCAGGTCATCCACTGGCCGGTTTTCTTCATGCACCTCGAAGTAGGCCAGGCTGGAGTTCAGGCGACCGTCGAAGAACTCGCCCTTGAGGCCCACCTCGTAGTTGGTGCCTTCGTCGGGCTTGAGCACCTTGTCGTTGCGGTCGCGGTAGTCGTCCTGGGGCAGGTAGATCTCGGTGTAGCTGGCATAGACGGAGAAGTTCTGGTCGAGGTCGTAGACCACCCCGGCGTAGGGAATGACTTTGCCGGTGTCCTTGGTCCGGCTGGTGCCGCTGACCTCGTAGTTGTTGACCCGGCTGCCCAGCAGCAACGAAAGATCATCGTTGAGGCTAAAGCGCGTGGTCATGTAGCCGGCACTCTGGCGGGTGGTCTCGTCGTTCTTTTTGGTGATGCGGCCCCAATCGGGCTTGGGGCTGTGCCCGTCCCAGTTGAAGTAGTCGTAGAAATTGTTGTGATTGGTGGCGCTGGTGAAGTCCCGGCCTTTCCAGTGCGAGTTGGAGATCGAGGCACCGACCACCAACTGATGCTCGCGCCCCAGCAGGTCGAAGGGGCCCGTGGCGTAAAGGTCGCCGCTGTCGCTGACGGTTTCGCCGGTGTACTTGCGGGTCAGCAGCGAGGCGATGCCGGTCTCGGCATTGGGCGACATCAGCGAACCCAAGGGCGCGTTGTAGCCATTGATCTGGTGGTTGTATTGGGCCTTGGCCACCCAGCCGTTGGCGAAGCTGTGCTCCAGGGTGCTGAACACGGTGCGGGTGTATTGCGACCAGCGGCTCCAGCTCGCGCCGTTGTTGTAGGAGCGCGAGGTGCTGATGGCGTTGCCCTTGGAGTCGTACAGCGAACTGCTGCCCGACCAGCTGGAACCCTTGGGGTCGTTGTCCTGATAGTCGGCGCCGACGGTCAGCAGGGTGTCCGGTGACAGGTCGAACTCGAGGATGCCGTAGTAGACGCTGGTCTGGCGCTGGTAGTGGTCAAGGAAGGATTTCTTGTCCTGATAGGCGGCGACCATCCGCCCGCGGACATTGCCGCTGTCGGTCAGGGGGCCGCTGACATCGACCTGCGAACGGTAGTTGTCCCAGGAACCGGCCCCCAGGTCGATGTGCCCGGCGAATTCGGCAGTGGGTTTCTTGCGCACCATGTTGATGGTGCCGCCGGGGCCACCGGCACCGGTGAGCAGGCCGGTGGCACCCTTGAGTATTTCCACGCGGTCGTAGATCACCGTGTCGGTGAGGGTGTGGCCCGAGGAGTACTGTGCGTCCTGCAGGATCGGAATCCCGTCGTACTGGAAGTTCTGAATGGCAAAACCGCGGGAGTAGTAGCTGGTGCGGTCACTGTCGTAGGTGGCCACGGTGATGCCTGGGGTATGGCGCATCACCTCGTCGATGGAGTTGAGGCCAAAGTCATCCATGGCCTGGCGGGTCACCACCGAGATCGACTGCGGGGTTTCCCGCGGTGTCAGCACTAGCCGGGTGGCGGTGGCGATGGTGCCCGGCGTGTAGGAGCCGCTGCCTTCGGTGACGGTGCCCAGCTGGTTGGTGGTGACCGTGGTTGCTCCCAGCTCGACCCGTTCACCGCCGCTGGCCTGTATTACCCGATAGCCCGCGCCCTCGGCCACGGCTTGCAGGCCCAGGGGTTTGAGCAGGCGCTGCAGGCCTTCGGCCACGCTGAAACGGCCATTCAGGCCGGTGCTGCGCTTACCGGCGCTGAGGTTGGCGTCGATGGCGATCATGCTTGCCGATTGCTGGCCGAAGATGCCCAGCACCTGGTCCAGGTTGCCCGGGGCGATGGCGTAGTCGCGCTGCTGGTGGTCGGTCACGGCGGCGCCGGTTTCGGCGGCCAGCAGCGGCAGGCTGGTGCTGGCGATGGACAGGCCGATGATGACCGGGCGCAAGGTCGCGGCAAGGGGCGTAAGGCGAATGTGCATAAGGAAAATCCGTGGGTTGGGAAGGGATGGCGCTGAGCTGTTTTCCAGCTTCTTCCCTGGTCTTGATGCACGAGATTGAAAAAACTGCCGCCGCCCTGAAAAAAACAGGAAAACAATCAGGCAGCGTCCACGGAGGCCCAGTACCCCATTACCCGCCGGATGCGAATCGGCAGGGTCCTGGCCAGCAAATCGAGGCTGGCGTCCGGCTGGTCCAGGGAGAACGAGCCGGAAACCCGCAACCCGGCGACTTCGGCGGAGCAGCGCAGCAGGCCGGGGCGATAGCGGTCGAGTTCGGCGATCACCTCGCCCAGGGGGCGACGCTCGGCGATCAGCAGGCCCTGGGTCCAGGCATTGGCCGTGGTGGGCACGGCGGCCAGGGCGCTGATCCGCTGTTGGGCGATATCCACTTGCTGGCCCGGGTCCAGGCTTAGCGCAGGGGCATGGGCGGTGCTCACCGAGCCGCTGCCGGCGAGCAGTTGTACCCGGGTGCCGTTGATGCCCGGCAAGCCGACGCTGAGGATCAACTGCGAGCGCGGGGCGAGCTGGATGTGCCCATCGGTGGTGGCGACCTGCACGGGCGCGGCGTTGCCCAGGGTCAGCAACAGGCGGCCGCTGTTGAGCCGCAGTTGCAGGCCCTGGGGGCTGGCCTTCTGGTCGAGGCTGGTGCGCGTGTCCAGTTGCAGGCTGGCGCCAGCGGCCAGTTGCAGCTGGCGGCGCTCGCCGGTGGCGGTGTGGTAGTCGCTGAACAGTTGCGGCAACAGCAACCGTTCGCGCACGCTCCAGCTGCTGGCGGCCACCACGCCCAGGCCGACGATGCCCTTGAGCAGGGTGCGCCGCCCGGGGTGGCTGCGAGCCTGCAGCAGTTGCCGGGCGTGGGGCGCGGGCAGGCTGCGGGTGCTGTCGCGCAGGTCCTGGCCGATGCCGGCCAGGCGCTGCCAGGCCAGCTCATGCTGCGGGTCGGCCCGGCGCCAGGCCAGGCAGGCGGCCTGCTGCTCGGGGGGGCTGATGCCCGATTGCAGCAGCACCAGCCACTCCAGGGCCTGGTCCAGTACCTGCTGCTCCACGGCGCCCTGATCGTCCACTGGCTGAAAGGCGTTCATCCCGGGTACACCGCCGCGTAGCAGTGGCGGTAGGCCTTGAGCATGGCTTTCTGCACCACGTTGACCGAGAGCTGCAGGCGTTGGGCAATTTGCGGGTAGGTCAGGCCTTCGAGCTGGGACAGCAGAAACACCTCGCGCACCCGGCTGCCCAGGCCGTCCAGCACCTGGCCCACGGCGTCCAGGGCCTCAAGCACCAGCAGCCGGGTTTCCGGCGAGGGCTGGTACTGCGGCTCCAGCTGCGCCAGGGTTTCCAGGTATGCGCGCTCCAGGGCCTGGCGCCGGAAATACTGCCCGCACAGGCGGCTGGCCACGGTGTTGAGGTAGGCCCGGGGTTCGCGCAGTACCGGCAGTCGCTCGCTGCGCAAGATGCGCACAAAGGTGTCCTGTGCCAGGTCCATGGCCTGGTCCTGGTTGCCGAGCTTGCGTCGCAGCAGTTGCACCACCCAGTTGTGATGCTGGAGGTAGAGCTCGCCCACGGCGTGCTGTAGCGAAGGGTTGGGCACCATCGATAAGGGTTCCGAGGTCGAGGTGGGTGAAATGGGCGTTTATGGTAATGCTTCTCATTAGTGAGTGCTTGAGTTTTTATTGCCGTTCACCAGGGCTGACTGCCACTCGGAAAAGTGAGCAGGGTTGCGGTTTAATTGGTTGCAAGGTACAACTAAATGCCTCACTTGCGAGGTCACGCCCATGCCGAGTTCATCCGCTTCCCTTATCCCATCACTGCGCCAGGCCTCCCGGCAGATGGTCCGCGAGCTGGGCTTCATGCAGGCCACCCTGGCCGCCACCGACTACCCGCCCTCGGCGGTGCATGCATTGCTGGAGATCGGCCAGGGCAATGCCCTGACCGCCGGTGACCTGGTGACCCTGCTGGGCCTGGAGAAATCCAGCGTCAGCCGCCTGGTGCGCAAGCTGGTGGACGCCGGCGAGATCAGCGAGCAGGCCCATGACCAGGACGCCCGCTCCAAGAAGCTGCAGCTCAGCGCCCGGGGGCGCCAGACCCTGGCCGGCATCGACCGTTTCGCCCAGGCCCAGGTGGCCGCGGCCCTGGCCCACCTGAGCCCGGCCCAGCAGCGCAGCGCCTGTGCGGGCATCGCCGACTACGCCCGGGCATTGCGTGCGGTGCGGCTGGGAGAGGCGCCCGAACAGCCGGAGCGCTGCTCCATCGCCCGTGGCTACCGGCCCGGAGTGATTGGCCGCATCGCCGAAATGCACGCCCGTTACTACGCGGATCTGGCGGGTTTCGGCCAGCCCTTCGAAAGCCTGGTGGCGCGGGACATGGCCGAATTGATGGGGCGTTTGCACAACCCGCGCAATGAAGTCTGGGTGGCGCTGCAGGGGGAACGGATTGTCGGTTCCATCGCCATTGATGGGGAGGGCGAGGGCGGCGAGGCGCTCCTGCGTTGCTTCATTCTCGATGAGGCCGCCCGCGGCCAGGGGCTGGGCCGGCGGTTGCTGGCCGAGGCCCTGGGCTTTTGTGACCAGTGGGGTTTTGCCGCCACCCGGCTGTGGACCTTCAAGGGCCTGGATGCGGCGCGCGCGTTGTATGAGGAACAGGGCTTTGTGCTGGTGCAGGAGCAAGAGGGCGAGCAATGGGGCGCGCCAGTGACCGAGCAGTGTTTTGTGCGAGCAAGGGTGGCGCAGCGCGACACAATCCGCTGAGCGCTATAGCCGCTGCTGAGCCTGCGAAGCTGCGCAAAGGCCCGCAGGGCCTTGCCTGGCGGTCTCGAGCCGAGCCTGTGGCGGCCCTGAAAACCTGCGTCTGCTGCGTCGGAATGCCGCCCAAGCCGTTCGCAGCCTTGTGCAGCGGCTACAGATAGCCGGTACTGGTGGTAGGGTTAGCCCCCTGATGATTATCGATCTGTGGAGAAGCATCCCATGCAAGCCATCAAGCTCAGCCTGCCGGCATCCCTGGACAACCTGAAGCGCGTGGAGCTGGCAGACCCCGGCCAGCCCGGCGCCGGGCAGATCCGCGTGCGTATCCATGCCTGTTCCTTGAACTTCCACGATTACGCCGTGGTGACCGGCGCGCTGCCCACCGCCGACGGGCGGATTCCCATGGCCGATGGCGCCGGGGTCGTGGAAGCGGTGGGCGAGGGCGTCAGCGAGTTCAAGGTGGGCGATGCGGTGGTGTCCTGCTTCTTTCCCCATTGGCACGATGGCGGCCCGGCGATCGCCGATTTCAGCACCACCCCGGGCGATGGCGTCGACGGTTACGCCCGTGAAGTGGTGATCCAGCCCAGCCACTGGTTCACCCATGCGCCCAAGGGCTACAGCCATGCCGAGGCGGCGACCCTGACCACCGCCGGCCTGACTGCCTGGCGCGCACTGGTGGTGGACGGCGCGCTCAAGGCCGGGGAAACCGTGCTGGTGCTGGGCACCGGCGGGGTGTCGATCTTTGCCCTGCAACTGGCCAAGGCCATGGGTGCCACGGTGATCGCCACCTCCTCCTCGGACGCCAAGCTGGCCAAGGTGCGCGAGCTGGGGGCCGACCATACCCTCAACTATCGCACCCACCCCGAGTGGGGCGCTGAAGTGCTCAAGCTCACCGGCGGCCGCGGCGTCGATCACGTGGTGGAAGTCGGTGGCCCGGGCACCTTGCCGCAGTCGATCAACGCGTGCCGCATTGGCGGGCACATCGCCCTGATCGGCGTGCTCACCGGCTGGGCCGGACCGGTGCCGACCGCGGCGCTGATGGCCAGGCAACAGCGCCTGCAGGGGCTGATCGTCGGCAGCCGCCAGCAGCAGATCGAAATGGTCCGGGGCCTGGAAGCCACCGGCATCAAACCGATCATCGACAGCACCTTCCCCCTGGCGGATATCGCCAAGGCCTTCGCCCATGAAGCCTCGGGCGCGCACCTGGGGAAAATCTGCCTGAGCCTCTGAAGCGCGGATCGCGGCCAGTTGCGTCTGTTGCGTGGGCCCGCCTTGTCGCGCGGGCTCAATGCGCCGGTTTGAGTTGCCCAGCCGCGTCGGCGCGGGCGATGACGGTGAGGATCGACAGGGCGGCGATGACCAGGCCTGGGGAGGTGGCCAGCAGGACGCCGGCGGTGCCGGCGCCCGCGGCCAGGATCTGCCCGGCGGCCAGGGGGCCGGCCACTGAGCCCAGGCGGCCGATGGCCACGGCGGCGCCAACCCCGGTGGCTCGCACGGCGGTCGGGTAGGAGGGTGGTGCCAGTGCGTAGAGCACCAATTGTGCGGCCATCACGAACAGCCCGGCAGCGAACCCGGCAACGGTCATGGGAACGATGCCCACCGACAGCCCGACCCCGGCCAGCGCCGCCAGCAGCCCGGCGTACACAAAAAGCACCACCTTGATCCCGTTGCAGCGGTCCAGCAGCAGGCCGCCGAGCAGCGAGCCGAGGGCGCCGCCGATGTTGAACAGCATCTGCACCAGACCCGCCTGGGGTTTGCTGAAGCCTTGTTCGAGCAGCAGGGATGGCAGCCAGTTGAGCAGCATGTACATCACGGTCAGGGTGAAGAAATAACTCAGCCACAAGGCCAGTGTGGTGCGTCCGCGACCTTCGCCGAACAGCGCCTGGGGCGTGGAGGCACGGAGGGTGCCGGCGCTGGCCGTGTGTTGGCGAAAGGCGCTGGACTCCGGCAGCAGCCAGGCCATCAGCGGCACCACCAGCAGGGGGGCCATGCCTCCGATGATAAAGGTCGTCTGCCAATGTTCACTGGAGAACATGGCCACCACCGCCGCCAGCGCGCCGCCCAGGGGTACGCCGCAATACATGACGCTGATGGCCGTGCCCCGACGTTGCTCGCTCACCGCTTCGGCGCACAGGGCGATCAGGTTGGGCAGCGCCGCACCCAGGCCGAGGCCGGTCATGAAGCGCACCAGCAGCAGGCCCGAATAGCTTTCGACGTAGGCCGTGCACAGCGAGAACAGGCCGAACATCAGCACCGCGCCGACCAGGATCTTCTTGCGCCCGATACGGTCGGCCACCCAGCCGCCGAAGAACGCCCCAGGCAGCAGGCCGATGATCCCTGCGCTGAACACCCAGCCCATCATCTTCGGGTCCAGGGCAAAGCTCTGGCGCAACCCGGCAGCGGCGGTGCCGGCGGCCTGCAGATCGAACCCTTCGATCAGCGCAACGATAAAGCACAAAGCAATGGTCAGCGTCGAACGACGTGATGGACTGTCCATGGGCAAACCTCATTGTTGTTTTTGTTGTGGTGGCGAGCCGTGCGTCGACACTGGGTGGCCGATGCGGCGGTTCGGGGATTAAGATAACAAAAATAACTAAAATATGAATTACGGCGTATTTCTATCAAAAAATACAAATAAAACCTTTAAAAACAATTAATTATAATTTGTATTCATGTGAATCAATAAAATAGATAATTTTATTAATGTTCGATTATCGGTCATTTTCGATTGACGGCAGTCCTTGGCTGTTTCAATTCTTTGTCCGCGAAGCCAGCTGCAAGGCTTTTGCCCAACGCCTAGAACAACAACAAAAAATGGACATCGAACATGCCAACACTTCCAACCAACGCCGTTGCCGCTGCGTCAGATTCCTGCGTGCCCACTCACCAGCGAGGCCTGGCCCTGGCCCTGCTGGGCTTGAGCGTGTTGCCCGGCCATCTCTGGGCCGCGGGGTTCGTCGAAGACAGCCACGGCACGCTGACCCTGCGCAATTACTATATGGACCGCGACTACAAGGACGACGGGGCGAAGACCGCCGCGCGGGAATGGGCGCAGGGTTTCATCATGAACATGGAATCGGGTTTCACCGAGGGCACCGTCGGTTTTGGCCTGGATGTGCGCGGGCTGCTGGGGGTCAAGCTTGATTCCTCGCCGGACCGCAGCGGCACTGAATTGCTGCCGGTTTCGGCCAGCGACAAGCGCGCCGCGGATGAGTATTCGCGGCTGGCGCCCACCGCCAAACTGCGGCTTGCCCAGACCACGGTGAAGACCGGCGATGTTTCGATCTTCCTGCCGTTCGCCTTTGCCAGCCCGTCGCGCCTGCTGCCGCAGACGTTTCGCGGCACCACCCTAAGCTCCAAGGACATCGACGGCCTGACCCTCAACACCGGTTACATCGACCGCATCAACAAGCGCGACTCCACCGACTACCAGGCCATGACCATTGCCTCGCCCAACCGGCGTTTCAATGCCACTGCCAGCACCTCGCACCTGGCGTACCTGGGGGGCGATTACCAGGTCAGCAAGGACCTCAGCCTGCGTGCCTATCACGCGCAAGTGGCCGACCTCTACCAGCAGGACACCCTGGCCCTGCTGCACAACTTGCCTTTGGGCAATGGCGTGCTGAGCAGCGACCTGCGCAGCTTTTTCAGCCGTGAAGACGGCAGCGCCAAGGCCGGTCGGGTCGACAACCGCAACCTCTCGGCGCTGCTGGGCTACAAGTTCGGCGGGCACCGGGTGAGCCTGGGCTACATGCATTCCAGTGGCGATACGGCCACGCCCTATATCTCCGGCACCGAGTTGATGGGGATGAGCGAGCTGACCATGAGTTCGGACTTTCTCAACGCCAAGGAGCGCACCTGGCAAGCCATCTACGACTATGACTTTGCGGCGTCCGGCTTGCCCGGGCTCAAGAGTCGGCTGCGTTATGTGCGTGGCGACAACATCGAACTCGCGGCCTTCAATGCCGAAGAACGCAAGGAGCGCGAATTCCAGATGGAATTGGGCTACGTGGTACAGAGTGGCCCGCTGAAAAACGTCGGGCTGGTGGCACGCAAGTCGATCTATCGCAATGACTTCCCGGCGGGCGCGGCGTTTCGCGATGAAAACCAGACCCGCTTCCTGGTGCTCTACACCTTGCCGATCTGGTAAGCCCGCAAGCGCCTCGCTGCGCCAGCGTGCCGGCCTTGTGCCGGCACCTTGGGTTCAGTCCTGGTAGACCTTCTTCAACAGGCGCAGTAGCTCTTCGCGTTCCTCGCCGCTCAAGGCCGAGGTGGCGTCGAGGTCGCTTTGCGCGGCGATCTGCTGGAGTTCCTTGAGCAGGGCCTCGCCGGTCTTGCTCAGGAAGATCCCGTAGGAGCGCTTGTCCGGCTTGCAGCGCACCCGCACCGCCAGAGCACGGCTTTCCAGTTTATTGAGCAGGGGCACCACTTGCGGTGGTTCGATGGCGAGGGCGCGGGCCAGATCGGCCTGCATCAGGCCCGGGTTCTGGTCGATGATCGCCAAGGCCGAGAACTGCGCGGGGCGCAGGTCGTGGGCCGAGAGCCGGCCGATCAGGTTCTGGAACAGCTTGAGCTGGGCGCGACGCATGGCGTAGCCAATCAGTTCGTCCAGTGCCGAATCCAGCGGCGCCTGAACCTCGGCGTTGGCGGGTGGGGCCTCGCGCAGGTCGGCGAGGGGAGCGGGCTTGGCCATGACAAAAACATCCTGGGTCGGTTAACAAGGCTATCCAGTTTGCCGGGGTCGGCCGCTGATAGCTACGTTTGCCTGTGCTAGCAGTCACTGCAGAAGGATTTTATCCAGGGCCGAAGAAAATGGTTAATTCAATTAATAGTTAATTGACATAACTAATTTCGCGGTTTAATTTCGATCCATCTTCAAGCCAGAACAAGAGAGCATCGCCATGAGCAATTACGAAGGTCGCTGGACAACGGTCAAGGTCGAAATCGAAGACGGCATCGCCTGGGTCATTCTCAACCGCCCGGAAAAACGCAACGCCATGAGCCCGACCCTGAACCGGGAAATGATCGACGTGCTGGAAACCCTGGAGCAGGACCCGGCCGCCGGCGTGCTGGTACTGACTGGCGCCGGCGAGGCCTGGACCGCCGGCATGGACCTCAAGGAATACTTCCGCGAAGTGGATGCCGGCCCGGAGATCCTCCAGGAAAAAATCCGCCGTGAAGCTTCCCAGTGGCAGTGGAAGCTGCTGCGCATGTACGCCAAGCCGACCATCGCCATGGTCAACGGCTGGTGCTTCGGTGGCGGCTTCAGCCCGCTGGTGGCGTGCGACCTGGCGATCTGCGCCGATGAAGCGACCTTCGGCCTCTCGGAAATCAACTGGGGCATTCCGCCGGGCAACCTGGTGAGCAAGGCCATGGCCGACACCGTGGGCCATCGCCAGTCGCTGTACTACATCATGACCGGCAAGACCTTTGGCGGGCAGAAAGCCGCCGAAATGGGCCTGGTCAACGACAGCGTGCCCCTGGCCCAATTGCGTGAAGTCACCGTCGAACTGGCGCGCAACCTGCTGGAGAAAAACCCAGTGGTGCTGCGTGCCGCCAA
The DNA here is from genome assembly GCF_058797595.1 of Pseudomonas sp. GW823-FHT02C05. Taxonomy (NCBI): domain Bacteria; kingdom Pseudomonadati; phylum Pseudomonadota; class Gammaproteobacteria; order Pseudomonadales; family Pseudomonadaceae; genus Pseudomonas; species Pseudomonas sp. GW823-FHT02C05. The sequence goes on along the minus strand of NZ_JBXAJU010000001.1, from coordinate 1,688,917 downwards.
GCATGGCTTCAAGCGCTGCCGCGAACTGACCTGGGAGCAGAACGAAGACTACCTGTACGCCAAGCTCGACCAGTCGCGCCTGCTGGACACCGAAGGCGGTCGCGAGCAGGGCATGAAGCAGTTCCTCGACGACAAGAGCATCAAGCCCGGCCTGCAGGCGTATAAACGCTGAACCTTGCAGGCAAACAGCGGGAACATCCCGCTGTTTGTCGCACCCTTGCTACACCGCTGTGCTGCATTCCCGACAAAGACAACAAGAGGAATCACCATGCTGGACGTGCCCCTGCTGATCGGTGGCCAGTCGCGCCCCGCCGGCGACGGTCGAACCTTCGAGCGCCGCAACCCGGTGACCGGCGCTGTGGTGTCGCGCGTGGCCGCCGCGACCCTGGACGATGCCGATGCCGCCGTGGCGGCGGCCCAGGCCGCATTCCCCGCCTGGGCGGCCCTGGCCCCCAACGAACGGCGCAGTCGCCTGCTCAAGGCCGCAGAGCAATTGCAGGCGCGCAGCGCTGAATTCATTGCCGCCGCCGGCGAGACCGGGGCCATGGCCAACTGGTACGGCTTCAACGTGCGGCTGGCGGCCAACATGCTGCGTGAAGCAGCGTCGATGACCACCCAGATCACTGGTGAAGTCATCCCTTCGGATGTCCCGGGCAGTTTCGCCATGGCCCTGCGCCAACCCTGCGGTGTGGTGCTGGGCATCGCCCCGTGGAATGCCCCGGTGATTCTTGCCACCCGTGCCATCGCCATGCCCCTGGCCTGCGGCAACACGGTTGTGCTCAAGGCCTCCGAGTTGAGCCCGGCGGTGCACCGTCTGATCGGCCAGGTGCTGCAGGATGCAGGCCTGGGCGATGGTGTGGTCAACGTCATCAGCAATGCCCCGGCCGATGCCGCCGCGATTGTCGAACGCCTGATCGCCAACCCGGCGGTGCGCCGGGTCAACTTCACCGGTTCGACCCATGTCGGGCGCATTGTCGGCGAGCTCTCGGCGCGCCACCTCAAGCCGGCACTGCTGGAGCTGGGCGGCAAGGCGCCGCTGTTGGTGCTGGACGACGCTGACCTGGACGCCGCCGTCGAGGCTGCCGCCTTCGGTGCCTACTTCAACCAGGGGCAGATCTGCATGTCCACCGAGCGCTTGATCGTCGATGCCAAGGTTGCCGATGCCTTTGTCGCCCAGCTGGCGGCCAAGGTCGAGACCTTGCGTGCCGGCGACCCGGAGGCCGAAGACTCGGTGCTCGGCTCCCTGGTGGATGCCAGCGCCGGCACACGGATCAAGGCGCTGATCGACGATGCCCTGGAGCGCGGCGCGCGGCGGGTGGTGGGCGGGCAATTGGACGGCAGCATCCTGCAGCCGACCCTGCTCGATGGCGTCACCGAATCCATGCGCCTGTATCGCGAGGAATCCTTCGGCCCCGTGGCGGTGGTACTGCGCGGCAGCGGCGATGAAGAGCTGTTGCGCTTGGCCAACGACTCCGAGTTCGGCCTGTCGGCGGCGATTTTCAGTCGCGACACCGGGCGCGCCCTGGCTTTGGCGCAACGGGTCGAGTCGGGTATCTGCCACATCAACGGCCCCACCGTGCACGACGAGGCGCAGATGCCGTTTGGCGGCGTCAAGTCCAGCGGCTACGGCAGTTTTGGCGCCAAGGCCTCGATCGAGCACTTCACTCAATTGCGCTGGGTCACCTTGCAGAACGGCCCACGGCACTACCCGATCTGATCCGTCGCCACGGGCACGGTGCCTTCGAGCCCGCCGCCCGTGTGCAGGCCAGGCATAACAATAACAAGGCCGCAGCCACCGGCTGCCATGCTTGCCCGCTGTCGCCCTGGGTGCGCGGCGCAGGCGTGCCTTGATGGAGGACATGTACGTGAGTTGCCAATTCAGAGCCTCATCCCCAGCCGTGGCCGAGCCGCCGCGTTACCGCCAGGTGTCTATTGGCCGGCCGGCAGTGGCCGTCAGTGAAGAGCAGGGCGTGCTGCACATGCGCTCGCTGGAGCCGCTGGCGCCCTTGCCAGACCGGTTGCTCGATCGCCTGCTGCACTGGGCCCGGGTACGCCCCGAACAGACCTTCATTGCCGCCCGCGAGCCCAGCGGCGACTGGCGCCGGGTCAGCTATGGGCAGATGCTCGACAGCGTGCGGGCCATCGCCCAGGGCCTGCTACGTTATGGGCTATCGGCCGACAAGCCGCTGGCGCTGCTCTCGGGCAATGACATCGAACACCTGCAACTGGCCCTGGGGGCGATGTACGCCGGGATTCCCTATTGCCCGGTATCGCCGGCCTATTCGCTGCTGTCCCAGGACTTTGCCAAGCTGCGCCACGTCTGCGACCTGTTGCAACCGGGGCTGGTGTTTGTCAGCGATGCCAGCCCCTACCAGCGGGCCATCGACGCGGTGCTGCCGCCCGAGACGCCGCTGATCACCGTGCGTGGCCAGGTGCCAGGGCGGCGCCAGGCGAGCTTCGCCAGCCTGCTGGCAGAGCCCGCGGGCGCCGAGGCCGATGAAGCCTTTGCCGCCACTGGTCCGGACAGCATCGCCAAGTTTCTCTTCACCTCCGGCTCGACCAAGTTGCCCAAGGCGGTGATCACCACCCAGCGCATGCTCTGCGCCAACCAGCAGATGCTGTTGCAGACCTTCCCGGTGTTCGGTGAAGAGCCGCCGGTGCTGGTGGACTGGCTGCCCTGGAACCACACCTTCGGTGGCAGCCATAACGTCGGCATCGTGCTCTACAACGGCGGCAGTTTTTACCTTGATGACGGCAAGCCCACGGCCCAGGGCTTCGCCGAAACCCTGCGCAACCTCAAGGAGATCTCGCCCACCGCCTACCTGACCGTGCCCAAGGGCTGGGAGGAACTGGTCAATGCCCTGGAGCAGGATGCCGAGTTGCGCGAGTGTTTTTTCAAACGCATCAGCCTGTTCTTCTTCGCCGCCGCCGGGCTTTCGCAAAGTGTCTGGGACCGCCTGGACCGGGTCGCCGAGCAGCATTGTGGCGAGCGCATTCGCATGATGGCCGGGCTCGGCATGACCGAGGCTGCGCCGTCCTGCACCTTCACCACCGGGCCGCTGTCGATGGCCGGTTACATCGGCCTGCCGGCACCGGGTTGCGAAGTGCGCCTGGTGCCGGTGGACGGCAAGCTCGAAGGGCGTTTTCGCGGGCCGCACATCATGCCCGGCTACTGGCGCGCGGCGCAGCAGACCGCCGAGGTGTTCGATGCCCAGGGCTTCTACTGCTCGGGGGATGCGCTCAAGCTCGCTGACCCCCATGACCCGCAACTGGGGCTGATGTTCGACGGGCGCATCGCCGAGGATTTCAAGTTGTCGTCCGGGGTGTTTGTCAGCGTTGGCCCGCTGCGTAATCGCGCGGTGCTCGAAGGCGCGCCCTACGTCCAGGACCTGGTGGTGGCCGCCCCCGACCGCGAATGCCTGGGTGCCCTGGTGTTCCCGCGCCTGTATGAATGCCGGCGGCTGGCGGGGCTGGCCGCCGAGGCCAGCGACGCCCAGGTACTGGCCAGCGCGCCGGTGCGCCAATGGTTCGGCGACTGGTTGCAGCGCCTGAACCGCGACGCCAGCGGCAACGCCAGCCGCCTGGAGTGGATCGCCTTGCAGGTGGAGCCGGCGTCCATCGACCGCGGGGAAATTACCGACAAGGGCTCGATCAACCAGCGCGCGGTGTTGCAGTGGCGCGCCGAGCAGGTCGAGGCCCTGTATCGCGGTCTGGAACCGTCGATCCTGCGCGCCGGGCCTCAGCCATGACCGGCGCCGGGCAGTACACCGGGTTTGCCGATGTGGCGATCCTTGAAGCGTTGCGTACGCCCTGGGTCGATCTTGGCGGGGACCTGGCCGGGATCTCGCCGATCGACCTGGGGATCAAGGTCGGGCGCGAGGTCCTGGCCCGGGCCGGCATCGATCCGCAGGCGGTGGACAGCGTGCTGGCCGGTTCCATGGCCCAGGCGAGTTTCGACGCCTACCTGCTGCCCCGGCACATCGGCCTGTACAGCGGCGTCGGGCAAACGGTGCCGGCCCTGGGGGTGCAGCGCATCTGCGCCACCGGTTTCGAGCTGCTGCGCCAGGCGGCCGAGCAGGTGCGGGGCGAGGTGCACCTGGCGTTGTGCGTGGCCAGTGAGTCGATGTCGCGCAACCCGATTGCCGCCTATACCCATCGCGGTGGCTTCCGCCTGGGTGCGGCGGTGCAGTTCAAGGACTTTTTATGGGAGGCGCTGTACGACCCGGCGCCGGGGCTGGACATGATTGCCACCGCCGACAACCTGGCGCGACGTTACGGCCTGGCCCGCGAAGCCGTGGATGACTACGCCTGTGCCAGCCATCAGCGAGCCCTGGCCGCCCGGCAAGCGGGCTGGTTCGCGCCGGAAATCGTCGCCGTGAGCCAGCAGACCTTCGAACTTGACGGCTATCGACCGCGCGGCATTTGCCTGCCGCGCGGGGTCGAGACAGTCAGCCAGGACAGCCATCCCCGCCCCAGTGAGCTGTCTGCCCTGGCGCGATTGCGGACGATCCACGAAGGCGGGGTGCAGACCGCCGGCAACAGCTGCGCGGTGGTCGATGGCGCCGCGGCGGCGCTGGTCGGACGGGCGTCGGCGTGCAGGGACAGGCCCCTGGCGCTGTTGCGAGCCAGTGCGGTGGTCGGGGTGGCGCCGGAGTTCATGGGCATCGGTCCGGCCCCGGCGATCCGTCTGCTCCTGCAGCGCAGCGGCCTGAGCCTGGCGCAGATTGGCCGCCTTGAAATCAACGAGGCCCAGGCGGCCCAGGTGTTGGCCGTAGCCCGGGAGCTGGAACTGGACAGTGATCGCCTGAATGTCCAGGGCGGCTCCCTGGCCCTGGGCCATCCCCTGGCCGCCACCGGCCTGCGCCTGGTGCTGACCCTGGCCCGGCAACTGCGCGAGCACAACCTGCGCTACGGCATCGCCGCGGCCTGTGTGGGCGGCGGCCAGGGCATGGCGCTGCTGATCGAAAACCCGGCGTGGCGCGCCTGAGCCCGATCGGCCCGCCGTCCCTGGCGGGTCACTGTTTTCCTACTCGATGAGGTGTCCCCATGTGGAGCTACCAGGCGCCGCTGCGCGATATGCAATTTGTCCTTGAACACTGGCTGGAGGCGCCCGAAGCGTGGCGCCAGAGCCCGGCGTTCGAGGCGTTGGACCTGCCCCTGGCGCTGCAGGTGCTGGAGCAGGCGGCGCGTTTCAGCCAGGGCGTGCTGGCCCCGCTGAACGCTAGCGGCGATCGCCAGGGCTGCCAGTGGGCGGACGGGCAGGTCAGCACCCCAGAGGGTTTTGCCGAGGCCTATCGGGCCTATGTCGAGGGCGGCTGGCCGGCCCTGGCCTGCGCCGAAGCCTTGGGTGGCCAGGGCCTGCCACAACTGTTGGACGCAGCGCTGCAAGAGATGCTCTACGCCAGCAACCACGCCTGGGCCATGTACACCGGCATCGCCCACGGCGCCTACCTGTGCCTCAAGACCCACGGCGCGCCCTGGCTCCAGGAGCGCTACTTGCCCGCGATCATCAGCGGCCAGAGCCTGCCCACCATGTGCCTGACCGAGCCCCAGGCCGGCAGTGATGTCGGCCTGCTGCGCTGTCGCGCCGAGCCTGCGGCCGATGGCAGTTATCGCCTGAGCGGCAGCAAGCTGTTCATTTCCGGTGGCGAGCACGACCTCAGCGAGAACATCCTGCACCTGGTGCTGGCCCGGTTGCCGGACGCACCCGAGGGCAGCCGGGGGGTCTCGTTGTTCCTGGTGCCCAAGCGCCTGGAGCAGGGCCAGGGCAACGGCGTGCGCTGCGACGGCATCGAACACAAGATGGGGATCAAGGGCAGCGCCACCTGTTCGCTGCTGTTCGAGGCAGCCCAGGGCTGGTTGGTGGGCGAGGCTAACCGCGGCCTGGCGGCAATGTTCGTGATGATGAATTCGGCGCGCCTGCACGTTGGCCTGCAGGGCCTGGGGCATGTCGAAGCGGCCTGGCAGAACGCCCGCGACTACGCCGGCGAGCGCCAGCAAATGCGTGCGCCACGGCGGCCCGACGGAGCCGCTCCCCAGGCCGCCGACCCGATTCGCTATCACCCGGCCATGCGCCGCGTGCTGCTGGAATTGCGCGCCATCAGCGAGGGCCTGCGCGCCATCGGCTACTGGGCTGCGCACCTGCTGGACCAGGCCGAGCATCATCCCGAACCCTCGACCCGGCAGCAGGCCGAACAGCTGGCGCACCTGCTGACGCCGATCATCAAGGCCTACTTCACCGAGCAGGGCTTTCGCCAGGCCAGTAACGCCTTGCAAGTTTTCGGCGGCTACGGCTACACCGCTGAGTTCGCCATCGAGCAGACCCTGCGCGACAGCCGTATTGCCATGATCTATGAAGGGAGCAACGAGATTCAGGCCAACGACTTGCTGGTGCGCAAGGTGCTGGGGGATGGGGGGCAGGGGTTCGCGCTGTTGCTCCAGCAATTGCGCGACGAAGCCGGGCGGGGCGCCGAGGTGCCTGAGTGCGTGGGGTTTGCACGTCGGTTGGTGGATGTCTGCGCGGCCTTGCAGGTGTTGGTGGGGGAGGTAAAACAGTGGGCGCAGGAGGACGCCGAATACCCGTTTCGCGCGGCCGGGGATTTTCTGCCGTTGTGTGGCCTGAGCCTGCTGGCGCTGGCCTGGGCCCGGGCGGCGCGGGTCTCGCGCAGTTTGCCCGAAGGCGATCCGCAGCGTGGGGCGAAGCTTGAGACGGCGAAATTCTTTTTCAGCTACCTGTGGCCCCAGGTCGAACAGCGGATGACCGCCGTGCGCAGCGCGCGGGCAGCCTTGGCCTTTGTCTGATGCGATGCGGGCTATTGGATCCAATTGGCGAGGGCGAACCAAGCCTTGTGGCAAGGGGGCTCGTTCCCGCTGGGTGGCGCAGCTGCCCCAATGGCGGCCACCCAGTTCCCGCTCGGAGATCACGGCTTCAGGTTTTGCGACTGCTACGCGGTCGAACGGGAGCAAACGCCCTCGCCACGTGCTTGGTTGGCAGTACGCTTCGTGGGGGAGCGCATCGCTGGGTTGAACGCCGCTGGCCGATAATCGCCCGATAATCCAGGCGCCTTGTCCGGCACCTAAGCTTTTGATCCCTATGGGAAATGCCCCCGGTCATGGTTGGCCAGGAACCTTTTGACCAGCCTTTTCAACTCACCTGTCTCTTGCTAGTGGATCCATTAAGCGCTTTATTGGCGACCTGGCGATGGCAGGACCCCTCCTGACCGTGCGCAATAAAAACAACAAAAAAGGGTTTCGTCATGAATGGCCTCTCAATGCCGCGCAGCAGCCTGGCCTGCGCGCGCTACCTGTCTGTGTGCAAACATTTGTCGCTCATTTCGCTACGGCCCGCAGCCGAACGGCAGGTGAGCCCATGAACGGTGATCTGAAACAACGGGTCGATCAAGGCCCGATGGGCTCCTTCCAGTGCCTGGCGATCGGTATCTGCATCGTCCTCAACATGATCGACGGCTTCGATGTGCTGGTGATGGCTTTCACCGCCGCTTCGGTGTCCGCCGAGTGGCAACTCAACGGGGCGCAGATCGGTCTGCTGCTCAGTGCCGGTCTGTTCGGCATGGCCGCCGGTTCGCTGTTTATCGCGCCCTGGGCCGACCGCTTCGGGCGCCGGCCGCTGATCCTGTTCTGCCTGCTGCTGTCGGGTGTCGGCATGCTGCTTTCGGCCGGCAGCCAGAGCCCTTTGCAACTGGCGCTGTTGCGCGGCCTGACCGGCCTGGGCATCGGCGGCATCCTGGCCAGCAGCAACGTGATCGCCGCCGAGTATTCCAGCCGCCGCTGGCGCGGCCTGGCGGTCAGCCTGCAATCCACCGGCTATGCCCTGGGCGCGACCCTGGGCGGGCTGCTGGCGGTGTGGCTGCTGACCCATTGGGGCTGGCGCTCGGTGTTCCTGTTCGGCGGCATCGTCACCTTGCTGGTGATCCCCCTGGTGCGGCTCTGGCTCCCCGAATCCCTGGACTTTCTCCTGGCCCGGCGGCCGGCCGATGCCCTGGCGCGCATCAATCGCCTGGCCGGGCGCCTGGGCCATCCGCAACTGCTGCAAATGCCCGCGGCGGCGGTACGCGAGCAGGGCGCCGGCAGCGGTTTTGGCCAACTGTTCGCCGGGCCGATGCGGCGCACCACGCTGCTGATCTGGCTGCTGTTTTTCCTGGTGATGTTCGGTTTCTACTTCGTCATGAGCTGGACCCCGAAACTGCTGGTGGCCGCCGGGCTCTCGGCTCAGCAGGGGATCACTGGCGGGGTGCTGCTGAGTGTCGGCGGGATCTTCGGTGCGGCACTGATCGGCGGCTTGTCCTCACGCTGGCCGCTGACCCGGGTGCTGTCGCTGTTCATGCTGGTGACCGCCGGGCTGCTGGTGCTGTTCGTTGGCTCGGCCTCCTCGATTGCCGCGGCCCTGGGCCTGGGGCTGCTGATCGGGCTGTTCGCCAATGGCTGCGTGGCCGGGCTCTACGCCCTGTCACCGGTGGTCTACGACGCTTCGGTACGGGCCACCGGGGTCGGCTGGGGGATCGGCATCGGGCGCATGGGCGCGATTGTCTCGCCCACGGTGGCCGGGGTGTTGCTGGATGCCGGCTGGCAGCCGCTGCACCTGTACGCAGTGTTTGCCGTGGTCTTCGTGCTGGCGGCCGCTTGCCTGTTGCTGCTGCGTCCGGTATCGGCGCAACCGCAGCCGGCCCTGGCCTAGCCCGGTAGCCAGGGTGACGTCGCGCTGCACGGCGGCGGGCGTCACCTCAAGACTGGCCGTCGATGATCGCTGCGGCCACGGCCTGGCGGAACCAGCTCAGGGCGGGGGAGCTGTCGCTGTTGGGATGCCAGTGCAGCGAGACTTCGAACTCCCCCACGGGGAACGGCAGTTCCAGTTGCCGCAGGCCACCTTCGAGGGTGAACAGGCGGGCGATCTGCGCTGGCAGCACGGTCAGCAGGTCGGTGCCGGGCAGCACTTTGGGCAGCACCGAGAAGTGCGGCACGTGCAGGCTGATGCGGCGCCGGGCGCCCATCTGCTTGAGCACGTCCTCGACGCTGCCGTGGCCGGTGGTGCGGGTCACGGCGATGTGCCGCTCGGCGAGGAACTGCTCCAGGCTCAGCTGGGTGCCGATGCGCGGATGACGGTCGCTGAGCAGGCACACGTAGCGCTCGCGGATCAGCACCTGGCTGCGGGTGCCGGTCAAGGGTTTGCGGCAGATCAGCGCGTCGACCTTGGCGCTGCTGAGCCACTCGCCGGCCTGGTCCACCTGCAGCGGCAGGACTTCGACTTCGGCCTCGGGGGCCTGCTGGTTCAGGCGCGCCAGGATCAGCGGCAGGAAGCCCATTTCGCCAAGGTCGGAGAGGGCGATGCGAAAGCGCCGTTCGGTGGTCGCCGGGTCGAAGCGCCGGGTGCTGTGCACGGTGTTCTCGATCCGCGTCAGGGATTCGCGAAAGGCCGGGTACAGCTCATCGGCCAACTGGCTGGGCTGGATGCCGTCCCGGGTGCGGCTGAACAGGCCGTCGTCGAACAGCTCGCGCAGCCGCGCCAGGCCGTAGCTGACCGAGGGCTGGGTGACGAACAGGCGCTCGGCGGCCAGGGTCACGCTGCGGGCTTCGTAGAGGGTGACGAAGGTGCGGATCAGGTTCAGATCGATGTGGCTCATGCTGCCTCATGGATATAGACGGGTCTTATTTTTAATAGAGATAGTATCGATTTGATCAATTTCGTGGCGGCTGCAAGAGTAACTCAAATTCTAAAAAGCAGCGGCAAAGGTCCATATGAAAACCGTCCATAGCGCCTCCTACGACATCCTGCGGCAACAAGGCCTGACCACCGTGTTCGGCAACCCGGGTTCCAACGAGCTGCCCTTTCTCAAGGGCTTCCCCGAAGACTTCCGCTACATCCTCGGCCTGCATGAAGGCGCGGTGGTGGGCATGGCCGACGGCTTCGCCCTGGCCAGCGGCCAGCCGGCCTTCGTCAACCTGCACGCCGCGGCCGGCACCGGCAATGGCATGGGCGCCCTGACCAATGCCTGGTACTCCCACAGCCCGCTGGTGATCACCGCCGGCCAGCAGGTGCGCTCGATGATCGGCGTCGAGGCGATGCTGGCCAACGTCGATGCACCGCAGCTGCCCAAGCCCCTGGTCAAGTGGAGCGCCGAGCCGGCCTGCGCCGAGGACGTGCCGCGGGCCCTGAGCCAGGCGATCCACATGGCCAACCAGGCGCCCAAGGGCCCGGTGTACCTGTCCATTCCCTACGACGACTGGGCCCGCCCGGCGCCGGCCGGGGTCGAGCATCTGGCCCGGCGCCAGGTGGCCACTGCCGGGCTGCCCTCGGCGGCGCAATTGCGTTCGCTGGTGCAGCGCCTGGCGGCAGCGCGCAACCCGGTGCTGGTGCTGGGGCCGGATGTGGATGGCAGCCAGAGCAACCACCTGGCCGTGCAACTGGCGGAGAAACTGCGTATGCCGGCCTGGGTCGCGCCGTCCGCTTCGCGCTGCCCGTTTCCCACCCGTCACCCGAGCTTTCGCGGGGTGCTGCCGGCAGCCATTGCCGGCATCAGCCGCTGCCTGGCGGACCATGACCTGATCCTGGTGGTGGGGGCCCCGGTATTCCGCTATCACCAGTTCGCCCCGGGGGACTACCTGCCCGCGGGCACCGAGCTGCTGCACATCACCTGCGACCCCAGCGAAGCGGCGCGTGCGCCCATGGGCGATGCGCTGGTGGGGGACATCGCCGAGACCCTGCAGGCCCTGGTCTGGGCGCTGCCGGATTGCGACCGGCCGCAGCCCCGGGCCTTGCCGCCGGCTGCTCCGGTCGAGGAGCTGGGCGGCCTGCTGCGCCCGGAAACCGTGTTCGACGTGATCGATGAGCTGGCGCCCAAGGATGCGATCTACGTCAAGGAGTCCACCTCCACCGTAGGCGCCTTCTGGCAGCGGGTGGAAATGCGCGAACCCGGCAGCTACTACTTCCCGGCCGCCGGTGGCCTGGGCTTCGGCCTGCCAGCGGCGGTGGGGGTGCAACTGGCCCGGCCGGAGCGGCGGGTGATCGGGGTCATTGGCGACGGCTCGGCCAACTACGGTATCACCGCGCTGTGGACGGCCGCCCAGTACCAGATCCCGGTGGTGTTCATCATCCTCAAGAACGGCACCTATGGCGCCCTGCGCTGGTTCGCCGGTGTGCTGCAGGTCAGCGACGCCCCGGGCCTGGACGTGCCCGGCCTGGACTTCTGCGCCATCGGCCGCGGCTATGGCGTGCACTCGGTGCAGGCCAACACCCGCGAGGCGTTCGCCCAGGCCCTGAGTGAGGCCCTGGCGGGCGACCGCCCGGTACTGATCGAGGTGCCGACCCTGACCATCGAACCCTGAGGGCTGCCTTGTCGCCGGGCGCGAGCCCGGCCTTGCCAACCGCAACCTGCGGACTCACCAGAAGAATAAAAAGAGGTGGTTATGAACACGACTTCGGTCACTGCTGTGATAGATGACGCGCCCCAGCCGGCGCGTTCCGGTTCCACCCACGCCGACATCGGCACCTTGCTCGACCATGGCCCCTTCACCGGCATGCAGAAGCTGGTGGTGTTGCTGGCGGCGCTGTCTATCGTCATGGACGGCTTCGACGGCCAACTGATCGGCTTTGCCATTCCGCTGATGATCAAGGAGTGGGGCATCACCCGCGAGGCGTTCGCTCCGGCGGTGGCGGCCGGGCTGATCGGCATGGGCATCGGCAGTGCCTGTGCCGGTCTGTTTGCCGACCGGTTCGGCCGGCGCATGGCGATCATTGCCAGTGTCTTCGTGTTCGGTGCGGCCACTTGCGCCATTGGCCTGGCGCCCAATGCGCTGGCGGTGGCGGCCCTGCGTTTTATCGCCGGGCTGGGCATCGGTGGCGCGCTGCCCAGCGCTACCACGGTGACGGCCGAGTTCACCCCGGCGCGGCGGCGTACCCTGGCGGTGACGGCCACCATTGTCTGCGTGCCCCTGGGCGGGATGCTGGCGGGGTTGTTCGCCTCCCATGTGTTGCCGCTGTACGGCTGGCGCACCCTGTTTTTCATCGGCGGCAGCCTGCCCATCGTCCTGGGCTTTGCCTTGCTGGCGACGCTGCCGGAGTCGCCGCGCTTTCTGGCGCGCCGGCCCCAGCGCTGGAACGAGCTGGGCACCTTGCTCGGGCGCATGGGCCGGCCGATGGCGGCGGGGGTGGTCTACACCGATGCCCTGGAGCAGAAGAGCGAGAAGCAGGGTGGTTTCCGCGCCTTGTTCGCCCTGGGCTACGGGCGTGACACCCTGGCCCTCTGGGTCGCGTTCTTCATGTGCCTGACCGCGGTCTACAGCGCCTTCAGCTGGCTGCCCACCATGCTGCTGTCCGAAGGCCTGGAGCTGTCGGTGGCCGGTTCCGGGCTGACCGCCTACAACCTGGGCGGGGTGATCGGGGCACTGGTGTGCGCGGTGGCCATCACTCGCTGGGGTTCGTTCTGGCCGCTGCTGATCTGCTGCGCCGGCGGCGCGGCCAGCGCCTTCCTGTTGCAGGTGGTGGACATCCACCAGGACACCGGGCTGCTGATCTTCGGCTTCGGCGTGCACGGCCTGTTCGTCAACGCCGTGCAGTCCACCATGTTTGCCCTGTGCGCCTTTATCTACCCCACCAGTGTGCGCGCCACCGGCACCGCATCGGCCCTGGCCTTTGGGCGCCTGGGGGCGATCCTCAGTGCCTTCGCCGGAGCCCTGGTGATTACCCAGGGCGGCGCCAACGGCTACCTCACGCTGCTGGGGTCGGTGATGGTCATGGCGCTGCTGGCGCTGCTGATCGTGGGCCGGCACATTCCCCGGCGCCTGCCGGGCCAGTCATGAACGCGGCCCGGTGCGTGAACCGGCCACTCAAACAGGAGGTTCGATGAACATCACCATTCTTGGCGCGGGCGCCATGGGTTCGCTGTTTGGCGGCCTGCTGGCGCAAAGCGGCCAGCAGGTAACCCTGCTGGACATCAACGACGGGCACCTTGCGGCGATCCGCAGCGACGGCCTGCTGCTGGCCACCGACAGCGGCGAGCGGCGCATTACCGGCCTGCACGCCTGCCGTCCGGAGCAGGCCACGGGGCACCCCGACCTGTTGCTGGTCTTCACCAAGACCTTGCACACCGACAGTGCCTTGCGCAGTGTCGCCGGGCATATCGCCGGCCACACCCTCGTACTGACCCTGCAGAACGGCCTGGGCAATGCCGAGGCGCTGTCCCGGCATGTGGCCCCGCAGCAGGTGCTGATCGGCATGACCAACTGGCCCGCCGACATGGTCGGGCCGGGGCAGGTGCATTCCCACGGCCAGGGCATGGTGCGGGTGCTGGCCCCAGGCAGCCGCGAGCGCAACGCCAGCCAGGAGGTGGCGGCGGTGCTGGACGCTGCCGGGCTGAACTGTGCGGTGGACCCGCAGGTCTGGACCTCTATCTGGGAGAAGGTGGCCTTCAACGCCGCCTTGAACAGCCTGTGCGCCGCCACCGGCTGCACCGTGGGCCAGCTGGACGCAGCGCCGGAGGGCGTGGCCCTGGCCCGGTCCATTGTGCTGGAGGTGGTGGCGGTGGCCAGGTCCCAGGGAATAGAACTGGATGCCCAGGGCTGCCTGGACAGTGTGGCGTTCGCCATTGCCCATCACCGCACCCACAAGCCTTCGATGTTGCAGGACGTGCTGGCAGGGCGGCCCACGGAGATCGGCTCCATCAATGGCCAGGTGCTGGAACGGGCGCGGCAGGCGGGGGTGCCTGTGCCCCACACCGAAACCCTGCTGGGCCTGCTGCGCCTGATCGAAAAACGCGCCGCCTCGTAGGAGCCGGCTTGCCGGCGAAGAGGGCCTTGGGGCTTGTGTGGCGCTGGCGGGCGCCTTCGCTGGCAAGCCAGCTCCTGCATACGCCGGCTTTTGTGTGACACATCGGTTTATGAATGCTGTTCCATGAGGAGATTTTCCATGAGTGATTCCAACGCGGTCTATCGCGATCTGCACCTGCAACCCATCGCCGGACAGTGGCGCGCCGGCGCCTCCGGCAAGACCCTGGTGGTGAGCAATCCATTCGACGGTGCACAGCTGCTGGAACTGGCCCAGGCCAACCGCAGCGACCTGGACGCGGCCTACGCCAAGGCCGCCCAGGTGCAGCCGCAATGGGCGGCCCTGGGCCCGTCCCAGCGCGCGGCGGTGCTGCACCAGGCGGTGGCGATCTTCGACCGGCGCCAGGAGGAAATTGTCGACTGGATCATTCGCGAATCCGGCAGCACGCGGATCAAGGCCCTGGCCGAGTGGGGCGCGGCGCGGGCCATCACCCTGGAGGCGGCGTCCTTCCCGGCGCGGGTCCACGGGCGGATTGTCGAATCCGATGTGCCGGGCAAGGAAAGCCGGGTGTACCGCAGCGCCCTGGGGGTGGTCGGAGTGATCAGCCCGTGGAACTTCCCGCTGCACCTGACCCAGCGCTCCATCGCCCCGGCCCTGGCCCTGGGCAACGCGGTGGTGGTCAAGCCGGCCAGCGATACGCCGGTGTGCGGCGGCCTGCTGCTGGCCAGGATCTTCGAGGAAGCGGGCCTGCCCGCCGGGGTGTTCAGCGTGGTGGTGGGGGCCGGTAGCGAGATCGGCGATGCCTTTGTCGAGCACCCGGTGCCGGCGCTGATCACCTTCACCGGCTCGACCCCGGTGGGGCGCGGCATCGGCCGCATCGCCAGTGGCGGCGAGCACCTCAAGCACGTGGCGCTTGAATTGGGGGGCAACAGCCCGTTCGTGGTACTGGACGATGCCGACCTGGAACAGGCGGTGAACGCCGCGGTGTTCGGCAAGTTCCTGCACCAGGGGCAGATCTGCATGGCGATCAACCGCATCATCGTCGACGAGCGCCTCTATGACGCCTTCGCCCAGCGCTTCGTGGCCCGGGTCAAGCAGCTCAAGGTGGGTGATCCGCAATCGCTGGACACAGTGATCGGCCCGGTGATCAACGCCCGCCAGTTGCAGGGCCTGCAGGACAAGATCGCCCTGGCCCGCGAGCAGGGCGCCGAGCCACTGTACGAGGGCGGGCAGAACGGCAACCTGCTGGCGCCCCATGTGTACGGCGAAGTGCGTGCCGACATGGACCTGGCGCGCAATGAAATCTTCGGCCCGCTGGTGGGGCTGCTGCGCGCCCGGGACGAAGCCCATGCCCTGGAGCTGGCCAACGACAGCGAATTCGGCCTGGCCAGCGCGGTGTTCACCGGCAACCTGGAGCGCGGGGTGAACTTCGCCCGGCAGGTGCGCGCCGGTATGACCCACATCAACGATGTGCCGGTGAACGACGAGGCCAACGCGCCCTTCGGTGGCGAGAAGAACTCAGGCCTTGGGCGCTTCAACGGCGACTGGGCGATCGATGAATTCACCCGGGACCACTGGATCAGCCTGCAGCACCGGCCGCGTCAGTATCCCTTCTGACCCGGCACCTTTGAATAACGCCCGGCCGCCCTGGCCGGGCTTTTGAGCATCCGTGAGCGCGCGGGCCCTTGTCGGCCTGTCGGGCACGGCTGCGCCTATGAAAAGCGGAGAACAATAATAATGAACACCCGTCATCCGATGCAGTGCCGTTCCCTGGTGGGGGCTTGCTTGTCCGTGGGCCTGTGCGTGCCCGCCTGGGCCGCCGACGACAGCGGTTTTTTCGAAGGGAGCAAGACCGACCTGCTGCTGCGCAACTACTACTTCAACCGGGATTTTCGTGACCATGACGCGCCCAAGGGCCAGGTCGAGGAGTGGGCCCAGGGCTTTATCCTCAAGTTCAGCTCCGGCTACACCCCGGGCACCGTGGGCTTTGGCCTGGACGCCATCGGCCTGTTCGGCCTCAAGCTCGACAGCAGTCGCGAGACTAGCGGTTCGGAGTTGCTGCCGGTGCACGACGACGGGCGCGCCGTGGACAATTTCGGTCGCGCCGGAGCGGCCCTCAAGGCGCGGATTTCCGCCACCGAGTTCAAGGTCGGCGAGCTACTGCCGGACATTCCACTGCTGCGTTATGACGACGGCCGCTTGCTGCCGCAAACCTTCCGCGGGGCCATGCTGGTCTCCCGAGAGATCAGCGGCCTGGGGCTGCAGGCCGGGCAGTACCGTGCCGTCAGCCTGCGCAACTCCTCGGACATGCAGGATCTTTCGGCCTGGGCCGCGCCCGGGGTCAAGTCCGACGGCTTCAACTACGCCGGTGCCGAATACCGCTTCAACCAGCAGCGCACCTTGCTCGGGGTCTGGCATTCGCAGCTGGAAGACATTTACCGCCAGAGCTACTTCAACCTGCTGCACAAGCAACCGCTGGGGGACTGGACCCTGGGGGCGAACCTGGGCTACTTCATCGACCGCGACGATGGCAGCGCGCGTATCGGCCGGGTCGACAGCCACACCGCCTATGGCCTGTTCTCCGCCTCCCGGGCCGGGCACACGCTGTACCTGGGGTTGCAGAAAGTCAGCGGCGACAGCCCCTGGATGTCGGTCTACGGCAGCAGCGGCCGGACCCTGGGCAACGACATGTTCAACGGCAACTTCAGCAACGCCGGCGAGCGTTCGTGGCAGGTGCGTTATGACTATGACTTCGCCGCCTCGGGGATTCCCGGGCTGCTGGCCATGGTGCGCTACGGTCGTGGCGACAGCGCCACCACCAAGGTTGGCAATGACGGCCATGAGTGGGAGCGCGATACCGAGATCGGCTACACCCTGCAGAGCGGCACCTTGAAGAACCTCAGCCTGCGGCTGAACAACGCCACCAACCGACGCAGCTTCAACAGCGACTTCGACCAGACCCGGCTGATTGTCAGCTACCCGCTGTCGCTCTGAAAACCCTGTAGCCGCTGCCGAAGGCTGCGAGCGGTTTGGGCGGCATTCCGACGCAGCAGACGCAGCGATTCCACGGGAGCTGGAGGTCCGGCGGCAGATCGCCAGGCAAGGTCCTGCGGACCTTTGCGCAGCCTCGCCGAGGCTCGGCAGCGGCTACAAGGTAGCCGCTGTTTCGTGCTGCTTCGTATGGCAACGGCAATCTCGGGGTGCGTGTTGCGGGGGGGCTTGCGTTACTATGGCCGCCCACGTTTTCAGGAAGCTGCCCGGATGAGCAAACCCGGTCAAACGGTGCTGGTCGCGCTGCGCAAGATGATCGCCTCGGGCGAGTTGGCGGCAGGCGAGCGCTTGATGGAAGTGCCCACCGCCGAGCTGTTCGGGGTGTCACGCATGCCGGTGCGCATGGCCTTTCGCACCCTGGAGCAGGAAGGCCTGCTGGTGCGGTTCGGCGGTCGCGGGTTTCAGGTGCGTTCGGTAAGCGCCGAAGACATCGCCGGGGCGGTGGAGGTGCGCGGGGTGCTGGAAGGCCTGGCGGCGCGCCAGACCGCCGAGCGCGGGCTGTCGGCCGAGGGCCGGGCGATTCTCGAACGCTGCCTGGTCGAGGGCGATGCGCTGTTCGACAAGGGCTATGTCAACGAAGAGGACCTGGAGCTCTATCACGACCTCAACATGCGTTTTCACCAGGTGATCGTGGCGGGCAGCGGCAACCCGGCGATCGCCGATGCCCTGGCGCGCAACGACCACCTGCCGTTCGCCTCGGTCACCGCCCTGGCAGTAGACCGCCAGGACATGGCCCGGGAATACCGGCGCTTCAACTATGCCCACATGCAGCATCACTCGATATTCGATGCCCTGGTCAATGGCCAGGGTGCGCGGGCCGAGGCCCTGATGCGCGAGCATGCCAACGCCACTTTGCGCTATGCCGAGATCTTCGGCTCGGCCGTGGCCGACGAGCGCATGAGGCTGATCCTGCGCCCGCAGTGAGGCTCTACAGATCCAGCACCAGCAGCGGGCTCCTGGCCCGGGAACAGCAGGGCGTGAACTGATCGTTGCGCGCCTGCTCGTCCTCGGTGAGGAACAGGTCGCGGTGCTCCGGTACCCCTTCCAGCACCCGGGTCAGGCAGGTGCCGCAGATCCCTTGCTCGCAGGAAATCGGCACTTCGATGCCCTGGTCCTGCAGCACCTGGACCACGCTGCGATCGGCCGGTACCTGGAACACCTGGCCGCTGCTGGCCAGCTTCACCGCAAAGCTGGCGTCGGCGCTGTGGTCGATGGGCGCAGCGCTGAAATATTCGCGGTGCAGGCATTGCTCCTTCCAGCCCTGGGCCCGGGCGTTGTCCAGCACGTGTTGCATGAAGCCACCGGGGCCGCAGACATACAGGTGCACGTCGTCCCGGGGCCCGGCCAGGGCCTGGGCGATATCCAGGGCGGTGTCCGGTTGTTCGTCGAAATGCAGGCTCACCCGCTCGGCAAAGGGCGAGGCCTGCAAGCGCTGGACGAAGGCCGCACGCTGGGCGGAACGAGCGCAGTAGTGCAGCTGGAAATCCGCGCCGCTGTGGGCCAGCTGTTCGGCCATGCTGAGGAGCGGGGTAATACCGATGCCCCCGGCGAACAGCAGGCTGCGCCGTGCTGCGTGCTTCAGGGCAAAGAGGTTGCGTGGCTCGCTGATGCGCAGGCGCGTGCCTACCTCCAGTTGCTGGTGCAGGCTGCTGGAGCCACCGCGGGAGGCAGGGTCCTTGAGCACGCCGATCAGGTAGCGGTGGCGCTCTGCGGGGTGGTTGCACAGGGAGTATTGGCGCACCAGGCCGTTGGCCAGATGCACGTCGATATGGGCGCCGGCGCTGAAGGCGGGCAGGGGGCTTGCGTCGGCCGCGGCCAGTTCGAAGCTGCAGATGTCCAGGGCTTCATCGTGGCGCGCGGCCACCAGTACGTCGATCATCATCGGTCCTCGCCGGTGGCCGCATCCGGGCCGCCAGCCTGTCGGGTTCGGGGGGTTAACGGCTTGTGGCGATCAAGGGTTCCCGGGGCTCGCGCTCCTGGGCGATCAGCCGCTCCAGGACCCGGCGCGACTGCACGCCGCCGGCGTCGATATTGAGCTTGAGCAGGTTGCGCTGGGGCTGGGCGAGAAGGTTCTGCTGCTGGCGCTCAAGCATCTCCAGGTCCTCGCTGAAGATCTTGCCCTGGCCTTCGCGGATGCTCTCGGTGAGCGCCGGGTCCTGGGGGTTGAAGTTGCGCGCCATGCCCCAGAAGTACCAGATCGAGGTGTCGCTTTCGGGGGTGATGAAATCCACCACGATGCTCGACGCCTTGTACTGCGCAGGGGCGTCGTAGCCACCGTGGCCGGCATGGGCCACGCCGACTTCGATCAGCACATGGCTGGGCGGGCTGAAGCGGCAGATCTGCCAGCGGTCCACCGGCACGTCGTCGGCCAGTTGGTTGCCGCGCAGGGCCATGCGCCAGAAGGGCGGCGGCATGACCTTGTGCATGTGCCGGGCGGTGACCACCTGATCGCCGTCTACCGTGGTCTGCGGTGGCGCCTCGTCGATTTCCTTCTGGCCGATGCTGGAGGCATGCACGTAGGTTTCGTGGGTCAGGTCCATCAGGTTGTCGATCATCAGCCGGTAGTCGCACTGGATGTGGAACAACCCGCCGCCATAGGCCCATTGATCGTTGTCGGCCCATTCCAGGTGATGGATCAGCGCCGGGTCGGCCAGGGCCTGGTCGCCGGGCCAGACCCAGATGAAACCGTAGCGCTCCACCGCGGCGAAGGTCTTGTTGCAGGGGAAGCCGCGCACCCGCTGGCCGGGCATTTCCACGGTCTTGCCGTCGCAGCCCATCACCAGGCCGTGATAGCCGCATACCAGGTTGCCGTTCTCGACATAGCCCAGGGACAGCGGCGCGCCGCGATGGGGGCAGAAATCCTCGACGGCGGTTACCCGACCTTCATGGGCGCGGTAGAACACCATGTGTTCGCCGCAGATCTGCCGGCCCAGGGGCTTGCCCTGCAATTCATCGGGGGTGCAGGCAACGTACCAGGCATTCTTGGGGTACATGACGTCTCTCCAGGCGTTTGTTGTTTTTATTTAATGGATCCATTAAATGGTTGGTGCTCTGGGGGTGTCAAACAAATATGCTGATTTAGTGTTCGATAATCGGTTGCTATAGGGGTTTTGGATCCAGTGAAGGGGATTTATGGATCCATTGTTCGCGCGTCAAGGCGCGGCGCGCCGAAGGGCCGGTGGGCAGTTGCGGGGCGAGGCTGGGGGGCGGGCCGCAGCGCCAGGGGGGATCTGGCGGCTGCGGTGTCGGGGACGAAGTGGGGGTTGCAGAATCAGCGCCGTTGCAGGCTGTCCTGCAGGCGCTGGATGCCGTCTTCCAGCAAGGCCCGCGGGCAGCCGAAATTCAGGCGCACGAACTGCCCGCAGTCGTCTCCGAATTCCAGGCCGGCGCTGAGGCCGACCTTGGCTTGCTCGAGGAAGAAGGCGTGGGGGTCGTCGAGGCCCAGGGCGCTGCAGTCGAGCCAGGCCAGGTAGGTGCCCTGGGGCGCGTGCATGCGGATGCCGGGCAGGCGGGTCTGCACCGCGTGCAGCAGGTAGTCGCGGTTGGCCTGCAGGTAGCCCAGCAGGGCCTGGAGCCAGGGGCCGCCGTGGGTCAGGGCGGCCAGGGTGGCTTCCAGGCCCAGGGGGCTGACGCTGTCTACCATGCCGGCGCGGGCATTGTTGAAGGCCAGGCGGGTGGCAGGGTCCTGGATGATGGCGAAGCAGGTCTTCATCCCGGCGATGTTGTAGGCCTTGCTGGCCGACATCAGGGTGATGGTACGCCGGGCGATTTCCGGGCTCAGGGAGGCGGTGGGGATGTGCCGGCGGCCGTCGAAGCACAACTCGGCATGGATCTCGTCGGAAATGATCAACGCGCCCTGGTCCAGGCAGGCAGTGGCCACCGCCAGCAGTTCGTCCCGGGGGAAGACCTTGCCCAGGGGGTTGTGCGGGTTGCTCAGGAGCATCGCGCCGGCGCCTTGCAAGGCCTGGCGCAGGGCATCCATGGGGGTGTCGTAGGTGCCGTCGACGGTGAGCTGGAACGGCACTTCGACCTTGTCCAGGCCCCAGTTGCCCGGGGCCAGGCGCAGGGGGCGATAGTTGGGGGTTTGCAGCACCACCTTCTGCTGCGGCTGGACGAAGGCGTGCAGGGCCATGTTGAACCCGGGCTCGACCCCGGGGAGGAAAATCAGCTCGTCGGGCCTGACGCGCCAGGCGTATTTGTCCCACAGGTCGGCGACCACCGCCTCGCGCAATTCGTCCCGGGCCACGCTATAGCCCAGCAGCGGGTGCTCCAGGCGCTGGCGCAGGGCCTGGAGGATGCCATCGGCCACGGCGAAATCCATGTCCGCCACCCACATCGGCAGGACATCCTCGGGGTAGCGGCTCCATTTGGTGCTGCCGGTGCCATGACGGGGGTGCAGGGTATCGAAATCGAAGCTCATGAACGGATCTCGTCGGGTCGCGGGGGAGAAAGGAACTGATTCTAGCCTCACCTGGCGCTGAACCGGCCGGCCCGATTGCGGCTTTTTTACCCCGGCTGTCCTCTAGGCAGCTTTTCCCTTGCCTGTGCCTCACAAAAACCTCGTTTCGCAACGCCCCGGGTTATGGAAACAATGAACCCCTGCATCCGCCTGCCCGACTGCCACGGGCGCTCCTGCGATGCACTGCCGATCGATTTGTTCTTCCTACAAAAACAACAGGGAGCAAGCGATGAACTGCCATTCGCGCATGACCACGGCCGGTTGCTCCGGTCGGGTCGCCACTACACCAAACGATCAGGGCCGCAGAGCCCGCAACGGTGATGATCCGGCTACGCGGCCTGCGCCGCGCGAGCCCTTGCGCCGCTGACCAAGACTCGTAGTGCCTGGTGCTGTACCGCCCGTTGCATACGGTCGCTTCCAGGCTCTTGTTGTGCGGGTTCGTGCGGGCGAGCCGGCTTTCTTGAGGATGGGTTTCATGTCCAACACCTTGCGTTGCGGCGTTGCGTTGTCGTGGGTCTTGCTGTGCACCGGGGCTTACGCCCAGCCGCAGAACCTCACGGTCATTTCCTTTGGCGGAGCCACCAAACAGGCTCAGGAGCAGGCCTACTTCCAGCCCTTCAACCAGAGCGGGGCGGCCCGGGTAGTGGCCGGCGAATACAATGGCGAGCTGTCGAAGATCAAGGCCATGGTCGATGTCGGCAAGACCAGCTGGGATGTGGTCGAAGTGGAGAGCCCGGAGCTGCTGCGTGGCTGTGACGAGGGCCTGTTCGAACCCCTGGACCTGGCCCGTTTCGGGGACCCGGCGCAGTACGTGCCCGGCACGTTGACCGAATGCGGGGTCGCCACTTATGTGTGGTCGATGGTCATGGCCTTTGCCCCGCAGAAGCTGGCGAAGGCGCCGCAGTCCTGGGCGGATTTCTGGAACCTCAAGGACTTCCCCGGCAAGCGCGGCTTGCGCAAGAGCGCCAAGTACACCCTGGAAATTGCCTTGCTGGCCGACGGTGTGGCGCCTGCCCAGTTGTATCAGGTGCTCAACACCCCCGAGGGCGTGACCCGGGCCTTTGCCAAGCTCGACCAGATCAAGCCCTACATCCAGTGGTGGGAAGCCGGGGCTCAGCCGCCGCAGTGGCTGGTGGCCGGTGACGTGGTGATGAGCGCAGCCTACAACGGGCGCATTGCCATGGCCCAGAAGGAGGGCATGCAGCTGAGTATCCTCTGGCCCCAGAGCCTGTACGACCCGGAGTACTGGGCGGTGGTCAAGGGCTCGCCGAACAAGGCCCTGGCCGAAGCCTTCATTCTGTTCGCCAGCCAGCCCCAGGCGCAGAAAGTGTTCTCTGAAAACATCCCCTACGGGCCGGTGCATCGTCAGGCGCTGCCGTTGCTGCCTGAGGCGGTGCAGCGGCAACTGCCGACCTTCGAGGCCAATTTGAAGGGCGCCAGGGCAGTGGACGCGGGGTTCTGGGTCGATCATGGCGAGGAGCTGGAGCAGCGTTTCAACGCCTGGGCCGCTCGCTGATGGAAAGGCCGTAGGAGCGAGCTTGCTCGCGAAGATCGTCAACGAAAACGCCGCGTTCACTCAGTGACCGCGGCGTTTTTGAGTGCATCGCGAGCACGCTCGCTCCTACAGGGGGCTTTGGCTGGTGGGTGCGGGCTGGGTCAGCCAGTCGATGAATAGCGCGAACAGCTCGGCCTGGGAGTTGATGGTTAGCTTGGTGTAGAGGTTCTTGCGGTGCATGCGCACGGTTTCCGGGGAAATCTCCAGCACCTTGGCCGTGGATTTTACCGAGTGCCCCCGCAGGATCAGGTGGGCAATTTCGCGCTCGCGAACCGTCAGCAGTGGCTGGCCAAAGCTCATGAACGCCGCTTCGATCTGCTGGTTGAAGTTGGCCGGTGCCGGGGCGGGCAGCGCGTCCTGACTGGCCTGGCGCAACAGCGGTTGCAGGCCGCTACCGCCGAAACGGCGGATCAGCTCGCGCACCAGCGGTTCCACCGCCCGCAGCAGCGCCAGGGGTTCGCTGGCGAAGCGCTCACCGCTCAGGCCCTGGAACATGCACAGGGAAATCTTGCTCTGGGGATCGAGGTCGACGATGTAGTAACTGTCTTCCGCGCCCCCGGTCTTGAGGTAGTAGGTCTTGTAGTACTCGCTGCTGAAGAAGTCGTCCGGGGCGATTTCCGACAGGTGATAGAAACCTTCGGCCAGGCCGTTTTCCACCGCCAGGCAGAACGGATCCAGCAGATAACCGCGGGAAAAGTAGCGGTTGATGATTTCGTCGCGGTAGGCGCCGACTATGCCCCGTTCATGCAGCAATTGCGGTGGCAGGCCCTTGCGTTCCAGGCTGATCATCATCGATTCGATGGGCGTCAGGGCGTTCAGCGCCGTCGCCAGGTGCTGCAGGAAAGTGCCATCGTCCACGCTGCCGAAGGCCTGGGCCAGGCAGGCGTGCCAGGCCTGCAGGGCAGGGAGGCTGAGGGGGGCGGTAGAAGTGTTTGCTGGTGCGCTCATGCCCGGCAGTCTAACGGTCGGGCGCAGGCCCGGTAAGACCCCGGGCCGATATTCGCGCTGCCAGCGGCTAGGGGTCATTGGCCCAGGTACTGGCCGTTCTGGCGCAGTTCGGCGGCGGCTTCGAGGACGCAGTCGCGCAAGGTGGCGACTATTTCGTCGATCTGCTGGCGAGTGATGATCAAGGGGGGCGACATCACATTGAGATGGCCGATGGGGCGCACCAACAAGCCTTTGGCCTGGGCCCGCAGATGGATGCGCTCGGCGATGTTCAGCCCGTCGGGCAGCAGCGCCTTGGTGCGCTTGTCGGCGACGAATTCGACGCAGGCCATCAGCCGCTTGCAGCGCACGCTGCCCACCAGGGGCAGTTTGGCCAGGGTCTGCAGGCGCTGCTCCATATAGAGGCCGACCTCTTCGACGTGGGCCAGCAGGTTTTCCCGCTCGATGATCTCGATGTTCTTCAACGCCGCGACGCAACTCACCGGGTGCCCGCTGTAGGTGAAACCGTGGGTGAAGCAGCGACCCTTGCCCGGCTCGCCGATGACCTGCCAGATGCGCTCGGAGAAAATGCACGCGCCCAGGGGCAGGTAGCCCGAGGTCAGGCCCTTGGCAGTGGTGATGATGTCCGGCTGCATGCCGAACACTTCCTCGGAGGCGAAGAAAGCACCTAGTCGGCCGAAGGAGGTCACCACTTCGTCGGCGACATACAGCAGGTCGTAGCGCTGGCAGATTTCCCACATCCGCCGGTGATAACCCTCGGGCGGAATGATTACCCCACCGGAGCCCATGATGGGTTCGGCGAAGAACGCCGCCACCTTGTCCGGGCCCAGGGTGAGGATCTTGTCTTCGAATTCCGCTACCAGGAACTCGAGGAAGTCCGCTTCACTCATGCCGGCCGGCGCCCGGTAGTAGTTGGGGCAGGAGATGTGGTGAAACAGGTCGCTCATGAAGTCGAATTCAGGCGCGCGGTCAGCGGCCTTGTTACCGATGGACATGGTCAGGAAGGTGGAGCCGTGGTACGCGTTGTGCCGCGAGATCACGTGCTTCTTCTCATGCTTGCCGCGACTGTTCTGATAGAACTGCACCAGGCGGTAGGCGGTGTCCACCGCGGTGGAGCCGCCGGTGGTCAGGAACACGTGGTTCAGGTCCCCTGGGGCCAGGCTTGCCAGCTTTTGGCAAAGCTCGATGGCGCTGACATTGGCCATGTCGCAGAACGGGTTGGAGTAGGCCAGTTGCCGCACCTGGTCGGCGATGGCCTCGGCCATTTCCTCGCGGCCCAGGCCGATGTTGGTGCACCACATGCCGCCTACGGCATCCAGGTAGCGGGTGCCGGCGGTGTCATAGATGTAGGCGCCGTCGCCGGCAGCGATATTCAACGACCCCTGCTCGCGGTGTTCGTCGAACATATGGAAGCCGTGCATGTAGTGCGCCTTGTCGGCGGCCACCAGTTTCGAATCGTCGAACTGCTGGAAGAAGGCGTTGGGTTGGATAGCCATGGGCTTCACCTCGGGTAGCAATATGGGGTGGAAAGTCTGTGGGGGCGGGGGGCTCACTTGCCGATCTTCACCATGTTCCAGGTACGGGTGATCAGCCGGGTGCTGGCGGGCGTCTGGATCTTCTGGGTGAACAGCCGCTCGCGGGTCTGGGCATCGGGGTAGATCGCCGGGTTGTCCCGCACCTCGGCGCTCAACAGTGGCGTGGACTTGAGATTGGCGTTGGCGTAGCGGATGTAGTCGCTGACCTCGGCCATGACCTTAGGTTGCAGCAGGTACTGGATAAAGGCATGGGCGCTGGCCACGTTCGGCGCGTCGGCGGGGATATAGAAATCGTCGAACCAGATCAGCGAGCCTTCCCTGGGAATGAAATAGTCGAGCTTGACCGGTGCCCCGGCCTCGTTGGCCCTGGCCTGGGCCGTGGCGTAGTCGCCGGACCAGGTGGCGCTGACGCACAGGTCGCCATTGGCCAGGCCATTGAGGTAGCTGGTGGAGTCGAACTTGCGGATATAGGGGCGCACCGCCATCAAGGCATCCTGCGCCGCTTTCAAATCATCGGGGGCGGCGCTGTTGGGATTGCGTCCCAGGTAAGCCAGCACCAGCGGCAGAATGTCGGTGGGCGAATCCTGCAGTGTCACCCCGCAATCGGCGAAGCGCGACACCACCTTGGGATCGAAGAGCATGGCCAGAGAACCGATGGGCGCGTCCGGCATGCGCTCGCGGACCTTGTCGACGTTATAGGTCACGCCATTGCTGCCCCAGGTGTAGGGCGCCGAGTACTGCACACCCGGGTCGTAGCTTTCCAGGCTCTTGAGCACCTGCGGGTCGAGATTCTGCCAACTGGGCAGCAAGGCCTTGTTCAGCGGCTGGAACACCCGCGCCTTGATCAAGGGCGGTACCAGGGCCGCGTTGAGCACCACCAGGTCGTAGCCGGAGCGCCCCGGCAGCAGCTTGCCCTGGACGGTTTCATAGGAATCGAAGGTGTCGTAGATCACCTTGATCCCGGTGGCCTTCTCGAACCCGGCGAGGGTGTTCTCGCCGATATAGTCCGACCAGTTGTACAAACGCAGGGTCTTGTCTCCAGGCTCACCGGCCTGGGCCCAAGCCGCCGTCAGTGCCAGAACCACGCCAAACATCGCAGGGAAAGCTGTACGCATACTTCAATTCCGCCTTGAACGTGATGGAAGGAGCCCGGGTCGAGCCGTTGGCGTAACTGTCCGCGAGTGCCTCGGCCCACGCCATAACCCGATCGGGTAGGTGGGCAAACACAGAAGGGGGCAGCTATCTGGATGGGTTTGTGCAATCATCCCGCCTCGTTGGCGAACACCAGGCTGTTCGCCCGACGGATTGGCTCAGCCCGGAAATCTGTAGAAACAGCCCGGCAGAAAAAATCTCGAATAGGAGTTGCCAGGAATGGAAAACACGTCCATAATTGCGACCATTCCTCAGCGAGGAAACGGAAAAACTCTTTAGAAATCAAAGAGTTACGAGATGAAGTTGATCTCGTTAGCCGTTCCAGTTTGTACGTGTCCAGTGTTGTGTTTCAGGCATTGGGCATTTGGGGCCGAGTAGCAAAATGGTTATGCAGCGGATTGCAAATCCGCCTACGCCGGTTCGATTCCGACCTCGGCCTCCACTCTAAAGACCCCGTAGATCAATGATCTACGGGGTTTTTTCTTGCCTGAAATTTGTCAGTTGCTCCGCAACTCTTGGAATGTGTTTCGCAACCCCCCCTCCTTATTTCGTGGGTTTTACGATCTCTCCGACGGGCCGATAGACCTTCTTGGTGATCTCCTCGGAAGAGTGGCCGAGCAGTCTGCTTGCATGCTTGAGGGCTATCTCGCTGGCGGCTTTTGGTCGTATGTCACGAAACTGAAATTGGCGGATGCTCGTTGCCAGAGCGTTATCGCCATCGGCAGCTGCCTTGATAGCGGCCTTTTCCCGGGCTTCATCCCACCGATTGCGCAGCATCTGCTGGCTCATGCGCAAGCCTGAAGCGTTGGTGATGAGCACCGAGGTCTTGATGCGATTCATGGCGCGTCGTTCCTTTAGTTTCTCCAGGAAGACCGCCAGGTCTGATTGTTTGCCAGCGTCTTCCAGAAGAATTCGCAAGCGTTTCTCGGTCTTGCCCTGGCCAATCCGCAGAAAGCCTTCGCTCATGTCTGTGGTCGCAGCCTTCAGCACATCCGCGGGTCGCTGCCCGGTGAGATACGCAAGATCCATGGCGTCTCTGAGCTCCTGTGCTGCCTGGGCATATACTGCGTCCCAGACGATATCGCCCGCGTAGTAGTCCCTCGGTGTTTCCTTGTTGCGGCGCACACCAAAGCAAGGGTTGGCCTAATCAGTCATGCCCCATTCTCTGGCGATGGTGAGCACGTGGGAGAGCAGGGCAATTTCCCGATTGGCCCTCACCTTGGCGGTGCGGGCGTCGCGGTACTGAGCCACGATCTGAGGCATGATCGCATCGATGGGAGCGGTCTCGAAGGCTTTGCGCAGTTGCTTGAGCTCCTCGAGGAAGAACAGAGCCATCAGCTGGCTGGGGGCATCCCGCGTAAGCAGGGCTTTTCACTGGAGTTCGTGAGCTATGGCGACGACATGCAGAACGTCTGACGGGGCTCTGCTCGATACCCTGTGTCACCAGTATTACGGGCACCTCAATGGCAGTGTCGAAGCGGTGCTGGATGCCAACCAGGGACTGGCCGAAGAGCCCCAGCCGTTCCGGGCTGGGGTGCTGATTGTGCTGCCGGATCTGCCGAGCCAGACCGATGCTTCTGTGCTGCTCTGGGACTAATTGCCAGAGTCACCCATAGACCCCGCCATGTGCGGGGTTTTCTGTTTCTGGAGCATGAGCAATGAAACCAGGGTTCCGAATCGTTGCCGACGGTAAAAACATCACCGCCCTGATCAACGACCGGCTGCTGACCTTACGCACTTCGGACAAGCCCGGCATGGAGTCGGACGAGTTTGAGCTGCGCATCGATGACCGAGATGGCGCGGTGGCGCTGCCCAGCCGTGGTGCCAGTATCGAGGTGTTCATGGGTTACGCCGGCCAGTCACTGACCCGGCTGGGTCGCTACACGGTAGACGAGGTCGTGGTGACGGGGCCGCCCGACTCTATCGAGATCCGGGGCAAGGCCAGCGACATGCGCGGCAGTGGCAAGACCACCCGCAGCGGTAGCTGGGAAGACGTCCCGCTGCAGCAGATCGCGCGCGATGTGGCAACCCGCAACGGCTGGCAGCCAGTGTGCACGGTGACCACCAAGGTGCCCCGGGTCGACCAGCTCAACGAATCTGACTTCAACTTCATCACCCGCCTGGCCAAGCTGTACGACTGCACAGCCAAGGTGGCCGACGGCAGGATGCTGGTGCTGCCTCGGCAGGCCGGGCAGAGCGCGAGCGGCAAGGCCCTTGGCACCGTCACCATCACCCGCCGCGATGTGAGCCGCTATCAGTTTCGCCTGGGGGACAAAACCACCCACAAGGCGGTGCAGACCAAGCACCAGGACAAGAAGAGCGGAAAGCTGCGGGTCGTCGACTTGGGCAACGAGGACTCCCCGGACGGCCTGCCGCCGGTGCACACCGACCGCCACATCTATCCGAACAAGTCCGCTGCCGAGCAAGCCGCTAAGGCACGGTTGGCTGCATTCAACCGCAGCACCGCCGGTGTGCGCCTGGAGATGCCTGGCCGAACCGATCTATTCGCTGAACGCATGATCAATGCCCAGGGCTTCAAGGTCGGCCTCGATGGCGAGTACCTGGTGGACTCGGTCGAGCAGGTGTTCACCCAGTCCGGGTGGAGCACCACGGTTGAGTGCAATGGCGGCAAGAAGGGCAAGGCGAAAGCCAAAGGCAAGAAAAAGAAAGCAACCAAGCCGCTCAGGGTCGAGCAGCTCTGAACCCCATCACCACTGGAGAAACCACGTATGACCATTACCGCGCAGCAGCTGCTGCAGATCCTCCCCAACGCCGGCCCTAAAGCCGGCGTTTTTGTTCCTGCTCTCAACGCCGCAATGAGCAAGTACGTGATCATCACCCGCTTGCGCATGGCGGCGTTCATCGCGCAGATCGGCCACGAGTCCGGCCAGCTCCTGTACGTGCGCGAACTGGGCAGCAATCAGTACCTGAGCAAGTACGACACCGGCGCCCTGGCCAAGCGCCTGGGTAATACCCCCCGAAGCGGACGGTGACGGCCAGAAGTATCGGGGCAGGGGGCTGATTCAGGTCACCGGCCGGGCGAATTATGAAGCCTGCAGTGAAGCGCTGTTCAGCGATGCTCGATTGCTCGACACCCCTGAGCTACTGGAAAACCCAGGCTATGCCGCGCTGTCGGCGGGTTGGTTCTGGCAGCGTGCGGGCCTGAACACCCTGGCCGATAAGGGCGACTTTCTCACCATCACCAAGCGCATCAACGGCGGAACCAACGGCCTGGCGGATCGCGAGGCGCTGTATGAGCGTGCATTGGAGGTGCTGGCGTGAAGGCCCCGTGCTGGCTGCTGCCGGTCCTGGCCCTGGTGCTGGGGTTCGCCCTGGGTGGTTGGCTGGCCTGGACGTGGCAGGCCAACGCCTACGGCAAGGATCTCGCTGATCAGGCCGAGTCGTACAGCCGGGATCGCGAGCAGGCCGCCAGGGCGGTGATCAACTGGCAGGAAACTCAGCAGGAAGCCCGCCGGGCCCTGGAGGATCGCCTGCAGGTGAATGACAAAACCCACTACAAGGAATTGCGCGATGCTCAATCGAACCCAGCTCGCTTGCGTGATCGGCTTGCTACTGCTGACTTGCGGCTGTCAGTCCTACTCAACACCGCCGCCTCGGGTGGTAGCGGTGGGGTGTCAGCCACCGCCGGCACCTGCGGCGTGGTTCGTGGACGAGCGCGAGCCGAACTTGACCCAGCGGCTGCTCAACGAACTGTTGCCATCGCCGGAGACGGTGACCAAGGATTGATCGCCTTGACCGCGTGCCAGGCTTATGTGAAAGAGATATTTGTAAAGTCAAAAAGAGCGCCGAAGTAGCTATCCCTAGCAATTGCCAACCATATCGCCCCATTATTAACAATGGGGCGGCATTGCGTTCTACTTCCGCGGATGAAGAGCCTTTTCTATTTTGATGTTTGCATTTCTCCAGGCGTTCATAGCTTCTTCATGTTTAGATCTTGCTTTATCTTTTGCAGCTTGAAATTCTTTTAGGATAGCATCGCTAGTCAATCCATCACTAAGTATTAGATATGCAGCGTCGTCCAGATCAGCAGCCTCTCTGAATAATCGGTTGCTAAGCTCAGTGGCTTCTAACCATAAAGTTTTGATTTCAGGCTTTTTAACTATCGATTTTCTTCTCACATTCCCTCCAGCCGGTAGTTAGCCCGGTGTATTACTCTTGCAAATGGGGAGCTCTCTATTCGGGCGGAGGGGGGGTGTACGGCTTGGGCTGGAAAGGGGCGCTTCCCGAAGGTCGCCACATCACATCCTTGACACCATAGCGTTCAGCCATCGGTTTGCTGATTCGCTTAACCCTTTCTCGTCCGAATCTTGGGATTCGCCCTATTCCCGCATCACAGCATGCCCAATGCCAAGCTTCGGCATTATCCATTCCCCTGGCTCGGATAATAAAAGACCTCTGCTCGTTATTTAGGGCGTATTCGATTATGTAGAACTTGTCCATGTTGTCCTCCTTCCGGGTGTTTGAAGGAGGGAATGCTGGAGGGTTCAAAATATTATTTGTACATTAAGGTTTTTTTGTATAAGTTTTCCGCTCGTCGAGCAAGCAAAGGAAAAAGAGAACGGTGCTCAAGTTTGAGTTTCTCAAGCTTGAGCCCGCTGACGGCAAGGAGGGCTCAGAGGGTAATTCCGAACTTGGCCCGCAATGCATGCGGGCTTTTTTTTGTGTTATTAAATTGCCATCATTAAGCGTTAGGATGGGGTTATTGTGATTATCTATTGACAATATTGTCTCAGTAAATAGCCCGCATAACGCGGGCTGCGTGTGTTGCTGAATACTTTACAGGTCTTACGTCGTTTTGGATGGAGTTACTATCTTTTTGAGTGAGGATTTCATAGTTTTCATTTTCTCGCCCAGTTCATTAAGCTCGTTGAGAGGAATAAGTTTTTCGACTTGAGGGAACATTTCAGACTCCTCTTCTTCAATGTGATGTTCTAGTAGCTCTTTGACTACCTTGACGCGACCCGCGAACTCAGGCTTTGTCGGATCTGTTTTTTTCAGGTCTGGCAATACCAATGAGTCGACTGTGCGGTGCTCCTCTTTGGCCTCGTAGTACATTTCCGCTTGTTCCTTGCCCCCAGCGGCTTTGAATGTAGGGTAAAGAATTTTCTCTTCAAGTTGGGTGTGAACAGCTACCTCGGCCTCCAGTTTTTCGAGAAGTTCCGTTCGCTTCTTGATGGCTCGATCCGTGGACTCACTCAACTGGGTAAGGATAGTTTTCACTTTCTCATGGTCAGCTTTCAAAAGTTAAATAGCGTTCATGTTGACCTCGTCATGGCTAAAAGGGAGTGTGCTAAAGACACTCCTATTGAATTAAGCATGCTCTGTGCCATTCCTTGAATTTTCCAAACTACCGTTTTCAGGCGGTTATTTGACCTGGCAGAAGAGTAGCGTCATGCATCTTGCAAGACTCCTTGTAGGGGGGGGGCAAAAAGCAGTTTTCTAAATCGTTTAGTAGCTGGGAGATGCTTGATGCATAGTTAGAAATGGCGCTGTTGGTCGTTGTAAATCGTTAATATTTCAATTGGGATGGCAGAGGTGGTATTTCTTCAGTGGAAAAATTTTTGCTGTTGTCTTGGATTTCGCTATTTCCCAGTATGCTATATTTTTTCGCAACTCGTGGAGTTCTTTGGTGTCCATCTTTTCGAGATTAAGAACTGCATTTTTCGCATCCTTTGAAGCCCGCACCAATTCATCGATCTTCAGGTGCAAATGTCGTTTTCACGGTTTTGCGTGTTCTGAATTAAGAAAACCATTACTTCGAGAATTTCATGGTTGAGCCTATTTTGGATTTGTAATAAATAGACATATCTATGCGTGAGGAATTCTATTTGTTTTACAAATTAGTAGGCCGAGGGAACGTGAAACATTTTCCCTTATGGGCGGGCACGTTGATTTAGTACCGGATCTAGCAGCGTTCCAGTGGGGCGAGAGGTAAGTTCAACACGGGAATAGAGGATGGCGCAGCTTGTTGTTCAAGCACTTCAAGCGAGATGTTTGCCGAGATACGACCATTTCTTCCAGAATCTCACGAGTTAGCATCGCTATGCCTGGTTCGCCGTGATACTGAGCTCGATCTATGTTGGTAATCGTGAATTGCTGCAACTCGGGCCCCGTTACTTCGACTGTCATGGTGCTATCTGGATTGATCGAACAGCTGATGGAGCATTGCGGCAAACGGCTTGAAAGTACGGCTTCAAGTTCGCTTTTGCTCATTGTGTCCATTGCCATTTTCTCCGGCATTCCAGCGGTCCACTAAGAGTAGCCGGTGAAAATAGGAAGTAAATGTGGGTGAATCGAAGGCATTAGTGGAGGGGATGAATCAGTTGCAGGTTTGATTATTGACGTTCCCTACCTCTGTTCCAACCCGATACCACTCGAAGTCTCCTGTTGGCCGGCACAGCTGCTGCTGCTCGTTTACCGCTGCGAAGAGACCCAGCGAACATTCAATTGGAGCGCCCAAGCACCCATGGCCTGATGGTGTTTTCGACCGGGTTGTTGTCGATGGGCACGGCCCCTTTGCGGCTGAGTGACCTGTTCAAGGACACGACACACTGCCTCAGCCGGCAAGGACGTTTTGCGCCCACGACCCGGCCTGTCGAGCAAACCGTCCAATCGCGGCGTTTGAAAATACTGGCACCAACAGGTGATTGTGGGGAGTGAGAAACCGGTCAAACGAGCGCTCTCTGATCTGAGAAAAGTTATTTCGAGAACAGCACACTAGCTACCTGCGCAACACTTGAAAAATCCTTTACACGCAGTCTTGTTTAGGAATTGCCTGATGGCTTCCGAGTCGTGTGCCCGCTAGTTTCTTCGAAACTAATATAGCGACCTCTTAGCTAATGAAAATAGATGCACGACTGCTCATATCCCTGTTTTCGCTGTCCGCCATCTACTCGACGCCAGCGAATGCAGCCAGCTGCACGACCCTGACCGCTGAAACAATACTCACCATTCCCGACATGACGGTGCGGCGCGACACACCGATTGGCGCCGAAATCGGCACATCTGTCGTGACCGCCCCCATCAACACCTTCAACTGCACCGCCGGCTTCAACCACCAAGGGTTCTATGTAAAAGGGTATGGCCCGGCGTCTTCGCAAATCAATGGCCTTAACATCTATAAACTTGGCGGCGCTGACGCCGGCATAGGTTATGCGGTGTACGGCGAGTCGATAGGCTCGTGCAAGGGATTCAAGCCCGTGACGGGCACCAGCGAGATCGGCGGCGTGGACGTACAGCGCTTGTGCCAGGCGCTCAACGGCACCTTTCCGACACAACCCATGCAGGCCGCATTCAAACTGGTGTTCTACAAGATCGGCACGATCCGGCCAGGCAAAACGGCACCTCAGTTCGTTGGCAGCTTCGCCTTGAAAAATGACAATACCGACTGGGTTTATCCGGAGTCGCACGTGCAGTCCTCCGCCTTCACGGTCAGCACACTGGGCTGCTTCGTCGACAAGACTGAAATCGCGGTGCCATTGGGTGAAGTCGGAATGAAGCAACTGGCGAATGCGGGCACGACTGCCGCTGAACAGGCATTTTCAATCCCCCTGAGCTGCGATGTCGGTACCAAGGTGAAATTGACCCTCAGTGCACACGGCGCAGGTATTTACGACAACACCAAAGGTTTGCTCAACCTCGCGAACGCCACCTCCCCAGATACCGCCCAAGGGGTGAAAATCCAGATACTGTCGAATGACATACCCGTCGCCTACGACAAGACACTGGATATCGGTATGCAAAATGCCACCGGCGCATTCACCATTCCCCTTAAGGCCCGTTATTATCGCAGCGCCGAGACATTGAAATCGGGCACAGCCAACAGCAACGTGACATATACGATTACCTACGAATGACAAGCTGACCACCGGACTCGCAAGTTTAAGAATCGCCTGATGTGACCGCCGGCATTCTCCAGTGAATTGGCCCTGGTTTTGTAATCAACATATGATCGCTTGTGGCCGAAACCGGCCTTGGAATAATGAGGAATCGATTCGAATCCCTATCCTCTCTGTGGTTATCTTGAGTGAAAGGACTTTGATCGAAAATTGAACGGTTAGTCGGTCTTTCCCTCTAATCTGCTTAATTTTTGCTACAGAAAAATTATGGGTTAATCAGCCTACTAAACTCTATTTAATTTTTTGTTTAATGTGCTCGATTCATCATCGGATCGACTGAACTGGCAAGGGGGGCGAAGGGCTAGAGCTAGAGGCTTCTCGAATGGCGGCCGTCGTTGGGTCCTGAACCTTTAGGCGGGGGCAAATCAGTTCCGCAATCAAATTTAGGGCCCGCGTAGGCCGTGGGTTGCAGCCTTTCTAGGAGATGCCACTTGCGGAACGGTTTTATCGCTAACTTGCTGAAAATCATAAGTTTTTATCTGGATTGCAAATCTGCCTACGCCGGTTCGATTCCGACCTCGGCCTCCACCCTTGTAAACCCCGTAGATTAACGTCTACGGGGTTTTTTATTGCCTGGGATTTGGGCAATCGCTTCCGCAATTGTGCGGATCGATTCTGCAAATAGCCTGTTCTTAGCCTGGCGTTTGAGAGAGTGTTCTCTCCATTGAGTGCGTGACCTGGATGCCATCAAATCGGCCAATTGGATAGTCGATCTGAGGCCAGAAGGCGGCAGCGGTAGCGGTGAAGCCCTGAATTATTCAGTTTGCGAATGGAAGGGGGCTGAAGTGATTCATATGTTGGCTTGAGCAAGGCAGATGCAAATAAAATAATATTTTTATAGCGTAGTTCGGTGACCGAGTGATCGGTCACCTTAATAAATATAGAAAATTACAGCATTGTTTATCCGAGATTAAACGTTGCTCGCATCAGCCAGGTTGTTGCTCCAATGACTGCGCCTGCCTTAGTTCAAATTCAGCTTCATCCAATTTTCTCTGCTGCTTGGCGACTTTGCTTGGTTTACCTTTAAGCTGTGCCTCTTGCAGCTTTTCCTTGATTTTTTCTACTTTGCGCTGCTTTTCCGCCACTTGAGAAGGCCGAATCGGTGCATACAATGGAGTGGCAGAGGGCGTGGTGGATTTAGTCGCAGAGGTGTAATCGTATCCGGTATAGCCATTTTTGTAGCCGTCGTAACAATAGGTCTGCACATTGGTCAAGGCGCGATTCAACCCGGCAATGCGATGAATATTGCCATAGTGAGTTGCATACTCGAGTTGTGTTCTGATTTTCTGCTCTTTTATTGCACAGTTTGGTGTCGCCAATGAGAGCGAGGAATACACAAGTAGTGGTAGTGCTAGAAATAGTGAGTGGTGTAGTTTCATA
The DNA here is from genome assembly GCF_058797595.1 of Pseudomonas sp. GW823-FHT02C05. Taxonomy (NCBI): domain Bacteria; kingdom Pseudomonadati; phylum Pseudomonadota; class Gammaproteobacteria; order Pseudomonadales; family Pseudomonadaceae; genus Pseudomonas; species Pseudomonas sp. GW823-FHT02C05. The sequence continues at coordinate 1,653,144 of NZ_JBXAJU010000001.1, read as the reverse complement.
GCAGAGTTCTCCTTTCTGCGGGCTAACCCACAGATCCGTTACTCCTGTTTTTTCAGACAAAAAATATAAATGTGTCAATGGCGCAATCATATTTTTCATTAAAATAGGAATATTCTTATGTGATGGGATATTCCATGTTTAAAAAATATCAGCATGTTTTTTATGTTGCAAATTTATTACAAAACACCCCGCCATAAGCAATCCAGCGAACATGTCACGAGGTTTTCATACCCTCGGGGTGAGCGCTTTTTCTGTATCTGGAAAACAGCATGTCCACTCCTTAGACGATTGGAAGGGATCGCTGCACCAGCCAAGTCGCTGTAGCCGGCGACATCGGTTCGCATGGTTCGAAGGCGGTGGCCAGGTACATGCCAAGTCTGCAGGCCGCGGCAACCTGAATAACCCGGGTTTTAAATCGAGCTCTTGAGTTGTAGCGACGAGATGCGGAGCGCCTGAGGGAGATCTGCTCGGCACCCTTTGGCACCAGTATTACGGGCACCGATTGGAGGTGTAGAAGCAGTGGGGCGCTCACGCATGGAGCGCGAGGCGCTGTCCTCTGGGAAACGCTCGCGCTTGATGGCCGAACACTAAGCAAAGGGCGCACTTACAGGTGGAAATCCCCCGCAGCCTCCGGCTGGTAAAGCACTTTTCTGATTTCAATCCGGCGGGTGCGATCAGAGATTCGCCAGTCGATGGTGTCCCCCTCCTGATAGCCAAGTATGGCGGCGCCTATATCGGAATACACCGAATGCTTCCCTGCGGTGCTGTCCGCGTCTTCAGGGTAGACCAAGGCCACTTCGATCTCTTCATCGTCCAGTTGCAGCAAGGCCCTGGAGTTCATCGTGATGACGTTGCGCGCCACCTGCTGCGGCTTGACGACAATGGCTCGCTCAAGCTCATGTTCGAGTTCAACAATCGTCGGGCCTTGCTCGAACACGATCAGACTCTCGAGCCTGGCCTTGTCGATTTCAGTGATGTAGATCTCAGTGGAGTCGACAACGGTACCTTCGCGCAAGAACTGGAGATAGCGCTCGGCCGTCATGGAAAATGATCTCAATGTCGTCGTTTCGCTTTCAAGCACAAAGCCGCTGCGCTGAAAGGCTTTCAGCGAGCGCGTGTTGTCCGGGTGGATCTTGGCGATGAGTTTCTCGGCCCGCATGTCGAGGAAGGCCAGTTTCATGCCTTCGCGGATGGTGCGGGCGCCCAGGTTCCGGCCCCATTTGTCGCTGTCTCCGATGACCAGGACTATCTCGCAATTGGCGCCGGTCTTGACCAGACGGACAAAGCCCACCGGGGCGTCATGCCGGTCATAGGCCATGAAGAACCGGCCGTCCCGGTTGAATAGATGGGTCAGGATCGGCAATTGAGTCCGATCGATGACTTGCTCGATGGAGCGGGAGACGTGACGCGAATCGCTCAAATAGCAGGTAACGCGCTCATCCTCCAACCAATCCATCAATGTCAGGGCATGCGCCCGAGTAATTTCAGGGCACAGGGTAATGAAAGGCTTGTTCATCTTGACCACACTTATCTGTAAAGAATGGAAGCCTTTCATGGCTATGGTCATGACGGTTCTTCGGCAACCGCGCATTTTAAGATATACCGCGAGGAATGGCGAACATCCCGGCGTGTTCGAGGAAACCATCGTTCTGCCCCAGGATCCGGTCCAGAGGCTCGCCGCAGGCTGCTCCATCAAATGTATGTGGATGTCCTGGCATGGCCGGGCGTAACAGTTTCAGTGCTTTGGATCATGTGGCCGAACCGGCTTTTTTGGGGGGGGGCGAGAGTTTCGGCCCGCCAAGGCTCCTCTGGCGGCGTTTCAGCGCAACACCTTGCTCCTAGTATTCGCCCATGAACATGTGGGTCACCCATACTCATCGGCGACCAGGCCAAGTCTGTTCGACAACCCAAGTAGTGGGAGCACAACGTGATCGGGCACCTGTCCCGCCGAACCGTCATTCAAGCGGCTGGCGAGCGCCTAAACTTTTCCGGTAGTGTTTCGCTAACCTTGGCTTGGGCGAAAGTACGCCGCAAGTAATACGGTCATCTTCACTTGTCGGTCGCCATTACATTTGTCTGCCGTTGCGCGCAGCAATCGCAATTGTTGCCGGGGAATCAGCAAGGGAAACGAATTGGCGTGTCGCACCATCCAGCGCATCGATGCACCCTGCCTCGATGTCGTAGACCCAGCCGTGCAGATTCATGCGTCCCTGCTCGAGTGCAAGTGCCACCGATGGATGTGTGCGCAGGTTCGCGAGTTGCGCGATCACGTTTTCGCGCACGAGACCGTCGAGCTTTGCACGAGGCGTGTCGAATTCATGCGCTGCGTTAATCGCTTTCGCCGCGTCTGCGTGGCGTAGCCAGTTAGCGACCGCAGGAAGATGATCCAGGCACGTGCAGCGTGAAATCGCGCCCATCGCTCCGCAGTCGGAATGGCCGCAGATCACGATGTCTTTTACACCGAGCACTGCAACCGCATATTCAACCGTAGCCGAGACGCCGCCGGGTTCAGGACCATACGACGGAACAATGTTGCCGGCGTTGCGAATCACGAACAGTTCGCCCGGTTCGCGTTGTGTAAGGAGTTCGGGCACAACACGGCTGTCCGAGCAGGTGACGAACAACGCCTTGGGATTTTGTTCCGTCGCTAGCTGCTTGAAAAGCTCGACGCGTTGCGGATAAACCTCTCGTTGAAAGCGCAGAAAGCCGTCAATAATGTCACGCATGGAGTCCTCCAAAGCCGAATTCAGGGTGCTGACACGGGCATTCGATAGGCCTTCGCGTCGTTATGGTCGTCATTATCGCAGACGTCGCTCGCATTGGCTGTATTCGATCAATGATGGGCGGCGATCCGGGACTGACTTTGGTGTCGACTGGCTAGGCGAATCGCTCCGACTTTTTAGACACCTTGAGAGCTCATTGCGTAATGCTTTTCAAGCGCTATCGGTGACCGCTGATTGTTGAAATCCCGTGGTGTAGATGTTCCGCTTGATTCGTCCCCTCTTTAAAAAGCTGGAAAAAGCTTTCAGCCACGGCGTTGTCATGACAGTTGTCTCGGCGACTTTTGCTGGCAACTAAATTCTTCGCCCTCAAAAGAATGCGCTAATCGAAGCTGCTGTACAGGTTGCCCAGGTCGTAGTGAACCATTGCCTGCTACTTCGGTTTAGGTCTCCAAACCACCACCAATAACGAATCAATGGCCAAATCACTGGTATGGAGACTTGCGCCGCAACTGCCGCCGATCACCTGGAAAAACAAGGCCATTGCGGCCTTGGCCAATATGGCGGTGGTCAAGTATCAATTACGCAAACTCAGCCGGGCCAAAAAAACGATCCGAGCGTGTCGCCGTTGCGTGCGCTGGTGCTGCAACAACTCGCCATGGCCTTTCGCACCCGCCAATATCGACGTTGGGTAGAGAAGCGTTCGATGTAAGTCGATACCTCGCAAACCCACCGCTCATTATTTGGGCGAGAAAGTCACCTTGACCGGATTGTCGTGTTTGAAGGTTGCCGATGATGGTCCGTAGTCGAGGTTGAAGCCTGGCAGCCAGGCCCTGAGTTCAGTATCTGAAATCCATTCGAGCTGGAGCTGGCTTGCGGCCTCATTGGCGTCGAACTGAGCCAAGGCTTGCACCGCAGATTGGCAGGCTGCCGATACGCCGGATTCCAGTACCGAGACCTGGAGCTTCTCGCTCCATGTGATGGATCCGCTTTGCGGGCACTGGCGTACTTGCACATGATATTTCCCGCTGGGTGAAGGCAGGTCGTAGACAATTTTGTTGGGGCCGCATGCGGCCAGCAAGGCGGATGAGAAAATCAGGGCGGGGACACGTTTATTCATCGCAGCCTTCCGATTGCCAAGAGGGGCAAGTGGGCAGTCGGCCGGCCTGCACTGGGGGCGTGCCGAATTCAGGCAAACAGGCCCCCGAGCGCATGCTCGACACGGTACTCGATGAGGCGCCCATCCCCCCGGACTGGTCTTACTTGGCCAGTGACAACGGCACGCCCCAGATGGGGTCTTCCATGCCTTGCTTGCCCAGCGGCGTGATTTGCATGGGCTGGAGCCTGGACAGCAACTGCCGGTGCTTCTCGCTCAGGTTGCGCTGCTCGATGAGATTCTGCGTAAAGCTCATGGGCGCCGGCCAGGTGTAGACGGTCAGGTTGTCGAGAGGGCACTCGATTTTCTTCGGGTCGATCGCCCGGCACTTCGACTGCTGGTACTTGTAGCCAGGGGTCTTCAGGTGCATGCGTGGGGCCAGCAGCAATTGGCCGCCCTGGATGGTGAAACTGGCAAGCGCCTTGTCGACCGGCAGGCGCGCCTGGACCTTGATCGCGGGAACGTCGCGAGAATCGGTCTGTTGGTAATAGCCGCCCGGGGAGAGCGCCGTCGTCTGGGTATATTGCTGTTCACCCCAGCTCACGCAGGCACCCGAAGCCCTGAGCACGGCGGTACAGACACCTTCGGTCTTGGTCTCGCTGCCATAGGTCGCGTCCTTCCAGACCTCTTCCCTGTAATACTCGCGGTACAGCTCGGGGGACAGGTAGGCAGTCCCGTTGGCGCCATGGCCCGAACCGGGTGGGCCGCTGCGGGCGCCGACCTGGTCGAGCAAGCCGTGGATCTGGTAGTCGTCGCCGCCGGTCAGCAAGTATTTGCCTGGTGGCAGGATGTGCACCTCGAAGGCCTTGAACAGATAGGTTTCGCCAGGCGGCCTCTGCAGCGCGTTGGTCTGGAACTTGCGGCCGAAGGTCACCTTCGGATCCTTCTCGTATTCCCAGATCACCGTCGGCGTCCATTGAGTCATGGTCAGCGCATCGCTCAGCGACTTGTGCGGCATCACGTCCGCCACCAGCACCACCGCCATGTTCGCCTTGAGTGCTGCGTCCACCTGGTCCAACAGCTGCGCGTAGCGCGGATCGTCCATGCTGCCGTAGGCACCCGAATCGAGATCGGAGACGCAACCGGAGAGGGAAAGAGCGAGGAGCAACGCGGCGGGTAGGGCAGAGCGCTGCCGGAACAGTTTCATGTATCAATCCTTGATGGGCGTTGGCAGGGGATGTTGAACAGCAATATTACTGGTTTGAGGGTAGAGCGCAATATTTAGGAAGGCCGGTCCGATGGCATGCGCAAAGAGCAAGAATACGCTGTGATTCACCTCACATATCGAACTCTGAACGCTGTGCGAATTCGACTTCGCAGGCCCATAACGACTCGCGCAGGTAGAGGCAGGGAGGGGACGTCATGAACATGGTCGGTGCCGGTGCCAAGTATCCCGCGACCACCCGTGATGCCGACGGCAAGTTCCTCGACGGTGCCCAGACCTACAAGCTCAACCTGCCGGCAAATGTACCCGCGGCGTTGTTCTGGTCGGTGACCGCCTACGACAACCTGACCGCCTCGGGCCTGGACAACGGCCAGCCGTTCCCGTCTCTCAATCAGATGGATAAGCCGGTGCAGAACAGCGACGGCTCCACCGATATCTACTTTGGCCCGAAATCTCCGGGTGAGGGCAAGAACTGGATCAAGACCGTACCGGACAAGGGCTTCCTGGTGATCGTGCGGCTTTACGGGCCCAAGCAGGCATTCTTTGACCAGAGCTGGAAACCGAGTGATTTGCTCAAGCAGTGATGAGTGTGCTCGTGTCGTGCCCGATAAGACGGCCAATGCGAACAACGCTTTTCGAAGGGTAGCCGGTGAGCGGTACGTTGAACCCTCTGCGCGATAGCGTTGAGCATTCATTAATAGCCGTCAGGTATGCCTGAATCAGGCTAAATGGTGCCCACTTCAATAGGTGGACACCATTTCCCTGAGCGTTGGGATCAGGCCGGACGATTACAGCCATAGTGACTGTCGACCCGTGGGTGATTTGCACAGAGCGGGGAGTTCGCTCACTGCCCCTTTATATTGATTGTCACCTGTAATCCCAGTGGGCCGGGCCTGTCGCAGATCAATGTCATGCTGTCGATGGGATGACGCTCCAGCAATTGAAGCAGTTGCGTCGGGCGCAGACCTACTCGCACATGTGCCAGCAACTCGCGAGTGTGCTGAGACAGCGCTTGTAGCAGGGTGGCGGGATCATCAACCTGCAGATGCAGCCATTTGCGCGGCGCCGCGATATCCGGCAAATCGAAGCCGTCGACGCCTGTCTGGAACAGCTCCCCACCCTCGCTGTGAACGGAGGACGCAGCAGGTGAAATACCCAGGCCCTGCAGTAGCAATTTAAGCCTGGCAGCCTCGCCGGCAATGCCTGCGGCATTCATGGCAGAGAATGCGTAATTGACGCGCTTGCTCGGGGACTGCAATACGGCTTGCTCAAGAAAGGCCGTACGCTTGGGTGCTATCTCCCAAACCAGGGTGTTTTCAGTTTCGCAAGGCTGCATGGACTGCCTTTGAGCGGCAGCCTGATAAAACGGATGCTCACTCAGGGGCTGCATGACCTCGGACAGCCGAGTGGCCAACCCGGTATCAAGAAAGCTCAGATACGCCTCGAAGGTCTGGTTGGACTTCGCGTCAGGCCAGCACCCGCAAAAAGCCCTGAGTGCGTCACGGGCTGCCGAGTCGAATGCCTGCGGCAGGATCATCGTCCCCAGATCCCGGGATCGCCCGCTGTCGCTCAACAGCGCGGCGTAGTCCATCAGCAACTCGCCCTGGTCGACCCATTGAATACCGTGGTCACGGCCACGGCGTTGCCACAGACTGCGTTGCTGCTCATCGTGAGAAAACAGCAGGGCCGTCGTCTGTCCCGGAATGCATTGCGCCAGGAAGTCTTCAGTGGTCATCAGTTGAATGCCATCAACGGCATCAATCAGTACCTTGTCGTGCACCAACGCCACCGGTTCCCAAGGGAAGTCCAGATCCTGCAACGCGCGCTTGAAGGGCACTGATCGCGGCGTACTGTAATCCCAACCGATAAAGTAGAGTTTCTTGCGAACAGTCATGCCGGGCTCACTGTGGTTTCTGGAAGTAAAAAGTTTGCGTATCGCCGATACGGCCTGCGGTCAAAGCACCGCTATGGGGGCTGTAGTAATTGCCCGAGACCACCTTTCCGCTACTTGGATTGACCAATGTGCAGTCGGCCCCCAGCCAGGTCATCAGGGTCAAACCATGCCGTTCGCCCAAGCTCAGGAACTCTTCCACGGTGTAGTGCTTGTAGTGCCACGCGTAGGGGTTTTTGCTCAGGTCCACAACCTGTGAGTTGGGTGCGGAGATAATCAATCGGCCGCCGGGCTTCAATGCATGGACCATCAACCCGAAGAACGCTTCGCCCTGCTCGACGTGCTCAATGGACTCGATCGACACAATGAAATCAAAGTGGTTGGCTGGCAGTGAAAACGGGAAAAATTTCTGGCTGAACAGTACGTTCAAATCGACATAATTGCGGTTAGCCAGGTCAATGGACTCGGCCGAGCCGTCGATGCCGTGCATGAAGCAGGGCAGGGATTGCGCCAGCAGATGAGTGCCATAGCCATTGCCGCAAAAGATATCGGCGCCCAGCAGCGGCCCCGGCAGGTCGGCGAGGACCTCGCGTGCGAATTCATAGCGAGCGATGGCATCGGGCGGGAGTGCATCCGGGTGCAATGCGGTGAGTCGTTCACCACTGTCCAACCTAAAATCTCTATCAAGCAATCCCATAAATACCTCGGCACTAAATGCCCGGACTCCAGGCACCGTAAATAAATGATTAGTACGTGAACACCCTGGGGCCTAGGGGGCTCAACTTGTCATAAAAACTGTTGCCAGGTAACTGTCGCCCACGTACAGCTCCCAACAATCCTTTGCAGTGTTCGCCCGCTACCGTGCCGGGCAAGGCGACACTGGCCAAGCTAACCTTGGGTCTTGCGATACTCCCCTGCGAGCCTCCCCTGCGCTGTCCGGGGTGACTGCAGATTGATCAGCCGGTAGCCCGCCATTTGAACCTGCGGGAGTAGCTCGTGGCAGCGTAATTCGCCGCCCTGCCATCGAGCACGACCCCTACACGTTTTTCGGCAGGCGGATAGTGCTGTAGCCGTGGCGACAGGTCAAATTTGGAATGGTTGTTCGATGCCACGCGAGCTATACCGCCCAGTAGATCATCTGGTGCCGCCGCTATGGAGGTTGGCCATGGGCCAGGAGCAGACCCCTGGCCCGGCGTGGCTCTGGCCACCCGGGTCGAGGTCGTGGAGGGTCAGGCTTCTGGCTTGAGCTTTATGCCGGCGCATCGGCCTCGAGTCAGCAGGTAGTCCACTTGCCTGGCGCGGTTGATGGCGACGCGGATTTCGCAGCTGGCTGAGTTGGTCACGTCGCCCCAGTATTCAGCGTGTACCAGTTGGCCGTTCTGTGGGCCGGTGTAGGTGCCGAGCGCTTCGCGTGAGGTGTACGAGGTGTCGCGTTTATAGATCAGTACCACCCAGTCCTTTTCGGGGGCGGTGGCGACTTGGTTGGGGACGCCAAAGTGCTCGATCGCCTCGCCAACCGGGCGGTTCTTCCAGTAGTTGCGGGCCTGGGCTTCGGGCAGGGTCGGAATGGCCGAGCATCCGCTGAGCAGGATGGCGGATATTCCCAGTGCGAGCAGTCTTTTCATCGCACGCTCTCCATAAATAGTGCGTTCATTTGGCGGGCATCTGATCGAATGCCTGGTCGACGATCTTCAGGATGGCCGTCTTGGTGTGCTCGTGATTCATTAACTGGAACAGCCCCGGAGCGGCCGAAATCATCTGCGAGGTAGGCATCTTGCCGAGCGGATACATCTGCTTCGCCTGGCGCTGCTCCGGATGACAGAGGAAGTCCCGGGTCTGGGCTATCCAGGGCTCGGGCTGCTTTTGCCATTGAGTGGAAACCTTCTTCGGGCGCAAGTCGTTGAAGAACTTGCTGTAGTTCTGCGCGCCGTTCAGGCGCACCCGGTTCTTCGCGCAGTCGACTTCGACGTCATACGCGGTCATCGTTGGCTTGCCGCCTTCTTCGTAGAGCTGATAGACGCCCAGCGAACGGACACCGCCCTTGCGCAGGAAGATGTTGGAAGGTTCACCGTCGACGATGAAGGCTTCGTTCTTGTTGAGGCTGCCCTGGTGATGAATCATCCAGAAGTCGCCGGCCGGGGCACTTTCCGCTTGTGCAGCCAGCGGGCTGCACAGCAGCAAGGCGGGCAGCCAGGGTCTGAGGGAGGTGAGCATAGGGCAACAATCCTTTGCTGTTGTGGGCACCTGGAGGTGGTGCTTACGGGTGAAGAAAAATCAACTCAGTCCGTTGGCAAGACGGTGAGTGGCCAAGCTCAGGGGCTGTATCGGGCGATGGGCAGGGCGGACTCTGGTGAGTGGCTGCGATGACCAGAGGGCGCCCCTCGAGTTTCTTGTTCGTGGCAGCAGGTGGGCCGCTCAAGGGTAGAAATATAGGTGCGCCGGGCGTCGTGGGTCGATTAGGGCAAATGTGCTAATGGCGTATTGCCGCTATCGAGCAGAGCCGCGGAAACTGCGGCGGGCAGCTTCCCAGGGCAGGCCGCAGGAGGTCGATGGAGCGTTCAGGCCCGAGGGGGCAGGGTGAATTCAGGTAAAGGCCAGGGCCGCTCAGGGAGGGGGGCAGTGTGCTACGGCGGCCAAGGCTGTTGGGGGGGCTGGATCAGCTTTCGGGTGCGATGACCGGGTCTTGAACGGCTTCAGCCGCCAGCTTCAAGCGGTCGGCCTTGCTGATGTAGGTGCACTTCTTCTTCGGTGCCAGTTTGGCGCTGGCCTTCTTGGCGTTGGCCTTCAGCAGTTGGTTGATTTTCTTGCGGCGATTCATGTATGCGACTCGGCGGGTAAGTTGCCGAATGATATCAGCTAAGGGGGGCAGGCCGGCCACCCGGGGTGAACCCTGGTGGCACAAGATTGGGGGGCGGCCCTGTTTAGCTGGATCACCCGATCACTTCTTGCTGTTGCAGTCGATTACGCTGGCATCGGTGATGATGTTCTGGCTATCGGTGTACAGGGTGATGCTGCAGAAGTAATCGAGCACTGTCCGGTTTTCCTCATACCCGGTCTTGCGATAGACCGCTTCGCTCCCCACCGGCATCATGCCGCCGACTCCGCCACCGCCAATGCCTACCCAGGTCTCCTTCTGGCCGACGTACTCGACGCCGGTCTGCACGAAGACCTTCTCTGGCGTGGTATGGGTCTGCACTCGGTTCCACAGGTAGAAACCTCCACTGCCGTAGGAAGAAGGCCCCATGCCCTGGTCGGGCCTGCCGAACAGTTGAAACGCATTCTTGGCCGGCTGCCCCACCAGTTTCTGGGCGGCGATCTCGACGTCGTTGGGTTCGGTCTTGGCTGTTGGGATGGCACAGGCGCTGATGGTCAGAACCGTGAGGGCAAGGCATACGAGCTTGAGTGAAGGCATGACACAGATTCCTTGTGTTCCTGGATTTTCGGCAAAAGATAATCTGAAAAATATCGGCATGGCCAGTGCAAGATTGTGCTGAAGAGCCGCCGTGCGCTGATTTGCGCCGGCCATACAGGCGCGACAACACGCCACACTGGCGCAATCGCCGGCAGTGGTCTTTGCTGTCTCGGGCCCGGCGGCAGGGCGCGCGGACTGAGCCTGCGTCATGCCATACAGGGGGCCTGTGTCCGCCTCTGGTGACAGAGCAGGGCACAGAACACTATCGAGGTCTCGACCAAGGAGGTCAGGTTGAAAAGGAAAATGCTGGCGGCTTCGCTGCTGCTGTGGATGTTTTCGCTGACGGCGCAAGCCGACTGCGCGGTGCTGGGGCCGGGAGAGGATCCGTGCGCTGGCCCGGTGCTCGGGCCTACGGTCTGCGAATGCCCTTGATGAATGTCCGTGCCCTCGTCAGGGGGCATGGGTGACTGGATGACTGACCAGGAGGTCGCAAATGAAAAAAGTGATGTTGGCGGTATTGCTGCTGTGGGGCTTCACCCTGACGGCCCAGGCTTCTTGCCCGGTGTTCGGCCCGTCCGAAGATCCGTGCAGCGGCCCGGTATTCGGTCCGTCCACCTGCGAATGCCCTTGAGCTAGTTGCCAATGGCAGGCCCGGCCCAGGTCGGGCCTGCTTCTGCCTTGGGCTTGATCGGCAGGTGCCGAAGGGCCTGTGGCCGGTTCTTCAAAGATGGGCAATCAGCTGCTGCCGATAGCCGTTTTCATCGGCTGGGGCGGGGTATCGGGCTTCATCGATCAGCGCGCGCAACTGCTGTGAATGGCTGGACTGCCTGAAGGCGACCTGGCACTCGGCAGCATCAAAAAAACCTCGTAGATGAGGCAGGGCCAAGGGCAGCAACAGAGGTTCTATCTTCAACGAAATACTGACGATATCCAGTTGGTCGGTGGGGTCTCGGTAGAGATCGATGACCAGTAGGCTTGCACTTTCGGTACCCGGATAAATGTGGACGTCGCCAGCGCCAACCGGGGTTTCGTCGAAGTAGCTGGTGTACAGCTTGCGAATGTCGAGAGCGATTCCCAGGGTGTGCAATGCCGCCGCCAGATCGGCGTTGGGAACAGGCTCGTCCTGCGCCCAGGTGACGAAGTCAGGCATGGAAACACAGATGTCGAACTCGTTGGCGCAGATGATGGGCGTCACTGGGAAGGCTTCCTGGTGGTGGAGGGCCGCTAGCCTACCACTGGGCGACGCTGTTTTTGCAGCGATGATCCATGAGCTACTCCAGGTTGCTCATCGGCTGGCCATAACTCTTGAATAGGTGGCGTATTCCCCGGTTTGTCCTGTAGCGTTCATCGCGGCTGGCGAAGCTGGCCAGGCACGGACGTTGGGAGTCCTGCACACATTCAGACCAAGGATATTGGCCCCAGATGACTCAGCTGATTGATTTCAAATCCATCGTTGCAGCAGCGCAGCGGATAGATGGATCGGTAGTTCGTACGCCGACGGTGGAAAGTTCAATGCTGGCAGGCATGGTTGAACGACCTGTCTTTCTCAAGCTTGAAAACCTGCAGGCCGGTGGTTCATTCAAGGCCCGCGGGGTACTCAACAAGTTCTCGGCGTTGCAGGAGGGCCTGAGCGATAGCCACTTCGTCGCCGTCAGTGGGGGTAACTTCGGCATTGCCATCGGCGAGGCGGCCAAGCGCTTCGGCGCCAGGGTGACGGTGATCATGCCCGAGAGCGCGCCGTCTTCGTCGGTCGAGCGCATTCGCGCCTCCGGCAGTACGGTCATTGTCGAAGCGGATGTGCATGCTGCCTTTGCTCGGGCCAAGACCCTGGAGGCAGAGGGCTATGTGGTGATCGACGATTGCGCCGACACGCTGATTGCCGAGGGGCATGGAACACTGGCCCTTGAGTTCATTGCCGACTGCCCATCCCTGACCGACGTGTTTGTCGCGGTCGGCGGCGGGGCGATGCTGGCGGGGGTGGCCACGGCCTTGAAGGCGATCAAGCCCGGGATCCGGGTCTGGGGCGTAGAGACCGCCGGCGCACACTCCATGAGCCAGGCCTTGCAGGCGGGCAGGCCGGTGGATATCGACGTCAGTTCGATCGTCTCCACCCTTGGCGTTCCGATCATCGACGAGCTGATGTTTGCCCACGCTCGCCACTATGTCGAAGACATGGTTGTGGTCCCTGACGAAGAGGCGATCAAGGGCATGCTGTCCTTTGCGCAAGGGGCAAGGCAATGGGTTGAGCTGGCTTCTGGCGCGCTTGTGCCCGCGGTCATTGCCACCGCGCCCAGGCTGCCTGCCGACGCGGTTATTGGCCTTGTCGTCTGTGGTGGGAACATATCCCTTCAAGACATGACGAAATGGGCTGCCTATGCGGGAATTTCCTGAACATTCCCAGGGTGATGTCTGTAACAGGTCGCTCGCTATCGAAAGCGAGTGCTGGCTGACGTACGCGCTCCGGCGCTGAGAGGGGGCGAGCAGCCCTCTCAGCGCACCAGGTTGGCCAGCCAGCCGTGCAGGTCCTACTTCACATCGCCATTGTAGAAAACGTGCTGTACGTCTTCTTTCTTGACGATCAGCTTGTTGCCATCGGCCAGGCTTTCGACCAGCTCCGAGCAGTTGTTGATTTCCATCTTGCCGGTCACCGATTCCGAGGCACTGTCAAAGGTGAAGGCGTAGGTGGTGGCGGGGCAGCTGGCGCCACCTTCTCCGGTGGAGACCACCAGCAGATACTTGCCACCGAAGGCATAGGCTTTCTCGACGGCGACGTATCCTGTGAGGTCCGGGTCTTCAACCACGTAGTCCATCACGTTGACGACACCGGCGCGGGATACATAGTTGATGGCCGAACCGCCCATTTCGCGGGTGCTGGTGGTGAATACGCCACCGATGTCGTCGCCGCTGATGATCAGCGGTACGTAGCTGACCCGGGGCGCTTCTGGGGCCGGTTGGGTGGCGACTGTCGGGGCGGGGCGCTCGCCGAGGGCAGGAGCCGCCTGTGGCGATACACACTTGCCGGTCTCGCAGATCCGATCACCCTTGCAATCGGTGTCCTTGAAGCACTGGGCGGCAGCGCCTGCCTGGCCGGTTGCCACCGGCTCGGGTTTCTTGTCGCATCCAACCAGGGCAAGCGCTGCAAGTGAGAGGGCGTAAACAAGCTTCATGTTGATCTGTCCTTAATCAAGAGGGGGGGCCGGCGGGCAATGTAAAGGGTTTGCTCAGGCGTTGCCAGGAAACCTCAGCCCGGCCATCCCCTGTTGGCGGCTTGTCAGCAAAGGCTGTCGGCAGCACTGAGCATGGGGAGGACCGGGAGGCTCATATCGCGGATGGCCGCTTCAAGCTTGTCCTGGTAGATGCTCAGGATGGAGTAATCCAGTTTCTGGGTGATGTTCGCGCCGCTTGCGCAATTTTGCAGCAGTTCTTCCAGTGCCCCGGCAACCAGGTCCGCGGTGACCTGCAAGACGTTCAAGCCGAAGCGGCTATCGACAATGACCAGATTCGTTAAGTCGTACATACAGCCCCTGCGGTCACTGTGATGAAGGGTAATGGCTATGAGCCACTAGCAGTTTAACTAAACCGTCGGTGGGCTGTCACGGGGAGAAAAGGGGGGAGTTGCGCCAGTGAGCTGGTTTTTTGTACGGCGATTTTCCAGCGCTCAGGGGCCGCTCTGTGTACCATTCTGGTCCGCCTGGAAACCAGATTTGATCTGCATGCTGATTTTGAAAAAGGGTGATCACCAGGGCTTGAGGATAGGGCCACGCTGGCCGTCTTCAGAGGTCTCGATAGATGCCCGGGTCTTCGCCCAACTGCTTGAGGTCCAGTCGAGACTGCCTCGCTCCGTGCAACTGCTGGTAACCCGGGGTTACGAACCCAACAGCAGTTGCCTGGGGTTTTTCAGAACCCTGTCGCGCTGGCTGGGCATCCGGCTTTTCTGCCTGTGTTACCCGCGGCGAAAGCAGGAGCTGGAGGATATTTTCGGCTCCAATGGCCATGACGTGGACGGCACTCATGTCGACCTGTCCATCGTCCTCGATGGCAAGCGCTTGCGCTTTCTGCCCTTGGGTGTGTTTACCTCGCCGGCCCGCCAGGAACAGCGCAAGGCGCGCTACTCGGCGGTAGTGGAGGAGGTCAAGGCCACCCTGGGGCAGTGCGGTTTTCAGATTCATCGCAACCCTACCGAAAGCCTGCAGATCCATTGCGACTACAAGGCTTGATCTCGATCTCTGAAGCGTTGGTCATGCAGCACCCATGGTGCTTGCCGATGCAAGTAATAAGGACGTTACGTGTTGCGTAGTCTGTTGTGGCTGGTGCTGACCCTGGGGCTGAGCGGGTGCACGGCATTGATGACCCGAACCACTCCCTACACCTGTCCCTATATCGGCGTGCGCATGGACTGGGCCCTGGCAAAGGAAAACAACGGCGTGCTCTGGCCGTTTCTGGCGCTGGATGCGCCGTTTTCCGGGGTGGTGGATACGCTGATGTTTCCCTTTGAATACCAGCACAGTTGCAGCCTTTGATTCTCGAGGTTCAGCTGGGCTGAGCGGTCAGGTGAGTGGGCGGGCCGATCCGTGCTCAGGGGCGGGGGCGACCCCAGGATAGAAAGGCCGTCTAGAGTTAATTCTGGCAATCGCTGCCTGAGGAGAACCACCATGCACACATCGCGTCCGCTTGTTACCGTTCTTGCCTGCCTGTTCCTGGCTGTGGCTTCCCCCCTGGTACTGGCCGATCCGGGCGGGGGCAAGGGGCAAGGCCATTCCAAGCAGGGCGCCCAGGATGATCGTGGCCAGGGCAACCGGGAGGGCCACGGCAAGGGCAAGAAACCTGCTGCTGACGATTGGAGCCATGGCCCGAGCATCGATCGTGGCAACGTGCTCGGCATCTTGGGTGGGCACCGTGATTACTGGAGCCCGGGACCGGCGTTGCCTCCCGGTATCCAGAAGAACCTGGCCCGTGGCAAACCCCTTCCACCAGGCATCGCCAAGAAGCTGGACAGCCGGCTGCTCGGGCAACTGCCACGCTATGAGGGGTATGAGTGGCGGCAGGCCGGTACGGACCTGATCCTGGTGGCCATTGCCA
This sequence comes from Pseudomonas sp. GW823-FHT02C05, assembly GCF_058797595.1. Taxonomy (NCBI): domain Bacteria; kingdom Pseudomonadati; phylum Pseudomonadota; class Gammaproteobacteria; order Pseudomonadales; family Pseudomonadaceae; genus Pseudomonas; species Pseudomonas sp. GW823-FHT02C05. The sequence continues at coordinate 1,637,721 of NZ_JBXAJU010000001.1, read as the reverse complement.
GCGGGGTCATCTACGAAGTGCTGAATGACGTGTTGAACTGATGGGGCTGCCGGGGTTTCAGCCAATCGCAACTCAAACCCCGGCAGGGAGCCCTGGCCCGAAGGGCTATTCCCAGCGCTTGAACAGCACGCTGGCATTCACCCCGCCAAAGCCGAAGCCATTGGACAGTGCGTATTGCATGGCCAGTTGGCGAGCCTGCCCCCTGACCAGGTCCAGCCCTGCGGCGGCGCTGTCCGGGTTTTCCAGGTTGAGGGTGGCCGGGGCGATCTGATCGCGCAGGGCGAGGATGGTGAAGATCGCCTCGATTCCTCCGGCCGCACCCAGCAGGTGGCCAGTGGCGGATTTGGTGGCGCTGATGGCCAGCCCACTGTCGGTGCCGAACACCGTTCTGATAGCAGCCAGCTCGCCTTTGTCACCCACGGGGGTGGAGGTGGCGTGGGCATTGAGGTGCTGCACCTGGGATGCCTGGATACCGGCCTGGCGCAGGGCCTGCTGCATGGCGCGACGGGCGCCGTCGCCGTCTTCCGGGCCGGCCGTCATGTGGTAGGCGTCGGCGCTGGTGCCGTAGCCCACCAGCTCGGCGATGGGCCGGGCGCCGCGGGCCAGGGCATGTTCCAGTTCCTCGATGACCAGCAGGCCGGCGCCTTCACCCATGACAAAACCATCCCGAGCCTGGTCGAACGGACGGGAAGCGCGTTCCGGGGTGTCGTTGAATTCGCTGGACAAGGCGCGGGCTGCGGCGAAGCCGCCCAGGCTGACCCGGTGGATGGCCGCCTCTGCACCGCCACACACAGCGATGTCGATTTCCCCGGCGCGGATCATCCGCGCGGCATCGCCAATCGCCTGGACCCCGGCGGCACAGGCGGTCACCGGCGCGCCCAGGGGGCCCTTGAGACCATGGCGGATCGACACGTGCCCGGCGGCCATGTTGCTCAGGAACGAGGGAATGGTGAACGGCGACAGGCGGCGCGGGCCCTTGCTGTCGGTGGTGCGTACCGCCTCGGCGATGGCCGGGAAGCCGCCCACTCCGGAGGCAATGATGGTGGCCGTGCGTTCCTGGGCTTCTGCGGTATCCGGCTTCCAGCCGGCCTGGGCCAGGGCTTCCTCGGCCGCGGCCAGGGCGAAGAGGATGAAGCGATCCATCTTGCGCTGTTCCTTGGGGGCCAGCAGTTGGTCCGGGTCGAAGCCGGCCTCCGGGTCTTGGAGCGAGTCGGGCACCTGGCCGCCGATGGTGGTCGACAGCTCGCCGATGAGTTCTTCCGGTAACGAGCGGATGCCGGACTGGCCTGCCAGCAGGCGCCGCCATACCTGTTCGACTCCACAACCCAGTGGCGTGATTGCGCCCATGCCGGTGACTACGATGCGTTTGCTCATGCGGATCCTGCTCCTTCAGCGTACGTGATTGGGGAACAACGAAACGTGGACGATACTATCATCATGAAAGTAACATCCGAATCCATAATTACCGAGGTGCAGTGCAGGAGCCAGCCATGCAACGAAAGAGTCTGATTGAAGCCGAGTGTCCGATCGCCCGAGGCCTGGAGCGGGTGGGGGAGTGGTGGAGCATCTTGATCATGCGCGATGCCTTGCATGGCTTGCGGCGCTTCGACGAGTTTGCCCGCAGCCTGGAGATCGCCCCGAACATGCTGACCCGGCGTCTCAATTCCCTGGTGGAGGATGGGTTGCTCGTGCGTGAGGCCTACAGCCAGCGCCCTCTGCGCTATCAATATGTGCCCACGGCCAAGGGCGAGGACTTTCGCGTGGTGCTCATGGCTTTTGTGGCCTGGGGCAATCGTCACTACGCTCCCGAAGGTGAGAGCGTGCAACTTGTCGAGCGGGAAACCGGGCTTGCGGTACAGCCTGTGATGGCGGAGGTCGCCAGCGGCCGGTTGGTGGCATTGCAGGCGTGCACGGTGCAAGCCGGGCCCGCGGCCAGTGCCAGCATGCGCCAGCGCCTGGGGGCTACGGCTGACTGAGCCCTGGCGGCTGGTTCGATGCCGCGGGTGCGGCGGGTTGCTGTGCGACGGCCAGGTTCTGGGGTATCCAGCAGATTCTGGCTGGTGGCCGCCAGGGCGTTATCGTCCGCAGGCTGGCCGGCGTCTCAGCGTGCTCGCTGCCCGCGCCGCCAGGAAGGGTGAAAGTGCCGCCAGTGGGCGTCCTGGGCTGCAGCCAGCAGCTCACGGTCGCCGCGGGTATCGCCCCAGGCCCGGAGTCGATACTGGTTCAGCGGACCGTAGACGCTTTCCAGGCGCAGGACCTTGTTCTGGCAACGGCAATTGTTGCCGGTGATACGCCCGCTCAGTATGCCGTCGACCACCTCCAGTTCGGTGCCGATCAAGCTGATCCCCAGGCGTGTGGCGAAAGGTTGCAGGACCAGGGCCGGGGAGGCAGAACACAGGGTTACCAGGGCGCCTGAGCGCAGCTCCTGGGCCACCGCCTGCAGGCCCGCCGGGCGCATCAGTCGGCTCCAGGCCTGCTGGCAGAAAGCTTCTGCCCGCTGCTGGAGCCAGGCGGCTTCGACGCCCGTGAGGAAGGTGCTGATCAGTTGCGCCTTGAGCTGGTCGCGATCGACCCGGCGTATCAGGAACCTCAGGCTGGGCAGGGCCAGGCCGAGTATCCGCCGGTTGAACTGGCGGTGGCCGAAGGCAAACCTGAGAAAGGGTACGAAACTGTCATGGCGGGTCAGGGTGCCGTCGAAATCGAACACCGAGAGCACCTGGCTGGCATCGGGGTTGATCCCGATGGTGTCCGGGGCAAGCGCCTGGGCTACGGATTGTAGGGCCTGGGATGGCAAGCCCGTGGGGGCGAGGGGGCCGGTTGGCGGGTGGGGCGGCATGGGTGTTCTCATTGATGGCGGCCGTGGATGCGCGGCCGGTTTTGCCTGGGATCGCTGCAGTCTACGCGTTCCGAGTGGATGCTTCTGCTACAGGTCTACAGACGCAGCATGGGAAGGGGGTTCCAGGGACGGGTCAACAGCCGTCTGGCGGACAATTGAACCAGGCGCAGATGAAAGCCGGCATCGGGAAATGCGGCAAACACTCGACGCCGATCCTGGCGCGATAGACCAAAGCTCAGCATGCCCAGGGAGACATCAATCCAGTCGGCGCGGCGAAAGCCTTCCACCAGGCTACCCGGCTGCGCGGCAGTAGGGGTGATCTTGTGGTGCAGTTCAATCATTGGCAGCACCTCGGCTGCCCATTCCGGCCTGCCGATTTCCTCCAGATAGGCTTCGGCCAGGTGTAACGAGGGTGGCAGGTAGTCGAAGGTCCCGGCGGTCCAGATCCCCAGATCATGAAAGGCTCCGGCAATGGAGAGTTTCTGCAACTGCAGGGCATCAGTGCCTGTAAGCAGGTGGCAGAAGTTGATGACCCGGTACACATGGTTGCGATAGCCGGTGAAATCCTTGCCCAGCTCGCCGCGATAGCGTTGCAGCAGTTCGTCCAGCAGTTCCAGTTGGGTCAATAGCATTGCAGCGTCCTTGCGGTACCCCTTCGGGTCGTGTTTTCAAGGGTCGGTTCACAATTAACGGGAAGCGCCGGATGCCGGCGTGCGTTGCCTGGCGCGGGCTCTTTCGACCATGGCCACGATGGTGTCGCAGAGCTCTTCCTGGGCTTGGCCGAAGCTGATCTCTCCCAATGTGGCGGCATGGGACAGCGCTTTAGCGGCGCCGAGCATGGCCCGCAGGCCCGCGGTGCCTATCACGGCGCCGTTCGCGAAGGGCTCAAGGGCACCTCGACAGGTTTCCAGGAAGGTGGCCTCGTATTCACGCTTGGTCTGTTCCAGCTCCGGCGAGCTGGCCAGGGCGGCGATCACCCCAGGGATTTCACGGCCCTGGCGCTGCACACAATCCATATAGGACGCGGCAATCACATCGGCGCGAGCCGCCAGCGTGGGGCTGGCAGTCTCCAGCGCCTGCTCCATGAGTGCGGTCTGACGCTGATCGTAGTCCTGGTAGAGGGCCGCCAGGAGTACCGCCCGAGTGTCGAAATGATCGTAGACCACGGGTTTGGTGACACCGGCCTGTTCTGCCAGGTGCCCCAGTGTCAGGGCCTCGGTGCCTTGTTCGCGAACTATCTGCCAGGCCACGCCCATCAACTGCTGCAGGCGCTGTTCCCGTGTCAGGCGACGGCGCGGTGAGGTATCGGTGTTCTGGCGGCTTGACATGCTTATATACCAAAGGTAGGTTATTGGTCGTAACTTACTAAAAGTATATAAATCCTCTGCAATCAGCGCAATGCGCTTGTGGGAGTAGTCGCCATGCACGCACTTCTTGTCTTTGCCCATCACGACCCCAGGTCCCTGACCCACAGCCTTGCCCGGCAGATTGCCGAAGGCCTGGCCGAGTCTGCGGAGCACTCCTTCGAGCTTGCCGATCTCTGGAGCGAAGGCTTCGAGCCGCGTTTCGGCGCTGCAGATATTGCGGTACACAGAACCCAGGTCACCCCTCCTGGTGACGTTCTCGCCGAGCAGGCCCGGATCGATCGCGCTGATGCTCTGGTACTGGTCTATCCGGTCTACTGGTGGTCCATGCCAGCGCTGCTCAAGGGGTGGATCGACCGGGTGTTCAGCAATGGCTGGGCGTTTGATTTCCAGGCCGATGCCAGGTTGGTGAAAAAGCTGGGGCGCCTTCGGGTGCATCTGGTGGGGGTGGCTGGGGCTGATGCCGGTACCTATGAGCGTCACCGTTACCTCGAAGCGATGCAGGCTCAGATTGATCACGGGATCTTCGATTACTGCGGGGCCAGTGTGCTGACGTCGCAGTTGCTGTACGAATCGGAGTCCGGCGCCCAAGCCGCCAATCTGCAAAGGGCCCGGGCTATCGGGCAGGCCTTGTTCAGCGCCCACAGGCTCGCCGAGCCGGTGTAAGGCTTTGCCAGGCATATCCAGAGGGGCAGGGCGGGAAGGGGGGCGGGCGGTGGTCGCGGTCGAAGGTCGGGCTGGTTCTAGCCCCAGCAGCACCAGGCGAAGGTCGTCAGGCAGAGCAGCAAGGGCAGGGCATCAAGAAATTCATTCATACCGGCACATTCCATTCGGACGGGTGCCGGCAATTTAAGGTGGCTGCTGTTATCTGTCTGTTGCGATTCTGTGAATTTTCAACGCTATTTTGTTGAATGCTTCACGAAGCATTGCAGGTGCGTGGCTGGCACCTTTTTTTCGCGGCTCCGACACTGATAGAGGCCTTCCAGAAACCTGTCCTGAAATCCAAATACTCAAAAAAAGTGTGGATATTTAATGACTTAGGTGATTTTATTTGTGGTTTTTTTCTCAAAATATGTTGTTACAGAATGTACGATTCCGTTACTATAGCCCTGCGTTCACCTACCACGGTTTATGCATTTTTAGCCCCAAGTGTCCATCAGCTACTTGGGCTTTTTTTTGCCTGGAATTTGTCACGGGCCGCTTTTTCCCATGGGCTGGATGCACAGGATTCACGATCGGGCACCTGGCTCACCCGACCGTGACTGCCGATAGCCTAGTGCCGAACGATGTGCAGCCTTTCCTCCTCCTGAGGCGGCACGAAGTAGCGGCTAATCCGTTCGAACTGCTCGTCGCTGGCGGCAAACGGGTGATCGCCCAGACGATTGCGCTCGCGCAGCCTTGCCTTGCACTGGGCTTCATCCACATCCAGTACATGCAATTGATGAGGGGTGCCGGCCTGGTCCGCCAGCGCTCGCAGCCAGGTTCGCTGGGCGACGGTATTGGCGGGAAAGTCCAGGACGACACAGGTTCCAGCGCGCAACATGGCGATCACCAGCGGTTCCAGCACACTTGCCAGGCGCTGGGCGTGGAGCAGGTAGTCGGCGATCGAATGAATCTGCTCCGGATACAGGCCTGCCAGCCACTGGTCTTCAGAGATCAGGACGCTGCCGTGCGCCTCTGCCAGCTGCCTGGCCAGGGTGGACTTGCCCGAGGCGATCTTGCCGCACAGTAAATGCAGTACGGCGGGTGATGAGTGCTTCATGGTTTTCTCCTGGGGTAGTTGCCTCAGAAGAGTGGTGGTCAACCCCGCCTCCGAGGCGGGTTCTTGACAGCCTGGACGGCCGCTAGCCCACCTTGCTGATGAAGGGGGTAATAATCGCTGCGAGGCCAGGCCGGGGGATCGGGTTCATGTAGTGGAAACTACAGAGTCGCCACGAAAAAAAACAGCCCGGCCATGCACAAGCCTTCATCATTTCGAAGCGCTGAGGCACTGCGCAGGCATTCGATAACTGCGGGGTAGTTAACATTTCTCTGTGTTTTTTCTGATACACAAAAGCGCATACAGGCCTATCCTGAACGGGCGAACTTCACCTCCCCCATACAGGCGAGAAGCCATGCTCTCTACCAGCGAGCTTTGCCACATACTGGAGTCCGGCTTTCTCCCGCTGTCCTGCGCCTGCGCCCTGAACCCCAACGGCTCCCTGACCATCAAGATCTACGATGCAGAGTCGGGCCGGGTGGACTTGCTGCTCACCGGTGTCTCCACTGCCGAACTCACCAGCGTGCGCGACATTTCCAATCTGATTGGCGAGCTGCGTACCGAATTGCGGGCAGGGCGCCGAGCCTTTGCCGGGGCCTTCACCCACTACGCCGGCTGAGGGGGCGGGGAGGCGCGTATTGCTGACAGTTGAACATGTCATTGCGAGGGCATAGCGTTACAGCGTTCGCCCAGTATCTATGACTCTTTACCGGTTCATGGATGGCGAGGTCATCTGTACTGGGCGAACTCCACAGGCGCTTGATGTACGTCTTTCTGGTTATAGCTGTTAACCTCCCTCGCCATTTTCACCCAAGGGTGCGCAACTCGGGCGGTGCTCGAGGCTTTCTGCACCTGGCTTGGTCTTTACCCATTCAAGGAAGGTCTTCATGAACATCGGCAATACGCCTCCCGCCAACTACAGCTACGCCCAACTCTCGAAAGTACTGGAACACAACCGCTCGGTTGCTCAAGTCAAAGGTCCCGAGGCGCCTGTGGAGCAGGAGTTCGCGGCGCATCTGGAGGCCGAGCAGACGGTCGCCAAGGACGACGCGCTCAAGCTCTCCTTGAGTTTTTCCGCGCAAGCTTGAGAGCTGCCCGGGGAGGAAGCTCTTGCTGGACATTGCTGGCAGGAGCTTCGTCCGAGGCTGTCATTTCAGGATAAGTCTTTAAAAATCAGTTGGTTGGCTTATAGCGCCATGTTAGTCTTGCCGCCGCTGAGGGAATTGGCGAGAGGCCGTGTGGCCCCTGGTTGAACCTCGGGATGACGCTGTAGATCTCTGATTTACCGAGTTTTTTTACCCTCGACAGCGAGTCGGGAACCGGGCTTTTTTGCCGGCTTCGACCTTGCTTCACAAGGACTGGATGTATATATTCCACTCCCTGCTTCAAGCACTGGACGGCCTGATGCCGATTGAATGTTCCAGTGCCGCGTTATCGCGCTACCGCCCGAATGGCGAAACTGGTAGACGCATGGGACTTAAAATCCCCCGCTCGTAAGGGCGTGCCGGTTCGATTCCGGCTTCGGGCACCATCTATTTCAAGGGCTTGCACGGTTTTTTGAGTGAGCCTTACTCTGAATCAATTCGCAACTTCAAATACTGCTCCGCAATTCGCTTTGTGGGTGAGACCTTCTTGCCCTTGCGATTGCGCGTGCACTGTTCGGTCATCTCCAAAGCGGGAGGGCTAAATGAGCTGGAAGCGTTTTAAGGTGGCGATCCTGTATGTCGGTGCTGTCCTCATGCTCGTGCAGGCCGGGCGACATTTGGCCGATGGTGCTACAAAGCTCGATAACGTGGGGCCCGCAATCATTGCCTTGGGGATCGCCTACTACTTGATCAGGCGAGCAAGAGCGTGTGCCGGATAGCATGGCGGCAACTTGATCTTGATTGATAGATCACACTGTTACTAGTTGTCGAGTAGGCGGGTAAATCAACTCAGCGCTCGGATACTTGGCATGCTCTTGCGGCAGAGAAGGGCTTGCGCCCCTTCAGCATCGATGAATCCGCTATGTGCGTCTATTTGTTGGCGCCCTGATCGCCAGGTATTTGCCGGTGGTTCTTTGGGGGAAGTTCGCAAGTAGAGGTGGTGAAAAAAGCCTGGTAACTCTAGGCCGAACTATCTGGCAGTAGTGGTACCGTCTACGCTACATCTCTGGAGCCTGCTAGATGGATGGTCAAAGTCCACCTCACCGCATCGCAACGCCTCTAGTTGCGTCAAGCGCTGAAAACCCTGCCGTTCATCCACCTGTTTGGCATCGCGGCCCGGACTTGCTGAACCTTGGAAGCACGGGTGCGGCCATTTTGGGTTTCTGCTTTGTGGTGCTTGGGTTGTTGCCGGGCTTGGTGCTGACGCTACTGCTCCTACTCGGGTTCGAAGCGATCCCAGCTGAACCGAGCCGCGATGGGTCTAGCCTCACAACGTCGTCGTTCATCCTGCTCCTGTGTGGGTCTGTTGTGCTCATGGGGCTGGTCTTCGCGTGGATTTTTTCTGCATCTAGAGTGCTGGCCTTCACGTTCGACGAAAACCAGCAACTGCTTACTCTCACGGTCACCCGTCGCGCTCGCAAGCCCGCCGAAGTGCAAGTGCCATTTAGCGACATCATTTGTATCTGCCCTTACGTGCTCGCCAGTTATGACCGCGATGGCCATTTTAGTGTCGTGTGCCAGAGGCCGAGGGGCAAGGAGTTCGTATATCGATTGGCCGAGGGCACTTCTCTGGAGGAGATGGAGTTTCATGCTGCGTGGTTGCGGGGAATGATAGGGGACCGGATGCAGGAACTATTGAATCTGGATAAATGAACGAAGCACGTCTCTCCAGCCACTATCGAGGTGAGGCGGCTCTGCGCTCGACTGCCCGGGGTGTTTCAAACGGATTCTCGAACGGCCTGCACCGGCCAGGACGAGCGCCAATTGGCATGTTTCATAGGGTGCTGATCGCATCCGGGGCTGGACTGTTCAAACTGCTCCACAGGTCGCTAAATTCTGCAATTCGATCGGGCCGGGATCGTGACGGGGTTGCTGAATTTAGGTAACTTGGCATTTTCCATTCATGGACGACGGATTCATGCCAATCACCAAGCGTATTGCAAAAATCTCCCTGAGCATCTCCCTGCTGGGCCTCGTAGGCGCTAGCCCATTCTCCCTGGCGGACGACACCACTCCGGTGAGCGAGTTGCTGCGTAGCGGCTATGAAGTCAAGGCGGCCTACCAGGCGCCAGCACGAGTCGGCCTGGTGCACTTTCTGATCTTGCAAAAAGGTTCGTCGGCGTTCCAGTGCGTGACCTATGGCGCCGAAATAAAGCCACGTTTCCATGACTACTCCAACACCTACTCTTGTGCTCAAATTCAGGACCTGATTCCCACCCAGCCTAACCTCCTGCAGTAATCCTACAGCGCATTTACGGTTCCATTACCCCTCCAGCCCTTATGGCCAGGGCTGGTGCGGTCTGCTGTTGGGGAGTGCCCGCTCGAAGGTGCCGAGATCAAGGTTGGCGGAGCGGTTTAAGCGTATGGAGGACTACCTCCGAGAAGCCCCCAGTAGTACTTAACGAATGTATTCGCCTGCGGGACGCTTCAACCCATGCATCGGCGTGTGCGATGGGGGAGGCTGTTCTTCCTGGCACGGATCTGGATCCTTCTGGGCAGGAGAGATAGAGCACCGGACACATTACGCTGGTTGCATACACAGTTTTTTGGGGTGTTTTCCCACCCCGCGGGTGCATAGGAAATGCGGAACTGCGTCTGAGCTGAAGTTCACCTCTGGCAAACACATGTTTATTGCTGACTAAGACTCTCGTTTCAGATGTGAGTCAGAGCGTTGCTGTGCCGCCTCCGGGATCTGATTTCTACAATAAGGCCAGATGCAAAAATGAAAATAAACGCATTGCTCATCGCTTCGCTGGGGGGGCTCTCGCTGATTCAAGCAACGCTTTCCTTTGCGGACAACACCAATGGCAAGAGTCTCTATGTGCAACGATGTGCCATGTGTCACGGCGCCGATATCAAGGGAACTGGGCCGTTGGCCAATAAGAGCAATCCTCCTACACCTGATCTGACGACCCCTGCTTTCAAAAAACGACTTAAAGAGTATCCGGGTGTGATTGTGTCGTCGGTAATACTGCGTCCCAATGGAGACTTGATTCCCAGAACTTTGCGGGAGAACGGTGTGAAGGTGCCCCCGCATGCTTGGAGCGTTAAGGATTTTCGCGATTTGAATCAATACATGAGTGACGTGATTTCAAAGACTCGATGAGTTCTTCATATGCGTTGGCATAGCGTTCCAAGAGCCACTTGCTCCGAGACGGTGGCCAATCAATCTTCGCTTCAGCCTTGAGGCTCATCGCTGCCCGGGTCGGGCTGCACCAGGTGCTGCCAGGGAAATACCTGTCGGGCGAAATTCTTTACGTAACCGCCAGTGGTGGCCTGGATCACCATGATCGGCAGTTTGGGTCGCTGGCGCTGCAGGGCTTCGAGTTGTTCCAGGCTCAGGCAGGTATTGCGCAAGCGCAGCGCCCGCAATGGGTCGCACGCGTGGCTGGCAAACAATCTTTCATAGCTGGTAAAAGACGTGATGGCGTGCTCCTCGCGGTCTTTTGCCCAGCTTTGCTGAAGTGCGCTGGATTCGCTGAAATCCAGGCTGCTCAACCGCGGCAGGTTGCTGGAGCCTGCGAGGTTGTCGATAAAACCCTGGGTGTCGAAATGGGCGCCGATACGCAGTTGCGCAAGGTGTGGCAGGTCGACCTGGAAGAAGTCCGCGTTGGGGGCATTGGGCAGGGTCAGTTCGCTGAGGTACGGGGTCTTTGCTACCCAGCGGGCGATTTCACCGGCCTCTTCCATGATGGTGCCGGCCTTCTGGATCAACGAAACGTTATGGTCCTGAGGTTCGGTGGGGCGAATCGCCAATGACCTGAGGCGGGGAAATTGCACCGCACTGTCCAGCAAGGGGCTGAACTCCCACTCGCGGGTACCGTTCGCGCCTTCATCGGCACCGGAAAACAGCAGCGAGCTGAGGGTGTCCGCCACGCTCTGCTCTGCCAGGCATTCCAAGGTCCAGGCAAAGGGCTCGTCCCATAGCTCGCCGTAGTACTCCAGATGCAGGCCGTCACGCATCGGCGCCAGGGCCAGGTAGTTGTAGTCGCTGGCCCACAATGGGCCGGCGGGGTCTTCGCCGGTGTCGTCGTGCTCGGCGGCCTGCTCCCGAGTGAACTCATGGATGCGTTGCTGCAGGGCCAGCAGCCGCTGGTAGCCAGGGGAAGACAAGGGATTGGACATGGGCTGGATTCCGCGGGTAACGCAGGCGCGGGCCTGCTGGATAAACGCTGGGCATGGTGAGGGCCGATCATAACAAAGCGGCGAGGGCGGCCCGCTGTGAAGCGAGCGCTGGGCGGTACACATTTTTCCAACAAATAAACTCTGTCGTCAGGACCTGGCCGGACGCTAGGATCCGTCGCCGACCTGCCGGCCTAGTGTTTTCCAGGGGCTCCACAGCATGCAATCAAGGCTACTGCCGTCATCAGCAACCGGGCTCGCGCCCAGGGAAATCACCCTGGATGACGCAGCGCTGTTGCAGCGTTTCTTTGTCGAGAACCCGGAGTATTTCCATATCGTCCACGGTGCAGCGCCGCAGCCGGACGAGGCGCGCGACGAGATCGATGATGCACTGCCAGCGGGCTGGTCCTACACCCACAAGTGGAAAATCGGTTACTTCGACAGTGAAGGGCGCCTGCTGGCGTTCGTCAGCATTGTCACCGACCTGTTGGCACAAGGGGTCTGGCACATAGGCCTGTTCATGCTGGCTACCCCCTGTCATGGCAGCTCCCTTGCCCGGCAGTTGCACGCTGAGCTGGAGGCCTGGGCTGCGGGCGAGGGCGCACGCTGGCTGCGCTTGAGCGTGGTCCAGGACAATGCCCGGGCACAGGGCTTCTGGAATGCCTGCGGTTATGCCCAGGTGCGTACCCGTGACGGGATCGAGCTGGGGCGCTTGCAGCACCAGGTGCGGATCATGATCAAGCCCCTGGCCGGGGATGCGCTGGCCGACTACCTGGCCCTGATGCCCCGTGATCGCAGCGAGGAGCAGGTACCTTCCTGACAAGGTGCCAGGAGCACCCGGACGGCGTGACTACCGCAAGGCACCCCCCCCCCCCAGCCAGGTGCTAGGCGTGGCTGAGCGACAGCTGGCTGATGATGCAGGCCGAGCCGTCCTCCGCCGGAGTGCTGGGGGTGAAATCGATCTGGTTGTAGATCCCGCCATGAAAGTCGAATACCTGGCCATTCCAGGTCGAGTCCAGGGCGTGCGGGGGAGAGCTGGCTTGCTGACCATTGCAACTGGCGCCGATGGTGATCAGCCCAGCGTAGGTGCAGTGGATGCTGAGCTGGAACAGCGCGTCGAGCGGGACGCCGCCGAGCAGCAGTAGCGGCCTGGGGTCGGCGCCGTTGAAGCTCTGGCGCAGGGCATAGGTCAGGGTGCCCTTGTCCCAGAACACCTTGACGGCCGGATTCACGTCATCGCGTACATGCATTTGCGCAACCACCACTTTCTGCGCCGAGTTGACCTTGGTCAGGGTCATCTGCTGGCGGCTCCAATGATCGGCGGCGCTGCTCAGGGCCCAGTAGCGGGATTCCTTCCACTCGCAGCGGGTTCGATGGGTGCTTTTGCTCGCCGCGCCCCGGGTCGGCGCGCACAGTTGTATCGAGCCATCTGCCAGGCGCGAGATCACGCTCGGGCATTGGGCCAGGGCGAGGTTGCCGTTGAGCTCCAGTGCCAGCGGGTTGCTGGCCGAGGTGGGCAGTGGGGTGGCGATGTCGAGTGTGCTGATGTCTACCGGCATGTGGAGGTTTCCTTGTCGGGGCGGTCGGTGGGCCAGCGTCCAGGGCGATGCTCGCGGCTGCGGGACCGCGGCATCAGCGGGAGCTGTTTCCCGGAGCGCCCCCGGAGCCGCTAGACCGCGGTGCCGATGTGGCTGTCGACCCCGTTCCTCACCGACCCGCAGTTCTATCTCGAGCTTTGCCGCACCGTGGTCCGAGGGGCTTGATCAGCCTGAACTAAAAACGCCCCTGCCAGTCCCATTGGGCATCTTTGAACGACTGGGGGAACACCATGAAAACTCATCCTGCAATGCTTTGCGCCGCGGTTCTGGCTTCAAGCCAGGCGCTGTTGGCACAGGCTGCCCAGACCACTACCGCCGAGCCGGCCTACCAGAGCCAGGTAGCACGCTACCAGTGTGAAGGGCAGGTGCGCATCGACGCCGCCTACCTGAACATCGACAACGGCTCCTCGTTTGCCACGCTGTATTACAAGGACCAGTTGATCCCCATGCACATCGCGCGTTCCGCTTCCGGCGCCCTGTATGTGGCGGACGACGAGCAGAACAGCTTCCGCTGGCACACCAAGGGCAAGATGGGGGTGCTCTCGTTCCTGGAGGCGGACCACACCGCCACGGAGCAAACCCTGCTCAAGGATTGCAAGGAACTCGAGCAGGACTGAAAAACCGCCTACGCACTTTCCCGCGGGCAAAAAAAAGCCCGCGGGGAGTGCGGGCGAACGTAGTTGCTTGAATGAGCGAGGCGACTATACACAGCGCTTTTTCGCTGCTGGGTGAAAGAAGTTTCATCTTCCGCCTCAGGGGGCCGGCCTTGCCCAGTCCCGTACTCGGCCGGTACGTTGGCGTGCTTCGGTTTCAGACGAAGAGCTGGCTGTGAAAGCCCCGTGGCAGACGCTGCAGGCCCGGCAGGGCGGTCAGGCGTTCGGTCCAGGCGTTACGCCAGAGTTGGCTGCCATGGCTGGCCTTGGCCTTGCGTGCAGCCCGACGAGCGGAATTGCGCTGGTTGCGTCGGGCCTCCTTGTAGACCTCGGTGTTTCGGCAACTGCGGCATTTGACCCGGTTCAGTTCGCCGGTGGAGGCCAGTTGGGTGCCGTGATGACCGCAGGCCAGGTGCCCGGCGACCTTGAAGTGAGTAACCATCGCGTTTCTCCTTCGGAGTGAGTACGGAGCACGCGTCGTGTGTTCGATGCGTCTCCATACTTTTACGACCGCAGGGCACAGGCGACGTTCGTTGTTTTGTCGGCAAACCCCGAGCCACCGGCAGATCTGTTCTAACCTGCTAAGGCGAGTGAAAAATCCCTTCAGGAAGAGAGGTGGGCATGGCAACGCAACAGCAACGCCCTTACGAGCAGGAACGCAGCGATGAGACGGCACCCTACGAGGTTGAACACAAGGAGCCGCCTCCGCAGACCTGGAAGCATCCGGATGATGGCAAAAGCCTGTCGGAACTGGATGAAGAACGTCCCTTGAAACCGTGACCCACAGCCCCGCTCCAGAGCGGGGCTGTCGTTTGTGGCAAAGCCTTGGGCGGGCTCTGTTACCATCCTCTGTTTTGCCGCCCCGAAGCGCCGGGGCGAGTGGTCCGTTCAAGGGAGAAACACATGATTGTCACCACCACCGCCCATATCGAAGGCCGGGAAATTGCCAGCTACCTGGACATCGTCAGCGCCGAATCGGTCCACGGCATCAACGTGGTCCGTGACCTGTTCGCCGGCATGCGCGACTTTTTCGGCGGCCGCTCCCAGACCCTGGAGCGCGCCCTGAAGGAAGCGCGGATACAGGCCACCCATGAAATCAAGGAGCGCGCTCGGCAGTGCAACGCCGATGCGGTGGTCGGCGTGGATTTCGAGATCAGCATGCCGGCAGGGCGCGGTGGCATGGTAGTGGTCTTCGCCACCGGCACCGCCGTCAGGCTCAAGTAGCGTTCAACGCCTCCGGGCGTTCAGGGCGCGACCGGGGTGCACAGCTCCACTAAAGTGCCGTCCGGGCAGCGCACATAGGACACCGTCTGCCCCCAGGGCTTGCTTGTGGGGGGCGCCAGTTCCCGGGCACCGTGCTCCAGGGCCCGGGCATGGGCCGCCTGCACGTCTGCGGTGACCAGCCCCAGTTCCATGCCCAGGGGCTTGGGCGAGGAGTGAGCCGCCACATGGCCGGCCGGGAAATTCATTTCTGCCAGGTCATGGTCGGCGAAGGCCAGGGTAGTGCTGCCGGTTTCCAGCTCGCCATAGGTGCCGGATTCGTGGAGAAACCGCCGCTTGAAACCAAAGGCCTGCTCGAAAAAGCGCAAGGAACCTTCGACTTCGGGTACGTAGATGATGGTGTATCCGAACTGCATGGCGTGACGCTCCTGTCCATGGATTGTGAGGCGGCGAATCTAGCACGGGCCTGCGGCTGCGCAGGGCCCGTCGTTGTAAGCCGCTGTTTCATGGCTGCTGCTCCCTGAGGTGCCAGCCCAGGGCCGAGCATTGCAGCTCATGGGTCGCCGCCAGGGCCTGGAGAAAGGCCTGATCGTGGGAGGCCACCACCAGGGCCCCGGGAAAGTCCCGCAGGGCGCATTCGAAGGCCTGCACCGATTCCAGGTCCAGGTGGTTGGTGGGTTCGTCGAGCAACAGCAGTTGGGCTGGGTTGCCGCCCCACAGGGCCAGGGCCAGGGCGGCTTTCAGGCGCTCGCCGCCGCTCAGTTGCGCGCAGGGTTGCAGCACCCGCCGGGCATCCAGTTGCAGGCGTGCCAGGCGGGTACGCAAGGCGCTTTCCTCCAGGGGCGTGGCGGCGTTGCCCAGTTGTTCGAGCAGTGAGCGTGCGGGATCGAGTTGCGCCAGATGCTGATCCAGATAGGCACTGGCTACCGCCACTCGGCATTCGCCGCTCAGTGGCTGCAACTGGCCGGCCAGCAGCTTCAGCAAGGTGGACTTGCCGCAGCCATTGGGGCCGACCAGGGCGATGCGTGCCGGGCCGACGACGTTGCAGGTGAGGCGGCTGGCCGGGGCTTGCGGGTCCAGCCAGGGCAGTTGCGCCTGCAGTAGACTGAATACCGGCTGGCCGGCCTGCAATGTGGTGGCGGGCAGAGCGAGCAAGGTCGGTGACTGCGCGCCGACCCGGGCAAAGGCGGCGCGCACCTGCTCGTCGAGCTCGCTCTTGTGCCCCTGATGGGCGTGGCGTACCTGGCCCATGATGTCCCGCGCGGCGCCGAGCAGCTTGGCCCGTTCGAAGCCTGAGACGTTGGCGGTCTTGGCGTGCCGGCGCGAGGCCGCGGCGTGGCGCTGGATGGTGTCGTGTTCCCGTTGCAGGCGCTTGTGCTCGCGGCTGCGCTGGGTACGCGCATGGTCCAGCGCCGCCTGCGCCGCCTCGCTGTGGGCCTGGCGCTGCGCCTGGTACAGCGCATAGTTGCCGCCATAGACCTGGGCGCCCTGGGGGCCGAGTTCGACGATGCGTTGCACCTGCATGAGCAACTGGCGGTCATGGCTGACCAGGATCAGCCCGCCACGCCAGCCTTGCAGTTGTTCCGTCAGCCAGCGCCGGCCGTGGCGGTCCAGGTGATTGCTGGGCTCGTCGAGCAGCAGCAGGTCGGCGTTGCCCAGCAGGGCGCCGATCAGCACCACCCGGGCCAGTTGGCCGCCGCTGAGGACGTCCGCCGGGCCCTGCGGTTCCACGTGCTCCAGGCCGGCTTCATCCAGGGCCAGGCGCAGGCGCTGGGCCAGGTCCCAGCGATCATCCACCAGGTGCAGGTCTTCCAGGCTGGCGCTGCCGTCGGCCAGGCGCTCCAGGGCGCCCAGCGTCTCGGCGAGGCCGGCGACCTGGGCCACGCTCTGCCCCGGCTGTACCTGCGGGTCCTGGGGCACATAGGCCACGCTGGCAGTGTGGCTGATGCTCCCGGAGGAGGGTTGCAGGTCGCCGGCGATCAGGCGCAGCAGCAGGGACTTGCCCACGCCATTGCGCCCGACGATGGCCGTGGGCAGGCGATCGAAACTCAGGTTCAGGGCATCAAGCAGGGTTTCGCCATTGGCGAATTGATAGGTCAGCTGGTTCAGGGAAACCAGTGCGGGCAGCCGGGTGACGTGAGTCATCAGCACCTCCGGAAAATGTGGCAACAGGCCAATGAGCGCTAGCAGTGCTCATCGCGGATACATTTTTGGAAGGCTTAGTTGTTCACGTCGGCAATCGTCCTTGGACGGGAAAGAAGGTGCGTAGCCTAACCTCAGAATTCTCTGGCTGACAAGTACGCAAATTCGAAGGTGGCCGTCGTCAGCCCGGTTGGGCCTCCTTTGCCAGGCGCCGCAGAAAGTTCGCCAGGCCCGCTTCCTCGGCCTTCAGGCCCTGGCGGGCCCGGGCCTTGGGCAGCTGC
The DNA here is from genome assembly GCF_058797595.1 of Pseudomonas sp. GW823-FHT02C05. Classification (NCBI taxonomy): domain Bacteria; kingdom Pseudomonadati; phylum Pseudomonadota; class Gammaproteobacteria; order Pseudomonadales; family Pseudomonadaceae; genus Pseudomonas; species Pseudomonas sp. GW823-FHT02C05. The sequence goes on along the minus strand of NZ_JBXAJU010000001.1, from coordinate 1,620,600 downwards.
GCCAACTCACCGAGGACGAAGCGCTCCAGCAGCGCCGGATGGATGTAGCACTTGCGGCACACCGCCGGAGTGTTACCCAGTTCCCGGGCCACTTCCTTGACCGTTGCCACTATGTGTCTCTTCGCCTCGGCCTGGGGCTCCCAGGGCTGCTGGCGCAACCGTTCCAGGGCCAGGACGCTGCCGGCCCAGGTGCGGTAGTCCTTGGCGGTGAAGTCGGCTCCGGTCAGTTGCTGCAGGCAGGCGTTGATGTCCGACGAGCTGACGTGGTGCCGTTGACCGTCTTCGTCCAGGTACTGGAACAGCTGCTGCCCAGGCAACTCCAGGCAGCGCTTGACCACCCGTGCCAGGCGCGGGTCCTTGACGGTGATCTGGTGCTCGACCCCGCTCTTGCCACGGAACTGGAAGTGGATGGCGCTGCCGCTGACCTGTACATGGCGGTTGCGCAACGTGGTCAGGCCGTAGGAGCGATTGTCCCGGGCATACTGGCTGTTGCCCACGCGGATGAGGGTTTCATCCAGCAGCAGGATCAAGGTGGCCATGACCTTTTCCCGGCTGAAGCCGGGCACCGCCAATTGCGCCTGCAACTGCCGGCGCAGCTTGGGCAAGGCGTTGCCGAACGCCAGCAGGCGAGCGTACTTGTCACCGTCGCGCACTTCGCGCCAGCGCGGGTGGTAGCGGTACTGCTTGCGGCCCCTTGCGTCGCGGCCGGTGGCCTGCAGATGGCCCTTGGGGTCGGGGCAGATCCACACCTCTGCGTAGGCCGGGGGAATCGCCAGGGCGTTGATCCGCTGTACCTCGGCGGCCTGGGTAAGGCGCTGGCCCTGGGCGTCGTAGTAGACGAACTTGCCCCGCAGCTTGCGCCGCCGGATGCCCGGCTGGCGGTCGTCGGTGTAGTGCAGGTCGGCGGGCAGGGCGGGGGTATCGCAAGCGTCGGGCATGGCGGCAGGTCCTGGGCAAAGTGCGGGCCGGTAGACCATGGACCGCGGCCTCGGCCAAGGGTGCCGATTTTCTCTGCGGTTTACGCCAGGACGGCCACTGCCTTGATCTGTGCCCAGAGTTGCTGCCCGGGGTGCAGGCTCAACTGGTCCCGGGAGAAGCGGGTGATGCGCGCCAGCAACGGGCTGCCCGCCACGTCCAGACGCACCAGCACATGGGCGGCGTTGTCCGCGGGGATTTCGTCGCGCACCGTTACCGGCAGGCGGTTGAGGATGCTGCTGTGCTCGCTGTCCTGCAGGCTCAGGCTGACGTCCCGGGCCTGGACCTTGAACCGCAAGGCCTTGCCCAGTGCCAGAGGCTCGTGGGCCACGCGGATAGTCAGCTGGCTGCCGGGCAGTTGCAGGGTCAGCAACTGGTAGTCCGGGTCGTAATGGCTGACCCGGCCTTCCACCACCACGCCCGCGTCGTCACCCAGGGCCAGGGGCAGGTCCAGGCGCGCCAGGGTCTCGCCCACGGGGCCGCTGGCCAGGGCCCGGCCATCGCTGAGCAGGACGATATGGTCGGCCAGGCGCGCCACTTCATCCTGGGAGTGGCTGACGTACAGCACCGGGATATCCAGCTCGTCGTGCAAGCGCTCCAGGTAGGGCAGGATCTCGCTTTTGCGTTTCGAATCCAGGGCCGCCAGGGGCTCGTCCATCAGCAGCAGCCGCGGGCTGGTGAGCAGCGCCCGGGCAATGCCGATGCGCTGGCGCTCGCCGCCGGAAAGGTGCTGCGGGTGGCGCTGCAGCAGGTGGCCGATGCCCAGCAGTTCAGTGGCCTGGGCCATGTCCACCCGGCGCTGTGTCTTGGCAATGCGCCGCAGGCCGAATTCCAGGTTGGCTTGCACGGACAGGTGGGCGAACAGGCTGGCCTCCTGGAACACATAGCCCAGGGAGCGCTTGTGGGGCGGGACGAACAGCTTGCGCTGGCTGTCCTGCCAGACTTCGTCGTTGATCTGGATGCGCCCGCGGCCGGCTTTTTCCAGGCCAGCGATGCAGCGCAGGCAGGTGGTCTTGCCCGAGCCCGAATGTCCATACAAGGCTGTTACCCCGCGCCCTGGCAGTTGCAGGTCGAGATCCAGGGCGAAGTCCTGGTAGCCCAGGTGCAGCTTGACGTGAATGCTCATCGGCTCAGCTCCAGCCGGCTTTGGTCTTGCGGCTGGAGTACAGCGCCAGCAGCACCAGGAACGAGAACACCAGCATGGCCCCGGCCAGCCAGTGGGCCTGGGCGTATTCCATGGCCTCGACGTGATCGTAGATCTGCACCGAGACCACTCGGGTCTTGTTGGGGATGTTGCCGCCGATCATCAGCACCACGCCGAACTCGCCGACGGTGTGGGCAAAGCCGAGGATCGAGGCGGTGATGAAGCCTGGCCGCGCCAGGGGCAGGATCACCGTGAAAAAGGTGTCCCAGGGGTTGGCGCGCAGGGTTGCGGCCACTTCCAGGGGACGGCTGCCAATGGCAGAAAAGGCATTTTGCAACGGCTGTACCACGAAGGGCATGGAGTAGATCACCGAGCCCAGCACCAGGCCGGCAAAACTGAACGTCAGGGTGCCCAGCCCCAGGGACTGGGTGAACTGGCCGAAGAAACCGTTGGGCCCCAGGGCCAGCAACAGGTAGAAACCTATCACCGTGGGTGGCAGCACCAGGGGCAAAGCCACCACGGCGCCGATCGGCCCCCGCAGCCAGGAGCGGGTGCGCGACAGCCACAGGGCTATCGGAGTGCCGACCACCAGCAGGATCAGCGTGGTCAGGGACGCCAGCTTGAGGGTCAGCCAGATGGCGGAAAAATCGGCACTCGACAGGCTCATTTACAGTTGGTAGCCGTAGGACTTGATCACCGCGGCGGCTTTTGGCCCCTTGAGGTAGTCCACCAGTGCCTTGGCGGCCGGGTTGTCCTTGCCCTTGTTGAGGATGACCGCGTCCTGCTTGATCGGGTCGTGCATCTGGGCCGGGACGATCCAGGCCGAACCGCTGGTGACCTTGCCGTCCTTGTAGATCTGCGACAGGGCGACGAAGCCCAGCTCGGCATTGCCGGTGGAAACGAACTGATAGGCCTGGGTGATGTTCTGGCCTTCGACGATCTTGTCCTTGACCTTGTCGGTCAGGCCCAGCTTGGCCAGTACCTGGGTTGCGGCCAGGCCGTAAGGTGCGGCTTTCGGGTTGGCGATGGACAGATGCTGGTACTGGTTGTCCTTGAGCACCTGGCCCTTGGCGTCAACGTAGCCGTCCTTGGCCGACCACAGGGCCAGGGTGCCGATGGCGTAGGTGAAGCGCGAGCCCTTGACGATGTCGCCTTCGCTTTCGAGCTTTTGCGGGGTGCTGTCGTCGGCCGAGAGGAACACTTCAAAAGGCGCGCCGTTCTTGATCTGGGTATAGAACTGCCCGGTAGCGCCGTAGGCGGCCACCAGTTTGTGCCCGGTGTCTTTCTCGAAGTCGGCGGCAATCGCCTGGATCGGTGCGGTGAAGTTGGCGGCCACCGCGACCTGGACTTCATCGGCCTGGGCCGAACCCAGGGCGAAGACAGCGAGCAGGGCGGCGAGGCAAGTCGGGGCAAAACCTGAGGCGCGAAGGTTCATCAAACAGCTCCATTGGGGGGGCGGATGCGTTGGGCAGTGAGTTATTGGAAGGGGCCTGCACCAAGGCGAGGGGGAATCGCTATATAGCGGAATATATAGCGATTTGTCGATGAACGGAACTCTGTTGCCAGCGCTTGTTGCCCGGGCCGCGATGTGGATCGCGGCTCTAGTGAATCAGCGTCTGCGCAGTTGTGCCAGGGTTTGTTCGGCCAGGCGCAGGGTCAGTTCGTAGGCGGGCAGTTCCACCCCCAGGCGCAGGGCCTGGCCGGACCAGAGGTTGGCGAAGCCTGCCTCGTCCTTGGCACGCAGCGGCATCAAGGCGCCGCCGGCCCGGGGGAAGGCCGGCGCCAACGGGCTGATGGGGCCGATTTCGCGCATGACGCGGTTGACGATGCCCCGGGCCGGGCGCCCGGTGAACAGGTTGGTCAACGCGGTTTCGCTTTCCTTGGCGTGGCGCAGGGCATGGTGGTGGGCGGCGCTGACCTTGGCTTCCGGGGTGAACAGGTAAGCGGTGCCCAGTTGCACCGCCGAGGCTCCCAGGGCCAGCGCCGCGACGATGCCCCGGGCATCGCCGATGCCGCCGGCGGCAATCACCGGCAGTTGCACCGCGTCGACGATCTGCGGCACCAGGGCCATGGTGCCGACCTGGCTGTTGAGATCGTCGCCGAGGAAGATTGCCCGGTGGCCGCCGGCTTCGTAGCCCATGGCGATGATCGCGTCGCAGCCGCGCTCCTCCAGCCAGAGCGCTTCATCGACGGTGCTGGCCGAGGACAGCACCTTGGCTCCGGTGGCCTTGACCCGGGCCAGCAACGAAGGCTCTGGAAGGCCGAAGTGGAAACTCACGACTTCAGGGCGCAACTCTTCCACCAGTTGACAGGTGCTCTCATCGAAGGGCGCGCGGTTGCTGACCGGGGTCGGAGCATCGAAGTCGGCGCCCAGCTCGCGATAGTAGGGCTCCAGGGCGTTCTTCCAGCGTTGCTCGTGTTCGGCATCGACGGGCTGCACCTGGTGGCAGAAGAAATTCAGGTTCAATGGGTTCTGCGTGGCTGAGCGAATCACCTGTACTTCCTGGCGGATCTGCCCGGCGTCGAGCATGGCGCAGGGCAGGGAGCCCAGAGCACCGGCCCGGGAGGCGCCGATCACCATGGCGGAGCCGGAGGGGCCGGCCATGGGCGCTTGGATGATGGGCAAGGCGATACCCAGCAGGTCTAAGAGGCGGCGATCAGTCCATTGGCTCATTTGCGGGAATTCTCCGTCGGCAGGTTTAGACGATGCAGCCCGTGGTTTTTATCAGGAGATGGCGCCCCGAGGCCAGCTGACTTTTCCACGGGGCTCGATTCCAGGCCTTTGCAACCGATACGGCGGCCGCTGCCGACGGCTGTCGGCGGCGTCGATCCGGCGCTAGACTGCGGCGGATATTTTTCCTCATCGCACCCCTCAAGGAAGGCTGGCCATGGATGTAAAACTGCGTGAAGTACTGCCGTTCAGCGTTGCAGGCCTGCAAGTAAGGACCCTCAACGCCGCCGAGCAACAGGCCGACAGCGCACGGATCGGGCCGATGTGGCAGCGCTTCTATGTCGAGGGGCTGTTCGACAAGATCAGCCCTCGCCAGGCTGATTCGTTCGTCTATGGCGTCTATTCCAACTACGAGTCCGATGCCAGCGGGCACTTCGACGTGACCGCCGGCGTGGCGCTGGAAGGTGCCTGCGCCGACTACCCGAGCGTGGCTGTCCAGGGCGGGGACTACCTGGTGTTCAGTGCCAAGGGCGCTATGCCCGATTGCGTGATCCAGACCTGGGGGCTGATCTGGGCCTACTTCCAGGACAACCCCCAGGTCCGGCGCGCCTTCGCCACGGATTTCGAGGTCTACACCAGTGCCGATTCGGTGGCGATCTACATCGGCATCGAGGCCTCGCAGGCCGCTTCGCGCTCCAGCAACTGACGCTTGCGTTCCACACCCCAGCGGTAGCCTGAAAGGCTGCCGTCGCTGCGTACCACCCGGTGGCAGGGAATGGCCACCGCCAGGCTGTTGGCCGCGCAGGCCTGGGCCACGGCGCGCATGGACTTGGGCGCGCCAATGCGCTGGGCAATTTCGGCGTAGCTGGCGGTGCTGCCCAGAGGAATGCTCCTCAGGGCCTGCCATACCCGCTCCTGGAACACCGTGCCCTGCAGATCCAGGGGCAGGTCCAGGCCAATGGCCGGGGCCTCGATAAACCCCACTACCTGGGCGACCAGGCGCTCGAAATCGCGGTCGGCACCGATCAGGTTGGCCCGGGGGAACTTGTCCTGCAGTTGCTCCAGCAGCGGGTCGGGTTCATCCCCCAGGAGAATCGCACACACACCGCGCGCGCTTTGCGCCACCAGTATTGCCCCCAGGGAACACTGGCCGAGGGCGAAGCGGATATCGGTGTTGGGGCCGCCGGCGCGGTAGTCGCTGGGCGTCATGCCCAGCAACTGGTCGGCCGCTTCGTAGAAACGGCTGTTGGAGTTGAAGCCGGCGTCATACAGGGCTTCGGTGACCGACTGGCCGCGTTCCAGGTGGGAGCGTACCTTGCGTGAGCGTTGCGCGTTGGCATAGGCCCGGGGGGTCAGCCCGGTGGCGGCCTTGAACACTCGGTGAAAGTGATAGCTGCTCATGCCGGCCTGCTGCGCCAGCTGGCTCAGGCTGGGCGGTGTTTCGGCGCCCTCGATCTGCCGGCAGGCCAGCGCCACCAGCGTGGCATGGTGCGCCGCGACCTGGGTCTGGTCACTGGCCAGGCGCTTGCTCGGGCGGTAGCCGGCGGCTTCGGCTTGCTCGGCGCTGTCGAAGAATTCGACATTCTCGGCCTTGGGCAAGCGCGACAGGCTGCTGGGGCGGCAATAGACGCCGGTGGTGCGCACGGCGTAGACAAAGCTGGCGTCGGCGCTGGCATCGCGCTTGAGCACGGCTTGCCAGCGGGGGTCCTGTTCGATGCGGTGCTTGCGCGACAAGGCGGTCATGGTCGGTACTCGGTAAGCGGTGGCGGCCAGATTAACCAAGCTGGGGCCGTTCGGCACTCCGGGCCTTGCGCTTGAATTCTCAACGTCAGCCGGCCCGGCGCAAGGTCAGGTTGATCCGTTGCTGGCCCAACAGCGGGTGGTGGCCGTCCTTCAGGGCCAGCACTCCGTGATAGCGCAGGCGGTCGACGCCGCCCCAGACCACCACGTCGCCATGCAGCAGCGCGACCCGCTGGCTCTTGTCGCTGCGCTGCCGGCCGCCGAAGAGAAAGATCGCCGGCAGGCCCAGGGACAGGGACACGATAGGGGCCGAGTAGTCGCGCTCGTTCTTGTCCTGATGCAGTGACATCTTTGCCCCCGGCCGGTAGCAGTTGATCAGGCAGGAGTCCGGGGCGAACCCGGGAAAGCCGGCCGCCTCGGCCGCGGCTTCGGCCAGCTCCTGGAATACCTTGGGCAGTGCTGGCCAGGGGCGCTGGCTTTGCGGGTCGATGGGGCTGTAGCGGTAGCCGCTGCGGTCGGTGGTCCAGCCCAGTTGCCCGCAACTGCTGAGGCCCACCGACATGGTGAAGCCGCCGGGCGTCTGCATCTGGCGAAAGGGTGCGGCGGCGAGCACGGCATCGAGTTGCGGCAGCAGCGCTTCGACCCAGGGCAGGGCGAAGCCGCGCAAGACCTGGGACTCTGGGCCCAGGACCTCGACGCGGGCAGGCTGCTGCAGGTCGCTGTCACTGAACAGCCCGAGGGTGGCTGGGCCGTCATCATTACAGTGCATCGTGAAAAATCACTCCAAGGGTATGGCGCTGGCCACTGTGAACGCGGCTGACACCGTGGCGCAAGGTCACCCGATAGTGCCCGCGCGCTCCGGCTACCGGGCGATGATGCACGGCGAAAACCAGCCCATCACCCTGCTTCAGACCAATGACCTGCGGCCGCGATTGCATGCGTGGGCGCTGTTCGGTGAGCACCAGTTCACCGCCGCTGAAGTCGCTTCCCGGCTGCGACAACAGGAAGGCCACTTGCAAGGGGAATACGTGCTCGCCGTACAGATCCTGGTGCAGGCAGTTGTAGTCCCCGGGGCCGTATTGCAGCAGCAAGGGCGTCGGGCGCATCTGCCCGGCGTCGTGGCAGCGCTGGATGAAGGCGGCGTGTTGCATCGGGTATTGGACGTCGATGTTCATCAGGCGGTTCCAGCGGTTGGCCTGGTCCACCAGGCGCGGGTAGAGCAACTGGCGCAATTGCGCCACGGGCTCCGGCAGCGGATAGCCAAAATACTGGTACTGGCCACGGCCAAAGCCATGGCGGGCCATGATTACTTTCGAGCGAAACAACTCGGGGCTCTGGTAAAGCCGGCTCAGGGCCTGGCATTGCGCTGGGGTCAACAGGCCTTCGAGGCGGGCGCAGCCGTCCTGGTCGAGGGCCTGCTCGATGCGGGCCCAATCCAGTTGTTGCAGGCGATCGTGTAGCGAGGGGGCGGGCATGGCGGGAGTGTCCTGGGCGGTAGGGAACCCGGCCAGTCTGCGGCACGGTTGGCCGCGGAACACTCCGTTGCTTGCGCTTGAATCGGTGGTGCGCAGCGGCGCTCTACAAGGCCTTGCTGGCGCTGACGTCGCTGATGACATCGTCGGACTGGCCATGCAGCGCCTCGAGGGCGGCCCGGGCTTCTTCCTCGGAGCCGGTCTGCAGCTGGGCGAATTCGAAGCGGCGCTCACCGTTGAGCTTGTATTTGATGACGTACTTGGTGGTCTGGGGCACGGGGCTACCTGTTGTCGCGAGGGGAGGGCTTAGCGCAGTTTCGAGCTGGAGCGGCGAATGATGCGGATCGAATGCGTCAGGTTCGGCTTGCGGGTCACGCTGATGGGCCGACGGTTGACGGTGTCGATGGTGATGTTCCAGAAGCCAGTGCTGGGGGCGGTGATCTTTGCCGGGAACTTGTCGAAGGCGCCGCCGTGATAGGTATGACGGCCGCCGTTCTTGAAACTGCGGAAGTTGGCGTCGCTCATCAGGCGAATGTTACAGACCTGGGAGCATTCGATGACGACGATATCGTCTTCGTTCAGGTGCTCGCGCTGGTGGATGAATTTCATGGGCGCCTCCAGAAGGGCTATAGCTACAAAAGCAAAAAACGTTTGCGTGGGCGGTGGCGCAGTTTATCAGGCCCAAAGGAGTATTATTCGGCCCCGGCGTCGAGCTTTGACAATTTAAAACAGTTATTTGGATTTTTATCGGCGATAAAGCCGTGCCTCCGGAGAAAAACGGCGCCTTTGCTGTCGGAGGGACTTTATTGGAGATTTTTATATGAAGCGCTGGGTGTGGGTTCTGGTCTTGGCCATCGGCGGTTGCGCAAGCGTCTCGGACATCAACCAGACACCGCCAACCCTGAGCGTGATTTCCGGCAAGAAGCCTCAGGAATACGCCAAGTGCCTGGCCGACAAGCTCTCCGGCAGCCGCGGCGCGCTGCAGGTCGAGCCGCACAAGGACGGCTTTCGGGTACTAGTGCCCCAGAGCCTGTCGCCGGCCCCGGCTGCAGTGTTCTACATTGAGGCGCGTTCCGGTGGCAGCAGCATCAAGCTGCACGAGCAGATGAGCAACAACCCCTTGCGCCCTCAGGATGTGCGCAAGGCCGGTGAAGACTGTATCTCCGGCTAAGCCGTTGCTCCCTGCGGGTGACCGGCCCCGGTTACCCGCTTGCATCCCTTCTCCAGACTTTGCCCCAGGCCCCGGGTAGCGCCGCCAAGCGCCGCCCGGGGCTGCTTTTGCGTGGGCAGAAGCCTTGTTGCACTGCGGCGATTAGCCGCTTTTTTTCGCCTGGTAAAACCTTGTTTTGCTGTTCGGTATTCGATAGGCGCGGGGCAATTTCGCGTTGTCCCGGTGGATCAATTGACCTACTATTTGTGTGCTTATGCCATGCAGGTCTAAGCATATAACTAGAATAATGGAGTTCATATGATCCCACTGGATCGAATGCTATTGAGTGGCCTGATGCTGCTGTTGGTTCAAACTGCCCATGCCGTGGAGGGGCAGAAAGTCTTTACCCAGGGAGGCGCCCAGCCGGGGGCGACGGCTTGCCTGGCCTGCCATGGCGCCGATGGCATGGGCCTGGCTCCGGCCGGGTTTCCACGCCTTGCCGGGTTGCCAGCGGGATATCTGGGCAAGCAGTTGCACGACTTTCGCAGCGGCGCCCGCACCAGCCCTGTGATGCAACCGCTGGCCAAGGCCTTGAGTGAAGAGGAAATCACCGCGGTCACCACGACCCTGGCCGCCATGCCTGCGCCCAAGCTGGCTCCTGTCAGCCGTAGCCAGGTGGCCACCGGTGTCGGTGAGCGCCTGGCCCTGCGTGGTGCCTGGGAACGGCAAGTGCCCGAGTGCGTCAGTTGCCACGGACCGGGTGGCGTGGGCGTCGGTACCGCCTTCCCACCCCTGGCCGGGCAGCCTGCCAGCTACCTGGTGGCACAGCTCAACGCCTGGCGTGAAGGTACCCGCCACAACGACCCCAATGACTTGATGGGGCACATCGCCAAATCCCTGAGCGCCGAAGAAGTGGCTGCCGTGGCGGACTACTTTGCAACCTTGAACTCCCAGGAGGCGCGCCCATGAAACTATTGATTCCAGGGGCGCTGCTGAGCCTGCTCGCGATCCAGGTCCAGGCGGCCACCATCGCCATGGAGGACCAGTCGCAGATCCCGGCGCCGAGCGCTTCCGCCCGTGTCGAGTACTTCAAGCCGCCGGCTGAAAGCGAGCTGCCGGACAACGCCTACGGCAAGCTGGTACGCGAAGGCTACGCCCTGTTCGTCGATACCAAGCGCCTGGCGCCGCAGTTCGTTGGCAACGGCCTCAATTGCAGCAATTGCCACCTTGACCAGGGGCGCCTGGCCAACTCGGCGCCACTGTGGGGCGCGTACCCGATGTACCCGGCCTATCGCAAGAAGAACGACAAGGTGAATACCTTTGCCGAGCGCCTGCAAGGCTGTTTTCAGTTCAGCATGAACGGTGGCAAGCCGCCGGCGGCGGACAGTCCGCAGATTACCGCGCTGTCGGTGTATGCCTACTGGCTGGCGAGCAAGGCGCCGCTGGGCGTCGAGCTGCCCGGGCGCGGGTATCCCGACGTGGCGCAGCCCGCCAAAGGCTACGACCTCAAGCAGGGTGCGGCGGTGTATCAGGCGCAGTGTGCGGTTTGCCACGGTGACAACGGCCAGGGCCAGAAGGCCGGTGCGGATTACGTGATGCCGCCACTCTGGGGCAAGGATTCCTACAACTGGGGTGCAGGGATGCACCGGATCAATACTGCGGCGTCCTTCATCAAGCACAACATGCCTCTGGGCAAGGGCGGCAGCCTGAGCGATCAGCAGGCCTGGGACGTGGCGGCGTTCGTCAACAGCCACGAGCGGCCGCAGGACCCGCGCCTGGTGGAGGGTTCCATCGAGAAGACCCGGGTCAAGTTCCACGCCAATGATGGGGTGAATTTGTACGGTCAGACGGTAGAAGGCGTGCTGATAGGCCAGGGCATCCGATAAACTAGCGCCCATTGTTGCCGGTGCCGCCCGGGCTCACGCCTGGGCGGCATCGATTTTTTGGGAGAAAGCATGAAGCGGGAAGATGTCAGGGCAAAGCATGCAGAGGGCTTGATCTCTGCCACCCACGTGATCCAGAACCCGGCCAATTCAGGGGAATGGATTGTGTTTTTCAAGAAGAGCGCCGGGCGCAGCTATTTTCTGGTGGACGACAGCGACGAGGTGGAATCTTTCTGTCGTCTCGACGACCTGATCGAAACCATTCGAGGCCTGGGCATCAAGTTCGCCGAAATTCATATGTAGAGGGCGTGCGCCTTCTACTTGCAGACCACTACCACGCTGCGGCTCTTATAGTTGCCAACATCGACGCCGAGGGTCTTGTCGCTTTCCTTGGTGGCGGGTGTGCCGACAGTGCTGACGATCCGATAGCCGGTGCCGGCGCAGGACGCCTCGGCTTTCTCGTAACAGCTGGCCCAGGAGCTGGCCTCGCCAGAGCAATCGATGCTCAGGCCTTGTTCGCCATTGGCCAGGTAGGTATTGGAGGCGGTGGCACATCCACTCAGGGCCAGTACTGCGGTGACAGTGAAAAGTCTGTTCATGGGGGATTTCGTCATCTGAGGGGGAGGGGGTGAAATGGCCGTGCATGCCAGTGGCGATGCTATAGCTAATGGCCATTTCGGTACAGCACGTCACCTTAGTCCTTCGCGGGCCTGCAAAAGTGCCGCAGCCCCTCTGGGTGAGGGGGTTGTGGTGCCTGCGGGGGAACATCGCCAGGGCGAAAACGGTGCCATCATGGAGTCCGGATGGCCCGCCTTGGCTGTTGAGTCGAGGGTGTACCTGGTCGATGCCTGGGGCATTCCGGCAACCCTGTGCAGGTGCCGGTTTACAAGCGCTGCGCGGTGATGGAGGTTTACCTGGCAGGCTATCTGGAGGATGCTGCGGAACTATCCGGCACTTTATTTCTCTATGATGGCAGCGGTTAGCCAGCGCGGGGCATTGTAAGGCGCTCGCGCCCTCATTAGACTGCGCCGAAACTCGTACACACAGCCTTTTTAAGGACTCATATGATCAAGAAATGCTTGTTCCCAGCAGCCGGTTACGGTACTCGCTTCCTGCCAGCGACTAAAGCCATGCCTAAAGAAATGCTGCCGGTGGTGAACAAGCCACTGATCCAGTACGGCGTTGAAGAAGCGCTGGATGCCGGATTGAATGAAATCTCCATCGTGACCGGCCGCGGCAAGCGCGCCCTCGAAGACCACTTCGACATCAGTTACGAGCTGGAAAACCAGATCAAGGGCACCGACAAGGAGAAATACCTGGTCGGTATCCGCAAGCTGCTGGACGAGTGCTCGTTCTCCTACACTCGCCAGACCGAAATGAAAGGCCTGGGCCACGCCATTCTGACTGGCCGCCCGCTGATCGGTGACGAACCCTTCGCCGTGGTGCTGGCGGACGACCTGTGCGTCAACCTCGAAGGCGACGGCGTACTGACCCAGATGGTCAAGCTGTACAAGCAGTTCCGCTGCTCGATCGTGGCCATCCAGGAAGTCGATCCGCAGGAAACCAACAAGTACGGCGTGATTGCTGGCGAGATGATCCGTGACGACATCTACCGCGTTCACAGCATGGTCGAGAAGCCAAAGCCGGAAGACGCACCGTCGAACCTGGCGATCATCGGTCGTTACATCCTGACTCCGGACATCTTTGACCTGATCGAGCAGACCGAGCCGGGCAAGGGTGGCGAGATCCAGATCACCGATGCCCTGATGAAGCAGGCGCAGAACGGCTGCGTGATGGCCTACAAGTTCAAGGGCAAGCGTTTCGACTGCGGTGGTGCCGAAGGCTACATCGACGCAACCAACTTCTGCTTCGAGAACTTCTACAAGACCGGCAAGGCTTACTGATAGCCGCTGCACGGGTTTTTCGGAAAAGCCACCTTCGGGTGGCTTTTTCATTTGTCGCCCTTATGTAGACCTCTGCGCTGACCCGATCGCCATCTGCGGTTATGCTTGTCAGCCTGCCTGGGAGAGTGAAATGGCCTACGATTTTGATCTTTATGTAATTGGTGCCGGTTCCGGCGGTGTGCGCTGCGCGCGATTCGCGGCGGGTTTTGGCGCGAAGGTCGCGGTCGCTGAAAGCCGCTATCTGGGCGGTACCTGTGTCAACGTCGGCTGCGTGCCGAAAAAGCTGCTGGTGTACGGCGCGCACTTCGCCGAAGACTTCGAGCAGGCCTCGGGTTTCGGCTGGTCCCTGGGTGAGGCGAATTTCGATTGGGCGACCCTGATCGCCAACAAGGATCGCGAAATCAATCGCCTCAACGGCATCTACCGCAATCTGCTGGTCAACAGCGGCGTGACCCTGCATGAAGGCCACGCCAAGCTGATCGATCCGCACCAGGTAGAGGTCAACGGCCAGCGCTACAGCGCCAAGCACATCCTCATTGCCACCGGCGGCTGGCCACAGATCCCGGATACCCCGGGGCGTGAGCATGCCATCAGTTCCAACGAGGCCTTCTTCCTCAATGAGCTGCCCAAGCGCGTGCTGGTGGTGGGCGGTGGCTACATCGCGGTGGAGTTTGCCGGGATCTTCCATGGCCTGGGCGCCGATACCCAGCTGTTGTATCGCGGTGAGCTGTTCCTGCGCGGTTTCGACGGCGCAGTGCGCAAGCACTTGCAGGAGGAGCTGACCAAGCGTGGTTTGGGTCTGCAGTTCAATGCCGACATCGAGCGCATCGACAAGCAGGCCGACGGCAGTCTTGAGGTCACCCTTAAGGATGGTCGCAAGCTGGTCGCCGATTGTGTGTTCTATGCCACCGGGCGCCGGCCGATGCTGGACAACCTGGGGCTGGAGAATACCGGCGTGAAGCTCGACAAGCGCGGTTTCATCGAAGTGGACGAGCAGTATCAGAGCAGTGAGCCGTCGATCCTGGCGATTGGCGATGTCATCGGTCGCGTGCAACTGACGCCGGTGGCCCTGGCCGAGGGCATGGCCGTGGCTCGGCGCCTGTTCAAGCCCGAGCAGTACCGTCCCGTGGATTACCAGATGATTCCTACGGCGGTGTTCAGCCTGCCGAACATCGGTACCGTCGGCCTCACCGAAGAGCAGGCGCGAGAAGCGGGGCACAAGGTGCAGATCTTCGAGAGCCGCTTCCGGCCGATGAAGCTGACCCTGACCGACTGCCAGGAACGCACCCTGATGAAGCTGGTGGTGGACGCCGACAGCGACAAGGTCCTGGGGTGCCACATGGTCGGCCCGGATGCCGGTGAAATCGTTCAGGGCCTGGCAATTGCCCTGAAGGCGGGGGCGACCAAGCGCGACTTCGACGAAACCATCGGCGTGCACCCGACGGCCGCCGAAGAGTTCGTCACCATGCGTACGCCTGTCGCGGGCTGATCAAGCCTTCGCAGGTGCGTCTGGCTGGGCCTTGGTGGCAGCAGCCAGGCGCAACGCCTCCAGGCCGGCCTCGGCCTTGGTGGCGCGCAACTCCATCTCCTTGCTCGATCGAGCCTGTTTCCTGGTTTGTTCCTTGAGTGCCTGAACTTCTTCCTGGGCAACGCGCAGGCGTTCCTGGAGCAGGGTGCTTTCGCTGTCCTGGCGGGCGACCTGTTCGCTCAGGCGGGCCTGTAGCGCCGAGTTCTTGCTGGCGGCATCCTGGGCTTGCTTGAGCTCTTTGTGGATGGCGCGCTGTTCGCTGAGCAGGCGCTCGTTATCGCGATGCAGTTGGGTGATCTCGTCCTGGCGTACCAGCGCGCTCTGTTGGGCCTGGCGCAGCTCCATCTGGATCTGTTGCAACTGCCCTTCGTGGCGGCGCTGCTCCTGTTCGCGCTGTTCCTTGCTGGCCGCGCGGTAGTGCTCCAGGGCGTCCCTGGCATGCAGGTGCTTTTCCTCCAGGGAGTGGATCTGCTGCTCCTTGTCCTCCAGCCGCAGCTCAAGGCCCTTGAGTGCCTGGTTGAGTTCGGCGTTGCGGGTCTGTTCGCTCTGCAGCATGGAGCGAGTGTCTTGCAGGGCGGCGCTTTCCCCGGCCAGGGCGCTGGCCTGAATCTGCAACTGCTGTTGCAACTGCTCCTGAAGCTGGTGGGCTTCGTTCAACTGGTGTTCCAGCACCTGCTTCTGTTCTTCGAAGTGGGCGAGGGCTTGCTCCAGGGGTTCCTGGGCCTGCTCCTGCAGGCGTTGCGCCAGGCGCCCCACCAGTTCACCCAATTCTTGGTCCAGGGGCGCAGGGCCGCTGTCACGCCGGCTGGCGCCGTCATCCAGCTCCTTGAGATAGCGGTGGATGGTGGTTTTCGAGCCGGTATTGCCCATTTCGATGCGTACTGCGTCGATGCTGGGGTGTTCGCCGCGGGCAAGAATCGCCTGACGCGCTTTCTTCACCACCGCCTTGTTTATGCCTCCGCGAGCCATGCATCCTCCGACGATTTAATACTGTGTTACGTGGTATGTAATTACATGGAATTGTACAGCAGATGTGAAATTATCAAAAGCCTGAAACTGACATGGGATATTATGGTATTACCCCCTGTGATAGGCGCTGAGGGCGGTTTTCGCCAGCCATCGCCGTACATTTGCCTGAGTTGAGCTGCCATGAGCGAGCTGGATCGTTATCTGCAAGCCGCCACCCGCGACAACACCCGTCGCAGCTATCGGGCGGCCATCGAGCATTTCGAAGTGCAGTGGGGCGGTTTCCTTCCGGCTACGGCCGAAAGCGTGGCCCGCTACCTGGCCGCCTATGCCGGTGAGCTGTCGATCAATACCCTGCGGTTGCGCCTGTCGGCCCTGGCCCAGTGGCACAGCAGCCAGGGCTTTGCCGACCCGACCAAGGCACCGGTGGTGCGCCAGGTGTTCAAGGGCATCCGTGCGCTGCACCCGGTACAGGAAAAACAGGCGCAACCCTTGGAGCTGCAGCACCTGGAACAGGTCGTCGCCTGGCTAGATAAGGAGGTCGCGAGTGCCGCAGCTGAACAGCGCCAGGGGGATCTGTTACGTGCCCGGCGTGATCGGGCGCTGATCTTGCTGGGCTTCTGGCGCGGTTTTCGCAGTGATGAGCTGTGCCGCTTGCAGATCGAGCATGTGCAAGCGGTGGCCGGGTCGGGCATCAGCCTCTACCTGCCCCGCAGCAAGAGTGACCGTGACAACCTTGGGCGGACCTTTCACACCCCGGCCTTGCTGCGCCTGTGCCCGGTGCAGGCCTATATCGAGTGGATCAACAGCGCGGCGCTGGTGCGCGGGCCGGTGTTTCGCGGCATCAACCGCTGGGGGCGCCTGAGCGAGCAGGGGTTGCATGCCAATAGCGTGATCGCGTTGCTGCGCCAAGCCCTGGAGCGTGCCGGTATCGCTGGCGAACATTACACCAGCCATTCCCTGCGCCGGGGCTTCGCCACCTGGGCGCACCGCAGCGGTTGGGATCTGAAATCACTGATGAGCTATGTCGGCTGGAAGGACATGCAGTCCGCCATGCGCTACGTCGAGGCCAACCCGTTCATGGGCATGGCGCGCATCGGCGAGAAGCCGGTACAGCAGTAGATTAAGGTTTCTTCTATTAATACTGTTGGCTGATAGTCAAAACCAATCGGCAGCATCAGGTTTGCCAATGAGCCAAGGGGCGATTCATTGGTTAGGATTCTCCCCATCAAGTTTTCACCCAATGTTCTCAACCACTGATGGAGAGTCAACGATGCCTATCATCAACAGCCAAGTTAAACCCTTCAAAGCTACCGCATTCAAAAACGGCGCATTCGTCGAAGTGTCGGACGCCGATCTGAAAGGCAAATGGTCTGTCGTGTTCTTCTACCCGGCTGACTTCACCTTCGTGTGCCCAACCGAGCTGGAAGACCTGGCCGACAACTACGCCGAATTCCAGAAGCTGGGCGTCGAGATCTACAGCGTTTCCACCGACACCCACTTCGCCCACGCTGCCTGGCACAACACTTCGCCAGCCATCGGCAAGATCCAGTACACCATGATCGGCGACCCGACCCTGGCCATCTCCCGCAACTTCGATGTGCTGATCGAAGAAGCCGGTCTGGCTGACCGTGGCACCTTCGTGATCAACCCTGAAGGGCAGATCAAGATCGTTGAAATCAACGACGGCGGTGTAGGCCGTGACGCTTCCGAGCTGCTGCGCAAGATCAAGGCCGCTCAGTACGTCGCTGCTCACCCAGGCGAAGTCTGCCCAGCCAAGTGGAAAGAAGGCGAGGCCACCCTGGCTCCGTCCCTGGACCTGGTCGGCAAGATCTAAGTCCATGCATTACCCAAGGGCGGTGATCCGCACTTAAGCCAGCTGCACCGCCCTCAAACAACGCCCGGGCGAGATTCGCTCGGGCGTTGTTTTTTCTACCGAATCAAAACAGGAGATCGCCCGTATGTTGGACGCCAATCTTAAAGCTCAGTTGAAGTCTTACCTGGAACGGGTCACCCAGCCGATCGAGATCGTAGCCTCCCTCGACGACGGTGCGAAATCCCAGGAAATGCTCGCGTTACTCAAAGACATTGTCAGTCTTTCCAACCAGATTACCTTGCTCGATAACGGCAGCGACGCGCGCAAGCCTTCGTTCTCGTTGAATCGCCCGGGAAGTGATATCAGCTTGCGTTTCGCCGGTATTCCCATGGGCCACGAATTCACTTCCCTGGTGCTGGCCTTGCTGCAAGTGGGTGGTCATCCATCCAAGGCCAGTGCCGAGGTGATCGAGCAGATCCGCTCGCTCAAGGGCGAGTTCAATTTCGAAACCTATTTCTCGCTGTCCTGCCAGAACTGCCCGGACGTGGTCCAGGCGCTGAACCTGATGGCGGTGCTCAACCCCAACATCCGTCACGTGGCCATCGATGGCGCGCTGTTCCAGGCCGAAGTCGATGAACGCAAGGTCATGGCGGTGCCCAGTGTCTACCTCAATGGCGTGAACTTCGGCCAGGGGCGCATGGGGCTGGAGGAAATCCTCGCCAAGCTCGACACCGGTGCGGTGGAGAAGCAGGCGCAGAAACTCAACGCCAAGGAAGCCTTCGACGTGCTGGTGGTCGGCGGTGGTCCAGCGGGTGCTTCGGCAGCCATCTATGCCGCTCGCAAAGGCATCCGTACCGGTGTGGCTGCCGAGCGTTTCGGTGGCCAGGTGCTGGACACCATGGCGATCGAGAACTTCATCTCGGTGCAGGCAACTGAAGGGCCGAAGCTGGCCGCCGCCCTGGAAGAGCACGTCAAGCAGTACGACGTGGACATCATGAACCTGCAGCGGGCCAGTGCCCTGGTGCCGGCCAAGGAAGTCGGCGGCTTGCACGAGATCCAGTTCGAAAGCGGCGCCAGCCTCAAGGCCAAGTCGGTGATCCTGGCTACCGGTGCCCGCTGGCGCGAGATGGGCGTGCCGGGTGAGCAGGAATACAAGGCCAAGGGCGTGTGCTTCTGCCCGCACTGCGACGGCCCGCTGTTCAAGGGCAAGCGTGTGGCGGTGATTGGCGGCGGCAACTCCGGTGTCGAAGCGGCCATCGACCTGGCGGGTATCGTCAGCCACGTGACCCTGCTGGAGTTCGACAGCAAGCTGCGGGCGGATGCGGTGTTGCAGCGCAAGCTCTTCAGCCTGCCCAACGTCAAAGTCATCACCAGCGCCTTGACCAGCGAAGTGAAGGGTGACGGCCAGAAGGTCACCGGCCTGGCCTACAAGGACCGTGATTCGGGCGAGTTCCACACGGTGGACCTGGAAGGCATCTTTGTGCAGATCGGCCTGTTGCCCAACACAGATTGGCTCAAGGGCACCGTCGAGCTGTCGCCTCGTGGCGAGATCATCGTCGATGCCCGCGGCGAGACTTCGCTGCCTGGGGTATTTGCTGCAGGTGACGTCACCACGGTGCCCTACAAGCAGATCGTGATAGCCGTGGGCGAGGGCGCCAAGGCTTCCCTCAGTGCATTCGATCACTTGATCCGTACCTCAGCACCGGCTTGATCGGTCGCTTAGAAAAACAAAACCCCATGAGCCTGGCTCATGGGGTTTTTTATTGCTGTGCCGGCAGGCACCGGCTTGTCGCTGAAGTGGCCGCTGGGTCTTGCGCCGCCCTTGAGAAAGGAAGTGCTGACAATCCAGCTTCTACACAGGCCGGCTTCGCACCTGCATAGGTTTACAGCGGTGCTGGCTGGATGATCTCGACCCAGTAGCCGTCCGGGTCCTTGATGAAGGCCAGGCTTTTCATCCGGCCATCGTTCAGGCGCTTCTGGAAATCGCAGCCCAGGGCTTCGAAGCGCTCGCAGGCGGCGACGATGTCCGGCACCGAGATACAGATGTGGCCGAAGCCGCGCGGGTCGCTGTTGCCGTTGTGGTAGGCGAAGGCTGGATCGTTCTCGGTGCCGTGGTTGTGGGTCAGTTCGAGAATGCCGGGAATCGACTTCATCCACTCGGTTCGTGCGCCAGCGTCTGCCGGGATCTGTGCCTTGTCCACCAGGGCCAGGAAGTACAGGCTGAACTCGGCTTCAGGGAAGTCGCGTTTTTCTACCAGGGAAAAGCCCAGGACCCGAGTGTAGAAGTCCAGGGAGCGAGTGATGTCCTTGACGCGCAACATGGTGTGGTTGAACACGAAACGGGCAGTGGCCGCATCCGGTTGGGCGGTCACGCCGGGAAAGGTATTGAGTTCGTTGAGGCTCATGGGCCCTCCAGAAGAAAGTGCGGCCAAGACTGCTTGCCGGGGCAAGCAGCCTTGGCTGGCAGTGGTTCGGACATCCTTGGGATCGGGCAATGATACGCAAGTGGGTCGGCTGGCGCCAAACCCAAAGCTCCTGATCTATTGCCCATTCCTGGCGCCGGGCTCAGACTTCCAGGCCCCTTTACCTCAGTGTGCAAACGCATGATCGAGTCTTTTAAGTTCCGCGCCGCAGCTCTGTTGCTACTGGCGCTGGCCGGTGTTGCAGAGGCCGAGCCGCAAG
Organism: Pseudomonas sp. GW823-FHT02C05; assembly: GCF_058797595.1. Lineage (NCBI taxonomy): Bacteria > Pseudomonadati > Pseudomonadota > Gammaproteobacteria > Pseudomonadales > Pseudomonadaceae > Pseudomonas > Pseudomonas sp. GW823-FHT02C05. The sequence continues at coordinate 1,600,669 of NZ_JBXAJU010000001.1, read as the reverse complement.
TGACCTGGCCCCAGGGCTGGACGGTGGAACCGCTGCCGGCCCAAGAAGGCGAAGAGGCCGCCAAGGTGTCCCGGCAGAGAGCGGTCAAGAGCGATACCGCTGGCAATCCACTCATGGTCATGGAGTTGACCATGACTCAGGTGGACAGTGGGCATGTAGTCAATCTGCAGGGGGTATTGCTGGAGATGCGCAAGTCGGTGCAAAAGGACTTTGCCCAGGGCGGTTATCAGAGTGTCTGTAACAAGATTCATGCCGCGCAGTTGAGTCGTCTCGAGGCGCTGGAGACTACTTGCACCATTACCCAGAATGGCCGGCATGTGCTCTCGCAAACATTGGTGGCGGCACTGAATGGGGATAAGGCTTATGTACTTTCATACGCTGGCCAGGCTGCGGCTTTTGCCGAGAGCCAGGATGAAATACTCGCTGTACGAAATGGCCTTAAACTTTAAGGAAAAATCTGAACCAATCGGTTCGCTTTCTGCAGGTTGCCCGTTCGTTAGCGAAAAGGCATTAAGCCTGAAGTTGCTCGGGAATCAGACGTTATTGCGCGATGTATCGGCTAGGGGGAGGGGTGGGATCCCGCTCGGCTCTTCCCTTAGATGCAAGTCGTAATAAGAATTTTCTTAATCAATGTAAAAGGCCCTACATATGCAGGGCCTTTTTCGGGGTGCGGCTTTGTTCAAGCGCGCAGCCAGGAATCCACAGTGGCGGCACCGTACTGTTCTTTCCAGGCCTTCAGGCCGCGGTGATTGCCGCCTTTGGTTTCGATCAGTTCACCGGTGTGCGGGTTCTGGTAGACCTTGACCACGCGGGCACGGCGCTGCTTGGGGGCGTTGGCCTGTGGCTGGCCGGCCTTGCCCTGGTTGGGATCAAGGATGGCGATGATGTCACGCAGGCTCTTGTCGTAGGACTTCATCAGGGCCTGGAGCTTTTCTTCGAACTCGATTTCCTTCTTGAGCCCGGCGTCGTTTTTCAGGGATTCAAGCTGCGCGAGCTGTTCTTGAAGTGCTTTTTCTGCAGCACGAAACTCAGCAAGTCTGGACAATATCTTCACTCCACTAGTCTATTTGGCTGATACAAACCACAAACAAAGCTATAAGCCATGAGCCGATTAAGGCTCGATTAAGTGGCCTACCTGTGAATCTTGTACAGGCGGGAAAAATTGTAGTAGTTAATGCATCGAGAGTAAATCAGGTTGTTCTTGTTAAATGCGATATTGACCAATTGATTCAAATTTGTGCAGGCCCCGAGTTGTTAGATCCAGTACTTTTTGTTCGGGTATGGCTATTTAATGGCGCGCCAGGGCTGCAACAAATTCGGCACTGGGCATGGGGCGTCCGAATAAATAACCTTGCAGGAAATCCACCCCTTTAGCTGCTAGATAATCCCGCTGTTCTGCAGTTTCAATACCTTCGGCGACAATGCCCAGATCGAGTTTGGCCGAGAGTTCGATAATGCTGTCGAGTATATGCAGGGACAGTGCGTCGGCACCGATCATGGCGACGAAACTCTGATCGATCTTCAAATAATCCACATTGAACTGGCGCAGATAACCCAGGCTGGAATGCCCGGTACCGAAGTCGTCGATGGCGATCATCACACCCAGTTCGTGCAGGGCGGCAAACAGCTGGTGGGTGGTGGCCGTGGGCTCGATCAGTTCGCGTTCGGTCAACTCCAGCACCAGGATCACCTTGCCTGGGGGGAAGCCGGCGAGGAACTCCCGGCAGTCCTCCAGCAACTGCAGGTCGTGGCAATGGCTGGCGGTGATGTTGATACCTATATGGAAACCGTCGGTAAAGTGCGCGGCATGGGGCGCCAGGGCTTGTTGGGTCTGCTGCATCAGCGAGCGGGTCATGGGCACGATCAGCCCCGAATGCTCGGCGAAGGGGATGAACAGGTCCGGGCGCACCAGCCCCTCTTTCGGATGCTGCCAGCGCATCAGGACTTCGATGCCGGCCCACGCCAGGGTGTCCCCGCGCACCACCGGCTGAAAGTACGGAATGAACTCCTGCGCCCCCAGTGCCCGTTGCAGCTCGTGGGTGGGGGAGGCGGAGCGCTTTTGCAGCCAGTGGGCAAGTACGCCCGCCGCCGCGCCGAAAAACACCAGCAGGCTGAACAGTGCCGGGTACTTGCTCTTCATGTAGTTCCACACGTCGCCCTCGGGAAACCCCGAGCTGACGCTGTAGGGATAGCGCGATGAGCTCAGTTGCTGGCTGGCCACGGCCGCCAGTGGCGGGCTGCCCTCGTGGACACGGCCGTCGCTGGACAGCCAATGCCCGCCGACCTGCAATTGCAGGTCGGCGAAGCGGCTGATCAGGCGCAGGGCATTGGTCAGGTGATAGCCGTCGATGGTGGCCAGGGCGGCGCGATCGCCCTCGCTCCAGCGATAGACCAGCAGGGCCGTGTCGGGGGTGACAGGGTTGCCGCTCATCAGCCAGAGGCGGCCGTCCACGTAGTCCAGGGGGTTGAGCGGGACTGCGAAACTGCCGAGCAGGGAGCTGCAATAGTTGTTGTTGCGCCACACCAGGTTGGTCGAGCGCACGAACGGTCGGCGGGTGACCTGTTCGCGCAGGGCCAGTTGCCGGACTTCATCACAATCGCGGCCCACCTGGGGCAGCAGCGCCCTGGCGGCGATGTCGGTGTTGTCGAGCATCAGGTCGAACTGGCGGATGGCCTCTTCGGCGGTTTCCAGGCTGCTGTGCATCAGTGTTCGTTCGGCCTGGGCGTAGAGGATGAGGGCGCCGAGCCCGATGGGAAGAAGCATGGCCAGCAATGTCCAGAAGGTACGGGTAGAGCGCTTCAATGGACCTTTGGCGGTCAGGGGCATGGATCGGACCTGTCGGCGGGCGAGGGGGAGGATGGCACCGGGGGGCATGGCCTCTGCGGCTGTCTTGATCATCGCAGGATAGCCGGCTTTTACCGGCGATAAAGGCGCTGCGCGTGCTGGATGAAGGCCAGGGCCGCCGGCGACGCCTGGCGTCGGTCGAGCACCGCGATCCCCACTTGGCGGCGCACGGCAGGCTCCAGGGGGCGGCTGGTGTAGCGCGGGTCCGCGGCCTGGGGCAGGGACAACTCGGCAACGATGCTCAAGGCATCGCCGCGGGCCACGGTTTCCAGGGTGCTCAGCAGTTGGGTGCTGCGGTAGCGGATATTGGGCCGCAGGCCGGCACCGATGAACAGGCGTGACACCAGCTCCGCCGAGCCGGCTTCGGTGAGCACGAAGGGGTCATGGCACAGTTGGTCCAGGCGCAGTTGCGCTTCACTGGCCAGGGCGTGGCTGGCTGGAATCAATGCCAGCAACTGGTCCTCGACCACAGGCACGGTGTCGAAGCGCTCCTGGGGCAACACCACGAAGCCCAGGTCCACCCGTCGTTCTTCCAGCCATTGCAGGACCTGGCGATCGGGGCCTTCGTCGATATGCACTTCGATGTCCGGATATTCGCGGCGGTAGTCGTGAAGAATCCGGGGCAGGAGGCGGATCGACGAGGTGGGGCCGAACGAGCCGATGCGCAAGGTGCCGCGCTTCATGCCCCGGGCATCCGCGGCTTCCTGGGCCAGGGTCGCCGCCAGGCCGAGCATGGCCCGGGCGCGCAGCAGCAACTGGGTGCCGATGTCGGTGAGTTCGACCTGGGCCTGGTGCCGGCGAAACAGGTCCACCTGCAGCTCCTGCTCCAGTGACTTGATGGCATGGGACACCGCCGACTGGGTGATGCCCAGGCGCGTGGCGGCGCTGGTAAAGCCCTGGAGTTCGGCCACCCGGGAAAAGATCTCCAGCTGGGTCAGGGTCATGAGTAAAAGCTCATTTTACGATGATCAAGCATTAGACAAAAAATGGTCGTGCAGTACAAACCCATTGCCTCAGAGCGTCTTGACCATGAGTGAAAGCAATATCAGCGGCCCCCTGGCGGGCGAATACCGGGACCTGGCGGTGTATGGCCGCCTGGCGACAGTCACCATGATCTGGGGCGGCACCTTCGTTGCCGGGCGCTACCTGGCCGGCGGGCTCTCGCCCTTGCTGGCCGCCAGCCTGCGGTTCCTGCTGGCCAGCCTGGCCTTGCTCGGCTTCATGGCCGTGGCGCGTATTCCCCTGGTGCGGCCCAGCCTCAGGCAGTTCGGCCAACTGGCACTATTGGGGTTCTTCGGGATCTTCTTCTACAACCTGTGTTTCTTCCTCGGCCTGGAGCAAGTCAAGGCTTCTCGGGCATCGTTGATCGTGGCCCTGAACCCGGCAGTGATTGCCCTGGCGTCCTGGGCGCTGTTCAAGGAGCGCCTGGGCCGGCGCACGCTGTTGGGCATTGCCCTGTGCCTCTGTGGCGCGGCCCTGGTGATCTGCAGCCGTGACCCTTCGGCCCTGGCGGCGCAGGCCGGGAGCTGGCAAGGCGACCTGCTGATTTTTGGCTGCGTGCTGGGCTGGGGCGTGTACTCGCTGTTCTCCAGGGGGCTGAACCACAGCCTGGGCTCATTGCAAACCGTGACCTGCTCGATCCTCCTGGGCACCCTGATGCTCTGCGCCGCCACCCTGATCCGTGGCGAGTTCGACCTGCAGGCGGTGGCTCGCCTGAACCTGGCCCAGGGCTTGAGCCTGCTGTACCTGGGCGTGCTGGGTTCGGCGCTGGCCTATATCTGGTATTACGACGGCTTGCGGCGGATTGGTGCCACCCGTTGCGGTGTATTCATCGCCCTCAATCCGCTGACGGCGGTGATCCTCGGCGCGCTCGTGCTGGGAGAACAGTTGAGCCCGGTGATGGGGTTGGGCGGGGCGCTGATTCTCGGCGGTATCTACCAGTGCAACAAACCCCTTGCGGGCGGGGCAAAAAAGGCGATTTTATAGAGAATGCGGACAAAGGCTTTTACGCTGTGTAGAATCCGGTTACGCATACAATAATAAAGTCTTCTGGCAGCAGAAGCCTCGCCCCCCAGCCTGTAAGACAGGGTCGAAATGAAGATTCTCGGGTTTCAACTGATCTATGGTGACTTCCTCGCCCGCAGCGTGCGCGGTATCTCCTGTGCGCCACCGTCCCTTCTCAGCATTGCTAGCAACTAACGATCCGTTAATTCTAAAAATATGATGAGGCGCCAACCATGGCAGATATCTTCGAAAACCCAATGGGCCTGATGGGCTTTGAATTCATCGAATTTGCATCGCCTACCCCCAACACCCTCGAACCGATCTTCGAGATCATGGGTTTCACCAAAGTCGCGACCCATCGTTCCAAAGACGTGCATCTGTATCGCCAGGGTGCGATCAACCTGATCCTCAACAACGAACCCCACAGCGTCGCTTCCTACTTCGCGGCCGAGCACGGCCCGTCGGTGTGCGGCATGGCGTTCCGGGTCAAGGATTCGCAAAAGGCCTACAACCGCGCCCTGGAACTGGGCGCCCAGCCGATTCACATTGAAACCGGCCCGATGGAACTGAACCTGCCGGCGATCAAGGGCATTGGCGGCGCGCCGCTGTACCTGATCGACCGTTTCGGCGAGGGCAGCTCGATCTACGACATCGACTTCGTGTTCCTCGAAGGCGTGGACCGCAACCCCAAGGGCGCGGGCCTGAAGATCATCGACCACCTGACCCACAACGTGTACCGCGGGCGCATGGCCTACTGGGCCGGCTTCTACGAGAAGCTGTTCAACTTCCGCGAGATCCGCTACTTCGACATCAAGGGCGAGTACACCGGCCTGACTTCCAAGGCCATGACCGCTCCGGATGGCATGATCCGCATCCCGCTGAACGAGGAATCGTCCAAGGGCGCCGGGCAGATCGAGGAGTTCCTGATGCAGTTCAATGGCGAGGGCATCCAGCACGTGGCCTTCCTCACCGACGACCTGGTCAAGACCTGGGACGCTCTGAAGAAGATCGGCATGCGCTTCATGACCGCGCCACCGGACACCTACTACGAAATGCTCGAAGGGCGCCTGCCGAACCACGGCGAGCCGGTCAACGAGCTGCAATCGCGGGGCATCCTGCTGGACGGTTCTTCGGAAGCCGGCGACAAGCGCCTGCTGCTGCAGATCTTCTCGGAAACCCTGATGGGCCCGGTGTTCTTCGAATTCATCCAGCGCAAGGGCGACGATGGCTTCGGCGAGGGCAACTTCAAGGCGCTGTTCGAATCGATCGAACGCGACCAGGTGCGTCGTGGCGTACTCGCCACCGAGTAAGCCCCGGCACGCTTGAGTCCAAGGCCCGATCAGGAGGTTTCTGGTCGGGCTTTATTTTGCCTGTCGGTTGGCGATTGTGAATGTGTTAATGTTTCGCCCCCGATTCCCAGCCCCTGACCGATGCCTCGATGAACACACCCAGACCTTCCCTGACCTTGACCCTGTTGCAGGCCCGTGAGGCCGCCATGGCGTTTTTCCGTCCCTCGCTGAACCAGCACGACCTGACCGAGCAGCAATGGCGGGTGATCCGCATCCTGCGCCAGAACGGCGAGCTGGAGAGCCATCAGCTGGCGAAGATGGCCTGCATCCTGCCGCCGAGCATGACCGGCGTGCTGACCCGCCTGGAGCGCGACCAGTACGTCAGCCGGCGCAAGTCTCCGGAAGACCAGCGCCGCCTGTTCATCACCCTGACCGACAAGGGCCAGGCCTGTTTCGAATCCATGAGCGGCGACATGGAAATCAACTACCAGAAGATCCAGCAGCAGTTCGGCGAAGACAAGATGCAGGCCTTGCTGGCCCTGCTCAACGAACTGAAGCAGATCAAGCCCTGAGCCTGTACCGCAGGCCTTGATGCACGCGAGATACCCCCGCAGCCGGGCTCAGCCCCGGTGCTGGCGCAGCAGATGGCGTACGCCTTCGAGCACCAGGACCAGCACCGCCAGCCAGATCGGCACGTAGGTCAGCCATTCCCCGGCCTTGATGCTTTCCCCCAGCAGCAGCGCCACCAACAGCAGCAGTACCGGTTCCACATAGCTGAGCAGGCCGAACAGGCTGAAGGCCAGCAAGCGGCTGGCAATGATGTAGCACACCAGCGCCGAGGCACTGATCACCCCCAGCACGGGAATCAGCAGGTACAGCCAGGGTTGGGCCGCGACCACGGCAATGCCCTGTTCGCCGCTCTGCACCACCCACAGCGCCACCGGCATCAGCAGGGCCATGTCCACCCACAGGCCGCCCAGGTGGTCGGTGCCCAGGCGCTTGCGCAAGACGAAATACAGCGGGTAGCCCAGGGCCACCACCAGGGTCGCCCAGGAAAAGCTGCCCACCTGGTACAGCTCGTTGAGCACGCCGATGCAGGCCAGCACCGCTGCCAGCTTCTGCAGCCGCGACAGACGTTCGCCATAGACGATGCGTCCGGTCAGGACCATGGTCAGCGGCAGCAGGAAATAGCCCTGGGATACATCCAGGCTGTGGCCGTTGAGCGGTGCCCACATGAACAGCCAGAGCTGCACCCCGACCAGCGCCGACGACAGCAGCAGCGCCGGGCCCAGCACGGGCTTGCTGCGTACCCGTCGCAGCACTTCGTCGACCCGATGCCATTCACCGGCCAGCAGCATGAACAGGGTCATGCAGGGCAGGGTCAGCAACATCCGCCAGCCGAAGATCTCCACCCCGGTCAGGGGCGCCAGCAGCGAGGTGTAGAAATACATGACGGCAAACAGCACCGACGCCAGAACCGATAACGCAATACCTTTAGACACGCAGTCCTCGTAGAACCCGAACGCTCGGGATGCACAAAAAGAAGGGGAGAGTGGAGCGAGGGGGAATATAGAGGGTTTGCCCCGGGATTTTTGCTCTGTTTGCGACACCCCGGCGGGAAAATTTCTCGTTTGTGGCGCGGCCCGGCCTTCCAGGGAAAGGCCGGACTGCGATGGCCGCTGGGTTTGCGCGGCCAGGGTCCGTGTTTAGCCCAGGTGCGCAAAACGTCCGGAGACAAAATGGCCGACATCATTGAAACCGGGTGTCGAGGCGTGCCCCGGGGTCACCAGCGCGTCGATGAAGGCTTCGTCCTCAGGGCTGATCTTCACCTCCAGGGCCCGGGTGTAGGCGTCCCACTGGGCTTCAGTGCGCGGGCCGACAATGGCCGAGCTCACCGCCTGGTTGTTCAGTACCCAGGCAATGGCGAACTCGACGATCCCGGCCCCGCGCCCCTGGGCGTATTCCTGGATCTGCTGGGCGATGCGCAGGGATTCGACCCGCCATTCGGTCTCCAGGATGCGCTTGTCCTGGCGCCCGGCGCGGCTGGCGGCGTCCGGGGCGACGTCCGGCGCATACTTGCCGCTGAGCACACCACGGGCCAGGGGGCTGTAGGGCACCACGCCCAGGCCATAGGCGCGGGCGGCGGTGATCTGCTCGCCCTCGGCCTGGCGGTTGACGATGTTGTACAGCGGCTGGCTGATCACTGGGCGGTCCACCCCCAACTGGTCGGCGACTCGAATCGCCTCGGCAATCCGCCAGCCACGATAATTGGACAGGCCCCAGTAGCGGATCTTGCCCTGGCGCAACAGGTCGCCGATGGCCGAGATGCTCACTTCCAGAGGCGTGTTGTGGTCTTCGCGGTGCAGGTAGTAGATGTCCAGGTAATCGGTGCCCAGGCGGGTCAGGCTGGCCTCGATGCCGTTGAAGATGTGCTTGCGGCTCAGGCCGCTGCGGTTGGGCACGCCGTCCACCGGACCGAAGCCGACCTTGGACGCCAGCACCCACTCATGGCGGTGGCTGGCAATGGCTTCGCCGACGATCTCCTCGGAGCGGCCCTGGGTATAGACGTCGGCGGTGTCGATGAAGTTGATCCCCTGGTCCCAGGCCTTGTCGATGATACGCAGCGAGTCTTCGGTACTGGTCTGCTCGCCGAACATCATGGTGCCCAGGGTCAGGGTGGAAACCTTGAGACCGGAATGGCCGAGGGTGCGATAGCTCATGGGTGGAATCCTTGTGCTAGAGGGCTGGCCAGTGCGTTTCCGGCCATGGGGGCGACCATCAAATACCACAACGCCGGGCCTCTGCAATGCCTGAATGGCGCCTCCTTGCCGGCATAGGTGCCCGTGAGGTCGCCTTCGCTGGCAAGCCAGCTCCTGCAAGGAGGTTCCGTAGGAGCCGGCTTGCCGGCGAACCGCGCAGCGGCCAGCCGTCCCGGAGCCGCTGCGGGTCAGGGGCACAGCGCCCGGCAGCGCTGCAACACAAAGCTGTGCAGCAGGCGCACCCGCTGGGAAACCTGTAGGCGATGGGGGCACAGCAAGTTGAAGGGGGCCGGTTCCCCTTGCCAGTCGCCGAGCAGCGGCACCAGGCGCCCGGCGCGGATGTCCTCGGCCACATCCAGCCGGGCCTTGTAGACAATGCCGTGGCCGGCCAGGGCCCAGCGCCGGGCCACCTCACCGTCGTCGCACAGGTAATCGCCACGCACCAGGACTTCGCGGGTTTCGCTGCCGCGGCTGAAACGCCAGCGGTCATAGGGCTGGCCGTTGCGCAGGTACAGCAGGGCGCTGTGCCCGGCCAGCGCCTCGGGGTTTTGCGGCACCCCGCAACGGGCCAGGTAGGCCGGGCTGGCGCAGGCGATGCGCCGGTGCCCGGGGAGAATCGGCAAGGCCACCAGGCTGGAATCCTCGGGCACGCCAAAGCGCAGGGCCACATCCACAGCGTCGCGGAACAGGTCGGCGTGGCGATCATCGAGCCGCAGTTGCAGGCGCAGTTGCGGGTGCTCGGCCTTGAATTCATCGAGCCAGGGAAGCAGGGCATTGCGCCCGAAGTCCGAGGGCGCCGACAGTTGCAGCACCCCGGCCAGGCCCAGGCTCTGCTGCTTGAGCGCCAGCTCGCCGTCCTCCAGGGTGGCCAGGGCCAGGCGCACGCTTTCCAGGTAGCGGCGGCCTTCCTCGGTGAGCCGCATGCTGCGGGTGGAACGCGCCAGCAGACGGCTGCCGAGGCGGGTTTCCAGGCGCTTGAGGGCGATGCTGGCGGCTGCGGCGGTCAGGCCCAGGGAGCGGGCCGCGGCGGAAATGCTCCCGGCATCGGCGGTGCGTACGAAGATTTCCAGGTCCAGTATCGAGCTCATTAATAAAAATTCTTTAAAGATCTTTGCGTTTTAGCTGGATTTTTCCTCGATTGGCAAGCTGGGAAGATGCAATCACTTTCAATCGCAGCAGGTGATCGCAATGACTCTTTCCAACTCAAGCCTGGCCCAGCAAACCTTGGTGGTGATTGGCGCCGGCAGCGGCATTGGCGCCGCGGTGGCGCGCCAGGCCGCGGCCCGTGGCGCTCGGGTGGTACTGGCGGGGCGCAGCCTCGAGGCCTTGCAGCGCCAGCAGGCACAGCTGCCGGAATCGGCCTGCAGCATCGCCGTGGACATTACCGATGCCGCCAGTCTCAAGGCCTTGTTCGCCAGGGTGGGGGCCTTCGATCACCTGGTGATCAGCGCCGGTCCGGCCATTGCCGCCAAGCCCCTGGCCGACACCGATCTGCTGGATGCCCAGCGGGCTTTTGAGGTGAAGTTCTGGGGCGTGTGGCGCGCGGTCCAGGCGGCGCTGCCGACACTCGCGCCGCAAGGCAGCATCAGCCTGACCTCGGGCCTGCTGTCGCGCAAAATGGTCCCCGGGCAAGTGCTCAAGACCACCCTCAACGCCGCCCTCGAAGCGCTGGGCAAGCACCTGGCCAAGGAGCTGGCGCCACGCCGGGTGAATGTCATCAGCCCCGGGGTCACCGCCACCGAAGCCTATGCCGGGATGCCCGAGGACGCTCGCGAAGCGATGTTCGCCCGCACCGGTGCCAACCTGCCGGTGGGCCGCGTCGGCCAGCCGGATGAGGTGGCGGCGGCCTTTATCCTGGCCATGGAGAACGGCTTTATCAGCGGGAGCCTGATCGATGTCGATGGTGGAGGCCTGCTATGAACTGGCGCTTCGATCACCTGGCGTTCAACTGCGCCGAGGGCGAGGCGTTGCAGCAGGCCTTCGCCGATCTGCTGGGCCTGCAAACGGGTCGGCGGCCGCCGTTTCCCTTTCCCGGGCGCTGGTTGTACCAGGGCGAGGCGGCGCTGGTGCACGTCATCGAACAGGCCCATTGCCCTGAGCCGCACCTGAGCCACATCGCCTTCAGTACCCAGGAGGCAGCCGAAGCCGTGTTGCGCCGGGTGCAGGCCAGTGGCCTGGAGCATCAAGTGGCGCAGGTGCCGGAAGACGGCATCTGGCAGATCTTCGTCCGCTTGCCCGGCGGCCTGGTGCTGGAATTGGATGCTCCGGCGATGGGGGCGTTGAGCATCAGCCACGACTACGCCGGACAAGGTGGGGCACCGGCCTGAACCCAGCCATGAAAAAGCCCGTTGGAGCCGAGGCTCGAACGGGCTTTTGTCGTGGCCGGGGCTGTGTAGTGCCGGGGCTTAGCGGTTTAGGGTGCGGGTCATGCGCAGCGCCAGCAGGCTGCCGGCAACAATCACCCCGGCCAGCAGGTACAGCGCGGCGTCGGTGGAACCGGTGCTGTCCTTGACCCAGCCGACGATATAGGGGCTGAGGAAACCGGCCATCTGGCCCATGGAGTTGATCAGCGCCAGGCCACCGGCAGCTGCACCGGCGCTGAGCAGGGCAGTGGGCACCGGCCAGAACATCGGCAGGCCGGTGAGGGCACCCATGGTGGCGAGGGTCAGGCCGAGAATGGCGATGGCCGGGTTGGCGGCGAAGTTAACCGCGATCAGCAGCCCCACGGCGCCCATCAACATCGGCACTACAAGGTGCCAGCGGCGCTCCTTGCGCAGGTCCGCCGAGCGCCCCACCAGCAGCATGAACACCGCCGCCAGCAGGTAGGGAATGGCGCTCAGCCAGCCGATCACCAGGTTGTCGGCAAACCCCAGGTTCTTGATGATCGACGGCAGCCAGAAGTTGATCGCGTAGACCCCGCTCTGGATGCAGAAGTAGATCAGGCCGAAGGCCCAGATCGCCGGGTTCTTGAACACCGCGGCCAGGGAGTCGCTGGCGGTCTTGGGCTGGTTGGCGAGGTCGCTGGCCTGGTCGGCCTCCAGCACTGCGCGTTCAGTCGGGGTCAGCCACTTGGCATGGGCGAAGCTGTCGCTGAGCAGGAAGAACGCCAGGGCGCCGAGGATCACGGTAGGAATGCCCTGCAGCAGGAACATCCACTGCCAGCCGGCGAGGCCGCCCTGGCCGGCGGCGAAGTGGTTGAGGATCCAGCCGGAAAACGGGCTGCCCAGCAGGCCGGACACCGGGATCGCCGACATGAACAGGGCCATGATCCGGCCACGGCGGAAGGTCGGGAACCACTGCGAGAGGTACAGCACCACGCCGGGGAAGAAGCCGGCTTCGGCGGCCCCGGTGAACAGGCGCAGGGTGTAGAACTGGGTCGGCGTGGTGACGAACAGCAGGCAGGTGGACAAGGTGCCCCAGGTGATCATCATCAGCGCGATCCAGCGCCGCGGGCCGAACCGGTTCAGTGCCAGGTTGCTCGGCACGCCGCACAGCACGTAGCCGATGAAGAAAATCCCGGCACCCAGGCCGTAGACCGTTTCGCTGAATTTCAGGGCATCGAGCATCTGCAACTTGGCGAAGCCAACGTTGACCCGGTCGAGGTAGTTGAACAGGTAGCAGACGAAGATGAAGGGGATCAGGCGCAGGGTGATGCGCTTGTAGACGGCGTTCTTGTCGTCAGCCTGGGCCAGTGGGGCAGCGGCGCTCTGTGACATGGTGTGTCTCTCTTTATTATGATTTTTTGCGGTGCAAGGGTAACGTTGACCGCCCTGAGAGTCTCGGTCACCGGCGCGGGCCTGTCTTTGTGCCGGCGCACAGCGATTGGCCCCTGGCCCTGTGCCACTGAACAACGCCGCGTACCCCGCGGCCCGTCCCCGCAGCTGTAGCCGTCAAGGATCATCCCCCCATGTTCGAACTGGATCATGACCTGGCGCAGGATATCGTCGACCGTACGATGGCGATCCTGCCCTACAACGTCAACGTCATGGACAGCCAGGGCCTGATCCTTGGCAGCGGCGAGCCGGAGCGTATCAACACCCGGCACGAAGGCGCGCAACTGGTGCTGGCCAACGGCCGGGTGGTGGAGATCGACGAACCCACCGCGCGCCAGCTCAAGGGCGTGCAGCCGGGCATCAACCTGCCGTTGCTGCATGACCAGCGGCTGATCGGGGTGCTGGGCATTACCGGCGACCCGGCGCAGTTGCGCACCTATGCCGAACTGGTGCGCATGACCGCCGAGATGCTGGTGGGCCAGCGCCACCAGCAGGCCGAGCAGCAATGGCGGCGCCAGCGCTGCGACGACCTGCTGGCCCTGCTGCTGAGCGACGGCGGCGACTCACCGCGGCTGGTGGATGAAGCCCAGCAGATGGGCCTCAAGCCACAGCTGGCGCGTACGCCCTATCTGTTCGAACTGGCCCAGGAACCGGCCTCGGGGCAGGGCGTGGATAGCCTCAGCAGTTGGTTGCTGAGCCGCTATCCGGACAGCTGGTGCGTCAGCTCGTCGAAGAGTTCCCTGCTCTGGTGCCGCCCGGCGAGCCTGAGCCTGGACAATCCGCGGCTGCTGGAAAAGCTCGACGGCCACGGCTGGAACATCCTGCGGGTGGCGGTGGGCGGGCAGGCCGAGGGCCTGGCCGGATTGCGCCGCTGCTACCGCCGGGTCGGCGACCTGCTGGCCTACGGCCGGGATATCCTGCCGGACGCGCGATTGCTCACCCTCAACCGCTACCGGCTGCCGGTGATGCTCTGGCGCCACCGCAACGATGACGCCCTGGACGAACTGCTGACGCCGTTGCGCAAGGTCCTGGCCAAGGACAGCAACGGCCAGTTGCTGGCGACCCTGCGCAGCTGGTGCGACCACGACGGCCAGAGCCAGGCCTGCGCCGATGCCCTGGGCATCCACCGCAACAGCCTGCGCTACCGCATGGAACGGATAGCCGAGCTCAGCGGCGTCGACCCCTTGCGCCTGGACGGCATGCTGGCTCTTTATCTTGGCGTACAGCTGCTGCCCCACCGCAGCGAGCCGGCCTGATTTATCGCGCCGATCTCCACCATCGCCTATCCCGATCCAACAGGGGTGGTAGCCGCTGCCGAGCCTTGGCGAGGCTGCGAAAAGGCCCGTAGGGCCTTGCTTGGCAATCTCCAGCCAAACCTGTATCGCTTCCAAGACCTTCGCGAGCGCTACGCGCCCGTTCGCAGCCTGCGGCAGCGGCTACAGGCCCAGGAGGATTTAACGGGTCTGTAGCCGCTGCCGAGCTTCAGCGAGGCTGCGCAAAGGCCCGCAGGGCCTTGCCTGGCAATCTCCAGCTAAACCTGTATCGCTTCCAAGACCTTCGCGAGCGCTACGCGCCCGTTCGCAGCCTGCGGCAGCGGTTTCAACGCTAGGCGAGGTTGCGCGGTTGTAGCAATGAACAATAAAGCGCCCTCGGACTTGTGCAGTGGCCCGGGGTCAGCGCCTGCGCCAGATGGCAGCATGGCGGCACAAGAACCGGAGAAAGCCCATGAAGATCATCATCGCCCCCGACTCGTTCAAGGACAGCCTGAGTGCCGAAGGCGTGGCCCAGGCCATTGCCCAGGGGCTGGCGGATGTGTGGCCCGACGCCGAGCTGTGCCAATGCCCCATGGCCGACGGTGGCGAAGGGACGGTGGAATCGATTCTCGCCGCCTGTGACGGGCAACTGCGCAGCAATCGGGTCCAGGGGCCGCTGGGAGCGATCGTGGAGGCGCGCTGGGGCTGGCTGCCCCAGAGCCACACGGCAATCATCGAAATGGCCGAGGCCAGTGGCCTGCAACTGCTGGCGCTGGAGCAGCGCGATGCGTGCAACAGCAGCACCTTCGGCACCGGGGAGCTGATCCAGGCCGCTCTGGAGGCCGGTGCCCGGCGCATCATCCTGGCCATCGGCGGCAGCGCCACCAACGACGGCGGCGCGGGGGCCCTGCAGGCGCTGGGGGTCAAGCTGCTGGACCGCGAGGGCCGGATACTGCCTCGCGGCGGCCTGGCCCTGGCCGACCTCGCCCACATCGAACTGGATGCCATGGACCCGCGCCTGGCCCAGGTGCGCTTCGACATCGCCGCCGACGTCAACAACCCGCTGTGCGGCGAGCACGGCGCTTCAGCCATCTTCGGCCCGCAGAAAGGCGCCTCGGCGCAGCAGGTGCAGCAACTGGACCAGGCCCTGGGACACTTCGCCGACCTGTGCGCCCAGGTACTGCCCAAGGATGTGCGTGATGAACCCGGCAGCGGCGCGGCCGGTGGCCTGGGGTTTGCCGCCAAGGCGTTTCTCGGCGCGCAATTTCGTCCCGGGGTGGAAGTGGTGGCGGAACTGGTGGGCCTGGAACAGGCGGTGCGCGGTGCAGATCTGGTGATCACCGGTGAAGGTCGCTTCGACGCCCAGACCTTGCGCGGCAAGACCCCCTTTGGCGTGGCGCGCATCGCCCGTGAGCAGGGGGTTCCGGTGATTGTCATTGCCGGCACCCTGGGCGAGGGCTACCAGCAGATGTACGCCCACGGCGTGGATGCGGCCTTCGCCCTGACCTCAGGCCCCATGAGCCTGGAACAGGCCTGCCGCGAAGCCCCGCGCCTGCTGCGCGAACGCGCCGCCGACATCGCCCGCCTCTGGCGCCTGGCCAGCAACCACTAGGCACCCCCGTAGGAGCTGGCTTGCCAGCGAATAGGCCCTCAAGCCTTGCCGCATCCGCAAGACCGCCTTCGCCGGCAAGCCGGCTCCTACAGCCATCGCCCGTCAGTAAACCCCACCCTCGCTGGTGGGGGCGTCCAGGGTTTTGTACTGGCCGGCCAGGCTCTGCAGGCCCTTCATCAGGACGGTGGTATCCACGCCCACCGCGACAAAATTTGCCCCCAACTCGATGCAGCGCCGCGCCAGTCGCTGATCGGCACTGAGAATCCCTGCGGCCTTGCCCGCCCGACGAATCCGCACGATGGCGTCTTCAATCGCGGCCACCACGTCGGGGTGCCCGGGGTTGCCCCGCTGGCCCATGGCCGCCGACAGGTCCGCCGGGCCGATAAACACCCCGTCGACCCCGTCCACCGCGAGAATCTCATCCAGGTTGCGCAGGCCTTCGAGGTTCTCGATCTGCACCAGCAGGCACATCTGCTCGTCCGCCTGATCCAGGTAGCCGGCGATGCTGTTCCAGCGCGACGCCCTGGCCAGGGCACTGCCTACGCCACGAACCCCCAGTGGCGGATAGCGCATGGCGCGCACCAGCTGGCGTGCCTGCTCGGCGCTTTCCACCATGGGGATCAACAGGGTCTGGGCGCCGATGTCCAGCAATTGCTTGATCAGCGCGGTATCGCCAATGGGCGGGCGGATAATGCCTTGGGCTGGGTAAGGGGCAATGGCCTGCAACTGCGCCAGCAGGCTGCGCAGATCGTTGGGCGCGTGTTCGCCGTCCAGCAGCAGCCAGTCGAAACCGGCGTTGGCCGCCAGCTCGGCACAGTAGCCGTCCGCCAGGCCCAGCCACAGGCCAATCTGCGGTTCGCGCTGTTGCAGGCGTTGCTTGAACAGGTTCAGTGGCATGTCCATGGCCGTCTCCTCAGACAAAGCGGCAGGCGATGCTGCCCAACTGATCGTAGTCCACGTGGAATACATCTCCGGGACGGGCGGCCACCGGGCGAGTGAAGGAGCCGCCAAGAATGATCTGCCCGGCCTCCAGGCCGACGTCATAGGCCGCGAGCTTGTTGGCCAGCCAGGCCACGCCCTTGGCCGGGTGGTTGAGCACCGCGGCAGAGACCCCGGACTCCTCGATCACGCCATTGCGGTAGAGCACCGCCGGCACCTTGCGCAAATCCACATCCCCTGGACGCACGGCGCGGCCACCCATCACCACCCCGGCGTTGGCGGCATTGTCCGAGATGGTGTCGAAGACCTTGCGGGTGGCCTGGGTCTGCGGGTCCACCTGCTGGATGCGCGCATCGATGATCTCCAGCGCCGGGATCACCCAGTCGGTGGCGTCCAGCACATCGAACAGGGTGCAGTGGGGCCCCTTGAGCGGCTTGCCGAGGATGAACGCCAGTTCCACCTCGACCCGGGGCACGATGAAGCGCTGGAAGGGAATGTCGCTGCCTTCATCGAACAGCATGTCGTCCAGCAGGGCGCCGAAATCCGGCTCGGTGATGTTCGAGGAAACCTGCATGGCCCGTGAGGTCAGGCCAATCTTGTGGCCCACCAGCTTGCGCCCGTCGCGGATTTTCTGTTCCACCCAGCTGCGCTGGATGGCGTAGGCATCTTCGATGCTGATAGCGGGGTATTGCAGGGACAGCTGGCCGATCTGTTCACGGCTGCGCTCGGCGGCGTTGAGGCGCGCGGCGGCTTCCTGGATATCCGAGGGGCTGAGCATGGTTATTTCTCCCGAGGGTTGACGATATGAGCCGGCACCTGGAGCACCAGCCAGGCGCCGCAGGCAATCAGCAGGGCCAGGGCGTAGAGGGCCAGGCTGGCGCTTTGGGTGGCGTCGCGCACCACGCCGATCAGGTAAGGGGCAAGGAACGCGGCGACGCTGCCGAAGGAACTGATCAGGGCGATACCCGCGGCCTGGGTGCTGCTGGCGAGAAAGGCCGGCGGCAACTGCCAGAACATCGGCAAGGCGGCGCTGGCGCCCATGCCCGCCACCAGCAGGCCGAACATCACCAGCCAGGGGTTGTCCGGGGCCAGCCCGGTGAGGATCAGCCCCAGGCTGGACATCAGCAGCGGCACCCCCAGGTGCCAGCGGCGTTCGCGCAGGCGGTCCGAGGAGCGGCCGACGCCGAGCATGAACAGGCAGCCTGCCAGGTAGGGCAGGGCACTGAGCAGGCCGACATTGCTGTCCCGGGCGATGCCGGCGTGGTGGATCAGGGTCGGCATCCAGAAGGCGATGGTGTTCACCGCCAGCATCACCGCGAAGTAGATGCACACCAGCAGCCAGACGTGGCGGTCCCTGAGGATGCCGCTGAAACGGGTGATGGACTTGTGCTGTTCTTCCTGTTGCAGGGCCTGCAGCAGCCAGGTCTTCTGCGCCGGGGTCAGCCAGCCCACCTGTTCGATGCTTTCCGGCAGGGCCTTGAGCACCACCAGGCCCAGCAGCACCACCGGCAGGCCTTCGATGAGGAACATCCACTGCCAGCCGCGCAAGCCGCCGAAGTCGTGGAAGCTTTCCAGGATCCACCCGGAGAGGGGGCCGCCAATGACTCCGGCCATGGGCACGGCGATGGCGAACAGGGCGGTGACCTGGCCGCGGCGGCTGGCCGGGAACCAGCGGTTGAGCAGCACTAGGATGCCGGGGAAGAAGCCGGCCTCGGCGACCCCCAGCAGAAAGCGCAAAACATAGAAGCCCCAGGCGCTGTCCACCAGCATCAGGGCGCTGGACAGCAGGCCCCAGACCAGCATCAGGAAGGCGATCCAGCGCCGTGGGCCGACCCGGTCCAGGGCCAGGTTGCTGGGCACCCCGAACAGCGCGTAGGCGACGAAGAACAGCCCGGCACCCAGGCCATAGACGCTGTCGCTGAAGCCCAGGTCCTGGGTCATCTGCAGCTTGGCGAAACCGATGTTGATGCGGTCCAGGTGAGCAAAGATGTAGCAGACGAACAACAGCGGCATCAGCCGCCAGGTGATCTTGCGATAGCAGTCATCGACCTCGGCGACCGGCGCCGTGGCAAGGGTTGAGTGGGGCATGGCAATGATCTCGTTATTGTTCTTGTGTGGGTGGCCGGCCTGCAGGAGCCGGCTTGCCGGCGAAGGCGGATCCGGGGCTGGCACAAGGCCTGAGGGCCGCTTCGCTGGCGAGCCGGTTCCTACCGGCGGCTACCCTCAGGCTTGTCCGCGCAGGAACTCGTGCACGTTGTTGTGCTTGAAGTTCAGCTCGGCATCCAGCTCGCTCATTTCGAACGACAGGGCCAAGAGGCGCTGGCCCTGAAGCTCGGCGAAGTGCGCCTTGATGATCTCGAACAGGCCTTCGGCGACCTGGCGTCGTGTGGCCAGGTCGCGGCCGGCTCCCACTTGCAGGCGCATGTGGACGAAGGCGTAGTCGTGCTTGCCGTCGGCCATGCGCCAGGTGTCCAGGCGCACCCCGCGGCTGCGGATGCCGCCCAGGGGGAACACGCCAGTGGCGCCCAGGTAGTCATGGACCTTTTCGAACAGCCCCGGCAGGTCGGCGGCCTGTTCGATGTTGTCGGTGTATTCAGCGATGAAATGCGGCATGGGGAACTCCTTCGCAAGTGGCCGGCGGGAACCCGGCCGCTTGCGAGTCAGGGGGGCAGCTGGGCCTAGACAGGGAAGATGGCGTTGATCTGGCCGGTGCCGGAGCTGCCGAACAGCGGAGTGACGATTTCCGCTGGGCGGTTGTATTCAGGCCCGCCCAACAGCCCCAGGAGCATGGCCGTATCGTGCATTCCGCCCTCGCCATGACAGCTGCTGGCGTAGTCCGGGAGCATGGCGCAGAACTCGCGGAAGCGGCCCTGCTGCCACAGCTCCACCACCCGCTGGTCCACCTGCTTGTCGAATTCCCGGGTCCAGTTGTGGATGTTGGCCTCGGCCTCGCGGTCGTTGGAGAAACGGTGGGAGAGGGAGCCCGACGCCAGCACCAGGACCTTGCGATCGCTCTTCTCGATGGCCCGGCGCACCGCGGCGCCAAAGGTGAAGCTGTCTTCGAGGCGGTGCCAGGCGCACCAGGCGGCGATGGACACCACCTTCAAGTGCTCGGCAGCGGGCACGTCCATGTGCATGTAGCGCATGGGCACCAGGGTGCCGTACTCCAGTTCCAGGCTGGGAATGTTGTGGGCCAGGGTGCGCACGTCGGCGGCATTGGCCTCGGCGGCGATCAGCTCACCCAGCTCCGGGCAGCCCTGGTAGTCGTAGGTCATGTTCTTGATGAAGTGCGGCAGCTCGTTGCTGGTGTAGGTGCCGTTGAACGCCTCGCCGCAGTTGATGTGGTACCCGCTGTTGACCAGCCAGTGCACATCGAACACCACCGCGGTGTCGGCCCCCAGCTCCCGGGCCCGGCGGGCGATCTCCTTGTGCCCGGCAATGGCCGCCTCACGGCAGCCGTGGTGTTTGCCCGGCAGTTCGGACAGGTACATCGATGGTACGTGGCAGACCTTGGCGGCCATGACGACTTCGCCCATGGTGCTTCTCCTGAAACATCTTCTTGTTGGGGTGATCCGGGACGGTTCTGAACCTTACACGCCCCAGCGCGGTATGTGGTGGCTGCCCATGGAGAGGCAGACGTTCTTGATCTCGGCAAAGACCTCGAAGCTGTATTCGCCGCCTTCGCGACCGGTGCCCGAACCCTTGATGCCGCCGAAGGGCTGGCGCAGGTCGCGCACGTTCTGGCTGTTGATGAACACCATGCCGGCCTCGATGCCACGGGCCAGGCGATGGGCCTTGCCGATGTCCTGGGTCCAGATGTAGGAGGCCAGGCCGTACTCGGTGTCGTTGGCCAGTTGCAGGGCCTGGGCCTCGTCCTTGAACGGGATCAGGCACACCACCGGGCCGAAGATCTCTTCCTGGGCGATGCGCATCTGGTTGTCCACGTCGGCGAACACCGTGGGCTGGATGAACTGCCCGCGGGCCAGGTGCGCCGGCAGGTTGGCCGGGCGTTCCAGGCCGCCGGCCAGCAGGGTCGCGCCTTCTTCCAGGCCGATGCGGATATAGCCGGTGACCTTGTCGTAGTGGGCCTGGGTGATCATCGAGCCGACCTGGGTCTTGGGGTCCTGCGGGTCACCGACGATCAGGCGCCTGGCCCGGGCGGCGAACTCCTTGACGAACTGCGGGTAGACGCTTTCCTGGATGAAGATCCGGCTGCCGGCGGTGCAGCGCTCGCCGTTCAGGGAAAAGATGGTGAACAGCGCGGCGTCCAGGGCCCGTTCCAGGTCGGCGTCCTCGAAGATCAGCACCGGCGACTTGCCGCCCAGTTCCATGGAGTACTTCTTCAGGCCCGCGGTCTGCATGATCTTCTTGCCGGTGGCGGTGCCGCCGGTGAAGGAAATCGCCCGCACGTCCGGGTGGCGCACCAGGGCATCACCAGCAGTGGCGCCGTAGCCCTGGACGATGTTCAGCACCCCGGCGGGAATCCCGGCTTCCACCGCCAGCCGGCCCAGCTCATTGGCGGTCAGCGGCGACAGTTCGCTCATCTTCAGCACCGCGGTATTGCCCAGGGCCAGGCACGGCGCGGTCTTCCAGGTGGCGGTCATGAACGGCACGTTCCATGGCGACACCAGGGCGCAGACGCCCACCGGCTGGTACAGGGTGTAGTTGAGCATCTGGTCGTCCACCGGATAGCTGTGGCCATCCATGCGGGTGCAGACCTCGGCGAAGAAATCGAAGTTGTGCGAGGCCCGGGGAATCAGCACGTTGCGGGTCTGGTGGATCGGCAGGCCGGTGTCCAGGGTTTCCAGCTCCGCCAGATGCGGCACGTTCTCCTCGATCAGCGCCCCCAAGCGGCGCATCAATCGCGCGCGCTCCTTGGCCGGGGTGTTGGCCCATTTCGGGAAGGCCTCCTTGGCCGCGGCCACCGCCTGGGCGATTTCCTCGGCGCCACCGCTGGCCACTTCGCCGATGGCGTCACCGGTGGCGGGGTTGTAGTTGGTGAACACTTCGCGGCTTTCGACTTCGCGGCCGTTGATCCAGTGCTTGATCATTTATGCGTGCTCCTTGGCCACGGCAGTGGGCTCCGGGTGGGCGTGATGGGTGAAGAATTCGCTTTCGCTGACGATGCGGTTGACCAGCCGGCCGATGCCTTCGATTTCCACCACCACCTCATCGCCGGGCACCACGTCGGACAGGCCTTCGGGGGTGCCGGTGGCGATCATGTCCCCCGGTTGCAGGGTCATGAAGCCGGACAGGTATTCGATGAGGTAGGGGATGTCGAAGATCATGTCGGCGGTGCTGCCTTGCTGGCGCAACTCGCCGTTGACCCAGGTGCGCAGGGTCAGGTTGTTGGGTTCGGGTACCTGGGCCGCGTCGATGATCCACGGGCCTACCGGGGTGGTGGCATCGCGGTTCTTCACCCGCAGGTTGGGCCGGTAGTAGTTCTCCAGATAGTCGCGGATCGCATAGTCGTTGCACAGGGTGTAGCCGGCCAGGTAGTCCAGGGCATCCTCGCGCTTGACGTTGCGCGCGGTCTTGCCGATCACCGCCACCAGCTCGCACTCGTAGTGCATGTAGGCGACGTTGTCCGGGCGCCAGGTCACCTGTTTGTGGCCGGTGTAGGTGCCGGGAGACTTGATGAACACCAGCGGTTCGGTGGGCGGCTTGAAGGCCAGCTCGGCGGCGTGGTCGGCATAGTTCAGGCCCAGGGCGAACATGGTCCCGGTGGCCGGCGGCAGCCACTGCACCTGGTCTTCGGCCAGGACCCGGCCGTCTTCCAGTTGCAGGGTGTTGGGGCCGGTGACCAGGGCCTGGTGGACCTGGCCCTGATAACGAATGCGTGCATGTTTCATGTCGGTTCCTTATTCGGCCACGATGGTGTTGGCGAGGCGGCCCAGGCCGCTGATCTGCACTTCGACCCGATCGCCGGGGCGTACATCGACCCGGCCTTCCGGAGTGCCGGTGATCAGTACGTCACCGGGGTGCAGGGCCATGAACTCGCTGATCTCGGCAATCAGCTGGGGAATGCTGCGCACCAGGTTGGCGGTGCTGTTGTGCTGCACCCGCTCGCCGTTGACCCACAGCTCCAGGCTCAGGGCATGGGGGTCGGGCACCTCGGCGGCCGGTACCAGCTCCGGGCCCATGGCGCAGAAGCCGTCCCGGCACTTGGCCTTGACCGCGGGGCGGTAGTAGCTGTCTTCCGGCAGGCTGAATTCGTTGACGATGGTGTAGCCGGCCACGTGTTCCAGGGCGTCTTCCAGGCGCACCCGGCTGGCGCGCTTGCCGATCACCACGCCCAGGGCCGGGCCGGGCTGCAGGCGCTCTACACCTTGGGGAAACACCACCGGCGCCTCATGGCTGTTGCGGGTGTTGGGGGTCTTGATGAACAGCACCGGCTTCACCGGCGGCTTCTGGTAGGGCGGCTGGGTGAAGCTCTGCAGATGGCTCTGCAGCAACCCCTGGTAGTTCAGCGCAACGCCGAACAGGGTGCCGCCGGCGTGATCGTTCAGTGCACGGCTCATCGGGCTCTCCTGGTGTCCGTACCCGTAGCGGCTTGCCGCTGGCGGGTCGATTTCGTTAATGTGTTAACGTTATATTTAATATGTTAATGATCGTCAAGCGATGGACTGCCCGCTTCCATCCCGCAGTGGCGGGCAAGCTGCGAATCACGCAGGATGCGCAGGGTCCGCGTGGATCAAAATAAAAAACAGAAGGGCGCCATGAACCCACGCCAACCGATTCCCAACATCAACATCGGTCAGGTCTACGACCAGCGTTACGCCGATGCCCAGGTGCACTACGACAAGCTCAGCAACCTGGCCGGCTTCTTCGGTCGCAACATGCCGGTGCATCGCCACGACCGTTTCTTCCAGGTGCATTACGTGCAGAGCGGCGCGGTGCGGGTCTACCTCGACGATCAGCAGTATCTGGAGTCGGGGCCGATGTTCTTCCTGACCCCGCCGACCATTCCCCACGCCTTCGTCACCGAGGCCGACAGCGAAGGCCATGTGCTGACCGTGCGCCAGCAACTGGTGTGGGAGTTGATCGGCGCCGACCCGGCACTGGCCCCGGCGCCCCAGGTGCCGCCGGTGTGCGTAGCCCTGGCGCGCCTGGGGCCGCAGTTCGCCGGCGAAGTACGACGCCTGGAGGGCCTGTT
The DNA here is from genome assembly GCF_058797595.1 of Pseudomonas sp. GW823-FHT02C05. Taxonomy (NCBI): domain Bacteria; kingdom Pseudomonadati; phylum Pseudomonadota; class Gammaproteobacteria; order Pseudomonadales; family Pseudomonadaceae; genus Pseudomonas; species Pseudomonas sp. GW823-FHT02C05. Next base: position 1,577,039 of record NZ_JBXAJU010000001.1, on the reverse strand, counting down.
CCATGAGTTGCAGCGGGAGATTGCCGGGCAGGGCCCGGGGCGCGAGCCGGCGCTGGAAGCCCTGACCCGGTTGCTGATGATCAGCCTGCTGCGGTTGTCGGCCAACTCCCTGACGGCGCGCCCGGCACGCCATGAAGACCTGCAGATCTTCCACCGCTTCAACGAGCTGATCGAGGCCCGCTACCTGGAGCACTGGCCCCTGGGCCGCTACGCCAGCAGCCTGGGAGTGACCGAGGCGCGCCTCAATGATGTCTGCCGGCGCATCGCCGACCTGCCGTCCAAGCGCCTGGTGCATGAACGGGTGATGCAGGAGTCCAAGCGCCTGCTGCTGTTCACCGGCAGCTCGATCAACGAAATCTGCTACCAGCTGGGCTTCAAGGACCCGGCCTATTTCAGCCGGTTTTTCCAGCGTTACGCCAAGACCGCGCCGGGGGAATACCGCTTGCGCCAGGGGCAGGCGCCTGCCCCTGGCGCAAATGCGCCGGGTGCCTGATCCCTGGGGCAGGGCTGATGCCATGGAGCCGCGCCCAGGCAACTGACCCTGGCGGTATTCGCCGCCTGGCGGGCGTGGCAGAATCCGCGCCTTTGCCCGACAAGGAGCGTCGTCATGCTGCGTACCGTTGTGTTGCCCCTGCTGGTGCTTGGCGCCTTGCCGTGCCTGGCCCGGGAGCTGCCGGAGCTGACGCCGCTGTGGTTGCAACAGGAGGGCTGGATCGGCGCGTGCGACAACCGCCGCGACTGCCAACTGCTCTACGCGCCGAACATCGATTTTGCCGAGCGGGTCAACCACCTGACCCTGAAAATCCGCAGCCAGGCCGGCCCCGAAGGCCTGTTGCAACTGCAACTGGAGCACCAGGGCGCGCCATTGGAACTCGGTGCATTGCGCCTGGATGGCCAGCCGCTGGAGCCCGGCTTGCTGGCGGCGCTGGTCCAGGAAGTGGAAGCCCCCGACAGCACCCGTGAACAACAGTACTACCGGGTTGATGACCAGCCCCTGGCCCGGCAATGGCTGGCGCGGCTGCGGGCTGGGCAGGTGCTGGAACTGCCGGGAGAGGAGCCGGCCCAGGTGCTGCTCAAGGGGTTGCCGGACTTGCTGCGACGGGTGGACCAGGTGCAGCAGCGCCAGGGCACGGTCAGCGCCCTGGCGGCGCTCGGCGAACAGCCGGCCAGCGCGGTGCCCAGGGTCCATGCGGCCAAGGCATTGCGGCCCTATCCCGGGGTGACGCCCCTCAGTGCCCGAGAGCGCACCGGGCTGCTGGCGGCGGTGCGCAAAACCTTGCCGCCGGCAAAGACCGAAGATGCCGACGACTACGTCATGCCACCGAGGATCGAGGTCTATCCCCTGACCGCGCAGCAGGCGCTGGTCTTCGAGTTCTCCGATTGCGGTGCCTACATCTGCCTGTTCGATATCAGCAGCCGCACGCGCACGGCGCCCTATGCGCTGCAGCCCCTGCAGATGCAGGCGTTGCCGGCCGGCAGCGTCGACCATGCCGGGGGCCTCAACTATTACCCCGAGACCGGCGAGCTCAGCAGTTTCCTCATGGGCCGCGGGATAGGCGACTGCGGTGAAATGGCCAGTTGGCACTTCGATGGCCAGGCCTTCCAGCTCACCGATTATCGGCGCATGCCCACCTGCAGCGGCCTGGGCTACGAAGACTGGCCGGTGCTCTGGAGCGCCGAGGCACCCAAGCGCCCCTGAGCCCCGGCATCAGGTGCAAGCTTCGCCTTGAAGCACGTTGCTCGGTTGCGCCGGTGCCGTGCCCAGCACCAGGTCCGCGGCCTTTTCGCCGATCATGATTGCCGCCGCATTGGTGTTGCCGGTGATCAGGCTCGGCATGATCGAGGCGTCCGCCACCCGCAGCCCCTGGAGGCCGTGGACCCGCAACTGGTCGTCCACCACCGCCAGTTCGTCGTGGCCCATCTTGCAGCTGCCCACCGGGTGAAACACCGTGCCCAGGTGCTGGCGGATCCATTGCTCGATCTGCTCCTGGCTCTGCACCTGCGGGCCGGGTACCAGCTCGCCCTTGAGGCGTTGGGAGAAGGCCCGGGTCGCTGACAGCTGGCGCACCAGGCGCAAGCCGGCCACCAGCTTGCGCAGGTCTTCGGGGTGGCTGAGGAAGTTGGCGTCGATCAGCGGCTTGTCGTGCGGGTCGGCGGAATTCAGGCGCACCCGGCCGCGGCTCTGCGGGTGCATCACCGCCACATGCAGGCTGATGCCGTGGCCCACGGGGATCAGGCGCTGGGGCTGGTTCTTCAGGGCCGGGGCGACGATCAGCCCCAGTTCCGGCACCGGGTCCTCGGGCGCAAGGCGCAGGAAGGCTCCGGACTCGACGGTATTGGAGGTCAGCGGGCCCTGGCGCCGGGTCAGGTACTGCCAGGGTGAGCGGGCCAGGGGCAGCAGGCCCTTGGCGGAAATGCCGTAGCCCAGCTCGGGGTCGCTGCGGTACATCAGCACGATGTCCTGGTGATCCTGCAGGTTGAGCCCGACCCCTGGCAGCGGGTGGCGGGAAACGATCCCGTGGCGCGCAAGCTCCTCGGCCGGGCCGATGCCGGACAGCAACAGCAGTTGCGGTGAGTTGATCGCCCCGGCGCACAGGATCACTTCCCGGCGTGCCTGCAGTTGCCAGACCCGGCCGTCCTGGCTGATTTCCACACCGCTGGCACGAGTGCCTTGCAGCAACACCCGGTGGGTCAGGGTGCTGCTCAGTACCGTCAGGTTCTGCCGGTGCAGGATCGGGTGCAGGAAGGCCCGTGCCGCGCTGCAGCGCTCGCCGTTGATCTGGGTGACATGGAAGGGCCCGAAGCCTTCCTGCTCCGGGCCATTGAAGTCCGGGTTGTAGCTCCAGCCCAGCTCGGTGGCGGCCTGGTAGAACACCTGATTGACCGGGCTCGGGCTGCGCTGCTCGGCGACGTTGAGCTCGCCGTGCTGGCCGTGCCACGGTGAGGTGCCGGGTTCGAAATGCTCCGAGCGCTTGAAGTAGGGCAGCAGTTCGTCATGGCTCCAGCCCTGGTTGCCGGCGGCGGCCCAGCGGTCGAAGTCCAGGCGATGGCCGCGGATATAGATCATGCCGTTGATCGCGCTGGAGCCGCCCCAGACCCGACCCCGGGGGCAGGGGATCGGCACGTCGCCACTGCTGGCCTGTGGGCTGAACTGGTGCATCCAGTTCCAGCGCGGGTTGGCGATCAGGCGGATGATCCCCGCCGGAGTGCGCACATAGGCGGCGGGCAGCAAGGTGCGGTCACTGGGCCCGGCTTCGATCAGGCACACCTGGACCTTGGGATCGGCGGACAGTCGGTTGGCCAGCACGCAACCGGCGGAACCGGCGCCCACCACTATGTAGTCGAAGGTCTGCGTGGTTGTTTCACTCATCGGAGGTACCTCGTTGGCAGTCACAGAAATCCATCTCAGAGCCCCAGCAGCGAGCCGACGTCGAGGGCCACTTGCAGGCCGACGACAAAGCCGTTGCCGCTCAGCTCGCGGGCTTCGGGGTTGTAGAAGTTGTCCGGGTTGACCAGGTACTGGACGCTGGGCTCCAGGGCCAGTTGCCGGGTCAGGGCGATATGGGCGTTGGCTTCCAGGGCATAGACATTGCGTTCGCCCAGGCGCGGGTCGCCGCCGTTGGCGATGCGGGCCTGCTGCTGGAAGCGCAGCTGGTGGTCGTTGAGGCGCAGGTAGCTGGCCTTGAGGTTGAGCTTGTCCTGGGGCCGGTCGAAGGGCGCGAGGTAGGTCAGCCCGGCCTCGGCGAACTGGCTGAAGGGCTGCTTGTCATCGGCCGCCGCCGACAGCGAACCGAACAGCAGCAGGGCCTGGGGCGCACTGCCGGTACCGGCGTCGGCACGCCACAGTGCCTGCTGGAACTTGAAGAAGGCACCGCCGGTGCCGAAGTCCATGGCCCCGGTCAGCGGGTCCACCTGCTTGGAGGTGTTGTAGTAGCCGTTGAGCTCGTAGTGGGAGCTGTAGGCATCGCGGTTCTGGCTGCCGATGCCCAGCAGCAGGCTGGTGCCGCTGGCGTCGTCGGTACTGAAATCCAGGCCCTTGCGCTCCTTCAGGTAGTCCACCGGGTTGGACTCGAAGGCGCCGCCATGCACGTACCACTGGGGCGTCAGCTGGTATTTCAGGTAGCCGCCCCAGCTGCCGTAGGGCGGCGGCAGGATGCCGGTGGAAGAGTCGATGATCGGGTCGTTGCAGGTCACCGTGCTTTCGCAGTTGTAGATATAGAAGTAGCGCCGGGCGTTGGTCCGCCCCAGGCTCAGGTCGACCCGGCCGTCGAGCCAGGTCTGCTGGTAGGTCAGCAGGCTCAACTGGTTGCTGGTGAGGTCGTTGTGGATCGGCGCGCCGCCGAAGTAGCTGCCGGCGGCGCCCTGCCAGTTGCGCGAGGTGGGCACGCCGGTCTCGTGGTCGAGGATGAACAGCGTCTGCTCGAAGTGCAGGGCTGCGCCGTCGAGGCCGGCGAAGGTCCCCAGATCGATATCGGCACCGACGAACAGGTCGCCGCTGTTGCCGAAACTGTGGGGCCGGGGGCCCGTGTCCAGGTTCTTCATGGCCAGGCTGAGGAACTGCACATGGGGCGTGATGCCACGGTCGGCCAGGTAGTCCCCCAGGCCGGACAGCGGGCCGGTACGCGGCGTGGTCGGCGTCTGGGCAAGGCAATCAAGGGGTAGCAGCAAGGCGGCCAGCAGCGGGCACAGCGCATAGGTTGCATTCATGTCGGGTACTCGATTCTTGTTGTTTTTGTCTTGAGTGTCGGTTGCACATCGTTTGTTCAGGCATCGGCCAGGGCCGAGGTCGGGTTGACCAGCACCTTGATCTGGCTCTTGTCTTGCAACAGCGCCTGGAAGCCTTGCTCCACCGCCTGTTCCAGGGCCAGGCAGCGGGTGACCGCCCGGCTCAGGTCCAGGCGCCCGCTGGCCAGCAGCTGGATCAGTTCGGGGTAGACGTGGCGGTAGCCGACGCTGCCGAGCAGGCGCAACTCGTTGTTCACCAGGTGGAAGGCATCGAACTGCACGTCGCCCATCAAGCCCACCAGCACCGCTTCGCCGCCCTTGCGCAGGCAGTGCAGGGCATGGCTCAGGGTCTGCTGGCTACCGGCGGCCTCAAAGGCGCTGTCGATACCACCGGCGCTCAGCTGCCGCAGGCGTGCCTGCAGTTGCGGGTCGGCGCCGTCCAGGGCCTCAGAGGCGCCGAACTCCAGGGCCAGGCGCCGACGCTCGGGGTCCAGGTCCACGGCGTAGATCCGTTCCACCCCCCGCAACCGTGCCAGTAGCACCAGCAGCAGGCCGATGGGCCCCAGGCCGAACACCGCGCAACTGTCGCCGGCCATCAGGCTGCTCTGGTTCAAGGCGTGGTAGGCCACCGCTGCCGGCTCCAGCACGGCCGCCTGCTTGAAGCTGACGCTGTCCGGCAGCAGGTGCAGCATGTAGGCCGGTACCACCGCCTGTTCGGCAAAGCCGCCGTCGCCCATCAGGCCGATAAAGCCCATGGATTCACAGAGGTTGTACTGACCCATCTGGCAGTACGAGCACTCGCCGCAGCGGTATTCGGGTTCCACAGCCACCCGCTGGCCCAATAGCCGTGCATCCACGCCCGGGCCCAGGGCTACTACCTGGCCGCAGAACTCGTGGCCCAGGGTCAGCGGCGCCCGGCAACCGGACAGCGGGTGAGCCACCTGCTGAGGTATGGAGTGAGGGCCATCGACGTACTCATGCAGGTCGCTGCCGCAGATGCCGCAGTAGGCGACTTGCAGCAACACCTCGCCGGGGCCGGGCTGGCGCGGTTCCAGCTGAGTCAGGCGCAGGTCGCGGGCGGCATGCCATTGCAGTGCTTTGATCATGGGTTTCCTCCCAGGCTCGGGCTGGGTGCAGGGTTGGGGCCGGGGTGCCGGCGTTGTTGGCGGGCCAGTACCGCGGGGGCGGTTTCCTTGAGGAACAGGGCCAGCACGGCGGCCAGCAATGCGCCGCCGCAGGACATCCACATGACGATCGACAGGCCGAAGCGGTCGGCGGCGAAGCCGGCAATGGTCGGAGCGATGAAGCCGCCCACCAGCTCGCCGATGCCCATGATCATGCCCAGGGCCGTGGCCATGACTTCGCGGGGCACGGTTTCCGCGGGGATGGTGGCCATGAACAGGGTGAAGCAGCCCAGGCCGGTGTAGGTCAGCAGCATCAGCACCCCGAGCATCCAGGGCGACGAGGCGTAGAGCAGGGCGATGGGACAGCAAGCGGCAATCAGCGAGAACAGCACCAGGGTCGGGCGCCGGCCGAGGCGGTCGGAGATTGCCGGCACGCCGAAGCCCCAGAGCACCCAGGCGCCTCCCAGGCAGCTCATCACCGTGCCCATGCTGGCCGGGCTGTAGTCGCGAACCTTGACCAGGAAGGTCGGGGTGAAGGAAATCAGGATGATGAACCAGGTCAGGAACACGCAGCTGATGAGGGTGCAGAGCACGATGTTGCGGCTCTTGAGCAGGGCCAGGCGATGGCTGCCACCCGGGCTGGACGGGGTGTGCGCTCGCGGTTCGTGTCGCGGTGGGTCGGGCTGCACGTAGCGCCAGATCAGCAGGGCGATCAGTAGCCCGGGAATCAGCGAAATGATGAAGGCGTGGCGCCAGCCGTAGGCTTCGGCCAGGGCGATCAGCACCGGCGGGCCGATCACCGCGCCCAACAGGCCCGCCGCCGACCCTTGCAGCAGGCCCATGTTCAGGCCCCGGCGATGGGGCGAGGAGGCTTCCACCATCAGCGATTGGGAGAGCGGCAGGATCGGCCCCTCGGCCAGCCCCATGATGGCGCGGAACAGCAAAAGGCTGAGAAAGCCGGTGACCAGCCCGGACAGCGCCGAGCACAGGGAAAACAGGATCACCGCGACGATCAGCAACGGCTTGCGCACGCCCCGGCGGTCCGACCAGGCACCCACCAGGGCCCCGGACACCGCCCAGGCCAGGGCCAGGATCGACGACAGCATGCCCAGGTGGCTGTTGCTCAGTTGCAACTCGTCAGCCATGAAGGGGAACAGGAAGGACAGCGCCAGACGATCGAAAAAGACGAAACCGAAGGTCAGGAACAGCACCCCCAGCAAGGTGTTCTCGTAACCGGCCTTGTTGTTTTTATAAGCCATGGTGGTTCTCCGAAGGAGGCGTGGGCAGCGCCGGTCAGCGGAACAGGGTGTCGATATGGGCGGCGCCCAGGCCGATCTTTTCGTAGTGGGCGCGGCACATGGCGATGTAGGAGTGCACGTCGAAGTAGCCGTCGGGCTCGCCCTGTTCGTCGAGCCAGATCAGCGGGCCCTTGACGATGAAGAACACCCGCATCGGCTGCTCATGCTCATAGGCCACCAGGGTGTGGCCTTCGCCCGGGGTCTCGTAGACGAAGTCCCCGGCGGTGGCGGTCCACTCGTGCTCCAGGTAGCCCCATTTGCCGGACAGGGTGTAGGCGAAGACTTCGTGGGGGTGGTAGTGGCGGTTCACCAGCCCGGCGCTGCGGGCCAGGAGAATGTCGCACCAGCGGTTTTCGCTGGGGGAGATCCACAGTGGCCGTGAGGACACGGTCTCGGTGAAGGGCACGTACAGGCGCAGGTCGTCGCTGGCGGCATCGGGCAGGTAGACCTCCGGCTTGGCGTCGGGCTTGAAGCAGTTGGCGATCGGTTGCAGGTCTTTCCAGAATTCACGGTGGGCGGCTTCGGGCATGGTGGGCCTCGGTTGTTGTTATGGGAGGAGCCTGGGCAGCCGGGCAGGGCGGCCATGGGGGTACGGCGCAGACTTTAGGTCGGGGGCGGGGCAAGGGTTTGCACGGATCGGACTGGTTGTTTGTCTGTTTCGGACGGCTTTTTTCCTACGGCCGATAGAGAGCTGATGACGCACTCAAAGCGACCGGGCCCCACTGCGTTTCAAGTTGACAGGCTATATAGTTCAGATGTTAATGAATGGCCGCAGCCCGCAGTGCCTGCGGCCCCAGGTGTCCGGACACTGCCTTGCCGTCCGGGGAACATCCCGCCGCCATGAGAAGAACAACAATGTCTCCATGCGCCTTGCTCGAAACCCGGCATGCCAGCACCCAGGCCGTCGACCTGGACCAACGCCTGGCCTTCTGGGAGGACTACAACGCCAGCACCCTGGTGGGGCTCAAGTGCAACTCCTACGCCGAGGGCGGTTTCGCCGCCAGCCAGGACAACCTGCAATTGAGCGCCATGCGCCTGGCCCGCATCGTCGGCAACGAACACGTGGTGGAGCGCGACACCTCGATGATCCGCGGCGTTCCCAAGGAGTCGATCTTCGTGTCCCTGGTCACCGGCAGCGGCTCGTTCTTCTACCAGGATGGCGCCTGCCAGGTGCTGGAGCCGGGGGAGCTGGTGGTCTACCGCACCGACAAGCCCTATCTGTTCGGCTTTTCCGGGGCCATGCGCCAGTTCATCTTCGACATTCCCCAGCAGCAGTTCGCCGAACGCTGCCTGAAACGCTTCGACCGGCCTTTGCGGATCAGCGTCGAAAGCGGGGTCCAGCGCCTGTTGCTGCGCACCCTGGGCGAACGTACCCGGGGCTTTTTCCAGCAACCCCTGTGCGCCGAGGCCGAGGCTTATCAGGAGCAGGCCTTCGAGCTTCTGGCCAGCATCATTGCCGGGCATGTGGGGGAACGGCCAATCAACGCCCTGAGCGCCTCCTACCTGCTGGCGGCCAAGCAATGCATCCATGAACAGCTGGCCGACCCGACCCTGAGCTGCGAGCGGGTGGCGGCCCAGACCGGCATTTCCACCCGGCACCTGGCCCGGCTGTTCGCCCTGGAAGAAACGCTACCCAGCCGCTTCATCCTGGAAAAACGCCTGCAACAGGCCCGTCAACTGCTGTGCAGCAGCCAGGGAGCGGGCCTGGATATCAGCGAGATCGCCTACCGGCACGGCTTTGCCAGCCAGGCGCATTTTGCCCGGGCCTTCAAGAGCCGCTTCCAGCAAACTCCCAGTGAGGCACGCGCCCTGGGGTTAGCCGCAACCCTGGCAAGCCCGGCAGCCGAAAGCGTCGGTCACGCCTGTGGCGACAATCTCCGGGGCCTGGAGCAAGGCAACTGACCCACCCGGGCCACACTGTTGCAGCAAGTAGCCCAGGGGAGCGGGGGAAGGATGGCCGGTTGGGCAGAGCGGCGTTCCGCTGGCTGGAGCCCGGGCTCCGGGGAACGCCGTTGGTGGATGCCGCCGCTCGGGTGGCGGGGCTTGCCCGTTCCGGCACCAGAGCGGGGGTCAGCGCCCGGCAGCCTCCATGGCTTGGGCTTGAAGGTCGAGCAACTGGCGTTGAAAGGTCACGAATGGCTCCTTGGGCTGTTGCAGGCGTACGAACTCCAGCATCGGGTCGGCGACGGCGGTGCGGATTCCCGACAGCGCCTCCAGGGTGGCCAGCCCGCAAAACGGTACGTAGGCCTCGGAGTAGCCGCCTTCATGCACCAGCACCAGGCGCCCTCGGCACAGGCGCTCGGCAGCATCCTTCAGGCACTGGGTCATCTCGCGGAACGAGTCACTGTGCAGCAGCATCCGCGCCAGGGGGTCCACGGCGTTGGCGTCATAGCCACAGGCGACAATGATCAGTTCCGGCTCGAAGCGCTCCAGGGCCGGTATCACGATGCGCTGCATGGCGTACAGGTAGGCGTCGTGGCCACTGCCCGGCAGCAGCGGGATATTGATGTTGCAGCCCAGGCCGGCGCCGCGCCCGCGGTCCTGTTCACCGCCATAGCCCGGAGGGAAGCAACCGTCCTGGTGCAGGGACAGGGTCAGCACGTCGGCCCGCTCCTCGAAGATCGACTGGGTGCCGTTGCCGTGGTGCACGTCCCAGTCGATGACCGCTACCTTGCCCAGTCCATGACGGGCCTTGGCGGCCTCGATGGCGATGGCGATGTTGGCCAGGAAACAGAAGCCCATGGCCTGGTCGCGGGTGCAGTGGTGTCCCGGTGGACGGGACAGGGAATAGGCGTTATCGGCTTCGCCGCTGAGCACGGCGTCCACGGCGGCCATGGCCAGCCCGGCGGACAGCTGGGCGATTTCATAGCTGCCCGGGCCCACCGGCGCCTCGTCGCCGAGGTGACCGCCACCAGCGTCGCTCAAGGCCTTGAAACGCTGCAGGTAGGCAGCACTGTGGACCCGCAGCAGGTCGTCTTCGGTGGCCGCTGCGGCGCTGCGCAGGTGCAACTGTCGGGTCAGGCCGGAGACATCCATCAGGCTTTTCAAACGGCGTTTGGTTTCCGGTGATTCGGCGTGCCCGGCGGCGGCTGGCGGCTGTACCCAGCCCCCCACCGGCAGGGTCAGGACGTGGGGGCCGCCGCTATGCCACAGGCTGAGTTCGTCGAAGAAAAACGCGCTTTTACAGGTCATGGTGATATCCATTTTTCAGGGTGGAATTTACAACGCGACAGCGGCTGGCCCAGGCCCTCGGTGCCAGGGGCACCAGGGCACCGAGAGCGTTAGCGTGCAGGCCGGCAACTGAGTACCAGGGCCATGGACAGCAGGGTGATTGCGGCGCCCGCCAGCAGCAGCCCGCGGAAGCCGCCGCTGCCTTCGATCAGCCGCCCGGCGATGGTCGGGCCTATGGCCAGGCCGGCGCTGATCACCAGGTTGGAGGCGTTCATCAGGCGGCCGCTGCGGTCCATTTCGGCCATGCGCGCGAGGATCAGCGGCAGGATGAAGGTCCAGGTGAACTTGAACACCAGCGCCGCCAGGGCAAAGCGCGCCAGTTGCGGCTGGCCCAGAAGCAGCAGCACCGAGCCGGCCATCAGGCCGTAGCCCAGCAGGAGCAGGGCGCTACGGGGCAGGCGATCGCCGAACAGGGTGGCGCACAGGGCGCCGGCAATGCCCATCAGGGTGGCGATGGCCAGCACGTCGCCGCTGGTCTGTGCCGAAAGGCCGGACTGGCCACCGATGGCGCCGATGAAGGTCCAGACCCCGCTGAGGCTGATGTAGAAGGTCAGGATGCCGAGAATCCCCAGGGTGGCCTTGGCCCTGGAAACCGGCGGGGCCTTGGCTTCATGGCTGGCGGCCTTCGCCGCGCCCGCTGGAAAGCTGCGAGCCAGGGGCAGGCACAGCAGCATCAGCAGCGCCATGATCAGGTAACAGGCACCCAGGCCGAAGCGCTCGAAGAGCATGGGCAGCAGGCTCAGGCCGATGGCCCCCAGCACCAGCTGGCCCATCACCCAGAAGCCGTAGGCGCGACTGGGGTTGGGGCTGGCGGCGGCGCTGGCCAGGCAGATGATCATCAGCGAGCCGCCGGCCAGGGCACTGCACGAGCGTGCGATCAGCAGCAGCGAATAGTCGTTGGCGAGCATCGACAGCAGGTTGGCGAGAATGAACAGCAGGGCGCTGCACAGCGCCGCGCGGCGCCAGTCGATGTGTTTCAGCCACCAGATGGCGGGCAGGGTGGCCAGGCTCATGGCCCCCAGCTCGGCGGAAAACAGGTCGCCGATCTGGGAGGGGCTCAGTTGCCACTGGCTGGCCAGTTGCGCGGCAATGGCCGGGGCCGTCAGCAGCACCGCGGGGGTGATGGCGGCGAACAGCACGATGGCCGCCTGGAGCCCGAGGGGCTGGCGGGTGATCGGCGGGTTCTGGCTCAAGGCGGGGTTCTGGGTGTTCATGGACAGGCTCCTAAGGCAAGGGGGTCAGAACACATGGACCAGGCGCAGCAGGGCGTCGGTGCCGGCAAAGCCGTTCTGGGTGGCGACGTTCTGCGACAGGCCGAACATCAGCTGGTTCTGCTTGTCCAGCCAGTGGCCGAGCTCGAACCCGACCTGGGTGTAGCGCTTGTGGGTGTCGTCGATGCGCCGGTCGTTGATCCGCAGTTCGCCGCCATCGGCGTGGATCAGGCGCAGGGCACCATAGGTGGCGGGGGTGAAGTCGTAAGAGGCGAAGGCCTGCAGGCGGTAGAGCGGGTCCTGCTTGAGGTCGCTGCCGAAGTAGTCGTCGTTGGTGCCATAGAGCTGGGCTTCCAGGTTGGCCTCCAGCACCCACTTTTCCCCCAGGCCCTGGGTGTAGTTGTAGACAAAGGTCGCGCCCCAGCGGTTGGCCCCGGGGGAGACGTCGGGGTTGCGCCCGTGGTACTGGCCCACGGGCAGCGTGATCAGGGTCAGCAGGCCGCTGTAGGTGCGGGTTTGCGGCTGGTTGATGAAGAACAGCGTGCCGCCCACCTGGGGGTCGCCAAAGCCGCTTTCGCCGGTGTGGCGTTCGGCGCCGGGCAGGCGCGCGTCGATATCGGCGAAGGGCACGATGAACTGCGGGGTACAGAGGGTGCCGCACAGGTCGCTGAAGAACACTTGGCGGTAGGCCATGGCATTGACTCGCAGCTCGGCCTTGCCCGTGCTGTCGGCCGGGCCGTGGAAATCACCGGCGCGGGTGGCGGGCAGGTACAGCACGCCCAGGCTGGTGCCCGCTGGGGCGGCGAAGAAGTCCCGGGCATTGAGGTCGGCGGCGTTCAGTGAAAGGCTGGCCAGGGTAGCCGTCAGGGCCAGGGTGATGCGGGGCACGGGCGTGGTCATGGGCGGTGCGTCTCTTGTTGGAGTTGTTGTTCGGCGAACGGCTCGCCGGCACACGGCAGGGGCTGGAAAAAGGGCAAAGGCTGCCCGTGGCCGTCACATTCGACGGCACTGGTCAAGGGTGGTCAGGGGGCGGAATCAGCCGGGAGGGGCATGCAGCAACTGGGCGATGCGGGCCTTGTCCTTGACCCCGAGCTTGCTGTAGATGGCCCGAATGTGATGGCGCACGGTGTTGGGCGACATGCCCAGGTCCCGGGCCACTTCCTTGTAGGTCTTGCCTTCGCCGAAGCACTGGGCGACGGCATTTTCCCGTGGGCTGAGCCGGGGCAGCAGGTTGCGGCTGCGGGCCGCCAGGAGGCAGAGGTCGCCTACCGCCGAGGATTCCACCTGCAGGGACTTGCCTTCGAAGCCGCCGGGGTCCAGCGCCATGGGCAGTTGCGGGCCGCTCCACTGCGGCCATTCATGCAGCAGCAGGTCGACGAAGCCGCGTTCGGCGCATTGCAGCACGCCGCGCTGGTCGCACACGGCCAGGGCCAGGTTGCGCGGGCCGGTGAGTTTCTCGCGCATGGCCACCAGGGTGCGGATCTGGTTGGCCGACACTGCGGCCACCAGATGCAGCATCAGGTTGTTCAGCAGGTGGCAGTCGCCCTGGTTGAAGCGCGGCGCTCCCGGGGCGCGGTACAGCGCCAGGTGATTGTTCAGGTGGGTGTGGGGATCGATGTGCACCACGCACAGCAGTTCGCCGATGTTGTACTGGCGGCCCAGCCAGTTGAGGCCGGGGCCGTTGTCCGGATCGGCCATGTCGACGATCACCGCCCGGCCCGGCACCTCATGGACCCGGCTCACCGTGACATCGATGTGGCGGATCGATTGCCAGTCCGGCAGGTAGCTCGGTGGCAGGCGGTACAGGTAGCAGCTGTGTTCATCCGGCAGGCCATCCACCAGTGCGGCACGGCCCCACCAGGCGCTGTCGAAGGGCAGTAGCCTGCTGATGCGCGCCAGTGCATGCTGGTGCAGGTTTTCGATGTCCCTGTTCTGCGCCAGTTGCTGCAGTTCAAGGGTCAGTTCGCTGAAGGCCTGCAACAGGCTGGCCGGGGCACGCTCGGGGTGGTTCATGGGTCTGTACCTCTGTGCGACGTTGTTATTGTTTTCGTCACGGAAGGGGTTTGGGACCGGTACGTCAGGGGACGTGGGCAGGGCCTGGTTCGAGTATCGATGGCTTGGAAGAGCCGCGCCATCCTACAGATGCAGGAGGTGGCCCTTGGCCCGGATGCCGGCGGGCATCCAGGCGCGGGAAATGACGGCCAGGAGGGAAGAGGTCAGGCCGCCCGGCAAGGGTGGGCCAGGCGATGGAAGCAACGGCTGAAGTACACCAGTGAGTCGCCGTGCTCCAGCACGCCGATTTCATCCAGTTCCACCAGCATTACCGAGTGTGTGCCGATTTCCTGGACCTCGGTGATGCGCCCCTGCAGGCTGGCCAGGGCGCCCTCCAGCACCGGCAGGGCCTGCAGGCCGTCGCGCCAGGGGTGCAGGCCGAAGCGCTGGTCCATGGCCACGCCGGTCATGCCGGCAAAGTGCCGGGCCACTTCTTCGTGTTCGCCACTGAGGACGTTGACGCACAACCGCCCGTTGCCCTTGAACACCGGGTTCAGGGCGCTGTTGCGGTTGACGCAGACCATCAGGGTCGGCGGGCTGTCGGTGACCGAGCAGACCGCCGTGGCGGTGATGCCGCAGCGGCCGGCGGGGCCGTTGCTGGTGATGACGTTGACCGCTGCGGTCATGTGCGCCATGGCGTTGCGAAAGGCGAGTTGCTTGGGATCGAGTACAGACATGACGAATTCCTCGTGGACGCAGGGCAGCCGGGTGTCTGGCTGCCAACGCGGGGCTGACGGCGGACTTGGCCTGTAGGAGCCGGCTTGCCGGCGAAGCGGGCCTGGAGGCTTGTGGTGCTCTGGCGGGCGTCTTCGCTGGCAAGCCAGCTCCTACACAAGCCAGCTCCTACACACGCTGGCTTCGTGGCTATTGGCGGATGCGGTCCAGCATGTTGATGTCATCCGGGTTGCTCAGGTGCGGCACGGTCCAGCCGTCGAGGTCGTAGTCCCCCAGGCACTTGTCCACCAGGTCGGTCATGGCTTTCATCGAGCCGCTGGCCTGGGCGTGGCGCAGGCACTGCATGCGGATCTCGTCCTGGCTGCCGGCGTAGTTGATCTCGTACAACTCGTGGCGGCCGCCGAATTCGGTGCCGATGGCGTCCCACAGCAGCTTGAGGATCTTGATCCGCTCCTCGTGGCCCATGCCCCCGGAGCCCCGGCAGTAGGTGCCGAGGTACTGGTTGAGCACCGGGTCCTTGAGGTCGCGGGAGCCGGAGGGCAGGTAGATCAGGCCGCTGGCCACCACCTGCTCGATGATCTTCTTGATGTCGGTGTAGGCCTGGGGCGCCAGGACCCGGTAAGCCTGCAGCGCCTGGGTACTGGGCAGGTAGACACCGTTCATCCATTCACTGGCGTTGCCATGCATGGCGTCGGTCAGGGACCAGAACAGGTTGCGCCAGGCCACCACTTCGCCGACCTGGGCCTGGACCCCGCGAAACTCCAGGGAACCGGTGCATTGCAGGGCCTTGACCAGCAGCCCGGTGATGAAATCGAGCTTCACCGCCAGCCGGGTGCAGCCCTGCATCGGGAACAGCCGGCCGAACCCGCCTTGAGGGAACCACTGGCGGCAGCGCTCGAAATCGCGGTAGATCAGCACGTTTTCCCAGGGGATGAACACCTTGTCCATGATCAGGATCGCGTCGTTCTCGTCGAAGCGGCTGGACAGCGGGTAGTCGAAGGGCGAGCCGGTCATGCCGGCCTGCAGTTCATAGGAAGGGCGGCAGATCAGCTTCATGCCCCGGGTGTTCATCGGCGCGATGAACATCAGGGCGAAATCGGTGTTGTCCCCCAGCAACTGGGCCGAGCCCTGGCCGACGAAGTTGTAGTGGGTCAGGGCCGAGTTGGTGGCCACCACCTTGGCGCCGCTGACGATGATCCCGCCCTCGACTTCCTCGTCCACCGAGATGAACACGTCCTTGACCTGATCCACCGGTTTGTCGCGGTCGATGGGTGGGTTGACGATGGCGTGGTTGAGGTAGAGGCAGGCTTCCTGGATGCGCTTGTACCAGGTGCGGGCGTTGTCTGCGAAGCGCCCGTAGAACTCCGGGTTGGCCCCCAGGGCGCTGCCGAAGGCGGCCTTGTAGTCGGGGCTGCGGCCCATCCAGCCATAGGTCAGGCGCGACCAGTCGGCGATGGCGTCGCGCTGCTGGCGCAGTTCATCGGGGCTTTTCGCCGAACGGAAGAACTTGTGGGTGTAGCCGCCGTTGCCGGTGTCGGTGTCCCAGCACAGTTGTGACTGGGTGGCCGGGTCGTGCAGGGCGTCGTACAGGCGGGCCATGGAGGCCGCGGAGTTGCGGAAGGCCGGGTGGGTGGTGACGTCCTTGACCCGGTCGCCATAGATGTAGATTTCACGGTCGTCGCGCAGGCTGGCCAGGTATTCGGCACCGGTCAGCGGGCGGTCGGTTGCGGCACGAAAGTCTTCAGGTTTCATATCCAGTCTCAGCGTTGTTTTTATTGACTGGGGCCATGATGGGCAGCCGCGGGAATGGACTAAATGGCTTTTCCGGCGAATGAATTGCACTTTTCATAGGGAGGCGGGTGGCCGGAGCCAGGGTCGAAAACGGTGGCTGAGGGGCGATGCTGTAGCGCTTTATCGATTCACTTCGCGTTGTGTTGTATCAGCAGTGATACACCGGTCACATTCAGAAATATTTTTAACAATCAGCCATATGAAAGCTCAAGTTCGGCCGATATCTCTGACAGGCCCGCGGACTTCCAACAGCGCGGCGCCCCACGTCGGCACAGCCCCTGATGCGCCGACGGCTCAACGGCATGGATGCCTGTCGCCCGTTCTCCCTCGAGAGTCGTCCTATGTCCTTGCGTAACCTGAATATCGCCCCTCGTGCTTTCCTCGGTTTTGCCTTCATTGCCTTGCTGGTCGTGGTGCTGGGGGTGTTTGCGGTCAATCGCATGGCGGTGATCCGCGAAGCCTCGATGGACATGGAAAGCAACCAGCTGCCCAGTGTCGGCTTTCTCGGCAACCTCACCGAGAACGTGCTGCGCCTGCGGATTCTTTCCTTCCGTGTGCTGGTGAACCGCGAGCCGGCAGGCCTGGCAGAAGCCCAGACGCGCATCGGCGTGCTGGTGGACAACGCCAGAAAGGCCCAGGCCAGCTATGCGGCCTTGCCGGCGGGGCCGCAGGAGGCTGCGTTGTACAAGACCTTCGCTACGACCCTGGACAACTACCTGCAGGCGCAGAACGAGATGCTCGAACTGTCGCGCCAGAACAAGCTGGATGAAATGCGCAGCCTGATCAATTCGCGGATCAAGGAAGGCACAGACCAGATGGGCGAGCAGTTGAACCAACTGATCGCGATCAACGCTGCTGATGCCAGGAGCGCTTCCAAGGCTGCCGGCGAGCACTACAGCAGCGCCATCGCCGGGATTGTGGCGGTGGCTGTGCTTGCCGCGCTGCTGACCATTGTTCTGGCGCTGTTGCTCACCCGCAGCATCGTCACCCCCCTGAACAAGGCCCTGAATGCCGCGCAGGTGATCGCCGGCGGCAACCTGCGCCAGGCCATCGAGGTCGATGGCAAGGACGAGCCGGCGCGGCTGTTGCAGGCCCTGGCCGAGATGCAGGCCAGCCTGCGCCGCACCATCGAGCAGATCGCCGGCTCGGCGACCCAGCTGGCCTCGGCCTCGGAAGAACTCAGCGCGGTCACTGAAGAGGCTTCCCGCGGCTTGCAGCAGCAGAACAACGAGATCGAACAGGCGGCCACCGCGGTCAACGAAATGACCGCCGCGGTGGAGGAGGTGGCACGCAACGCGGTGTCCACTTCCGAGGCTTCCCGGCAGTCGACCCAGGCCGCTCGCGAAGGTCGCGACCGGGTGGTGGAAACCGTGGACGCGATCCAGACCATGACCCACGACGTGCAGAGCACCTCGGTGATGATCGAAGGCCTGGCGACCCAGGGCCGGGATATCGGCAAGGTGCTGGACGTGATCCGCGCCATCGCCGAGCAGACCAACCTGCTGGCCCTCAACGCGGCCATCGAAGCGGCCCGTGCCGGCGAGGCCGGGCGCGGCTTTGCGGTGGTGGCCGATGAGGTGCGGGCCCTGGCCCATCGCACCGCCCAGTCGACCCAGGAAATCGAGAAGATGGTGGCCGGCATCCAGAACGGCACGGGCGACGCCGTGGAGTCGATGCAGCAGAGCAACCAGCGTACCCAGAGCACCCTGGAACTGGCCCGTGCCGCGGGCGTGGCCCTGGAGCAGATTGCCGAATCCATCAACCAGATCAACGAGCGCAACCTGGTGATCGCCAGCGCCTCGGAAGAGCAGGCGCAGGTGTCCCGCGAGGTGGACCGCAACCTGGTGAACATCCGCGACCTGGCCACCCAGTCGGCGGCCGGGGCCAACCAGACCAGCGCCGCCAGCCATGAGTTGTCGCGCCTGGCGGTGGACCTGAACGCTCTGGTGGCGCGTTTTGTGATCTAAGCGTCCAACGGCGCTGGCGCTCGCTCGACGAGTGCCGCGCCAGCACCTAGGGTTCTGGCTGAAGCATCTTTCATGGAGAAAGCGATGCGCTATTCAGCCCTGACCCAACGGATTGCCGGAGAAGGTTCCGCCGCCTGGGATATCCATTACCGAGCTTTGGCCTTGCGCGAGCAGGGGCGCGATGTGCTGTTGCTGACCATCGGCGATCCGGATTTCGACACCCCCCGGCCTGTGGTCCAGGCGGCCATCGATAGCCTGCTGGCCGGTGACACCCACTATTCGGATGTGCGCGGCAACCTGGCGTTGCGCACTTGCATCGCCCGTTGCCACCACCAGCGCACCGGGCAGATCGTCGATGCCGAGCACGTGGTGGTGCTGCCGGGGGCGCAGTGTG
Source organism: Pseudomonas sp. GW823-FHT02C05 (assembly GCF_058797595.1). Taxonomy (NCBI): domain Bacteria; kingdom Pseudomonadati; phylum Pseudomonadota; class Gammaproteobacteria; order Pseudomonadales; family Pseudomonadaceae; genus Pseudomonas; species Pseudomonas sp. GW823-FHT02C05. The sequence goes on along the minus strand of NZ_JBXAJU010000001.1, from coordinate 1,558,571 downwards.
CGGTGTTCTCCGTGGCCCAGTGCCTGCTGGGCCCTGGGGACGAGGTGCTGGTGGCCGAGCCCATGTACGTCACCTACGAAGGGGTGTTCGGTGCCTGTGGCGCCACCGTGGTGCCGGTGCCGGTACGGGCCGAGCAGGGCTTTCGCCTGGACCCGCAGGAAGTGGCGGCGCGCATCAGCCCGCGGACCCGGGCCATGCTCATCAACAGCCCCAACAACCCCTCCGGGGCCAGCCTGTCCCTTGATGACTGGCAGGTCCTGGCACGGTTGTGCATGGAGCATGACCTGTGGCTGGTTTCCGACGAGGTCTACGGCGACCTGCTGTATGAAGGCCAGCACCTGAGCCCGGGCGGTCTGCCGCGAATGGGCGGGCGCACCGCCACCATCAACAGCCTGTCCAAGTCCCATGCCATGAGCGGCTGGCGGGTGGGCTGGGTGATCGCTCCGCCGGTGCTGGCCGGGCACCTGAGCAATCTGGCCCTGTGCATGCTCTATGGCCTGCCGGACTTCATCCAGAATGCGGCAGTGGTGGCGCTGACCCGCGAACTGCCGGAACTGCCACGGATGCGCGAGGAGTACCGCCAGCGCCGCGACCTGGTGTGCACGCTGCTCGGGCAGTGCCCGGGCTTGCGGCCAGTGCTGCCCGATGGCGGCATGTTCGTCATGGTCGACGTACGCCGCACCGGGCTGGGCGCCCAGGCGTTCGCCGAGCGACTGCTGGAGGATTATGGGGTTTCGGTGCTGGCGGGCGAAGCCTTCGGCCCCAGCGTGGTCGGGCACATCCGCATTGCCCTGGTGCTGGACCGCGAACGGCTGGCCGAAGCCTGCCGCCGCATCGCCCAGTGCACCGCGCAACTCCTGGCCCTGTAGGAGCCGGCTTGCCGGCGAAGAGGTCCCAGAGCCCTGCATCGCCCTTGCCGACGCTTTCGCTGGCAAGCCAGCTCCTACGGTGCAACGCAACGCCGAACGTACCTTGCGTAGAAGCCGGCTTGCCGGCGAAGAGGCCCTTGAGTCTTCCATCGCCCTTGCCGACGCCTTCGCTGGCAAGCCAGCTCCTACAGAGGTGGGGCGCTTTCGGGGGTTAGAAGCGCAGGGTCGCGCCGGTGGTCAGCCAGCGATCGCGGTCTTCGGTCAGGTGCTGGCCAACGATCAGGTCCAGGTCCAGGTGCTGGCCCAGGTGCAGGCGCGGGCCGGCCTGCCAGCCCTGTTCGCCGCCGCGTTGGCCGTAGCGCTCGGCAATCAGGGTCAGGCTCTGGGCCAGGTCGTACTCCAGCCCGCTGCCCCAGGCCCAGCGGTGGCTCTGGTCGCCGTCGTCATAGGCGTGGGCCCAGCCGGCATTCAGGTTCAGGCGCAGGCTGGCAACAGGGCTGAAGGTCAGTGGCAGGGCGAGGTCGCCACCGTCGAAGCTGTGGCTGCGGTTCAGGGCCCAGTGGGCGGAGCCGGCCAGGGCCAGTTGCAGGCCCAGGTCATCACGGTCCAGCAGGGCCAGCTTGACCTGGGGGCTGAGCTGGGTCTCGCCCTGGCCGTCGGCCTGCTGGCGCTGCACCGCGGCCCCCAGTTGCACCCAGGGCAGTTGGCTGAAGGTGCAGGCCGGGGCCACCACGCTGGTGTGGCTGGAGCCCTGGTGGCGGGTGCTCTGGTACCAGACATCGACATTGCATTCCCCGGGTGCGTTGATGGCGCCGTCGTCCACCACGTAGGCGCCGCCGGCGGCCTGGGCCTTGGAGCACAGGGCCAGGGTGGCGGTCGCGCTGGCGGTGAGGGCGAGGAACAGCAGGTTGCGCTTGAGCATGCGGCTTTTCGCGGCAGGCAGAGGGTGGCCAAAGGCGCTGGAACGCGAGGGGCGATGTGGGGTGTGCTTGGACATGGCGGATCTCGTTCTGGGTTGGGGCACCGGTGCATCTGGCGTGCGGGCCGGTGCAGAGGGTGGCGGCTTGGGAGGCTTACTGGTCGGCCATCGACAGAACCTGGATCTGCCGGGCCCGGGCCTGGGCCAGCAGTTCTTCGGTGTCTTCCCCACCGGGCAGGGCGAGGACGATGTCGGGGCGGCTGTCGGCCAGCATGAAGGCGTTGCGCAGGCGTTCGGCGTGCTTGCCATGGCGTTGCCAGTTGGGCGGGTAGCGGATGATGTCGGCGCCGATGTCCCGGGCCCAGTCCTCGATATGGGCGCCGAGGAACTGGCTGCCGCCATGAATCACCACGCGGGTTTCATGCAGGCGCTGAAAGGCGTCGAGGACCTGGCGGCACCGGCGGTCGTCGGCGTAGTAGCGGCCGGCGCAGATCAGGACGCGCATGGGCTGTTCTCCTTTACCGGGCTGATGCTGGTCTCGCCGGGCAGCGGTTCGTTGAGGTAAGCGTGCTCGATGTCCCGTTCACCGGCGCGCTCCAGGGCCGGGTAGGCCAGGGCGGCGATGTGGTGGTGAACCCGCCGGTAGTCGCGCAGCAAGCGCTGGAAAATGTCCCCGGATTCGGCCCAGGCGCCACGGTCTTCGCGCAACTTGCGAAAGTGCTCGCGGCTGGCGGCGGCTTCCAGGCGCCGTACGTTTTCCTTGCGCGCCACCAGTTGGTGGGCGGTGGGCAGGTCTTCGCGCAGGAACACGGTGATGGCCAGGCTCAGGCTGTCCAGCAGTTCCTGGTGCAGCGGGTACAGGGTGCTCAGCTCGAACTCGGAAAACGGCTCGCCACGGCGCAAGCGCCGCGCGGCCAGGTGCGCCAGGCTGGTGGCGAGAATGTCCCCGGCGTGTTCCAGGTTGATCACCAGCAGCAGGATTTCCTGGGAGCGGTCGGCATCCTGGTCGCTGATGCCTTCCTTGCCGATATCCGCCAGGTAGGCGCGGATCGCCGCGCTGAGCAGGTCCAGGGACTGATCGATATGGCGCACCTGATCGGCATTGGCCTGGTTGGCGGTGCGAAACAGCTGCAGCACCCGGTCGAGCATGCCCGAGAGCATGTCGGCCATGCGCAAGGCTTCACGGGCGGCGTTGGACAGGCCGATATTGGCCACTTCCAGGCCGGCTTCGTCCAGGTACAGCGGCATGCCCGGGTCGGTCACCGCGGCCGGGGCCGGCAGCAGCCGGGTCAGCAGCTTGGCCATTGGCCCGGTGAAACCGATGAACAGCAGCGCCAGCACCAGGCTGAAGGCAGTGTGCAGGGCCACCACCAGCAGTGCCGGAGGCAGTTGCTCGATGACGTGCCACTGGCCCAGGGTGGCGATCCAGGGCATCAGCAGCGCCGCTCCCGACAGGCGCACCAGCAGGTTGCCCAGGGGCAGGCGCCGGGCCACGTTGCCGCTGGCGCTGAGCAGCGAGGGCAGGGTGCTGCCGAGGTTGACCCCCAGCACCAGGGCCATGCTGGTGGCCGGCGACAGCAGCCCAGTGCCGGCCAGCGAGGCGATCAGCAGCACCACGGCAACGCTGGAGTGGCACATCCAGGTCAGCAGCAGCGCCACCAGCAGGGCCAGCAGCAGGTCGCCGTCGAGGCTGGTCATCACCAGCTGGAACACCGGGGTGCCTTCCACCGCCCCCAGGGTCGCGCCGAGCATGCCCAGGGCCAGCAGCATCAGGCCCAGGCCGATCAGTGCGCAGCCGATGCTTTCAAAGCGCGAATCGTCCCGCAGGCGAAAGCACAGGAAGCCCGCCAGCAATGCCACGGGTGCCGCCAGCGAGAGGTCGAGGCTGAGCAGCTGGACCACCAGGGTCGAGCCGATATTGGCCCCCAGCATCACCGCCAGCGCCGGGGCCAGGCCCAGGGTGCCGGCGGCGGTGAAGGAGCTGGCCATCAGGCTCACCGCAGTGCTGCTTTGCACCACGCCGGTGATGCCGACGCCGCACAGCAGCGCCAGCCAGCGGTTGTTCAGGTGTTGCCCGAGCCAGTGCCGCAGCGGGCTGCCGAAGCCCCGCAGGAGTGAGCCGCAGATCATCTGCGAGCCCCACAGCAACAGCGCGATGGCGCCGGCCAGGTTGATCAGAAGAGTAGTGCCCGACATGAGTATTCTCCCGGGACTGTGACAGGTTTCAGGCAATCGCCAGGCGCAGCGAGGCGCGGGTGATGGCGGCGCTGAACCCCAGCAGGAAACGCATTTCAACGGCGCTCAGCAGGCCCCGCACATAGAGGCGGATGCTCAGGCGGGCGAGCAGCCTGGCGCAGGCGCACAGGCCGCAGACCAGCAAGGCCTTCAGGCCGCGTTGCAACAGCGAAAAAGGTTTGAAAAACATGGCGATGCTCCTTTCGGGCGAACAGCGTCGCCGTCGACAGGGCGCTGGCCGCGCCGACGGTGGCATCGTTGGTTTGCTGTATCTGGTGCGACCGCCGTGGGGCGGTCGCACCGGGCTCAGGCCCTTAGAACCACTGCTTGAAGCGGCGGATGTACAGGGTCTTCATGGTCTGGGCGACCACGCAGTAGCTGAGCAGGGTACCCACCAGCCAAGGGAAGTATTCCCATGGCAGCGGCACCAGGCCGACCATGCTGCCCAGAGGCGAGAAGGGCACATAGATACCCAGTGCCATCACCAGGCCCGTGGCGAGCATGACCGGCAGTGCCGCGGTGCTCTGGATGAACGGGATCTTGCGGGTGCGCAGCATGTGCACCACCAGGGTCTGGGAGAGCAGGCCTTCGATGAACCAGCCGGACTGGAACAGGGCGGCCATTTCCACGCTGTTGGCGGCAAACACGTACCACATCAGGGCAAAGGTGGTGATGTCGAAGATCGACGAGGTCGGCCCGATCCACAGCATGAAGCGCCCGATGTTCTTGGCGTCCCACTTGCGTGGCTTGCTCAGGTATTCCTTGTCCATCTTGTCCCACGGCAGGGCCAGCTGGGAGAAGTCGTACATCAGGTTCTGCAGCAGCAGGTGGATCGCCAGCATCGGCAGGAACGGAATGAAGGCACTGGCCACCAGCACCGAGAACACGTTGCCGAAGTTGGAGCTGGCGGTCATGTTCAGGTACTTCATGATGTTGCCGAAGGTCTCGCGACCCTTGATCACCCCTTCCTCCAGCACCATCAGGCTCTTTTCCAGGAGGATGATGTCCGCCGATTCCTTGGCAATGTCGGTGCCGCTGTCCACCGAGATGCCGACATCGGCATCGCGCAGCGCCGGAGCGTCGTTGATGCCGTCGCCGAGAAAGCCCACGGTGTGGCCGTTGGCCTGCAATGCCTTGAGCACCCGGGACTTCTGCAGCGGGGTGAGCTTGGCAAATACCGTGCGCTCTTCCACCAGGCGCCCCAGCACTTCGTCGTCCATGCGCTCGATGTCACGACCCAGCAGCGGCTCGCCGACCTCCAGGCCGACCTCGCGGCAGATCTTCGCGGTGACGATGGCGTTGTCACCGGTCAGTACCTTCACGGTGACCCCGTTGTCGCGCAGGGCGGCAATCGCCGGGCCGGCGGTTTCCTTCGGCGGATCGAGGAAGGTCAGGAAGCCTTCGATCACCAGCTCGCGTTCGTCGCTGGCGCTGTACTGGTTCTTGATCTGGTCCCGGGCGATGTCACGGGTGCCCACCAGCAGCACGCGGAAACCGTCGCGGTTGTAGTCTTCGGCCAGTTGCAGCAACTCGGCACGCAGGGCAGCGTCGATGGTCTGGGTGACACCGTTCTTGCGGACCCGAGTGGCGGTTTCCAGCATTTCTTCCACCGCGCCCTTGCACACCAGCAGGTGGTGGCCGCGGGCATCGGCGAGGATGACCGACAGGCGCCGCCGGACGAAGTCGAACGGTAGCTCATCCACCTTGCGCCAGGCGGCAGGCGGGGTGAAGTGCGGGTTCTCCTCGGCGAAGCTGACCACTGCGCGGTCCATCAGGTTCTTCATGCCGCTCTGGTGGTAGCTGTTGAGCCAGGCCAGTTGCAGCACTTCATCGCAGCGGCTGCCGCTGATGTCGACGTGATGTTCGAGGATGATCCGGTCCTGGGTCAGGGTGCCGGTCTTGTCGGTGCAGAGCACGTCCATGGCGCCGAAGTTCTGGATCGCGTTGAGGCGCTTGACCACCACCTTGCGCTTGGCCATGGCCGAGGCGCCCTTGGCCAGGTTGGCGCTGACGATCATCGGCAGCATTTCCGGGGTCAGGCCGACGGCCACTGCCAGGGCGAACATGAAGGCTTCGGCCCAGTCGCCCTTGGCGAATCCGTTGATCAGCAGAACGATGGGCACCATCACCAGCATGAAGCGGATCAGCAGCCAGCTGACGCTGTTGACCCCGCGGTCGAAGGCGGTCTGGGTGCGGGAGCCGACGATGGAGCGGGCCAGGGAACCGAAGTAGGTGCGCGAGCCGGTGGCCACGACCACGGCGGTGGCCGTGCCGCTGACCACGTTGGTGCCCATGAAGCAGATGTTCGGCAGGTCCAGCAGGTCTTGCTGATCGGCGGCCTGGGCGGTGGCGGACTTTTCCTGGACGGCGCCCAGGGTGTCGTACTTTTCAACCGGCAAGGCTTCGCCGGTGAGCACCGCCTGGCTGATGAACAGGTCGCGGGATTCGATCAGGCGGATGTCGGCAGGGATCATGTCACCGGCGGACAGCTGGATGATGTCGCCCACCACCAGGTCGCGCATCGGCACTTCACGCACCCGGGCCTGCATGCCCATCTGCTCGCGGCGCAGTACGGCGGCGGTGGTCCGTACCATGGCCTTGAGCGCTTCGGCGGCCTTGGCCGAGCGGTGTTCCTGCCAGAAACGCATCAGGCCGCTGGCCAGCACCATCACCAGGACGATGATGACCCCGGTGAGATCGGTTTCTTCGCCGGCCTGCAGCGGCAGCCAGAAGTCGGTGAAGAAACTGATACCGGTCAGGGTCATCAGCACATAGATGAAAGGGTTGTTGAAAGCCTGGAGCAACTGCACCAGAGCGTGTGGCGGACGGTCGTGGGCGACCTCGTTGTGGCCGTCCCGTTGCAGGCGGCCCTCGGCATCCAGTTCAGTGAGGCCGGCGGTGGTGGAGTTGACGTTGGCCAGGGTGACGGCCAGGCCGTTCTGGGCTTCGCGGGCGGCACGCATCGACAGCTTGTTGCTGTCACTGGTGGCGCTGGTGTTGCGGGAAGTTGGGGTTTTTACAGTCATGGTCTGTGCTCCTGCCGCCTGCTTGCGGCACGACACAGCAACACTCAACTAATTAAAGGCGAGCGAAAACATGTCGAGCCGCAGGTTAGCGATCGATTTTGATCTTGGCGTTTTTCAGGTTTTAACGTTCGCTGCCCAAACAATGAAGTTGTATGGGCAGCGAACCTACTACTGGCCTCTTCCATAACTTTCTCCAGTAACTTTATTAACTGACAGGCACTAGCGCGCCGCCGAACTTCAACTTTTAAAGTTCGTTTGCAAACAACGGAAAGTTACCGCTGGTTCAGGCTGAGCTGCGTGCCCCGAGGTACAGGCCGAAGATCAGTCCGGCCTGCTGCAGGAGCAGGGCAGCGCCCCGACTCTGCGGGTCCTGGCTATCGTCGAAGCACCAGCGTTGCTGCAACTGCCCGGTCATCGGGCAGACGCGCCAATTGGCTCGCAGGGCGGTCGAGGGGGTGGGGGCGGCACGAGAAAACGGCGAGCGCGCCAGAACCTTGGGCTCACGGCACAGCTTGACCCGCATGGTGGCGGCGAAGGCGCGAACGCCTGGCATTACAGAGGAAGTGAAGTGCATAACATTTGCCTCGCGACCGGACTGGTTCCGGGGGAGGCAAGTTACGTTGGAGCGTCAAGCCCTAGCGCAGCTTACCCGACCGCGGAGTCGAGTCCCGTCATTTTCAGGGTTAAGTGCCTGGCTCTGCGCAGCGGCAGTGACCAGACAGCGTCTAGATACTGTGTCCATTGGCTTCTTTAGTGAGTTAAACAAAGGGCCGTAATTACCGGCCCGCGCAATTTACTCAGGAGGGGTGCTGGAGTCAAGGTTAAATTGCCCTGAATCATTGATCAGTTACGAAGTTTCAGGTGAGGTTCAGCTAAGGGTGGGAATTAGCTGATGCGAGAGGCGGATATATATAAGTTTCATATAAAGAAAGTGCCCATGACAGATGGGGATGTCATGAGCACTGAATATAGCGAAGAGGATTATCAGTGCAGCAAGTGCTGGGAGATATCCTTGTAGGTCGCGCTATCGGTGGCCGCCATCAACTGCCGGCCATCCTTGAGGGTGCCGATGAAGGTCACTTCGTTTTCCGTACCCGCCATCAGGTACCCGGCCAGGGCGCCCACCGGGCCCAACAGCATGGCGCCGGCAATGCCGTAGCCCAGGGCGTCCTTGTTGGTGATGGGGCTTTCGCTGGCGATCTCCAGTGTCTTGAAGGCCGATGCCTTGACCTCGACGCCGTTGCTGTTGAATACCGTCTTGAGCCTGAAGGTGCCGTGCCGGTACTCGCCGGCGCCTTGCAGGAAATCACCTGATAAAACCTCAATCTTTGCCATGTTGAATCATCCTTATCCAAGCATAACCAGACAAGCCATTGAGCTCTCCGCCAGTGGGAGCGTCAACGGGGTTGCGATGAAGGGTGCTACCGCCAGTCAGCAGCCCTCGTTCATTCAGCCTCGGCCAGGTCACCCCGGGCCATGCTGATCCAGATCAGGGCTGTGAAGGGTTGTAGCAGCCCACGGGGCACCGGCCGTCGGCTTCCGACCAGTGGCTGGCCGGGGCCGGGCGCTCAAGGTGATGTTAAAAAATGTTAGATTGAAAAACTTCTTCACATAATCCGTTCATTGGTGGATGATCGTTCACAGCCAAAGCTCAACCTGATAACAACAGCAACAGGATGGCCATGATGATCGATTCGCTCCTGCCTCTCTCGGCACCTGCCCACGGTGCCATGCACCTTCCGGGCTTGCCGTCTGGCGCTGCGCCTGTTGCTGCCTGTGTTGCATTTGCCGGACCTGCAATCCGGATTTCCCTGTCCTGCCCGGTTCTTGCCCGGCGCCTGTCTGGCGCGGCACAGTCCTGGTCTATTTCTGGAGTCCCCCATGAATAACAACAATGTCGGTGTCATCGGTCTTGGCGCCATGGGCCTGGGCATCGCCCGGTCGTTGCTGCGCAGCGGTTTCAAGGTGCATGCCTGTGACGTCCGTGCTGCGGTCACCGAGCAGTTCGCCAGCGAAGGCGGCGTGGCTTGCGCCTCGGCGGCGCAACTGGCCGGTGAATGCGATGTGATTGTCACCGTGGTGGTCAATGCCGAGCAGACCGAAAGTGTGCTGTTCGGTGAGGGCGGGGCGGCAGCGGCACTGCGTCCCGGCAGCCTGGTGATCGGCTGCGCCACCGTGGCCCCGACCTACGCCGTGGACCTGGGCCAGCGCCTGGAAGCCCTGGGCCTGCTCTATCTGGATGCACCGATCTCCGGGGGCGCGGCCAAGGCCGCCGCCGGCGAGATGACCATGATGACCTCCGGCCCGGCCACCGCTTACGCCAGGGCCGAGGCGATTCTGGGGGGCATGGCCGGCAAGGTCTATCGCCTGGGGGATGCCCATGGCCTGGGCTCCAAGGTCAAGATCATCAACCAGTTGCTGGCCGGGGTGCACATTGCCGCCTCTGCCGAAGCCATGGCCCTGGGACTGCGCGAAGGGGTGGACGCCGATGCCCTGTATGAGGTGATCACCCACAGCGCGGGCAACTCCTGGATGTTCGAGAACCGCGTTCCGCATATCCTCAAGGCCGACTACACACCGCTGTCCGCGGTGGACATCTTCGTCAAGGACCTGGGGCTGGTGCTGGATACCGCCCGGGCCAGCAAATTCCCGCTGCCGCTGTCGGCCACCGCGCACCAGATGTTCATGCAGGCCTCCAGCGCCGGTTTTGGCCGCGAGGACGACTCGGCGGTGATCAAGATCTTCCCGGGCATCGACCTGCCCGTGGCCAAGCCCGATGCCGAGTGAGGAACCCATGATGACGATTTCCAATCCACGCCCGTTGCTGGGCTGCATCGCCGACGATTTCACCGGGGCCACGGACCTGGCCAACATGCTGGTTCGCGGTGGCATGCGCACTGTGCAGAGCATCGGCATTCCCAGCGCTGAAGTGGCTGCCGGGCTGGACGCCGACGCCGTGGTGATCGCGCTGAAGTCGCGCACCACTGCGGCCAGCGAAGCGGTGGCCGAATCCCTGGCCGCCCTGCAATGGCTGCGGGACCAGGGCTGCGAGCAGATCTTCTTCAAATACTGCTCGACCTTCGATTCCACCGCGGCGGGCAACATCGGTCAGGTCAGCGAGGCCTTGCTCGAGGCCCTGGGCAGCGATTTCACCCTGGCCTGCCCGGCGTTCCCGGAGAACGGCCGGACCATTTTCCGTGGCCACTTGTTCGTCCAGGACCAGTTGCTCAGCGAATCGGGCATGCAGCATCACCCGCTGACGCCGATGACCGATGCCAACCTGGTGCGGGTCCTGCAATCCCAGACCCGGCTGCCGGTAGGCCTGCTGCGCTACGACAGCATCGCCCAGGGCGTGGAGGCGGTGCGCAGCAGGATCGCCGAACTGCGCGGGCAGGGTGTTGCCCTGGCGATTGCCGACGCGCTGTCCGATGCCGACCTCTATACCCTCGGCGCCGCCTGCGCCGACCTGCCGCTGCTCACTGGCGGTTCCGGGCTGGCCCTGGGCCTGCCGGAAAACTTCCGTCGCGCCGGCAAGCTGCGTGACCTCGATGCTGCAAGCCTGCCCAAGGTAGCCGGTGGCGAAGTGGTGCTGGCCGGCAGTGCCTCCCTGGCCACCAATGCTCAGGTCGATGCCTGGCTGGAAGCCGAGCGCCCGGCCTGGCGCATCGACCCGCTGGCCCTGGCGGCCGGCGAGGCGGTGGTGGAACAGGCCCTGGCCTTTGCCCGGGAGCAGCAGGGCACGGTGCTGATCTACGCCACCAGCACGCCGGAAGAGGTCAAGGCGGTGCAGCGTCAGCTCGGTGCCGAACGTGCCGGAGCGCTGGTGGAGAATGCCCTGGGCGAGATCGCCCGGGGCCTGCGCGACAGCGGCGTGCGGCGCTTTGTGGTGGCTGGCGGGGAAACCTCCGGCGCCGTGGTCAAGGCCCTGGACGTGCGCCTGCTGCAGATCGGTGCGCAGATCGATCCCGGGGTCCCGGCCACCGTCAGCAGTGGCGACGAGCCCCTGGCACTGGCGCTGAAGTCCGGCAACTTCGGTGGTCGCGACTTTTTCAGCAAGGCCCTGGGTCAACTGGCGGGAGGTCAGGCATGAGCCGGGAAAACGCTCTGCGCGAAGAAATCTGTGATGTCGGCCGCAGCCTCTATCAGCGCGGCTACACCGTGGGCAGCGCCGGCAACATCAGTGCGCGGCTCGATGATGGCTGGCTGATCACCCCCACCGACATCTGCCTGGGCCGGCTCGACCCTGCAGCCATCGCCAAGGTCAACCTGGCGGGGGAGTGGGTGAGCGGCGACAAACCGTCCAAGACCCTGGCCCTGCATCGCCAGGTGTATGACCGCAATCCCGGGGTGGGCGGGGTGGTGCATACCCATTCCACCCACCTGGTGGCCTTGACCCTGGCCGGGGTCTGGCGCGAGGACGACATCCTGCCGCCGCTGACCCCGTACCAGGTGATGAAGGTCGGGCACATCCCGCTGATCGGCTACCAGCGCCCGGGTTCGCCCAAGGTCGCCGAGCAGGTGGCGCAACTGGCCAACCAGGTGCGTGGGGTGATGCTCGAACGCCTGGGCCCGGTGGTCTGGGAAAGCAGTGTGTCCAAGGCCAGCTACGCCCTGGAAGAGCTGGAGGAAACCGCGCGCCTGTGGCTGATGAGCCAGCCGCGCCCGGCACCTCTGGATCAGGCCGCCCTGGATGAGCTGCGGGACGCTTTCGGCGCCACCTGGTAAGCCCGCGACACTGCCAGCGTTTCATGCACGCCAGTCCACGGAAGCCTTCATGAGGCTTTCGCGGGGAGCGGCTTGCCGTTGAAAAACAATAACAACAGGATTTCCCGAGATGAATGACTGCATTTGCTTTACGGGTTCCCGCACCACCAGCACCCCCTGCCAGCCACTGGGTGGAGGGCTTGTGCAATGAGCCCGCTGATTCTGATGATCACCGCCGGGGCCGGTATCGCCCTGTTGCTGTTCCTGGTGCTCAAGTACAAGTTCCAGCCCTTTGTCGCGCTGATGCTGGTAAGCATCCTGGTGGCGCTGGTGGCCGGAGTGAAACCGGCGGAGCTGGTGGCCACCATCGAGGGCGGCATGGGCAAGACCCTCGGCCACATCGCCATCATCATCGCCCTGGGCGCGATGATCGGCCGCATCATCGAGCTTTCCGGCGGCGCCGAGGCGCTGGCCAAGACCCTGATCGAGCGCTTCGGCAACCGGCGCACGCCCCTGGCACTGACCATGGCCGGATTCATCATCGGCGTGCCGGTGTTCTTCGAGGTCGGGGTGATCATCCTCATGCCCCTGGCCTATGGCGTGGCCCGCAGTGCGCGCAAGCCGCTGCTGGTGTTCGCCTTGCCGATGTGCGCCGCGCTGCTCACCGTGCACGCCTTCCTGCCGCCGCACCCTGGAGCGGTGGCCGCGGCCAGCCAGCTGGGCGCGGACCTGGGCCGGGTGCTGATGTTCGGCCTGCCGCTGACCGCGCTGCTGTGCTACGTGGGCTACCGCGTGGCGGGGCGCATGACCCGGCGCAACTACCCGATGACCGATGACATCCGCGCCGAAGTCTACGGCCCGCACGTCACCAATGAAGACCTCGCCGCCTGGAACAACGGTTCCGAGCAGCCTGCCAGCCCCCAGGCGGTGGCCGCTGTGGCGCACATGGGCCTGGAAGAATCCACCGGCAGCCTGGCGGCGAAACTGCCGCCGGCTCCGCCACCGGGGTTCGGCCTGATCGTCAGCCTGATCCTGCTGCCCATCGTGCTGATCCTGCTGGGCACCCTGGCTACTTCCTTGCTGCCCCTGGAGTCCACCCTGCGTGGGGTGCTGACCGTACTTGGCGCGCCGCTGGTGGCGCTGCTGCTGGACACCTTGCTGTGTGCCTGGCTGCTGGGCTCGCGCCGCGGCTGGAGCCGCAGCCAGGTCTCCGACGTGATCGGCTCAGCGCTGCCCGGGGTGGCCATGGTGATCCTGATCGCCGGGGCCGGGGGGGTGTTCGGCAAGGTGCTGGTGGATACCGGGATCGGCGCGGTGGTCTCCGACCTGCTGCGCACCACCGGCCTGCCGGTGCTGGCCCTGGGTTTTCTGCTGACCATGCTGCTGCGTGCGGTGCAGGGCTCCACTACCGTGGCCCTGGTGACCACCGCCGGGATCATCGCGCCGCTGATCGCCACCCTCAACCTGAGCCCCAACCACATGGCCCTGCTGTGCCTGGCCATGGGCGGTGGCGGGCTGGCCATGTCCCATATCAATGACGCCGGGTACTGGATCTTCACCAAGCTGGCCGGCCTCAACGTCGCGGACGGCCTGCGTACCTGGACCGTGATCACCACCTTGCTCGGCACCTTGGGGTTCTGTATTACCCTGCTGATCTGGCCATTTGTCTGACCCTTTGTCCCAGGAGTTCCCATGCCTCGTTTTGCTGCCAACCTCAGCATGCTCTACCCGGAACATGACTTTCTCGAACGTTTCGCCGCCGCGGCGGCCGACGGCTTCACGGCCGTGGAATATCTGTTTCCCTACGACTACAGCCCCCAGGTGCTGAAACAGCGCCTGGACGACCACGGCCTGCAACAGGCCTTGTTCAACGCTCCGCCCGGCGACTGGGCGGCGGGGGAGCGGGGCATCGTTTCCCTGCCCGGGCGCGAGCAGGAATTCCGCCAGGGTTTCGACAAGGCCCTGGAATACGCCGCGGTGCTGGGCAACTCGCGGGTCCACGTGATGGCCGGCCTGCTGCCGTCCGAGAACGATCGCCCGCGGCACCACGGCGTCTACCTGGAGAACCTGGCCCACGCCACGGCCCAGGCGGCCAAGGTCGGGGTCACGGTGCTGCTGGAGCCGATCAACACCCGGGACATGCCGGGGTTCTTCCTCAACCGCCAGGACCAGGCCCAGGCCATCTGCAAGGAAGTCGGCGCGGCCAACCTCAAGGTGCAGTTCGACTGCTATCACTGCCAGATCGTCGAAGGCGACCTGGCGGTGAAACTGCGTCGGGACCTGGCGGGCATCGGCCATATCCAGATCGCCGGGGTGCCGGACCGCCACGAGCCGGACCTGGGCGAACTGAACTATCCCTACCTGTTCCAGCTGATGGACGACCTTGGCTACGACGGCTGGGTCGGTTGTGAATACCGCCCGCGCGGCAACACCTCCGCCGGCCTGCAGTGGCTGCGGGACTGGCAGGCGCGCTAAGGCTCGGCGGTGTAGCCGCCACTGCAGGTTGCGAAGCAAAAGGTATCTGGGGAGCGTCGCGCAAGGCCCTGGGGGGCCTTCGCGCATCGCTTTATGTAGCCGCTGCCGCAGGCTGCGAACGAGCCGCAGGCTCGCAGCGATTCCCTGGCCGTCGAGGCCCCTGCGGTGCCTTGCGCAGCCTGCGGCAGCGGCTACAGATGATACGTAGCGATAAACACAGGAGTTTTCCCATGCAGCGTTTTGCCTGCCGGGCCGCGCTCGGCCTGATTTTGTCCCTGGGCGGTATGTCCCTGGCCGCGGCCGCGAGCTTGCCGCCGGCCACCGAGGGGGATTGGGTGGCCCCGCAATTCACCTTCCACAACGGTGAGCAGCTGGCCAACCTGAAGCTGCACTACATCACCCTGGGGGACCCCAAGCACCCGGCGATCCTCTATCTGCATGGCACCTATCGGCCGGCCAGCGACCTGTTGAGCAAGGATTTTGGCGGTGAACTGTTCGGCCCCGGGCAACCCCTGGATGCCAGCAAGTACTACATCATCGCCACCGACGGCATCGGCGTCGGCCAGTCGAGCAAGCCTTCGGACGGCCTGCGGGCGCGGTTTCCCCAGTACAACTACGAGGACATGGTCCAGGCCCAGTACCGGCTGCTGACCGAAGGGCTGGGGGTCAAGCACCTGCGGCTGATCATCGGCAATTCCATGGGCGGCATGCAGGCCTGGATCTGGGGCCAGAAGTGGCCGCAGATGATGGACGCCCTGGTGCCCATGGCCTCCCAGCCGGGGGAAATGTCTTCGCGCAACTGGATGATGCGCCGCCTGTTGGTGGAGTCGATCAAGCAGGACCCGGCCTGGGAGCAGGGCAACTACCGGCAACAGCCGCCGTCGCTGCGCCTGGCCAACGCGCTGTTCGCCACCGGCACCAGCGGCGGCACCCTGGCCTATCAGGCCCTGGCGCCGACCCGGGCCCAGGCTGACCAGCTGGTGCAGGAGCGCCTCAAGGCCAGCCAGGGCGCCGATGCCAATGATTTCATCTACCAGTGGCAGTCCTCGGCGGACTACAACGCCATGCCGGGGCTGGGCAGGATCCAGGCGCCGGTGCTGGTGATCAACGCCGCGGACGACGAGCGCAACCCGCCGGAAACCGGCACCCTGCAAGCGGCGCTTAAACAGGTGAAAAATGCCCGCCTGCTGCTGATTCCCGCCAGCGCCGAAACCCGTGGCCACGGCACCACCGGCATGGCCCGGTTCTACGCCCGCGAACTGGGGCAGTTCATGGCCGACACCGAGAAAAACCGCTAGCGGCCACTGCGCGCTCTTGGTGGCGAGGGAGCAAGCCCCGGCTGGGCGGCGCGCCGCTCCAAACTCGGACGGCGCGGTGTTTCAGGGAGTGATGGGGGCAGGGATTGCGCCTGTTGCGCAGACGAGCGGAAGCAAGCTCCCTCGCCACAGGGGGCTATCGCTGGCTCAGGATTGTGCCGGCAGCAGCAGTTCCACACCGTGCTTGCGGATCCCGTCCGCTGCCGCAGGGGCCAGTGCGGCGTCGCTGATGATGATGTCGAACTGTTCCAGCCCGGCGATCTTGTACATGCTGAAGGTGCCGTACTTGGAGCTGCTGGCCACCAGCACCACCTGGGTCGCCGACTGCATCGCCACCTGCTTGACCTCGACCTTCAGCGCCGATGGCGTGGTGATGCCCCGGCGCAGGTCCCAGGAACTGGTGGAGATAAAGGCCACGTCGGTCACCACCTGGCGCAGGGTGGCCACCGCCAGCCCGCCGACACAGGAGTGGTTGGAGTGGTCCAATTGCCCGCCGGTATGGATCACCGTCACCTGGGGCGCGTCCATCAGGGCCTGGGCCACGCCGAAATCGTTGGTCACCACGGTCATCCCCGACAGCGCCTTGATGTAGTGCACGATTTCCAGGGTGCTGGTGCCGGCGTCCAGGTACACGGTCATGTCCGCGTGCAGCAGGCTCGCCGCCAGCTTGGCCATGGCCTGCTTCTGCGGCAGCTCCACCACAGCCTTGGACTGATGGCTGGGCTCGCTGTGCAACTGGCTGGCGATGCGCACCCCGCCGGTTACCGAGTGGGCGCGGCCTTCCTGCTCCAGCAGGGCGATATCCCGGCGCACGGTCATGTGCGAGCAGTCGAACATCTCCATCAACTGATGCACGCTGAGCACCTGGTGCTTGCGCAACTGGCGCAGGATCTGCTCGCGGCGCTGTTCGGGAATCATCGGTGCGCCGCTGTCACTGGCAAGGTCCTTGGGGGTAGGCATTGAAGCTCCGGTCTGGCGGGTCGGCAAAGGCAGGAATCGGCAGGCCATAGTAGCGAAAGTAGCCGCCGCGGACGAGATTTAGTGCCGTGTGCAAGTCAGGAAAACATGGCCATCGGTCAGGGGCAGAAGGGGCAATACAGATTGTCGAGAAAGTCCTGGCTGTCGATGTTGGCGTCCAGCACCTGTACCACCACCGGGCCATGGTGCCTGCATTCCAGGATCTGCCCGGCGCCGCTGCGGTTCGGCTGTTGCTCGCTGAATTCATTGCAGCCGCACCAGGGGCATTTGCGCACGGTGGCATCGTTCTGGCCGAGTATTGCCAGGTCCCAGCCGCAGCCGGTGCAATTGAGGCGATACAAAGGGCGGGCAGGGGTAAAGGTCGGCATAGGGGAACTCCAGGTCAGGGGCCTCAGCCCGGGGTCAACAGGCGCTTGAGCGAGCGGGTCAGCGGCTGGCGTGCCTTGCGGCTCTTGAACGGCCCCGGGATGTGCAGCAGGAAACTGCGCCAGGGGTAGCCACCGGGATTGCGCTCCGCGGAACCCAGGTAATCATGCAGGGCCAGGGCCGATTCGCGGTTGAAGGCCCAGAGCATCTGGCCTTTGTAGAGTACGGAAAAATAGGCTTCGCCTGGCCAGTTCAGATGGTGGCGCGCCGCGTAGTGGCAGTGCTCGCAGCGTACCGACCCCAGGTCCAGGCCGTGATCGCGGTACCAGTAGGCTGAACGCTGCCAGTGGCTGGGGCTGTAGCCATCGGGCAACGGACCCAGGCTCTGCATCGGGTCGCCATGCAGGCCGGGAAAGTACAGGGCGTAGTGGTGATAGTGGCCGCAGTTGTCCTGCTCTTTCCAGTACTCCAGCAGCGGGTGGGCCTGGAAGAACGGCACATCGGCCTTGCGTTCGATGGGCCTGGCCACGACGAAGTCGAAGCAGGCCTGGCCTGCGCACTGCGGGCAACTGAGCGCCAACTGATGGGGCATGGGGCTCCAGGGGGCAAGGCTGGTCATGGGTGAATCAATCTACCTGTGGCGTGGCCTGGTCGATATGCCAGCGTTGCTTGAGCTGCTGCAGGCTGCCATCGCGCTTCATGCCGTCCAGGGCCTGCTGCCAGCGGGCCACCTGGGCCGCATCGACCTTGGGCGAAAAGGCGATGTAGGCGTCCTGGTGCATCAGTGGCATCTGGTAGCGCAACTGGTCGAGGGCCAAGCCCTCTTCGGCGGCGAAGGTGCCCACGCTCATGGTGTCGGCCACCACGTATTGCACGCGGCCGACCTGCAGCAGGCGCATCATGATTTCCGGGCTGTCGACGCCCCACAGGTTGTCCAGCCCCTGCTGTTTGAGGTAGCTGTAGACCAGCCATTTGCGCGGCACGGCAATCTGGCCCCGGGTCTGGTGCAGGTCGGTGACCGGCGTGCTGTCGCCATTGCGGGTATAGAGGGCGGTTTCGGTGCGCATCAACGGGCCTACCCACTGGTAGCGCGACTCGCGCTCGGCGGTGCGCAGTATGGTGAACACCGCCGTGTCGTCATCGCTTCCGGCATCGCGCAGGGCCCGCAGCATCGGCCGCAGCTGCACGTTCACCGTGTCGCCGCTGCGCTGCGCCAGGGCCTGCACCACATCGACACCAAACCCCACCATCCGCTCGCCCTGCTGGAAGTGCAGCGGCGGGTGGTTGTCGGTCAGCATGCGCAACTCGCCAGCGTGGGCCGCAAGGCTCAATAGCGGCAACAGTGCCTGCAGCATCCATTTCATGCAGTGCCCTTGGAGTTTGAAAACGCAGAGCTTAGTACGACTGGTTGCCGCCTGTCGCGATAAAAGCTGCCGGCTCCCTGCCAGGCTTCAGAGGGGGGTGCCCGGGGGCTTTTTTCGTCGGGATATCGCTGAAAACACTCCACTGCAGTTATTCTTGCGCCGCCTTTTCAGAATGGAATCGACCCATGTTCGCTCCCCTTGTTCGTCCCTTGCGAGCCACTGGCTTGCTGTTCGCGGTCCTGGCCTGTTCCCAGGGCGTGCAGGCCAGCAGTTTCGACTGCGTCAAGGCCGCCAGCAGCAGTGAAAAGGCCCTGTGTGCCGACCCCTATACCGCCTCGCTGGACAGCCAGCTGGGCAAGGCCTGGAAGGCGACCCTGGCCAAGGCCAAGGACCCCAAGGCGCTGCGCCTGGACCAGCGTGAATGGCTCAAGGAGCGGGATCAGTGCGCAGCCGACCTGGGTTGCCTGCGCAGCAAATACCTGAGCCGCCTGGTCGCGTTGCGTTATGTGAATGTGCCGTTCGAGTGGCAGGGAACCTGGCAGCGGGTCTCGGTCAGCCCGTTCTACACCGGTGATCTGGTGATCCGGCGCACTGGCGAGGATCGCCTGAGCTTCGATCTGTCGGCCATGGGCGGCGCCAACTCCGGCTCGCTCGCGGGCAAGGCGCAGATCAAGGGCGGTGAGGCCAGCTACAGCGTCGAGGGCTGCAACCTGCGCTTCACGCAGCGCAACGGCCTGTTGCAGGTGAGCCAGGAGGGCGACTCCTTTGCCTGCGGCGCTGGTTCAGGGGTGTATTACGACGGGCTCTATGTGGCTTCCAAGCAAGCCCTGGAGAGCCATTACGACCTGCTGTCCACGGCGCTGGTGCGCACCGAGGAGGAAGACCGGCGCGCCCGGAAACTGCTGAAGAAGGACTATCAGACCCTGCTCGACAGTGGCTCGTCGTTCTCCGCGGATACCTCGGCCGAACTCAAGGGCGCCGAGGTCACCGATATGTGGCTGCCGGGCCTGGCCACCACCAACGCGGCGATTTTCGTGCGCGGTACCCAGGGCCAGTTGTGGGTCGCGCTGTTGGTGGTGGCAGGGCCCAAGGATGAAGTGCGGGTGCGTTACTACACCACCGAGCCTGAGTGGAAGCACAGCCTGCCGGATGTGGTGCAGAGCTGGTATGAAGCGCGCAGCAAGGACAAGCAGCTGCCGCTGGACATGATGCCCTGAGCCGGCGCGGCGAGCGGCCAGGGGCAGGGCGCGCAAGAGATTTCGCCGGACGGACAGGCGACAGCATCGGCGCACCTGCTAGAGTCTCGCCCCGGGCTGTGCGCAATCGCGCTTGGCGGGCGCGCAACACCACCGCCGTGCCCCCTGGAACCGGGGCCTGACGGGCAAATTCCTCAGGTTGGTGACGCGAAGCGAATATGAGCGTCTACGACTAGTGCAAGTGACACTGCCGCCGCCGTCATCGGCGCCTGGCACTTTGAAATTGGGAGAGTATGTATGGTCATCAAACCCCGCGTTCGCGGCTTTATCTGTGTGACGACCCACCCGGTGGGTTGCGAAGCCAACGTCAAGCAACAGATCGATTACGTCACCCAGCAGGGCGCCATCGACGCAGGGCCGAAGAACGTACTGGTACTCGGCGCTTCCACCGGCTACGGCCTGGCAGCGCGGATCACCGCAGCGTTCGGCTGTGGCGCCAACACCCTCGGGGTGTTCTTCGAGCGCGGCAGCGTTGACGGCAAGCTGGGCACCGCCGGCTGGTACAACACCGCGGCGTTCCACAAGTTCGCCGAAGAAAAGGGCCTGTACGCCAAGAGCATCAACGGCGATGCCTTCTCCGATGCGGTCAAGGCCGAGACCATCGAGACCATCAAGCGCGACCTGGGCAAGATCGACCTGGTGGTCTACAGCCTGGCCGCACCGCGCCGCACCCACCCCAAGACCGGTGAAGTGCTGAGCTCGACCCTCAAGCCACTGGGCAAGTCCGTGACCCTGCGCGGTGTCGACACCGACAAGGAAATCGTCAAGGAAACCACCCTGCAGCCGGCGACCCAGGAAGAGATCGACGGCACTGTGGCGGTGATGGGCGGCGAAGACTGGCAGATGTGGATCGACGCGCTGCACGAAGCCGGTGTCCTGGCCGAAGGCGCCAAGACCACCGCCTTCACCTACCTGGGCGAGAAGTTGACCCACGACATCTACTGGAACGGTTCCATTGGCGAAGCCAAGAAGGACCTGGACCAGAAAGTCATCGGCATGCGCCAGCAGCTGGCCGGCCTGGGCGGCGACGCCCGGGTGTCGGTGCTCAAGGCCGTGGTGACCCAGGCCAGCTCGGCGATCCCGATCATGCCGCTGTACCTGTCGCTGCTGTTCAAGGTGATGAAGGAGCAGGGCAGCCACGAAGGTTGCATCGAACAGGTCTACGGCCTGTACAAGGACAGCCTGTACAACAGCGAGCCGGTGATCGACCAGGAAGGCCGCCTGCGTGCCGACTACAAGGAACTGCAACCGGCGGTCCAGGACCGGGTCAAGCAGCTGTGGGACCAGGTGACCAGCGAGAACCTCTACGAGATGACCGATTTCGTCGGTTACAAGCAAGAGTTCCTGCGCCTGTTCGGTTTCGAGATCGAAGGTGTCGACTACGAAGCCGACGTCGATCCGGACGTGAAGATCAGCAACCTGATCCAGTTGTAATCCGCTCGTAGCATCAGCCAGCGCCCCTCCCTCGTGAGGGGCGCTGTCGTTTGCATCCCCCTATTTCCCGTAGGAGCCAGCTTGCTGGCGAAGAGGCCCGCAGGTCTTGTGCTGGTCTTGGAGACGCCTTCGCTGGCAAGCCAGCTCCTACGAGGGCGGGGCGGGGCAATTGCGCAAGATCGTTCAAGCCAGGGGCGCCGGCAGATGGCACAGTCAGCGTCCGTTACTTGTGTGCAGGGTTTTATGTCCAGCGTTCTCTTACCCCGTGCCGCGTTCATCCGTGGCGCCATCGCCATCATGCCGCTGTCCCTGGCCACCGCGCCCTGGGGGCTGCTGGCCGGTTCCATGGCCATCGAGGCCAATCTCACGCCGCTGCAGGGCCAGGGCCTGTCGAGCATCGTTTTCGCCGGTGCCGCGCAATTGGTGGCCATCGGCATGCTCAAGGGCGGGGCGGGGATCTTCTCGATCCTGCTCACCACCTTGCTGCTCACGTCCCAGCATTTGCTCTACGGCATGAGCATGCGCTCGGTGATTTCACCCTTGCCGGGCCGCTGGCGGGTGGGCCTGGGCTTTCTGCTCACCGACGAGCTGTTCGCCTTGACCAGCGCCCACGACAAGCAGCAGTTCGACCGCTGGTACGCCCTGGGCGTCGGGCTGACTTTCTATGTGGCCTGGAACCTCTTCACCCTGCTGGGCATCGTGCTGGGCAAGAGCATTCCCGGCCTTGAGCACCTGGGCCTGGACTTCTCCATCGCCGCCACCTTCATCGCCCTGATTACGCCACTGGTGCGCAATGTGCCCACCGTGGTCTGCGTTGCCGTATCGCTGTTCTGCTCGGTGCTGTTCAGCTACTGGCACTGGGGATCGGCGCTGGTGCTGTCGGGGCTGGCGGGCATGACCGCAGGTTTTGTCTGCAACAAACTCTATCGGGGGCAAGCATGATGGTCTGGGCAGTCATCTTCGGCATGGGCCTGTTGGTCTTTCTCAATCGCTACGTGTTTCTTGAACCGCGCCTGCCGTTGCGCCTGAGCAGCAATGCCCGGCAGTTCCTCGGCTTTGCGGTGCCGGGCATGCTCACGGCGATCTGCGGCCCCATCGTGTTCATGCCCGACCACGAGCTGAACCTGCACTGGAGCAACCCCTACCTGCTCAGCTCCCTGGTGGCCATTGCGCTGGTGATCTACACCCGCAACACCCTGCTCAGCATGCTGTTGAGCATGGGGTTCTTTTTCCTCCTGCGCTGGTGGTTCTGAGGGCCGTTTGCGGTAGCCTGTGCAGCTTTCGGCACCGGCCGACCTTCAACCGCAACGGATGCATCGGATGAGCGACTTTCCCCACGATATCGACCTGGACGCGTTCTGGGACCGGACCACCAGCAGCAAGATCAACCAGCCCCCCGCCAGCCCTTCCGTCATAGCCCAGTTGCAGGCGCAACTGGGCTATCGCCTGCCGCTGTCCTACGTGGCCTTCATGAACCGCTACAACGGCGGGCGCCCGCACCTCAGCTGTTTCCCCACCGAGCAGGGCACCTCCTGGGCCGAGGACCACTGCGCGATCGACAGCTTTCTCAGCATCGGCTGCGATGGCGACTATTCCCTGGGCGGTGGCCTGGGCAGCCGTTTCATGATCGAGGAGTGGGGCTACCCGGACCTGGGGGTGTACATCTGCGATTGCCCCTCCGCCGGCCATGACATGGTTGCCCTGGACTACAGCGAGTGCGGGCCCGAGGGCGAGCCGCGGGTGGTGCATGTGGACCAGGAGGCCGACTACGCGGTGACAGTGCTGGCAGCGGATTTCGAGGCCTTTGTCCGCGGGCTGGTGTCGCCCGAGGTCTACGACACCTCGGAACAGGATTACCTGGATGATCTGGACAAGGTCGCCCACGCGCCGTTCTCGCTCCTGCTGGAGGAACTGCTCGGCCATTTCAGCGCAGTCCCCGACCTGGGGCCGCTGATCCGCCAGATCGCCTTGCGCATCGTCCATGAGAAGCGCTACTTCGCCCTGCATGCCGATCCACTGTCGCAACTGCTCTATGACCTGCAGTTCTGGCTGTACCAGAATCGCTACCCGGTCCCCGACAAAGAGGCGTACCTGCTGGTCTATCAGGACATGATCGCCTTCGCCAGGGGCTTCGGCACCGGCGGCTACGCCCCGGATTTCATCCGCGACTGGTTCCGTAACCGCCTGGCAGGCGGCCAACTGCGGCAGGCGGCGGGCGGGTTCGCCCTGGCCCCGGCCTACCAGGCGCAATTGCTGGAACAACTGGCCGGGTTTCGCCCCGCACCCCTTCACGCCCAGGAGCAGCCATGAGCGAAGAAACCATCCGCATCACCGCCGAACAGACCCTCTCCGACAACTGGTACGTGCTGAAGAAGTACAGTTTCGAGCTGCGCCGCCGCGACGGCAGCTGGCAGGCCCAGGACCGCGAGGTCTACGACCGGGGCAATGGCGCAACCATCCTGCTGTACAACCTGCAACGGCGCACGGTGCTGCTGACCCGGCAGTTCCGCATGCCGGCCTTCGTCAACGGCCACAGCGGCTACCTGATCGAGACCGCTGCCGGGCTCCTGGACAACGCCAGCCCCGAGGTGCGCATCCGCCAGGAAGCCCAGGAGGAAACCGGCTACCGGGTCGGCGAGGTGCAGAAGGTCTTCGATGCCTTCATGAGCCCGGGTTCGGTGACCGAGCGGGTGCATTTCTTCATTGGCCATTACCAGGCCGAAGACCGGATCGACGCAGGCGGCGGGCTGGAGCACGAGGGCGAGGACATCGAGGTCCTGGAACTGGATATCGACCAGGCCCTGGGCATGATCAAGAGCGGGGAGATCGCCGACGGCAAGACCATCATGCTCCTGCAATACCTGCAACTGCATGTGCTCAAGCCCCGCAGCCTGATGGTGCTGGTGGCCGGCCCTTATCGCTCTGGTACCGACGATGACCCGGCGCTGCTGGCGCGCAATGTCGAGGCCATGGAGCACTGCGCGGCGCAGGTCCTGGCGGCGGGGCACTTTCCGGTACTGGGGGAATGGGTGGCGTTGCCCATGACCCGGCTGGCGGGTTCCCGGGCGGTGGGCGACGAGATCTACAACCAGCGCTTTCATGCCTACGCCGAGCGCCTGCTGGAACGCTGCGATGCGGTGCTGCGCATCGGCGGGCCGTCGGCGGGCTGCGATGCCATGGTCGAGATCGGCCAGCGCCTGGGCCTGGCCCTCTATCACCGGGTGGAGCAACTGCCGGTGGTGCCCGGCGGCACTGGCTGACGCGCCGCTCCAGGATGCCCCGGCGCCGGCAATCGGCGCCGGGGGAATACCCGCACAGGCCCCGCCAGGGGCTTTTCTTCAGGCCCTGCGGGGAAAAACTGTCTATCGTCAATAGGCAAGCGGGAGCTTCGTCGAAGGCCGCGTGAGGCAGGGTCGCACCGGTCGGTTTGTCGTTATGGCGCCTGGAGCACTATGGAAAACTTCGGTCTTGATCCGTCTCAAGGGCGCAGCACCTCCAATCAGGCGCTGACCCGCGCCACCTTGCTGGGTTGCTCGGGGCTGCTGCTGGCGCTGTTTCTCTTCACCGGTGTGTTGCTGGTATACATCGCCCTCGACCAGAACCTCGAGGCCGAGCAGCACAACCGCCTGGACATCGACAAGGCCCTGCAATCCTTTGCCGGCAATGCCCGCACCACCCTCAAGGACTACGCCCTCTGGGGCGATGCCTACCAGCACCTGCACCTTAAGGTCGACCTGGACTGGGCCTTCAACCGGCAGAATTTCGGCCCCACGCTGTACCGCGACCTGGGCTTTGACGGGGTGTTCGTGATCAACCCGGCCGGCCACACCGTGTACTCCCTGGTGACCGGCGACCTCAGCGAGATGGATGCCCGCGACTGGCTGGGCGAGGCGTTGCCGCCCCTGGTCAGCGCAGCGCGCGAGGCCGGCGGCAAGGTGGTGGACCGTTACCAGTCGATTGCCGGCACGCCGGCGCTGGTGCTCGCCGCTGTCATAGGCCCGGGCAACGACCCGCAAGTGCGCCCTGATGCCGGGCCGCAGTCGGTGCTGGTCTTCGTCGCCCGTTTCGACCCGCCGCGGTTACTGGCCCTGGGCCAAGGCCTGGACATCGAGCATCTGCAGGTGGCCCGTGCCGCCACGGACCAGAGCTTGCCGACCCTGGACTTGCCCGACGGCGCCGGAACCCTGCAATGGCGGCCGGCGCGCCCCGGGCACCAGTTGCTGGTGCTGGTGATGCCGCTGTTGCTGCTGGCCGGCCTGCTGGTGGGCCTGATGGCGGCGTTCCTGTTGCGCCGCGCCGATGCTGCAGCGCAGGTCATGGACCGGCAGGTCCAGGCGCTGCGCGCCAACCGCTGGGCCCTGGCCGCGAGCGAGGAGCGCTTTCGCGATGTGGCTGAAGCTGCGTCCGACTGGATCTGGGAAGTCGACGGGCAGCTGTGCTTTACCTACCTGTCCGAACGTTTCGAGGCGGTTACCGGGTTGACCCGGGAGTCGACCCTGGGGCGGCCGATGACCGAGCTGCTGAGCTGCGAACAGGGTTCGCTGGGCCAGTGGCTGGCGGCCCCGGAGCGGCGTTCCCAGGCGATCCAGCAGTGCCTGTACCGGGATGGCCAGGAGCAGTCGCGAGTCTGTCGCCTGTCGGTGCGGGCCATGGCCGCCGGGGGCTTTCGCGGCACCGCCAGTGATATCACCGAGGAGGTCGCGGCTCGAAGGCGGGTCGAGTACCTGTCCCAACACGATGCCTTGACCGGCCTTGCCAACCGCACCCGCATGCAGGAGTTTCTCGAAGGCCGGCTGCAGGCCCCGCCGACCCTGCAGGAACCCCTGCTGATGCTCAGCGTCGACCTGGACCGTTTCAAACCGGTGAACGACCTGCTGGGGCACGCCGCTGGCGACCAGGTGCTGCACGAGGTGTCCCAGCGCCTGGCCCAATGCCTGCGCAGCGAGGACCTGGTGGCCCGGGTCGGCGGCGACGAGTTTGTCCTGGTGGTCACCGGCCAGGTGGCTGGCCACGAGATCGAAGGCTTGTGCCGGCGCCTGATCGAGCGGATCGAGGAACCGTTCTATATCGCCGGGCACGAGGTCTTCATCAGCGCCAGCATCGGCATTGCCCGGGCCCCGGGCGACGCCTCCCAGGCCGAAGAACTGCTGCGCTTTGCCGACATCGCCCTGTACGAGGCGAAAGCGGCGGGGCGCAGCACCTGGCGTTTCTATGCGCCCTACATGAATGTGCGGATCATCGAACGGCGGCGCCTGGAGCGTGACCTGCGCCATGCCATCGAGCAGGACCAGTTGCTCCTGCATTTCCAGCCGCGCTACCGCGTGCTCGATGGCCAGTTGATGGGCGCCGAGGCCCTGGTGCGCTGGCAGCATCCCCAGCATGGCTTGCTGGGGCCGGACGTGTTCGTGCCGATTGCCGAGGACACCGGGTTGATCCTGCCGCTGAGCAACTGGGTACTGCACGCAGCCTGTCGTGCGGCGCGAGCCTGGCCGGAAGGCCGACTGCTGGCGGTCAAGCTGTCGCCGGCGGAATTTCTGCGCGGCCAGCTGGTGGCGCGGATCGCGGCGGTGCTCAAGCAGAGCGGCCTGGAGCCGTCACGCCTGGAGCTGGAAATGACCGACAAGGTGCTGCTGGACGACAGCCGCCACGTGCTCACCATCATGCAGGGGCTCAAGGCGCTGGGGGTGCAGTTGCTGATCGACGATTTCGGCACCGGCTACTCGGCGCTGCAGTACCTGCAGACCTTCCCCCTGGATGGCCTGAAGATCGACAGCAGCTTCATCGCCCGGCTCAACCACAACGATGCCGGGCGCTCCATTGTCGAGGCGATTGTCGACCTGGGGCATGCATTGTCCTTGCGGGTGGTCGCCGAGGGGGTGCAGGCCGCAGAGCAGTTCGGGGTCTTGCGCGACATTCAGTGCGATGAGGTGCAGGGCCCGCACCTGAGCCCGCCGCTGGACCAGGAGGCCCTGCTGAAGCTCTATGGCGAAGCCGCCCGGGCCTCGCGCCCGATCACCTGAGCCTGTGTTTCAGGGCAGGTGGTCGGCGGCGAAGTCGGCCTCCGAGCGCGCTTGCAGGCGGCCTTTGCGGCAGGCCTGCTGGAAGCGCTCGAAATCCCGTTCGTTCTGCGTGGCATAGGCCTGGGCGTAGTGCCACAGGGCTTCGGCCAGGGTTTCGCTCTTGCCGATGTAGCCGCTGATCCGCGCGGCCTGGCCCGAAGCCTTGGCGTGGGCCCGGGCCAAGGCCCGGCCGCAGATCCTGGCATAGGCGGCGAAGGTGTCCTCGTCGAAGGTCTCAAGTTCCGCCGAGACCTTCATGTCGCGCAGTTGGCGCACATAGAAATGACGGCCGTTGGGGCCGGTGGTCCAGCCCAGGAAGAGATCGCTGGCGGACTGCATCAGGCGCTGGCCTTCCACCACCCGCTGGCCGTTGTGCCTTGGCTTTGAGCGTTCGCGCACATAGTCGGCGAGCACCGAGCGCCGGGCTTCCTTGAATTGCAGGAACAGTGGCCGCTGCTGGGCGTCGGTGAGCAGCGCCACCAGGCAGCGGGTGCCGACGCTGCCAACCCCCACCACCTTGAAGGCCAGGTCGCTGGGCTGGAACCGTGCCAGCAGGTCGCGGCGGTCGGCCTGCAGGGTGCCGCGGTAGTCGCGCATGAAGGTGTCGTACAGCGGCCGCCAGTCTTCCAGGCGCATCCAGTCATCGTCGGGGTCCAGCAGGCTGGTGGTGTTGTGCAGGTGGAAGATTTCCGGCAGGTCGTCGCGAATCAGCAGGCGGCCCCGGGCGTCGCGTTCGCTGATCTTGGGCAGGAGCTCGGCATGGGTGCGCCGGGCGGCCTTGTCGATGGCCCGTTGCACATGCTCCAGGGTGTCGCTGTTGGAGCGCGCCTGGTGCAGCAGGTCTTCGTAGGTCAGGGCGTCGTACCAGATCTCCAGGGCGCTTTGCCCGGCGCAGGTGGCCATGCTGCGCTGATAGGCGCCCACCAGTTCGCGGCACAGGGCCTCTTCGACCCCCGGGCCGTGGCGCAGGTGCCGGGCGGCAATCAGGAAACTCGCCACCAGGCGCTTGAGGTCCCACTCCCAGGGGCCGGGATGGACCTCGTCGAAGTCGTTGACGCTGAACAGCAGGTTGCGCTCGGGGGTGGCAAAGCCGCCGAAGTTCATCAGGTGGCAGTCGCCACAGATGGTCGAGCGCAGGCCCATGTCCGGGGTGCTGGCCAGGTCGTGGGCCTGGAGCAGGGCGTTGCCACGGTAGAAGGTGAAGGGCGACACCAGCATGCGCCCGTAGCGCAGTGCCACCAGGGACTGGACCCGGCCCTGGCTGGAGGCCTCGATCAACGGCAAGGGGTCGCGCTTGATCTGCCCGGGATCGGAATGGGAGCTGCGGGGGCAGTCCTTGCGGGCTTGCTTGCCGAGCTTGATCGAATCGTCGGGGCGGTTCATGGACAGCTCCTGTGCCAGGCCTTAGCGGTAGGGGGGCGGTGTGGCTAGGGTTGTGCGGGCAACTCCTGACGCGCCTGCCGGATCGGCAGTTCCACGCGAAAGGTGCTGCCGACGCCCGGCTGGCTCTGCACGCTGATCTGCCCGCCGTGCTTCTTGACGATGCCGTAGGACAGCGACAGGCCCAGGCCGGTCCCCTGGCCCACCGGCTTGGTGGTGAAGAAGGGGTCGAAGATCTTGGCCAGGTGCTCCTGGTCGATGCCGCAGCCGCTGTCGCTGACCTCCAGCCAGACCCGCTCGCCGTCCACGCCGTTGCGCAGGGTAATGGTGCCGCGCTCGGGGCCTATGGCCTGCGCCGCGTTGACCACCAGGTTCATCACCACTTGATTGAGTTGGGAGGGCAGGCATTCGATTTCCGGCAACGGCTGGTAGTCGGTGACCAGGTCGGCCTTGTACTTGAGTTCGTTGGCAACAATGTTCAGGGTCGAGTCGATGCCCTGTTGCAGGCTCGCCAGCTGCCATTGCTGGTCGCTGTCGACCCGGGAGAAGTTCTTCAGGTCCTTGACGATCTGCGCCACCCGGCCGATGCCTTCCTTGGACTCCCTGATCAGTACCGGAATGTCCTGCTGGAGGAAGTCCAGGTCGATGCTCTCGCGCAGGCTCTGCAGGTGCTTGCGCAGTTCCGGCGCGGCGATGGCTTCTTCGGCCTGGCGATAGGCGCTGAGCATCTGGTCGAGCTGCTGCAGGTAGCCTGCCAGGCTGCCGAGGTTGGAGGACACGAAACCGATGGGGTTGTTGATTTCGTGGGCGACCCCGGCGGCCAGTTGCCCGAGGGAGGCCAGTTTTTCCGATTGCACCAGCTGGTTTTCCAACTGCTTGCGTTCGTCGATCTCCAGTTGCAGCGCCGCCCCGGCCTGCCTCAGGTCTTCGGTGCGCTGCTGCACCAGGTGCTCCAGGTGATGCATTTGCAAAAGCGCGCGGGCGGTCATTTCCCACTTGCTGGTCAGGGTGTTGGCCATCTGCTGGACTTCGATGTTGTCAAAGGGCTTCTTCAGGATCAGCAGGCGGTGATGACCCTGCAGGCGCTCCAGCAGCTCTTCCCAGGAATAGTCGGAGTAGGCGGTGCACACCACCACCTGTAGCCGCGGGTCCTGTTGCCAGAGGCGTTCGATGGTCTGCGCGCCGTCCCAGCCCTGGGGCATGCGCATGTCGACAAACGCCAGGGCATAGGGACGCTGCCGCTCCTGGGCCTGGCAGACCATGGCCAGGCCTTCCTCGCCGCCGTAGGCCGAATCCAGTTCGAAAGGCTGTTGCCGGGGCTTGGCCGTGGCGCCGAACAGCTGTGCCTCCAGGTCATCCAGACCGTTGTCGTCTGCCTCGGGCGGGGTGAGGATCTTGCGAAAGTCCTCGTGGATCGACGGGGTATCGTCGATCAGCAGGATCCGGCGATTGTTCAACTGGTCCATCATGGGTCCTCTGCGCTGATCAGCGGGATGTCCAGAGTGAAGGTGGCGCCCAGGCCGGGGCCATCACTGTGCACATTCAATTGTCCACCCATCTCCATGGCCGCCAGGGCGCAGCTATGCAAGCCGAAGCCGTGGCCGTCCTTGCGGGTGGTGAAGCCGTGGGAAAAAATCCGCGTCAGGTTCTCCGCGGGGATGCCTTCGCCTTCATCCTTGACGCTGATGCTCAGGGTCTGGCCGTCCAGCACTCTGGCGCTTAGGGTCAGGGTCCGTGAATGATCATCGAGGTTGGACATGGCGTACTTGGCGTTGCTGATCAGGTTGATCAGGATCAGCAGCATGCGGTGCTTGTCGCCCATCACCGGAGGCAACGGGCCATAGTCCTTGACCACCGTGACCTGATGCCGGGCCAGGGCGCCGGAGTTCATGCGCAGGGCGTCTTCGATCAGCTCGGCGACCCGCAGGGGTTCTATCAGCCGAGAGGCTCCGGCATAGGATTGCTGGGTGGCGACGATTTCCTTGATGTGGTCGACGCTACGGGCCAACTGAGCCAGTTCTTCGCCCATGCCCTGCTGCTCGGTGGCTATGGCTTCGACCAATTGATTGAGGTAGCCGGGGAGCAGCTTGCCTTTGTCGTCTTCGGTGAAAAAACGCCCCAGGTCATCCTGGTGCTGGTTGATCAACTGCATGGCCTTGCCCAGCCCTTGTGCCTTGCTGGAGCGCAGGGTGCGGCTGAGCATTTCGCTGCAGATATTCACGCTGTTGAGCACGTTGCCCACGTTGTGCAGGACGTTGGTCGCAATTTCCGCCATGCCCGCCTGGCGGGCGCTGTCCAAGAGTTCGCTCTGGGCTTCCTTGAGCTCCCGGGTGCGTTCCTCGACCCGGTGTTCCAGGTGCTCGTTGGCGCTCTGCAGGGCCGTGTTCACCCGGCGGATGACCGCGTAGCTGCGTACCAGCCTGACGGCCAGGTAGAGAATCAGTATCACCAGCAAGGCGGCAAAGAGCAGCAGGTACTGGTGGGCCTTCTGGTCCTGCAGATCGGCCTGCGACTGATCGGCGTTGAGCAGATGGGTGATGTCGTCCAGGCGCTGGGCGATGGGGATCGAGGTGATGCGCTCCAGCAGGTCGTTGACCACCGGCTGCTCCCGCAGAATCACCGAGACGTGGTTGCTGAGGATCTCCACCGGCTCATGCATGGGTTCGGGCAGGCGCTCCTTGTTGACCGCCAGTTTGTTCAGCCCCACCAGGATGTCTGCGGCCCGGTCGTCGCTGGAAACCTGGGCGAACTCCAGGCTGCTGAGCAGCAGGTCATAGGTATCGATGGCAATGGTCTGCTCTGACAGCCGCGCCTGGTCGTCAAGGCCGGCCAGGCGGCGCTGGATGTCGTCTTCGGCAGTGGGCAGGAAGGCCAGGGAGTTGCGCAGCACCGCGTTGTGGGTCTTGAAACGCTCCACCAGGCCGGCCTTTTCCTGGAAGGCCTCGATGAACGCCTGGTGGCCGGCCGTCCAGGCGGCCGGGTCATTGTGGTTCTGTTGTGAAAGCTGATCGAAGCGGTTCCACAGCTGGTTGATCTCTTGCACCGGCATGACCAGTGGATCGTAGTCGTGGGTGATGGCGATCCGAGCCTTGAGCACCTCGGTTTCCCATTGGGCATTCAACTGCTTGATATGGCTGATCAGGTCCCGCGCCAGTACGTAGTTCGAGGGCTGGCCGATCACCGTCTTGAAGTAGAGAAAGGCCAGCCCCAGCACCAGGCTCAGGGTCAGTAGCGACAGCAGCATGATCGGCACGCGTCGGGACAGCTTCATAAGGGCTTGCCCTGCCATTCGCCGGTCAGGGTCTTGAGAAACTTGACGATCAGGCTGATGTCCTGGGTATTGGGCGGGCGCCCCAGTTGATACTTGAACATGACTTCCACAGCCTGCTCCAGGGTCGGCGCCGAACCGTCATGGAAGTAGGGCGCAGTCACTGCGACATTGCGCAGGCTGGGCACCTTGAACACGTTGCGGTCCTGTTCGTCGCCGGTGACCAGGAAGCGCCCCAGGTCGGCGTCGGTGGGGTTGCCCCGGGCAGCGAAGTAGTCGCCCATCACGCCGAACTTCTGAAACATGTTGCCGCCGATATTGACCCCCTGGTGGCAGGCGATGCAGCCGTAATCCTTGAAGCGCTGGTAACCGTATTTTTCTTCCAGGCTGAGGATGTCGGTATTGCCTTGCAGGTACTGGTCGAACCGCGAGTTGGCGCTGAGCAAGGTCTTTTCATAGGTGGCCAGGGCATTTTGCACGTTGGCTGCGGTGATGCCGTCCGGGTACAGGGCACCGAAGGACTTCTGGTAGGCGCTGTCATCGCTCAAGGTGCGGATCAGCGCCGGCCAGGTGTTGCCCATCTCGCTGGGGCTTTGCACGACGCTGTCGATCTGCGCTTCCAGGGATTCGACGCGCCCGTCCCAGAACTGCCGGAAATTCAGCGCGGCATTGAACACGCTGGGGGTGTTGACCCGGGTAGGCTGCCCCTTGAAACCCGGCGATTTTGCCTGGGAGTCGGCCCCGCCCTGGTCCAGCCGGTGGCAGCTGGCACAGGACAGGCTGTGGTCCTGGGACAGGCGCGGTTCGTTGAACAGCTGGCGCCCGAGCTCGACCCGCTGGGGGTCGAGTGCCGGCGGTGCGGGCAACGGCTTGAGCGGTTCGTCCAGGGGCGCGGCAAAAGCGCTCGGGCTGGTGGCGCCCAGCCCTGCCCAGAGCAGCAGGAGCAGTACCCGTGCGCGGCGGCGCGGCGGCTGGCGCGGTTGGTCAGTGGTCATGGTCCGTCACCTGGAACTGCGGCCTGTGCTTGCCCAGCAGGCGAGCGAAGTCTTCGGCGGGCAGGGCCTTGCTGAAGTAGTAGCCCTGGGCTTCCTCGCAGCCTTGCTGCTGGAGAAAGGTCAGTTGCTGGTGCGTCTCCACCCCTTCGGCGATGACCTTCAGGTTCAGGCTGCGCCCCAGGTTGATGATGGCGCTGACCAGTACGGCGTCCTTGTGTTCGTGGCTCAGGCCGTGGATGAAGGATTGGTCGATCTTGAGCACATCCACGGGAAACTTGCGCAGGTAGCTCAGGCTCGAATAGCCGGTACCGAAATCATCGACGGCCAGGCGCACGCCCAGGGCCTTGATCGCCAGCAGGGTAGCCAGCGTGACCTCGACGTTCTGCAGCAGTACGCCTTCGGTGATTTCCAGTTCCAGCCAGGCTGGGTCCAGGGCGTTGTCGCTGAGCGCGTCGCGCAGTTGCTGGAGCAGTTGCGGCTGCCTGAAGTCAGCCGCCGACAGGTTGATGGACAACGGCACAGGGGGCAGGCCGGCGCTCTGCCAGGCCCGGCACTGGCGAGTGGCTTCCCCCAGGACCCATTGGCTGATGCGGGTGATCAAGCCGCTGTCTTCGGCCACTGGAATGAACAGCTCGGGGCTGATCCAGCCCTGTTGCGGGCGTTGCCAGCGAATCAGCGCTTCAGCGCCTACCACATTGCCCGAGGCCAGGTGGATTTTCGGCTGGTAATGCAGGTGGAACTCCCGGCGTTCCAGGGCCTGGAGAATCCCCGACTCCAGGTATTGCTGCTCCCGGGCCCGGTGCGTCATGTCATCGGTGAAGAAACAGTAGCTGCCCGGTGCCTGCTCCTTGCTGGTGCGCATGGCCATCTCGGCTTTCTTGATCAGCGCCAGGGCATCCTGGCCATCCTCGGGGTACAGGCTGATGCCCAGGCTGGCCGTCACCTGCAGGTCGTGCCCGGCGATGTCATCGAACTGGCTCACGGTGGCCAGCAGCTTTTGCGCAAGCGCGCGTATCTGCGCCGGATGCTGCTGGTCATGGAGCACCACCACGAACTCGTCGGAGCCGTAGCGAAACAGCGAGTCCGACTCGCGCATGCCTTGTTCCAGGCGCCGGGCGATTCTCTTGAGCAACTCGTCCCCGGCCGGGTATCCCAGGGCATGGTTGATCCGCTTGAACCGGTCCAGGCCGAGGAACATCACCGCCAGCCGCTGCTCATAACGGCGGGCCCGTGCCATGGCCTGGCCCAGGCGGTCTCCCAGCAAGGTGCTGGAGGGCAGGCCGGTGAGCACGTCGTAGTGCAGCAGGTGGGAGACCTTGAGCAGTTCGGCCACCCGTCTTTCGATGGTCTGTTGCAGGTCGTCGAGTTTCTGTCGGGCGTCCTGTGCCATCTGCCACTTCCAGGTCAGCGCGCTGGCCATCTGGCGGATTTCCAGGCTGTCGAAGGGCTTTTTCAGGATCAGCAACTGGTCGCCGAATGCCAGGCGTTGCGCCATGGCTTCCCAGGAATAGTCGGAATAGGCGGTGCACAGGGCGATCTGCAGGTCCGGGTCGGCGTTCCACAGGCGCTCGATGGTTTCCAGGCCATCCCAGCCGGGGGGCATGCGCATGTCGATGAACGCCATGGCATAGGGCAGGCCCAGGGCCAGGGACGCTTCGACCCGGGCCAGGGCCTCTTGGCCCTGGAACGCCGAGTCGAGGCAGAAGGGCGCTTGCTGCGCTGGCATCGTGGCGTGGCCGAACAACTGTTGCTGGGCCAGGCTCAGGTCCGGGGCCTGGCGCGGGGCCAGGATCTTGCGGAAATCCTCATGGATTGCCGGGCTGTCATCGACAATCAGGATCCGTCGGTTGGCCCGCCCTGGGGGCTGGTCCGAGGCTTCTTGTGCCTTTGTCTGTGCGTCACTGCCAGCGTCCATAGACCTTCCCTAGTACCCTGAGCCCGCCTTGCAACGTTGTCAGCATAGTCATTGCGCAGTGCCGCGGCTGACGAATTTATTTCGCGGGGGGCAATGGCGTGAAAATAAAAAACTCATCTAGGATTGTCTGGGAAAAACGCCGCTGCCGAGCCGTCCGTGAGCACGGAGCGGGGCAGCCTATGCCGCACAGGGAGAACCCCATGGAAGATCCGCAGCCGGTTGAGCCAGGTAGGCGTCCACGTGTGTTGCTGGTGGACGACGAGGAGTCGATTCTCAACAGTCTCAAGCGCCTGCTGCGTCCCGAGCCCTATGACGTGCTGCTGGCCAACAGCGGCGCCAGAGCGCTGGAGATCCTCGCCGAAGGCCCCGTCGACCTGGTGATGAGCGACGCGCGCATGCCCGGCATGGACGGCGCGGCCCTGCTGGCCCGGGTGCGGGAGAAGTACCCGGCGGTGCGGCGAATCCTGCTCACCGGTTATGCCGATCTGAACACCATCATCAAGGCCGTCAACGACGGGCAGATCCACCAGTACCTGAGCAAGCCCTGGAATGACGAAGAGCTGCTGCTGATCCTGCGCCAGACCCTGGAGCACCAGCTCGCCGAGCGTGAGCTCAAGCGTTTGCAGCAGTTGGTCCTGGAGCAGAACCAGCAACTCAAGGCCAGCAACGCCAGCCTGGAACGGCATGTGGCTTCGCGGACCGCGGAGCTACAGCAGACTGCCGACATGCTCGACCTGGCCTACGAAGAACTCAAGCACAGCTATGTGACCGCCACCGAGGTGTTTTCGCTGCTGGCCAACCTGCGGCTGCCCGCGGACAAGCAAACCAACCGCAAGATCATCGAACTGGTGCGTGCCTGCTGCAAAAGGTACGGCCTGGACGAGGCCAGCAGCCGCGACCTGACCATGGCGGCGGCCCTGTACAACATCGGCAAGTTGAGCTGGAGCGATGCCATGCTGCTGGCGCCGGCGGACTTGTTGCGCCATACCGATCAGGCGCGCTACCGCGCCTATCCCGAGCAGAGCGAATCGGTGCTGATGGCACTGGAACCGATGCAGGATGCCGCGCGGCTGATCCTTCATCACCAGGAGCGCTGGGACGGCAGCGGCTTTCCCCAGCGCCTCAAGGGCGAGGCGATTCCCTGGGGCTCCCGGCTGTTGAAGCTGGCGGTGGATTTCATCGAATTGCAGTGCGGGCTGATTCTGGAGCGGCACATGAACAGCGATGAAGCCCTGCTGTTCATTCGCAAGTACGCGGGCCGCCTGTACGACCCGAATCTGGTGGAAGACTTTGTCCAGGTCTGTGCCGCCTACCAGAGCGATGTCACCGTCGATGATCCGACGGTCAGGGTCCTGGGAACCCGGGAGCTGCAGGCCGGGATGGTCCTGCGGCGCAACCTGAATGCCGACAACGGCATGTTGCTGCTCAATGCCGGCAAGGTGCTCAGCGAACCGCTGGTGCAGAAACTGATCGCCTTCGAAGCCATGGAAGGGGCCCGCTACAGCATCTTCGTCAGCGTTCCCGACGCCTGAGTGGTGTGTGCGGTCCGTCGTGCTTGCCCGGTGCCGCAGTGATCCGTCATATTTTGCCCCCCCGCGTAGTGGGCGCCCTGAGGTGCTCCGGGCGATTTCGGATCGCGGCGGATGACCCTGGAGCGAACCCATGGATATACCAACCCTGCTGCTGTACATCGTCACCGTCAGCGCGGTGATGATTACCCCCGGCCCCTCGATGTTGCTGGCCTTGAACAATGGCGCGGTGCATGGCATGCGGGTGGCTGGCTGGGGCATCGCCGGCGCGGCGTTGTCCGACCTGCTGCTGATCGGCGCGGTGGGCTGCGGCCTGGGGGCGTTGCTGCAGGCCTCGCAAGAGCTGTTCGTGGTGGTCAAGAGCTGCGGCGCGGCCTATCTGCTGTATCTGGCCTGGGGCTTGTGGCGAGCGCCTACCCGTGCCCTGGCCTGTACGGTGGGCGGGGCCTCGGCCAGCGGCTGGTCGGCGTTTCGCCGGGCGTTGCTGGTGGGGCTGTCAAACCCCAAGGGCCTGCTGTTTTTCTCCGCCTTCGTGCCGCAGTTCGTGCGCCCGGAGCAGCCGGTGGCCGAGCAGTACCTGATCCTGGCCGTGGTCAGCGCCCTGGTGGACTGCCTGATGATGAGCCTCTATGCCGTGGGTGGCCGGCGGGCCATGGCGCGCTTTTCCGCCCGGGTCATGGGCTGGATCAACCGCAGTTGTGCCGGCCTGCTGGCGGTGCTGGCGCTGGGTGTCGGCCTGTATCGGCGCAGTGAGGGCGCTGCCGCCTAGGGCATTGGCGGGTATTCTCCGAGCCGCTGCCTGACCGGCTTCTGCGGGACACCGGGCAATTGCTGTCATGTTCCGGCAACGCCGGCCTGCCAGAAAGATCAGGTTGTTTTCAATCCGTTCCACCCCGATGGCGGGGCCAGGACGATGCGCTTTCCCAAGGAGAAGGTCACGATGAGAAAGTTTTTTACCCTGATGGCAGCCCTGGTGCTGACACTGGGGATGGTGGGCATCAGCGACGCACGTCAGCCCAAGCAGCAGCGCGATTCGGTGGCGGGTACCTTCGACTACTACCTGCTGACCCTGTCCTGGTCGCCGACCTTCTGCCTGATGCACCCGGAAAACGAGCAGTGCACCGGCAAGGGCTACGGTTTTGTCCTGCACGGCCTGTGGCCGCAATACGCCAAGGGTGGCTGGCCCGAGTCCTGCCCACCCCTGACCCAGCTCAATGCCCAGGAGCGGGCCAAGGGCCTGACCCTGTTTCCCACCGCCAAGCTGATGAACCATGAATGGAGCAAGCACGGCACCTGCAGCGGCCTGGGGGCCATGGGGTACCTGGATGCCGCGGACAAGGCCC
This sequence comes from Pseudomonas sp. GW823-FHT02C05, assembly GCF_058797595.1. NCBI lineage: Bacteria > Pseudomonadati > Pseudomonadota > Gammaproteobacteria > Pseudomonadales > Pseudomonadaceae > Pseudomonas > Pseudomonas sp. GW823-FHT02C05. Next base: position 1,521,140 of record NZ_JBXAJU010000001.1, on the reverse strand, counting down.
TGGCCAGGGTACAGATTCCCGAGGCGCTGCAGCCTTCGACCACGGTGCGCTATTTCGAGGCCAGCCAGATTGCCCAGCAGTTTCGCCAGAGCAACCCGGGGATCGCCGAGAACGGCATCGCCATTCTGTGCAGCGGCCCCGAGCTGTCCGAAGTTCGTGTTTGCCTGACCAAGGACCTGGAGTTCGGCGCCTGCGGCAAAGGCGTGAAGAACCAGTGCCGTGCCGGGCAGATCCGCATTCCGCCCATCCGCTGAAGGCACCTGCAAGAACCCCACCGATGTCGCATCGCTGTAGGAGCTGGCTTGCCGGCGAAAGCCTACCTGGGGCGGGTGCAAGCCGTGGCGGCTTCTTCGCCGGCAAGCCCGCTCCTACAGGGTGCGGAGCAGGGTTTGCAGGGCGGCGCTGCAATCGTGCATCGGTGCTCGCAACTGCGTTCCGATCAACCCCTGGTGGGCCAGCAGTGCCTTGACCGGCGCCGGGTTGGGTTCGGCGAACAGCGCCTTGATCAGCGGCACCAGTTGCATGAAGGTGCTCCGGGCCGCGTCCAGTTGCTGGGCCCGGACCTGTTGCAGCAAGGCGACGAACCGTTGCGGGTGGATATGCGCCGAGGCCGCAATGGCCCCATGGGCGCCCAGGCACAAGGCGTTGAACAATTGCAGGTCCTCGCCGCACAGCACTTCGATCTGCCCGCAGGCCAGTAGCGCCAGGGTCTTTTCCAGGTTGCCGCCACAGTCCTTGACCGCCGCGATCCGTGGATGGGCCACGATGTTCAGCAAAGTAGCGGTGTCCAGGCTCACCCCGGTGCGGTAGGGAATGTCGTAGACAATCAGCGGCACGCTGGAGGCGTCGGCCACGGTGGCGAAGAAGCTCTCCAGGGCTGCTTGCGACGGCCGGATGTAGTAGGGCGCGGGCACCAGCAAGGCGGCCACCGCACGCTCGAGGATCTGTTCCTGCAGGCTCAGCAGCGACTTCAGGTTATTGCCCGCCAGCCCCATGATCACCTTCCCGGCGGGGGCTCGCTCCAGCACCGCATCGAGCACCGCCAACTGCTCGTCCTTGTCCAGGGCCGCGGCCTCGCCGGTGGTGCCGCAAACCACCAGCCCGGCTACGCCGCTTTCCAGCAGGTGAGTGGTCAAGCGCCCCAGGGCGGCGAAATCGACGGCACCGTCGATGAAAGGGGTGACGATAGGGACCCAGATACCTTGAAACGATGACATGCGTGTTCTCCTGATGGTTGACCGTCGGGTCGTCGTCAGAAGAGTAGAAGGGCGGTAAGCAGGGGGAGGGTGTCCGTAGCGCTTGAGGTCCTGTCAGCTCATCTGACGGGACACAGCGCCCCGGTCACATGAGCGACTGTTTCTTCGATTTAGAGCTGCAGGCCACGCGCGCCTCGACCTTGGCCGACAGGCCAATGGTGCGAAGGATGAAGGGCGTGGCTGGGGACATGGTCGCTGCAGGCTCAAGAATCAGGCGCCCAGTTTTAAAAGCCGGCGATCGCTTTGTCAATCCTCGAATCCGTTGAGTCCGCCGCGCAGGCTGCCAGGGTGCCTGCCCTGAGGGTCAGCCCGGGCCTGGGTTGTCCGGCGCGCTGATGCGGTACAGCAGGCTCGGCGCCTGGCCGGGAAAATCATCCAGTTCGCCTTCCAGGCTCAGCCCCAGGCGCTCCAGGGCGCGCCGCGAGGGCAGGTTGTCGGGGCGCACCAGGCCGGTGACCCGCGGTGCATGCAGTTCGCTGAAGGCCAGGTGCAGGGCGGCCCGGGCCATTTCCGCGGCATAGCCCTGGCCCCAGGCCTCGGGGCGCAAGCGAAAGTACAGGTTCAGCCCCGGCTCGTGGCCGAAGAAGCCCTGCATGATCCCGCCGAAGCCGATCAGCCGTTGCGGGTCGCTGCGCAGGGCGATGGCCCAGTAGCCGAAACCGTGCTGCTGCCAGTGTTCGATCCAGCCGTGCAGCTTGTCGGCGCAGGCGGCAGCGTTGATCGGGCCGTTGGGGTTGAAGCGGTTGGTCTGCGGGTCGCCATGGATGGCACAGGCCTGGGGCAGGTCGTCCAGGGTCGGGGCGCGCAGTAGCAGGCGGGCAGTTTCTTGGCAGGAGGCAGGCATTGGCGCGGCTCTATGGCTTAGGGACCTGGAGAAGGTAGGTGATGGGCCATCGGTTCTCAACCAGGGGCGGCCGGGGCATTGCTTGCCAGGCTAAGTATTGATCCAGGTCAAGAGTGTTGAATCTAGTTCCGTTGCCAGGGAAGTTATTTCCCTGGAGGCAATAGCGCGATTAAAAGTGCTATCTAAACTCGATTCGGTCGGGCGCTGGGCAGTTGTTGTAGTGGATTGCTCATCAGGCTCGGGAAAGTTCTGCAGGTACGCAGAAGAAGTCTTCGGGTAATCGCAGGATGCGCCAGTTGCTGTTTGATCATGACGAGCAATTACCAGACTTCCTGCGAGGTTTTTCAAATGAAAAACAATCTCCCGGTGACTCAGCGTGAGCGGGTGTTTCCTGCCGAACAACGGCTTATTTCCGCCACCGATACCCATGGCAAGATCACTTACTGCAATGACGAGTTCGTTGCGGTCAGCGGTTTCAGCCGCGAACAGCTGATTGGCAGCCCGCACAACATCGTGCGCCATCCGGACATGCCCGAAGCGGTGTTCGGCCATATGTGGTCCTACCTCAAGGACGGCAAGAGCTGGATGGGTATCGTCAAGAACCGTTGCCAGAACGGTGATCATTACTGGGTCAACGCCTATGTCACACCGATATTCAGCCAGGGCGTGATTGCCGGCTACGAATCGGTGCGGGTCAAGCCCGAGCGCCAGCAGGTGGAGCGCGCCGCCGCCCTGTACTCGCACCTGCGCAGCACCCGCCTGGCCACGCCCTGGCGCCATCGGCTGCTGGGCGCCGGGGTGTTTGTGCTGCCGCCGCTGCTGGCGGTACTGGCCAGCGCCATGGCCGGCTGGCTGGCCGGGCTCTGGGCCGGGCTGGGAGTGGCGCTGCTCGGGCTCTTTGCCGTGCAGGCCCACGGCGCCTACCGCACCGGGCAGTTGCTGGGGCGCATCAGCGCGGTGTCCCTGGGCAGTTTCGACAGCGAGCTGATTGCCCGCACCTATACCGATGAGCGAGGCCCGGTGGCACGCCTGCAGATGATCCTGATCAGCGAGGCGGCGAAGATCCGTACCGCCCTCAGCCGCCTGGGGGACTACGCCAACCAGGCGGCGTCACTGGCTTCCACCAGCCAGAACCTGTCGCGCCAGGCCGAGTCGGCCCTGGGCAAGCAGCGCGACGAAGCCGACATGGCGGCCACGGCGATGAACCAGATGGCTTCGTCGATCGCCGAGGTTTCGGTGCACATCCATGACACCGCCGCCGCGGCCGACCAGGTCAACGAGCTGACCCAGGTCGGCTCCCAGGAGGCGCGCCGTTCCCGGGTGGTGATCGAGAAACTGGCGGATACGGTGGATGCGGTCAGCCAGTCGGTGGAAGGCCTGGCGCAGGAAACCCAGTCGATCCAGGTGGCGGCGAACATGATCCATTCGATCGCTGAGCAGACCAACCTGCTGGCCTTGAACGCAGCCATCGAGGCGGCGAGGGCCGGCGAGCAGGGCCGGGGGTTCGCCGTGGTCGCCGATGAGGTGCGGGCCCTGGCGTCGAAGACCCGGGAATCGACCCAGAGCATCCAGCGCATCATCCAGAGCCTGCAGCAGGTGGCGGGCCAGGCCGTGGAAGTGGCGCGCCAGGGCAGCGTGGAGGCGCGCTCCGGGGTGGCCCAGGTAGTCAGCACCCAGCAGGCGCTGGACGGCATCAACTCGGCGGTGGAGCGCATTCACCAGATGAGCCAGCAGATGGCCGCGGCGTCGGAGCAGCAGGCCCATGTGGCCGAGGAAATCTCCGAGCAGATCAGCAATATCGCCCGGGTCTCGGACCAGAATGCCGATATTGCCATGCACTCCTGCAGCATTGGTGGCGACCTTGAGTCCACCGCCCATGAACTCAATGCACTGGTGACCCGATTCAATAGTTGATTGCCGGGCGCGATCCACAAGTTCGTCGCGGCCTGCGCGGTGTCACGACAGCCCGCCACCGGCAGGGTAGTTTTGTTCAATACCGCCTCACCACGGCCTCGTAGTCTGTGCGGCTCCAACCCACAGAGACAAAGAGGCAAGTGATGAGCGTAGTGTTTTCCATGGCGGCCTTTGCCCTGGCGGCCTCCATTACCCCGGGGCCGGTGAACATCGTCGCCCTGGGCAGCGGTGCGCGGTTCGGCTTCAGGGCCAGCCTGCGCCATGTGGCCGGGGCCACCCTGGGGTTTGTCCTGTTGCTGGTGCTGGTCGGCCTGGGGCTGCACGAACTGCTGCGCCAGTGGCCGGCCCTGACCCAGGGCATCCGCCTGTCCGGCGTGGCCTTCCTGCTGTACATGGCCTGGAAGCTGGCCCGGGACGATGGCCGGCTGGATACCGAAGGCCAGCCTCGGGCGCCGTCGGCCTGGTATGGCGCCCTGATGCAGTGGCTCAACCCCAAGGCCTGGCTGGCTTGCGTGGCCGGCATGGGAGCCTTCGCCGCCGATGGCGAGGCGCGGCTGGTGTGGCTGTTCGCGGCGGTGTACCTGGTCATCTGCTACCTGTCGGTGGCCTGCTGGGCCTATGCCGGCAGTTTTTTGCGCCATTACCTGGGCAACCCGGCGGGCATGCGCCTGTTCAACCGGGCCATGGCCGCCTTGCTGGCAGTCAGCGCGGCCTGCCTGCTGCTTTGAATGCAGCTGGGCGTCAGTGGGCCTGGGGTTCGCCGCGCCTGGCCCGTCGCGGCCCCTGGTACTGGCCCGGGGTGGCCCCCAGATGCTGCTTGAACGCACGCTGCAAGTGCGCCTGATCGGCGAAGCCCGCGGCCTGCGCCACCTCGGCGATCGGCACGCCCTGGCGTAGGCGGGCCTGGGCGAACTGCACCCGCCGGTTGACCAGGTAGGCATGGGGCGCCATGCCGTACTGCTGCTTGAAGGCGCGGATCAGGTAGGAGGCCGAAAGCTGCGCAGCCTGGCAGATCTGTTCCAGGTCCAGGGGCTCGGTACAGTGCTGGCGGATGAACTGCGCGGCCCGTTCAAGCTTGTGGTTGTTCTCCCGGGGCGGGGCCTTGGCCGGGTTCAGGCGCTGTTGCAGCTCGCTGAAGAACGCCACCACGCAGCTGTGCTTGTGCAGCGTCTCGGCCTGTGGGTCCACGAGGGCGTGGTACAGCTGCTCGAGGTCGGCGAAGAGTTGCGGGTCGTCGCTGCTGGTTTCCTCGAAGGGCTGGAACTGCAACTCGGGGCTCACGCCCAGTTCATGTTGCAGGCGGGTCAGCCAGGGCGTGTCGACGTACAGCATGCGGTACGACCAGGGCTGGTCGTCGATGGGGTTGCAGGCGTGGACCACCCCGGGGTTCATCAGCACCACGGTGCCGGCGCCCACCTGCCTTTGCGTCTGCTCGCTGACGTAGGTACTGACACCTGCGGTGATGCAGCCGATGGAGAACTGCTCATGGGCATGAGCGCAATAGCAGACCTTGCGCCCGTCGGCGATGGAGCGGGCCTCGATGAAGGGCAGGGCCACATCGCGCCAGAAGAGGGGGGCGTCTGCAGAGGGCGGGGCGGTTTTCGTCAAGGCCATATCCATCGCTCAAGGACCGGCCACGAGTGTATTAGCTTCGCGCGTCGAAGGCGCGTTGCAGCGTCGCGATATCGAGTTTTTTCATCCCCAGCAGGGCCTGCATCACCCGCTCGGAACGGGCCGGGTCGGGGTCGCACATCATCTGCGCGAGCGTCTGCGGCACGATCTGCCAGGACAGCCCGAAGCGGTCCTTGAGCCAGCCGCATTGCTGGGCCTGTTTCGGGCCGCCAAACCCCAGGGCATTCCAGTAGTGGTCGAGTTCGGCCTGGGTGCGGCAGTGCACTTGCAGCGACACCGCTTCGTTGAAGGTAAACGCCGGGCCGCCGTTGAGGGCACTGAAGCCCTGGCCGTCAAGCTCGAACGTCACGTTCATCACCGAGCCTTCGGCGCGGCCATGGAACTCGAAGCCGGCCTTGCCGTAGTGGCTGACGTGGGTGATGCGCGAGTGCTCGAAGATCGAGCAGTAGAACTGTGCGGCCTCGTGGGCCTGATGGTCGAACCACAGGCACGGGGTGATGGTCTGGATGCGTTGCATGGGGGCGCTCCTCTGCGGGTTGAGCACGCTCGCACAAGCGTAGTCAACCCGCAGCCGGAGCGGGCTACCATGGATCGGCGCGGGGCTAGAAGTCCCAGCGGGTGGCCAGTTGCAGGCTGCGCGGCTCGCCGTAGAAGCCGGTGCTGAAGTTGCCGATACCGGTGTAGTACTTCTTGTCGAAGAGGTTCTTCACGTTCAGGGTCGAGCTCAGGTGCTGGCTGAACTGGTAGCGGGCCATGGCATCCACCAGGAAGTAGCCGTCCTGGGTGATGCGCGAGTCATGCCCGCCATTGACCGTATCGCTCGGGTCGGGCTGGTACACCTTGCCGAAGAACTGGCTCTGCCAGTTGACCCCGCCGCCCACCGTCAGGCGGTCCCAGGCGCCGGGCAGGCGGTAGGTGCTGAACAGCCGAGCCACCTGCTGCGGTTCGGTGCTCTGCAGCACGGAGCCGTAGACGTAGTCGTGATTGGCGTCGCGGGTGTGGTTGTAGCTGTAGCCGGCCGACAGGTTCCAGCCTTCGCTAAGCTCGCCAGCCACCTCCACCTCGAAACCCTTGGTGGTCGCGCCTTTGGTCGGACGGTAGATGGCGTCGATGCCCCAGCCGTCCACCAGTTGCGCGACGTTGTCCTGCTCGGTGTGGAACACCGCGAAGCTGGCGTTGACCCGGCCATCCAGGTACTCGGCCTTGATCCCGGCTTCGTAGCTGTCGCCCTGCACCGGGTCGAGGATCTTGCCGTCGACGTCCTTGCTCATCTGCGGCTGGTAGATGCTGGTGTAGCTGGTGTACAGCGAGTAGCTGTCGTTGAGGTCGTAGACCAGCCCGGCATAGGGGGTGACCACGCCGGTCTGCTGGTAGCGCTGGCGTGCGTCGGGGCTGTTGGGGTCGAGGTAGCGGGTGTTGTCGATGCCCTTGAAGTCGCTGACCCGGGTGCCGAGGATCACCGCCAGGTCGTCGGTGGGCTTGAGGCGGGTGGCCAGGTAGGCGCCGGTCTGGCGCTGGAGGATGTCGTTGTCGCCGATCTTCGGGATGTCCGGCTTGGCGAACTCGCCGCGCCAGTCGTAGATGCTGCCGCCCACTGGCGGGTACACCGAGCCGTGGACCGGGATGTCCTGTTTGGCGTTCATCAGCATGAAACCGGCGATCAGCTCGTGCTCGCGGCCGAACAGGCTGAAGGGGCCGTGCAGGTTGATGTCGAGGTTGTCCTGGCGCTGGTCGCCCTTGAACTTGCCCATGTACATGAACATGCCGTCGCCGCTGGCCTGGTCCGGGTTGCCGCCGCTGGCCGAGCCCAGCAGGGTGTCGTGCTGGCGGCGCAGGTGGTCGTAGCTGACCTTCAGGGTCCAGTCATTGGCCAGTTGCTGTTCCAGGGAGGTGAACAGGGTCTGGTTCTTGAAGTCGCGGCGGCTCCAGTCGGTGGCCGGGTTGAACGAGCGCGAGAAGCGGGTGCGCGAGCCGTCGCTGAAGTACATCGGGAAGCCGGTCCAGGTGGCGCCTCGGGAACGGGTGTTCTGCTGGTCCAGGCCGAAGGTCAGCAGGGTGTCCGGGGTCAGGTCGGCTTCGAGAATGCCGTAGGCGATGTCCTTGGTGTTCTGGTAGTGATCCAGGTACGAGCTGCGATCCTGATAGACCCCGACAAAGCGTCCGCGCAGGTTGCCGCTTTCGGTCAGAGGCCCAGAGATATCGCCTTCGCTGCGGTAGTTGTCCCAGGAACCGACGGTGCCGGTGACCGAGGCCTTGAACTCTTTGGTCGGCCGCTTGCGGATCAGGTTGACGGTGGCCGACGGGTCACCGGAGCCGGTCATCAGGCCGGTGGCGCCCTTGATGATTTCCACCCGGTCGAAGGTCGCCATGTCGGTGCTGGTGGTGCCGTAGTCGTAGACCCCGTCGTAGGTGGCGTTGACCCCGTCGTACTGGAAATTGGTGATGGGCAAGCCGCGGCTGGAGAACTCCCAGCGCTCGCTGTCGTAGTTCTGCACGCTGACCCCGGGGGCCCGGCGCAGGGTGTCGGCGATGCTGGTGGCGCCCTGGTCGTCCATCTGTTGGCGGGTGATCACCGTCACCGTTTGCGGGGTTTCGCGCAGCGACAGGTTGAGGCCGGTGGCCGAGGCGCTGGCCCCGGTGGTGTAGCTCTGGCTGCCTTCGGTGACGCTGCCCAGGCCCTGGGCGGAAATCTGCGTGGTGCCCAGTTGCAGCGGGCCGCTGGTGGCGGGAAGTACCTTGAGCACATAGCCGCCGCTGACCGCCTGGGCTTGCAGCCCGGAGTTCGCCAGCAGCAGTTGCAGGGCCTCTGCGACGCTGTAGCGGCCGTTCAGGCCGGGGCTCTGCTTGCCGGCGGCCAGGTCGTTGTGCCCGGCAATGAACACCGCGCTCTGCTCGGCGAAGCGGTTGAGCACCGTGACCAGCGGCCCGGGGCCGATGCTGTAGCTGCGCCGTTCAGCCTGGGACTGGTTCTGGCCCGCATCGGCAGCAGCGTGGGCCCAGGGCGCGGCGCCGCACAGCAGTGCGGTGCACAGGGGCAGGGTATGAAAGGGCAGGCGCGAACGACGGGGTGATGGCATGGGGTTCCCTTGTGGGTCGGCAATGTGAGGACTGTTACCGGGTTAACCGAAGGGCGTCGGAAAAAGGGAACCTGCCAGGTGAAAAAAGTTTTCCGGCTTCAGGTACGTGGCTCCAGGGTCACCCACCAGGACGCCAGGCGCTTGACCCGCACCGGCAACGCCGCTTCCAGCAGGGCCAGGGCCTGGTCGGAGTCGTGCAAGGGGAAAGAGCCCATCACCGGCAGTTGGGCGATGGCCGGGTCGCAACCCAGGTGGCCGTTGCGATAGCGCCCCAGTTCCTCCAGCAGTTGCTCCAGGGGCAGGTTGTCGGCCAGCAGCAGGCCGTGGCTCCAGGCTTCGCGGGCGGCACTGGCGGCGTGCAGCGGCCCCAGGGTGCGGCCATCGAAGCGCAGCTGCTGGCCGGCATTCACCACCTGCACCTGCAAGCCACTGGCGCTGCGTACCTCCACCGCGCCGGCGTAGACGTTGAGCAGGCTGTCGCTGGCGCCGCAGCGCACGCTGAAGCGCGTGCCCAGGGCGCGCAGGCGGCCGTGTTCGGTCTGCACCAGGAATGGCCGCTGCGGGTCCTTGGCGGTGTCGATGAGGATTTCCCCCAGGTGCAACGCCAGCAGCCGTTGCTCGGTGCTGTAGCGCACATCCACCGCGCTCAGGGCATTGAGCCACAGGCGCGTACCGTCGCTGAGCAGCGTGTCGCGGACTTCCCCGGTGCCGGTGGCGTAGTCGGCACGCCAGCGGCTCAGGGCCTGGGGCAACGGGCTGTTGCGCCAGGTGCCCCAGCCCAGGCCGGCCAGCAGCAGTGCACCGAGTACCTGGCGCCGTGCCAGGGCTGGACGTCGGGCGGCGCTCAGGGCGCGGCTGGCGGATGGGCGGGTGTTGGCCTCCTGCAATGGCAGCAGGCGCTGGCTGACCCGCTCGACATAGCTCCAGGCCTGGCGGTGTTCCGCGCTCTGCTCGAACCAGTCCCGCCACTGGCGACGCTGTTCGTCGCTGCTGCCTTGGTCCTGCAGTTGCACGTACCAGTGCGCGGCCTGTTGCAGGCAGGCGTGGCTGAGCCGGCCGCCGGGTCGAGGGTCCATGGTTCAGTCCACCAGCAGGCCGTCGAGTTCGGCCTCCAGCAGCGCGCAATGCAGCAGGGCCTGGGCCAGGTACTTCTTCACCATGCGCTCCGATACCCCCAGCTCATCGGCGATGGCCTGGTAGGGCCGGCCGTGCAGTTGAGCGAGGATGAAGGCCGAGCGCACCTTGGCCGGCAGGCGGCTGAGCATGGCGTCCACTTCGTACAGGGTCTCGACAATGATTGCCTGCTGCTCCGCCGAGGGTTGCACCGCCTGCGGGCGTGCAGCCAGCGCCTGCAGCCAGGCCTGCTCCAGTTGCCGGCGCCGCCAGTGGTCGATGCACAGGCCCCGGGCCACGGTGGCCAGGTAGGAACGCTGGTGGACCTCGTCACGCAGCACCGGCGGGCGCTTGAGCACCCGGACAAAGATGTCGTGGGCCAGGTCGGCGGCGTCCCAGGCGTGATTCAGGCGCCGGCGCAACAACTCGTAGAGCCAGCGGTGATGGGCATCGTAGAGGCTGTGGACCGAGTCCGGGCTGGCGAGAGGCGTGGAGGGCAAGGAGGCGTGTCCGCTGGCGATCTGGTTGTAAATGGGAATTGATCGCGATTAAAGCAAAAGCCATCGACCCCTGCAAACGATATCGCCGAGCCCTGGCGCAATCGACCGTGCTTGAGCGGGTGGCCGCGCAGGCAGTCAAGCCTGGCGTGAACAGGACGATAAAAGACTGGGATCGGGGCCATTCAGTGCTTGCTGAATGGGGTTTCTTCAGTGGTATCTTCGCCGGTATTCGCTTGTCATGGCCTGGCGCTGCATTGCGTATCCATGGGGCGGGCGGCAACGTCCGGGGGGTATCGGACGCGCAGCGGCAAAGGGGCGGGGCTTATGCGAAACGTGGGGTTCAAGCTGTTTTTCACCCATCGTCTGGCACTCCTGGCGGGTGCCGAGTCATTACGCTCGATCCGCGAAGGCCTGTTGTGGCTGCTGCCATGCCTGCTGGTCTCGGCGCTGCTGCTGATCCTCGGCCAGTGCGCCCAGGCGCTGGGTGCGCCGCCAGCATTGGTGGAGCTGCTGACCGGCCTGCACAACCGCATCAGTTCGATCATTCCCCTGCTGGTGGCGGCGTCCATCGGCTACATGCTGGCGATCAAATACCGCCTGCCCCAACTGCCGGTGGCCTTCCTCTGCCTGTCCCATGTGGTGATCGCCATCTACCTGCTGCGCGACTACCCGCGGGCGGCGGCGACCTTCGTGCTGTTCATCGCCATCGCCTCGCCCCTGGTCAATGTGCCGCTGATGGCCCGGCTGCACCGCCAGCGCTGGACCCGGCTGGTGGACGAAGGGCTGGTGGGGCACAACCTCAAGGGCACCATCAACATGGTGCTGCCGGGGATGGTGACCTCTTTGGTGCTGGTCTGCGTGTTGCAACTGCTGCTGCAGTTCCATGATTTTGCCTACGTCGAGCGGCCGATCGATATCGACGACCTGGACAACCCCTACCTCAACGCGATCTTCCTGACCTCGACCAATTCGCTGCTGTGGTTCTTCGGCATTCATGGCGCCCATGCCATGCAGCCGCTGATGGATGTGATGGACCAGGCCGTGACGCTCAACGCCGCGGATCAGGCCGCTGGCCGGCCATTGCGCTATGCCTTGAACAGCGGCTTGCTGGGCTGTTTTGCCTTCATTGGCGGCTCTGGCGGTTCCCTGGCACTGGTGCTGGCGATCCTCGGCTTCTCGCGCAACCGCTCCATGCGTCTGCTGGCCTTGGCGAGCCTGGCGCTGTCGCTGTTCAACGTCAACGAACTGCTGTTGTTCGGTGTGCCGATCATCCTCAACCCGCGCCTGCTGGTACCGTTCATGCTGGTGCCGATGGTCAATGCCTGCCTGGCGCTGCTGGTGGTGCAACTGGGGTGGGTGAGCCCGGCGCTGGTGAGCCTGCCCTTTACCTCGCCGGTGCTGCTCAATGCCTACCTCAGCACCCAGGGCGACTGGGGCGCGGTGCTGCTGCAAGGGCTGCTGCTGGGGGTCGGCATCCTGATCTACATGCCCTATGTGCGCAGTATCCAGCGCCAGGGCGAGCAAAGTGCCCAGGTCTACCTGAAAACCTTCGACACCACCTTCCATGGCCTGGAGGAGCGGGGCCGGCTGTTCGAGCTGGACCCGATGGTGGCGTCCTACCAGCAGGCCGCCCAGCAGTCATTGCAGCTAGCCCGTATCCAGCAGTTGAGCGACTACGACTTCCACCTGGAGTATCAGCCCCAGGTGATCAAGGACAGCGGCTTGTGCAGCGGTTGCGAAGCGCTGATCCGCGCCCGTGACCGCGAGGGCAAGGTGCAGTCGCCCTGGGAACTGCTGCAGTGGCTGGGCCAGGCCAAGCTGATGCCCGAGGTGGATTTCTGGGTGGCGTCCCAGGCGGTGCGCCAGCACCTGGCGTGGCGCAAGGTCGGCTTCGAGCTGCCCATCACCATCAATATCTCCAGCGCCACCCTGGCTTCCCGGGAACATGGCCAGCGCCTGCTGGAGATTCTGGCCCGGGCCCAGGGCCAGGTGTCGGTGGAGATTACCGAGGATGCCCTGGTGGGCGATGCGCTGCTGACCCAGCAATGGATCGGCAAGCTCCATGCGCTGGGCGCCCGGGTCTATATCGATGACTTCGGCACCGGCTTTTCCGCCCTGAGCTACCTGCACCAGTTCCCGGTGGACGGGATCAAGATCGACCGCAGCTTTGTCCTCGCCCAGCGTGAACCCAAGGGCGCCCAGGTGTTGAACGGCCTGCTGCGTTTTTGCGAAACCCTCAAGCTCAAAGTGGTGGTGGAAGGGGTGGAAACCCGCGAGCAGCTGGATTTCCTGCAATCGAGTGCCGAGCTGACCATCCAGGGCTGGTACTACAGCAAATCCCTGCCCGGGGAGCAGATCCCCGGTTTTGTCAGCCAGCGCGCGCGGGACGCCCAGGCACTGAAGGCCGATTGACCCCGGGGCTCAAGCCCCGGCGCGGAAGGCCGGGTGCGCCGGGCGGCGTAGCGCCTGCCACGCCCTGGCCTGGGGCCAGTCGGTGGCGCTCAGCCACAGCCCCTGGTGTTCACGCAAGGGTTCGGCGGGCAGGCGCAACAGGTCCTCCAGTGCCCACTCCAGGCTGTGGCCCGGATCGGGATCGTCCGCCACCTGCCAATCCCGTTCGAACAGCTGCAGCGCCAGGCCCCGGGCATCGAAGTGCTGGAACAGCGGGCGGTGGCGCAGCCAGTCGGGGGCGATGCGCAGGCTGCGTTCCTGCACATCGAGCAGCAGCAACTGCCAGGCGCGGTAGCCCTGCTGCGGGTCGCCGGCGCCGAGCCGGAGCCGGGTCAAGGCCAGGTAGCGGGCGTCGGTGGACCAGATCAGCGACGGAGCCAGATCGCCTACTGCACAGCCGGAGGCGGTGAGCAGGTGGCCGCCGAGCCGCGGGCTGGTTTCCCGCAGCCAGCTGTCGGCGTACTCGGTTTCGCTGCCAAACAGCCACGCGGCGTCGCGGCCATCGGGGGCAGGCTGGATAAAGTCACCCTCGGCGACCGCGGCCTGAGGCCGATCCACCAGGCGCCAGGGCGCCACGGGCTGCAATTGGTCATCGATCACCTGCCAGTCCTGGCGCTCATAGCAGGGCTGCGAGGCCGGGCCTTCGGTGCAGAACGCCGCGGCGTGTTCAGGTGCGGGCGCCGGCCGGTTGAAGCGTTGCAGCGGGCTGCTGGCGTGGTCCGGGTCGAGGCGCCCGACCAGCACGGCCAGGCTCAGGCGGCCCTGGCGAAAGTCCAGCAGGCGCGCCGCCAGCAGTGCCGGGCTGTAGATCAGGCGCTGCTGTTGCAGGTCCGCCACCACCACCTGGGGGGCCAGCTCCAGGGTCTCGCTCCAGGGCAGCAGGGCCAGGTAGCGCTGGCAATCGGAAACCCGATGGTCCAGCAACCAGCACCCGGGCAGTTGCCAGGTGCCGATCTGGCATCGGTAGGCACCCAGGCCCCGGGGGTTGTCCGTCAGCCAGCTGAACAGCGCGCGCTGCTCGCCCAGCAGGGGCTGGGACTGGATCCGGCTTTCGCCCCGGGCCCCGCTGCCGTCCAGGGGCTGCAGCAACTGGGTGCGGGTCAGCGGCAGTGGCTCCACTTGCAGGCAGCCTTGCCGGTCGTGGCCGACGCCGGTTTCGCTGTCGCTGTGGGTACTGTGCAAGCGATAGCCGTAGCGCCCGTGGTCCGCCTCGGCCAGGTCCAGGTATGCGCTGTAGCCCAGCCAGTGGCGATCCAGGCTGAGCAGCGGGCCAGGGTAGAAGGATGGTTCTGCATGGCTGGCGACCCAGGGCGCGGGCAATGCCCGCCAGCCCTTGTCGGCCTGCCACAGCCAGCAGCACGCGGCCTCAGGCTGCGCCTGCTCGTGGGCGATGCAGGCCAGGGCCCGGCCATCGTCGCGCCAGATGCGGGGTGCGTCCGCCCGCAGCAGCAAGCCGCTGGGCTGGCCGTCGATGCTTATGCGATAGGGCGGCGTGCGCAGGGGTTCCAGGGGTTGCTCCAGGGCCCTGAGGCTGGCCGGCAGCGCCAGGCTGGCGTGCAGCCGGTGGCTGCCGTGGGGTGCGCTTTCTTCGAAATCCTGGCAAGCCAGGGCCTCCAGCCACTGGCCCGGCTCCAGCCAGAGATCGGCTACCGCCACCAGATCGACGCATTCGGCCTCCTGCAGCAGGCTGTTCAGGCTGGCCTGGTGCTGGCCGTTGTCCACCAGCGGGCTGTGGCGGCCGCTGAGGGTGTCGGCGCTGAAGGCATCCAGCTCCCAGAAGTGTTCCCGGTTGCAGCGGTACAGGCGGCGCTGTTCACGGTCGAGGATGGCCAGCCCCCAGTGTTGCCTGGAAGGCAGCGGCGCGGCGAAGTAGCGCCCGTCACTGGAAAACCGCGCCGAGGACCCCAGCCCTTGCAGCAGCACCCCATCGGGGAACAGGTAGTCGCAATAGGTGGGCCCGCCCATGGCGATCTCGCCGTGATTGAACACCCGGATCGGCTGGCCCTCCGGGGTCTGTTGCGGTTCGTTGCCGCCCCAGGCGCTGATCGGTGTGGGGCTCGGCTGCACCAGCCCCAGGCGGCGTTCCAGGTGGCTGACCGCTGCCAGCCCGGCAAAGATGCTGGTGAAGGCGGCGGCGATATCCCAGTAGGCCGGCAGGGCCCGACCCAGGCTGAAGCCCAGGCCGAACGCGGCGCTGATCATCAGCCGCGCCAGGCCGCGGGCGGTTTTAGGCCAGCCCAGGCGCGCCGCCAGGGTCATCGCCGCTGCGCAGCCGAGCAACACCCCCAGGGCCGCCGGGGGCGGCAGCAGGGTGACGAAGAAGATCGGGATGAGCAGGGCGGCCAACTGCCAGAGCAACTCCAGCAACAGGCGTGACAGGCTCTTTTCGGATGCGGGGGAGGAAGCTTCGGGCATCGGCGACATCCTTGTATGGGAGCGAGCGAGCTCGCGATGGGCGTCAACGATAACGCGGGTCTACAGGAAGTGCGCGGCGTTTTCCGATGCATCGCGAGCAAGCTCGCTCCTGCAGAGGGGGGATTGGCTCAAGAGGGGCAATCTGCCCTTGCCGGCGAAAAAGGGCAGCGGGGAAAAATGCAGTCATATTGACTGCGTTGGCGGTCTTTATGACTTCTTCTTTATCTGGTCATAAAGACTCTTGAGGTGGCAGGGCCCGGTTTTACGGGCTCTGCGCGCTGGCATGAAACGTGAAGGGCCAGTCATGCCATTGTGTGTTCGAGGAGTTGTCGACATGAGCCGTTACTTCGATTCGCCGCTGCATGTACTGCACCTGTCCAATGCGCTGCTGTGGTCGGGCAGCCTGTTGCTGGGCCTGGGGGTGTACGCCGCCTATGTCCATTCCGGCCATTTGCCTATCGCCACCCTGGTGCTGATGCACAGCCTGGTGATGATCGGGCCGACCCTGTTGAAGATCGGTTATGTCATGCGCCTGCTGGCCCAGCGGCGCATGGCCCAGTGCCAGGGGAGGGCTGCCTGTGTCTTTGCCTGAAGCCTGGCACCGCTGGACCGGCCAGCCCCTCTGGAGCCTGGGGTTCCGCCCGTTCTTCCTCGCCGGCGCCGGCTTTGCCTGCCTTGCCCTGGTGGGGTGGGGCCTGTGGCTGCATGGTGCGCTGGCGGGCCTGCAACCGGTGGCCGGGATGCTGGCCTGGCACCGTCACGAAATGCTCTTCGGCTTTGCCGTGGCGATCGTTGCCGGCTTCCTGCTGACGGCGGTGGCCAACTGGACCGGCCGCCCGGGCCTGAGCCGTACGCCGTTGCTGTTGCTGTGGCTGCTGTGGCTGGCGGGGCGCCTGGCCTGGTGGCTGCCGCTGCCGGGCCCGCTGTTCGTTGTGGTGCAACTGGCGTTCATGCCGTTGCTGGCGGCGGTGATCGGGCGCGAGCTGTGGTGCGCCGGCAAGCGCGAGAACTACCCCATGGTCCTGGTACTAGGGCTGCTGGCGCTGTTTCAGGGGCTGACCCTGTGGGGCCTGTTGGAACACCAGGACAGCTGGCAGCGGCGCGGCGAACTGGGTGCCTTGTGGCTGGTGGCGACCCTGATGACGGTGATCGGCGGCCGGGTGATTCCCTTCTTCATCCAGCGCGGGCTGCAACTGCCCCCCCAGGCGCCGACATCGCCCTGGCCGACCCGAGTGTTGCTGGTGGGCAGCCTGCTGGCCGCGTTGTCCATGGCCCTGGGCGGCGGTGACGCTCCCCGCGGGTGGCTGGCGCCGCTGTTCGCCCTGCTGGCGGGGCTGCAAGGCTGGCGCTTGTGGCGCTGGCACCGGCCGGGGCTGTGGAGGGTGCCGTTGCTTTGGTCGCTGTACCTGGCCTACGGGTGGCTGGCCCTGGCAACCCTGGGCATGGCGCTCTGGCACCTGGGCTGGTCGATACCCCAGAGCCTGGTGACCCATGCCCTGGCGGTGGGCGGCCTGGGCGGGCTGGTGCTGGGCATGGTGGCGCGGGTCAGCCTCGGCCACAGTGGCCGGCCCCTGCAGGCTTCGCGGGCCATGGCCGGTGGTTTTGCGCTGCTGTTCCTGGCGGCCTTGTGCCGGGTCCTGCTGGTGCCGTTCAGCAGCCTGGGGCTGGGCCTTTCAGCGCTGCTGGCAGGCCTGGCGTTTGCCGTGTTCGTGGCTGGCTACGGGAGGATTCTGTTGACCCCCCGGTTGTGAGGGCCACCTGCTCACTGGCTCCTGCCGCGCCGCTTTAAATGATAAGCCGTCGTTATTCTGGACTACGCTTGGAATCTTAGCCGCGAATGGAGTCAGCGATGTTGTATCCCAGCAAACCCAACAATGAGGCCTTGAGAATCCAGACTCTGCGGGAGCTGAATGTGCTCGACACCTCACCGGAGGAGCGTTTCGACCGCCTGACCCGGCTGGCCAAGCGTCTGTTCAACGTGCCCATTGCCCTGGTCAGCCTGGTGGATGCCGACCGGCAATGGTTCAAGTCCTGCGTGGGGCTCGACGTCAGCGAAACCTCGCGGGACATTTCCTTCTGTGGCCACGCGATCCTCGGTGACCAGATCCTCACCGTGCCCGACGCCGGCCTGGACGAACGCTTCCACGACAACCCGCTGGTGGTGGGCGCGCCGGGCATCCGCTTCTATGCCGGTTGCCCGCTGACGGTGACCAATGGCAGCAAGCTCGGCACTCTGTGCCTGATCGACATCAAGCCCCGCGACCTGGACGACGAGGATCGGGCACTGCTACGGGACCTGGCGCGCATGGCCGAGCAGGAACTGGCGGCGGTGCAGATGGCCAGCATGGACGAGCTGACCCTGCTGTCCAATCGCCGCGGCTTCGAGGCCCTGGCCCGGCATGCCCTGGGGGTGTGCAAGCGCCTGGAAAAACCGGCGACCCTGCTGTTCTTCGACCTCAACGACTTCAAGCAGATCAATGACACCTACGGCCATGCCGAAGGCGACGGCGCCCTGAAGACCTTCGCCGACGTGCTGCGCATCGCCTTTCGCGAGAGCGATGTGATCGGCCGCCTGGGGGGCGATGAGTTCGTGGCCCTGCTGACCGCTGCCGACCATATCGAGACTTCGGCGATCATGGCGCGCCTGCGGGAGATTCTCGACGAGCGCAATGCCACCTTGAAGCGGGGTTATGACATCCGCTTCAGCGTCGGCCAGATCGAATACGACGCCGAACGCCATCCCGACATCGAGGCGTTGCTGGCGGACGCCGACAAGGCCATGTACCTGCACAAGCAGGCGGGCAAGCGGGCTCGCTGAGGGTTGCTGCCGCCAAGCCCTGCCCGGTGACGCGGGGCAGGGAAGTGCGTCAGTGGCAGGGCGCTATTGGCCGCGCTCCATCAGCGGTGGGCTATAGCTTTCCTCGATGTCGACCCCGGCCGCCCTGGCCCGGCTTTCAACTTCTGAGCGACGTTGCAGCCGTTCTTTCAAATGCGCAGGGAACAGGGGTCTCCATTGGGCTCTTTGTGCCTCTGCAAAGTCGCGGGTCCAGAACGTGTCCAGGGACATCAGGTTCAGGCTTATCAAGTAGACAGCGCTTTGTAGGGGGGCGCTTTTCGAGTCGTAGCGCAGGGCTCGGACATGCGCAATGTAGTTGCCGTGATAGAGATACCAGTCATAGAACATGTTGTTGCCCAGCCACTGCTCAAGGCTCATCTCATGGTTGGCATCGAACAGCGGGTGGCTGAGTGGCTGGGTACCCAGGAGGCTTTCCTTCCAGTCCAGCTTGTGCAACTCGCCAGCGGCTATTCGGGGGTCGGAAGGGAAGTAGTATTTTTGCCATCCAGCGTTCTTCAACGCCCTGAGAAGGTTATAGACAAGCGCCTTGTTGGCCTTGTGAGTGCTGTTGTCCGGCAGCCCGCGAAGGTCGATGTTCAATTCCTGGATGGTGTTTGAGGTATTGCCATCAACGGCAATCAGCAGCCCGGCCACCTGATCCAGTTCAAGCGTGCCCTCGGGCTGGGCCAGGCTCAGGTCAAGGAGTGCTCCCTGACGATCCGCCTCATACCAACATAGGTTGACCGCATCCAGGCAGTCGGCGGTAAAGCTCACCGGGCTCTTTTCCAGGAACTCGGCAACCGGTGTGCCCAAGGAGATGTGCAGGCGTGCGACGCTGCTCCGGGTTTTATTCGAGGCGGTATCTTGGGTGTTGTCGCAGCCGGCTAGAAAAAGCACGAGCAACAGATAGCACAGCTTCATGTTTGGCCTTTCCAATGAGCGGGAGGGGGCAGGGTGGCGAGGGCGCAAGCCCCTCGCCACCGCCGCAGATCACTCGTCGAGGTTGCCCATGGCGGTGGTGTTGAACCCCCCGTCCACGTACATGATCTCGCCGCTGATGCCCGAGGCCAGGTCCGAGCAGAGGAAGGCGCCGGCGTTGCCGACTTCTTCGATGGTGACGTTGCGCCGCAGCGGGGTTTGCGCCTCGTTGGCCGCCAGCATCTTGCGGAAGTTCTTGATCCCCGAGGCGGCCAGGGTACGGATCGGGCCGGCGGAAACGGCGTTGACCCGGGTGCCCTCCGGGCCCAGGGAGCCGGCCAGGTAGCGCACGCCGGCTTCCAGGGAGGCCTTGGCCATGCCCATCACGTTGTAGTTGGGCATGGTGCGTTCGGCGCCCAGGTAGGACAGGGTCAGCAGGCTGCCGTTGCGGCCCTTCATCATTTCCCGACCGGCCTTGGCCAGGGCCACGAAGCTGTAGGCGCTGATGTCGTGGGCAATGCGAAAGCCCTCGCGGGTGGTGGCATCGGTGAAGTCGCCTTCGAGCTGGTCGCCAGGTGCGAAGCCCACGGAGTGGACGATGCAGTCCAGGCCGTCCCATTTTTTACCCAGCGCGGTGAAGACCTGGGCGATCTGCTCGTCACTGGCCACATCGCAAGGGAAGCACAGCTCGGCGCTGGAGCCCCAGCCTGCGGCGAACTCCTCGACCCGGCCCTTGAGTTTTTCGTTCTGATAAGTGAAGGCCAGCTCGGCGCCTTCACGATGCATGGCGGCAGCGATGCCGGAGGCGATCGACAGCTTGCTGGCGACACCAACGATCAGGACACGCTTCCCAGCGAGAAAACCCATATGTTGCTACTCCTGTTTCAGGTTATTCGGCGCTTGCCGGAGCCAGGAAGGCGGCTTCCAGCAGTTGCCGTGTGTAAGGGTGTTGCGGGGCGTCGAAGATGCCCCCGGCGTCCCCCTGTTCCACCACCTGGCCGTGCTTGATCACCATCAACTGGTGGCTCAGGGCCTTGACCACCGCCAGGTCGTGGCTGATGAACAGGTAGGTCAGGTTGTACTTGCTTTGCAGTGTGCGCAGCAGTTCCACCACCTGGCGCTGCACCGTGCGGTCCAGGGCCGAGGTCGGTTCGTCCAGCAGGATCAGCCGCGGCTTGAGCACCAGGGCCCGGGCGATGGCGATGCGCTGGCGCTGCCCGCCGGAGAACTCATGGGGGTAGCGGTGCCGCGTGTCCGGGTCCAGGCCGACCTCCTTGAGGGCTTCGATGATGGCCTGCTCCTGCTCCTGTTCACTGCCTATCTTGTGGATGCGCAGGCCCTCGCCGACGATCTGGCTCACGCTCATGCGCGGGCTGAGGCTGCCGAAAGGGTCCTGGAACACCACCTGCATTTCCCGCCGCAGCGGCCGAACCTGTTGCTGGGTCAGGCTGTCCAGTTGCTGGCCCTCGAAGCGAATGCCGCCCTGGCTGGCAATCAGGCGCAGGATCGCCAGGCCCAGGGTCGACTTGCCCGAGCCGCTTTCACCAACGATGCCCAGGGTCTGGCCCTGGGGCAGGCTGAAGTGGATGCCGTCCACTGCCTTGACGTGATCCACGGTGCTGCGCAGCAGGCCTTTCTTGATCGGGAACCAGACCTTGAGGTTGTTAACCTCCAGCAGCGGCGGGCCAATCTCGTTGGCCGCCGGCAGGCCGCTGGGTTCTGCGGCCAGCAGTTCCCGGGTGTAGGGATGCTGCGGCGCGCGGAACAGATCTTCGCAGGATGCCTGTTCGACGATGCAGCCCTTCTGCATGACACAGACCCGGTGGGCAATGCGCCGCACCAGGTTCAGGTCGTGGCTGATCAGCAGCAGCGCCATGCCCAGGCGCGCCTGCAGTTCCTTGAGCAGCTCGAGGATCTTCAGCTGCACGGTGACATCCAGGGCTGTGGTGGGCTCGTCGGCGATCAGCAGTTCCGGCTCGTTGGCCAGGGCCATGGCGATCATCACCCGTTGCCGCTGGCCGCCAGACAGCTCGTGGGGCAGGGCCTTGAGACGCTTGTGCGGTTCGGGGATGCCCACCAGCTCCAGCAGTTCCAGGGTGCGCCGGGTGGCGACCTTGCCGGTCAGGCCCTTGTGGATGCCCAGCACTTCGTTGATCTGCTTCTCGATGCTGTGCAGCGGGTTCAGCGAGGTCATGGGCTCCTGGAAGATCATCGCGATGCGGTTGCCGCGGATATGGCGGATGGTCTTCTCTTTCAGGGTCAGCAGGTCGTGCCCGGCATACTGGATGGTGCCGCTGGGGTGGTGCGCCAGAGGGTAGGGCAGCAGCCGCAGGATGGAGTGGGCGGTGACCGATTTGCCCGAGCCGCTTTCGCCCACCAGGGCCAGGGTCTCGCCGCGCTTGATGTCGAAGCTGACGCCTTGCACCACCCGCTGGCGGTGCTCGCCGGTGACGAACTCCACCGCCAGGTCGCGGACTTCGATCAGGTTGTCCTGGGTCATGTCATTTCCTCGGGTCGAAGGCATCGCGGGCGGATTCGCCGATGAACACCAGCAGGCTGAGCATGATCGCCAGCACGGCGAAGGCGCTCATGCCCAGCCAGGGCGCCTGCAGGTTGGACTTGCCCTGGGCCACCAGCTCGCCGAGGGATGGCGCCCCCGGCGGCAGGCCGAAACCGAGGAAGTCCAGGGCGGTGAGGGTGCCGATGGCGCCGGTGAGGATAAAGGGCATGAAGGTCATGGTGGAGACCATGGCGTTGGGCAGGATGTGGCGGAACATGATGGCGCCGTTCTGCATCCCCAGGGCCCGGGCCGCGCGCACGTACTCCAGGTTGCGCCCGCGCAGGAACTCGGCCCGCACCACGTCCACCAGGCTCATCCAGGAGAACAGCAGCATGATCCCCAGCAGCCACCAGAAGTTGGGTTGCACGAAGCTGGCGAGGATGATCAGCAGGTAGAGCACCGGCAGGCCGGACCAGATCTCCAGGAAGCGCTGGCCCACCAGGTCCACCCAGCCGCCGTAGAAGCCCTGCAGGGCGCCGGCGATGACGCCGATGATGGAGCTGAGAATGGTCAGGGTCAGGGCGAACAGCACCGACACCCGGAACCCGTAGATGACCCGGGCCAGTACGTCGCGGCCCTGGTCGTCGGTGCCCAGCAGGTTGTCCGCCGAGGGCGGCGCCGGGGCCGGCACCCGCAGGTCGTAGTTGATGCTCTGGTAGCTGAAGGGGATCGGTGCCCAGAGTACCCAGGCATCCTTCTGCGCCAGCAGTTCGCGGATGTAGGGGCTCTTGTAGTTGGCTTCCAGGGGGAATTCGCCGCCGAAGGTGGTTTCCGGGTAGCGCTTGAGGGCCGGGAAGTACCAGCCGCCTTCGTAGTGCACCACCAGCGGCTTGTCGTTGGCGATCAGCTCGGCGCCCAGGCTGAGGACGAACAGCACCAGGAACAGCCACAGCGACCACCAGCCGCGCTTGTTGGCCTTGAAGCGCTCGAAGCGCCGGCGATTGAGGGGGGACAGGTTCATCTCAATGCTCCCGGCTGTCGAAGTCGATGCGAGGGTCGACCAGGGTGTAGGTCAGGTCGCCGATCAGTTTCACCACCAGCCCCAGCAGGGTGAAGATGAACAGGGTGCCGAACACCACCGGGTAGTCGCGGTTGATCGCTGCCTCGAAGCTCATCAGGCCCAGGCCGTCGAGGGAGAAGATCACTTCCACCAGCAGGGAGCCGGTGAAGAAGATGCCGATGAAGGCCGAGGGGAAGCCGGCGATCACCAGCAGCATGGCGTTGCGGAACACATGGCCGTAGAGCACCCGGCGCTGGGTCAGGCCCTTGGCCTTGGCGGTGACCACGTACTGCTTGTTGATCTCGTCGAGGAAGCTGTTCTTGGTCAGCAGGGTCATGGTGGCGAAGTGGCCGATCACCAGGGCGGTGACCGGCAGCGCCAGGTGCCAGAAGTAGTCGAGGATCTTGCCGCCCCAGCTCAGCTGGTCGAAGTCGTTGGAGGTCAGGCCGCGCAGGGGGAACCAGTTGAAATAGCTGCCGCCGGCGAACACCACGATCAGCAGGATGGCGAACAGGAAGGCCGGGATCGCGTAGCCGACGATGATCGCCGAACTGGTCCAGACATCGAAGTGGCTGCCGTGGCGGGTGGCCTTGGCGATCCCCAGGGGGATCGACACCAGGTACATGATCAGGGTGCTCCACAACCCGAGGGAGATGGACACCGGCATCTTTTCCTTGATCAGGTCCACCACCTTGGCGTCACGGAAGAAGCTGTTGCCGAAATCCAGGGTGGCGTAGTTCTTGATCATGATCCACAAGCGTTCCGGCGCCGACTTGTCGAAGCCGTACATGTGCTCGATTTCCTTGATCAGCGCCGGGTCCAGGCCCTGGGCGCCGCGGTAGCTGGAACCGGCCACCGAGACTTCGGCGCCGCCGCCGGCGATGCGGCTGGTGGCGCCGTCGAAGCCTTCGAGCTTGGCGATCATCTGCTCCACCGGGCCGCCGGGTGCGGCCTGGATGATCACGAAGTTGATCAGCAGGATGCCCAGCAGCGTGGGGATGATCAGCAGCAGGCGGCGAAAGATATAGGCCAGCATGGTCAGTACACCGCTTCGGCCGGGGCCGCCTGGTTGTCCGGGGTCGGTTCAACGGCCGGCTTGGCGCCGGGCTTGATCCACCAGGTGTTGACGCCTATGTCGTACTTGGGCGCGACCTTGGGGTGGCCGATATGGTCCCAGTAGGCCACGCGCCAGGTCTTGATGTGCCAGTTGGGAATCACGTAGTAGCCCCATTGCAGGACCCGGTCCAGGGCCTTGGCGTGGGCCACCAGGCTGGCGCGGGAATCGGCGTTGATCAGGTTTTCCACCAGGCTGTCGATGGCCGGGTCCTTGAGGCCGATGTAGTTGCGGCTGCCGGGCTTGTCGGCACTGGAGGACATCCAGAACTCGCGCTGCTCGTTACCCGGGGAGTTGGACTGGGGGAAGCTGCCGACGATCATGTCGAAGTCCCGCGAGCGCACCCGGGTGATGTACTGGGACACGTCGACCCGGCGGATCACCAGGTCGATGCCCAGGTCGGCCAGGTTGCGCTTGAACGGCAGCAGTACGCGCTCGAACTCGGTCTGGGCCAGCAGGAACTCGATCACCACCGGCTTGCCCTGGGCGTCGACCATCTTGTCGTCGACGATGCGCCAGCCGGCTTCCTGCAACAGCTGGTAGGCCTGGCGCTGCTGGGCGCGGATCATCCCGCTGCCGTCGCACACCGAAGGGGAGAAGGCCTGGTCGAATACCTGCGGGGGGATCTTGCCCCGCAGCGGTTCGAGGATGGCCAGTTCCTCGGGCCCCGGCAGGCCGGTGGCGGCCATTTCCGAGTTCTCGAAGTAGCTGCGGGTGCGGGTGTAGGCACCGTTGAACAGCTGCTTGTTGCTCCACTCGAAGTCCAGCAGCAGGCTCAGCGCGTGACGCACTCGCACGTCCTGGAACATCGGCCGGCGGGTGTTGAAGACAAAACCCTGCATGCCGGTGGGGTTGCCGTTGGCGATCTGCTCCTTGATCAGGCGGCCCTGGGCCACGGCCGGAATGTTGTAGGCGTTGGCCCAGTTCTTCGCGCTCATTTCCAGCCAGTAGTCGAACTGGCCGGCCTTGAGCGCTTCCAGGGCCACGGTGTTGTCGCGGTAGTAGTCGCTGGTGATCACGTCGAAATTGTAGAAGCCGCGGTTGACCGGCAGGTCCTTGGCCCAATAGTCCTTGACCCGCTCGTAGCGGATCGAGCGCCCGGCCTTGACCTCGGTGACCTTGTAAGGGCCGCTGCCCAGGGGAATCTCCAGGTTGCTCTTGGCAAAGTCGCGGCTTTGCCACCAGTGCTTGGGCAGGATCGTCAGCTGGCCGAGGATCAGCGGCAGCTCGCGGTTGTTGGTGTGCTTGAACTTGAACAGCACCCGCTGCGGGTCTTCGGCGATCACCTGGTCGACGTCAGCGTAGTAGCCGCGGTACAGCGGCGAGCCGGCGCTCATCAGGGTCTGGAAGCTGAACACCACGTCTTCGGCGTGGATCGGCTGGCCGTCGTTGAAGCGCGCCTCGGGGCGCAGATAGAAGCGCACCCAGCTGTTGTCCGGGGCCTTCTCGATCTTGCTGGCCACCAGGCCGTACTCGGTGAACGGCTCATCCAGGCTCTGGGCCATCAGGGTGTCGTAGACCAGGCCGATGTTCAGCTCCGGCACGCCCTTGCTGATGAACGGGTTGAGGCTGTCGAAGCTGCCGAAGCCGGCCATGCGGAAGGTGCCGCCCTTGGGCGCGTCGGGATTGACGAAGTCGAAGTGCTGGAAGTTCGCCGGGTATTTCGGCGCTTCGTTGTACAGGGTCACGGCGTGTTGCGGCGCAGCCTGGGCATAGCAGGCGATGGCGCTGAACAACAGGCCGCTGGTGCGCAGGAGCAGGGCACGCAGGGGCATCATTGGGCGTTCTCCATGGACTTCAGCCACCAGGCGCCAAGGCCCAGGGTATAGGGCGGCGTGGTGACGAAGGCGAACCGGTTACGGTAGGCCAGGCGGTGATAGTTGAGGTACCAGTTGGGAATCATGTAGTGCTGCCACAGCAGCACCCGGTCCAGGGCCCGGCCCGCGGCCAGTTGGTCGTCGCGGGTCTGGGCGGCCAGCAGCTGTTCCAGCAGGTGATCGACCACCGGGTTGTTGATGCCTGCGTAGTTCTTGCTGCCCTTGACCGAGACCTGGCTGGAGTGGAAGTACTGCCATTGCTCCAGGCCCGGGCTCAGGGTCTGGTTGAGGGTCATGAGGATCATGTCGTAGTCGAACTGGTCCAGGCGCTGCTTGTATTGCGCCCTGTCCACGGTGCGCAGGCGGGCGTCGATGCCGATGCTCGCGAGGTTCTCCACGTAGGGCTGGAGAATCCGTTCCAGGTTGGGATTGACCAGCATCAGCTCGAAGCGCAGCGGCTGCCCGGCACTGTTCTGCAGGCGCTGGTCATTGAGCTTCCAGCCCGCCTCGCCGAGCAGCCCCAGGGCCTTGCGCAGGGTGTCCCGCGGGATGCCGCGGCCGTCGGTGCGCGGCAGGCTGAAGGCCTGGCTGAACAGGCTGGCGGGCAGTTGCTCGCGGTAGGGCGAGAGCAGCAGCCATTCATGGCCCTGCGGTACCCCGGTGGCGGAGAACTCGCTGTTGGGGTAGTAGCTCAGGGCGCGCTGGTAGGCGCCGCTGAACAGGGTGCGGTTGGTCCACTCGAAGTCGAACATCATGCCCAGCGCCTCGCGCACCCGCACGTCGGCGAAAGTGGCGCGGCGGGTGTTCATGAACAGGCCCTGGGTCTGGGTCGGGATCTGGTGCGCCACCTGGGCCTTGATCACCTCACCGCGGTTGACCGCCGGGAAGTTGTAGCCGTTGGCCCAGTTCTTGGCCTGGTGCTCGATATAGATGTCGAACTCGCCGGCCTTGAAGGCTTCGAAGGCCACGTCGCTGTCGCGGTAGAACTCCACTTCGACCCGGTCGAAGTTGTTGAAGCCGCGGTTGACTGGCAGGTCCTTGCCCCAGTAGTCCTTGACCCGTTCGAACACCAGCTGGCGCCCGGGCTGTACCTGGGTGATGCGGTACGGGCCGCTGCCCAGGGGCGGGGTGAAGGTGGTGGCCTTGAAGTCGCGATCCTTCCAGTAATGCTGGGGTAGCACCGGCAGTTCGCCCAGGCGCAGGATCAGCAAGGGGTTGCCGGCACGCTTGAACACGAAGCGGATGCGCTGCGGGCCGAGGATATCCACCCGCTGCACTTCTTGCAGGTTGGTGCGGTATTGCGGGTGGCCTTCCTTGAGCAACAGGCGATAGGAGAACGCCACATCGTAGGCGGTGATCGGCTTGCCATCGTGAAAGCGTGCTTCGGGGCGCAGGTTGAAGACCACCCAACTGCGGTCCTCGGCGTATTCCACCGAGCGGGCGATCAGGCCGTAGCTGGAAGTCGGCTCATCACCGGAAGGCGCATACAGGCCGGTGCCCACCATCAAGGGTTCGTTGAGTTCGTTGACCCCGTATTGCAGGAAATTCGGCGTGGCGACCGGGCTGGTGCCCTTGAAGGTGTAGGGGTTGAGGGTGTCGAAGGTGCCAAAGGCCATGACCCGCAAGGTGCCGCCTTTGGGCGCAGCGGGGTTGACCCAATCGAAATGGGTGAACTTTGCCGGGTATTTGAGCGTGCCAAACTGCGCGTAACCGTGACTTTCGGTGATCGTCGCGCTTGCGGGAAAGCTCAAGGCCAGGCTGATGAAGAGCAGGAGCAGGGGACGCATCGAGACAGAGATCCGATCCAGGCGGCTTGGGCTTTGTGCTCCGTACAGTAACAGCTTGTATCAGCAGGAAAAAGCTCGCTGGCGCGCGCTTCGTGCAATTGAAATTTCCTGTAGGAGCCGGCTTGCCGGCGAAGGCTGTTCGCCGGCAAGCCGGCTCCTACAGGGGAGATTTCAGTGCGGCAGGTACACCGTCAGCATCTGGCCGGGCTTGAGGGCCTGGGCCGCGCGGGGGTTCCAGCGCTTGAGGTGCTGCATCTCGACATTGAAGCGCTTGGCCACCATGTACAGCGAGTCGCCCTGCTTGACCTTGTACTGAGTCGACTTCTTCTTGTTGCTGGCCAGGCTGGTTTTCTTGCTGGCCACCTTGCGGGTGTCCTGCATCACCAGCGTCTGGCCGACCTTGAGGTTCTTGCCGCTGAGCTTGTTCCAGCGCTGCAGGTCCTGGACGTCGACCTTGTTGGCCTTGGCAATGAGGGTCAGGTTGTCGCCATTCTTGACCCGGTAGATGCGCTTGGCCCGCAGCGAATCACGCCCTTCGTCGCGGTCGAAGACCGGTTTGAGGGAGCGCTTGCTGATCAGTTCTTCGGGTTTCATGGTGGACAGGCTGGTGGTCAGCAACTGTGCCTTGGAAGTCGGCACCAGCAGGTGCTGGGGGCCGTCGATGGTGGTGCGCTGCTTGAACGCCGGGTTGAGCTGGAACAGCTCGTCCTCGTCGATGTTGGCCACCGCCGCGACCTTGGACAGGTCCATGCGCTGGTTGATCTCCACCACCTGGAAGTAGGGTTCGTTGGCGATCGGGTTGAGGTTCACGCCGTAGGCCTGCGGGGCCAGCACCACCTGGGACAGGGCCAGCAGCTTGGGCACATAGGCCTGGGTCTCGGCCGGCAGCGGCAGGTTCCAGTAGTCGGTGGGCAGGCCGAGCTTTTCATTGCGCTCGATGGCCCGGCTCACCGTGCCTTCACCGGCGTTGTAGGCGGCCAGTGCCAGCAGCCAGTCGCCGTTGAACATGTCGTGCAGGCGGCTCAGGTAGTCCATGGCCGCGGTGGTGGACGCGGTGATGTCGCGGCGGCCATCGTAGAAGCGGGTCTGGCGCAGGTTGAAGTAGCGCCCGGTGGCCGGGACGAACTGCCACAGCCCCACCGCATCGGCCCGGGAATAGGCCAGGGGGTTGTAGGCGCTTTCGATGACCGGCAGCAGGGCCAGTTCCAGCGGCATGTTGCGCTCTTCGAGACGCTCGACGATGTAGTGGATATAAAGGCTGCCGCGCTCGCCGGCATTTTCCAGGAAGGAAGGGTTGCTGGCGAACCACAGGCGCTGCTGTTCAATACGCGGGTTGACGCCCAGGCCTTCTTGCAATTGGAACCCCTGGCGCATGCGTTCCCAGACGTCCTGGGGTACTTGCGGGCTGGGCTGGTTGCTCAGCCAGATGGGTTTCTGCTTGATGCGGGCGTTGAAATTCTGTGTGTGTGTCGCGTCGCTCTGCGGGGCATGGCCGGTGCTTTGGCAGCCCGCAAGAGTCGCTGACACAGCTACCGCGATGGCCTGGGCCAAGCGCGTCAATGCGTCTGAACTGATGGAATAACGAATAGATGACGACATTGGCTGGAAGTAAGTTCCGGGCAAAAATGTCGGGCGATTCTAGAAAGCACCCGGGGTGCGGTCAACCATTCAGAATTTTTGTACCAATCGATAGCCTGCTTAGAACTTATCTTTCCAAGCCCTCAGAGCCGCAAAGACCGCACTCTGCGACTGGTTATCCTGGCCATTCCGTTCGTCCGCTTTTTGTTTAACGGATGTTTCACCGGTACGCAGGAACGGGTTGGTCAATTTCTCCAGGGCCAGGGTCGAGGGCAGGGTCATGCGCCCTTGCTCACGCATCTGCGTAACCTTCGCCAGGCGTTCGGCGATATCCGGGTTGGCCGGTTCCACCGCCTGGGCGAAGCGCAGGTTGCTCAGGGTGTATTCGTGGGTGCAGTAGATCAGGGTGTCGTCCGGCAGCGCGGCGAGGCGGCCGAGGGAGTGGTGCATCTGCTCCGGGGTGCCCTCGAACAGCCGGCCACAACCGGCCGCGAACAGGGTATCGCCACAGAACAGCAGGCCATGGTGGTAGTAGGCGATATGCCCCAGGGTGTGGCCGGGCACGGCGAACACCTCGAACTCCCAGCCGAGGATGCTAACCCGCTGGTTGTCTTCGAGGCCGATGTCGCGGGCCGGGATCTTTTCCCGGGCCGGGCCATGGACCGTGGCCGCGCTGTGCTGCTTGAGGCGTTCGACGCCGCCGACGTGATCGTGGTGATGGTGGGTGATCAGGATGTCGCTGAGCACCCAGCCCGGGTGCTGTTCCAGCCAGGCCAGTACCGGCGCAGCATCCCCCGGATCGACGACTGCGCAGCGCTGGCTGCGATGATCTTGTAACAACCAGATGTAGTTATCGGTGAAGGCGGGCAGGGCACTGATCTGTATCATCTTCGGATTCGCCAAGCGGAAAACAATGGCGCATCTTAGAGCTTCTTGGCGTGTTGGAGAATGCAATGACCGATAAAGCCTTCGCTCAGGCAGATCCCGACTGGCTGGCCCTGATCAGTGCGGCCCGGGAGTGGCTGTCCGGCCCCCTGGGGCAATTTCTGCTGGATGAAGAGCGGCGCATGCTCGAAGAGGAACTGGGGCGTTTCTTCGGTGGCTACCTGGTGCACTACGGGCCCTCGGCGCAAACCCCGCCGGCGGCGCCCCAGGTGCAACGCAACGTGCGTCTCGGCGCGCCCTTGCCCGGGGTGGAGATCGTCTGCGAGGAGCAGGCCTGGCCCCTGAGCGAGCACGCCGCCGATGTGGTGGTGCTGCAGCACGGCCTGGATTTCTGCCTGTCGCCCCATGGCCTGCTGCGCGAGGCGGCCAGCAGCGTGCGCCCTGGGGGGCATCTGCTGATTGTCGGCATCAACCCCTGGAGCACCTGGGGCCTGCGCCATGTGTTCGCCCATGATGCGTTGCGCCTGGCCCGCTGCATCTCCCCGTCGCGGGTCGGCGACTGGCTCAACCTGCTGGGCTTCGCGCTGGAGAAACGCCGCTTCGGGTGCTATCGTCCGCCGCTTGCTTCAACGGCATGGCAGGCGCGGCTGGCCGGCTGGGAGCGCAGGGCCGGGCACTGGCAACTGTCCGGCGGCGGCTTCTACCTGTTGGTGGCGCGCAAGATCGCCGTGGGCCTGCGCCCGGTGCGCCAGGTGCGGCGCGAGCCGATGGGCAAGCTGGTACCGCTGCCCATGGCCAAGGTCAACCGCCGCAACAGCGAGCCTTGATGAACTGTTGAAACCCTCTTTTTATACACTCCCGGCCGGCGTAGCCCGGCCCTGGGCCCGGTCGATCGCGGTCGTCGGGCCAATGGCAATTTTCTGATGGAAGGCGTGGATGAGCGATAGCGTAGAAATCTTTACCGACGGTGCCTGCAAGGGCAATCCCGGCCCCGGTGGCTGGGGCGCGCTGCTGGTGTGCAAGGGCGTCGAAAAGGAGCTCTGGGGCGGCGAAGCCAACACCACCAACAACCGCATGGAGCTGATGGCGGCGATCCGCGGCCTGGAAGAGCTCAAGCGCCAGTGCGATGTGCAGCTGGTCACCGACTCGCAGTATGTGATGAAGGGCATCAACGAGTGGATGGCCAACTGGAAGAAGCGCGGCTGGAAGACCGCCGCCAAGGAGCCGGTGAAGAATGCCGACCTGTGGCAGCAGCTCGACGATCAGGTCAACCGCCACAACGTCACCTGGAAATGGGTGCGCGGCCACACCGGCCATCACGGCAACGAGCGGGCCGACCAGTTGGCCAACCGTGGCGTCGACGAGGTCCGCGGCTACAAGCAGCCCTGATGCCCTGAGCGGCCAATCAGCGACAAGGCAGCGGCCGTTCGAGCCGCTGCTTCATTTCCCCCATCGCACGGGGCGAATCCACCAGCACCGCATCCATCTTCAGGCAAGTGGCCGCCTGGTAGTCCTCGGCCGTATTGATGCCGATCGCCAGCATCCGCACCTTGCCCCGTGACTGAAAGCAATCCACCGCAGCGGGCGTCCACAGCCGGGCATCGACCTGGGAGCGCGCCTCGCCCAGGGTAAAGGACTCGACCAGTTGCACCGGGCGCCGGTACTCGAAAGCCACCCAACTGCCGGGTGCAGGTGGTGCGTTGCAGTGGTGGGCGAGGGCGACGCTGGCCAGCCGGTCCCGGGTACTGTCCCTGGATTCGAACAGCCGGGCCTGGGGATAGGGCGCGAAAGCCTGCTGGTAGCCGGCATCGGTGGAGTAGATCAGCACCCGGTTCCAGGCGTGCAGCTGTTCCAGCAAGCGGGCGACGGCCTGGGCCTGGGGGGCAGCCGGCAGGGCCTTCATGTCGAGAATCACCGGCACCGACTCGGGGATCGCCATCAGCGCCTGTCGCAACGACGGCAGGCTCACCGGCTGGGCGCGATAGGGAAAGCTCACCTGGCCATCGGCTGCTGTCTGCTTGAAATTCCACCCGGCATTGAGTGCCTGCAACTGCGCCAGGGTGTGCTGGTTGACTGCGCCTGTGGCCTGGGTATTGGTGCTCAGGTCGGCCGGTCGGTACAGCACCGGTACGCCATCGCGGCTGAGTTGCACCGTCAGCCAGAGCATGTCGACGTTATTGCGCAGGGCGTTGTCGATGGCCAGCAGGGTGTTCTCGGGAAATTCCGCGGCGCCGCCGCGATGGGCAACGATCAGCGGCCGTTGTTGGCTGTCGCTGTCGGTGTGCGCAAGGGAAGAGCAGCCACTGATGCAGGCCAAGGCCAGCAGCAGTGGGAGCATCTGTCGAGTCTTGAGCATGGAAGGGCGGTTCCTGTGGGGTGAGTGCAACGCCGGGTATCAGCACCCGCGCGCCTGGGTGAGGCCGCACGGTAACGCAATAGCCTTGTTCGCATAAAGAAACGGCTGGGGCGCGCGATGAATTAGCTGCGGATGCGCCTGGGGGCTCAGAGCGCAAGCATGGCGCTGGCCAGTTGCAGGTCGCTACAGGGCGGGGCGCCGAGCACCTGGCGAATGTGCATCAGGGCGGCTTCCAACCGGGCGCCACGGATCTCGCCGGCGCTGGCCACGAAGGCCGCGGCATCGCTCTGGGCGGCGAGCACAAGTTTGTCGTCCTTGAATGAGCTGCTGGCTTTGGAGCTGCCCTCGGTTGAGCTCAGGGTCAGGCTCATGCTGATGTCGGTGCTGATCACCAGGGCGCTGGCCTGGACGAGGTCGGCGCACAGGCAGGCGCAGAGCGCGCAGGCCAGTCGGGTTTTGCTGGGGGTCATGGCAGGGCTGGGTCCGGCGGAAAATATCGTCGGGCACCCTAGCGCTTTGCGTTGCAACGAACTGCAGCAGCTTTGCTAAGGATTGTTAAAAACTGCACAGGCTGGGGGCTGATGAATCCGCCATGGGTGTCCTGCCGCCAGAGCGTGCTAAAATCCCGCGCTTTGAAACACTTCCACCGTTGAGAACTGACCCCTGATGGCCAACAGATCTGTTGTACTCGATACCGAAACCACCGGCATGCCGGTGACCGACGGCCACCGGATCATTGAAATCGGTTGCGTCGAGTTGATCGGTCGGCGCCTGACCGGCCGGCACTTCCACGTTTACCTGCAACCGGATCGCGAGAGCGATGAGGGCGCCATCGGCGTCCACGGCATCACCAACGAATTCCTGGTGGGCAAGCCGCGTTTCGCCGAAGTCGCCGATGAGTTCTTCGACTTCATCCAGGGCGCGCAGCTGATCATCCACAACGCGGCGTTCGACGTTGGCTTCATCAACAACGAATTCGCCTTGATGGGCCAGCACGAACGGGCCGACATCACCCAGCACTGCACCATCCTCGACACCCTGATGATGGCCCGCGAGCGGCACCCGGGGCAGCGCAACAGCCTCGACGCCCTGTGCAAACGCTACGGCGTCGACAACTCCGGCCGTGAACTGCACGGCGCCTTGCTCGACTCGGAGATCCTGGCCGACGTCTACCTGACCATGACCGGTGGCCAGACCAGCCTGTCCCTGGCCGGCAATGCCTCGGACGGCAACGGCTCTGGCGAGGGAGCCGGCCAGGCTTCGGAAATCCGCCGCTTGCCGGCCGATCGCCCGCGCGGGCGGATCATCCAGGCCAGCGACGCCGAACTGGCCGAGCACCAGGTGCGCCTGGAAATCATCGCCAAGTCCGCCGGTGCCCCGGCGCTCTGGACCCAGTTGCTCGAAACCCAGCAGTAAGCCTTTGCTGTGGCCGCTGCCGCTGCCGCTGCCGCTGCCGCTGCCGCTGCCGCTGCCGCAGGCGGCGAACGGCGCCGTAGGAGGCGCCGCGATATTGAAGGCCGCAGGGGCCTGGCGGGAGATCGCCAGGCAAGGCCCTTCGGTCCTTTTCACAGCTTCGCGGGCCCAGCAGCGGCTACAGGCGTGGCTGGGAATGGACCGGCAATTGTTCCAGAGCGACGTTTTGTTACACCCAGCCCATGCCTGGGGTGACACGAAGCGTGCGCAGCTTCTACCCTGAGTTGATTGGCGGGGCCTGCCCGCCGTTTCAGGACACTGAGCCCCATGTATAAAGACCTGCAGTTTCCGATCCTGATCGTGCATCGCGACATCAAGGCCGATACGGTCGCGGGGGACCGGGTCAGGGGGATCGCCCGGGAACTGGAAAAGGACGGGTTCAGCATCTTTTCCGCGGTGGACTATGCCGAAGGGCGGCTGGTGGCTTCGACCCATCACGGCCTGGCCTGCATGTTGATCGCCGCCGAAGGGGCCGGGGAGAACAAGCACCTGTTGCAGAACATGGTGGAACTGATCCGCCTGGCGCGGGTACGTGCGCCGCTGCTGCCGATCTTTGCCCTGGGCGAGCAGGTGACCCTGGAAAACGCCCCCGCCGACGCCATGAGCGAACTCAACCAGCTGCGGGGCATTCTCTACCTGTTCGAGGACACGGTGCCGTTCCTGGCCCGGCAAGTGGCCCGGGCCGCGCGGGGCTACCTGGATGGCTTGCTGCCACCGTTCTTCAAGGCCCTGGTACAGCACACCGCCGACTCCAACTATTCCTGGCACACCCCGGGGCACGGCGGTGGCGTGGCCTATCGCAAGAGCCCGGTGGGGCAGGCGTTTCACCAGTTCTTTGGCGAGAATACCTTGCGTTCGGACCTGTCGGTGTCGGTCCCGGAGCTGGGGTCGCTGCTGGATCACACCGGCCCGCTGGCGGAAGCCGAGGCCCGTGCCGCGCGCAACTTTGGCGCCGATCACACCTTTTTCGTGATCAATGGCACCTCCACCGCCAACAAGATCGTCTGGCATTCCATGGTCGGTCGCGATGACCTGGTGCTGGTGGACCGCAACTGCCACAAGTCGGTGCTGCACTCGATCATCATGACCGGGGCCATTCCCCTGTACCTGTGCCCGGAGCGCAACGAACTGGGGATCATCGGGCCGATTCCCCTGAGCGAGTTCAGCGCCGAGTCGATCCAGGCCAAGATCGATGCCAGCCCGCTGACCCGCGGTCGGCCGCCCAGGGTCAAGCTGGCGGTGGTCACCAACTCCACTTATGACGGCCTGTGCTACAACGCCGAGCTGATCAAGCAGAGCCTGGGCAACAGTGTCGAGGTGCTGCACTTCGACGAAGCCTGGTACGCCTATGCGGCCTTTCATGAGTTCTTCGCCGGGCGCTACGGCATGGGCACGTCCCGCAGCGCCGACAGCCCGCTGGTGTTCACCACCCATTCCACCCACAAGCTGCTGGCGGCCTTCAGCCAGGCCTCGATGATTCACGTGCAGGATGGCGGCGCCCGGCAACTGGACCGCGACCGCTTCAACGAAGCCTTCATGATGCATATCTCCACCTCGCCGCAGTACAGCATCATCGCCTCGCTGGACGTGGCTTCGGCGATGATGGAAGGGCCGGCAGGGCGCTCGCTGCTGCAGGAAATGTTCGACGAGGCCCTGAGCTTTCGCCGGGCCCTGGCCAACCTGCGGCAGAACATCGCCGCCGATGACTGGTGGTTCTCGGTGTGGCAACCGGAGCGGGTCGAGGGCATCGACCAGGTGCGCACCGAGGACTGGCTGCTGGAACCTGAGGGCGAGTGGCACGGTTTTGCCGGGGTCACCGATGACTATGTGCTGCTGGACCCGATCAAGGTGACCCTGGTCATGCCCGGCCTGACCGCGGGCGGCGCCCTGAGCGAGCACGGGATCCCGGCGGCGGTGGTCAGCAAGTTTCTCTGGGAGCGCGGGCTGGTGGTGGAAAAGACCGGGCTCTATTCGTTCCTGGTGCTGTTCTCCATGGGCATCACCAAGGGCAAGTGGAGCACGCTGCTCACCGAACTGCTGGAGTTCAAGCGCAACTACGACGCCAATGTCAGCCTGGCCAGCTGCCTGCCCAGCGTGGCCGGGCAGGACCCGCAGCGCTACCAGGGCATGGGCCTGCAGGACCTGTGCGACCAGTTGCACGCCTGCTACCGCAGCAACGCCACGGCCAAGCACCTCAAGCGCATGTACACGGTGCTGCCGGAGGTGGCCATGAAGCCTGCCGATGCCTATGACCATCTGGTGCGGGGCGAGGTCGAGGCGGTTTCCATCGATCAGTTGCAGGGGCGTATCGCTGCGGTGATGCTGGTGCCCTATCCGCCGGGCATTCCGCTGATCATGCCGGGCGAGCGTTTCACCGATTCCACCCGTTCGATCATCGATTACCTGGCCTTCGCCCGGGCCTTTGACAGCAGCTTCCCGGGGTTTGTCGCCGATGTGCACGGGCTGCAGCATGACGATCTGGGCGACGGGCGCCAGTACACCGTCGATTGCATCAAGGCATGAGGAGTTTCCCGGCCATGCAACCTGTTGTGAATCCCCGTTATCCGGGCCTGGCGGTGCGAGTCGCCGATGAGGGCTTTGCCGCTTATATCTGGGGCAGCGACTTCAGCTTCGAGGTCAGCGCCTATGCCGTGGCCGAACGCGAAGTGCCGGTGGCGGACTGGGCCCTGCGACGGATCGTGCCCTATCGCAAATGCTATGGCATCGACCCGGAGGAGTTCAGCAGCTACCGCAATGCCGCGGACAGCGAGATCTTCATGGCCTATCTGGACGACCAGCCGGTGGGCCATGTGGTGGTCAGCACCAACTGGAACGGTTACGCCCATATCGATGAGCTGGCGGTGCATGCGCCGGCCCGGCGCCACGGGGTAGCCAGGGCGCTGCTGGATGTGGCGCAGTTCTGGAGCCGCAGGAAAAAACTGCCGGGGATGATGCTGGAAACCCAGAACAACAACCTGGGGGCCTGCCGCCTCTACGAGCAATGCGGCTATGTGGTAGGGGGCGTGGACCACCTGCGTTACCGCGGTATCGACCCGCAGACCGCCGAGGTGGCGATCTTCTGGTACCGGCTGTTCGCCAATGAGCTGGAGGGGCCGGCGCTTTAACCTGCCAGCAGGGCCTCGGCCTGTTCCGTGAGCAGCTCCAGCAGGGCAGTGGTCAGCGGCGAGCTGTCGCTGCCGTGGCGCCGCAAGGCGTACAGCGTGACGCTGATGGGGGGCGACAGCGGGCACACATCGAGCCCGGCGCTGCGGGCGCCGACGGCGGTGAAGGGGTCGACGATGGCCAGACCTTCGCCAGCTTCCACCAGGCTGCGCATCATCTGATAGGTCTGCACCCGGGTCTGGATCACCGGGCTGGGGCGCAGGTTCTGCAGTTTGCTGGCAAGCATCACGCTCAGCGGGTCCTGGCCCTCCAGGCCGACCATGGC
This sequence comes from Pseudomonas sp. GW823-FHT02C05, assembly GCF_058797595.1. NCBI lineage: Bacteria > Pseudomonadati > Pseudomonadota > Gammaproteobacteria > Pseudomonadales > Pseudomonadaceae > Pseudomonas > Pseudomonas sp. GW823-FHT02C05. The sequence continues at coordinate 1,484,166 of NZ_JBXAJU010000001.1, read as the reverse complement.
CTGGCCGGCCAGATCCTGCAGGGCGACGTATTTCTGCTTGGGTTGCAGCCAGCCGTGGGGCGCCAGGAGAAACAGCTTGCCCTGGGCCAGGGCCTGGCTGTGGATGTCCGGGTGCTGCGGATCGTGCAGGCTCAGGCCCAGATCGCAGTCACGCAGCAGCAGGCTGTGGACCATGTCCCGGGTGCTCTGGCCGAGCAGGCTGCAAGGGGTGTCGGCGAAGCGCCGGCGCAGGGCGGCGATGCACTGGGGTAGCAGTTGCTGAACCAGCGGCGGGGTGCCGACGAGGCGCAGCGGTGGCGCCTGGTGGAACCTCAGGCTGTCGGCCAGGCGCTGCACGGGCTCGAAAGCGTCATACACCCGGGTGATGGCTCCCTGCAGCTCCCGGGCTTCACGGGTGGCCTGCAAACGGCCGCGAACACTGGCGAACAGCATGAAGCCCAATTGGCTCTCGGCGTCGCGCAGCAGGGCCTCGACCTCGGCCACCGAAAGTTGCAGCAGTTCGGCGGCAGTGCCCAGGTGAGCGGTTTGCAGGAGCGCCTGAATCACTTCGATATGACGTAAACGCATGCTTGAAGTCCATCTCCAGCCGTCGAGGGGTCAAGCAACGAATCCTAACCCAAGTGTGGCGACACAACAGCTGGCGATGATGCTCGCGAAGAATCACTGAGCTACATAGGTCTCGGGCTCGCGCACGATGGTTACATCCGACTGCACCAGCAGGAACTGGTTGTCATCGAGTTTCTTGACCCGGTCGCCGATGGCCAGGCGGTAGGTGGTCACGGGCTCCGATCCGGCCGCGCCGTCCTCCGGGGGCATGGATTCCTGGAATTCGTGCACTGAGTACACCCGTCCCTCGGCATCTCTTGCATGGAATTGTCCGACAAGTACTGCTGCCATTCTTTAGAGCCTCTGGAGATAAAACACGCAAATTCGGTGGTGTAGACCCGGTGTCCCCAGGGGAAGTTTTACCCCGGGAAAAAAATAATCCGCTACCGGTGCCAGCCTCGTTATCGCGGGCTCGCTGGCAACAGGCCATGGCTTGGGAATTATCGGGGTGGGGTAGCAGACATCACCTCGGGTCATCTATAACTAACACCTTCTTTACGCCAACGGTTGGAAACTCCCATGAGCAATGTCTACAAGGTCGCAGTACTGGTCGGCAGCCTGAGAAAGCAGTCCCTGAACCGCAAGGTCGCCCTGGCCCTGGCCGAGCTGGCACCTGCCAGCCTCCAGCTGGACATCGTCGAGATCGGTGACCTGCCGCTCTACAACGAAGACATCGATGCCACGCCACCGGCGGCCTACACCCGTTTTCGCGAACAGATCAGCGGCGCCGACGCGGTGCTGTTCGTTACCCCGGAATACAACCGCTCGGTACCGGCGGCGCTGAAAAATGCCATCGACGTCGGCTCGCGGCCCTACGGTAAAAGTGCCTGGAGCGGCAAGCCGGGGGCGGTGATCAGCGTTTCTCCGGGGGCCATTGGCGGTTTTGGCGCCAACCACCACCTGCGCCAGTCCCTGGTGTTCCTCAATGTGCCCTGCATGCAGCAGCCCGAGGCCTACCTGGGTGGCGCTGGCTCGGCATTCGACGAGGCCGGCAAACTGTCCGAAGCAACCCGGCCGTTCCTGCAGGGCTTCATCAACGCCTACGGGCAGTGGGTCGAGCAGCAACGCAAGGCCTGATTCCCCACCATTCCCTGCTGTCGCAGGAGCCGGCTTGCCGGCGAAGAGGCCCTTGAGTCCCGTGGGGCGCCTTCGCCGGCAAGCCGGCTCCTGCATACTCAAGACCCTCTCTCATGTTGATTGCCGTATCGATTTTCCTGCTGACCATTACCTTGGTGATCTGGCAGCCCAAGGGCCTGGGCGTTGGCTGGAGCGCCGTGTTCGGCGCAACCCTGGCGCTGTTGTTCGGGGTGGTGCAATGGGCGGATATCCCGGTGGTCTGGCAGATCATCTGGAATGCCACCGGTACCTTTGTCGCGCTGATCATCATCAGCCTGCTGCTGGACGAGGCCGGGTTCTTTGCCTGGGCCGCGCTGCATGTGGCGCGCTGGGGGCGAGGGCGGGGCAGGCGGCTGTTTGCCTTCATGGTATTGCTGGGGGCGCTGGTCTCGGCGCTGTTCGCCAATGACGGCGCCGCGCTGATCCTGACCCCCATCGTCATTTCCATGCTCCTGGCCTTGCGCTTTTCACCGGCCACGACCCTGGCCTTTGTCATGGGCGCGGGGTTCATTGCCGACACCGCGAGCCTGCCGCTGGTGGTTTCGAACCTGGTGAACATCGTCTCCGCGGACTTCTTCAAGATTGGCTTCAACCGTTATGCGCTGGTGATGCTGCCGGTCAACCTGGTGAGCGTGGCCGCCACCCTGGTGGTGCTGCTGTGGTTCTTCCGCCGCGATATCCCGCTGGATTACGACCCCCGACAACTGGCCGAGCCCGCCAGCGCCATCCATGACCGGGCGACCTTCATGGCCGGCTGGTGGGTGTTGCTGATCCTGCTGCTGGGCTGTTTTGCCCTGGAGCCGCTGGGCATTCCCATCAGCGCTATTTCCGCGATGTGCGCGGCGCTGCTGCTGGCGATTGCCGCCCGCGGGCACCGGATCTCCACGCGCAAGGTGCTCAGGGAAGCGCCCTGGCAGATCGTGATTTTTTCCCTGGGCATGTACCTGGTGGTGTACGGCCTGCGCAATGCCGGGCTCACGGCGTACCTGGCCGGCTGGCTGGATGCCTTTGCCGGCGGCGGGATCTGGGGCGCGGCCCTGGGCACCGGGTTGCTCACGGCGGGCTTGTCATCGCTGATGAACAATCTGCCGACAGTGCTGATCGGCGCCTTGTCCATCGATGCCAGCCAGGCCACGGGGGTGGTCAAGGACGCGATGATCTACGCCAACGTCATCGGCAGCGACCTGGGGCCGAAGATCACCCCCATCGGCAGCCTGGCGACCCTGCTCTGGCTGCATGTACTGGAGCGCAAGGGTATTCACATTGGCTGGGGGTACTACTTCCGGGTTGGCATCGTGCTGACGCTGCCGGTGTTGCTGGCGACCCTGGCGGCGCTGGCGCTGCGCCTGTCTCTGATGTAGGCGCCGGCTTGCCGGCGAACAGGCCCTTGAGTCCTGTGGTGCCCATAGGGTCGCCTTCGCCGGCAAGCCCGCTCCTGCGGCAGATTGTCAGGAGGGCTGCGGGGGGACGTGGGGCCAGAGATCGGCCACCAGGAACAGGCGTTCGGCTTCTTCCCAGCCGCCTTCAGGGGTTTGCTCCAGGCGTACCAGCAACTGCGCCGGGGCCTGGGGGGCAAGTTCCGCCAGCCATTGCTGCAGTTGCGTGGCGGTCCAGGCCTGCTCGGCCGGGTAGTGGGCCGGCGCCAGCCAGGCGTGGCGGGGCAGGGGCTGCCAGCGCCCCGGGGCGCTCTGGGCGAAAAATGCCGGCCAGTCGCGCTGATGCAGCCAGCGCCCGCACAGGTGTTGCGGGTGGGCGCCCTGGGGCGGTTCGGCGCGACCCGGCCAGGGGTACAGCAGGTAGCCCCCCAGCCACAGGTGCGCGCTGAACTGGTGGATATCCAGTGCCGCCAGGGCTTCGCGGCTTTCGTCCCGGGCGGAAATCGGCAGTTGGTGCCCATCCAGGTGCGCCAGCTTGCGGTCCAGGCGGTCATGGCAGCCGGGGCCCAGCCATTGGGCGCTGTCCTGGCCATTGCCGGCCTGGGGGCCCAGGTACAGCTTGATCGCCAGTTCCAGGTGGTGCACGCCGTCACGGTCGCGCAGCAGCATGTCCAGTTCGCCCAGGGTGTGGCCGCCGCGGCGGATCGGCAGGTTGGCCGCCAGCAGCTCGACCCCGGGGGCGTGGCGGACGGCAAATTGCCAGAGGCGTTCGTAATACAGGCCCAGGCGCCGGGTCGGGCCCTCGGCCAGCCACTGGCGCAGGGCGCGGCTGTCCAGGTCCTGGCAGCGCAGCCAGTGGGCCAGCAGTTGCGGCGCCTGGACCCAGTCGCTGCCGGCGAGCGGGTGGCGCTGTGGCCAGGGCGTGTGGCTGAGCATCGGCGGCGCGAGGATGACCCAGGCGAGGTCGCGGACTTCAGGTTGACGCAACTGGCGGGGAAGGCCGAGCAGATCAGGGAACAGGAGCATCTTGCGAGCATAGACGCAAACCCGGGCCGATCGCGATAAATGCGTGCCACTCGCAGTTGCGGCAGGGCTGGCTAAGCCCGTGTGGCTGAAAGGATTTTGTCTAACGCCGGGTTTCGCCCATAATCCTCCGTTTCGCCCGTACCCGAACCCCGCAGGAGCCCCATGGAGCAATTTCGCAATATCGGCATTATCGGTCGCCTGGGCAGTTCCCAGGTGCTGGACACAGTTCGCCGACTGAAAAAGTTTCTGCTGGCGCGGCACCTGCACGTGATCCTTGAGGACACCATCGCCGAAGTGCTGCCCGGCCACGGCCTGCAGACTTCCTCGCGCAAGTTGCTGGGCGAGGTCTGCGACATGGTCATCGTGGTCGGTGGCGACGGCAGCCTGCTGGGCGCCGCCCGGGCCCTGGCGCGGCACAACATCCCGGTGCTGGGGATCAACCGCGGCAGCCTGGGCTTTCTCACCGACATCCGCCCCGACGAGCTGGAGGTCAAGGTCGCCGAGGTGCTGGACGGCCACTACCTGGTAGAGAACCGCTTCCTGCTGCAGGCCGAGGTGCGCCGCCATGCCGAGGCCATCGGCCAGGGCGATGCGCTGAACGATGTGGTGCTGCACCCGGGCAAGTCGACGCGGATGATCGAGTTCGAGATCTACATCGACGGCCAGTTCGTCTGCAGCCAGAAGGCCGACGGCCTGATCGTCGCCACACCCACCGGTTCCACGGCCTACGCCCTGTCCGCCGGCGGGCCGATCATGCATCCCAAGCTGGATGCCATTGTGATTGTGCCGATGTACCCCCATACCTTGTCGGGAAGACCGATCGTGGTCGATGGCAACAGCGAGCTGAAAATCGTCGTGTCCAAAGATATGCAGATCTATCCGCAAGTTTCCTGTGACGGGCAGAACCATTTCACCTGTGCCCCGGGCGACACCATCACGGTCAGCAAGAAGGCGCAGAAACTGCGCCTGATCCACCCGCTGGACCACAACTACTACGAGGTCTGCCGGACCAAACTCGGCTGGGGCAGCCGGCTGGGCGGTGGAGGCGACTGATGCTCGATCCCGCGCGTAGCTACGACCTGATCGGTGACGTGCACGGTTGCGCCCTGACCCTGGAGCACTTGCTGGATCGGCTCGGTTATCACAAGCAGGCCGGCGTCTGGCGGCACCCGTCGCGCATGGCAGTGTTCCTCGGCGATATCATCGACCGCGGCCCGCGTATCCGTGAGTCCCTGCACATTGTCCACGACATGGTCGAGGCCGGTCAGGCCCTGTGCATCATGGGCAACCACGAGTTCAATGCCCTGGGCTGGAGCACTCCGGCGGCCGAAGGCAGCGGCAAGCAGTTCGTGCGCGAGCACACCCCGCGCCATGCCCGGCTGATCCACGAGACCCTGACCCAGTTCGAACAGCACCCGGGTGACTGGCACGATTTCCTGCAGTGGTTCTATGAGTTGCCGCTGTTCGTCGACGCCGGGCGCTTTCGCGTGGTGCACGCCTGCTGGGATGCGGGCCTGATCGCGCCGCTGCGCCAGCAGTACCCCAACGGCTGCATCGACCGCGAGTTCCTGCAGTCCGCGGCCGTTCCCGACAGCTTTGCCTGTACCGCCTTCGACCGTTTGCTGCGGGGCACCGACATGCGCCTGCCCCATGGCCTGACCATGACCAGCGGCGACGGCCTGACCCGCGCCTTCTTCCGTACCAAGTTCTGGGAAGACGACCCGCAGACCTACGGCGACATCGTGTTCCAGCCCGACGCCTTGCCCGAGCCTGTGGCCCGCACGCCGTTGTCCCCGGCCGAGAAGAACAGCCTGCTGCGTTATGGCGCCGAGGAGCCGATGCTGTTCGTCGGGCACTACTGGCGCAGCGGCAAGCCGGCGCCGATCCGTCCCAACCTGGCGTGCCTGGACTACAGCGCGGTGCTCTACGGCAAGCTCGCCGCGTATCGGCTGGACCAGGAAACCCGCCTGGATCCGAATAAATTTGTCTGGGTCGACGTTGAACGGCCCGAGGTAGTGCGATGAGTGCGGTAGCGGTATTGCGCCTGCCCCTGGCGACGGACCTGAGCGGCTTCGTCAAGCTGCTGCAACGCATGCAGGTGCCTCACCGGGTCAGCGAGGAGGCGGGGGAGCAGGTGCTCTGGGTGCCGGAATCCATCAGCGAGGACGTGCGTGGCCTGTACCAGCGCTTTCCCCAGGGCGACCCCGATCAGCAACTGGACATTCCCCAGGCCAGTGCCCCGGCGCGCGCCGGCTTCGTCCAGCAACTGCGCAGCAGCCCGGTCACCGCGCTGATCCTGCTCTTGAGCCTGGCGGTATGCGGTATCACCTTGCTCGGCGACAACCTGCAGACCCTGAGCTGGTTCACCTTCCTCGAGTTCCGCGTGGTTGGCGACTACATCCAGTTCAGCTCCCTGGCCGACAGCCTGGCAGCGGGGCAGTGGTGGCGCCTGGTGACGCCGATGCTGATCCACTTCGGCTTCCTGCATATCGCCATGAACGGCATGTGGTACTGGGAGCTGGGGCGGCGCATCGAAATGCGCCAGGGCGGCATCAACCTGCTGGGCCTGACCCTGCTGTTCAGCCTGGTGTCGAATTACGCGCAGTACTACTTCAGCGGGCCGACCCTGTTCGGCGGCCTGTCCGGGGTGCTCTACGGCCTGCTCGGACATTGCTGGATCTATCAATTGCTGGCCCCCAACCCCATCTACCGCCTGCCCCGGGGCGTGCTGGTGATGATGCTGGTGTGGCTGCTGCTGTGCCTGTCCGGGCTGGTCTCGATGATCGGTTTCGGTGAAATCGCCAACGCCGCCCACGTTGGCGGGTTGCTTATCGGATGCCTCACCGGCCTGTTGGGCGGCTTGTACAGCCGCCGACGGGCCCTTTAAACGCTGGAGTCTTGTATGTCGTCCTTTGTTGAAATGATCGAAAACATCACCCCCGAGATCTACCAGAGCCTGAAACTGGCGGTAGAGATCGGCAAATGGTCCGATGGCCGCAAGCTCACCGCCGAACAGCGTGAACTGTCCCTGCAGGCGATGATCGCCTGGGAAATGCAAAATCTGCCCGAGGATCAACGTACCGGCTACATGGGCCCGCAGGAATGCGCCTCGAAGTCGGCGCCGGTGCCGAACATCCTGTTCAAGTCGGATGCCATCCATTGATCGAGATTGGCCGCGGTTCCATCAGTAAAATGTCGGCGCGCCTTGACGGGTCGAACGTTGAATACGCTTTTCGCCTGGGCGACAGCGAGGTACCGGTCAACCCCTTGATCGGCACCACAGTGCGCCTGGAATACCTGGGTGCGATCCATTGCAGCCATTGCGGGCGCAAGACCAAGACCAGCTTCAGCCAGGGCTACTGCTATCCGTGCATGACCAAGCTGGCCCAGTGCGATATCTGCATCATGAGCCCGGAACGCTGCCACTACGACGCCGGTACTTGCCGCGATCCGTCATGGGGCGAGCAGTTCTGCATGACCGACCACGTGGTCTACCTGGCCAACTCGTCGGGGATCAAGGTCGGCATCACCCGCGCCACCCAACTGCCGACCCGCTGGCTCGACCAGGGGGCCAGCCAGGCGCTGCCGATCATGCGCGTGGCGACCCGCCAGCAATCGGGCTTCGTCGAAGACCTGTTCCGTTCCCAGGTGGCCGACAAGACCAACTGGCGCGCCTTGCTCAAGGGTGATGCCCAGGCGGTGGACCTGGTGGCAGTGCGCGAGCAGCTGTTCGCCGCCTGCGCCGAGGGCCTGTTGGCCCTGCAGGAGCGTTTTGGCCTGCAGGCGATCCAGCCGGTGACCGATATCGAGCCTCTGGAAATCCGCTATCCGGTCGTGGAGTACCCGACCAAGATCGTCAGCTTCAACCTGGACAAGAATCCGATCGCCGAAGGCACGTTGCTGGGGATCAAGGGCCAGTACCTGATCTTCGACACCGGCGTGATCAACATTCGCAAATACACGGCGTACCAGCTCGCCGTGCATCAGTAGAAGGAATTCGCCATGCGCACCGACCAACCGAAGATGATCTACCTGAAGGACTATCAGGCCCCCGAGTACCTGATCGACGAGACCCACCTGACCTTCGAGTTGTTCGAGGACCACAGCCTGGTCCATGCGCAGCTGGTGATGCGTCGCAACCCGGCCCGGGGCGCCGGCCTGCCGCCCCTGGTGCTGGACGGCCAGCAACTGGAACTGCTGTCGGTGAGCCTGTCCGATCAGGCCCTGAGTGCCAGCGACTACCAGCTGGACGACAGCCACCTGACCCTGCACCCCACCAGCGCCAGCTTCACCCTGGACACCAGCGTGAAGATCCACCCGGAAAGCAACACCGCCCTGGAAGGCCTGTACAAGTCCAGTGGCATGTTCTGCACCCAGTGCGAGGCCGAGGGCTTTCGCAAGATCACCTATTACCTCGACCGCCCGGACGTGATGAGCAAGTTCACCACCACCGTGGTCGCCGAGCAGCACAGCTACCCGGTGCTGCTGTCCAACGGCAACCCGATCGCCAGCGGCCCGGGAGAAGACGGCCGGCACTGGGCGACCTGGGAAGACCCGTTCATGAAACCGGCCTACCTGTTCGCCCTGGTGGCCGGAGACCTGTGGTGCGTGGAAGACAGCTTCCGCACCCAGAGCGGTCGCGACGTGGCGCTGCGCATCTATGTCGAGCCGGAAAACATCGACAAGTGCCAGCACGCGATGAACAGCCTCAAGAAGTCCATGCGCTGGGACGAAGAGACCTATGGCCGCGAGTACGACCTGGACATCTTCATGATCGTCGCGGTCAACGACTTCAACATGGGCGCCATGGAAAACAAGGGCCTGAACATCTTCAACTCCAGCGCCGTGCTGGCCCGTGCCGAAACCGCCACCGACGCCGCGCACCAGCGGGTCGAGGCCATCGTTGCCCACGAATACTTCCATAACTGGTCGGGCAACCGGGTGACCTGCCGCGACTGGTTCCAGCTGTCGCTCAAGGAAGGTTTCACAGTGTTCCGCGACGCCGGTTTCTCCGCGGACATGAACTCGGCCACGGTCAAGCGCATCCAGGACGTGGCGTACCTGCGGACCCACCAGTTCGCCGAAGACGCCGGCCCCATGGCCCACGCCGTGCGTCCGGAAAGCTTTATCGAGATCTCCAACTTCTACACCCTGACCGTGTACGAAAAGGGTTCGGAAGTTGTCGGCATGATCCACACCTTGCTCGGCGCCGAAGGCTTCCGCAAGGGCAGCGACCTGTACTTTGAGCGCCATGACGGCCAGGCCGTGACCTGCGACGACTTCGTCAAGGCCATGGAAGACGCCAACGGCGTCGATCTGACCCAGTTCAAGCGCTGGTACAGCCAGGCCGGTACGCCGCGGCTGGCGGTCAGCGAGTCCTACGACGCAGCGGCGAAAACCTACAGCCTGACCTTCCGCCAGAGCTGCCCGCAAACCCCGGACAAGGTCGAGAAACTGCCGTTCGTGATTCCGGTGGCCCTGGGCCTGCTCGATAGCACCGGTGCCGACATGGCCTTGCGCCTGGCTGGTGAAGCCGCCGCCCAGGGCTCGTCCCGCGTGTTGTCGGTGACCGAGGCCGAGCAGACCTTTACCTTCGTCGACATCGCCGAACACCCGCTGCCCTCGCTGCTGCGGGGTTTCTCGGCTCCGGTGAAGCTGAGCTTCCCCTACAACCGTGACCAGCTGATGTTCCTCATGCAGCACGACAGCGACGGTTTCAACCGCTGGGACGCCGGCCAGCAATTGTCGGTGCAGGTGTTGCAGGAACTGATCGCCCAGCACCAACAGGGCCGGGCGCTGGTGATGGACGAACGTCTGGTGGCTGCCCTGGGCACTGTGCTCGCCGATGACAGCCTGGATCAGGCCATGGTCGCCGAAATGCTGTCCCTGCCGGGCGAGGCCTACCTCACCGAGATCAGCGAAGTGGCGGATGTCGAGGCGATCCACGCGGCTCGCGAGTTTGCCCGTCAGCAACTGGCTGACAGTCTGTTCGATGCCCTGTGGAAGCGCTATCAGGCCAATCGGCAGGTGTCCAAGGCCACCGCCTACGTGGCCGAGTCCGAGCATTTTGCCCGTCGCGCGCTGCAGAACATCGCCCTGTCGTACCTGATGCTGACCCACAAGCCCGAGGTACTGGCTGCGGCCATCGAACAGTTCGACAGCGCCGACAACATGACCGAGCGCCTGACCGCCCTGGCAGTGCTGGTCAACTCGCCGTTCGAGGCCGAGAAGGCCAAGGCCCTAGAAGTATTCGCCGAGAACTTCAAGGACAACGCCCTGGTCATGGACCAGTGGTTCAGCGTGCAGGCCGGCAGCCCGTTGCCCGGTGGCCTGGAGCGGGTCAAGGCACTGATGCAGCACCCGGCGTTCAACATCAAGAACCCGAACAAGGTGCGGGCGCTGGTGGGGGCGTTTGCCGGGCAGAACCTGATCAACTTCCACGCCGCCGATGGTTCGGGCTATCGCTTCCTGGCGGACCTGGTGATCCAGCTCAACGGCTTCAACCCGCAGATTGCCTCGCGGCAACTGGCGCCGCTGACCCGCTGGCGCAAATACGACAGTGCCCGCCAGGCACTGATGAAAGGCGAACTGGAGCGCATCCGCGCCTCCGGCGAGCTGTCCAGCGATGTGTTCGAGGTGGTGAGCAAAAGCCTCGCCTGAGGCTTGTATCGCCCCCGGCATCGCCTTCGCTGGCAAGCCAGCTCCTACGGACCCAAGCCACCGCATATCCCCCCGTAGGAGCCGGCTTGCCGGCGAAGAGGCCCTCAAGGCTTGTACGGCCCTCGGCATTGCCTTCGCTGGCAAGCCAGCTCCTACGCGAGCGGTGGTGGTGGGGAGGCAGGGGGGATTTGGCTCTGTAGCGCTTCGCTCAAGTCGCGGTGATAGTTCTGCGCGCCGATGGCGTGCAGGATGCCGACCCGCTCCAGCTTGCCGTGCACCTTGAGGTTGGCTTCGCACAGCTTCACCACAATCGCGCGCTTGTGCAGCTGGCCTATCACTTCTTCCAGGGTCTGCAGCCCGGTAATGTCCATGAACGGCACATGCTTGAGGCGGATGATCAGCACCTGCGGGTCGCTGTGGGTCTGGGCCAGGGCCCGTTCGAAGGTCTCCGCGGCGCCAAAGAACAACGGCCCTTCGATGGTGTAGATCAGCACGCCCGGTGGCAGGTGCTGCTGGCCACTGTGGTGCAGTTCCTGCTGCAGATCCTGTTCCACCACTTGTTGCACTTCCACCGAGGAGGCCATGCGCCGCAGAAAATGCAGCATGGCCAGGACCACGCCGATGTTCACCGCGATCACCAGGTCGCTGAACACGGTCAGCACAAAGGTGCACAGCAGGATCGCCACATCGGCCCGGGGGGCCCGTTGCAGCATGCGCTTGAAGTGGTGCAGCTCGCTCATGTTGTAGGCCACCACGAACAGGATCGCCGCCAGGGCGCACAGCGGAATGTTCGCTGCCAGCGGCGCCAGGAACAGGATGATCAGCAGCAGCACCAGGGCATGGACGATACCCGCCAGCGGGCTGCTGCCGCCGTTGCGGATATTGGTGGCGGTACGGGCAATGGCGCCGGTGGCGGCGAAACCGCCGAACAGCGGGGTGACCAGGTTGGCGATGCCCTGGCCCATCAGTTCCTGGTTGGAGTCATGGCGGGTGCCAGCCATGCCATCGGCCACCACCGCCGACAGCAGCGATTCGATGGCCCCGAGCATGGCGATGGCGAAAGCCGGGCCGATCAGGTCCAGGATCCGCGGCAGGCTGACCTCTGGAAACTGCAACGCCGGCAAGCCCTGGGGAATGCCGCCGAAGGCACTGCCAATGGTGGCCACGCCCTGGAACTGGAACAGCGACTGCAAGGCCGTGGCCAGGGTCATGGCCAGCAGGGGGGCCGGCAGGCGCTTGAGCTGGGGGATGCGCGGCACCCATAGCAGCAGCGCCAGGCTCAGCAGGGCCAGCAGGGTGGTGCTCAGGTGCAGTTGGGGCAGGGCTTGCAGCAGGTGCCAGAGTTTCTGATGAAAGTGCTCGCCGCTGACCGCGGGCAGGCCGAAGAAATCCTTCCACTGGCTGACCCAGATGATTACCCCGATACCGGCGGTGAAGCCCAGGATCACCGGGTCCGGGATGAACTTGATCAGGGCACCCAGGCGGCTGATGCCCAGCAGGAACAGGATCAGCCCGGCCATCAGGGTCGCCAGTTGCAGGCCATCCACTCCGTATTGGGCGGTGACCCCGGCAAGGATCACGATAAAGGCCCCGGTGGGCCCGGCGATCTGCACCCGGCTGCCGCCGAACAGCGACACCAGCAGGCCGCCGACGATGGCGGTGTAGATGCCCTGTTCGGGCTTGACCCCGGAGGCGATGGCGAAGGCCATGGCCAGGGGCAGCGCCACCACTGCGACAATCACCCCGGACACCAGGTTGCGGCCCCAGTGCGCACGTCCCAGCAATCCGGCTTTCCACGCCTCGCGTATGGCAATCATGGCTCTGTCCTGAAGTCTGTCCGGCTCATCATAGCCCCGGCCGGGGAGTGTCGGCCCCTGTCCTGGATCAGGCTTTGTCCCACTGTCGCGCAGACGCGGCCTAGACACATCCATCAGTCTTGCGAATGGCCGATCATGCAGGGTTTTGGCAGGGGCTGATGGTTAACAAAAGATAACGTGGCGTCGATTGTCAGACCTTTCCAAAGCCCGATAGGATAGCCCGCAGCCGAAGGGGCTCTAGATTGCAGTTTCCAGGACGATCGTCATGATCGCCCAGGCCTGCGCAGCCCCCTCAAGGCGCCCTGAGAGGTTGAATGACCTGACAATAATAATGGGGGAATGGTCTATGAGTGAGCCTGTCATGGGTGTGGTTGTTGGCCGCCCGCCGGCGCTGCGCACGTTCGCACTGTTGGCTACAGCGCTCTCGCTGTTGGGCGTCGTGACGCTGTCGACGCCAGTCCTGGCCGCTGCCACTGCAGCGGATTCTGTCTATTCCATCGAATCGCCCAAGGCGGCGAAAAGCCTGATGCTCGATGTGGTCCACGCCGGCAAGCGCCTGGTGGCGGTGGGCGATCGCGGGCACATTCTCTATTCCGACGACCAGGGCCAGACCTGGGTCCAGGCCAAGGTGCCGACCCGGCAACTGCTGACGGCGGTGTACTTCGTCGATGATAAGCGCGGCTGGGCGGTGGGCCACGATGCCCAGCTCCTGGCCAGCAGCGACGGCGGTGCCACCTGGACCCGGCAGTTCCAGGACCTCAAGCGCGAGGCGCCCTTGCTCGATGTATGGTTCAAGGACACCCAGACCGGCTACGCCGTGGGCGCCTACGGGGCCCTGCTGGAAACCAGCGATGGCGGCCAGCATTGGGAGGACGTCAGCGACCGCCTCGACAACGAGGACCAGTTCCACCTCAACGCCATTGCCCAGGTCAAGGATTCCGGGCTGTTCATTGTCGGCGAGCAGGGCAGCATGTTCCGCTCCGCCGATGACGGGCAGACCTGGGAGCGCCTCGAAGGCCCCTATGAAGGCTCCTTGTTCGGCGTGATCGGCACCGGCCAGCCGGCCACTCTGCTGGTCTATGGCCTGCGCGGCAATCTCTACCGCTCCACGGATTTCGGCAGCACCTGGGAACAGGTGGAGTTGAACGCCGCCCGTGGCGCCCTGGAGTTCGGCCTGTCGGGGGCGACCCTGCTGGACGATGGCTCGCTGGTGATCGTCGGCAACGGCGGCAGCGTGATCCGCAGCACCGACCACGGCCAGACCTTCAGCGTATTCAACCGTGCGGACCGCATCTCGCTGTCGGCGGTCACCGCTGCCGGCAACGGCGACCTGATCCTGGCCGGGCAGGGCGGTGTACGGGTTTCTGCAGCAACGGGCGCTGAACTCGGCCAATAAGCCGGGCACATAATAAGAAGGTGGGGAATTCCATGAGCAGTCATCACCAGGACAAGGCGAACTTTCTTGAGCGCCTGATTTTCAATAACCGCCCGGCAGTGATCTTCATCTGCTTGCTGGTCAGCGCTTTCCTGTTCTGGCAGGCGACCCTGATCCGGCCGTCCACCAGCTTCGAGAAGATGATCCCGCTCAAGCACCCATTCATCGAGCGGATGATGGAGCACCGCAACGACCTGGCCAACCTGGGCAACACCGTGCGCATCTCGGTGGAGGCCCGCGACGGCGACATCTTCACCAAGGACTACATGGAAACCCTGCGGCAGATCAACGACGAGGTGTTCTACATCTCCGGCGTCGATCGCTCCGGGCTCAAGTCGCTGTGGAGCCCCAGCGTGCGCTGGACCGAAGTGACCGAAGAGGGCTTCGCCGGCGGCGAGGTGATTCCCCAGAGCTACAACGGTTCGGCCGACAGCCTCGAACAGCTGCGCAACAACGTGCTCAAGTCCGGCCAGGTCGGGCGCCTGGTGGCCAACGACTTCAAGTCCAGCATCGTCGATATCCCGCTGCTGGAGTCCTACCCGGACCCGCAGGACCAGGGCAAGCTGCTAGCCCTGGACTACCAGAAATTCTCCCACCAGTTGGAAGAGAAGATCCGCGACAAGTTCGAGGCGCAGAACCCCAATGTGAAGATCCACATCGTCGGCTTCGCCAAGAAGGTCGGCGACCTGATCGACGGCCTGATCATGGTGGTGATGTTCTTCGGCGTGGCCTTCATCATCACCCTGGTGCTGCTGTACTGGTTCACCTGGTGCATCCGCAGCACCATCGCGGTATTGATCACCACCCTGGTGGCGGTGGTCTGGCAACTGGGCCTGATGCACGCCTTCGGTTTTGGCCTGGACCCGTATTCAATGCTGGTGCCGTTCCTGATCTTCGCTATCGGCATTTCCCACGGGGTGCAGAAGATCAACGGCATCGCCTTGCAGTCCAGTGATGCCGACAACGCCCTGACCGCGGCGCGGCGCACCTTCCGCCAGCTGTTCCTGCCGGGGATGATTGCGATCCTCGCCGACGCCGTGGGCTTCATCACCTTGCTGATCATCGATATCGGGGTGATCCGCGAGCTGGCCATCGGTGCCTCCATCGGTGTGGCGGTGATCGTGTTCACCAACCTGATCCTGCTGCCGGTGGCGATTTCCTACGTCGGCATCAGCAAGCGCGCCATCGAGCGCAGCAAGAAGGACGCTTCCCGCGAGCATCCGTTCTGGCGCCTGCTGTCTAACTTCGCCAGCCCCAAAGTCGCGCCGATTTCCATCGCCCTGGCCCTGGTGGCCTTTGCCGGCGGCCTCTGGTACAGCCAGAACCTGAAGATCGGCGACCTCGACCAGGGCGCCCCGGAGCTGCGTCCCGATTCGCGCTACAACAAGGACAACAACTTCATCATCAGCAACTACTCCACCAGTTCCGACGTGCTGGTGGTGATGGTCAAGACCGCGGCCGAAGGCTGCTCGCGCTATGAGGCCATGGCGCCGATCGACGAGTTGATGTGGAAGATGCAGAACACCGAGGGAGTGCAGTCGGCGATTTCCCTGGTGACCGTCTCCAAGCAGATGATCAAGGGCATGAACGAGGGCAACCTGAAGTGGGAAACCCTGTCGCGCAACCCTGACGTGCTGAACAACTCCATTGCCCGGGCCGACGGTCTGTACAACAACAACTGCTCCCTGGCGCCGGTGCTGGTGTTCCTCAACGACCACAAGGCCGCGACCCTGGACCGTGCGGTGCATGCGGTGCAGGAGTTCGCCACGCAGCACAACAAGGACGGCCTGGAGTTCATTCTCGCTGCCGGCAACGCCGGGATCGAGGCCGCGACCAACGAGGTGATCAAGGAGTCCGAGCTGACCATCCTGATCCTGGTCTACATCTGCGTGGCCGGCATGTGCATGATCACCTTCCGCTCCTGGGCGGCGACCCTGTGCATCGTCCTGCCACTGGTGCTGACGTCGGTGCTGGGCAACGCGCTGATGGCCTTCATGGGCATCGGGGTCAAGGTGGCGACCCTGCCGGTGGTGGCGCTGGGGGTGGGCATCGGCGTGGACTACGGCATCTATATCTACAGCCGCCTGGAGAGCTTCCTGCGGGCCGGCCTGCCGCTGCAGGAGGCCTACTACCAGACCCTGCGCTCCACCGGCAAGGCCGTGCTGTTCACCGGCCTGTGCCTGGCCATCGGCGTGTGCACCTGGATCTTCTCGGCCATCAAGTTCCAGGCCGACATGGGCCTGATGCTGACCTTCATGCTGCTGTGGAACATGTTCGGTGCCCTGTGGCTGCTGCCGGCCCTGGCGCGGTTCCTGATCAAGCCGGAGAAGCTCGCGGGGCAGAAGGGCAACTCGCTGTTCGCCCACTGATCCCGTTGCATGAGTACTCAGCCGCACCCTCGGGTGCGGCTTTTTCATGCCCGGTGTTCCGAGGGGAAAGCGGGTGGTGCTGAAGAACCGGGCGGCCCCGGCAGTGCCTGTCGGAGGATGTATCCGGGGCAGTCGCTTGCGCGGCGCAATGCTGGCCCAACCCGGCAGCGCCAATCAGCTATCATTGCGCCTTTCCATCTGATGACTGATCGCTATGACCGCTGCTACCGACACCTTGATCTGCGCCCTTGAAGCCTGCGACATGCTGGAAATCGACGGCCTGCACGCTTTCGATTTCACCCTCGACGAGCAGCGCCTGCTGATCGAGTGCATGGACGGCCGCGCGGCCAAGCGCTGGAGCTTTACCCTGGCCCAGGTCCAGGCCGCGACCTTCGACCAGGACTTGCAGAGCTGGACCCTGGCAGGCGACTCCGGTGAGCACCGCCTGGTGTGCATGAGCGCGTTCAGTGCCCGCGACGAAGAGGAAGGTGAACATGAAGATGCGTAATTTCTGGCCCCTGTTGATGGCCGGCAGTGTCGGTGCCATGGCGGTCCAGGCCGCGCCGGCCACCGAAACCCATGAGCTGCTGGTGGGGTCCTATACCCAGGGCCAGAGCCAGGGTCTGTACCGCCTGCAATTCAATGAGCGCACCGGCCAAATCGACCCCAAGCCGCTGCAGGTGGTGAAGAGCTCCAACCCGTCCTGGCTGACCTTGTCCAAGGACCTCAAGTTCGTCTTCGCGGTGAATGAGAACAGCCCGGGGCAGGCCGACCCCATCGGTCGTGTCAGCAGCTACAGCCTGGCGCCGAAAACCCATCAACTGAGCCTGATCAACCAGGTGCAGAGCCAGGGTAACGAGCCCACCCATTCCAGCCTGAGTGCCGACGGCAACTACCTGTTCGTCAGCAACTATTCGGTGGATGTGGATCCGGGCGGCAGCCTGGCGGTGGTGCCGGTCAGCGATGACGGTCATCTGTCGCCGGTGGTGCAGCTCACCAGTCATCCGGCCAGCCGGGTCGACCCCGAGCGCCAACAATCGGCCCACGTGCATTCGTCGGTGCCGTCCCCGGACGGCAAGTTCCTGTTCGCCAACGACCTGGGTGCGGACAAGATCTTCGTCTATCGCTATGACCCCAAGGCCAATGCGGAACACCCGCTGAGCCCGGCCGACCCGGCCTTCGTCCAGCTGCCGCCGGGCAGCGGCCCGCGGCACCTGCTGTTCAGCGCCGATGGCAAGCATGCCTACCTGACCATGGAAATGAGCGCTCAACTGGCGGTGTTCGACTACCAGGACGGCAAGCTGACTCAGCGTCAGATGCTCGACCTGGCGGCCAACGGCTCCAAGGAGAAAAAGGCCGCCGCGGCCTTGCATGCTTCCAAGGACGGCCAGTACCTGTATGTCAGCAACCGGGGCACCGCCAACCAGTTGCTGGTGTTTGCCATCGACCCGGCCAATGGCCAGCTCAAGGAAATCCAGCGGCGTTCGGTGGAAGGCGATCACCCACGGGAGTTCAGCCTCGACCCGAGCAACCGCTATGTGCTGATCGGCAACCAGAAAAGCAACGAGATCGTGGTGATCGAGCGCGACGCCAAGACCGGTTTCCTGGGCAAGACCGTGCAGAAACTGCCGTTCGATTCCCCCAGCGATATCAAATTCCTGGTGCGTCAATAGACCGCAGGCCCCGGCATCCGGGGCCTGACTCCTTCTATTAACGACGCTGATAATGGCTACTGCCGCAAAGAATTTTTTCCCGCCAACCCTCGGGAGTAAGTTTGCTTCACGGCCCACACGGGCAAGCAAGCCAACTGAATACGAGGGTTACCGCCATGAACTTCAATCTCTTCTCCGTGATCGCAGCCTCCGCCATTTCCGCCACCGTGGCACTGCCTGCCAGCGCCAGCGTGGAAATCAGCCAGAAGAAATCCAGCACCAACACCTACACCCAGAAGTACCTGCAACAAAGCGCCAACTTCTACGCCGCCCTGGATCACAAAGCCCAGCAATGAGTGCTCCGGATCACCCCGCAAGCAGCAAACCCAAGGTATGCAGGAGCGAAGTCACTGAAGCAGTGATGTCGCTCCTGCATCACCTGTTTGCGACTTATTCTTCCCGCCAGGCAAATTTTGCTTGGTAGTGTCATATAGCCATGTGTTTAAATTTGACGCTGAATTATTGACTCTTTCCCGAGCAAGGATCGATAGCATGGTGATGCGTCTGACCGTGGTTCTGCTGTTGCTCTACTCCACCCCCATCCTGTCCTCTGCCCAGCCTGTCGAAGGCGAGCCGGAGACTTCCCGCGAGCGTCTGACCAGCCTGTTGCAGGACTGAGACGCGAGTTTAAAGCATCAAGAAAATTGATGATGGCTATGGATATAAACGTCTTTTTACTGGCGTTTGATTGATAGATCCTCTGGGCACGAAAACGCCTCAGGAGATCACCATGGCCCGTTCGATCCTCAGTTCCGCCAAGCACGGCGCCTACCTGGCGCTGGGGCTTTATCTGCTTCTGATGCTCTGGGCCAGCCTGGCTGCGGGCCTGCCGAGCGCTGCGTTGATTGATTCCGGCGCGGCAAGCGGCCAGAGCCCGGTACTCCATGCCGAAGCGGGGAGACGGCCATGAAAGGGCGCCGTCTGATGATCACCGCCTTCCTCGCGTTCTTCACCAATGGCACCAGCCTGCTGGGGCTGGGCCAGGGCTCGGCCGGAGCATTGGCGCGGGCCATCGAATGCAATCACCAGATCGCCCATCACAGCCAGGCGGCCAAGGCTCCGGCGCTGCTGGCGGGCAATCCACCGGGCAAATCCGCTGCGGCCTTTCCCGGGCCTTTCGCCCTGGATTGCCCACAGGCACGGGTATGCCCGGCCATGGCGGCCTGAGACGAGAAGAGGGGGCAAGAGAAGAAGGAGCCCCGGAACCGGGGCCCCATGCAGCGATGTCAGTCCTTGGACGAACCGCGTTTCACCAGTTTCATCACCACCACGAAGAACACCGGCACGAAGATCACTGCCAGGGTTGCGGTGATCATGCCGCCGATCACCCCGGTACCGATCGCCTGCTGGCTGGCGGAGCTGGCGCCGGTGGCGATGGCCAGGGGCACCACGCCGAGGATGAACGCCAGCGAGGTCATGACGATGGGGCGCAGGCGCAGGCGTGCAGCCTGCACCGTGGCATCGATCAGATCATGGCCTTCGTCGTACAGGCTCTTGGCGAACTCGATGATCAGGATCGCGTTCTTCGCTGACAGGCCGATGATGGTGATCAGGCCGACCTTGAAGAACACGTCGTTGGGCATGCCGCGCAGGCTCACCGCCAGCACTGCGCCCAGTACCCCCAGGGGCACCACCAGCAGCACCGAGGTGGGAATCGACCAGCTCTCGTAGAGCGCCGCCAGGCACAGGAACACGATCAGCAGCGACAGGCCCAGCAGCATCGGCGCCTGGCTGCCGGACAGCCGTTCCTGGAGTGACAGGCCGGTCCATTCCAGGCCCAGCCCGGTGGGCAACTGCGCCACCAGCCGTTCGATTTCCTGCATGGCTTCACCGGTACTGTGGCCAGGGGCCGGCTCGCCGGAGACGGCAATGGCCGGGTAGCCGTTGTAGCGGGTCAGTTGCGCAGGGCCCAGGCTCCAGCTGGCGCGGACGAAGGCCGACAGCGGCACCATCTTGCCGGCGCTGTTGCGCACGTTCAGGCGCAGCAAGTCTTCGACCTGGCTGCGCTGGTCGCCTTCGGCCTGGATCACCACCCGCTGCATCCGCCCCTGGTTGGGGAAGTCGTTGACGTAGGACGACCCCAGGGCGGTGGACAGCAGGCTGCCGATATCGGCAAAGGACACGCCCAGGGCGTTGGCCTGCTTGCGGTCGACTTCCAGTTGCACCTGCGGCGCTTCGGCCAGGGCACTTTCCCGGACGTTGGCCAGGATCGGGCTCTTTTCCGTGGCCTTGAGCAGCTCGTCCCGAGCCTGCATCAGGGCCGCGTGGCCGACGCCGCCACGGTCCTGCAGGCGGAACTCAAAGCCGCTGGAGGTGCCCAGGCCATCGATCGGCGGCGGCAGCACGGCGTACACCACAGCATCCTTGATCGCGCCGAGGGCGGCGTTGGCGCGGTCGGCGATGGACATCGCCGAATCCTCGCTGCCCCGTTGCGACCAGTCCTTGAGCGTGGTGAAGGCCAGCGCGGCGTTCTGCCCGTTACCCGAGAAGCTGAAGCCGAGAATGATGGTGCTGTCGCCGACTCCCGGTTCGCTGGCGTTGTGCGCTTCGATCTGCTCCACCACCTTGATCGTGCGGTTCTGGCTGGCACCAGGTGGCAGCTGGATGTCGGTGATGGTGTAGCCCTGGTCCTCCACGGGCAGGAAGGAGGAGGGCAGGCGGCTGAACAGCAGCGCCATGATCGCCAGCAGCGCCAGGTAGATCAGCAGGTAGCGGCCGGTACGCTTGAGCGCATAGGTCACGCCGCCCTGATAGCTGTCGCTCAGGCGTTCGAAGCGCCGGTTGAACCAGCCGAAGAACCCCGTGCGTTCATGGTGTTCGCCCGCCGCGATGGGCTTGAGCAGGGTGGCGCACAGGGCCGGGGTCAGGGTCAGGGCGAGGAACGCCGAGAACAGGATCGAGGTGGCCATGGACAGCGAGAACTGCTGGTAGATCACCCCCACCGAGCCGGGCATGAAGGCCATGGGGATGAACACCGCTACCAGCACCAGGGTGATGCCGATGATGGCCCCGGTGATCTGCTGCATCGCCTTGCGCGTGGCTTCCTTGGGCGACAGGCCTTCGGAGGCCATGATCCGCTCGACGTTCTCCACCACCACGATGGCATCGTCCACCAGGATGCCGATGGCCAGCACCATGCCGAACATGGTTAGCACGTTGATCGAGAACCCCAGGGCCAGCATGGTGGCGAAGGTGCCCATCAGGGCCACGGGCACCACCAGGGTGGGGATCAGGGTGTAGCGGATGTTCTGCAGGAACAGGAACATCACCAGGAACACCAGCACCATGGCTTCGGCCAGGGTGTAGAGCACCTTGGTGATCGAGACCTTGACGAAGGGCGAGGTGTCGTAGGGGATCTTGTATTCCACGCCGGCCGGGAAATAGCGCGACAGCTCGTCCATCTTGGCGCGGATCAGGGTCGCGGTATTCAACGCGTTGGCCCCGGGGGACAACTGCACGCCCACCGCGGTGGACGGCTTGCCGTTCAGGCGGGTGCCGTACTGGTATTCCTGGCTGCCGACTTCCACCCGGGCCACATCGCCGATGCGTACCGTGGAGCCGTCGGGGTTGGCCCGCAGGACGATATCGGCAAACTCTTCAGGGCTGGAAAGCTGGCCCTTGACCAGGATGGTCGCGGTGATTTCCTGGCTGGCGGGGTTGGGCAGGTCGCCGATGCTGCCGGCCGGAACCTGGGCGTTCTGCGCCGCCACCGCGGCGTTGACGTCGGCCGGGGTCAGGTTGAAACCGATCAGTTTCTGCGGGTCGAGCCAGATCCGCATGGCCCGCTCGGCACCGTACAACTGGGCCTTGCCGACGCCATCGAGGCGGCGGATCTCGTTCATCACGTTGCGCGCCAGGTAGTCGCTGAGGGCGACATCGTTCAGGCGGCCGTCACTGGAGGTCAGGGTGATCAGCAAGAGGAAGCCGGCGGAGACTTTCTCCACCTGCAGGCCCTGCTGGGTCACCGCCTGGGGCAGGCGCGGTTCCACTGCCTTGAGACGGTTCTGCACGTCCACCTGGGCCAGTTCCGGGTTGGTACCCGGCTGGAAGGTGGCGGTGATGGTGGCGCTGCCGAGGCTGCTCTGGGACGAGAAGTACAGCAGGTGGTCGGCACCGTTGAGCTCCTGCTCGATCAGGCTGACCACCGATTCGTCCAGGGTCTGTGCCGAGGCGCCCGGGTAGGCGGCGTAGATCTCGATCTGCGGCGGGGCCACGGTGGGGTATTGCGCCACCGGCAGTTGGGGGATCGCCAGGGCACCGGCCAACAGGATGAAGAAGGCGACCACCCAGGCGAATACCGGGCGGTCAATAAAGAATTGCGGCATGTGTACTACCTACTGGCCAGGGTTCTGGACGTGCGCAAGGGGGCTGGCGTCGATTTCCACCGGCTCGCCGGGGCGGGCGTGTTGCAGGCCTTCGACAATCACCCGGTCACCGGGCTTGAGGCCCTCGGTGACAATCCAGCGATCGTTCTGCACTCCACCCAGTTGCACCGGGTGCTGCACCACGTTGTTTTGCGCATCCACCAGCAGCACCTGGGCGATGCCGGCGCTGTCGCGCTGGATGGCCCGCTGCGGCACGCTGATGCCTTGCTGGTTGACCGCCTGTTCCAGGCGCACGCGCACGAAACTGCCGGGCAGCAGGTCGAGGTCCGGGTTGGGGAACTCGCTGCGCAGGATGATCTGCCCGGTACTCGGGTCAACGCTGATATCGGCGAACAACAGCTTGCCCGGCAGCGGGTAGAGGCTGCCGTCGTCCTGGATCAGGGTCGCCTTGGCCTGGTCCTTGCCCACCTGCTGCAACTGGCCGGCGCGGAAGGCCCGGCGCAGGTCGTTGAGTTCACGGGTGGACTGGGTCAGGTCGGCGTGGATCGGGTCCAGTTGCTGGATCAGCGCCAGCGGCGTGGTCTCGTTCTGGCCCACCAGCGCGCCTTCGGTGACCAGGGCGCGGCCGACCCGGCCGGAAATCGGCGCGGTGACGGTGGCATAGCCGAGGTTGAGCTTGGCCCGCTGCACCGCGGCCTGGTTGGCGGCGACGTCGGCGCTGGCCTGGCGTGCCGCAGCCCGGGCATTGTCGTATTCCTGGCCGCTGATGGCCTGGTCGGCGACCAGCTTGGAATAGCGCTGCTCCTGCAACTGCGCCTGGAAGGCGGTGGCCTCGGCCTTGCGCAGGCTGGCCTGGGCGCTGTCCAGGTCAGCCTTGAACGGGGCCGGGTCGATGCGGAACAAGACCTCGCCCTGCTTGACGTCGGAGCCTTCGCGGAAGGTCCGTTGCAGCACCACCCCGGCCACCCGGGCGCGGACTTCGGCGATCCGTGGCGCGGCGATGCGCCCGCTCAGTTCGCTGGTGATGGACAGGGCCTGGCTCTGTACGGTTTCGATCCGTACCTTGGCCGGTGGCGGCGTCTGCTCGCCTTCGGTCTTGCCACACGCGCTCAGCGCCGCTGCCAGAACGACCAGGCAGAATGGCGCAAAGAGTTTATTCGACATGCTGATACCCCAATAATGACCTCGGCATGCTAAGGGCATGGGTCAAGGCCCGCTGTGAAGCTGTGTAGGTGCTGTGTGAAAAAGTGTGAAGCCTGCGCACCGGTGCGGCCAGGGTTGTATATCCTTGGCGCCTTGCTGGTTTTGCCCGGTGCCTTATAAAGAACGCCGGTATTCTGTATTTCTTCAATAAAGATCGCTCTCCATGCCCAATATTCTTCTTGTCGAAGACGACACCGCGCTGTCCGAACTGATCGCCAGCTACCTGGAACGCAATGGCTATCAGGTCAGCGTGATCAGCCGTGGTGACCAGGTGCGGGAGCGGGCCAAGGCCAGCCCCCCGGACCTGGTGATCCTCGACCTGATGCTGCCGGGCCTGGATGGCCTGCAAGTCTGCCGCCTGTTGCGCGCCGACTCGGCGACCCTGCCGATCCTGATGCTGACCGCGCGGGATGATAGCCATGATCAGGTGCTGGGTCTGGAAATGGGCGCCGACGACTATGTGACAAAACCTTGCGAACCGCGAGTGCTACTGGCCCGGGTCCGTACCCTGTTGCGCCGCAGCAGCCTCAGCGAGCCGCAGAGCGCCAGCGACCAGATCCTCATGGGCAACCTGTGCATCGACCTGTCGGAGCGCACCGTGACCTGGCGCGAGCAGTTGGTGGAGCTGTCCAGCGGCGAGTACAACCTGCTGGTGGTGCTGGCCCGGCATGCCGGTGAAGTGCTGAGCCGCGACCAGATCCTGCAGCGCCTGCGGGGCATCGAATTCAACGGCACCGATCGTTCGGTGGACGTGGCGATCTCCAAGCTGCGGCGCAAGTTCGACGATCACGCCGGCGAGGCGCGCAAGATCAAGACCGTGTGGGGCAAGGGTTACCTGTTCAGCCGTTCCGAGTGGGAATGCTGATTCCATGCTGCGCATCCTGGTCCGTCTGTACCTGATCACCATCATTGCCTTCAGCGCCGCGATCTACCTGATCCCGGACCTGGTGATCAAGGTTTTCCACGAGCGTTTCCTGGACTACAACCTGGACCAGTCCCGGGGCCTGCAGAGCCTGATCGTCAAGCAGTTCCGCGCCTTGCCGGCGCAGCAGTGGCCGACCCTGGTCAAGGAGATGGACGAGGAGTTCCACCCGCTGCAGGTGGCCCTGGTGCGCATCGACGACCCGGATTTCAGCGATTACGAGCGCGAGCGCCTGCAACGCGGCGAGAAAGTGGTGCGCCTGGGCGATTGGGGCTGGCGCACCCTGGCGGTGTCGCCGCTGGATGAGCAACTGGCGGTGAAGCTGGTGGTGCCGCCGGACCCGCTGGACGTCAACCTGCTGTACTGGAGCATCAATGTCCTGATCGTCGCCGTGCTGCTGGCCTGCCTGCTGCTCTGGGTGCGCCCGCACTGGCGTGACCTGGAGCGCCTCAAGCGCACCGCCGAACGCTTCGGCAAGGGCCATCTGGGCGAGCGCACCCAGCTGCCCGCCAGTTCCAACATCGGCAGCCTGGCCAATGTCTTCGACACCATGGCCGGGGATATCGAAAAACTCCTGAACCAGCAGCGTGACCTGCTCAACGCGGTGTCCCACGAACTGCGCACGCCCCTGACCCGGCTGGATTTCGGCCTGGCCCTGGCGCTCTCCGACGATTTGCCGGCGGCCAGCCGCGAGCGCCTGCAAGGGTTGGTGGCGCACATTCGCGAACTGGATGAACTGGTACTGGAGCTGCTGTCCTACAGCCGCCTGCAGAACCCGGCGTGCCTGCCGGAGCAGATCGAGGTGTCCCTGGACGAGTTCATCGACAGCATCCTGGGCAGTGTCGACGATGAGCTGGAGTCGGATATCGTCATCGACGTCCTGCTGCACGGTGCCTTGGAACGTTTCACCCTGGACCCACGGCTGACCGCCCGGGCCTTGCAGAACCTGCTGCGCAATGCCACCCGTTATTGCGAGAAGCGCATCCAGGTGGGGGTGCTGGTCAGCGACGACGGCTGCGAGATCTGGGTCGACGATGACGGCATCGGCATTCCCGACGACGAGCGCGAGCGGGTGTTCGAGCCGTTCTACCGCCTGGACCGCAGCCGCGACCGCGCCACCGGCGGCTTCGGCCTGGGCCTGGCCATCAGCCGCCGGGCCCTGGAAGCCCAGGACGGCACCCTGACCGTGGAAGCCTCGCCCCTGGGCGGCGCGCGTTTTCGCCTGAGCCTGCCGCCCCCGCCCAGGGCCTGAATCCGTAGGAGCCGGCTTGCCGGCGAAGAGGCCCCTGAGCCGAGTGCCCCTGCGGATAACGCCTTCGCTGGCAAGCCAGCTCCTACAGCCTGCTCCTGCAACGGGGGTGCAACTGACAGGAGTTTCATGCTGCCTGTTGTCGGGCACGGTTTATCCTGTTCGTACTCACCCGCAATGAGGAGGTTCATCCATGAACGATCAGGCGATTCATCATGCTGCGGCCGACGGCTACCAACAGGCCGCCGATACCTATGTGCGGGGCCGGCCGGACTATCCGCCAGCCCTTGAGCCCTGGCTGCGGGAGACGCTGGGCCTCGGGCCGGGCAGGGTGGTGGTGGACCTGGGCGCCGGCACCGGCAAGTTCACCGGCCGCTTGCTGGCCACAGGGGCCCAAGTGATCGCGGTGGAGCCAGTCGAGCAAATGCGCGCCAGGCTGGCGGCGGCCCAGCCCGAGGCCCAGGTGCTGGAGGGCAGCGCCGAGGCGCTGCCGCTCAAGGATGCCTCGGTGGATGTGCTGGTCTGTGCCCAGGCCTTTCACTGGTTTGCCCACCGCGCGGCACTGGAGGAAATCCATCGCGTGCTCAAGCCCGGCGGCAAGCTGGCCCTGGTGTGGAACCTGCGGGATGCCCGGGTGCCCTGGGTGGCGCGCCTGGACGCCATCGTCAATGCCTTGCAGGCCGATACCCCGCGCTATTACACCGGTGCCTGGCGCCAGGCCTTTCCCCATCCGGGTTTCGGGCCTCTGCAGGAACAGCATTTCACCCAGGGCCACAGCGGCACGCCGGAGGACGTGATCTTCAACCGTGTGCGCTCCACCAGCTTCATCGCCGCCTTGCCCCAGGCCGAGCGCGAGGCCGTGGACCGGCAGATCGCCGCCCTGATCGACAGCGAGCCGCAGCTGCGGGGCAAGGCCCAGGTCACCGTGCCTTACACGACCGCCGCCTTCTATTGCATCAGGCAAGGCTGAGCTCATCACCCCCACATCGCCCCCATGTAGGCGCTGGCTTGCCAGCGAAGGCGTTATTCAGGGGCCTCTTCGCCGGCAAGCCGGCTCCCGCAGGGGCGGTGGCCAGTCCCGCTTTTGGCCGATGCGCTGCCTTACGGCCCGCCGCCGCCACTTGCTATAGTTCGGCCCTCATTTTCTGCCCAGTAAAGGATCACTGCCATGTCCGAATACCAAGCCTTTCGCGTCGAACTCGCTGACAACATCGCCCATGTGCAGATCAACCGCCCGGAAAAGATCAACGCCATGAACGCCGCGTTCTGGAGCGAGATCGTCGAGATCTTCCGCTGGATCGACGACACCGACGCAGTGCGCGTGGTGGTGCTCAGCGGTGCCGGCAAGCATTTTTCTTCGGGCATCGACCTGATGATGCTGGCCGGGGTGGCCAACGAACTGGGCAAGGATGTGGGCCGCAACGCGCGCCTGCTGCGGCGCAAGATCTTCCAGCTGCAAGCCTCGTTCAACGCCGTGGACAACTGCCGCAAGCCGGTGCTGGCGGCGATCCAGGGCTATTGCCTGGGGGGCGCCATCGACCTGATCAGCGCCTGCGACATGCGTTACGCCGCGGACGATGCGCAATTCTCGATCAAGGAAATCGATATCGGCATGGCTGCGGATGTCGGCACACTGCAACGTTTGCCACGTATCATCGGCGACGGCATCCTGCGCGAGCTGGCCTACACTGGGCGCACCTTCGGTGCCGAGGAAGCACGCAGCATTGGCCTGGTCAACCGGACCTACAGCGATGCCGCAAGCCTGCTGGACGGGGTCATGGGAATTGCCCGGGAGATCGCCGCCAAGTCGCCGATCGCGGTCAGCGGCACCAAGGAAATGCTCAGCTACATGCGTGACCACCGTATTGATGACGGCCTGGAATATGTCGCCACCTGGAACGCTGCCATGTTGCAGTCCAACGACTTGCGTGTGGCCATCGCCGCCCATATGAGCAAACAGAAACCCGAATTTCTGGATTGATTGACGATGATTGAACGCTGGACCACCGCAGTACTCGACACCGACCTTCCCGGCGGCTGGGCCGTGGCCCGCGGCCCGGACGGCTTTCTCTACGACGACAACGGCGCGCTGTTCCCGCGGCACTGGCTCAAGGGCCAGGACCTGCCTCTGCTGGCGGAACACGGCATCGGCCATCTCGATGGCGAGCCGGTGTACCTGCTGGAACTGAGCGCCCGCGCCGAAGTGCCGGGCTGCGGCTGGAAAGGCCTGCGGGCCTTCATGCTGGAGGGCGATCACACCCTGTACAAGGTCCTGGGCTATGCCGCGCAGATCGGCACCTGGGCCCGGGAGCACCGGTACTGCGGCAGTTGCGGGCAGCCCATGGCCCAGGTGCCGGGGGAGCGGGCGATGTATTGCCAGCCTTGCGACCTGCGCAGCTACCCGCGCATTTCACCGAGCATGATCGTGCTGATCACCCGCGGTGACGAAATCCTCCTGGCTCGTTCGCCGCGCTTCGTCACCGGGGTCTACAGCACCCTGGCAGGCTTTGCCGAGCCGGGAGAGTCGGCGGAGGACTGCCTGATTCGCGAGGTGCGCGAAGAGGTGAGCATCGAAGTCAGGAACATCCAGTACGTGGGCAGCCAATGCTGGCCGTTCCCCCATTCGATGATGCTGGGCTTTCACGCCGAATACGCCGGCGGCGAGATCATTCCCCAGGAAGACGAGATCGAGGACGCCCAGTGGTTCAGCGTCCATGCGCTACCGCCGTTGCCGGCCTCGCGCTCGATTGCCCGCTACCTGATCGATCTCTATGTGGCGCGCCGCCTAGGCCACGCTGAACCAGTGCTGCCAGGCTAGGCGCACGGTCAGCCCAAGGACCACGGTGATGAACACCGGGCGAATGAACTTGGCACCACCGCTGATGGCGGTGCGTGCGCCGAAGAAGGCCCCGACCATCACCGACAGGCCCATGCACAGGCCGATGATCCAGTCCACCTGCCCGGAAAACACGAACACCGACAGCGCCGCGATGTTGCTGACGAAGTTCATGCTGCGGGCCACGCCGCTGGCCTTGACCAGGTCGATGGGGTAGAGCAGCAGGCTGCTCACGGTCCAGAACGCCCCGGTGCCGGGGCCGGCCACGCCGTCATAGAAGCCCAGGCTGAAGCCCTGGCTCGATTGCCACTTCTTCTTGATCGGTGCGTCGCTGTCCAGTGGCGCCTTGGGCGTGCCGCCGAACAGCAGGTACAGGCCGCAGGCGAAGACGATCACCGGCAGCATCTTGTTCAGCCATTCCGCCGGCAGGTAGTGAGCGACGATGGCCCCGGTCAGGGCGCCCACCAGGGTGCCGACAATGGCGTGGGTCCATTGCCTGGGGTGGAACAGCTTGCGCCGATAGAAGGTGAAGCTGGCGGTGGCCGAGCCGAAGGTCGAGCTGAGTTTGTTGGTGCCCAGCACCAGGTGCGGCGGCAGGCCGGCGGTGAGCAGGGCCGGGGTGGTGAGCAGGCCGCCGCCGCCGGCAATGGCGTCGATGAAACCGGCGATGAAGGCCACGAGGGCGAGAATGGCGAGGGTGGTCAGGTCTACGCTGAGTTCGAAGGGCATGGGGTCGGCTTATTTCGGCGAGAAGCGCAAAGGGGGCTGCGCGAAAGTCCGCCATATTACCTGCAACCCAGCCCGCCGCGCGACCGCCTCGACCTTGGTCGGATGCCTCTCCCTGAACCGAGCGCCCGCCTGGATGACGCCTTCGCTGGCAAGCCAGCTCTTACGGGGCGGTGCGCCGAGATTTCGCTGCAGGAGCCGGCTTGGCGGCGAAGAGGCCGCTGGGCCGAGCGTTCGCCTGGATGACGCCTTCGCTGGCAGGCCAGCTCCTACGGGGGGCGGTGCCTGAGGTCAGCGCTGGGGGCCGTTGCCAATCTGCCAGACAAAGGGTGGCTCGCTGCCGTTGATCTTCCAGTCGCCGACGATCCGCGCCTTGTAGATCACTGGGTTGTGCGAAGACACGGTGCGCGCATTGCGCCAGTGCCGGTCCAGGGCCTTGCCCTGGCGAATGTCCGAAGCCCCCAGGGCATTGAACAGCTCGCTGGTGGCGCGCTGGACCAGTTCGGTGACCACCACCTGGGCCGTGGCCGATTCGATTTCCGCCGCCACATTGGCCGCACGCTCCTGGGCCGGGTCCCCGGCAAAGCGCGCCAGGTAGGCCTGTTGCGCAGGGGCTGCAGCACGCAGGGCGGCGGCTTCGGCGGCATACACCAGGGCCGCGATCTCGCCCACCACCTGCTGCACCTGGGCATCGGCGCTGGCCTGGGGCGCGTTGCCGTGGCTGTAGATGCGCTTGCGCACCCGCACTTCGTGGGCCACATCACGTAGCGCCGCGCGGCCGATGCCGGCCAGGGTCGCCAGCAGCACCAGCTGGTAGAACGCGGTCTGGTATTTGAAGCGGGTTGCGAAGTCGATGATGTTCTCGGCGTCCACTTCAGCGTCCTGGAAGCGCGAGGTGCCGCTGCCGGTGGTGCGCTGGCCGAAGCCGTCCCAATCGTCGCTCTGCTCGATGCCCGGCTGGCGGGTGCGCACCGCGGCAATCACGTCGCCGCCGGTGTCCGTGCGCTGGGCATAGACATCGATCCAGTCGGAGAAAATGCTCCCGGTGCTGTAGAACTTTTCGCCGTTGAGGCGCCATTTTTCGCCATCCGGAGAGACTTTGGTGATGACCTGGCCGATGTCCACGGCGCCGATTTCGGTCCAGGCGCAGCCGACGATATCGCCTTCGACAAAGCGCTTGAACCACAGGTCCCGGCCCGGTCCGGGCGTGGCATTGAGCCGATCCTCGACAAAGGCAAAGTGCCCGCGCAGGGCCTGGGGCACGTTGGCGTCGGCCTCGGCCAGCTCGATCAGCAGCTGGAACAGCTGGGGCAGGGAAGCGCCGCCACCGCCATATTCCAGCGGCACCCGTACCGCGCCGAATCCGGATTCCTTGAGCCACTGGATGGGCTCGTAGGGCAGTTTGCGTTGCTGTTCCCGTTCCACCGCGCCACTGGCGATGCGCTGGAAGATCGGGCGAAAGCCTGCGGCCAGGGTCTCGTAGTCGACCCCCACGGACAGCGGATTGATTACCTGGTGTTCAGTCATGGTGTAGCTCCTGGGTTCGGCAGAAAAAAGCGCTGCAGGGTCCAGGCCGATTGCACACACCATGCCGAAGCCGCAAACGCCGGTTTGCCGGGGCAAGGGCTCCGGCAGAGCGCCTGCAACTGTTGCTCCGCCAACAGTTCATCAACAAAACAGCCCGTTTCCAGGGTTGGCCGGCCCCGCGCCGCCGCAGGCAGCGAGCCTCAGCCATTGCCCGGGAGAGGGCGTGCTTGAGGCTCCACACGGCGTCTGGCGGCCTACGCGCCGAGGGCTTCCAGGCCCTGGCACGCTTGCTGCTCTGCTCCGGGGTACTTTCCCAAGTCCCGAGGACCGAACCATGAGTCAGCAAGCCGTGAAATTTGCCTACTGGGTGCCCAACGTCAGCGGTGGGCTGGTGGTCAGCAAGATCGAGCAACGCACCCATTGGGGCATCGACTACAACCGCAAGCTGGCGCAGATCGCCGAGCAGGCCGGCTTCGAATACGCCCTGACCCAGATTCGCTTCACCGCTGGCTATGGCGCCGAGTACCAGCACGAGTCGGTGGCTTTCAGCCACGCACTGCTGGCGGCCACCGACAAGCTCAAGGTGATTGCGGCGATCCTGCCCGGGCCCTGGCAGCCGGCCCTGGCGGCCAAGCAACTGGCGACCATCGACCAACTGACCAATGGCCGTATTGCGGTGAACATCGTCAGCGGTTGGTTCAAGGGTGAGTTCCAGGCCATTGGCGAGCATTGGCTGGAGCACGACGAGCGCTATCGCCGGTCCGAGGAATTCATTCGCTGCCTGCGCGGGGTCTGGAGCCAGGATGCCTTCACCTTCAGGGGCGATTTCTATCGCTTCGACCATTACAGCCTCAAGCCCAAGCCCCTGGGCCAGCCGGAGATCTTCCAGGGCGGCAGCTCGCGGGCTGCCCGGGACATGGCGGCCCGGGTTTCGGACTGGTACTTCACCAACGGCAACAGTGTCGAGGGGATCAAGGCCCAGGTCGATGACATCCGCGCCAAGGCCGCGGCCAACCAGCACTCGGTGAAGATCGGAGTGAACGCCTTCGTGATCGCCCGGGACACCGAAGAGGAGGCGCGGGCGGTGTTGCAGCAAATCATCGATCAGGCCGACCCGGAGGCGGTGAATGCCTTCGGTGACGCCGCCCGGCAGGCCGGCAAGGCGTCCCCCGAAGGCGAGGGCAACTGGGCCAAGTCGAGTTTCGAGGACCTGGTGCAGTACAACGACGGGTTCAAGACCAACCTGATCGGCACGCCACAGCAGATTGCCCAGCGCATCGTGGAGTTGAAGGCGGTGGGTGTGGACCTGGTACTGGCCGGGTTCCTGCATTTCCAGGAAGAGGTGGAGTATTTCGGCCAGCGCGTGCTGCCCCTGGTACGCGAGCTGGAGGCCCGGGCGCGGTCCAAGGAACAGGAAGCCGCCGCCTGAAGCCGCCCCTTGCCGACGAATGGGCCTAGGAGCCTTGTGCCGGGCTTGAGGGCGCTTTCGCTGGCAAGCCAGCTCCTACGGGGGCAGAGGAGGTGTGTTTTTTCGTAGGAGCCGGCTTGCCGGCGAACGGGCCTCGCAGCCTTGTGCCGGGCTAGAGGGTGCTTTCGCTGGCAAGCCAGCTCCTACGGGGGCGGAGGAGGTGTGTTTTTTCGTAGGAGCCGGCTTGCCGGCGAACGGGCCTCGGAGCCTTGTGCCGGGCTTGAGGGCGCTTTCGCTGGCAAGCCAGCTCCTACAAGCGCGGAGGCGGTGGTGATTACAGGCCCAGTTCGCTCAGGCCCGGGTGATCGTCGGGCCGGCGGCCCAGGGGCCAGTGGAACTTGCGCTCCTGGGCCTTGATCGGCATGTCGTTGATGCAGGCAAAGCGCCGGGCCATCAAACCCTGTTCGTCAAACTCCCAGTTTTCGTTGCCGTAGGAACGGAACCAGTTGCCCGAGTCGTCGTGCCATTCGTAGGCGTAGCGCACGGCAATACGGTTGTCGGTAAAGGCCCACAGTTCCTTGATCAGGCGGTAATCCAGTTCCTTGGCCCATTTGCGGGTCAGGAACGCCTTGGCCTCTTCGCGGTTGTGGGCGAACTCGGCGCGGTTGCGCCATTGGGTATCCAGGGTATAGGCCAGGGATACCCGCTCCGGGTCCCGGGAGTTCCAGCCATCTTCGGCCAGGCGGATCTTTTCAATCGCCGACTCGCGAGTGAAAGGCGGAAGGGGCGGGCGCACTTGAGCGTTAGACGACATGATCTGTCTCCAATGAAAGTTGCTGTTCAAACAAAGAAGCTGCTCTTGTTTAAAACAATCAGAGGTCCAATAACTTTCGCGCCATGCATTGCGCATTATCAGCAGCACTGTGATTGCCCATCACAAGGGCAACGGTAATGGCGCCATCGATCAGGATCAGCAGTTGCGCTGCCAGTTCCTCAGGATGTTGCACGCCATGTCCCTGGCAAAGCTCGGTCACGTAGTCGAGCAGGTTCTGCTTGTGCCGTTTTGCTACTTGGCGCACCGGGTCTTGCGGGTCGCCGGTTTCGCCACTGGTGTTGATAAAGGCGCAGCCGCGAAAACCGGGGGTTGCGAACCAGTCCTTGAGCACGTCGAACAGCGCCAGCAGGCGCAGGGCCGGGGTCGCGGCCTGGTTCACCGCGCTGCAGAACCAGTGCATCCAGCGCTGATCGCGACGCTCCAGGGCGGCCACCACCAGCTCGTCCTTGTTGGTGAAATAGCGGTAGACGCTCTTGCGCGAGACGCCGGCGGTCTTCACCAGAAGATCCATGCCGGTGGCGGCAATGCCGTTCTGGTAGATCAGTTTCTCGGTGACATCGAGGATGATGTCTCGGGTTTCAGAGTGCATGATTTCGTTCATGTGGCGAACAGTAGAACGATCGTTCTCCTTGGTCAATTATATTTTTTGTTTTTCTTCGAAACTGGCCATTACCCTTTGTAGGAGCTGGCTTGCCAGCGAAGGTGTCATTGCGCCTTGCGCAGGGCTGGGGGCCCATTCGCCGGCAAGCCGGCTCCTACAGAAAAGCACATCGAATCTCTCCCTATATGTAGGAGCTGGCTTGCCAGCGAAGGTGTCATTGCGCCTTGGACAGGGCTTGGGGGCCCATTCGCCGGCAAGCCGGCTCCTGCGCACAGCGGGCGGTTGCTTTGCTGAGGGAGGGCGTTATACATGCCAGGCAGGGGACTCCGGCCGGTCCATGGTGTAAGCTCTTGCGCTCTTTGGATTTGAGCCACTGCGAGCCCTAATGCCGTCGCTTTTCAAACGTTCCCTGCTGCCCAAGCTGCGCAGCTTCCCACTGGCCGCCGAGGCTTTCACCACGCTGACCGGCGCCGCGCAGTTTCGCCGCACGCTGCTGGAGCAGATTGCCCAGGCACGCCGGCGCATCTATATCGTCGCGCTGTACCTGCAACAGGATGAAGCCGGCCAGGAAATCCTCGATGCCCTGCACGCCGCCAAGGCCGCCCGCCCCGAGCTGGAAGTGGTGGTCGTGGTTGACTGGCTGCGGGCCCAGCGCGGCCTGATCGGTGCCGGCAAGCAGCCGGGCAACTCGGCCTGGTACCAGCAAATGACCCGCACTCACGCCAGCGAGGTGCCGATCTACGGCGTGCCGGTACAGACCCGCGAGCTGTTCGGGGTGCTGCACCTCAAGGGTTTCGTCATCGACGACTGCGTGCTCTACAGCGGCGCCAGCCTGAACAACGTGTACCTGCACAAGTTCGACAAGTACCGCTTCGACCGTTACCACCTGCTGCACAACCAGGCGCTGGCCGACTCCATGCACCACCTGGTACAGCACGGCCTGGTGGAGTCGCGGGCAGTGCACCGCCTGGACCTGCCGAACCTGCCCACCACCCGCAGCCTGCGCAACGACATCGGCGATCTGCGCAGCCGCCTCAAGCACGCCACCTACGACACCACTGCCGGTGGCCTGGACAAGAGCGGGCTGTCGGTCAGCCCGTTGCTCGGGGTGGGCAAGGGCAACCCGTTGAACCGGGTGATCTGCGAGCTGATTGCCGGCGCCCAGCGCCAGCTGACCATCTGCACCCCGTATTTCAACCTGCCGCTGCCGGTGACCCGGGAGATCAACCGGGCTCTGGAGCGCGGGGTGAAGATCGACATCATCGTCGGCGACAAGACCGCCAACGACTTCTATATCCCGCCCAGCGAGCCGTTCAAGGTGATCGCCGCGCTGCCTTATCTGTATGAGATCAGCCTGCGGCGTTTTGCCAAGCGGCATCAGAAAGTGATCGACAACGGCCAGTTGAACCTGCACCTGTGGCGTGACGGTGACAACACCTACCACCTCAAGGGCATGTGGGTCGATGAGCGCTATACCTTGCTCACCGGCAACAACCTCAATCCGCGGGCCTTCCGCCTGGACCTGGAAAACGCCCTGTTGCTGGACGACCCCAAGGGCGAGCTGCTGCAGGCGCGCAACGCCGAACAGGCCGAGATCTATCGCCACACCCGCCGTATCGAGCACTTTCAGTACCTGGACAGCCTGGTGGACTATCCCGAGGCCGTGGGCAAGTTCCTGCGCCGGGTCAGCCGCGTGCGCATCGAGCGCTTGCTCTACCGCATGCTTTAACCCGTAGCCGCTGCCGAGGTCCACAGGACCTTCAGCAATCTCAAGAGCGGCGTCTGAT
The DNA here is from genome assembly GCF_058797595.1 of Pseudomonas sp. GW823-FHT02C05. Taxonomy (NCBI): domain Bacteria; kingdom Pseudomonadati; phylum Pseudomonadota; class Gammaproteobacteria; order Pseudomonadales; family Pseudomonadaceae; genus Pseudomonas; species Pseudomonas sp. GW823-FHT02C05. The sequence continues at coordinate 1,448,630 of NZ_JBXAJU010000001.1, read as the reverse complement.
TTGCAGCCGTTCGCAGCCTGCAGCAGCGGCTACAGGTCTTTGGGCTGCGGGGCGGGCCAGATGGCGATCAGTACCAGCAGCACCGCCGCCAGCAGGTAGGGCAGGCGCGGTTCGATGGCGTAGATCAGGCTGCCGGCCATGGGCCCGATGACCACGCCCAGGCCCTGGGCGGCGCCGATGCTGCCGGCAGTCGCGCCCTGTTCCGAGGCCTCTACGGCATTCGCCGCCAGGGCCGAGAACGACGGAAACACCCCACCCATGCCTGCCGCCGATACAAAGAACGCCAGCCACAAGCCCCAGGCGCTGTCCACCAGCATGCTGCCGGCATAACCCAGCGCCGACAGCAGGGCGCCGTAGCGGATCATCCGCAGCGGCGGCCATTCCAGCTTGCGCACCACCAACTGCGCGCAGATCAGCGCCACGCCGACCATGGCCAAGGCCACCCCGGCCGTCTGGGCGGCATCGGCGGGGCTCATGTGCAGCCGGTCCAGGGCATAGAAACTGACGGTGATCTGGGCCACCGACACACAGAGCATGGCGACAAAGGCCACCACCATGGGCCGGCGCAGTCGCGGGTCGCCCAGGCGTACCCGGGTCGGCGCCTGGGCCAGGTGCAGTTCCTGGCGCGGCAGTTGGTAGCGCAGCACCAGGAATGCCAGCAACGGCAGCACCGCCATGGCGTAGAACGGCAGGCTGAGGCTGTAGCGCGCCAGCAGCGCGGCCACCGCCGGGCCCAGTACCAGGCCCACGGCGTTGGCGGCGCCCAGGGTGGCCATGGCACGGGCGCGGTGCTGAGGCTCGACGTTATCGGCGATCAGAGCGAAGCCGCCCACCGGGATCGCCGCGTAGAAGGCGCCGATCAAGCCGCGGCCGAGCATCAGGCCGAGAAAGGCCATGGCGACGCTGGGCAGCGACTGCAGCGACAGGTCGATGAACAGGCACAAGGCCCAGTAGGCGAGTGTGAAGCCGGCGGTGCCCAGCAGCAGCACACGGCGCCGGCCGAAGCGGTCGCTGGCCTGGCCCCAGGGGCGCGCCAGGAGCATCCAGATCACCCCGGAAACGGTGACGGCCGCGCCGGCGTGCCAGGTTTCCAGGTGCAGGGCCCGGGAGATCGGGCCGATCAGCGAGACGAAGGCCATCATCGACATGGTGCAGGCCATATAGGCGGCCATCAGTGGAACCAGCGAGAAGGGTCTGACGGTCTGCGGCGCGCTGGCGGCTGTGGAGCGAGGCATGAAGGGTCTTCCATGAAAGTCGATGGGCCGTGAACGTTAACGGGATAACGTGTCACAGCCCAGACTTATCTGCATTCGTGATGATGTTGCCGGCGAAGAGGACCTTGAGCCGGGCGTTGTGCCCTGGGCCGCTTTCTCTGGCAAGCCAGCTCCTACGGGGGGGGCGGGGTGCTGTTCTGCTTGTGTAGGAGCCGGCTTGCCGGCGAAGAGGGCCTTGAGGCGGGCGTTGTGCCCAGGGCTGCTTTCGCTGGCAAGCCAGCTCCTACAGGGAGGATGGCGTGTTGGGTTCCGGGCTCAGTTCAGGCCCAGTTTGCCGCGCAGGGTGGAGAGGTCTTCGGCCAGGGTATTGACCGGGCCTACCAGGGCCTTGCGGTCGTTTTCCTTGACCTTGTCGTAGGTCATGAAGCCGCCGTCAGGGGTTTTGTACTTGGCCAGGATCTTGTTCACCGTGGCGAAGTTCTTGTCCACCTTGGCGACAAAGGCCTTGTCCTGCTTCTCGATCTGCGGACGGAACAGGTCGACGATTTTCTTCGCCCCGTCGATGTTGCCCTGGAAGTCGTAGAGGTCGGTATGGCTGTAGCGGTCTTCTTCACCGGAGATCTTGGTTGCGGCCACTTCTTCCAGCAGCGCGGCGGCGCCACCCACGACTTTTTCCGGCGGGAAGGTCAGGCCGGCGACGCGGGTCTGCAGGTCCTTGACGTCCTTGTTCAGGCCGTCGGCCAGCTCGCCCAGGCCTTCGGTGCTGTTTTCCGAGAACAGCGAGTATTCCAGGCGGTGGAAGCCGGTGAAGTCTTCGGCCTTGACGCCTTTCTCGTGGTCGTCGACCCGGGAGTCGATGGACGCGTCCAGGTCACTGAAGAGCTCGGCGATCGGTTCGATCGACTCGTAGTAGACCCGGGTCGGCGCGTAGAGCTTCTTGGCGGCGGCCAGGTCGCCCTTTTTCACCGCATCGGTGAACTGCTGGGTGTGGCTGGCCAGTTCGTCGAGCTGCTCGGTGACGTAGATCTTGTAGTCGGAGATCGGCCCCACCAGCTCCAGGGGCGCAGTTGCGGCGAACGCCGAAAGCGGCGCGTGGAGCAAGCCAAGGGTCAGCAACACAGCGAGAGGCGACTTTTTCATGGGACTTTTCCGTGGGGGTTGTTGTGTCATGGGTGTCAGGCAGTGCTTTTGGGCCGGGTGGCATCGAGCAGCGAACGCCCGATGAAATCCTCTTCGCCGGTGACCCCCGGCAAGGTGAAGAAGTAACCGCCGCCAGTGGGCTTGAGGTACTCCTCCAGGGGTTCGCCGTTCAGACGGGTCTGTACGGCGATGAAGCCTTTCTCCAGGTCGGCCTGGTAGCAGATGAACAGCAGGCCCATGTCCAGCTGGCCGTTCTTGTTGACCCCGTTGGAGTAGTTGAACGGCCGGCGCAGGATCAGGTTCTGCTGGCTCTGGGCAGTGCGCGGGTTGGCCAGGCGGATGTGGGCGTCGAGCTTGGTGACCTTGCCATGGGGGTCCCGGGCGTAGTCGGGCACCTGGCTTTCCTTCTGGCCGTCCATGGGCGCGCCACTGGTCTTGATCCGGCCGATGATGCTTTCCTGCTCCTGCAGCGGGGTGCGGTCCCAGCGTTCGACGAAGTTGCGGATGATCCGCACTGCCTGGTAGCTGCCATGGGCTGCCCAGGCCGGTTCGTCACTGCCGGGCTGGACCCAGACGATCTGCTGCATGGCCTTTTGGTCGTTGGAGTCGGGGTTGGCCGAGCCGTCGCGAAAGCCCAGGAAATTGCGCGCACTCTGCGCCGGCTCGCCGGGCTTGAGCGGGGCCTGGGGCGGTACGCTGCCTTCCTGTTTCCAGCGCACCAGCAGCAGGTCGGGCAGGTTCTTCACGATGTCGCGCAGGGCGTGGATATTGGTGTCGGCGGTGTTGGCGCAGAACTGCAGGCTCAGGTCGCCGTGGCAGCAGGCGGGCTCCAGGGCATCGTTGGGGAAGCCCACCATGCGGATCAGGCGCTTGGGTTTGGCCGCCTCCAGGCCGAAGCGCTCGTCGAACAGCGACTCGCCCACCGAGACGGTGATGGTCAGGTTGTCCGGGGTCACCACCGGGCCGAGGATGCCGGAATCCAGGGGCGGCAGTTTCGGGTCGACCTGGGCCACCGGGCCACCGCGCATGAGAAAGACAATGCGTTGGTCGAGGGTGCGAAACAGCCGTTCCAGGTCGTCGCGGTCGCTGGCCAGCACATCGAAGGACACCAGCATGCCCGCGGCCGGGCGCGGGGTGACGATGCCGCTCTGATGCTGGCCATGGAAGTCGTGGCGGTCCTGGGTCTTGTCGCTGCTGGGGGCTTCGGTGACCTGGGCGGGCGCGGCGGCCATGGCCGGGCAACTCAGGCTGCTGCCGGCCAGGGCCACGCCGGCGGCGCCCATGCCCAGCAGCACGCGCCGACGCTGGGCGGAAAAAGACGGATTGGACTGATCTGAATCGTTCATTGAAAACTCGTCTTGTTACAGGCCGGAAAGGCCAAGTGCGGGATCAATAGCGTCGAGGGCGTCGGCCAGGGCCTTGGCTTTGTCGGCGATCTCTTTGCGCTGCCGGGCGTCGACCTGGTCGTAGGCCACATAGCCGAAGCCGTCGCGCAGGCTGGCCAGGCGAGTGGCCAGGGCATCGGCGGCGCTGTCCACCTGGGGCAGCAATTGGGCCGCGGACTTGGCCAGCAGCGGCCGCAGCAGGTCGATGACCTTGCGCGTGGTTTCCAGGTTGGCGGCAAAGCCGTTGAGGTCGCCGTGGCTGTAGCGTTCCTCTTCACCGCTGCTGGCCCGCAGGTCGGCCAGGCTGCGCATGTTGCGCGCGACGATGCTCACCAATTGCTCCGGTGGCAGGGTCTGGGCCAGCAACTGTTCCTTGAGGCTGACCACGTCGCTGGACAGGCGCTGAGCTACGGGAGCCAGGCCTGCCAGGTCATTTTTCTGGAACAGGCCGTATTCCAGGCGGTGGAAACCGCTGAAGCCCGGATCCTGTTCGCGCTGTTCGAAATAATCGGCACGGGCGTTGATGGTGTTGTCCAGCTCGGCCAGGCGCTGGGCCGCCGGGGCCAGGCGCTGATAGGCTGCGCGGGCCGGCAGGTACAGCGCCTGGGCCTGTTTCAGGTCGCCGGCGTCTATGGCCTGCTGCAAGGCGTTCACTGCCTTGACCAGGGCACTGCCCTGGGTGCTGAGGTAGACCCGGAACTCCGACAGCGGGCCGATAAAGGCCACCATCGACGGCCGCGCCTTGGCCTGGGCGTCGGACTCGGCGGTCGGGGTCACGTGCAGGGTGCCGCGGGGGTTGCTCAAAAGCCCGCAGGTGATGGCGTAGTCCCCTGGCTGCAGGTTGGCGTTGATCACCTGGCTCAGGCCCGGGGCGATGTTTTCCCGTTCCTCCACCACCAGCACGCCGTCGAGAATTTCCCATTCCACGGCGCGATCCGAACGGTTGACGATGCGGAAGCTGGCGCGCCCGGCCGGGACTGTCAGCGCGTTGGGTTCACAACTCTTGGGGTGGATGGTCACGGTGATCTCGCCCTGGTGGGCCTGGCGCTTGCTGGCGGCCAGTTGCGAGGCGTAGTAGAACAGCCCGCCGGCGGCGATCATGACGATCACCGAACCGGCAACCGCCCAGCGCAGAGCGCGGGGAGGCGAGGCCTGGGGAGAGGCTTGCTGGGTCATGGGGAGCCTTACTGACTGGAAACGGAAGACGTTGAGCCGGGCGCCTTGGCTGGGGCGCCGCCGGGCAGGAAGAACAGCACCAGGGTCACGGCCAGGTACAGCACATAGGCGCCGAGGGTGCTGATGGTGGGGGCGTCCTGGTAGCCGAACATGCCGGCCAGTACCGAACCCACCGGGCCATCCATGGGCAGGCTGGCGCTGAAGTCGAAGAGTACGGTCTGCAGGTGGTTCCAGACCCCGGCTTCATGCAGGGCCTGCACCGAATTGGCGAGGATGCCGGCGGCCACCACCAGGATGAACAGCCCGGTCCAGCGAAAGAAGGCGCCAAGGTTCAGGCGCATGCTGCCGGTGTAGATCAGGAAGCCGACGATGATCGCTGAGATCAGGCCCAGCAGGGCGCCTACGGGCGCGCCCGGGCCTTCGCTCTGCTGGAACACCGCCAGCAGGAAGAACACGGTTTCCAGGCCTTCGCGGGCCACGGCGAAGAACACCATGGCGATCAGCGCCGTGACCTGGTGCTTGGAGCCGGCCAGGGCGTGGTCCAGGGAGACATGCAGGGAATGTTTGATCGAACGCGCCACCTTGCGCATCCAGAACACCATGGAACTGAGGATGCCCACGGCCACCAGGCCGACGATGCCTTCGAAGAGTTCCTGCTGCTTCTGCGGGAATTCGGCGCTCATCAGTTCCAGGCCGCCGCCCACCAGCAGGGCCAGGGCCGCGGCGAGGAAGACCCCGATCCACACGGCGGGCATCCACTGGCCACGGCCAGTCTGTTTCAGGTAGCTGGCGATGATGCCAACGATAAGCGCGGCTTCAATCCCTTCGCGCAACATGATCAGAAATGGAACGAGCATTCAGCACCGGTGGGCAAATAGGCTAGGGGGTAATTTGTAACATAATGATACTCATTGCTAAATGAAGATTATTGACAACTGCTGAACGGAAGCTGAACGGGTCTCGTTTACCAAGCCTGGACCGGTTTGTCGGCTCTTGCGGGCGATTGTTCCTGGCGCCGGGCGTGGGGGCGCCTTCGCTGGTGTGATATTTGGGGGTGCCCTTGTAGGAGCCGGCTTGCCGGCGAAGAGGCCCTTGAGCCCTGCGCCGAGCGTGGGTCCTCAGCCGAGGTTCTGTTCGGTCAGGCGTTGCACCGCCAGGCGGCGGTAGTGGGAGGGGGTCATGCCCTTGAGCTGCTGGAAGCGCCGGTTGAAGTTGGAAATGTTGTTGAAGCCCGACTCGAAGCACACGTCGGTCACCGGTTTGTCGCCGTCGGCCAGCAGTTCACAGGACTTGCTGATGCGCAGCCGGTTGACGAACTCGACGAAGCAGCGCCCCGTGGCCTGCTTGAACACCCGGGAAAAATAGCTGGGCTTCATGCCCAGGTAGTCGGCCACTTCCTCCAGGGGCAACTCCCGGGCGTAGTGGGCAAAGATGTAGTCCACCGCGCGGTTGGTGCGGTCGACGCTGTGTTCGTCCGCCAGTTGCACGCTGGTGGCGCCGGACAGCAACTGGTAGTCGTCGCAGGCCGCCAGCAGCTCCATGAGGATGAGGAAGTGGCCAAGGCGGGTGATGCCGCTGGAGTCGGCGATGCGCTGCATCAGTGGCAGGGCCTGGGCGATGGTTTGCGGGCAGCGGAACTCGATGCCGTACTGCGCCCGCTCCAGCAGCGGGCTGAGGTTCTTCAGCTCGGCGAACACCTGGCTGCCACTGTCGAACAGCTCATCGGTGAAGTTCACCAGCATGTCGCGCTTGGCCACCACTTCGTCCTCGGCCACCTGGCTGATCCAGTTGTGGGGCAGGTTGGGGCCGGTGAGAAACAGCGTCTGCGGGTAGAAGTTGCCGATGTAGTCGCCGATGAACACCTTGCCGGAGCTGGCGACTATCAGGTGCAGCTCGTATTCCTTGTGGAAATGCCAGCGCACCAGAGGGCAGGGGAAGCCGTGCTGGCGATAGATGATGGACAGGCCGTTGTGGTCGTCCATCAACTCATAGGAGGGGTCGGTGATCTTGCCGGGTCGGCTCATGGCGCGGGCCTGTTCTTGTTGTAGGCCCGGCTGATAATGCCTCGTGGCCCGCTCGCGCACCAGAGAAGGCGTTCTCAGGGTTGGCGCCCTGTTCGCCGGCAAGCCGGCTCCTACAAGAACACCGCCGATATCACGCCAACTGTAGGAGCTGGCTTGCCAGCGAAGGCGGCCTCACGTTCGGCGCAAATCCCAGGGCCTGTTCGCCGGCAAGCGCACCGCCGGCAGTGCGCCAGCGAAGAAGGGTCAGGAGGCCGGGCGGTTTTTCGCTTCGATCCACTGCGCCATGTACTGGGTGCTCTTGTGATGGTGGTGACGCAGCATGGCGCCAGTGAAGTTGTCCCGGCGCAGTTGCTCCAGGTGCTGGCGGCAGTGTTGCAGGCGCTGGATCAGCGCCGGGCCGTGGACTTGCTGGCGGTAGCGCGCTTCGAGCAACTGCCGGCCATCCGCCTGGGCCTGCTCCCACAGCTGCCGGTCCTGATAGAGGCGCACCGCGGCGGCCGCCAGACCACTGGCGGATTCAGCCACCGCCCCCGGCCATGGCAGGCCGTCCTGGGACATGGATTCGCTGCCCACCGGGGTGGTGACGCTGGGCGTGCCGCAAAGCATGGCATCGAGCAGCTTGCCCTTGATCCCGGCGCCGAAACGCAGGGGCGCCAGGCAGATCCGCGCTGCACTCATCACCTGCAGCGCATCCTCGGCCCAGTTCATGATGTGAAAGCCCTGGGCCGGGTTGTGCAGCGCCGCGGCCTTGGGCGGGGTGTAGGCGCCGTACAGGTGCAATTGCGCGCCGGGCAATTGCTGGCGGATCAGCGGCCATACGCGGTTCTTCATCCACAGCACGGCGTCCCAGTTCGGCGCATGGCGAAAGTTGCCGATGCTCAGCAAGTGCGCCCGCTGCTCGAAGGGAGCAAAGCCCTGCGGCAGTTGCTCGAGCATCAGCGGGCACCAGTGCAGCAGGGCCGGCGGCAAATGGAACTGTTGCACCAGCAGCTCGATTTCCACCTCGGAGATCATCAGGCTCAGGTCGCAGCGATAGATGGCGGCGATCTCGCGCTTGGCCAGGTCGGTGACGGCCATGTGCTGGAATTCCTGCTCCGGCGCCTGGGCGAACAGCGGGCTGAAGTCGTCTTCCTCGGTGCCCTCCTTGAGAACATCCTTGAGGCGCTGGTGCCGGGCATGACGCAGGCATTGCAGGTCGGAGGTCTCCAGCACCCGCAGGGCATTCGGGCAATGCTGCTCCACCCGCCAGCCGAACTGTTCCTCCATCATGAACTGGTCGAACAGCACGATATCCGGTGCCAGCTTGGCGACGAAACGGTCAAAGCTGGCGTTGTTGAGTTCGATCGGGCATTCACGAATGCCCAGGGCCGTCAGGTCTTCCTTGTGTTCGCCCTCGTTGGCCGGGCTGCTGAAGGTCAGCTCCCAGCCCTGGTCGAGGAAACTCTGGAGGATCTGCATCATGTGCCCGCTGGCGGCGGAGGAGCGGGGTTCGGGCCAGACGTAACCAATGATCAGGACTTTGGTTGCGGCGGTGGGACTCATGAGCGGGCATTCCTGGCAGGCGGGGGGTAAAAAAGGCCGCCATTAAACCACAGCGCGCCAGCGCCCGAGCAGGCTGCCTGCCCTCAGCCGAGAATGCTGCGCACCTTGTCGCGCAGTTGGTCGATGGAAAACGGCTTGCCGATGACCGACATGCCGGCCGGCACCTCGATGGACTCGGCGTAACCACTGGCGAACAGCACCGGCAACTGCGGCCGCAGGGTGCGGGCACGCTCCGCCAGCTCGCGGCCGTTCATCCCGGGCAGGCCGACATCGGTCATCAGCAGGTCGATATGTTGCCCGGCGTCCTCCAGCAGGCTCAGGGCCGCTTCGCTGCCGTCGGCCTCCAGCACGCTGAACTCCAGTTCTTCAAGGACATCGACAATCAGCATGCGCACGATGGCATCGTCTTCGACGACTAGGATGGTGGAGGCGCTGGCGGGCATAGGGACACTCTCAAGAAATGAATTCGGCGGGGCAGTGCGGCAGGCAGCCCTGTGCATCAGTAAGTGCCGGCTTGCCACAAGTTCCCGAAGCTGTACAAAAAATTCCCCTTGTACAAGCGTCGGCAAGAATAACCGCTTCCTTTGTCCCACGGCAGGACAAATCGCAAGCGAGCGCTACCTTGGTTATAAAAAATAGCTGTCCTGGCTGAATGTGGGGCAAACTTCGTTTTTTTTCACCAGCGCCAAGGCCCATCAAATGATTCGTCCGTCCTCGGTTGATGAACAGAGTTTCCGCAAGCTGCTGACCCGCAACATCAGCCTGCCGCTGGGTGTCGGTGTACTCAGCGCGATTTTTTTCGTGTCCCTGATCACCTACCTGCTCTCGGTCATCCAGTGGGTGCAGCACACTGATCGAGTGATCAACAACCTCAACGAGTCGGCGCGCCTGACCATCGACCTGGAAACCGGCATGCGCGGCTTCCTGATCACTGGCGACGAGCATTTTCTGGACCCCTACGAAGTGGCCAAGCCGCGCATCGTCAGCGAACTGAGCAGCTTGCAGGAGCTGGTGGCGGACAACCCGCAGCAGGTGGACCGGCTCAAGCGCCTGGAAGCCCTGCAAGTGGAGTGGAACAACTTTGCCCAGGGCATGATCGACCTGCGCCGGCAGAGCGGTGATTACCGCGGGGCGGTGCAGGCCGGGCGTGGCAAGCGCCTGACTGATGAGATCCGCAAGGAATACGACGACGCGGTGGCCATGGAGCAGCAGTTGCGCCTGGAGCGCAACGAGAGCGTCACCCGCACCACCATTTTCAGCGTGGTGCTGTACCTGCTGTTCGTGGTAGGCATCAGCGCGCTGCTGGCCTACATCGGCCGTCGTGACCTGCTGGCCCTGTCCAAGAGCTACAGCGACAACCTCGAAGCCCAGGAAAAGAGCGCCCGGCGCCTGGAACAGCAGGCCTGGTTGCGCAACGGCCAGACCGAGCTGGCCGAGCAGATGCTCGGCCAGCTGAGCCTGAACCTGCTGGGGCGCAACATCCTGCAATTCTGCGCCCAGTACCTGGGCACACCGGTGGCGGCGCTCTATGTGCGCGAGGAGCACGGTGGCCTCAGGCGCGTGGCGTCCTATGGCTTCTCCCGGGAGCAGGAAGCCCAGGAACAGTCGCTGTACAGTGACGAAGGGCTGGTGGGGCAGGCCGCGCAGCACAAGCGCCTGATCCGTCTGGACGAGGTGCCTGCCGATTACTTCAAGGTCAGCTCCGGCCTGGGCGATGGTTCGCCGCGCAGCGTGCTGGTGGTGCCAACTCGTGACGACGACCGGGTCAACGGGGTGATCGAGCTGGGCTTCCTGCGGGCCTTGAGCGAGCACGACGTCGAGCTGCTGGAACTGATTGCCGGCAATATCGGCACCTCCATCGAGGCCGCGCGTTATCGCCAGCGCCTGCAGGAAGTGCTGGCCGAGACCCAGCAGCTCAACGAAGAGCTGCAAGTGCAGCAAGAAGAGCTCAAGACCGCCAACGAGGAGCTGGAAGAGCAGTCGCGGATCCTCAAGGAATCCCAGGTGCACCTGGAAACCCAGCAGGTGGAGCTGGAACAGACCAACGAGCAACTGGCGGAGCAGGCGCAGATCCTGGCCGATCAGCGCGACGCCATGGACCGCAAGAACAACGAGCTCAACGAGGCCCAGACCCAGCTCGAGGAGCGCGCCGAAGAGTTGCAACGCTCCAGCAAGTACAAGTCCGAGTTCCTTGCCAACATGTCCCACGAACTGCGCACGCCGCTCAACAGCTCGCTGATCCTGGCCAAGCTGCTGGCGGAAAACCCCCAGGAAAACCTCAGCGCCGAGCAGGTCAAGTTCGCCGAGTCGATCTATTCAGCGGGCAATGACCTGCTGAACCTGATCAACGACATCCTCGACATCTCCAAGGTCGAGGCCGGCAAGCTCGAAGTGCGTCCGGAGAACGCCAGCGTGCCGCGCCTGGTGGACGGGCTGCGCAGCCTGTTCCAGCCGCTGACCCAGGACAGGGGCCTGGAATTCAAGGTGGAGCTGCAACCGGGAGCGCCGCAGATGCTGTTCACCGACCGCCAGCGGGTCGAGCAGATTCTCAAGAACCTGCTGTCCAATGCGGTCAAGTTCACCGAGAAGGGCCAGGTGAGCCTCACGGTGTCCGCTCAGCCGGGGGCCGGTATCGCCTTTGCGGTGCAGGATTCGGGGATTGGCATTGCCCAGGATCAGCAGCAAAGCATCTTCGAGGCCTTCCGCCAGGCCGACGGCACCACCAACCGGCGTTATGGCGGCACCGGCCTGGGGCTGTCGATCTCCCGGGATCTGGCGACCCTGCTCGGCGGCTCCATCAGCGTCAGCAGCGAACCCGGCCGCGGCAGTATCTTCACCCTGGTGCTGCCGGAGCAGTACCAGGAGGCCGCCGAGCCGCTGGTGGCGCCGCCGGCCCCAGTCGCGCCCGTGGCCGCGCCTCAGCCTGCCAGCCTGCCGCAGCCGGTGGCCGAGGCCCCGGGGGCGGACATTCCGCGCTTCGCCGATGACCGCGACAAGGCGCCATTCAGCAGTCGTTGCATCCTGGTGGTGGAAGATGAGGCGAACTTTGCCCACATCCTCTTCGACCTGGCCCACGAGCTGGGTTACCACTGCCTGGTGGCCCACGGCGCCGACGAAGGTTACAGCCTGGCTGCCCAGTTCATCCCGGACGCCATCCTGCTGGACATGCGCCTGCCGGACCACTCCGGCCTGACCGTGTTGCAGCGCCTCAAGGAGAACGCCCAGACCCGGCACATCCCGGTGCACGTGATTTCGGTGGAAGACCGGGTGGAAGCGGCCATGCACATGGGCGCCGTGGGCTATGCGGTGAAACCCACCACCCGCGAGGAGCTCAAGGATGTCTTCGCCCGCCTGGAAGCCAAGCTGACGCAGAAGGTCAAGCGCGTGCTGCTGGTGGAGGACGACGACCTGCAACGCGACAGCATTGCCCGGTTGATCGGTGACGATGACATCGAGATCACCGCCGTGGGCCTGGCCCAGGAGGCTCTGGACCTGCTGCGCGAGAACGTCTACGACTGCATGGTCATCGACCTCAAGCTGCCGGACATGCTCGGCAACGACCTGCTCAAGCGCATGTCCACCGAGGATATCTGCTCCTTCCCGCCGGTGATCGTCTACACCGGGCGCAACCTGACCCGGGATGAAGAGGCCGAGCTGCGCAAGTATTCGCGCTCGATCATCATCAAGGGCGCGCGCTCGCCGGAGCGCCTGCTGGATGAAGTGACGCTTTTTCTGCACAAAGTCGAATCCCAGCTGTCCCATGAACGGCAGAAGATGCTCAAGACCGCCCGCAGCCGCGACAAGGTCTTCGAGGGCCGCAAGATCCTCCTGGTGGATGATGACGTGCGCAACATCTTTGCCCTGACCAGCGCCCTGGAACACAAGGGCGCGGTAGTGGTGATCGGCCGTAACGGCCATGAAGCCATTGCCAGGCTCAATGAGGTCGAGGATATCGACCTGGTGCTGATGGACGTGATGATGCCGGAGATGGACGGTTTCGAAGCCACGGTGCAGATCCGCAAGGACCCGCGCTGGCGCAAGCTGCCGATCATCGCGGTCACCGCCAAGGCCATGAAGGATGACCAGGAGCGCTGCCTGCAGGCCGGCTCCAACGATTACCTGGCCAAGCCCATTGACCTGGACCGGCTGTTTTCCCTTATCCGTGTGTGGCTACCCAAGATGGAAAGAATTTAGTGGAGCGTAATACCGAGATCGAACTGCGTTTGCTGATCGAAGCTATTTACCTCAAGTACAGCTACGACTTCCGCGACTACTCAGGTGCCTCGATCAAGCGCCGGGTCAACCACGCTTTGCGCCAGTTCGAATGCAAGACCATTTCTGCGTTGCAGGAGCGGGTGCTGCACGACCCCACCGCGTTCATGCAGTTGCTGCAGTTCCTGACCATTCCGGTGAGCGAGATGTTTCGCGACCCGTCGCACTTTCTGGCGATCCGCCAGGAGGTGGTGCCGCTGCTCAAGACCTATCCTTCGATCAAGATCTGGATCGCCGGCTGCAGCACCGGGGAGGAGGTCTACTCCATGGCCATCCTGCTGCGCGAAGAGGGGCTGCTGGAGCGCACCATCATCTATGCCACCGACATCAACCCCAGCTCCCTGGAGAAGGCCAAGCAAGGCATCTTTTCCCTGGAGAACGTGCGGGCCTACACCCACAACTACCAGCAGGCCGGCGGCCAGCGCTCCTTTGCCGACTACTACACCGCGGCCTACGACTACGCGATCTTCGACAAGAGCCTGCGCGAGAACGTGACCTTCGCCGACCACAGCCTGGCGACCGACAGTGTATTCTCTGAAACTCAATTAATTTCTTGTCGTAACGTATTGATTTATTTCAATAAAAAGTTGCAGGATCGTGCCTTCGGACTGTTTCACGAGTCCCTCTGCCATCGTGGTTTCCTGGTGCTGGGCAGCAAGGAAACCCTGGACTTCTCCGCCTATGGCAAGCACTTCGAGCCCTTGGTCAAACAAGAACGGATCTATCGCAAGACATGAGCCAGGAGATTGTCAGCCAGGGTTTCTGGCCGCAGATCGAGGCGATCGTGGTAGGGGCCTCTGCGGGTGGGGTCGAAGCCTTGCTGAAGCTGTTCAGCGGTTTCGCCCAGGGTTTCCGCCTGCCGGTGATCGTGGTCCTGCACCTGCCCGACGAGCGCCGCAGCCAGCTGGCCGAAGTCTTCGACCGGCGTCTGGCGCTGGCGGTGAAGGAGGCCGACGACAAGGAGCAGATCGTGCCTGGCACCCTGTACTTCGCCGCGCCCGGCTATCACTTGTCGGTGGAGCAGGACCGCAGCCTGTCCCTGAGCCAGGAAGAACGCCTGCACCACTCACGCCCGGCCATCGACTACCTGTTCGAGTCCGCCGCCGATGCCTATGGCCGGAACCTGGCCGCGGTGCTCCTGACCGGGGCCAACCAGGATGGCGCCCGCGGCCTGGCCGAGGTCAAGCGCCAGGGTGGCCTGACCATCGTCCAGGATCCCAATGAGGCCCATGTCTCGACCATGCCGGACGCCGCCCTGGCCCTGCATCAACCGGACTACATTCTCCCTTTGCGCGGCATCAGCCGTCTGCTTGCCGAGCTGGAAGGAACCCATGTTAAGTAATATTCAAGCCAAGCTGCTGATCGTCGACGATCTGCCGGAGAACCTGCTGGCCCTGGAGGCGCTGATCAAGCGCGAGGACCGTACGGTGTACAAGGCGCTGTCGGCTGACGAAGCCTTGTCGCTGCTGCTCCAGCATGAGTTCGCCATGGCTATCCTCGATGTGCAGATGCCCGGCATGAACGGCTTCGAGCTGGCCGAGCTGATGCGCGGCACCGAGAAGACCAAGAACATTCCCATCGTCTTCGTCAGCGCCGCCGGGCGCGAGCTCAACTACGCCTTCAAGGGCTACGAGAGCGGGGCGGTGGACTTTCTGCACAAGCCCCTGGACATCCACGCGGTGAAGAGCAAGGTCAACGTATTCGTCGACCTGTACCGCCAGAGCAAGGCCATGAAGCAGCAGGTCGAGGCCCTGGAGCAGAGCCGGCGCGAGCAGGAAGCGCTGCTCCAGAAGCTCCAGGCCACTCAGAACGAGCTGGAGCAGGCGGTGCGCATGCGCGATGACTTCATGTCCATCGTCGCCCACGAAGTGCGTACGCCGCTCAATGGCCTGATTCTCGAGACCCAGCTGCGCAAGATGCACCTGGCCCGGGAGAACGCCGCGGCCTTCAGCCTGGACAAGATGCACGCCATGGTCGACCGCGACGAGCGCCAGATCAAAAGCCTGATCCGCCTGATCGAGGACATGCTGGACATCTCGCGCATCCGTACCGGCAAGCTGTCGATCCGCCCCTCGCGGTTCGATCTGGCGCAGCTGGTGCGCGGGCTGGTGGAAAACTTCGCGCCTCAGGTGGAAGCGGCGCAGTCGTCCCTGAGCCTGCAGGCCGAGCAGCCCCTGGAGGGCAACTGGGACGAGTTCCGCATCGAACAGGTGGTTTCCAACCTGCTGACCAACGCCCTGCGCTACGGCGCCAAGAGCCCGATCGAAGTGCGGGTCTATGCCCAGGACGGCGAGGCTCGGGTCGAGGTGCGTGACCACGGCATCGGTATCAGCGAAGACAACCAGAAGCGCATTTTTCAGCAGTTCGAACGGGTCAGTGCCAACCACGTGGCGGCGGGGCTGGGCCTGGGGCTGTTCATTTCCGAGCAGATCGTCACCGCCCATGGTGGTGCCATCAGTGTCGAGAGCCGGATCGGCGAGGGCGCGCTGTTTCGCGTCAGCCTGCCCCTGTAGAGGCCCGTTGGCCGGTGAATCATTAAAAGCGTAACGCGCACGCAACCTCTGCGTGACCCAATGGTCGTAACAGCAGCAATTGACCGAGCAAAGGTTTTCCATGAGTGAAGATGCACAAGACGTCGTACTGATCGTCGAAGATGAACCAGTGATCCTGATGCTTCTGGCCGACTACCTGTCGGGCCTGGGATACCGGGTGCTGCAGGCCGAGAATGGCGAGCAGGCGTTCGAGATTCTCGCCAGCAAGCCGCACCTGGACGTGATGATCACCGATTACCGCCTGCCGGGCGGGATCACCGGGGTGATGATCGCCGAGCCCGCCGTGAAGCTGCGTCCGGATCTGAAGGTGATTTTCATCAGCGGCTACCCCAACGAAATCCTCGAATGCGGCAGCCCCATCACCCGCAAGGCGCCGATCCTGGCCAAGCCCTTCGACCTCAACAGCCTGCAGGAACAGATCCAGCAATTGCTGGCTTGAAGCCCGGCTATCAGTCGCGGATCATTTCCCGCACCTTGGCGGTCAGCAGGTCGAAGGTGAACGGCTTGGTGATCAGTTGCATGCCGGGTTCGAGAAAGCCGCCACGGGCCGCCGCGTGCTCGGCGTAGCCGGTGATGAACAGGACTTTGAGCTCCGGGCGGATCTGCCGCCCGATTTCCGCCAGTTGCCGGCCATTCATGCCCGGCAGCCCGACATCGCTGATCAGCAGATCGATGCGCTGCGCCGAGTCGAGGATCGGCATGGCGCTGCGGGCATCGCCGGCTTCGACAAAGGCGTAGCCCAGTTCGCTGAGCACCGCACAGACCAGCACCCGCACCGCCGGGTCATCCTCGACGATCAGCACGGTTTCACCGTTCTGCGCATTGGGCGGTTGTTGCACCAGAGGGTGTTCGG
Organism: Pseudomonas sp. GW823-FHT02C05; assembly: GCF_058797595.1. Classification (NCBI taxonomy): domain Bacteria; kingdom Pseudomonadati; phylum Pseudomonadota; class Gammaproteobacteria; order Pseudomonadales; family Pseudomonadaceae; genus Pseudomonas; species Pseudomonas sp. GW823-FHT02C05. Next base: position 1,432,472 of record NZ_JBXAJU010000001.1, on the reverse strand, counting down.
CCTGCTCCAGGTCGCCGACAAAACGCGGCAGGTACAGGCTGACCTCGGTACCCCGGCCCAGGGTGCTGTTGAGGGTCACATGGCCGCGGGACTGCTTGCTGAAGCCGTAGATCATCGACAGCCCCAGCCCTGTGCCCTGGCCGATGGGCTTGGTGGTGAAGAACGGATCGAACACGCGGTTGATGATCGCCTCGGGCATGCCGCAGCCGTTGTCGCTGACTCGCAGCAGTACGTAGTCCCCCGGCTTGAGGTTGTCGTGGGCCTGGGCGAAGTCCGGGGCCAGGCGCTGGTTGAGGGTTTCCACCAGCAGCCGGCCGCCGTTGGGCATGGCGTCCCGGGCGTTGAGCACCAGGTTGAGCAGGGCGCTTTCCAGTTGGTTGGGGTCGGCTTCGGCCACCCATAGCTGCGGGTCCAGGCGCATGTCCAGCTCGATGCTTTCGCTGAGGCTGCGTTGCAGCAGCTCGCCCATGGAGGTCACCAGGGCGTTCATCTCCACCGGCTTGGAATCCAGCGACTGGCGCCGGGAGAAGGCCAGCAGGCGGTGGGTCAGGCCGGCGGCGCGGTTGGCCGAGGTCACCCCCAGGTCGATCAGGCTGTCCAGGTCCTCGGTGCGGCCCCGGGCCAGGCGCCGGCGCAACAGCTCCAGGCTGCCGATGATGCCGGTGAGCATGTTGTTGAAGTCGTGGGCGATGCCGCCGGTGAGTTGCCCCACGGCCTCCATTTTCTGTGACTGGCGCAGGGCTTCTTCGTTGTGTCGCAGTTGTGCGGTGCGTTCTTCCACCTGCTGTTCCAGGGTCTCCAGGGTGCGTTGCAGGCGCAGTTCGCTCTGGCTCAGGTCGATCAGCCGGTCGCGGGCGTCGTACTGCCGGCGCCTGCCCCGCAGGGCGGCGCTGACCAGGCTGATCAGGGTCGCCGGGTGGAAGGGCCGTTCCAGAAAGCTGACGTTGCCCAGGGGCTCGCTGAAGCGCGATGCCGGGTTCTGCTCGGGGCCGCCGTGCTGGGTCAGCAGCACGATGGGCAGGTCCGACCACGCCGGTTGCTGTTCCAGGTGGCGCAGCAGGGGCTCCAGGTCGACCCCGCGCAAGGCTTCGGCGGCGATGATCACCAGCCCGGCGCCGTGCTCCAGCTGCTCGCACAGGGCGGGCAGGTGCGGGGTGATCAGGCTGTTGAAGCCGGCCTCCTTGAGCATCATCTGCGCCAGTTGGCTGTCACGCCCGTGTGGCGTGAGCACCAGAGCCCGTTCGGAAAAGTCCAGGTCGGGGCTCATTGGCCCTCATCCCTGAGCAGCGGTTTGCTCTCGCCCAGGTAGGTGGGCACGCCCCGCAGCACGCCCTGGAAGGCTTCCAGGGGCTCGCCGATGGTCAGGCCACGAGCGCTGATGCGGTATTCGCGAATGGTCGACTCGTGGCTGCCGGTGCGTTTCTTGATGATGGAAATGGCCCGGCGCACCTTGCCCAGGGCCTCGAAGTAACGCAGCAGGACCACGGTGTCGGCCAGGTAGGTGATGTCCACCGGGGCCTGCATGTCGCCCACCAGGCCATGCTGGGCCACGGTCATGAAGGTGGCGGCGCCCTGGCGGTTGAGGTACAGCAGCAATTCGTGCATGTGCAGCACCAGGGCATTTTCCTCGGGCATCGCTGCCTGGTAGCCGTTGATGCTGTCGATCACCACGGTCTTGATCCGCTCCTGGTCGACGCAGCGCCGCACCCGGTGGGACAGCTCCCCCGGCGAGAGCTCGGCGGCGTCCACCTGTTCGATGATCAGGTTGCCGCTGGCCTGCAGCGCCTTGAGGTCGATGCCCATGTTGCGCATGCGCTCGAACAGCAGCCCCAGTTCCTCGTCGAAGATGAACAGCGCGGCTTTCTCTCCCCTGGCTACGGCGGCCGCGGCGAAGATCATCGAGATCAGCGATTTTCCGGTGCCGGCGGGGCCGAGGATCAGGGTGCTGGAGCCGGTCTCGATGCCGCCCCCCAGCAGCGCGTCCATCTCGGTGATGCCGCTGGTCAGGGTCAGGCGCTGGTATTGACCGCGGTGCTCGGCGGCCACCAGGCGTGGAAACACCTGGACCCCGTCGCCCATGATGGTGAAGTCATGGAAGCCGCCGCGGTACTTCTGGCCCCGGTATTTCACCACCCGGATGCGCCGGCGTTCGGCGCCGTAGCTGGGGGTCAGTTCTTCCAGGCGGATCACCCCATGGGCCACGCTGTGCACGGTCTTGTCCAGGGATTCGGTGGTCAGGTCGTCCAGCAGCAGGACCGTGGCGTCATAGCGCACGAAGTAGTGCTTGATCGCCAGGATCTGCCGCCGGTAGCGCAGGGAACTTTGCGCCAGCAGGCGGATTTCCGAAAGGCTGTCGAGCACCACCCGGGTCGGCTTGACCCGCTCCACCACTTCGAAGATCTGCCGCGTGGCTTCCCCCAGTTCGAGGTCCGAGGAGTACAGCAGGCTCTGCTGGTGCTCGGCGTTGAGCAGGCTTTCCGGCGGGATCAGCTCGAAGATGTGGATGTTCTCGTCCAGTTGCCAGCCGTGGGATTGCGCGCCCTGGCGCAACTCGCGCTCGGTTTCCGAGAGGGTGATGTACAGGCAGCGCTCGCCGACGGCGGCGCCGTCCCGCAGAAAATGCAAGGCCACGGTGGTCTTGCCGGTTCCGGGCTGGCCTTCCAGCAGGAACACATGGCCACGTGACAATCCGCCGGAGAGGATATCGTCCAGGCCTTCGATGCCGGTGGCGGCTTTTTCGCTGAGCAACGCAGATGAGGTCGACAAACAATGCCCTCGCAAATAGGTCCAAGTGATCGGCGACGGCGTCGAGCACCTTGATATCGCTGATAAATCACTTGACCGCCTGCCGCTGGCACGGTTCAACCTTTTGTCGCCGTGGAGCCGCTGCTGAGCGCAGCCGGCGCGGGGGGGCAAGGGTGCCAAAGGTTCTGCTGGGGATTGCCAGGCAAGGCCCTGCGGGCCTTTTCGCGGCCTCGCAGGCTCGGCAGCGGCTACAGGTTTTGTGCTGGCTCTTGTAGCCGCTGGCGCAGGCTGCGAACGGGTTGGGCGGTATTCCCACTCAGCAGGCGCGGGGCGCGCCGGGGATTGCCAGGCAAGGCCAGGGGGGGCAGCTACAGGCCCTGCTGCAGGGCCGGGTCGTCGGGGTTCTGCTGTTCCAGCTGGGCCAGCAGGACCTGGACGTTCTGCAACTGGCCGCTTTCCTTCCAGTAGCTGATCAGCAGCACCCGCGCCTTGCGGTTGTAGGGCTGGCGCTGGACGATTTCCTCCAGTTGCTTCTGCGCCGCTTCCAGCTCTTGTTCGCTGTGCAGGGTGGTGGCCAGGTCGTAGCGGTAGGCGGCGTTGTTAGGCTCCAGTTCCACCGCCCGGGACAAGCCGAGCAGGGCGAACTCACCCTGGCCATGGTGCAGCAGCCAGAGCCCCAGGGCATGTTGCAGGTAGGCCGAATCCTGCTGTGCCTGCAACTGCTTGGCCAGCAATTGGCGGGCGGCATCGCTTTGGCCCTGCTTGTCCAGGACTTCGATCTGCAGCACCACTGCCTGCAGGTTGTCCGGGGCCAGGCGCAGGGCCTGTTCCAGGGTCTGCTGGGCCTTGATCAGGTCGGCATTGTGCAGGTACAGGCGAGCCAGCTGGTACTGGGCCTCGACGTTGTCGCCGCGGGTCTTGAGCACTTGGGTGTATTCGTCGATCACCTGCTGCAACGGGCCGAAGTACAGGCCCTGGTCGTCGGGGCTCAGGCCCAGCAGGGCGTCCACCGCGGCGAAGCGCACGCTCTGTTCATGATCGTCCAGCAACGGCCCCAGCAGCAGGCTGCGCTGGCCGCTGGGCACCAGGCCGAGCACGCTCTTGATCGCTGCTTTGCGCACCTCGGCGGAAGGGTGATAGAGGTCGGCGTCCGCCAGTTTCAGTGCCTGGGGGCTGGGGTAGTTGGCCAGCACTGCCAGCAGGCGAATGCGCTGCTGGTCGTCGAGGTCGGGCCGGCCCAACTGCTGGTAGAGCACGCGCGCCGCGCCAGGCTGGCCGTTGCGGGCTTTTTCCAGTGCCGCGCTGTAGCCATGCTTGATGGCCTCGGGAACCTGCGGCGGGCTGCTGCGCAGAAAACTCCAGGCCAGGGCCAGGACGACGACGGTAAGCAGGCTGATCAGCAGGTAGCGGCGGGGCTGGGACATGCAGGAATCCGGAAGCTGGCAACTTTTGGAAGGCGCAAGCTTCGGTCAGGAACCGGCTTGAGTCAAACCCGGGTTCAGGTCAGCACGTACTCCTGCGGCTCCAGCAGCGGCGGCAGCTCGGTTTGCCCCAGCGCCGCCAGGACTTCGCGCTCCAGGCCGCGCAATAGAGCGCTGCACGGCAGGTCGTTGTCGTCATAGCCGAAAGGGTCTTCGAGGTCGTCGCCGATCTCGTCCAGGCCCAGGAAGGTGTAGCTGACAATGGCGGTGAAGATCGGCGTCAGCCAGCCCAGGGGCTCGGCCATGGCGAACGGCAGGAGGATGCAGAACAGGTAGATGGTGCGGTGCAGCAGCAGGGTGTAGGGGAAGGGCAGCGGGGTGTTCTGGATCCGCTCGCAGGCGGCCTGCACCAGGCTCAGGCTGACCAGCCGGGTTTCCAGCTGGGTGTAGCGCCATTCGCTGATGAGCCCCTGCTGGGCCCACTGCGAGCAGCGCTGGCCGATGCGTTGCAACTGCGCGTCGGTGAGGTTCGGGTGGCCGGGGTCGAGGCTGGCCTGGGCCCAGGGGCGCAGGGCGGCGGCCTCGTCTTCATGGCGCAGGCGGGCGATCAGGCTGTGGGCAAAGCCGCACAGGTCGCGCAGCATGCCCTCGCGCTCGGAGTGGCCGTCGATGATCAGGCTTTCACGGATCAGCGACCGCACCTCGATGATCAACTGCCCCAATTGCTTGCGGCCTTCCCACCAGCGGTCGTAGCAGGCGTTGTTGCGAAAGCTCATGAAGATCGACAGCGACAGCCCCAGCAAGGTGAAGGGTGTGGCGTTGACCTTGGAGAAATAGCTCGGTTGCAGGGTTTCCACCAGCACGATCACCGAGGCCAACAGTGTGACCAGTACGCAGCGCAAGGCAATGCGCTTGGCAATCGAGCCCTTGAGGGCGAAGAGGATGCCGATCAGGTTCGGCTTGGGGCGGACAATCATGAGGGCTGAGGCCAGGGCGATTACGCGGCGAGTGAAGAGTAGGAGCGCGCTGTGGGGCTGTCCAATCGCAATGGCCAACCGCGTGATCGACGGCCTCTATCAATGGGCTTGGGGTGGGCGGTGTTCTGGCGGGCGCCTTCGCTGGCAAGCCAGCTCCTACCGGAGCCATGCGTTGCGCGGGCTCTTGTAGGAGCCGGCTTGCCGGCGAAGAGGCCCTTGAGCCGGGCAAAAAAAAGCCCCGCGACCGAATGATCCACGGGGCCAAACATTGGTTGGTTGCGGCCAACCAAAGGAGCTCGTTGCAAATCCTTACTTGCTGGCTACCGTCTCCGGTTGCCAGCCACCACCCAGGGCCTTGTAGATGGCGACGATGCCGCGGTACAGGTCGACTTCGGCCTGGGCCTGGGAGTCCTCGGCGGCCAGGCGTTCACGCTGGGCATCGAGCAGCACCAGGAAGTCCACGGTGCCTTCGCGGTAGCGGATCTCGGCCAGGTCCGCTGCGGCGCGGCTGGATTCGCTCTGGCGAATCAGGGAGATCAGCCGTTGCTGGCGCTTGCCGTAGTCGCTGAAGGCGTTTTCCGATTCCTCCAGGGCCAGCAGCACCTGCTGCTCGTAGCTGGCCAGGGCACCGTCGGCATTGGCGTCGGCGCCGCGCAGGCGGGCTCGCACACTGCCCAGGTCGAAGGCCGCCCAGGTGATGCTCGGGCCCAGGGCCCAGGCATTGGCCGCCGAGGAGCCGATCTGCGAACCGCGCCCGGCAGTGAAGCCGAGGAAGCCGCTGAGGCTGACCCGTGGGAACAGGTCGGCCTTGGCCACGCCGATGCGCGCGGTGGCCGCTGCCAGCTTGCGTTCGGCGCTGAGAATGTCCGGCCGGCGTTGCAGCAGCTCGCCCGGGTCGCCAATCGGCAGGGCCTTGGCAATGGCCGGCAACTGCGCCGGCGACAGGTCGACGCTGAGCTTGTCCGGGCGTTCACCCAGCAGGGTGGCGATGCGGTTGCGCTGGCGGGTCTGCTCGGCCTGCAACTGCGGCACGCTGGCCTCCACCGAAGCCAGGCGGGCGTCGGCGCGGACCACATCGAGCTGGTCGCCGACCCCGGCGTCGCGCAGGCTTTCGGTGATCTTGCGCGACTCCTGCTGGTTGTCCAGGTTGGCCAGGGCGATCTTTTCCCGCAGCTGTGCGCCGCGCAATTGGCCGTAGGCGTCCACCAGCTCGGCGATCATGGTCACCTGCAGTTGGTAGAGGTCGGCCTCGGCGGCCTGCTGGTCGGCGTCGGTGGCTTCCAGGTTGCGCTGGATGCGGCCGAACAGGTCCAGCTCCCAGGCCATGTCCAGGCCCAGGTCGTAGCGCTCGCTGTTCACTCGCTTGGTGGTCTGGCCGGGGATCTGCCCCTTGGCCAGGTCGCTGCTGGCGCGGCTGGTTATGGTGGGCATGGCGTCATTGCTGGCGTCATCGCGAATCGCCCGGGCGGCCCGCAGGCGGGCGAAGGCCACCCGCAGTTCACGGTTGCCCTGCAACGATTTGCTCACCAGCTGGTTGAGAGTCGGGTCATCGAACTGCTGCCACCAGATGCCTTCGAAGCGTGCGCGGTCGAAGTTCTTCTGGCCCGCAGCGCCATCGGTGGCGGCGCTGATGTGCGCCGCCTCGGTGGTTGGGCTCTGGTAGTCCGGACCGACGGCGCAGGCACTCAGGGCCAGCACCAGCAGGCTCGGCAGGAAGACTTTGGAACTCATTGTTGCGCCTCCAGTTGCAGAGCACGGGCGGCTTTGCGCGCCTCGCTGCGCTCCACGTAGTTGCGGATCAGTACATAGAACACCGGAGTCAGCAGCAGGCCGAAGAAGGTCACCCCGAGCATCCCGGAGAACACCGCGACACCCATGGCATGACGCATTTCCGCTCCGGCGCCGCTGGAGATCACCAGGGGCACCACGCCCATGATGAAGGCGAAGGAGGTCATCAGGATCGGCCGCAGACGCAGGCGGCAGGCTTCCAGCACCGCGGCCAGCGGGTCGAGGCCTTCCTCTTGCTTGTCCTTGGCGAACTCGACGATCAGGATCGCGTTCTTGCAGGCCAGGCCCACCAGAACGATCAGGCCGATCTGGGTGAAGATGTTGTTGTCGCCCCCGGAGACGATCACCCCGGTAATGGCCGACAGCAGGGTCATGGGCACGATCAGGATCACCGCCAGTGGCAGGCTCCAGCTTTCGTACTGAGCGGCCAGCACCAGGAAGGCCAGCAGCACGCAGAGCGGGAAGACGAACAGCGCGGTGTTACCGGCCAGGATCTGCTGGTAGGTCAGCTCGGTCCATTCGTAGGTCATGCCGTTGGGCAGTTCTTCCTTGAGCAGTTTCTCGATCGCCGCTTCCGCTTGCCCGGAGCTGTAGCCCGGGGCCGCTGCGCCGTTGATTTCCGCGGTGACGAAACCGTTGTAGTGCATCACGCGGTCGGGACCTGCGGTGTCGCTGACCTTGATGAAGGTGGCCAGGGGGATCATCTCGCCCTTGTTGTTGCGCACTTTCAGCTGGCCGATCTGCTCGGGCTCGAGACGGAACTGCTGCTCGGCCTGGACATTGACCTGGTAGGTGCGGCCAAAGCGGTTGAAGTCGTTGGCATACAGCGAACCCAGGTAGATCTGCAGGGTGTCGAAGATGTCGGAGATCGCCACGCCGTGGGTTTTGGCCTTTTCCCGGTCGATGGCAGCATCCACCTGGGGCACGTTGACCTGGTAGCTGGTGAACAGCCCGGCCAGTTCCGGCACGCTGCGGCTCTTGGTGATGACATTCTGCACTTCCTTGTACAGCTCGTCGTAGCCCAGGCCGCTGCGGTCCTCCACCTGCAGGCGGAAGCCGCCGATGGTTCCCAGCCCCTGTACCGGCGGCGGTGGGAAGATCGCCATGTAGGCGTCCTGGATATCCGCGTACTTGCCGTTCAGGGCGCCGGCGATGGCACCGGCGGACATGCTCGGGTCCTTGCGCTCATCGAAAGGCTTCAAGGTGACGAAGACGATGCCGTTGTTCGGGCTGTTGGTGAAACCGTTGATCGAAAGGCCGGGGAAGGCCACCGCGCTTTCCACGCCGGGCTGCTTCAGGGCGATGTCGGACATGCGCTTGATCACGTCTTCGGTGCGGTCCAGGCTGGCGGCGTCCGGCAGTTGGGCGAAGGCCACCAGGTACTGCTTGTCCTGGGCCGGGACGAAACCGGTCGGGGTGTGGGCGAAGCCGAACCAGGTCAGCACCATCAGGCCTGCATAGAGGAACAGGGCGATGCCGCTGCCGCGGATGACCCGGCGCACGGTGCCGACGTAACCATGGCTGGCGCGATCGAAGAAGCGGTTGAAGGGTTTGAACAGCCAGCCCCCCAGCAGCTTGTCGAGGATCTTCGAGAAACGGTCCTTGGGCGCGTGGTGTTCCTTGAGCAATACCGCGGCCAGGGCCGGCGACAGGGTCAGGGAGTTGAAGGCCGAGATCACCGTGGAGATGGCGATGGTCAGGGCGAACTGCTTGTAGAACTGCCCGGTCAGGCCACTGATGAAGGCTGCCGGTACGAACACCGCGCACAGCACCAGGGCGGTGGCGATGATCGGGCCGGTCACTTCACGCATGGCGCGCTTGGTGGCCTCCACCGGGTTCAGGCCCAGGCCGATGTTACGTTCGACGTTCTCCACCACCACGATGGCGTCGTCCACCACGATGCCGATGGCCAGCACCAGGCCGAACAGCGACAGGGCGTTGAGCGAGAAGCCGAACAGGTGCATGACCGCGAAGGTACCGATCAGCGACACCGGTACGGCCACCAGCGGGATGATCGAGGCACGCCAGGTCTGCAGGAACAGAATCACCACCAGCACAACCAGGATCAGGGCTTCGAACAGGGTGTGCACCACGGCCTCGATGGAGCCGCGGACGAAGATGGTCGGGTCGTAGACGATGCTGAAGTCCATGCCCTGCGGGAAGCTCTGCTTGAGTTCGGCCATCTTGGCCCGCACTTCATTGGAGATCTCGATGGCGTTGGAGCCCGGGCGCTGGAAGATCGGGATCGCCACCGCCGGCTGGTTGTTGAGCAGGGAACGCAAAGCGTACTGGCTCGACCCCAGCTCGATGCGGGCGATGTCCTTCAGGCGGGTGATCTCACCGTCCTCACCGGAGCGGATGATGATGTTCTCGAACTCTTCCTCGGTGACCAGGCGGCCCTGGGTGTTGACCGACAGCTGGAAGCTGGTGGCGGTGGGCGCAGGCGGCGCGCCCAGGGCACCGGCGGCGACCTGGCGGTTCTGTTCACGGATGGCGGTGACCACGTCGGTGGCGGTCAGGTTGCGCGAAGCGGTCTTGTTCGGATCCAGCCATACCCGCAACGAGTAGTCGCCCATGCCGAACAACTGCACGTCCCCCACGCCGCCCAGGCGCGCCAGCTCGTCCTTGATGTTGAGCAGTGCGTAGTTGGACAGGTAGAGCATGTCGTAGCGTTTGTCCGGCGAGGTCAGGTGGACCACCATGGTCAGGTCCGGAGAGGCCTTGTCCACGGTAATACCGATGCGCGTCACTTCTTCGGGCAGCTTGGGCTGGGTGCGGGTCACGCGGTTCTGTACCTGCACCTGGGCGTTGTCCAGGTCGGTGCCCAGGGCGAAGGTGATGGTCAGGGTGATCTTGCCGTCAGCGGTGGATTGCGAGGACATGTAGAGCATGTTCTCGACCCCGGTGATCGCTTGCTCCAGGGGCGCGGCCACGGTTTCACCGATGACTTTCGGGTTGGCCCCCGGGAAGTTGGCGCGCACCACCACGGTGGGCGGCACCACTTCCGGGTATTCGCTGATGGGCAGCTGGAACAGCGAGATGGCGCCGGCGATCAGGATCAGCAGCGACAGCACCGCGGCGAAGATCGGCCTTGAAATGAAGAACTGGGAAAAATTCATCTTGAGAGTCGTCCCTTAACCGCGCGGTGTCGCAGCGGCGAGTTTCACAGCCGGAGCCGCCTTGGCAGGGGTGACCTGCGGCAGGTTGCTGGCTTCCAGTGCTTGGCGTTGTTGGGCCAGGGCGGCAAGGGTTTCCTTGCTGGCCATGGGGATCACTTCAGGCGTGACCGGTGCGCCGGGACGTGCCCGCTGCAAGCCCTTGACGATGATGGTGTCGTCCTTGCTCAGACCGTTGCGCACGATGCGCAGGCCTTCGATCTTCGGCCCCAGTTCCACGGCGCGGTAGGCCGGCTTGTTGTCGGCGTCCATCACCAGCACGAACTTCTTGCCCAGGTCGGTGCCCACGGCTTCGTCGTTGATCAGCATCGCCGAGTAGGTGCCACTGCCCACCAGTTTCAGGCGCGCATAGAGGCCCGGGGTGTAGCTGCCGTCGCTGTTGTCGAACACCGCGCGGCCACGGATGGTGCCGGTCTTGGGGTTAACCTGGTTGTCGACGAAGTTCATCTGCCCCAGGTGCGGGTGGCCTTCTTCATTGGACAGGCCCAGGTACACCGGGGTGGTCTGGCCGCGCTGGCCCTGGCGGGCGAGCTGGGTGTACTTGAGGTACACGCGCTCGTCGGCGTCGAAGTAGGCGTAGACCTTGTCGGTGGAGACCAGGCTGGTGAGCGGGGTGACATCGGCGGTCACCAGGTTGCCGGCGGTGATCTGCGCGCGGCTGACCCGGCCACTGATGGGCGCCACCACCCGGGTGAAACTCAGGTTGAGCTTGGCCACGTCCAACTGGGCCTGGATCGCATCGACCCCGGCCCGGGCTTCCTGGGCGGCGCTGGTGCGGGTGTCGGCCAGCTCGGCGGAAATCGCGTTGCTGGTCAGCAGGCGCTGGCCGCGCTGGGCTTCGTTGGCACTGCGGGTCGCGGTGGCCCGAGCCTGTTGCAGCTGGGCTTCGAGGCGGCGTACTTCAGCCTGGAAAGGCCGTGGGTCGATCTGGAACAGCAGGTCGCCTTTCTTCACCAGGGCGCCTTCGGTGAAGGCCACCTGATCGATCTGGCCCGAGACCCGAGGCCGGATCTCCACGGTTTCCGGGGCTTCCAGGCGCCCGGTGAATTCATCCCATTCGTTGACCGGCTGTTCCAGCACCTTGGCCACGCTGACTTTGGCAGCGGGCGGGGCGGAGGCGGTCTCAGGGGCTTTGCCGCACGCGCTCATCACCAGCACGGCGAGAACGGCGAGTGGAAAACGTAGGAGTTTGACTGACTGGTCCATGGTGCATCCGCCACTGTATTTGAGATGGGCGGATGATGCTCGGCAGGGTTGTATCTCACGAATCGAATGAAGCGAAGGTAACTATCATTCGGAATGATATAAGCCCCAAGCAAGCCCTCTAGCATGCGCCTTTCGTTAGGCTGCTATCAATTCCCTGGCGTGCAATTAGTTATTGCGGCTGACGCAACATTGGCTGTGGCCGCAGGAGCCGGCTGGCTGGCCATCGTAGCCCCGTGCGTCGAGGTCCATGGTCTGCCAGCTCAGTTCGTAGTGCATTTCCAATCAGATGGAAGAGCTGTTGAGTTGCTGAAGCTCAAGTTGCCTGGCGGCGCTGGCTTCGAGGTTTGCACGCTCTTGATCCAGGTACCGATAAATGCTTTGGAGGTTGGCGATTTTCTGTTCGATCTCTGCCATCTTCCTTTCAATGAGCTTGGCGCCGTCCGCACAATCGATCATCTGGTTGCGCTGCGCCTCCAGAATCTCGCCTATCTCCCCCAGGGAAAAGCCCATGCTTTGCGCGCGCTGGATAAAGTCCAGGTCCTGCAGCGTTTGTGCTGTGTAAACGCGGTAGTTGTTAGTTCGCCGCTGCGGTGAGATCAGGCCGATTTGCTCGTAGTAACGCAGCGTATGGCGGCTGGCGCCGCTACGGGCCTCGATTTCGCCAATTTTCATGAAAACACCGCTTGACCATAGAGTTGGGTCGATAGTTTACGTTTGGTTCCTTACCTTGAACAAGGAACAGGGAAATGAGCGTGGAGTGCTTTGTCACCGGGGGTACCGGCTTCATCGGTCAACATTTGCTGGCATGCCTGAGCGCAAAAGGCCACACCGTCGGGGTGTTGATGCGTCGCCCAGAGCGACTGGCTGAATTGCGGGAGCAAGTCGTCAATTTGGGAGGAGACGCAAGGCGGGTATTTGCCGTGGCCGGCGATCTGGAGCGGGATAACCTAGGGCTGAGTCCTGCTGACCGGAAAGTGCTAAGGCACGCCAGAGTCGTATTCCACCTGGGCGCACACTTCGCCTGGGGGCTGTCATTGGAGCAGTCTCGTGCGGTGAATGTCGAAGGGGCAAAGCGGGTGGCGCTGTTGGCGGCTGAGCAAAACAGCCGGTTAGTGATGATCGGCGGCTACATGCTGAAAAACCATGAGCATCTGCAACGCATCGGCATCGATCCTCGTTATCCGCGGCGGACGAACTGGCCTGCCGTCTACCGCCATGTCGGTGGTTACGAGGCGAGCAAGCTGGAGGCGCATTTTGCGACCTTGGAGCTCATGTCCGCCAAGGGCGGGGAGATCACCGTTGTCCACCCCGCGACGGTTTGTGGCCACAGCCGCACGGGGCATATCCTTGACGGCCAGCCACTGGTGGAGCTGATCCGCAACCTTGTGCTGGGAAAACTGACGGCAGTGCCCGGTACCGCCCAGCACTGGCTGCCACTGGTTACCGTGGATTACCTGGTTGAGCTGGTGGCGGCTTGTGCTTTTGATCCCGCCATGGCGGGTGAGGAACTGCTGGCGCTGGATGCGCAAACTCCCAATTTGCGAGAACTCCTGGTCCAGGTGGCGCAACCTTTGGGCTTAAAGCCTCCCAGGCATCACATCTCGCTCCGATTGCTGAAGTGGCTGCTGAGCATTCCTCTCGTGGCGAGGTTCATGAATACAAAACCCGAAGCCTTGGACTTTATCCAGACCACTCGATTTGATACCGCGGCCGTCGAGCAATTTGCCAACAGGCATGGGCTGGTCAAGCCGGATATCCGTCAGGCCTTGCGGCACACGGCAACGTTCGTCAACTCATGTTTCATAGCCAAGGGCTAGCCGCTGACATCTTCCTTGGGGGCATCCCTTTCAAGCAGCCAGGGTTTGCCCCCACTTATGCCCCCGAATACTTCGCAAGCCAGCGGAACCTGAGGGAAAGCCTCAGACCGAATTAGTCGCTAAAGGACTCTTTTCAGAAGAATCTATGGATGCCTGTGGCACTTGATCAAAGACTGTCTGGATCGCCAAAGAACATCTGAATTCTTGAACGCAACCAGCGCTCGCCCGGGTCGTTGTCCTGTGAACCGCGCCAGGCCATGTGCAGTTCGAAGCTGCGTACTGGCAGCGGCGGGTCTTCGGCGCGTACGCCGCCGGCGGCGGTGAGGGCGTCGGCGGTGTAGTCGGGCACGGTGGCAAGGATGTCGGTGCCGGCCAGCAGGGTGCTCAGGCCGTTGAATTGCGGTACGGCGAGCACGACGTGGCGCTTGCGTCCGAGCTTCTCCAGCTCCTCATCGATGAACCCGCTCAGGTCCCCGGCGAACGACACCAGGGCGTGGGGGCGGGCGCAGAAGTCGTCCAGGGTCAGGGGGCCGGGCACGGTGTCGGCCCGCAGCAGTTTGGGCAGGCTGCGGCGCAGGACCTTGCGCTTGGCGTTGGCCGGCAGGTCGGCGGTGTAGCTGACGCCGATGGAGATTTCGCCGGAGGCCAGAAGCGCGGGCATCAGCAGGTAGTTGGCGCGGCGCACCACCAGCACGATGCCCGGGGCTTCGGCGCGCAGGCGTTTGAGCAGCATCGGTAGCAGGGCGAATTCCACGTCGTCGGAAAGACCGATACGGAACACGGCGGTGCTGGTGGCCGGGTCGAATTCGGCGGCGCGGCTGACGGCGGTGGAGATCGAATCCAGGGCCGGCGAGAGCAGGGCGAAGATTTCCACTGCCCGGGCCGAGGGCTCCATGCTGCGCCCGGTACGCACGAACAGCGGATCGTCGAACAGGTTGCGCAGGCGCGACAGGGCTGCACTGATGGCCGGCTGGCCGAGGAACAGCTTCTCGGCGGCGCGGGTCACACTGCGTTCGTGCATCAGTGTTTCGAATACGATCAACAGATTCAGGTCGACACGACGCAGGTCATTACGATTCATCTGGAGTCCTGGCAGAGTCAGCGAGCTTGACGGGAGCGACCATATCGGAACAATGGCCGGCGTGAATCTTACGGGGAAAGGCTGGTACTCTGCATCGGCTAAATGTTGTTTGTTTGTAGCCGGGCAAGGTTCGAGCACGCTGTACGCCCCGATTTTCAAGGGCACGAAATCAATGCCAGGCATGTCGACTATTAATAGGCACTGATAGTCTTGCTTGCAAAGCCCGGATAAAGTTCGCGGCATTAGAGGTTAATTTGACGAGGTTTGCGATGTCCCGCACGATTCGTTTTCACAAGTTTGGACCGGCCGAGGTGCTCAAATGCGAAGAGCATGCGGCCTCGTTGCCTGCGCCAGGCGAAGTGCAGGTACGAGTCGAAGCCATCGGTATCAGCTGGTATGACGTGCTCTGGCGGCAGAACCTGGCGTCGTCCCATGCGCGCCTGCCCTCGGGCCTCGGGCACGAAATGGCCGGTGTGGTCACGGCCGTGGGCGAGGGCGTCGACGACCTGGCGGTAGGTGACAAGGTGGCGAGTTTTCCCGCCGAAAGCCCCAACGATTACCCGGTGTATGGCGAGCTGATCGTCCTGCCGCGTTCGGCCCTGACCCGTTATCCCGATGTTCTCAGCCCGATCGAGGCTGCTGTTCATTACACGCCGCTGCTGATCGCCTATTTCGCCTACGCCGACCTGGCGCGGGTCAAGCCGGGGCAGTTTGCCCTGGTCACCGACGCCAGCCATTGCGCCGGGCCGTCCTTTGTCCAGTTGGGCAAGGCCCTGGGTGTGCGGGTGATTGCCGCGACCAAGACCGCTGAAGAGCGTGAATACCTGCTGTCCCTGGGTGCCGAGAAGGTGATTGTCACCGAGGAACAGGACCTGCTGATGCAGATCAACAAGCTCACCGACAACCGCGGTGTCGACGTGGTGTTCGACGGCTTGGGCGGCCCGCAGATGTCCATGCTCGGCGATGTCCTGGCGCCCCGTGGCAGCCTGGTGCTCTATGGCCTGCAAGGCGGCAACCAGACGCCGTTCCCGGCCTGCGCGGCGTTCCAGAAGAACATCCAGTTCTTCGTCCATTGCATCGGCAACTTCACTGGCAAGCCGGAGTTGGGAATTGTCCAGGATCAGGTCGCGCTGCAGCGTGCGTTGCGCGACATCAACCAGCTCACCGCGGACCGGGTGCTGCTCCCCCTGAAGACCCGGGTATTCGCGTTCAACGAGTTTGTCGAGGCGCACCGCTACATGGATGAATGCCCATGCCGCGAACGGGTCGCGCTTCAGGTCGAACCGGTCTGATCCCAACGCCAGGCAAAGCCTGGCGTTTTTTATTGCCTCGATTTGCCGGCCCTTGCGCCGGCTTTTTAGTTTTTCCCCTGGCAGTCCTTTTACCGGCAAGCGGCTGCTGCATAAAAGGGCCTGGGCGCCGGGATAGATTCCATCGCGCTGCGGTCAAACTGCCAGTAAACTGCGGCCCATTTCCGAACCATCCTTTTCCAGAGGTTTTGCATGACTCTCAGTCCTTTTGCGGGCAAACCGGCACCGGCTGAATTGTTGGTCGACATCCCGCGACTGGTTACGGCTTATTACACCGGTCAGCCTGATGCATCGGTGTCTACCCAGCGTGTGGCCTTTGGCACCTCCGGGCACCGTGGCAGCTCGTTCGATCTGAGTTTCAACGAATGGCATGTGCTGGCCATCAGCCAGGCCATTTGCCTGTACCGCGAATCCCAGGGCATCGACGGCCCGCTGTTTGTCGGCATCGACACCCATGCCCTGTCGACTCCGGCCGGGGCCAGCGCCCTGGAAGTGCTGGCGGCCAATGGCGTGACCGTGATGATTGCTGCCGGCGACGAGTACACCCCGACCCCAGCGGTGTCCCACGCCATCCTCTGCTACAACCGTGGGCGTACATCGGGCCTGGCGGACGGCATCGTCATCACCCCGTCCCATAACCCGCCACAAAGCGGCGGCTACAAGTACAACCCCACCAATGGCGGCCCGGCCGACACCCACATCACCAAGTGGATCGAAGCCAAGGCCAATGAACTGCTGGCAGCCAAGCTGGCTGGGGTCAAGCGCATCAGTTACGAACAGGCGCTGAAGGCCGACACCACCCATCGCCACGATTACCTCAACACCTACGTCGCCGACCTGATCAACGTCATCGACCTGGACGCCATCCGCAACGCCAAGCTGCGCCTGGGCGTGGATCCGCTGGGCGGAGCAGGGGTGCGCTACTGGTCGGCGATCGCCGAGCACTACCGCCTGGACCTGGAGGTGGTTAACAAGCAAGTGGACGCCACTTTCCGCTTCATGTCGGTGGATTGGGACGGGCAGATCCGCATGGACCCGTCCTCCAGCTACGCCATGCAGGGCCTGATCGGCCTCAAGGAACGCTTCGACGTGGCCTTCGCCTGCGACCCCGATCACGATCGCCACGGCATCGTCACCCCGAGCGGCGGCCTGCTGGCGCCGAACAACTACCTGGCGGTGTCCATCGATTACCTGTTCCAGAATCGCCCGCAATGGCGCGCTGATGCCGCGGTGGGCAAGACCGTGGTCAGCAGCGGCCTGATCGACCGGGTCGCTGCACGCCTGGGCCGCCGTCTGTATGAAGTGCCGGTGGGCTTCAAGTGGTTTGCCGATGGCCTGTTCGACGGCTCACTGGGCTTTGGCGGCGAAGAAAGCGCCGGCGCCTCTTTCCTGCGCCGCGACGGTGGCGTCTGGAGCACCGACAAGGACGGCCTGATCCCGTCCCTGCTGGCGGCGGAAATGACCGCGCGTACCGGTCGCGATCCGAGCCAGGCCTACCGCGCCCTGTGCGACGAGCTGGGTGAGCCGTTCTCGGTCCGCGTCGATGCCAAGGCCAACCCGCAGCAGAAGGCCCTGCTCAGCAAGCTGTCGCCACAGCAGGTGACTTCGACCCAGCTGGCCGGCGAGCCGATCCAGCAGATCCTCAGCCATGCACCGGGCAACGACCAGGCCATTGGCGGCCTGAAAGTCATGACCGAAAACGGCTGGTTCGCCGCACGCCCGTCGGGTACTGAAGACATCTACAAGATCTACGCTGAAAGCTTCATCGGCGGCGACCACCTCAAGCAGCTGGTGCAGGAAGCCCAGACCCTGGTGGACACCGCCATCAGCGGCAACTGAGCGTCAGGCAAAAAAAGGGGCGACCATCACGGTCGCCCCTTTTTATTGGCCGCTGTATTTCACGCCAGATCCACCAGCACGATCTCGCTGTCCTGCAACGCCGTCACCCGCAGCACCGGCTCATTCTCAACCGCGACGCCGTCTCGAGCTTCGGCGCGCAAGCCGTTGACTTCAATCGCGCCGGTCGCCGGAACCAGGTAAGCCCGGCGCCCGTCGTCCAGGTGATACTCGGCCGTTTCCCCGGCCTTCAGGTTGGCCGCCACCAGCCGCGCATCGGCGCGAATCCGCAGGCTTTCCTCATCGCCATCCTTGCCACTGGCCAAGGTCACGAAACCTTCACGCTGGCCCTTGGGAAAAGGCTTGGCTCCCCAGGAAGGCGCGGAGCCTGCCTGGTTGGGGATGATCCAGATCTGGAAGATCTTGGTTGGCGTGGCTTCCAGGTTGTACTCGCTGTGGGCGATCCCGGTGCCGGCGCTCATCACCTGCACATCACCGGCTTCGGTGCGGCCCTTGTTGCCCAGGTTGTCCTGGTGGCTGATGGCCCCTTCGCGAACGTAGGTGATGATTTCCATGTCCCGGTGCGGGTGCTGGGGGAAGCCGGTGCCAGGGGCGATCACATCATCGTTCCAGACCCGCAGGTTGCCCCAGTGCATGCGCTTGGGGTCATGGTACTCGGCGAAGGAAAAATGGTGGTGGGCATCCAGCCAGCCATGGTGCGCGCCGCCCAGGGAGCTGAAAGGTCTGAGTTCAAGCATGATCTTCTCCTCATTAAGGGCTCGTCATGGCACGTTGTACCCGGGCCAGAAAACGATAACCGTTGGTTGATGGCGAGCATCTTCCATCAGCTATAGATCGATAAAAAGCGCAAAAAATGCCGTAATCCAATCGTAAAATTAGATGATTATTTTGTCGCAAAGCTGGTGTTAAACCTTCGGTTCATCGCTTAAGTTAATGACCTGCAAGCAATTGGCTGGATACCGTGGAACAATCCGCCGAAGATTACCGCTCAGCCTCACACCCTGGAGTCCGCGTGTCGCAACACACCCCCGATCTGCCCCCCGAGCTTTTGCCCCTGGCCCAGATGCCCTTGTTGAAACGCCTCGCGGCGCGCTTCTTCGGCCATGGCCTGAACCGCCTGCGGGCCCAGCATCGGGCTTCCTGGCTGCATGGTCAGGCCGATGGCTTTCGCAGTGGCCACACTGCCGGCGTGGAATACGGCTACCAGGAAGGCCGGCTCGAGGGGCTGGAGGAAGGCCGCCAGGTGCTGTTGATCCGCGACAGCCGCAACACCGAGCACCGCCCGCCCGGGGTGGATGACCGGCTGTTCGATGACTGGCGCCTGCCGTTGAGCGCCGAGCTGAAAAAGCGCTTCAAGGCCGATGTCGCCCGCCTGCTGCCCGCCGCCGCGCAACCCAGCGCCGCGCAGTGGAAGATGATTTTCAGCGACACACCCGCCACCGCGGTGATCGCCGGGGCCGGCGCCGGCAAGTCAACCTCGCTGGTGCTGCGCCTGCTGCTGTTGCATCACTATCTGGGCTTCGAACTGGACGCCATGACCGTGGTGACCTTCACCCGGGAGTCGCGCAAGGACTTCATCACCAAGCTCACGCAAGTCTTTGCCCTGTGGGGGCGGCAACTGGGCGCCAGGGAAGCCCGGGAGCTGGTGCGGACCTTCCACTCGCGGATTCTGCCCATGGTCCGCAGCCTGCCGGGCTTCGAGCGCCTGCAGGCCTTCGAGAACCTCAGCGATCGGCTCCAGGGCGGCGAAGACGAGGTGGACAGCAACCCATTCGATCTGCGCATCAATGACGCCCAGCGTCGGCACCTGAATGCCTGCTACCAGGCACTGTACCGCGATGACCCGCGCTTTCGCCTGGCGTTGCAGCCGTTGGTGCGCCACGCCCTGCAGCTCAAGGAACTGGAGCGCGATCACCCGGACGTGCAAAAGCGCATGGCGGTGACCGAACTGGCGGCCAAGCGCGATGAAGAGCTCTGCGACACCGTGGAAGACCTGTGGTTTCGCGCGGGCGCCTGGCCGATCAAGGGCATCGAGCCGCAGCGCCAGCGGTTCGAAATCAACGGTGCGACCTTTCACAGCCATGGCTATTGTGCGGAGCTGGACGCCTGGGTGGTGCTGGGTTTCGACCCGCGCGAGAGCCCGCAGCTGACCCGGCCCGGGGCCAAGCTGACGGTGCGGGCGGAGTGGGCTGTAAAACGCACCCTGTTTCAAGCTTTTTGCCGTAAACCATTGATTTGGCTTGATAGTTACGAAGCTTCAAAGCGTTCTGCCGGCGCCTTTTCGGCCCAGGTCAATGGCGGTCCGGGTTTCGATTACAAGGTCAAGGGCGAGCTGGCGTCGGCGCCGCTGCTCGATTGCTTTGTCGCCGCCGCAGGCTTTATCGAGAACCTGGGCTTGGAAGTGGGCGATGCCGTCGCGGGCATGAGTTTTGCCCAGGACGATCCGGACCGGTTTTTCTTCGAGGCCCTGAGCCTGTTCTGGCGAGCGCTGGAGGACCATCTGCTGGATCAGTCGCCGCCCATCATGAGCTATAACCGCATGTTCGCCCTGTTCAGCGAGCGCTCGCCGGAGAACTTCAAGCTGCTCAGCGATGCCTGCCTGCGCCCGATGTCACACCTGATGATCGACGAGTTCCAGGATGTTTCGCCGCAGATCGTTTCCTGGATCAGGGCCAGCCTTGCGGCGATCCGCAGCCGAGGCGCCGCCTTGCACATCGGGCGCGCCGCCCAGCATTCCTCGCTGCTCTGCGTCGGTGACGACTGGCAGTCGATCTACGGCTGGCGGGGCAGCTCGCCCAAGTACTTCATCGAGTTCAACAAGGAGTTCCCGTCCCCGGGCACCACCCGGGTCATGCTCAGCGAGAACTACCGCAGCCATCAGCATGTGATCGATGCCGCGGAGCATATTGTCCGCGCGGCGCCGGCCATTGCCGGAAAGAAGGCCAAGGCCAGCGGCGAAGCTACAGAGCTGTGGCCGGTGCAGGTGCTCGATCGCGATGACCAGGGCCTGGCCCAGCGTCTGGCTGAGCACTATGAGCAGGATGATTCGATCTTGATGTTGTTTCGAAAAAGTAGTGATAAGTTATTGATTGAAAAAGTTATTTCACAAATAGTTAATGTTGATTCTAGTTTGCCTCCAGGGTCGCGACGCCTGAAACAGCTGACCTATCACAGCGCCAAGGGACTGCAGGCGGATGCGGTATTCCTGCTGGGCGACTGCCAGCACCTGAGCAGTTCGCCGTACAAGAACCAGGTCTATCGCATGGCCGGGTTGGGCAAGGACGGCGATGCCGAGCCCTACGACAGCGCACAGAAGGACGAGATCCTGCGGCTGGCCTATGTGGGCATCACCCGGGCGGCCAAGCATTGCTACTGGTATGTGGACCGCCAGGAAGGCCCCTCGGGCAATGCGCCCAAGGCTTCGGACCGGGTACCGCGAGACAAGCCGTACTTCCAGGACTTGCGCCAGGCGACATGAAAAAAGCCCGCTGGCGAGGCGGGCTTCGGGTGAGGCAGCGGGGCTTCAGGCCTTGAGTGCCAGGGACGGGGAAAAGGCCTCCAGCTCATCTTCCACCGCCTCGATTATTCGTTCGACATCCGCAGCGCTCATCACCGTGGCACAGGGAATGCCGGCGATGGCGATCATGGTTTCGCCGCTGGCGCGATCGAAGAGCCGGGCGATCATGCTGCCGGGCGCATCCATGCTGGCTTCGAAACCCATGGGATGAAAATGCCAGCGCATCAGCTGGCAGGCGTTGGGAAAGGTGACTTTACTGGCCCAGACTCTGTTCATCGGTGGCCCACCTTGATTCATTGAGCGCTTCCTTGTGCTCGCGGTAGGAACGACCGGATCGTCAATGACCCGATCGGTTGAGGTTTTAAAAATAGCATTGGCTTGTGACGGTTCGCTTTTTTTTTGCCCACCGTCCGGCGGTTCATTCACGGATTATTGATGCAAGTCATGTCATAGCCCAGGCCCCCCCCGGCGGCTGCCGTATCTGGCCGGCGGCCGGTCGTTGAAGCCCTTGGCGAAGTTCGGCAAGCTGCGCCTTTTCCTGTTCGAGAAACCTATGTCTGCCCCCGATGACGGGCCGCTGCACACCCAGGCCACCGGTGAAACCGTGATGCGCTACCACCTGTGCTGGAAGCACCGGGACCTGGATGGAGTAATGGCGCTGTACCACCCGGACATCCAGTACAACGACTTTTTCCAGAACCGTACCCTGGGCCTGGAGGAACTGCGCGAATACGTGCGGGCCAGCATGCCCCGGGCTCCCGACGAGGCCCTGGAGCACAGCGATCGCATCCGCCTGGATGGCAACACCGCGTTTATCCAGTACCAGGTGACCCTGCGCGGCGGCCAGGGCCTGGTGTCATTTCGCTCCAGTGAAGCGATCACCGTGCGCGACGGGCTGATCTGGCGGGTCAACGAGTACGCCTCACTGGTCCGGGAGCCGGCACCGAGCAAGTCCTCCGCCAGACTGCGCCCGGCGGCCAGCCGGCTGGGGCTGTCGCCGCGCCAGTTGAGTTTCATGGCCGAGGACCTGCAGCAGTATTTCCAGCGCCAGCAGCCGTACCTGGACCCCGAGCTGGACCTGCAGCGGGTGTCCCGGGAATGCGGTTACAGCCGCAACCAGATTTCCTACCTGCTCAATCAGGTGCTGGGGCAGAGCTTCTACCGCTACGTCAACCAGGCGCGCCTGCAGCATCTGCTGGTAGCGCTGGACCAGGCCACGCCACCGCTGCGCATCGACGAGCTGGCGTTTGCCGCAGGGTTCAACTCGCTGTCGGCCTTCTACAGCTGTTTTCGCCAGCACACCGGCCAGTCGCCCAAGGCCTACGCCAAGCAAATTTCTTTGCGTGCACGCGCGCAAGACAGCCCCTGAGGCCAGGCACTAGGATCGCCGCATTCGAAATTCGGGTTGCGGAGTGCTTGCATGCCAGCGTGGCGCAGTATCAGTTTGTGGATGGACCAGCTCGACGAGCCGCTATTGCCGCGGCCGCAGCTTGCGCAAGACCTGGACCTGGACGTGGCGATCATCGGCGCCGGCTATACCGGGCTGTGGACCGCCTATTACCTCAAGCGCCAGGCGCCGCAGTTGAATATTGCGGTGATCGAAGCGCAAACCGCCGGTTTTGGTGCCTCGGGCCGCAATGGCGGCTGGCTGATGGGCAACCTGCTGGGAGAAGACCGGCTGCTGGCCGCTCTGTCGCCGCAGCAGCGCCGGGCCTCCTTCGACCTGTTGCACGGCATCCCCGATGAGGTGGCCAATGTCATCGAACGTGAGGGCATCGACTGCGATTACCGCAAGGGCGGGGTGCTGTATTGCGCCGCCCGCTACCCGGAGCAGGAAACCAGCCTGCGCCACTATCTGGACAAGCTCTATGCCCAGGGCCTGAACCAGGACGACTACCGCTGGCTCAACCCCGAGCAACTGGCCCAGCAGATCCGCCTGGCCAAGCCCTATGGCGGTATCTATGCCCCGCATTGCGCCACCATCCAGCCTGCCAAGCTGGTGCGCGG
This sequence comes from Pseudomonas sp. GW823-FHT02C05, assembly GCF_058797595.1. Classification (NCBI taxonomy): domain Bacteria; kingdom Pseudomonadati; phylum Pseudomonadota; class Gammaproteobacteria; order Pseudomonadales; family Pseudomonadaceae; genus Pseudomonas; species Pseudomonas sp. GW823-FHT02C05. The sequence goes on along the minus strand of NZ_JBXAJU010000001.1, from coordinate 1,409,570 downwards.
CCTGGCCCGGGCGGTTGAGCGCCTGGGGGTGACCCTCTATGAAAACAGCCCGGTGACCCATTGGCAGTCCGGCAGCCTGCAGACGGCCCAGGTTTCGGTGCGCAGCCGCTGGATAGTGCCGGCAGTGGAAGGCTATTCGGTCACCTTGCCGCCCCTGGGCCGCTACCAGTTGCCGGTGCAAAGCCTGCTGGTGGCCACCGAGCCGCTGGCGGAGTCCGTCTGGGAAGAAATCGGCCTGAGCCAGGGCCAGGCCTTCAGCGAAAGCAGCCGACAGGTGACTTATGGCCAGCGCTCCATGGACAACCGGCTGGTGTTCGGTGCCCGGGGCGGCTATCAGTTCGCCAGCAAGCTGCGCCATGACTTCGACCTGACCCGTGACGAGGTGGAACTGCGCCGCTACCTGTTCGGCGAGCTGTTCCCGCAACTCAAGAACGTGCGCATCAGCCATTCCTGGGGCGGCAACCTGGGCATGTCCCGGCACTTCAAGCCGCACATGCTCTGCGACCGGCGCAAGGGCATCGCCCTGTCCGGCGGCTATGGCGGCGAGGGCGTGGGTGCCAGCAACCTCGGCGGCCGGACCCTGGCGGACCTGATCCTGGAACGCGACAGCCCTCTAGTACACCAACCCTGGGTCATGCCCGAGTGCGGCCTGGAGGCCCTGCGGGCCTGGGAGCCGGAGCCGTGCCGCTGGCTGGGCTACAACGCGATCATTCGCAGCTTCGTCCACGAGGACCAGACCCTGGCCAACCCGGCCTCGGCTCCATGGCGGCGCAGGATGGCCAGCCGGATCGCCGGCTTCATGGAAGGTTTCATGCACTGAGCCGGCCTCTATGTACCGAACGCTGTCCGTTCGGATTTTCCGTCGAAAGGTAGAACCATGAGCATCACCCAATTCAAGCAAACCGCCACCGCCACCCTGGCCGAATCGGCACCAGTGGCGGTGCCCCTGGGCACTCCGGTGGCCGTGACCTCGGTGACCGCCGTCGAACGCAACGACGGGGTCGAGACCGGCATCTGGGAATGCACCCCGGGGCGCTGGCGGCGGCAGATCGTCGCCCAGGAGTTCTGCCACTTCATCCAGGGCCGTTGCACCTTCACCCCGGACAACGGCGAAACCCTGCACATAGAAGCCGGCGATGCACTGATGTTGCCGGCCAACAGCACCGGGATCTGGGATATCCAGGAAACGGTGCGCAAGACCTACGTCTTGATTTTCTGATCCCTTGATTGCCTGCCAACAACAAAACCAGCCACAGGTATCGACTCATGATCCGCAAGACTTGCGCGTTGCTATTGCTCAGCCCGCTGTTCCTGGCCACGTCCCTGGCCCAGGCCGATACGGTGAAGATCTACAACTGGTCGGACTACATCGCCCCGGACACCACCAAGGCCTTCCAGAAGGAAACCGGGATTGGTTTCACCTACGACGTCTATGACAGCAACGAGACCCTGGACGGCAAGTTGATGACCGGAAAATCCGGGTATGACGTGGTGTTTCCTTCCAACCACTTCATGGCCCGGCAGATTCAGGGCGGGGCACTGAAGAAGCTCGACAAGAGCCAGCTGCCCAACTGGAAGAACCTCAACCCGGTGCTGCTCAAGGCCCTGGAGGTCAACGACCCGGGCAACCAGCACGGCTTCCCCTACCTCTGGGGCAGCACCGGCATTGGCTACAACGTGGCCAAGATCAAGGAAGTGCTGGGCAACGATGCCCCACTGGATTCCTGGGACCTGATCTTCAAGCCCGAGTACATGCAGAAGCTGCAGAAGTGCGGGGTGGCGATCCTCGACAACGGCCCGGAACTGATCCCTACCGCTCTCAATTACCTCGGGCTGGCGCACCACAGCAAGAACCCGGCTGACTACAAGCAGGCCGAGGCGTTGCTGATGAAGGTCCGGCCTTATGTCAGCTACTTCCACTCGTCGAAGTACACCAGCGACCTGGCCAACGGCAATATCTGCGTGGCGGTGGGATTCTCCGGCGACATCCTGCAAGCGGAAAGCCGTGCCAGGGAGGCGAAGAACGGGGTGGAGATCGGCTACTCGATTCCCAAGGAAGGCTCGCCGATCTGGTTCGACATGGTGGCCATGCCAGTGGATGCCCCGGATGAGCAGGCCGGCTATGCCTTCATGAACTACCTGCTGCGCCCCGAAGTGATGGCCGGCGTGAGCAACTACGTGCACTACGCCAACGGTAACCTGCAGGCCGACAGCCTGATCGACCCGGCCATCAAGAACGACACCAAGGTCTATCCGAGCCCGGAAATGATGGACAAGCTGTTTGCCCTGGAGGCCATGCCGCTGGACATCGACCGCATCCGCACCCGCCTGTGGAACAAGATCCGCAGCGGCAGCTGACCTGACCCCTTCGTAGGAGCCGGCTTGCCGACGAAGAGGGCCTCAAGCCCTGTGTTGCGCTCGGGGTCGCCTTCGCTGGCAGGCCAGCTCCTACGCCCGTCGTTCTCCATGGAAGGCGCCAGCCGGTCCGCCTCTTAGGTGCCGGTGTGGGGGGCGGCAGTTTCTATAGCTGGGTGTTTTCCGGGAGCAGGGCGCCGCCATCCACCACCAGGGTCTGGCCGGTGATATAGCCCGCTTGCCGTGACGCCAGGAACAGCATGGCCCAGGCAATATCCTCGGCGCTGCCCAGGCGCTTCAGGGGAATGCTCGAAGCCAGGGTCGAAGCGTCGCCGAGATTGTCTATGGCCTGGGTGGCAATCAGCCCGGGCTCCACGCCGTTGACCGTGATTGCATATTCCGCCAGCTCCAGCGCGGCAGCGCGGATGAAACCATTGACCCCGGCCTTGGAGGCCGCGTAGTGGGCGAGCCCGGGAATCGCCGTGCGCGGGCCGGTGACCGAGGAGGTGATGACGATCCTCGGCTGCTGGGACCGGCGCAACGCCGGCAAGGCGGCCCGAGTCAGCCAGAAGCAGCTTTTCAGGTTCACCGCCAGGGTGCTGTCCAGGGTTTCATCCTCCAGTTCGGCCAGCTTCTGCATCGGAAAGATCGCGGCATTGTGCAGCAGCAGGTCGAGGCCGCCGAAGGCCTCCAGGGTTGCCGCCACTGCCTGTTCGGCGGCATTGCGGGTGCCCAGGTCCACAGGCAGCAGTTCGGCGGTGCCGCCGGCTTGGCGAATCAGCCGCAGGGTTTCATCGCCTGATGCCGCGCTGCGGGTCGCCAGCATGACCCTGGCCCCCTGGGCGGCGAACAGTTGGGCGATGGCTCGGCCGATGCCCTGGCCGGAACCGGTGACCAGGGCGATGCGCCCACGCAGATCCTGGCTCATGAGCCGGCTCCTGGCAGAACCTGGGCCAGGCACTGGTCCAGCAGGCGATTGTGCAGGTCGACCTGCGCCTCGCTGGCGGTCGGGCACAGCAGCGCCATGTTGTGGAACGGCGTCAGCAACACCCCGCGATTGAGCAGGTACAGGTGCAGATAGGCTTCGATCAGCCCATGGCGGGCATGATGGGCCTCGCCGCCGTTGCGCGGAGGCTGCTGCATGAACAGGTATTCGACCCGGGCACCGATGCGGGTCACGTGCCAGGGCAGGCGGTGCTTGTGGATGATGGCTTCGACCCCGGCCCGCAGGCGCTCGGCGAGATGGAACATATGGGCGTAGCTGGCCTCGTTCATCACTTCGCTGAAGGTGGCGCGCATGGCCGCCATCTGCAGGGCGTTGCCGGCCAGAGTGCCGCCGAAGCCGAAATGGTTGATCGCCTGGCCCGGCTGGAAATGCGGCAGCACCTGCCAGATCCGTTTGGCCATGGCCTGGCTGGCGCCCCAGACCGCTGTGGGAATGCCACCGGCGATGGATTTGCCGAGAACGAAGAAGTCCGGCTGCAACCCGTGCTCGCCGCAATAGCCGCCGGGGCCGCAGGACAGGGTGTGGGTCTCGTCGATGATCAGCGGCACCTCGAAGCGCCGGGTCAGCTCCCGCAGGCCATCATGAAAGCCCGGGGCTGGCGGCACCATGCCGACGTTGGTCATGAAGGGTTCGGTGAGTACCGCGGCCACGTCGCCATGGGCCAGGGCCGCTTCCAGGGCCGGCAGGTCGTTGAACTCCACCAGCCGCGTGGTGGCCTGGTGCTGCAGGCCGTTGGCGTGCACGCCGTCCCGCGGGATCATCTGGCCCTGGGCGTCGAACTCCACCTGGGACTCGTCGACGCTGCCGTGGTAGTTGCAGTTGAACACCAGGACCTTCTGCCGCCCGGTGATCATCCGGCACAGGCGCAGGACAAAACGGTTGGCGTCGGTGGCCGAGGTGGTGACCTGCCAGTAGGGCAGGCCAAAGCGCCGGGTCAGTTCCTTGCCGACCCACAGGCTGTCGGCCGTGGGCAGCATCAGGGTCGAACCATGCAGAGCCTGTTCGGCGATGGCAGCGGCGACCGCCGGTTGGGCGTGGCCGAACATCGCTCCGGTGTCACCCAGGGCAAAGTCCACGTAGTGATGACCGTCGCAATCGGTGAGGGTCGCGCCCTGAGCGTCGGCCACCATGATCGGGTAGGAGCCGGGCCATTGCTGCATCCAGTGCAAGGGCGCGCCGTACAGCCAATGCTGGAGGTTTTCCTGGTAGAAAGCGCCGGAGCGCGGGTGTTTCTCGGCAAACAGTTGCAGTTCGGTCTGGTAGCAACTGGCGACGCGTTGCAGATCGAGGCCCAGAGTCATGGCAGTGTCCTGTGAGGAAGAGGGCTGGCTGGCCCAGGTGCCGGCCTGGGCCGGCAGCCTGGAGCCAGGGGGCGGGTATCAGCGGTGCCGGGTACGGTTGAGCACCTCTGCCAGGGCTCCCACCGGAAAGTTGGCGGCGCTGCTGAAGTCGGCACCCTGGTAGCCGAAGATCTTGCCGTCGCTGCGACCGGACTTGAGGTCGATCAGCACCAGGCCCAGGGTCGGGACGATCTTTTCTCGCCAGACGAACAGGTACAGCTGCTCGGCGATCTTGTAGTAGTGGCAGCGGTCGGTATCCGCCAGCCCCTGTTCGACGCCCCGCAGGCATTGCCAGCTGTAGAAGTTGGCATTCAGGTAGATGTGCTCGTAGGCCTCGCTGGCGCTGTAGATGTACCGGTTGCGCAGGCCCACCAGTTCATCGGTGGGTTCATGGCGTGGCGTGCCGGCGGTGACCGGCGTGTCGATGGCACCGTGGAGAAACTGGGCCTTGACCGAGGTCAGCTCGCCACCGGCCAGGGCCCGGCTGAACAGGTCGACGCTGGATTCGGCCTGGCTGGGCATCTGCCCGATGACGGCGCTGAAGCATTGCTGCTCAAGGTCCAGGACCAGGCTCACCGAGTGGATCTGCCCCTGTTCGTGCTTGAGGAAGTCCACCAGGTAGATGCCGGGGCGCAGGCAGGTTGCGCGATAGGGCAACTCGGCGCCGGCCGCTTCCCCGACGTTGTTCCAGCGCAGGGTGTGGGCGGCGAAATGGTGTTCGATCTGCCAGTGGTTGTCGAAGTGCAGGGTCAGGCGGCGACCGGCCAGGTCGTCGACCGCCGGGAGGATGTGATTGTCTTCGGCAAAGCCATCGGCGAGGGCTCCGACGGTGATCCATTCAGGTTGCGGGTTCATGGCAAGGCTCTTGTCAGCAAGGAGAGCTGCATGTTCGGCCGCCAGCCCCGGGTTGCCCATCAACCTTATGGTTGAAGTGCCCGGGCTTTACAGGAACAGCGCCCTGACCAGCTCCGTACGGTTACTGGCGCCGACCTTGCGGAACAGGTTGATCAAGTGGGTCTTGACCGTGGGCAGGCCCAGGTCCAGGCGCCGGGCGATGGTCTTGTTGTCTGCGCCGTCGCGCAGCAGCCAGGCGATTTCCCGCTCCCGGGGTGTCAGGCCCGACAGGCGCTCATCGACCTGGGACCAGGGCGCCAGGGCGGCAATCTCCAGCAGGCCCTGCAAGGCATGCAGGGTGCCCAGTTCCTCCACGCTGAAGTGCCCCAGCCCGACGTCGCGCAGCAGCGACAGGCCGGCGACCGGCCGTTCGCCATCGCGGGCCAGGATTTCCACCACATCCAGTACCCCATGGCGCTGCAGGAACCCCTGATAAACCTCGCTCTCGTGATGGCCCTGGTGGGCCATGCCCATGTGCAGAGACAGCACCGGGCGCCCCGCCGCGGCGCAGTGACGAGGTTGCAGGGGGTCGTAGTGGCGAAAGTGCTGCAGGTAGGCCTGGTGCATCTGCTCCGGCATGCGGTACAGCGAAAAATCCCGGGCCTGCAGTTGGGCATCGATGCGGTAGAAGGCGCAGAGGCTGGCGGGTACTACCCGGGTGAAAGCGGCGATGCAGCGGTGGCCCAGTTCATGGGGGCCGGGCAGGGAGGCGGGTGCGTTCATCGGATGGCTCCTGGCTGGACCTGGGGCAGTGGCTCGGTGAAAGGGGCGCAAGGACGTGGATTGATCCTGTCCGGAACCCGGACTGCCACAGTGAAACCCTGCTGGGCGTGCCTGGCAAGCCTCCAGCGCTGCAGGCTGCGATCGTGATTGCCTCGATCGCAGCCTGCGGCCGGGGTTAGCGGCGGGCCTTGCTCAAGCCTTCGGCCAGGGCGTCGACTATGGCATCGGCCTGTGCCTGCTGGATCACCAGGGGCGGCGAGAGAATGATCTTGGTGCCCACCGGACGCACCATGACCCCGTTGTCCCGGGCGATCTGTGCCACCTGATTGGCGTAGCCGCTCATGGGGTCGATGGGTTCGCGGGTGGTCTTGTCCGCCACCAGGTCCAGGGCCAGCATCAGGCCCTTGCCGCGCACTTCGCCGACGGTGTCGAAGCGCTCGACGAAGGGCAGCAGCTTGTCGAGCATGTAGTCGCCCATTTTCGCGGCGTTGGCCGGCAGGTCCTCCTTGACCACGATGTCCAGGCACGCCAGGGCGGCGGCGCAGGCTACCGGGTGCCCGGAGTAGGTGTAGCCATGCATGATGGCCCCGGTGAAGTTGGCGTTCTTCTCGAAGGCTTCCTCGATGCGCCGGTTGACCACCGTGGCACCCAGGGGGATGTAGCCCGAGGTGATGCCCTTGGCCAGGCACATGATGTCGGGCTTGACGCCCCACAGGCGGCTGCCGAACATCGAGCCGCTGCGACCGAAGCCGGTGACCACTTCGTCGGCGATCAGCAATACGCCGTACTTGTCGCAGACTTCGCGGATCAGCGGCCAGTAGTTGGCCGGTGGCACTATCACGCCGCCAGCGCCCTGGATCGGCTCGGCAATGAAGGCGGCGACGGTGTCCGGGCTCTGGAACTGGATTTCCCGCTCCAGCAGGTCGGCGCAGATCTTGCCCAGCTCTTCCGGGTCCTGGCTGTAGGGGTTGCGGTACAGCCAGGGGGTATCGATGTGGTAGCAGCCCGGCAGCAGCGGCTCGTAGTTGCGGCGGAACACCGTGTTGCCATTGACCGAGGCGCCACCGAAGTGGGTGCCGTGGTAGCCCTGGCGCAGGGAAATGAACTTGGTGCGGTCGGCCTGGCCTTCGAGCTTCCAGTACTGGCGGGCCAGCTTCAAAGCGCTTTCGATGGCGTCCGAGCCGCCGGAGCTGAAGGCCACCCGGCGCATGTCCTCGGGTTCCAGCAGGTTCATCACCACCCGCGACAGTTCTTCGGCCCGGGGATGGCTGACCCCGTCGAACAGCTGGAAGTATTCCAGTTCATCAAGTTGCGCGGTGATCGCCGCCTTCACTTCCTTGCGGTTGTGGCCGACGTTGACGTTCCACAACCCGGCAACGCCATCCACCAGCTGGTGGCCCTTGTCGTCATACACATAGCAGCCGTCGCCACGGACGATGCGGATCGGCTCGCGTTGCTTCATTTCGTTGGGGTGCAGCATGGGGTGCCAGAAACGGCTTGGTTCGCTCACGTTGAGTCTCCTGATAACGCACGGACAGCGTGGAGATATTAGTGCGTCATTTATGCGCCCCTGGCTTGCCTCTGTGTGCCAGGGCACTTGACCCAGGCTGCCAGTGGCGGGTTTGCGCGCCTGTTCGCCGGCCAATGGCGCGCACCTGCAGGGGCTGGCTTGCCAGCGAAGGCCCTGGCGGGGCTGGCAGCCAGGGCCAAGTTTCGCGGCAGCCAGGGTCAAGACGGCGTGCGCCTTTGCGCTCAAAGTCCATCTCGAACTAGGTCTACCTGCGAGGATTCAAGATGAGCGTTGCCATCGACCCACGTGTCGCTGCATTCATAGACAGTCAGCATGGCCTGCTGATCGACGGTCACAGCCAGCCGGCCCTCAGCGGTGCGCGGATGGCGGTGTACAACCCCGCCAGTGGCGAACAATTGGCCGAGGTCGCGGCAGCCGCCCAGGCCGATATCGACCTGGCGGTGAGCGCCGCACGTCGGGCCTTCGAGGGTAGCTGGAAGGCGCAGCGCCCCGCCGACCGCGAGCGCCTGCTGCTGAAGCTGGCGGACCTGCTGGAGGCCAATGGCGAGGAACTGGCGCAGTTGGAAACCCTCAACAACGGCCAGTCGATCCACCTGGCCCGGGCCCTGGAGGTGGGAGCGGCCGCAGAGTTCACCCGCTACATGGCTGGCTGGGCCACCAAGATCGAGGGCAAGAGCCTGGATGTTTCCATCGCCGCAGTGCCCGGGGCGCAGTACCGGGCCTACACCGTGCCGGAGCCGGTGGGCGTGGTGGGGGCCATCGTGCCGTGGAACTTCCCGCTGCTGATGGCCATCTGGAAAATCGTTCCGGCCCTGGCCTGTGGCTGCACCGTGGTGCTCAAGCCGGCGGACGAAACCCCGCTGACCGCGTTGCGCCTGGGCCAGTTGTGCCTGGAAGCGGGGATCGCCCCCGGGGTGGTCAACGTGGTCACCGGCAGTGGCGCCCAGGCCGGCGCGGCCCTGGCCGCGCATTCGGGAATCGACAAGCTGGCGTTCACCGGCTCGACCCAGGTGGGCAAGCTGATCGGCCATGCCGCGGTGGACAACATGACCCGTTTTTCCCTGGAGCTGGGCGGCAAATCGCCGGTGATCGTGCTTGACGACTGCGACCCGCAGACCGCTGCCGCCGGCGCAGCCGGGGCGATCTTCTTCAACCAGGGGCAGGTGTGCACGGCGGGTTCGCGGCTGTACATCCAGCGCCGCATCTATAACGAGGTGCTGGAGCGCCTGGTGGCCATTGCCGGGTCCCTGAGCATCGGGCCGGGGCTGGACGAGCAGGCACAGATCAATCCGCTGATTTCCGCCAAGCAGCAAAAACGCGTGCTGCAGATGGTCCAGCGCGGAGTCGAAGAGGGCGCCCGGCTGCTCTGTGGCGGTGTCGCCCATGGCGAGCGGGGCTTCTATGTGCGCCCGACGGTGGTGGCCGATGTGCACGCCGACCAGCAACTGGTGCGCGAGGAGATCTTCGGCCCGGTGGTGGTGGCCACGCCGTTCGACACCCTGGACGAAGTGGTGGGCCTGGCCAATGACAACCAGTACGGGCTGGGGGCGAGCATCTGGTCCAACGACCTGGGGCGGGTCATGCAGCTGATTCCGCAGATCAAGGCCGGCACTGTCTGGGTCAACACCCACAACATGCTGGACCCGTCGATGCCCTTCGGTGGCTACAAGCAGTCGGGTATCGGTCGCGAGATGGGCCATGCGGCCATCGAGGCCTACACCGAGAACAAGTCGGTGTGCATCGCTTATTGAGCCGAACGCCTTCGCCGGCCAGCCGGCCCCTGCGGGGGCAGGGCCAACCGGTTTACTGTAGGAGCCGGCTGGCCGACGAAGAGGCCCCTGGATTGGGCGGTGATCTTGCCGACGCCTTCGCTGGCGAGCCAGCTCCTACAGGGTGTGAACATGAAGACAGCTGCGTCAGACAGCCAAGCACTCCGCCATCAGGCGTGCCCTTGAAATGCCTAGAACAACAATCATCAACCCATGCTTTCGAGGTTTACCACCATGTCGCTCAACGACAGACTCAGTCGCCACCTGGATCAAGGTGTAGTCGGCTTTCCCACGGCCCTGGCCAGTGCCGTGGGCTTGATCATGGCCAGCCCGGTGATCCTCACGGCCACCACGGGCTTTGGTATCGGCGGCGGCGCCTTTGCCATGGCGATGGTGATCGCCCTGGTGATGATGCTGGCGCAATCCACCACCTTCGCCGAAGCGGCCTGCCTGCTGCCCACCAACGGTTCGGTCTATGACTATCTGGCCTGTGGCCTGGGGCGTTTTTTCGCCATCACCGGGACCTTGTCCGCCTACCTGATCGTGCACGTGTTCGCCGGCACCGCGGAGACCATTCTCAGTGGAGTCATGGCCCTGGTTAACTTCGAGTCCCTCAACACCCTGCTGGAGCAGAGCGGCAGTGCCTGGCTGGTGGGGGTGGGGCTGGTGCTGTTCTTCGGTGCGCTGAACGCCGTGGGCATCACCGCCTTCAGCCGTGCCGAGGTGATCCTGACCTTCGGCATGTGGACCACCCTGATCATCTTTGGCGTGCTCGGGGTGCTCAAGACACCGGCGGTGCAGCTCGATGGCTGGTTCGGCGCCTCGATGGTGGGTACCGACCTGCCGACCATCCTGTCCCTGGTGGGCATGGCCATGTTCATGTTCGTCGGCTGTGAATTCGTCACGCCCCTGACGCCGGATGTGCGCAAGGCCGCCCGGACCATTCCCCGGGCCATGGCCCTGGGGCTGGTGGGGGTAGCGGTGTGCATGTTCATCTATGGCGCGGCGATGAAGCGCCAAGTGGAAAACATCGCCCTGAGCGAGGATGGCAGCGTGCACCTGCTGGATACGCCCATGGCCATTCCGCATTTTGCCGAGCAGATCATGGGGCCCTTCGGCCGTATCTGGCTGGGCATCGGCCTGCTGTTCGCCGGCGCCGCCACCATCAACACGCTGATGGCCGGCTTGCCGCGGATCCTTTACGGCATGGCTCTGGATGGGGCGTTGCCGAAGGTCTTCACTTACCTGCACCCGCGCTTCAAGACGCCGTTGCTGTGCATTGCCGTAGCCGTGCTGATTCCCTGCCTGCATGCCTGGTGGCTGGGGGGCAGCACCGACAGCATCATGCACCTGGTGCTGGCGGCGGTCTGTGCCTGGAGCACTGCCTATCTGCTGGTCACCCTGTCAGTGGTGATGCTGCGCATTCGCCGGCCGGACCTGCCCCGGGCCTACAAGTCGCCGTGGTTTCCGCTGCCGCAGATCCTGTCTTCGGTGGGCATCCTGCTGGGCATGTGGTTCATCACGCCGCCGGGCATGAATCCGCGGGACATCTATGTGCCTTTCGGCAGCATGCTGGGCCTGACCGCGATCTATGCGCTGGTCTGGACCCTGCTGGTGCAGAAGGTCAATCCGTTTCGCCCGGTGCCGGTGGAGGAGGTGCTGGAACAGGCGCTGGGCCTGAACCCGGATACCGCCCATAACCTACGGGAGAGCGCGCCTGATGAATCTTTCAAGCTGGCGGCAAAACCTCTTTGAACTGTGGAACCGCGCGCCATCGGGCTATCGCCCGGGGCTGACCCTGGGGCAGTTGCGTCGGGATCTGGCGGGGCTCGATTTCACTGCACAGAGCCAGGTGCAGGGCGGTTTTCATTGCCCGCAAAACGGTTTGAGGTTCGAGGTGCAAGAGCGCGCCCAGGCGCAGTTCCTGATGCACATCGTGGCCTGTGAGTGGCGCCTGCCGGTGCCTTGCGACACGGCCCGGCAGGCGCGGATCCGTCTGCGTCACACTGGCGCGATCCGCCGTCAGGGTGTCGCAGCTCGGCTGCTCACGGGGGAGGACGCTGAATGGGCGCCGCTGCTGCAGCGCCTGTGCAGTGACCAGCGCTTGCTGGAGCACCTGTTGCCCCTGGATTTCAAACACCTGGAATTGCGGCGCGATGCCCAGGGCTGGCAGGTGCACCTGGAGCATTTCGGCGCCAGCGAAGTGGTCAACCGCCTGCCCGGGTTCCGCCGCTATATCCGCTTGAGCGCTGAACAGCGGGTGGCGCTACTGGGCAGCTTCACTGAGTTGTACAAGCTACTGCGAGATTTCTGAGGGACATAACCGTAAGCGCTGGCATACAGCCTGCTTAAGCCATAACAGACTATCCATGCTGTCAGGCGCCTTGCCTGGCAAATAGATAACATGTTAATGATATCGCCATAACAACAAAGGCGGTTGGAACCGGCTTCTGGAGGTGCACAGTGCTTGCTTCGCATAGTTTCAGTTCCTGGGTGGGCGCCCTGCAGGGCGTCTGCGGTCGATTCGATGCCCGTCCGGCGCGCAATCCCGCCTTGTTCATTGGTGAAGTGGGCATGCAGGATTATGCCGGGCTGGAGGTGGCGCAGATCCGCACCAACGCCGGGCTGATCTCCCGCCAGAGCACCAAGGTCGATCATGAGGACGATCGCCATTGCTTCCTCATCATCCAGCGCAGCGGCCATGCGCGCTTGAGCCAGGGCGGCGAAAGTGTCGAATTGGCCCCGGGGGACATGGCGTTGCTGGACTCCGCCGGAGCCTGCGAGATCGTGCCCCATGGCCTGATCGAGCATGCTTCGTTCCATCTGTGCCGGGAGGACGTCTACCGCCACCTGCCGGCCCAGCAGCGCAAGTTCGGCAAGCTGTCGCAAAACTGCGCCAGCGGGCGCCTGATGCGTTTGCTGGTGGAGCAGATCTGCGCCGGCGAATTGCAGGGTTGTGCGGCCCAGCAGGAAGGGCAGGCCTTGCAGGAAGCCCTGATTGCCTTGCTCGGTCCGACCTTGCGCCAGACCGTCAACAGCCTGGATGGCTTTGACGAGGGCCTGCATGGCGGATGCCTGCGTGATCAGGCGCGGCAGTTGATCAGCCAGTCCCTCAATGAGCCGGGCCTGACTCCGGTATCACTGGCCGGCCAGCTGAATATCTCGGTGCGCCAGCTGTACCGGCTGTTCGAGGAGCAGGGGGACAGCGTTTGCCGCTTCATCCAGCGCTCGCGGCTCAAGCGCAGCGCCGCGGACCTGAGCAATCCGCACCTGCGCAACGAATCCATCACCGACATTGCCTTCAAATGGGGCTTCACCGATTCGGCGCATTTCAGCCGTACCTTCAAGAAGCATTTCGAACAATCGCCCCGGGATTTCCGCGCCCGGTCCCTGAACGCCTGACGGCATGGCCCTTGCGGCCGCCGTCGTTGCCGGCGGCCGCACCGCAAGGCATGCGCCGCTCTTGAGTGCGCCTTCGCCTGTAGGAGCCGGCTTGCCGGCGAAGAAGGCCGCAAGGCATGCGTCGCTCTTGATTGCGCCTTCGCTGGCAAGCCAGCTCCTACCGATAGCAGATAGCAGATAGCAGATAGCAGATAGCAGATAGCAGATAGCAGATAGCAGATAGCGGATGACGGGCGGCGGATGGCCGCTGGCAGACCGGCAATCACGGATTTTCCAGGTCGTGCCCCAGGGATTGGATAAACAGCGAGAACAGCTCCGGCTGGCTGGAGATATCCAGCTTGGCGTAGAGGTGGCGGCGGTGGACCTTGATGGTGTCCGGCGAGATCTTCAGCCGTTCCGCCATGGCCTTTGAAGAAAATCCCCGGAGGATCAGGCGGGCTATCTCCAGCTCCCGCTCCGAAAGTACGGCGCTGCCGAAATGGCTCAGGGCGTCGCGGATCTGGCTGGCCATTTCCTGGGGCGCAGGGCTTTGGGGGCGGGCCTGGCTGTGTTGCCAGTGCTGCTCCATCAGCGGCAGTACCCAGGCTGAAAAGGTGGTGAGCAGGCCGATCTCGTCGTGGCTGAAGACGCACTGGCTGCCCAGGGAAAGCGACAGGGTGCCAGCCTCGGGCAGTTGCAGAATCAACTGCACCTCGTCTTCCAGGACGTTGTCGTGGAAGTAGCTGAGAAAGTATTCGCTCTGGCGGAAATGGTCCGGGGCCACTTCTTCCAGGCGGTACAGGCCGCTGGGGTAGCCTTCGCGACAGGCCTGGAAGAAGGGGTCCAGCAGGTACAGGCCGTTGAGGTAGGTGAGCATGGACGCCGGCTTGCTGCTGGGTTCGGCGTCATATTCCTCCAGGGCCCGGGGCGGGCCGTCCAGCGGGTAGAAGATCGCCAGGGCGTTGTCGAACGGCGTAGCCTGGTGCAGCAGCAGGATCAGCTGTTTCCAGAAGCGTGGATTGCCGATCAATGTGAGGGTGCGGCCCAGGCCGGCATGCAGGCCCACTTCCCTGAACAGGTTACTCAAAGGCGTTGCTCCGTTGATCCGCTGAAATGTCGTGGCCCGGTTTCGTCGATTTAACCGCCGTCGTCAAGGGGAGTACTCCAATAGGGGAATTGGGTGATGGTCTGCATCTGCCTAGAGTAGCTCCCAGCAAGTGCGCCCCAGAACGCACCCGCCCGATGAATTTCGTTTCTGCCTCAGACCAACAATAAACACGAGGATAACGATATGAGCTCTCCCTCTGCGCCCGACGGTGCGCTGAAACCTACCTTGAGTGTGTTCGATGTGGTGGCCATCACCGTGTCCGGTGTGACCCCCGCCAGTTCAGTGTTCGTGATCGCCCCCTTCGCCATCCATCAGGCCGGTAGCGGGGTGTTCCTGGCCTTCGTCATGGCCGGGTTGCTGGCCCTGATGTTTGCCTTTTGCTACGCCGAGCTGGGCCGCGCCCACAACAGCGCCGGCGGCGAGTATGTATACGCCAAGCGAGTGTTCGGCGGCATGGCCGGTTATGCCACCTTCCTCACGGTGCTGGTGATGCTGCTGTTCATTCCGCCGGTGCTGGCCACTGGTGCCGCCACCTACCTGAACAATGCCCTGGGCACGAACTTCGATTCCCAGACCGTGGCCCTGGTGATCGTGGTCTGCAGTTACCTGCTGGGCATCCTCAATATCAAGCTCAATGCCTGGATCACCGGCACGTGCCTGCTGCTGGAAGTGGCGGCCTTGCTGGTGATCGTCTGGCTCGGCTTCGGCAATGCCTCGCAGCCGGTGAGCATTCTGCTGCAACCGCAGATCGTCGATCACGGCGCCTTGCAACTGGCGCCCTGGGCACTGGTGATCGGCGCGGTGGGCATCGGCCTGTTTTCCTACAACGGCTACGGCCCGGCGGTGCTGCTGGCCGAAGACATGAAATGCAAGGGCCGCGGGGTGCACAAGGCGGTGCTGTGGTCCCTGGTGCTGGTGGTGATCATCGAACTGGTGCCGCTCACCGCGCTGCTGATCGGCGCGCCGTCCTTGAGCGCGATGCTCGCCAGCCCCGACCCCATCGGTTACCTGCTCACCAGCCATGGCAACGAGACCCTGGCCCGGGTGGTCAGCGGCGGGATTTTCCTTTCGGTGTTCAATGCCATTGTCGCCATCGTCATCCAGATTGGTCGGGTGGTGTTCAGCAGTGGCCGCGATGCGCTGTGGACGCCCACTATCAATCGCCTGTTCACCCGCATTCACCCGCGCTGGGATTCACCCTGGCTGGCGACCCTGTTCCTGGCCATTCCCTCGGCGGTGCTGAGCTTCAGCTCGAACCTGGCGGACCTGACGTCCTTCAGCGTGCTGCTGATCATGCTGGTGTACCTGATCGTCGCCCTCAGCGCGCTGATGAGCCGGGTATTGCTGCGCGACCGCGAGCATCCCTACCGCATGCCGCTGTGGCCGCTGCCGGCCTTGCTGGCGGTGCTCGGCGCGGGTTACCTGCTGGTCAATCTGTTCCTCGAAGCGTCCCTGCGGGACATCATGGTCATCATCGGGCTGCTGGCGCTGTCGGTGATTCTTTATGGCACCAACGGCCGG
Source organism: Pseudomonas sp. GW823-FHT02C05 (assembly GCF_058797595.1). NCBI lineage: Bacteria > Pseudomonadati > Pseudomonadota > Gammaproteobacteria > Pseudomonadales > Pseudomonadaceae > Pseudomonas > Pseudomonas sp. GW823-FHT02C05. Next base: position 1,393,942 of record NZ_JBXAJU010000001.1, on the reverse strand, counting down.
TACAGCCCGGCGTTTCAGAAACTGTAAGGAGTGGTTATGCGAGCACGTCAATTGGGCATCCACCTGGGCCTGGGGACGCCAGGCCCGTTCAATGCGATCACCGATGTTCCCGGGGTGCGGGTCGGCCACAGCACCTTGAATGCCAGTGTGGACGGCAAGCAGGTGCGCACTGGGGTTACCCTGGTCCAGCCCCGGGCCGGGCACGCCCGCCAGCAGCCGTGCTTTGCCGGTTGCCATGTGCTCAACGGCAATGGCGATGCCACGGGCCTGGAGTGGATTCGCGAGGCCGGCACCCTGACCACGCCGCTGGCGATCACCAACACCCACAGTGTGGGCGTGGTGCGCGATGCCTTGATCGCCCTGGAGCGTGAGGCATTGCAAGACCCGGCGGTGTACTGGTGCATGCCAGTGGTGATGGAAACCTACGACGGCCTGTTGAATGACATCTGGGGCCAGCATGTGGGTGTGCAGCAGGTGCGCGAAGCCATGGCCTGCGCCGAGTCCGGGCCGGTGACCGAGGGCGCGGTCGGCGGCGGCACCGGGATGATCTGCCATGAGTTCAAGGGCGGCATCGGTACGGCGTCGCGGCGGCTGACGGCCGAGCAGGGCGGCTACACCGTCGGCGCCCTGGTCCAGGCCAACCACGGCAAGCGCGAGGAACTGCGGGTCGATGGCTATCCAGTGGGGCGCCGGCTGGGGCATATCCCTTCGCCGTTTGCCGAGCGCGGGACCCCGGGCATGGGCTCGATCGTGGTGATACTGGCCACCGATGCGCCGCTGTTGCCGCACCAGTGCCAGCGCCTGGCCCAGCGCGCATCCATCGGCATCGCCCGCACCGGCGGAGGCACCGAGGATTCCAGCGGCGATATCTTCCTGGCCTTTGCCACGGGAAACCGGGACTTGCCGACGGCGGACTACGGGCGCAAGGGCCTGGGTTTCAGCACACCGCTGGCGATGCTCAACAACGATCACATCTCGCCCTTGTTCAGCGCAGCCGCCGAAGCGGTGGAGGAAGCCATCATCAACGCCCTGCTGGCGGGGGTGCCCATGACCAGCGCCGACGGCGTGCAAGTGCCGGCCCTGACTGCGCAAGTGTTGCTGGAAACATTGGAACTAACTGGTTGGAACAGAAGTTAACGGACTAAGAAGTGCGACGCGGTCGACATAACTGTTTATATGGATATTTAATAATTAAATTGTAGATTGTCGGACAATGACTGCCGTTAATCAGTTGGAAAAGAATCTTTCGACTGTACAGTCATTGTTTGCTGGAGTTCGCTGGAACAGTGAGATTTGACGTCAAAAAAGTAGTGGACGCCTGATTTCAAATTGTGTCAGTTTTCTTGCGCCTGCTTAGGGCGAGTGATAGGACGATCTCGCCAGGGATTGTCGCTATCTGACAAAAACTGTTCCATTGATTACAAGGAAGTGTGTTTATGTCGAAAGTAACAGAGAACGCTATTGCATCTGCCGAACAACAACTGGTGCCTTTGGCCGCAGCAAGTTCGGCGTATAACCAGATCAATAGCTTCAGCCACCAATACGATCGTGGCGGCAATCTCACGGTCAATGGCAAACCTTCGTTCTCGGTCGACCAGGCCGCCACGCAACTGCTGCGTGACGGTGCTGCCTACAAGGACCTGAACGGTAACGGCAAGATCGATCTGACCTATACCTTCCTGACCTCGGCTTCCTCGAGCACCATGTACAAGCATGGCATCTCCGGGTTCAGCCAGTTCAGCGCCCAGCAGAAGGCCCAGGCAGTCCTGGCCATGCAGTCCTGGGCGGACGTGGCCAACGTCGTGTTTACCGAGAAAGCCTCGGGTGGCGACGCCCACATGACCTTCGGCAACTACAGCGGTGGCCAGGATGGCGCGGCGGCATTTGCCTACCTGCCAGGTACCGGCGCCGGCTACGACGGCACCTCGTGGTACCTGATCAACAGCAGCTACACCCAGAACAAGAACCCCGACCTGAACAACTATGGCCGTCAGACCCTGACCCATGAGATCGGTCACACCCTGGGCCTGGCTCACCCTGGCGACTACAACGCCGGCGAAGGCAACCCCAGCTACAAGGACGCCAGCTACGGTCAGGACACCCGTGGCTACAGCGTCATGAGCTACTGGAGTGAAAGCAATACCAGCCAGAACTTCAGTAAGGGCGGGGTCGAAGCCTATTCGTCCGGCCCGCTGATGGACGATATCGCGGCTATCCAGAAACTCTACGGTGCCAACTACAGCACCCGTGCCGGCGATACCACCTACGGCTTCAATTCCAACACCGGGCGTGATTTCTACAGCGCCAGCTCGTCTTCCGACAAGCTGGTGTTCTCGGTGTGGGACGGTGGCGGCAACGATACCCTGGACTTCTCCGGTTTCACCCAGAACCAGAAGATCAACCTCAATGAAGCCTCGTTCTCCGACGTTGGCGGCATGGTGGGTAACGTTTCCATCGCTCAGGGCGTGACCGTGGAGAACGCCATCGGCGGTTCGGGCAACGACCTGTTGATTGGCAACAACGCCGCCAACGTGCTCAAGGGTGGTGCCGGCAACGACATCATCTACGGCGCCGGCGGTGCAGATCAGCTGTGGGGCGGCTCGGGCTCGGACACCTTCGTGTTCGCCGCCAGCACCGACTCCAAGCCGGGTGCGGCCGACCAGATCATGGATTTTGTCAGCGGCCTGGACAAGATCGATCTGACCGGGATCACCAAGGGCGCCGGCCTGCACTTTGTCAACGCCTTCACCGGCGCGGCGGGTGACGCGATCCTCACCACCTCCGGGGGTGTGAGCACCTTGTCCGTGGACTTCTCCGGGCATGGCGTGGCGGACTTCCTGGTCAGCACCGTGGGCCAGGCAGCGGTCAGCGACATCGTCGCCTGAGTGAAATGAGCACAGGGCCGCGCAGTCGAGCGGCTCTGCGTTCTTGCTTTGGGCCCTGGCCTGAGCGAGTCTACCGGGCGAACGGAGCACCCTATGACCCTGCATATTTCCTGTTGCCGGGCGGCCCGATGGCTGCTGGCGACACTGATGATCTTTTATGGAGCAATCACCATGGCAAGCAGCCTGCGCTTGGCGGACCCCTCGGAACTGGTTGGACACTGGCAGCTGCAACAGGCAGCCGCACCCGCTGAAGGTTGCACCCTGGACCTGCTGCACAACGCCGCCCTGGGCGACGGCGCCGACTGCCTGTCGAAATGGCTCGGGGAAGCCGCGGTAGGCTGGTTCCCGGAGCCCGATGGCATTGCCATTACCGGCCGCGAAGGCTCGAAAATCATTTTCTTCAGTCGCCAGAAAGAGGGCCTCTACGAAGCCCGCCTGAAAGCCGACGGTCTGATTGTGTTACAACGCGCCGCTAATTAAGCGATGAGTGTGTTCGTCTAATAAACGACGGCCATTATATCGCCACTCTCTTGGCCGGCAGGAACATGTTCGGGCTGCTGTTGGATACAGCTGTCCGAATTATTCGTGTCCGCAGGATTCAGCAACTAAGTAGTGCGGGTTGTTAGTTGTAGGCTACATTGGTTCCACGCTAGCGGGCGCGGATTAACAGCTCAGGGAAAATGTTAGAAATGGTGAAGAACAATCATCCTGCACCACTGTTCAAGGCACTGGGCGAATATAAGGGCATCCTCATCAGTGTCGGTTGTTTCACTGCGTTGATTAACGTGCTGATGCTGGTGCCTTCCATCTATATGTTGCAGGTCTACGACCGGGTACTGTCGTCGCAGAATGAAACCACCCTGGTGATGCTGTCGTTGATGGTGGTGGGCTTCTTCGTCTTTATCGGTCTTCTGGAAGTGCTGCGCAGCTTTATCGTGATCCGCATCGGCAGCCAGCTGGAGCGCCGCTTCAACCTGCGGGTCTACCAGGCCGCGTTCGAGCGCAACCTGTCCCGGGGCGAGGGCCATGCGGGGCAGTCCCTGGGAGATTTGACCCATATTCGCCAGTTCCTCACCGGGCCGGCACTGTTCGCCTTCTTCGATGCACCCTGGTTCCCCATCTACCTGCTGGTGATCTACGCCTTCAACGTCTGGCTCGGAGTGTTCGCCACTGTAGGCGCGTTGTTGCTGATTGCCCTGGCGTACCTCAACGAAGCCATGACCAAGAAGGACCTGGCCGAGGCCAGCGGTTTTTCGCAGCGTTCCACCCAGCTGGCCACCAGCCACCTGCACAACGCCGAAACCATCCAGGCCATGGGCATGCTTGGCGCCTTGCGCAAACGCTGGTTCGCCGTGCACTCGCGCTTTCTCGGCCTGCAGAACCAGGCCAGCGATACCGGCTCGGTGATCAGCTCCCTGAGCAAGACCTTGCGTCTGTGCCTGCAATCCCTGGTGCTGGGCCTGGGTGCCTTGCTGGTGATCAAGGGCGACATGACCGCCGGGATGATGATTGCCGGTTCGATCCTCATGGGCCGGGTGCTGAGCCCCATCGACCAGTTGATCGCGGTGTGGAAACAATGGAGTTCGGCCAAGCTGGCCTACGGCCGCCTGGATGCACTGCTGCGCGAGTTCCCGCCCAGCGATACGGCGATGTCCTTGCCGGCGCCCAAGGGCCAGGTGAGCTTCGAGCAGGTCAGCGCCGGCCCACCCGGACGGCGGATGGCGACCCTGCAACAGGTGAACTTCAGCATCAATGCTGGCGAAGTGCTTGGCGTGCTGGGGGCTTCCGGTTCCGGCAAGTCGACCCTGGCCCGGGTACTGGTGGGCGTATGGCCGACCCTGGGCGGTACCGTGCGCCTGGACGGGGCCGATATCCATCGCTGGAACCGCGACGAACTGGGGCCCTACATCGGCTATCTGCCTCAGGATATCGAGCTGTTTACCGGCAGCATCGCCGAGAACATCGCACGCTTTCGCCAGGCCGACCCGGAGCAGGTGGTCCAGGCCGCGCAGATGGCCGGGGTGCATGAGCTGATCCTGCGCCTGCCCCAGGGCTACGACACCGTGCTCGGCGATGACGGCAGCGGCCTGTCCGGTGGCCAGAAGCAGCGGGTGGCCCTGGCCCGGGCGCTGTATGGCAGCCCGAGCCTGGTGGTGCTGGACGAACCCAATTCCAACCTCGATACCGTGGGCGAAAGTGCCCTGGCGGCGGCCATTGCCCAGCTCAAGGCCCGGGGCACCAGCGTGGTGCTGGTGACCCACCGTTCCTCGGTGCTGGCCCTGGCCGACAAACTGCTGGTACTCAACGAAGGCCGCTTGCAGGCCTTCGGCCCGAGCCAGGAAGTGCTCAAGGCCCTGGCCGGCGGCCAGCAAGCCCAGGCCCAGGAGGCGCCCAAGCCCGTTGCAGCGGCGCCCGGCGGCCTCAGCATGAGCCGGCAATACCAGGCTCCGACACGGAATTCAGGCGCATGAGCAAGGACAGCAACATGATGATCGAAGAAGGTTACGCGCCGGAACGGGTCGAGCGTGACGCGGGCTTTTTCGCCCGCATGGGCTGGATCCTGGCCCTGGTGGGGGCGGGCAGTTTCTTCGTCTGGGCGGCGCTGGCGCCCCTGGACCAGGGCATTCCGGTGCAAGGCACGGTGGTGGTGTCCGGCAAGCGCAAGGCGGTGCAGTCCATGAGCAGCGGGGTGGTCAGCCGGATCCTGGTGCGCGAGGGCGAAAGCGTGAAGCAGGGCCAGCCGCTGTTTCGCCTGGACCAGACCCAGGTGGCGGCGGACGTGCAATCGCTGCAAGCCCAGTACCGCATGGCCATGGCCAGCCTGGCGCGCTGGCGCAGCGAGCGCGACAACCTCAAGCAGGTGGATTTCCCCGCGCCCCTGAGCGACAGCGACGATCCGCGCCTGGCCCTGGTGCTGGAGGGCCAGCGCCAGTTGTTCAGCAGCCGGCGCGAGGCATTCTCCCGGGAGCAGGCGGGCATCCGTGCCAATATCGAAGGCGCCACCGCGCAACTGGCCGGCATGCGCCGGGCCCGCACCGACCTCGGTAGCCAGGCCGAATCCCTGCGCCAGCAACTGAGCAACCTGCAACCTTTGGCGGACAACGGCTACATCCCGCGCAATCGCCTGCTGGAATATCAGCGCCAACTGTCCCAGGTGCAGCAGGAACTGGCGCAGAACACCGGGGAAAGCGGGCGAGTGGAGCAGGGCATCCTCGAATCCCGGCTCAAGCTGCAACAGCACAGCGAGGAGTACCAGAAAGAGGTGCGCAGCCAGTTGGCCGAAGCCCAGCTCAAGACCCAGACCCTGGAGCAGCAACTGACCTCTGCCGGTTTCGACCTGCAGCACAGCGAGATCATCGCCACCGCCGACGGCATCGCGGTCAACCTCGGGGTGCACACCGAGGGCGCGGTGGTGCGCCAGGGCGAGACCCTGCTGGAAATCGTGCCCCAGGGCACTCACCTGGAGGTGGAAGGGCGGCTGCCGGTGAACCTGGTGGACAAGGTCGGCACCCACTTGCCGGTGGACATCCTGTTCACCGCCTTCAACCAGAGCCGCACGCCACGAGTGCCGGGCGAAGTCAGCCTGATTTCCGCCGACCAGATGCTCGACGAGAAAACCGGCATGCCCTACTACGTGCTGCGCAGCAGTGTCAGCGACCAGGCCATGGAGAAGCTCAACGGCCTGGTGATCAAGCCCGGCATGCCGGCGGAAATGTTCGTGCGCACTGGCGAGCGTTCCCTGCTCAATTACCTGTTCAAGCCACTGCTCGACCGGGCAGGTTCTGCACTGACCGAAGAATAAGGATGTCGCGTCGTATGAGTAAGCTTTCCATTCTCGCGGCGGCTCTGGCGCTGTTGGCCTGCCAGACGGCCCAGGCGGTGGGCCCGTTCCAGATCTACGAACAGGCCCTGCGCAACGACCCGGTGTTCCTCGGCGCCATCAAGGAACGCGACGCCGGCCTTGAAAACCGCGCCATCGGCCGTGCCGGGCTGCTGCCCAAGGTCGGCTACAGCTACAACAAGGGCCATAACAACTCCAAGGTCAGCTACCTGGATACGGTGCGCGGCACCATTACCGAAAAACGCAACTACGACAGCTACGGTTCGTCCCTGACCCTGCAGCAGCCGCTGATCGACTACGAGGCCTACGCCAATTACCGCAAGGGCGTGGCCCAGGCGCTGTTTGCCGACGAGAACTTTCGCGGCAAGAGCCAGGAGTTGCTGGTGCGGGTGCTGAGCTACTACACCAAGGCGCTGTTCGCCCAGGACCAGATCGACATCGCCCTGGCCAAGAAAAAGGCCTTCGAGCAGCAGTTCCAGCAGAACCGGCACATGTTCCAGCAGGGCGAGGGCACCCGCACCGACATCCTCGAAGCCGAGTCGCGCTACGAATTGGCCACCGCCGAAGAGATCGAAGCCCGGGACGAGCAGGACGCGGCGTTGCGCGAGCTGGCGGCCCTGACCGGCGAGCCGAACCTCGATGTGCGGGATCTGGACCCCTTGCAGGAAGACTTCCAGTCCTTCTCCCTGACCCCGGCCAACTACGACACCTGGCACGAGATGGCCCTGAGCAACAACCCGGTGCTGGCTTCCCAGCGCCAGCGGGTCGAGGTCGCGCGCTACGAGGTGGAACGCAACCGCGCCGGGCACCTGCCCAAGCTCAGCGCCTACGCCACCCTGCGCCAGAACGAATCGGAAAGCGGCAACACCTACAACCAGCGCTACGACACCAACACCATCGGTATCGAAGTCAGCGTGCCGTTGTATGCCGGGGGCGGGGTCTCGGCCTCGACCCGCCAGGCCAGCCGCTCCATGGAACAGGCCGAGTACGAACTGGACGGCAAGACCCGGGAAACCCTGATTGAACTCCGCCGCCAATTCAGTGCCTGTCTATCGGGGGTGAGCAAGTTGCGGGCCTACCAGAAAGCCCTGACTTCGGCCGAGGCCCTGGTGGTCTCGACCAAGCAGAGCATCCTGGGGGGCGAACGGGTCAACCTCGATGCACTGAACGCCGAACAGCAGCTCTACACCACCCGCCGCGACCTGGCCCAGGCGCGCTATGACTACTTGATGGCCTGGACCAAGCTGCACTACTACGCAGGCACTCTGCGGGAAGAGGATCTGGCCAGGGTCGACGAGGCTTTCGGCCAGCGCGCGCAGCCTTAGGAGGCCTTGCCGACCGCAGGCTCAGGGACAATAAAAAAGAGGAATGAGCATGAGTATCTTCGATTACAAGACCGCCCTTGGCGGTGACGGCAAGGCCCTCTACAGCGAAGCCATTACTCTGGCGCTGTACGCCTCCACACCCACCGGCGAGGCGCTGCCGGGCACCGCCTGGCGCCCCATCAGCGCCAGCCAGCTGGGCTACCAGGGCAACGTCAGCGCCCAGGGCACGATTTCCGGCGAGCAGGCGATTGTCAGTGACGCCCAGGTCGAGGTGCTGGGCAAATACGACGCCAGCGGGCAGTTGCTGTCCATCGGCATCAGCTTTCGCGGCACCGACAGCCTCAAGGACGGTATCAACGACTTGCAGGCGGCCTTCGTGTCGGGCTTTGCCGACAACTACAGCCGCCTGGCCTTCGACAACCTGCTGGGCAAGGTGGCGGCCTTTGCTGCGGCCCAGGGCTTGAGCGGCAGCGATGTGCTGGTCACCGGCCACAGCCTGGGCGGCCTTGGGGTCAACAGCCTGGCGGCCATGAGCAGCGATCACTGGGGCGGCTTCTACCAGGACGCCAGCTACGTGGCCTTCGCTTCGCCGACCCAGAGCGCCAACAGCTCGCAGGTGCTGAACATCGGTTATGAAAACGACCCGGTGTTCCGCGCCCTGGACGGCACTCATTTCAACGCCTCGTCCCTGGGCACCCACGACAAGCCCCAGGAATCGGCGACCAACAACATCGTCAGCTTCACCGATCACTATTCATCGTTCCTGGGCAAGTTGATTCCCCAGAGCATCCTCAATCCGCAGTCCTGGTCGGCCCATAGTGCGGTGGACTACGCCGGCGGCCTCAACCGCCTGATCAACTCGGATTTCTATGACCTGACCAGCCGCGACTCCACCGTGGTTATTTCCAACCTGTCCGAGGGCAAGCGCGATCAGGTCTGGGTCAAGGACCTCAACCTGTACGCGGAAAAACACACCGGCAGCACCTTCATCATCGGCACCCAGAGCAACGACCTGCTGCACGGCGGCAAGGGCAACGACTACCTGGATGGCGGGGCCGGCGATGATCGCTTCCGCGATGACGGCGGCTACAACATCATCCATGGCGGGCAGGGCCATAACGTGCTGGAACTGCAACAGCCGCTGAAGAACTTTTCCATCGCCAATGACGGCGACGGCACCCTGTATATCCGTGATGCCTACGGCGGCATCAGCATGACCCGGGACGTCGGCGCCCTGGTCAGCCACGAGACCGGAAGCTGGTGGCAACTGTTCGGCAAGGACGTGAGCCACAGCGTCACCGCCGACGGCTTGCAGAACGGCAACCAGTGGACCGCCTACAACCATTCCCTCAACGGCGATGCCTACGGCAATGCGCTGGTAGCCAGCGTCGATGGCGACTGGCTGTTCGGCCATGGCAGCGATGACCTGCTGAGCAGCGACAAGGCCAACGTGACCTTCGTCGGCGGCACCGGCAACGACGTCATGCACTCCAGCGGTGGCGGGGGCAATACCTTCCTGTTCAGCGGCAACTTCGGCTTCGACCTGATCCACGGCTACCAGAACACCGACAAGCTGGTGTTCATGGGCGTGCCCGGGGTCGACGCCCATTACGACTACAGCCAGCATTTGTCGCAGAACGGCAACGACACCCTGCTCAGTGTCGGCGAGTTCTCGGTGACCCTGGTGGGGGTCGGCATGGACAGCCTTTCGGGCTCGGGCCTGGTCTTCGCCTGACCCTCACCGATATCCAGCGCTAGAGGCCCCGCAGCCCCCTGAAAAGGGCTGCGGCGGCGACAGCTTTGCCCGCAGCAGGCGCCCCTGGGCGTAGGGCGCGAACCCTCAAGGAGCCAGTCCCATGAAGTAAGCCGTGGTTGCTGATCGGTTACGGAAAGTCGATCCCAGAACAACAACAAGAGAAGTCATCAACATGGATGTGAATGTTCATCAGCTCAATGTGCTGGCGGCCGGGGTGTTCCTGGCGTTTGCCGTGAACCTGCCGGTTGGGGCCCAGGCGGCCTACCAGGAAACCGGTCGCCCCGGTGATGCCGCCAGCTGGCGCTCCGCCGAATACCTGCAGGACTGGGGCCTGGACCGGATGCAGGCGAACCAGGCCTACGCCGCCGGCCTTACCGGTAGCGGGGTCAAGATCGGTGCCCTGGATTCGGGCTTCGATGCGGCCCATGCCGAAGCCTCGTCCCTGCGCTTTCACCCGGTGATCGCCAGCGGCAACTACCAGGACGGTATCGGGTTCCAGGTGTCCGGGGTGCTCAACGCCAACAACGACACCCACGGCACTCACGTCACCGGCACCATGGGCGCCGCCCGCGACGGCAACGGCATGCACGGGGTGGCCTTCAATGCCCAGGTCTACGTCGGCAACACCAACGGCAACGACAGCATGCTCTTCGGCCCGGGCCCCGACCCGCGCTATTTCCAGGCGGTGTACGGTGCCCTGGCCGACGCCGGGGTGCGGGTCATCAACAACAGCTGGGGCAGCCAGCCCAAGGACGTCAGCTACCAGACCCTCCAGGGTCTGCACGCCGCCTATGCCCAGCACTTCGGCCAGGACACCTGGCTCGACGCGGCGGCGCAGGTCTCGCGTCAGGGGGTGATCAACGTCTTCAGCGCCGGCAACAGCGGCTATGCCAATGCCAGCGTGCGATCGGCACTGCCGTATTTTCAGCCGGAGCTGGAAGGGCATTGGCTGGCGGTCTCGGGCCTGGACAAGAACAACCAGCAGAAATACAACCAGTGCGGGATCGCCAAGTACTGGTGCCTGGCCACGCCCGGCGCGGCCATCACCAGCACTGTGCCCGGGGGCGGCTACGCCACCTACAACGGCACTTCGATGGCCGCGCCCCATGCCACCGGGGCCCTGGCCCTGGTGATGGAGCGCTACCCCTATCTGGACAACCAGCAGGCCCTGCAGGTGTTGCTGACCACCGCCCGCCAGCTCGATGGCTCGCTGACCCAGGCCCCTGGCAGCCTGGTGGGCTGGGGCGTGCCGGACCTGGGCCGGGCATTGCACGGGCCCGGGCAGTTGCTGGGGGAATTCAAGGTCAACCTGGAGGCCGGGCAGGGCGATGTGTGGAGCAACGGCATCTCCGACCAGGCCCTGGCCCAGCGCCAGGTGGAGGATGCCGCCGAGCACCAGGCCTGGCAACAGACTCTCAAGGATCGTGGCTGGGAGCAGGGCCCGGGGGCCCAGGCCAGCCAGCAGGAACTGACCGACTACGCGGTCGGCATGGCCCGGGATGCGGCGGCCGCGCAGCGCCTGTACCAGGGCAGCCTGGTCAAGTCCGGGGCCGGCTGGCTGTTGCTCGGCGGTGACAGTAGCTATCGCGGGCCGACCACGGTCGATGGCGGGCTGCTGGTGGTCAATGGCAGCCTGGCATCCGCGGTCACGGTCAACAGTGGCGCGAGCCTGGGTGGCAGCGGGCAGGTCGCGGCGCTGACCGCGACCCGCGGCGCGCGCGTGGCCCCGGGTAACTCCATCGGCACCCTGAATGTGGCCGGCGATGTGAGTTTCCAGCCAGGTTCGACCTACGCCGTGGAGCTGTCGCCGACCGCCAGCGACCGTATCGTCGCCGGCGGCCGGGCGCATCTGGAGGGCGCCCAGCTCAGCCTGAGCCTGGAACACAACGCCAACCTGCTCAGCGCCGGGCAGGTCCGGGGGCTGGTCGGGCGCCAGTTCGACATCTTGCAGGCCGCGGGCGGTATCGATGGCCAGTTCGCCCTGGTGCAACCCAACTACCTGTTTCTCGGCGCGGTGGTCGATTACTCCGCCAGCGGCGTGCAACTGGGCCTGGTGCGCAGCGCCGCGACCTTTGCCAGCGTCGCCGCCAGCCCCAACCAGCGCGCGGTGGCCACGGCGGTGGAGCAGTTGGGCACGGCCGACCCGGTCTACGAAAGCCTGCTGCTGTCGGCCTCGCCGGCTTCGGCTCAAGGGGCGTTGCAACAGTTGTCCGGGGAGATCTACCCGGCCCTGGAGCAGACCCTGCTCAATCAGGGCCGCGACCTGCGCGAGGCCTTTGGCCAGCGCTTGCAGCGCCCGGGGCCAAATGCCGGGGAGGGCGAGGCGAGTTTCTGGATCAAGGGCCTGGGTGGGCAGGCGCGCACTGACGGCGACTCGGGCCACAGTTCCTACCAGGGCAAGGGCAGTGGGGTGCTGCTGGGGCTGGACCGCGACCTGGACGCGGACACGCGGGTCGGCCTGGCCGCCGGCTACAGCGACACCTCGCTGCGCATGGGCGGCGCCAGCCACTCCAGCGCGCAGATCGACAGCTACCACTTGGGCGCCTATGCCGGGCGCGACCTGGGCGACCTGCGCCTGAGCCTGGGGGCCAGCCACAGCTGGCATAGCGCCCAGGTGCGCCGCGACCTGCAATACGCCGAAGCCAGCGCCAAACAGAAGGCCCGGATCGACGGCCGCAGCAGCCAGCTGTTCAGCGAGGCGGCGTATCGGCTGCAGCTACCGGCCCTGACGTTGGAGCCCTTCGCCAACCTGGCCTACCTGCACCTGCAGCGTGACGCCTTCCACGAGAAGGGCGACGCCGCGGCCCTGCGCGCCGGGGACGACAGCGCCGAGGCCCTGCTGGGCAGCCTGGGGGCCCGGGGCCTGAAGCGGCTCAGCCTGAGCCGCGGCCAGCCCCTGGAGCTGTCCAGCAGCCTGGCCTGGCAGCACCGCCTGGGGCATGACACTTCCAGCCAGCACCTGGCATTCGCCAGCGGCGGCCCGGGCTTTGCCGTGGACAGCGCAAGCGCGTCCCGGGATGCGGCGCTGCTGGGGCTTCAGGCGCGCCTTGGAGTCACCGCCCAGCTGGACCTGAGCCTGGATTACCAGGGCCAGCTGGGCAATGCCGAACAGTTCCACAACGTGGGGCTGAACCTCGACTGGCGCTTCTGAAGCGCCGGTCGCCATACCCCGGCGCAGAGCGTCGTCGCGCCGGTCGATTGCCCATACAACTAAGGATGGTCGTAGTGAAGCAGTTTCAACCTGGACAACCGCATCTTCGCAATACCCGCTCCGGATGGCCTCGCTGCCGGCAGCTACCCTGGGCGTACAGCCCGCTGGCCAGCGCCCTGGCCGGTTGCCTGGCCCTGGCCACTGGTGCCCAGGCGGCGCCCTATGTGGAAACCGGCAAGCTCGGCGACGCCGCCAGTTGGCGCAGCGCCGAATTCAAGGCCGACTGGGGCCTGGGGGCGATACATGCCGACAGTGCCTATGCCGCCGGCTACACCGGCCAGGGCATCAAGCTGGGGATCTTCGACCAGCCGGTGTATGCCCAGCACCCTGAGTTCGCCGGCAGCGACAAGGTCATCACCCTGGTGACCAGCGGCATCCGCCAGTACACCGATCCCTACATTCCGGTAAAGGCTGGAGACGCCTTCCGTTATGACGGCACGCCCTCGGTGGGCTCGGACGGCAAGCTCGGTTCCCACGGCACTCACGTGGGCGGTATCGCCGCCGGCAGCCGCGATGGCGGCGCCATGCATGGGGTGGCCTTCGACGCCCAGATCATCAGTGCCGAGAACGGCGACCCCGGCCCCGAGGACGGCATCATCCTGGGCAACGATGGGGCGGTGTACAAGGCCGGCTGGGACGGCCTGGTAGCCAGTGGCGCGCGGATCATCAACAACAGCTGGGGCATCGGCATCACCGACGCATTCGCCAAGGGCGGGCGCGATCCGGCGTTCCCGCACTTCGGCCTGAGTGACGCCCAGGCCCAGTTCAGCCAGATCCGGCCCTTGCTCGGCACCTTGCAAGGCGGTGCCTATGACGGTGCCATCAATGCGGCCCGCAGTGGCGTGCTGACCATCTTCGCCGCCGGCAACGACTACAACCTGAACAACCCGGACGCCATCGCCGGGCTGGGCTATTTCGTCCCGGAGATCGCCCCGCAGTGGCTGACAGTGGCGGCCTTGCAGCAGAACCCGGACACCAGCAGCGCAGAGCCTTACACCATCAGTACCTTTTCCTCTCGCTGCGGCTACACCGCGAGCTTCTGTGTCTCGGCCCCGGGTACACGGATCTACAGCGCCGTGATCGGTGGCACCAGCCTGGAAGACATGACGGTCGGCTACGCCAACAAGAACGGCACCTCGATGGCCGCGCCCCATGCCGCCGGTGCGGCAGCGGTACTGATGGAGCGCTTTCCCTACATGGATGCGGCGCAGATCGCCGGGGTGCTGCGCACCACCGCCCGGGACATGGGCGCCCCGGGCATCGACGAGCTGTATGGCTGGGGCATGATCGACCTGCAAAAGGGCATTCGCGGCCCGGGCATGCTGGTCACCGAGCAGGACATCCCCCAGGAACTGCGGATCGATGGCGCCTATGGCTCGTCCCAGTGGGTAGCCAACCTGCCGGGGGTGGGAGCGCTGCTGGACGCCGGCAAGCCCACCCAGCGGCGCTGTACCCAGTTCAACTGCGGCTTCGACATCTGGAGCAACGACATCAGCGGCCATGGCGGCCTGACCAAGGAGGGCATCGGCACCCTGGTGCTCAGCGGCAACAACAGCTACGCCGGCCCGACCCTGGTCAACCAGGGCCGCCTGGCGGTCAACGGCAGCCTGACGTCGGCGGTGACGGTGAACCAGGGCGCAACTCTCGGCGGCAATGGCCGGATCGGCGGGCTGACGGCCAACGCCGGGGCCACGGTGGCCCCGGGCAACTCCATCGGCACCCTGAACGTGGCCGGCGACGTGACCTTCCAGCCGGGCTCGACCTACGCCGTGGAGGTGTCGCCGACCGCCAGCGACCGGATCGTCAGCAGCGGCCAGGTGACCATTGCCGGGGCCAACCTGGCCATGGTCCTGGAGCCTTCGAGCACTGGCAGCGGCAGCGTGCTGGGGCGCCAGTTCGACATCCTCGATGCGGCGGGCGGGGTCCAGGGCAGCTTCGGCACGGTGTTGCCCAGCTACCTGTTTCTTGCCGGCAGCCTGGACTACTCGGCCACTGGTGTGCAGTTGGCGGTGCAGCGCAGTGCGCGCTCGTTCGCCAGTGTCGGCCTGACCGACAACCAGGTGTCGGTGGCGGCTGCCGCCGAGCAACTGGGGGCCGGCAGCCCGCTGTTCGAAAGCCTGCTGCTGGCGCCGACTGCCGCCAGTGCCCAGCAGGCCTTCCAGCAATTGTCCGGGGAGATCCACCCGGCGGTGGCCAGTGTCCTGATCAACCAGGGCCGTCACCTGCGCGACACCATGGGCGAGCGCCTGCGCCAGGACGCCGGGGCTGTCGGCAACGGCACCCAGAGCCTTGATGAAGGCGCCTGGTTCAAGGTCCTGGGCGCCTGGGGCAAGGCCGATGGCGGGCATTCCCAGGCCGGCTACAACACCTCCATCGGCGGCTTGCTGGCCGGGGTGGATGGTGAAGTGGGCGAGGGCCGGCGCCTGGGGCTGTTCGGTGGCTACAGCGACAGTTCCCTGAACATGGGCGACGGTACCCATTCCTCGGCCAAGGTCGACAGCTACCACCTGGGGGCCTATGTCGGCCAGCAACTGGATGCCGTGCGCCTGAGTGTGGGCGGTTCCTACAGCTGGCACCGCATCGACGTCAAGCGCGAGTTGCAGTTTGCCGGGGAATCCGAGCGGCTCAAGACCAAGCGTGACGCCCAGAGCGCCCAGCTGTTCACCGAGGCCGCCTGGAGCCTGGACCTGCAACCCCTGGCGCTTGAACCCTTCGCTAACCTGGCTTATGTCAATGTGGCCAGCGACAGCTTCAAGGAGAAGGGCGGCGACGCGGCCTTGAGGGGCGCGGATGACCACCGCGAGGCCTGGCTCACGACCCTGGGCCTGCGCGCTGGCCAACGCCTGCAACTGAGCTCGACCCGAAGCCTGGAGCTGTCGGCTACCCTGGGTTGGCAGCACCACCTGAGCCCCACCGACGCCACGATGAACCTGGGGTTCGTCGAGGGCGGGCAGGGCTTCAAGGTGCAGAGCCTGTCCCTGGATCGCGACGCCGCGGTCATTGGCGCCCGGGCCGGCATGGCCGTGGGCCGAGGGACTCGGGTCAACCTGGATTACAACGGGTTGCTGGGGGCCCGGGACAAGAGTCACGGGGTCGGCTTGACCCTGGACTGGCAGTTCTGAAGGCCGGGTAGCCAGCAGTCCCCCGGCCCTTCACCGAGTTGCCCGAGTCCCGCCATGGGGCTTGGGCGGCATGCGTTTGCTCTGACAATTCCAACAACAGAAGAGGCAATACCATGGGTGTGTTTGACTACAAGAACTTCACTGCAAGTGACTCCAAGGCGCTGTTTTCCGATGCGCTGGCGATCACCCTGTACTCCTACCACAACATCGACAACGGCTTTGCCGAGGGCTACCAGCACAACGGCTTCGGCCTGGGCCTGCCGGCGACCCTGGTCACGGCGCTGATCGGCAGCGGCAATTCCCAGGGGGTAATCCCCGGCATTCCCTGGAACCCCGACTCCGAGAAGGCCGCGCTGGATGCCCTGCACCAGGCCGGCTGGTCCACCATCAGCGCCCAGCAACTGGGCTACGACGGCAAGGTCGATGGCCGGGGAACCTTCTTTGGCGAGAAGGCCGGCTACGGCACGGCCCAGGTGGAAATCCTCGGCAAGTACGATGCTCAGGGCCACCTGGAGTCCATCGGCATTGCCTTTCGCGGCACCAGCGGGCCACGGGAATCGGTGATCAGTGACACCATCGGTGATGTGATCAACGACCTGCTGGCGGCCCTGGGCCCCAAGGACTATGCGAAGAACTATGCCGGCGAGGCGTTCGGCAAGTTGCTGGGAGATGTCGCCGCCTTCGCCCAGGCCAATGGCCTGTCGGGCAAGGATGTCCTGGTCAGCGGCCACAGCCTGGGCGGGCTGGGGGTCAACAGCCTGGCGGACCTGAGCAGCGAACGCTGGTCGGGGTTCTACAAGGACTCCAACTACATCGCCTACGCCTCGCCGACCCAGAGCGCCAGCGACAAGGTGCTGAACATCGGCTACGAGAACGACCCGGTGTTCCGCGCCCTGGACGGCTCAACCTTCAACCTGTCGTCCCTCGGGGTGCATGACGCCCACCAGGACTCGGCGACCAACAACATCGTCAACTTCAACGACCATTACGCCTCGACCCTGTGGAATGTGCTGCCGTTCTCGATCCTCAACATTCCCACCTGGCTCTCCCACCTGCCCACCGGCTACGGCGACGGCCTGACCCGGGTGCTGGAGTCGAAGTTCTACGACTTCACCAGCAAGGACTCCACCATCGTGGTAGCCAACCTGTCGGACCCGGCCCGGGCCAGTACCTGGGTCCAGGACCTCAACCGCAATGCCGAGACCCACAAGGGCAGCACCTTCATCATCGGCAGCGACGGCAACGACCTGATCCAGGGCGGCAGCGGCAACGACTACCTGGAAGGCCGGGCCGGCAACGATACGTTCCGCGACAGCGGCGGCTACAACATCATCCTCGGCGGCCAGGGCAGCAACACCCTGGACCTGCAGCAGTCGGTCAAGAACTACAGCTTTGCCAGCGACGGCGCCGGGACCCTGTACCTGCGTGACGCCAATGGCGGTATCAGCATGACCCGCGACATTGGCGCGATCCAGAGCAAGGAGCCGGGCTTTCTCTGGGGCCTGTTCAAGGACGATGTGATCCACCAGGTCACCGACCAGGGCCTCAAGGCCGGCGGGCAGCTTACCCAGTACGCCTCGTCGGTCAGGGGCGATGCGGGCGACAACGTGCTCAAGGCCCATGCCGGCGGCGACTGGCTGTTCGGCCTGGACGGCAACGACCACCTGATCGGCGGCCAGGGCAACGACGTGTTCGTTGGCGGTGCCGGCAACGACCTGATGGAAGCCGGAGGCGGCAACAATACCTTTCTGTTCACCGGGCATTTCGGCCAGGACCGCATCCTCGGCTACCAGGGTGGCGACAAGCTGGTGTTCATGGGGGTGAGCGGCGTGCTGCCGGACCAGGACTATCGGGCTCATGCCAGCAGCAGTGGTAACGACACGGTGCTGACCTTCGGCCAGGACTCGGTGACCCTGGTGGGGGTCCGCCTGGAGCACCTCAACGGTTCCGGCATCGTTCTCGCCTGATGCCGGCGCGGCGCGAGGCCTGCAATGGGCCTCGCACCGTTCATTGCCGGGGGAAAGTGACCTGCCAGTCGATTTGCGACTCCAATAGCGGTAAAGCTGAAACGTGTCAGCTCGTTAGTACAGGCAGGCATTCACGCTACGGCAATGACAGGAGAGTTTTGACGGTGAATAACAGCAAGAGGTATGCGAGCGGTGTGGTGCTGGCCCTGTGGGTGGCCATGGCATCCGCCGAGGAATTGCCTCACAGCTCGATTTTGAAGCGTTATGGGGTGACCCCGGACCAGTTGCCGGCCGGCCAGCCGGCGCCTGAAGTGAAGGAGGAGCCGGCCCCGAGCCGCTTCCATGTGCAACCCGAACAACCCTGGGCCCAGGTCCGTCTGGGGGACGACAAGAGGCCGGATACCACCGGCAACATCAGCATCGACAACGCCGAGGCCCGGGAGCGCGAGCGTTGCCAGCAGGTGCGTAACGAATTGTCCAGGCGCGGCAAGCCCCTGGGGATTTTCTGCGAGCCAGGGCAGGGGCCCTTTCCCTGGTCGCACTGACTTCAACCGCAGCGGATCACTTTTCCTGGCGGACGGTGGCTACATCGTCCGCCTTGACCCGGATGGTCTTGCCGGAAATGTCCTGGAATTCATAGAAGCCGTCGGCGGTCTTGGTCTTGGGCTGGTCCCGGGTCAGGTATTGGGTGCCGTTCTGCAGGGTCACCACAGTGGGCGAGGCGCAACCGGCCAAGGCCATGGCGCCGCAAGCGGCCAGAAACAATCCCAGGTTCTTCACTTTCATACAGACCTCTCATCAATGATGCGTACGCGCATTGGCGCCGGACACTATAGCCATGGGCCCTTGGTGTAGTGAAGACGACGAAAGTTCGCCAGGGAATTGTAAAAAACTTCGCTGTGCCATTTATCCAATAGTGTTTGCCAGACCCGGTCGCCGGCTGTTATCTGTATGCATAACCAGTATCCGATCAGCCGTGGCGCTTGCGTTCAGTGACTTCCAATCCCCTCGAAAACCCCCTCTATTACCTGCACAACTTCCGCCAGGTATTGAACTGGCTGCAGCTGCGCTATGCCGATGTGCTGAGCGCCGATGAACAGCGCTTCATCCTTGATTTCGCGCAACTGGCCGAGCCTTCCCAGGCCTTGCTGGTGCGCATGGTGATGCGCAAGGGCCGGCACTTTCGCCTGAGCAAGCTCAGCTACCCGGAGATCGGCGACAGCGCCGTGGCCCTGGAGCCGTTGCTGGCGCTGGGCTGGGTCGATGAGCAGGCGCCGCTCTGCCTGGAAGAGCTGTTCGGCCTGCTGCAAAAGGCCGAGATCCTGCAGTGCTTCAACGGGCTTGCGGCCAAGGCCAGGAAAGACCAGTGGCTGGAAGAGCTAACCCAGCAGGGCCTGGCGCCCCAGGCATTCGCCCAGTGGTGCCCGGCGCTGCCAGACCGGCTCCTGAGCCTGACGCTGATGCCGCTGTGCGATCGCCTGCGCCTGATGTTCTTTGGCAACCTGTATCAGGACTGGTCGGAATTCGTCCTCGCGGACCTGGGCATCTACAGCTACGAGAAGGTCGAGATCAGTGCCGATGCCCGTGGCCTGCGCAGCCGCGAAGACGTGGACGGCTTCCTCTATCTGCATGAGTGCCAGGAAGCGTTCGAGGCCGGCGCCGAATTGCCCGAGGTGCTGGCGCACATTGCCCGCTTCCAGACCCTCAACCCCTGGCTGGAAAAACGCCGGGCCAAGCTGCTGTTTCAGCTCGGCCAGCAGTGCGAGCGCCTGGCGCAGTGGGCGCTGGCCCGGCAGATCTACCAGGAGTGCGCCTACCCGGGCGCGCGATCGCGATTGATCCGGGTGCTGGAGCGCAGCGCCCAATACCAGGCCGCCCTGGCGCTGGCCGAGCAGGCCGCTGCCGCGCCCGAGAGCGCCGCCGAGGCCCAGCATCTGCTGCGGATCATGCCCCGGCTGCGGCGCAAGCTGGGCGGGCCGCCGGCGCCCCGGGCGGCCAACCGCGAGGTGCAGCGCCTGGACCTGTGCCTGGCGCGTGACGCCGACGGCCTGGCGGTGGAACTGCATGTCCAGGCCCATCTGCACCAGCCCCAGGCGCCGGTGCACTACGTGGAGAACAGCCTGATCAATTCGCTGTTCGGCCTGCTGTGCTGGCCGGCGATCTTTGCCCCCTTGCCCGGTGCGTTTTTCCACCCGTTCCAGCGTGGGCCGGTGGACCTGTTCAGCGAAGACTTCCATCAGCGGCGCAGCGAACTGTTCCAGGCCTGCCTGGCAGAACTCGACGATGGCCGTTACCGGCAGAGCATCCGCCAGCGCTTCGTGGCCAAGTGGGGGTTGCAGTCGCCCTTCGTGTTCTGGGGCGCGCTCAGCGAAGAGTTGCTCGACCAGGCCCTCGACTGCCTGCCCGCCGAGCACCTGAAGCACTGGTTCCAGCGCCTGCTGCTGGACATCAAGGCCAACCGCGCCGGCATGCCGGATCTGATCCAGTTCTGGCCCGAGCAGAAGCGCTACCGGATGATCGAGGTCAAGGGCCCGGGGGATCGTTTGCAGGACAACCAGCTGCGCTGGCTGGATTTCTGCCAGGAACACCGGATGCCGGTGGCGGTGTGCTACGTGCAGTGGCAGGACCCCAGCGCGTGAGTTACCGCATCGCGGTGCGCGCCCTGTGCGAATTCAGCGCCAAGGCCGGCGATCTGGACCTGCGCTTCACCCCATCGCCCACGGCGCTGGAGGGCATTGCCGGGCACCGTACCGTGGCTTCGCGACGCAACCCCGGCTACCAGAGTGAAGTGGCCCTGGAGGGGCAATACGCCGAGCTGCTGGTCAAGGGCAGGGCGGACGGCTACGACCCGGCGCAGAACCTGCTGGAGGAGATCAAGACCTACCGTGGCGACCTTGAGCGCATGCCCGACAACCATCGGCAATTGCACTGGGCCCAGGCCAAGGTCTATGGCTGGCTGCTGTGCCAGAGCCTGCAACTGCCGAGCATCCGTGTCTCGCTGGTGTATTTCGATGTGCTCAGCGAAGGCGAAACCGCGCTGGTGCAAGAGCACAGCGCCGAGGCGCTGGAAGAGTTCTTCAATCGCCAGTGCGCGCTGTTCCTGCACTGGGCGCAACAGCAAATGCACCATCGCGCGACCCGGGACCAGGCCACCCGGGACCTGCGCTTTCCCCACGCCGAGTTTCGTCGCGGCCAGCGCGCGCTCGCCGAGTCGGTGTACAAGGCGGTGAGCACCGGGCGCTGCCTGCTGGCCCAGGCCCCCACCGGCATCGGCAAGACCCTGGGCACGATCTTTCCCATGCTCAAGGCCATGGCTGCGCAGCAGTTGGACACACTGCTGTTTCTCACCGCCAAGACCCCGGGCCGGCAACTGGCCCTGGATGCCGCCCGGGTGCTGTTCTCCGGGGTGCCGGGGCTGGCGTTGCGGGTGCTGGAGCTGGTGGCCCGGGACAAGGCCTGCGAACACCTGGACAAGGCCTGTCACGGTGAGTCCTGCCCGCTGGCCAAGGGCTTTTACGACCGCCTGCCGGCGGCACGCCAGGCCGCCAGCCAGGTGCCATTGCTGGATCGTCAGGCGCTGCGCGAGGTGGCCCTGGAGCATCAGGTCTGCCCCTACTACCTGAGCCAGGAAATGGCTCGCTGGAGTGACCTGGTGGTGGCCGACTACAACTACTACTTCGACTTCAGCGCCTTGCTCTTCGGCCTGGCCCAGGCCAACCAGTGGCAGGTGGCGGTGCTGGTGGACGAGGCCCACAACCTGGTGGAGCGCGGGCGTGGCATGTACAGCGCGAGCCTGGACCAGCAGCAATTGGCGAGCGTGCGCAGCAGCGCGCCCCAGGCCTTGAAGAGCCCGTTGCAGCGGCTCAATCGCGAGTGGAATGCCTTGCACAAGGAGCAGGTGGCCGAGTATCAGGCCTATGCCCAGCTACCTGCCGCGCTGCTCAAGGCCCTGGCCCTGTGCGTAGCGGCCCTGGGGGACTATTTCAACGAACAGCCCCGGGGCCTGGACAGCGGTTTGCAGGGCCTGTATTTCGAGCTGCTGCAGTTTGCCCGGGTGGCGGAGCTGTTCGATGAGCAGCAGTTCATCTTCGACATCAGCAAGCGCGCCCTGGGCGCCAAGCGCAGCCTGTCGCGCCTGAGCCTGCGCAATGTGGTGCCGGCGGCGCTGCTGGGGCCTCGGTTGGCGGCGGCCCGCAGTACGGTGCTGTTCTCCGCCACCCTCAATCCCCGAGGTTACTACGCTGACCTGCTGGGGCTGCCGGACAACACCGTGTGGCTGGATGTGGAATCGCCGTTCGACGCCGGGCAGCTGGAGGTGCAGATTGTCAGCCGCATTTCTACCCGCTATGCCCACCGGCAGGCTTCCCTGGCGCCGATTGTCGAGCTGATGGCCCGGCAGTTCGCGGCGCGCCCGGGCAACTACCTGGCGTTCTTCAGCAGCTTCGACTACCTGCAACAGGTGGCCGGGTTACTGGCGCGCGAGCACCCGGACATTGTGCTCTGGTGCCAGTCCCGAGGCATGGACGAGGCTTCGCGCCAGGACTTTCTCCAGCAGTTTCGCCCAGAGGGGCAGGGTATCGGTTTTGCCGTACTCGGCGGTGCTTTCGGCGAGGGCATCGATCTGCCGGGGTCGAAACTCATCGGGGCCTTTGTCGCCACCCTCGGCCTGCCCCAGCTCAACCCGCTGAACGAGCAGATGAAGCAGCGCATGGCGGCGCTGTTCGGCTCCGGCTATGACTACACCTACCTGTACCCGGGCCTGCAGAAAGTGGTGCAGGCGGCAGGACGGGTGATCCGTGGCCAGTCCGACCGTGGGGTGCTGGTGCTGATCGATGATCGCTTTGCCGAACCCAGGGTCCGCCAGCTGCTACCGAGCTGGTGGGCCCTGGACGCGCCGCCGGCTGGCGGCTAGGCCGGGCAGGAGGGGTGCGCCGGTTCAGGCCTGGCGAGCGCGGACAAAACGGCGCAGGGTCTGGCCCGGGCCCGTGCGGAAATGGCTTGGCCGGGGTTGGCCGGCATCGGCGGCGATGAATACGAACTCATCGTCGCTCAGCTGGTAGCTGGCCGGCAGCGCCTGGCCGGCGTCTGCGCCCATGGAGTCGGTCCAGGTGATCGACTTGGGATGGGTGCTGCTGTCGAGGGTAAAGGTGCCGGCCAGCAGCAGTTCACCGGCCGGGGTCACCACGCGAAAATCCTGCCCTTCGATAAAGGTCAGGGCGCCGGGGGCGCTGTGTTCGTCCGGTGGGTTGAGCACGCCGCTGTCTTCCATCGCGATCTGTTCCCAGGCCCCTTGCAAGCGTTGCAGCTCCAGCAGGTCGGCGGCTTCGGGTGAAATCAAATCCATTTTCAGGCAGTTCCTTGGGCTGGAAATCAGTTGAATATATTGCGGCCAATGCAGTAGGTCAGTAGGTCCTGGTCGCTCTGCACCTCCAGTTTACGCATGGCGGAGATCTTCTGCGCGCTGATGGTCTTGGCGCTGCGGTTCTGGCTGCGGGCGATCTCGCTGACACTCTTGCCGGAAACGAACAGGCGCAGAATCTCGAATTCCTTGGGCGACAGGGTGGAGATGCGCTCGTCGATGGCGACATTGGATTCCAGCACCGAATTGGGGGCCGGCTCCAGGCTGCGATACACGGCTTTCTGGGCAATGGCCTTGAGGGCGATCTGGATTTCTTCGTGCAACTGGCTCTTCTGGATCACCCCGACCACACCCAACTCCCGCAGGCGGGTGAGGATCAACTGATTGGAAATCATGGTCAGGATCAGGATCTGCACGTGCGGGAAGTTGCGCTTGAGGTATTCCACCAGCTTCAGGCCATCACCGTAGGGCGAGTCCCCGGGCATGTTGTAGTCGGTGATGACCACATCCACCTGGCAGCTTTCCAGCTTCTGGATCAGGCCTTGGGAAGACAGGGTTTCGCCGACGATCTCGAAGCGCTCATCACGCTCCATCAGCTCACGCACACCGAGCAACACGATAGGGTGATCGTCAGCGATGACTACTTTCAGTTTTTCCATGGCAAACACACCCGTGCAATACGCAATTTAGTAAAGGAGCTAGGGACCGTCGGTACATTAAACCCAGCAGGCCATTATTCAAGGGGCAACAGGAGTCTGGACAAGCGTTGCATCAGTTGCCTGGCCTGGGCTTGCAAATCCGCAGTCAGAGCACCTTCCAGCAATCGGCACTCCAGTTCGGCGCACGCCTTGGCCAGTGGGGCTGCCTGCACCGCCCCCATGGCGCCGGCGATGCTGTGCAGTCGTGCGGCGGCGATCTTGCCGGCGCCGCTGTCCAGCGCCTCGGCCAGCCGCCGCAGATCCTCGTGCATGGTACTGAGAAACAGCGGGCGCATTTTCTCGGTGACTTGAATCCGGTCGCCTTGCGCTGTGTCGGGGGGAGGCCGGGACGGTGCGGCCGGCGGAATGCTGGGCGCTGCGGTCGCGGTGCTGGTGGGGCACAACTTCGACAGATGCCCTCGCAGGGTCTGCAGGTTCATGGGTTTGACTATCCAGGTGTTCATGCCGGCGGCGAGGCAGCGGATGCCTTCCTCGCGCAATGCATTGGCGGTGACACCGATGATCGGCAGTTGCGGGTCGCGGCGACGCAGCTCCCGCGCCAACTCGTAGCCGTTCATGAGTGGCATATTGACGTCGGTGATCACGATGTCGAAGCGCTGTGGCTGCCAGTGTTCCAGGGCCTGCTTGCCATTGGCCGACAGGGTCACCTGGCAGCCCAGGGCCTGTAGTTGTTCCTTGATGATTGCCTGGTTGATCGGGCTATGTTTGGCCACCAGGATGCGCAGGTTCAGTTGGCCCATGCGGCCGGTTCTCTGCTGTGCCTGTGCCTGGCACAGGGGCAGGCCCTGGTGGGCCAGCACCGCGGCCTGGGCGATGGCGCGAATATCGTGGGCGTCGACTTGCCAGGAGGTGGCCTGCGGCAGGCGGCCACTACGGCCCCCGGAGACGGCACTGACGCATGGGCCAGGCCAGGAGGCCAGGCCATCCCGGGGCAGCATGTCGATGAGCACGCCAGTCTGCGGCTCGTCGTTCCAGCCGAGGGGGGCCGGATAGGCCGGCACTCCCAGGCGGCCGAGCCAGTCACAGGTGTTTTTCAGCAACTCCGGCACCGGAGCCCGGACATACACCGGCGAACCTTCGGGCCATGGCAGCAATGGCGGCAGCCCTCCTGGCAGGCAGCGCAGCGTCAGGCGCAAAGAGAAACTACTGCCCAGCCCCGGCTCGCTGGTCACCTGCATCTGCCCACCCATCATCTGGCACAGGCGCTCGCAGATCGCCAGCCCGAGGCCGGCCCCGGCTTCGTTGGAGGCGTCGCGTACCTGGAAGAAGGGGACGAACAGCTGGGGTTGCTGCTGGGCTGAAATGCCGATCCCGGTATCGGTGACCTGCCATTCGATACGGGCTTGCTGGTCGCGCAACTCCAGCAACCGGACCCGCAATACCACCCGGCCGCTTTCGGTGAACTTGATCGCATTGCTCAGCAGGTTGTTGAGAATCTGGCTGATTCGCGCGGCGTCCCCCAGCAGCAGATCCGGCAGGTTGGGGTCGATGCAGGCATAGAACAGCAGGCCGCGCCGCTGGGCAGAGGCAGCGTGAGCGTGCAAGACATCCTCCAGCATGTCCAGCGGGCAGAACTCCAGCGGATCGATGCTCATTTGCCCGGCCTCGATCCTGGAGACGTCGAGCACATCGCTGATCAACTGGAACAGGGTGCTGGAGGAGCGCTGGATGGTCTGCAGGTAGTCGCTCTGGCGGCTGTCCAGGCGGGTCAGGCCGAGCAGTTCCAGGGTGCCGAGCACGCCGTACAGCGGGGTGCGGATTTCATGGCTCATGGTGGCCAGGAACAGGGTCTTGGCGGCATTGGCGGCGTCCGCCGAGCGCCTGGCCCGGTCCAGCGCCCTGGCATCTTCCACATGCCGGGTGACATCGTTGAAGGTACACACCAGCACATCCTGGCGTTGGTAGCGGGTCGAGACGAACTCTACCTGCAGGTAGCGCCCGTCGATGTCGAGGCTGGTTTCGCCGCCGTCGATCAGGCTGCGGTCCTGTGCCAGCCGAGACAGCAGTTGCGCCGTGCCTTGCCATTGCTCGGCCTGACGGTTCTGCAGGATTACCTGGAGGTTGTCGCGGCTCACCACGCATAGCCCCGAGGGAACGGTGTCGATGACCACACGGTTGAAGTCTTCGCTTTCATTGAGGCATTGCTGCGCCCGTTGCGCCGGGACCACCACCTTGTTGCGGTACCAGCGGCTGGCGGCCCAGCCGCAGGCGATGCTGCCTACCCCGAGGGCCAGCAGGCTCAGCATGGCCCACAGTGCGTAGTCGAGGTAGTTCCTGTAGCTGATGGCATAGAGCCCGGTCCACAGCTGCGGAGTCTGGCTGGTCACCTTGACGATCATCCCCTGTAGGCCGAAGTTGAGGCCTTCACCTAGCACGTCGGCAGGCGCCGGGTCGCCGGTGAGGGCGGTGCCGGAAGGCTCGATGAGGGTGAAGTCGTCGTAGATCGACCAGTGTCTGGTGTGCTCGAGGTGATTGAGGTCATCCAGGCTCAGCAGTGACGCGACCACGCTCCAGTCGTTGCCTCCCTGGACATCCAGCGGTGGAGCCGGCTCATGCAGGTTGATGTACGCCAGGAACCTGGTCGGTAGAGCTTCCGACGCGGGCGGCCTGTACTGTTGCCAATGGATCCGGTGGTCGGCAAAGCCGGCGCTCTTCACGAGCTGCTGGTGCAGCACCTGGTCTGCCACCCCGATGTCGGGCGCGGTGTTTCCCTCGGGGTGGCTGATGTCGAAATGGCCGAAGGTGTTGAACACAAAGGTTCGCGGAGCGACATGCTGCGAGCCTGACCAGAAGGCGCTGTAGAAGCTCGACAGCTGTAGCCCCAGGGCGAACACCCTGGGCAGCTCGCCGGCCGCTGGCTGCTGGGGGGACAAGCTCAGGCTGAAGGGCGTTGCGAAGGGGGATTGCTGGCCTGCGGTGAGCGGGAAGGCTTGCAGGTTCAGGTGATGAGGGGCGTCGAGGCTCAGGGCGTCGATCGAATGGCGCGCGGCCAGGCGTTTGAGAAACAGCTCCTGCTCCTGGATGTTCTCCATCAGTTGGGCGAAATGTAAGCGCACGTTGCTGTTCTGTTCATCGAACAGACGCTCGAGGGTCCAGTACAGGGTGGCGAACAGCAGCAGCGCCAGGCCCAGCAGTATGCCCATGTTCAATCGGGGCAAGCTGCGAGCCAGGTTCTGCAGCAAGGTGCTGCTTTCTTTCATCACTGATTTCCCAAACACATATAAGGGCCCTGCCGAGATTCCTATCTCTGGGGCAGGACCGTCAGCGATGAGTGACTGTTGCGCGGGCAGGCAATGGGTTCATCGGTTAATACACCGTGGCCGGCCCGTCTTGGGCCAGCAGTTGCTGAAACTGTTGCGAGGAGACCGCATGGGAAATCAGGAAGCCCTGCACCTGGGTGCAGTCGATCTTGCGCAACAGAGCCAGTTCGTGGGCGCTTTCCACGCCTTCGGCGACGACCGTCAGGCCCAGTTGCCGGCCCAGGGCGATGATGCAGGTCAGGGCCTGGGCTATTTCTTCATTGTTGTGACAGCCCTGGACCAGCCCCCGGTCGATCTTCAATTCGGTGAAGGGTGTCGATACCAGGTTCATGTAGGAGCTGTAGCCCTTGCCGAAGTCGTCCTGGGACAGGCCGAAGCCCTTGATGCGCAGGCGGCAGGCTCCGGCGTAGAAGTTGCTGATGTGCTCCGGGGTCGAACATTCCATGAGTTCGAAGCAGATCCTGGCCGGCACACCGTTGTGCTGGATCACGAAGTCGTACAGGCGGTCGGCCAGGTCGGCGCTGTTGAGCAGGTGGGTCGGCAGGTTGATGGACACCGGGATGTCATAGCCGTCTTCGCGCCAGTGCACCTGGGCCTCAAGGGCCTGCTCCAGGATCAGCCACAGTAGTTCTTCTTCGAGGCGGGCCACGGTGAGTGCCGGCAGGAAGTCGCAAGGCAGGAGCATGCCGTGTTGTGGGTGGATCCAGCGCACCAGGGCTTCGGCGGCGACGATGCGACCGTTGTTCAAGGCTTTCTTGGGTTGGAACCAGGCCTGGATCTGCCCGTTGCGCAGGGCTTCACGCAGGGTCTCTGGGCTGCATTCGACCCCGATCTGTGGGGGGCTGCTGTCATTGGCGAGTCCTGGCAACTGAGCGGTGAGTGCACGCAGTGCAGCCAGGTTCACGGGTTTGGAAATCAACCCGATGACCTTCAGCCCCAGGTTGCGGGCCACCAGGCTGGCGCCCATCAGCATGCGCCGGGATGACGCACTCATGATCGCCAGGGCCGGGCGCACGCGATGGGTGGCCAGGCTCTGGATGAACTGCACGCCATCCATGCCGGGCATCAGCAGGTCTGTCAGTACCAGGTCGAAGTGCCGCTGCTTGAGGCGTTCCAGCGCTTCTTTGCCGCTGCTTGCCACCTCCAGCTGGTAGGGCCCCAGCTCGTTGAACAAGTGTTGCAGGTACATGTACTGAAACGGCTGATCTTCGACGATCAAAATGCTACAGGACTTCATGGGGGGCTCTTTCATAGGGCGCCAGATAGTTGAACAACGCTCTTAATGCAAAGGGCTTCACCAGGCAGTGGTTCATCCCGGCTGCAAGACAGAGCTCTTCTTCTCCGCGCATTGCATTGGCCGTTGCCCCGATGATGGGGATCGAACAGCCTTGACGCCGAAGCTCCTGGGCCAGTTCATAACCGTTGAGTTTCGGCATGTTCACATCGGTCAGCACAACGTTGAAACGACCGGCCTTCCAGATGCAGAGGGCCTCTTCACCGTTCGAGGCCAGCTCCACGCTGCACCCCAGTTCTTCCAGTTGGTCCTTGAGGATCAACTGGTTGATCACGTTGTCTTCGGCCACCAGGACATGCAGGCTGAGCTTTTTCAGCTCGCGGTGATCGGAGTGATCCTCGCTCTGGGCCACCCAGACCCCCTGGGCCTGGCTGACGGCCTGATGGATCGCCCGCAGGTTGTTGGTGTTGATCTGCCAACTGCCGCCGTCGATCCGCGGTTCGTTATGGCCATCGCCGCTGGCGAGCACCAGGGGGCCCTGCCAGTCGGGTTCCAGGCGTTGCTCCACGCTGCCGGGGTGTAGTTCGATCAGTACGTTGCCCCGGGCCCGGTCGGACGGGCTCGGCAGGCTGAACTGGGCCCGGGCACCCCAGCGGCGCAGCCAGCCCGCCACCGATTCGGCCAGTTCACGCACCGGGGACACCACATAGACCATCTCCGGCAGCAATGGGCTGATCAGCGGGGTGTCGCCCTGCACGGCAGAGGCCTCCAGCGGCAGAGTCAGGGTGAAGCTGCTGCCCAGGCCGAGCTCGCTGACCATGCGGATATTGCCGTTCATCAATTGGGTCAGGCGCTGGCAGATCGGCAAGCCCAGGCCGGTGCCGGCGATCACGTTGGTGTTGCCTTCGGTCTGGTAGAAGGGCTCGAAGATCAGTGTCTGGTCGTCCTGGGCAATGCCCCGGCCGGTGTCGGAAACCTGCCAGAGGATGTTGCTGCGCTCGCCATCGCGGCTTTCGGTGCGGACCCGCAGGACAATGCGCCCGGTATCGGTGAACTTGACCGCGTTGTTCAGCAGGTTGCTGAGGATCTGGCGGATCCGGGTGACATCGCCGAGCAGGATCTCCGGCAACTGCGGGTCGACACAGGCATAGAACTGCAGGCCCTTGGCCTGGGCGGCCGCCGCGTAGCCCTGGATGATCTCGTGCACCAGATCCAGGGAGGAGAATTCGCTGAGCTCCAGGGCCAGTTGCCCGGCTTCGATCTTGGACACGTCGAGCACGTCGCAGATTAACTGCAGCAGCGTACCGGAAGAGCCTTCTATGGCTTGCAGGTAATCCTTCTGCTGGTTGTCCAGCTGGGTCCGCGACAGCAGCTCCAGGGTGCCGAGCACGCCATACAGTGGCGTGCGGATCTCGTGGCTCATGGTGGCCAGGAACAGGGTCTTGGCTTCATTGGCGGTATCGGCCAGGCGCTTGGCTTCTTCCAGCGCCGCCTCGATCTGCTTGCGAGCGCTGATATCGCTGAAGGCGCAGAACAGCACGTCCTCACCGTTGTAGCGAGTGGGGGCGGAGCTGAGGTACAGATGGCGCCCGTCGGCGGTTTCAAAGTAGTCCGAGCTGTTGGGGCGGGCCGGGTCGAAGGCCTGCTCGATCCACCCGGAACACAGCTGGTCGCGTTCGCTGCCGTTGCCCAGCCATTGCTGGGACAGGGTGTTTTCCAGCACCACCCGGCCATCGCTGCGGCGCAATACACAGAGTGCCACCGGGGCGATCTGGATCACGTCGCGGCTGAAGGCCTCGCTTTCGACCAGGGCCTGGATCCGGTGCAGGGCGGGGGCGATCAGGCGCACTTCGACCCAGTGGGTCAGCAGGCCGATCAGAGCCATGCCGGTCAGGCTGATGAGCAGCGCCGCCAGCAACTGCGGCCAGAGGCTCTTGAGCAGGTTCTGCAGGTCGAAGGAGTACACCAGCTGCCAGTCGGTAGCCCCCAGCTGCTTGCGGATCACCAGATGGTCGGGCCACCAGCGGCCGCCGAGAAAGCCGAAGAAACTGCCGCCCTGGACGTGGCGTACGTCGGCGCTCAGTCGGGCACTGGGCGCACTGCTGAAAATCAGCCCGCCCTGGGAATTGAACATCATGAAATCCCCGGCGCTCTGGTCGCTGAGGGCGGCGGAGACGCTCTTGCCGTCCATCTCCAGTCCAAGCCAGCCGGAGTGGGCGAAGCGTTCGTCAAGGCGAGTGAAGATGTACAGATGGGCGCCCGCCGCGGAGTTGTCCATCAGCCAAAGTTCTTCGCCGACAGGGATCTGCTCGGGCTTCAGAGCGATCAGCTTGTCCAGCAACCCGCCGGGCAGATCGCTGGTCTGTGGCCGGGTGCTGAACAGGCGTTGCACCTGCAGATCGCGGGTGCCGGGAATGTAGAGCAGGTTCAGTTGCTTGTTTTGCAGGTAGTTGCGCATGCGCAGGGTCAGCCAGATCCCCCACTGGTTGCCCTGCGGTCCACCCAGTTGCAGGTACGTCTCTTCTTGGGAGGCACCGCTGGCGCCTGGGGGGCTGATATGTTCCCCAGGGTCGTAGACCGCCGCCAGGCTCAGGCTTTCCAACAGGGCCGAGCGGCTGGTGAAGAATGCCTGGGCCTCGGCAATGGCGCTGCTCATGTAGCTTTGCCGTTGTGAGAGTTCGTTGTGCAGGCTGGAGCGAAGAAAGTTGTAGACCGCGCCGAACAGGCCGACCAGAAAAATCAGCGCCACGACACGAAGCAGCCGGCGGGCTGCTTCAGGACTGGAAAATAGGGGATTGATCTGATGCAGGTAGCTTTTTAATCTCATGCGCCAACTGTAATTGGGGGCATGCCAAGCAGGGATCAGACAATTCTTAAATCGCCCGGTACACAGTAGGTTTGTGGCACTTACAGTGTTCAGGCACTTCCTTATCCGTCGAACCTCGCAACTTTCCTCGCCTGTTCATTTTTTCAATGACTATCGTGCAGCCTTCGCGGTTTGAAAAATGCTCGTTGCGTCGGTGTTGTGCCTAGACCATTTCCAGGCGCTGCTTGCGCCGTGGCGGAGCAAACACCTGATCCAGGGCCAGCAGGTCCTCGGCGGGCAATTGCAATTGGCCGGCCTGGGCATTCTGACGGATGTGTGCCGGGCGCACCGCCTTGGGAATCACCAGCACGCCGTCCTGGCGCAGCAGCCAGGCCAGTGCCACCTGGGCCGCGGTGACCCCATGGCGCTGGGCGACCTGCAGCAGCACCGGTTCGGCCAGCAAGGCGCCACCCTGGCCGATCGGGCAATAGGCCATGAGCGGCATCCGCCGTTGCTGGCAGGCGGGCAGCAGGTCGAACTCGATACCCCGGGACTCCAGGTTGTACAGCACCTGGTTGGTAGCGCAGGCCGGGGAGTCGAGTTCGTCCAGGTCGGCCACATCGAAGTTGGAGACTCCCCAGCGGCGGATCTTGCCGGCTTCGCGCAGGCGCTCCAGGGCGTCCACGGTTTCCGCCAACGGATACTGGCCGCGCCAGTGCAGCAGGTACAGGTCGATGAAGTCGCTGCCCAGGCGTT
The DNA here is from genome assembly GCF_058797595.1 of Pseudomonas sp. GW823-FHT02C05. Classification (NCBI taxonomy): domain Bacteria; kingdom Pseudomonadati; phylum Pseudomonadota; class Gammaproteobacteria; order Pseudomonadales; family Pseudomonadaceae; genus Pseudomonas; species Pseudomonas sp. GW823-FHT02C05. The sequence continues at coordinate 1,361,701 of NZ_JBXAJU010000001.1, read as the reverse complement.
TCAGGCTGCGCTCGCAGGCCAGGGGCAGGCCTTTGCGACTGGCGTTGTGGGGGTAGACCTTGCTTACCAGGAACACCTGGTCGCGACGCCCGGCAATGGCCTGGCCGACCACTTCCTCGGCACCGCCTTCGCCGTACATCTCCGCGGTGTCGATCAGGGTCAGGCCCAGGTCGATACCGGTGCGCAGGGCAGCGACTTCCTGATCCCGCAGGTGGCGGTCCTCGCCCATCCGCCAAGTGCCCTGGCCAATCACCGGAACCTGCGTGTCTGCCAGCATCAACGTGCGCATGCTTACCTCCTGGTATCTATCGAGAGTGATCAGTGCAGGGCACAGGGAAGCAAAGCCGGCGGGCAGGGTCAAGGCTGCGCGAGGGCGGGAGGCTGGGTCTTTTATATTCCTAAAAGAGATAACTATCTAATTATTTATTCCTTTTAAGGCTTTTGCCAAAGGCGCATGTTTAGCCCCAGCCGCTCAACTCCTGAGCCCGGTGCCAGCAAAGGACTTTTCAGCATGACCATTCAAGCGATCAACGTACGCAACCAGTTCAAGGGCGTGATCAAGGAGATCCACGAAGGCCAGGTGGTTTCGGAAATCGACGTGCAGACCGCCTCGGGCATTGTCACTTCGGTGATCACCACCCGCTCGGTGCGCGACCTGGAACTCAAGGTCGGCAGCGAAGTGATCGCTTTCGTCAAGTCCACCGAAGTCTCCATCGCCAAGCTCTGAGCCGCACCTGCGGACATCGTCCATTCACAGGGGAGTGAAGCATGCCGCACTCGCTGGATATCACCGCGCTGCCGGTCCTGGACCTGAGCCAATTGCAGGGCCACCCGGAGCAGCGTCGGATCTTTCTCGACGGCTTGCGCCAGGCGGCGCGGGACGTGGGTTTCTTCTACCTGACCGGGCACGGAGTCGACAGCGGCCTGCTGCGCCGGGTGCAGGACCAGGCGCGGGCGTTCTTTGCCTTGCCCGAGGCCGACAAGGCGGCCGTGGGCATGATCCACTCGCCGCACTTTCGCGGCTATAACCAGGCGGCTTCGGAGATCACCCGGGGCCAGCCGGACCTGCGGGAACAGTTCGACCTGGGGGCCGAGCGCCAGGCCTTGCCCCTGGATCCCCACTGCCCGCCCTGGACCCGCTTGCAGGGCCCCAACCAATGGCCGGCGCAACTGCCGGCGTTCAAGCCCGTGCTACTGGAGTGGCAGCAGGCAATGACCGCCATGTCCCTGCGCCTGTTGCGCGGCTTTGCCCAGGCATTGTCACTGCCGGAACAGGCCTTCGATGGGCTGTACGGCGAACGGCCCAACGAGCACATCAAGCTGATCCGCTACCCTGGCCGCGCGCCGGGGCAGAGCAACCAGGGCGTGGGGGCCCACAAGGATTCCGGGTTCCTCAGCTTTCTGCTGCAGGACCAGCAGGCCGGCCTGCAGGTGGAAGTGGAGGAGGGCCGCTGGATCGACGCGCCGCCCCGGGACAACACCCTGGTGGTGAACATCGGCGAGCTGCTGGAACTGGCCACCCACGGCTATCTGCGCGCTACCGTGCACCGGGTGCAGTCGCCGCCCGCGGATCGCCAGCGGCTGTCCATCGCGTTTTTCCTCGGTGCCCAACTCGATGCCCGGGTGCCGCTGTATCCCTTGCCCGAAGCCTTGTTGCGCGAAGCCCGGGGCCCGGCCAGCGACCCCGACAACCCGCTATTTCGCGAAGTGGGCTGGAACTACCTCAAGGGCCGCCTGCGTTCGCATCCGGACGTGGCCCGGCGTTTCTACCCCGATGCCCTGGTGCCCAAGGCACTGAGTGCCTGACCTTCATCCGCTGCTCAAGGACACTGCCATGCTGAAGAACACCGTCTTGACCCTGGCGTTGCTGGCCAGCCTGGGGGCGGCCCTGCCGACCACTGCGGCGCAGCCGTTGCGGGTAGCCGCCGACCCGGTGCCCCATGCCGAGATCCTCGCCTACGTACAAAAACTCGACCCGCAATTGCAGCTCAAGATCATCGAGATTCCCAATGGCGTGAACTCCAACGAACTGCTGGCCCACGGCGATGTGGACGCCAACTACTTCCAGCACCTGCCGTACCTCAAGTCTCAGGAACAGGCCCTAGGCCAGCCCTTCGCCGTGGCTGCCAGCGTGCACATCGAGCCCCTGGGGATCTATTCCAAGCGTCACCAGCGCTTCGAGCAGTTGCCCCAGGGCGCCAGCGTCGCGGTGCCCAACAATGTCACCAACCTCAGCCGCGCGCTGTACCTGTTGCAGAGCTACCAGTTGATCCGCCTCAAGCCCGGTTTCACCGACCCGGCCCGGGATCAGGCGACCCCCAGGGACATCGCCGACAACCCGAAACAGCTGAAGATCCTGGAGATCGAATCGCCGCAGATCCCCCGGGCCCTGGACGACGTGGACCTGGCGGTGATCAATGGCAACTACGCCCTGGAGGCCGGGCTGGTGCCGGCCAAGGATGCCCTGGGCCTGGAAAAGGCCGAGCACAATCCCTACGCCAACATCCTGGTGACCACCCCCAAGCTGCAGGATGACCCGCGCATCCGTCAGTTGGCCAAGGACCTCAACTCGCCGGAAGTAGCGGCGTTCATTACCCGCACCTACTCGGGCTCGGTGATTCCCGTCACGGACCGCCAGCCATGATCGAGGTCCAGCAGCTTTGCAAGGTCTACGGCGAAGGCCAGCCCGCGGCACTGGATCGGGTTTCGCTGACGGTTCCCGACAGGGCGGTGTACGGCATTCTCGGGCGCAGCGGCGCCGGCAAGTCGACCCTGTTGCGCTGCCTGAACCTGCTGGAGCGGCCCAGCAGCGGGCGCATCCTGATGGACGGCCAGGACCTTGGCGCTTTGTCCGCGAGCGAGCTGCGCCGGCAGCGCCAGGGCATCGGCATGATCTTCCAGGGCTTCAACCTGCTGCATTCGCGCACGATTGAGGACAACGTCGCGGTGCCTCTGGAAATTGCCGGCCTGGGCAAAAGCCAGCGCCGCGCGCGGGTTCTGGAACTGCTGGAACTGGTGGGTCTTGGCGACAAGGCCCAGGCCTATCCTTCGCAACTGTCCGGTGGCCAGAAGCAGCGGGTGGGCATCGCCCGGGCCCTGGCCGCCGGGCCGCGTTACCTGCTGTCGGATGAGGCCACCAGCGCCCTGGACCCGGAAACCACGGCGTCGATCCTGCAATTGCTGGCGCAGATCAACCGCGAGCTGGGGCTGACCATTGTGCTGATCACCCACGAGCTGGCAGTGGTCAAGGCCATTTGCAGCCACGCTGCGTCCCTGGCGGGCGGCCGGCTGATGGAGAGCGGGGCGGTGGCCGAACTGCTGGGCAACCCGCAGTCGGCCCTGGGCCGGGCGCTGTTGCCGGGCTACAACCTGCCGTTCAACGGCAGCCAGCCCCAGGCCGAACTGACCTTTTTCGACAACCAGCGCGCGGCGCCGCTGCTGGAGCAACTGAGCCGCCAGCAGGCGCTGGAGCTCAAGGTCCTGGCCGGTGGTGTCGAAGCGGTAGGCGGCCGGCGGGTAGGGCGCCTGCGCATCGCCGCCGCCCCCGCCGACGCCGGCAAATTCCAACAACTGCTGACGGCCCTGGCCCAGCGAGGAATTCGGAGTGAACGCCTGTGAACCGCAGCCTCGATTGGCAGGAACTGGCGCAGCTGCTGCTGACTGCCACGGGTGAAACCCTGTACATGGTGCTGCTGGCCTCGCTGTTCACCCTGTTGATCGGCCTGCCCCTGGGGGGGCTGCTGTTCATCAGCCGCAAGGGCGGCCTGTACCCCATGCCAAGGCTCAACCGGCTGTTGGGCGGGCTGGTCAATCTGGGGCGCTCGCTGCCCTTCGTGGTGCTGCTGATTGCGCTGATCCCCCTAACCCGGCTGGTGGTGGGCACCACCCTGGGCAGCACTGCCGCGGTGGTGCCCATCACCATCGGCGCCTTTCCGTTTTTTGCGCGGATCGTCGAGAACGCCCTGGATGAAGTGGACCGCGGTCGGGTCGAGGCGATCCTGGCCATGGGCGGGCACATCGGCCATGTGATCTTCAAGGCGCTGCTGCCGGAAGCCTTGCCGGCCCTGCTGGCAGGGCTGACCCTGACCCTGGTGATGCTGATCGGTTTTTCCTCCATGGCCGGCGTCATCGGCGGTGGCGGCCTGGGGGACCTGGCGATCCGCTACGGCTATCAGCGGTTCAACAACCAGATCATGGTGGCCACGGTGCTGGTCCTGGTGCTGCTGGTACAGGGGGTACAGAGCTGCGGCGACCGCCTGGTGCGGGCCCTGGCCCATCGCCGCTGAGTACATTCGGGGCGCGTTTCAGCGCCCTTCGTGCTGCTTGCGATAGGCCCCGGGCTGCAGGCCCACGGCCTTGGTGAAGGCCCGGGTGAAGGCGGCGATCGACTGATAGCCCACGGCGGCGCCCACTTGCTCCACTGTCTGGTTGGCCTTGAGCAACTGGCAGGCGTGGCGCATGCGCAGGGCCAGCAGTACCTGCCCCGGGGATTGCCCGGCCAGTTCATTGAACCGCTTGAAGAACGCCGAGCGCGAAAGCCCGGTCAGGGCCGCCATGCTTTCCAGGGGCCAGGCTTCTCCGGGGCGCTGGATCAACTGCTCCAGCAGCGGTGCAAACCCCGGGTGGCGGGCCAGGGCCACCAGGCCGCCGAGGTCCTGGTTGGCGTTGACCTGTTGGCGCAGCACATACAAAAACAGCAGATGGCTCAGGCGTTCCAGCAGCGCCGAGGAGGGCGCCGGGGTGCGCTGGCATTCTTCGAGAATCAGCTGGAACAGCGCCCGGGCTGCGCTCAGGGACGGGTCGCCGGCCCTCAGGATGAGCCAGCCCGGCAGGCTGTCGATGATCAGCGAGGACAGCCCGGGCTTGAAATGGAAAAAGCCGCAGACCAGCCCCACACCGTCCTGGGCTCCCGGCTCCAGGGGCACCATGGGCGTGCGCGGCAGTTGCTGCGCCGCTTCAGCCTGCTGGGCACTGGACAGCCGGTAGCCCAGGTCCTGCAGCAGGAATACCGCGTCCCCGGCATCCAGGCGCAGGGCCTGGGGCGCGCCGTCGATATGCAGCCAGCAATGGCCCTGGACGATCAGGTGGAAGCTGGCCCGGGCCAGGCCCTGGGTGCTGGCGTGCCAGCCTCCGCAGTAGCGTCCGACGTGAAACAGGCTGGCATCGAGTTCCAGGCCTTCTAATAACCAATCAACCAGTGGGCTTGACGAAATCATCTAAGGGAAACACTCAGAAGCAAGTAATCGCTACTTTAGAATATGGATCGGAATTCTTATAACCAACAGACTTGACGCACACCTACACAGCAGGAGTCCACTCCATGTCCCGCGTCACTCTACACACCTTGCACACGGCTCCAGAAGCCGCTCGGCCCTTTCTTGAGAATGCGCTGAAGAACTCGGGCTTTATCCCCAATCTGCTGGGCATCCTGGCCAATGCCCCGGCGGCCCTGGAAACCTACGTCACGGTGTCCGCCCTCAACGGCAAGGCCGAGTTGAGCCTGGCGGAGCGTGAAGTGGTGCAATTGGTGGCCGCCACCACCCATGGCTGCGATTTCTGTGTCGCAGGTCATACCTCGGTGGCCCTGAACAAGGCCAAACTTGCGGACCCGGTGGTCAGCGCCCTGCGCGAGCAGAGCACCTTGCCCGAAGCCCGGCTGGAAGCCCTGGCGGCATTTGCCCGGGAAGTGATCGCCACCCGGGGCAAGGTCAGCGACGCCGGCTATGCCCAGTTCAAGGCGGCAGGATACAGCGAAGGCAATGCGCTGGAAGTGATCCTGGGCATCAGCCTGGCCACCCTGTGCAACTTCGCCAACGTGTTCGCCGGCACTGAACTGAACCCCGAGCTGGCCAAGTATCGCTGGTCAGTGCAAGGTCAATGAGCCAGGGCGCCGGCGGTTGCGCGGCGCCCCCTTTCAAGGAGAAAACCACATGCTCGATGCGCAATTGAGTGAATGGCTGGATGCCCAGGCCCAGGCACTCGACCAGGGCCAGTGCGACCCGCAGCAGGTCCTCGCCCGGCTGGCGGGCGCCGAGGTACTGCGGGTCGGTATCGACCCGGCTCAGGGCGGCAGCGGCGGCGACCTGACCGATGCTCTGGAAGTCATGGCCAGCGTGGCCAGCCATTCCCTGGCGGCGGCCTTTGTCTGCTGGGGCCAGCGAGCCTTTATCGAATACCTGCTGCACAGCCCCAATGCCGGTTTGCGCCAGCGCCTGCTGCCCTCGTTGCTCAGCGGCGAGCTGGCCGGTGCCACCGGGCTGTCCAATGCCATGAAGTTTCTCTCGGGGATCGAGGCCTTGCAGGTCCGGGCCCGGGAACAGGAGCAGGGCTGGAGCCTCAACGGTCGTTTGCACTGGGTCACCAACCTGCGCAAGAGCGGGTTCGTGGTGGCGGCGGCCATCGAGCGCGAGGAGGGCGGCGCGCCGTTCATCCTGGCGATCCCCGATGCCTTGCCCGGGTTGCAGCGCTCCGATGACCTGCAACTGATGGCCCTGCAATCGAGCAACACCGCTGCCCTGGAACTGAACCAGGTGGCGGTGGCCCGTGACTGGCTGCTGCACGAGGATGCCCGAGTGTTCCTGCCGGCGGTGCGCCCGGCCTTTCTCGGCCTGCAATGTGCCCTGGCCATCGGCCTGGCGCGCCGGGCCCTGAGCGAGGTGGAAAAGCACGTCGAGGGCGCCCGTTCGATCCTCCACGAACCCTTGCTGGAACAACGCCAGCACCTGGAGCAGACCGTCGGCGAACTCAAGAGCGGCCTGCTCGACGGGCGCTTCCTGAGCCAGCCCGGGGCGCTGTTCCGGGCGCGCATCGCCCTGGCGGAAGCCACCGCCAACGCCGTGCAACTGGAGCTGCAGGCCAGCGGCGGCAAGGCCTACCTCAGCGAGTTCGGCAGCGGCTTTGCCCGGCGCTGGCGCGAGTCGGCCTTCGTGCCCATCGTCACCCCGAGCCTGGTGCAACTGCGCGCCGAACTGCAACGCCAGGCGCGGAATGCGGCAGCATGAGCGGCCTGTTGAACGCACAGGCGATCAGCCTCGGCTACCCCGCGGCTCAAGGCTGGCACACGGTGCTGGAGGATTTCGACCTGCACCTGCAGGCCGGCGAGGTGGTGTCCATTCTCGGCCCCAGCGGGGTCGGCAAATCCAGCCTGCTGCGGGTCCTGGCCGGCCTGCAGAAGCCCCACGCCGGGCAGGTCAGCCTGTTGGGCGAGCCCCTCGACGGCCCTCATCCGCGGGTCGCGGTGGCATTCCAGGACCCCAGCCTGCTGCCCTGGCTGAACCTGGAGCACAACGTCGCCTTCGGCCTGGATTTTGCCCGCCAGCCGCACCTGAGCCCGCGCCAGCGCAAGGAACGCATCGACCAGGCGATTGCCGCAGTGGGCCTGGAACACGCCCGCCAGCGCTATCCGGCCCAACTGTCCGGCGGCATGGCCCAGCGCACCGCACTGGCCCGCTGCCTGGCGCGCCAGCCCCAGGTGCTGCTGCTGGATGAACCCTTCGGCGCGCTGGACGAGGTGACCCGCGCCGACATGCAGCAACTGCTGCTCAAGGTGATCGGCCAGCACCGCACCGCGGCGCTGCTGATCACCCACGACATCGACGAAGCCCTGCTGCTGTCCGATCGGGTACTGCTACTGGGTAACAGCCCGGCGCGCACCCTCGGCCAGTGGCACATCGAGCTGCCGGCGCCGCGCGCCGAGCGGATCGAGGAACTGGGCGCGCTGCGCATCGAGATTCTCAAGACCCTTCGGCGGGCGAGCCGCAACCCCCACACTTCCCCTTTGCCTGCACCGTCGGAGATTGACCATGTGCCTGGACGACTTCACTCATACCCGTCGTGACTTTCTCAAGCTCAGTGCGCTGCTGACTGCCGGCGGCGCCTTGCCGCTGCTCAACAGCCTGCAGGCCCGCGCCGCCCAGGAACCGGACGCGCCGGTGCGCATCGGCTACCTGCCGATCACCGACGCCACGCCCTTGCTGGTGGCCCACAACAACGGCCTGTTCGAGGCCGAGGGCATCAAGGCCGAGCGCCCGGTGCTGCTGCGCAGTTGGGCCCAGGTGATCGAGGCGTTCATTTCCGGGCAGGTCAACGTGATTCACCTGCTGTCGCCGATGACCGTCTGGGCCCGCTACGGCAGCCGGGTGCCGGCCAAGGTGGTGGCCTGGAACCACGTCGGCGGTTCCGGCCTGACCGTGGCCCCGGGCATTACCGAGGTCAAGCAACTGGCGGGGCAGTCGGTGGCGATCCCGTTCTGGTATTCGATCCATAACGTGGTGGTGCAGCAACTGTTTCGCGACAACGGCCTGGTGCCGGTGAGCAAGGCCGCCGGCAGTGCCCTGGGGGCCAACGAGGTCAACCTGGTGGTGCTGCCGCCTTCGGACATGCCGCCAGCCCTGGCCAGCAAGCGGATTGCCGGCTACATCGTCGCCGAGCCGTTCAATGCCCTGGCCGAGGAACTCAAGGTGGGCCGGGTGCAGCGCTTTACCGGGGATGTGTGGCGCAACCACGCCTGCTGCGTGGTGTTCATGCACGAGCATGACCTGGACAACCGTCCCGAATGGTCGCAGAAGGTGGTCAACGCCATCGTCAAGGCCCAGCTGTGGACCCGCGACCACCGCGCCGAGGCCGCGCAACTGCTGTCCAAGGATGGCGCCAACCGCTACACGCCCCATGCGCCCCAGGTGCTCAACCGGGTGCTGGCGCCGGCGGCGGCCGACCGCGAGGCCTACCTGGCCAGCGGCGCGATCCAGCACAGCCACTGGGACGAGCAGCGCATCGACTTCCAGCCGTATCCGTTCCCCAGCTACACCGAAGAGTTGGTCAAGCGTCTCAAGGACACCCTGATCGAGGGCGACAAGGGCTTTCTGGCCGGCCTTGACCCGGCACACACCGCCAAGGACCTGGTGGACGATCGCTTCGTGCGCAACGCCATCGCCTCGGTGGGCGGGCTGAAGGCCTTCGGCCTGGCGGACAGCTTCGAGCGCAGCGAGGAGTTCGGTCTTTGATGGGCAAGCAACCTTCTTCCCTGAGCCATTGGCTCCTGGGGCTTGCCGGGCTGTCGAGCCTGCTGCTGGGCTGGTGGCTGGGGGTGCACCTGCTGGGCGATGGCAACGGCCTGGCTGCGCGTTTCTCCCCCGAGGCGACCTTCGCCAGCCTGCTGGAACTGCTGGGGCGTGGCGAGCTGTACGAGCATGTGCTGGTGAGCCTCAAGCGGATCCTGGTGGGTTTGCTCCTGGCCTTGCTGATCGGCGTGCCCCTGGGCCTGCTGGTGGGCAGCTACCGGCACCTGGAGGCAGCCACCACCCCGGCGTTCCAGTTTCTGCGGATGATCTCGCCGCTGTCCTGGATGCCGGTGGTGGTGATGCTGATGGGGGTAGGGGACCAGCCGATCTACTTCCTCCTGGCGTTCGCCGCGCTGTGGCCGATCCTGCTCAACACCGCGGCCGGCGTGCGCCAGCTGGACCCGCGCTGGCTGCAACTGAGCCGCAGCCTCAGCGCCACCCGCTGGGAGACCCTGCGCAAGGTGATCCTGCCCGGGGTGCTGGGGCATGTGCTGACCGGGGTACGGCTGTCCATCGGCATCTTGTGGATCGTCCTGGTGCCCTGCGAAATGCTCGGGGTCAGCGCCGGCCTGGGCTACTTCATCCTCGACACCCGGGACCGCCTGGCCTATTCGGAACTGATGGCCATGGTGCTGCTGATCGGCGTGTTGGGTTTTGCCCTCGACGCCCTGGCCCGTGGCCTGCATCGCCGCTGGTCCCACGCCTGAGGCCCGCCGGTGGGCTCGGCGCGACACCGGTGGAGCCCCCGTAGGAGCCGGCTTGCCGGCGAATAGGCCCTCAAGCCTTGCACCGCCCCTGCGGGCGCCTTCGCTGGCAAGCCAGCTCCTACGGCCCCGGCGTAATCGCGGCGCTACCTGCGTAGGAGCCGGCGCAGCGCCGGGGTGCCGGGACGATCAATGCCCCACCAGTTCCTCCAGCAACTGCTCTTTGTAGCCTTGCAACACGGGTGAAGAGCGGTCCCGGGGATGGGGCAGGTCGACGCGGATCTCATGCTTGATCCGCCCCGGATGCGCGTCCATGACGATTACCCGGTCCCCCAGGTACAGGGCTTCTTCAATGTCATGGGTGACCATGATCACCGTGCAGCGCTGCTGCACCCAGATACGTTGCAGTTCGTGCTGCAGGCGCACCCGGGTCAGGGCATCCAGCGCCCCCAGGGGTTCGTCCAGCAACAGCACCTTGGGCTGGTTGATCAGCGCCCGGGCAATGGCGCCGCGCTGGGCCATGCCGCCGGAGAGCTGATGGGGGTAGGCCTGCTCGAAGCCTTGCAGGTTGACCAGGGCGATGTGCTCAGCCACCCGGCGCTGTTTCTCGGCTTCGGACAAGGGGTGGTTCTTCAGTGCCAGGGCGATGTTCTGGGCCAGGGTCATCCAGGGAAACAGCCGATGGTCCTGGAACACGATGCCCCGCTCCAGGCTGGTGCCGGTCACTGGCTTGCCGTCTAGCAGCATCTGCCCCTGATAGTCACCCTCCAGGCCGACGATCAGCCGCAGCAGGGTGGATTTGCCGCAGCCGCTGGCACCGACAATGCTGACGAACTCTCCGGGCTGGACGTCCAGGTCGATGCCTTGCAGCACCGGCAGGGCCTGGCCCTGGATCCGGTAGCTCTTGTTCAGGCCGCGGATCTGTAGGGCCCCGGTCCGGGCGTGGAGATGAGTGGGGAGCGGGGCGTGTTGGGCGATCGCATTCATGGGGAGGCCTTAACGGGTAGGGCGCCAGCGCAGCAGGCGGCGGCTCAGAAGGGTCAGCAGCAATGTCATCAGGTAGCCGCACAGGCCGATGCACAGCACGCAGAGCACTATCACTTCCATGCGTGAGCCGGCTTCGGCGTTCATCATCAGGTTGCCCAGGCCGGCCCCGGAGGACAGGAACAGCTCGCTGCCCACCGCTGTCACCCAGGCAAAGGCCAGGGCCTGCAACAGGCCGGTGGCAATGCTCGGCAGGGCCGCCGGCAGCAGGATGTGCCGCAGCCGCTGCGCCGGGTTTAGCGCCAGCACCTGGCCGACCTCGCGGTAGCGCCGTTCCACCTGGCAAAAGCCCTGGTAGGTGTTGAGCACCATGGGGTAGAAGGCCGCGAGGCTGACGATCAGCATCTTGGAAAACTCACCGTTGCCGAACCACATGGCAATCAGCGGAATCCAGCCGAGCATCGGCACCTGGCGGATCGAATGGAACAGCGGGCCGATCAGGCGGTTGGCCAGGGTCGAGAGGGCCATCAGGGCTCCCAGCATGACCCCGGCCAGGGTGCCCAGCAGCAGGCCGCCGCTGGCCCGGCCCAGGCTGGCCAGCAGGTTGACCGGCAACTCGCCGTTGCCCAGCAGCTCCAGCAAGGCGCTGGCGATGGTGGAGAGCGGCACGAAGGCGTAGGCCCCGGCGGCATCCTGGCGGGACAGGTATTCCCAGCCGCCGATCAGCAGCAGGGGCAGCAGCAGGCCGCGAAACTTGGCCAGTAGAGTCGTCATGCAAGGGCTCCTAGCGGGTTTGCCAGCGCAGCACGCGCTGTTCCAGGCGGCGGAAGGAGAAGTCCAGGACAAAGCCGATCACGCCGGTGACCACTATCCCCACCATCACCACATCGATGCGCAGCATCTGCCGGGCCATCTCGATCATCTGCCCCAGGCCGCTGTCGGCGGCCAGCAGCTCGGTGGCCACCAGCACCACCCAGCAGCGGGTCAGGCCGATGCGCAGGCCGGTGATGATCGGTGGCGCCGCGGCGGGCAGGGCGATCTGGCGCACCAGGGTCGGCCAGCGCAGGCGGTAGACGTCGGCCACCTCGAAGTAACTGCGGGGAATGGCCTTGACCCCCTCGCTGGCGGCCAGGGCCACGGGGAAGAACGCAGTCTTGGCGACGATGACGATCTTGAAGGTTTCATCGATGCCCAACAGCAGCACGAACATCGGGATCAGGGCGATGCTGGGGATCTGTCGCAGGGTATGGAACAGCGGCGCGCAGTACGCCTCGACGGTCTTGGACAGGGCCATCAGCACCCCGAACACCAGGCCGCCAAGGGCCCCCAGGGCAAAGCCCAGGCCCAGGCGCGACAGGCTGTTGTGCAAATGCTCCAGCAACTCGCCGCTGGCCAGCAGGGTTTCGAAGGTGTGCAGCACCTGGGCCGGCGGTACCAGCAGGTTGCGCGGGAAGATCCCGGCCTGGGCCACCAGGGTCCAGAGCAGCAACAGGGCCAGGGGCGAGACCAGCCAGGTCAGGGAGGTGAGCGTGCAGCGCAAGGAATGAGCCATGGCGGTTCTTATATCGGCGAAGTACCCGATGCCTATCGCAAGACCTGTGCCATCGCGCGCTCGTAGGAGCTGGCTTGCCAGCGAAAGCGTCGGCCGGGGCGGTGCAAGGCTTACGGGCCTGTTCGCCGGCAAGCCGGCTCCTACGGGAGGAGCGGCGTGTGGGTGGGTTGTGGGCGCTGGCGTGCCAGCGAAACTGATGCCTGGGCAGCAGCCACTGCTGCCAGGGCAACACCCCGGCAGCAGTCCGGCCTCAGAAGTCGTAGCTGAGGCTGGTGTAGTAGAACGCGCCCTGGGCGCCCTCGGGGCTGGTGATGGAGTATTTCGGCACGCCATACAACTGCGCCCCGGATGCCTTGTCCGGGTGGGTATCGAACAGGTTGATGGCGCCCACGGACAGCTTCAGCGACTTGTCGAAGCTGTAGGAAATGTCCAGGTCAGTGACCCATTGCGCGCTGAAGGTCTGGTCCAGGGTCGGGTTGCTGGCGTTGAGGCTCTTCCATTGCCCGTACCGGCGCTGCGCCAGGGTCAGGCCCCAGCTGTCGTACAGCCAGTTGGCGCTCAGGGTCAGCTTGTTCTTCGGCGTGCCGTCCTCGATCAGGCCCTGGGTGGTGCGGCCGACGATCTGCGAACCGGCGATGTTGCCCACGTCCCGCAGGGCGGTGATCCGGGTGTTGTTCTGGCTGTAGCCGCTGGACAGGTTCAGGCGCCCCCATTGCTGCAGGTCCAGCTGGTAGTTGCCGGTCAGCTCGACGCCATCGGTGCGGGTGTCGGCGACGTTGGTGTAGAACGCCGCGCTCTGGATGTTGGCGTAAGGGGTGCCGGCAAAGATCGGCGTGACCACCGAGGCCGGCAACTGGTCGGACAGGGTGATGCGGTTGTCGATGTTGATCCGGTACGCATCCAGGGTCACCGAGGCGTTGGCCAGCGGCCGCCAGACCAGGCCCAGGGAGTAGTTGGTGGACTCCTCGGGCTTCAGCGCCTTGCCCCCCAGCAGCTTGGCTTCCGGGCTGTCGGCGCGCAGGGTGCGTTGCTGCACCTCGACGTAGTTGCCGCTGCCCGGCGGTTGCTCCACCACCTGCACGCTGAACGAGGACAGCCCGCTCTGCACCAGGGACGGCGCCCGGTAGCCGGTGCTGGCGGTGGCCCGCGCGGCGAGCTGCGGGGTGAAGTCGTAACGCAGCGACAGCTTGCCGTTGGTGGTGTCGCCAAAATCCGAGTAGTGCTCGGTGCGCACCGCCACCCCGGCCTGGAATTTCTCGGTGACCTGGCCTTCGACGTCGATATAGGCGCCCCAGACCTTGCGCTCAAGGGATGCGGCGTCGACCTGGGTAATGCCCGAGTAGTAGCCGGGAATGCGCCGCCCGGTGACCGGGTCCACGGTATTGAACAGCGGCCCGTTCTGCCAGCCCGCCGCTTCGCCGGCGCTCAGTTCGTAGTTCTCCTGGCGCCAGGCCAGGCCCGCCGACAGGGTCAGGGGCTTGAACAGGAGGTCGGTGGGGAAGTCCCGCACCCAGTCCAGGGTCAGGTTGGTCTGGTCGGCCTCGCGCTTGCCGGTGTAGATCTTCGCCGGGCTGGCCTCGCCCCAGCTGGGGTTGATGGCGTTGCGGTCGGCGGATTTCAGGCTGTTGTCGCCGTGGTTCAGCGCCAGGTCGAACTTGCCCAGGCGTTCGTCCTCGTAGCGCAGGCCTCCGGTCAGGGCATAGTCCTCCAGCGAGTAGCGGGTGATCGGCAGGCGGCCGTCGGGGTAGCGTTGCAGGGCCGTGCTGCCGTAGTTGTTGCGCAAGGTGGTGGGCGGGTCGAAGAAGCCTTCGGCGTCGGTGTTCTTGTGGGAGTAGGTGGCAAAACCGTAGGCGGTCAGCCCCTCGCCCAGGCCGAACTCGCTGTTGGCGGCAAAGTTGTACTGGTCCGAGACGTTGCCCGACCCCCAGCGCCAGGTGCGGTAGCGGTTGTTCTGCTCCCGGGGGGTGCTGGTGCTGGTGGAGCCGGGGTAGTAGATCCGGTTGTCGGGGTTGGTGTCACTGGCCGGGTCCTGGCTGCCGGCATCGAAGCTCAGGGTCAAAAAGCCGTCGTTGGGCAGGCTCAAGCCCTTCCAGCCGCTGAGCTTGCGCTGCAGGCCATCGCCCTTGTCGTAGCCGCCGAAACGGTAGCCGAGGTTGCCGCCGTCGTCCTTTTCCTTGAGGACGATATTGATCACCCCGGCGATGGCGTCGGAGCCGTACTGGGCGGCGGCGCCGTCGCGCAGGATCTCCACTCGCTCGATGGCGCTCAGGGGGATCAGGCTCAGGTCCACCGCGGCGGCGCCGCGGCCGTTGACCAGGCTCTGGCGGGTGACGTTGGCGCTGGTGTGGCGGCGCTTGCCGTTGACCAGCACCAGCACCTGGTCTGACGCCAGGCCACGCAGGGAAGCACCCTGGGCGATGGAACCGGCGAAGGCGCCCTGGGGCGACTGCGGGTAGCTGAACGAAGGCGAGAGGGCGGTGAGGGCGCCGGACAGGTCGCTGGCCCCGGTCTGCTGCAACTGCTGGGCGGACAGCACGTCCACCGGTGCGGCGCTTTCCAGGGCCGTTACATCACTGCGCCGGGTGCCCAGCACCACCACCGTGTCCAGGTGATCGGCGCTGGCGCCGGGGGCATTGCTTGAGGTCTGGGCAGCGAACGCGGGCACGGCAAGGCTGCCGACGACCAGCGCCACGGCGCCGGCCAACGGATTGCGATGGAACATCTTTGGATTCCTTGTGAAATGAATGACCCCAACCGCCCCTGTAGGCGCTGGCTTGCCAGCGAAGGCGTCGTCATGGACGGCGCAAGGCTTGCGGGCCTCTTCGCCGGCGAGCCGGCTCCTACACGGTGGGTGTCGGCGGTGGTTAGCGATACCGGCGGCCCGGAAATCAGGATTCGGGGGCTCGCCCCGGGGCTCAGAAGCGGCTGGTGACGCTCAGGCCCACGGTGCGCGGGTCGCCGTAGGTGATGACGTATTGCCCCAGGGTGCCGTTGGGCCGGCCATGGACCTGGTAGCGGCGGTCGGTGAGGTTGTTGACGAAGCCGGTGACGCTGAGCTTTTCATCCGGGCTGAACCAGGTCAGGCGGGTGTTGGCCAGGGTGTAGTGGGGCTGGCTCAGGGTCTTGTCGGCGCTGCTCTGGCGGTCGGCGAGGAAGTATTCCTTGTCGCGGAAACTCACGTCGCCGCCGGCCACCAGCTTGCCGCCAATCTCCAGGGGAATGGTGTAGTCGGCCCCCAGGGACACCACGTTGCGCGGCGAGCGCACGAAACTGTTGCCGCTGTAGTCGCCGGTGACCGCGCCGGTGTTGGGGTTGGTGTTCTTGAAGTCGGTGTACTCGGTATCCAGGAACGAGATCGCCGCCCGCAGGTGCAGATAGTCGGTGGGCTGGCCTTCGAGCTCCAGTTCCGCGCCCTTGACCTTACCCTTGGCGCCGTTGGTCAGGGCGGTGGTGAGCACGCCGTTGTTGACCGTCAGCAGGTTCACCTGGATGTCCGAGTAGTCGTAGTAGAAGACGTTGGCGTTGGCCGTCAGGCGATGGTTGAACCATTCCGACTTGAGGCCGATCTCGTAGGCGTCGAGTTTCTCCGGGTCCACCGTGGTCAACTGCGCCAGGCTGGTGGACAGCCCGGTATTGAAGCCCCCGGAACGGAAACCGTGGGCGTAGCGCAAGAACACCCGGACGTTGTCGTTGATCCGGTATTCCGGGGTCAGATCGTAGGTCCAGGCTTCCCAGGTCTTGCTCTCGTCGCGGCTGCCATTGCTGCCGGCGGCGCCCAGGGGGATCAGCGGGCCGTTGGCCGTGGCCCGGGTGAGCTGGGTCAGGTCCAGGTCGATGTCTTTCTTTTCCTGGGTCCAGCGCAGGCCGCCGGTCACGGTGAAGTTGTCGGTGAAGTCGTAGGTCAGGTTGCCGAACAGCGCGTAGCTGTCGGTGGTGTGCTGGTAGTTGAGGTCGCGAAAGTCGGTGGCGCCGCCGGTCTGGTTGGAGCCGGTGCCGTTGGGCGTGGGGCCCGGGGTGATGAGGCGCTTGGCCGAGCTGTCCAGGTCCTCATGGAAGTAGTGCACCCCTGCCAGCCAGCGCAGGGTTTCCTGCTGCGGCGAGGCCAGGCGCAGTTCCTGGGAGTACTGGTTGTAGCGGTTGTCGCTGATGGCCGCGCCGTTGACTTCGTAGGGGGTGTAGTCGGCGTCGCTGGTGGACTGCCCGCGAATGTAGTCGTAGGCGCTGATGGAGGTCAGGGTGTAGTCCCCCAGGTGCCAGTTCAGGGTCAGGGACGTACCGTCGTGATCGAGCTTGGCATCCTCGTTGACGTTGAGGGCGATGTTGCGTCCGTCGGGCCGCTGGTAGCCGACGTTGTAGTAGCGGCCCACCGGCAGCGAGCCGTTGCTGCCGTCGCCCTTGTATTCCCGGGCGTGGATCTTCAGCAGGGCGTCCAGGTCCGGGTTGAGCCTGGCCAGGAACTGCAGGCGCACGGCCTTCTTGTCGACGTCGCCGTAGGTATGGTCGTCGGTGAGGTTCTTCTGGAAGCCGTCGCGTTCTTCCGAATACAGCGACAGCCGCGCCGCCAGCCTGTCATCCACCAGGGCACCGCCGATGGCGCCATTGAGGATGCGCTCGCTCTTGCTGCCGATGCCCAGGGTGCCGTAGCCGTCGGTGTCGAAGGTCGGCTTCTTGGAAATCACATTGACCGCACCGGCAGTGGTGTTCTTGCCGTACAGGGTGCCCTGGGGCCCGCGCAGGATCTCGATGCGCTCCAGGTCGAACAGCGGCCCGCCGCCGGCGATGGGCGCGTTGAGGTAGACATCATCGGCGTAGATGCCCACCGGGAACACCGTGGCCGCCCCGGTGTCGCCCGTGCCCAGGCCGCGGATGTACCAGCGTGGGCGGCCGTCGCCGTCGGGGTTCTTGGCCGAGGCGTTGGGGATGAAGGTGGTGATGTCGCCCATGTTGCGCACCCCGTCGGTCACCAGGCTGGTGCCCTGTACGGCGGACACCGCCACCGGAACCTCTTGCAGGGTTTCCTCCCGGTGCTGGGCGGTGACGGTGACGGTCTTCAGGGCGGGTTCGCTGCTGTTCCCGGTGGTGTCGGTGTCTGTGGTTTCGGCGGCCAGCAGGCCCTGGCTGAATGTGCCCCCGGTGAGCGCCAGTGCCAGCCATAGACTCTTGGTGATCGGATTAAGCTTATGCATGTTGAACTCCCCCATTTAAAGTTTCGCTAAGAGGGCTAGAGCAGAGAACGTGCCAAGAGGCTTAGTGGGTTTTATGGGTAAGCGTTAGTTTGATCAACTCATTGAAAAACAAGGTTTATTTTTAATTGGTCTGAGTGTTTTAGAGGGGTGTTTGGCAGGCGTGAAAAGTTGCGGGCCAGAGGTTTAAAACATCCTGCGCAGGATTCAGCAGAAGTTGCTTGGCTGGTGCTGCTGGAGCAGCACCGATTGCCCGCTGGACTGTTGCTGCGCCAGCACCGGCCCCCCAGCCCGTAGGAGCCGGCTTGCCGGCGAAGAGGCCCGTGAGGCATGCATCGCCTGGGCTGGCGCCTTCGCTGGCAAGCCAGCTCCTACGGGTTCCACCGTCAGTTCGTCGGGCTATACCGCCACGCGAGAGGTGGAGCCGATGACCGCCTCCAGCACACTGAAGTCGATCCACTCGCGCACGTCGAAACGCCGGGGAATGAACTGCCAGCGATGCAGGAAATCGGTGAAGTCCTGCAAGGCCTCGATGGATCGCGCATCCAGGGTGGTGCGCAGGCGTCGGTGGGCATCCTCGCCATAGGCGGCCGCCACCCAGTACTCGCTGGTGTTCAGTTCCCGGGCCAGGAAGCGCCGGGTTTCCTCGGGGTTGGCCCAGGCCCATTGTTCGGTGCGCAATACGGTGTCGACGATCTTCACGCTGGCGTCGAAGTGCTCGCGCAGCAGGTGGGTGTCCACGGTCAGGGTACGCGGGGTGCCGTTGTTGGAGCGGATCAGCGGGTCGGGGTGGGAACCGGTGTCCACCACCACCTGCAGGCCGAACTCGTTGGCCAGGTGCACGGCGTGGGCGCCCTTGAGGAAGATCGCGTCGATATCGCCCCGCAGCAGGCCGATCAGTTCGTTGTTGCGCCGGCTGAAGCGGGTCACCCCAAGGCTCACTTCGGAACCGTACAGGTGCTGCTTCTGCTCGTCGCTGTAGGTGCCGCCGTAGGGGTAGTCCACCAGTTCCACGTCGGCCACTTCCAGGCCTTCTAACCTGAGGGCGTTCTCCAGGCCGCGCAGGGCCTGGGCCCGGGTGAAGTCGATCTGCACGTTGGCCCACTTGGGCAGGCCGAAGCGCCGGTTCTTCAGGTCGCGGATGCTCTTCACGCCGCTTTCGGCGGTGGTCAGGATCAACTGCACCTCGTCGCTCCAGGACAAGCCCAGGACCCGGGTCTGCACGCCGCTGGAGTAGGCCCAGATGGCCGGGATGTTGCCGCCGTGGCGCACCGAGTTCTGCAGGTGGTGGTCGTAGTGGGCCTCGCGCACTTCGCGTTCGCTGGATTCGCGCAGGGACTGGATATTGGTGCCGAACGGCAGGAAGGCCTCTGCCAGGCGTCCGGACTGTACCGCGATGCCGAGCCCGGTGGGCACCGGGCTGTGGGTGTACCAGAGGGTATCGAGTGATTTGCTCATAAGGGTCTTCAGTTCGAATCCATGAAACCTGGCGCGGTCAGCCGGCCAGAGCGGTAGGGGTAGCCAGCAGCGCATCCAGCGGCCGGCGGTCGATCCATTGGCGCACATCCACCTGCTGCGGGATGAAGCGCCAGCGCCGCAGGAAGGCGCTGAAATCCTGCAGCGCGTCGATGGCCTGTTCTTCCAGGCCGGTGCGCAGGCGCAGGTGGGCATCCTCGCCATAGGCGGCGCTGATCCAGTACTCGCTGCTGTTGGTTTCCCGGGCCAGGTAGCGGCGGGTGTCTTCCGGGTGGTGGCGGGCCCAGTCTTCGGCCCGCAGCACCGCGCCGAGAATCCCGGTGGCGACGTCCAAGTGCTGCTCCAGCAGATGACTGTCCACCGTCAGGGTGCGCGGTGTGCCGTTGTTGCAGCGGATCAGCGGGTCGGGGTGGGCGCCGGTGTCGATCAGGGTACGCAGGCCGAACTCGTGGGCATGGCGGGCGGCGCTGGCGCCCTTGAGGAAGATCGCGTCGACTTCGCCTCGCAGCAGGCCCTGCAGTTCCAGGTTGCGTCCGCTGCTGGGCTGGGCGCTGACCGGGGTGTCGGCCAGGGTCTGCACCTGGGGGTCGCTGAAGGTGCCGCCGTAGCGGTAGTTCACCAGTTGCAGGTCGCCCACTTGCAGGCCGTCCAGGCCCAGGGCGTTTTCCAGGCCGCGCAGGGCCTGGGCGCGGGTGAAGTCGATCTGTGCGCCGGCCCAGTCCGGCAGGCCGAAGCGTCGGCCCTTGAGCTCCTTGATGCGGTGGATGCCGCTGTCGGCACGGGTCAGGATCAGTTGCACCTCATCGGCCCAGGACAGGCCGATCAGCCGGGTTTCCCGGCCCTGGGCCCGGGCCCAGAGGGCCGGGATGCTGCCGCCGTGGCGCACCGAGTTGCGCAGGCTGTGATCGAAGTGCGACTCGCGCACGGCCTGGTCGCTGGACTCGCGCAGCGACTGCACCTGGGTGCCGAGGGCGCCGAGGCTGTCTTGCAGCCAGCCTTTCTGCACGGCAATGCCCAGGCCCGTGGGGACCGGGCAGCGGGTGTACCAGAGGGTATCCAGAGGATGGGACATGAACGGGCTCCTTATAGGCTCAGGCGCGGGCCTGTAGCGGCGTCGCCTGGGCGACGGGGCGTTGCTGCACCAGGGGCAGGACTTCCTGGCCGATGCGCAGGGCTTCTTCCAGGTGCGGGTTGCCCGCCAGGATGAAGGTGGAGAAACCGGCATCGCGGTACTCCGCCAGGCGCTCGGCAACGTTCTGGTGGCTGCCCACCAGGCCTACGGTGGGCCCCGGCTTGGCCTTGGCGAAGCCGGCCCAGAGGTTGGGGCCGAGGATCAGGTCGTCGAAGCGGTCGACGTTCTGGTGGTAGGCGGTCTGCCGCGCAGCGCCCACCGAATCCGAGCCGCTGGTGAAGTTCTTGGCGATCAGGCTGCCCTTGCCTTCGAGCTTGTCGAATTGACGGCGCAGGTCGGCCCAGGCCTGCTCTTCGGTTTCCCGGGCGAACAGATCGACCCGCAGGCCGAAGCGCACCGTGCGCCCCTGTTTGTCCGCCAGCTCGCGGACTCGCTCGATGTGGGGCTTGAGCTGGTCGATGGGCTCGGCCCAGTTGAGGTAGACGTCGGCGTGCCGCGCCGCCACGTCCAGGGCCGCATCGGAGAAACCGGAAAAATACACCCCCGGCTTGCGCTCCTGCTGCAGGCCCGGGGGCAGGGCGCCGTTCTCCAGTTGGTAGATATCGCCGTCATAGGAGAAGCGTTCGTTCTGCCACAGGCCCTGGATGATGTCGAGGAACTCGCCGGTACGCTGGTAACGCCGGTCGTGGTCCAGGTAATCGCCATTGGCTCGCTGGCTGGCCGGGTTGCCGCCGGTGATGATGTTCCAGTCCAGGCGGCCGTGGCTGAGGTTCTGCAGGATCGCCGCCTGTTGGGCGGCGTAGGCCGGCAGGGTCCAGGTGGCCTGGAAGGCGATCAGAAAGCGGATGCGCCGGGTTTCCCGGGCCAGGGCCGCGGCCACCACCCAGGGCTCGGGGCCGGTAGGCAGCAGGGCGCCTTCGAAGCCCGCCAGCTCGGCGGCCTTGGCCACCTGGGCGATGTAGTCGATGTAGGTGAAACCGTCGGGCTCGCCGTTGGCCAGGCGCCCGGGGGCGATATGCCCGGCACGGGGGTGGGGGTTGCCGCGATTGTGCTTGTCGGTGCTCAACTGCGGGCCGTCGGTGCCCAGCGGCAGGCGCCAGAAAAATTCAGTGCTCATGGGTGCTCCTGATTCAGTAACGCGTTGCGCCGCGCGGGTGCGAAGACGCCTGTCAGGGGGTAATTGCAACGGCCATGCCATGGCCGTCGCAGCCCACCATGGCGGGGGTTCGGGGGCTTCAGCCGGCCTCGCGCAGGGCCCTGGTGCTGCTGTAGCAGCACCCCGGCAGCAACCGCTGCTGAGCGCGCAACAACCCAGTGCCTCCTTGCCGGCGAAGAGGCCCTTGAGCCTTGTGCTGTCCTTGCGGGCGCCTTCGCTGGCAAGCCAGCGCCTACAGCTGGCGTGATACCGGCGGTGCTTGTGTAGGAGCCGGCTTGCCGGCGAAAGGGGCCGCGGGGTTTGCGCCGCCGGGTTGGTCGGCGCTACGCAAATAGGCCTGGTACAACGCCGCATAGGCGCCGTTCTGCCGGATCAACTGCTGATGCGGTCCCTGTTCCACCAGTTGGCCGTGGCGGATCACCGCGATCCGGTCGGCGTCGCGGATGGTCGCCAGGCGGTGGGCGATGATGATCGCCGTGCGCCCCTGGCACAGCCGGCGCAGGGCGCGCTGGATGCGCCGCTCGGTGTGGATGTCCACCGCCGAGGTGGCTTCGTCCAGTACCAGCACCGCCGGGTTGGCCAGGTAGGCCCGCACCAGGCACACCAGTTGCCGCTGGCCATGGCTCAGGTGCCCCCCCAGGGGGCCGACCTCGCTGTGGTACTGGTGGGGCAGGCGTTCCAGCACCTCGTCGGCCCCCAGCTCCCGGGCCGCGGCAATCAGCGTTGCATCATCGGCGCCGGGGGCTGCCAGGCGCAGGTTGTCGAGGATAGTGCCGCTGAACAGCACATTGTCCTGCAGCACCACGCCCACGGCCCGGCGCAGGTCGTGCTGGGCCAGGTGCCGGATGTCCACGCCGTCGAGCGTCACGGCGCCGCCCTGAACGTCGTAGAAACGGGTCAGCAACTGCACCAGGGTACTTTTGCCATGGCCCGAGGGGCCGACAATCGCCAGCACTTCGCCGGCCTTGATCTGCAGGTCCAGGTTCTGGATCACCGCGCTTTTGCTCCTGGGGTCGTAGGCGAACCGCACCTGTTCGAAACCGACCTCGCCCCGGGCCCGCTGCATGCGCTGGGGCTGGGCCGGGTCGAGGACCTGGGGCCGGGTGTCCAGCAGCAGAAAGATCCGCTGCGCCGAGGCCGAGCCGGTGGCGTAGCGTTCGAACAGGTCAGAGAGCTCCTGCAACGGGCCCAGAAACAGAAACACGTAGAACAGGCTTTCCGCCATCTGGCCAACGCTGATCTGGTTATCGGCCAGCCCATAGCCGCCCACCAGCAGCAGCGCGGCCATGCCGGCGGTGCTGAGCAGCGCGGTGAATGGGGCGAACCAGCTGGAGCGTAGGCTGCCGCGGATCAGCGCCTGGTTGAAGTCATCCAGCAGGCCGCGATAGCGCTGCAGGTTGGGTTCCTGCTGCCCGCATTGCTGGAGCATGCGCGCGCCGCTGACGCTTTCCACCAGGTGCGCGGTGAAGCGGCTGCGGTTCTCCGCGACCCTGGCCCAGTTGCGCTGGGAGATGCGCTTGAAGCCCCAGGTCGCCAGCGCCAGCAGCGGCACCGTGGCCGCCAGGCTGAGGAAGAAGCGCGGGTCGATGCGCCACAGCATCAGCGCCGCCAGGCCGCAGCGCAGCAGGGCCCCCAGCAGCTCCGGCGGACCCTGGATCAGCAGCGGTTCCAGGCTGTCGACGTCGCGGTCGGCGCGGGAAATGATGCGCCCGGCGCGGGTCTGGTCGAAGTAGCTGACGCTCAGGGCCTGGATATGGGCAAAGACCTTGACCCGCAGGTCGTTGAGCACTCGGATCGCCGCGCTGCCGGCGACGAACTGCGACAGCCCGGCCAGGACGAAGCGCCCCAGCCAGCTGGCCGCCAGCCCCAGGCCCAGCCACAGCACCAGGGACTCGTCCAGCAGCCAGTGACCCTGGTCCGGGACCAGCCCGCGGTCCAGCAGTTCGCGCACGAACCAGGGCCGCAGGAACACCGTGAACACCAGCAGCAACTCGATGCCGATCACCGTCAGGATCGGGCCGCGGATCGGCCGCAGCAGGGGCAGCAGGCGCGACAGCATGCTGCGGTCCAGGGCCTGGCGGGCAAGCATTTCCTCGATTTCGATATCGCTCAGGGCCTTGCCGGCGATTGGATTAGCCATGGTCGACTCCCAGCAGGTCGCGGTAGTGGGCGTTGGTCTTGAGCAGCTCGGCGTGGCGGCCGCTGGCGCGGATTCGCCCGTCCTGCAGCAGCAACACCCGGTCCGCCAGGAGAATGGTCGAGAGCTTGCTGGAGATCACCAGCAAGGTGGTGGCCCGGCCCTGGTCTCGGCGCAACTGGCGGATGTTGTCCAGCACCTGGCGTTCGCTGATGGCGTCCAGGGCGCTGGTGGCGTCGTCGAGGCAGAGAATGTCCGGCTCCCCCAGCAGCGCCCGGGCCAGGCTCAGGCGCTGGCGCTGGCCACCGGAGAGGGTGACCCCGCGATCGCCGAGGCGGCTGTCCAGCCCTTGGGGCAAGCGTTCCAGTACGTCTTCGGCGGCAGCCAGGGCCAGGCCCTGGCGCAGTTGCCGGTGGCTGGCGTCGGGGGCCGTGAGGCGCAGGTTGGCCGCCAGGGTGTCGGAAAACAGGAAGCTTTCCTGGGGCACCACATGCACCCGGCGCCGCAGCTGTTGCAGGTCCAGGTCGCGCACGTCCTGCCAGCCGCTGAGTTCCGAGCCCAGCAGCACCCGGCCGGCACCGGCCTCGGTGAGGCGCGGCAGGAGGCTGGCCAACAGGCTCTTGCCGGTGCCGGTGGCGCCCACCAGGGCCACCACCTCGCCGGGCTCAAGGCTCAGGGTGCAGTCATCGAGAATCTTCCGGCCACCGCCGGGGGCGCTGACGCTGACCCCCTCCAGGCGCAACCCCAGGGGCGCCTGGGGCAGCCGGGCGTTGCCACTGCGGATGTGCAGCGGCTCGTCCAGCAACTGCCAGATGCGCTCGGCACTGGAGCGGGCATCGGCGAAGGTCTGCATCACCCGGCCGATGCCTTCGATGCGAAACACCAGGGTGGTGACGATCAGCAGGGCGCTGACCAGCTCGCCGATCCCCAGCTGCCCGGCCGCCACCTGATGAGCGCCGTAGACCAGGATCCACACGTGGCTGAGGGCGACCACGGCCTGGGGCAGGGGGATACGCGAACTGGAATAGGCCAGGGCCCGGCGCGCGTGCTCGGCGAACAGCCCGACCTGGGCGGCAAAACCCTGGATGCGGCTGTGCTCCAGGGCGAAGGACTTGATCACCCGCACCCCGCCGATGCCCTCGCTGAGGTCCTGGTTGACCCGGTCGTAGGCAGCGCCCACTGCGCGGTCGAGGCTCACCAGGTGCTCGGTCTGGCGCACGAAGATCCACAGTCCGCAGGCGGTGAGCAGCAGCGGCACCACCGCCAGCCAGGGGCTGTACCAGGCCAGCAGGCCGACCGTGGCCAGCACCACCAGGGGCGTTTCCACCACCTGGCGCCAGAAGCTGATCAGGGCATCGCGGACCTTGTCCGCATCGCGGGTGGTGCGGGTGATCATTTCACCCATGCCGTGCTGCCAGTGGTAGCCCAGGTGCAGGCCCTGGACCTGCTGCAGGATGCGCTCGCGCAGGCGGGTCAGCAATTCCTGGCTGAGCACCAGGGACAACACCGTGGCGGCGTACTGCAACAGGCCGCGGCCCAGGGCCACCGCCAGCAGCAGCCACAGCCAGTACCAGCCCAGGCTGGCATCCAGGCTGCCGTCGGCCAGGTGCTTTACCGCCTGCCCGCTGCTGACATCGTTGACCGCATGGCCAATCAGCCACTGCTGCCAGACCAGCCCGAGGTTGACGGCGACATAGAGCAGCGCCACCAGGGTGAAGCGCCAGGGCACTTCCCGGTAGATCGCCAGCGCGCGCAAAAGAGGGTGTTTTTCGATCATGCAGGGCTCGTTCAAAAAATCGGCCACCCCCGTAGGAGCCGGCTTGCCGGCGAAGAGGCCCTCGAGCCTTGTGTCGGTCTTGAGGACGCCTTCGCTGGCGAGCCAGCTCCTACGGTGTGCGTGATGCCATGGTTATTGGTAGGAGCCGGCTTGCCGGCGAAGAGGCCCCCGAGCCTTGTGTCGGTCTTGAGGACGCTTTCGCTGGCAAGCCAGCTCCTACGAGGGATGGCGGTGGTTGGGGTTATGGCGCGGGGCGGGTCGCGCCCTGTTGCTCCTTGGCGTTGAGGATCGCGGTGTATTCGCCCGGGTCGACGCCGTTGAGGTAGTAGTTGCCCACGTGGTGCAGGCGCCAGCGGATCGGGTCGTGGGTGGTGTGCACCCGGGCATTGCGCCAGAAGCGGTCGAGGTTCCATTTGCTCAGGGAGGAACTGGCCCCCAACAGCGAGAAGATGTCGCTGGAGATCTTCAGCGAGGCGCTGTCGGAATGGGCCCGGGCGGTGGCCACGGACAGGATCAGCTGGTCCTGCAGTTCCTTGTTGTCCGGATCCTGCTCGTGTTCGTCGAACACCCGCGCGGCATCGCGCAGCAAGGATTCGGCAGCACGCAGGGCCACGGCGTATTCACCGATCTGCTTGATGATGTGCGGCTCTTCGCTGGCGTGGTCGACGCCGCTTTCCACCCAGGGCCGGGCGTGCTGCTTGAGGTAGTCCACCGCGGCCCCCAGGGCTCCGGCGGCGATCCCGGTGTCGATGGCCGCATGGAGGATCTGCGGGAAGGTCAGGCCGGTGCGTTTCATCGGGCCCTTGCGCGGCGAGACAAAGTCTTCGTCCAGTTCGATGTTGTCGAACAGCACCGTGCCGCTGACCGAATTCTGCTGGCCGAAGGCATGCCAGTCGTCCACCAGGGTCAGGCCCGGAGCGTTGCGGTTGAGCAGCACCCCGGCGCCGCCTTCTTCGCTGGCGGCGGTCAGGGAAATCCATTCGGCCAGGTAGGAACCGGTGGAGTAGAACTTGCTGCCGTTAAGGATCAGCTTGCCGTCGGCGCGGCGCTCGATACGGGTCTTGAGGGCGAACTTGTTCTTGCCGCCGATCTCCGCCAGGGCATTGCCCAGGCGCTTGCCGGCCAGCACGTCGCTGACCACGCGGTCGCGCACGGCATCCGGGTAACCGTTGAAGATGCCCCGCAGCATCACGTTGTGGATCTGCAGCAACTGGCCCACACCGCCATCGGCCACCGAGATCAGGCGCACCGTTTCGACGATGGTGGCCACCGACGCCCCCAGGCCACCGAAGGCCTTGGGCACACCGATGGCGGTCAGGCCGCTGTCGGACAGCAACTGCGCCTGGCGCCGCGGCAACTGGCCGTTGGCCTGGCTGTCGGCGGCGATGGCGGCGATTTCCGTGGCGATTTCCCGGGCCACGGCGATGGCTTCGGCCTCGCTGCCCAGGACACGGACCGGAGTGACAGGAAGGGCTTGAACGCTACTCATGCTGGTACCTCTATCTGAAGAAATCTGCCCCCAGGGGCGTGTGTATCGACCTGATCCGTAGGAGCCGGCTTGCCGGCGAAGGGGCCCTTGAACCTTGCGCCGGTCTTGGCGACGCCTTCGCCGGCAAGCCAGCTCCTACGAAAAAGGGCTGGGTTTGAGGAGGCTTGAGCAAGTTCTGCGCCAGGGCCTTTTCAGTGTGCTGAAAATCCGTTGCAGGCCTTGTGCGACACGGCTGGCGGGCGGGTGCGCAATGGGTGCTAAAACGCCTGCTGCTGCTCCAGCAGCAATGTTCGTCGGCCCGTTGCTCCGACAGCAGCAGTCGCTGCGCAATGCTGCTGGTCGGGCAGCAGTCGGCGAGGTGCCGGTTTTGCGGGCAGCGGCCCAGGCCCCGTAATCCGGGGCCTTGCCCGGTTGGCACGGGCGCTGCAATAGCCCTGGCAACAGCCATTGCACAGGAACTCGTTCATGACGCTTGCCGCCACATTGCCCACGTCCGCTGCCCAGCCTGAACTGGAGCAGATCTGGTTCACCCGCTGCCCGGTGCCCACGGCTTCCGGGATCGCCTACAAGCTGGGCTGGCTCAGCGAGGAGTTTGCCGCCGACGGCCTGCCGGTCGCGACCCTGCAGGAAGCCCGGCAACTGGGCCATCACCATTACGATCACCAGTTGCCCGGGCTGTTTCGCGAGGGCGGCAACGTGCCGGCCCTGGCTGCCCGCGCCGCCGGTTCCCCCAGCCGGCTGATCGGCCTGACCTGGATCGAGGAATGGCAAACCTTGCTGGTGCGCCCGGATTCCGGCATCAGCCGCCCCGAGCACCTCAAGGGCAAGCGCCTGGCGCTGCCGGCCTGGGGCGAAAACCGCCCGGGCAGCATCGCCCGGGCCATGAGCCTGCACGGCTACAAAGGCGCGTTGAGCCTGGCGGGCCTGGGTTTCGACGACGTGCAACTGGTGGAAGTGGCGCTGCAGGACCAGGAGCGTGCGGCGACGCCCCAGGAAGGTTTGCAGCGCCTGTGGTCGGGCCTGGACTATCTGGTGCGCGGCGAGGTGGACGCGGTCTACGTCAAGGGGGCTGCCGCCGCCGATGCCGCGCGGCGCCTGGGGCTGGTGGTGGGCATCGACCTGGACCTGATCGCCGAGCCGCGCTACCGCATCAACAACGGCACGCCACGGCCGATCACCGTGCACCAGAGCCTCTTGGACAATCACTTCGACCTGGTGGTGCGCTTTCTTGCCCAGACCCTGCGCGCCGCCGACTGGGCGGCCCACAACCGGCCGGCCCTGAACGCCATCCTGGAAGAGGAAACCCGGGCCGGCAGTGCCGGGGTGAATGAGGCCTACCGCGGCGATTTCCACACCACCCTGGCGCCCGACCTGTCGCCGCAGCGCCTGGAGTTTCTCGATATCCAGAAAAACTTCCTCTATCGCCATGGCTTCCTCGAACGGGATTTCGCCATTGCCGACTGGGTCGACCCACGTCCCTTGCACGCCGCCCATGAACTGCTGGCCCAGCGCCGCGCCTGAACCCGGAGAATTGCCATGACTGTATTGATCAACGAAACCCCGATTACCCAGGAACTGCAGGCCTTCATCGATCAGGTGCTGCTGGAGGCCGAACAGGCGTTCACCGTGTTCCGCGAAACCCAGACCATCACCGCCAACGGCACCGTGGGCTTCATCGAGCGGGTACCGGGCCAGGAACTGCTGGTGTCGGTGAACTACGGCGGCCCGTGGAACTACCGCAAACCGTTGCAGGCCACGGTCACCGACTTTGCCGGCAAGGTCATCCTGGGCCAGGGCAAGGGCGGCCTGGGACGCTATACCAAGCTGTTCCAGCAGCATGCCGACATCACCACCGTGTCCCACGTGCATTCGCCGTACCTGGGAGCCTGGGCCCAGACCCACCGCACGCTGCCGTTCCACTATGTGCCGGTGCAGCGCTACCAGCTGGCCCGGGAGCTGCCGGTGTACATCGACCGGCGCCAGCCCGAGGTGGACTTCATCCTCGACAGCATTGCCCAGAACCCCTTCAACCTGGCGATTCTCGAAGCCAACGGCGGCTCCACGGTATGGGGCAAGCAGGGCCTGCGGGCCACGGCGGAATTCATCCTGTTGCTGGAAGAGGGCGCGCAACTGCAACTGCTGGCCGACGCCCTGGGTGGCTCCCGCCCTTATGGCCCAGGCGTACTGACCCAGCAATGGAAGATGAGCGGCCTGTACGAGCGCGCCACGGAACTGGGCCTGGTGCCCGCCATCGACCGCCGCAGCTGACCTGCCGCTCCCCGGGCAGCGGCTATCGGAGCTGTTGTAGGAGCTGGCTTGCCAGCGAAAGCGCCCGCAAGGGCGATACAAGGCTTGAGGGCCTCTTCGCCGGCAAGCCGGCTCCTACGCGGTGGGGGGCGGCGGTGGGCGGGGCAGCGATGGCTGCACAGGCTTCAATCATTCAAGGAACAGCTACATGGCAGTCAAGATTCTCTGGTACCTCACCACCCCCGACGGCCCCTATCCCTGGGAGCCGGAAGGGCGCTGGAACACCGATTTCCAGCACCTCAAGCAACTGGCGGTGGCCAGCGATCGCCTGGGCTACTACGGTTCGCTGCTGGGTTCGAGCCCCAATGAAAGCCTGGCGGTCTCGGCGGCGCTGATCGATGCCACCCAGCGCTTGCGCTTTTTGGTGGCACAGCACCCGGGGGAGTTGTCGCCGGCGGTGCTGGCCAAATGGGCGCTGACCTTCGATCAGTTCTCCAACGGCCGCCTGCTGTTCAACGTGGTCAACGGCAGTGACGCCGGGCTGGCCACCCTGGGGGTGCACTATCCCCACGATGAGCGCTATGACTTCAGCCTGGAGTACTGGCGGGCGTTCCAGGGCTTCTATGCCGGGGACACCGACGGCTACGACGGCCGCTACGTCAAGCTGGCGCCGCGCTCGCCGGCCGCGGCCGGCCATCCCCTGGGCGGCTGGCACGCGCCGAGGCAACGCCCCGGCATCCCGCTGTGGGGCGCCGGCACCTCCGGCCCGGGAGTGGCCCATTCAGTGCAGTTGCTGGATGTGTACCTGAGCTTTGCCGACACGCCGCCGAAACTCGGCGAGAAATTCCGCAAGGTGGCCGCCGAGGCGGCGAAGATCGGCCGTGAGCTGAGCTTCGGTACGCGCCTGCAGATCATCGTCCGGGAAACCGAGGAGGAGGCCTGGGCCCACGCCGAGAAACTGCTGCAGCGCACCTCGCTGCAGACCGCCCGGGCTTCCATCGAACGCCAGTTGCCGCCGGGGGAAACCCTGGACAGCTTCCACAGCGACGACCCGCAGATCCAGCGCAATGTCGAGGCGATCCGCACCGGCCGCCTGCCCAAGGCCCGGGACCTGGAGATCTACCCCAATGTCTGGCTCGGCCCGAGCCTGTTCGGCTTCAACATTCTCGGGCCCGCCGCCGGCACCTACCTGGTGGGCAGCGCGCGGCAAGTGGCCGAGCGCATTCGCGAATACGAAGAGCAGGGCACCTCGGCCTTCATTCTTTCGGGCTTTCCGCTGATCGACGAGGCCCACCGGGTGGCCGACCTGCTGTTCCCGCTGCTGGACCTGGACCACGGTTTCGAGGTGCCGCGCCTGGGCGCGACGCTGGCTGCCCGGCAACCGGCCAAGGCCACCGAGCAGGCCTGAGGAGCGAGCGATGAGCGAGGCATTTTCCCGCCGGGTATTCCTCGGCCATTCCCTGGCCGCCGGTGGCGGCCTGTTGCTGGGCAGCAGCCTGCTCAGCGGCTGTGACAACGGTGCGGCGCCCGGTGCCGCACCGCTGCTGCCCGGCACCCCGGTGCGCGGCGGGCGCCTGCGGGTGGGGATCATCGATGGCGACCAGTCCGGCAATCTCGACGCCCACAAACCGGTGGGCGGTGGGATCATTCGCGGCTGGGCGCTGTACAGCAAGTTCTGGGAATGGAACCCGGACGTCAGCACCCGGCTGGCCCTGGCGGAGTTCGCCGAGCCCAATGCCGACGCCAGCGTCTGGACCATCCGCATCAAGCCGGGGCTGGAGTTCCACCACGGCAAGAGCATCGGCGCCGACGACATGCTGTTTTCCATCCTGCGCCTGACCGACCCGCAACTGGCTTCGCCCTTTGCCGGGCTGGTGGGGGCCATCGATCGCCAGGCCCTGCGCAAGCTCGATCAGCGCACCATCGAAATCCGCTTCAAACAGGGCCAGAGCTTCTTTCCCCTGGACGAAACCCTGATCAGCTTCGGTGCCATAGTGCCCACCGACTACCACCCGCAGACCAACCCGGTGGGCGCCGGCCCCTACCGGCTCAAGCGCTTCATTCCCGGCCAGCGTTCGCTGTACAGCCGTTTCGAGAACTACTACAAGCCCGGCCAGCCCTACGCCGACGAACTGGAAATCATCGAGTTCAAGGACCAGGTGTCGCGGGCGGCGGCGCTGCGGGCCGGGCAGATCGACGTGGCCAGCGGCGTACAGGCCGAGCACAGCGCGCTGCTCAAGGCCGATCCGCGGCTGCGCTTCTACGCCTCGCCGAGTACTTCTTTCACCGGCTTCAACCTCAATCTGGCCAAGGCGCCGTTCCAGGATGTGCGGGTGCGCCAGGCGTTCCGCCTGCTGGCCGACCGCCAGGAGCTGGTGGACCGTGGGCTCAATGGTTTCGGCCGAGTCGCCAATGACCTGTATTCGCCCCACGACCCCACCTACAACCACGGCATTGCCCAGCGGCCCCATGACCTGGAACAGGCCCGTTCGCTGTTGCGTCAGGCCGGGCAGAGCGACCTGCGGGTGGAGCTGACCACCACCCCGGGCCCGGGGGTGAACGCGGCGCTGGTGTTCGCCCAGCAGGCGAAGAGGGCCGGGGTCGAGGTCAAGGTGACCCAGGTTGACGCTTCGGTGTTCAACGGCCCCCAGCGCGAACAGTGGCTGCTGTCGCCCGGGGCCACGCCGGCCCGGGGCTTTCTTGCCTCGGCGCTGCACAACGACGCTCCCCAGGCCATCTACAACCGCAGCAACTTTCACGACCCGCGATTCACCCAGCTGTACCAGCAGGCCCTGGCCCAGCCCGATCTGCAACTGCGCCGGCAATGGGTGCACGAAGCCCAGGCCATCCAGCACCAGCGCGGCGGGCTGCTGATCTGGGGCTTCAACGATGTGCTGGACGCGGCCTCGGTGCGGGTTGGCGGGCTGGTGCCGGAACAGACGACCTTCGCCTCCTGGCGCTTTGACGAAATGTGGTTGAACCATGCCTGACACCTGCCGCAACACGCCCCGTACCCCGGCCTGGCTGTCCTGGTTCGTCGGCCGCCTGGGCTACGGCCTGCTCACGGCCTGGGTCATCAGCCTGGTGGTGTTCATCGCCACCCAGGCGCTGCCCTCGGACCCGGCGCGGGTGATCCTTGGCCCCGATGCGCCCCTGGAAAGCATCCTCACCCTGCAACGACAACTGGGGCTGGACCGGCCACTGCTCGAGCAATACCTGCACTGGCTGGGCCAGACGCTGGAAGGCGATCTGGGGCAGTCCCTGGATTCCAGCGCGCCTGTGGCCGACGTCCTCTTCGCGCGCCTGGGCTACACCCTGGCGTTGCTGGCCGGGGTCATCGCGCTGGTGGTGCCCGCGGCGCTGCTGCTGGGGGTGACCCTGGCCCTGCGCCGTGACAGCCGCCTGGACCGCTGGAGCCTGTCGTTGCTGATCTTCCTCAAGGCTACCCCGGGTTTTCTCCTGGCCATTGGCCTGGTGCTGCTGTTTTCCATGCCCCACATGGACCTGCTGCCGGCGGTGTCGATCCTCGACCCCCAGCTGGCACTGTGGCGCCAGCTGCAATTCCTGGTACTGCCGGTGCTGGCCTTGAGCCTGTCGGCCTTACCCTACCTGACGCGCATGGTGCGCGCGGCAATGATCGAGGCCCTGGAATCGGACTACGTGATCGCCGCGAGGCTGCGGGGCATCCCTGAGTGGCGCATCGTCTGGCGCCACACCCTGGCCAATGCCCTGGTGCCGGCGGTGCAGGGGCTGGCCCTGACCCTGCGCACCCTGATCGGCGGGGCCCTGCTGGCGGAAGTGGTGTTCAGCTATCCGGGGATCGGCACCGCCCTCAACTCGGCGATCCAGATGCGCGATCTGCCGATGATCCAGGCCATCGTGCTGGTGATCACCCTGGGGGTGGTGCTGATCAACCTGTTGGCAGACCTGGCCACGGTGCTGCTGACCCCCAAGTTGCGTACGGCGCGGCGGGCCGGCCTGATCCGCCGCAACCGACGAGGCCTCCAGCCCTGGTGGCGCCGCTCGGCGCCCAAGGCTCCCTGAACCTGCGGCATGAGAACCTATCCATGAACGACTTACGCATTTCCCGCTGGCGCCTGTGGCTGGGCGAACCGCAAACCCGCAAGGGTGCATTCATCACCTTGCTGGTGGTCCTGCTGGCGCTGTTCGGGCCCTGGCTGGCGCCCCATGGCAGCACCGACATGCTGGGCCCGGTGTACGGCGCGCCCACTGCCGGCGCCTGGCTCGGCCATGACTTTCTTGGCCACGACGTGCTTTCGCGGTTGCTCCGCGGGGGCCTGTCGGTGTTGTGGATGTCCCTCGCGGCGGCCTCCATCGCCCTGCTGGTGGGCAGCGCCCTGGGGTTGCTGGCCGGCCTTTCGCGGCGCCGGCTGGACACGTTGATCAGTTGGCTGGCGGATGTTTCCCTGGCCTTTCCCGACCTGATCCTGGTGCTGCTGATCGTTTCGATGCTGGGGCGAGCGCCCTGGTTGATCGTGCTCACCGTGGCCATCGCCTTCACCCCCGGGGTGGTGCGCCTGGCCCGGGGCAGCGCGGTGGCGGTGGCGGGGCAGGAGTTCGTCGAGGCCGCGCAGATGATGGGCTATTCGCGCTGGCGGATCCTCTCTGGGGAAATCCTGCCGAACATCCTCACGCCGCTGCTGGTGCACTTCGGCAACATGCTGACCTGGGGCGTGGGCATGCTGTCGGGGCTGAGCTTCCTCGGCTATGGGGTGGCGCCGCCGGCCGCCGACTGGGGGCTGATGATCAACGAGAACCAGGCCGGGCTGCTGGTCCAGCCCTGGGCGGTGCTGGCCCCGGCGCTGCTGATCGGGGTGTTCGCCTACGGCACCAACATCCTCGCCGAGGGCATCGGGCGCAGTCAGGCGCGGATCGGGGAGAAAGGCCCATGAACGCCGTGGTGGAAGTGACCCGAGAGGCCCGGGTGCTGCAGGTTGAGGGATTGCGGGTGGAGCTGGCGGTTGGCGTGGAGGTGTTGTCCGGAGTCGGCTTCAGCCTGGCCGCGGGGGAAATTCTTGGCCTGGTGGGGGAGTCGGGCTCGGGCAAGACCACCCTGGCCACGGCCCTGCTGGCCCATGCCCGGCGGGGCGCGCGGATTGTCGAAGGGCGGGTCGAGGTGGCCGGGCAGTCGTTGCTGGACCTCTCGGCGCAGGACCTGCGCCGGGCCCGGGGCGGCCTGATCGGCTATGTGGCCCAGGACCCGGCCACCGCCCTGAACCCGGCGCTGCGCATTGCCGACCTGCTGGAGGAAACCCTGGCGGTGCATCCATCGCACCTGGACCGCCACGGGCGGCAGCAGCGGATCCGCGACACCCTCAAGGATGTGGGCTTGCCGGCGGATCGCGAGTTCCTGCGGCGCTTTCCCCATCAGCTGTCCGGCGGCCAGCAGCAGCGGGTGATGCTGGCCCTGGCCTTTGTCCTGCGGCCCCGGCTGATCGTGCTCGATGAGCCCACCACGGCCCTGGATGTGACCACCCAGGCGCACATCCTCGGCACCTTGCGCCACCTGTGCAAAAGCCTGGGTGTGGCGGCGATCTATGTGTCCCACGACCTGGCCGTGATCAAGGACCTGGTGGACCGGGTGCTGGTGATGTACGCCGGGCGGATCGTCGAAAGCGCCTCCCGTGATGCGCTGTTTCGCCAGCCGGCCCACCCCTATACCCGGGGCCTGCTGGCGGCGATTCCCGATGTCGGCCAGCGCCGGCCCCTGCTGGCGATACCTGGGCAGGCCCCGGCGCCGGGGCAGCGGCCGGCGGGGTGTGCCTTCGCCCCCCGGTGCCCGCGCCGGGGTGCCCAATGCACAGCGGGCGAGCCGTTGCTGCAAGGGCTTGCAGCTGATGTCCAGGTGGCCTGTATCGACCCTTATCGGCAGGCGTTGCCCATGCCGGCGCCCGTGGTGGCGGTGCAAGCGGCTGTGTCCGGCAGCGAACGACGGCCGCTGCTGGAGGTCCAGGGCCTGAACCTGGCCTATGACCGCCAGGTGCTGTTCGACGTCAGCCTGCAAGTGGTGGCGGGGGAGTGCCTGGCGCTGGTGGGCGAGTCCGGCTCCGGCAAGACCAGCCTGGCCCGGGCCCTGGCCGGGCTTGGCGAGCACGCCGAAGGCCGGGTGCGGTATGCCGGCCAGCCTCTGAGCCTGTCGGCCCGGCAGCGGAGCAAAGGGCTGCGGCACCAGATCCAGTACATTTTCCAGAACCCCTATCGGGCGCTGAACCCGCGGCACACCCTGTACCAGACCCTGAGCGCACCCCTGGAGCACTTTTTCGGCATCCGGGGGGCCGAGGCCAGGGCGCGGGTCCATGCGGTGCTGCAACGGGTGTCGCTGTCGCCGGCCCTGGCGGACCACTATCCCCACAGCCTGTCCGGGGGCGAACGACAGCGGGTGGCGATTGCCCGGGCCCTGGTGTGCGAACCCAAACTGCTGATCTGCGATGAAGTCACCTCGGCCCTGGACGTCTCGGTACAGGCCTCGATCCTCGCGCTCCTGCGCCAGTTGCAAGACGAAGGCCTGACCCTGCTGTTCGTCACCCATGACCTGGGCGTGGTACGGGCCATTGCCGACCGGGTGCTGGTGCTCAAGCAGGGACGGGTGGTGGAGCAGGGCGTAGTGGACGCCGTGCTGGACCGACCCGAGCACATCTACACCCGGACCCTGCTGGAGAATTCGCCACGGCTTGGGTGACATCTTCAGAAACCCTTGCACCGCCTTCGCTGGCAAGCCAGCTCCTGCAGGGCCAGCTCTCAACCGTAGGAGCCGGCTTGCCGGCGAAGAGACCCTCCCAGAAATACCCGGATCCACAATGCCCCGGCGCACCCGTACCCACGGGTTAGCCTTGACTTGTATATCCGTCACACGGAGGACATCGCAATGCCCCAGCGCTTCCACGGCAACCGGCTGCGTACCGGGCGGCCAGGTCTACCTGCTCACTGCTGTGACCCACCACCGCGAACCATTCTTTGGTGATTGGCGTATCGGCCGCCTGTTGGTGCGACAACTGCACCAGGCCCAGCTTGAAGGTCGTGCCAGTTCCCTGGCCTGGGTGGTGATGCCTGATCATTTCCACTGGCTGCTGGCGCTGGGGACGGGCTCGCTATCGGCCCTGATGCGCGGTATCAAATCCCGCAGCGCACGGGACATCAATGCTTGCCTGCAGCGAACCGGTCGCGTCTGGCAAAAGGGTTACCACGACCGCTCACTGCGCCGGGAAGAGAACCTGCTGGGGGTCTCCCGTTACATAGTCGCCAACCCGATTCGCGCCGGCCTGGTCACCCGCGTGCACGATTACCCCCTCTGGGACGCCATCTGGCTGTAGGAGCCGGCTTGCCGGCGAAAGGGCCCGAAAGGCATGTGGCGAATCTGCCGACGCCTTCGCTGGCAAGCCAGCTCCTACAAGGCCAGCTCTCAACCGTAGGAGCCGGCTTGCCGGCGAAGGGGCCCGAAAGGCAGGTGGCGAATCTGCCGACGCCTTCGCTGGCAAGCCAGCTCCTGCAGGGGCTGGGGTGGTGGGGCATTTGCCGGTGGACTGTGCTGCGCCGGCTCTGGCGTGCGTCTAGCTGCCATAGCCCCGCAGTCGTATCGGTAATGAGCCAGAACATGCAAGACCTGTTGAACCAGATTCTCGATGAAGTCCGCCCCCTGATCGGCCAAGGCCAGGTGGCCAATTACATTCCGGCCCTGGCGGATGTGCCGGCCAATCAGTTGGGCATTGCCGTGTATGGCAACGACGGCCAGGTGTTCAGCGCCGGTGACGCCGATACGCCGTTCTCGGTGCAGAGCATTTCCAAGGTCTTCAGCCTGGTGCAGGCCATCGGTCATTCCGGCGAGGCGATCTGGGAGCGCCTGGGCCACGAGCCCTCGGGGCAGCCGTTCAATTCCCTGGTGCAACTGGAATTCGAGCGTGGCCGGCCGCGCAACCCCTTCATCAATGCCGGGGCCCTGGTGATCTGCGACATCAACCAGTCGCGCTTTGCCGCGCCGGCCTTGTCCATGCGCGACTTTGTCCGGCGCCTGTCGGGCAACCTGCAGGTGATGGTGGACGGTCGGGTGGCCGAGTCGGAGTACCAGCACCGCGCCCGCAACGCGGCCATGGCCTACCTGATGCAGTCCTTCGGCAACTTTCACAATGATGTGGAGGCGGTGCTGCGCAGTTACTTCAGCCACTGCGCCTTGCGCATGAGCTGCGTGGATCTGGCCCGGGCCTTCTGTTTCCTGGCCAACGACGGCTTCTGCAAGCACAGCGGGGAGCAGATTCTCACCCGGCGCCAGACCCAGCAGGTCAACTCGATCATGGCCACCAGCGGCCTGTACGACGAGGCCGGCAACTTCGCCTATCGGGTCGGCCTGCCGGGCAAGAGCGGGGTGGGCGGGGGAATTGTGGCGGTGGTGCCGGGGCAGTTCACGGTCTGCGTCTGGTCGCCGGAGCTCAACAGCGCCGGCAACTCGCTGGTGGGCATGGCGGCCCTGGAACTGCTCAGCCAGCGTATCGGCTGGTCGGTGTTCTAGTTACCAGGCGCCGGGGTTGCTCAGGCTGAGCTGCCCGCGATCGATGAAGCGCTGGGTGCCGAACAGCCCGCCGGCGAGCTTGCCGCGCAGCACGTAGGGCAGGTTGTCCAGGCTCTGGGTCTGGCTCAGGCCCAGGGTCTGGCGCAGCACCGAGAAGGCCGAGACGCTGACCGGGATCACCAGGATGTCTTCCGAGTAGCGGCCGATATGCCCTTGCTGGTCGCTGACCCCGGAGGCCAGGGGGCGGCCGTTGACTTCCAGGTCCAAGGCCACGCCGTTGTAGTCGATGGGGCTTTCGTTGGGGTTCTGCAGACGCAGTTTCACCGCGAAACGCATTTCCAGATCCTGGCTCGGCAGTGGCTCGATGCCCACCACATTGATCGCCAGTGGATCGCGATTGGGCAACAGCGCACAAGCGCTCAGGCTGAGCAGTACCAGGGTCAAGGCGATCAATCTACGCATGGAATACCTGTCGGCAATGGAAATGAATGGCTG
The DNA here is from genome assembly GCF_058797595.1 of Pseudomonas sp. GW823-FHT02C05. Lineage (NCBI taxonomy): Bacteria > Pseudomonadati > Pseudomonadota > Gammaproteobacteria > Pseudomonadales > Pseudomonadaceae > Pseudomonas > Pseudomonas sp. GW823-FHT02C05. The sequence goes on along the minus strand of NZ_JBXAJU010000001.1, from coordinate 1,323,789 downwards.
GCCGGCACCTTGTAGCCGCTGCCGAGCCTGCGAGGCTGCGACAAGGCCCGCAGGGCCTTGCCTGGCAAACCCCCGGCCAGCCTTCCACGGCCGAGGGCCCATCACCAGCGCTCGCAGCATAGACGCCTGCGAGCCTCAGGAGTTCGCTTTGCCGCTCATGTCCGGGTCTTGCATGACCTTGAGGGTCGCCGCTTCCGGATCGAACTCGTCTTCTTCCAGCTCAAGGAATTCCTCCGGCAGGAAGATGTTCAGGAAGATCGCGCAGAAGGCGCCCACGGTAATCGGCGACTCGAAGATGTTGTGCAGCGCCTTGGGCAGCTCGCGCAGCACTTCCGGCACCGCCGCCACGCCCAGGCCCATGCCCAGGGAGATGGCCACGATCAGCACGTTGCGCCGGTGCAGCCCGGCCTCGGCGAGGATCTTGATCCCGGCCACGGCCACGGTACCGAACATGATCAGGGTGGCGCCGCCCAGTACCGGCTTGGGCATCAGTTGCAGCACCGCGCCGATCACCGGGAACAGGCCCAGCAGCACCAGCAGCCCGGCAATGAAGTAGGCCACGTAGCGGCTGGCCACGCCGGTCAGTTGGATGACCCCGTTGTTCTGGGCAAAGGTGACCATCGGCAGGCTGTTGAACACCGCTGCCACCGCCGAGTTGAAACCGTCCGCCAGCAGCCCGGACTTGATGCGCTTGATGTACAGCGGGCCCTTGACCGGCTGCTGGGAAATCATCGAGTTGGCCGTCAGGTCGCCGGCTGCTTCCAGGGGGGAAATCAGGAAGATCACCGCCAGGGGAATGAAGGCGATCAGGTCGAAGGAGAAGCCGTACTTGAACGGCACCGGCACGCTCACCAGGGGCACCTCGGGCATGGCCGCCATGTCCACCCGGCCGAGCATCCAGGCCACCACGAAACCCAGGGTCAGGCCGATGACGATGGAGCCCAGGCGCAGCATCGGGTGGTTGAAGCGGTTGAGCACCACGATGGTCAGCAGCACCAGCGCCGCCAGCCCCAGGTTGCTCGCCGCGCCCAGGTCACTGGCACCGTAGCCGCCGGCCATGTCGGTGACCGCCACCTTGATCAGCGACAGGCCCATCAGGGTGATGATGGTGCCGGTCACCACCGGGGTGATCAGCTTGCGCAACTTGCCGATGAACTGGCTGAGGAACATCTCGATAAAGGCTGCGACAAAGCAGATGCCGAAGATGGTGGAGAGGATTTCGTTGGTGTCGCCGCCCCGGCCCTTGACCATGAAGCCGGCACTGAGCAGCACGCTGATAAAGGAAAAGCTGGTGCCTTGCACGCACAGCAGGCCGGAACCGATGGGCCCCAGGCGCCGGGCCTGGACGAAGGTGCCCAGGCCGGAGACGAACAGCGCCATGCTGATCAGGTACGGCAGCTCGCTTTCCAGCCCCAGGACCCCGCCGAAGATCAGGGTCGGGCTGATGATGCCGACGAAACTGGCCAGCACATGCTGCAGGGCGGCGAAGATCGCCGCGCTGAAATGCGGACGGTCGTTGAGGCCGTAGATCAGGTCTGACTTGTAGCGGGGAGGGGAGCGGTCGGGTGCGGTCATGGGAAAAGGCCTGCCAGTGACGTGTGAAAACTACGGGGGCACACGTCGGAAAGTGGACGGGACTTGGGCCGCAACGCCATGTCATGGACAAGATGTGCGCACCCGGTCAGAAAAAAGGAGGCGCAGGATGCCAGAAAGGCGCCGCAGCCAGAAGGGCAAACAGGCGGAAAAAGCCAAGTTGGAAAGGATACGAAAGATACTGTTTCTCATTTGCCTTTATGGAATAATCCGCCTCCCCGATCCGCGGACCGCCCCCCGATGCTGCCGACCCCCAGCCTGCTGCGCAGCTTTCAAGAGCATTACGACGACCTGCTGAAGTTTCTCACCCGGCGCATGAGCGATCGCCAACGGGCGGCGGACGTGGCCCAGGAGACCTACCTCAAGTTGCTCAAGGTCGATCCGCAGACGGTGGAGGTGCACAACGATCGCGGTTTCATTTTCCGTGTGGCCGGCAACCTGGCCATCGACACCCTGCGCCGCGAGCAGCGCCTGGCGGCCAACCTCAGCGACGGCCAGGAGCACGCCGAAGCGGTGGACCCGGCCCCGGCACCGGAAGCCGTGCTGCTGGCCAAGGAGCGCCTGGCGGTGCTCGACGAGGCCCTGGCGCAACTCTCGGACAACGCCCGCCAGGCCTTGCTGCTCAATCGCCTGGAAGGCCTGACCCAGGCACAGATCGCATTGCGCCTGGGCGTTTCCGAAAGCATGGTGGCAAAATACATCGGCCAGGCCCTGCGCCATTGCCGCGACTGGCTGAAAGTCCACCATGAATGATTCCTTCTTGCCTGCCGCCGATGCCATGACCGACCACCCCGAAAGCCTCGAAGACGCCGCCATCGACTGGCTGGTGCTGCTGCACTCCGGCAACGCCACGCCGGCCCAGCGCATGGCCTTCCAGCAATGGCGCCAGCGCAGCCCGGCCCATGCCGCAGCGGCCGCCGAGGCCCAGCAACTGTGGGGTGACCTGGGGCAGACCGAGACCGCGCGGCAACACCAGGCGCCGCCCGTCATGGTGCGCCGGCCACGGCGCCTCTGGCCGGCGCTGGCCGCTTCGCTGCTGCTGGCGCTGGGGGCTGGCCTGGGCTGGCAGCAGTGGCCGGCCTTGACCTCGGACTACCACACCGGGGTCGGCCAGCAACAGAGCATCACCTTGGCGGACGGCTCGCGGGTCACCCTCAACAGCGCCAGTGCGCTGTCGGTGGCCTACTCGGCGGATGAGCGCCGGGTGATCCTGCGCAGCGGCGAAGCGCTGTTCGAACCGCTGGCCGACCCGCAGCGGCCCTTCGTGGTCCAGGCCCAGGCCCAGCAACTGCAAAGCGCTGCCAGTGCCTTCAGCGTGCGCCGCGACGGCCACCAACTGACGGTGGTGGTGCGCGAAGGGCAGGTGCAGTTCAGCGGTGACCACGCACCAGTGCTGCTCCAGGCCGACCAGCGCCTGCAATACCAGCCCGGCCAGCCGCTGCTGGCCCAGCAGACCGTGGACGCCGCCAGCCTGACCGCCTGGCAGCGCGGCAAGCTGATCTTCAACGGCCGCCCGCTGGGTGAGGTGATAGGTGAACTGGAGCGCTACCAGCACGGGCGCATCCTGATTTCCGACGGTCAGTTGGCGGCCCTGGCCATCAGCGGTGTGTTCGACCTGCATGATCCGCAAGGCTCGCTCAAGGCCCTGCAGCAGCGCTACCCGCTGCACGTCACCTACCTGCCATGGCTGGCGGTCCTGCACTGAGTCGAATTTTTTTTGCCTGGGCACTGCAAGTTCCCCTGGGGGAAATCGTCGTAGTGAGACTGAGAAGACAATCATTCTCATTGACGTCATTTCAACCGGCTGGGAAGGAACACGTGAAAGCAATGTTCAAGCTGTCGACACTGGGGCGCGGTCACCACATCATGCGCCGCACATTACTGGCCCAGGCCCTGTTCGCCGGGGCCTTGAGCCCGGTCCTGGCCCAGGCCCAGGAGGCCGCCACGGTCAGCCAGGCCGGCAGCGCCCAGGAGCGCCGGGTCTCGTTGAACCTGCCGGCCCAGCCCCTGGACCAGGCGCTGACCCGCTTCGCCGATCAGGCCGACCTGCGCCTGCTGTACACCACCAGCGATGTCGAGGGGCTGCAATCCACCGCCCTCAACGGCGAGGTCACGGTGGCCCAGGCCCTGCAAAGCCTGCTGGCCGGCAGTGGCATGAGCTGGTCGTTCAGCGACGGGCACACGGTGATCCTGCGTCGGGCTGGCGTGCCGGCCGCCAGCCTCAACCTCAAGCCGACCCAGGTCACCGTGGCGTCACGCACCAGCGCCGCCATCAGCGAGATTCCCGGCACCGTGTGGGTGGTGGAGCAGAGCCAGCTGCGCGAGCAGTTGAGCACCGGGGTCAGCCTCAAGGAAGCCATCGGCAAGCTGGTACCGGGCCTCGACCTGGCCCCGGAAGGGCGCACCAACTACGGCCAGAACATGCGCGGGCGCAACGTGCTGGTGATGATCGACGGGGTCAGCCAGAACAGTTCCCGGGGCCTGTCCCGACAGTTCGACAGCATCTCGCCGTTCAACGTCGAGCGGGTCGAAGTGCTGTCCGGGGCCAGCGCCATCTACGGCGGCGGCGCCACCGGCGGCATCATCAATATCGTCACCAAGAAAGGCGAACCGGGCCCGGCGCGCTTCGAGACCCAGCTGGGGGCCAGCAGCGGCTTCAACAACAGTGACGACCTGACGACCCGCATCGCCCAGTCGGTGAGCGGCGGCAACGAAGCCATCAGCGGCCGGCTGGCGGTGGCGGGGGAGCAGAACCAGGCGTTCTATGACGGTGCCGGCAAGCAGATCTTCATCGACAACACCCAGACCGACCTGCAGTACAACCGTACCCTGGACCTGATGGGCAGCCTGGCTCTGCAGTTCAACGAAGAGCAGAGCCTGGACCTGCTGGCCCAGTACTACGACTCCGGCAACCATGGCAGCACCGGGATCTACTTCCCCAACCTCAAGTACAAGGCGCCGTCCAACCTGGAAGACGCCGAGCTGCGCGGCGGCTATTCCACCGACCTGGAACCGCGTACCAAGCGCCTGCTGCTCAACGCCAACTACCACCACAGCGACGTGCTGGGCCAGGATTTCTACCTGCAGGCCTCGTACCGCAAGGAAGACGACAACTTCTTCCCGTTCCCCTACTACAACAGCGGCAGCCCCGCAGGCTCCAAGGGTGTGTACTTCGCCGCGTCCCAGCAGAATTTCGAAGTCACCAGCCTCAAGGCGCTGTTCGCCAAGGAGTTCGAGGCGTTCAAGCTGACCTACGGCGTGGACCTGGACCGCGAGCGTTTCAATGCCCAGCAGAGCACCTTCGACCAGGGCATCTCCTCGGGCAGCGGCGGCCTCGACCTGGTGACCCAGAGCAAGGCGCCGCGCTATCCCAGCTACCGGGTCGACGGCCTGTCCGGCTATGCCCAGCTGGACTGGCACGCCTCCGACAACCTGACGGTATCCGGCGGCTACCGGCGCCAGCAGATGGACGTGGACGTGGGCCAGTTCAAGAACGTACCCGGCGGCAGCAACGACTATGCGGTCAACCTCTACAACCTGGGCACCATCTACGACTTCAAGAACGGCCACCAGCTGTGGGTCAACTACGGCGAGGGCTTCGATCTGCCGGACCCGGCCAAGTTCTACGGCAAGCCGGGCCTGAGCGTGGACGACAACCCCCTGGCCGGGATCAAGAGCCGCCAGGTGGAGACCGGCTGGCGCTTCTCCGATAGCGACTGGGATGCCCAGGCGGCGCTGTACTACATCTGGTCGGACAAGGTGATCACCACCGACCAGGCCACCCTGACCATCGACGTCAAGGACCAGAAAAGCCGCGACTACGGTTTTGAAAGCGCCCTGACCCGGCACTTCCAGAACGGCTGGGAGCTGGGCGGCACCCTGCATGCCGTGCGCTCCGAGGAGGAGAACAAGAACGGCGGCTGGAGCAAGCGCGACGCCCGTTATGCCTCGCTGTCGAAACTCACCGCCTTCGTCGGCTGGAAGGACGACAGCAGCAGCGTGCGCCTGCAGGGCAACCACGCCTTCACCCTCAAGGACGACGCGGTCAAGCAGATCGACGCCACCCACAGCGTGGATGCGCCCAACACCATCGACGGCTACACCACCTTCGACCTGCTGGGCAGCCACGACACCGAGTTCGGCACCTTCAGCGGCGGCATCCAGAACCTGCTGGACAAGCAGTACAGCACCGTCTGGGGCCAGCGCGCCAAGCTGTTCTACTCGCCGACCTACGGCCCGGACTACCTTTACGACTACCAGGGCCGTGGCCGCACCTACACCCTGACCTGGACCATGGCCTACTGATGCCCCGGGGGCTCTTGCGGCCCCTGTAGCCGCTGCCGAGCCCCAGCGAGGCTGCGCAAAGGCCCGCAGGGCCTTGCTTGGCAACTCCCAGCCGAACCCTGCGACGCAGTGCCTTCACCGCCTGCGCCAGCGGCTACAGGACCCCGGCAGAATCATGCCTGGCAATGTCCCGCCAACCCCCATCCTCCTGACAGAAACTGTCAGGAGGCTCTGGTAATCTGCGCCGGTGTTTTTTCCGGAGTGCACCTGCGTGTCGCGAGCCAGTCGTTTACTCACCCTGCTGCAGATGCTGCGGGGCAAAAGCCGTCCGGTGACCGCCGCGACCCTGGCCTCGGAGCTGGAGGTTTCCGAGCGCACCCTGTACCGCGATATCGCCGAGCTGACCGCCCTGGGCGCGCCGATCTACGGTGAGGCCGGGATAGGCTACGTGCTGCGCAGCGGGCTGTTCCTGCCGCCGTTGATGCTCAATGCCGACGAGACCGAGGCCGTGGTGCTGGGCCTGCGCTACGTCGACCAGCGCGGCGACGAGGAACTGAGCAAGGCCGCCGCCGATGCCATGGCCAAGATCGCTGCGGTGCTGGCCCCCGCGGCCCAGGACGCACTGCGCAATCCGACCCTGTTGCCCGGCCCGGCGGGCTACGGCTTCCCCGACAACCCGGTGTCGCTCAATGTGTTCCGCCAGGCGATCCGCCTTCAGGCCAAGCTGCTGATCGACTATGCCGACGTCAACCAGAATCCCAGCCAGCGCCGGGTCTGGCCCCTGGCCCTGGGCTTTCTCAACGAGGCCCGGGTGATCGTGGCCTGGTGTGAATTGCGCGAGGATTACCGCACCTTCCGCACCGACCGCATTGCCGCCGCCCAGGAACAGGGCGAGCGGTATCCGGGGCGGCGCAGCGACTGGCTGCGAGCCTGGCGCAAACGCATGCACAGCGATGAGCAGGGCCGTTTCACTGCTGACAGGAAATGACACGCGGGGGCTTTAGCATGGCCCGCTCATTCAACAGCAAGGAGCTTTTGTCATGTCGGCCACAGACCCTTCCCTGGCCCCGGCCATCGCCGCTTATGTCACGGCCATCAACAGCGGCGACAGCGCAGTGGTGGCGTCGATCTTCGCCGACCGCGCCCAGGTCTTCGATGAACGCGAGCACTGCGTGGGGCCCCAGCAGATCGCCCGCTGGATGGGCAAAGGCGCGTGCCGCCTGGAAATCCTCGGGGTCCAGCAGCGCACCGGCAAAGTGCTGCTCGACAGCCGGGTGTGCGGTGACTTCCCCGGCAGCCCCCAGGCCCTGCGCCACACCTTCCGCCTGGACGCCCAGGGGCGGATCGAACGCCTGGATATTTCCCGCTGATGTAGCCGCTGGCGCAGGCGGCGAAAAACCTGAGCATGCCCAAGGTTTTGCTGGAGACCGCCAGGCAAGGCCCTGCGGTCCTTTTCCCAGCTTCGCGGGCTCGGCAGCGGCTACAGGTCGGCCTGGAGCGGCTCATGCTGGCATACTGCGGCTCTTTGCCAGGAGGCCCGAGCCCCATGCCATTCGATTCCCCCATGAGCGCCTACCAATACGCCCTGGAGCAGCAGGGCTTTGTCGCCGACGCGGCGCAGGCGCGGGCGGTGCAGGCCTTGCAGCAATGCCATGAAGCCCTGCATCAAGGGCGCACGGCGGTGCCCGGGGTCTATCTGTGGGGGGCGGTTGGGCGGGGCAAGACCTGGCTGATGGACCAGTTCTACCAGAGCCTGCGGGTCCCGGCGCGGCGCCAGCACTTTCATCATTTCATGGGCTGGGTGCACCAGCGTTCGTTCCAACTGAGCGGTATTGCCGACCCCTTGCAGGCCCTGGCCCGGGAGCTGGCCGAAGAGGTGCGGGTGCTGTGTTTCGATGAGCTGTTCGTCAATGACATCGGTGACGCGATCATCCTCGGGCGCCTGTTCCAGGTGATGTTCGACCAGGGCGTGGTGCTGGTCTGCACCTCCAACCAGCCCCCGGAGCAGCTGTATGCCGATGGCTTCAACCGCGAGCGCTTCGTTCCGGCGATCAGCGCCATCCGCCAGCACATGCAGGTGGTGGCGGTGGACGGCGAGCAGGATCACCGCCTGCACCCGGGCACCGCCGAGCAACGCTACTGGCTTGGCGCCGAGGGGCAGCCGAGCGCCCTGGGGCCGGTGTTCGAGCGCTTGAGTGCCGGGCAGCCGGCGAGCAGCGAGCCGCTGTTGCTCGGCTATCGCCCGTTGCAGGTGGTCAAGGCGTGCGGGACGGTGGTCTGGTGCAGCTTCGTCGAGCTGTGCGAACAGCCGTTTTCCGCCATGGACTTCATGGCCCTGTGCGACCGCTTCCAGGCCATTCTCCTGAGCGATGTGCCCAACCTCAGCGCTTGCCAGCGCCCCGCACGCATTGCCCGGGGCACCGAGGATGGTGCCGAGCGGGTGGTGGCCGGGGATCGTGAGTTGCCGCAGCTGTCGGTACATGACGACGCGGTGCGGCGTTTCATCGCCCTGGTGGACGAGTGCTACGACCGCAAGGTGCCGCTGTACCTGGAAGCCCAGGTGCCCATGGAACAGCTGTACACCGAGGGCTACCTGGAGTTCGCTTTCCGCCGCACCCTCAGCCGCCTGCAGGAAATGCAGTTGCAGCGTTTTGCCGGTGGGCCCGCGGCCTGAAGGGAAACCTTTCCGGCTGCCGTGGATCCCGGCCGCTGCTTAGGATTTTTTCTGTAGTGCGCGGGTTAAAAATCTTCGTTTGGTCAAATCCCCCAGCCTACAATCGAGGCTGCCTGAGCCCTGAGCGCTCACTTTCAATACGTTGATCGAGGATGAACATGGACGTTGCCGATGTCGTGGTGTTGCAAGCCAGTTACAGCAACCCGGTGCACGCCGAAGCCATAGGCGTGTTGCTCAACCACTATGCCGAGGACCCCATGGGCGGCGGCCAGCCCCTGGACGCAGACCGGCTCCAGCAGTTGCCGGCGGAGCTGGCCAAGCGGCCCCAGGCGTTCAGCGTGCTGGCCTTTGCCGGCGGGCAGCCGGTGGGCCTGGTGAACTGCTTCGAAGGCTTCTCCACCTTTGCCTGCCGGCCCCTGGTGAATATCCATGACGTGGTGGTGCTGGACAGCTACCGCGGCCAGGGCCTGAGCAAGCGCCTGCTGCAGAAGGTCGAGGACATCGCCCGGCAACGGGGCTGCTGCAAGGTCACCCTGGAAGTGCTGGAGGGCAATGCCCAGGCCCAGGCCGCCTATCGCGCCTGCGGTTTCGCCAATGCCATGCTCGACCCGGCTCACGGGCGCATGCTGTTCTGGAGCAAAGCCTTGTAATGCACGCCCCCAGCCCCTGCGCGCCGGTCCCGGTAGAAACACCCTGGCGGATCTTCCTGGTGTTTCTGCGCCTGGGCCTGAGTTCGTTTGGCGGGCCGCTGGCGCACCTGGGCTACTTTCGCCAGGAATTCGTCCAGCGCCGGCGCTGGCTGGGGGAGGCGGCCTATGCCGAGCTGGTCGCGCTGTGCCAGTTTCTTCCCGGACCTGCCAGCAGTCAGGTCGGCATCGCCCTGGGATTGTCTCGCCGTGGCCTGCCCGGGGCCCTGTGTGCCTGGGCCGGCTTTACCTTGCCTTCGGCCCTGGCCCTGGCACTGCTGGCCCTGGGGGTGGGGGGCGGGGTCCCGGCCGGGGCGCTCAAGGGCTTGCAACTGGTGGCGGTGGCGGTGGTGGCCCAGGCCTTGTGGGGCATGGCCCGCAGCCTGTGCCGGGGCGCCTTGCAGATCGTCATTGCAGTGCTGGCCGCGGCGCTGGTGCTGCGCTGGCCGGGCCTGGGCGGGCAGTTGCTGGTGATGCTGCTGGCGGCGCTGCTGGGCCGCTGGCTGATCAGGCCGGTGTTCCAGGTGCAGGTCCAGAGCCCTCCCTCTGGGTCGAGTCGCCGCCTGGGGGCGTGTTGCCTGGGGCTGGCGCTATTGCTGCTGGTGCTGTTGCCGGGGCTGGTGCTGCTCTGGCCGGGGCGCCTGCTGAGCCTGTTCGATGGTTTCTACCGGGTCGGCGCTCTGGTATTCGGCGGCGGCCATGTGGTGCTGCCGCTGTTGCAGGCGCAGGTGGTGGAGCCCGGCTGGGTCAGCAGCCCGCTGTTCCTGGCCGGGTACGCCAGCGCCCAGGCGATGCCCGGCCCGCTGTTCAGCGTCGCGGCCTTTCTCGGCGCGGCCATCGATGGCTGGAGTGGGGCGGTGGTGTGCCTGCTGGCGATCTTTCTGCCAGGGCTGTTGCTGGTGATCGGCGTGGTGCCCTTCTGGCAGCGGCTGCGCCACCGCCAGGGCATCCAGGCGGCCCTGGCCGGGGTCAATGCCGCGGTGGTGGGCCTGCTGGCGGCAGCGTTGTACCAACCCCTGTGGACCAGCAGCGTGACCGGCGCACCGGAACTGGTGGCGGTGTTGCTGGCGCTGCTGCTGTTGCGCAGCGGCCGGGTGCCGCCCTGGGCCCTGGTGCTGCTGGGGGCCGGTGCCGGTGCCTGGCTGCTCTAGAGGTCGTGCTGCGCCGGGTCGAGCCGGGGGAATACCAGGCGGAACTCGGTCAGGAGTTCCGGGATGCTGTTGACCTCGGTGCGCCCCTGGTGCAGGTTCATGATCGAACGGACGATGGCCAGGCCCAGCCCGGTGCCGCCTTCGGCCCGGGTGCGGCTGCTGTCGACCCGATAGAAGCGCTCGAACAGATGGGGCAGGTGGCTGGCAGCGATGCCCGGGCCGGGGTTGCCCACGCTCAGGCTCACGGCCTCCATGGTCTGCTCCACCCGCAGGCTGATCTGCCCCCGCGCCGGGCTGTGGCGAATGGCGTTGGACAGCAGGTTGGAAATGGCCCGCTGGATCATCAGCCGGTCCCCCAGCACCCAGGCATCGCCACTGGGCTGCAGTTGCAGCTGCTTCTCTTCGGCGCTCAGGGCGAACAGGTCGATGACCCGGCGCGCTTCTTCCCCCAGCGAGACTCGGGCGAACCGGGCCTGGGACGCCGGCTGGCTGACCTGGGCCAGGAACAGCATGTCGGCGACGATCCGCGTGACCCGCTCCAGCTCTTCGATACTGGCCTCCAGCACCGCCTTGTACTCCTCTGGCGGGCGTTCCCGGGACAGGGTCACCTGGGCCTTGCCCATCAGGTTGCTGATGGGCGAGCGCAACTCGTGGGCCAGGTCGTCGGAGAACTGCGACAGGCGCTGCACGCCGCCGTCCAGGCGTTGCAGCATGACATTGATGCCCTGGCCCAGCTCCGCCAGCTCCCGGGGCAGGCCCTGCAGCTTCAGGCGGTGGGTCAGGTCCTGGGTGGTCACCCGCGCCGCGACCCGGCTGAACTGCTGCAGCGGCAGCAGGCCCCGTTGCACCAGCCACCAGGCGCCGAAACCGATCAGCAGCAGCAACAGGGGCAGGGCGATCACCGTGGAACGCAGGTAGGCGCTGAGCAGCGCCTGATCGTTGCTGCGGTCCAGGGTCAGTACCACCTGGACCTGCTCGCCGTTGCGCAGGCTCATCTGCCGCAGGGCGCTGAGCAAGGGGTTGCCGCGGCTGTCGCGCCAGTCGACATAGCCATCGCCACCGATATTGCCCAGGGGCTCGGGCAGGGACTCCTGGGCCATGCCGCCGACAATCAGCAGGGGTTCGGCCAGCGGATCGCTGCCGAGGATGCTCAATTGCAGGTTGTCGTGGCCCATCACCAGGTCCAGCAGGGAATGGGGGCGGGCCGCCAGGTCACTGCTCTTGAGGTCGCTGGTGAGGCTGTGCCGGATCTGCTCCAGCTTGCTGTCCAGGCCCTTGCGCGCCAGGTTGTCCAGCTCATGGTTCAACGCCAGGTAGGCCAGGGTTGCCAGCAGCACCACCAGTGCCGCGCCCATTAGGGCGACGGTCAGCCCCAGGCGCATGGACAGGCTGCTGGCCGCGGCGGCGGGGCGCGTTGTCATGGGCGTGCTTCCAGGACATAACCGACACCGCGCAGGGTATGGATCAGCTTGACGTCACTGGCGTCGTCGATCTTGCCCCGCAAGCGGCTGATGGAGACTTCCACCACGTTGGTGTCGCAGTCGAAGTTCATGTCCCAGACCAGGGAAATGATCTGGGTGCGGGTCAGTACTTCTCCGCTGTGGCGCATCAATACATGCAGCAGGGTGAACTCCTTGGTCGTCAGGTCGATACGCCGACTGCCGCGATAAGCCCGATGACGGCGCGGGTCAAGTTGCAGGTCGGCAACTTGCAGAACTTCCGGTTGGACAATGACTTCACTACGACGCATCAGGGTACGAACCCGGGCCAGCAACTCGGGAAATTGAAACGGTTTGACCAGATAATCATCGGCGCCCATATCCAGGCCCTTGACCTTGTCTTCCAGGCGCCCGCGGGCAGTCAACATCATGACCCGTGCGGGATAGTTTCCCTGCAGTTGTTCAAGAACTTGCCAACCATCTTTGCCGGGCAGGTTGATATCCAGGATTACCAATTCATAGGGCTGTTGTTGAATCAGGTGCAGGCCGTCCACGCCATTGTTCGCCCGGTCCACCACATAGCCACTTTCACTCAGGCCCTGATGCAGGTAGTCGGCCGTCTTGGGTTCGTCCTCAATCACCAGAATGCGCATTGCAATATCCTCTTCAAAGCTGTCGGGGCTGTCGAGCGAGCGCAGGTTAAAGTCTGTAGTAGCTATAGGGTCAATAAAATAACCCAGCTAATTCAACTGATTAACCAGGCTGTCCGATCAGTGGCGAGTGGCATGGTGCGGCGATACTAATTGAGCCGGGGCACTGCGGGCGGCAGATGACCGGGTTGTCATCTGCCTGTCATGCGGGTGCAAGAGAAGGAGGGCAGCCCCTATGAAAAAGGCGCCCGCAAGGGCGCCAAACATCCACTTCTGGCAAAGGAGCAGATTGCCGAGAAGGGGTATCGCTGGAACTGGGGGTCAGGCACCAGGCTGTTGTTGCTTGGCATCCGAGGCGGAATAGTTGGGCTCGGATTTCTGCTTTTCGGCTTTTGCGGTGTTTTCGGTCTTGTCGCCATAAAGTTGCTGCTGGCTAACGCGGAAGTTGTCATAGAAGCGCTGCATATTTTCCGAGCCACCTTCGGCAAAGGCCGCGCTGGAACCTACCAGAATCAGGCCGCTTAATACCAAAGTTGAAAGTTTCATGCTGTTTTTCCTGCTTAAGAATGTTCGGTACTTGTTACGTCCCTGCACAAGAAGTGATGGGCGAAAGTTTCACCGAAGTGTATTAAGCGAGGGTTAACGTCAGCCTGAAGTGCTGATTACAATTTCGACATCATGTGTCTTTGCCGGCGCTTGGCTGCGCTGGCCGGCAAGGGCACCGCCTTGAAGGCGCCGCCTGCGGACGCGGCCTGGTGCAAAAAAAAGCCCCGGGAACCGGCCAGGGTTCTCGGGGCTGTTTGCCGGCAAGCCGGATCCTGCGGGCGTGACAGGGGGGCTTACTTCTGTACCACCGTGGCTTCGACCGGAGCCTTGGGTTTCATCAGGCTGAAGTCGATCAAGGGCTTGCTCTGGCGCGAGTAGGGGTCGCCGATCAGCAGCGGGCGTGGCTTGAAGCTGTCGCTCACCAGGCTGCGGCTGTGGTCCAGCTCATCGAAACTCAGGCCCGCCAGGTCCGCCCAAGTGTGAATCAGCTGGGAACTCATGTAGGGGCGGCTGAGGTCCGAGGCAAAGCTCCAGTCATGGGTTTCCCGCCATTTCGGCGAGGCCCAGGCCATGAACGGAATGGTGTACATCGGCGCCGTCGGCCGGGCTTCGTTGCGGCCCAGGGTGTCATGGCCGGCGGAGTCGAAGACGTCCTCGCCGTGGTCCGAGAGGTACAGCAGGAAACCGTTGGGGTCGGTCTTGGCGTAGTTCTTGATCAGGTTCGAGACCACGAAGTCGTTGTACAGCACGGCGTTGTCGTAGCTGTTGTAGGTGGGCAACTGGTCGTCGCGCACGCCGGCCGGTACGCCCTGGCGATCATTGAACTTGTCGAAGCTGGGCGGATAGCGGTACTGGTAGCTCATGTGGGTGCCCAGCAGGTGGACCACGATGAACTTGCGCGGTGCGCTGTCGGCCAGGGCCTTGGAGAACGGTTCGAGCACGTCGCCGTCGTACTGGCGGGCGTTCTGGTTGCGGTTGTTGTTCAGGTAGACCTGCTCGTCCGCCTGTTCGGAGAAGGTGGTGAGCATGGTGTTGCGCTTGGTCATGGTCTGCTGGTTGGTGATCCAGTAGGTCTTGTAGCCGGCCTGCTTCATCACGCTGACCAGGGACGGGCTCTTGAGGTACAGGTCGGGGTTTTCTTCGTCGGCGAAGGTCAGTACCTGCTGCAGCGCCTCGATGGTGTAGGGGCGCGGGGTGATGACGTTGTTGAAGATCGCCAGCTGATCCTTGAGCTTGTCCAGCTCCGGGGTGGTCTGGCGCGGGTAGCCGTACAGGCTCATGCGCTGGCGGTTGGTGGATTCGCCGATGACCAGTACCAGGGTCGCCGGCTGGTTGGCCATGCTGTCCTTGAGGTTGGTCAGGGGGGCGATCTTGCTGGCGCTGGCGAGCATGCCCTGCATGCCGTCCAGTTGCTCGCGGTAGCGGCGATAGGCAATCACCATCTGCCAGGGCACGGCGGGCTCGATGCGGGTTTCGAATTTCTCCAGGCCGGCGGCCAGGGTATCGGCGCGGGAGATCTGCTTGACCAGCGGGTAGCCGACGATGGCCACCAGGATTGCGGTCGCCGCCACCAGGGCCTGGCCCCGAGGCAGGTAGACCGGGCGCAGGCGGGTCCAGAGGAAGAAGGCGAATGCGCTGTGGGCGAGGAACGCCAGGAGCATCCACCAGGCAAAGTACTGGGTCAGGTATTCACCGGCTTCCGAGGGGTTGGACTCGAACATGATGAAGATGACGCTTTGCGAGAACTCCTGCTGGTAGACGAAGAAGTAGCCCAGGCTGGCCATGGAACAGGTCCAGAGCACCACGCCGATCACGGCGGCCATGACTTTGGTGCGCGCCGGGAACAGCAGCATCGGTGCCAGCCAGATGGCGCTCATGAAGAACGCCTGGCGGAAACCGGTGAAGCCGGAGGTGTCGGTCAGCTGGATCAGCAGTTGGGTGATGCCGGAGAAATACCAGAAGAACAGGAACAGCCAGAGCAGCCCCATCCAGTCAAAACCTTTCGCAGATGCACTACTGCGTTTGAACAATGCCATTGAGCGCTCCCCAGGGATCCAGATTCATTGCGCGCCAAGGGCGTCGCGAATGAGCGCCGTCTTGTAACAAGACGGCCACAATGGCCGGGAGTATCGACAGGCAAGTGTGAAAACTTTGTCAGCTGAACGTCGCTATTTTGTGGTCTGCAACGGGGTGGGCTATGGCGGTATGGCGAGGGAAGGCGGCTTGGCCCGGGACCTACAGCGGGGCTGAACGCAGGTCGGGCCTGCGTTCAGGGGCGAGGCTCAGCTCGCGGAGGAGAGGTGTAGCGGCGCCGGTTGACCCTGGCTTTGCAACTGCAGGCGCAATTGTGCGAGCTCCCGTTGCAGTTGATCGCGTTCGTCTTTGAGTTGACGCAATTCGTCACGACGAATGGTGACGTACAGGGTTTGTGCTGGTCGTGCCGGTAGTACTGTGCCCATTGCTTCACCTCGCAAATGGCGTGTCTCAACTATGCTTCGCTGGCCGCATCCCTTGCGCAAAGCACTATCGGCGGCAATTTTATTTCTTTTTCGGGCAAAGGGAACTTTTTTATTTTTCGCGGTCGCTGTGTCTTCGCGCAGATTTGCAGCGTTATCCACCCAGGGCCAGGGAAACTTCAGGGGCTGGCACAGGACTAATCTTCATTGCTCTGCTGCCCGTCAGGGGAATTGGCTGGGGCCGGTCGATGGGTAATTCGCGCCGTCGGGGGTAAAAACTCGGAATCTGTCTGAAGATTGCGCTGTCTTGGGGCTTCTTGCCTTGTATAGTTGCGCCCCTCGGGATTTTGCCCCGGCCCTCTGGGCTATAACTTTTTTTGATCAGAATTTTTGCAGTAGGAGCATCAGCACATGCAACTGGGGATTATTGGACTGGGCCGCATGGGCGGCAACATTGCACGGCGCCTGATGCTCAATGGGCACGAGACCGTAGTCTTTGACCGCAACACCGACTTCGTCAGCGCCCTGGCCGCTGAAGGCGCCAAGGGCGTCGCCGACCTGCCGGCCCTGGTGGCGGGCCTGGAAAAGCCCCGGGCGGTCTGGGTCATGCTGCCCGCGGGCGCACCCACCGAAGACACCATCGACACCCTCAGCCAGTTGCTGGAGCCGGGCGATGTGATCATCGACGGTGGCAACACCTACTATAAAGACGACATCCGCCGCGCCCGCGACCTGGCGCAAAAGGGCCTGAAGTACATCGACGTCGGCACCTCCGGCGGCGTCTGGGGCCTGGAGCGTGGCTACTGCATGATGATCGGCGGCGACGCTGCCGAAGTGCTGCGCCTGGACCCGCTGTTCGCCGCCCTGGCGCCCGGCATGGGCACCATCCCGCGGACCAAGGACCGGGTCGCCGATGACGACCGTGCCGAACGCGGCTACATCCACGCCGGCCCGGCCGGCTCCGGGCACTTCGTCAAGATGATCCACAACGGCATCGAGTACGGCATGATGCAGGCCTTCGCCGAGGGCTTCGACATCCTCAAGACCAAGGCCTCGGAAAGCCTTCCGGAAGACCAGCGCTTCGACCTCAATGTCGCCGATATCGCCGAAGTCTGGCGCCGTGGCAGCGTGGTGTCCTCCTGGCTGCTGGACCTGACCGCCGATGCCCTGGCGGGCGATCCGAAGCTCGACGGCTTCTCCGGCTCGGTGGCCGACAGTGGCGAAGGGCGCTGGACCATCGAAGCGGCCATGGAGCAATCGGTGCCGGTGCCGGTACTGTCCAACTCGCTGTTCTCCCGCTACCGCTCCCGCGGCCAGGGCACCTACGGTGACAAGCTGCTGTCGGCCATGCGTTTCGGCTTTGGCGGCCATGTGGAGACCGGGAAAAAATGACCACCACGCGAAAGAAGTCCAAGGCGTTGCCGGCGCCGCCGACCACGCTGTTCCTGTTCGGCGCCCGCGGTGATCTGGTCAAGCGCCTGCTGATGCCGGCGCTGTACAACCTCAGCCGCGACGGTTTGCTGGATGAGGGGCTGCGGATTGTCGGCGTCGACCACAACGCGGTGAGCGACGCCGAGTTCGCCACGCTGCTGGAAGACTTCCTTCGCGATGAAGTGCTCAACAAGCAAGGCCAGGGGGCGGCGGTGGATGCCGCCGTCTGGGCCCGCCTGACCCGGGGCATCAACTATGTCCAGGGCGATTTTCTCGACGACTCCACCTATGCCGAACTGGCGGCGCGGATTGCCGCCAGCGGCACCGGCAACGCGGTGTTCTACCTGGCCACCGCACCGCGCTTCTTCAGTGAAGTGGTGCGCCGCCTGGGCAGCGCCGGGTTGCTGGAGGAGGGGCCGCAGGCTTTTCGCCGGGTGGTGATCGAAAAACCCTTCGGCTCCGACCTGCAGACCGCCGAAGCCCTCAACGGCTGCCTGCTCAAGGTCATGAGCGAGAAGCAGATCTATCGCATCGACCATTACCTGGGCAAGGAAACGGTCCAGAACATCCTGGTCAGCCGTTTTTCCAACAGCCTGTTCGAGGCATTCTGGAACAACCATTACATCGACCACGTGCAGATCACCGCGGCGGAAACCGTCGGCGTGGAAACCCGTGGCAGCTTTTATGAACACACCGGTGCCCTGCGGGACATGGTGCCCAACCACCTGTTCCAGTTGCTGGCGATGGTGGCCATGGAGCCGCCCGCAGCCTTTGGCGCCGATGCGGTACGTGGCGAAAAGGCCAAGGTGGTGGGGGCTATCCGCCCCTGGTCCGTGGACGAGGCCCGGGCCAACTCGGTGCGCGGCCAGTACAGCGCCGGAGAAGTGGCCGGCAAGGCCCTGGCGGGCTACCGCGAGGAAGCCAACGTGGCGCCGGACAGCAGCACCGAAACCTACGTTGCGCTGAAGGTGATGATCGACAACTGGCGCTGGGTCGGGGTGCCGTTCTACCTGCGCACCGGCAAGCGCATGAGTGTGCGCGACACCGAGATCGTCATCTGCTTCAAGCCGGCGCCCTATGCACAGTTCCGCGATACCGAGGTCGAGCGCCTGTTGCCGACTTACCTGCGGATCCAGATCCAGCCCAACGAAGGCATGTGGTTCGACCTGCTGGCGAAAAAGCCCGGGCCGAGCCTGGACATGGCCAACATCGAGCTGGGTTTTGCCTACCGCGACTTTTTCGAGATGCAGCCCTCCACCGGCTACGAAACCCTGATCTACGACTGCCTGATCGGCGACCAGACCCTGTTCCAGCGCGCCGACAACATCGAGAACGGCTGGCGCGCGGTGCAACCCTTCCTCGATGCCTGGCAACAGGACGCCAGCTTGCAGAACTACCCGGCGGGCGTGGATGGCCCGGCAGCCGGGGATGAACTGCTGGCCCGGGATGGCCGCGTATGGCGACCCCTGGGGTGAGTGGCGTGCAGGCGCGGCCTGTCGAGTTCCTCCTCAGTGACATGGACGGCACCCTGTTGCGCCCCGACCACAGCCTCAGCCCCCGCACCCTGGACGCGGTCCGTGCGCTGCGCGAGGCCGGGGTAGCCTTCAGCCTGGCAACCGGACGGCCGCCGCGGGCCATGCTGCAGCAGATCGAGGCGCTGGGCGTCGACCTGCCCACTGCCGGCTTCAACGGCGGCAGTATCGTCAAGCCCGATGGCAGTTTCCTGGCTCGCCACCATGTTCCGGTGGAAGCGGCGGTCACCGCCTTGCTGCTGTTCGAACCCTGCCCACAGGTCGAGACCTGGGTGTTTGCCGACAACGAATGGCTGCTGCGCAACCTGGACGGTGCCCTGATGCCCCTGGAGCGCCAGGCGCTGGGTTACGCCCCCAAGGTGGTGGACAGCTTCGAGGAATACCTGCCGCGCATCGACAAGATCGTCGCCGCCAGCAGCGATCACCGCTTGCTGGTGCAGTTGGAGGCCCACTTGCGGGCCGCCACTGCAGGGCAGGCCCAGGCGTCCCGTTCCCAACCCAGGTTCCTCGATCTCACTGCCTTGCAGGCGGACAAGGGGCAGGCCCTGGTGACCCTGGCCGAATACCTGGGGGTGCCGCTGGAGCGCACCGCGGCCCTGGGCGATGGCGGCAACGACCCGGCGATGTTCCAGCGTGCCGGCCTGTCGATTGCCATGGGCCAGGCGGAAGAACGGGTCAAGCGCCAGGCTGATGTGATCACCGGCAGCAACCTGGAAGACGGCGCCGCCGAAGCCATCGAGCGCTATATCCTCATGCGTTGAGGGCCGTGGCCCGGCATCGCGCCGGGCCACGGCCCCCAGTCCTGCACCCATTGCGCCCCATCTGCAGTCCCGGGGCGCCCCAAGCAGCGGTTACAACCAGTAGCTCACCGCGTACCAGCCCAGCAGCCCCATCACCACGGTGTAGGGCAGGGCCATCCACACCATCCGTCCGTAGGACAGGCGTACCAGCGGCGCAATCGCCGAGGTCAGCAGGAACAGGAAGGCCGCCTGGCCGTTGGGCGTGGCCACGCTCGGCAGGTTGGTACCGGTATTGATGGCGATCGCCAGGGTTTCGAAGTGCTCGCGGCTCATCTGCCCGGAGATGAAGGCCTGTTTCACTTCGGTGATGTAGATGGTGGCCACGAACACATTGTCGCTGATGGCCGAGAGCAGGCCATTGGCAATGAACAGCATGCCCGGCTGCTGGTCCGCCGGCAGCGCCAGCACCCACTGGATCAACGGGGTGAACAGCTGCTGCTGGTGAATCACCGCCACCACCGCAAAGAACACCACCAGCAGGGCGGTGAAGGGCATGGCGTCCTTGAACGCGTTGCCCAGGCGGTGCTCGTCGGTGATCCCGGTAAAGGCGGTGATCAGTACGATCACCAGCAGGCCGATCAGCCCGACCTCGGCCACATGCAGGGCCAGGGCGACGATCAGGATCAGTGCCGCCAGCCCCTGCACCAGCAGGGCCGCGCGCTGGCGCGAGGTGCGCTGGGCATCGTCCTCGGCGGCGTAGTTGGCCAGCACCTGGCGCACGTTGTCCGGCAGCAGGGTGCCGTAGCCGAACCAGCGCAGCTTCTCCAGCAGTACGCAGGTCACCAGGCCAGCCGCCAGGACCGGCATTGAAACCGGTGCCACCTTGCTGAAGAAATCGGCGAAGTGCCAGCCCATTTCATGGCCGATCAGCAGGTTCTGCGGTTCCCCCACCAGGGTGCACACACCGCCCAGGGCGGTGCCCACGGCGCCATGCATCAGCAGGCTGCGCAGGAAGGCGCGGAACTGCTCCAGGTCGTCATGATGCAGGGCAGGCAACTGTTGGTCGTCGGCGAAGGCGCTGTCCTGGCGCGGGTCATTGCCGGACGCCACCCGGTGATACACCGAATAGAAGCCTACCGCGGCGCTGATGATCACCGCGGTGACGGTCAGGGCGTCGAGAAAGGCCGAGAGGAAGGCCGAGAGAAAGCAGAACAGCAGGCCCAGCAGCGCCTTGGAGCGCACCCCCAGCAGCAGCCGGGAGAACAGGTAGAGCAGCAACTCCTTCATGAAATAGATGCCGGCCACCATGAACATCAGCAGCAGGATCACCGGGAAGTTGTGCACCAGCTCGTCATACAGCGCCTGGGGCGTGGTCATGCCCAGCACCAGTGCCTGTACCAGCAGCAGGCCGCCGGGCATCAAGGGGTAGCACTTGAGGGCCATGGCCAGGGTGAAGATGAATTCGATCACCAGGCACCAGCCGGCGGCGGCCGGGCTGACAGCGAAGAACAGCAGAGGGTTGAGCAACAGGAACGCGACAATGCTTGCCTTGTACCAGCGGGGTGATTGGCCGAGAAAATTGTGGGCGAACGCCTGGGCCATTGAACCGGACATTGGCGGCTCCTTGTAGTGAGAAGCGCGCAACTTGCCCCATGGCGGATTGAGAATCAAGAATTGATGAAATCTTTTGCGACAAACTTCGCCAGCGCCCCAGCGGCCGCCAGTGCACGACCTTCCGTAGGAGCCGGCTTGCCGGAGAAGAGGGCCTCGAGTCTTGCGCAGTCCTCAAGCACGCCTTCGCTGGCAAGCCAGCTCCTACGGGGGGGCTGGCGGCGCAAAACTGTTGTAGGAACCGGCTTGCCGGCGAAGAGGGCCTTGAGCCTTGCGCAGTCCTCAAGCACGCCTTCGCTGGCAAGCCAGCTCCTACGGGGGGCTGGCGGCGCGAAACTGTTGTAGGAACCGGCTTGCCGGCGAAGAGGGCCTTGAGTCTTGCGCGGTCTTCAACGGTTTTACTCAGTACGCTTGGCCACCAGGGTCAGGATGTCGTAGCTGGCCACCACCTCGCCCAGCTGGTTGCTGACTTCCACATCCCAGGCCACCACTCCTTGCGGCGTGCCCTGGGGGCTGAGCTTGCCCTGGTCGATCTTGCGCTTGCAGGTCAGGCGCGCCTGCAGGGTGTCGCCAATGCCCACCGGGGTGATGAAGCGCAGGGTGTCCAGGCCGTAGTTGGCCAGCACCGGGCCGGGGCCCGGGGAAACGAACAGCCCGGCCGCCGCCGAGAGCACGAAGTAGCCATGGGCGATGCGCTTGCCGAACTGCGACTCCCTGGCGGCAATCTCGTCGAAGTGCATATAGAAATGGTCCCCCGACAGGCAGCCGAAGTTCACCAGGTCGGCCTCGGTCACGGTGCGCCGGTGGGTCAGCAGGGACTCGCCGATGCGCAGGTCCTGGAAGTAGCGGCGGAAGGGATGGACCTCGGTCTCGAGCACTTTGGCGCCGCGCACGTATTCACCGGTTACCGCCGCCAGCATGCTCGGCGAGCCCTGGATCGCCGCCCGTTGCAGGTAATGCTTGACCGCTCGCAGGCCTCCCAGCTCTTCACCGCCGCCGGCGCGCCCCGGGCCGCCATGCTTGAGCTGTGGCAGGGGCGAGCCGTGGCCGGTGGATTCGCCAGCACAGTGGCGGTCCAGCACCAGCAAGCGACCGTGCCAGGCCGCCGCCCGGGGAATGACCTGGGCGGCAATGGCCGGGCTCTTGGTGACCAGGCTGGCCACCAGGCTGCCCTTGCCGCGAGAGGCCAGCTCCAGTGCCTGGTCCAGGTCGTCATAGGCCATCAGGGTGCTGACCGGGCCAAAGGCTTCGATGTCGTGGGCGCCGCCCTCGGCCATGGGATCGCGCGCCAGCAACAGGGTCGGGGCGAAGAACGCGCCCTGGCTGACGTTTGTGCCTCGGGGCTCGAAGCCGTCCCGGGCACCGAACAGCAGGTCGCTGCTGTGCAGCAGGCTTTGCAGGCGCTCGGCCACATCGCGCTGCTGCTCATGGGAGGCCAGGGCGCCCATGCGCACGCCTTCCACCGACGGGTCGCCCACCACCACCTTTGACAGGCGTTCACGCAATTTCGTGGCCACCGCATCCAGCTGCTTGGCGGGGACGATGGCACGGCGGATGGCGGTGCACTTCTGCCCGGCCTTGACCGTCATTTCCCGTGCCACTTCCTTGATGAACAGCTCGAACTCCTCATCGTCCGGGCTTACGTCCGGGGCCAGGATCGCGCAGTTCAGCGAGTCGGCCTCGGCATTGAACGGCACCGAGTGGCGGATCAGGTTGGGGTTGGCCCGCAGCTTGCCGGCAGTGCTGGCAGAGCCAGTGAAGGTCACCAGGTCCTGGCCTTGCAGGTGATCCAACAGGTCGCCGGTGCCACCTATCACCAGTTGCAGGCTGCCTTCGGGCAGCAGCCCGGATTCATGCATCAGCCGCACCGCGGCCTCGGTCAGGTAACTGGTGGCGCTGGCCGGCTTGACGATGCAGGGCATGCCGGCGAGGAAGCACGGGGCGAATTTTTCCAGCATGCCCCAGATCGGAAAGTTGAAGGCATTGATGTGCACCGCCACGCCACCCCGGGGCACCAGGATGTGGCTGCCTGCAAAGCTGCCGAGCTTGCTCAGGGATTGCGCCGGGCCTTCGTGCAACAGGTTGCCCGACGGCAGTTCCCGGCCGCCGAGGCCGGCGTAGCTGAACAGGGTGCTGTTGCCGCCCTCGATATCGATCCAGCTGTCGGCCCGCGTCGCGCCGCTGTGATGGGACAGGGCATAGAGCTGCTCCTTGCGCTCGCTCAGATACAGCGCCAGGGCCTTGAGGCGCTGGGCCCGCTGCTGGAAATCCAGGGCCAGCAAGGCCTTGCCGCCCTGATGGCGACCAAAGGCCAGGGCCTCGGCGAAGTCCGGGGCCTCCTCGTGGGTGTGCGCCACTTCATGCCCATCGATGGCGCTGCGCAGTGACTGGGCCGGATGCTGGCCGAACCAGCGGCCGGCGATGAAGCTTTGCAGGGTAGGAGCCTGTGGCATGGGGATTCCTCCAGAGGGTGAACCGGGTTCGAGCGCGGCAGCCCGCGCTCATGGATGGGGTCAGTGATGAGTGGCGTCGGATGCGCCAATGCCGGTCATGGAACGGATGAACTGCGCCAGGTAGCGCCCGCGCTCCAGTTCGGCCCGGGGCGAGCGGTCGCTGACGGAGAAGGCCCAGGCACAGAAGAACGCCAGGCTCATGGAAAACAGCGCCGGGTTGGCATAGGGAAACAGCGCCTGGGGGTGATGCAGCACATTGACCCAGACCGCCGGGCTGAGCATCAGCAGCACAATCGCCGAGACCAGGCCAGCCAGGCTGCCGCCCACCGCGCCGCGAGTGGTGAGGCCTTTCCAGAACATGGAAAGAAACAGCACCGGGAAATTCACCGAAGCGGCGATGGCCAGCACCAGCCCCGAGAGAAAGGCAATGTTCTGCGATTCGAACAACAGCCCCAGCAGCACCGCCAGCACCCCGATGCACAGGGTGGCGATCCGCGAGACGCGCATTTCCTGCCGGGTGCTGGCCTGGCCCTTGCGCAGCACGCAGGCGTACAGGTCGTGGGAGACCGCCGAGGCGCCGGACAGCGCCAGCCCGGCCACCACCGCCAGGATGGTGGCGAAGGCCACGGCCGAGATGAAGCCCAGGAACAGGTTGCCGCCCACCGCCTGGGCCAGGTGCACGGCAACCATGTTGGCGCCGCCGATGATCGCGCCGCCGGCATCGCGGTACTGGGGCTCGGTACCGACCATGACGATGGCGCCGAAGCCGACAATGATCAGCAGCAGGTAGAAGTAGCCGATGAAACCGGTGGCGTAGAACACGCTCTTGCGCGCTTCCCGGGCATCGCTGACGGTGAAGAAGCGCATGAGGATGTGCGGCAGGCCGGCGGTGCCGAACATCATGCCCAGCCCCAGGGAAATGGCATCGATGGGGTTCGACAGCAACCCACCCGGGGCCATGATCGCGCTGCCCTTGGCGTGCACCGCGCTGGCCTGGGCGAACAGCGCCTCGCTGCTGAAGCCGAAGTGCTTGAGCACCATGAAGGCCATGAAGCTGGTGCCCGAGAGCAGCATCAGCGCCTTGATGATCTGTACCCAGGTGGTAGCCAGCATGCCGCCGAAGGTCACGTAGCAGACCATCAGCAGGCCCACCAGCATCACCGCATAGAGGTAGCTGATGCCGAACAGCAGCTCGATCAGCTTGCCGGCGCCGACCATCTGCGCCACCAGGTACATCAGCGCCACGCTCAGGGTGCCGAAGGCCGAGGTCAGGCGCACCGGCGTCTGGGCCAGGCGATAGGACACCACGTCGGCGAAGGTGTACTTGCCCAGGTTGCGCAGGCGTTCGGCGATCAGGAACAGGATGATCGGCCAGCCGGCCAGCACCCCCAGTGCGTACAACAGACCGTCGTAGCCATTGAGGAACATCATTGCCGAGATGCCGAGGAAGGACGCCGCGGAAATCATGTCGCCGGCGATCGCCAGGCCATTCTGCATGCCGCTCATGCCGCCACCGGCGGTATAGAAGTCGCTGGCGGAGCGGGTGCGCCGGGCGGCCCAGCGGGTGATGCCGAGGGTCATCAGGACAAACACCAGGAACATGCCGATGGCGTTCCAGTTCAATGGCCGCGCCGGCGTGTCGGCCGCCAGGGCCAGGTCGGTGGCCAGCAGGCAGGGCAGCAGGAATAGAGCGAGCAGGCGCTTCATGGCTGGCACTCGCGCTTGAGCTTGTCGTTCAGCGGGTCCAGCAGGCGGTTGCTGCGGTAGACGTAGAAGCCGGTGAGGGCAAAGGCCAGGCCGATCATAGCCACGCCCACCGGCATGCCGACGCTGGTGGCTCCGCCGGCCAACGAGCGCCCCAGCAGCCCGGGGTGGAAAGCCACCAGCAGTACGAAGCCGTAGTAGGCCAGGAGCATGATCAGGGTCAGCGACCAGTAGAGGCGCTGCTTGCTCCGCACCAGTTGGATGAAGTCCGGATGGCGGGTGATGCGGGCGATCTGTTGTGGGGTCATGGCGCGTTCTCTTGTTTTTGTTGTTGGTGGCACGTGAAGGCGCTGCGCAGCCTTTCGCAGCTTCGCTGGGGCTCGGCAGCGGCTACGGGCGGCTGCGGGGAGCGCCGGAGTCAGAGCTGGTCGAAGTCCAGTACCACCTTGTCGCTGAGCGGGAACGATTGGCAGGAGAGGACGTAGCCGGCCGCGACTTCGTAGTCTTCCAGGGCGTGGTTGCTGTCCATTTCCACTTCGCCTTCGATGACCTTGCATTTGCAGGTGGAGCAGACTCCGGCCTTGCACGAGTAGGGCAGTTCGGCGCCCTGGGCGTTGCCGGCGTCGAGAATGCTCTGGCTGTTGCGCGGCAGGTCGAAGGCCAGGGCGCGGCCGTCGCTGATGACGGTGACCCGGCTGTGCCGGGCATCCAGGGCGCTGGCGGTTTCCCGGGCCTGGCGCTTGTGCCCGTCGCTGCCGGCGTGGAACAGCTCGAAGTGGATGCGCTCGGCCGGCATGCCGGCAGCCTTGAGGCTGTCGCGCACGGTTTCGGTCATGGCCTGGGGGCCGCAGATGAACGCGGCCTCCAGTTGCTGGACGTCGAGCCAGCGGGAAAACAGCTGCTGGCACTTGTCCTGGTCGATGCGCCCGTTGTACAGGTCGATGTCCTGCCGTTCGCGGCTGAACACGAACATCAGGTTCAGCCGCTGCAGGTAGCGGTTCTTCAGGTCCTCAAGCTGTTCGCGAAACAGCGCCGAGTTGCTGGAGCGGTTGCCGTAGAGCAGGGTGACCCGGCTGTGGGGCTCGGTTTGCAGGGTGGTCCTGATGATCGACAGGATCGGCGTGATGCCGCTGCCGGCCGCCACCGCCAGGTAATGGCCGCGCCGCGCCGGGTCAAGCTCCACATGGAAACGCCCGGCCGGGGGCATCACGTCCAGGCTGTGGCCAGGCTGCAATCGTTCATTGGCGAAGGCCGAGAAACGCCCGCCGGCCACGCGCTTGACCGCTATGCGCAGTTCACCGTCGTTGACCCCGGTGCAGATCGAATAGGAGCGGCGCACTTCCTCGCCTTCAAGCTCGGTGCGCAGCACCAGGTGCTGGCCCTGGGTGAAGTGGAACTGCTGCTGCAGGTGCGGGGGAACCTCGAAGGCGATGGACACCGCGTCGCGGGTTTCATTGCGCAGGTCCTTGATGGTCAGGCGGTGGAACTGGCTCATGGTGGTTCTCCACTGCGGCGCCGGGCCGCTCAGATGCACTTGAAGTAGTCGAAGGGTTCCAGGCAATCACGGCAGCGATACAGGGCCTTGCAGGCGGTGGAGCCGAACTCGCTGAGGCGCTCGCTGTGGGCGCTGCCGCATTGCGGGCAGAGCACCTGGGGCGTTTCTCCCAGCAGGCTGCGCTTGCTGCTGCCCGAGGGCGGTGCAATGCCGTAGGCCTGCAGGCGTTGGCGCCCGCGCTCGGTGATCCAATCGGTGGTCCAGGCCGGGGTCAGCTGGCGCAGCAGCCTGGGGGCCTTGAAGCCGGCGCGCTCCAGGGCCTGGCGGATGTCGCTTTCGATCACCTCGGTGGCCGGGCAGCCGGAGTAGGTCGGGGTGACCGCCACCTGCAGGTGCCCCTGGTGCCAGTCGAGGTGGCGCACGATGCCCAGGTCGAGCACGCTGACCACCGGCACTTCCGGGTCCATGACCCGGTCGAGGGTGGCCCAGGCGGTGTCCAGGTCCCCGGGCAACGGGTCGCGTGCCCCCAGGTCGCTGCCGATCAGCTCACCAGACCGCATCGGGATAGGCTCGCGGCAGTGATTGCATCTGGGCCAGCAGCAGGCCCAGGTGTTCGGTATGCAGGCCTTTGCGCGCATCCAGGTAGAAGTGGCTGGGCGCTTCGGGCACAGGCAGGGTGGCCCGGGCGAACACCGCGGCGACCCTGTCCTGCCAGGCGGTGGCGACCTGAGCCGGGTCTGCCAGCAGCCCGGCCTGGTGCAACGCGTTCTCCGCAGGATCGGTGGCGATCAGTTCCCCGGTAAAGCGCCACAGCCGCGGCAGGGCCTGGAGCATGCGCCGGTGGCTTTCCTCGGTGCCATCCCCCAGGCGCTCGACCCATTCGCTGGAGCGACGCAGGTGGTAGGTGACTTCCTTGAACGCCTTGGCGGCGACCCCGGCGATGCGTGGATCGCTGGAAAGGCACAGGCCACGAAGGGTTTCCAGGTGCCAGGCGTCGTAGAAGAACTGCTTGAGCATGGTCACCGCGAAGTCGCCATTGGGTTGTTCCACCAGCAGCAGGTTGCGGTAGGCGCGTTCGTCGCGGCGAAAGGCCAGATGGTCGGCATCCCGCCCGTCCGCCAGCAGTTCGGCGGCATAGTCCAGCCAGTTGCGGGCCTGGCCCACCAGGTCGAGACCGACGTTCATCAGTGCCAGTTCTTCTTCCAGGGCCGGGGCCCGGCCGCACCATTCGCACAGGCGCTGGCCCTGGACCAGGGCACTGTCGCCCAGGCGCAGCAGATGGTTGAGCAGATCGTTTGCAGGGTTCATGGCCGGCCTCACATGTGTCCGACTTCGGGGGGCAACTGGTAGAAGCTGGCGTGGCGGTAGACCTTGTCGTCCGCCGGGTCGAACAGCGGCTCCTTTTCGTCCGGCGAGGAGGCGACGATCTGCGCCGACGGCACCACCCACAGGCTCACGCCTTCGCTGCGCCGGGTGTAGAGGTCGCGGGCGTTGGCCATGGCCATCGGGGCATCGGCGGCGTGCACGCTGCCGACATGCTTGTGGTTGAGGCCGTGCTTGCTGCGCACGAAAACCTCGTAGAGGGTCCATTCAGACATTGCAGTGACTCCACATCAGGGCTGGAGGGCCATTGCCCCTGGGGGCAGTGGCCGGGGGTGAACGGGCTCTCAGGCGGCGTCGCGAGCGGCCTTCCGGGCGGCGTGGGCCACGGCGGCAGCCCGCACCCAGGCGCCGTCCTCGATGGCCTGGCGGCGGGTGTCCAGGCGTTCCTGGTTGCACGGGCCGTTGCCCTTGAGCACTTCGTAGAATTCTTCCCACTGGATTTCGCCGAAGTCGTAATGGCCGCGCTCGGCGTTCCACGCAAGCTCCGGGTCGGGGCAGGTACAGCCCAGCAGCTCCAGTTGCGGGATGGTTTGGTCGATGAAGCGCTGGCGCAGTTCGTCGTTGCTCTGGCGCTTGATCTTCCAGGCCATGGACTGGGCACTGTTGGGGGAGTGTTCGTCGCTGGGGCCAAACATCATCAGGGCCGGCCACCAGAGACGGTTGATGGCGTCCTGGACCATGTCCCGCTGCGCCTGGTTGCCCTCGCGCATCATGGTCAGGAGGATTTCGTAGCCCTGGCGCTGGTGGAAGCTCTCTTCCTTGCAGATGCGCACCATGGCCCGGGAGTAGGGGCCGTAGGAGGTGCGTTGCAGCACCACCTGGTTGACGATGGCCGCGCCATCCACCAGCCAGCCCACGGCGCCCATGTCGGCCCAGTTCAGGGTCGGGTAGTTGAAGATGCTCGAATACTTGGCCTTGCCGCTGTGCAGCCGGGCCACTTCTTCGTCGCGGTCGGCCCCCAGGGTTTCCATGGCGCTGTACAGGTACAGGCCGTGGCCGGCTTCGTCCTGGATCTTGGCCATCAGTTGCAGCTTGCGCTTGAAGGTCGGGGCGCGGGTGACCCAGTTGCCTTCGGGCAGCATGCCGACGATTTCCGAATGGGCGTGCTGGGAGATCTGCCGGATCAGGGTCTGGCGGTAGGCCTCGGGCATCCAGTTCTTGGCTTCGATCTTGATCTCGTCGTCGATCCTTTGCTGGAAGCTGCGTTCCTGTTCGGACATCTCGGCCAGTGGCGTGACGCGCTTGACCCCCGTTTCTACCAGCTGTGCGTACATGTGGCGTCTCCCGGTGTGAAGGTGTGGCTGGGCATGGGAATGTTTATATGTGATACGCAAATTAATATCAAACATAAAATAACGTGTCATGTTTGATTTTGGTATCGCATTGCCCCCCTGGGCCTTTGCCAAGGCAAAAAAAAGCCCCGCATCAGCGGGGCTTCCAGGCAGGATGGATTAGCGGTTACGTTTGTCGATTACCCGGCAGGCCTTGCCTTCGGAGCGCTTGATGCTGAATGCCGGCTGCAAAACGATACGCGAGCTGATACCGATATGGGTCTTTATGTGGCGGCTGAGATCGCCGCAGAGGGCCCGCTGCTGCTCGTCCCCCAGTTGCTGGTGCTCAGGCTTGAGCTCGACGTGGATATCAACGCTGTCGAGGTTGCCGTGGCGGTACAGGTGGATCTCGTAGCAGGGGGCCAGTTGCCCGACCTTCAGCACCTGCTCTTCGACCTGGGTGGGGAACACGTTGACCCCGCGGATGATCAGCATGTCGTCGCTGCGCCCGGTGATCTTGTCGATGCGCCGCATGGGCCGCGCCGTGCCCGGCAACAGCCGGGTCAGGTCGCGGGTGCGATAGCGGATCATCGGCAGCGCTTCCTTGGTCAGGGAGGTGAGCACCAGCTCGCCCAGTTCGCCATCGGCCAGTACCTGGCCGGTGATCGGGTCGATGATTTCCGGGTAGAAGTGATCCTCCCAGAGGGTAGGGCCGTCGCGGGTCTGCGCGCATTCCATGGCCACCCCGGGGCCGATGATTTCCGACAGCCCGTAGATGTCTAGGGCAGTGATGCCCAGGCGCTGTTCGATGGCACTGCGCAGTTCGTCGGTCCAGGGTTCGGCACCGAAGATTCCCAGGCGCAGCGCCAACTGGTGCGGATCCAGGCCCTGGCGCTCGATCTCGTCGGCGATGTTGAGCATGTAGGAGGGGGTGACCATGATGATGTCCGGCTGGAAATCCTTGATCAGTTGCACCTGCTTCTCGGTCTGGCCGCCGGACATGGGGATCACCGTGCAGCCCAGGCGTTCGGCGCCGTAGTGCGCCCCCAGGCCGCCGGTGAACAGGCCGTAGCCATAGGAAATATGCACCTTGTCCCCGGGGCGGCCGCCGGCGGCGCGGATCGAGCGCGCCACCACCTGCGCCCAGGTGTCGATGTCGTTGCGGGTGTAGCCGACCACCGTGGGCTTGCCGGTGGTGCCGCTGGAGGCGTGCAGGCGTACCACCTGGTCCATGGGCACGGCGAACATGCCATAGGGGTAGTGGTCGCGCAGATCGGCCTTGGTCGTGAAGGGCAGGTGCGCCAGGTCTTCCAGGCGCTTGATGTCCTGGGGGTGCACCCCGAGCTGGTCGAAGCGCTGGCGGTACAGCGGGACCCTGTCATAGGCGTGGTTCAGGCTCCAGCGCAGGCGTTCCAGCTGGTGCTGGCGCAGGTGGTCGATGCTGGCGGTTTCCATCGGGTCCAGCAGCGCGTCGGGCACGGTTCCGGCAATCGGCATGTTCATGGTGTCACTCGAATTGTTGTTGTCTTGTAGCCCGCCGGCGGGCGGGCTCTGAGTGCATGCCCCGGGGCGCAGGCGAGCCCCGGGGGGAGTCTTTTTACTGTGCTTGCAGCCGCTCGCTGATCAGCGCGATGCCCGGGTCGACACCGATGCACATGGTGCACAGCGCGTAGCGGCCCCGGCGCTGCCAATGAGGATACGGACGGCATCGATGAGCAGTGGGTCATTCATGGGAGGTCTCCTGTGTCAGCACCGGGCCGTGCACTTGGTAGGATTTGCCTTGGAGCAGGGCGATGAGCCGGCCCTGCTGGTTTTCCACGCGCACCGCGTAGTGGCCGGTGCGGCCGCCGCGGTTCTGTTCATGGCAGTCGGCGGTCAGGGTGTCGCCCAACTGCGCCGGGGCGATGTACTCGATGCTGCAACCCAGGGCCACCGTGGCCCGGTCATGGCTGTTGCAGGCAATGGCGAAGGCCGAATCGGCGAGGGTGAAGATCAGGCCGCCGTGGCAGGTGCCGTGGCCCTGCAGCATGTCGGCCCGCACGCTCATGCCCAGGCGCGCCGCACCGGGCGCCACCGACAACAGGCGCATGCCCAGGGCGTTGCTTGCCGGGTCACGTTCGAACAGTGTCCGGGCGCAGCGCCGGGCCAGTTCCATGGCGTCATGTTCAGTCATGCAGGGGCCTCCTTGGAGTCGCCGTGGTCAGCAGCCCTTGAACACGGGGCTGCGTTTTTCCATGAAGGCGCTGACGCCTTCGCGGTAGTCCTCGCTGCAACCGGCCAGGCGTTGCAGGTCGCGCTCCAGGTCCAGTTGCTCATCGAAGCTGTTGTGCAGGCTGGCATTGAGGCTGCGCTTGATCAGGCCCAGGCCGTAGGTGGGTTGGGTGGCCAGGTGCCGGGCCAGGCTCAGGGCCTGGTCCCGCAGTTGGGCATCATCCACGCACTGGTAGATCAGGCCCCACTGCTCGGCCTGTTCGGCACTCAGGCGGTTGCCGAGCAGGGCCAGGGCCTTGGCCCGGGCCATGCCCACCAGGCGCGGCAGCAGCCAAGTACCGCCGGAATCGGGAACCAGCCCGAGCTTGCAGAAGGCCTGGATAAAGCTTGCCGAGCGTGCGGCCAGTACCAGATCGCAGGCCAGGGGCAGGTTGGCCCCGGCCCCGGCGGCCACCCCGTTGACCGCGCAGACCACCGGCAGCGGCAGGTCCCGCAGGGCCCGCACCAGGGGGTTGTAGAAGGTTTCGATGGAGGCCCCCAGGTCCGGCGCGGCGCCGCCGGGTGCCACGGTGCGCTCGCCCAGGTCCTGCCCGGCACAGAAGCCCCGGCCTTCCCCGGTCAGCAGCAGGACCCGCACCTGCGGGTCATTGCGCACCAGGTCCAGGGCTGCCTGAACCTCGCGGTGCATCGTCGGGTTGAAGCTGTTGAGCTGTTCGGGGCGGTTGAGGCTGAGAAGGGCCACGCCCTCGCTGATGGAGAACAGGATGGTGGTGAAGTTCATGGGCGGGGCGCTCTGTGCTGGGCGATCAGGCGAACACCACCGACAGGCGTGGAGGCAAGGCGTTGAGGCATGGTGAATGTCCTCGGGGTGGCCGGTGGTCGGCTCGATTGTCGGGTCGGCTGGTTGGCCGGTTTTCGTCGAGTATATCGCCAATGTGATACATAAAAACAATAGCGGCGTGAATTTAATGTGTCTTGATTTTGAGTGTCGGTCCAGCTTTTTTTGTAGCCCCAGGCTCACGACAAAAGCCTCCAGGCTGCCTAAGGTCTTGATAAATACGGGACTGACAAGTCTTTGTGGAGCAGCCAGGCTGGCTGATTGCGGCGGCGCCGGTCTTGTGCGTGGCCAATAATCTGATACAAACTGCCATCCGCAGTTCATCGTATTTCCTGCTTTCAGATGACGTGTTCTTCAAGGAACCTCTCCATGACCTGTTACAGCCTCGATGGATTGACCCCGGTGGTCGACCCCAGCGCTTATGTGCACCCTTCAGCGGTGCTGATTGGTGATGTGATTGTCGGCGCCCATTGTTACGTCGGCCCGTTGGCCAGCTTGCGGGGCGATTTTGGGCGGATCGTTCTGGAGGAGGGGGCAAACCTGCAGGATACGTGTGTGATGCATGGTTTTCCCGACAGCGATACGGTGGTCGAGCGCAACGGCCATATAGGTCATGGCGCTGTCCTGCATGGCTGTCGAATTGGCGCCGACGCCCTGGTGGGCATGAATGCGGTGGTGATGGACAACGCGCATATCGCGCCCCGTTGCATCGTTTCCGCGGCAGCCTTCGTCAAGGCCGGCTTCGAGTGTGCGCCACAGTCGCTGATCATGGGTACGCCGGCCCGGGTCAGCCGCCCGCTCAGTGATGCGGAGCTGGCCTGGAAGCAGGCGGGGACCCGCGAATACCAACAGCTGGCCAGGCGTTGCCTGGAGCAGATGCGGCCTTGCGAGCCGCTGCGGGAGGCAGAGCCCGGACGCCCGCGAATCGGCAACAGTGCGCTGCGCCCCAAGGCTCGCCCATGAACCTGCCCGGGCGCTATAGCTGCCTGAAACCCGCTATATTCCTTCCTTTTTTACCGGTACATCCATGTCGTCCCTAGCGCCACTGAACCACCTGATCAAACGTTTCCAGGAGCAGACTCCGATCCGCGCCAGTTCGCTGATCATCACCCTGTACGGCGATGCCATCGAGCCCCACGGCGGCACGGTGTGGCTGGGCAGCCTGATTCAGTTGCTGGAGCCCATGGGGATCAACGAGCGCTTGATCCGCACCTCGATCTTCCGCCTGAGCAAAGAGGGCTGGCTGAGCGCTGAAAAGGTCGGCCGGCGCAGTTACTACAGCCTGACCCTGACCGGGCGCCGGCGCTTCGACAAAGCCTTCAAGCGCGTGTACAGCGCCGGAGTGCCGGCCTGGGACGGCGCCTGGTGCCTGGTGATGCTCTCGCAACTGTCTGTCGAGTTGCGCAAGCAGGTGCGCGAAGAGTTGGAATGGCAGGGGTTCGGCGCCATGTCGCCGGTACTGCTGGCCTGCCCGCGCAGTGATCGGGCCGATATCAACGCCACCCTGGCGGAGCTTGGTGCCCAGGAAGACACCATCGTCTTCGAGACCACGCCCCAGGATGTCCTGGGTTCCAGGGCCCTGCGCCTGCAAGTGCGGGAAAGCTGGAACATCGATGAACTGGCAGCCCACTACAGCGAGTTCATCCAGCTGTTCCGCCCGCTCTGGCAGGCCCTGCGCGAGCAGGAGCAGTTGCA
Organism: Pseudomonas sp. GW823-FHT02C05; assembly: GCF_058797595.1. Lineage (NCBI taxonomy): Bacteria > Pseudomonadati > Pseudomonadota > Gammaproteobacteria > Pseudomonadales > Pseudomonadaceae > Pseudomonas > Pseudomonas sp. GW823-FHT02C05. The sequence continues at coordinate 1,289,946 of NZ_JBXAJU010000001.1, read as the reverse complement.
GCCCCAGGATTGCTTCCTGGCCCGGCTGCTGCTGATTCATGAGTACCGCAAGCTGCTGCTGCGCGATCCGCAACTGCCCGACGAACTGCTGCCCGGGGATTGGGAAGGCCGCGCGGCGCGCCAGTTGTGTCGCAACATCTATCGCCTGATCCAGGCCCGGGCCGAAGAATGGCTGGCCACTGCCCTGGAGAACGCCGATGGCCCGTTGCCGGATGTCGGCGAAAGCTACTACCGGCGTTTTGGCGGGCTGGTCTAGCCCGCCCATCCAAGGGGTGCCAGCTGTGATGCCTGAGGCCCCGGGCGTTGCAGCCCGGGTCTATCACAGCCCGGATGTTAAATAGTCATTGACCTGCGAATTTGTCCTGATCTAGGGTCGCGAACGTATTCAATGCAACTAAGCAGAGAATGTTTCAGCGCTATTGCAGTTGAATGACGTGCACTGCAAGTTTGAAGATATTTGCAATATAGGGAGCATGGCCAGGTACAGGTATTCGGTCCTGCAGGGAAAGCAGACAGATAAAGGAATTATCGATGAAGTGGATTCGCAACCTGGCTACAAAGTTCGGCCTGGCCATGATGTTGGTTATTTGGGGCAAGTTGGCTATTGCTTCGCAACTGGTTCCGGCATTTGGGCTGGCCAATGATCAATATGCCAAGTCTCCGGGGCCCTATGCAGTCAGCACCAATGCTGTTCTAAGTGATTGCCGTGGGTTGTTGGGGGTATTGGCGCGGATCATGCTGTTGGATAACAGCCTGCAATGCAATCAGTCCTTTCCTTACGGATTCTCCAATCCGATTTCCACCAGTGTCTATTACCCGTCCAATATCAAGCAATTGGACAAGTTGCCAGTGGTCAACTTCGTCGGCGGCATTCTTTCCAACCAGGGGCAGTACACAGATCTGCTGCGGCTGTGGGCGAGCTACGGCTTCATCGTGATCATCTCCTCGGACTTCATCAACACCGCCCCCACCATGCATGTGCTCGGCGCCCTGGAACTGAGCAAGCTCAACCAGGACCCGACCTCGCCACTGTTCGGCAAGGTCGACCTGTCGCGCACCATTGTGGCGGGGCATTCGGCGGGAGGAGGCGCATCGATTCTATCGGCAAGCCTCTTGCCAGAGACCTTGAAGGGCATCGACCCGCAGTTGCGCTATATCGGCTCGCTGCCGATCGAACCCGGGCCGATCGGCCTTGGCTCCACGGTAAAGACACCGACCCTGGTGCTCACCGGCGCAGCGGACGTAGTGGTCCCGGCCTGGGCCTGGCCAAGGCTGTGGCAGGGCGGGCTGATCAAGACCGTGCCGGGCTGGAGCGCAACTGCCCATAACGCCACCCATTTCAGCCCGGTCAGAAGCGTCAGGGAAGATGAGTTTGCCGGTATTACCACGGCCTGGATCTTATATATCGGCAAGAATGACCCGGCCGCCAAAGAATACTTTGTCGGTGAAGATTACAAACTGGCCCGAGATCCGCAGTTCATTCGCCTGCTATTCAACCCGCTGCGGGTCCAGCGCAATGAAGTAGCCGATAGCCTTCAATAGCACTGTGCTTTCTCCGGTAAAACGGATACAGCCCAGGGAGTGTGCGAAGCCTGTTTTCTGGCCCATTCAATAGTGCATTTCGCCAGCGCAAAGTTAAGGCGGCGGCGAAATGTACCGGGCGTTTCTTGAACTCGGGTGTTTTATTCATGAAATATTCTTCCTGCGTTACCTGGCAATGCGTTATTGCCGAACTGGCAAGGTAGGGCAGTGGCGGGTAGTTGTACGCTTCATGAACCAACTGCAATGGCAATGTCACTGCATTGTTATTTGCGCCCAATACCTTGGGGGCAGCGTTATATATCGCGCTGCAACCATAAGGACTCAATAACCCATGCCCAGTCTTACACGCAGGAAGCTCTTGCAAGCGGCCGCCATCGGTACTTTCTTTTCCTCATTGCCGGCATCCATCCGCCAGGCCCTGGCGATACCGGCGAACAACCGGACCGGGACCATCAAGGACGTCGAGCACGTGGTGATCCTGATGCAGGAAAACCGTTCGTTCGACCACTACTTCGGCACCTTTCCCGGGGTACGCGGCTTCAGTGACCGCTTCACCATCCCCCAGACCGGTCAACGGGAAGTGTGGGAGCAACAGGGCAAGGGCCGGCTGGTGATGCCTTATCACCTGGACAGCAGCAAGGGCAACGCCCAGCGCGTCAGCGGAACCCCGCATTCCTGGGCGGACGCCCACTCGGCCTGGGGCGAGGGGCGTATCAGCGCCTGGCCGACCTACAAGACCAATACCTCCATGGGCTACTACCGCGAGCAGGAACTGCCTTTCCAGTTCGCCCTGGCCAACACCTTCACCCTGTGTGACGCCTACCACTGCTCGGTGCACGCCGGCACCAACCCCAACCGGCTGTTCCTCTGGACTGGCAGCAATGGCGCGAGCGCAGCCAAGGTGGCGGCGGTGGTCAACGAATGGGACGGCCCGGGGCCGGTGAATGTCGGCTACAGCTGGAAGACCTACCCCGAGCGCCTGGAAGAGCAGGGCGTGAGCTGGAAGGTGTACCAGCACCTGCCGGACAACTTCGGCGACAACCCGCTGGCGGGGTTCCGGCAGTACCGGGCCGCCAGCGTGCAGGTCGGCAACCCGGCCCAGCCGCCGAAGGATTTCAATGCCTTCGTGCCCTACAGCGACGGGCTCAACGCCGTGGCGCCGCTGTACAAGGGCAATGGCAACACCCTGCCGGCCAGCAGCGGCAGCAACCTGGAGACCATCATTGGCGGGTTTCGCAACGACGTGCAGGCCGGCAAGCTGCCCCAGGTCAGCTGGATTGTCGCGCCGGCAGCCTATTCCGAGCATCCCGGGCCTTCGAGCCCGGTGCAGGGCGGCTGGTTCACCCAGGAAATTCTCCTGGCCTTGACCAGCAACCCCGAGGTCTGGAGCAAGACGGTACTGCTGGTGACCTACGATGAAAACGACGGCTTCTTCGACCATATGCCGTCGCCCTCGGCGCCTTCGCGGCGCAAGGACGGCAGCTTTGCCGGCAAGTCCACCCTGGGTTTCGACAGCGAACTGTTCACCCACCCGGCCCCGGCGGGCTCGACCCAGCAACCCTTGCCCGATGGCGGCGTATACGGGCCGGGGCCGCGAGTGCCGATGCTGGTGCTGTCGCCCTGGAGCCGTGGTGGCTGGGTCAACTCGCAAGTGTTCGACCATACCTCGGTGCTGCAATTTCTCGAGAAACGCTTTGGCGTGCGAGAGCCGAACATCAGCGCCTGGCGGCGGGCAGTCTGCGGCGACCTGACCTCGGCGTTCAACTTTGCCGACCCCAACCATGAAACCCTTCCCGCGCTGCAGACCACTACCCGCCAGGCCGCCGACAGCCTGCGCCAGCGCCAGGAGAAACTGCTGCCGGTACCGCTGCCCTCGGCCGGCCAGCAACTGGCGCCGCAGCAGCAGCGCCTGGCCCGGCCTTCCCGGGCCTTGCCCTATCGGCTGCATGTGGACAGCCAGGCCGATCCCAAGGCTCGCACCTTGTCGCTGAGCCTGCAGAACACTGGGGAGCAAGGGGCGGTATTGCATGTCTACGATGGCCTGCACCTGAGCGAGATTCCCCGCCGCTATACCGTGGAAGCCGGCAAGGCCCTGCAGGACAGCTGGCCGGTGGTGGAGCGCTATCAGCTCTGGGTCCTGGGCCCCAACGGGTTTCACCGCAGTTTCCACGGCGACCTGAAAACCCTGCAGCCCGAACTGCTGGTGACCACCAGCAACAGCCAGTTGCAACTGACCCTGAGCAATCCGGGGGAACACGGGGTGGTCATCAGTATCGATCGCTGCCCCTACACCCAGCAGGGCCCATGGACCTTGGCGGTACCGGCCCGGGGCGAGGTGCGCCAGGTGTTTGCCTGCGAGGGTAGTGGCGGCTGGTACGACCTGACGCTGCGCAGCGACGGCGGCTGGCTGCGCCGGATCGCCGGGCGCCTGGAAACCGGAGCACACAGCATCAGCGACCCCTTGATGGGCCGGGCATGAAGACCTTGGCAAAAACGGGGGCGCTTTCGAAGTGAAACCGGAAGCCGGGCTGGATAACGACAAGAGCAACTAATACCCGGAAGGTAGAAGTTGTAGAGGAGGGCAGGATAGATAGGGTGCTTAGTTGTTTGCTTTAAATAACGGATCACCCCTTCGGGTGATCCGTTAACAGCATCGCTTACTTGGGCATGGCCCAGGACTGCAAGGTATAACCGTCCTGGCTCAGTTCGGCGCGGGCCTGTTTGAGCAGGTCTTCCAGCTGGGCTGGATCGGAGTAGGCACTGCTGGGAATCTGGGTGTGGCCAATACGGGTGCTGGTGCGGTCGATGACGGTCAGGCTGAGCTCGCCATTACCGTCCTGTGGAGCCCAGGCCACGCATTGAAAAGGCTGGAATGCGCGGTCGGCGATCAAAAGTGCTTCGTTGATACGGAGCGGGGCGTTCATGGGGTCTTCTCTCTGTGTGCCCAATCAAATGATGTGCCGTCGGTTGGGCTTACCGTTCGGCTGGTCATTTGTACTGATGCACCGAGGTAGCACTCGGGTCACACTGAAAAACAAGTTTTTACAACTTTCGTGCATAGGCCTTGTGGCCGGGCCCTTAGTTGCGGGGGCTGGATAAAACAACTGCGACAATCAGTCGCTCGTGAACAGCTTGGAGTCCCACGTTAGTTCCTTTGGTAATCAGCGCTATAAGCAATTGATACATTCCACCGTCAAGTTCTTGCTAATGTTACAGCCAGGTTTTCCAAATCACTGTTTCTAATAACTTTTCCATACCCTGGCGCCAAGGAACAGTCATGCTCGAAGCCCCTGTGCAGCGCCGTTTGCTGGTGGTCGATCCCTGTGACGATTGCCATCGCCTGTTACCCGGTTTGCGCACCATTGGCTGGGATGTCGACAGCTGTGACCTGGAGTCCGCTCGCGAACGCTCCTGCGATGTCGGCCTGCTGCGCCTGCAGCCTTTTCACCTGGAGCGCCCGGAGGCGGTCAAGGACCTGATCAGCCGCAGCGGCACCGAGTGGATCGCAGTATTGAGCCAGGAAGTGCTGCGCCTGCAGAAGGTCGGGGATTTCGTCTGCGAGTGGTTTTTCGACTTCCACACCCTGCCGTTCGACGTGTCGCGGGTCCAGGTGACCCTCGGCCGGGCGTTCGGCATGGCGCGCCTGCGGGGCCAGGGCTCGATCCATGTGGACCAGCCCGAGCATGAGTTGCTGGGCAATAGCCGGCCGATCCGCGACTTGCGCAAGCTGCTGGGCAAGCTGGCGCCCACCGAGTCGCCCGTGCTGATCCGAGGCGAAAGCGGCACCGGCAAGGAGCTGGTGGCGCGTACCCTGCATCGTCAGTCCCAGCGCCACGACAAACCCTTTGTCGCCATCAACTGCGGGGCGATTCCCGAACACCTGATCCAGTCCGAACTGTTCGGGCACGAGAAGGGCGCCTTTACCGGCGCCCATCAACGCAAGGTCGGGCGCATCGAGGCGGCCCATGGCGGCACCTTGTTTCTTGACGAGATCGGCGACCTGCCGCTGGAACTGCAGGCCAATCTGCTGCGCTTCCTGCAGGAAAAGCACATCGAACGGGTAGGGGGCAGCCAGCCGATTCCGGTGGATGTTCGGGTTCTGGCGGCCACCCACGTCGACCTGGAAGCGGCCATTACCAGCGGGCGCTTCCGTGAGGACCTCTACTACCGCCTGAATGTGCTGCAAGTGATCACCGCGCCGTTGCGCGAGCGCCATGGCGACCTGGGCATGCTGGCCAGCCATTTTGCCCACTTCTATAGCCAGGAAACCGGGCGCCGGCCCCGCAGTTTCAGCGAGGATGCCCTGGTGGCCATGGGCAAGCATGATTGGCCGGGCAATGTCCGCGAACTGGCCAACCGGGTGCGTCGCGGCCTGGTGCTGGCCGAGGGGCGGCAGATCCAGGCCAGCGACCTGGGCCTGCTCAGCCTGCAGGCCCAGGACCTGCCCATGGGCACCCTCGAAGACTACAAGCACCGCGCCGAGCGCCAGGCCCTGTGCGACGTGTTGAACCGGCACAGCGACAACCTCAGCGTGGCGGCGCGGGTCCTGGGGATCTCGCGCCCGACCTTCTACCGTTTGCTGCACAAGCACCAGATCCGCTAGGGCGGGGAGAAACGCCAAGGCCCGCTGCGATTGGGGAATCGCAGCGGGCCTTGGCGTTTTTGCCGGTGGGTCAGAAGTAGTAGGGGAATTTCAGGCTGAAGGTGAAGGCCGGAGCATCCTCGGTCATGCCGATGGACAGGTTGGGTACGATGGTCAGGTTGTCGGAGGCGGCAATCGTCATGCCGACGTTGAAGTAGCCGGCGTTGGCATCGCTGGAGACCACCGACTGCCAGTCGCCACCGTCCTGCTTGAGCTTGCTTTTACGCTGCACCAGGTCGGAAACCGAGAAGGACATACTCATCTTCTCGTTGAGCGCAAAGGCGACACCGGCGCCGATCTGGAAGCTGTCGCCCAGGCGCACCTTGCCGGGGGTCTTGCTGCCCACTGTCGAGCTGATGTCATCGAAGGACTCTTCCAGGTTGTGGGTATAGGCCAGAGTCCCGAACAGCACGGCCGGATCGAAGGTCTTGACCAGGGAGATCCCGGGGGTGACCGACCAGACGCCGTTACCGGTGGGCAGGCTTTCAGGCACATAGAGGTTGTTGTTGGCAGAGGACTGCACCAGCTTGATGCCGAATGGGTCCTTGCCGGTAGGGGCTTTGACGCGCAAGGTTGCCACCGCGTCGGGCCAGAACTCGGACTCGTCGAGGAACTTGTAGGCCACGCCGAAGTTCACGTCCCCCAATGTCGGGTCGCGGGTGACCGACTCTTCGGTGGTCTGGGTGCCTGAGCCGCCGCCACCGCCGGATTGGAAGGTGGATTCGCGATAGACCACGGGTGCGTTGATATCGAATTGCCAGCGGTTGTTGAGGTTGTAGCGCGCGGTCAGGTCGAGGGTCCAGGTATCGGACTTGATCCGGTCCAGGTTGATGTTGCCGAGAAAGATCGAATCCAGCGCCAGGAAGCCGTTGACTGTCAGTTGGCGGGCATCGTAGCGGGCATAGGTCAAGCCGGTCTCGACGCTGAACTTGCCGCCGCCAAAGAAACCACTGGCCTCGTCGTAGAGGTTGCTGACGCTTTGTGCCGGTTCCGAATCATCCTTGAGGGACTGGCCATAGGAAGCGCCTCCTGCAGCGCCTCCGGAAGCGGCACCGGCCCCAGTACCGGCGACCTGTTGATTGCCTTTCAGGTCAGCAGGTGATTTGGCCAGGCGCTTGGGAGGCGGAGCCGCCGGTTGATCCTCCACTTGGCGAACCCGTTGTTCCAGCACCGCGAGGGCCTTCTGCTGCACTTCGTAACGTTGCTTGAGTTCCAGAAGCTCTCGTTTCAGGGTCTCTACATCGGCGTCCGGCGCCGCTTGTACCAGCGCCGCCGGGAATAGAGTGCTTAAACAGACTATTGCGCGCAGTGAAACCGATCGATACATGAAATAAACCGTCCCTTGTGAACCCCAATGGTCGAGAATCAGCGTAGTTCAAGATCAGAATTTGCGTAGAGCGTTGAGCGTACTCAAATTACAGTCCAAAGCACCGGTGCTGGGACCGTTGTTCCTGAGCACCACATTGAGCTGTGTCATGTTGTTCACCAGGTTGCTGTTACCCATCAACTGGGTGTTCTGCAGCAAATTGCCCTGGGCCACTTGCTGCAAGGCATTGCCCTGGTTGCCGCTGGCCTGAATGGCCATCTGGATGCCACCGTTGAGGGCCGACACCGCCACACTGCCGGCTGCGTTGCTGCCGGTGATGGTCTGGCCGCTGATCAATGCCTGCCCCACACCGGCCGCCAGTGCCGGCGCCTGATTGGCTTCTGTGACATTGATATTGATGTTGTTGTAGGCCGAGTTGCCGTCGCCGGCGGCCCTTACGCTCTGGGTTACGCCCTGGCCGCTGGCCAGCCCTGCGCCGCCGATCACGTTGCCGGTCCCGGGCGGGGGCGTAGTGCCATTGCCGGCCTGGCTGATGGTGGAGACGTAGAATTGCGGTTTGATCGTGGCTTGCTGGATCTGCAGCGAAGTGGACGCGCCGATCAGGTCACCGCTGGCGTTGCGCCAGGTACTGCTCATGACAATGCCGAAGCTGATGATCCGCCCCGGCATGACGTAACGGCCCCGCAACTGCGACAGTTCCTGATCCTGGATGAGTTCGGGCTTGAAACCAGCATGTGCTGGAAGAGCTGCTGCCAGGCAGGCGGCGGCCAGCCAGTATGAAGTCTTCATCTGCTTGCTGCTCCCGGAGCATCCTGCCCCTTTATAGTGTTTGCGCTTCTAGAAGAAGTCGCTCTGGATGAAGCCGAAGTCCATCAAGTCCGCGTCCCTGACCGGGTAGAAGTTATCGAGCTTGTTCTTCGCGGTCAGTGGGGCTGGCGGGTCGAGCAAGGCGTTGGCCTTGTCGTAGCCAGGGCCGATGATGGCGAACACGATACCGTTCCAGCCTTTGACGAAGTCATCATGGGTGTAGCGCTTGTGGCCCAGCACTGGATCACCGATATAGACCCAGCCTTTCTGCGCCCGCTGCATCACCACGAAGTGCTTGTAGCCGCGAATCTCCATCAGTACCACCACCGGGATGGTCACCGCTTCGAGCTTGTCGGGCGGAATCCGGTAGCCTCGGGCGCGCATGCCGATGCTTTCTACGTAGCGCTTCATATCGAGCATGGAAAAGCCCTGGGTGCGAACCAGGCCCTGATCCGAATTGACCAGCATGCCCTTGATGACGTGCTCCTCATCGACATCAAGCCAGTAGGCTTGACGCAGAATGGTCGCCAGTGCGGCGGCACCGCAGCTGAAGTCGGTCTTCTGTTCGACGATGTCGCTGAACTTGCGCTCGCGCACGCTCTGCACCTGTTTGAAGATCAGGTTGCCACCGGGCAGGCCGGCCACCGCCATCTGCGCAGCCTGGACTGGAGCACAGAGGCAAAGCAAGAGAGAGAGGATCGCAGTACGCATGATCGTTACGCCTGAGTCGGACTGTGGAAAAGCCCCGTTTCCGGGGCTTTCGTTACGATCGCGATTACATGCAGGCTTTGCAGCCAGCAGCGATGGACAGCGAGTTGCTTTGTTGGTTGCCCACACCGGCCGAGACGTTGGCGCCGCCGTTGCCGGAGAAGCCGTTCATCGAGTTGGTCATGCTGGCGTTGTTGACCACTGGGTTTTTCCAGCCGTCTTTGGTCAGCACTTGCTGGGTCCAGTAGCCAGCCAGTTCGATGGTGCCTTGTTCTTTGAAGGTGAATTTTTGATCGTCGTTGCCGTGGCCTTTGTTGTCGCCATAGCCATGGCCGCTGTGATCGTCGCCACCTTCGATTTTGCCGCTGCCGGTGCCTTTGTAGGTGCCGGAGGCAACGAAGCCGCCAGAGAGGGTGTCTTTTTTGTAGGCCTGGACACCTTTGTTATCCACGACCAGATTGGTCGACTGCTGGTTGGCCGAAGCAGCGGCAGTGGCTACGCGGCCACCGGAAACGGCAATGGCCAGGTTGTTTTTCTGTTGGTTGAAGTCGCCGGCGGTCACGTTGATGCCGATGTTGCCGGAACCGTTGTTGCCGGAGTTGTTGAGCACGGCGTTGTTCTGAGTCGAGGAGTTTTTCACGTAGTTGTTGTTGTTGACCTGGGTGGCGCTGGAAGCGGCCACGGCACTGCCGAAGATGAAGCTTTCGTCAGCGGTTGCCAGGGCAGCGGCATTGTCTTGTTGGTTGCCGTCGCCGGCGGCGACGTTGGCACCCATGTTGCCGTTGGAGTTGTTCAGGGAGTTGTCGGCCTTGGCGTTGTTGTTGGTGCCCTGGTTTTTCACTACGTTGGTGTTGCTGTTCTGCACATCGATGACTGCGGCACCGGCTCCAGCGGTGATTTGCAGCAGAGTGCTGAGGTCCGGACCTTGATCGTGATCGCCATGGCCGTTGCCATGACCGCCGTTGTTACCATGATCGTTACCACCTGCCTGAGCAGCCATTGCCATGACGGCGGCCAGTGCGAAAACCAGTGGTTTGAGAGCCATTGTAGGTTTCATGGTGTTTCTCCGGTGCTTATTAGTTGGTTAAGTGTTGGTACTTTCTAATTGCACTACGAGGGGTCAATCTGCGACCCGGATGCTCAGGGTGTTAGCCATTCGGTTCCCCACCCCGGCACTCTGGTTCACCTGAATCACTCCACGGCTGCCGGTGAAGGCCTGGTCGCTGGTAACGACCTGGCGGCTGCCTTGTTGAGTGCCAGTTGCTCCTGAGTCTGGTAACAGCGCCACGTTCTGTTGCGACAGGGCGCTGTCGTCAATGCTTTGCGGATTGGCACTGATGCTGATCCGCAGGGCATTGGCCATCTGGTTGTTGGCCCCGGCCGACTGGTTCACGCCCAGTGCGCCGTTGCCTTTGCTGAAAGAGTTGCCGCCGATGGTGCTGCTGGCGTTGACCGCGCGGCTGGCGGCGGTGGTGATCTTCTGGGTCACGCTGGTGGTTGCCGTGGCGTTGGTGCCGATGGCAATGGCCCGTACGTTGGTCTGTTGCTGTTGGTCGCCGGCGGCCTGGTTGACGTTGAAGTTGCCGGTATAGCCTGCGCCGGAGTTCTGGATGTTCGAGGTATCGGTGACTGGGCTGGCCGAGTCGGCCATGGCCCCGGTGCAGGTCAGCAAGGCGAGGAACAGCAGGGAGCGACTCATGTTATTGCCCTCCAATGTTGCTCAAGGGAGCCATGCCGGAGCTGATGCTGCGGTTGATCGAGTTGGAGATGCTGGCGCCCGCACCGCCGCCATGGCCGGCGGACATGCCGGGCAGGCCGTTGTTGTTGGTCAGTACATTCATGCCGGGTACACCGGCGCTGCCGGACAGCACCGTGCCGCGGACCAGCGCTCCGGTCTTGATTCCGGCAAAGTCGCCATCGCTCATTTCATTACTGGTCATCTGATTGACCAGGACCGACGGGTTGGTGTTGACCTCGACGGGGTTGGGATCTTTTTGCAAAGGTGCGCGGCCGATGGGCTGCGCCTGGACGGTGCGCTGGATGATGATTTCGCCATTCCCCGCAGCGATCACCGGAAGGCTGTACACTGCGCTGACGGCGCAGCCGATCAGCAGTAGGCGGGTGAAACTTTTATTCAGCGTCCCCACGGCGGTATTCCTTCTTCTCAGTGCTGGCCCTAGCCGGCGTTGCGAGGAAGAGAGCAGAAGCCGTGCCGCTTTTTGTTTCTTTTTAAGATTCAAAGGCTTGCGAACGCTGCGGGGCGTCGGCTTTCGGGACTGTTTCAGGGATGAGACAAGTACCCCCGACGGCCATTGGCCATAACCGGGGCAACGCTCTGGAACAGGGGTTGCTGCGGGGGTGTATCAGGGGCTTAACAGTTTGCCCGGCCGTGGGCGCCACCGCGGAAAATGGCGGCCTGATGGCCAGGCAGGTGTTTCAGGGATGGACACTTGTGGCCCTGCGGCACTGCACCGATCACGCTTGCAGCAGTTGCCGGACCTGCTCGAAGGCCTGTTGCCGGCGGGCTTGCCAGTCGCCGCCAATGATGCGGTACGGCTGGCGGTGTTGCTCCAGCCAATGGCGGGTAGCCTCGAAGAACGCCATGCGTTCTGCCAGTTGTGGCTGGCAGCGCTGGCCGTCGTCGCTCCAGGCCACATCTTCCGGCGACAGCAGCAGGTGCAGGTCGTAGTGGCGGGCCAGCAGTTGGGGTTCCAGCCACGGCGGGCAGTCGCCGAACAGGGTCTGGCTCCAGAGTTGGTTGCTTAACAGGTGGGTATCGAGAATCAGCAGTCCAGGTTGCTTGGCGCGGGCCTGATCTTCCCAGGCGAGCTGGCCCCGGGCGATCTCGGGAATGTCCGCCAGGCAGGTGTCGCGGCCCTGCTGCTCGATGAAGTGGCGCACGTATTCGCCCACCTGGATGCCACCGAAGTGGGCTTGCAGCTCGCTCGCCAGCCAGCTCTTGCCGCTGGACTCGGGGCCGGTCAGTACCAGGACCTTCACGACTGCAGGGCCGGGTCGGCGCGCCAGGCTCGCCAGCCCTGGACGGCCAGCAGGGTGAACAGGGCATACAGCGCCGCCGTCAGGTAGAGCTCCTTGTAGACGAACAGCCCGACGAAAATCACATCCACGGCAATCCACAGCGGCCAGCATTGCACGCGCTTCTGCGCCATCCACCACTGCGCCACCAGGCTGAAGGCGGTCAAGGCGGCGTCCAGCCAGGGCTGCGCGGCGTCGGTCCAGTGGGCCATGGCAGCCCCCAGCAGCAGGCTGCCCATTGCGCCCAGGGCCAGCCCCTGTAGCAGTCCGCTGGACTGCAACTGGCTGACCGGCCGCCCCTGGTGCTGTTCGCCGCCCCGGGTCCACTGCCACCAGCCATAGAGCTGCAGCACCGCGTAGACCACCTGCAGGAGCATGTCGGAATAGAGCTTGACCTCGTAGAAGATCCAGCTGTACAGCAGCACCATGACCAGGCCGATGGGCCAGCACCAGGGGTTCTGTTTGACCGTCAGCCAGACGGCGATCACGCCGAGGGCGGCGGCAAACAGTTCAAGCCCGGACATGGCGGTTCCTTGGGGAAATGGAGGAGGGGGGCGATTGTACCCAGAGTCGGCCCCGGGCGTCAGTCCGGGGCCTTGGGTTCAGCGAGGGGTCAGACGCGGAACTGGCGCAACAGGCCGTTGAGCTGCTCCGACAGCTCCTTGAGGTGGCGGCTGGCGGCGCTGGAGTGCTGGGCCGCCAGGGCCGTGCCCTGGGACAGGCCGGCTGCCTGGCCGACGTTGTGGTTGATGTCTTCCACCACATGGGCCTGTTCCAGGGTGGCGCTGGCAATCGTCGCGTTCAGGCCGTTGAGGTTGCGCAGTGCCTGGCCGATGGCGTTGAGGCTGGCGCCGGCCAGCCCGGCCTGCTCGATGGTCAGTTGCGAGGCTCGGCTGCTATCGCCGATGACCTTGACCGCCGCTTCGGAGTGGTTTTGCAGGCGCTCGATCATGCCCTGGATTTCCGCAGTGGACTGCTGGGTACGCTGGGCCAGCAGGCGCACTTCGTCGGCCACCACGGCAAAGCCGCGCCCTTGTTCCCCAGCCCGGGCCGCCTCGATTGCAGCGTTCAGGGCCAGCAGGTTGGTCTGTTCGGCAATCGAGCGGATCACCTCCAGCACCGTGCCGATCTGGGTGCTTTCCGCCGCCAGGGTGCGGATCACTTCCACCGCCTGGTCGATGGTCACCGAAAGCTGGTCGATCTGCTGCAAGCTGCCGTCGATGTTGACCTGGCCCTGCTGGGCCTGGGCCTCGGCCTCGCGCACCTCGGTGGCGGCGTGCTCGGCGTTGCGCGCCACATCCTGGACTGCACTGGTGACCTGGCTGATAGCGGCCGCCACCTGTTCCATCTGTTGGGATTGCTGCTGGCTGCGCTCCTGGGCGTCGTTGGCGTTGCTACCCAGTTCGCTGGAGGACTGTTCCAGGGCTGCGGCGCTGGATTGCAGCTGCATCACCACACCGCGCAACTTGGCGGTAAAGCCGTTGAAGTGCCGGGCCAGTTCGGTGACCTCGTCCTGGCCGTGGGTGTCGAGGCTGCGGGTCAGGTCGCTTTCGCCGCTGGCGATGTTGGCCATGGCGTGCACCGTTTCGCGCAGCGGGCTGACAATGCTGCGCACGATCAGCACCACCAGGGCGGCCATCAGCAGGGCAATCACCAGGCCGATGGAGGAGGCGCGCAGTACCTGGGCGTAGAACTCGTCCTGCAGGTCGTCGATATAGACTCCGGAGCCGATGATCCAGCCCCAGGGCTGGAACAGCTGGATGTAGGAGGTCTTCTGGACCGGTTGCTCGGCGCCGGGCTTGGGCCAGCGGTAGTCCACCATGCCGCCGCCCTTGGCCTTGGCCAGGGTCACCATCTCGTTGAACACCTCGAAACCGTCCGGGTCCTTGACCGCGGCCAGGTTCTGCCCGTCGAGCTTGGGGTTGGCCGGGTGCATGATCATCACCGGCGTCAGGTCGTTGATCCAGAAGTAGTCATTCTGGTTGTAGCGCAGCCCGCGAATCACCTGCAGCGCCTGCTTCTGCGCCTGCTCGCGGGTCAGGCTGCCGGCGGCTTCCAGGCCCTGGTAGTAATTCAGTACGCCGGCGGCGGTCTGCACCACGTGCTGGGTCTTCTGCGCCTTGGCCAGGTACAGGTCCCCATGAATCTGCTTGAGCATCATCACGCCCAGGGTCACCAGGGTCAGCACCGCCACGATCAGGATCAGCCACAGGCGCTGACTGATGGACATCTTGCGTAAGCTATTCATCATCCGGTCACTCCAGATTCTTGTTCTTGTCATAAAAGGCCCGGAGCATCCAAGCACGCTGGCCTTCCAACGCCAACCCTACGGAAGTCCAATAACATCGCGGCGTGTTTTGCGCCTGTCTGTTAGGATTTCGGCGCCTTTGCCGAAAACCTGAACCTTTCTGAACTTTTCACATAATTTTCATGGGCTTGTGTTGATCTTACGAGCGCCGATTTCTCGGCTACGCTCGACGCAGCAAATGCTTTGACCAATTAAAAAGAGGCATGCCACGAGCATCGCCTCATGGGGGAATTGATGGATCTTTGGACCGCCGCACAGGCATTGATACTCGGGATTGTCGAAGGCCTGACCGAGTTTTTACCCATCAGCAGCACCGGACACCAGATCATTGTGGCCGACTTGCTCGACTTTGGCGGCGAGCGGGCGATGGCCTTCAACATCATTATCCAGTTGGGGGCGATCCTTGCGGTTGTCTGGGAATTTCGCCGCAAGATCCTCGATGTGGTGATCGGCCTGCCGACCCAGCCCAAGGCCCAGCGCTTCACGATCAACCTGTTGATCGCCTTCCTGCCGGCGGTGGTGCTGGGGGTGATCTTCGCCGACCTGATCCATGCCTACCTGTTCAACCCCATTACCGTGGCCACGGCCCTGGTGGTCGGCGGCCTCATCATGCTGTGGGCCGAGCGCCGGCAGCACCAGGTGCATGCCGAGACAGTGGACGACATCACCTGGAAGGACGCGCTCAAGGTCGGCTGCGCCCAGTGCCTGGCGATGATCCCGGGCACCTCGCGCTCGGGCTCCACCATCATCGGCGGTCTGCTGTTCGGCCTGTCGCGCAAGACCGCCACCGAGTTTTCGTTCTTCCTGGCCATGCCCACCATGGTCGGCGCCGCGGTGTATTCAGGCTACAAGTACCGCCATCTGTTCCAGCCCGATGACTTCCCGGTGTTCGCCATCGGCTTCGTCACCGCCTTTGTCTTCGCCATGATCGCGGTCAAGGGCCTGCTGAAGTTCATCGCCAGCCACAGCTACGCGGCCTTCGCCTGGTATCGCATTGCCTTCGGCCTGTTGATCCTGGCGACCTGGCAGTTCGGCTGGGTCGACTGGACGGCGGCCAAGCCATGAGTACGGCCCGGCGCCCGGCGTCCTCGGCCAGTGCTGCGCGGCTCCAGCATCCCCGGGCCAAGCTGCTGGCGTTCGTACTGCTGTGCGGGTTGCCGCTGTTCGGTTCGCTGTCGCTGTGGTGGAAGGGGATTTCGCTCATTCCCCTGATCGCCTATGGCGCGGTCAGCCTGCTGGCCTTCCTGGTCTACTGGCACGACAAGCGCCGGGCCCAGGCCGAGGGCCGGCGTACCCCGGAGAACGTCCTGCATGCCCTGGAACTGGCCGGTGGTTGGCCCGGGGCCTTGCTGGCCCAGCAGCTGTTGCGCCACAAGACCCGCAAGGTCTCCTACCAGTTGGTGTTCTGGCTGATCGTGGCCTTGCACCAGGTGTTCTGGATCGACCGGCTGTTCCTGGAAAGCAGCCTGCTGAGCCTGTTCTAGAGCAGCAAACCCACCTGAACCCGCTTGGGCAGCTTGCTCACCACCAACTGGTGAGAGCGCTGCAGCAGCGCCTCGAGCTCCGAGGCGCCCAGGGGGTAGGGGGTGTTCATGATGATCCAGTGCGCCCGGGCCAGGTAGGGCGCCGGCGCAATGCCCGGGCGGTCGACATGGCCGAGAAACAGCTCCTGATCGACCTTGAAGGCCAGCGAGTCGCCCCGCAGGTGCTGCACGGCGAACATCTTGTTGCCGGCAATCGAGAACACCCGCACACCGCCCCACTTGTAGTCTTCCCGCGCACCCGGCAGGCCCAGGCAGAATTGCGCCACTTGCTCTTCATTCAAGGTTCGGGCTTTCACAGCAGTCGTTCTCCGCAGCGTTCGAAGGATTCACTCAGGTGCTCGATCCAGGCGCGCACGGCCGGCATCACACCCCGGCGGTGAGGATACACGGCCTGCAGCCAGCCGCCGGGCAATGACCATTGCGGCAGCATCTGCACCAACTGGCCGCTGGCCAGTTCCTCCTCGCAATACAGCATGGGCAGCACAGTGCAGCCCTGGCCAGCGAGGGCACAGGCACGGCGCACGATGAAGTCGTCGATGCCCAGGCGTGCCTCCAGGGCCAGGTCGCAGGCCTGGCCTTGCTGGTCCAGCAGGCGCAGGTGCACCAGGCGGTCGGCCTCCAAGGCGCCGAGAATCGGCACGCGCCGCAGGTCTTCCGGATGCTCCACCGGGTATTGCCGGAGGAAGTCTGGGGTCGCCACGATCGCCGTCTGGGCCCGGCGCAGGCGCCGGGTCACCAGCAGCGGGTCTTCGTCGCCCAGCTCGCGCACCCGCAGGGCGACGTCCACACCCTCGTTGATCAGGTCGACACGGCGGTTGAGCAGGAGCATTTCCAGCTGCACCTGGGGGTACTTCTCCAGAAAGCTGCTGACCAGCGGTGTCAGCAGTTCGTGGGCCAGGCCCACCGGGCTCGACACCCGCAGGCGCCCGCGGGGTTCGCTGGCCATGCTGGCCACGGCTTCGTCGGCCATCTCCGCTTCCAGCAGCATGGCCTGGCAGTGACGCAGGTAACGCTCGCCCACGGCAGTCAGGCTCAGTTGCCGGGTGGTGCGTTGCAGCAGCCGGGCGTTGAGGCGTTCTTCAAGCTCGGCGATACGCCGTGACAGCCGCGATTTGGGAATGCCCAGCAGCCGTCCGGCGGCGGCGAAGCCACCGGCTTCCACCACCTTGGCGAAGTAATAGAGGTCGTTGAGGTCTTGCATGATGATTTTTCGCTCGATTGTCCTGCTGATGGGACGAACTATCGCATTTATACCGGCTAATCAGCTATTGGTTTCATCTGTAGGATTGCCCACATCCGATCGCCCAGTGGCGGTCCTCACTTGGAGATCCCAGATGAAACTCTTGCATATCGATTCCAGCATTCTTGGTGACAACTCGGCCTCCCGTCAGCTCAGCCACAGTGTGGTCGAGGCCTGGAAAGCCGCTCATCCGGCCACCGTGGTGACCTACCGCGACCTGGCCAATGACGCCATCAGCCACTTCTCCGCCGCCACCCTGGTGGCTGCCGGTACCGCCGCGGAGCTGCGTGACGCCGCGCAGAAGCATGAGGCCCAACTCAGCGCTCAGGCCCTGGCCGAATTCAAGGCTGCCGATACCGTGGTAGTCGCCGCGCCGATGTACAACTTCACCATTCCCACCCAACTCAAGGCCTGGATCGACCGCATCGCCGTGGCTGGCGAGACCTTTCGCTACACCGAAGCCGGCCCGCAAGGCCTGTGCGGCGGCAAGAAAGTGATTGTGGTCTCCACTTCCGGCGGCCTGCACGTGGGCCAGGCCACTGGCGTGGCTCACGAGGACTACCTGAAAGTGCTGTTCGGCTTTTTCGGCATCACCGATGTCGAATTCGTTCGCGCCCATGGCCTGGCCTACGGCGAGGAAGTACGCAGCAAAGCCATGAGCGACGCCCAGGCGCAGATCAGCCAGCAACTCTTCGCTGCCGCGTAAGGCTTGTGTAAAGAGCCTTTGCTGCACGGCAAGGGCCACTAAACTCTGTATTCTGCTCACCGCATGAAGTGGGCAGGGTGCGGAGTTTTTTTATTGTGGTGTTCAGGGTTTCTGGCCCGGGTTATGCAGCACACGGAGCAATGCTCCCGGCTTGTGCATCCCTGGCTACGGCGTGGTACAGCTGCAAGGCCTTGGCGGCAAGGGATGGCAGGGGAGAACGGCTTTCTCGATCCGGCGGCAAAGGTGGGCGTGCGATGAAACGTCTTTGTGCAATGTTACTGATCTGCCTGCTCAGCAGCCTGCTTTCGGTGCAGGCCGCCCCTGGGCCGCATCCGCACTGGAGCGTGGGCTTCCACGAGATGAGTTTTCTCGACCCCCTGGACCGGCAACCGATGCGCGCCATCGCCTTCTACCCATCCACCGGTATCGAGCACGGCAGCCAGCTTGAGGGCTATCAGATCGCTGCCTCGCGGGATGCCAAGATCGCCATCGGCCGCTTCCCGATGCTGATGCTGTCCCACGGTAACACTGGCACCCCTCTGGCCCTGCATGACCTGGCCACCTCTCTGGCACGCAAGGGCTTTGTCGTGGTGGCGGTGATTCACCCCGGCGACAACTCCAAGGACCACAGCCGTCTGGGTACCCTGAGCAATCTGTACGGGCGGCCGATCCAGATTTCCGAAGCCATCACCGCAACCCTCGGCGACCCGATGCTGTCGCCCTTCGTCAATGCCGACCAGGTGGGGGTGATCGGCTATTCCGCCGGTGGCGAGACCGCGTTGATTCTCTCCGGCGCCACGCCGGACCTGGACCGCTTGCGGCGCTACTGCCAGGAGCGCCCCAATGACCGGGATGCCTGCAACACCCAGGGCGAACTGATCGTCGACCGCGACGACCTGCAACCGGTGGCCGACCCCCGGGTGCATGCCTTGATGCTGCTGGCCCCCCTGAGCCTCAAGTTCGGCCGCCAGACCCTGGCCGGGGTGCATGTGCCGGTGCTGCTCTACAGTGGTGATGGCGACCAGTTGGTGGCGCTGGACAAGAACGCCGCGGCCCTGGCGCGCAAACTGCCGGTGGCCCCGGACTTCAAGCTGCTGGCCGGCGCCGGGCATTTCGTGTTCATGGCGCCTTGTTCCGCACAGCAGATGGCCGCGATGCCGGCGCTGTGCACCGATGCCGACGGCGTCGACCGTGAAGACATCCACCGCAACCTGATTCTCGAAGCCGGCAACTTCTTCGCCCATACCCTGGGCCGGCCAAGCCGGGCCGGGATGCAGACCGCCGATCAATGACTCAGGCGCCGGCCCGGCGCTTGAGCATCAGGGTCAGGCCCAGGCCGGTCAGCGAGAGCAGGGCGGCGCAGAAGAAAATCCACGAATACCCCAGGTTCAACGCCACCGCGCCCATCAACGGCCCGGCGATGGCCAGTGCCAGGTCGAAAAACACCGCATAGGCGCTCAAGCCTGCGCCACGGCTGCTGTTGGGCACTTGCTTGATGGCCTCCACTCCCAGGGCCGGGTACACCAGCGACAGGCCGAAGCCGGTCAACCCGGCCCCCACCAGGGCCCAGCCGGTGGAGGGCGCCAGCCACAGCAGGGCCAGGCCCAGGGTTTCGACGCACATGCAGGCGATGGCCGAACGAAAGCCGCCGAAACGGCTGATGCAGGTGATGAACAGCAGCCGCGAAAAGATAAAGCACACGCCGAACACCGTCAGGCAATAGGCCGCGCCGGTCCAGCCGCGGCTGAGGTAGAACAAGGTGATGAAGGTGGTCAGGGTGCCGTAGCCGATGGAGGCCAGGCTCAGGCTGGCGCCAAAGGGTGCAATGCGCCCGAACACGGCCCAGAACGGCAGGCGCTCGCCGCGAACCACCGGCACCGAGGGTTTGTTGCGGATCAGCAGCAATGCCAGGGCCGCCAGGCAGGACAGGGCGACCCCCAGGCTGGCGAAACCGTATTGCTGGACCATCAGCACCCCCAACGGTGCACCAATGGCGATAGCGCCGTAGGAGGCAATGCCATTCCAGGAGATAGACCGCGCGGTGTGCTCCGCGCCGACCTGGCCCATGCACCAACTGATGGTGCCGACCCCGATCAGGCCCTGGGCCACCCCCAGCAGCAGGCGCCCGCCCAGCAGCACGGCGAGACTCAGCAGCGGCCACTGGACGAGCAGCACCGAAACCAGGGTCAGCACCCCGCTGAGCAGAATCCCCAGCAAGCCGTAGATGATCGAACGCTTGGTGCCCACGGTGTCCGACATGCGCCCGGCCATGGGCCGGCTGAGCAGGGTGGCCAGGTATTGCGCGCCAATGGTCAGCCCGGCGACCACCGCGCTGAAGCCCAGCTGTTCGTGGACATAACCTGGCAACACCGCGATCGGCAGGCCGATGCAAAGGAAGGCGATAAAGGTATAGAAGACGATGGAGACAATCTGCAGGGTGATCGCCATGGAGCTTTGAGCGGGCGTTTGTGGCTCGGGCATGAAGGCTCGTTCGCGGGCGGCGGTTAGAGGCCTGCATCATCGCGTGCCGTGAACATAAAAGAAAGCAGGCTAACTATCTATTCCCCGCACCCGGTAGGCGCTGGCAGGAGCGGTGCAAGTCTTGCGGGCCTGTTCGCCGGCAAGCCGGCTCCTACAGAGGCCTGTGGGTTCGTGCCGGAACTGGCTTGCCAGCGAAGGCGCCCGCCGGGTGATTCAAGGCTGGCGGGCCTTTTCGTCGGCAAGCCGGCACCTGCGAGCGAAGGGGGCATACAAAAAAGCCCCGTCACACTGGACGGGGCTTTTTTGTTGTCGCTTACCGCTTGCCGCTGTCTTTAGAACATCACGCCCTGGCTGCGCAGGTAGTCGTCGTAGGTGCCGCTGAAGTCGGTCACGCCGCTTGGGCTCAACTCGATGATGCGGGTGGCCAGGGACGATACGAACTCACGGTCGTGGCTGACGAAGATCAGGGTGCCCGGGTAGTTTTCCAGGGCCAGGTTCAGCGCCTCGATGGATTCCATGTCCAGGTGGTTGGTCGGTTCGTCCATCACCAGCACGTTGGGCTTTTGCAGGATCAGCTTGCCGAACAGCATGCGGCCTTGCTCACCACCGGAAATCACCTTCACCGACTTGAGGATCTCGTCGTTGGAGAACAGCATCCGGCCCAGGGTGCCGCGGATCATCTGTTCGCCCTGGGTCCACTGGCCCATCCAGTCGAACAGGCTGACGTCGTCTTCGAAGTCATGGGCGTGGTCCTGGGCGTAGTAGCCCAGCTCCGCGCTTTCGGTCCACTTCACTGTGCCGGCGTCCGGGGTCAGCTCGCCCACCAGGGTGCGCAGCAGAGTGGTCTTGCCGATGCCGTTGGGGCCGATGATCGCTACGCGCTCGCCGGCCTCGACGGTGAAGCTGAAGTTCTGGAACAGGGTCTTGCCGTCGAAACCCTTGGACATGCGCTCCAGGGTCACCGCCTGGCGGTGCAGTTTCTTGGTCTGTTCGAAGCGGATGAACGGGCTGACGCGGCTAGACGGCTTGACTTCGGCCAGCTGGATCTTGTCGATCTGCTTGGCCCGGGACGTGGCCTGCTTGGCTTTCGAGGCGTTGGCCGAGAAGCGGCTGACGAAGGTCTGCAGCTCGGCGATCTGCGCTTTCTTCTTGGCGTTGTCCGACAGCAACTGCTCGCGGGACTGGGTCGCGGCGATCATGTACTCGTCGTAGTTGCCCGGGAACAGGCGCAGCTCGCCGTAGTCCAGGTCGGCCATGTGGGTGCAGACACTGTTGAGGAAGTGCCGGTCGTGGGAAATGATGATCATGGTGCTGTTACGCGCCGTGAGGATGTTTTCCAGCCAGCGGATGGTGTTGATGTCCAGGTGGTTGGTCGGTTCGTCCAGCAGCAGCACTTCCGGATCGGAGAACAGCGCCTGGGCCAGCAGAACTCGCAGTTTCCAGCCTGGCGCGACTTCGGTCATCGGGCCGAAATGCTGTTCAAGGGGAATGCCCAGGCCCAGCAGCAGCTCACCGGCGCGGGACTCGGCGGTGTAGCCGTCCATCTCGGCGAATTCGGTTTCCAGTTCGGCCACGGCCATGCCGTCTTCTTCGGTCATTTCCGGCAGCGAGTAGATGCGATCGCGCTCGGCCTTGACCTTCCACAGCTCCTCGTGGCCCATGATCACGGTGTCGATCACGGTGAATTCTTCGTAGGCGAACTGGTCCTGGCGCAGCTTGCCCAGGCGCACGTTCGGTTCCAGCATGACCTGGCCGCCGGACGGCTCGAGGTCGCCACCGAGGATTTTCATGAAGGTCGACTTGCCGCAACCGTTGGCGCCGATCAGGCCGTAGCGGTTGCCGCCGTTGAACTTGACCGAAACGTTCTCGAACAGCGGCTTGGCGCCGAACTGCATGGTGATGTTAGCTGTGGAGATCAATTACTTACCTACCAATGTTTTAGCGCCGACCTTAAATCCACAGGGCGCGATCTGGAGCCTTCCAGGTCGGACCGGTATGGGTGTGGAACTGAGCCAGCGGGCGTACGTCGAGCGCAACATTCCGGCCAAGAGGCCAGGTTGCTGAGCGAAGAGTGCGGGGTGCATGTTGAAATTTGCGCGCATTGTCGCATATGTAAACGAGCAGTTGTATGACACAGGGGCAGGGATTTTAGCGCGGGCAGACGATGCTCAACCCCTGACGGGCATGGCAGCCGCTTCCAGCAGGTCGTTCAGGAAGTGCTGCAATTGCGCCGCTGCCGCGGCCGGCGCGGCCTGGAGCAGGCAGTGGGGCGCCTCGATCTCCACCAGCCGGGCGTCGCTGCGCAGTTGCCGGACCAGGGCCGAAGCCGATGGGGGCACCAAGCGATCCTGGCGGGCCCGCAGGTACAGCAGCGGCACCCGGCTGGCAGCCAGGGCCTGGCGTACATCCACGGCGATCACCGCCTGCAACCGGGCCTGCAGTACCTGCGGCGCCACCTGGGCGATCGCCGCCGCCAGTGCCTGACGCAGTGCCGGGGTGGAAAAACCGCCCAGCAGCAGGGCATCCATGGGCCAGAACGGCAGGCGCTGCACCGGCAGTACCTTGAGCAGGGGCTGCAAAGGCGCAAGGCGCGGGCGCGGATTGCGTACAAAGCTGCTGCACAGCACCAGGCCCATCAGCCCTTCGGGATTGCGGGCGGCCACGCTCACCGCCACCGGGCCGGAAAAGGACTCGCCCAACAGGATGAATCGCCGGTTCGTCGGCAATTGCGCCATCACCCGCTCCACCAGGGCCGGGTAGCCCAGGGGCTGATCGCCGGGATAATGCAAGACCTGTACCGGCCAATGCTGGTCCAAGGCCTGGAGCAGCGGTTCGAACAGGGTGCCGGTGCCATCCATGCCCGGCAGCAGCACCAGGGTTGGCGGGAGATTGGGGTCGATCAAGTCGGGAATCCTTGCCGAAGAGGAGAGGGCAGCGGCGCGCAGGATACCTCGGCAAGGCCCGGCAACACAGTCCCTTGCGGGTCGCTACCGGCACCGAGCGGCTTTTGTTGAGCTGAATCAACAGCCGGCGCAATACCCGCATCTTTCAACGAAAGGAGCGCAGCTTTTAACAAATATGAGTTAACCATTGGTTACAAACTGTGGCTAAAATGCCAGCCGACGGCCAGATGCCGAGGGTCGAACCTGCGACGAAGAGTGTCGCCGGTTACGCTTTTTTCAACTCAGACGCTGCAATTTGCCTTTGGCCTTCCGGGCTTTCAGAGGCGCAGCATGTTCTCTTCTGACGTGTGACGATTTCCGTGAAACTCATCATTGCCGCTGTATACGTTTTATCCATTGCGTACGTACACCTGCGGGGGCGCGTGCGCCATAAACTGGGCCGCCAGCTCAGTGATCACTCGACCTTCCTGGCGCCCATCAACTGCTTCCTCTATCTGTTCTCCAAGTACCCCAATCGGCCGTACCTGGACCCGGCCG
The DNA here is from genome assembly GCF_058797595.1 of Pseudomonas sp. GW823-FHT02C05. NCBI lineage: Bacteria > Pseudomonadati > Pseudomonadota > Gammaproteobacteria > Pseudomonadales > Pseudomonadaceae > Pseudomonas > Pseudomonas sp. GW823-FHT02C05. The sequence goes on along the minus strand of NZ_JBXAJU010000001.1, from coordinate 1,266,165 downwards.
ACTTCCCGGAGATGAACAAGCTGCAGGAACACTGGGAAGAGATCCGTGCCGAAGGCCAGAGCCTGCTGCAGGCCGGCGAGATCAAGCGCTCGGACCAGTACAACGATGTGGGTTTCAACTCCTTCTTCAAGACCGGCTGGAAACGCTTCTACCTGAAGTGGTACGGCGACAGTCACCCTTCGGCGATGAAGCTGTGCCCACGCACCACCGAGCTGGTGCAGAGTATCGGTTCGATCAAGGCTGCGATGTTCGCCGAGCTGCCGCCTGGTTCGCGCCTGGTTCGTCACCGCGACCCTTATGCCGGTTCCTATCGCTACCACCTGGGTCTTTCCACGCCGAACAACGAAGGCTGCTTCATCGAGGTCGACGGTGAGCGTTATCACTGGTGCGACGGCGAAGCGGTGATGTTCGACGAGACCTACATTCACTACGCGGAAAACACCACCGAGCAGAACCGCATCATTCTGTTCTGCGATGTCGAGCGGCCGATGAAGTACCGCTGGGCCGCTGCGTTCAATGGCTGGTTCAGCCGTACCGTGATGTCCGCCGCCGGCGCGCCTAACGATGCCGGTGACAAGACTGGTGGCCTGAACCGTGCCTTCAACAAGCTGTACAAGATCCGCTTGCGGGGCAAAGAACTGAAAAAGCGCAACCGCACGCGCTACTACCTGGAAAAGTGGGCGATCTTCGCTGCACTGCTGTTGCTGTTCATCTATATCTGACGTTGCACCCCCGCGGTGTAGGAGCGGGCTTGCCGGCGAACGTATCCTTGAGCCAGAGGCACGGCCAAAGGGCCCGTTCGCAGGCCAGCCAGCGCTTGCAGATGAAGGCACCGTGGATACCGGGTGTTACATGTTCTGAAGGATTATTTAGTTAACAAAGCCGAACCCTGGGCGTAGCGTGGAATCGAATTCGATACCTTGTCGCTCCTCAGGAGGCTTGTCATGAACTGTCTGGCTCGCGGGTTTGCCGCACTCATCGCGCTGGTCTGGACCAGCGGCGCCGCCTGGGCTGGCGCCCCTGAAGCACCTCCCACCCATCAACACCCCTTGCAATTGGCGCAGAACCTGCCCAGCAGCGGCAACAACGACCCCTACAGCAACCCCATCCGTCGCGCCAACCCCAACAGCATGCAGGGCACCCAGCCCAGCAGCCCGCCCGTGCGCGGCCCCAGCACCGCTCCGACCGGTCGCCCGCCAACCCTTGAGAACGGTGGCATCGGCAATGGCTACCCGCGTGGCGGGGTGCAGCGACCCAACCCTGATCCCCGGGTGCAAAGCCCCCGCGACAGCGATCCCGGCAACCGGCGCTGAAGCACTGTCCTGCCACCCTGGCGGCAGGTGCGAAACCTGCTACCGAGGATTTTCTCGATCGACAAAAGGAAGCGAGCATGTTGCGTAAAACCCTTATCGCCACCTTGTGCTCCAGCGTCTTGCTGGGCAGTGCCGTGCCCGCCATGGCCGCCACACCCCAGGCTTTTCCCAGTGAGCAGGGCACGCTGAACCTGACTCCGGTGGCTGCCGGCCTTGACCATCCCTGGGCCCTGGCATTCCTGCCGGACCGCCAGGGCATTCTGGTGACCGAGCGCCCGGGCAACCTGCGGCTGGTCGGCGCGGACGGCAAGCTCTCGGCGCCCCTGAGCGGGGTGCCCAAGGTCTGGGCCAAGGGCCAGGGCGGCTTGCTGGATGTGGCGCTGTCGCCGGACTTCAAGCAGGACCGCATGGTGTATCTGTCCTATGCCGAAGGTGGCGGCGCGGGCGGGACTGCCGGCACCGCCGTGGGCCGTGGCCGTTTGAGCGATGACCTGAGCGGGCTCAAGGATTTCCAGGTGATCTTCCGGCAGGAACCCAAGCTGTCCACGGGCAATCACTTCGGTTCGCGGCTGGTGTTCGACCGCGACGGCTACCTGTTCGTGACCCTGGGAGAAAACAACGACCGGCCCACCGCCCAGGACCTGGACAAGCTCCAGGGCAAGATCGTGCGCCTGTACCCGGATGGTCGGGTGCCGGATGACAACCCTTTCGTCGGCCAGGCCGGGGTGCGCCCGGAGATCTGGAGCTACGGCCACCGCAACCCCCAGGGGGCGGCGCTCAACCCCTGGAGCGGCACCCTCTGGGAGAACGAACACGGGCCCAAGGGTGGCGACGAGATCAATATCATCGAGCGCGGCAAGAACTACGGCTGGCCTCTGGCGACCCACGGCATCAACTATTCCGGCCAGCCGATCCCCGAGGCCGTGGGCCAGACAGCGCCCGGCACCGTGGCGCCGCACCATGTGTGGGAGAAGTCCCCCGGCATCAGCGGCATGGCCTTCTATGACAGCGACCGCTTCAAGCCCTGGCAGCACAACGTGTTCATTGGCGCCCTGGCCAGCCAGGAGTTGATCCGGCTGCAGTTCAACGGTGATCGGGTCGAGCACGAGGAACGCCTGCTGGGCGGGCTCAAGGCGCGTATTCGTGATGTGCGCCAGGGCCCGGACGGCTACCTCTACATCCTCACCGACGAGGACCAGGGCACGCTGTACAAAGTCGGCCTGCAATAGCCCCGGGCTCCCTTGCAGGCGCCCACAGGGGCCGCGCAAGGCTGCGGGCCTCTTCGCCGGCAAGCCGGCTCCTACGGGGGGCGGCTGCGGGGCGTATCTGGCTGCTGTAGGAGCTGGCTTGCCAGCGAAGGCGCTGGCAGGGGCCGCGCAAGGCTGCGCCTCTTCACCGGCAAGCCGGCTCCTACGGGTGGGCTCGCGGGGGGAAGAGGATCACCGCGGCGCGCAGTTTGCTGCTGCCGAAGCTGCACATCTTGGCGAACTCGCCGTGACTCACCGGCAGGTGCTGGCAGTCCAGGGGCTGGCGGTGCTGGCTGTGGTCGACATCCGGGTCGTGGAGGTAGACGAAGTCCTGGTCGCAGTCGGTGACTATCACCCAGTGCGGCGCCTTGGAGCGGGTCAGGCGATAGCTGCTGATCAGCACCAGGGGCTGGCCGCCTTCACGCAACAGGCCGGGCAGGTCCAGCGGCCCGCCGAGCACCTGCTGCACTTCGCTGGCATCCAGTTCCTTGCAGAACTCATCGTGGACCAGGCGCATGACGTCCTTTTTATGTTCGTCGCGCACGCCGTTGAGAAACAGCGGCCCGCTGCTGTTGACCTGCAAGCGCACGGCAAAACCGCGGCGCCAGGCCGCCAGGGCCAGGCCCTGGGGGCTGCAGCCACCATGGCCCGAGGTCATGAAGACGGTGGTGGCTTCACGCCAGATCTGCAGTTCCTCCCGACGCTCCAGGGGCCGTGAAGGTTGCAGGGCGCCCATGGCCATCAGCAGGCAGGCGGGGCCGCAGGTGAAGTCGGTGGTCTGCTGGTAATAGGGCACGCGGATGCTGCGGGTCTCGCGGTGCTGGAGGATGCGTTTTTCCAGGCGCAGGGCGTCGGCGTGGTCCTGGTAATAGTCGGGGACCAGGGCGAAGCGCCGGTAGCCGTTGCGCTCGTACAAGGCGATGGCCGCAGGGTTGTCGGTGCGTACCTCCAGGCGCAGGTAGGCGCAGTCATGGGCCAGGGCACAGGCCTCCATGCGTTGCAGCAGGCGCTTGCCCAGCCCCAGGCCCCGGGCGCTTTCGGCGATGGCCAGGGAATACAGGCGCGCCAGGGAGGTGCCGCGATGAAACAGCACCAGGGCATACCCCAGCACCTGCGCCTGCTGTTCGGCCACCAGCAGCTGCCCATGGGCGCGGCTGATCATCCACTGGAAGCTGCGCGGGGTCAGCCGGTCGCTGGTGAAACATTGCTCTTCCAGCGCCACCAGCGCCGGCAAGTCCTCGAGGGTTGCAGTGCGAAAGACAAGATCCATATGACCGCCGTAAAAGTTGCGTAATGAAACGAGACTTCAAAAAAAGTTCGTGCTTAATAGAAAGGGTCAGGTTCTTCAGCGAGAGCGAACTTTATGTCAGCGGTACAAGGTCATTGGCGAGAAGTATCCGGGCAAAGTTTGCCGGCGACAATCACTTCCTCAACTAATATTGCCCGGCTGGACAAAACCTCAAGCCAGGTAATCATTATTGTCGAACGCAAGGAAGACTGGGCCTCGTACTTTCCCAGCGACGACATCCTCACGGCCCAGGAGTACCTCGAACACAGCCGCGAAAGCGCGCCCGGCAAGCGCGTCCAGGTGATCAACCTGTGCCGCAGCTACAAGTACCTGGGGCATGGCTACTATTGCTCGCTATTGGCTGAAGCCCGCGGCCACCGGGTGATTCCCTCGGTGCGCACCATCAGCGAACTGACCCGCAAGGCGCTTTACGGGTTGGCCCTGGATGATCTCGACAAGAGCCTGGAAAAGGCCCTGAGCAATCATCTTTACCGCGATACCGAAGGCTTTACGCTGACCCTTTACTTCGGTCGAACTCATATAGAGCCCTTGCAGGAATTGGCTCGGCAATTGTTTGAACTCTTCCCTTGTCCGATTCTGTTAGTTGATTTCAAGCGAACTAACAGTTGGCACATCGAAGGCGTCAAGTCGGGGGCGCTGCATAAGTTGCGCGAAGACCAGGAAGATCAATTCGCCAACTCCCTGGACAGTTTCAGCCGCAAGGTCTGGCGGGTTCCGCGCTCCCGGCAAGTGGCCCGTTATGACTTGGCCATTCTCCATGATCCCCAGGAACTGCTGCCGCCTTCCAACCCTCGGGCGCTGGAGAGTTTCATTCGCGTGGGCAAGGGCCTGGGCATCGATGTGGAACTGATCGAGAAGAAGGACTATTCGCGGCTGGCCGAATATGACGCGCTGCTGATCCGCGAGACCACCAGCGTCGACAACCACACCTACCGTTTTGCCAAGAAGGCCGAGAGCGAAGGGCTGGTGGTGATGGACGACCCGGCGTCGATCCTGCGCTGCACCAACAAGGTCTACCTCAGCGACCTGCTCAAGGGCCATCAACTGGGCATGCCCGCCACCGAGATTCTCTACAAGGAGCGACCGCAGGATTTCGAACGGGTCGGCGAGCGCCTGGGTTTTCCCCTGGTGCTGAAGATCCCCGACGGCTGTTTTTCCCGCGGAGTGATCAAGGTCGAGAGCCAGCAGGCCTTGATGGAAGCCACCGCCGAGCTGTTCGAGCACTCGGTACTGCTGCTGGCCCAGGAGTTCTTCTACACCGAGTACGACTGGCGCATCGGCGTGCTCAACCGCAAACCGATCTTTGCCTGCCAGTACTTCATGTCCAAGGGCCATTGGCAGATCTACAACCACAAGGCCAAGGGCCAGGACATCAACGGCGAGTGCCGCACCCTGGCGATCCACGAAGCGCCCCGGGCGGTGGTGGATCTGGCGGTGAAGACCGCCAACCTGATCGGCGACGGCCTGTACGGCGTCGATCTCAAGCAGTCCGGCGACAAGGTGGTGGTGATCGAGGTCAACGACAACCCCAACCTCGACGCCGGCATCGAGGATGCCTACCTGCAGGACGATCTCTATGCCCTGGTGCTGGAGGAGTTTGTCCGCCGCCTGGAGCTCAAGCGGCGCGGCCAGGCCTGGTAGGGGCCTTCATTGCGGTTGCAGGGTCAGCACCTCGAAGCCGTCCCGGGTCACCGCCACCGTGTGTTCCCACTGGGCCGAGAGGCCGTTGTCGCGGGTGACCACGGTCCAGCCATCCTTGAGCCCGCGAACCCGGGCGCTGCCCTGGTTGAGCATCGGCTCGATGGTGAAGACCATGCCCTCGCGCAGCTCCAGGCCGGTACCGGGGCGACCGAAGTGGAGGATTTGCGGCTCTTCGTGCATCTGCCGGCCGATGCCATGGCCGCAGTATTCACGGACCACGCTGTAGCCCTTGGCTTCGGCATGGGCCTGGATGGCATGGCCGATATCGCCCAGCCGGGCGCCGGGGCGCACCACCTTGATCGCCGCCCACATGGCTTCGAAGGTGGTGTCCACCAGGCGCCGGGCCTTGGGCCCGACAGTGCCGATCAGGTACATCTTGCTGGAGTCGGCGATGTAGCCGTTCTTCTCCAGGGTGATGTCGATATTGATGATGTCACCGTCCTTGAGCACGGCCTTGGGGTGGGGCATGCCGTGGCACACCACCTCGTTGATCGAGGTGTTGATGCAGTAGGGGTAGTTGTACTGGCCCTTGCTGGCCGGGCGCGCCTTGAGTTCATGGCGGATCAGGTGTTCCACCGCGGCGTCCAGCTCCAGGGTGGACAGGCCGGGGGCGACAAAACCGTCGAGATAGGTGAACACCTGGGCCAGCAGCCGCCCGGCTTCGCGCATCAGCGCCAGTTGTTCCGGGGTCTTGATCAGGGCCTGGGTCATGCGCGCCCCCTGAGCAGGTCGGGCTTGTTCAGCAACAGCTTGTTGATCAGGTCGTTGTAGGCCAGGTGAGGGTTGAGTTCGGCCAGCAGGCCGATCTTCATCCAGAACTCGGCCTGGGCGTTGATCGAGCGGTCCATGGCGGCGCTGGCCACGCGGATCTGCTCGTGCAGTTCATCGGAGATCTTGACGATGCCCATGGGGGCCTCCCTTGAGGAAATATACGAATCATATATGTTTCGTATATTTGGCTTCAAGCCACGGTGCCCGATGGCAGACGTCGCCGTTCAAGGGGGGGCGGGAAAAAAGCGTTGACCGGAGCCTGCTGGCGCGAGTAATTTCCAGCCCATGACTTTCCCTGCATATCGTTTCCAGCCAAGCATTATTACCGCCATTCCTTATTGGCGGGCTTGCTGACGACTGCACCCAACCCGCCCTGGAGGCGGGTTTTTTCTCTCTGTCTCCCGGGCTTCGTACACAGCCAGGAGATCCACCATGAGTCGCCCCAGCCGTTCTGCCACCCCCCAGCCCAGTGTCGACATGGCGTTGCTGGAGCGCTACGTGAAGATGATTCTTGCGGCGCCGGTCTACGACCTGGCGATCCGTACGCCGTTGCAGGCGGCGCCGGCGCTGTCCGAGCGGCTGGGCAATCAGATCCTGCTCAAGCGCGAAGACCTGCAACCGACCTTTTCCTTCAAGATCCGTGGCGCCTACAACCGCCTGGCGCACCTCACCCCGGAGCAGAAGCTGCGCGGAGTGGTCACCGCGTCCGCCGGCAATCATGCCCAGGGCGTGGCGCTGGCGGCGCGGGAACTGGGGATCAAGGCAAGCATCGTGATGCCCGCCAGCACCCCGGAACTCAAGGTGCTGGGGGTGCGCAGCCGCGGCGCCGAGGCGATCCTGCATGGCCAGAGCTTTCCCTTCGCCCTGGAGCACGCCCTGGATCTGGCCCAACGCACCGGCAGTACCTTTGTTTCACCCTTTGATGATCCCCATGTGATTGCCGGGCAAGGCACCGTGGCCATGGAGATCCTGCGCCAGCAGCAGGGCGAACTGGACGCGATCTTCGTTCCGGTCGGCGGTGGCGGGCTGATCGCCGGGATCGCCGCCTATGTCAAATACCTACGGCCACAGATCCGCATCGTTGGTGTCGAGTCCGAACATTCCAACTGTCTGCAACAGGCCCTGGCGGCAGGGCAGCGGGTGGTGCTGCCTGAAGTGGGAACCTTTGCCGACGGCGTTGCGGTGGCGCAGATCGGTGAGCATGGTTTCCAGATCTGCCGGCATCACGTGGATCAAGTGATCAGCGTCAGCAACGACCAGCTGTGTGCGGCGATCAAGGACATCTACGACGATACCCGCTCCATCACCGAACCCTCGGGCGCCCTGGCGGTGGCGGGCATCAAGGAATACGTGGCGCAAAGCGGCGTCCGCGGCCAGACCCTGGTGGCGATCGACTCGGGCGCCAACATCAACTTTGACAGCCTGCGCCACGTCGCCGAACGCGCCGCCCTGAGCAACGCCGCCTTGTAGGAACAGACCTGCCAGCGAGGGCGTCCTGCACAGCGATGCAGACCTCAAGGGCCCATTCGCCGGCAAGCCGGCTCCTACGGGGGCGTGCACGGTGTACCTGCCTGTTGTAGGAGCTGGCTTGCCAGCGAAGGCGCCCTGCGCAGCGATGCAAGCTTCACCGGCAAGCCGGCTCCTACGACAGCAGAGGGCGCATGAAGCTGCGTTCGTAGCTGAGGATGAAGCGCTTTTGCACCACCGCCGCTACCAGGGCCACGCTTTCCGGGTCACTGAGGGCGCTCTGGCGGTAGGCTTCGTAGTCCGCCAGGGAAGGAAAGCTGAACAGGCAGTAGGCGATGTTGCTGGCACCTTCGCAGGGCATGAAATAGCCGTGGTGGGTGCCGCCCAGCCGCCTCACCACCGCGATCCAGGCCTTGGAGTAGGCTTCGAACTCGGCCAGTTGGTAGGGGTCGATCACATATTTGACATGGCAGGTAATCAAGGGCGGCACTCCGGCTGGGGGATGGCTTATTCCTGGCGGGCGTTTTCTGTCTTGTCCGCGGCGCTCCACAGGCGGTAGCGCACTTCCACGTCCTTGGGCGCGTAGATCACGATCGGCAGCTTGCTGTTGTAGCGCAAGACGAAGCCGTCACCGGTCACCGGGACGAAATCCTCGCGGGTCTTGCCGTCGGGGCAGGCCATCCGCGTACTTATCGGGCCGCTGACCTGGTCCAGGCGGTAGTAGGGATAACCCCAGCCTTCGAGGTTCTTCTCTAGCAGTTTGCCGCCCAGGCGCTGCAGGTTGCAGTCCACGGTGAGGGTCTTGCCGGCGAGGATCTCGACCTTGTAGCGGTCTTCGTGCTGTTGCTTGGGCAGGTGGATGACCTGGCGGGTGAAGCCGTCTTCGGCCTTGGGGTAGGGCGCGGTGTCTTCGAGCTTGGCGGCAAAGGCCTGGGCGCAGAGAACCGAAAGCAGGGTGACGCTGGCAAGGGGGAGCAGACGCATGAAGCCTCCTGGCTGATTGAAAGCGCGATACACCCGTTTGAGTGGGCGCCTTGGGGAAAGTCCGGCCCGGGCATTCTGACCGGCGCCCGAGGCGCAATGCAAACGTCCTGGGTAGCAGGGCATTTTGCAAGGCCAACTGCCTGCTTTCTTGCACTTTGCACGGCTGCTCGTGCGCCGCATGCCGATTTCGCAGGGCCCTGTGGCGCTGCCGGTCAGGCACGTTTCCTGCTGCTTTATCAATCAGGCCCGCGATTGAGCAAAACCTTGAAACAAGACCAGTTGCACGCAAATGGAGGGATAGGCCGGCGGCCGGTATGGGCTGGCAGCCAACCAAGCGAAAAAACCCGGTGCTCAGAGCGAAATCGAATTTAGCAGCCTCGGGAAAGCGGCTTAGTCTGTAGCTTGGCTCCGTCTGCAAGGATCAAGACCGGGCCCGGATCACTACCGAACACGGACGTCATTGTTGTCAGGTTGTTTGCCTATTGATTGGCCGTCTCGAACAAAGGAGAGAGTCGCCATGTTTCTATCTGCCCTTGAACTGCGAAATATCATTGAAAGCAGCTTTCTGCCCAAACGCTGCCAATGCACCCTAAGCCCCGACCTGTCGATGACCGTGAAGGTCTTCGGCGACCATCAAACCGACCGGGTCGACCTGGTGGTTACCGGCATCGACGCCTCGCAGCTCAACGGCTGTCGGGAAATCAACGAGCTGATTGCCGAATTGCGCTACGACCTGGCGCACAACCCTCGCCAGGTTGCCCCTCTGCGGCGTGCATTCTAGGCGCCTTCGGGAGTAGGGAATTCAACAGGGGGCCGCCAGGCCGCCGCGAAACCCGGCTTGCCGATCGGCACCGGGCGTGATGAGGGGCCGCAGCGCGGCCCCGCGTGAGTGTGTTGCACAGCCTCAATTATCGGTGATGCACGCATCCGACATCTTTCTGTAGGTGATTTCCTCGGGCTTGCCCTGGTTGTCGATGAACTTCATGTCGGCGGTGATCACTTTGCACTCCTGGGTCGCAGGTTCGGTCATCGAGATCACTTTGCCCACATGCAGCGGCATTCCATAGTGGTAGGGCACGGCGGTGGTGCTGTCTGCCTGGGCCAGGCCACTGAGGGCACTCAACAGCAGGGCGGTGGCAGTCAAACCGATACGCAGGTTCATGGCAATTCTCCGATGCAGGCTACGTCAGTTCCGCGCCAATCAGGCGTTAGAACTTGCCGCGCAGCGCTTCAGATTGTTCTGAGCTAGCGCGGTCAATGACACTTTTAGCCTGCCGGATTAATTGCCGATTAAATTGCATAGGGAGCTAATGTTTTTTACAGCTCGCTGTAGGCAATGCGTTGATACCCGGGCAATGCCTGTTGCAGCAGTTGCTCCAGAGACTGCTGCGCCGGCAGGTAATCGTCACCGAAATCACCCTCGGCCAGCTGGGTCGGGTGGGCCACCACTTCAATCACGCCGGGCGGGCGAAAACCTTCCAGCAGGTCCCTGGGCGTGCACACGCTCTGGGCCCCGGCCCCGCACAACCAGCGGATACGCCGGTTGAGCGCGCTCTTGAACAACCGCTTGAGGGGCCCGATGTTGCCCCCCACATTGCGCGCCAGGCGCACCGGCACCCCTTGCTGCGCGGCGAAGCGAGCGACGATGGCTGCCACCGGCCACAGGTTGTGCACGTGCTGGTGGGAGTCGATATGGCTGGGCCGCACACCCTGATCGACACAGCGCTGCCACTGGGCCTGCAACTCCTCGCGCACCGCCTCGGCCGCCGCGGCCGGCAGGCGCAGGGCCGAGCGCCGCAGGTTCAGGTCGAACTGCCCCTGAGGGTCACAGAACAACGGCTGGTGGCGCATCGCCGGGCTCAGTGGCGCGCCGTAGGTGAGGTTGAAATGCAGGCCGATGCGTCCCAGCAAACCGTGCTGCAGGGTCAGTTCACAGGCGTCGTTGAACGCCGGCATGTTGGCCATCAGGGTCGCCGAGCTGATCACCCCTCGCTTGAAGGCGCGCAGGGTCAGCTGGTTGTAGTCCAGGTCGAGACCGAAGTCGTCGGCATTGACGATGACCCGGTGGGCCCGGGCGGCAGTCAGGGGGCGGTTCATGGGCGGGATCCTTGTACGGTGTTGGCCTGGCGCCGTTCGCGCCAGGCCTTGAGGCGCGGCTTGAGCCACTGCCAGATGCGTTCGGCGGTACCGGCCAGCAGCGCTCGCGGGCGCCAGGAATAGAAGCTCCAGCGCTGGTGTTCCACCAGGCCGCTCATGCGTTCATGCAACTGATGGCTGGAGCGGCTGAGGCTGACCCGCGAGGCATCGACCCACTGCCAGCCCTCGTCCAGCCCCCAGCGGATCCACTCATCCAGCAGCAGCCGGCCGCTACCCAGGTTCTTGTATTGCGCCAGGAAGGCGATGTTGTAGTCGTACAGGCGGCCGCGCTCCAGCAGGCCGAGGCGATAGCTGATGCAACGGTCCTGGTGTTCCAGCATCACCACCCGCACACAACCTTCGGCGGCCAGGCCGCGCAGGGCGCTGGCCATCCATTGCCAGCGCAGCTCCCCGGAGAAGATCCCCAACCCGTCTACGCCTTTCCAACTGGCCTGTTCCACCTCGCGGAGCATTTCCAGCACCCCGTCCATGCCGTCGGCCTGGGGCGCCATGCGGATCACCCGAGCGTCGATTTCCGCGCAGCGTTTCTTCGCCCGGCGCAGCTCGTAGCGCAAGGTGCCGGTGGCTTCCTCGCGGTCGCTGTCGACAATCAGGTGTTCCGGCGCCCGGCAGCTCAGGGCTTGTTCGCTGTACCAGCTGGCCCGGCGCCAGGGCGCCAGCAGGCGCTCGGCGTCCACCAGTTCATGAAGTTGCAGCAGGTCATGGGGCAGTTGCCGGCGGATCTGCTCCAGCACCTCGGGCATGGCGCCTTGCGCCGGGTCCGCGACCAGCAGCGCCAGGCGATCGCTCAGCGGATGCCCCAAGTGGCGTACCACCTGCAGGCGCAGGCCGGCCCGGGTTTCGCGGCCCAGGGTCAGCGGCAGGCAGAGCACCAGGCGCTGGCCGTGCCAGCCCAGGAGTATCTGCAAGTGCCGGTGTTCCAGGGCCCGTTCCGCCCCCTGCAGCCAGCTCAAGCGATTGAACGGCGTGGCCTGTGGCACTTGCTGGCGCAGTTGCTCATAGGCCGCCACGGGAAAGTCCTGGGTGCAGAGGCTGGCGCACCATTGCCAACGCAGGCTCACGAACGTTCCTTGTCGATAGGGCTGGAACCGCTGGGCTGCTGTGCCAGGCGCCCGCGGCGCAGGTGGTGCAGGCGTGTCTGGTGGTAGGGCCGGCGGCGGTGGAAGTGCAGGCAGCGCAACAGGCAGTAGACATGCAGGGATTCACCCACTTCCTGGAACCCCAGGCGCATGTGCATCTTCAGCGCCGGCTCGTTGCGCACGTTGACCAGGGCCCGGGTGGCCTTGAAGCCGCGCTCGCGGTATTCATCCCAAAGCAGCTTCTGCGCCAGGATCACCACCCCCGAGCCGCGATACGGCACCGCGCACTCTCCGGCGAACTGATACAGGCAGCCCGGCGGGATGCGCATCCAGCAGCGGTACAACTGGTCGTCGTAGTAATCGCGCTCACTGATCCACACCATCATCATCACGTTGCCGTCTTCATCCAGGTGTGCGCTGCCGTGGCTGCCTTTGTCCAGCAGGCCGCGAATGGCCGGCAGTTGCGCCTTGAAGTACTTGTCGAAGGCCGGCAGCAGCTCGCGGGTGATGGGCACCTGGGGCCAGCGGCCGGGGTTGATGGGGCAGGGCACCGGCAAGGCCAGGGAGCGTTCCAGGGTCAGCAGTTCCCAGTGGTAATAGAAGAAGCGTTCACGCAGCACCCGCAGGCTGCCACGCAGGCCCTTGCGGCGGATTCTGGCCAACAGGCCGGTCAAGCGACTCATAGGGTTTTCCAGGTCAAGGCAAACAGGGTTTCACCGGGCACCTGCAACTGGGCCCGGCCATTGCTGCACTGCACGGCGGCGGAGCGGCTGTGCCCGTCGGCGCCGAGCAGTTCCAGGCTCGGGCCGGCCTGGCAGATCTGCTCGGCGCCGTCCAGGTCGATGGTTTGTGCGCGCGGGGTCTTGGTCACGCCCAGCAGGCTGTGGCGCGGGCCATCGCGCAGTGCCAGGGCATCCACCTCGAAGGCCGGGTTGTCCAGCGCCTGGACCTGCCCCAGCCAGTGCCGCTGGATGAATTGCTGGGCCACGGCCACCGGCTTCAGGCTGAAGCGCTGGGCGTCGTGCTGGGCCAGCATGCCCTTGGGGTACTCGGGCTCATCGGCGGCCTGGAACCAGTTGAGCATGTCCAGCAGGCCGTCCTGGGAGGCATTGGCCACCACCGACATCCACCACAGGGCGGCGTAGTGAGTGTCCTGCTGATAGGGGCTCAGGTCCGGGCCGCTGGAGATATTGGTCTGGCTCAGCAACAGCGCCTTGCGCGGCCGGCCCAGGTCATCCAGGCCCACCAGGTCGGCGGCGGCGCGCACGCTGGCGCGGTAGCGGCGGGTGGCCAGCAGGTCGCGGACCATCCACTCGTGCCAGGCCATGGCGTCGATATCGGCGCCGTGGGCCTCCAGCAACTGGCGCGCCCAGTCGATGCCGCGGCGCTGCCCGGCACCGATGCGAAACGGCCCGTCCAGCAGCCGCGAACTGACCGGCATGGCAATGCGCACACCTGCGGCCCGGGCCTCGGGGTTGGCCTTGACGTGCTCCAGCATGCGCCCGAAGTAGCTGGCGAACACGGCGTAGCTGGGGTAGTTGAGGTTGGGTTCGTCGGCGAACGCCAGGTAGTGCAGGCCCTGGTTGCCCAGGCGCACGCTGTCCGCCAGCCAGGCGTCGAGGCCGGCGAAGCTCTGGCTGTCGGCTGCCAGCACCGCCCGGCGCCCGGTGCCCGCCAGCAGGGTGATGTCGCGGTCGATCTTGAACGTTTCGCGGTACAGCCGGCGAAAGCCCAGCTCGCGCTGGGGTTCCTGCTGGATCACATCGACGAAGCTGTAGAAGTTGGCCGCCCGCGGCCCCAGGGCCCGCAGCAGTTCAAAGGTCGACTGCGGCGGCTGGGCATAGGGCAGGGCGATCCCCAGGTGCGGGCTGGGGCCGCGCATCTGCGGCTTGAGGCTCAGCTCGACCCGGCCCGGTGTCCATTGCAGCGGGTGCAACTGGCGCAGGTCCTGGGCGAACAGGTTGGCGGTGCCGTCGAGCCAGAACGCCACCTTGCCCGAGCCGCCCAGGGACAGGCGCCAGACCTCGTCCTGCTGGGCCACCGGCAGCGGGATCTGGTCGAACTGACCGTACTGCGGGTGCTCCACCAGCTTCAGGCGCAGCAACTGGTGGTCACTCAGGCGCGTGGCCTGGAGCACGCTGACCCCACCGTAATACTTGCCCGCCAGTACCGCCTGCTCTCCGGCGGCCACGCGAAAATACAGCTCCACGCCACGGGGCACGTCGGCGCTGAAATGCACCTTGGCCGGTTCGAACTGGGCCAGGGTGGCGCTGTCGTGGCTGACCTTGAAGTTGCGAAAGCTGTAGCCCGGTACCTGCAGCCGGTAGTCGCCCTGGGCCGCGGGCAGTTGGACTTCCCGCTGGCCGTAGGGTTGGTCGGCGCGAATCTCCAGCTGTTGCAGCAACTGGCCGTCCGGGCGCAGCAGGTACAGCTGCTCCTGGTTGGCGTCGCTCTGCCAGGCCGGGCTCCAGCGCAGGTGCAGGGTGTCGCCGGCCTCGGCTTGCAGGTACAGGCTGCCGTCGCGGATATCGCCCCATTGCAGGGGCGCGGCGTGCAGGGCAGTGGCCGCCGAGATCAGCATCAGGGCGAGCAGGGAACAGGGTTTCATTGAAGCCTTTCCTTAGGGCGCAATAACTGGCGCACGTAGACGATGTCTCCAGGTAACAGGATCAGGGTGCGGTACCAGGCCACACCGCTGAGGTGGCAATACAGGCCGAGCATGGCCAGGCTCACCGCGAGGTAGGCAATGGACGAGGCCAGGCCGGCGCCGACGATGCCCAGCGACGGGATCAGCAGCGCATTGAGCGCCAGGTTCAGCAGGGCGCCACCGGCCAGCAGCAGCGACAGCGTGCCGGGGCGCTGCTTGCCCAAGAGGTCCAGGCGCAGGATGCTCGCGTAGCACAGGCCGAACAGCCCGGGCAGCAAGGCCAGCAGGGCATCGTAGGCCGGGGCGTAGTCGGCGCCGAACAGGGTGACAATCAGCCACTGGCCGATCAGCGCCATGCACAGGCAGGCGCCGAGCATCACCGTGGCGGTCAGGCGCAGGGCCAGGGCGGTCAGTTGCTCGATGCCCGCCCCCTGTTGCAGCAGGCGCTTCATCAGTGGCGTGGTCACCGCCTCGGGAATGATCAGCAGCAGCTCGGCGGCGGCGCTGGCCATGGCGTACCAGCCCAGGGCCGCGGGGTCGAGCAGGGCCCCGATGAACAGGTAGTCCGAACGCAGCATCAATTGTTGCGACAGCACCCCGGGGTGGCTCTGGGCGCTGTAGCGCAGCAGCTTGCCCTGTTCCCCGGCCTGCCAGCGCAGGCCCAGGTCGTGGAAGCGTCGCAACCAGCACCAGCCAACCACCACCACCAGCAAGGTGCCCCCCAGCCAGCTGACCAGGGCCGCCGACAGCGGCTGGTCGCGCCAGATCCACCACAGGCCGACGAACAGCAGCAGCGGCACCAGGGATTCCAGCAGGCGCAGGGCATTGAAGGCTTCGACCCGGCCATCGGCGTTGTGCAGGGTCAGCAGGCCGCTCTTGAGCACGGTGATGGGCACCGCCAGCAACAACAGCCAGGCCAGGTCCCCCAGTTGCAGGCTCAGTTCCCACTGGCTGCCCAGGGTGTTCATCAATGCCAGCCCGGCCAGGGTCAGCAGGCTGGCCAGCAGGCAGCCGTACACCAGCACCTGGGTCAGTAGCAGGCCCATGGGCCGCTGGCGCGCGGCTTCATAGCCGACCGCGGTGTTCAGCCCGCCGCTGGTCAGGGCGGCAATCAGGTCCGGCAGGGTGCTGAGCAGGGCGAACAGGCCGCGATCCGCCGGGCCCAGCAAGCGAGCCAGCAGCACGTTGCGCAGCAGCCGCAGGCCGATCATCGCCAGGCGCGTGCCCATGCTCAGGGCCAGGTGCCAGAGGTAGCCGCCGCGCTTCATGCCCGGGCTCCCTGCAGCAGGCGCCAGGCCAGCAAGCCGGGGCGGGCGGCGCTGGCGTGGCTGACGTCGATGCGTGGCAAGGCCAGGAGCGGGTTGCCACTGGCCTCGATCAGCCCGGGGCGGGTGCCCAGGGCGTAGCGATAACCCAGCCCGGCGACGGCGGCGCGCACCTGGGCATTGTGGTCGCCATTGGGGTAGCAATAGAACTCCAGCGGCGCCTGGCAATGGTTCTGCAACGCCTGATGGGAGCGTTGCAGATCCGCTTTCAGCGCGGCCTCGTCAAGGCCGGTGAGAATGGCATGGCTGGCGCCGTGGGGCCCGAAGCGCACCAGTGCCGAACGCTCCAGGCGCTGCACCTGGGCCCAGTCCAGGCTGTGGGGGCCGTGCTCGTTGGGGCAACTGTCGGCCAGGGCCTGGAGAGTGGGCCCGGGCAGGGTCTTCAAGCGTTGCAGGTAGCGCCCCAGGAGCCGGCTGCGGGCGTCGCTGTCACCCGGCTGCAACAGTTCGGCCGCAGGTGCCAGTTGCAGCACCTGCAACTGTTCCAGCAGCGGCCGGGCCGCGGCGCTTGCGGGCCGCAGCCAGAGCGTTTCGCCGATGGACTCCCACCAGAAGCCCTGGGCGCTGCCGATGAAGTCGGTGGAGAGGAAGATGCTCGCCGGCACCTCGTAGCGCTCCAACAGTGGGTAGGCCACCTCGGCGTTGTCGCGCCAGCCGTCATCGAAGGTCAGGGCCAGGCGCGGCCGGTCACCGCCGGGGTATTGCAGCAGGTGATTGAGCGGCACACAGTCGAAATGCCGCCGCAGCCAGCGCAGCAGGTGCTCGAACTGGCGCTGGCCGACGCACAGTGGCGCCCGGTGCGGCCGGCGGGCGGCCTGCTCGTCGGCCAGCACCCGGTGCAGCATCAGCACCACCCCGGCTTCGCTGAGGCGGGCGCGGCCAACGCTGTGCAAGTAGACGCTGCCCAGCAGGCGCTTGAGGTTGAGTTTGAGGTTCATGTCAGCGGTTCTGTTGTGGGTTCCACAGGGCATAGCGCTGCCCGCGGAGAAATTGCCAGAGGCCCATGCTCATGCCGGCCATTGTCACCAGCACGAAACCGGCCAGGCGAAACACCTTGGGCAGGCGCCCGCGGCGGTCCAGCAGGCCCATGATCCCGGCGCCGTAACCCAGCACCTGGGCCAGCAGGGCCAGGCTGTAGAAGGCGCCGGCATTCCACAGCAGCAGGCTGCTGACCAGCAGTGGCAGCAACAGCACCGGGGCCAGGCGGCGGATCAGCTTGTGGCTGATCAGGGCGATGGCGTAGGCGCCGTGGCGCAGTGGGTTCATCAGCTCGCGGCGCTGGGCCAGGCTCTGCAGGCCGCCGACGGTGACCCGCAGGCGCCGCCGGTACTGCTTGCCGGCTTCGTCCACGCCCTGGTCCAGCACCTGGGCCTCCTCGACATAGACGATCCGCTTGCCGGCCACCGGGGCGCAGGTGCTGATGAAGAAGTCATCGTTGACCTCGGCCGGAACCCGCTGGAACAGTTCGCGGCGCAGGGCCAGCAGCGCGCCGTCGGCGGAGACCATGCAGCCGGTGCGGTTTTCCGCCTGGCGCAACCAGGCCTCGTAGTGCCGGTACAGGCTGTCTCCCAGGCTCAGGTTGTGCCCGGGGTCGGGGATGATCATGTGCCCGCCACAGGCCCCCACCTGCGGGTCGGCCAAGGGCGCCAGCAGCTTGCCCAGGGTGTCGTGGGACCACTGGTTGTCGGCGTCGGTGAACACCAGGATGTCGTTGCGCGCCAGTTCCACCGCGGCGTTCAGCGCCCCGGCCTTGCCCACCCGGGGCAGGTCCAGGACCACGATCCGTGAGTCGCGCACGCCCAGGGCCGTGGCCACGGTGTCGTCGCTGGAACCGTCGCTGGCGAGGATGATCTGCAAGTCGGTGGCCGGGTAGTCCTGCTGCAACAGGGTGCGCAGCTTGTGCTCGATGTGCGGGCCTTCGTTGTGCGCGGCGATGATCACGCTGACCGACAGCGGCGCGCCTTCCTGCACCGGCCGCGGCCTGACGAACAGGCTGAGCAGGGCCAGCAGCAGGGGGTAGCCGACCCAGGCATAGAAAGGCAGTAGCAGGCACAGCCAGAAAAGTGTTTTAGCCACGGTCAGGTCTCTCGGCAGAACGGTTGAACAGGGCCTGCACCAGGGCCAGGGCGCCCAGGTGCAGGCGCACCCAGTGCAGCAGCCAGAGTTGCAGGACGAACAGCGGGTCGCGTTGGCGCAGGCCCTGGCGCACGGCCAGGGCCAGGGGCGCCAGCGCCCCCAGCAGCAGGCACAGGCCCGCGGCGCCGGGCAGGCCCGCGAGCAGGCACAGCAACGCCACGAGGCTGAGCAGGGCGCAGGCCAGGCACAACAGGGGAAAGCGCAACAGGCGCAGGCTGAGGCCACTGCCCTTGAGCAATTGCACGTGGCTGCCCTGGCGCCAGCGTTCCTTGCCGGCCCATTCGGCCCAGCTGGCCTCGTAGCCCCAATGCAGCACCTGGGGCTGGGGCAGGCTCAACTGGCGGGCGCCGGCAGCGTGCAGGCGCAGGCCGAAATCCTTGTCCTCGCCGGTGCGCAACTGCTCGTTGAAGCCGCCGACCCGTTCGAACCAGGCCCGCTGCAGGCACAGGTTGGGGGTGGGCATCCACGGCAGTAGCCGGGGTTGCGGGTCGCCGGCCAGGCTGCGGCGCTGCCAGGCCCGGGCGAACCAGGGGGCGCTGGCGGGTGCCGCGCAGTCCAGGGCGAAGACCTCGGCACGCTGCTCGGCATGGGCCTGCTGCCAGAGCTGCAGCCAATTGCCGGGCACTTCGATGTCGGCGTCGAGGAACGCCAGGCTATCGCCGGTGGCCACCGCCGCACCGCGGTTGCGCAGGGCGCCGATGCCGATGCCCGGGCACAGCAGCACCCGCGCGCCCAGCTCCCGGGCCCGTTGCGGCCCCTGATCGGTGGAGCCGTTGTCCACCACTATCAGTTCGCAGTCCAGGGTCGCCGCCCGGGCGGCGCGCAGCACGCTGTCCAGGGTGCGGGTGATGTGACGCGCCTCGTTGTACATGGGCACGATCACGCTGATCCTTTGCATCTTTGCCTCCCTTGGCCAGATTGCGTTGTTGTCGTGGGCGCCGGGTGAGGGCGCGGTGTTGCTGTTCTGTCGGTGCTGCTCCTGGGGGCCAGAAGGCCCTTCGGGCCTTGTCGCAGCCTGGGGCAGTGGCTACACGCGGCGTTGTCAGGCCGGGGCCGGGCGCGGTACGGGAGCGTCTTCTGCCTGCAGGCGCAGGACGCTGGACAGGGCCAGGAAGATCCACAGGTACTTGTGGTTCGGCGCGCTGAGAAACAGCAGGAACACCGCCATGGCCAACAGGCTCAGGCCCAGGTGGGTGGCGATATCGGCCTGTTCGCGCTGGCCCCGGGCAAGAAAGCCCTGGCGCGCCCGTTCGAAGTTGCGCAGGCCCATCAGCATCAGCGCCACGAAGCTCAGGCCGCCGGGAATGCCCAGCTCGCTGAACAGCTCCAGGTAGGTGTTGTGGGCCCGGCGGAACAGGTCCGGCTCGTTCATGTTTTCCGAGAAGCTGCTGGCAAAGCCGGTCTGCGCGTAGTGGATCGGGAAGGTCCCCAGGCCCGAGCCCAGCAGCGGGTTCTGGCGGATCATCTGGCCGCCCACCACCAGGTAGGAGGTGCGCCGGCCCAGGGAGGTGTCCGCCGAGTGCGCGCCGGACTTGAGCATGCTCAGGGACTGGATCCGCGCCACGTACTCCGCCGGCAGCACGGCAATGCCCAGGGGAATGACGATGGCCACGGCGAACATGGCGAAGCCCAGGTGCTTGGGCCGCAGGCCCTTGAGCCGGTCGCGGTAGTGCCAGACGCCGATGGCAATGGTAAACAGCACCACCAGCAGGCCCGAGCGCGAGTCGGTCTTGGTCATCCCGGCCATCAGGGTCAGGCTGATGCCGACCCAGAACAGCCGCACCGGCCAATGGGGCGAACGCAGGGCGAGGAAGATCGCCGGCGGCACCGCCATGGCGATCAGCAGGGCGAAGTAGTTGGCATCCTGCAACAGGCCGATGGCCCGGCCGCCCACCTGGTACTTGGCCGATACCAGGGCGATCACACAGGTGATGGCCACGCTCACCGCCAGCAGGCGGCAGAGCATCAGCAGGTTGACTTCCCGGGCAATCAGCAGGGTGACGAAGAACAGCACCAGGCCCACTGCCAGCTCCCGCAGGCTGTCCAGGGACACCAGCAGGTTCTCGCTGTACAGCATGCTCAGCAGCAGGCACAGCAGGAATGGCCCCAGGGCCCGCCACAGGTTGCTGCGCAGGCGGGTGTCGGGGATCTGCCGCAGCAGCAGCTTGAACAGCATGATCAGGATCAGCGAGGCGCCCAGCAGCTTGGCCCCGGAGAACGCGCTGTCCTTGAACAGGCCTTCGAAGGGCACCAGGGCGCAGATCCCCAGCAGGCCCCAGCCCGGGCGCCGGTACAGCAGCGCCAGGCCGAACAGCCCGACCACCACCAGCGGCGCAAGAAACGGCCAGGGGCTGGCCAGCAGCAACAGTGCGGCCAGGCCCAGCAGCAAACCCAGGAACGGAGCGGCGATCATACTCGGGAGCTCTCTCTGGCGACGCGGTACAGCTCATCCCAGCGGCGAGCCAGGGTGGGCAAGTGATAGTGCTTGCGCTGGGTGACCTGGGCGGCCTTGGCCAGCTCCCCGGCCAGTACCGGGTCGTCCAGCAACTGGCCGATGCAGCGCCCCAGCCCGGCACTGTCCAGGGGCTTGGCCAGCAGGCCGTTGTGCCGGTGCTGCAGCACATCGGGAATCCCGCCCACGGCAAAGGCCACCACCGGGGTGCCGGCCTGCATGGCTTCGAGCAGGATCATCGGTGTGCCTTCGGTGCGTGAACTCAGTACCAGCACATTCAGGCGCTTGAGCCAGGGCTGCATGTCGTTCTGATAGCCCGGCAGCAGGATGCGCGTGGCCAACCCGGCTTCGTTGATGCGCTCGCGCAGGGCCTGGTTCTGTTCACCATCGCCCAGCAGCACGGCCTTGAGCGCAGGGCGCTGCTGGCACAGGCCGATCAGCGCATCGAGAAACAGGTCCGGGCCTTTTTCCGCGCTCAGGCGCCCGACGAAACCCACCAAGGGTTCCATTTCGTCGCGGCGTACTTCGGGCTCGCGCAGCGGCGGCCCGTCCAGGCTCGCCGGCAGTTCCAGGGCCGGCTCCGGCAGGCCGTTGGGGATCACCCGCAGCTTGCCCTCGGCGACCCCCGCCTCCAGGTGCAGCAGGGCAATGCTCTGGGCCACGCAGGCGACCCGGCGCACCCGGCGGCTGCGGCACAGGCGCAGGCTGAGCCAGGTGTAGAACTTCTGTTTCAGGCTGCGCGGGGTGAAGCCGTGCTGGGTCATGACCAGGGGCAGGCGCAGGCGCCGGGCGCAGACCCAGGCAAACACCTGGGCCTTGAAGTTGTGCGCGTTGAGCAGCCCCGGCTGTTGCCGCAGGTGCGCCAGCAGTTCCTGCAGGCAGTGGCAGTTGTGGCTCGCCACGCCGGCCTCGGCGAAACGCTGCAGCAGCGCATCGGGGGCATTGATGAACACCACCCGATGCTGCCCCGGGGTGCCCAGGCAATGATCCAGCAGCATTCGCTCGGCACCGTAGAAACCGCCGCTGTGGATCAGGTGCACGATAGGCTGCGCGGCCATGCTCAGGTCGCTCACTGTTTGGCCCAATGCCAGGCCCAGCGCCAGGTCCAGCGCGGGTACGGGTTGACCTGGAGCTGCTCGACCGCGTTGAGCACCATCAACACCGGCAGGCCGAGGTGATCACTGACCTGGGCCGGGTGCTTGAAGCGATGGTCGAAGAACTCGTAGACATAGCCCAGGGCAATGGCCAGCAGCAGGCCGGTGAGCAGGCCCAGGGGAATGATCAGCATCGGCTTGGGGAACGCCGCTTCGCTGGGTTCGTAAGGCTGGCTCAGGACCCGCGCGTTGGACAGCTCGCCACTGATCAGGCGCTCGCCACGGCTCTCTTCGTAGCGCTGGGTGTAGGTGAAGAAGGCTTTGTGCAAGGCATCGATTTCAGTGTCCAGCTGGCGCAGTTTGCTCAGGACCTCTTGCAGGTCGCGCACCCGCGCCTTGTAGTCGTTGATCCGCGCGGTCTTCTGGGCGATCACCGACTGGGTGATCTGCAAGTCACTGCTGCGCTCGCGCACGCGGTTTTCCACCACCTTGAGGAACTGCGCCCGGGCCCGCACGATCTGCTCGCGCTGCTGCTGCATGGGCACGCTGTCGGCGCGGTAGGTGTCGGCGGTGGTGCCGTACTGGCTCACCAGGTTGGTCAGCTGTTCGCCCAGTTGCTTGATCTCGCGGTCTTCGTAGGCAACGTTGTCCACGGTGTTGGCGAAGGCGAAGGGGAAGGTGTAGTCGGTGAGGCCGGCCTTGCGCGCGGCAGCCAGGTTCTTCTGCAGGTAATCCAGGCGGCGCTGGTTCTCCAGTGCCTGGTCGCGGTAGCCGTTGAGCGATTGCTCTTCGGTGTTGATGGCGTTCAGGCGGAAGGTGATCTCTTCCTTGGGGTCGGAGGCGTGGGTCGCTTCCAGCAGGGCCTGGCGCTTGCCTTCCAGGTCATCCAGGCGCGACTGGTACTGGGCCTTCTTCTGTTCGTAGAAGGCTTCGGGCAGTTCGTTGGATTGCAGGTCCTGGCGGTTCTTCAGGTAGTTGGCCAGCAGGCGCTCGACAAAGCGCGTGCCTTCGGCGGCGTTGGGGCTGGCGTAGACGATGGAGATCACGTTGGAGCCGGGCAGGGTGCCGATCTTCAGGTCCTTGACCGCCTGGTCGGTGAAGGCATCCAGGCTGGTATCGCGCACCGGGTCCACGGCCAGGCCGAAGAAACCGCGCACCGGGTTGATCACATGGTTGCGCAGGGGGTCGATCAGGCCATTGCGGATCGGCTTGACGATCAGCCGGGTCAACAGGCCCTCGCTGCCGCCGAACTGGCCTTCGCGGCGCAACTGGTCGATGGTGTCGCGGATCAGCGTGGGTGAACGCAGGATGTTGCTCTCGGTCTCCATGTCCGCCAGCGACGGCGGGATGAACTTGTCGGAGTCCGGGGCGAGCACGGTGTTGGCGTCGGTCTGCGAGAGTTTCTTGGACTGCACGATGACTTCGGCAGTGATCTCGAAGCTCTGCTTGAGCACCAGGGGCAGCAGCAGGGCGATCACCGCGAAACCCAGGAACACCCGTTTGATCAGGCGCCGATTGACAAAGAACACGAGCAGGAACTCGTGCAGGTAGTTTTCGATCTTGGTCATCAAGAGGGAACTCAGTTGTTGTTCGTTTCTTTGTTGTCGACGCGGTAGCCGAAGCTGAACCCGACACCCTGGAACATGATCACGTCCGCCAGCTGCTTGCTCAGGGCGCCGGCCTTGGCCAGGCGGGTCTTGGGCACATAGAGCATGTCGTCGGGCTGCAGGTAGGCGAATTGCAGGGCCTTGCCGTCCAGCGCCGCGTCGGCGTCGTAGACCCGGGCTTCGACCTGGTTGCCCTTGCGCCGCATGATCACCACCGAATCCAGGCGTGCAGTGGGGCCGGCCCCCTTGGCCAGGGTCAGGGCCTCAAGCACCGAGATCGGCCGGCGGATCGGGTAGGCTCCGGGCTGGCCGACTTCGCCCATGACGAACACCTCGTTGGAGGCGGTGGTCTTGAGCAGCACATCGACGCTCACCGAGCCCACCTCCTTGGCATAGCGCTGGTTGACCAGGGTCTGCAGCTCGCTGAGGCTCTTGCCCTGCAACGACAGGCTGCCCAGCAGCGGGAAACTGGCGCGGCCGTCGGAGCCCACGACGATCTCGCGGCTAAGCCCGGTGGCCGGGTTGGTCAGGCTGGTGCGCAGGTTGTCCAGCTGGGCCATGGCGTGGGAGATCGAAAAGTTGATCTGCGGCTTCTTCAGCACCTTGGCGTATTGGGTTTCCAGGACCTGGCGCGCCTGTTCGGCGGAGAGCCCGGCGACCTGGATATTGCCCACGTAGGGCATGTCGATGCTGCCGTCGGGCAGCACCAGTTTGCTGCCGCCCAGTTCCGGAGCGGTGAGGAAGGTCACATCCACCTGGTCGCCGGGCTGCACGAGGTAGCGCTGCTGGCTGGTGGTGCCGATATGGAAGATCACGTCCAGCACGTCCTGGGGCCGCAGCACCTGCTCGATGGGCACCACCTCGGTGAGCTGGGCCTGGTCGGCCGGGGCGCTGAGGATCTGCACCGGCATCTGCTGCGGCTCGCGATTGACGCAGCCGCCCAGGGCCAGCAGCAGTGACAGGCTCAGCAGGGAAAGTCTTGGCTTGTTCATGGTTACACGGTCCTTGTGCCGGTCAGAGACGGTCATAAACCCACTTGGGCATGTAGTACTTGCGGGCGTTGAACACGCTGCCGATCAACTTGGCCTCGGCCTGGATCAGGCGCTGGGCGGCGGCCTGGGCCACTTCCCAGCGGGTTTCCTCGCTGCGCACCACCAGCACCACGCCGTCGACCTGGGTGGCCAGGGTGAGGATGTCGCCACTGCTGTAGACCGGGTCGCCGTCGATGATCACGAAGCGGTATTCCTCGGCCAGGGCCTGCAGCAGTTCGCGCAGCAGTTCCGGGGTCAGGCGCTCGCTGTACTGCTGGCGGCGGCCCAGGGGCAGGAAGTCGAAATTCACCGCGTCGCTGCTCTCGATGCACGAGGCCAGGGGCGGCGGGGTTTCGGCCAGTGCCAGGTCGAGGAAGCCGGGCCGCTCATCCAGGGCCAGGCGCCGGGTCAGGCTGCTGTCCGAGAGGCTGGTGTCCACCACCAGCACCCGGCCGCGGCTGGTGCGCGCCAGTTCGTTGGCCATGCTCAGGCTGCTGCTGGTGACGCCGCTGTTGCGGTTGGCCGCGGTCAGCAGGATGACCCGCAGTTCCTGGTCGAGTACGGTCACCGCCAGGTTGCTTTCGCTGGGGCTCTGGATCTTCAGACTGGCAAAGGTTGCTGCCGCCATTTCAACTTGCTCCGTGGCCATTGAGGACCTTGAAAGGGGTTTTGATCAGGATCTTCAGGTCGAGCCAGGGGCTCTGCTGGAAGATGTAGGTCATGTCGAGGGTCACGCGGCCGTCGAAATCCACGTCGCTGCGCCCGGATACCTGCCACAGGCCGGTGATCCCCGGGTAGATGCTCAGGCGGCCGAGGTGGTGTTCCTTGTAGGTCTGGGCATGGAACGAGGTGGGGCGCGGGCCGACGATGCGCATCTGGCCGAGCACCACGTTGATCAGGTTGGGCAGCTCGTCGAGGCTGGTACGGCGCAGGAAACCGCCGATTCCAGTGATCCGCGGGTCGCGGTCGATCTTGAAATCCACCGAGTCGGCGCCGTGCTTGTTCAGGTGGCGCACCGAATCCTTCAGGGCCTCGGCGTTGACCACCATGGTGCGGAACTTGTACATGCCGAAGCGGCGGCCGCGAAAACCGGTGCGCAACTGCACGAAGAACACCGGGCCGGGGCTGGTGAGCTTGATCAGCAAGGCCACGACCAGCAGCACCGGCGACAGCAGCACCAGCAGCACCGCGGCCAAAAGCGCCGAGGTCAGGCGCTTGCTGCGCGACAGGGTCCAGGGCCGCCCGCCGTCGCGGCCGGTGATCCAGCCGTGCTGTTGCAGGTCGATGGCGGCCTGGACCTTGCGCCGGAACGGGTCGTTGCGCCGGTCGATGTGCAGCGGGGCGGGCACCTCGGTTGCGGGCGATGAGAGAGGTCTATCCATATCCACCGGTAATACTTCCATTGCAGGGGTTGGGTAAAAACGTTCGGCTGTCGCGGCTCAGGACGCCGCGCCCGGGTAGTAGCTCAGGTACCACTGGACGAACTCGCGCAGGCCTTCCTCCAGGGGCACCTGGGGGCCGAAACCGGTGAGGTTTTCCAGGGCGCTGACATCCGCGCAGGTGTTGAGCACATCGCCGGGCTGCAGCGGCAGGTATTCCACCTGGGCCTTGTGGCCGAGGAGTTTTTCCAGGGTCGCCACGTAGTCCTTGAGCTCCACCGGGCGCTGGCCGCCGATGTTGAACAGGCGCCAGGGCGCCATGCTGGTGGACGGGTCCGGCTGTTCCCGGTCCCACAGCGGATCGCGCACTGGCGGCTTGCCCAGCAGGCGCACCAGGGATTCGACGATGTCGTCGATGTAGGTGAAGTCGCGCTGGTGCATGCCGTAGTTGAACAGTTTCAGCGGCCGGCCCTGGCTGATGGCGTCGGCGAACAGGATCGGCGACATGTCCGGCCGGCCCCAGGGGCCGTACACCGTGAAGAAGCGCAGGCCGGTGGCGGGCACGCCGAACAGGTGGCTGTAGCTGTGGGCCATCAGCTCGTTGGCTTTCTTGCTGGCCGCATACAGCGACAGCGGGTGGTCGACGTTGTCACTGACCTTGTACGGGGTCTGCTGGTTGGCCCCGTACACCGAACTGGACGAGGCGTAGATCAGGTGTTGCACCGGGTAGCGCCGGCACATCTCCAGCAGGTTGAGGAAACCGCTGAGGTTGCTGTCCAGGTAGGCCTTGGGGTTTTCCAGGGAATAGCGCACCCCGGCCTGGGCGGCGAGGTTGATCACCACCTGGGGCCGTACTTCGGCGAACAGCCGTTCCAGGCCCTCGCTGTCGGCCAGGTCCAGGCGCAGCAGGGGAAAGTGCCCCACCTGGCGTTCCACCCAGCGCACCCGGTCGCGCTTTAGCTGGGGGTCGTAGTAGTCGTTGAAATTATCCAGCCCGGTGACCTGGTGCCCATCCTTGAGCAAACGCAGTGCGGTATGGGCGCCGATGAATCCGGCGGCCCCGGTGATCAGGATATTCATGCGCGCAATGCCTCCGGTACACGGTAGGGCAGGCCGATGCTCAGGTAATGCAGGCCGGCATCCGCTGCCTGTTGCGGGTTGTAGAGGTTGCGGCCGTCGACCACCAGGCGATCCCTGAGGGTCTCGCGCAGCAGCGTGAAGTCCACCACGCGAAAGGCCTTCCATTCGGTGCAGATCACCAGCGCGTCGGCGCCTTGCAGGGTGTCGTCACGGGTGGCGCACAGTTGCAGGTCATCGCGGTAGCCGTACAGGCGCCGGCATTCGGTCATGGCTTCCGGGTCGTAGGCCTGGACCTTGGCCCCGGCCTCCCACAGTGCCTGCATCAGGTAGCGGCTGGTGGCTTCGCGCATGTCGTCGGTGTTGGGCTTGAAGGCCAGGCCCCAGAGCGCGATGACCTTGCCCTGCAGGTTGTCCCCCAGGTGCGCCTTGAGCTTGCGAAACAGCACATGGCGCTGCTGCTCATTGACGTCGCGCACGGTCTTGAGCATGTGCGGTTCCAGCCCGTGGCTTTCTGCGGTGTGGATCAGCGCCCGCAGGTCCTTGGGGAAGCACGAGCCGCCGAAGCCGGCGCCGGGGTAGATGAAGTGGTAGCCGATGCGCGGGTCGGCACCGATGCCCTTGCGCACGGCATTGATGTCCACCCCCAGGCGTTCTGCCAGGTTGGCCATCTCGTTCATGAAGCTGATGCGGGTGGCGAGCATCGCGTTGGCCGCGTACTTGACCAGCTCGGCGCTGCGGTTGTCCATGAACATCAGGCGGTCATGGTTGTGGTTGAAGGGCGCGTATAGCTCGCTCAACTGCTGGCGGGGCAGGTCGTCGGCGCAACCGACGATGATCCGGTCCGGGCGCATGCAGTCGGCCACGGCCGAGCCTTCCTTGAGGAACTCCGGGTTGGAGACCACGTGCACCCGCAGTTCGGATTTGCCCAGGTCTGCCAGTTGTTCGGCGACGGTCTCGATCACCAGATCGGCGGTGCCCACCGGCACCGTGGATTTGATCACCAGGGTCTTGTCGCTGAACATCAGGCAGGCAATGTTGCGCGCCACGGCCAGGACATGGTCGAGGTCGGCGGAGCCGTCTTCGTTGGAGGGAGTGCCGACCGCGATGAAAATCACCTTGCCGTGGCCCACTGCATCGCTGGCCTGGGTGGTGAAGTGCAATCGGCCGGCCTTTTGATTCTCTTCGATCAGGGTCGCCAGGCCCGGCTCGTGAATCGGCGGAATAGAACGTTGCAGCTGGGCGATCTTGTGGCTGTCGATATCGACACAGACCACGTTATGCCCGACATCGGCCAGGGCAACTGCTTGCACCAAGCCAACATAGCCAGTACCAAAAACGCTGACTTCCAAGGGAACGACCTCGTCCATGATGAGTGTTGGGGTGAGGGTGGTTCTCACCTTCTGAAAAGGCGTATGGCACATTGCCGCTATCACGCTCTTTTTTTGACACTACCATAACGTCGAGACGTTTAATTGACGTTTTGCTGTGTTACATAAATGACAGCTGTGTTTTGTTTATTTTTCGATGCATAAAATAATGTTTAAAAACAATTAGTTAAGCGTATTAATGATGGTCATCATGGAAAGCGTCAAATAGTTGGTTTTTGTTAATAAATGACTGAAAAAACCGACGAACGGTAGTGCGGTAAGACGAAAAACTGATGCCTTTTTGATATTACCTGCTATGGCAGCCTGGGTTCCGAAGGCGAAGCTGAGCAGTTGGACAGTTTTTTTGACGCTTTTCTGCAGCTTGAAAACTGTTGAAATTGATCGGTTTTTTCAAAGATATGGCTGGCAAGGCGGGACGGGTAGCGCCGGTTATGACCAGGCGGGCGTCAGACTAAAGTCGGGTTGGGAGGGTAGGGGCTATCTGCCATCATTGCCGGTCTTCATTGATTCAATCAATTCAGCTGGCGATCACAGATTCGCTGGATGAATTTCACCTGGGTCTTTTTCTTTACCTCGCGTCACTGATTTGCTGCTGGAGCCTGTTCATGCGTCCCCCTTTCCCCTTACTCAATCCGTGCCCATTGCTGGGCCTCGGCGCTGCCGTGCTGTGCGCGGGTTTTGCCCCTCTGGCCAATGCGGCGGGTTTTTTCGAAGACAGCAGCGCCAAGCTGGAATCGCGCACGATCTACTTCAACCGGGACTTTCGCGACGGCCACACCAGCACCGACCAGGGCGCATCCAAGCGTGAAGAATCGGCCCAGGGCTTTATTCTCAACCTGCAATCGGGCTACACCGAGGGCACCGTGGGTTTCGGCCTGGACGCCCTGGGCATGCTGGGGATCAAGCTCGACTCCAGCCCCGACCGCAGCAACAGCGGCCTGCTGCCCTCCAGCGGTCACGACCCGCGGGGCTCGGCGGACCAGTACGCCAAGCTGGGGTTGACCGCCAAGGTCCGGGTCTCGCAGACGGTATTCAAGTACGGCGCCCAGTTGCCGGACCTGCCACTGCTCAAGTACAACGACGGGCGCCTGCTGCCCACCATGTTCAACGGCGCGGTGCTGACTTCCCGGGAGGTCAAGGACCTGACCCTGACCGCGGCCCGCTTGAACCGCTACACCGCGCGGGACTCCAGCGATGCCCAGGACATCCGCGTGCACTGCAAGAACAAGCGCTACGCCTGCAACACCACGGCGGATCACTTCGACACCTATGGGGTGGACTACAAGTTCAACGATCGCCTGACCGGCCAGTACCACTACGCCGAGCTGGAAGACATCTACCGTCAGCATTTTGTCGGCCTGCTGGCCAACCAGCCCCTGGGGCCCGGCGTGCTCAAAGGCGACCTGCGCCTGCTCAAGAGTGCCGACACCGGCGCCGAGCGCGCCGGCGGCATCGACAACCGCGCCCTGAGCACCATGCTCGGCTACAGCGTGGCCGGGCACGTGTTCAGTGCCGGCTGGCAGCGCATGTACGGCGACAACTCCATGCCTTACCTGGATGGCAGCAACCCGTACCTGGTGAACTACGTGCAGGTCAACGACTTCGCTGCGATCCAGGAGCGTTCCTGGCAACTGCGCTATGACTATGACTTCAAGGCCATTGGCCTCAATGGCTTGAGCTTCCTGACCCGCTACGTCAGCGGCGACCACATCAAGGTCCCGGGCAGCCTGCGCGAAGGCCGCGAATGGGAGCGCGACAGCGAGCTCAAGTACGTGGTGCAGAGCGGCGCCTTCAAGGACGTGAGCCTGCGCCTGCGCAACGCCACCTACCGCAGCAACTACCAGAAGATCGCCCGCGACATGGACGAAACCCGCCTGATCGTCAGCTACAACTTCTCGCTGCTCTGACCGACGACTCTGGTAGAAGCTGGCTGGCCAGCGAAGGCGGTAGCCGCAATTGCGCAACGCTTGCGGGCCTCTTCGCCGGCAAGCCGGCGGCTACGGGAGTTGATGTCGGTACGGCAGGTCCGGGCCGGTGCGGGTGCAGGTCTGGGCCGCGGCGTTGACGGCGAAACGCAGCAGGGCGTCGGTCTGCTCGCGATCGAGCTGTTCAAGGCCCTGGGGGGAATCCAGGCCCTGTTCGGTCAGCCAGGTGATCAGCGCAGCCTGGAAGGTATCTCCGGCGCCCACGGTGTCGGCAACCTCCACCCGGGGCGCGTCCACCGACCAGCTGCCATGCCCGCGGCTGAACACCGTCGCGCCCTGGCTGCCACGGGTCAGGAACACCAGCCGGGCATTGCCTTGCAGCCAACCCCGGATCAGCGTCTCGGGCGCCTGCCCGGGGTACAGCTGGGCCAGGTCTTCGTCGCTGACCTTGATCAGGTCGGCATGGCCGGCCAGTTCGGCGATGCGCTGGCGCCACAGCTGGATATCCGGCTGCGGGTTGAGCCGTACGTTGGGGTCCAGGCTGATCAGCCGCTGCCCCCGCTCACGGCGCACCAGGGCCAGCAAGGTATCGGCAATCGGCTGCACCACCAGGGCAAACGAGCCGATATGCAGCCCGCGCACCTGTGCGTCGAGCTGCGGCAGGTGCTCTTCTTGCAACTGGCGATCGGCACAGCCCTCGCCGCGGAAGCTGTAGTGGGGCGAGCCATCGGCGCCCACGGCCACCATGGCCAGGGTGGTGGGGGCGTCGAATTCCCGCAGGTAGCGGGTATCCACTCCTTCGTTTTCCAGCACCCGCCGCAGGCGCTGACCCAGGTAGTCCCGGGACAGCCCGGCCAGCAGGGCGACATCGACGCCCAGGCGGCGCAGGCCCACCGCCACGTTGAACGGCGAGCCCCCGGCGATCGCCTGGAACGCCACTTTACTGGCCGGGGCCCCGGCCTCATCCGCGCTGAAAAAGTCGAACAGCGCTTCGCCACACACCAGATACATAGTCATTCGCTCTTCAAAGGCTTGCCAGTTGCTGTCGATAGCGCTGGTACACCGGTTCGTAGGCCGCCACGTGTTCGGCCCGGGGCTGGGTTTCACTGCCCGGGTCGAGGCGCACGCAGCGTTCGCAGAGTTGTTGCAGGTCCAGGTCCGGATCATCCTGCCGGCCATGGCACCAGGCTGCCTGGATCGCCGCGCCCAATGCGGCGGCTTCGGCCTCGCGGGGGCAGATCACCGGGGCATGCATGATATCGGCGACCATCTGCCGCCACAGCAGACTTTTCGCACCGCCGCCGATCAGCCGGATGCTCTGGCTGTGCAGGCCCGCTGCGCGCAACAGGTCGAGGCCGTAGCGCAAACCGAAGGTGGTGCCTTCCACCACCGCGCGGCACAGGTTGGCCGGGGTCAGGTTGTCCAGGGTCATGCCGTGCAGGCTGCCCTGGGCCTGGGGCAGGGCGGGCACTCGCTCGCCGTTGAAGAACGGCAGCAGGCACAGCCCCTCGGCCCCGATGGGGGCCTGCTCCAGGCGCTGGTTGAAAGCGGCAAGGTCCAGGCCCAGCAGTTCGCGCACCAGGGTGGTGGCGTTGGTCAGGTTCATGGTGCAGATCAGCGGCAGCCAGCCACCGCTGGACGAACAGAAGGTCGCCACCGAAGGCTCGGGGCTGATCAACGGGCGCTCGGCGTAGGCATACACGGTGCCGGAGGAGCCCAGGCTCATGGTGATGATTCCGGGCTGGATATTGCCGGTGCCGATGGCCCCCAGCATGTTGTCGCCTCCGCCGCTGGCCACCCAGGCATCCGCGCTGATCCCCAGTTGCCGGGCGACCGGCGCAAGGATCCGGCCCACAGGCTGGTGCGCTTCGAGCAACGGCGGCAAGGCCCGCTCCAGGCGCCCGCTGGGGTCGATATGGGCCAGCAGGGCGCGGTCCCAGTCGCGCCTGCGCACATCGAAATAGCCGCTGCCCGAGGCATCGCCGTACTCGCTGCAGCAGCGCCCGGTCAGCCAGAAATTGAGGTAGTCGTGGGGCAGCAGGATATGCGCAATGCGCTGGAACAGCTCCGGGTGCTGCTCCCGGGTCCAGAGTAGTTTTGACACCGTGTAGCCCGGGGCAATGGCCAGCCCCAGGCGCTCCAGGGAGCCCTGGGTGCCCCCCAGCCAGTCCAGCAGGCGCTGGTTTTCGGCGCTGCTTTGGGTATCGCACCACAGCTTGGCCGGGCGCAGCACCTGGCCCTGGTCATCCAGCAGCACCAGACCGTGCTGCTGGCCGCAAACCCCGACACCGAGCACCTGCCGGCCATCCACCCCGGCCGCCTGCAAGGCCTGCCGGGTGGCGCTGGTGCAGGCTTGCAGCCACTGCGCGGGATCCTGTTCGCGGCAGCCATTGGCGCCGCTGATCAGGCTGTGGGGCGCAGCGCCCCGGCCCAGGACGGTGCCGCTCCGGCTGTCGAGGATCAGCGCCTTGGTGCCCTGGGTGCCGCAGTCGAGGCCGAGAAAAAGCGCGGGTTGAGTCATCGTCGCTCCTGGTGTGGGTGATTACTGTCGAGCTGTAGCCGCTGCCGAGCCTGCGGCAGCGGCTACACGGGCCTGGCCAACAACCGCTCCAGCGTCTTGCTCACGCCATGTTCGCGCAAGCTGTTGAAGCAGCGCTCGAAAGCATCGACAAACGCGCTGGAATGGGGAATCGCCGAGCCGAAGATTTCTTCCACCGCCAGCAAACGCTGGGTCAGCAAGGTATCGTCGGCCACCAGGGCCTGGCAGAACTCGGCCCGCGGGTCGGGAACCCGGTAGCTCAGGCCATTCTCGTCCACGCCCTTGAGGTACAGGGCCCAGGCCGCCACCACCAGGGCCGCACGCTCAGTATCACGGCCATCGGCGATCAGCCGGTTGATGGTAGGTACGGTGAACTTGGGAAACTTCGACGAACCGTCGCTGCACACCCGCTCCAGTTGATCGGCGATCGCCTGGTTGGAGAAGCGCTGGACCAGGGTGTCCTTGTAGGCCGCCAGGTCGATGCCCGGTACCGGCGCCAGTTGCGGGGTTACGTCCAGGTCCATGTAGGCGCGCATGTAGGCGACGAACAGCGGGTCGTTCATGGTTTCGTGGACGAAGCGGTAGCCCTTGAGAAAGCCCAGGTAGGTCAGGGCCAGGTGGCTGCCGTTGAGCAGCTTGATCTTCATCTCTTCATAGGGCGTGACGTCGTCGGTGAACTGCACGCCGACCTGTTCCCAGGCCGGCCGGCCATTGCAGAACTTGTCTTCCAGGACCCACTGCACAAAGGGCTCGCAGACGACCGGCCAGGCATCGTCGATGCCGTGCTCATCGTGCAGTTGCAGGCGGTGGGCGGTGCTGGTCATGGGAGTGATGCGGTCGACCATGGCGTTGGGAAAGCTCACGTGGCGCTCGATCCAGTCATGCAGGTCGGCGTCGCGGCGGGCGGCGAAGGCCAGCAGCGCCTTGCGGGTCACCGCGCCGTTGTGGGGCAGGTTGTCACAGGACATCAGGGTGAAGGCCGGGATCCCCGCGGCCCGGCGCAGGGCCAGGGCCGCGCAGAGAAAGCCGAATACCGTGCGCGGCTGTTGCGGATGGGCCAGGTCGTGCTGGATCTGCGGCAGGTGCAGCATGAACTCGCCCGTGCTGTCGTCGATGCAGTAGCCGCCCTCGGTGATGGTCAGGGAGACGATGCGGATCTCCGGGCTGGCCAGCTTGTCGATCAGCGCCTGGGCGTCGTCCTCGGCCAGCAGCATCTGGCTGATGGCGCCGATCACCCGCACCTCGTGGCCGTCGCCATCGCCCAGCTCGTACAGGGTGTAGAGGTAGTCCTGGCCGGCCAGATCGTCCCGCGCGCGGCGGTCTTCGGAGCGCAGGCCGACCCCGCAGATGCTCCAGTCCAGGCCCTGGCCCAGGTTCATCAGGGCATCGGTGTAATAGGCCTGGTGGGCCCGGTGAAAGCCGCCGACGCCAATGTGCGCGATGCCCTGGCGGGTGGCGGTGACGGTGTAGGCGGGTACCCGCACCTGGGGCGGCAGTTGGCTGAGGTTCAAGCGTTTGAGTTTCATGCAGGGCTCTCTGGGATCAGGCGGCGGCGCGCAGGGGGCGGGACACGGCGACCCCCTGGGCATCGAATAGATGGCAGTGCTGGGGGGCCAGGTGCAGGTGCAGCTGTTCGCCGTAGCGGCTCGCCAGGTCACCGCGGATACGCAGGGTCAGGGCTTCACCGCAACTGCTGCGGACATGGCAGAAGGTGTCGCTGCCCAGGCGCTCGGCCACGTCGCTGGTGACTGCCAGGCTGCCCGGGCCGGGCTCGCCCAGCTCCAGATGCTCGGGGCGGATGCCCAGGGTCACCTCGCTGCCCGGGCTCAGTTGCGCACCGCTCTGCTCCAGGCGCAGGCGTGCCCCGGCATCCAGCTGGACCTCGCAGCCCTGGCCGTCGACGTGGCTGATGCGGCCCTTGAGAAAGCCCATCTTCGGCGTGCCGAGAAAGCCTGCGACAAACAGGTTGGCCGGGCGATGGTAGAGTTCCAGGGGCGAGCCCACCTGTTCCACCCGGCCACCATTGAGCACCACCACCTTGTCTGCCAGGGTCATGGCTTCCACCTGGTCGTGGGTCACGTAGATCATGGTGGCCTGCAGTTCCTTGTGCAGGCGCGCCAGTTCCAGGCGCATCTGTACCCGCAGGGCGGCATCGAGGTTGGACAGCGGTTCGTCGAACAGGAAGATCTTCGGGTTGCGCACAATGGCGCGGCCAATGGCCACGCGCTGGCGCTGGCCGCCGGACAGCTGCTTGGGCTTGCGTTCAAGCATCGGCCCCAGTTCCAGGATGCGCGCCGCTTCGTCGACCTTCTGCTGCACCAGGGCCTTGTCGACCCCCGCCAGGTCCAGGGCGAAGGACATGTTCTTGCGCACGCTCATGTGCGGGTACAGGGCGTAGGTCTGGAACACCATGGCCAGGTCGCGCTTGGCCGGGCTGACTTGGGTGATGTCGCGCCCGTCCAGCTCGATGCTGCCGCCGCTGACTTCCTCCAGCCCGGCGATCAGCCGCAGCAGGGTGGACTTGCCGCAGCCCGAGGGGCCGACGAACACCACGAATTCCTTGTCGTTCACTTCAAGGTCGATGCCTTTGATGATCTCGAAGCCTTCGAAGCCTTTTTGCAGGTTGCTGATTTTCAGGTGAGCCATGGGATGTCTCCGCAATTTCAGAGTTACTTCACCGCGCCAAAGGACAGGCCGCGTACGAGCTGCTTCTGGCTGATCCAGCCGAAGATCAGGATCGGCGCGCAGGCCAGGGTCGAGACCGCCGAGAGCTTGGCCCAGAACAGCCCTTCGGGACTGGAATAGGAGGCGATCAGCGCGGTCAGCGGGGCGGCGTTGGAGGAGGTCAGGTTGAGCGACCAGAAGGCTTCGTTCCAGCACAGGATCAGTGACAACAGCGCGGTGGAGGCCAGGCCGCCCTTGGCAATGGGCATGAGTACCCGCAGCATCTCTTGGGCCAGGGTGGCGCCGTCCAGGCGGGCGGCTTCGAGGATGTCCCGGGGGATGTCCTTGAAGTAGGTGTAAACCATCCACACCACGATCGGCAGGTTGATCAGGGTGTAGATCACGATCAGCGCGATGCGCGTATCCAGCAGGCCGAAGCTCTTGGCCAGCAGGTAGATGGGCATCAGCACGCCCACCGGCGGCAGCATCTTGGTGGAGAGCATCCACAGCAGGGTGCGCTTGGTGTTGCGGGTTTCAAAGAAGGCCATGGAGTAGGCCGCCGGCACCGCGATCAGCAGGCACAGGGCGGTCGCGCTGAAGGAAATCACCACCGAGTTCCAGGCGAAGGCCAGGTAGTTGCTGCGCTCGTTGATGTGCAGGTAGTTCTCGAGCGTTGGCGTGAAGATGAATTGCGGCGGCGTGGCAAAGGCGTCGATCTCGCTCTTGAAGCTGGTCAGCACCATCCAGAAGATCGGGAAGAAGATCAGGATCGCGATGGCCCAGGCCAGGGTGCCCAGTAGCAGGCTTTGCAGGCGTCGGGATTGTTGCAGGGTCATGGCGGCCACCTCAGCTCTGGTCAGTCAGGTTTTTGCCGATCATCCGCACCAGGATGATCGCGGCGATGTTGGCGATGACCACGGCGATCAGCCCGCCGGCCGAAGCCATGCCGACGTCGAACTGCACCAGGGCCTGGTTGTAGATCAGGTACGCCAGGTTGGTGGAGGCGTAGCCCGGGCCACCGTTGGTGGTGGTGAAGATCTCGGCGAACACCGACAGCAGGAAGATGGTCTCGATCATCACCACCACGGCAATCGGCCGGGCCAGGTGCGGCAGGGTCAGGTGCCAGAAGATGGCGATGGGCCCGGCACCATCGAGGCGCGCGGCTTCCTTTTGTTCCTGGTCCTGGGACTGCATGGCGGTCATCAGGATCAGGATGGCGAACGGCAGCCACTGCCAGGAAACGATGACGATGATCGACAGCAGCGGGTAGTGCGCCAGCCAGTCCACCGGCTGGGCGCCGAACAGTTTCCACAGCGCGGCGAGGATCCCCGACACCGGGTGGAAGATCAGGTTCTTCCAGATCAGCGCGCCCACCGTGGGCATGATGAAGAACGGCGAGATCAGCAGCACCCGGACGATGCCCCGGCCGAGGAACTCGCTGGCCTCCAGCAGGGCGCTGATCAGTACCCCGAACACCACGCTGATCAGCAGTACGCTGCCCACCAGCAACAGGGTGTTGGTGGCCCCGGGCACAAAGCCCGAATCACTGAGGAAGTAGCTGAAGTTCTCCAGGCCGACGAACTGGTTCTCGCCGGGGTACAGCAGGTTGTAGCGGATCACTGAAAAGTACAGGGTCATACCCAGGGGCACGATCATCCACAGCAGCAACAGCGCCACCGAGGGGCTGACCAGGAACCAGCCGGGGTTGGCCAGGCGGCTTTTGCGAGGCGCCGCCTGCGGTTGCACATGCAGCTTGGCAGTCGAGGTATTCATAAGGGTCACAACCAGTTGGGTACAGGGGGGCGCGACACGGCGCTGGCACGGCCGGGCTGCCCGTAGGTGCTGGCTTGCCAGCGAAGGCGCCCTTGAACACTGCGCAAGACTCAAGGGCCTCTTCGCCGGCAAGCCGGCTCCTACAGGGAGAGCCGGGTTATTTCGGGTAGCCGGCGCGTTTCATTTCCCGTTCGGTGCTCTGCTGCGCGGCCGCCAGGGCCTGGTCCACCGTGGTCTGGCCGATCAGGGCGGCGGAAAACAACTTGCCGACCTGGGTGCCAATGGCCTGGAACTCGGGGATGGTTACCAGTTGGATGCCGACGTAGGGCACGGGCTTTAGGGTGGGCTTGCTCGGGTCGGCGACCTTCAGCGATTCCAGGGTGACCCTGGCGAACGGCGCGGCCTGCATGTAGGCCTCGCTGTAGGTGGAGGCGCGGGTGCCCGGCGGCACATTGGCGATGCCATCCTTCTCGGCCACCAGGGCCGCGTACTGCTTGGAAGTGGCCCAGGCACTGAAGGTCTTGGCGGCGTCCTTGGCCTTGGAACTGGCGGGGATCGCCAGGGACCATGAGTACAGCCAGGCGCTGCCCTTGTCAGTGACCTGGTGCGGCGCGTAGGTGAAGCCCACATGGTCGGCGACCTTGCTCTGGCTCTTGTCGGTGACGAAAGAGCCGGCCACGCTGGCATCGACCCAGATCGCGCACTTGCCGCTGTTGAACA
This sequence comes from Pseudomonas sp. GW823-FHT02C05, assembly GCF_058797595.1. Taxonomy (NCBI): domain Bacteria; kingdom Pseudomonadati; phylum Pseudomonadota; class Gammaproteobacteria; order Pseudomonadales; family Pseudomonadaceae; genus Pseudomonas; species Pseudomonas sp. GW823-FHT02C05. Next base: position 1,228,377 of record NZ_JBXAJU010000001.1, on the reverse strand, counting down.
GCGCCAGGTTTTCGTTGAAACCGTTGCTCGAAGCCCCCGGCGGGCCGGACTTCTTCATGTTGTCGACATAGAAGCTCAGGGCGTTCTTCCATTCCGGCCCGGTGAACTCCGGCTGCCATTGTTCATCGAACCAGCGTGCGCCGTAGCTGTTGGCCAGGGTGGTGATCAGGGCCATGTTCTCGCCCCAGCCGGCCTTGCCCCGCAGGCAAAGGCCGTACTGCTCCTGGTCGGGCTTGTTGAGCTTGGCGGCGAATTCGCCGATCTGCTCCCAGGTCGGCCGCTCGGGCATGCTCAGGCCGGCCTCCTTGAACAGGTCGGTGCGGTAGTAGGTCATGGAGCTTTCGGCGTAGAACGGCAGGGCATAGAGAGTGCCCTTGACCGACAGCCCCTCGCGCACCGAAGGGAAGACATCGTCCAGCTCATAGCTGGCCGGCAGGTCCTGCATCGGTTGCAGCCAGCCCTTGGCGCCCCAGAGTGCGGCTTCGTACATGCCGATGGTGAGCACGTCGAATTGCCCGCCCTGGGTGGCGATGTCGGTGGTCAGGCGCTGGCGCAGCACGTTCTCTTCCAGCACCACCCAGTTCAGCTTGATGTCCGGGTGCTCGGCCTCGAAGGTCTTGGACAGGCGTTGCATGCGGATCATGTCGCTGTTGTTGACGGTGGCTATGGTCAGGGTCTGGGCGCCAAGGGTGACGCTGCTGAGGGTCATGCAGGTGGTGAGGAGCAGGGCTTTGCTGCAGGGTTTCATCGTTCACTCCTGTCCTGCGCCGGTGAGGGCTGCAGAAGGACGGTTATTGTTGTTATGTCTTCCTCTGCCGAGGAAGAAGGTGGGCTGATTACAGCCCTCAAACGCGGTGCTGACAAATCATCCCTGACACTTGAATTGATACTTTTTTGCACTGGCCCGCCAAAGGGCCCTTGGCTTGGGCAGACGTTCTGCGGGACTCGCTGGCGCATGGGCCTGTTCGCGGCCTTGCAGATGCGTATTGGTTTTGCCTGGCAGGAGGGGTTGCCACTTAGCCCAAAGCCCACTGGCTTTTTCCCGGTCACTGCCTAAGATGGCCATCCCAGGATTGAGTAAACCGTTGGCCGCGATGTCGGAAAAAGACACCATCTCCATGCAACTGGTGCGCGAGGCACTGCTGCAAAGCTGCGCCCCGGGCGCTGCCACCGATGAAGTGCTGCACAAGGTCGGGATCGACCCGGCGGGCCTGCAGCAGGGCACGGCGCGGGTACCGGCCAGTGCCTATGCACGGCTCTGGCGCCTGCTGGCGCGGCGCCTGGACGATGAGTTCTTCGGCATGGACCCGCGCCGCCTGAAGTCCGGCAGCCTGGCCTTTCTCTGCCGCTCGGCCATGGCCCAGCCGACCCTGGCCAGCGGGTTGGACTCGGTGCTGGGCTTTCTGACGCTGATGTTCGAGCGCATGCCGGCGCAGCTGGTGCACCAGCAGAGCCTGGCGGAAATCGTCCTGCTGGAGGATGAACACGAGCCGCGGCGGGCCTTTACCTACTTCACCTACTGGATGATTGTCCACGGCGTGGCCTGCTGGCTGGCGGGCCGGCGCATTCCGATCCTGGCCATCGAGCTGCGCGGCCCGCAGCCGGATTTCTGCGACGACTACCGGGTGATGTTCTCCGACAACCTGCGTTTCGAGCGGCCGCGCACACGGATGATCATCGCCGCCGACTGCCTGGACCTGCCGATCAAGCGCAGCGAGGAAGAACTCAAGCGCTTCCTGGCCCATGCCCCGGCCAACATCCTGGTCAAGTACCGCGACCCCGAGAGCCTGGCCAGCCGCATCAAGCAGCAGTTGCGGCAACTGCCAGGGGAGCAGTGGCCCGAGAGCGAAAGCCTGGCCCAGAGCCTGTGCATGTCCGCCTCGACCCTGCGCCGGCGCCTGGCGGAAGAGGGCCAGAGCTACCAGGCCCTCAAGGACAGCGTGCGCAAGGAACTGGCGATTGTCTGGCTGGCCGAGCCGCAGATCAGCTTTGCCGAGATTGCCGGGCGCCTGGGGTTTGCCGACACCAGCTCGTTCTACAAGGCCTTTCGCAAATGGTCCGGTTCCAACCCCGGGCATTACCGCAGCCTGATCCTCAACGACCCGCACCTCTCGTAGGAGCCGGCTTGCCGGCGAAGAGGCCCGCAAGCCTTGCACCGCCCGAGACGACGCCTTCGCTGGCAAGCCAGCTCCTACACAGACGGTAACCCCATCCCCCAATAGGAGCCGGCTTGCCGGCGAAAGGGCCCGCAAGCCTTGCACCGCCCGGGCCGATGCCTTCGCTGGCAAGCCAGCTCCTACGGCAATTTCAGGTGCCGCCGCCAACCGTGGCGGGGCGTGCTCTTGGCCAAACCGGTCACGCAACTTGATAGCTTTGACCATTGTTCCGCGAGGGCTCTGGCGCCAGTATTTCCCTGATTTTCATGAGGTTCCCATCCTAATAAGAACAGTGAGGGATTCTGGCAATGCGCAACTACCTGTCTGCTATCAAGGAATTCGATTATCAGCACACCATGGAGTCGGCCCTGGCGGGCTCGCTCTCAGCCCTCAATGCCTGTGTCGAGTGCTGCGACCGGCATGCCTTGCCCGGGCGCATCGCGCTGTTCTGGGAAGGCCGGGACGGCAGCAGCGCCAGCTACACCTTCACTGAACTGCAGGACAAGGCCGGGCGCCTGGCCAACTTCTTCCTGGCCCAGGGGGTCGGCAAGGGCGACAAGGTCGCCGGGCTGCTGCCACGCAATGTCGAACTCTTGATCACGGTGCTGGCCACCTGGCGCATTGGCGCGGTGTACCAGCCGCTGTTCACCGCCTTCGGCCCCAAGGCCATCGAGCACCGCCTCAACAGCTCCAAGGCCAAGCTGGTGGTCAGCGACGCGGTGAACCGGCCCAAGCTGGCGGAAGTCGCCGAGTGCCCGACCATCGTCACGGTCGCAGGCGCCAAGGGCCAGGGCATCGTGCGTGGCGATTTCAGCTTCTGGGCCGAGCTGGAACAGTACCCGGCCCAGTGCGAGCCCGTGCTGCTGACCGGCGAAGACCCATTCCTGCTGATGTTCACCTCGGGCACCACCGGCCCCTCGAAAGCCCTGGAAGTACCGCTCAAGGCCATAGTCGCGTTCCAGGCCTACACCCGCGACGCCGTGGACCTGCGCCCGGAAGACGCCTTCTGGAACGTCGCCGACCCGGGCTGGGCCTACGGCATCTACTTCGGCGTCACCGGCCCCTTGGGCCTGGGCCACCCGATCACCTTCTACGATGGCCCCTTCACCCTGGAAAGCACCTGCCGGGTGATCAACAAGTACGGCATCACCAACCTCACCGGTTCGCCCACTGCCTACCGCCTGCTGATCGCTGGCGGCGACCAGTTCGCCCGTTCGATCAAGGGCCGCCTGCGTATCGTCAGCAGCGCCGGCGAGCCGCTCAACCCCGAAGTCATCCGCTGGTTCGCCGAACAACTGGGCGTGGTGATCCACGACCACTACGGCCAGACCGAGCTGGGCATGGTGCTGTGCAACCACCACGGCCTGGAGCACCCGGTGCATGTCGGTGCCGCCGGTTTCGCCTCGCCGGGCCACCGTATCGTGGTGCTGGATGAGCACTACCAGGAACTGGGCGTCGGCCAGCCGGGGATTCTGGCCATCGACCGCAGCCAGTCACCCATGTGCTGGTTCGCCGGTTACGCCGGGGTGCCGACCAAGGCCTTCGTCGGCAACTACTACTTAAGCGGCGACACCGTGGAGTTGAACCAGGACGGCAGCATCAGCTTCGTGGGCCGCAGCGACGATGTCATCACCACCTCCGGCTACCGGGTCGGCCCGTTCGACGTGGAAAGCGCACTGATCGAACACCCGGCCGTGGTGGAAGCGGCGGTGGTGGGCAAGCCCGACCCGGAGCGCACCGAACTGGTCAAGGCCTTCGTGGTGCTCAGCGAGCAGTACCGCGCCACCGATGAGCTGGCAGAGGAGTTGCGCCAGCACGTGCGCAAGCGCCTGGCGGCCCATTCCTACCCCCGTGAAATCGAATTTGTCAGCGAATTGCCGAAGACCCCAAGCGGCAAATTGCAGCGCTTTATCTTGCGCAACCAGGAAATCGCCAAGGCTCAAGAGGCCGCGGCGTCAACAGCTACCGCATGAACAGGATTTGAATGATGGACATTGCAAACCAGGTGTTTCTCGTCAGTGGCGGCGCTTCCGGCCTGGGAGCCGCCAGCGCCGAAATGCTGGTCGCCGCCGGCGCCAGGGTGATGCTGGTGGACCTCAATGCCGAGGCCGTGGCGGCCAAGGCCCAGCAGCTGGGCTGCCAGAGCGTGGTGGCCGACATCAGCCAGGAAGCCGCGGCCGAAGCGGCGGTGCAGGCCACGGTCAAGGCCTTTGGCGGGCTCAACGGCCTGGTCAACTGCGCCGGCATCGTGCGTGGCGAGAAAATCCTCGGCAAGAACGGCCCCCACGCCCTGGCCAGCTTCAGCCAGGTGATCAACGTCAACCTGATCGGCAGCTTCAACCTGCTGCGCCTGGCAGCAGCAGCCATTGCCGAAAGCCCGGCCAATGCCGACGGCGAGCGCGGGGTGATCATCAACACGGCGTCCATCGCCGCCTTCGACGGGCAGATCGGCCAGGCGGCCTACGCTGCCTCCAAGGGCGCCATCGCCAGCCTGACCCTGCCGGTGGCCCGGGAGCTGGCACGCTTCGGCATCCGGGTGATGACCATCGCCCCGGGTATTTTCGAAACCCCGATGATGGCCGGCATGAGCGACGAAGTGCGGGCCGGCCTGGCCGCCGGCGTGCCATTCCCGCCACGCCTGGGCAAGCCCGCCGAGTACGCAGCGCTGGTGCGGCACATCATTGAAAACAGCATGCTCAACGGCGAGGTGATCCGTCTCGACGGCGCCTTGCGCATGGCCGCCAAGTAAGGAGGATTCATCATGTCCATTGCCCAAGATCCGATTGTCATCGTCAGCGCCGTCCGTACCCCCATGGGCGGTTTCCAGGGGGACCTCAAAGGCCTCAGCGCGCCGCAACTGGGGAGCGAAGCCATTCGCGCCGCAGTCCAGCGCGCCGGCATTGCACCGCAGGCGGTCGAAGAAGTGCTGTTCGGCTGCGTGCTGTCCGCCGGCCTCGGCCAGGCCCCGGCCCGTCAGGCCGCCCTGGGCGCCGGCCTGGACAAGGGTACCCGCTGCACCACCCTGAACAAGATGTGCGGTTCCGGCATGGAGGCCACCATCCTGGCCCACGACATGCTGCTGGCCGGCAGTGCCGAGGTGGTGATCGCCGGTGGCATGGAAAGCATGTCCAACGCCCCGTACCTGCTGGACCGCGCTCGCAGCGGCTACCGCATGGGCCACGGCAAGGTGCTGGACCACATGTTCCTCGACGGCCTGGAAGACGCCTACGACAAGGGCCGCCTGATGGGCACCTTCGCCGAGGATTGCGCCGAGGCCAACGGCTTTACCCGCCAGGCCCAGGACGATTTCGCCGTGGCTTCCCTGACCCGTGCCCAACAGGCGATCAAGGATGGCCTGTTCAAGGACGAGATCGTTCCCCTGCAGGTGATGGTCGGCAAGGAGTCGAAGCTGATCAGCGACGACGAGCAGCCGCCCAAGGCCAAGCTGGACAAGATCCCCACCTTGAAACCGGCGTTCCGCGACGGTGGCACCGTGACTGCGGCCAACTCCAGCTCGATCTCCGACGGCGCCGCGGCCCTGGTGCTGATGCGCCGCTCCGAAGCTGACAAGCGCGGCCTCAAGCCCCTGGCAGTGATCCACGGCCACGCGGCCTTCGCCGATACCCCCGGGCTGTTCCCGGTGGCCCCGGTGGGTGCCATCGAGCGGCTGATGAAGAAGACCGGCTGGTCGTTGAACGAGGTCGACCTGTTCGAGATCAACGAAGCCTTCGCCGTGGTCAGCCTGGTCACCATGAGCAAGCTGGAAATCCCCCACGCCAAGGTCAACGTGCACGGCGGCGCTTGCGCCCTGGGCCACCCGATCGGCGCTTCCGGTGCGCGGATCCTGGTGACCCTGCTGTCGGCCCTGCGCCAGAAAGGCCTCAAGCGTGGCGTGGCCGCGATCTGTATCGGCGGTGGTGAAGCCACGGCCATGGCCGTTGAATGCCTGTAACGAGGAATCCCGATGTTGCCCAATGACGAACAACTGCAGATCAGCGACGCGGCCCGGCAATTCGCCCAGGAGCGCCTCAAGCCTTTCGCCGCCGACTGGGACCGCGAGCACCGCTTTCCCAAGGAAGCCATTGCCGAGATGGCCGAGCTGGGTTTCTTCGGCATGCTGGTGCCCGAGCAGTGGGGCGGGTGCGACACCGGCTACCTGGCCTATGTCATGGCCCTGGAGGAAGTCGCCGCCGGTGATGGCGCCTGTTCCACCATCATGAGCGTGCACAACTCGGTGGGCTGCGTGCCGATCCTCAAATTCGGCAACGATGACCAGAAGGAACGCTTCCTCAAGCCCCTGGCCAGTGGCGCCATGCTCGGCGCCTTCGCCCTGACCGAACCCCAGGCCGGCTCCGATGCCAGCAGCCTGAAAACCCGGGCCCGCCGCGACGGCGACCACTATGTGCTCAACGGCTGCAAGCAGTTCATTACCTCCGGGCAGAACGCCGGGGTGGTGATCGTGTTCGCGGTCACCGACCCGGCGGCCGGCAAGCGCGGCATCAGTGCCTTTATCGTGCCCACCGACTCGCCGGGCTATAAGGTCGCGCGCATCGAGGACAAGCTCGGCCAGCACGCCTCCGACACCTGCCAGATCCTCTTCGAGGATGTGAAGGTGCCGCTGGCCAACCGCCTGGGCGAGGAGGGCGAGGGCTACAAGATCGCCCTGGCCAACCTTGAAGGCGGGCGCGTGGGCATTGCCTCGCAATCGGTGGGCATGGCCCGGGCTGCATTCGAAGCGGCACGGGATTACGCCCGCGAGCGCGAAACCTTCGGCAAGCCGATCATCGAGCACCAGGCCGTGGCCTTCCGCCTGGCGGACATGGCCACCCAGATCGCCGTGGCGCGGCAGATGGTGCACTACGCCGCGGCCCTGCGCGACAGTGGCAAGCCGGCGCTGGTGGAGGCCTCGATGGCCAAGCTGTTCGCTTCGGAAATGGCCGAGAAGGTCTGTTCCGCGGCCTTGCAAACCCTGGGCGGCTATGGCTATTTGAGCGACTTCCCGGTGGAGCGGATCTACCGCGATGTGCGCATCTGCCAGATCTACGAAGGCACCAGCGACATTCAGCGCATGGTCATTTCGCGCAATCTCTGACTTTTAGCAGGAGCTGATTCATGAGCTACGAAACCATTCTGTTGGACATCAAGGGCCGGGTCGGCCTGATCACTCTCAACCGCCCCCAGGCGCTGAACGCCCTCAATGCACAGATCGTCGGCGAGGTGAACCAGGCCCTGGATCGCCTGGAAGCCGACCCGCAGATCGGCTGCATCGTCATCACCGGTTCCAAGAAAGCCTTCGCCGCCGGTGCCGACATCAAGGAAATGGCCGAGCTGAGCTACCCGCAGATCTACCTCGACGACCTCTTCAGCGACAGCGACCGCGTGGCCAACCGGCGCAAGCCGATCATCGCCGCGGTCAACGGCTTCGCCCTGGGCGGCGGTTGCGAACTGGCGCTGATGTGCGACTTCATCCTGGCCGGCGACAACGCCAAGTTCGGCCAACCGGAAATCAACCTCGGCGTGCTGCCGGGCATGGGCGGCACCCAGCGCCTGACCCGCGCGGTAGGCAAGGCCAAGGCCATGGAAATGTGCCTGACCGGGCGTTTTATCGACGCCGTGGAAGCCGAGCGCTGCGGCATCGTCGCACGCATCGTGCCGGCCGATGAACTGGTGGAAGAAGCCCTGAAAGTGGCGGCGGTGATTGCCGGCAAATCGATTCCGGTGAGCATGATGATCAAGGAAAGCGTGAACCGCGCCTTTGAAGTCAGCCTGTCCGAGGGCGTACGCTTCGAGCGCCGGGTATTCCACGCCGCCTTCGCCACCCAGGACCAGAAAGAAGGCATGGCCGCCTTCATCGCCAAGCGTGACCCGCAGTTCAAGGATCAGTAACCGCAGCGTCCTAGCCATGTAGGAGCTGGCTTGCCAGCGAAGGCGTCCCCGAGGGCAGCGCATAACTCAGGGGCCTGCTCGCCGGCAAGCCGGCTCCCACGAGGGAACAGCCAAAAAAAATCGCAGCCCCGGCTGCGATTTTTTGTTTTCGGCGTCAATGCCTACAGCTGGTAATGCTTCAACTCGCGAGCGATCAGCAGGCGCTGGATCTCGCTGGAGCCTTCGTAGATCTGGGTAATTCGCGCATCGCGGTAGTAGCGTTCCACCGGATAGTCTTCCAGGTAGCCGTAGCCGCCATGGATCTGCATGGCCGAGGAGCAGACCTTCTCGGCCATTTCCGAGGCGAACAGCTTGGCCTGGGAAGCCTCCGACAGGCACGGCTGGCCCGCGCTGCGCAGGCGCGCGGCGTGGAGGATCAGCAGGCGGGCGGCATTCAGGCGGGTGTGCATGTCGGCCAGCAGGTTGGCGATGCTCTGGTGTTCGATGATCGGCTTGTCGAACTGCACCCGCTCCCGGGCGTAGGCCAGGGCGGCTTCAAAGGCGGCGCGGGCGATGCCCAGGGCCTGGGCGGCGATGCCGATGCGCCCGCCTTCGAGGTTGGACAGGGCGATGGCCAGGCCCTTGCCCCGTTCACCCAGCAGGTTGGCCTCGGGGATGGTGCATTGGTTGAGGGTCACGGCGCAGGTGTCGGAGGCGCGGATGCCCATCTTGTGTTCGGTGCGGTCGACGATGAAGCCAGGGGTGTCGGTGGGCACCAGGAACGCCGACAGGCCTTTCTTGCCCAGTTCCGGGTCGGTCACTGCAAAAACGATGGCTAGCTGGGCGCGCTTGCCGTTGCTGACGAACTGCTTGGCGCCGTTGATTACCCACTGGCCGTCCCGCAGTTCGGCGCGGGTGCGCAGGTTGTGGGCTTCGGAGCCGGCCTGGGGTTCGGTCAGGCAGAAGCAGCCGATGGCTTCGCCAGCGGCCAGGCGCGGCAGCCATTGCTGCTTTTGTTCCTGGCTGCCGTAGTTGAGGATCGGCCCGCAGCCCACCGAGTTGTGGATGCTCATCAGGGCACCGGTGGCGCCGTCGCCGGCGGCGATTTCTTCCACTGCCAGGGCATAGGCCACGTAGTCCAGGTAGCTGCCGCCCCATTCCTCGGGAACCACCATGCCCAGCAGGCCCAGTTCGCCCATCTTGCGCACCAGGCCATCGTCGATCCAGCCGGCCTTTTCCCAGGCCTGGGCATGGGGGGCGATCTCGCCTCGGGCGAAGTCCCGGGCCATGTCGCGGATCATCACTTGCTCTTCGGTCAGTTCAATGTCGTGCATGAGTTCAGCTCCCGCTGCCGTCAAAACCGCTGAAGAAGCTCGCCACCCGATCGGCGTCGAGGGCCGCCAGGGTGGGCGGATTCCAGTGCGGAGTCTTGTCTTTGTCGATGATCAGGGCGCGTACGCCTTCCATCAGGTCGCCACGCTCGAACCACTGCCGGTCCAGGTGCAGTTCCAGGGCGAAGCATTGTTCCAGGCTCAACTGGCGGCCGTGGCGCAGCATTTCCAGGGTCACGGCCATGGCCAGGGGAGAGCGGGTTTCCAGCAGGTCGGCGGTGCTGCGCGCCCATTCATGGCTGTCGGCAACGGTGACGGTACGCAGTTGCTCGACGATGCTGGGTACGTCCGCCTGGGCGAAGAAGTGGTCGATGACCGGGCGCAAGGCTTGCAGGGGCGCATCGGGCAGGGCCTGCACCGCGAGCCTGGCCAGCAGGCCTTGCAGGTCCTTGAGGGGCGAGTCGCTCCAGTGCAGGCGGTCCAGGCGCTGGTTCAGCAGGTCCAGCTTGCTGCTGTCCAGGTGCCAGTCGGCCAGGCCGCAGTACAGGGCATCGGCGGCGCGGATCTGCACGCCGCTGACTCCGAGATAGATCCCCAGCTCCCCGGGTATGCGCGACAGGAAGTAACTGCCGCCAACATCCGGGAAGTAACCGATGGCCACCTCCGGCATCGCCAGGCGGCTGCGCTCGGTGACTACCCGCAGGTCGGCGCCTTGCACCAGGCCCATGCCGCCACCCAGGACAAAACCGTCCATCAGCGCCAGCACCGGCTTGCGGTAGTGGTGGATGGTCAGGTCAAGGGCATATTCCTCGACGAAGAAGTCTTGGTGCAGGCTGTCGCCGCTGTGGTAGCTGTCGTACAGCGAGCGGATATCGCCGCCGGCGCAGAAAGCCTTGTCCCCCGCGCCACGCAGGACGACGGCGTGGATCAACGGATCCTGGGCCCAGTGGTCCAGGTGCTGCTGCAAGGTGCGGACCATCGACAGGGTGATGGCGTTGAGGCCGGCGGGGCGGTTTAGGGTCAGGTAGCCGATGTGGTTGCGCACCTCGACCAACACTTCGTCCGGGGTGGCGTCGCAGGCCCGGCTCGCCTGGGATGAAACCTGAGCAGTCATCACTAACTCCCTGCTTTTATTGTTTTTTATATGAGGCTCGCGCGCGAGCATCGGCGGATCGTAGCAGTGCAAATTTGCCAATTACAACCCGGAAAGCTGCAGGTCGACTGTGCATTTTTGCATGACAAAAAAACACGCCCTGGCCTTGCGCAACCGCTCTGGACCAAGGTGTAGAGCCTTGACGACAGAATCGGCTGTGAAATAGCCGTGATCAGCCGATCCCGGCTGTTTCAGGCGCCCCTTACGACACCTGGGCCACTTCGGCAGTTGGCATTCTGGCGCTCCGTTGCAGCGTAGACCGCGGCAACCAGGAACGGGTTCGGCTCTGCGCGCCAAACCCGGCCAATAACAACAAGAACCCGACTGCGGCGCCCCCGCATCCACTCTCTGCCCCTGTCACAAGTGGGGCCTGGCATTGCTGCCGGGCCGCTATAAATCCAAATAATCCGGGACTCTGAAGATGACTAAACACTGGCTGGCTGTGCCGTTACTGGCAATTGCGTGCGTTTCCATGGGCGCCAGCGCCAAGGAATGGAAAGAACTGCGCTTTGGCGTCAACCCGAGCTATCCGCCCTTTGAATCCACCACGGCAGGCGGCGGCGTGCAGCGCTTCGGTGTCGACCTGGGCAACGCCATCTGCGCCGAGCTCAAGCTCAAGTGCGTGTGGGTCAGCAACGACTTCGACGGCCTGATCCCGGCACTCAAGGCCGGCAAGTTCGACGCCATCGAGTCCTCCATGACCGTTACCGATGCGCGGCGCAAGCAGATCGACTTCAGCGACCGCCTGTACGCCGGCCCCACGGCCATCGTCACGCGCAAGGGCTCGGGCCTCGAACCCACCGGCGAATCGCTGAAGGGCAAGACCCTGGGCTACATGCAGGGCACCGTCCAGGAAACCTACGCCAGGGCCAAGCTGGGCCCGGCGGGGGTCAAGCTGCGGGCCTACCAGAACCAGGACCAGGTCTATGCCGACCTGGTCTACGGCCGGCTGGACGCCTCGATCCAGGACAAGCTGCAAGCGCAGATGAGTTTCCTCGCATCACCCCAGGGCGCCGACTTCGAGAACAGCGTCGGCATCAGCGACCCTCTGGTGCCGTCGGAGATCGCCATTGGCCTGCGCAAGGACCAGGACGAGCTCAAGGCCATGCTCAATGGCGCCATCCAGGCGCTGCATGAGAAGGGCATCTACGCCCAGATCCAGCGCAAGTACTTCGGCGACCTCGACCTCTACAACAACTGATCGCCCACGGCGGGCCCCGGGACTGTTACCCAGTATCCCGGGCCCGGCCGTGGCCCGAGCAAGGTGATTGGCGTGAATACCTTTCTGACTCTGTTGGGCCTGGACCTCGAGGTCCTGCAAGGCTATGGGCCGCTGTTGCTGCACGGCGCCTGGATGACCCTGAAACTCTCCGCCCTGGCGCTGCTGGTGAGCATGCTCCTGGGGTTGCTGGGGGCGGCGGCCAAGCTTTCGCCGCTGCGCCTGCTGCAGATCCCGGCGACCTGCTACACCACCTTGATCCGCGGCGTACCGGACCTGGTGCTGATGCTGCTGATCTTCTACAGCCTGCAGGGCTGGCTCACGGCCCTGACCGAACTGCTGGACTGGCCCTATATGGAGATCGACCCCTTCGTGGCCGGGATCGTGACCCTGGGCTTCATCTACGGCGCCTATTTCACCGAGACCTTTCGCGGGGCAATCCTCAGCGTGCCCCGGGGCCAGCAGGAAGCCGCGGCGGCCTTCGGCCTGAGCCGCATGCAGCGCTTTCGCCACGTGGTGTTCCCGCAGATGATGCGCTTCGCCTTGCCGAGCCTGGGCAATAACTGGCTGGTGCTGCTCAAGGCTACGGCGCTGGTGTCGATCATCGGCCTCACCGACCTGGTCAAGGTGGCCCAGGAAGCCGGCAAGAGCACCTTCAACATGCTGGATTTCCTGCTCCTGGCGGCGGCCCTGTACCTGCTGATCACCAGCGCTTCGAACCAGCTGCTGCGGCGCCTGGAACGGCACTACAACCAGGGCGTGCGAGGGCTGTCGCGATGATCGAACTGATCCAGGAATACTGGCGGCCGTTTCTGTTCACTGACGGCGAGAGCCTTACCGGGCTGGCCATGACCCTGTGGCTGCTGGTGGCCAGCCTGGCCATGGGTTTTGTCCTGTCGCTGCCCCTGGCCATTCTGCGCACCTCGCACTGGGCGCTGCTGCGCTGGCCGGTGCAGTTGTTCACCTATGTGTTTCGCGGCACGCCTTTGTACATCCAGCTGCTGATCTGCTACAGCGGCCTGTACGGCATCGCCGCGATACGCCAGCAGCCGTTGCTCGAAGCCTTCTTCCGCGATGCCATGAACTGCACCTTGCTGGCCTTCACCCTGAACACCTGCGCCTACACCGTGGAGATCTTCGCCGGGGCCATCCGCAGCATTCCCTATGGCGAGATCGAGGCAGCCCACGCCTATGGCCTGAGCGGCTGGCGCCTGTACTGGCGGCTGATCCTGCCTTCGGCCCTGCGCCGGGCGCTGCCGTACTACAGCAACGAGGTGATCCTCATGCTGCACGCCACCTCGGTGGCCTTCACCGCCACCATCCCGGACATCCTCAAGGTGGCCCGGGACGCCAATGCCGCCACCTTCATGACCTTCCAGGCCTTCGGCATCGCCGGCCTGTTGTACCTGGGGCTGTCCTTCGGCCTGGTGGCGGCCTTCCGCCTGGCGGAGCGGCGCTGGCTGAGCTTCCTCGGCCCGGCTCACTGACGCTCCTTTCCTCTTTTTCCTATCCAGAACCTTGCTGCCAGCGGCGGGGTTCCAGGAGTCTGCGATGTACAAATTGACCGTTGAAAATCTCTACAAGCGTTTTGGTGACAACGAGGTGCTCAAGGGCGTCTCGTTGAAGGCCCGGGCCGGAGACGTGGTGAGCATGATCGGCGCCAGTGGCTCGGGCAAGAGCACCATGCTGCGCTGCATCAACTTCCTGGAGCGGGCCGATGCCGGGGCCATTGCCCTGGACGGCGAGGAGGTTGTCACCCGCGATGCCCCAGGCGGCATGCAGGTGGCCAGCCCGGCCCAGTTGCAGCGCCTGCGCACGCGCCTGGCCATGGTGTTCCAGCACTTCAACCTGTGGAGCCACCTCAGCGTGCTGGAGAACATCATGCTGGCGCCGTGCCGGGTGCTGGGCATTGGCCGCAAGGAGGCCGAAGCCAGTGCCCGGGCCTACCTGGACAAGGTGGGCTTGGCGCAACGGGTGGCCGAGCAGTACCCGGCGTTCCTGTCCGGTGGCCAGCAACAGCGGGTGGCGATCGCCCGGGCCCTGGCGGTGGAGCCGCAGATCCTGCTGTTCGACGAGCCGACCTCGGCGCTGGACCCGGAACAGGTGGGGGAGGTGCTGAAGGTGATCCAGGCCCTGGCCGAAGAGGGGCGGACCATGCTCATGGTCACCCATGAAATGAGCTTTGCCCGACAAGTGTCGAGCCAGGTGTTGTTCTTGCATCAAGGGCGGGTCGAGGAGCAGGGTAGCCCGGCGATTCTCGACCAGCCGCAGAGTGAACGTTTGCAGCAGTTTCTATCCGGCCGTTTGAAGTGAGGGAAGACATCCATGGCGGACATCCGCGACCTGTCGATCGTGCTTGATCGAATCGACCAGGCGATCATCGAGGTTCTGCGCCACGAAGGGCGCATCACCTACCAGAAACTCTCCGAGCGCGTGCACCTGACCCCCCGGCCGTGCCTGGAACGGGTGCGCAAGCTGGAGCAGCTCGGGGTCATCCGTGGCTACGGGGCCATCCTCGACGAAAAGAAACTCACCCCGGGGCTGTCGCTGCTGGTGCTGGTGGCCTTGTCCAACCAGAGCGGGCGGGCGGCGCAGAAAGCCTTCGAGGCCAAGGTCCGCGCCTGCCCCCAGGTGCTGGAATGCCGGCTGATCAGCGGCGCCTTCGACTACAGCCTGCGCATGCGCTGCCGGGACATGGAGCACTACCGGGTGCTGACCGAAGTCTGGTTCGACGACCCGGATCTGCACATCGACAAACTGGTCAGCCACCCTGAGCTGGCGATGGTCAAGACCGGCATGGAATAACCCCCGTACGCCCCCCGCCGCAGGAGCCGGCTTGCTGGCGAACAGGCCCGCAAGCCTTGCACCGCTCGCAAGATCGCCTTCGTTGGCAAGCCTGCTCCTGCAGGTCGCATATCGGTGTTTTCAGGGGGTGCGAAATCGGCTGGGGCAACCCGTGCTTTCAGCCATTTCCTGCTGTGCAGGCCCGCCGTTCAGCCGGGTTTTGTCCCGACAAAAAAACACAATGGGCCCCTCTGAAACCTCATTGATTGCGTGCCCCATGCAGACTACCCATAGCGTTTTGATGATTCGCCCTACGCGTTTTTCGTTCAACCAGGACACTGCCGGCAACAACCATTTCCAGCGCCCGCCCGGTGCCGCCGAAGACGTGCAGGCCAAGGCCCTGCAGGAGTTCGACGGCTACGTCGCGACGCTGCGCGAGCATGGGGTCCGGGTGCTGGTCCATGAAGACGGCGCCGCACCCCATACCCCGGATTCGATCTTTCCCAACAACTGCTGGAGCAGCCACCCCGACGGCACCCTGGTGCTGTACCCGATGCAGGGCCGCAACCGCCGCCTGGAGCGCTACAAGGGGGTATTGGCGCACCTGCACGAGCAGTACCAGGTGAACCGCACCCTGGATCTCACCTCCCTGGAGCAGGAGGAACTGTTTCTCGAAGGCACCGGCAGCATGGTCCTGGATCGCCAGCAGCGCATCTGCTACGCCGGCTACTCGACCCGCACCCACGCCCGGGCCCTGGACCAGCTGGTGGCGCACCTGGGTTACGAGCTGTGTGCCTTTCATGCCCGGGACCGCCAGGGTGAGCCGATCTATCACACCAACGTGATGATGAGCGTCGGCAGCCAGCTGGCGGTGGCCTGCCTGCTGGCCCTGGACGATGCACAGGAGCGGGCGGCCCTGCGCCAGCGCCTGGAAAGCAGCGGCAAACAGCTGCTGCCCTTGACCTGGGCCCAGCTGGAATCCTTCGCCGGCAATATGCTGGAAGTCCACAACAGTGCCGGCGAGCCGCTGCTGGTGATGTCCCGCAGTGCCTGGCGCTCCCTGGATGCCGAGCAGCGCCGGCTGATCGAGCGCCATGTGCAGCCGGTGCCGGTGAACATCGACACCATTGAACGCATCGGCGGCGGCAGCGCCCGCTGCATGCTGGCGGAAATCTACCTGCCCGAACGTCAACCTCAGCTGGAGCTCTCGCGATGATCGTCCGTCCCGCCACCCTGGCCGATTTGCCGGCGCTGCTGGCCCTGGCCCACAGTGCCGGTGCCGGCCTGACCACCTTGCCCGCCGACGCCGGGCGCCTGCGGTCACGCCTGCAATGGGCCGAGCAGACCTTCGCCGGCCAGGCCTCGCGGGCCGATGCCGACTACCTGTTCGTGCTGCAAAGCGCGCAGGGCGAGGTGGTCGGCATCTGCGCCCTGGCCGGCGCCGTGGGCCTGCGCGAGCCCTGGTACAACTATCGGGTCGGGCTGTTTGTCGCGGCCTCGAAAAACCTGGGGATCAACCAGCAACTGCCGACCCTGTTCCTGGGCAACGACATGACCGGCCATTCGGAACTGTGCTCGCTGTTCCTGCATGCCGACCACCGCCAGGGGCTCAACGGGCGCCTGCTGTCCAAGGCGCGCTTCCTGTTCCTGGCCGAGTTCCGCGAGCTTTTCGGCGACAAGGTGATCGCCGAGATGCGGGGCTATTCCGACGAGCAGGGTGTGTCGCCGTTCTGGGAAGGCCTGGGCCGGCACTTTTTCAAGATGGATTTCGCCGACGCCGACTACCTCACCGGCCTTGGCAACAAGACCTTCATCGCCGAGCTGATGCCCAAGTTTCCCTTGCCCACCTGCCTGCTGCCGGAGCCGGCACGGGCAGTGATCGGCCGGGTGCACCCCAATACCGAACCGGCCCTGGGCATGCTCAAGGCCGAAGGTTTTGCCTTCAAGGACTACATCGACATCTTCGACGGCGGGCCCCTGATCGAATGCGCCACCGGCGACATCCGCGCAGTGCGCGACAGCCAGGTGCTGCAACTGAGCATCGGCACCCCGGGGGAGCAGGCCCAGCCCTACCTGGTCCACAACCGCCAGTTTGCCGACTGCCGGATCAGCGTGGCGGCGGCGCGGGTCGCCGCCGGCACCCTGATTGTCAGCCGTGACAGCGCCCGGGCCCTGGGGTTGCCGGCCGGGGCCTCGGTGCGGGCGGTGAGCCTGGCGGTGCCGGCGCGGCAAATGTCCGCAGCCTAGAAGCGTCGTGGCGCGAGCGCCGCTACAATGGCGCTCGAATTTTCTGCCGGCGAGGCACCATGGACATCGATCTGGCCCGCACCTTCCTGGAAATCGTCCGCAGCGGCAGCCTGATCGCTGCTGCCGAGCGCCTGCACCTGACCCAGACCGCCATCAGCGCCAGGGTGCAGAACCTGGAAGGCCAGCTCAACTGCAAGCTGCTGGTGCGCAACCGCGCCGGCGCCCGGCCCACCGCCGACGGCGAGGCCTTCATCAGCTACGCCAACCAACTGGTGCAGACCTGGGAGGCAGCCCAGCGCGACCTGCCGCTGCTGGCCGGCTACCGCAATGTGCTGCACATCGGCGGCGAGCTGAGCCTGTGCAACCCGCTGATGCTCAACTGGGTGCGGCGCCTGCGCCAGGCGTTGCCCAACCACGCCGTGCGCACTCAGATCGGCGAAGGCGCCAGCTTGCAGCGGCAACTGGAGCTGGGCGTGCTGGACGCCGCGCTGGTGTTCCAGCCGCTGTACTCGCCGGGCTTGCAGGTGGAGCAGTTACTGGAGGAAAAACTGATCCAGGTGCGCTTGGCCGGGCGCCCCGAGCCCTATGTGTACATCGATTGGGGCGAGGACTTTCGCCGCCAGCACGACGCCGCGCTACCTGCGCAGGCCAAGGCGGCAGTGGGCTTCAACCTCGGGCCGCTGGCCCTGCAATTCATCCTCGATGCCGGTGGCAGCGGCTATTTCCGCACACGCGTGGTGCAGAGCTACCTGGACAGCGGTGTGCTGGAGCGGGTGGAAAAAGCCCCGGAGTTCAACTTCCCCACCTACCTGCTGTACGCCCGCGAGCGCGATACCCCAGAGCTGCAACAGGCGTTCGCGGTACTGCGGGAAGTGATAGAAAGCGACACCGACTGGTCCCAGCGCTGGTCGCCGATGGTCTGAAACCCGGCAACCTGGCAGGCGAGGAGGCCCTTGAGTGATGGGCTGTCCTTGAGGGCGCCTTGGCGGGCAAGCCGGCGACTGGCGCTGGCTGTCAGCGGCGTGAGGCGAGCACCTGGCCGATGCTGCGGCGCCGGGCGTGGGCTTCGCTGGCATGAATCAGCTGTTCGAGGTCTTCGGGGGTGACGTCGAAGAACTCCTCCATCTCCGCCAGGGCCAGTTTCAGGTCCTGGGCCGTGATCGCCAGGCTGTCGCTGGCAGCGGTTGCTGGCAGGAGCGCCGGAGCTTCGCTGGGGCCCTTGGGGTAACGGGTGCGCGTCAGGTTGTTGTAGGCCAGGGCGCTGAGCAACAGGCTGGCGGCGGCCAGCATCACCGGCCCCAGCTCGTACCAGTCCAGGGCCACGCTGGCCGGGTCCGCCAGTACCAGGGTCAGGGCCAGGGCGCCGGCCGGCGGGTGTAGGCAGCGCAACCAGCACATCAGCACCAGGGCCATGCCCGCCGCCAGGCAGGCACTGCCCAAGGTACGGCCCAGTACATGGGCCACCGCCAAGGCCATGACGGCGGCACAGAGGTAGCCGCCAAGAATCGACCAGGGCTGGGCCAGGGCGCCTGAAGACACCGCGAACAGCAGCACCGCCGACGCGCCCAGGGGGCCGATCAGGTGCAGGGCCACTGGCATGCCGAAGACCTGGGCACAGAGCCAGACACTGAACAGGGTGCCCAGGGCCATGCCGATGGCGGCGCGGCTCCATTCCAGTGGGCGGGTATTGATGGCGGCGGGTTTCCAGCGGGCGAACATCGGTAAACGCTTTCCAATCCAGAACGACAGGCAAAAAGAAGGGCTTGCCTGGATGACCAGAAAGCCCTTGAACGTTCCAACATTTGGGGGAGGAACCGGCACAGTGTGCCGAGGAATCTTGCGCCTGACAAATTCATAATAATGCTGCTTCAGTGCATTTATTTTGCACTTAAATACGACAGCCCCTGTAGGAGCCGGCTTGCCGGCGAAGAGGCCTTTGAGTGTGGTGTAGCCCTGGCGGACGCCTTCGCTGGGAAGCCCGCGAAGGCAGCCCATTCCTCACCGGTTTCTACAGCGCCAGGCGCATGGCGCAGCGGCGCGCCGCGGGCAGGCCGTACCGGGCTTCATCGGCCAGCACCTGGCACAGCCGTGGGCCCAGTTGCGCCTGTTCGAGGGTGACAAAGCCCTGGCGCTGGTAGAAGGGTTCGTTCCAGGGCAGTTCGCGGAAGGTGCTCAGGGTCAGGGCTTCAAGCTGCTGCTCCAGAGCGTATTGCCGCGCCGCCTGCAACAGGCGCTTGCCGATGCCATGGCCCTGGTGAGCGCGGGCGACGGAAATCTCCCACACATGCAGTTCCCGGTCGCAGGCTTCGGCGTTGAGAAAGGCGCAAGGGATGTCATCCGCCGTCACCGCCACCCAGACCGGGTGGCGCTGGATATTGGCGCGGTGGCTCGGTGCGTCGGCCACTGCGGCGTCTGCCAGCCAGGCCAGTTGCGCATCGGAGCGAAACAGTTCGGCAGCGCAGGTTTCAATGGCGGGAAGAAAGTCGGCGTCGGTCACCCGCGCCCGGCGGATCTCAATAGTCATGGGCGCGAGTGTAGGCAGCGGGCAGGGGCCGTGCAACGCTTTCAGGGTTGCGCGGCGGTTGGCCCGGGCAGGTGCAGGAGGACGAAGTCGTTCTTGTCGAAACGCCCGCTCAACACCGGCTTCAGGTCGGCCAGCGGCGTATTCTGCAGGCTGGCCAGGTTGCTCTGATCGAGGATGACCCAGGCCGGGCCGGGTACCTGAGCCAGGGCGTCTGGGCTTTCGGTGAACTGCGGTTGCAGATCCCGGTCCAGGTTGACCATGAACTTGATGGCCTTGGCGTCCTTGCCCATGCGGTGCAGGACCACCGGTGCCGGGTCGGCCTCGATCAGTTGCATGGCGCTGTGGCTGAAGGTGCGCGTGTCATAGAGACGGTGCTCCACCGGCTCGAAGACTCCGATGTAGCAGGCCCAGACTGCCAACACTGCGCTGTAGGCCAGGCCCACGGCGCGCCACTGGCGCTTGAACAGCAGCCCCAGGGACAACAGCTGCAACAGGCCGAGCACCAGCAGCATCGGCGTCAACGAGTCGAGCTGCTCGGGGAATTTGCGCCGCAGCACCAGCAAGCCGATGATCAGCAACCCCGGCAGCAGCAGCCACAGGCCCTGGATCGCCCCGCGCAGCCAGGCCAGCAGCCGCCCGCGGCCGGCCTGGAACGGATAGGCGGCAATGATCGCCGCCATGGGCAGCATCGGCAGCAGGTAGCGGGCCTTTTTCGCCTGGGGAATCGACAGGCCGATCATCACGATCAACCCGGCCGCGGTGCACAGGCGCAACAGTTTCAGGCCCGGGCCCTGTTCCGTGGCGCGGGTCAGCAGCACGGCCAGCCACGCCAGGATCGCCAGGGGGTAGGCCAGGGCGTAGTTGCCCAGGGAACTGGTGAAGTAATAGAAGACATCGCTGGAGCCTTCGCTGCCGTCCATGCGCCCCATGAACTGCATGCGGATGACATCGTCGACGAAGGCCTGGCCGCCACTGAGCTTGGCCAGCCACAGCAGCAGGCCGACGCAGGCCACCAGCAGCGCCAGGGCGCTGAAACCGACGCTGAACAGCCGCCGCCACTGGCCATTGAGCAGGTAGTAGCTGCATAGCATGCCGGTGGGAATCACCAGGCCGATGGGCCCGCGAATGGCAAAGCCCAGCACCAGCAGGAGGAAGATCCAGCCCAGGCGCCGGTGGGTACCGAAATGGTCATGGGCGTAGCCCAGGTAGAACACGGCCAGGGACACCGCAGCCAGCATCTGGTCCAGGGACACGGCGCGGGTTTCACTGATAAAGGTGTTGCTGAGCAACAGCAGGGCAACGCTGAGCAGGGCCCAGGTGCGGGAATAGGGCGCCAACAGGCGATAGATCAGGCTGACGATCAAGGCCGAGGCGATGGCCGTGGGCAACCAGGCGGTGAGGCTGGTGACTTGCCCCCCTGGCAGGGAGAACAGCCAGACCAGCAGGGTCGAGGCGCTGGAGTAGTCGGCGTAGGGCTGGCCGTAGGTGGTGGGGAAGAACCCCGGCCCGTGGCGCAGCATTTCCTTGGCAAACAGCACGAAGCGCGAATCGAAGCCGATCGCCGACTGGTGGTCGGCGCCGGCGCAGAACAGCAGCAGGGCCAGCAACCCCAGCCCCAACGATTGCCAAAGAAGAGTGTTCGAAGGGGAGGAGTGACTGGTGTTCATTCAGGCCTCAGCAGACCACTGCTGGTGGGGGATCGGCAGGTTGCGCGATTCACCGCGGCCAATCGGGAAGTAGGTGAAGCCGTTGCGCGCCAGGCGCTCGGCGTCGTACAGGTTGCGCCCGTCGAAGATCACCGGCGCCTTGAGACGCTGCTGGATCAGGTCGAAATCCGGTGCCTTGAACTGCTGCCACTCGGTGCAGATGACCAGGGCGTCGGCGCCCACCAGTACCGATTCCGGGGTGCCCATGAGCATCAGGCGCGACTCGTCCGGGTACAGGCGCTGGGTTTCCTGCATGGCTTCCGGGTCGAAGGCCCGCACCTGGGCACCGGCGGCGAACAGCGCATCGAGCAGCACCCGGCTCGGGGCGTCGCGCATGTCGTCGGTGTTGGGCTTGAATGCCAGGCCCCACAGGGCAAAGGTCTTGCCTTTGAGGTCGCCCTTGTAGAACGCCTTGATGCGTTCGAACAGCTTGTGCTTCTGCCGCTCGTTGATGGCTTCCACGGCTTGCAACAGATCGCTGGAGCAGTGGGCTTGCTGGGCACTGTGGATCAGCGCACGCATATCCTTGGGGAAGCACGAGCCGCCGTAGCCGCAGCCCGGGTAGATGAAGTGGTAGCCGATGCGGGTGTCGGCGCCGATGCCCAGGCGCACCGCTTCGATGTCGGCCCCCAGGTGCTCGGCCAGTTCGGCGATCTGATTGATGAAGCTGATCTTGGTCGCCAGCATGCAGTTGGCGGCGTACTTGGTCAGCTCGGCGCTGCGCAGGTCCATGAACATGATGCGGTCATGGTTGCGGTTGAACGGTGCGTACAGGTCGCGCATCACATCGCGCACTTCTTCGCGCTCGCAGCCGATGATGATCCGGTCCGGCCGGCGGCAGTCGGTGACCGCCGAGCCTTCCTTGAGGAATTCCGGGTTGGAGACGATATCGAATTGCAGCGCACGGCCATCCAGGACCTTCTCGATGTGGGCCTTTAAGGTGTCGCCCGTGCCCACCGGTACGGTGGATTTTTCCACCAGGATTACCGGCTGCTCACGGTGGCGGGCCACCGCGTCGCCCACTGACAGCACGTAGCGCAGGTCCGCCGAACCGTCTTCGCTGGAGGGCGTGCCCACGGCGATGAACAGCACCTGGCCATGCTGCACCGCGAGTTTTTCATCGTGGGTGAAGTGCAGGCGCTTGGCTTCGAGGTTTTCCTTGACCAGGCTGGCCAGCCCCGGCTCGAAGATGCTCACGTGTCCCTGTTGCAGCTGTTTGACCTTTTGCTCGTCGATGTCCATGCAGATGACATCGTGGCCGACTTCAGCCAACACGGCAGCCTGTACGAGGCCGACGTAACCACTTCCAAATACACTGATTTTCATGGGGTATTCCTGGGACTTGTCGCGGGTGCAGATCGAGAGTTGATGGTGATGACCCCGAGGATGACCAGGGCCACCCCGAGGGTTTTGGAAAGCGTGAAAGGCTCGTTGAACAACGGCAGGCTGGCGGCCAGCAGGTAGACCAGGGCGTAGCTGATGCTGAGCAGCGAATAGGCCCGGCCCAGCGGCAGGTCGCGCAAGGCCAGCAGCCAGCAGAGCATCGACAGCGCATAGGCGGCGATGGCCGCGGCCACCACCGCCAGGGCGGCCAGGTCGACGCTGCCGGCACTCAACGCCGGCAACCACTGATCCGGAGCGGGCAGGCGGGTCATGCTCCAGCGCATGCCCAGCTGGGCGCCGCTGACCAGGGCCACGCTGCCCAGGGCGAAGGCAAACCCCTTGGCCCGGCTCATGCGTGGCGACTCAACAGCAGCACGCCGCCGATCACCAGGGCCACGCCGAACCAGTGGCGCCGGTCGATGTGCTCACGGAATACGAAGTGGGCAATCAGGGTGATGAAGACGAAGTTCAGGCTGAGCATCGGGTAGGCCACGCCCACCTCCATGCGTTGCAGCACCAGGAGCCACACCAGCAGGCCCAGGCCGAGGCTGAGCAGAGCCAGCCACAGCCAGCCCGAGCGCAGTTTCTGCAGGGCGCTGGAAGGCTGGCCGCGCCAGCTTTCCACGGCGAACTTCTGCGCCACCTGGCCCAGGCAGGTCAGCCCGCAGGCCAGCAACAAAAGCAGCAGGCTCATGGCTGGCCCTGGGGAATGATGAAGATCACGATATTGCCTTGCTCGTAGCGCTTGGCATCCTTGGGCAGCAGCTCGACTTCATGTTCCTCGTCGCTGCTCTTGACCCGCATCACCACGCCGATCGAACCCTGCTTGCGGGCCTCGGCGATCCACGGCTGGACCTGATTGAGGTCGACCTTGCGCGCGGCAGTGTCTTCGTAGCCCAGGCCGTATTTCACTTCGCCTTCGGTGTTGTACAGGGTCACGTCAGGGCGCCGCAGGCGCCAGGCCAGGGCGGAGGCAGCTCCCAGGTCGTTGCTCAGCAGGGCCTTGGCCTGGCCCAGCTCGGCCACGTGATCGATGATGAACTGGTCGGGGATCTTGTTGTAGACCACCGAGTTGGGCAGCGCTGCCGGGGCCAGGGCCACCAGCAGGAAGCTGCCCAGGGCCGGCGCCGCCCACAGGGTCAGGGGGCGCATGGCTTGCAGCAGGTTGCTGAGGATCCAGCCCAACAGCAACACATACACCAACACCAGGTGCTGCGGCTCGTCCACATACACCGGCTTTTTCATCTGGAAGTACACCAGGGCCAGCAGCCCCAGCAGGCCGGCCACCAGGTTGAGCACGCCGTTGAATGCCAGCAGCCGGGTCTTGCCGGCAGCCAGGCGGTCCACCAGGGTGTTGCCCATCAACAACGCCAGGGGCAACAGGCACGGCAGGATATAGGCCGGCAGCTTGCCCTTGCTCAGGCTGAAGAAGGCCAGGGGCAGCACCAGCCACAGCAGCAGGAAGCCGCTGCTGTTCTGGCGCCGCTGTTGCCAGGCCTGCTTCAGGCCGGCCGGCAGCAGCAGCACCCAGGGCACGCTGAACCCCACCAGCAACGGCAGGTAGTACCACCAGGGCGAGGCGTGCTGGGCATCATCACCGGCAAAACGGCGGATGTGCTCGTGCCAGAAGAAGAAACGCCAGTAGTCCGGTTCCTGGGAGTGCACCGCCAGGGCCCAGGGCAGGCTGATGAGAATGGCCACCAGCACACCGATGCCGCCATAGATCAGCAGCGAGCGCAGGCGCTTCTGCCAGATGGCGTAGGGCAGGGCCACCAGCACCGGCAGCAGCCAGGCCAGAAAGCCCTTGGTCATGAAGCCCATGCCGCAGGCCAGGCCCAGCGCCACCCAGGCCAGCACCTGGCCGCGGGTTGTCCGGCAGTCGAAGGTGAACCACAGCGCCACCAGGCTCAGGTTGACCCAGAAGGTGAATTGCGGATCGAGGTTGGCGTAGCCGGCCTGCAGCGCGACCACGGTAAAGCTCATGTAGAGCAGGGCGCTGGCCAGGCTCTTGCGCGGATCGTTCCACAGGCGCCGGGCCAGCAGGTAGGCCAGGACCACGCTCAGGCCGGTGCTCAGGGCCGAGGCCACGCGCACGCCGAACAGGTTGTCGCCAAACAGCGCCTGGCCGATGGCGATCATCCAGTAGCCGGCCACCGGTTTCTCAAAATAGCGGATGCCCATGAAGTGCGGCGACGCCCATTTGCCGGTCAGGAGCATTTCCTGGCTGATCTGCGCGTAGCGGGTTTCATCGGGAATCCACAGGCCGTGGGTGGCCAGGGGCAGCAGGTAGAACAGGCCGAACGCGATCAGCAGCAGCGGCAGAGCCCAACGTCTGGTCATGCGCCTTGCACTCCCAGCCAGCCTTCACGGCCTTCCAGCGCACCGCGCACCACCTTGCCCGCGGGCAGGCCGGCCAGATCCGCCGGGAGCATGTCGCCCAGGGGTTGGAAGTGGATGTCGCGCTGCCTGGCGCTGGCCAGCAGTTGGCGGAAATCGTTGGCCATGAGAATCCCTTCTACTTCTGCATGCACGGTATAGACGTTGAGTTTGTCCGGGCTGAACCGGTCGAGGATGTAACTGTTGAAATCCTTGGCGGCCACCACCGGCCCGACCACTTCGTCGAAGGTCGGCAGGTCCACCGGAATCTGTGGTGCGCCCAGGCTGCCGTCCGCCAGGCGTGGCAGGAACAGGCTCTGGCCGCGGCAGTCGCTGTTGTAGCGAAAGCCGAATTGCTGTTTGGCTTCGATGACGCGTTCGTCGGCGCGCCAACCGGCGGACGCCGAGCAGCTCACCGCTTGCCCGAGAATATCGTTGAGGCTGTCGACGCCACGGCGGATCTGTTCGATCAGCTGTGCCTGGCTCCAGCGCCCGGTATTGGCCTGCCAGCCGTGGTGATCCCAGGCGTGCAGGCCGACTTCATGACCGGCGGCCAGGGTCTGGCGCATCAAGTGCCCCAGGTCCCGGCCAATGGGTTTACCCGGCCAGGCCGTGCCGGCCAGGAGGATGTCCCAGCCGTACAGGCCCGCGGCATTGGACCGCAGCATTTTCCAGAGGAACTGCGGACGGATCAGGCGCCACAGGTGGCGCCCCATGTTGTCCGGCCCGACGCTGAAGAAGAAGGTGGCCTTGACCCCGGCTTCATCCAGCGATTCGAGCAGCCGTGGCACCCCCTCCCGGGTGCCGCGGTAGGTATCGACATCAATGCGCAGACCTGCCTGCATCAGCGTGCTTCTTGCTTGGCGCGGTCGGCGATTTCCAGCATCGCTTCACGCAGGAAGAAGTCCAGGGTATTGCCGATGGTTTCGCTCATTTCCACGGTCGGCTCCCAGTTCAGCAGGCGCTTGGCGTTGTCGATGCTTGGCTTGCGGTGTTCCACGTCCTGGTAGCCGGCACCGTAGAACGCCTTGCTCTCCACATCGCGGAAACCGGCGAACGGCGGGAAGTTGCCGCGCAGCGGGTGAGCTTCGAACTGGCGCAGCAGCTCTTCGCCCAGCTGACGGATGCTGGCTTCGTTGTCCGGGTTGCCGATGTTGATGATCTGGCCGTTGCAGCAGTCGTTTTCGTTGTCGACGATGCGTGCCAGGGCTTCGATGCCGTCGGCGATGTCGGTGAAGCAGCGCTTCTGCTCGCCACCGTCGAACAGGCGGATCGGGGTGCCTTCCACCAGGTTGAGGATCAGCTGGGTGATGGCCCGGGAGCTGCCGATGCGTGCCGAGTCCAGGCGGTCCAGGCGCGGGCCCATCCAGTTGAACGGACGGAACAGGGTGAAGTTCAGGCCCTTGGCGCCGTAGGCCCAGATCACCCGGTCCAGCAGCTGCTTGGAGACCGAGTAGATCCAGCGCTGCTTGTTGATCGGGCCGACGATCAGGTTGGAGGTGTCTTCGTCGAAGTTCTTGTCCTGGCACATGCCATAGACTTCCGAAGTCGACGGGAAGATCACGCGCTTGTTGTACTTGACGCAGTAGCGAACCAGCTTGAGGTTCTCTTCGAAGTCCAGCTCGAACACGCGCAGCGGGTTGCGGGTGTACTCGATCGGGGTGGCGATGGCCACCAGTGGCAGGACCACGTCGCACTTCTTGATGTGATATTCGATCCACTCGGAGTGAATGCTGATATCGCCTTCGACGAAGTGGAAGTTCGGATGGCTGCGCAGGCGCTCGATGGCGTCGGAGCCGATGTCCAGGCCATAGACGTCGTACTTGTCGTCACGCAACAGGCGCTCGGACAGGTGGTTACCGATAAAGCCGTTGACGCCCAGGATCAGTACGCGGGTGCGACGTGGCTTGCGCCCCGACTCGGCGCCGCGCAGCAGGGAACCGTCCACCAGGCCCAGTTCGTTGGCCAGTTGCGGGCCACCCAGGAACAGGCCGTTGGCGTTGCGCTGGCCGGAGGTGATCACCAGGGAGTCCTGGCCACAGGCGATGCGCAGCGGGTCGACGCTGATGACCCGGCCCGGGGCCTGGCCTTCGTTGCCCTTGGCGACTTCGGCGCTCCAGACGATCAGCTTGTGCTCGCCCACGGCGCAGAAGGCGCCCGGGTAGGGTTGAGTCACGGCGCGCACCAGGTTGAACAGCTCTTCGGCCGGGCGCTGCCAGTCGATCTTGCCGTCCGCCGCGGTGCGACGACCGAAGTAGCTGGCCTTGGACTCGTCCTGGGCGGTTTCGGTGATCTTGCCCTGGGCCAGTGCCGGCAGGGTGTCGCGCAGCAGGCTGGCGGCGGCGTCACGCAGTTTGTGGTGCAGGCTCAGCGCGGTGTCGCTGCGCTCGATGGCCACACGTTCCTGGGCAATGATGGCGCCGGCATCGGCACGCTTGACCATACGGTGCAGGGTCACGCCGGTTTCGGTTTCGCCCTTGACCAGCACCCAGTTGGCCGGTGCGCGGCCACGGTAGCGCGGCAGCAGCGAGCCGTGCAGGTTGAACGCGCCCTTGCTGGCAGTGGCCAGCAGCGGCTCGCTCAGCAGGTTGCGGTAATAGAAGGAGAACAGGTAGTCGGGGTTGAGCTTGGCGATGCGCTCGATCCACAGCGGGTGGTTGGCATCTTCCGGGGCATGCACGGCAATGCCCTTGCGGGCGCAGAGCTGGGCCACCGAGCCGTAGAAGGTGTTTTCCTTGGGGTCATCGGCGTGGGTGAACACGGCGGCGATCTCGTAACCTGCGTTGAGCAGGGCTTCGATGCCAGCACAGCCAATATCGTGGTAGGCGAAGACAACAGCTTTATTGCTCATGGCGAAACCTGATCAGTATGAGTGGAAGTTAAACCGTCGACAGTCACAGCAGGGGCCGGGGCCGCAGGCTGGCTGCGCAAGACTTTTTCGATGAAGAAACGCGGGCGGGCCCGCACGTCGCTGTACATGCGTCCCAGGTATTCACCCAAAAGACCCATGCCGATGAACTGGCCACCGGTGAACACGAACAGCACCGCGAACAGCACGAAGGTGCCGTCGCCGGCCCAGGTGGCGCCGAAGATCAGGCGCAGCACGATCAGCATCAGGGCAAACAGCGCGCCGAGGCCGGCCATGCCGAAACCGATGATGCTCAACAGCCGCAGGGGCGTGGTGGTCATGCAGGTGATCAAGTCGAACATCAGGTTGATCAGGCGCATCGGGCTGTACTTGGAGTCGCCGTGCTCGCGCTCGGCGTGCTCCACCAGCACCTCGGTGGTGTGCCGGGCAAAGCTGTTGGCCAGGATCGGGATAAAGGTGCTGCGCTCGGTGCAGGCCAGCATCGCGTCGATGATGGTCCGGCGATAGGCCCGCAGCATGCAGCCGTAGTCGCTCATGGCCACACCGGTGGAACGCTGCACGGCCAGGTTGATCAGCTTCGAGGGCCAGCGGCGGAACGCCGAGTCCTGCCGGTTGTTGCGCACGGTGCCGACCACGTCGTAGCCCAGTTCGGCCTGAGCCACCAGGCGCGGGATTTCTTCCGGCGGGTTCTGCAGGTCGGCGTCGAGGGTGATCACCACATCGCCACGGCACTGCTCGAAGCCGGCCATGATCGCCGCATGCTGGCCGTAGTTGCGGTTGAGGATCACCGCCACTACCGGGCTGTCTTCGCGCTCGGCGGCAGCTTGCAGGATGTTCGCCGACTCGTCGCGGCTGCCGTCGTCCACCAGGACGATTTCAAACTCGTGCTTGAGCTGGCGGCAGGCCGCTTCGGTGCGCCGCAACAGCTCGGGGAGGCTCTGTTCTTCGTTGTAGACCGGGATCACGATCGACACGAACTGAATCGGATAAGGTTTCAAAGGCTTCAGTCCAAAAGGTTTGCAATGGCACCGGTCACCCGCTCGACATCGTCGAGGGTCATGTCCGGAAACAGTGGAATCGAGCATAGCCGCGCCGAATTCCATTCGGTATGGGGCAGCTGCACTTCAGGGAAGCGCTGTCGGTAATAGGTATGCAGGTGCGTCGCAATGAAGTGGATACCGGTGCCGATGTTCTGTTCCTGCAGGCCTTTCATGAAGGCTTCGCGGTCCAGGCCGCAGCGTTCGGCGTCGATGCGCAGGATGAACAGGTGCCAGGCATGCTGCTGCGGGTACTGGGGCAGGAGCAGGGGCTGTACCGGCAAGCCTTCCAGGCGCTGCAGGTAGGCCTTGGCCAGAACTTCACGCTTGGCGTTGATCTCGTCCAGGCGTTGCAGTTGCACCAGGGCAATGGCCGCGTTCATGTCCGCCAGGTTGTACTTGAAGCCGGGCTCGATGACCTGGGCCTGTGGCTTGCGGCCATGGGTCAGGCGGTCGTAGGCGTCCACTCCCAGGCCGTGGAACTTGAGCATGCGCACGCGGTTGGCCAGGGCTTCGTCATCGCTGACGAACATCGCGCCTTCGGCGCACGTCATGTTCTTGATCGCGTGGAAGGAAAAGATCGCCGTGCCCCGGGCGCCGATGGCGCGGCCGCGGTAGGTGGTACCGGCGGCGTGGGCGGCGTCTTCGATCACCGCGATGCCGTGCTTGTCGGCCAGGGCATAGAGCGGGTCGAGGTCGAAGGCTGCGCCGGCGTAGTGCACCGGGATGATCGCCTTGGTCAGCGGGGTGATGGCGGCTTCGATGGTGGCGGCGTCGCTCATCAGGGTGTCGGGGTCGACATCGACGAACACCGGGGTGGCACCCAGCAGGCAGATCATGTTGGCGGTGGAGACCCAGGTCTGCGACGGGGTGATCACTTCATCCCCGGGGCCGATGCCCAGGGCCAGCAGGGTGATGTGCATGGCGCCGGTGGCGGAGGACAGTGCCACGGCGTGGCGGGCGCCGACGCGTTCGGCGAACTGCTGTTCCAGTTCCTGGTTTTTCGGGCCGGTGGTGATCCAGCCGGAGCGCAGAACCTGCTCCACTGCAGCAATCTCTTCTTCGCCAATACTCGGGCGCGAGAAAGGAAGGAAAGCCTGGTTCATGGTTACCTCGGGTTTACACAATGCGAATTACTGGAATACGGGTTGCTGCGGGTGAACGGACAGTTCATGGAAAGCGGGGAGGTCTTGCAGTCATCAAGGCGCATCCAGTTATTGAGCCAACAGGGCATTCCATGCAGCGAATCAGTAAAGACTGGGTTTGTGAAAAGTAAAGGTGGATCAAGGTGTTATCTTTACAACCTGAGAACAAACTGCACTCGGATGGTTGTCTGTCGGGGGCTGAGATTAAGCCGAAAATTGTGAAACGAATATGAAAAATAAGGTAAAAGTCCGTTTTTCTGCGAGCCAGACAGCTAGTGTTCAGTTTGTTTCCAAAGTTATCGAAGTGCGCAGGCCTGGCGGCTTTTGTAACCAGTTTTCAATGGGTATTGAAGGGGCCTGCGGGAGTGTTTTTTTCACCTCGCCAAGGTGCTACCCGGTACAACCTTGCCCAGCGGAGCATCCATGAACCCGCCGGGCCTTGACCGCGCCGCCGGCCTTGACGCGCCCAACCCCTTGAGCCTGTACCTGAAGCGCCTGGCCCCCTCCAGCCAGTCGACCCTGCGTTATGTGCTGCAGGACGCCGCCGACCGCCTGGGCTACGCCGAGCAGAACCTGGAGGAAATCCCCTGGCACCTGCTGCAACCCGAGCATGTCACGGCCCTGGTGGCCACCTTGCGCGAAGACGGCTATGCGCCCAATACCTCATCGCTGTACGTCAATGCCCTGCGCGGGGTGATGAACGAGGCGTGGCGGGCCAGCCTGATCAGCCAGGACCACCTGCTGAAGATGCGTTCGGTCAAGGCCATCAGCGGCACGCGCCTGGCCCGCGGACGCAACCTCAAGCGCGGCCTGATCCATGAACTGATGGCCGTGTGCGCTTCCGACCCGCGCCCCCAGGGCGTGCGCGATGCAGCGCTGATTGCGCTGCTCTATGGCTCGGGCATGCGCAAGTCCGAGTCGGTCAACCTGGACCTGGCCCAGGTGGATTTCAGCGAGCGCAGCCTGCAGGTGCTGGCCAAGGGCAATCGTCAGTTGATCAAGTACGCACCCACCTGGGCTTTCGACAAGCTGCAGGCCTGGCTGGAGCTGCGCCGCCGGCATCTGCCCGCGGGCCTGGTAGACGACCCGTTCCTGTTCAACCGCATCCGCCGGGGCGGGCACATCACTCGCGAGCGCATCACCAAGCACGCTATCTACTACATTGCCCGGCAACGCGGTGCCCAGGTGGGCGTGCGGATCATGCCCCATGATTTCCGGCGCTCGTTCATCACCCGGGTGATCGAGGAACACGACCTGTCGCTGGCGCAGAAACTGGCTCACCACAGCAACATCCAGACCACGGCCAGCTATGACCTGCGCGATGACAACGAACGGCGCCGGGCCATCGACCGCTTCGATCTGTAGGCCGTGGCAGGGTCAGAGCGAGGGCAGGGTGGGCGACAACTGCCCGGTGAGGTCCCAGGCTTCCAGCATCTTCGCGTACTCGAAGGCATGGCTCGGGTCGCTCTGCAGCCAGTCCTCGAATGCCCGGCGCTCGGCCAGGCTGCAATCGGCCTCGCGCAGGCGCATGCACCAGTGCGCGGCCTGCATCATCAGGTATTCCTCTGCTTGGCTGGCAGAATCAGTCATGGTTCATTCCTTGTTCAAGGTGGAGCCGGTAGCCACGGTGTACAGCGGCATGGCTGAAGTATCGGAGCGATTGCCGCGCATGACCATGATCAAGGGCAGCATCCTTCACTCAAGCACCGGGGGCCGCCCCCAGCACATGGGCATGCCCCAGGGTGCGGATGCGCACCCGGCTGCCGACCGGTAGCGCATGCAGGCCGGAACTGCGGACCGGCACCAGTTGTTCATGGCCCCCGGCACCGGCCACGCCGATGCTCAGGGTGCAGGTGTTGCCGGCAAAGTCGCAGTCCCTGACCACTCCCGGGCAACTGCCGGCGCCATCGCCGTCGTCCGCCAGCACCTGCAGTTGCTCGGGGCGCAGCATGATCCGCGCCGGGCCCTTGAGCGAGCGCTCGCGGATCGGCACCTGCCCCAGGTCACATTGGGCCAGCCCCTGGTCCAGCTGCGCCGGCAGCAGCACCGCCTCGCCGAGAAACAGCGCAGTCTGGGCATCCCGCGGGTGCTGGTACAGCTCCAGCGGCGCACCGGCCTGCACCAGCCGGCCCTGGCGCATCACCGCCAACTGGTCGGCAAAGGACAAGGCCTCGGCCTGGTCATGGGTGACCAGAATGGTGGTCACCCCGGCCTCAGCCAGGAGCCGTGCCACGGCCTTGCGCATCGAGGCCCGCAGGCCGGTATCGAGGGCGGAAAAGGGTTCGTCCAGGAGCATCAGCCGCGGGCGCTGCGCCAGGGCCCGGGCCAGGGCAACCCGCTGCTGCTGGCCGCCGGAAAGCTCGTGGGGCCAACGGGCGGCCAGGCTGCTATCCAGAGCCACCATGTCCAGCAGCTCGGCAATGCGCTGCTGCCTCTGCGGGTTCTTGCCCGTCAGGCCGAAGCCGATATTGGCCGCCACGTTGAGGTGCGGAAACAGCGCGCCATCCTGGGGTACATAGCCGATCAGGCGCTGATGGGCCGGCACCGCGCCCTGAGCGTCCGCCAGCACCTGGCCATTGAGGCTGATGCGCCCGCGATCGGGAAACTCGAAGCCGGCGATCATTCGCAGCAAGGTGGTCTTGCCCGAGCCCGAAGGGCCGACGATAGCCGTGCGGCTGCCGGCGGGCATGCTGAGGCTGATGTCCTGCACCGCCGGCACGCCGCCGAAGGATTTGTGCACTGCGTGGAGTTCGAGAGCGTTCATCGGCCCGCCGTACGTCTGGATTGATGGTAGAGGAGGCCGGTCAACGGCAGGGACAGCAGGATCATGATCAGGGCATAGGGCGCCGCGGCGACGTAGTCGATCTCGCTGGTCCTGGCCCAGAAGCCGGTGGCTAGGGTGCGGGTGCCGTTGGGCGCCAGCAGCAGGGTCGCGGTCAGTTCATTGCTGATGGCCAGGAATACCAGCGCCGCGCCGGCTGCCGCTCCCGGTGCCGCCAGGCGCAGGGTGACCCGCCACAGCGCCTGGAGCGGCGAGCGGCCCAGGCTGCGGGCGATGTTTTCCAGCTCCACCGGTGCCTGGGCGATACCCGCCCGCAGGCTGACCAGGGCCCGGGGCAGGAACATCAGCAGGTAGGCCAGGAGCACGGTGAAGCTGGTCTGGTAGATCGGCCTGGCGAATTTCACCGTGACCGTCACCAGGGCCAGGGCCACCACGATGCCGGGCAGGGAACTGGTGAGGTAGTTGCAGCTTTCCAGTAGCCGCAGCAGGCGCCCCGGGGCACGGATCGACAGCCAGGCCACGGGGATCGCCGCACAGGTGGTCAACAGCGCCCCCAGGCTGGCCAGCATCAGGGTCTGGCGCAGGCTGGGCAGCAGCTCCGGCACCTGCCAGACCTCAAGGCCGCCGGCCAGCAGCCAGTTGCCCAGGGTCAGCAGGGGCACGCCCAGGGCCAGAGCACTGGTCAGCGCCGCCAGCAACAGCCCGGCGGCCCGGGCCACGCCGCGCAAGGCCTGCATGCGCTGGGGCCGCGGGCTGCCCGAGCCGACCCGGGCATAGCGCGCCTGGCCACGGCTGGCGGACTCCACCCCCAGCAGCACCAGGCAGCACAGCACCAGGATGCCCGCCAGCATGTTCGCCGCCGGGCCGTTGTAGGTGGATTGGAACTGGTCGTAGATGGCGGTGGTAAAGGTGTCGAAGCGGATCATTGCGTACAGGCCGTACTCGGCCAGCAAATGCAGGCCTACCAGTAATGCGCCGCCGCCCACGGCCAGGCGCAACTGTGGCAGTACCACCCGCAGGAACAGGGCCCAGGGTTCGAGCCCCAGGGCCTCGGCCACGTCTTCCAGGGCCGGATCCAGCCGGCGCAGGGTGGCCGCCGCCGGCAGGTAGACAAAGGGGAAGTAAGCAATCACCGACACCAGCACCGCCGCTGGCAAGCCGTGCAGCGCGGGCGCCAGGCTGACCCAGGCATAGCTGTGGACGAACGCCGGCACGGCCAGGGGCGCCACGGCCAGCAGCGACCAGATGCGCCGCCCGGGCAGGTCGCTGCGTTCGGTCAGCCAGGCCAGCGCAATCCCCAGCAGCACGCACAGCGGCAGGGTCAGCACCAGCAGCAACAGGGTATTGCCCAGCAGCTGCGCGACTCGCGGGCGCAGCACCAGCTCGGCGATGGTCGCCCAACCGGTCTGGATCGAGATGCCGACGACAAATCCCAGGGGCAGCAGCGCCCACAGCGACACCAGCAGCGCCGCGCCCAACAGCCAGGGAGCGGCCCGCCGTCCCGGCCCGTGGCGGCGATAGCCAGTGTGGGTCGCGGCAGCGACCCGGGTCGTATCCCCGGCGGGCAAGCGTGAGAGGTCGTCGGCCATGGGTTTACAGGAGGCCGGCCTGGGTCATCAGGTCCACGGCTTTCTTGCTGTTGAGCCTGGCGGCGTCAACCTTGGGCGCGTCCAGCTCGGCCAGGGGCACCAGCTTGGGATTGGACTGCGCGCCCAGGCCCACCGCGTATTCGAACGACTTGCCGCTGCCGAGCACTGCCTGGCCCTTGGCGCTGGTGATCCACTTGAGGAAAGCCTGGGCCTGCTCCTGGTGCTTGCTGGAAGCCAGAACCGCACCGCCGGAAAGGCTGACAAACGCCCCTGGATCCTGGTGCTTGAAGTAGTGCAGGGCGGTGTTCTTGCTGTTTTCCCCCGTCTTGGCCTGGTCGACGAAGCTGTAGTAGTGATAGATCACACCACTGTCCACCTGACCGGCGTTGACCGCCTTGAGCACCGCGCTGTTGCCCCGGTAGAGGCTGGCATTGCTCTTCATCCCCTTGAGCCATTCCAGGGTGGCGGCTTCGCCCTTGAGTTCCAGCACCGCGCTGACAATGGCCTGGAAGTCGGCTCCGGCAGGGGATGCGGCCCAGCGGCCTTTCCAGGCTGGGTTCGCCAGGTCCAGCAGGGACTTGGGCAGGTCGGCCTGCTGCAGCTTGGCCGGGTTGTAGACGAACACCGTGGAGCGCGCGGCGATGCCCACCCAGTTGCCGTGGGTTGGACGATAGGCAGCGGCCACTTGCTCCAGGGTGGTCGGAGCCACTTTGGCGAACAGCCCGGCGTTGTCCACCAGGGCCATGGCCGGTGAGTTCTCGGTGAGGAACACGTCCGCCGGCGAAGCCTGGCCTTCCTGCACCAGCTGGTTGCCCATTTCGCTGTCATCACCGTTACGCAGGGTGACCTTGATCCCGGTGTCCCGGGTGAAGCCTTCGACCCAGGCCTTGGTCAGGCCTTCGTGCTGGGCGTTGTACACCAGCAGGCCGTCGGCATCGGCCGCATAGGCATGGCCGGCAGTCAGCAAGGCACCGACCAGCAGGCCGGCTTTCAAGCGTGAGGGGATACGTGGGGTCATGGAGAAGGCAGCTCCTGCGGTGGTTTTTGGATGCATCAAGCCGGAAGAATCGAGCCGTCGGGCAGCTCGAACAATAGGAATCATTTGCAAATGAAAACTGCGCGCAATGTAGAGCGGCAAACAAGAAAAAATCGTCAAATTTATGGTGAATTCCCGTGATGCCCGGAGGTTCTCGCGGTAGCCGGTCACGCGTCTGCCTTGAGGCTGTGACGCACTCGACAGCGTGGGCCCCGGGTTGCTTTATAATCACGCGGCGAAAACCGCAGTAAATGGAATTGACCGGTCAACCGAGGGAACAAACGTGAGCGCCAGACTCTGCAACAACATCAGTGCCGTGACCTTTGTCAGCAAGTACAAGGCGGTGTGCCAGCCGATTGCCGACCAGCTGGACCTGCCGGTGGAAAACCTGCTGGGCCTGGCCGCCCAGGAAAGCCAGTACGGCACCGGGCGCATTGCCCGGGAACTGAACAACTACTTTTCCATGCACGCACCGGCCCCCCTGCAGATCGGCGCCGAGGCGCCCCTGGGCAACGCCAGCATCAAGGTGGCCAAGTTCGACTCCTTCCAGAAGTCCGCCCAGTCCTTTGCTTCGAGCTTTGGCACGGCAGTACGTGGCCAGCGTGACCCCATGGCATTCGCCCAGGCGCTGGTACGCAGCGGCTACAACACCGGCAACGCCAAGACCGGCGGCCGGGATGGCTTCGCCCGCTACCTGGCGGACATCATCATCGCGGTCAGAGGGCGCATGGCGTGCTGAAACTCAAGAGTCCTTCCTGGGTGCTTGGCCTGTCCCTGGCCTGCACCACACTGGTGGCCTGCGCCACCGATAGCCTGCAGCCGGCGCGGATCAAGGACAGCGGCCTGACCCGCGAACAGGCGGAGCAGGTCCTGCGGGTGGCCCTCAAGCACCAGGACTATCAGTTGCAGCGCCCCGGGGTGTTCATCGACGGCGACCTGCAGGACGAAAACGGCAAGCCGCCCCATCCCGGGTACTACGACTTCAGCCTCGGCTACAACGACCCCAAGGCCGGGGCCACCGAGTACTGGGGCCTGTTCTCGGTCAGCCTGAACACGGGCGATACCTGGGAAATCAACAGCTGCAAGCGCCTTGATGGCGCCGAGCTGCGAGCCTTGCAGCGGCGGGTGATGGCCCGCACCGGCAAGAGCCTGGCGGATGAAAAAAGCCAGCGCGAGGGCCTGGGCTGCGAAGACCAACAATAAGCCTAGGAGCACCGTCGCCGCGTGCTCTTCCAACCTCTGGCTCATCACTCGGGCAGCCCTGCGGCGAAGGCTTGCACCGGCGTCTGCTGCGTGGCCGGGGCCGCTGCAGCACCGAGCAATAGGCGCTTGGGCCGCCGGAAAGCATCCAGGGCCCTGGGAGACAGGTCGCCGGCCAATTGCGACAGGGTCCAGTGGTGCTCGCTGTCGGGGTGGTTCGGCACGGGCGGCGGGTTGATCCGCACCCGGGCGCTCAGTAAGCGTTGGGCCAACTGCACCGCGTGCGCCGGATCTTTGCTGAACAGGGTCACCTCAAAGCTTGCCGGGCAATCGTTGGCCAGTTGCGCGGCTGCGCCAAGGTCACTCACCCGTCGGATGACCGCCACCGGGCCCAGGCACTCTTCCTGGGTGATGACCATGTCGTCGTCGATCTCGGTGAGGATCACCGGCGGTTGCAGGCTGCCGGGCAGCGGGTTTTCGAGTGCCTGTTCTCCGGCCAGCAGTGCGGCGCCCTTGGCCAGGGCGTCACGCACCAGCCGCCGGACTTTGTGCCGTGCGGCCTGGCTGATCAGCGGCCGCACAGCGCTGCTGGAGTCGTGGCCCGGGTTGTGGGTGTGCTCGATGAAGTGCCGGACGAACTGGTCATGAACCTGCGCCTCGACGAAAAAATGCTGGATCGACAGGCAACTCTGGCCACCGCGGCTGAAGGCGGCGCGAGCTCCGTAGGCGGCGGCGAGCGCGACGTCGGCGTCCTGGGCAACGATCATCGCGCCGCGGCCGGTGCTCTCGATCGCACAGGGCTTGAGCAGTTCGGCGCAGGTCACCGCCACCGCGCTGGCAGCGCCGACACTGCCGGTGAAGGCTACGGCATGGGTGCCGCTGGACTGCAGCAGCCATTGCCCGGTGGCGGCGTCCCCGGGAATGCACGAGACCAGCCCCGCCGGCAGGCCAGCGAAGTGCTGCATGAAGGCCAGGGTGGACAGGCTGGCGTTCTGCGCCGGCTTGACCAGGCAACTGTTACCGGCCGCCAGGGCCGCGGCCAACGTGCGCCCCAGCAGGGCAATGCCCAGGGTGAACGGCAGGATATGCACGCTGACGCCATAGGGCTCGTACCGTAGCCGGCACTGCGCTGCACCGCTCGGGCTCGGGGCCGGGACATCGCTGTCGGCCAGTGCCCCGTAATAGCGGAACACGGCTGCGCAGTGATCCAGCTCGGCCCGGGCTTCGGCCACGCAAAGCGCCAGTTCCCGAGTCATCTGCCGGATGATCTGCCGGTTCAGTTCGCTGTCGGCGGCCATGCTGTCCGCTAGTTGCAGCAACAGCGCCTGACGCTGATCCGTATCCAGCAGGCGCCACAGGGTGTGGGCAACGTTGGCCGCCGCCACCGCGGTGTGCACATCGTCCTTGGTACAACTGGGGTTGAGCCCGATGGGCTCGCGGGTGT
The DNA here is from genome assembly GCF_058797595.1 of Pseudomonas sp. GW823-FHT02C05. Taxonomy (NCBI): domain Bacteria; kingdom Pseudomonadati; phylum Pseudomonadota; class Gammaproteobacteria; order Pseudomonadales; family Pseudomonadaceae; genus Pseudomonas; species Pseudomonas sp. GW823-FHT02C05. The sequence goes on along the minus strand of NZ_JBXAJU010000001.1, from coordinate 1,190,531 downwards.
CCGGGTTGAACACCTGGTGCGGGGCATCGCCGGAAGCCGGCAGGTACAGCGGGTTGATATAGAACTGCGGGTTCCAGGGTTGAAAACCGTGCATTGGAAGATCCCTTTCCAAGTGTGCCGGGACTGGCAACGATGGCAACGCCGGGCCACCGCGGCGCGGTGGTCATTCAGCGGGGAGTCTAGGAAGGGGAGTGCAGGGGCGTCTTGTACGATTGTGCGAGGGCCGGGTGCTCAGAGGCGGTAGCCGACGTTGACCATCACCGCCGCGGCCCCCAGCACCACCAGCTCTGCGCCCACCGGGCCGTAATGGGTGCCGATGGCCGGGATCAGCACCGGCGCCACGCCAAAGTGGTTCAGCGGGATCTTGTCCTTGTAGTCGCCCTTGTAGCCCTGGATCAGGCCGCCACTGAGCTTGGCGTAAACCGGCCAGTCGGCATTTTCCCAGGCCTTGCCGACGTAGGCGTAGTAGGAACGCTGGGAGAAGGAGTTGCGAAAGGTGCTCACGCCCCACAGTTCACCGTCGGCGTAGTTGCGCTCCAGGCCGATCAGGTCCTGGTGGTTGTTGTGGTCGGGGTCGTTGCTCCAGTGGTTGGTGTACACGCTGGTCTGTACGTACCAGAAGTCCTGTTGCTGGTCGGCCTGGGCGCTGGCGGCCGCGCCCAGCAACAGCAGGGCCGCAGCGGCGGCTTTCAGGGTGCGGTGCTTGGGCGTTGGCAGGCGCAGGGCCGGAGATTGAAGCATGGAGATCATGGTCTTTCCCTGCCATGGCGGCAGTTGCGCCCCCTCGGAAATCAAGGAGGGTAGGGGGCGGCGAAACTACCACTCGGGTATTCACGGGATCAATCAATGAACTGTTGCTTTATCTATCTGCGCCTCGATGCGCTGGATCAGGTAGGGGTAGAACGGGTTCGCGCTCAGGCGCATCAGCTCATCCATGGGCACCACCAGCACACCCCGTTCGCCACGGGCGGCAATGGTGCCCAGGTGCACGCCAAAATCCTCATCGGGGCTGGGCTGGGTGCCGTACAGGCCGTCATCGATGGGGAAGGGCAATGCCACATGGGACAGGGAAAACACCCCCGGCGGGTAGGCCAAGCCAAGGGGCCGCCGGCTGCTGTCCGGGCTCAGGGCGGGGGTGCTCACTTCTTCCAGTGTCGCGCTGCCCGTGCCTTCGTTGCTGAGGATGCGGGTGGTGTAGTTGCGTGGCGCGGGCGGTAGCAGGCTGGCCAGGGAGGTGACGCTGGCCGGGTCCAGCAGCCCTTCGAAATCGCGCTCGCGGTTGAGGTCGAAGATCACCAGTTCACTGCCGTTGGCCGGCAGTTGCCGGTACAGCCCACTGACCAGGGCCGGGGTGCTGACGGTGGCATCGGTCAACGACTGGAAGCTGAGGATAGGTGGCAACCGGGCCAGTCGTGGATCGCCCACCAGGGCCAGCAGCTGCTTTTGCAGGGTGTCGGTCAGCAGCCAGGACTGGCGCGCGGCATTGGCTGGAAACGAGTTGTACTTGAACGGGTTGTATTCGGGCCGCAGGTTGAGCCATGCCGCCTTGCTGAAGGCCGGGAACACCGCAGGCAAGGCGGCCAGCCCGGCAAAACGGGCGGACGAGGCGACGCCGATCATCGGGGAAATCAGTACCAGGCGCTGGGCCTGGGGCAACTGCGGGTCGCTCAAGGCATCCAGGGTGTACTTGACCGCCAGTGCGGCGCCGTTGGAGTAGCCCACCAGGTGCAGCGGAGCCGGCGCCGGCACTTCGGCCCGGGCGGTACGCAGGGCCAGGCGGGTGGCGGCCAGCCAGTCCTGCCACTGGGCATCGGTCAGCCCCGCCGGCACCGTGCCATGGCCGGGCAGGCGCAAGCCGATGGCCAGGTAGCCGTGCTCGACGTAGCGCTGGGCGATATGCCGCAGGCTGTAGGGCGAATCGGTCAGGCCGTGCAGCAGCACCACCACGCCCCGGGGCGTACCCGCCGGGCGCAACAGGTAGGAACGGTTCCAGTTCGTGGCAAAGCGTGGCGGGTAGGCCCGGCTGTCCTGGCGGTAGCGGTTGAAGGGCGGTACCTGCCCGGGGTCCAGGCGCTCGCTGACCTGCTGCCGGACCTCGGTGAATACCCGGTCCTCGGCCTGCAGCCAGGCGCCCCAGTCGGCGTGGTCCAACTGCTCCACGCTCAGTTCATGGGGCACCTTCAGGTGCCAGGGCTGCAGCGCCGGGCCGCGCTCGCTGTCGTAAGCCCGCCAGGCCAGCAGGGTCAGGGTGGCGACGCCGAGGATCAGCGCGCCCTGTTTGAGCAGGCGGGACAGGACTGGCAGGGGCACGGGCATCAACTCACTGGGGTGGCACGGATGCGATAGACGCAGCGTCGATCGCCGGTAATCAGGTGTTCCACGCGCTGTACCTGGCCCAACTCGCCGATGGCGGCCTGGAACAATTGCAACTCGGAACGGCAGAAGCCCTGGCACTGCTGGGCCGCGACGCAGATCGGGCAATGGCTCTCGATCAGCAGCCAGGCATCGCCGTCGGCTTCGACACTGGCCATGTAGCCGGCCACTTCACGGATCTGCGCCAGGGCCCGGACCCGCTGCTCCAGGGTCGGCAACGGCGCGCAGACGCTGAGGTACTCGGCGCTGTTGGCCCGCTCCATATCGCTGACGATGCGCTCCACGCCGTCGGCGCCATACACCGCGCGGATCGAATCGATCAACTGCAGGGTCAGGTTGGCGTGGGTGTCGGGAAAGCGCGCCTGGGCCAGCTCGGTGAGCACCCATTTCTGTGAGGGCCGCCCGGCGCCCTGGGCCGGCATCAGTTGGCCGACGATCAGTTCGCTGTCCACCAGCTTCTGCAATTGCTGGCGCGCGGCTTCCTGGGACACCTTGAGCAGCGGCGCCAGATCGGCGGTTTTCAACGGGCCGCGGGTTTTCAGCAGAAACAGGATCCGCTCGGCGGTAGCCCCGGGGCTTTTCTTCTCGGTGGAGGGGGAAATCAAAGACATCTGGGCCATTAACCAATGCACAGGTGGGGTATCAGGAGCGTCCATGACGCCGGCAACCACGCAAGCATAACAGGCTCGGGCGCAGGGGCTCGCAGCTTGTCGATCCATTGCCTGCTGCTGGGGGGAATTGCCGGAACGGCTGGAAAAAACAATTATCAAAGTACTTGCTTGTGTATTACATTCGCCCAACAGCGAACAACACACATGGAGAACGGCATGGCATCGACAAGCGGATGGTCGGCACTGTTACTGGGCAAGAACGGGCTGCGTTCTGCGGCCCTGGCTGGTGGCGTGGCCCTGCATGCAATCAACGTCTACCTGGTAACCACCCTGTTGCCCTCGGTGGTCAAGGACATTGGCGGCCTGGACTACTACGCCTGGAACACCACCTTGTTCGTGGTGGCCTCGATCATCGGCTCGGTGCTCTCCACCCGGGCCCTGGCGCTCCTGGGGCCCAAAGCCGCGTACGGCCTGGCGGGCCTGGTGTTCATGCTCGGTTGCAGCCTGTGCGCCCTGGCGGCGGACATGGGCGGGCTGATCCTCGGGCGCAGCGTCCAGGGGCTGGGGGGCGGCCTGCTGTTCGCGTTGCCCTACGCCATGATCCGCCTGGTGTTCGACGAGCCGCTGTGGCCCCGGGCGATGGCGTTGATTTCCGCCATGTGGGGCGCAGCGACCCTGATCGGCCCGGCGGTCGGCGGAATTTTCGCCGAACATGGGGCCTGGCGCGCGGCGTTCTGGGTGCTGCTGCCCTGCACCTTGCTGTTCATGCTGCTGGCCGTTGCACTGTTGCCGGGCAAGAGTCGGGAAAGCGCGCCCCGTAGCCCGATTCCCGCCCTGCAACTGCTGTTGCTGACCGCCGTGGTACTGGCCATTTCCATCGGCAGCATCACCCCATCGCCGCTGTACAACGCCCTGGGGCTGGGAGCCGGGCTGGTTCTGCTGGTGCCGGTATTCGCTCTGGAGAACCGCGACGGCGCGCGCTTGTTGCCGCGCAATAGCCTGAAGGCCGGGAGTGCCTTGCTGGCGCTGTACATTTCCATGGCCCTGCTGGTGGTGGGCATGACCAGCGAGGTCTTCGTACCGTTGTTTCTGCAGGTGCTGCATCAGCAGACGCCGTTGCTGGCAGGTTATATCGCCGCACTGATGGCCGCCGGCTGGACCCTGGGGGCGATCTTCAGCTCAGGCCTTGGCCCGCGGGGCGCGGCCCGGGCGATTGCCATCGGACCGTTCCTGGTGGTGGCCGGGCTGCTCCTGGCCTGCCTGTTCATGCCTGCCACCGCCACCCCGGCCCTGAGCCTGGGGGCGGTGTGCCTGGCCATGCTGCTGGTGGGCGTCGGTATCGGCCTGGCCTGGCCGCACCTGCTGTCCCGGGTTCTGGAACAGGCCCCGCAGGATCAGAAGGAACTGGCCGGCGCCTCGATTACCACGGTGCAACTGGTGGCCACTGCCCTGGGGGCGGCGCTGGCGGGAATGATCGTCAACCTGGCAGGCCTGACCTCCACGGGCGGGACTGCTGGCGCGGCCCAGGCTGCGGCCTGGCTGTTCGGCCTGTACGCCGGGCTGTCGGCGCTGCTGTTTGTCTCGGTGCGCCAGGTACGGCGCAACGGTTCACCGCACCTGGCCCAAGCCTGAACCCTGTCGGGCGTGCGCCTGGCGTCATTGACCTGTAAGGAAACCACGATGAACAGCCTTGCCACTGATGCGCCGCAACCGGCCTTGATCCTCGATCCGGGGCTGGCCCCGCACTTGCACCACCTGCAGCTCAGGCAGCTGGGGGGAAGGGTGATCGGCATTGCCGACAACCGCTTTACTGACTTGCTCAGCGTTGTCGGCGGGCCCGGCTGCGCGGTGCGCAACGGCAACCCCTGGGACCTGCGCCGGGAGAATATCTGCCAGCTCGGCTATCGCCTGGGCGGGCAGGGCGAATTGACCCGTGCAACCGCGTCTGCACCGGCGGCGCCCCCAGGGCCGGTGGCAACGCCGGCCCCGCCCCTGGAGCTGGATTTGCCAGCCCTGCGCCTGGGCCGGCAAAGCCGCTATGGCTTCCTGCCCCTGGGCCAGAGCACACACCGCGAGAACATTTCCCTGGATTCCATCGATACCCCGGCGACCCTGCTGACCCTGTCCCATTGGCCGGCGAACAAGACGCCTGTCGAGCACAAGGCCAATCTCTCCACCACCAGTGCCCTGGGCTTTCTCCAGCAGGGGTTGACGGTGGACCGGGCGCAGGTGATCACCAGCGATCATTTCGACCTCGACGGGCTGGCCTCGGTGTATGCCTTCCTGGCGCCGGAGCATGCCCTGGGGCACCGCCAGTTGCTGATCGATATTGCCCGCCTCGGTGATTTCTCCCGGGGCACTTCGGCCCAGGCCCTGCACTGCGCCTTTGCCCTGCATGCCCTGGCGGCCCGGGTGCGCGTCGACCCACAGGCCAGCAACGACCGGCAATTGCTGACACGCTTCGCCGCGCTGCTGCCGCAGATGGCCGATGTACTCGACAACACCCGGCGCTATGCGCCCCTGTATGCTCCGGCCATGCTCGCGCTGCAACGCAGCGAGGCGCTGCTGGCCGATCCGGGCACGGTGATCGAGGAGTACCCGGGCATTGATCTGGCGGTGTTTGTCCTGCCCGAGCAGGGCTGGGACGGTTTGGGCGAATATTGCGGCCTGTCGCCGGTGGCGGTGCACAACCGCAGCCGTTGCGGGGTGCTGGCCATGGTCCGTCAGGGGCGGGTGGAGATTCGCCAGCGCTACGAGAGCTGGGTCGAGCGCATCAGCGGCATTGCCCGGCCCCGGCGCGACCTGGCGATCTTCGCCCGGGCCCTGCAGGAAGCCGAACGCACCCCGGGGCAATGGCACTACGACGGCGTGCAGGAAATCATGCCGGCCCTGAGGTTTGTCGCCAGCCGGCCCAGCAGCCACGCCAGCAGCACCCTGCTGGCCGAACTGCGCCAGTTCCTCGAACAAGCCCCTGTCGCCTGGGATGCCAACGCCTGAGCTGCGGCCCGCTCCTACGATGGAGGGGCAGGGCTACCAGGTATCGACAAAACCCTGGGCGCGCTCGGCCCAGGGCACCGGGCGCGGTGCGGCCTGCAGGCCACGCAGCAGCCACGCTCGGCTTTCCAGGGGGTCGATCACCGCGTCGATCTCCAGGTAGCTGGCCATGTTCAGCGCCTTGCCCCGGGCGTAGGCCTTGGCCACCAGTTTGTCGAACAGCGCCTGTTGCGACTGCGGGTCGGGCTGGGCCGCCAGTTCCTTGGAGAAGCCCAGGCGCACCGCACCTTCCAGGCCCATGGCGCCGAACTCGGCGCTGGGCCAGGCGACGGTGAACAACGGGCTGTGAAAACTGCCCGCCGCCATGGCCTGCGCGCCCAGGCCATAGCCCTTGCGCAGCACCAGGGTGAAGAACGGCACCGTGAGGCTGGCGGCACTGACAAACATCCGTGACACATGGCGCACCGTGGCCTGCTGCTCCGATTCCGGCCCTACCATGAACCCCGGGGTGTCGCACAGGGACACCAGCGGCAGGCCGAAGGCTTCGCACAGGCGCATGAAACGTGCGGCCTTGTCCCCGGCCGCGGCGTCGATGGCGCCGCCCAGCACCGCCGGATTGTTGGCCAGCAGGCCAAAGGCCCGGCCTTCGACGCGGATCAGCGCGGTAATCAGCCCCGGGGCGAATTGCCGGCGCAACTCCAGCACGCTGTCGCGGTCGGCCAGGGTCTCGATGACCCGGCGGATGTCGTAGACCCGCAGGCGGTTTTCCGGAATCAAATGCCGCAGTTCACGCTGGTCGGCGCAGTGCCAGTCCTTGAGCGGCCCCTGGAAATAGCTCAGGTACTGCTTGGCCACCTGCACGGCCTCGGCTTCGTCGGCCACCAGCACGTCGATCACTCCGTTGGGGCCTTGTACCGACACCGGGCCCACCTGTTCCGGGGTGAAGCTGCCCAGGCCGCCGCCTTCGATCATCGCCGGGCCGGCCATGCCGATGCTGGCGTTCCGGGTGGCGATGATCAGGTTGCAGCAGCCGAGCAGGGCGGCATTGCCGGCGAAGCAGCGCCCCGAGGCGATGCCCACCGTGGGCACCCAGCCGGACAGCCGGGCCATGGCGGCGAAGGTATGGCAATCCAGGCCGGCGACCCCGACAAAGTCGCTGTCGCCGGGCCGGCCACCGCCGCCTTCGGCAAACAGCACCACCGGCAGCCGCCACTCCTGGGCCAGGCTCAGCAGGCGGTCGGTCTTCTTGTGGTTCATCACCCCCTGGGTGCCGGCGAACACCGTGTAGTCGTAGGCCAGGGCCAGGCAACGGGCGTCCTGGCCGTCGAACAGCCCGGCATTCACCGTACCTATGCCTCCCACCAGCCCATCCGCCGGGCTCAGGGCCTGCAACTCCTCGACGCTGCGCCGACGCCTTTGGGCGGCCAGGGCCATGGCGCCGTACTCCATGAAACTGCCCGGGTCCAGCAGGTGCTCGAGGTTCTCCCGGGCGGTGCGCTGGCCGTTGCGGCGACGCTTGGCCACCGCCTCCGGACGCTGGGCATCCTCCAGCAAGGCATGGCGTTCGCGGACTTCGGCCAGGTCGGCGCGAATCAGTGCCAGGTCCAGTTGCTCTTCGCTGCGCTGGCCCTGGTCGGCAAACTCCGCCGGCTCCAGAAACAGCAGGGGCTGGCCTTCGCCCAGTGCCTCGCCAACCTGGACGGCCAAGGCCCGGACGATACCGCTGCTCTGCGCCTTGACCTCGAACTCCATCTTCATCGCTTCCAGCACCGCAACCCGCTGGCCAATCCGTAACTCATCACCCACGGCCACTTCCAGGCTCACCAGCACCCCGGTGCTCGGGGCGTTCAGCGCCGCCGTGCCCGGGGGCGCCTGGACTTCGCTGCGAGTGCTCTGCGCAGTGGCGGCCTGCCGGGCAAAGAACATCGGCCGGTGTTGCCCGGCGCAATCTTGCAGCAACTGGGCCCAATGGGCTTCGACGAACCTGGTGTCCACCTGATAGTCCAGCACCGCCGGCTGGCGCAACAGGTTCAACAACAGCCCCAGGTTGCTCGGCACGCCCTCCAGGCGAAACTCGCAAAGCCCACGATAGGCCCGGCCCAGGGCCGCGGGAAAATCCGTACCCTGGGCGATCAGCTTGGCCAGCAGCGAGTCATAGCCGGGGTTCACCGGGTAACCGGCATAGCCGTAGCCGTCAACCCGCAGCCCGGGCCCGCTGGGGGCTTCATAGGCACTGAGGGTGCCGGCCACCGGCCCCATGCCGCCATCGGCCAGGGGCTGTTCCAGGTTGATCCGCGCCTGCACGGCAAAGCCTTGGGGCTCTGGTGGCCGGCTCAGGCCCAGGCTGGCCAGGGAGGCGCCCGCGCCAAGGCGCAGTTGGGTGTGCAGCAGGTCGACGCCGGTGATGGCCTCGGTCACCGTGTGCTCCACCTGGATCCTTGGGTTGGCCTCCATGAAATAGAAGCGCCCCGGGTGTTCCTGGTCGAGAAGGAATTCGAAGGTACCAATGCCCTGGTAACGCACTCGCGCGGCCAGGGCCAGGGCGGCGTCGATCAACTGCTGGCGCAACTGCGGGGCAAGGTCCGGGCTGGGGGCGACTTCCACCAGCTTCTGGTGTCGGCGCTGCAGGCTGCAATCGCGCTCCCACAAGTGGCTGACCGCGCCGCTGCCGTCTCCCAGCACCTGGATCTCGATGTGCCGCGCCCGCTGCAGCAGTTGTTCGACATACAGCGCGCCATTGCCGAAGGCCGCCTGGGCTTCGGACTGGCAACGGATGAATGCCTGCTGCAGTTGCCCGGCCTCGGTGACCGCGCGCATGCCCCGGCCACCGCCACCGGCCAGGGCCTTGAGCATCACCGCGCCATGGCGTTCGAGAAAGGCTGCGGCCTGTTCCAGGCTGACTGCTCGGTTGATGCCCTCCAGCAAGGGCACCCCACAATCTTCGGCCAGGGCACGGGCCGCGGCCTTGTCGCCAAACAGTTGCAGCACCTCGGGGCCGGGGCCGATCAGGGTCAGCCCGGCTTCCAGGCAGCCCCGGGCAAAGTCGGGGTTTTCCGCGAGAAAGCCGTAGCCCGGGTGAATCGCCTGGCAGCCCTGTTGCAGGGCCAGGGCGATCAGTTGCTGGCGGTCGAGGTAGGCCGCCACCCCGCGGCCCTTGAGGGGCAGGGCCAGATCGGCCTTGCGCGTGTGCAGGCTGGCGGCGTCGTCCTCGGCGAATACCGCGACGCTGCGAACGCCCAGGTCGGCGCAGGCCCGGGCAATACGGATGGCGATCTCGCCGCGATTGGCGATCAACAGACTCTGGAACATGGCAATTCTCGCAATGCTGAAAAGGAAGGGCTCAGAGCTGTTGTTCCAGCTCGTTCTTCTTGACCTTGCCGGTGGCGGTCATGGGCAGGCTGGCCACCAGGCGGATCTGCGGCACCTTGTAGGCGGCCATCACCTCCTGGCACCAGGCTGCCAGGGCATGCGGGTCCTGGGGCGCATCGGGCTTGAGCACAACGAAGGCCACCGGCTGCTGGCCCCGACGTTCATCGGCGCGGCCGATCACTGCGCTGGCCAGCACCTGCGGGTGCTGGCCGAACAGCGCCTCCAGCTCGCTGGGAAACACGCTCATGCCATTGACCTTGAGCATTTCCTTGCGCCGGCCCAGGTAGCGGATAAACCCTTGTCCGGTGATCTGCCCCAGGTCACCGGTGTGCAGCCAGCCGTCGCGCAGGGCCGCCGCGGACGCCTCCGGGCGCTGCCAGTAACCCTGCAGCAGGGAAGGGCTGCGCACGCACAACTCGCCCTCGGAGCCCAGGGGCAGCAGGGCGCCGCTGTCGAAGTCGCAGACCTTGAACTCGGTGCCCGGCACCGGCAGGCCGACGAAGGTTGGCGCGCTTTTGAGGTCGAAGTCGTCGGTCTGCAGGCCGGCGGTAAAAGTGTCGCAGGTGTGGGTTTCGGTCATGCCGAAGCTGAACTCGAACAGGGTGCAGCCGGTTTGCGCGCGCCAGCGCTGGCGATAGTCCGGGGTGAGCTTCTTGACGAAGGAGATGCAGCCGGTGGCCTTCAGGGAGCTCAGGTCGTAGTCGGCGACGCTTGGGTGCTCCAGCACTTCGGCGGCGCTGTCCACCAGCAGCCCGCAATGGCTGACCCGGTAGTGCGCCACCGCCGCCATGAAACCCAGGGCGTCCCAGCGCGCCAGCAGCACCAGGCGGCAGCCGGCGTAGATGGGAAACAGCAGGCCGGCGTTTTCCCCGGCGATCCAGAACTCGGGAAGGAAATTGAGCAGCACGCTGTCCTGCCTCAGGCCCAAGGCCACCGGCACGAAGCTGGCGCAGGTGTAGAGCATGTCGCCGTGGCTATGAATGCAGCCCTTGGGCATGCCGGTGGTGCCACCGGTGTAGTTCAGTGCGGCCATATCGCCCAGGGCAGGACGGTGGGCCGGGGTGGCGGCGCGACAGGCCTCCAGGGCGGGGAAAAAGTCGATCACCCCCGGGGCCAGGCGCTTGGGCGCCCGCAGCAGGTCCGGCAGGGGAATGCTCGGGGTGGCCGGGCACAACTCGCTGAGGCTGGTGGCCAGGATCGCGCTCAACTCGCAGGCGTCGCTGACCGCCTGCACCACATCCAGCAGTTGGTCGAAGCACAGGATAACCCGGGCGCCGCTGTCCTTGAGCTGATACTCCAGCTCCAGGGTGCGCGCCAGGGGGCTGACCGGCGCGTACACGGCGCCGCACTTGAGAATGCCCCAGAAGCCGATATGCAATTGCGGGCAGTTGGGCAGGTACACCGCCACCCGGTCCCCGGGGCCGATTCCCAGCTCGCCGAGCAAGGCGGCGCACCGGTCGGACAGCCGGTCCAGCTCGGCAAAGCTCAACTGATAGCCATAGAAGTCCAGGGCCACGGCACTGGCTTGCGACTGCGCCCAGGCCCGCAGGTATTCGGTAAGGGGCTGCTGGCCCAGGGGGTACTGCGGGGTACGCGGCGCGCCTTCGGGCCAGGCGGCCTGCTGCAGGGCGTGAAGGTGCTGCTGATAGGCCGCAAGGTCCATGGTGCCTCCTGAATTGTTGTTATCGGCACGGCCATCTTAGGCAGCGCCCGGGGCACCACAGAACCGACGGTTATTCATCGAGATTCATGAATGCGCTACATGGTTCTGCCGGCGCCGGCCCGCTGCTAGCCTGCTGCGGGTCGAGACTGCGAGGGCACAACCATGAACTCACCGCATGAATGGTCAGGGCTGAGCCGCCTGGACCTGAACCTGTTCCGGGTCTTCGAGGTGGTGTACCAGGAGCGCAACCTGACCCGCGCCGCCTCGGTGCTGCACCTCAGCCAGTCGGCCATCAGCCACGCCCTGGCGCGCCTGCGCGCCCAGCTGGACGATCCGCTGTTCGTCCGCGAAGGCTATGGCGTGGCCCCCACGCCGCTGGCCAAGCAACTGGCCCCGGGGATCCAGGACGCCCTCAGCGGTCTGCGCCGCAGCCTCAACCCGGCCCAGGCCTTCGACCCGTTGCGGGACCGCCGGCGTTTCACCCTCAACATGCCGGAGCAACTGGAGCCGGTGATCCTGCCCTTGATCCTGGCGCACCTGAACCGTGTTGCCCCGCACCTGGAAGTGCGCAGCACCAGCGTGCACTGGGCCGACCTGAAGCTGGAGATGATTGCCGGGCGCATTGACCTGGCCATCGAACTGTCGCGGCTCACCGACCCGCAACTGCAACAGCAACTGCTGCTGCAGGACTCCTTCTGCGTGATGGCCGGCCCCGGCTTCAGCGGCGAACTGACGGTGGAACGCTACCTGGCGGCCGAGCATGTGGCGGTGACCTCCAGGCGCCGAGGCATCTGCGTCGAAGACCTGGCCCTGGGGCACCTGGGGGTGGTACGGCGCATCCGCCAGCACTGCCAGCACTTTCTCACCGCCGCGCAACTGGTGGCCCAGGGCGATGGCCTGCTGACCCTGACCCGCAACAATGCGCAGTTGATCAACGCCGGGCTGGGCAACCGGATTCTCGACATGCCCCTGGCCCTGCCCGAGGTCTGCCTCAACCTGTACTGGAGCAAGCAAGTGCAGAACGAGTCGGCCAACCGCTGGCTGCGCGGGCAGTTGCTGGAGCTGGCAGGGCGCGCGTGAGCGGGTGCTTTGCTGGGGGCAGCAGGGGGCGGGAGGTTGAATAGCGGTGAAATTGCGCCTATATAGTTTCCATATGGAAATTAGTTGCGTAGGATTCAGGCCTGTTCCTGCCCATTAAATTGCATTAAAGAAACTGTCTGGAGCCCCATGAACAGTGTTCGCCCCGATGAAGAGCCCGGTGCTCTGGAAAACGCGCTCTCGCATCTGCAATGCATCCTCGTCGCGCGACGCACCCGCTATACGCCTGAAGCTGTGAGCTGGGCTCAGTACGACATCCTTGAACTGCTACGCCTGCAGGGCCCCATGACCCCCTCGCTGCTGGGTGACACCTTGGGAGCTGCACGCAGCGCAATTTCCAAGTCCTTGCGGCTGCTCAAGGAACTCAAGCTGGTGGAACAGATGCCGGGCGACGGGGATCGGCGTGAACAGGTCACCGCACTCACGCGCCAAGGACGGGATTTCCTGGTGCGCGCAGCCACAGGCCGGCGTGACGCCGCACAGTGCGCCATGGCTGCATTGTCCCCAGGTGAACAGGCGATGTTTACCGAGCTCTGTGACAAGGTCAGTGCTGCCCTGGTCGAGCATGACAACCGGCGAGGGGCTGGCGCATGAGCCTCCCGGACACCCAGTACCGCGATATGAAGATCATTGGCGCTCGCAACAACAACCTGCGCAGCGTCACCCTTGACCTGCCCAAGCACTGCATCACCGTGTTCACCGGCGTGTCCGGTTCAGGAAAGTCCTCATTGGTATTCGACACCATCGCGGCCGAATCCCAGCGCCTGCTCAATGAAAGCCACAGCACCTTCGTCCGGCACCGGCTGGCGCATTACGGTCAACCCCAGGCCGATGCCTTGCGCAATCTGCCCGCCTCCATCGTGATTGACCAGAAACCGCTCGGCGCCAATGCGCGCTCGACCGTAGGCACTGCCACCGACATACAACCGCTGTTGCGTCTGCTGTTTTCCCGCCATGGCCAACCATTCGTGGGGTACGCCAATGTGTTCTCGTTCAATCACCCGCAGGGCATGTGCTCGACCTGCCAAGGCCTGGGCTGGGTGGACGAACTTGATCTCGATTGCCTGTTCGATCGCAGCAAGTCTCTGAATCAAGGGGCGATCGAGTTCCCCACCTTTGCCCGCGGTACGTTCCGCTGGAAGCGCTACGCCTGCTCAGGCTTGTTCGATTGCGACAAGCCGCTGGCCGACTACAGCCCCGCGCAATGGCAGACGTTGCTGTATGCCGACGATCTTGCCGTGAGCCATCCACTGCCCGGGTGGCCATCTTCGGCCCGTTTCCAGGGGGTGATTCCGCGTTTTCGGCGAGCCTATCTGGATCACGAGCCCAGCCGCCTGACCCGTGCCGAACGCGAGGGGCTGGCCCGCGTCATCACTCGCCAGTGCTGCCCCGAATGCGCAGGAGCGCGCCTCAATCCGACCATCTTGTCGTGCAAGATCAATGGCAAGTCCATCGCCGACTGCGCCAGCCTGGAGATCGGCGAACTGTTGGGGTTCATTCGCACGCTCAGTTCGGACACCGTGGCCACTGTGCTGGCCGCCATTGTCGAAAGACTGGAGCAACTTCGCTCCATTGGCCTGGACTACCTCAGCCTGGGCCGTGAAACCGCGAGCCTGTCGGGCGGCGAAGCTCAACGGGTGAAGATGGTTCGCCATCTTGGCAGCAGCCTGGCCGACATTGCCTACATCTTCGATGAGCCCAGCGTCGGGCTGCATCCACGGGATGTGCATTCACTCAATACCTTGCTGCGCAGCTTGCGCGACAAGGGCAATACCGTCCTGGTGGTGGAGCACGATCCGGATGTCATCGCCATCGCCGATCATGTGGTGGACATGGGGCCGGGTGCGGGGAAGGAAGGCGGCCAAGTGGTGTACCAGGGCGATTACCCGGGCTTGCGACAGGCCGATACGCTGACGGGGCGCTACCTGCGAAGGGCTGCACCGTTGCGACGCCAACCGCGTCCTGCCACGGGACAGATCACCTTGCATGAGCTTTCTCTGCACAACCTGAAAGACGTCAGCGTATCCCTTCCAACCGGTGTACTGACCGTCGTGACGGGCGTGGCGGGCTCAGGCAAAAGTACCCTCGTCAACCGTCTGCTGCCGCGCCATTGTCCTTTTGCCATTGTGATCGACCAGAAAGGCCTGGGAGGAACGCGGCGCTCATCGGTTGCAAGCTATATCGGCGTGCTTGAGGTAATTCGCTCGAGCTTTGCCCGAGCCAGCGGTCAACCCGCCAGCCTGTTCAGCAGCAACGCCCAGGGCGCTTGTCCGGCCTGCAAGGGCCTGGGGGTGGTACAGATCGATTTGGCGTTCATGGATAGCGTGGAAACGAGCTGTGATGCCTGTGATGCCACGGGGTTCAACGAAGCGGCACGGGCCATCAACTGGAGGGGCCTGAATATCGCCGAGGTGCTGGGCTTGCCCGTAGCGCAGGCCCTGCTGCATTTCCAGCCTTGCCAGAGCATCGTCGAGCCCCTGAATCGGCTCTCCAGAGTGGGGTTGGGCTATGTGTCGTTGGGGCAGCGGCTAAGCACTCTGTCCGGGGGTGAGCGCCAGCGCCTGAAACTGGCCTCCCGATTGGCCGAAGAGGGCAGCCTGTATGTATTTGACGAGCCGACATCCGGCCTGCACATGTCCGATGTGGACCGGTTGCTTGCCATTTTCGACGATCTCACGCTGCGCGGCGCCACGGTGATTGTGGTGGAGCACAATCTGGATGTCATGGCCCATGCCGATTGGTTGATCGACATGGGCCCCGGGGCCGGCAAGCAGGGTGGCAGGGTCATTTTCGAGGGACGGCCCACGGCAATGTGCAGCGCACCGGAATCTGTCACTGGGCCATTCCTGCGGCGCCATTTGTCCGGCGAGCGTTGATTTCAGTGCATCCACTCGGCGCTGATTCGCCCCAAGAATAGGCTTTTATAGCGCTCCGGCGGCGCTGCCCCTGCTGCCTGGTCAGGTGCTGCTGTGCTGTAATCCGCGACCACCCACCCGCTCAAGGAAACCTGAGGATGCATGAGTCCGCCCGTCATATCGTCGATCTGTACCAGCGTCATGCCCAGGCCTGGGACCAGCGTCGCAGGGCCAACCCCGAGGCCTTCGAGGGAGAGCAGGCATGGCTGGAGCGCTTTCGCCGGGTCATGGGGCAGGGCGGCCAGGTGCTGGACCTGGGTTGCGGAGGTGGCGAGCCGATTGCGCGCTACCTGATCGAACACCAATGTGCAGTCACCGGCGTCGACAGCTCTGCCACCTTGCTGGACCAGTGCCGCCAGCGCTTTGCCGGGCAGCAATGGATCCACGTTGACATGCGCAGCCTCGCCCTGGACCAGGATTTTGCCGGCATCCTCGCCTGGAACAGCCTGTTCCACCTGAGCCCGGACGATCAGCGCGCCATGTTCGCCGTTTTCGAACGCCACGCCGGCCCGGGTTGTGCCCTGATGTTCACCAGCGGCCCCGAGGCAGGGGAGGCCATCGGCGAATTCGAGGGCGAAGCCCTGTACCACGCCAGCCTCTCCCCGGGGGAATACTGCACCTTGCTCGACACCCATGGTTTCGAGGTGGTGCAGCACATCAGCGAAGACCCGGAGTGTTGTGGGCTGACGGTGTGGTTGGCGCGGGGGATTTATTGAGGTTTAGAGCGCCTTGAGGTTTTTGGCGATGTCCAGCAGGCATATCCCCAGAGCGCGCTTTTCAACGTTGTGTGGGGCGAAACCGAGGATAAACATCGGGCGTATCGTCAGACTTTCAAGGACATCATCACTTTCATCCAGGGTCTGGATGCGCTTGAGCATGTCGTTCACTTCGCAGCGATGCCATTGATAACGCTCTTGCAGGCGAAAGAAATCGGCGAAATTCTGCCAGGCGCCATCGCCGGTGACACTCACTCGGAGCTCTTCATTAGTGAGCCCGAATATTCCCAGTACGGAGCCCTCCACCTTGAAACTCATCCCGAGAGCTGAACCATCGAATGGGTGCGGAATCGTCTGTTTGGGGTCCTTGGCGCCCTTGATCGTTGTGGAGTTGCAGCGTTCACAACAGGGGATGAGGTTGTACAGCGAAACGGCCAGGTACGGGTAGATCGATTGAGGCAGGAAATGATCCAGAGGTGGGCGCAGCTCCAGCTCCCCTGAGTTCTTTGCCTGTTGTTCGTGGTAATTCACATGGTTCATATGGCAATAAGGGCAGATACGGAGAGCGTGCTGAGCTACCAGCTTGTAGGCATTCCAGCCGTCATCCTTATTGTCAAATTTCGCATAGTTGAATAGTTCATTGAGCTTATTAAGTAGAAGCTCCATTTGCGGATGATCTTTCCTTTTCTTGCCTCGAGGACGCTTTAATAAGTACTTCGATAGTTCTGGCGCAATGCTTTCGATGTCAGTAATCACACTCCGGAGTTTCTGCACGCCGCCTACGAGAATATCCTCGCGCCTGTCTTTCAACGTTTTGCGCAATTTAGCGGCACAGGTCGGGTAGTCGTCGAGTTCCGTCCAGCGATTGAGCACGTCGTCGAAACGTTTTCCCAGGGTTCTCAAGTGCAGGTCTACGACCTCGGAAGAGAGGGTCTTAAACTTGAGCATCTGATTTCATCCCCAGCACCAACAGTTGATCCATGACATGGGATTGCAGCGTTTCACTGGCCAGGGTTTTGGCGATACTCACGGCCCTGTTCATTTGCTGGGAGTCAAGCCTGCCCATGTTGAGCAGCCTGGACAATTCGCTCAGTCGCTGGGCGTTGCAGTAACCGGTGAAGCTGTCGACCTTAAACACTTTCGTCAGGGTCTGCTTGGCGGTGTACCCGAACGCATTGTCCAATCGCTTGCAGTCGAGGTTGAAGAGCCGATTGGCGGGAGTGTCCGCTACAACCATCAACGAGTGGGTTGAAATGAACAGGTGGGTGCGTTTGGCAACGCTTGGGAACTGCTGAATGAATTCCAGCAAATCGTGAATGTACAGGCTCTGCCATTTCGGGTGCATGAACAACTCGGCTTCATCCAGGCACAACACCAGACTGCTGGCTTCAGACTGGAGCCCGAACTCACCGATGGCCTTGGCGACCGAACAGTAGAGGAACATCATACTGGCCTGACCGGAGCTCAGTGTCTCAAAGGAGAGCTCCAGCAGGCCGAGTGCCGCGACTTCAGAAAGCAGACTTTCATGCTGGCGGATCTGCTGACCAATCTGTCGATTCAGGTATGACAAGCTTGCGCTGCGGCTCCAGTGGCGAAGACCGTCAAAGAGTCTTGCGACCACCTCCAGTGCCCGTTGCGCCTCGAATAACAGTTCCATCAGCAATGGGTCGTTCGAAAGCAGGTTGAGCTGCTCAAGGTTGGATGCAAGGTGATCATCCAACCAAGGCTGGTTTTCTCGGATCATCTTTATCAACGCATCTATCAACTCATGACGTTGATGCTCATAAAACCTGTCGGCCGCACTCAACAGGGTAAAGGACAAGATGAACCTGGTTGCGACCGAAGCGCTTCGATCCAACTCCTGCATATAGTATTTGAGCTCTGGCTGCAGAGCGCTGTACGTCCGAGTACCGCGCCTGCCGTAGGTCCTGAGCGCTTCTACCAGAGAGATCGGCTTGACCGCTATGTTGACCTGGGTCTTGGAAACGAAATCGGCTCGCCCCTTGAGGTAGGGGTAGGCGCTGAATGCTGCGATCGGATCCGATAGTCGGGCCTGCCCCGTTTGTGCGCCGAGGTCCTTGACTCCCCGGGCCTTCAAACGATTCAGTCTGACTCTTTCAAAAGGAGAGGTCGTATAGAAGGCAGTGAAAAAATCAGGCATCGCGGATCTGTCGAGCTCATTCACCCCATCACGGGCTTGCAGTTCGACGCCTTGAAGCGAGATGCCTTTTGCCAGGTGCAGGCCAGTCCGGTCCTCCCACAGCACACTGATGTTCGAGTCTCTACTCCAGTGGGCCAGCCCCTCGCACAACTCAAGTAGCATCGCGGTCTTGCCACTGCCATTTTCGCCGTAAAGCGTGGTGAATGACGCGACGCTCAATTCGCCAGGGGTTGCCGGCGTTGACCGCCGTGCAATCTGCAGGCAGTAAGAAGGCTGGTCGGTTATCGGTGATGTGTTCTCAAAAGCCACCTCATACTCATCGGTGAGCAGTAATACCAACGGTTGCCCTGGCTTATCGGCGAAAAAAAGCACATGAATCACTGTGCGGTCTGGCGACATATCGAATCCTTGATGGTAGTTGCCCAGGTCATGGCGTTCTCGATGATCGATCGGATCAACGCGGGGGAATGGCTTTTAGCCATGTTTTTGGCCAGTGGCGCGTAGAGTGGCATACGGATCGGCGTGGGGAAATAGCTACGCGTGGTTGAAATCCAGGCAAAAAAAAGCCGCGCTTGCTGAGTCCGGCGCGGCTTGTTCCTGGCCATAGGGCCTGTGTTTCAGCTCACTTTAGTGTTTCATCATGCTGTGGTCCGGCGCATTCAGCGCTCGGGCTTGGGCTTCGACCTTGATGGTTTCCTTCTCGCCCTTGGCGTTTTCCACGGTCAGGGTCAGGGGCACCTTGTCGCCGGCCTTGATCTGGCCGGTGAGCTCCATGAGCATCACGTGGTAGCCGTGGGTGTCCAGGCTGACTTTCTGCCCGGCCGGCAGGGCCACGGCGTCCACTTGCTGCATGCTCATCACGTCGTTGTGCATGCTCGACTGGTGGATCTGCACGTTCTTGGCCACTGGCGATTGCACCTCAACCAGCTTGCTGTCGCTGCTGGCGGTGAGGTCCATGAAGGCGCCGCTGGCGTGCTGGCCGGCTACGGTGGCGCGGACCCAGGCGTTGTCCACTTGGGTCGCGGCGCTGGCGGTGCCGCCCAGGCCCAGCAGGGAAACCAGCAGCAGGGCAGCTTTGAGACGGGATGGGCGCTGTAGGGAATGCATTAACAAACCTCCATGACGGTGAGCAGGTCTTCCGCGCACTCTTGGGCGGTAAGGGACTGGGAAAGCCCCAGGCGCAAGGTGCCCCGGGAGTCGAAGACGAAACTGGTGGCGGTGTGGGACAGGGTGTAGGTCGAGCCGCTGGGGATCTTTTCGTAGAACACGCCGAATTCCTTTGCGGTGGCAGCGGTCTGCTCCAGGGTGCCGTACAGCGCCTCGAAGCTGGGGTCGAAGGACTTGACGTAGGCGTCCAGCACTTCGGGGGTGTCGCGCTCCGGGTCCAGGGTGATGAACACCACTTGCAGGCGGTCGCCATCACGCCCCATCAGCTTCTTGGCCTGGGCCGCGCGGGCCAGGGTGGTGGGGCACACGGCCGGGCACTGGGTGAAGCCGAAGAAAATCATCGGCATCAGGCCGCGGTAGCTGGACAGCGACTTGGTTTCGCCCTGGGAATCGGTGAGTTTGAAGGTGCGGCCAAGAATCTGATTACTCAGGTCCTTGCCGTATTTGAAGGACAGTCGGGGACTGTTGTCGCAACCGGCGAGCAGGCCCAGGCCGAGCACTCCGGCGCTGGTGAGCAGGGTGCGGCGAGTCAGCAGAACACTCATGAAATAACGCCCTTTGAACAGCCAGACAGGCAAAAACCCGCGCATGGTAACAAACAGACGAAAGCGGCGGCGGGCTAATTAGACCAATGCCTGCGGCCATCGGTCGCAGGTCGGGAAGGGCCGGGGCGTGGCTGCTCAGCTTTCCAGGGCGGCCATCTGCACCAGGGCGCGCACGGCGCTGCGGGTGGCCTGGGTCAGGGGTTGGGGCAGGCGGTCGAGCTCGAACCAGGCCACATCGCTGTGCTTGTGCGGCTCGCAATTGCGCGCCGGCATGGCCGGGGCCGAGGCCAGGTATACCGGTGATACCCAGTGCTCCTGGCGCTGCGGGTCGATCTGGTCGACCACGCACAACAGGCTCACGCCTTGCAGGGTCAGCCCCAGTTCTTCGTGGATTTCCCGGCGCATGGCCTGTTCCACCGGTTCCAGCCAGTCGACCTTGCCTCCGGGCAGGCCCCAGCAACCGGCTTCCGGGTCGCGCAGGCGCTTGACCAGCAGCAGCTGGCCGTCCCGGACAATCGCGACACCGCACCCCAGGCGTGGCTGTTGTTGCATGGCAGGTCCTCCTTGCACTGTTTCGGCGGGGCAGATACCGGGCAATGCCCGGCAGGCCCGTTCACCGTTGCGACAATATCGGCAGCGGCGCTTTCGGCAGATTATTGCTTTGTTGTTTATTTGTAATGACAGTTGGAAGTCACTGCCCGGGGCGTGGATCAGTGACGCCACACAGTGGCGCCGATCACTAGCAGCGCCAGCAGGATCAGCACCACCCCGGTGCCCCGTTCCAGCCAGGGCAGGGCCCGGGCAAAGCGCTCGCGCACCCGGCGGTTGCCAATGGCCAGGGCCACCAGCACGTCCCACAACAGCACGGCGCTGAACATCCACAAGCCATAGACCAGCTTCCAGCCGGCACTGGTCTGGGCCCCCACCAGGGACGCCAGGCTGACATAGAACAGCGCGTTCTTGGGGTTGAGGATGCCAGAGAGAAAGCCCATGCCCAGGCCACGCCACCAGGTGGCCCGGCCCAGCGGCCGGGCTTCGTCGTTGCCGTCCACCGCGGCCAGGGAACTGGCACCGGCATGACGGATAAACAGCCAGCCCATATAAAGCAGGTAGCCGCACCCGGCAAACTGGATCGCCAGGAACAGCGGGCTGCCTGCCCGAAACACCGAGACCCCGGCAAACGCCAGGACGATAAAGGCACCATTGGCCAGGGCGATGCCCAGGCAGGCGCCGGTGGCCGATCGCCACCCCGCGGCCATGGACATGCGTGCTACCAGGAAGAAATCCGGGCCGGGGGAGAGCAGGGCGAGAAAGTGCGCGGCGGCGACCAGCAGGAACTGTTGAATCATGGGTAGAGCCTTCCAGTGACGTGAAAGCCTGGAAGTCTGCGGCGCCGAGAGAACCGGGGTATTGAAGAAAATTGCGCGGCCTCAGGTCTTGTACAGGCCCGGGGTTACGCCGACATGAGCCTTGAACACTCGCTGAAAATGCGCCTGATCGGCAAAGCCCAGGCGCTGGGCCAGGGCTGCCGACGCTTCCCCGGCCTGCAGCGAAGCGCGGGCCTGGATGATCCGCTGGTTCAACTGGTAGGCATGGGGCGTCATCCCGGTGGCCGCGCGAAAGGCGCGAATCAACTGGTAGCGGCTGATGCCCGCCAGCTCCGCCAAGTGCTCCAGAGGCCCGGCCTGCTGCGGATCACACTGGAGCAAATCCACGACCCGGCGCACGCCTGCGCTGGCCCGGGCCGGATCGGCCGCTAGGGCAATCACCGGTTGCTCCCGGGTGGCCAAGCCGCCGATGAACTCGATCAGCGCGGCCTCCTTGTCCTGCCAGCTGGTGCTGGAAAACAACAACTGGTTGAGCCGGCAAAAAGCCTGGTAGAGGCCACTGTCGTGGCTCAGTACTACCTGGGACAGGAGCGCCGCCCCATGCTGCTGCGCTTCTTCGCGCACAGCGTCCACCCAGCGCGGGTCCAAGTGCAGCATCTGGTAACTCCAGGCGCTGCCTTGCAGGGGGTTGCAGGCATGGGCGCAATCGGCCGGGACAAATACCACGCTGCCAGCCTGGATCCGGGTCGGGCCCTGGGCGCCGCCGCTGAACACACTGACACCCCGGTCCACGGCACCGATGGACACCGTCGGATGGCTGTGGGCCTTGTAGTTGGCGCGGCTGTCACAGGCCCGGCGGCTTTCGACGTAGGGCAGGTTCGGGTCGCGCCAGAATTGGGCGGTGGAGGACATGGTGCGGTTCCGCGAAGAGCTGTAGAGACCGCGGCGACGCGGTGGGCGGGTTAGCCTAACAGGCCTCCCGGCAGGCTTGCCACAGGGTTGAAGGCCGATGGGGAGCCTTGACCGATCGGAGATTGCCAGCTATTTGATTCAAAAAAATATTTCAATGCTGTTTTTGAATTTCGCCCAGGGTGGAGGACTTTCCTTGGCGCCTTGGCCGCTCCCGTGAAATGCAACCGACCTGAAGCTTGGCTGGAAAGGGACGTCCTGCCGTTTTCATGACCTCTCGATCATGGCCATTACCCCGGCGAAACACTTCGCCCTATGCGTGAGGAACAACAATGAAAAGCTTGAATAGCCTGATGATCGCAAGTGCGCTTGTCATAGGGTTGTGCTCCACGACCCTGGTGGCCGCTGCACCACACTTTTCACCCCAGGGCCCGTTCTACGGCAACAATGGCACCCTCTCGATAAAACTGCCGTCGTCGTTTCAGGCACAGGTCACCTGTGGCATCAGCCTGAGCGGTTCGATCAACACTCAGGATGAAGCCAAGATCCACAGTGTGTTCATCAGCGGTGGCGGAATCTGCAAGTCCTTGCAGGCAAAGAATCTGCCCTGGATCTTGAAACCGGAAAACGTGTTTTCCTTGAAGCTGGAGGGCGTCAGCTTTGTCGTCTCCAATTTCGTACCTGCCAGCAATTGCGGGGCCAATGACATATTCGTGACCTGGAACGGTCCCTTTCAAAAGTTGAGTGCCTTCAACCAGGCCCTCACTGGCAATTGCACACTGGCCGCACTGGATATCACCCTGCAGCCGCCACTGACCCTGGTCCCGTAGCCCCCTCGCGATACCCCAAGCTCCCGGGCCTTGTGGCCTCGGGCGCTCGGGGCACATTGCCTCGGCAGCGTAGAAACCGCTCAGGCACCTTGAAACTTGAAGGCGGGGGTGACCTTGAAGTCGTCGGAGACTTCGCCGGAATAGGTGGTGGACTGGTCCTTGCCCAAGTCGAGCTTCTTCACCTGGCCCGTAGTGCTTGCGAAGTCGATCTTCTTCAGGTCGACCCAAAAGGTATTGGGGGTCAGTGCCGACTCGAAAAAGTACAGCTTGCGTTGATGGTCCACTACAGTGCGCCAGCGAGTGGAGGAAATATTCGGTTCACCCGGGGTGGAGATGCCGTAAGGCACAGAGACGTTTCTGATCACGCTGAATACGCTGGCCAGGGAGACCTGCGGGCTCTCGTCCTTGGGAATAGCGTTGACATAGAAGGAGGCTCGGGCGAAGCGATCCGCGGCGCGGTTGGTGCCCGGCAACATGACGGTGCCGCCAATGGATTTCCAGTAGGCATTGAGGGCCAGCTGTTCATCAAAGGTCGGGGAGTTGGTCATGACCTGGAATTCCCGGCCATGGTGAATCACCGGCTTGCCCTTGATGTACTCGATGATCGCACTGTCCCCCGTGGCGTCGGAAATCGACAGGTGCAGGGTCGCCAGGCGCGTGTCCCCGGGGACATTGGCCGTCACCAGGGTAAAGGGCTCTTTCTTCAGCGCGTCCACGGCCTCCGCTACGGTGGCGTAGTTGTCCAGCACATACTGGGCCCAGGCGGCGATGCTGAGGCCCGGCTTGCCGTTGTCGGGCACCGGGTACTGGGACTCCACCAGCCACAGCAGGTTGGTCACCAGGCCTGCCTGGTTGACGCCGTCGGTAGTCGCGATGTCATAGCCCGAGGCAATCACGCTGCCGTAGCGCGAGGTCCACTTGATCGAGTTGGCTCCCACCTCACCATTGCGCTGCATGCCCTGCGGGAAGATCCACAGATGGGTCGCCACGTCGGTTTTCCAGTCCATGGAACGGGCGGTGATCACGCTCTGGTTGCTCCCCAGGTAGGTCAGCCGGGTGCAGGCCTGGGCGAGGGGCAGGGACAGGATGATACTGCTGAGGGCCAGGACTAAGGCCCTAGGCACGGCTTTCCTGGGCAGTGGCATTACCTTCATGGTGCTGATTCCTGTTTTATTCGGCCGAGACGGCGCGGGTCTCTGAACTCATACCAGTCTTTTGCCTTGTCAAGAAAGCCCGGAGTGACCTGAAAATCGCCATAGCCTCACTTTTAGCACTGCCTATACTGGATTGCGCAGCCGTTTCACCGCAGGACACACATAAACAGGAGCGTTTATGACTTTCAGCGAAATAGCCTATGAGCAGTCCGGGCCTGTGGTGATCATCCGCTTCAATCGTCCCGAGCAGCGCAACTGCATCGGCCCGGTCACCCACCGCGAGCTGATCGAGGCCTGGACGCGTTTTCGCGAGGATGAAAACGCCCTGGTGGCAATCATCACCGGCACCGGCGACCGAGCCTTCTGCGCCGGCGGCGATCTCAAGGCGGCCGCGCAACTGGTGCCCAGCAGCGCCGAGGAAATGGCAGCCCACGACCGTGGCGAACGCCCGGGCATCATCGGCCCCAGCCGCTGGACCGAGATCTACAAGCCGATCATTGCCGCGGTCAACGGCGTGGCCTATGCCGGTGGCCTGGAGTGGGCCTGTTTTGCCGACATCCGCATCGCTGAAGAACACGCCTCGTTCGGCGTTACCTGCCGGCGCTGGAACATCGGCCTGGCGGATGGCGGCACCCAGCGCCTGCCACGGATCATCGGCATGGGCCGGGCCATGGAACTGATTCTCACGGGCAAGGTGATCGACGCCCAGGAGGCGTACCGCATCGGCCTGGTCAACGAAATAGTGCCCAGTGGGCGCTCCCTGAAACGGGCACTGGAGCTGGCCCATGTCCTGGCCGGCCTGCCGCAACCGGCGATGCGTTCGGACAAGGAAGCGGCCGTGCGCGGCTATGGCTTGCCATTGGCGGAGGGCTTGAAGATCGAAGCGCAGTGCTTCAACCGCTCGATCCATCAACCGGAAACCCAGGAAGGGTTGCGGCGGTTCATCGAGCGCGATCATCCGGATCGGGCCAGCCAGCAGTCGCCCGGTACGCCGGGTATTGTCAGGAACTAACCTCCAGGGCGTGGCGGCCTGCACCCGATGCGGTGCAGACGGCAGGGCTCAGCCTGCTTTCTTGCAGATCATCTCTTCAGCCCCATGGCCCCAAGTGACAGCAGCCTCGCCCTGATGCTCCCAGAAGCTCTCGTTCTGCCCTAGGTAACGTGAGCCGCTGGCAGAGCTGGCCTCCAGCATCAGCGATTGCCGACCTTTATATAAGGCGGTGAGGGAGGGCGGTTCGGTCTGGAAGAAGGTGACACTGATACGGCCATTGCTCGCGCAATCGAACATGACCGGAGCGGAGGAGGTGACCAGCCCATAATCCGTCTGCAGTTCGACGATGCGCCGACGATAGCTATCAGCCACGCAGGCTTGCTGATCATCGATCTTCCAGCACTCGTCGCGGCCCTTGATCCAGCCACGCTGTTCGGCCTTGAGCACATTGCCGCGCTTGCCGGCATTCTTCAGGGCGTCGCGATAAATAGTGGCCAACTTGCGGTCCAGTGCCGCGAGACCAGGGTTCTGGCAGATCAGTGCGGTTATCGACCTGGTCATCTTCTCACTGCAGTTGAATGAAGGACCTTGTTCGGCCGTTGCCAGAGAAGTGGCCAGCAGGGCCGATAAAGCGACACTGCTCACCATTGTTCGAAGGGGAAAGGTCATGGGTAACTCCTGATATCCAATATAACTAAACTAAATATTCATTTAGTTTAGTTATTTATAAGCGTCATATTGTAAGGGCAGGGTAGCTCATCCCGCGAGCCATATCTCGACACCCGGCAGCACTCGGCAAGACCCGCGGCGAGGTGTATTTGATAAAGGGCAGATCGAAGCTATCCTCACCAGGGGCAGCAATATCGATTATTTAAACTGCATATTGAACAACTAGGCAGGAGCCAAGAAACATGACAGGGGAAGATCTGGTCAGGGCAATAGAAAACAACGCAACACTCATGGAACTGAAGGATTGTCCTTCCGTGCCCATTCAAATGAGCTGCGCTGTCTACGGGAAGGTGCAAAATGATGTTGGAAACGATGTCATTACAAATAACGGAAGCATGAAGTACCAAATCGATCAGGCTCTTTTATTTCGCGGCCTGCACTCGGAGACAGCTGTTTGGCACTTTAGTACGGGACCAGTGGTTCATCATTTTGTCGTGATCCCTTGGTACAGGCAGTCAGCCCCTCAAGGGACCGTGTATACGGTATTTATGGCCTACGAAGGAAAGTACCTGCTGGTTAATTATGTAAAACATAACAGCCCGGCCCCTGGTGAGGTTAAAGGCTACAAGACAGCCTGGACGGAAAACGACTTGAGAACCATGCTCTCTGACTTGCTCACCAAGAGTAATGCCTGGGAAGAATACTTCGGCAATGTCGGACCGGCCCAGGCGAATATAATCCACTACTACAAATACAAAACAACAACACTAGACTCTGCAGTTTCCAACGTGAATCGATACAGAGAGCTCTGTCGGTAGATTTCTTGGCCGTCCCGGCAATTACCCAAAGCCCACCTTTAATAGTTCGATATGCAGGTGGGCCACAGTCAGCAACCACCTGAGTTTGAAAGACACACACCACATGTTCACGCGCGGTCGGAATCCGTGGGAGTCACACAACTGGAAGTTTTTCGGCCCAGGGCCGGTGAAGTCCTGGGTTGGCTACAAGGAGCAAAGGAATCAGGATTCGTTTGTCCAGGATGTCATTGCGAAGGCCCAGACGCGAGCGACAGCAGAGTGATCGAAGCCTGGCTTCAGAAGCTGTTCCTGAGGGTAGGAAGCGTTGCAGCTGAGCCTGGGTAATTCTTGGGTATCGTGACCCACATGAATATGTCATATCTACGCATAATGTATATTATGTTAAATAATGTATCCTGCACAAACATCGACACCTCCACCACACGAGCCTGAATGTTCAGTAGGCATTGCTCGAGTTTTGCAACCTCAAGCGGACGCAAGTGAATCTGGAATCTACCCATTCACACCCCCGGGCGCCAAGCTAACCCGAAGGTGTCTCCGTGTACCGGACCTCTCGTGAGTCGCCGCTATTAAGCGCTCAGGTTCCGCTTTTCACTTTGCTCCACATCCGCGTACGCACGCGTTCGAGGTTCAGCGGCAGGGTTTTCAGCGGGAACAGCGTATCCATCACCTCTTTGGGCGGGTAAAGGGATGGCGTATCGCGCAACTGCGCGTCGACATGAGCTGTGGCGTCTTTGTTGCCGTTGGGATAGCCGACGTAGTTAGAACTCTTTGCGATCACTTCGGGGCGCATCATGTAATTGATGAAGCTATAACCCTGTTTCGTGTGGGGCGCGTCCTTGAGCAGCACGATGTTTTCCATCCATATCGGCGCACCCTCGCGCGGGATGCTATAGGCCAGCTTTACGCCATTGTTGGCGCTGTCGGCCGAAAGCTTGGCGCTGTAGACCGAGCCTCCCCAACCTATCACCGCGCAGATGTCGCCGTTAGCCAGGTCGGAGGTAAATTTCGATGAATCGAAATAGCGTATGTAGGGGCGAATGCTCAGTATCAGCGCCTCGGCCTTGCGGTAGTCATCCGCGTTCTCGCTGTTGGGAGGCAACCCCAGGTAATGCAGCGCAATGGGGATGATCTCCACAGGGGCGTCGAGCATTGCTACGCCGCACTCACTGAGTTTGGCGATGTTCTCTTGTTTGAAAATCAGGTCCCAGGAATTCACGGGAGCATTGGGCCCCAGCAGTTCGCCAACCTTGGCGACGTTGTAGCCGATACCTGTGGTTCCCCACATGTAGGGCACGGCGTAGCGGTTGCCTGGATCGTTGACCTGTAACTTGGCCAGCACCTGCGCGTCCAGGTGTGACCAGTTATCAAGCTGCGCACGATCCAGCTCCTGGATAACACCCGCCTTGACGAAGTTGGGCAATAAGTCGTCTGGCACAATTACCACGTCATATCCACTGCGGCCGGCCATCAGCTTGCTTTGCATGACCTCTGCGTTGTCGAAGACATCCAGGGTCATTTGGGTTCCCGTAGCCTCCTGAAAGGCCTTGGGGGTTTGCGGCGCAATGAAATCGGACCAGTTATACAGGTTCAGGACAGGCGTTTCGGCCATGGCAGAATGGATGCTCATACCTAGCACAGAAGCCAGACCGAAGTTGAGTAGACGCGAGAATGGCATGGGATCTCCTGACTGATCGACTCCCTTGGCGGGGAACGCAGTCGTCGTGTTTTTTTGTTATGAATTTGCGGGCCGCTATCAGGGGATCAGCAGTTCCCGACGCCCATCCGGGTGTTCGATACGCTGCCCCGGCAATTGGAAACGCTGGTCTTTGCTGTAGTCGTAAATGGTGCGAGCTTCCGAAAGTTGGGCCATGTCCAGGTCGATCACATGGCGACACTCGTGGCGACCGGCTTCAAGAAGCATGTGCCCAGAGGGCGCTACCACAGCGCTACCGCCAGCGAAAACGGTGCCATCAGCCGCCTCCCCCACTCGGTTTACGACGGCGAAAAATGCCTGGTTCTCCTGAGCCCTGGCAGTAACGCTGGTCCGGTGGACATAGCCGTAGGGTTCCATATTGCCGTCGGTGACCAAAACGAGTTCGGCCCCCAGCGCCGCCAAAGCACGCGCTGTTTCCGGGAACTCTGTGTCATAGCAAATCAGCAGGCCGATACATATGCCGCGCCATCGAAGAGTAGTGTAACGATCCCCCGGCAGGACCAACCCGGGTTCGGACACCCATAAGTGCGTCTTGCGGTATTTGAACAAGATGCCTTCGGGCGCAACGAACACCGTGGTGTTGTAGAAACAACCGCCCTCTTCCTCTATCAAGCCTACAACCACCGCTACATCACGGTCCCGTACGGCTTGCTGGATGGCACGCACGCTGGCGCCATCCAGCGATTCGGCAAACTTGTCAATGTTCTCCGGCCCCAGGAAGCCGGTTAGATATGCCTCAGGGAAAACCAGTATGTCGGTGCCAAGCGCGCACTGGGTAATGGCGTCCAGGATGCGCCTGAGGTTGTATGTGGTGTCGCCGTCGCGCCCTGCTAGTTGAAGAAGTTCAAGTTGCATGATCAGACCTTGTTGTCGAGCTGAGTGTTGGACTGGATCAGTTGGCTTTCGCCAAAGATCGATGCAAGTATCTACTTCCACGGTGAAGTTCCTATCCCACCGAGTGATTACCCCCAGGGAGTACTTGCATGACACCAACGCTCCAGGACATGGCCTGGCACCGCAGCGCCGGCCAGTTGATCGAACAGCTGGATAAGCCGAGCTTTTGGCGGGGTTTGGCACGGCTGATCGGCGACTATGTACAACTAGACACGTGGGCCGTGTTGCTGTTCAGCGATGGACGTCCGTTCGCCTTCGCCGAAAGCCCCTATCAAGGGGAAGGGCCGGACCCGCTCTTCAATGATTACATCCAGGGTCTTTACCTTCTGGACCCCTTTTTCATCGCTAATCGTGAATATCGCAGCAGCGGCTTGGTGCGGCTGGCCGAGGTGGCACCGGAGCGCTTCAAGGAGACGGAGTATTACGAGCGGTACTTCACTCGCTATGTGGAGCAGGACGAAGTGCAGTACAACGTGCAATTGGACGAGTCGCGCAGTCTGTGTCTTTCGCTGGGCAGCCGACAGTGTTTCAGCCCTTCACAGATTTCCCTGTTGGAGATGATCCGCCCCTGGGTAAGCGGGCTGATGCGTCAGCGCATGTTCTTCGAAGGCATGCTGCCGGCTGACAACATGTCACACGAGACACCGCGCTGGCAGGATGATTTGGAGCAGGCCATGGAGCGCCTCGGCACGCCCTTGACTGCCCGCGAGCTGGACGTGATCCGACTGATCCTCAGTGGCTGCTCCAACAAGGAGGTGGCGGGAAAACTGAACATCTCAGCGGAAACGGTGAAAGTCCACCGCCGGCACATTTACGCCAAACTAGACGTCAAATCGCCGCAGGAGTTGTTCTCTCTCTTTCTCAAGGCCCAGAGATCCGGGTGACCTCGCCGGCACCTATACCCGTGCGATCATCAGTTGTTCGAAGAGCGGTGCCCGCAGGCCGTCCGTGCGCCCGGCCAAGTAGCGCTGCTCCAACTCGGCCGGAGCGACCAGCAATGCTTCGGCAAATCCCAGCTCCAGCAACCACTGCTGCAGTTGCCCGGGTTCGAAACAGCTGATCCAGGGTTCGCCGCGAGCGGCTACCAGGCTGGAAAAGACCTGCATCGCCTCCTGGTCAAGGCCATCGAGCCCAGGATTCGAAATGATGAAACTCATCACCAGGCCACTACCAGCCGGGAGCGCCAGCACGTCTTCCAGAGTGCGCTGGATCGCCGCTCGCTCCAGGTACTGGGTGACGCCGAGCCAGGACAGGAAGGTCGGTACTTGGGAATCGAAACCGACGGCTGCCAGGCCCTGGCGCAGGGACATGCGCTCGAAATCCATGGCACAGAAACTGAGGTTGTGCGGAATTCCGATGCGCGCCGCGTGCAAATAATCGCGCTTGCATGCCTGGGAGTCTGGATGGTCGACCTCGATCAGGCGTATGCCTTGGGCCCAGTCGGGCTGGCGATAAGCGAAGGTGTCCAGCCCCGCTCCAGCTGCCACTGCTCGACGCAGTTCATCTTCAGCCAAGCGATTGCGCATGACGAACATGGCCCGGGCCAGACACTGGATCGGCCCTTGGAATTCCTCGGCCCGGGCCTGGATCTGCGTCGCACTGGAGCCCTCGACCAGACCGACCACTACCGGGTCGTCGATCACCTTGGGAGGCTGGTCCAGTACTTGATGGGCGGCACGAGCGATGGAGGTGTAGATCGCGGTCCAGCTGGCCGTTGCGTTCTGCATGGCAATTTCCTCTTGACCGACAGCTCATTGCGACAAGCGCGATGGGCTGCAGATTCATGTCCTGATCGTTGTACCTAGCAAATTCCCTTTCGCCGTCCATACAACCCTCCTTGGGTATACCCGCAGTAATTGTTTTTTGTCTTTCTTAGCTATACATTCTTCACTATCTCCTCTTGAGCACAGGGCAATCAAAGTTTCACTCCAAAAGAATTAAGGCTGACGCTGACGAAGGCCCTACAGAAGTAAATCTGTTTCACGCCATCAAACAGACGTCAGCCTAAAAGTGGTGTAACCCTGCTATCACCCGGCTGGAAAGACCGCTTCTAGACGAAAACGGTCATCCACAGTATCTGCATTGGGTCATTTAGTGATTTTTACCACGGTGGTAACTGCTGCCCACCCGCTATCACCTGAGAGGCACCCATCTGGATATTTGGGCTGAACCAAGTAACTGACATATACGAGTAAGTCAGAACAGCGCCTGCAACTAGTCGACGAGCGCTCTAAGCTCGCTATCAATGTCCTCTAGTGCCTTTTTGGAAATTAACCCGCCAGAATATTTTGCCGCCGTCACCAAGGCAAAACCACGGGCCATGGCGATTTGCGGATGCTTATTGAGCCCAGGTATGTGCTTTTCAATGATTTGATTTGTTTTGCTGTTATCCAGCAATTCGCCAACTTTCGTTTCAATTGAGTACGGCATGTATTATTTCCTTGGTTGCGCCCTATAAGGCAGAAATTTAAAACGGAGAAGTTTTCCCAAGTTCTGAAAATAGAACTCAGCGTATTCAGCACTTGGTATGCCTTGCCGCTGAATCGGCAGTCGGTAATTGGTCAATACAGGGTTGAGTTCTAATACATTGCTTGTGACAGAGCCTCACCTCCTGTGAATTCAATCGACTGCCTCTGGAGGCTCTTCCCCCCATCGGTCATGATGCCTTTTTGATCGTGCGACTGGATCAATTGATCCAGTCCAGATTAAGCAAGCACTGTGCCTAAACGGGGGCAAAAAATAATTTCATTATTTTTCAAATGATTACGTAGGTCGCAAATTACCTGCCGATATACTCCGGCCAGGCAGTGCACCAGAGTGTGTCGGTAGGCAACATCGCTCTGTGAACTTACGAAACACTCGTTACGAAATGTTCAAAGTTGACGCCGTGGCGCGAGACAGTTCAGCCCCGGAGACTGCCTCGCCAGCTTCTCAGACATCTGTACAGCGCTACGGCCCGATTCCGCCTCTCACCTTCCACCGCGAGAGCAATACAGGTGCGCAAGGCATCAGAGTGCCCGGTTCGCTGGACTCACCTTTCATCGCCGTTCAGTGGTGTGCTCCAAATCACCAACTCAAGAGCCGCTGCGATTTGAATGCGATGGTCGGCAAGCGGCACGGGTAACAGGTCCTGAGCTCGCTCCAGCCGACGCAGCAACGTGTTGCGATGCATGCCAAGCTCTTCAGCGGTCTGGGTGACGTTGCAGCCATTGGCCAGGAAGGCGTGCAACGAATGCTGAAGAACCATGGGCTCCGTGGCCAGCCGCCCCAGCATGCTCAAGACAAATTGTCTGGCGGCGCGCAGGTCCTGAGTCATAAGTGAAACCATTCTGACTTGATCAATCGTGGCGACGGCGGGAGCACCAGCCAGGCGCCCCAACACTCGTTGGGCGCTCAAGGCCTCCAGGTGTGAGCGACGGAAACCATTGACTCCCATTCCCGGGGAGCCGATTGCTGCACGATTTTTTGGAAACTGATGAGCGACGCCCTGCAGCGCGTTCAGGTCCAACGGCTTTGCCGCACTCATCCAGAGCCATAGAGTTGCAGAGGCTGCGAACACGATCAGTGGCGCTACCGTGCCAGTAAGGTGCGCTAGAGTGCGTGCCATATCCTCCAGGGATTGGATTTCTACATCCGGGCTTTCACTCCAGACGAGACAGGCGTGGTGCTTCTGGAAAAGGCTGTAACCCAGTCGCCGCCCCAACTGTTCGGTGTCCACATCTCTGCCATCGAGCAAACGACTGACCAGAGAACGTTTGTCGATATGATCCTCAGGGGTCAGGGCGCTCTTTTCTTCCAAGATTATCTGGGTCACGACACGCATGTTGTTGTCGATGAATTCCGAGATAGAACGCGACGAGACCTCTAGGAACTCCTTGAGCACCACCGGATCCTGCGTCAGGCTGAATGCCATTTTCATCCACAGTTCCCACGCGGCGTTCTGGGTCGACCTCGCGACATTTATCAATAGTTCAGACAGCCCCCTGCGGGCCAACTCCTTGGCCGTGTCCACCATATCGGCAGACACGTAGGGCTCAACCGGCTCTCCAGGGCGCTGCAGATTGGCGCTCGCCCAGTGCAGTAACTCTGCTCTATTGGCGCGCCGACACGCCGCGAGGATGACCGGGTCCTCCAGCAGTTTTGCATCTTCTGGTGAAGAGAAAAGCGACTGGTTCAGACGCTCAATCCACTCCGGTGGCAACGTCTGCGCGAGCTCGGCGCCTTTGCGCATGAGCTCGCGAACGGCTTCGGAGGGACGTGGCCAATGGGGCGGCGTACTGGTCATAAAAAGTGCAAATCACTCAGAGATATCAGGGGAAGTTGCGCAGTTTGTACCTTGGTGAAGGGTAAAGGGAAAACTAAAAAAACCGCCCCGAGAGGCGGTAAAGAAGCAGGCCTTCGGCCCGACACGCGGTAACTTCAGATCAAGGCATGCAAATGATCGGCAATTGCCTGTCGCAAGGCATTCATCCACATGCCTTGCAGAATATGGCGGCCCAGGATTGTCAGAACCCTTTTCCCGGCTCGGTGAACGCAGGCATGCCCAATAGTTCGTGCGGGTCTCGCATCTGGCCATCGATTTCCACCCAGCCCAGCAGTGTGGAGCTGACACTCCAGCCCAGCAGGCGTTGCATTTCTGCCGGAAGCTGGCGAACACGTTCAACG
The DNA here is from genome assembly GCF_058797595.1 of Pseudomonas sp. GW823-FHT02C05. Taxonomy (NCBI): domain Bacteria; kingdom Pseudomonadati; phylum Pseudomonadota; class Gammaproteobacteria; order Pseudomonadales; family Pseudomonadaceae; genus Pseudomonas; species Pseudomonas sp. GW823-FHT02C05. The sequence continues at coordinate 1,156,944 of NZ_JBXAJU010000001.1, read as the reverse complement.
GGCAGGGAAAGGAAGTGATTCTCTTCGAGGCGCAGGCAGGCCAGGTCGTAGGCCATTGTCAGGCCGGTACGAGGAGTAGAAGAGGTATTGGCGCCACCACCGTGATAGACCGACCCCATCCATAGCAGCGCGGAGCCTGCCTTCATTTCAGCGGCAATGGTCTCCTCCTGGGTTGGCATCCGCTCGTCGTCCCATTTATGACTGCCGGGAATGACGCGTGTCGCCCCGTTCTCTTCGGTGAAATCCGAGATCGCCAGCATGAGTTGCAGGCGGGCTTCACGTCCGTACTGGGGATGCCTCCATAGCGAAGTGGCGTCATCACGGTGCAGGGGCTGCAGGCCTTGGCCTGGCCCAATCTGGATGGCTTGGGTAATGCTGAGCTGGATGTCAGGCTCGATCTCGATGCGGTCGCTACCCACCCAGACATGGGTAGGTGTCTGCAGGATCTTCTTCGCCGCCCCGATGAAAAGTGGGCTCAGCGCCACATCCACCGCCGTGTCGCTTCGCCCGATGATACGGCCGACACGTCGGGTTTGCGCACCTGCGAAATAGGGATCCATTCCGCAAGGGGTGGCCTCTAAGTAGGCGTCCAGCTCTTCGGTGAGGGACTTCAGCGTTACGGACGAGACAAAATCGGAAATGATGACCCCGCCGTCACGCAGGATGATCTCCACCACCTGTTCGACCGATGCATCACTGCTGACCGTCGAGAGTTTTAGTGCATCCATCTGCTTTCTACCTGTCTGGTTCTGTCATTGTTCTATCCAGTGAGCCGGTCAACCTGACTCACCCCACCCGTTGCCTGATGACTGCAACGCCTCTTGCTTCCACTATCAGCGCGAGCACTTTATAATTACTGAACGTGATCACATGATCAAGTCGTATGACTATGTTTTTTTGTGTCGCTCCACTACCACCGTTAGAACCCGTCAAATCCTCTATACCAGCTGGCGCTCACTGACGAAGCCATCCCCTAGAGAAAGGGATGGCATCGACTCATCTCATGGATTGGGGAATGACCTTGCGATAGGATTCGTCACCGTCAACGCTGGATCAAAGGTTGGCGGCAACACCAAAAAAGGGAGAACGCTCAATGGCTCGGATAGGCGCGGAAGAGCGCAGGCAAGATTTTATTGAAGCCACCATCAAGGTGATCGCCGAGTACGGCATAGCCGACGCCACGACACGACGTATCGCGGCGGCAGCGGATTCTCCGCTGGCCTCACTGCATTATGTTTTCCACACCAAGGACGAGTTGTTCAGTGCCGTCTACGAGTCCTTGATCAACATGCCACAGCAATCACTGCAGTACGCTCCGACAGGCGCGACTACAGCAGAATCGATTGGGGAAATGCTGCGGCAGCTGGTCAAGTGGTTCACTTTGCACCCCGACCGGGCTACCACACAGTTCGAACTCTTCTTCTGGAACCTGCGCAACAACCCGGAAATGGCGACTAAGATTTATGCCGTTTCCATTGAAGCGGCCCAACAGGCCATCAGAAAGATTACCGGCGAGGCGCTGGATCAGACCGCGTTAATCACCGTCAGTCGCTTGCTCATCAATCTCTTCGACGGCTTGCTGCTTGCCTGGTCTACCCATGGTGATCTCGAGCGCTTGGAGAGCGAGACCGATACCGCCTGCCAAGCCGTGCAGCTGCTGGTGGACAGCTATTAAGACGCTCTTGGATGCGCCGTGCCCTTATGGCACGGCTATCCGTGCATGGACGCTTGGCACGAGGCGCTGCCCTCCCCTGGCCCTAACCGTTATCTTCGTTGCATAAAAGTCATTGAACCCAGCGCGTCATATCAAAAATGACATCCCCGTCAGCAGTAAACCTAAAATCAGCAGAACGGTTGTCAGTCGTGTACTGACTCTGAGCACCGGTTGATGCTCGACAATTTTGCCGATGGCAAAATACAACCGATCGACTATTTGCTGCTCGTCGAGTTCTTTTGATTGAAAGATAGAGTCAATGACGGAACTGGCATTCGGGAAAGGATCATGCAGGAACGGTGCTACGTCAAAAGCACTTTGCTGCAGCGCTCGAGCCGAGAGTAAAGCGGACGTGACAAGTGCGCCAAGTGCCATGACGGCGGTTATCGCCTCTGCAATAGAGATCATGTCAAGACTGGCGGCAACACTAAAACGGAGTATGGCACCGTATAGGGTTACTACCCCCGCCAAAGCACCAAGTGACAATGTAAACATCAAGCGTAGGTAGACTGTAACCAACCCTCTTGAAACCGAAACTTGCTCAAGATAAATCTTCACAAGCGTTTCTATTGTCAAGCGACGTGCCTCGAATGCAAATCGACGCTCTTCTGCAGGGGTTAAGGGTTGCATTCAAGATACCTCACAATTAATAGCCCCCAAAAACACATAATCTACACATCCAGCGCAGGGAGCGCTGCCTTCAACTAATCGACGAATCTCTTCCAGCCGGGGTATTGCTACAAAGGTAGCCCAGTTGTCGGCTAAACAATTCAGTATCTACTTTCTTGCCCGCGAGCAACCTGCAATGAAGCTGCGCTGACAAAGTACGGAAAATGAACAAGGCCGGACGGCGATGTGCGCCGTCCGGCCTCCATGGGCGGGGGCAATCCACTATTTGTGTTCGGCCACAACTCCACGTCGCGAAAACAGTACAGGCGAACCCTCAGGGCTGAGCAGCACTGCGGTCAACGAGCCCCCTTCAGTTGACTGACTTTCTTTGAAACTACGTCCCCCATCGCGACTCGTTAGTATCAACCCATCCAGCCCGCCCGCCAGTACGTTAGAGCCAGACACCGCCACCGAAGTGACCGAGCCTTTGCTTTGCGTTGGCACTCTGTGGAAATCCCGGCCCTCTGCAGAACCCTGCAATAGCGTCCCGCGTTGACCACCTAATAGCAGGCTTCCATCGGCAAGTACCGCTCCGCACCAAAGCGTCCCCTCGTAGCCGGTACTCAAGTATTTCCAGCTTTTTCCGTGATCGTCGGAGCGCAGGACCTTTCCCTGTTCGCCGGAGGCATAGAGCCTGCCCTGGCGATCGGCAAACAGCCCCAGCAAGTTCAGGTCGGCTTTTTTCGATCCCGGCGGCGCCTGTAGAGGCTGGTCCTTCCAGGTCAGTCCGCCATCCTCGGTCATCAGCACCTGGGCCCAGAGCCCCACGGCGACACCCTGCTGCGCATTGAAGAAATGCACGGCGAACAGAGGCCGATCTTCTTCACTGGACAGGCGCTGGATGTTCCAGGACTCCCCGCCGTCCGCAGTGACCAGAATAGCCCCCCAATGCCCCACGGCCCAGCCGCGCTTGGAGTCAACGAAAGACACGCCCGTGAGCGGCGTGGACACCGGTACCGAGCCTGCCTGGCGGAAATTTTTACCTTGGTCGTCGGACAACAGCACGATGCCGTGGTCGCCGACGGCAACCACCCGCTCTCCAGCCCATACGGCATCGAGCATAGTCGCCTGCGTGGCGATGCTTGACTGGACCGCCGGCACGGCTTCTAGCGGCGAAGCTTGCAGTGAAACAGGCAGCAGAGCGGTGGCGAGCAAAAAACCGATAAATAAACAGTCATGACGCATGATTCTCTCCTCAGTGCACCAGCGCGCCGATCATGCGCACGGGGCGCCTACGGGGAAATACCCGCTCCAGCCAGACCGCAAAGGCCGGTAACACGGTCATGGCCATCACCATATTGACGATGAACATGAAGGCGAGCAGCTTGCCCATGTCGGCCTGAAACTTGAGCTCGGAAAATGCCCAGGTGGCGACACCGATGGCCAGGGTTATCGCGGTAAAGATGGTCGCAATGCCCACTTCTAGCAGTGCGTGCTCGACTGCCTTGGTGATGGGCTGGCCATTGGCTTGGTGAAGTTGCAGGCGGTTGTAGATGTAGAAGGCATAATCGACGCCGATCCCCACTGCAAGCACCATCACCGGCAAGGTGGCGATGGTCAGGCCGATCTGCAACTCCTTCATGAACCAGTAACCGATGAAGGTGCCGATGGTCAGGGGTAGGCAGCACACCAATACCGCTCGCCAGTCGCGATAGACAACGAACACCAGCAAGGCGATGGCGGCGTAGACATACAGCAGCATGGGGGTTTCGCTTTTCTCCACCTCTTCGTTGATGGCGGCCAGGACCCCAGCGTTGCCTGAAGCGAGGCGAATCACCACGCCGTGCATCGGAAACGCGCTTCTGAACGCCTTGGCAGCGTCCACCACCCGGTTGATCGTGCTGGCCTTGTGATCTGCCAGATACAAGTGAACCGCTGACATGCTGCAGTCTGAACGCATGAGTCCGGGCGTCCGCGCAACTTCGGTGGCCAGCGCAGCGTAGTTCACCGGGTCAATGGGAACCGCGCCCATCTTCGGATTACCTTCGTTGTACCCCTCGTTGTACTGGCGCATGTAGGAGGAAAAGGAAGCGACCGACAGTACCCCGGGCACCCCCTGCATGGCCCAGACGAAACGATCCTGGTATTGGCCCAGGGCGACATCCTCGCAGCCAACCTGGCTTGCTTCGCTGGAGGAGTCTCGATTGGCTTCGAATACCACGCTCAACCAGTCCAGGCCGATGTCGTAGTTACTGGCAATGGAGACGGCATCACGATTGAAACGCGAGTCTTCGCGCAACTCTGGCGCACCGGCCTGCAGTGTGCCCACGACCCGGTCATGGCTTTGCCAGATCGCCACCAGGAAAACGCTCAAAGCAATCCCCAGTACCCACTGTGCATTGCGCCACTCGGCGAGCCGACTCAGGCCGCGCAGCCAGCGGGTCCGGCGCTGCCGGGAGATCTCCTGCGCGCTGGCGTATTTGTCGTCGACCCGCAGCACGGACGCCACCAAAGGCAACATCAGTAGATTGGTGATGATTTTGAAAGCCACGCCGAGCGATGCCGTGATGGCCAGCTCCCGCACCATGGGAATGGGGATCAGGAGCAGGGTCACAAAGGACACCAGCGCCGTGACCAGTGCCAGGGTGCCGGGAATCAGCAAGCCGGTGAAACTCGAGCGCGCCGCCTCTTCGGCACTCTTGCCGAGCGCAATTTCACGAACGATGAAGTTGATTTGCTGCACACCGTGGGAAACGCCGATGGCGAACACCAGGAAAGGCACCAGAACAGCGAGCGGATCCAGGCCGTAGCCCAGCAGGCGCAGGCTACCGAATTGCCACACCAGCGAAGCCAGCGAACAGACCAGCGCAAGCGCTGTAAAACGCAGCGAGTGACAGTACCAATAGACCGCCCCTGCCGTCAGCAAGAGTGCCAACAGGCAGAACTCCAGCACCGCCGATGCGCCGTCGGCGATGTCGCCGATCTGCTTGGCGAAGCCAATGATCTGGATTTCGAAATCACCATCCTCGAACTGCTGACGGATCTCTTTCTCCAGGACATGGTTGAAGGCAACATAATCCAGGTGCGCGCCGCCGGCGTCGAACTCATTGAGCTCCGCGGTGATCATCGCGCCCGTTTGGTCGCGAGAAACCAGGGTGCCGATAAAGCCACCTTGAGCACTGGAACTGGCGATCCTTGCAATGATGTCATCGTCCAGGTGCTCGGGTGTAACCGTTCCCGGTACCAATGGATCCGCACGAAAGCCCTCCTCGGTAATTTCGTTGACGAAGGCATTGGGCGTCCACAGCGAACGCACACTGCTGCGAGACACACCGGGGAGAAAAGTCACCGCCTGGGTTACGTCATAAAGGCGCTTGAGCCCCGGAGCGCTCCAGATATCACCCTTGCGGGCCCTGACCACGATAGTCAGCCGATTGGCTCCCAGCAGATCATTGCGGTATGCCTCGAATGTCTTGATGTACTCGTGACCTATCGGCAATTGCTTTTCGAAGCCGGCATCCATGCGCAGTTGCACGGCGAACCACGCCATGACCAAGGTGAAAACGGCCAGACTCGCCAGCACTAGCCGGCGGTGTCCGAACAAGATGCCTTCGACACATGACAGCATGCCGCGCGTTCGTACTTCAGGTAGTTTTACGGAACCGTTCACGGCAAGCCTCACAAGGTACGGGAGATGGCAAGGCCGACATAATCTCGGTCACGGTACAGCTGATCGTAGGGTGTCTCGCCGCCCATGAACTTCGCGTAATTGAGGGAAATCTGCCAACTGGCCGGATTGCGCACGAAGTTCAGGTAGAGGTTCATGCTGCTGGCGTCTTGCGTGAAGGTGGCGGTGAGATTCGGTGTGCGCCCTCCCAGCGACCGCGAGTAGAAGATCCCTGGGGTGACCTGCCAGCCCGGGAGCAACGTGCCGTCATAGGTCAGGCTCAGGTCCATGTTGATGCCTGACGAGGTCTTGTCGCCATGGGCCTTTGGCGGTGTCGCCGGGTCCAGTTGCCAGGTATTCAGGCCCGCGGCGATCGGCTCGCCGTTCACCTCGTCGTGCAGCCCCGGATATTTGATCACTACCAACTCGGTCAACAAGGTGCCGGTGCTGGCGCCGGCGAACTCAAGAAGCTCCGGAGAATTGGACGGCGTGAAGCTGTACAGACCTGTCAGATGCCATTGGAATTTTTTTTCGTCCTTCCAGCATTTGCCACCGTTGTTCTGGCACAGGTCGAGGACAGGATTGAGCGGCACGGAATCTTTGGGGCGGTACGAAAGCTCCGTTCCGACAGCCCAGTCGCCGATCGGCATGTTGGCGCTGATGCCATACAGCATCCGGTCTTCCTGGTACCTCCAGGTCGGTGATGCCGCGAAGGTATTCGGGTCGAGGAGTGCCACGCTCAAGGAAGGTGTCTTGTCGTGATAACGCATCACGTACAGTCCGTAGTTGACGTCACTGTCCTCCGGCTGCCAACGCAACGAAAGACCCCATTGGCCACTATCGCGGGCGTTCTTGTCGGAGAAACCGTAGACCCCCATACCCTTGCCCAGGGCACTGTTCATAGACCAGTAGCTGCCCACCGGTGGTAACTCACTCTTGTTCCAACCGAACTGATAGTAAGCCTCGATATTCAGGCCATGGCCCAGGCCCGAGGCGACACTGAGCATTGGCGCCGGCAGCACGGCCTCTTTGAGCTGGACACCGGGACGCGCCAAGGCTTGATAGTCGTAGGCATTGGTGTTGTTGATGCCTCCCGCCACGAAAAGGCTTTCCCCCCAGTTGATCACTTGATTGCCCAAGCGAGCCCGGACGCGCTGGTCTCCCACGTCGAAGCCTTTGCTCACCCATAGATCAAGCAATCGGGCCTTGAATTTGAGGTCGTCACGTGCAGCGTCGCTAAGGCCGTCGCTGCCGACGCCCTCAGGGGTGTTGAATGAACGGGTACCGGTGGTATCGGTTGCGGCAAAATCCCGGATCCAACTGCCGCGCGCCATGAAGGTGACGTCTTCGGGCATCTTCAACAACAGCTCATGCGTCCCCTTGAGGTAGTTGGTAAACAGGTCGCCACGGTCGTAGTTCAAATCGCCCTGATCGGCCACGCCCGAGCTCTGCGCCAAGCAGCCCGATGGCGCGTTGTGTCCGCTGGCGCCTTGGTTGATCAGGCTGCAGCTGCGCGACTCCGTACGCACGCCCATGCCAGCGGTGATCGTGGAGTCGAAGGAACCATGAAGAGTGTCGTTTTCAAAAGTGAATCCCATTGCCAGTGGGGTTGCGCACGCGATGACAAGGCCTGACGCTTTGGTAATTATTTTTTTCATGTGGGCTCTCGATCTGACGTCGTTCTTTTAGCGTTCGCTGATGGCTCGCAGGTTGTCGGAGGTGAAGAAATCACGCTTCAGGCGGGGGTTGCCATTGTCTTCGGTGATCCAGCGAATATCGTTCTTGCCCGCCCCGATCGTGGTCATGTCGAAGAGATAACGGCTGTCGGCAAGGTTGTACTGAACCTGGGCTTCCACGTCGCAAGCGCCCGTCTCATAGACAGGAATCGAGAGTCCTTCACGCACCTTCCAGATATGCCCTTGCTTGTCAAAGTCAACTGCCACCAAAGCGTTCCAGCTATCCTCGTCGATATAGAAAAGACGCTTGGGCGCCTGATGGCGCATGCCTTGGCGCACATTGGCCTCCACCACCCAAACGCGATGCAGCTCATAGCGACGCGCCTGCGGCGCCAGCGAGTCGTTGCCCGCAAATTCCTCTGCTTTGGCGGAAGTGTTGTAGGCGCCAAAGACGTTGTAAGGCACCAGCAATTCCTGCTTGCCAACCAGTTTCCAGTCGAAGCGGTCCATGGCCCCGAAGAAGACGTTTGCCTCGTCGACGGTGTACTGATTGTCCAGGCCAATCTGCGGAGCGTCATAGGAGTAGGACGGCATGCGTCGCACGCGACGCTGCCCTGGGAAGTAATAGAAGCTCGTCGCCTGCTCGCCAGCCACTGCTGTCTGCACGCCGGCCTGCCCGGCTAACGCTGCCGGCTCCTGGAAACTGAAATAGGTGGCATTTTCCAGGCGTCCGACGGATGAGAACAGCGCACTGCCCTTTTTACCCCAGGGTGTGAAGAAGGCCGTATCCGTCGACTGGCGCAACCACTCTCCGCCCTTGCGGGGCGAAATACCGGAAATACTTCGGGGAAGTTCAACTCCGACGCCGCGATAGCGCATCTTCATGTTCCACATGACCTCGGCGCCCGTGCTGGGTATGGGGAACGGGATGCCTGGAACATGGGCTTCTTCCAGGGCGACACCAGAAGCATCGAGCTTGGCGAAGCCAACATTCTGCTTGGTATTTTCTGCCACGAAGTCTGGAACACCACAGGTGCGACGAGTCGGATAGACATCCATGCGATAGCCAGGGATCTTCTTGAACAGTTCAAGCTGTCCTGGCGATAGCTTGCTTGCATACTGCGCGACATTATTCGAATCGATACTGTAAAGAGGCTTGTCGCCCTTGAACTTCCAATATTCCCCGCGTACCTGGCCGTAACTCCATCCCGCCCCCTGCTGACCAGGCGGCGTCCAGGCCGGAATCTCCCCGTCTGTGCTGGCCGCAATCTCCCCTCCCAGAGGTGTCAGTTTCGAACCCAGTGCTTCAGGTTCCAGGCTTGCAGCCTGAACCGAAAAAATCACGGTCGATGCCGCAATAGACACGAGCAACTGCCTGATCACACGGCGGGCGGATACTTCACATTCCAGCCGTTCAGTTACATCTTTCATTGGAGGATCCTCAAGCAAAGGGCTTTGATCGGTGACGGCCCCCCTCCTTGCGAAAGCGTGGGGCTCTGCCACAGATATGGTCAAATGACATGATCAATTGACCATGTCGAATGACCATCAAGCAAACCACAGGCCAGAATCTGGTAAAAATTATTTATCTATAAAAAACATAGGGTTATGAATTAGCTAAGAATAGGGCGAGCAACACCCCTGCCCTATAATGGGAAATAAGGAAACAGGTGTTACCAATAAGTGCTTGTTCTTGGAGCATCAGAGGCAGTGCCCTAGTTAGGCCTATGCACTAAAACCTGCCAAGACCAATATTTTATGCCGCAACTCTCCGCCCCTCAGCGCACAGACCAATCAAGCCTTGACAACATGCGGGCACCCCAAAAACCATTGAAGTTTTCTGTCAATGAATTTCGCGCGGGTGTAGGGGCTGAATATAAACTCTCAAAAAAAAACCGCCCTAGAGGGCGGTAAAAAGGCAGGCCGTGGCCCGCCATGGAGTAGTCAATTGCTCATCAAGAAAAACGATAGTGTTTGAAACAGTAGACAAGCGCTTAAACAATAAAGCCTGGCCCTTGTCTTATTTCAGCGACATTCAAGGGGCGAACAAGAATGCCCCTTTTGCGAGTATTTCAATGCGTGATAGGCGTAATACAACTGCACAATTGAGTATGACCATGTCAGAAAGGCAAATGTCATGAAGATCAATTTTGTCTCATCGCCTGGAATCGGAAAAAAATCGTATCGAAGTGCCACGGCAAGCCCCGCTGCTCCGCCAAGCATCGTAGCCAGCGCATGGAAAGACTCTCCAGCACGTGCTAAACGCCAAGTAAAGTAGCATAGGTATAACGTGTAGAGTGACCACATGATTACATAGAAGTAAGGGAGCAACTCCTTCATGTTTCCAGACAGAAAATAGCCAGCGGTCGCCGCAAATCCAGCCACAAAGATGACCACATCTTTCGACAGGGATAATTTGTAGTTATGCGTCACCGCCATCAGCCCGAGTGTTCCAATAACAGGAACCCCGACTCCTCTTGAAAAAGCATCCAGGAAAATTGCAACGTTGTAGTTGGCTTGCCAGCCCGTAGCTATGAATGTTGTAAAGTTTGTAGCTGAAATACCAACAATCAAATACTCCAACCCAAGCAAATAGTTATTTCGCCTGATAAACGCCGCGCCATAACAGAGCCCGCAAAGCACAAGAACAACACATGAAACCAGTGCAAATAAATCTCTGAACTCCACGATATGCGCCCCTTTATAAATAATGTCTTGTCTATGAAGTTTCCTTGCGCTCTTGAGTGCAAGGGCGTCGCACTATTAACATCCTTCTTATTGGACTCAGCGCTTCCAGGCGTTATCTTTGCGCACTTTTTTATCTGTCCATGAATCCAGCAGTCGGGCTGCTGCAAATGCGGACTTTATTGCGCACCATTGAAATGGTTCGGGCAGCATCGAGGGCGTTTTGTGGTGCAGGCTGGTCAGCAGAGGAGCCTCTTCACCGTTGATTTGGCTGGCCAAAAGCGTGCCCATAAGCGATTGAGTGGCAAGACCGTGGCCCGAACAGCCGGCCGAATAGAAAATATTGTTTTTCGCCCCCATAGTGCCGATGACCGGTAGAAAGTCATAAGCCCCGCTGACGTAACCGCTCCAACAATGCTGGATACCCAGGCCAGATAAGGAGGGATGGCGTTCCCGCAGCACCCGGACCAGGGCCGCATAGGCCTTGTTGTCAGGCACATTGGGCGTCTTTGAACCATAGGCATAGCCCAACTCTTTGACCGTCAGCACCATAGTGCCGTGAGCCGTCAGGCGGTGGCTTTCCATCGTGTAGTGCGGCGTGATGATTCCTTCCCGCCCTTCCCAACCCAAGGACGCCAGTTGCTCCTTTGACAGAGGCTGGGTTTCTATTGCTGAAACCCGAATGGGCGCAACCTTGTTACGCAACACACCCAACTGAGGCGTATAGGCATTGGTTGCCAGCACCATCACCGGTGCGGTTGCACTTCCCTGCGCGGTCTTGCAGGTAATGACCTGTCCTTCACTGAAAGAAAGCAATGGCGTGCGCTCGTATAGTTTTACGCCTGCCTGGATGGCTGCACGTCGTAGGCCACTGATGTACTTCCCTGGATTCAAGGTGCCACCGCGCTGCTCGCTGCCAAACAAAAATGCAGCAGGAATTCCTCGCGCCCGCATTTCGGCGCTATCCACAAAGCGGGTTACAGAGCCTAATTCATGACCGAGCTCCATATTGGCGCGCAGCCGTTTTTCCTGGCTCGCATGGACAGCAGCCCTGATGACCCCGGAGGGGGTGTAATCACAATCAATAGCCAACTCAGCCAAGCGTGCTTCGACGTAAGTGACAGCCTCGTCGTAGAAGCTGACAAATTTTTTGGCCTGCTCCAAGCCGACGCGCTTGACGAACATGTCGCATTCGATGCCCATGCTGCCAAGCAGATAGCCCGCATTGCGCCCGCTGGCGCCGAAGCCGGCGAACTCTTGCTCCAGGACAATGACTTTCGCCCCCAGAGCCGTCAGCTCAAGTGCCGTTGAGATACCAGCAAAACCCCCTCCGACCACAACCACATCGGCATGCTCATGGCCGTTGAGTTCCGGCTGCAGGTCGACTGGCCGCTCCACCCATCCACCAAGACTACGAAATCTCAGCGTTTCAGAACCGTTGCAGGCTCCTGTACTCGAAGCTTTCATTTGCTTCACTCCTACTTGCACTCAGTCAATTGTGTAGCGTGTCCGCACACTCCATCGAACACGACAACCCCCGCCAAGAAAGTGAACGGTCGCGAACGTGTGAAGTGATTGGCGTCGCTGGTTATCCCTGGGATGAAATTCGGCACAGAGTCCGCAAGCCTCGACGTAACGCCGATCACCCTTCAGGCCGTGAGGCATTCCGACATCATCGATTTGAAAGGCTTAAAACCCTTTACCTGCAGCGCTGAATGACGGCATGGCAAGCAGCTCTTGCGGGGCTCGCTTCGCGAGATAATGCGTGCCACACGTGGAGTCTGCGTGCCTGCAAAGTAAGGATCCACACCACAAGGCGTTGCACTCAAATAGGGCTCAAGCTCTTCAGCGAGGCACCCCCGCGTTTCTCGCGAGACAAAGTTGGAAATAACGATTGCGCCATCCCGCCTGAGCATTTCCGCCACCCGCTCGATCGGCGTGTCGCAGCTTACTGTCGATAGTTTTTGTGCCTGCATGTACATCTCCTGCTTCATGATCTACCGAGCTACTGAACAGTCTGCGCTCGAGCTTCAACCGGTCCCATTCATTGCCAGGCAAAGCGCCCATGAACACGGGCGTTGGGTTAATGGGGCTGGATGCTCTTCAGCTCGCCTCTGAGTTCTGGGTGACGGGAGTGTCCACGCTTTCAGTCAGATTGGGTCTGTTGATCTGATCAATTGACCAAGTCCAATGATCACAAGCAGTTTGTGTGCCGCTTTTGGCTAGGCCGCCTCAAGCAATGAAAATCAACGCTTGCGCTCAGTGAAGTTTGAGCGGATGTGATACCTCACGACCCACTTGCAATGTAAGTTTGTTTCGAATCACCACATTGCACTGGGCGATTGGGCAGTATCTATTGGTGTTGAGTGCGCAATTCAGGCACCACTCGGGTGGGCGACGCGACGGTCTGATGGCCATTGATGTCGACTCATGGATTGCAAAGCAACCATGCGTTAGCATCCACGCTTTTGGACGCCTAGCCAGGTGACTGGCGTCAACACCGTGAAAGGAGATGGTCTACATGGCTCGGATGGGCGCTGAACAGCGCAAACAAGACTTCATTGAAGCCACCGTCAAGGTGATTGCCGAGCACGGCGTAGCCAATGCAACCACCCGGCGTATAGCGGCTCAAGCGAAGTCGCCGCTTGCTTCGCTGCACTATGTATTTCATACAAAGGACGATCTGTTCTACGCCGTTTACGAGTCCCTGATAAACATGCCGCAACGGTCGTTGGCCCCCATGCCGACAGGAGCAGGTGCAGCAGAATGCGCCGCGGAAATCTTGCGTCAGCTGGTCAATTGGTTCACTGCCCACCCGGACTTGGCCACCACCCAGTTCGAGCTGTTTTTCTGGAATCTGCGTAACAATCCAGCAATGGCGGCCAAGATCTATGCCGTGTCTATCGAAGCTGTTGAGCAGAACATTTCGGCCGTTGCGTTTCCTGCACTGAACAAGACCGAGCTGACCACCGTCAGCCGCTTACTCATCAGCTTGTTTGACGGATTGCTGCTCGCATGGTCAGCCCACGGAGATTTGGAGCGCTTGGAGGCCGAGACAGAAGCCGCCTGCCGCGCTGTAAGACTACTGGTCGCCAGTTATTGAATCGAAGTTCAACATCCCCTCTTCGACGCCTCAAGGCAGTGCATTTCCAACACTGCCTTGCCGGGCTTCCACCCGCTCCCATCAACCTGCGGTTTCTTTCTTCAAGCCCACGAGTCTTATCGCCGCGCAGCAAACTTGGCGCGCGCATCGCTCCTTTTAAGCCGCTCTGCGCTTAGGTGCCGCGCCCCCGACCTGGGCGTGCCGGGTCTGGCCGCCAAAGAGAAAGAAAGGCCCAAAGCCCTCCCTTATGGAGCACGGGCGTTTGTTCTGCCTCCAAATAAGGGGCAGGCGCGGCGCTACCTAGGAACCGCCCTTTTAATCAGCGGCAGAAACGCCACATTTGCGCAACGCCCCTATACGGGTGTGCAAAACGCTCAAAATCTCCCTGAATGAAGGGCGTTTTGCACCTTGCCCGGAAAAACGGCTGGCTCTATCTTGGTCGGGCGATCAAGTCAAAAGAACAAGACTCTATAACACAATACTAGGGGGCGACATGTCTTCCCACACTGTACTTCCGGTTGAGCCTCTGGATGTTTTGATCATCGGAGCAGGTGTATCGGGTATCGGCGCAGCGGTTTACTTGCGGCGCGACCAGCCTCACAAAACTTTTGCCATCCTGGAGTCACGTGAGCGAGCGGGCGGTACATGGGACTTGTTCCGTTATCCCGGCATTCGCTCTGATTCCGACCTGTTTACTTTCGGTTTCGACTTCAAGCCCTGGACCAAAGACAAATCGTTGGCCGACGCGGCTGACATCCTTGAGTACCTGAACGAAACCATCGAGGAATATCGGCTGGAGAAAACCATCCAGTACCGGCAGAAGGTTGTATCCGCGAACTGGGATAGCCAGAAAGGACTCTGGACGGTCACGGTCATGGACGGGAATACGAGAGAGCCCCGCACCATTGAATGCCGCTGGTTGTTCAGCGCGGGCGGCTACTATCGTTATGACGAAGGATTCACCCCGCGCTTTGAAGGCACAGAGCAGTTCAAGGGGGAGATCATTCATCCGCAACACTGGCCGGAGTATCTGGATTACAGGGATAAGCATGTCATCGTGATTGGCAGCGGAGCAACGGCAGTCACCTTGATTCCGGCCATGGCTGACAAAGTTGCCAGTATCACCATGCTGCAACGCACCCCGTCCTACATCATCAATCAGCCTGCAACTGACTCCATTGCGGCATTTCTGCGCAAGGTCTTGCCGGCACAAACAGCCTACTCGCTGGTCCGCTACAAGAACGCCAAGATCACTCTGGCTTTCTGGGGATTCTGTCAACGCTTCCCCAAACTTGCGCGCAAGCTGCTCCTATGGCTGACCAAGAAAGAGTTGCCCAAGGACTACCCTGTCGATGTGCATTTCAACCCGCCCTACAACCCCTGGGACCAGCGATTGTGCTCCGTTCCTGAGGGGGATTTGTTCAAGGCGATCAGTGCGGGTAAAGCCTCTGTCGTCACCGACCATATCGAGCGGTTTACCAAGTCGGGGGTTTTGCTCAAATCTGGCAAGGAGTTGAAGGCCGATATCATCATCACCGCTACCGGGCTGAATGTTCAGCTCTTCGGTGGCATTACCCTGCACAAAGACGGCGTACCAGTAGTACTGAACGAGACCCTGGCCTACAAAGGCACGATGTTGTCCGGTGTTCCCAATTTTGCTTTTGCCGTGGGTTACACCAACTCCTCCTGGACGCTGAAAGTGTGCCTGCTGTGCGATCATTTTTGTCGCTTGCTGGGTTTCATGGACGAACAGGGCTACAACGTGTGCGAGCCCAAAGCGCCAGATGGCGTTGAAACTCGCCCCCTGCTGGACTTTGGCGCTGGATACGTACAACGCGCTCTGGATGGCATGCCCCGCCAAGGCCCCAGCGAACCGTGGGTCATGTCGATGGACTACTTTCGCGATGTGAAGTTGTTGCGCCGTGGAAAGGTTGCAGAGAACTGTCTCACGTTCACCTCAGTCACCGCTGCCCCACTGCACCACGGCGCCGAACTGCAGGCACAGGGTAGTGGGCAATGAGTGCCGATCGGTTCTTTGAGTTGCCCGACAAGCGCCTCCTCTGCTATCGAAGCTACGGATCTGAAACAGCCCCGGCGGTCATTCTCGTCGTGGGCCTCGGATTGCAATTGACCTACTGGCCGCAGCCGATCATCAGTGGTTTGGTGGAAATGGGCTTGCGTGTCATCACGCTGGACAATCGGGATTCGGGGCGGTCTTTCTATACCCAGGTCACGCCGCCCACGGTCATGCAGCAGTTCTTCCGCAAGCCGACGCCGGGTTACGACCTGGGTGACATGGCCAATGATGTGATCGGTCTCATGGACGGCTTGCAACTACAGAAGGTGGGTGTAGTCGGGATGTCGATGGGAGGCATGATCGCCCAGATCCTGGCCGCCCGCTTCCCTGAACGCATAGAGACCCTCACCTCTATTTTCTCGACGACGGGCTCACTACGAGTAGGCCAACCCTCGCTCAGGGCGATCTTGCAGACGCTGCGCCGCCCCCCGAGAAATCAACAGGAAAGTGTTCGCGACTATGTAGACATCATGCGTCTCATAGGGTCGAGGCTTGAGTGGAATGAACAAGCCCTGCGTAATTATGCCAGGGAGGCTTGGGACCGCGGGGGGGGAGAAGCAGGCAACCTTGGAGTTGTCAGGCAGATTGGCGCCATCATCAACTCGGGCGACCGCACTCAAGATCTGCGGAAAATTCGCTGTCCCACGCTTGTCATCCATGGCGATAAAGACCTCATGGTTGCCACGAGCGGAGGCTTCGCCACGGCCGCAGCGATCCCCGGGGCTCACTTAGTGCTGCTACCGGGGATGGGACATGACTTTCCGTCCTGCCTGTCGGGCACGCTGCTGTCTCTCTTGGCAGGACATTTAGGCTAGAAACCAATGCTCACTTTTAGGGGCGTGCTGTTTATCGCCCCTCTTTTTACACAATGAAACTTGAACCTGCCCAGTTGCAGCGTAGTGCCGTGTTCAAGTTTGAACAGAACTAACAACAAAAACGGCTTGTTCGGAACCGTCGAGCCACACATCGCACGCTTGGGCTGCAACCAGAGCCTGGCGCGGATGCTCCTTCACTGCCCTTTTAACAATGACAACTAAGCCGCAAAGGCAAGAGGTATGTATGGAATTCAAGTTCTTACTCCCCACCAAAGTTGTGATGGCGCCAGGCCTGTGTGAGCGCACTGGCGAACATCTGCATGAGCTCGGTTTGAAACGCATTCTGATTGTGACGGACGCCGGAGTTAAGGCCGCAGGTCTGTTGTCCAGCATCTATGCCAGCCTGGAAAAATCCGGAATTTCATTCGATGAACTCTCGGACATCAAGGCAAACCCTCGCAGCGAAGATATCAACCAAGCGGCGCAGAGGTACCGGGGCAAGGGAATCGACGGTCTCCTGGCCGTGGGCGGCGGCAGCGCCATGGATGCAGCCAAAGCCATCAGTCTGCTTCTCACCCATGAAGGCAGGATCGAGGATTACGAGGGCTCATTCACACTCAAGCAGGCGATACCGCCAATCGTGGCGATCCCGACCACTTCGGGCACTGGTAGCGAGGTGACGTGTTTCTCGGTAATTACCGACACCGCACGGCATTTCAAAATGAACGTGCTGGATTATCGAATCGGCCCGGTGCTCGCCCTGCTCGACTCGCACATTACCGCCACACTACCGCCGGCAGTTGCCGCCGCAACCGGCATGGATGCTCTGACCCATGCCATCGAAGCCTTTACCTGTCGCGTCTCGAACCCGATCAGTGACGCCCTGGCGCTGCATGCCATTCGCCTTATCAGCCAGCACCTCAAGCCTGCGGTAAGAGAGCCGGGCAACCTGGAAGCTCGCGAGCAGATGCTGATCGCCAGCTTGATTGCCGGCATGGCATTCGGTAACGCCGATGTAGGCAGTGTGCATTGCATTTCCGAAGCCATCGGGGGCATGTACGACACCCCCCATGGCGTGGGCAACGCGATCTTCCTGCCCTTCGTCTTCGGTCACAATCGAGATGCCGATATTGCACGGCATGCTCAGGTTGCCTACGCGCTGGGAATCGACCCCCGCCTTTCGCCTGTCGATGCCGCCACGGCTGCGGTCGACCACTTGTTCCAGATGAGCAAAGACCTGGGTATTCCACGCTTCGCCGAGGTCAAGGGGGTGCGCGAAGAAGACTTCCAGGCGATTGCGGAAAAGTCGAAGAAGAACTTTTCCGACCCCAGCAATGCCAAGGAAATGACAGTGCAGACCTACCGCGAAATCATCGCCGCTGCTTACAGCTTCGTAGAGTGAGGGGGTGTCAGTCATGAGCGAATCAATCCCGAGCGCTTCTTTGAAGCGCACCCTCGGCCCGTTTTCCGTTGTGCTTTTCGGGTTGGCCTTCCTTGCCCCGTTGATCGTCTTCGGCACCTATGGCGTCATTTCGCAAGCAAGCCAGAACACCACGGCAATGTCCTATGGGATCGCGGCGATCGGCGTCATTTTCACCGCCTTGAGCTACGGTCGCCTGGTCAGGGTGTTCCCGGCAGCCGGTTCGGCCTACACCTATACCCGCAAGATGTTGAATGCGAATGTCGGGTTCATGGTGGGCTGGGCCGCCCTGCTCGACTACTTCTTCATTCCGATGCTGATCTGGCTACTCGGCGCCAGCTATCTCAACATGGCTTTTCCCGATGTGCCGCAGTGGGTATGGATCCTGGGCTTCATTATGAGCACGACGCTGCTCAATATCCTGGGCATCCAGGTGGCGAACCGCTTCAACGTCCTGTTGATGCTGGTGCAACTTGCCATCATCGCCGTGTTCATCGGTCTCTGCTGGCATTACATCACTCTTGCCAACGGCCCTGGCGGGCTGCTATCGGCCAAACCGTTCTTCAACCAGGAAGTGCCGTTCGCCACGACCATGGCCGGTGCTGCCATTGCTGCCTATTCCTTTCTGGGCTTCGACGCGTTGTCCACGCTCAGTGAGGAAACCAGGGATCCGAGCCGGACGATTCCACGCGCCATTCTGCTGGTCGCCGTGATCGGTGGAACGGTGTACGTCGGCTCCTCGTACTTCATGTACCTGGTGCATCCCTCCCCCGAGTTCGTGAATGTGGATGGCGCGGCATTCGAGATCGCCCGGATGATCGGCGGGGATCTGTTCTTCGCGATCGTATTGGCCGGCATCATCATCGCCCACTTCGCCGCGGGCATGTCCTTCCAGGCGAGCGTGGGTCGACTGCTGTATGCCCTCGGTCGGGATAACCAACTGCCCCGCACGTTGTTCGGCGCGTTGCACCCACGCTACAAGACGCCCGCCTTCAACATCCTGCTCTGCGGTGCCTTCGGCACTGTAGGTTTTGGACTGACGATCGCCACCGCGACGTCCCTGGTGAACTTCGGCGCCTTTCTCGCCTTTACTGCGGTCAATCTTTGCGCTTTGCGGCTCACCTTCGATGCACGCGTCAGAGATGGCGCCGGATTTTTTCGAGGCGTGATCTTCCCGCTCATTGGCCTGATCACGGCCGGCTGGATGCTCGCCAGCCTGGATAAGGACGCACTGATCATGGGCTGTGGCTGGCTTGGCATAGGCGCCGTTTATCTCACCTGCCGTACCGGCTTCTTCCGCAGCCCTGTAGCGGATGCCCTGGTGTAGCGATCGCCCTTCAATCGAACGCTCTGACAATAACCACAAGGCAAGCCCCTGGGCTTGCCGTGCAATGGCGAGAATCGATATGCAAACCAACCTTCTGATCAATGGTGTCCTCGTGGCTGGCGAAGGCGAAAGCCTGGCCGTTTACAACCCCTCCCTGGGCAGCGTCCTGGTGCAAACCACCGAGGCTAGCAGCTCTCAAGTTCACGCCGCGGTCCAGAGCGCAAGCGCGGCTTATGAGGCGTGGTCACAAACGCCCCCCAAAGATCGTGCGGCGCTGTTGCTCAAGCTTGCCGATCGAATCGACGCGCAGGCGCAAGTGTTCGCTCGCCTTGAGGCGGACAACTGCGGCAAGCCCTTCGCGGCCGTGCTGCAGGATGAGCTTCCGGCCGTCTCGGACGTGTTCCGCTTCTTTGCCGGCGCCGTTCGTTGCCTGCAAGGTTCGGCGGCGGGCGAATACCTGCCGGGGCATACATCGATGATCCGTCGCGATCCGGTGGGCGTGGTTGCGTCCATTGCGCCATGGAACTATCCGTTGATGATGGCGGCCTGGAAACTCGCGCCCGCGTTGGCCGCCGGGAACACGGTGGTACTAAAGCCCTCGGAACACACCCCGTTGACCACGTTGAAACTGGGAGAGCTGCTCGCCGATATCTTGCCTGCTGGCGTGGTCAATATCGTCCACGGGCGAGGCGCTTCGGTGGGGGAACCACTGACCAGCCATCCTCAGGTGCGGATGGTATCGCTCACCGGTTCCATTCGTACCGGCAGCCGCATCATCGAAAGCACGGCCGACAGCGTGAAACGCATGCACATGGAACTGGGCGGCAAAGCACCTGTGCTGATCTTCGAGGATGCCGACATCGATGCCGCTGTCGAAGGTATCAGCGCCTTCGGCTTCTACAACGCCGGGCAGGACTGTACCGCTGCGTGTCGCATCTATGTACAGAAGACGGTCTATGCGCAGTTCGTTCGCAAACTCGGGGAGTCGGTGTCCCGCATCAAATGCGGGCTTCAGGATGATCCGGCGACGCAGATGGGGCCCCTGATCACCCAGGAGCATTTCGAACGTGTCGAGGGTTTTGTAAAGCGCGCCAAGGCGCTCGCGCACATCGAGGTTGTCACAGGCGGCAAACCGGTACCGGGCGCGGGCTTCTTCTACGAGCCAACGGTCTTGGCCGGCGCCAGGCAGGATGACGAGGTGGTGCGCCGCGAAATCTTTGGCCCGGTGGTGACCGTTTCGGAGTTTGAAGATGAAGCGCAGGCCCTGGCATGGGCCAACGAGTCTGACTACGGCCTGGCCTCGTCGGTGTGGACCTCGGATGTCGGTCGAGCCCATCGACTGGCCGCTCGCCTGCAGTATGGCTGCACCTGGATCAACACCCATTTCATGCTGGTGAGCGAAATGCCCCACGGCGGCGTGAAGCTGTCCGGGTACGGCAAGGACCTCTCCATGTACGGCCTGGAAGACTACACCGTGGTGCGACATGTGATGTTCAAGCACTAAGTGAAGTCACGCGCCTTAAAGACCAGGGCTCGCAGCCCTGCCCCTCGCCCAGATACAGCCAAGAGGCTATGTATGAATACTATCGAGACGTTTGAAAGACTCGAATCCAACGTGCGGATGTACTGTCGTGACCTGCCCCTGGTTTTCGATACCGCCCAAGGCAGCAAGATCCACGCCGAAGACGGTCGCGACTACCTGGACTTCTTCGCCGGCGCCGGCGCCTTGAACTATGGGCACAACGATCCGCGCATGCGCGATGCGTTGATTGAATACCTTTCGGCCAATGGCGTGACCCACGCTCTGGACCTGCACACCAGTACCAAGCGGCGGTTCCTGGAGTCGATCGAGCGTGACCTGTTCGCGCCGCGCGGCTGGGACTACAAGGTTCAATTCACCGGCCCGACCGGTGCCGATGCCGTCGAGGCCGCGTTGAAGCTGGCGCGCAAGGCGACGGGCCGCACCAAAGTCGTATCGTTCTACGGTGCTTACCACGGTATGACCGCCGGGGCCCTGGCGGTCACCGGAAACCGCAATCGTCGAGGTCCCGGGCTGTCCAGCGATGTGGTGTTCGTGCCGTACGAAAACAGCCCTTACGGCGAATTCGACAGCATTGGTTTCCTCCAGCGCATGGCCAACGACCAAGGCAGTGGTTCGCAGCTGCCGGCGGCGGTGATCGTCGAGTCGGTGCAGATCCAGGCCGGCGTCTACCCCGCCTCCAACCAGTGGCTGCAGGCCTTGCGCCAATGGACCCGTGCCCACGGGGTGCTGCTCATCTGCGACGAGATCCAGGCCGGCTGCGGCCGTACCGGTGATTTCTTCGGTTTCGAGCGCTCCGGGGTGGTCCCTGACCTGATCACCTGCGCCAAATCGATCGGTGGCTATGGCTTGCCCATGGCGATCGTATTGATCGGTGCCGGGCTGGACGTCTGGGAACCAGGCGATCACATCGGCACGTTCCGCGGCAACCAGTTGGCGTTCCTTACCGCCCAGATCGCCCTTGGCTATTGGCGCGACGAGCAGTTCCTGACGTTGCTGGCCGCCAACTGCGCGGCCATGGAGCGCGCGATCGCAGGCTACGCCGAGATTCCAGGGGTCGCTTCCGCGCGCTGCCGCGGCATGATCGCCGGTATCGATTTCGGCCGTGGCAACGTGGCATTGGCCAAGGATGCCCAACAGCGCGTGCTGCAGGCGGGAGTGCTGGTGGACCGCTGCGGGCCGAACGGCGAGATCATCAAGCTGATGCCACCCGTGAACACGCCGACCGAGCAGCTCGAGGAAGGCTTGAAAGCGTTCGGCGAGTCGGTCGCGGCAGCGCTGAGCCAGTAGCTGCAGGGTTCTGTCGGGCGCCATGTGTCGGTACACATGGCGCACGCCAGCTTCTCACCTGCGGGCGACGCACAGACTGCACCCGTTGGCGATGCGGATAACGTCATGGATCACGTGAGGCACTCATCATGAGGGTTTGACTGTGGACGAACAAAATGAAACCTGCTCCGACTTTGATGTGTCCGTAGTCGGACTCGGGGCGATGGGGACAATCATGGCGCAAGCGTATCTGAGGCCTTCGAGCAGCATCGGGCGCTACTTGAAGTACTCGCCGGCCATACGGTATTCCTTCCCTGGGAACAAGCATTCGCCTTTGCAACCGTGTTCCACGCTCATGCATTTGCCGCGATGGTTGTATTTTTCTAGGCCGTGGGCGCAAGCAATCGGTTTGGCACGCCTGTTTCGAGAACAGCCCGGCTCCTGCTCGACACGTCACCCTTTTTCATCGCTGATGCACTCGAGGAAGCGGTACGCCGGCTCGAAGTGCAGGATTACGCGGGCGATCAGGCGAGGCTTGATGTGCATGCGGGCGTGTTTGCGCACATTGCTGAATCCATGCATGCACAACGTGCCTGGACGCCGGTGTTGGACGCCGTGTGTCAGGTCGTGCAACGCGCAGAATCATTGGGCTATGGCGATCAGAACATCGCGGCCACCACCCAGGTGTTCGCTCGCGAGCACGGCGCCGCGAAAGAGGCATGACCGCGCGGTTACAGGCCTCTTGGATCGAACCCGACGACAACAATCATAAAAATTGCTGGAGGATCATATGCGCCGATTTGGTTTTCTACTGGCCGTCTTGACGCTGGCCAGTTTCCTGGGTGTCCTTCTTGCCCCAAGGCCGACCCTCGTCCACCAAGGGACGGCGCAACACAAGGGGCATCCGACTATCAGCATTGGGGATGTCTTCAGAGGTTACTAGCAAGGTGTCACGCGGCCGCTGGCACTCATCCGCCAGCGACCGCTTGTGACTCAATGATCCATTGCACCGCTGGCACCAAGGCCTGTCTGGCCCCGTACGAACTGATCGGCGAAGGCCGCCCTTTCCGCCTTGGCCCGCGCAGTGCGGTCCAGCCGGGAAACGGCATATGCCATCAAAAACGCCAGCGGCATGGAAAACAGCGCAGGCTGGGCATAGGGGAAGAGCGGCTCGGCGAAGTGCAAGACATCCACCCATACCAGCTTGGAAAACACCACAAACCCCATGGCACTGAGCAAACCTACGTAGCCACCGGCCAACGCGCCACGCGTGGTCAGCCCCGACCAGAACATCGACAGGAACAGCACCGGGAAGTTGGCCGAGGCGGCGATGCCAAAGGCCAGCGCGACCATGAAGGCAACGTTGATATTTTCGAACACAATGCCCAGGGCTATCGCCACCAACCCAAGGCCCAGGGTGGCCAACTTGGTCACCCGCAACTCCTGGGCCTCGCTGGCCGATCCCTTCATTATTACCCGCGCATACAGGTCGTGGGCTATCGCGGATGCCCCCGCCAGGGCCAGGCCTGAAACCACGGCGAGGATGGTGGCGAAGGTCACTGCCGACAAAAAGCCCAGCAACAGGTTGCCGCCGACCGCCTGGGCCAGGTGCATGACCACCATGTTGCCCCCGCCCAGCAGCTTGCCACCCACCTGCCCTCCCTCGAAGAACTGTGGCTGCTGGCTGACGATCACGATCGACGCCAAACCCAGCAGGAAAATGACATTGAAGAAGTAACCGATGAACCCGGTGGCATAGAGCACGGATTTTCGTGCCTCCCGGGCATCGCTGACGGTGAAGAACCGCATCAGGATATGGGGCAGTCCGGCCGTTCCGAATACCAGCCCCAGGCTCAGCGACAGTGCTGTCAATGGGTCGGCCAGCAAGCTGCCAGGCGCCAGCAGGCGTTCGCCCAGGGCATGGGTATCCATGGCCTGGGTGACCAGCGTGTCATAGCTGAAGTCGAACTCGCGCATCGCCAGAAACAGTACCAGTGAACCGCCGACCAGCAGCAGGAACGCCTTGATGATCTGTACCCAGGTGGTCGCCACCATGCCGCCAAAGGTGACATACAGCATCATCAGCGCGCCGACGACCACCAAGGCGATGTGGTAGTCCAGGCCAAACAGCAGCCTGATCAGTTGCCCGGCCCCGACCATCTGCGCCACCAGGTAGAAACACACCACGGTCAGCGAACCGATGGCGGCCATGGTGCGCACCTTGCCTTGGTCGAGGCGGTACGAGGTGATGTCGGCGAAGGTGAAGCGGCCCAGGTTGCGCAGCCGCTCGGTCATCAACAGCAACAACACCGGCCAGCCCGCGAAGAAGGCAATGAGGTAGATGTAGCCATCCATACCGGAGGTATAGATGAGCGCGGTGATCCCCAACAGCGTCGAGGCGGACATGTAGTCACCGGCCAGTGCCAGGCCATTCTGCCAGCCCAGGATACCGCCGCCGGCGCTGTAGAAATCCGCCGTCGAGCGGGTGCGCCGCGCCGCCCACCAGGTAATGCACAAGGTCAAGAGCACGAACACCATGAACATGCCGATGGCATGCAGGTTGAGGGGCTGACGCTGGCCCGCGTCCAACGCGGGCGATGCCAGCAGCAGGCCAGAGTGCAGCAACAACGCCAGAGGCAATAGTTTCTTCATGCGCCCGCCTCCTCATCCAGCCCGGCGACCAACGCCTGGGTCAGGCGATCGAACTCGCCATTGGCCCGATAGACATAGAGCGCCGACAACGCACAGAAGAACACGAACAGGAAGGCGCCGGCAGCGACGCCGACGGTCATGTTCGACCCTTGGGCCAGGCGCCTGGCAATCAGCTCGGGCCAGAACGACACCAACGCGATGTAGCCATAGAACGTGGCCAGGATCAGCAGGAACAGGCTCAGGGTAAAACGGTTTCTGCGCGCCACCAGTTGCTGGAACCGGGCACTGGCGCGAACACGCGCGTATAACAGGCTGGACATGGGGCACCTCGGGCAATGTACTTGTTGTTATGGGATGTGCAGGTGCTGCAGCTCGATCAGCGTTCGGCGCCGGTGGCCTGGGCCTCCTGTTGCCGGGCCCACTCACGCAGGACGAACTTCTGGATCTTGCCGGTGGCAGTCTTGGGCAACGCCACCAGCGAGACATGGCGCGGCGCCTTGAAGTGCGCCAGCCGCTCTCGGCACCAGCGGATCAGGTCGTCAGCCGTGACGCGGGCCTGGACGTCGGCGCGCAGGGTGACGAAAGCATGCGGGGTTTCGCCCCAGCGCGCATCGGGGCGCGCCACCACGGCGGCCTCGACCACCTCGGGATGCTGGTAGAGCACCTCCTCGATCTCCAGCGAGCTGATGTTCTCGCCGCCGGAAATGATGATGTCCTTGGCCCGGTCCTTGATTTCCACATAACCGTCCGGATGCAGCACGGCCAGATCGCCGGTGTGCAGCCAGCCGTTGGCCAGCGCGCTGCGGGTCGCGTCCGGGTTGTCCAGGTAGCCTTTCATCACTGTGTTGCCGCGCACCACCAGCTCGCCCAGGGTGGATCCGTCGGCCGGGACCGGGTGACCGGTGTCGGTATCCAGCACCGTGGCTTCCTCGAGCATCGGGTGGGCGACACCCTGGCGGCTCATGAACCGGGCGCGGGCCTCCAGAGGCAGTTCATCGACGCCCGGTTGCCACAGGCACAGGGTGCTGGGGCCGTAGCTTTCGGTCATGCCGTAAGCGTGGGTGATGCTGAAGCCGCGCGCTTCCATGGCAGCGATCACCGCGCTGGGCGGCGCCGCGCCACCGGTGATGACCGACACCGGCCTGGCAGGCTCCTCGGCATGCCCGGCGTGAATCAGCATCGACATCACCACCGGGGCTGCGCTCAGGTGGGTCACCGCATGCTCGGCGATGGCGGCATGGATCGCCTCGGGCTGGACCTTGCGCAGGCACACATGGGTGCCGCCTGAAAGGGTCACCGCCCAGGTATGGCTCCAGCCATTGCAATGGAACATCGGCAGGGTCCACAGGTAGACGCTGCGCGGCCCGAACTGGAAGACCAGCGCCCCGGCGCAGGCATTGAGGTAGGCACCGCGGTGATGCAGGACCACGCCCTTGGGATCGCCTGTGGTGCCGGAGGTGTAGTTGATGGCGATCGATTGCCATTCGTTCTGCGGTGCACTCAACGCTCGGTTGGGATCGCCCTGGGCCAGGAAACTCTCGTAGTCGAGGTCGTGGGCCAGGTCGAAATCCTCGGCCTGGGCATCGTCGATACCCACCAGCAGCGGCGGCGCATCGAGTATCGCCAGCGCCTGGCGGGCCACCGCGCCGAACTCGCGGTCGCAGATCAGCACCTTGGCCGCGCAATGGCGCAGGATGAAGGCAATGCTGCGCGCCTCCAGGCGGATATTGATGCATACCAGCACCGCACCGGCACCGGGCACGCCATAGTGCGCCTCGAGCATCTCGGGGATGTTCGGCGCCAGGATCGCCACCCGCTCGCCCGGCTGCACGCCGACCCGTTCCAGGGCGCTGGCCAGGGCACGGCTGCGCTGGTGCAGTTGGCGGTAGCTGTAGCGCCGGCCGCCATACACCACCGCGTCGCGCTCCGGGTACACCTGGGCGGCACGCTTGAGGAACGACAGCGGCGACAGCGGCACATGGTTGGCTTCGTTGGGGGCAAGCTCATGCTCGAAGGTCGGGGTCATCATGACCGGCACCCCATCGCTATGTTGCCCAGGCATTGAATGTACATACACCTCTCCTGTTTCTTGTTGTTCTTGCGCCGGGCGCTTTACAGGCTACTGCACAGATGGCCGCCATCGACCACGATCTCGGCGCCGCTCATGGCCCGCCCGGCATCGCTGGCCAGGAGCAGCAAGGCGCCATCGAGGTCCGACGGCTGGCTGAAGCGCCGGCTGGGGATACGCGAGCGCAGCTTCTCCCCGGCCTCGCTGGCCAGGAATGCCTCGTTCAGATCGGTCATCACGTACCCTGGCGCCAGGGCGTTCACACGTATGCCATGGCGCGCCAGTTCCAGGGCCATGGCGCGGGTCAGGTGCGCCAGGCCCGCCTTGGCCGCGAGATAGGGGCCGACGGCGCCGGCCACGCGGTTGGCGAGGATCGAGGTGACATTGATCAGGCTGCCGCCCTGCCCCGCGGCGACCATGCGCCGGGCGCTTTCCTGGGCCACCGCCCATGCGCCCTTGAGGTTGGTGTCCAGCACGCGGTCCCAGCTTTCATCGTCGCAATCGAGCAGGGGCTGGCTGTCGCTCACCCCTGCGTTGTTGACCAGCACATCCAGCGGGCCCGCGGCGTCGAGCACCCGGCACACATCCTCACGGCAGGTCACATCGAGGGCGAAGGCCCGGGCGCGACCACCGGCCAGCTCGATGGATTCGACCAGGCTCTGCAACGGCGCCTGGCGCCGGGCGGTCACCACTACCTCGGCACCCGCCGCGGCCAGGGTCATGGCGAAATGTCGTCCAAGGCCGCTGGAAGCGCCGGTCACCAGGGCGCGGCGCCCATCCAGGGCAAACAGTCCGGCAAGGTTCGGCTGCATCAGTGGGCTCCCAGGCGCTGGTCGAGGAGTTTCTTCGCCAGGCTCATGCGGTGCACTTCGCTCGGGCCGTCGTAGATGCGAAATGGACGGATGTCGCGAAAGATCCGCTCGACCACGGTATCCCCGGTCACCCCGCGTCCCCCCAGGACCTGCACGCAACGATCGACCACCCGCCACAGCGCTTCCGAGCTGATGACCTTGGCCATGCTCGAATCGACATTGCCACGCTGGCCCTGGTCGAGCACCCAGGCACAGTGCCAGACCGCCAGGCGCACTACATGCAGGTCCATCATGTTGTCGGCGAGCATGAAGCCGACCCCCTGGTGCTCGCCCAACGGCTTGCCGAATGCATCGCGGGTGCGCGCATGGTCGCAGGCGATGTCGTGGGCACGTCGCGCGGCCCCAAGCCAGCGCATGCAATGAGTCAGCCGCGCTGGCGCCAGGCGCACCTGGGCATAACGGAACCCCTTGCCGATCTCGCCCAGCACATCGCTTGCCGGCACCCGCAGGTTGTCGAAGCGCAATTGCCCGTGGCCACCGGTGAAGCAGCTGTCCAGCGTATTGAGCTGGCGCTCGTGAATGATCTCGTCACGCTGCATGTCGGACAGGAACATGGTCGCCGTACCGTCCTCCATGCGCGCCATGATGATGGCGAACCCCGCCCCATCAGCTCCGGTGATCAGCCACTTGCGACCATTGATCAGGTAATCGTCACCATCGCGAGTGGCGGTAGTGAGCAGCATCGACGGATCGGAGCCCGAGCCCGGCGCCGGTTCGGTCATGGCGAAACACGAGCGCACCCGCCCCTGCACCAACGGTCGCAGCCAGCGGTCTTTTTGTGCTTCGGTGGCCACCACATCCATCAAGTGGATATTGCCTTCGTCCGGGGCGTGGATGTTCAGTGCAACGGGCCCCAGAGGCGAATAACCGGCCTCTTCGAAGACGATGGCCTTGGCGGCATGGCTCAGGCCCAGGCCACCCATTTCACGACTGGCGTGAGGTGTCAGCAGGCCAGCCGACTGTGCGCGGGCCTGCAGCTCCCGACGCAGGGCGTCGCTGGGGCCGTGGGCATCCTGGCGGGGGTCGTTTTCGAACGGGATGACCTGTTCGGCGATGAAATCGCGGGTCTTGGCCTGCAATGCAAGCAGTTCTTCCGGCAGGGTGAAATTCATGTCTGTCCTTCTTGGCTCTGGTCGGTCCGGGGGAAAAGGTAGGTGTCGCCGCGCTCAGGGCATGGCCTTGGGATTGCTGATCGCTAACCGGGCGAGGGTCACTTGCCGCAAGGCGTCTACCAGCGTGCGCCGGCGTTGCGGATCGTCATGGCGTCCCTGGCGAATGTCGCGGGCCAATTGACGGCGGATTTCGTGCAAGGGCGCACCCGCCCCGTCGACCAGGGTGGCCAGGTACGCCTCCTCCTGGCTGCCGGTATGCGCTTGCAGGCGACTTTCGCGAGCGGCGATGGCCATGGCATTGGCGATCATCAGCGTCGGGTAGCGCAGCTCACTGGCCAGTGCCGGCAGCACCTGCTCAAGCAAGGTCTGGCGGGCGATCTCGAGGAGTTCATGGGCATATGGCTGGGTCATGGAGCCTCTGCTCCCGTCATGTTCAGGATGTCGAGTTCCAGCTCCGGCAGCAGGCGTGCGGTCAGCGCCAGTTCGAGGGAAGGCTCTTCACCGGACAGGTGGCGCTGGCCCTGCTGCAAGGCGATCACTGCCCAACGCAAGGTCGCCATGATCTGCCAAAAGTGCAGTTGGCGCGGCTCGATACGTACAGAGGACACGTCGTTATAGCCACCTAGAAAGTCCTGTAGCAGCCCGATGCCGCCGGCTTCGAGGTCGGGGCGCGTAAAACGCCAGCAGCGAGCGGTAAACCAGCCGAGGTCCTCGCAAGGGTCGCCCCAACCACTGAACTCCCAGTCCAACACGGCTTCCAGCCCTCGCTCACTGGCCAGATAGTTGCCGGTACGGTAGTCGCGATGAAGCAGGCACAGGGCGCGGGTGCGCGGTGCATGCAGCTCGCACCAGCGCAACCCCCACTCCAGTACCGGATAAGCCTCGGCGAGCGTATCGAGGTAATCGCGATAGGCGTTAACAGTGGCCAGGGCGGGTGCATCCTGCGGTATTGGCAAAAAGTCCAGCGCCGCGCAGGGCGGACGCACTTGATGCACACGCGCCAGGTTGGCGCCGAGCTGCGTTGCCAGCCGCGCCTGTCCATGAGCCCCGGCACCGGCACTGAGCAGGCGCCCGGCTGCTACGCCGGGCCTGTATTCCATCAGGAAAAAAACCCGACCATAAACGTGGGTATCGCGGCATAGCCAGAGCGGCCGGGGCACTTTCACACCGGCCTCGTGGACCACCTGAAGCACAGCAAACTCTTGCGCTCGATTGAGGCTGGCCGGCAGTGCCGAGAGCGCATCGCTGCGCAACACCCAGTTCCGCGCGCCCTCCCAGGGGCCTCCCTCGATCAGCAGCTCGAACAGCCAGTTTTCCTGGATGGCGCCACCGCTCAGGCGTTTGCGAGCCTTTATGACGACGCGGGTCGCCAAGGCGCGCTCACGGATGAAGTCGACCAAGCGTTGGTCTTGGGTCGCGGCCACGAACGCATCGCTGGCCGGAAAAGTCGTAGGGGAACGGGTCATGAATCTATGAATCCTGCCTTCGTTTTTGAGTGGGCAAGACGGTAGAGCAATGACCGGGCCAACCCTTCAAGAACCTACGGAAAGCCTCGCCATACCTGGCCTTCAGCTTGTTGAAAGGGACAGTGGGCTTCTGGCGGATTGCATAAAAGAAACAATTTCATTCAATATCGAAACATTTCACCATTGAAAGGCTTCGTCATGGAATCTCCCACTTCGCGGGTCGTCGTGCTGATCAGCCATTTGCAGCGTCCCCGGCAACGCAGCCGCCTCGCCAATGTCGTGACCGGACTGGCTGCGGACTATCTCGATACCCGCATCGAGGTGCTCGACACCTCAGTGGCTGAAGCGTTGCCGACCGCTCGCGAACTGGAACAGCGCGATGAAGTCGACGTATTTGTCTGCGCCGGGGCCACTGCTGCCTACCTGCGCAAGCACCTGACGCGCCCGGTATTGACAATGCATGTGGGAGGCGACGATCTGCTGCGGGCGCTGGGCCAAGCACGCGAGCACACCTCACAGGTCGCTTTGCTCAGCTACAACCGCATTGATCGCAACCTTGCGGCCATGGCAGCGCTGTTCACCGTGCCTGTTCACCAGGCCGCCTACTCCACACTGGAGGAAGCCCGCCAGGCGGTCGAGCAGGCAGCCCAACTGGGGTGCCGCAGCATCATTGGCTCATCGTCGGTGGTGGAGCTGGCGGAACAGGCAGGACTGCACGGCGTGCTGTCGCTGAGCGAGGGCACCGTACGCAGAGCACTTGAGGAAGCCCTGGGCATCCTGGACAGTCAGCGCATCGAAATTGCCAAGCGACAGCACCTGAACGCTGTGTTGCAACACATTCCCACCGGCGTGGCAGCGGTCGACAACCAAGGGCTGGTGCAGTCGCTCAACCCTGCCCTGGCCCACCTGCTGGAGTTACCGCTCAGCGAAGCGCTGGGCCGACCACTGCAGCAACTGTGCCCGGAACTGGATTTACAGCAGGCGTTGCGGGATGGCGGCGGCGAGGAGAACCGGGTCATTCGACTGGGCTCGCATGCGGTGGTCAGCAACCTGCTGCCCATCCTTGAAAACGGTCAGCGTACCGGTCTTGTGCTCACCTGCC
This sequence comes from Pseudomonas sp. GW823-FHT02C05, assembly GCF_058797595.1. Taxonomy (NCBI): domain Bacteria; kingdom Pseudomonadati; phylum Pseudomonadota; class Gammaproteobacteria; order Pseudomonadales; family Pseudomonadaceae; genus Pseudomonas; species Pseudomonas sp. GW823-FHT02C05. The sequence goes on along the minus strand of NZ_JBXAJU010000001.1, from coordinate 1,125,770 downwards.
AGGACACCACCGCCGTGCAAAGGGCGGATCAGCGCATTCGCTCCACTCGCCGTCCAGGCGCATTCACCGCCCGCTACCGGCTCGAACAGCTGCACGGCAACAGCGCCGCCAACCGCGAAATGCTGCAAATGGCCAAGCGTTTCGCCGCCAGCCATTCGACCATCCTGATCACCGGTGAAAGCGGCACCGGCAAGGAACTGCTGGCCCAGGGCATTCATAACGAGAGCCCTCGCCGGCAAGGGCCCTTCGTGGCCATCAACTGCGCGGCTCTTCCAGAGTCGCTACTGGAAAGCGAACTGTTCGGCTACGAGGAAGGTGCCTTCAGTGGTTCGCGCAAAGGTGGCAAGCCCGGGCTGCTTGAGGCCGCACACCGCGGCACGCTGTTTCTGGACGAAATTGGCGACATGCCGGTATCGCTGCAGACACGCTTGCTTCGTGTGCTGCAGGAGCGGGAGGTACTCCGGCTGGGTGGCATCGAACCCATTGCCATTGACTTGCGCATCATCGCCGCCACTCACCAGGACCTGCGTGCAGCCATGGAGCAGGGCGAATTTCGGACAGACCTGTATTACCGGCTCAACATTCTGCGCTTGCAGACCACTGCGTTGCGTGACCGGCCGGAAGATATCGCGCTGATTTGCCAGGGCATCAGCCAACGTCTACTGGTTCAGGGGCAGCCTGCGGCCGCTGCGGACATACCGGCTGCCCTGTTGCCGTACCTGGAGCGCTATTCATGGCCGGGCAACGTTCGGGAACTGGAAAACGTGATCGAACGCGCGATGCTCTCGGCCCGCGAGCTAGTGGGCGAGCGCGGATTGAACGAGCACTATCTGGCTCGCGTGCTACCTGAACTGTGCGAAGACAGGCCTGTGTCCCCTGCCCGCAAGCCTGCTCCACGCGAAGCAGACCTGCATACGATCGGCAAGGCTGCCCAGCTACGCCACGTACAACAGACGCTGGACAGTTGCCAAGGCAATCTCGACGAAGCGGCCCGTCGCCTAGGCATCAGCCGGACCACCTTGTGGCGGCGATTGAGGTCCCTGCGCTAATCGAACCCCACAGGTCGAACCCGGTATCAGGCTCACAGGGTGCAGCGGCGTGCTGGCTGCTGAGTGGTGAGCCTGCAATCGGGAACGACCTGCGAATGTTCACGGATGCATGAGCAACTCGGGTGACGCCAAAGCGACCCTAAAGCCTTAATTGAATCAGTAGGTGATCAGATGGGTGCCATCTGTACACGTTTCCTTCACAATGACGGCACAACTGGCTGTGTGGAATATAGGGATGCACCTTCCGATAACCGACGAGCGTCTACTCAAAGCGTTGGCCGATGCAATAGTTGTCCACCCTCGGGCTACCTTGAAGGAATTGGCCCAGGCCGCAGGCGTCAGCAAGGCGACCCTGCACCGGTTCTGTGGAACCCGTGACAATCTGGTGACGATGCTGGAGAGCTATGGGGAACAGGTCCTCATTCAAGTGATAGACAACGCCGAGCTGGACAGCAGCGACGCGGTGATGGCCCTGCATCGTCTGATCATCGAGCACCTGAAGCATCGAGAGATGATGATCTTCTTGCTCTTCCAGTATCGTCCGGACTCCTTCGACGACAGCGAGGCACATCGACCTTGGCGGGCGTATGCCGATGCCTTGGATTCCTTCTTCCTGCGCGGTCAACAGGCAGGCGCCTTCCGCATCGACATCAGCGCTGCGGTATTTACCGAAATGTTCTTGAGCATGGTCTACGGCATTGTCGACGCCGAACGCCGTGGACGTGCAGCCAGCGCGACGTCTGTACAGACACTGGAACTGCTCTTTCTAGACGGCGCCTCAGCGACTGCTCGCTAAGGGCGCAAACCCGGTCAAAAAGTACGCCTGGGCTACCACCGCGGCAAGCTGGAGAAGTGCATCGATAAATGCGGCAGGTCGCAAATGTCGAACGCGCCCCAGCGCCGCGGCCACTCCTGGCGATGCACATTGGGTTTAATCCGGCAGCCGCTTTCGCGCGACCACTCGATCGCCTTCACAGACGCACCGCGCCTCTCCAGAGAATGCTAACGAGCTTCTCTTGAGCATCCAGGGCGGTGGCAGAGGCGTATTTCGAAAGAGAGACAGGCCGCGCACCCAGCTGAACGGATCCGCGGCCTGATAGGCTTACAGACGATTCGGCGAGGTTCCAACCAGAGGGATACGCTGCCCGGTTTCCAGCATTTCTACAGCATCCAGTTGTTCTTCTATCTGTAGAAAACGCATGGCGGTCACTGCAGACAATTTTTCAGTGACTTCATCGATGTAGCGGTTCAACAGGATCTGTCGTTTTACCTGCAAGGTTTTGTACACCTTGATTATCTTGGACGCGTCCTCATTCGTGACCGCTCCAGAGCCATACGCTCGCGCATATTCCAGCAACAGTTCGAACGAATCCTTGTTCAGGCTCTCCATTTCATTGCGATAACGAGCATAGATCGGCCAGAAGGCCTCGGCTTGCTGGCTTTCGAGCCCCATGTTGGATTCCACAACCCGTTTGCGTTTGTAATTGATGGCCTCGATCTGGTTATTGATCTTCTCCTTGTGATCACTCATCACCTGCTGCGCCGAAGGCAGAGGATCCTGGGCTTGTGCGACAAAAACGCCTGAGGCGGCGATGACGGCGGCGCAAAATAGTTGCTTGAACATGAATTGACTCCTTTTACATTGACTGAATGATGAGGGTGCAATCACTGCACCGCTTCCTTGAGCAGGATCTTCGGCGCCCACTGCAGCCACTGTTCGTCGACAGCATCGAACAGGGCGAACGTTTGCCCGGGCCTGGCCGGCTCGCCCATCTGCCCGTTGTCGGGCGTGGCGAAGGCGATTCCTCCCGCCACCATGGCCTCCAGGGATTCGGTGCGAACCGACACGCCCTTGAATAAACCCGCCTCGATGCCGACTCCGCTGGCGTTCCAAAAGCGGCTGCCAGTACGCACCAGGGGGGCATAGCGCGGCTCGATGAGGATGCTCAGCAGCACCCGGTCTGCGTGGGGCCCCAGGCTCATGTCAATGACTTTGCCCACCGTCATCTTGCGGTAGGTCACCGGGCTGCCGAGCTTGATCGAGCCTTTGTCGGGGGCGCTCAGGGTCAGCCTCAGGCCTTCACCGCCGGGCAGGAGATTGGGCGCTTCAGCCAGGGCCTGGAAGCGGACCTGGCGTTCCCCCGGTCGACTACTGGGCAGGGCCTCGATGTAGGGGCCGCTGACCAGGGTGCCAAGGTGCTCCGTGCGCATCAGCCCGAGTGCCGGGCGCACCACCCAGAAGCGTGTGCCGCTGCGGGCGAATTGTTCGGCAAAGGTTTCCAGGCGCGCCTTGAGCTGCACGCCGGACAAATCGGTTTTCAAGTCGATGTTCTCGACCTTGCCGATCAGCAGCCCCTTGAAACGAATAGGCGTGCCTTCGCGCAGTCCCTCGGCATCTTCGACACTGAGCTGAATCTGCGCGCCTCGGGCCATGGCGGTCTCTTCGCTGTCATGGAGGACGAAACGACGCTCCTTGCCCAGGGGCGGCGCTTTCAAGTCCAGGGTGTCGAGGGAGATTCCCCCATTGATCAAGGTCTGCAAGGATTCGCTCTTGACCTTGAGCCCGTTGAGGTCGCCACTCAGCGTCACCCCGCTGGCGCTCCAGAAGCGCGTCGAGCCGTTCACCAGGCGCGTGTACTCGGGCTCGATATGCACACCGATCATGACCCGCTGGTTGTCCGTCGACAGCTGGTAGCTCTGCACGCTGCCCACGCGAATCTGCCGATAAAGCACTGGCGAACCCACGTCCACCGAACCGCGCCGATCGCTGGTCAGTATCAGGTGCAAGCCCGGTACGTTCATGTCCATGGGCGGAGCCTTGGAGAGAACGCTGAACTCCCGTCGCGGCACTCCGTTCTTGGCGAAACGTACAGCGATGTAGTTGCCCTTCACCAGCGCATCCAGCCCGGTAATACCGGCCAGCGAGATGTTCGGCTTCACGGTCCAGAATTCGGTCCCCTCCAACAACAGTGCTTCGACCCGCGGGTCCATCGCCAGCTCGGCGGTGGCGCCACTGAAATCCCCGCTCATGTCGACGCTCTTGACCAGGCCGACCTGCACGCCGTTGTACATGACTTGCGTCTGTCCCGACTGTATGTCGTTGAGGTCCTTCATCTTAAGTTTCACCCGCAGGCCGACCTGGGCTGCGTCATAGTCCTCGTACAAGCGAAACGGCTTGCTGGTGTCGGTGGGCGGGCTATCGCGATGGCTGTCGGGCGTGGAAAAGGAAATCCCCCCCGCGGCCAGGGTCAGCAGTGACTCACTGCGTACCTTGAACCCCGACAAACCGCCGGAAATCGAGATCCCGCTGGCGTTCCAGAAGCGTGTGTGTTTGCGTATCAGGTCTGCGTAGGCCGGTTCGATGTGCACCCTGATCTCGATGGTGCGGTGGTCCTCGCCCAGCTTGAAGCTCTTCACCTGGCCCACAAGAATCTGCTTGTAGAACACCGGGCTACCCTGCTCCAGAGAGCCCAGGCGCTCGGCCTTGAGCGTGATGTGCAGGCCGGGTACCTTCTCGGACATCGGCGGTGGTTCCTTCAGGGCCGTAAAGCTACGAACACCTTGGTCGCCTTTATCTCCCTTCGCCGGATCCACCGCGATGTAGACCCCGGAAACCAGGGTCTCCAGGCCAGTGACGCCGGCCAGGGATACCCGCGGTTTCACCAGCCAGAAGTCGGTATCTTCATTCAGGTACTTCTCGGTTCCCTTGGCCATTTCGATGGAGGCGAGCACGCCCTTGATGTCGTCGCTGACCTTCAGCTCCACCACCTTGCCGACCGAGATGCCCTTGTACAGCACCTCGGTTTTCTTGGCCTGGATACCATCGCCGCTCTCGAAGCGGATCTGGATGACGGTGCCGGCCTCGTCGTAGGCGCGCCACGCCAGCCAGGCACCAATGACCAGGGCTAGCACGGGCAGGATCCAGATCGCCGACCAGCTGGAGGCCGGGTGTTTTTTGGGGACAGGCAGATCACTCATTTTCATTGTCCAAGTGGGTGTTATCCCATATCAGTCGGGGGTCGAAAGTCATTGCAGCCAGCATGGTCAGTACCACCACGCTGGCAAAGGCGGCGGCACCGAGGTTGGCCTCGATGCGTGCCAGGTTGCCGAAGTTCACTAGCGCCACCAGGATGGCGATGACGAAGATGTCGAGCATCGACCAGCGCCCCACCCATTCGATGAAGCGGTACATGATGATTCGCTGTCGAGCGGACATCGGCTGGTGTCGTTGCACGGAATACAGCAGCAGCCCTAACCCCCCAAGCTTGAAGGTGGGCACTACGATGCTGGCCACGAACACCACCAGAGCGATGGGCGCCATCCCTAGCTGAAGCAGGCTGACGACTCCGCTCATGATGGTGGCCGGCGCCCCATTGCCGAAGACGCTGACGCTCATGATCGGCAGCAGGTTGGCCGGGATGTAGAGGATCATGGCCGTGATCAGCAACGCCCAGGTCCGCCTGATGCTGTCGGGGCGCCGAGCATGCAGCCGAGACTGGCAACGACTGCAGCGCGCAGGCTGCTGGACGTCGAGGGGGTTGAGTTGATGGCACTCGTCGCACAGCTGAATACCGGCATCGATCGCACGCATAGTTAGCTTCCTTGGCCGGCGCCCGCGCGCGGGCACCAACGTTCATTTAGGGGGTCGCCTGGCGTGCTGCCGGATGCGACTCTGGGTGGCCCCGCCAACCACCGCCCAAGGCGCGGAACAAGTCCACCAGGGCGATCTGTCGCTGAGTGCTGACCTCGATAAAGGCCGTTTCGTTGTTGAAGCGGGTGCGTTGGGCATCCAGGTAGCGCAGATGGCTGTCGATACCGGCCTGGTAACGCGCCTTGGCCAATTTCAGCGACTCCTCGCTGGTATCTGCCAGGGCACGGCGTGCCGCTTCTTCGCGGCGCAGGGTGTCGCTGGCCGCCAGGGCGTCTGCCACCTCACGAAAAGCGGTCTGCACCGTGGCCTCGTAGGCCGCGACGGCGGAGTCCTTGCGCGCCTCGGCCAGGCTCAGGTTGGCGCTGTTGCGCCCCGCATCGAAGATCGGCAGCGACAGGGTCGGCACAAAGCTCCAGGACCGCGAGCCGCCATCGAACAGGCCGGACATCTGCGCACTGGAGGTACCCAGGCTGCCAGTCAGGCTGATGCGTGGAAAGAACGCCGCCCGTGCGGCGCCGATATCAGCATTGCGCGCCTGCAAACGGTGTTCGGCGGCCAGGATGTCCGGACGCCGCTCGATCAGGCTCGACGGCGAGTCGGCCGCTATGTCCTGCACCAGCAGTGGCCGATCCTGAGGCGATTGACCGATGGCTTTCGCCGCATCCGCGCTGCCCAGCAACAGCACCAGAGCATTGAACGCCTGTTGCTGCTGGCGCAGGTTGCTTTCCTGGTCGGCCCGGGATTGCTCCACCAACCCCAGAGCCTCCTGGTAGTCCAGGGCTCCGGCGGTGCCCACCCCGCGTTGACGGCTGATCAGGGCGAAGGAGTATTCGCGGCTGAGCAGGGTCTGCTGCGTCAGTTCCAGGCGACGCTGGGCGCTGTCCAGCTGCAGGTACGCCTGGCTGACCTCGGCGATCAGGGCGATGCGCGCCGCGCGCCCCGCCTCTTCGGTGGCCAGGTACTGTTGCAGTGCCGCATCGCTGAGGCTCTTGACCCGCCCGAACAGGTCCAGTTCGTATTCCGGCAGGGCCAGGCCCACTTGATAAGCGCTGGAGACCCCGGCCTGGCCGTTGCTGGCCAGATCGGCCGGCAGGCGCTGGCGGTTACCTGAAGCCCCCGCATTCAGCCCCGGCACCCGGTCGGCGCGCCGGATGCGGTACTGGGCCCGGGCCTGCTCGATATCCAGCAGGGCCTGGCGCAGCGAACGGTTGTTGTCCAGGGCGATGCCCACCAGTTGCCGCAGCTTGGGGTCGAGGATAAACCCCTGCCAATCCAGCTCGCCAACACGCTGCCCGGGCTCTGTGGCCGTGAGATTCCAAGCGGCGGCCACCGGTGCTTCGGGACGCTGGTAAGTCGGCGCCAGGGAGCAACCGCCCAGGGCTAGCAACAGCGACAGGGAAAGACTTCTTATCGGCATGCGCATCATTGCTGACCCTCGGCAGCGGGCTCGCGCACCGCGGGTTTACTGCCCAGAAGCGACAGCACCCAGACAAAACAGATGGGTACGAAGATCACTCCGAGCAGCGTCGCGCTGAGCATGCCGCCGATCACACCGGTGCCGATGGCGCGCTGGCTCGCAGCGCCGGCTCCGGTGGCCAGGGCCAGCGGCACCACGCCGAGAATGAAGGCCATGGAGGTCATGACGATCGGTCGAAAGCGCAGGCGCGCGGCCTCGATGGCGGCGTCACGCAGGCTGTAGCCCTTTTCCCAGAGTTCCTTGGCGAATTCGACAATGAGGATCGCGTTCTTCGCCGACAGGCCGATGATGGTGATCAGGCCAACCTTGAAGTACAGGTCGTTGGGCATGCCCACCAGGGTCACCGCGAGCACCGCACCAACCGCACCGATCGGCACGATCAGCATGACCGACAGCGGGATCGACCAGCTCTCGTACAACGCCACCAGCAGCATGAACACCACCAGGATGGCCAGGGCGAACAGCGCCGTGGCCTGGCCACTGGAAACCTTTTCCTGGTAGGACAGGCCGGTCCACTCGTAGCCAATGCCTGCCGGTAGTTGCGCCGCCAGGCGCTCCATCTCGGCCATGGCTTGGCCGGTACTGAAGCCTGGCCCGGCGTCACCGATGATGCGGATCGACGGGTAGCCGTTGTAGCGCACCAGTTGTACCGGGCCCTCCTCCCACTGGGTGGTGACAAAGGCACTGAACGGCACCTGTTCACCCCTGTCGTTGGGCGCGTAGAGCTTGAGCACGCTTTCCGGGGTCATGCGTTCACCTTGCTCCGCCTGGATCACCACCCGTTGCTGGCGTCCGGCATTGGTGAAGTCGTTGATCACATCGGAACCAAAGGCTGCGGACAGGGTGCTGCCGATGGTCTTGAAACTCACGCCCAGGGCCTGGGCTTTCTCGCGGTCGATCTGCAAGCGCAACTGTGGCGCTTCGGCGAGGCCTTCCATCATCGCGTAGAAGAACACCGGGTTGCCGTAGGTCTGTGCCAGCAAGGTATCGCGGGCTTGCAGCAGCGCCTCGCGACCCAGCCCGCCACGGTCCATCAGGCGCAGGGCGAAACCGCCGGAGTTGCCCAGGCCGTTGATCGGCGGGGGCGACACCGCCATGACCGTGCCGTCGTCAGGCGCGGCGAAATGCTCGTTCAACGCCGCCACTTCCGCCGCAGCCGACTGCTGCGAATCGCGCTCGGACCAGTCCTTGAAGGTCGGGAACGCCAGCGCCGCATTGTCACCCTGGCCGGAGAAGCTGAAGCCCGAGATCACGAATGCCGAGGACACCGCCTCGCGGGACTTGAGATAGACCTCCAACTGCTCGGCGGTGGCATGGGTGCGCACGCGGCTGGCGCCTGGCGGCAGTTGCACGTCAACCACCATGTAGCCCAGGTCTTCGCTGGGCACGAAGGCTTCCGGCAAACGCAGGTAGCTATAGCCAAGGATCGCGACAATACCGCCATAGACCAGCATGAAGCGCCCGGCGCGTTTGATCAGTGTGCTATTGAACAGCGAATAGCGCTCGGTCACCCGGGCAAAGCCCCGGTTGAAGGCGCCGAAGAAACCGCGCTTCTCGTGATGCCCCTCGGGAATCGGCTTGAGCAGCGTGGCGCACAATGCCGGGGTGAAGGTCAGGGCCAGGAAGCCGGAGAACAGGATAGAGACCGCCAGCGACACCGAGAACTGCTGGTAGATAACCCCCACCGAACCGGACATGAAGGCCAGCGGCAGGAACACCGCCGAGAGTACCAGGGTGATACCGACGATGGCCCCCGACACCTGTTGCATCGCCTTGATGGTGGCGTCGACCGGTGACAGGCCCTCCTCGGCCATGATTCGCTCGACGTTCTCCACCACCACAATGGCATCGTCCACCAGAATACCGATGGCCAGCACCATGCCGAACATGGTCATCATGTTCACCGAGAAGCCCAGCAGGTACATCACCATCAGCGTGCCGAGCAGGCACACCGGCACCACGATCGAAGGGATCAGGGTGTAACGCACGTTCTGCAGGAACAGGAACATCACCAGGAACACCAGGACCATGGCTTCGATCAGGGTATGAACCACTTTCTCGATGGCGACGTCGACAAAACGCGAGGTGTCGTAAGGCACCGAATACTGCACGTCCTCGGGGAAAAACGCCGAAAGCTCGGCCAGGCGCTGCTTGACCAGCCCCGCTGTCTGGATAGCGTTGGCTCCTGGTGACAGCTGGATCGCCCCGCCAACCGCGGGAGTGCCGTTGAGGCGCGAGGAAATGTTGTAGTTTTCCTGGCCCAGCTCCACGCGCGCGACGTCAGCGAGCTTGACCGTGGAGCCGTCCTGATTGGCTCGCAGCAGGATCTGACCGAACTCTTGCGGATTGTCCAGGACGCCTTTGACCGCCAGGGTCGCCGTTAACTCCTGGGTGCTATTGCCCGGCGTACCACCGAACGCGCCGGCGGGAACTTGCACGTTCTGCTCACGGATGGCGGTACTCACGTCGTCGATGGACAGGCCGTAACCCACCAGCCGCTGTGGGTCAACCCAGACCCGCATCGCTGCTTCCGAGGAAAAGAACTGCAATTTGCCAACCCCTGGCAAGCGTCGCAGTTCGTTATTGATATTGCGCGCGGCGTAGTCGCCCAGGGCCGTGGTATTGCTGTGGTGAGTACCGTCCTTGTAGTTCAGTGCATAGATCAGCAGAAAGCCGGCGCTGCTCTGCTCCACTTGCAATCCTTGGGTCAGCACGGCCTGGGGCAGGCGCGCCTCGGCTTTCTTCAGACGGTTCTGTACATCGACCTGGGCCATGTCCGGATCGACGCCCGGCTCAAAGGTCACGACGATCTCAGCAGTGCCGTTGGAGTTGTTGGTGGACTCGAAGTACAGCAAGCCCTTGGCGCCGTTCAGCGACTCCTCCAGCACGTTGGTGACCGATTCCACCAGCACTTTGGCCGACGCACCAGGGTAGTTGGCGGTCACTGTAATCTGCGGGGGAGCCACGTTCGGATATTGGGCGACCGGTAGCTTGGAGATAACCAGGATGCCGGCCAGAGAGATGAACAGTGCGAGCACCCATGCAAAATTGGGGCGCTTGATAAAAAATTGCGACATCGAAAAATCCTCGCGGCGATTGCGCCCTTACTTTTGTGACTCGGACGCTGTGGCCACGGCACTTTTGGGCTCCACCCTGGCGCCGGGCTGCAGGCCAGCCAGGCCGCTGACGATCACTCGATCACCAACTTTCAAGCCCTCACGGATCTGCCAGCGCGCGCCCTGCATGACGCCGGTTTGCACCGGGCGCAGTTGCGCTCGGTGCTCGCTGTCCATCACCAGCACCGAAGCGCTGCCGTCTGGGCTGCGCAATACCGCTCGTTGCGGTACCAGCAGTGCCTGGCTATCGGTGCCCTGAGGGGTATGCACCCGCACATACATGCCCGGCAGCAAATTGCCGTCGCGATTGTCGAATTGACCGCGCAACGCCACCTGGCCAGTGCCGGGGTCCACCGCCACATCGGTAAACAGCAACGAGCCCTGGCGCTCGTAGGACGTACCTTCGATACGCACCGACAAGCCTTGCTGCGCATCGGCCGCGAGCGCGCCGGTCTTCAGGGCTTCACGCAGGCGCAGCGCATCGGCCGCCGGCTGGGTGAAATCCACGTACACAGGATCCAGTTGCTGGATACGCACCATCAGCGAGGCGTCGCCCTGCCCCACCAGCGCGCCCTCAGTCACCAGTGCCCGCCCCACGCGCCCGGAAATCGGTGCGGTAACCGAGGCGTAGCTCAGGTTCAGGCGCGCGGTCTCCAAGTCGGCCTGGGCAGAGCGCGTGGCGGCCTGGGTCCGCCGCAGTTCGGCAGTGGCGCTGTCGAAATCCTGCTGGCTCACGGCTTCGATCTTGACCAACGGCTCATAGCGCTTGACTCGCGCCTTCGCCTCCAGCAACCCGGATTGCGCCCGGGCCAACTCGCCCTCGGCCCTCGCCACGGCGACCTTGAACGGCGCCGGATCGATTTGGAACAGCAGATCGCCCGCCTTGACGTCAGCCCCTTCGACAAACCGTTTGTGCAGGACGATGCCAGCCACCCGGGCACGCACCTGCGCCACCCGCACCGGCTCGACCCGACCTGGCAGCTCTGAAACCAGGGCCAAGGGTTCGCTGGTCACCGCCAGCACTTCGACCGGGCGCGCCACTTCCACGGCGGCGCTCTGTTCACCGGCAGGGCTACACCCAGCCAATGCGATGGCAATTGCCAGCGCCCCCGCCACTCCTACTGCATGCATCTTGCCCATGAGTCATCCACTGCTTGATTGAAAACGGGCCGAATGGTACTTTTGCGAACCCAATGAGTCAATAGTGACTCATTTGAACAATATAAGACCCAAGCACTCTTTTCCTGGAGACCGTCAGGCGCTATGCAAGCATCTGGAAAATTTTCCCAAGCAGGGGCAAGCCCATCGTCCCCCCACGAAGAACGCCTGCTGCGCCTGCTGACCACGGCGGTAGTCAACCGACCACGAGCCTCGATGCTTGAACTGGCGCAAATGGTGGGAGTCAGCAGGGCCACGCTGCATCGTTTCTGCGGCACTCGGGACAACCTTCTGTTGAGCCTGGAAGCCCATGCGCGCGAAATGCTCGAGCAAATCGTCGACAATGCCCGCCTGCAGCAGGCGGAGTTTCTTCCGACCCTGGAGCGCTTGATCAGCGAGCATCTGGCACACCGTGAATTGCTGGCTTTCCTGGTGGTCCAGTACCGCCCCGGCTTTCTTGATGAGCAATCCAACGGCGCGCCCTGGCGCTGCTATCTCGATGCCCTGGACGGCTTTTTCCTGCGCGGCCAGCAGCAAGGCGCGCTGCGCATCGACATCACTGCCGCGGTTCTGACCGAGCTGTTCATCACTCTGGTCTACGGCATGGTGGATGCCGAGCAGCGTGGCCGCGCGGCCAGTGCCAATACCGCCCATACCCTGCAACAGATGTTCTTGCATGGCGCTTGCGCCCAGTCACTCTAGGCCACACGCCTCCAGGACCCATTCAATGCACCCAAACCACGCTGGCAACCTGACGAACCTTTCCCTGGACGACCTGGTCGCCTGCCATGAATGCGATTTGCTCATGCGCAGGGAAACGCTGGCCCCCGGGGAAAAAAGTTGCTGCCCACGCTGCGGCTTTGAACTAGCCGTGCACCGCCAGGGGTGGCAACACACCTGCCTGGCCCTGGTGCTGACCACCTTGCTTCTCTACATCCCGGCCAATTTCCTGCCGATCATGCACCTGACCCTGCTGGGGCAGACTCGAAGCGAAACGGTCTGGAGCGGTGTGCTCGGTTTGTTCGAAAGCGGCATGTCGGGGGTGGCTGTGCTGGTGCTGCTGAGCAGCATGGTGATTCCCCTGCTGAAGCTGGTGTGCCAACTGCTCGTGCTCCTGAGTGCGCGGTTCCAGGTGGCGCGGCACACTGGAATGCGCCTGTACCGCACTTATCACCATCTGCGCGAATGGGGCATGCTCGAGGTCTACCTGTTCGCAATCCTGGTTTCCATCGTCAAGTTGATTGACATCGCCGAGCTGAGCCTGGGCATCGGCCTCGCCTGTTTCGTCGCCCTGCTACTCACGCAGATCTGGTTGGAGCTCAGCATGCCTTCGCACCAGGTCTGGGAAGCCCTATCGGGCGAGTAGCTGCAGCGTGCTCGCCAGGCCCTGTCTTCTACGACCGGTTGGAAGCCTTCGGGAGAATGCATTGAGCGCCCGTGACGCGACGGTCCCACCCGCTTTGAATCTTTGGCTATACAGAAACAACGTAAGCAAAAAAATAGTGGTCCTTCCGGCTACCGGACGTACAGCGAGCCCTCTGAAACCTGATCGGGCCCTCAGGCTCGGTACGACTCAAGGGAGGGCGGTCGGCCAGTGATGAATTCTGTAATACGAGCGTGTTTTTCCTGAGGGTGAACACCTTGACTTGCGTGTCCTACTTGATCGAGGGAAAAAAATGATAGTGCCCACGGCATTGCGGATCTGCGGCTATGTGTGCTGCCTTAGCCTGCTCCTTACCGGCTGTCAGGAAGAAAAACGTGCGCAAGAGGCGCCCCGCCCCGTCCGAACGATCATTGCCAAGCCGGGCGTGATAGGTGAAGAAGTCGCCCAAACGGGCGAGATCCGAGCTCACATCGAGACCGATCTGGCTTTTCGTATTGCAGGTCGGATCGCGACCCGCAATGTTGATGTCGGAGTGGCTGTCGCCAAGGGACAGCTACTGGCCTCGCTCGACCCTAACGACGTCCAGAACGAAGTGCGAGTCGCCGAGGCCGAAGTACGCAGTGCGGAAGCCGCGGAAGAGTTTGCCCGATCAGGGCTTGATCGCCAGCGCATGCTGTTTGACAAGCAATTCGTCGCCCGTGCCCGGGTGGATGAGGCGGCGGCTAACTGGCGGGCAGCCAACGCTCGGCTGAACGTGGCAAAGACCGGCCTGCTGACCGCCCGCAACAAGCTGAGCTACACCGAATTGCGCGCCCCAGACGACGCCATTGTCAGCGGGGTAATGGTCAACACCGGCCAGGTTGTCGATGCCGGCCAGCTGGCAATCAAGCTTGCCTCGACACACGAACGTGACGCCGTCTTCAACGTGTCCGAGCGCCTCTACACCTCAGTGATCTCGGATGTGCAAGTCGAAGTGGCTCTCGTGTCGGACCCCAAGATCAAAGTCATTGGTTCCATCCGCGATGTGAGCCCGACCGCCGACGCCGCGACCCGAACCTATCGGGTGCGCATCGCCTTGCCGCAAACCCCGCCCGCCATGACATTGGGGGCCACCGTAACCGGGCGCTTGCTATTGCCCGGCAAAGCGCTGTTCATTCTTCCCGCTACGTCCTTGACCAGCGAGGAAGGCAAGCCGGCGGTGTTTGTGGTGCAACCTTCTGATCACGTGCTTATTCGCAAACCTGTCGTCGTGACACGCTTCACGGCGACACAGGCGCTGATCGAGTCAGGGCTCACCGAGGGCGATGCCGTTGTAACGGCTGGGGTCAGCAAACTTCGCGCAGGACAGAAAGTTGTCTATGAAACCGCGGAGGCGACCCAATGAAGCCGAACACAGCACCGGCAAAAGACCGGCAAGGATTCAACCTCTCGGCCTGGTCAATCGAACAGATGCCTCTGGTGTTCTTCCTCATGCTGGTAACCCTGGTCGGAGGGGCGATCAGCTATTCCAAGCTGAGTCGCAACGAAGATCCGGCGTTTACCATCAAGACAATGGTTGTCACCGCGCACTGGCCTGGGGCCTCCCTCGACGATACAACCCAGCTTCTGACTGACCGCCTGGAAAAAAAGCTTGAAGAGACCCCTTATCTGGACCGGCTCGACAGCTACACGCGCCCAGGCGAATCGGTGATCATGGTCAACCTGCGCGATGATGCGCCGGCGCGAGTAGTCCCTGATGCCTGGTATCAGGTTCGCAAGAAGATGGCCGACATCACCGCAACACTGCCAAGCGGCGTGCAGGGCCCCTTCTTCGATGACGAATTCGGCGACACCTATGGGCAGATCTTCGGATTTACCGCCGAGGGTTTCTCTGACCGTGAACTGCGTGACTACCTCGAAGGCGTGCGCGCTGAACTGCTGCGTATTCCAGGTATTGGCAAGGTTCAGTTGATGGGGGTTCAAGAGGAGCAGATCGTCATTGAGTTCTCCCCGGGCCGGCTTGCCGCCTTCGGGCTTGACGAAGAGGCCGTGTTGCGAGCCTTGAAGGCGCAGAACGCAGTCGTACCATCAGGCACGGTGCGGTTGGCCGAGGATAAGATCGCCCTGCGCGTCAGCGGCGGCTTTGCCTCCGAGGAGAGCTTGCGCAACGTGACGTTGCAGGCCAACGACCGTTTCGTGCCGCTCACCGAACTGGCCGCTATCCAGCGAATAGCAGCCGATCCGCCAGCCCCGCTGTTCCGGGTCAACGGCGAGAAAGCCCTGGGTCTTGCCATCTCGATGGCCGCGGGCGGTAACCTGCTCAATTTCGGCGAGGCCGTACGGACTCGCATGGATGACGTCAGGGCATCCTTGCCTCACGGTATAGAGATGATCCAGGTCGCAGACCAATCGACAGTCGTGAAGCAAGCCGTCAGTGGCTTCTTGACGGTCCTCGCCGAAGCGGTGGCGATCGTGCTTGCGGTTTCCTTTCTCTCGCTCGGTGTCCGCGCCGGGTTGGTGGTCAGCCTGTCGATCCCCCTTGTTCTGGCGATGACCTTCATCGGTATGGAGCTGACCGGCATCGGCCTGCAACGTATCTCGCTCGGGGCCCTGATCA
Source organism: Pseudomonas sp. GW823-FHT02C05 (assembly GCF_058797595.1). NCBI lineage: Bacteria > Pseudomonadati > Pseudomonadota > Gammaproteobacteria > Pseudomonadales > Pseudomonadaceae > Pseudomonas > Pseudomonas sp. GW823-FHT02C05. The sequence goes on along the minus strand of NZ_JBXAJU010000001.1, from coordinate 1,110,339 downwards.
TCGCCCTTGGCCTTCTGGTCGATGACGCGATGATCACCGTGGAGGCCATGGTCGGAAAACTGGAAGAAGGCTGGAATCTGAAGCGCGCAGCGAGCTTCGCCTACGAGTCAACCGCCTTCCCGATGCTGACCGGCACACTGGTGATGATCGCCGGGTTCATCCCGGTTGGCTTTGCGGCCTCCAGCGCAGGTGAATACTGCTACTCGATGTTTATGGTCGTGCTGATCTCGCTGTCGGCCTCCTGGATTGTTGCGGTGCTGTTTTCACCCTTGCTCGGGACCCTGATCCTGCCCAAGTCATTGCCGCATCACGGCCATGGCGCCGGGCGCCTGATGAAAGCCTACGAACGGGCGCTGGCTTGGGCCCTTGGCCATCGGGCAATGACCCTGGGCGTTGCCATGGCGGCGTTCGTCGCCTCTCTCGGTGCCTCCAGCTATCTCGAACAGCAGTTCTTTCCACCTTCCGACCGCCCCGAGCTTCTGGTGAGCCTGACGCTGCCGCAGAATGCCTCACTGGATGCAACGGCGCGGGAAGCCTCGAAACTTGAGGCGTTGCTAAAGAACGACCCCGATGTCGAGCGTTTTTCCACTTACATCGGCTCCGGGGCCATTCGTTTCTATCTCCCGATGGAAGTCTTGCTGCAGAACGAAAACGTCACCCAGACGGTGGTGGTGACCAAGGGCGTCAAGGAGCGCGATGCGTTACAGGCGAAGCTTGCCGCGGCGTTCAAGACGCAATTCTCCGACCTCATCGCTCGTGCGACGCCACTGGAGCTCGGTCCGCCAGTGGGGTGGCCACTCAAGTATCGGATCACGGGACCCGATCAGAACACCGTGCGCGATATTGCCGGGCGTCTGGCCAACCTCATCTCCGCCAACCACGACACCCGCGAGGTTCACCTGCTTTCTGGCGAGCCACAGCGCAGTATCCTCGTCGAAGTCGACCAGACTCAGGCCCGCGCCCTGGGGCTTTCGTCCGAAGATATCGCCAGTACCATGGCGACCATTTTCTCGGGCTCGGCGGTGACCACCGTGCGCGATCACGACCGGTTGATCGATGTGGTGATCCGCGCCCAGATCGGCGAACGCACCAACCTTGCAACCCTCGCCAATCTTCAGTTGCGCTCGTCCCAAGGTCATACCATCCCCTTGACTCAAATCGCCAAGCTGAGTTTTGGCGTCGAAGATCCCATCGTCTGGCGACGCCAACGTCTTCCCCTGCTCACCGTGCAGGGAGATGTTCGCGATGGGCTCGAGGCCTCGACCGTAGTGCAGGCGCTCGCACCGGTTGTGGCACGGTTCTCTGCGGAGCTGCCCAAGGGGTACAAGGTTGAAACAGGTGGCGCAGTCGAGGAAGCCGCCAAGGGGAGCAAATCGCTGCTCGCCGTTCTCCCGCTCACCGCGCTGGTGATGTGCGTGCTCTTGATGGTGCAACTGCGCAGTTTTTCCCGCATGTTCCTGGCCATCGCAATGGCGCCGTTCGGACTCATAGGCGTTGTCCTGGCCATGCTGCCGACAGGAACGCCCATGGGCTTTGTGGCGCAGTTGGGGGTAATTGCTCTGGTCGGGATGATCGTGCGCAATGCGATCATTTTGATCGAGGAGGTGGAGATCAACATGAAACTGGGGCAGTCGCCAGCCGAAGCGATAATTCACGCGTCGATGCACCGGGCCCGGCCGATTCTGTTGACCGCCTGCGCCGCTATTCTCGGCATGATCCCGATCGCCCCGCAGATATTCTGGGGACCGATGGCCTACGCGGTGATTGGCGGGCTGGCCATTGCGACAGTCGTGACCTTGACGGTCCTGCCCTGCGGTATTTCTCTGTTGTTGCAATGGGAGAATCGCCACCGCAGGCCGCAAGATCCCTCCATCAGCCCCGATCCCGTGCTGCGCACTTAGGTCGAGGCTGGAGAACTGCAACCAGGTTCACGAAGTGTGGCGCCAGAACCGGCGCCGCACTCGTGTTTGCAACACTGGATCTTCTGCCAAGCCAGGCTTTGTGAATAGGCCCACGCATCAGCATTTTCTCTCAGCAAGTCCTGGAAACAGCAAAGATCCTTACAATGTCTTCAGCGCAAGCGGTGTCATAAAACCTACTCTCATAAAAATCAAAAGCTGTTTCTAGCCCGCAGCTGGAAAAATGCCTTTTTACTTCTGTCATCTCCCGCGATGCAATTCCTTTATCCTTTTCTCGTATGTTCTCCAAGAAACCGTCTGAAGCTGGTTTTGGATAAATAAATATATTAGGCATGAGGACGCTTTGCTCCTCCAATCCCGCAAACTCCGTAAACGTCATGGCAAAAAAAACACCTTCAGTTCTTGACGCCTCCAACCACCTTAGAGTGTTTAAAAGAAATACAGCGAGGCCTATCAGAAAGCCAGAAACACCACTGTCGTTCATCTCATCTTTCAAGAGCTTTAAGCGACTATATCTAGATACAAGCGGTATTTCTTCAAAGCTCTCATAGCTTTCAAAGAAAATAGCCATATCGTTATAGGGCTCTTTACTGATTATCCGGCTATATAGTTCTGTAAGCTTCATTTTTACAGGGCACTCAATCGATGATTATCAAGCTATGTAGCGCAGCAGCGGCGATATGCAATAAAACCTTGAAAGTTCTTGATAAAATCCTGCCTTATATCAGGGGTTATGTTTTTTAGAATCAGAAAATAAAGATAAATCGGTGTTATATCTCCTGTACCCTCTTCAATCCAGCGCTCTTGCGTTCCAAAACAAAAAATCACACAACGTATGAGATTGGCAAAGTTCTCATCTGACTTACGGTGCTGGCTCTCTATTTCCCAAAGTTCGATCGCCAGCTTTTTTCGGAGATCTTTATCGTTTTCTATACGCTCTCGCTGGATGCCTTCTTCGATATATGGAACCAGCATCTTCAACTTGGAGTCAGAGATACTGGCAAGCACGCCACTGTCAATCAGCCTGAGCAGATAGAGAGCATACTGACGTGTCATTTCCCCGAAAGACACATCCGCATCAATTAGCGCCTCTTCAAGGTGATCGAATTCTTTAACTTCCAGGCTATCAATCACTCCAACGCCCCACCTTCAAGAAACGTAAGTAATTCAATAAGCACCCGCGCTTCCGATGAGGCCAGCAGCGCTTCAACTTCCCCACAGCTACCGTGCATGGAGATGATATTACCAGCGAGTATTTCCCCATCAGGAGTGCATGCGTCCAAGGTCAGCACAAAGGATCCATCTTCCAAGTGCTCACCTTCAAATATAAGCTCAACCTCACAGGGGAAAATCGTCACGTAGACACAGAACTTTTCACCTGGGTACTCGTAATGCCCGCGATCTCTGCTTAGTGCCGTACCTTGCCTTTTTGAAGACGCTACATAGAGCCGATCTAAAAAAGCCCCAAGTGCCTCCATGCATTTCATTTTTTCAGTTATCACTTAGCCCTCCTTGCTCACATCAGGTGTTATCTGCTCGAAACCAGATTGAACGCACCATCTTCAGATGGGCGAACTCCCGGTTCAGCCCGTCACGGCCTGATAAACAACCCGGTGTGCCTCGGTCGGCAACGGCACTTCCCACTTGAACAGCATGCGGCGGATATCATCGTTGCGCAGCGAGGTGTCGCGCTGCTGGTTGCGCCGCATGATCTCGCTCTCGGGGCGCTCCAGGTAGAGAATTTCCACCTCGGCGCCGTAACCGTAGAGCAAGTCCAAGGTGCGGTTGCGCATCTGCGCCGACAGGTGCGTCGAGTTCCACACAAAGGGTTTGTGCTCTCGCAGCAAGGCCTTGGCCCGGTCGATGGCGTAATGCGCAGCGGCGCCTTCATTCTGTCCATGGCGCAGGCCCAGGGCCTGGCGGGCGTCGTCGAACGACACCACCGGCAGCTCCGGGTGATGCTGTGCGGTCCAGGTGTCCTTGCCGCTTGCCGGCAGGCCCGAGAGCATCACCACCGACGAACCCTGCGGCGCGTGCAACGGGTAGTCGGGATGTACCCGGGCGCCACGCAGGTACTGAATGCGTGTGTAGTCGTCGGCAAAGGCCCGCGGGCCGTGCAGGCAGCCCTCCTCCTGCGCCAGTTCGCGCCACAGTTCGATGGCGTCCAGTACATCGGCCTTGCCGGCGTAGTTGCGGCCCTGCATATCGGCCTCGGCGACGGCACAGAGCATCCACAGCGGCAGTTCCCAGGACAGTTTGTGCAAGAGGAACTCAGGGCTGCGGCCGCTGCGATTACCCTGCAGGGCGAAAAACGGCACTTGGTGCACGGCGATGATGCGGCAGATCTGCTCGCGCAGCTCGAACGGCACACCGGCGCGCCACAACAGCAGCCGCGCATCCACCGCCCCCCGGCGTGAATGACCGGGCTGGCCGATACGCCCGGTATCCTTGTCGATCACCGTGGTGTCGGGCTTGGCGATGTCGTGCAACAGGGCCGCGAAGAACAGCACAAAGCGCTGCTCGGCGCTGGCCTGCTGGTAGGCGGGTTGCGCCAGTAATGCCTCGACCACCAGACAGGTATGAATCCATACATCGCCCTCGGCGTGGTAGATCGGGTCTTGCGGTGTGTCGGCCAGGCGCGCCAGGGCCGGAATGGCCGACAGGCAGGCGGCGGTGTCCATATCGCGCCCCGGCTCGGGGACCAGTTGGCGCAGTTGTTGAATATCCATTTCGAGATGCTCCTTCAGTAGCCGTGGCGTGGGCCCTGCCAGTCCATGGACAGGCGCGGGGCATAGAGGTCGACGCCGGCGGCCAGTTGATTGGGGATAAAGGGTTGGCTGGCATGGTGCTGGTCGGCATCGAGGATGGCCTGGACGAAGTCCTGGCGTACCCACTTGAGCCGGCCGAGGGTCTGCTGCTCGTCCTCGAGCTTCAGGTACAGGCCCTCCATGCGGCTGGAGCGGTCGCACTGGCGCCAGGCACGGGCCAGGTCGAGGCCTTCGCGGTGCACCACCTGCTCGAACACCTGGCGCCAGTGCGCGGTCTTGGCCAGCGAATCGCCCACCAGCGCTAGCAGCTCGGCATGCCGGCGCGGTGCCGGGCCTTCGTACAGCACAGGCACCGACAGAACCGGCCCACCTTCTAGCAGGCGCCGGCGCGCCGCGGTGGAGAGGAACAGCCCTGTGGCGCGGTCCCACACATCGAACTCGCAGAAGTAATGTGGCAAGTGGTCGTAGAACACCGAGTGCTTCTTGTGCAGCCACTCGCCATACAGCACGAAGCGATCTTCCAGGCGTTCCAGCAACCAGTGCTCATGGGCCGAGGCCCACTGCTTGAACAGATTGAACTGGCGCTCGCGACCACCGCCAGTGAGGTAGTGACCGCGAGATTGCAGGCGCAACTCGCCGCCTGCGCTAAAGCTGATGCCGGTGTTGGCACCATCGAGTTTTTCTTCCACCACCAGCCACTGTCCGGCCAGGGCGGCATAGCGCACCTGGCCAGTGTCAGTGTCGCCATCTTGCAGGCGCGAGCCTTGCAGGTGGGGCGTGCGGGGGTATTTGAGCAGTTCCAGGTTGTGCGCGGTGGCACGAATATCCGTGTGCATGGGTTTGTCCTCGAAAACAGAGAAAAACCAACGACAGGATCAGGCAGGCATGGCAATCAAGCGCCGCGCGCAAGCACGGGCAGCCATCAGGCAGGATGGACCGTCGTCGGTATCAGGCGTGTTGGCTGGCGTAGGGCACTGGCTTCACCACTTGGAGAAAAGGTTGCAGAGGCTTTAGGGCGCGCATTCAACAGCAGATAGCGGCATCCGGTCAAGCCCAGAAAGGACAAAACTCCAGCGGCCCTGTTTGCGCGCAACACCCGAGCTTTTGTCATGAAAAAAACCGCCTGGCGCTCTTAGGGTGCAGCCAGTCATAACCCCGATAAGGAATCGATCATGAAACTTTCAAGCGTGCTGATGGCTGGCGTCATTGGCCTGGCCCTTGCACCTTTGGCCCAGGCCTCGTCCCTGGCTGACAGCGAAGAAAAAGCCCAGTTGCGCAAACTCTTCTGCGAGTCGAAGGGCGGCGCCGATATCACTGCGCAGGGTGAGTTGAAGAAGTCCGACGACGTCGGCGCCGTGGTGGTGTGCAAGCTCCCGCCCTCGCCCACCACCGTGGTGGAAAACCAGGCGGCATCGAGCCTTGCCGCGCTGCCATTGACGCCTGTCACGGCAACGCTTGCGCCACCGTCCGGGGTCTACAAGCTCGCCCCGGGAGCCAGCAGCGTCAACACTTCATGCTCGGCCAACCTGGCCATCGCCAAATGGGCGGGCTTTCCCAATACCAGCAACGGCAACGCCACCTTGAACTGTCGTGGATACAATGCCGGCGCAGCAGGCGGTACGCTGGGTTGCAAGATCGAATGGACCGGGCCGACCCAGGTCGCCATCGGGGTCACTCCTTACGGCGGCCAGGTCGCGGTGAACTTCAATTGCCAGGCCCTGTACTTCGGTTCCGTCGGCACGGTGATGGATTTCAGCTACGCCGACCCGACGTATCCGCGCATCCGCTATGGCTCGGTCCAGGCCACCAGCAGCATGACCATCACCCAGTGATGCCATGCCAACCTGGCTGAGCTTCGATCAAGCGCCGGCAGGGCCGCTCCCTGCCGGTCACCCTCCTCTGCTTCATTGCTTGCCGCGCATGCTGTTGCGCCATATGCGGTAGGTCCTGATGCCCGAACGCACCGAACCGAACAGCAACTGGCTGTCCATTTCCCGGGTCATCCCCGAACGTTCCAGCATCGCCAGGAAAGTACCGCGGGCACGGGCGATAGCGAAGTAGATGCCCTGGGCGGCCAGGGTCTCGCGGATTTCCCGCAGCACCGCGATGCCGCTGACATCGATATCGGTCACCGCCTCGGCATCGAACAGCACCACCTCGGGTTGGCTCTCGCGCTGCACGGTGTCCAGCAGGCGCATCTTGAAGTAGTCGGCGTTGAAGAACAGGATCGCGTCGTCGAAGCGATACACCACCAGGCCGGGCACAGTGCGGGCTTGCGGGTACTGGCGGATGTCCACCTGGCCTTCGATGCCCGGCATCCAGCCCAGCACCGCGTCGGTGGGTTGGTAGATGCTGTACAGCAGGCGCAGGATGGCCAGGGTCACGGCGAACATGATGCCCGGCAGCACGCCCAGCCCCAGCACACTGACGGTGGTCAGCAGGCACAGCCAGAACTCGAAGCGGCTCAGGCGGTAGATTTGCTTCAGGGACTTGACGTCGAGCAAGCCCCAGCCCGCCATCAACAGCACCGCGCCCAGGGCCGGCTGCGGAATCCACGCCATGGGCGCGGTGAAAAACAGCAGAATCAGCGCAATCGCCAGGGCGGCGATGATGCCCACCAGTTGGCTCTTGCCTCCGGCCATGTCATTGACCGCGGTACGCGAATCCGCACCGCTGATGGCAAAGCCCTGGGAGGCACCGGCGGCCAGGTTGCTCAGGCCCAGGGCGATGAATTCATGGTTGGCGTTGATCGCGTAGCCATGGCGCGCGGCGAAGCTGCGGGCAGTGAGCATGGCGCTGCAGAAACTCACGGTAGCGATGCCCAGCGCGTCGCGCAGCAGGCTCTTGCTTTCCTCCAGGGTGGTCTTGGGCCAGGACAACTCCGGCATCCCGGCCGGCACATGACCGAGGATCGCCACTCCGAGGCGGTCGAAGCCCAATAGCCCGGCCAGCAAGGTGAACAGCGCCACCGTCAGCAGCGCCGCAGGTACGCGCGGATAGCGTCGCGGCAGCCAGATCAAAAGGCCCAGGCTGGCCAGGCCGACGGCCAGGGTCAGGCCATGGATCTCCCCCAGGCGCTGGAGAAAGTCCGCCAGCCCCAGGATGAAGCCGTCGCCTTCGATCTTGAAGCCCACCACCTTGCCCATTTGCCCGGCGATCAGGCTCAGACCGATGCCGTTGAGGTAGCCGATGAGGATCGGCCGCGAGAAGAAGCTGGCGATAAAACCCGCCCGGGCGATCCCGGCGGCAATCAGCATCAGGCCCACCAGCACGGTGACGATCATCGACAATTCGACGGTACGCTGCAGGTCGCCCATGGCCAAAGGCGCCACGGCCCCGCCGAGCATGGCGCAAGTAGCGGCATCGGGGCCGACCATCAGTTGCCGCGAGCTGCCGATCAAGGCATAGACGATCATCGGCAGCACACAGGCGTAAAGCCCGTACTGCGGTGGCAGGCCGACAATCTGCGCATAGGCGATGGCGATCGGGATCTGGATAGCCGCCACGGACAAGCCGGCCCGCAGGTCGGCGCGCAACCATTCGCGGCGGTAGTGCAACAAGTTGGACAGGCCAGATAGACAGCGGGATAACGACATGCCGGGTCCTTTCGAAATATTCCGTTTTATTCTTTGGCTGCGCGCTTGTTTGGCAAGGCGACGCGGGGCGTTATTCAAGCGAATCGGGCAACTTAGCGCCATGAGCTGGAGCAGCTTTTGCTTCGATTCACCCAGGTGCTTGGCCATGGGCAACCCGCTGAGGCGCAGGTGGTGGTGAGCTTGGGCCGCTATGGATGAACAACTCCTCCCATTCATGGGCCGCCAAGCCAGTTATAACGGCGCGCTGCCTTGATGACGCGCCACCTCTCGGTGCATGTCGTCGCGCTCGTAGCCAGGCAAAAAATGACCGTCGGTCACCTACCTTGAAACGGCTCGGTGTTCGCTCCATTGGTCGGAGAGTTTCTTGACTAGGATTAAACCGCGCTAAGACTTTAACCGAAATTGTTAGAGGTGATGCCCAAGTGGCTCTGGACAGAAGGTTAATCCGCAGAAGCCGGATTGACTCGTACGTTCGCTTTGACTGAGTGCCTATGAGGCCGATATGGAGATCATCTCTGTGGTGGATGTACCGCGATGGATGGACACGATTTCCCCTGACCCCGCGAGACGGACGACTGACGCCCGAACACGAGCCAGAGGAAGTCGTTTATGGCAATAACGCAAAACAACCGTTTGGTGCAGGTCGACAGTCCCCTCGGCGGCGATGTCCTGTTGCTGCAGAGCATGGAAGGCAACGAAGAGCTGGGGCGATTGTTCCACTACGAATTGGACCTCACCTCCGAAAACCGAGCGATCACATTCGACCAGTTGCTGGGCAAGCCGATGGGCCTGACCCTGGAGCTGCACGACGGCAGCAAACGCTATTTCCACGGCATTGTCTGCAGCTGCCGGCAAGTGAACGGCCACGGTCAGTTCGCCGGCTACCGCGTCAGCCTACGGCCCTGGTTATGGCTGCTCACGCGCACTTCGGACTGCCGGATTTTCCAGAACAAAACGGTGCCGGAGATCATCAAGCAGGTGTTCCGCGACCTCGGTTTCTCCGATTTCGAAGACAGCCTGAGCGGCAACTACCGCGAGTGGGAATATTGCGTGCAGTACCGTGAAACCAGCTTTGACTTCGTCAGCCGGTTGATGGAGCACGAAGGCATCTATTACTACTTTCGCCATGAGCAGGCGCGTCATGTACTGGTGTTTGCCGACGCCTATGGCGCCCACTCCACGGTGGCCGACTATGACTCGGTGCCCTTCTACCCGCCCGATCGGCAAATGCGCGAGCGCGACCATTTCTACGATTGGCAACTGGAGCGGGAAGTCCAACCCGGTTCTCTGGAGCTAAACGACTACGACTTCAAGCGCCCCCGCGCCAGACTGGAGGTGCGCTCCAGTGTGTCGCGCAGTCACAGCAACGGCGACCACCCGCTCTACGACTACCCCGGTGAATACGTTCAGAGCAACGACGGCGAGCACTACGCGCGTACCCGCATCGAAGCCATTCACAGCCAGTTCGAGCGCGTGCAGCTGCGCGGCCGCGCCCGCGGGCTGGGCTGCGGCCATTTGTTCAAGCTGACCGGCTACGAGCGCGAGGACCAGAACCGCGAATACCTGGTGGTGTTCGCACGCTATCAGATCCGCCAGGAACTCTATGAAAATGCGCAGCTGGACCTGTCCGAGCAGTTCACCAGCGAGCTGGACTGCATGGATGCCAGCCAGGCCTTCCGCCCTCTTCCCCTGACCCCCATGCCCATTGTTCGCGGGCCGCAGACCGCCGTGGTGGTCGGCCCCGATGGCGAGGAGATCTGGACCGACCAGTATGGCCGGGTCAAAGTGCATTTCTACTGGGACCGCCACGACCAGTCCAATGCCAATAGCTCCTGCTGGATGCGCGTGTCCCAGGCCTGGGCCGGCAAGAACTGGGGAGCGGTGCAAATCCCGCGGATCGGTCAGGAAGTGATCGTCAGTTTCATCGAAGGCAACCCGGATCGGCCGATCATCACTGGCCGCGTCTACAACGCCGAACAGACCGTGCCCTACACGCTACCGGCCAATGCCACTCAGAGCGGGGTGAAAAGCCGTTCGAGCAAGGACGGCTCACCGGCCAACTTCAATGAAATCCGCATGGAGGACAAGAAAGGTGCGGAGCAACTGTTTATCCATGCCGAGAAGAACCAGGACATCGAGGTCGAGAACGACGAGACCCACTGGGTCGGCCACGACCGCAGCAAGACCATCGATAACGACGAGACTGTGCATGTCAAACACGACCGCACCGAAACCGTCGATCACAACGAGACCATCACCATCGGCGTCAACCGCACCGAAAGCGTGGGCAACAACGAGGACATCAGCATTGGCGTCAACCGTACCGAAAGCGTCGGCAGTAACGAGACGATCAGCATAGGCCTCAACCGCACCATCAGCGTGGGCGCCAGCGAAACCGCGACCGTGGCCCTGCAACGCACCCATGCGGTAGGTATCAACGAGACGATCGCCATCGGCGCCGCGCAGGAAGTTGTCATCGGTGCCTTTCAAACGGTGAATGTAGGGGCCTACCAAAACGTCAACGTGGGCCTCTACCAGTCGACCAATGTGGGTACCAACCGCTCGGTGGACGTCGGAGCCAATCTTTCAACGACGGTAAAAGACAACGAATCGCGCCAGGTCGGCGCGGGACGCACGACCGATATCGGCAAGGACGATGAGCTGACGGTGGGCAAGAACCTTGTCATCGATGCCGGTGACTCGGTGACCATCATGACCGGCAAAGCCAGCATCGTCATGAAGAAGGACGGCACCATCAGCATCAGCGGCAAGGACATCACCATAGACGGCTCTGGCGCGATCAACATCAAGGCCAACAAGAACGTGGTGATCAAGGGACGCAAGATCCTGCAAAACTAGGAGTAACGCGTATGACGGTTCAATACTCACTGCCCACGCAGGCCCGCATCGATGGCGTAGTCGTCGGTGTACTGCTCGACCTGCCACAGGCCAGTGCGCCCTGGGTGACCTACCCCGGCTGCCCCGAGCAACAGAGCATCGCCGCCCGCAGCACCACCCTGCTCTCCCCTGAAGACATCGGCAGCCAAGTGGCGCTGATGTTCGAAGATGGCGATCCTTCCCGCCCGCTAGTGATCGGCCGCCTGCTGAGCCAGGCCATGGCGCCCGAACCGGTTGCCAGCGTGCAACTGGACGACCAGCGCCTGGAACTGCGCGCCGAACGCGAGATCGTGCTGCGTTGCGGCAAGGCCAGCATCACCCTGACCCGCGCGGGCAAAGTGATCATCCAGGGCGCCTACCTGTCCAGTCGCTCCAGCGGGGTCAACCGCATCAAGGGTGGTTCGGTGCAGATCAACTAGACAGGTAGTCGCCTATGGAATTGCTCAACGCCAGCAAACTGCTTGCTGCCTATACCCAGGGCATGGAGCCCGATGGCCGCGAATCCCTGGTGGTGGTGGTCAAAGGCACGTTTAATCTGCCTCTGGACGGCCGCGCGGCGACCCTGGCCGAGACCCAGCAACCGCTGCTGATGGCCGATACCTTCCTCGGCGAACCCGGTCTCAGCGCCCCGCTGCAGGAAATGGACTTCGCACCGGTCAAGCCGTTCTGCGATGTGCTGGTGCGCGGCAAGGCCTATGCCCCAGGCGGGCGACCCGTGAGCCAGATGGCAGCGGGCATTCGCGTCGGTCAGATGAGCAAGGCCTTTTCCGTGCTCGGCCCCCGACAATGGCAATTGGGGCTACTGGGCGTTTCTCCCGGCTTGCCGCAGCCCTTCATCGAGCAGGACATCTCTTATGCCCAGGCCTTTGGCGGCAGCCATCCGATGGCGGAAGACTCCGAATTGCGTTACAGCTACCTGGACAATCCGACCGGTTGTGGCTGGTTTCCAAGCCGCATGGGCAGTGCTGCCATCGTCGGCATGCCGATGCCGAGCACCGAGGAATTGGGCAAGGCGATCGACAGTCCCTCTGGCGACTTCCGTCCTATGGCCCTTGGCCCCATCGGCCGCAGCTGGCCGCAACGTGCTCGCTTCGCTGGCACTTACGACGATGCCTGGCTGGCCGACCGCTTTCCGTTTCTGCCGGGAGATTTCGACCGTCGCTACTTTCAGGCGGCCCCTGACGATCAGCAGATTCCTTACCTGCGTGGCGGCGAGGATGTGTTGCTGCTCAACCTCACACGCCAGGAGCGCGCGGGCTTTCGCATCCCCGAAATGGACGTGCCGGTGACCTTCTTTCTGAAAAAAGGCGGTCACGAGACTGTGCAGGCGGTGATCGATACCCTGCTGATCGACACAGACGCGCTCCAGGTGCAACTGACCTGGCGTGTCTCTCGTGTACTACGACACAACATGTTCGAGATCGCTCAGGTGCTGGTCGGCACTATGTCCACAGGCTGGTGGCGCGCCCGCGAACTGGGCAAGGATTACTACCCGTCGCTCTCCTCCCTGGTAAAAGCCAGGCACGCCCCCGAGGAGACAAACTGATGACTGCACTTTGCATCATCGGTTCCGGCATGGTCAGCGCCGTTGGCCTCAGCGCACCCGCGAGCTGCGCGGCGATTCGCTGCGCTATCGATAACTTCCAGGAAACCCGCTTCATCGACTGCGGCGGCGAATGGCTGATCGCTGCCAGCGTGCCTCTGGAGCAGCCCTGGCGTGGGCGCAGCAAACTGATCAAGATGGCCGCCTGCGCCATCGCCGAGGCGCTGCAAAGCACCCCTAACGTCGACCCGGAAAAGACCCCGCTGCTGCTGGGGGTGGCGGAAGTCGAGCGCCCCGGCCGCCTCGACGGCCTCGATAAGGGGCTGCTGCACGCCATCGAAGCCGAACTGGGCCTGCGCTTTCATCCCAGTTCCAACGTCATCGCCTATGGACGGGTCAGCGCTGCCGTGGCCCTGCTTGATGCGCGTACGCTGATCTACCAGGGCGGCCATCGCCACGTGCTGATTGCCGGCGTCGACTCCTTCTTGAATGGACCGACGCTGGCCGCTTTCGAAGCACGCGATCGCCTGCTCACTAGCCAGAACTCCAACGGATTTATCCCCGGCGAAGGTGCCGCCGCCGTGGTGCTGGCCGCCCCCGTTGCCAGCGAAGAACCGCAATTGGCCTGCCTCGGCCTGGGATTCGGCGTGGAGAAGGCCACCGTGGAGGCCGAAGGTACTCCCCTGCGTGCTGAAGGTCTGACTCAAGCCGTACGCGCTGCCCTGAGCGAGGTTGGCTGTGGGTTGGAGCAAATGGATTATCGGCTCACCGACATCTCCGGCGAGCAGTACTACTTCAAGGAAGCCTCCCTGGCCCTGAGCCGTACCCTGCGGGTGCGCAAGGAGTTCTTCCACCTCTGGCACCCGGCCGACTGCATTGGCGAAGTCGGCGCCGCCATCGGCCCGACGATGCTGGCCGTGGCCTTGGCCGCCAGCCGCAAGGGCTACGGTGACGGCCCGAATATCCTCTGCCACCTCGGCAACGACGCCGGCCAACGCGCCGCCGCCCTGCTCAGCTACCAGACCGTGAGGGCTGCCTGATGGCCAACGAGGTGTATGCCAACAATATGGAGATTTCCTGCAAGGCGGCCGATGGCAAGTCCGTCGCCTGCTTTCCGGATGTCTGCTTCACTCCGCCCGTGGCTCCGCCGACACCGATGGGGGTACCCATTCCCTACCCCAATACGGGTATGTCCAAGGACACCACCCGGGGCACACGAACGGTCAAGATCACCCGCAAAGAGGTGATGCTCAAGGACAAGAGTTACTTCAAGACAAGTTATGGGGATGAGGCTGGGAATGCGCCCAAGAAGGGGGTCATCACTAGCAAGATCAAGGGGAAGGTGTACTTCACTTCCTGGTCGATGAATGTGAAGTTCGAAGGTCAAAACGTAGTACGGCACCTTGATATGACGACGCACAACCATGCTTCACAGCCAGGTAATACCCCTCCCTGGCCTCACCTTTCCAAGATGTCGCCGAGCACCCAGGGAAAATGCAAAAGGGAGAAAAAAAGAGAAAGAAAATCCTGCCAGGAATACAAACCGTACGGTGAAAAGAATGTTTGTAAAGAGGCCGAGCTGAGCGGTGAAATGGTCAATGAAAGCGCTTGGGCCAGCAAAACAGCGACAAGAGCCAAAGCAAACAAATGCTTGTCGGCTCGCCGCTGTCAGTTAGTGCCGTACCGCCCTAAGGACGAAGCAGGTATAGCCGGATGCTGTCCAGCACAAACACCTGACCATGTCATACCGAAAAGCTCATTTTCTGTAGGAGCGTTCAGTAACAACAAGCGCCAGCCCGGCTGGGAAGAGTATTCGAAAGATACGGCGCCTTGTATGTGCGTTGAGGGCTGGGGGAACACTCATGGGAGTCATGGTGTCCGACACAGCGAGCATAAAGCTCTGGGGGTTATCGCTGGGGTCAAGAAAGGCGATATGCGCGAATTCGGTAAAGAGGCCTCCATGGCGGCCCAAAGTACTCGTGGCGCGTTTCCCGAGTCAAACTGTAGCGAACGCTGCCTCACGGCACAGTTGGCCGACGGGCATAAAAAAATGCTACCGCCAAATACGCAGCCCCCTAAAGTAAAACATTCACCAAGCGGAAGAAGTAAGCCAGCGGTATTGAACCGTACTGCGAGAAGGCCCTCCCCTTGAGCCACCACCCAATAAACGGATATTCATATGGCTGACGAATGGCTGGAAGATTATTACTACGCTTATGTTGCCGCCGTAGACGCACAGAAATCTTTTTTCGCTTTTCGGGAAATCGGACTAGAAGCCCAGGACGTTTCGCACACTATTTTCCTGGAGTACAACTCTGGAAAGTGGCGAGAAGTTGGCGAGGCGACTTGGGATACCGTTGCCATGACCACCGACCGGTCACAACAGATGCTGGCAATATCCGAAGAGGGTGAAATTGGGGAAGGCGATCTCGGCTCGACCCTCAGCTTGTCGCAAATGGATCCGCCACCGCTAATGCTCAGAGGGATAAGCTCGATAGGCGAATATACCTACTTGTGCGGAGTGTCCCGAGAGGTGTATGTACGCCATGGATCTTCTGCCTGGCAGCCTATACATGCCCCAAAGCCTACGAGTAAAGACAGTGTTTTTGGCTTCGAAGCACTGGGCGGTTTCTCCAATGATGAAATCTATGCCGCCGGCTGGAAGGGAGAAATATGGCTGCGGGAGCAAGGCAACTGGCGGCAAGTCGACAGTCCAACCAACTTTAAAATAACTGCATTGATATGCGCCTCTGATGGTTATTGTTATTTATGTGGCCGCCAAGGCACTTTGCTGCGTGGCAGAGCGGACACATGGGAAATTATCGATCTCGAAGAGTTCACCGATGATTTCTGGAGCATTGCTGAACACCAAGGAAAAATCTATTTAGCCACCTTGTTCGAAGTATACGTTCTCGA
Organism: Pseudomonas sp. GW823-FHT02C05; assembly: GCF_058797595.1. NCBI lineage: Bacteria > Pseudomonadati > Pseudomonadota > Gammaproteobacteria > Pseudomonadales > Pseudomonadaceae > Pseudomonas > Pseudomonas sp. GW823-FHT02C05. The sequence goes on along the minus strand of NZ_JBXAJU010000001.1, from coordinate 1,094,699 downwards.
TGAAAGTTCTTTGCGGCCAATCAACTGGAACATGCCAAAGCCCAATACTTGCTACTGTCTTTCCGCTAAAAACGGGGCGCTTTGGTCTGTTGGCCAAAAGGATATCTTGGTACATGACGGGCAGAGCTGGAGGAAACTTGCTTAACTCACTATTTCTCAAGACTTTGAAATGTACTCGAACTTGATTCCGCTGATTCTGGATCAACATGTCGAAGAAGCCAGCTTCCTCGCCGTCCTGCGGGACTATGCCCTGGGCGCACCGCACTACGACTTCGACCACCTCAGCCAACTCGACGAGCGCATCGACGCCCACCTTGACGGCCTTCGAGTCGCCGGCACCCGCGGCCTGGAAACCCTGTTGGCTCAACTTGGGCCACACGCCATTGGCGAGCTGTTCGCCAGTGTGGTGCTGGCCTTCGAGGCGGGTAACGCACAGGTGTTGTCACGGCTCAGCGAGCATTTGCGAAGTGCCGTAGAAACGGAGAGCGGCTACCTGATGGCCTTGGGTTGGCTCGACTGGAAGTGGGTATCGCCCTGGGTTGATCGCCTGCTCGCCTCCCCCGCCCCCCTGTTTCTGCGCCTCGGCCTGGCCGCCTGTGGCATGCACCGCCATGACCCCGGCGCTGCCCTGCTTACCGGACTTTCCCACGCCGACCCAAGCGTCCTGGCACGTGCCGCCCGCACTGCCGGCGAACTGCGCCGTCGTGACCTGATGCCGACAATTCGCACCCACCGGCAACACCAGGACACCGCCACGCGCTTTTGGGCCAATTGGGCCACCGCGCAGATGGGCGACGAGGAGGCGCTGGAGCCGCTGCGGCAGTTCGCCGAGCAACCGGGCCAGTTCCAGTACCGCGCGCTCTGTGTACTGCTGGCCTGGCAAAGGCGTGAGCATAGCATCGCCTGGATACGCCAGTTGATACAGAACCCCGAGCAACAGCGCGTCGGCATCCAGGCCGTTGGGCTGCTGGGCGACCCGGTCAGCGTGCCCTGGCTGATCCAGCAGATGAGCGACCTGCCTCATGCCCGCGTCGCCGGCGAGGCCTTCAGCCAGATTACTGGGGCAGACCTGGCGTTACTCGATCTGGAATTGCAGGACCTGCCGGATTTCGATGCAGGCCCGAACGACGACCCTGAGGATGCCAATGTCGCCATGGACCCCGATGAGAATCTACCCTGGCCCGACCCGCAGTTGATCGCAGCCTGGTGGCAGGCCCATGGAGGTGATTTCCAGGCGGGCGTGGGCTATGTGCTGGGGCTGGCGCAGCGCGAAAGCAGTTTTCAGCAAGCGCTTGTCCGGGGCCAGCAACGCCAGCGTATTGCCGCCGCCTACGGCATCGCCCGCTTCCGGCCGACTGAAGTGCTTTTCCCCACCAGCGCACCGGCCTGGCGGCAAAAGCGGTTGTTGTCCGGAGGATGAGCAGGCGATTCATTCTCTTCGACTGCGGCAGCTGGACGCTAGGTGCCCATAAACCAAATACGCTAGACTGCCGGCCTATTTTGTTCAGGCCCCCTCGTCATGCCCGCAGAGCATGTTCCCAAGCCCTATACGCTCCTGGCCATCGACGATGATCCGCAATCGTTGATCGTGCTGTCGAAAACCCTGACCGCCGAATATGAAGTGCTGCTGGCAAAGAACAGCGAACGTGGCCTGGCCCTGGCTCGCAGTGCCAGCCCCGATCTGATCATTCTCGACATCCTGATGCCGGAGATGGATGGCTTCCAGGTGCTCAGCGAGCTCAAGAGTCATCCGGCGACTGCAGCCATTCCGGTGATTTTCCTGACCTCGCGCAGCAGCGTCGAAGACGAACGCCTGGGGCTGCTGCTGGGCGCCGCCGATTACATCGCCAAGCCGATTTCGCCCCCTGTGGTACTGGCCCGGGTGGCAACGCAACTGGGCTACCGCAACAAACTCCTGCATGACCTGCAAGCGGTGGCCGGACCTTGCGCCGGCAGCGACATGCGCGATGGTTTTGTCAGTGCGTTGACCCTGCAACTGGCCGGCAATCCGCAGATTCGCCTCCAGGCCTTGCTCGATACCCTGTCGATTCTGCTGCGCAGCAGCCCGAGCCGGCGCGACCCCGCGGCCTTGCGCAGCGCTGCCTGCCTGGCGCTGATGGGCCTCAATCAGCCGGGCAGCCGTATCGATCAGGCCCTGGGTCACAGCAGGCTGCTGATTGAAGAGATTCTCGCCCACGCCGAGCCGGAAGACCCGATCCTCAACCTTGCCTGGAAAATCACTCACGCCGATGCCTTGCTCAAGGGCCCTGGCGAGCTGGACACCTGCGAGCGGTTGTCCCTGTCGGCCCGTCTGTTCGCCCTGGCACTGAACTACCACCTGAGCCTGCTCCAGGCCAGCACCGAGGACCTCCACAGTCGGCATGCGCAAGCCATGGGCCAGATGTACCGCCAGCCCGGGTTCGAGCAGTGCATCGCCGGCGACCCGGAGCCGCTGTCGGCGGCCTTGCTGAGTTCGTCACAGAGCTTTTTCGGCCGGTGAATGGATGGTGAGCCTGGCCAATGCCTAACTTCGCAGATCTGGAGCTGTTCATTCTGATCGCCGAGCTGCAGGGCCTGTCCCCCGCCGCTCGCGTCATGTCGATCACCCCGGCTGCCGCCAGCCTGGGGCTCAAGCGCCTGGAAAACCGCCTCGGCGTGCGGCTGTTCACCCGCTCCACCCGCACCATGAAGCTCACCCCCGAAGGCGCGCGCTACCTGGAAAGTGCCCAGCATGCCTTGAAGATCCTGGCCAACGGCAAGCGCTCGTTGCGCCACGATGACGGCATGCTGGAACTCACGGTGTCTTCCGACCTGGGCCGCAACCTGCTGCTGGACATGCTCGCCCGGCTCAAGCAGGAACGGCCGCGCATGTACATCAAGCTGGCGCTGAGCGACAAGGAAGAGGACCTGCTCAAGGGCCGCTTCGATGCGGCGTTGCGCTACGGCAAGAACCTGGCACTGGATCTGGTCGAGCTACCGGTGCTCAAGCAGCATTACTTCATCGCCTGCGCCGCGCCCGAATACCTGGCCGAGCATGGCCAGCCCGAGTCGCCGGAACAGCTGAGCGAGCACGAATGCATCATCTGCCACAGCATTGGCCGCCCGGAGAGCCGCTGGCGTTTCCATGGGGCCGGCAAGGTCGAGGACGTGCCGGTGCAAGGGCATTTTTGCTGTGATGATGGCGATGCCGCACGGCGCTGGGCCGTGGCTGGCCACGGCGTGGTCAACCTGCCGCTGCTCAATGTCGTGGAGGACCTGCTCGCCGGTCGCTTGCTGGCGCTGCTGCCCGGTTGGCAGTCCGACGCGGCGCCGCTGAATCTGGTGGTCTCGCACCGCTCGCAGATCACTTCGTCGTTGCGCGCCTTGCATCAATGCCTGGTCGAGCACTGCACCGACCGCATGGCCCGCTATCAGGCCCTGACCCAGGACACCCGCTAGCCCTGGAAGTCGACAAGCAGGTCATGGGCCTGCTGGAACTCCAGCCGGTAGATCCGCTCTTGAATGGCCCGCAGAGGGCCACAGGGGTATTGCTCGTACAGTTCATCGATCAGCGCCAGGGCCTGGGCATTATGGCTGCTCAGCAGCTTGGCCAAGCGCTCCAGTGCCAACACCTGCTCAGGGTCCAGCCCCAGCTGCTGCGGTGCCAGATCCCCGTCGGCTGCCACTGGCAGGGACGCCAGGCCGGCCAGCACCGGTTCCAGGCACCGCGCCAGCTGCTCGATCAGCGGCCCCAGCGCTGCCGGCCCGCCCGCCTGTTCCTCCAGTTGTCCAGCGGCCTCTTTGACCGCCGTGGCACCGATGTTCCCGGCGTTGCCCTGCAGGCTGTGGGCCAGAGAGCCGAGGGCGGCCAGGTCCCCTGCGGCATGGGCTTGCCACAAGCGTTCGATGACCTGCTGCTGGCTGTCACGAAAGTCGGCCAGGAGTTTGCGGTGCAGGGCCAGGTCCTGGTTCACCACCGCCAGCCCGCGCGCGGTGTCGATGCCTGCATAAGTCGAGTTCAAGACCCTTGTACCCGGAGGCGCCGGAGCTTGCGCTACCGGCATGTCCGTCGCTTTGATCCAGCGCACCAGGGTCCGATAGAACGCCGCGACCTCCAGGGGCTTGCTCAGCAGATCGCTCATGCCGGCAGCCACCGCCCTGCCCTGCACATCGGCCTGGCTACTGGCGGTCACGGCAATGATCGGCAGCCACCGCAGGTGCGGATACCCGCGAATCTTGCGGGTCGTGGCGAAGCCGTCCATGACCGGCATCTGACAATCCATCAGCACAGCGTCAAAGCGCCCCTCCTCAAGCAACAGACGCAGGGCCTGCGCACCGTTCGCCGCCAGCACCACCTGGACCCCCACGCGCTGCAGCAGGCCCTGCAACACTTCCTGGTTGAGCCGGTTGTCCTCGACCACCAGCACCCGCGTCCCCGCCAGCCAGCGTACCGGGTCATTGATCGCGCCCTGCCCCGCTGTGGCGCCAGTCGCCGGCGCGGCAGGCGTGGCGCAGTTTTCCTCAAGTGGTAACGGCGACAGGTTCAACTGCACGCTGAACTTGAATGTTGCGCCCTGCCCTGGCTGGCTTTTCACCCAGATATCACCTTGCATCAGTTGCACGATTTTCTTCGAGATGGTCAGCCCCAGGCCGCTGCCGCCATAACGCCGGCTGATGGACCGGTCGGCCTGGACAAAGACATTGAACAAGCGGGCCTGCTGCTCGTCGCTGATGCCCACCCCGGTGTCGGTGACGCTGAAGCACAGCAGCGCCTGATGATCCCACTGGCGCACCAGGCACACACCGATACAGACATGGCCGGCCTCGGTGAACTTGATCGCGTTGTCCACCAGGTTGGTCAGCACCTGGGCCAGACGCAGCGGATCACCCACATAACGGCGCGGCAGTGAAGCCGGAATATCCAGTTGCAGCCGCAGCGCCTTTTCTTCCGCGCGCTGGCGGACCAGCAGCAACACATCGTCCACCAGTTCCCGCAGGTCGAAGCCCACTTGCTCCATGCTCAGCTTGCCGGCTTCGATCTTCGACAGGTCGAGCACGCCGTTGATGGTGCCCACCAGGTGTTTGGCCGCACGGTCGATCTTTTCGATGTAGTCGCGCTGCACCGGCTCCAGCGGCAGGTCCAGTGCCAGGTGGGCCATGCCGATGATCGCGTTCAGCGGCGTGCGGATCTCATGGGACATGCAGTCGAGAAACTCCGACTTGGCCTGGGTCGCCCGCTCGGCATCCTGTCGTGACTGTTGGATTTGCGCTTCCACCGCCTTGCGCTCGCTGATGTCTTGCAGCACCCCGGTGACCCGCGTCGGTGCTCCACTGGCGTCGCGCTGCATGATCTTGCCGATGTCCAGCACCCACAGCCATTGCCCCTCTTTGTTGCGCATGCGGTATTCGGCGCGGTATTCGCCGACTTCATCGTTCAGGTGCGCCTTGAGCCGGGCCATGACCGGCTCGTAGTCGTCCGGGTGCACCAGAGCGGTCCAGCGCTCCAGGCCATGGCCGAAAGCCTGTTCCATCTGCTGTTTGCTGTAGCCAAGAATCTGCAGCCAGACATCGTTGTTGATGACCGTCCCCAGGCTGAGGTTCCAGTCCCACAGGCCCAGGGCCCCGCTTTGCAGGGCCATGTCCAGGCGCTGTTCGCTCTGCTCGATCTGCGCCACGTCGCGCTTGTGCCGCCGGGCATCGGCCAGACGCCGCAGGCCGCCCCACAGCAACAGCAAGAACACCAGGGCACTCAGCCCCTCGATCAGCAGCACCTGTTCCCCCGGCAACAGCGTATCCAGGTCGCCCAGGGTGATCAGGGTCCAGGGACCGCTCGGGTCATTCCAGTCGAAATCCACCCGGGACAGGCTATAGCGCCGGCCGTCCAGCTGGATCACCGACTGATGGGCATCGAAGGGCAAGCGCTCGGGCACCCCGTTGGCAAACCGATAGTCGCTGAACTGGCGGCGGATCTCCCCCGTGAACCGGTTCCAGGGCCAGGCGCGGTCGGACTTGAGGATAAAGGCCGGGGAACTGGCGGCCAGCACCACGCCGCTGGGGGACAGGATCATCTTCAGATCGTCGCTGTACGGCTTGCTCAGGCTGGCATCGAGCCTATCGGCATCAAAACGCGCCACCAGCACCCCGATCACCTTGTCCTGGCGCGTACGCGACTCGAAGATCGGTGCCGCCATGTAGAACATGCGAGTGCCGGTGGTGGCGCTGATGGCGCCGTAGACACTGCTGCCGCCATCGAGAGCCACCTTGAAGTAGGGGCGGAAGGCCACGTTCAGCCCCAGGGGCGTCTGCCCGTGCTGGTCATGGGCCGCTACCACCACCCCTTCCCGGTTGAGAACAAACGCATGGTTGGCTTCCACCACCAGGGACAGGGTCTTGAGGGGAATGGTGGCCCGCTCCATCAGGTCCGCAGAGGGTTCGGGCTCCAGGACAATGCGCTTGAGCGAGGGGTTGTGACGCCCGAGGATCGACAGTGCGCCAATGGCAAAACCGTTGGATTTCCATTGTTCCAGGTCCTGGGCCTGCTCCCGGGTCTGCATCTGGATGCTGGCCCGGTAGACGTCTTCGACTTGCACACGGTAGTAGTTGCCCAGCGCCCCTGCGGCGCCGCCCGCGATCATCACGCCCAGGGCATAACAGCAGCGCCTGTGACTGTCGAAGAAGTCCAATAACCCGTACAACCCTGTCCCCCTTTACCTGAAAGAAATCGGTGCCCGCCAACCCTTGTCCGAGGCATTGCCTGGCCCTGTCAGCGTTTTGCCAGCCGGCGTGGAAACTCCGGCGGCAGAAAATCGCGGTCCGGATCGTAGTCGGCCTTGAGGTAATCACAAAGCGCCTTGAGGTCCTGGGGCGACAATGTCCCCACCGCCTGCTTGAGCCGCAGGGTGTCGAGAATGTAGTCATAGCGGCTGTTGTTGTACTGGCGCACGGCGTTATAGAGCTGACGCTGCGCCTCCAGCACATCGACGATATTGCGGGTTCCGACCTGAAAGCCCATCTGCGAGGCCAGCACGGCGCCCTGGTTGGAGATGATCGACTGGCGCCGCGCCTGCACCTGATCGACACCACTGTTGAGACCGCGATGCAGGTTGCGGGTCTGCTCCACTACTTGACGCCGCAAGCCGTCGTTGAGGTACTCGCGCTGGTTCATCCGCTGGTGGGCTTCGCGCACCTGGGAGCGGGTCTGGCCGCCACTGAACAGCGGAATGTTCAACTGCAGACCGACCGTGCGCTGCTCGACATTGCCACCGTAGCCATTGCCACGGATATCGCTGTTGCCGTAGCCCAGGGCGTCGTTGTCCCCGGTCTGGTAGCGCAGCACCGCGTCCAGGGTCGGCGCGTGCCCGGCCTTGCGCGCGCTCAGGGTCTGCTGCGTCGCCTCCAGGGCGAACTGGCTGGCCTGCAGGGTCAGGTTCTGGCGCACCGCCGTGTCCACCCAGCGCCGGGCGTCGTTGGGTTCGGGCAACAGCACCGGCATGTCGTGGCGCAGCCCCTGGACTGCCTGGTACTGCTGATGCGTCAGGGTGTCCAGGGCTTCGAAGGCATCGTCGGTCTGCTTCTGCGCCACGATGCGGTTGGCCCGCGCCGTGTCATGGCCGGCCTGGGCCTGCAGCACATCGGTGCGGTCCGACAGGCCCAGCTGCAAGCCCCGTTCGGCCAGTTGCTGCTGGCGCTTGAGCGCCGCTTCTTCGGCCTTGGCCGCCGCCAGGGCGTCCTGGGCCTTGAGCAGGCCGAAGTAGGCCTGGGCGCTGTCGAACATGAGTTTCTGCTCGGCGGCGGCCAGCTCCAGCTGGGCCTGCTGGTCTTCAGCTTGCGCGGCCTTGAGGGTGAACCAGCGATCGGCGCGGAATATCGGCTGGTTCAGCACCGCCTGATAACTGGTGCCACTGCGCCGGGTGTCCTGCCGCGGCTGCTGCAGGGAGGTGCTGGTGGCATTGAGATCGGCACTGGCGGACAGCGTGGGCAGCAGGCCGGCCCTGGCCTGGGGCACCGCCTCGGCGCGGGCCGCCTGATCGGCCTGGGCCGCCGCCAGCTCGCTGTTGTTCTGCCGGGCATCCAGGTACACCCGCCACAGGTCACTGGGCAGCGCCTGGGGCCGCTGTTGTGGCACATGGGCTGGCGGATGCTGTGCCGAGTCTTGTGGCAGGTCTTGCCGATGCAATGGGGCCGCCTGCGCCAGGGGCGCCACCAGCAGCGGGACGGCAAGCAGCCAGCCGGCAAGGGCTCGCTGCCGCGAATTCATGGGTTTGCTCATGGTTGGATCTAACACCGGGAAAAGAGGGCGCCGCAGACAGGAGGGGCTTTGCGCCCCTCCTGTGTTTCTCCTGCGAGGTCAGGTCAGTGAAGGCACCAGCACCGCCTGCGCGGCCTGATGGTTTTTCGGCAGTTGTTCGCGAGCGCCGCCGGTGTCAGCGAAGGCCGCCATGGCCCCGCTGAGTTTTGCCAGGCTGGGGCCCCGACCATCCGCCGCCGAGTCCGGCACATCCGCCGCCGAGCTCAGAGCGTTCGCCGCCGGCAGCGTCTCGCGCTGGCTCCAGGCCAGTTCGAACACGCTGTCCCCGGCCGATCCACTCGGGCCAAAGCCCTTGAGCAGTTGCTCGACGCTGATCATCGACGAGTCGCCTTTGAGCTCGATCAGCAAATGCCCATGGGCGGCCGCCTGGCTGCCCAGCACCTGGCGCAGCACCAGGGTGGTGCCATTGCCCGTGTCGGTCAGTTGCACATCCTCGCCCCGACGGCTGACGAGGATATTCTTGCCATCGGCCACCGGCAGGATCACCCGATCCAGGGCCAGGCCCGGATCATCGTTGTCGATGACCACCGAGCGGTAATGCGCCCACATCGCCGGGCTGAAACGATAGGTGTCATCCCCGGCGCCGCCGTGCAGCACCACGCTGTCGACCCCGGCAATCAACGGCGGCGCCAGGTCATCCTGAGGAGCATTGCCGCTGGCTCCCTGAAGCAGCAGCGAGGAGCCGATGCGCTCGACATTTGCGTAATGGCCCAGGCGCAGCGCCTTGCCGTCCTTGACCTGATACAGCGCCTGCGCCGTCGGGCTGTAGACATAGGCCGAGTTCGGCGTCCCGGCAGCGACGCCGATAAAGCGCAAGTCGCTGCCACCCGGGATGCCGTTGCTGGCGAACATCTGCCCACTGGCAATATCGAACCAGCCGCGGGTGTCGCCGTCCTGCAAGCTCAACACGCCTTTGGCGCCCCACTGGCCAGCCACGGTTGCCAGGGCCTGGGGCAGATTGCCCAGATGTGCCTGTTGCCAACCCTTGTCCACGGCCACCAGTTGCACATCGCCGTTGTTGCTGCGCAGCAGCACTTCGCCTTGCACCGTGGTCAGGCGCAACCCGGCATCGACCTGGACTGCCGAACGCAGTGGCTGCTTGGGCATCCAGTCAATGGCGGCCGGCAATTGCGCCGAGGCCTCAAGCACCTCGTCTTTGCCAAACGCGGTGGCCAGTGCTTGCGCTGTCAGCGGCGGCTGCAGATAGAGCTTGCCGCTCTCGGGCTCGAACAGCCGGGCACTGGCGCTGGCACTGTCGAAGCCGAGAAACTGCAGCGGCTTGCCTTGCAGCGCGGACGATGCCACCACCACCTGACCGTTGTGGTACCACACCGGCAGCGCACTCTTGCCGTCGGCGGCCTTGACCCCGAATACCGCCAGGGTGGCATTGCTGCCGGCGACCTCGGCGAGGTTTTTCCACCAGTTACTGTGGGCCTTGAGCCAATGCTCGTTGACCGCCTCATAGCTCAGCCGTCCCGTCGCCTCGATCCGGGCCATGCGCCCGTCGTTGGTCACGGCCAGCAGATGGCCATTGAGATTGAGCACATTGGCCAGGGGCGGCGTGCTCAGCCGCAAGGCGCTTGGCTGGCCGGCATCGAGCACCTTCTGCCCCGGCCCTTCCTGGCGGAACAGCACCTGCTGCGCCTTGCTGTAGAAATAAAACACTTCCTGGCCACCGGGCTGCGCCTGGCTGCCCGCCAACACCAGGTCGGCCGGAATCTGCCAGGCGCTTTGCGCCTGCCCCGGGGCATCGGCGCGCGGCGCCTGCCCGGCCGGTGGTGCCAGGTTCGGCTTGATCACGATGCCGTCGCGGCTGCGCACCCAGTAGCGGTGCGCGACTTTGGCGTTGTCCAGGCCAAACACCGTGATCAGCTCTGCCGCCGTCGGCTCCAGCACGGGCGCGCCCAGGCTGTACACCGGGGTGTCGCGCTGGGTGGCCTGAGTCTCGTAGCCCTTGAGCAGGGTATTGAGCAGGGTCTTGGCGTCCTTGCCATGCTGGCTGTTGCTTGCCGACAGTTGCAGCAACGACTCATCGCCGACCACCCCCACCAGCTCCATGCGGTCACCAAGGATACGGAAGCTCAGTTCGGCTTCCCGCTCCTTGAGCTGATAACGACGGGCCAGATACACCGCATCGCCCTCTTGCCAGAACCGGCTGATCTGGCCGGCGCTCTGGTTGAACGCAGGGGCGAACTGCGCATCGACCTTGCCGCTGGCAATATCGACCCGCCACGCGGCGGCGTTCTCGGCATCGACGAAGTAGGCATGCTCGCCGATGACCGCCCCCAACTGGGCGTTGCGCGCCTGTTGCACATCGGTGTCGGTGAATAGCATGCGGTCCTTGGCAACCTCGTAGTACGCCCGACCGACATTGCGCTCACCGTGCTTGTAGTTCTCCACCACCACGTATTGGCCGTGCAACTGATGGGCCTGGGCCAGCTCCTTGAGGTGCTGTTCGATGCGCTGCCCGGACACCTGCCATTGGCTGGCGTCTTCCTTCACCACGTAGGTGGTCTGGCCGGCAAAATCGGCTGCCCGTACTTCGCCCTTGGCGTTGACCAGCAGCACCTGCCCGCTCTGGGCCGGATCGAGCCTGACCTTGACCCCGCCCACCAGCAAGTGGTCCTTCGCCACGGTGATGCTGTCGCTCTCAAGCTGGCTGCTGTCGATGATCCAGCGTGACGGCTGACGACCGGCCTGGTTACAGAGCCTGACCTCGGTGCCTTCGTTGAGGCCAATCAGGTATTCGCCGCCTGCGCCCTGGATGTCGTAGCGCAGGTAGCCGTACAGCTCCTTGGGCAGTTGCGGCACCACCAATTGCCGGTTGTGCCCATCGAGCAGCACTTCTACCGGCGTCTCGACGTACTCCTGGTGAATCCGCCGGATCGTCTCCTCGCTCGGGAAGATGTAGAAGTCGTAGTCGAAGCGCCGGTCCTGCTCAAGCTTGCGAATCACATCGAAACCCGTGTCATGCCGGGTGGTGGCCCCCGGCAGGATCATGTACTCGTAGCTGATGTAGGACTTGGGCGTGCCCGGCAGGATCACCGTCCTGCTGTCGCCGTGGTCGAGTCTGGGCGGCTTGGCGCCGTGGCCAATGCCGCTGCGCACCTCGATCGCCTGGGCGCGGTCGTGGATCATCCGCGGAAAGTCCCCGACCCAGAAGAAGTAGTTGATCGCCCCGGAACCGGTGGAGCCGTGGTGAGTGCGGTAAATGTACTGGCTGTCGAAACCTACCTCGTTCGAGCGCAGGTCGAGGCGCTTGACCACCGCCCCGGCCAGGGGCACCAGCACCTGCTGTTTCTCGTCATAACGGTAGCCGTTGCCTTGGTAGGCCTTGTCCAGGGTGTCGAAGTAACGTCCCACCGCCTTGGCATCTTCGGCCACCGCGCCAAAGGCCTGGGCCAGTGCCGTGAAGCCTACCGCCAGGCCACCGAGGATCACCCCCGCGCCTCCCAGCACCGCCGCCGTTGTCGAAGCGCCGATCAGCCCGGCACCGATACCCGCCGCGCCACTGACAAAACTCGCCGAGTCGAACGCCAGCTGGGTGCCGAATACGGCTTTCTGCACATCGTTCTCGGCATGGGCCAGCTCATAGGCATCCAGGCCGACCATGGCCCCGCCAAACAGCACGCCTGCGCCCTCGTTGACCGTGTGCCCCAGGGTCGAGGCAAAGTCCTTGAGCGAGGACTCGGCGGCCAGGGCTTCGCCGCGCAACGCGGTTTGCACCAGTTCGGTGACCTTGGCCACATCTTGCAAGGTGCCATGGCCAATCTGCGCCAGGCCCAGGTAGCTATGGATCTTCAGGGCGGTGGCCAGGTCCGGTGAAACCACGCCCTGGGCCGCATCCTTGCGGTTCTTGTCGGCAAACCACTGGATCAGCGTCTGGACCGCAAAGCCCGCGTTCAGGCCGTCCACATGCGCCACTTCGCCGACCCCGCCGCGGGGCCGGATCTGCCCATGCTCCAGGGTGAAGTGCTCGTTGAGCACGCTCATGTGCTCATCGACGAAACGACGGAATTCGACAAAGGTGCCATCGTCGGTGCTCAGCCAGCGGGTCTGATCGGGCTGGTCACGGTTGATGAACTGCACCCGATAGCCGCCCTCCGGCTGTGGCTCGGTGTTGGCGATGATCGGTATCCACTGGCTGCTCAACTGGTGTTCCCGGGCCAGCCGGGTGCTGGCGGCGTCGAAGCGCGCGCCCCATTGCTCGGCGTCGAACGTGGTCAGCGCCGCGCCCAGGCGCAGGTCCTGGCTGACGCGCTGCTGGGCACCCACCGCCTGCTCCACCTGGCGGCGTTGGCCGATGACGCCGGCCAACTCCTCGGGACGGGACAGATCGGCAACGTTCAGCCCGCTGCCCACCGGCACCTCGGCCATCTTGTGGGTGTCGATCTCGATCAGGTTGAAGGCCGGCTGCGACTGGCTGCCGAACGAGCCGTAGTGCGCCGCCAGTTTTCGGCGCACCAGGTGCTGCTCCATGGCCTTGGCCAAGCCCTTGCTGGAGTCGAAAGCGAAGATCCCCACGTTCGGGTCATAGAAGTAGTAGCGACGGCCTTCGGGGCCCTGGGTACTGCCCACCATCATCGAGTGGTTCTGGGTGTTGAGGGCAAACATCGAGTCGCTGCTGCCGTTGGCCAGCCGGGCCACCACGTCGGACAACTGGAACTGCCCCAGCGCCTTGGAGGCCTGGACCGCGTCGACATTGGAATGCAGCCGGATCAGGCTGTTCTTGAGCAAGGTCGAGCTGCCCGCCTGGGGATCGGCCGAGGCCAGGAACAGCTTCTGCACCAGGCTGTTGACCCCCGCCTCGCCGCCCCTGGCCAGGGCGACGGCCATGGCCCTGACCAGCGGGTAGCAGCGGCCTCCGGAGCGGTCCCCCACCAGCGACAGGTAGAAGTCCTGGGGCGCCAACTGGCCGAAGACACTGCCGGCGCCCCGGAAGTCTTCACTGAGGGTCGCGGTCTGGCGCAGCACCTTGTCGATGTATTCGGCCTGGCTGGTCTCACTGATGCGGGCACTCAGGGCGCCACGCTGCCCAGGCGTGAGCTGGCCGTCGAGAAACAGGCGCTTCATCTCCAGGGCCGACTTCTTGTCGTCCAGCCCGGGGATCTTGATCTCGCGAAAATCCCGCACGCCGTCACTGAATGCCGTGCCCCGGGCCCCGCGCTGATAGGCCTCGGCAATGGCGTAGCGCTCGCCCACGCTGGTGCTGCGCTCATCGCCCCCGCCCTGGATCGCCGTGTCGTCGGTGCGCACCACCGCAGCACTGCCCTGCTTGGCCTGGATCTGCTGCCAGAGCCAGGTCTTTTCCACCGAAGCGGCCTCACGCAACACCGGTTCGTACTGCGCCCGGTAGAAATCCTGCGTGAGGTTGAGCTGCTTGATCTGCTGGTCGATCAGGCTCTTGTCGCTGGCCCCGCGCCGCTGCTCCTGGAGTTGATAACGCTGGTTGCCGAGCTGTTCGATGTCGGCGCTGACCTTGGCCTGGACCGCATCGCGCAGCCGATTCCAGGCGGCAATGGCCGGGTGCTCGGGAGAAAAGTCGCCGCCGCTGTAGACGCCATCGGCCACCCCTTCAGTGGACACGCCGAACTGGGTCGCCACCTTCTTCAGGTTCTGGTGCACCTGTTCGCGGTATTCGGCGAACTGGGTCCGGTTGCGTTCCTGCACCTGGCTGTCGGCGGTCTGGATGGCAAGCGGCTCTGCACCCTCGCGCAACTTCGGCCAGACCATCTGCCCTTCGCGCTGGTACTCCTGGCGCTGGAACACCAACTGCCACTGGCCGTCGACGACCTGCATGTACGCCGCAGCCAGGCCCTCGGCGGTGCCGGCCACTTGGTAGTCCTTGTAGTCGACCGCCATCACCACGTTGTCGTACAGCAGCGAACTGTTGACCCGACCGTCGTGATAGACCCGATAGGTAGTGGCGTCCAGGCTGGTCACCACCAGCGAGCAGCCCGACAAGGTGCCGGTAAAGAGGAAGCTGCCCGGGCGCGCCTGCTTGGGAATGTCCACATAGGCCGGCGCGGCGTTCGCCTGGTTCGGCCCGTTGTAGCCGAGGAAATACGCCGGCACGCTGTCCGGGCTCCCGCTCACGGAGTTGGCGCTGTGCTCGGTGTATTCGAGCTCATACAGCCTGGGCGCGACTTCCACCAACTGCACGTTGCCCTGGGCCGGCAAGCGCCCCGCCTTGACCAGGGCCTCGGCACTGAGGGTGTGGGTCTGGGCGAACTGCACCGGGTCGGCGGCAAACTGGTGAATGTCGGCGCTGCCCTGGCGCGGTTCGAAGCCGGCTCCGAGCGATGCCAGCCCGGTCTTGAGTTGCCGGTCCTTGGCGGCCTGCCCCAACAGCGCGGGCAGCGGCCCCAGGTCGGTGAAGCGCGGTGGATGGAACTCCTCGCTCGGCGCCAGGCCTTGATTGACGATGGGCAGGACCCGGGCCATCACGGCGTCGTACAGCTCCCCATGCAAAGCCTCCCGGCGCCCTTGGGCACGGTAGCGGTCGAAGGTCTGCAGCAGATCCTTGCCGATGCTGTCCGGCCCCTGGGGTTCATAACGGGCGGCGACATACAGGGTTTCGAAGAACGAGTGGTAGCCGTTGCGGATCATGAAGGCCGCGTTGGCCATCTGGAACTGCCAGTACTGCTTGACGCTCGGCGCGCTACCGAACAACTCCGGCAAGGCATTGCTGACGGTCTGGGTAGTCCCGGAAATGCCCCCCACGAACGGGGTGTCCAGGTCGCTCATGTAGCGTGTGGCTTCATTGTTCGGATCGGGGCGGAACTGGCTGTAGCTGCGGTACTTGTCGTTCTGGATCAGCAGCGCGGCATCGGTCCGGGCCTGCTCCGGGTGGGTATTGAGGATCAGGTAGGGGTCGGGCTGGTTCAGCCGGTTGTTGATCATGACCTTGTCGGCGCCGGTTTTTGGCGTCAGCGCGGCATGGGCATTGACCGGCACCGCGGCCTTGGAAAAACTGTCGGCCACGGGGCGCAGGGCATGGAACAACGCCTGCTTGCGCAGGCTGCGGCCCTGGTCGCCGGACAACAGCGCCTCGACCGTCGGCCGCAACGCGACGTCGGCCGGCGCCAGGCCCTGGGGGCCGCTCAACAACAGGTTCAGCAACTTGCTGTCCAGGCCGCGCTCCACCGCCACCTGATCGAAGACATGCACCTTCGGGTTGCCTGGATGCTGCCCGGCGTTAGCGCTGGCCACTCGCTGTGTTTCCGTCTCGATCGCCTGGGCGCGCCACTGTTCATACAACGGTGCCAGCAGCAATTTGGCCTGGGCAATGTCGCTCTGCAGATAACCGCCTTGCAGGACTTTGCTCAGCGCCTGGCTCTTCACCAGGTTCTGCCCCAGGCCGAACAGCAGCTCATCGTTGTCGTGGCTTTGCCAGACCGACGCGGCGAAGGCCTGTTCCCACAGCACCTTGTTCAGGTTGTTGCCCTTGATATCCCGCAGGCTCGGGCGGCTGTGTTGCGCCAGCAGCACCCCGGCCGGGGTGATGTGGTTGCGTTCGAGCAGGCGCGTCAGCTGTTGCACGAAGGTGGCGCGCTCGCTGCTGCCTTCGAACAGCCGGCTGGCCTTGAAGCCCTCGCCGCGCAGTTGCTCCAGGCGCTCGAAAAACGCTGCGTTGTATTGATACAGGGTCTCGGTCTGGGCCTTGCTCAGGTGGCTGCTGCTGACCTTGTCGCCCTCGACGGTCATCACGGCAAAAGGTGTCGCCGAACGGTAAGCGTCACCCTGGGGCATTTCCAGCAGGTACTGATGCTCGGCAAAGCCGACCGAGCGTTCCAGCTCATGAATATTGACGAACAGGCCGTCGCGGTCCGGGTGGTAGCTGTTCTGCCGATAGTCTTCGACGCCCAGGGTCTGGAAGCTGGTGATGTCCGCGTTCTGGTTGATCAGTTCGCTCAAGGCGCCAGCCAGGGGCACTTCACGGGTCACGCTGGTGCCGGGCGACTGGCCCGAGACCTGGATGCCGACCTGGTTGGGCACTTTGCGATCGACGCCGGTCAACAGCAGCTTGCGGCCGTTGCTCAACGCCTGGGCCTTGAAGCCTTCGCGCAGGGAGCTTTCCGACACCAGGTGGTTGGCGAAGTACTGCTCGACGAACCCGGTCTTGACCAACACCGAGCGAATCGGTGCATAGGTCGGCGAGCGCATGGACGGTGGCTCGCTCTTGAGCCGGTACTGTTGCTGCCAGGCCAGGGAACGGGCGGCGGTGCCAAAGGAGAAATTCAGCACGCCGTCGGTGGGCACCACCAGCCGGCCGTGCTCCAGGTAGAAGTCCTTGAAGCGGCCATCGGTGCTGGCATTGACCAGCGCCACGTTCATGCGGATGTAGCCCGGGCGCTCCTCCATCATCAGCAGTGAAAGGTTCACCGGCAGCTCGTCGGAGGCCCGGGGCGGCTTGGCCAGTGCCGCCAGGCTCGCGGCCTGCTGCTGCGGGGCGGCCTTGAGCCAGGCGTTGTAGCGGGTACTCACCTCCTTGTAGGCCTGCAGCTCGGAGAACAGGGTCACGTAGGTCTGGCTGAAGGTGGAGTCGGCCACCTGCATGCTCAGGTGCTTCTCCAGGCGGTTGATCCGGCCCTTGAGCTCTTTCTGCTTGGCCGGCGCATCGGCTTGCAGGACCTCGGCCTTGGCGCCACCGGGACTGAGCAGCCGCAGGGCCTTGTTCCAGGTGCTGTCATAGTGGCTGATCGCCGTGTCCTGACGGCTGTACAACAGGATGTCACGGTCCAGTTGCTGCTTGTAGGCAATGGTGGCCGGCGTGTCGGCGATGGCCTTCATTTCTTTGCGGCGTTGTTGCAGCACCTGCAACTGGTCGCCCACCGAGACCGGGTTGTCCTGCATCTGGTAGTGCTGGGCGGCCAGCACGCTCAGGGTGCTCTGCTGCATTTCCAGCAGGCGCTCGCCGACCTGGCCGATGTACGCGGCACGCTCGTCGGCGCTCATGTTGAACCATTCGGTTTGCCGCCCTGCCGTCTTGATCTGTTGGTCGATCAGGGTATTGAGCAGGCGCGTGAAGTCCTTGGACATAAAAGCCATTGCAATGATCCTTTGTCTGTTTTGAGCCAAGCCCTGCGTCTCGCGAAGGGCTGCCTAGGGGTATGGAACTGCGGGGTGGGGAGACATGACGGGTGGGCGAGTCCTCCTGCCGTCGGTGGGGTCAGTCCTTCATCTGCAGCGCCCACTGCCGGGCATACAACCCGTTCAGGGCGAGCAGCTGTTGGTGTGTACCTTGTTCGAGCACCCGGCCCTGATCGATGACCAGAATCCGGTCCGCATGGCGCAGGGTATTGAGGCGATGGGCGACGCTGATCACCGTGCGGCCGCGGACGATGCCCTGCAGGTTGGCCATCACCGCCGCTTCCGACTCGTAGTCCAGGGCACTGGTGGCTTCGTCCAGCAACAGGATGCCGGGGTTGGTCAATAGGGCCCGGGCCAGGGCAATGCGTTGACGCTGGCCGCCGGAGAGCTGGCCGCCACGCTCGCCCACCTCGGTCTCGTAGCCCTGGGCCAGGGCCTCGATAAAGGACGCCGCCCCGGCCAGACCGGCGGCGTGCCGCACCTCGGCGTCGCTGGCTTGAGGCCGGCACAGGCGGATGTTCTCGGCAACGCTGCCGGCGAACAACACGCTTTCCTGGAGCACCACGCTCATGTTGCGACGCAGGGCCACCGGGTCGGCGATGGCCAGGTCGATGCCGTCCACCAGCACTCGGCCGTGCTGGGGCACATAGAGGCGCTGCAGCAGGCGGGTCAGGGTCGATTTGCCGGAACCGGAAGGCCCGGTGATGCCGACGAACTCGCCCGGCTGGATCTCCAGATCCAGCTGGCGCAGCACCTCCTGGCCGTCTTCCTCGTAGCGAAAACGCACCCCCTGGAAGCTCACCCCGCCCTGCAACGCTGGCACCGAGGCCAGGCCGCCGCTGCCGCTTTCACAGTCGCTGTCGAGAATGTCCCCCAGGCGGCGCAGGGAAATCAGCGTGTGCTGGAAGTCCTGCCAGACCTGGGCCAGACGCAGGATCGGCTCCACCACATGCCCGGCCAGCATGTTGAAGGCCACCAGTTGGCCGGGGCTCAACTGGCCATCCAGCACCAGCATCACGCCCCACCACAGCAACAGCGCTGCGGTCAGCTTCTGGATCAGGCCGATGCCCTGCCCGGCCCAGATCCCGACGATGCGGGTGTGGAACGCCGCACGCACATAAGCCGCCAGCTGGCGCTGCCACTGCTGCTGGAAGGCGCTTTCGATGGCCCCGGTCTTGATAGTCTCGATGCCGGTCACGGTCTCGGTGAGAAACGCCGTGTTGGCCGCATTCAACTCGTATTCGCGCAAGGCCCGGCTGCGCAGCAAGGGGCCCACGCACAGCCAGAAGAGGAAATACAGGGCCAGGGAGCCCACCACCATCCAGGTCAGCAGCGGTGCGTAGCTGTACATCACGGCGATGAACAAGCCGCAGAACGCCAGGTCCAGCACCAGGGTCAAGGCCGAGCCGGTAAGAAACTGGCGGATCTGTTGCATCTCACCGACCCGGGCGATGATCTCGCCGCTCTGGCGCCGCTGGAAATAACCCAGCGGCAACTGGATCAGATGCTGGTACAGGCGCGCGGACAGCTCGGCGTTGATCTTGCTCGCCACATTGCTGAACAGCCAGGACCGCAACAGGCCGAACAAGGGCTCGAACAGCGCCAGGGCCAGCATGGCGATCCCCAGCACTTGCAGGCTCGACAGGCCGCGACTGACCAGAACCCGGTCGATGATGTTCTCGAACAGCAGCGGCGTGACCAGCGCTACGCCTTGCAGCATCAGCGACACCAGCAGCACGCTGCGAAACTGGCGCCCATGCTTGAGGATCGACGGCAGGAACCAGGAGACGCCGAAACCACCCGTCTTCAGCTGCACATGCCGCTCGGCCAGCAGCAACACCTCTCCCTGTCCCTGATCATGGCCTTGCCAGAGCGTCGCCAGCTCCTGGCGCGACAGGGTCTGGCATTGCCCCTGCAGCGGCCAGAACACCCGGACCCGGTCGCCCTCCACCGCGTCCAGCACCGCCCAGCCCCGCGTGGTGTCCAGCAGCGCCGGCAGCGGCAGGTGATGCAAGCGTTGCACCCGGCTTTGCACTGCCCGTGCGCGCAGGCCGATCCAGCCGGCGCAGCGCCGCAGGTCAAGGCTGTCGGCCGGACCTTCAACCCGCCCCAGGCGGTGAGTCAGTTGCGCCACGCTGATGCTCAGGTCGAAGCTCCGGGCGGCCCAGGCCAGGGCGTGCAGGCCGGTGTCGAGCATTGTCGGTGAGGGTTCAGAAGCGGCATCGAAAGCGCGGGTCATGTTCAACGCTCCCGCAACGCTTCGGACTGATACTCGCGAATCGGGCTCAGCAGGTAATTGATCACCCGCCGCTCGCCGGTGCGAATCTCGCCGGTCACGCTCATCCCCGCCTGCAAGGGCATCCAGCCCTGCCCCGCGGCAATGGCCGCACGCTCCAGGCGAATCCGCGTGGGGAACACCAGCCCCAGCTGTTCGTCCTTGATGGCGTCACCGGAGACATGGGCCACGGTGCCGCGCAAGGTGCCGTAGCGGGTATAGGGAAACGCATCCACCTTGATCTCCACGGGCTGGCCGGCCCTGACGAAACCGACGTCCTTGTTCAGCACCATGACCTCGGCATCCAGCTCGGCCCCCTCGGGCACGATCACCAGTAACTGCTGCGCCGCTTGCACGGCGCCGCCCAGGGTATGCACCGCCAGTTGCTGGACCACACCGTCCACCGGCGCCAGCAGGGTTTGCAGGCGCTGCCGGTCGCGGCCACGGATCAGTTGCTGCTCGAGCACGGCGATCTCCTGTTGGCTGCGGTTGAGCAATTCATGCTGTTCGCGCTGGGTCCTGGCCAGGAAACTGTCGCGCTGCTCCCGACGGTTCTGCGCCTGGGCCTTGAGCACCTGCAGTTCGGCCTGCTGCTGGGCCAGCGAACGCTCGACGTCCAGTTGCTCCTTTTCCTGCTCAAGCAATTCCACCAGGGGCATCAGCTGTTCGGCGGCCATCGCCCGGCGTGCATGGAGCCGTTTGCGCACATTGCTGGCCAGCTTGCCCAGGGCGCTGATCTCGCTGCCCCGGGCCCTTTGATTGGCCTGGTTGATGGCGATTTCGGCGTTGAGGCTGTCCAGGTTGGCGCTGATTTCCTTCCAGGTACTGAGCAGTTGCTCCCGGGCCGCCGCGACCTGCTGTGCATCCAGGCCAGCAGGCGTCTGGTAGCTGTGCAAGGGGTCCGGGGTCAGCAGTGCACGGGCCCGGGCCAATTCCAGACGCTTGAAATCCAGTTGCGTGCGCAACTCGCTCAACTCGGCGTCGATGCCGATCGGGTTCAGCGCCACCAGCACCTCGCCGGCCTTGACCCGCTGCCCGTCACGTACATGGATGGCGCGAACTTCACCCGCCTCGTGCGCCTGGATCACCTTGGTGTAGCTGGAGACCATGAGGCGCCCGGCGGCACTGGCATGAATGTCGAGAAAGCCGAGGATCGCCCAGCCCAGGGCCAGCAGGATCGCCAGGATCAGCAGCAGTGCCGTGCCACGTGCCCAGGGCGCGGGTGGCCGCTCGACAATTTCCAGGTAGCCGGGTTGGAACTCGTATTCGTCGCGGCTGCGCTTGAGCAGCGTCCGCGCGTCACCCAGGCGCTGCCAGGCGCGGCGCCAGCGAGACAACAGTGCACCGGACCTCATGACGCCTCCTTGCACAGCGCCTGTTGCAGCGCCCACAGGCGCGAGTAGCAACCGCCGTTGGCCAAGAGTTGCTGGTGGCTGCCCGATTCACTGATGCGCCCCTGTTCCAGAGCGATGATGCGTTGGCAATGCCGTACCGCAGACAGGCGATGGGCAATGATGATCACCGTGCGTCCCTGGGCGATGCTCGCCATGTTGTCCTGGATCAGTGCCTGGGATTCGTCATCCAGGGCGCTGGTGGCTTCGTCGAAAATCAGGATGCGCGGGTCGCCCATCAGTGCCCGGGCTATGGCGATGCGCTGCCGCTGGCCGCCGGACAAGGAGCTGCCGGCTTCGGCCAGCACCGTGTCGTAGCCCAGGGGCAGGCGCAGGATGAAATCATGGGCACCGGCCAGGCGCGCTGCGGCGATCACGCTTTCCAGGGAGGCGGTGGGATGGCGCAGGGCAATGTTGTGGCGCACGCTGCGGTTGAACAGGTAGTTTTCCTGGAGCACCACGCCAATCTGGCTGCGCAACCAGGCCGGCTGCAACTGCTCCAGGGGCAAGCCGTCGATCAGGATGCGCCCGCCATCGGGGGTGTAGAGTTTCTGCAGCAAGCGGGTCAGCGTGCTCTTGCCGGACCCGGACGACCCGACGATGCCCAGGGTCTGCCCCGCGGCGATCTGCAAGTCCAGGCCGCGCAGCACCCACTCAAGTTCCGGACGGTAGCGGAACACCAACTGTTCGATGCGCACTTCGCCACGCAATGCCTGGGTCGGGCGCAGATCCCCCTCGGCCTGCTCCACCGGCAGGTTGAGCATGTCGCCCAGCTTGTCCACCGATACCCGCACCCGGACGAACTGCTGCCAGACCTCGATCAGTTTGGCCACGGGCTGGCTGACGTGGGACAGCATCATGTTGAAGGCAATCAACTGGCCGATGCTCATCTGCAGGTCGATTACCCGGCTAGCGCCCCAGCAGATCACCGCCACCGCCGTGACTTTCTGCAACAGCATCACGGTCTGGCTGATGGCGCTGCCCAGGGTCTGGCTGGCAAACCCGGCCTCGACCATCTGCGCCGTCTGCGACTCCCAGCGACGCTGCATACGCGGCTCCACCGCCAGGCTCTTGATGGTTTCGCTGCTGCTGACGCTTTCATTGAGAAAGGCGGTGTTGCGCGCCGCGCTGTAGAACTGGCGCTCGATGCGCTTCTCCAGCGGGCCGGTGCTGAACCAGGCCAGCAGCGCATACAGGGGCAGGGTCAGCAGCACCAGCAGGGTCAACGGCCAGGAAATCCAGGCCATGACCGCAAAAAACACCAGGGTGAAGGCCACGTCGACACACAGGGTCAGCAGCGAGCCGGTGAGGAACTCGCGGATGCTGTCCAGCTCCTGGACCCGGGTGATGATCGCCCCCACCTGGCGTTGCTTGAAGTACAGCAGCGGCAGGCCCAGCAGATGGCGCAAGAGCTTGACCCCAAGGCCGATGTCGATGCGATTGGCGGTGTGCGCCGCCAGGTATTCACGCAAGCCCTTGAGCAGCACCTCGAACAGGCCCACCACCACCAGGGTCATCACCAGCACGTCGAGGGTCGACAGCGCCCGGTGCACCATGACCTTGTCCATCACCGCCTGGAAGAACAACGGCGTCGCCAGGGCCAGCACCTGCAGCAACAGCGAGCACAGCAGCACTTCGCCCAGTATCCGCCGATGGCGCAGCAGCTCCGGTACGAACCAGGACAGATCAAAGCGCAAACCGCTCTGGCGCAGGCGAATCACCTCCCCGCTCCACTGCTCGGCCAACTGCAGGCGATCGAGCATGTCCGGGGTCGGCATTGAAGGTCGCTGCACCAGCGCCTGGGTGTCCGAGAGCCGCGCCAGCAGCATGAATTCGCCGCTCTGGTTGCGCCAGGCAAGGGGCAGCATCTTCGGGGTCAGTCGGGTCAGCGCCAGGCGTTCCAGGCGAAGATCGACACCGGCGTTGCGTGCATAGTCCCTGACCGCCTGGCGCAGGTCCCGCGAAGGGTCAGGGTCCAGGGATTGCGGGGCCGCGGCTTGCGGTACGCGTTCCTGGGTCAGTTGCAGCAGCAGATGGCAGCAGGCCAAGGCTGAGTGAACGGCCGTATCGGCCGCGGATGATGGGGCAGACAGCGCTGTCATAGTGGAGCATCCGCTGAGGACAGGCTGCGGGTTGTTGCAATATTGACTGGCATAGACCGCTCGTTTCTTGCTCCAGGGAGCATGGAGGCACGAACGCAGTCTGAGCCAGCTAATTGCGAATGATAATCAGCAGTTTGATTGAAGCGTTTTAACTAAAACTTAAGGCTGTCCCCTAAATCCCCTGCATGTCCAGGCTGCGCATGCACAGGGACCTGGTCCCAGGCTGGCGAGGCTACTGATACAGCGCTGCCCACGGCTGTTCAACCTGAGTGTCAGCGCGTACCAGTCGCTGCCCTCACTGGTTGCGCCAGCCCTGAACGGTGATGGCAATCAGCGGTCAAAATAATCCGTCAAATCCATCCATCTCTGCACATAACCCTCTAATCTTGGCGGCACGTTTTGCAGGTCGTTGCGGTCGGTCTTTGTACGTGTCGAATACGCAGCGTTAATCCGAGAGCATGAAATGCCACTGTCTGTTGAGTTACTGCCATGACTCATGTGAGTCAATCGTTTCGCCAGCGGGGGGCGCTGATCCTGACGATGCTGCTCGCTCTGATGGTCTGGGGGCCCTCAGTGTCTGGCGCCGAGTCCCGTAGCTTCGACCTGTACATCGCCGAAGCGCCGCCTTTATCGATGCTGGACCCGTCCGGCCTGCATGGCATCCTCGGCGACGCGACGCTGGAAGCGGCGACCCGAGCCGGATATACGCTGCACTTTATAGAAGTGCCTTGGGCACGAGCCCAGCAAAGCGTACGCAAAGGCGTCGACAAGCTGATCATTCCCCTGTCGCGCACGCCGGAAAGAGAAGCCGATTACACCTGGATCGCGCCCATCATGACCATGGACAGAGCCTTCTTCAGCCTGCACACGCGCGTCGAAACCCTGCAGCAGGCACGGGAAACCTTCGCTCGGATCGCCGTTGGCCGAGGCAGTGCCCAAGAGCAGAAGCTTCGGGCTGAAGGCTTTGGCGACAACCAGATCTATCCGTTTGAAATTGGCGAGAACCCGGCTCAACTGCTGCTGATGGGACGGGTCGACGCCTGGTTCAACGGCATTCCCGAAACCCAGAGCATCTGGCGCAAGGTGTCGACTCAGCCGTTGCAGGTCAGTCCGGTCTTTATGAGCACCGATCTGTACCTGGCCTGCTCCAGAAACTGTAATGCGACACTGGTGCGCAAGCTGCGCGCGGCGGTCGAGGGGCTGCGCAAGGACGGCACGCTGGAGAGAATGCGAAAATCCTACCTCGACGCTCCCTGACCGGCCCCTGTGCTGCGCAGAACCCGGGCCGCGTTGGCATAGCCGGCGTCCCGATCCTGCAAGCCTCTGCAAAGCACCGCCGCGGGTCCGCAGCACGCGCTTGCCGATGCTCCTCAACGCGACAGCATGAACGTCTCGTACTCCAGGTCATCCAGCGCCGTCGACAGCCGCGTCAGCCCCAGCAGCACGCAGATCAGCAGCGACAGGGTAAAGCCATAGCCGAAGAAGCTCGGCCCCAGGTGCAGGCTGAGCAGGGTCAGGGCGGCATTGAGGGCCACGAACAGCAGGCACAGCTCCAGCACGATGGCGCGTTTGTCGAGGTAGAAGAACACGTTGAGAATCGCCATGAACACCACCTGGATGCTCACCCCGATCAGGTCGATGTAGAACAGCGGCAGGTAGTAGCTGGACATCCCCAGCCACTCCAGCAGGCGCGGGCCGAAGAGGAACAGCAGGACCACCGTCAGCCCCTGGACCTTGCAGATTTCCAGCAGGCCCTGGCGGATCGAGAAGGTCATCTCGGCCTTCAGCGAACCGATGTGCTGCAAGGTCTCGCCATCGCGCACGGCACGGAACAGGCGGTCGTACCATTCGGCGAAATCGGTTTCGATGCGCACCAGGAACACCGCCATCCCGGGAATGATCGCCAGGTAAGCGAGGAAGATCGGCAGGTCGTAGAGAATTGACGCGCGCATCGGCCCGATCACCTGGCTCGAAGTTTCCGGGTTGAACCAGAAGATGAACTTGTCGATCCAGATCCCCAGGTTGTAGCAAAGCCCGGTCAGCAGCAGGCTGACAAACACCTGGCGGCGGTCGAGAAAGTCGAAGGCCACCAGCTTCTCGGCCCGGTACTCACGCAGGATGTCGTAGAGAAACAGGAACAGCAGCGTGCTGTGCCCCAGCAGCAGCGCCAGCAACAGCCCTTCCATGCCCATGTAGCGCAGGTAGAAGGCGCTGCCGACCATCAAGCCATACCCCACCAGCATCACCAGGAGGATGCGGTTATAGGCCTTCATCCCCGAGAGGAAGATGATCACCAGCCACAGGTTGCACAGCACCACGAAGTTGGCCAGGGTCAGCAGGCGGTAGATCAGCGCCTGGTCGAACAGGGTCACCAGCAGCAGGATGCCCAGCGCCCCGGAGCCCAGGGTCACCAGCAAGAGTACGCCCACCAGGTTCGGCAGGATCTGCTCGTACTTGCGCTCGAACAGGCGGTCGGACACGAAACGGGTGAAAAACAGCTGCAGGCCGCCGGTCAGGATCAGCGACGTGGCCATCAGGTAGGTGACGGTGATCAGGAACTGGCGGATCAGGACCTCCGGCACCACCAGCCCGAGGCTGATCACCCCCACCAGCATCACGCTGAGGATCGACAGCACCCAGGGCCCGGAACTGATCAGGCCGGCATAGACATAGGCGTGCAGGGTCGCCGTGTAGGAGTCGCGGGAGAGAATCTTGCGCAGTTCGAAACCGATGCCGGCCATTTACACAGCCTCCTTGTGTGGGGTGCCGATGGCCGTGTGATAGAGCGTGCGATAGCGGTCGAGCATCAAGCGCTCGCTGTAGTAGCGATGTACCCGCAACAGGCCCGCCGCCTGGGCCGATTGCCAGCGTGCGGGGCTGCGCAGCAGGTCGATGATCGCCTGGGAGGTGGCCTGCGGATCGGCGATCGCCACCACTTCCCCGGCCCGCCCCAGGTCCCGGTCGGCCGCCTCGCCGCCCTCGATCAGCTCGCGGCAGGAGCCCACGTCACTGCTGACCACCGGCGTGCCGGCGGCCCAGGCTTCGAGAATCACCAGGGGCTGGGCCTCGCTGATGGAGGTCAGCACCATCAGGCCCAGTTGCGGCAGGATGTCCTGGATTTTCTGGAAGCCCAGGAACAGTACCTTCTGCTCCAGCCCCAGGCTCGCCACCAGGCTGCGGCACTCGGCGACGTACTCCGGGTCTTCCTCTTCCGGCCCGACGATCCAGCCTTCGACCTCGGGCATCACGCTGACCACCCCGCGCATGGCCCGCAGGAAGGTCTTGACGTCCTTGATCGGCACCACCCGGCCGATCAGCCCGACCACCGGCGCAATGCCTTCGGCCCGGGCCTCCAGGGCCTGGGTCCAGAGCTGCAGGTCGATGCCGTTGGGGATCACCTGGGTGCGCTCGGGGGGGGCGCCGTCCTTGATCTGGCGTTGGCGGTTGCCGTCGTACAGGGCAATGATCTGGTCGGCGCTTTCATAGACCAGATGCCCGATGCGTTCGAAGAAACGCACCCAGAGCATGCGGATATAGCCGGAGCCGGAATCCATGCTGTCGTTCAGCGCCTGGTTGCTGCTTTCGGCGATCCAGCTGGCCTGGGCCAGGTCGATCTTGCGCTCCTTGGTGTAGATCCCGTGCTCGCTGAGCAGGAACTGGCAGCCCCACAACTGCTTGAGAATGCAGCCCACCAGCCCGGCGTAGCCGGTGGAAATCGAGTGCAGCACCCGGGCCCGCGGCATGTGCCGGGCGGCATTGGCCAGCATCAGCAAGGGCGACTGCATGGTGCGCAGGGTCCAGAAGTAGTTGACGAAGGACGGATCGGCGCAGTGCTGCTCGTAGCCTTCGGTCAGCGCTTCCCAGCTGGGCCGGCTGTAGAGCACGTCGTCCAGGGTGATGCGCCCCTGGGCCAGGGATGCCAGCACTTCGATGCCCAGCTCGGCGGCGGGCTTCTGCGGGTTGTGCAGGTAGCGGTAAAGGTTGCTCAGTTCCTCCAGGGACGCGCTGTGGGCCTCGCGCTTGTGCCTGGGGTTGCGCCAGGCCTCTTCCAGGTACACCTCTTCGATATGCACGACGTTGGCCGGAATCTCATAGCGGCGCTGACCATAGGCCTCGCGCTGGCCGCCAATGAACAGCACCGAAAACTGCAGCTGCGGCAGGCCGAGGATCATCTGGTGGATCCAGCTGGACACGCCACCACGCACATAGGGCCAGGTGCCCTCGAGCAGCAGGCAGACATCGGCGATGGGGGTTGAGTCGGGGGTTTTCTTCATGTCCAGGTCCTTACCAGCCCGGCAAAGGGCGGACGTTGCTGCATTTGCGCCGGCAGGCTTCGCAGCAGCCCGGGAATCTCGGCATAGCGGCCGGTTTCAAAGGCGATTTCGGCGCGGAACGGCAGGACCTTGGCCGGGTCCATGCCCGCCTCCTCGGCCTGGTGCATGTGCAGGCGCGCCTTGCCGACGTCACCGCGTTCAAGGGCGATGCGCCCGGCCAGCAACAGCAGCTCGCCGCCCTCCCCCAGTTTCAGCGCCTGTTCGGCATGCTCGCCGGCCTGGCCCAGCACGTGCTGCTGCACACTGCCCTGGGCCAGGCCCAGGTAGGCCAGTTCCCAGTACCAGCGGGCCAGCGTCGCGTGCAAGGCTCCGGCCTTCTGCGGCGCCGCGCCGGGCAGTTGTTCCAGGGAGGACTGGATCCGCTGGTTGATGTCGGTTTCCTGCTTGTCGAGCATCGAATACGCCAACAGCCGCACATCGTCGCTCGGGTCACCCAGGGCCAGCTTGAGGATCGGTACCGCTTCCTTGCCCGGCATCCGCCGGGTGGCGAGCAAGGCCGCCAGGCGCTGGTCGGGGTCCGGCGCATGACGCAAGACATCCTGCAGCCCGCTGTCACCGAAGGTGGGCGAATGCAGTTGAGTCTGAGCGCGAAACGGCAGGTCGGGAATGCCCACCGCCTGCCACGTCTGCGCCTCGCGCTTGCGCGGCAGGTACAGCGCCGGAAAGATCGCGGCAATCACCCCGACGGCCCCGATCAGCGGCACAAAGAACGCCAGGCTGAAGATGAACAGCGGGCTCCATGGCAACGGCCGGCGATAACGCGCCGGCAGCAGCAGCCAGACCGCCGCGGTCAGCAGGCCACAGGCGATGCCATGGGTCATTGCATACAGCAGCGCGGTCTGCAGGTCGGGCAACTGCGCCGTCAGGCTGGCCCAGCTGCCGATCTCGAAAAACAGCGCTCCGCTAAACAGCCACTTGCTGATCATTCAGGCCACACTCGTTGTACAGGAAGTTACGCAGCCCATCGCGTTGCCGGGCCGACTCCAGGTCGTAGGGCAGTACCTTGACCCCCAGGCCGGCCAGCTCCACGCTCATGCCGAAGTGTTCGTGGACCAGCTTGCCCAGGCGTGCCAGGTAGCCCTGGGCGCCCTCGGCGCTGGTCAGCGGCAACAGCACCAGCAACAGTTCGTGCCCGCGTGCATTGGCCAGGCTCAGGTGCAGGTCCAGGCCTCGCTGGCTGCGCTCGAACAGCCGCGCCAGTTCATCATTGGGCTGGGTCAGCTCGAAGGCATAGAGGCAACCGGACAGGCCGTGGCGCTCGACATCCACCAGTGAACGCTTGAGTTGGCGGGTGAAGTGCTGGGCATCGGCGCTCTGCAGTTGCAAAACCTGCGGGTCCGGGTGCAACAGGTCGGCGATATGTCCGGCCAGCAGGGCCAGCAGGCTGAGGGTGCGTTCCTGGAAGGCAAAGAACGGCATCTGCCGCACCGCCAGAATCGCCAGCACCTGGCCCTGGGTGTCCACCAGCGGAACACAGGCCTGCAAGGACGACACCGAGGCCTGGGCGCCGCTATCCAGCAGCTCCTCACGCACACTCACCAGCTCCTCGCGCTCCAGGCACATACGCACCAGCAGGTCCTGGCTGTCCAGGGGCCCCATGGTGCCGATCGAGGCCAAGAGGCTCAGCTGTGGCGCCGCACTGGCGCCCTGCTCCACCCGGTACAGCCCGGCCACCCGCAGCGAGCCGTACTGGCCGAGCAGGGTCAGCACCGGCTCGGCCAGCAGGCTCAGCGGGTCGCCGCCATTGGGCGCCGCGCGCAGCCGATCACGCAGGCCCAGCAGGGAACTGCGCAAGCTCTGGTCGCTGCCCGCCAGGCGCTGCTCCAGGCGGTCATGGGAGACCCGCAGAATCTGGTGCGCCCGGGTGAAATCATCGAGCCGGTACTGGCGGTACTCGTTGGCCATCTGCAAGCGCAGCAAACGCCGCTCCCAGAGGTCGCGCACCTCGCCCACCAGCATGCCGCAGACCAGTACGCCGACAATGTAGGACGGCGCGACCTGGGCGTAGCTCGCCAGCCCCGAATGACGCAGGGCAAAGAACGCCGCTACCAGCAGGCTGGCACTGATCAGGCCGCGGACAAACCCGTAGCGCACCCCCAGCAGCAGCGGCGCCAGCACCGACCAGGGAAACTCGCCCTGCACCTGCAAGGGGTCCTCGGGGGCCAGCCACAGGCCGACGCCGATGACCAGGGCGGTCACCAGAAAGGTTTCCAGCCAGGACGCCGGACCGCTGGCGCGGGGCGCCAGCGCATAGTCCATGTGTGGAGAGTTCATGGCAGTCACTCGATCCGAAGGCCACCGACAAGCTTGTCGAGCACCTTCTGGGCGGCCCCGGCCAGGCTTTCCCGGGACCAGCCGGCGCGGGCCCCGCTATTGCTCCACAGCACCTTGCCGGTACCGGCCTCGACCACCCGCAGGCTGATGCCCACCGCCGGTTCGCCATCCAGGCCGTTCTTGTACTGCCACTCCTCGACGCTGCCGGACACCACATAGTCGAGCTTCTGCTCCCGGGCCCAGTCCATGGCCCCGGCCAGACGCTCGTTGTCGTCGAGCAGGGCCTGTTCGCCCTGCCCCGCCGTACCGGTGTAGACCTGGGGTTGCAGGCCGCGGCTGCTCAGCACGCTGAGCAGAATTTGCTCACTGCGCTCGCCGGCCTGGGGTGTCTGGGAATAGTTGACCAGCGGCAGCACGCCCCAGCGCGCACTCTTGGACAACTCGGGGCTGCTTTGCCCGGTGAAGCTGCTGCACCCGGCCATCAGCAAGGCGACCATTGCCAGACTCACGCAACGAATGGATTGCATAAGGTTTACTCCTCTTTGAATTCCATGATCAGCGTCCGAAACGCACGCTGTAGCTGACACCTGCAGTGCCCCCGGACTTGCCTGCCCCGCCTTGCGGCGCGGACTGGTAGCCAAGGGTCACTGCCAATTCGTCATCCCCTATCACCTCGGTGCCGACACCGGTACTGATGGCGTAGTTGATGGTGTTGTCGGTCCACTGCCAGCCGGTGCTGACATCCACCAGCCAGGTGTATTGCCCCCGCGTGCGGTTCAGCGCCCCCGGGAAACCGCGCCGCCAGGAACTGCCGAAGAACAGCTGGCCGTAGCGCTTCTGCAGCAGGGTCTGGCTGGTGATCTGCTCCGGATTGTCGAGATCGGCCCCGGCCAGATCGATGCCTCCGCCCAGGGTATTGGCCAGGTCGGGCAGCGAACGGTTGTTCAGGCTGTTCTGCTGGTAGTCGATACCGCTGCGCAATTCCCAGTTCGGCCCTTCGAACTGCAAGGTGTGGTCGAACTCGATCTTCAACGCCTGGCCGCTGCCCAGGTCATCGCCGCCGCGGGTCGAGAACCAGCGCTGGGCCAGGTTCCAGGACAACTGGTCACGGGCCGAATAGCGATGCCGGCCGCCCACCCAGACATCATCCTGCTGGCCGAAGGTGCGCATGTATCCGCTGTCCTCGTTCTTGCGGTGCCAGTCGGCACCGACGTCCAGCTCGTTGCCGCTGTCCAGTTGCCAGGTGCGGCTGGCACCCAGGCCGTTGCGGTCATCGTCCTTGCGCAGGCTGCTGTCGAAGATCAGCTTGTAGTTGCCGTTCTCCAGCTGGCGCTGCAAGGTCAGTTCGGTGTTGGTCTCATTGCCCAGGCGCGACTCATCCAGCACATCGCCGCTGTAGCGGCCCTGCTCCAGGACCAGCTTGGCGTACCAGTTGTCTTTCAGATAGCGCGCGGCGGTCAGGCGCGGGCCGTTGAACACCAGGCCGCCGTAGTCCTGGCGCTCCCAGGCGATTTGCATACCCTGGGGCGTGCGCTCCGTCATCTCAATGGCCTGGCGGCGTAGTTGCTCGCGCAGCGCCGCCGGTTGCTCGTCACCCAGTGCCGAAAGGCCCACCGCCAGCGCTTCGCCGCTGCGACCCAGGCTGTTCAAGGCCTCGACCTGCTGCGCCGGGTCCAGGTCGCCGCTGGCCACCAGGCGCTCCAGGGCCTGGCGATTGCTGCCGCGCAGGGCTTCCTGGATCTGCTCGTAGCGGCTGACCTTCAGACCGCGGCTGCGGGCCCAGGCCAGCCACTCATCCTTTTGCACCGACTGATTGAGGTCATCCAGGCGCGCGAGGAACTGATCGAACCACAGCTGCAGCATCGGCTTGGAGCCGTCCTGCCATTGCATGGCCTTGTTCTGCGCCTTGCGTGACGAATAGCTGCTGGCCAGCAGGCGCAGCCAGGTGGCATAGCCCTGGGGCGTGGCGCGGATCTGCTCCGGGCTGACCTGGCGATCGAGCCGCAGGCGCAAGCGCTGGGCCGAGTCGGCATAACCGGCGCCCTCCAGGGCATCGGCATAGGCGGCCTGGACCATCCAGTCCCGGGGGTTGGCCTGCAAGTACAGGCGATACCAGGCCAGGGCCTCGGTATTGCGCCCGAGCAACTGGCTGGCGGCGGCGAACGGCAGCCACAGGCTGCTGTCACTGCGGGCCAGGGAGCGCCATTGCTGCAACAGCGGCTTGATCTCGCCCGTGCGGCCCAGATCGACATACAGCCACAGCAGCCGCTCACGGAAGGTGTTGTCGTCCGGGAAGCGGCTCAAGCCCTGTTGATACAGGCGCAGGGCCAGATCGG
Organism: Pseudomonas sp. GW823-FHT02C05; assembly: GCF_058797595.1. Lineage (NCBI taxonomy): Bacteria > Pseudomonadati > Pseudomonadota > Gammaproteobacteria > Pseudomonadales > Pseudomonadaceae > Pseudomonas > Pseudomonas sp. GW823-FHT02C05. The sequence goes on along the minus strand of NZ_JBXAJU010000001.1, from coordinate 1,062,607 downwards.
TCTGGCCCTGCTGCACCGCCAGCGCGGCGCGGGCGGCCAGCACCTGGGACTGGTCGCTGGCACCCGGGTACTGCTCGGCTTCCTTGAGCAAATCGACCACCAGAGGCCAGTCCTGGAGTTCCTGGGCCAGTTGCAGGGCGGCCACCAGGCGCTGCGGGCTGTGGCCCTGGCGCCAGCTGTCGACGGTCAATTGCAGGGCCTTGCGCGGATCGCGGGTGCGATACAGGGCAATCAGCTCGCTTTCGTCGCCTGTATTGAGCGAGCCCTTGATCGCCAGCATCTTCTCCAGCGCCAGCTGCAGCTCGTCGTCCAGTTCCAGGTCCCAGGCCAGGGCGGCGCGGGACTGCCAGTAGTTGAAGTCCTTGATCTTGTTGCCATCCACCGCGGTGATGACTTTCCAGGCCCCCTGGCTATCGAACAGCTTGAGGTGGTTGTTGGCCCAGTCCACACGTTCGGTGCTGGTCAGCGGATAGCGCTTGGCGAACTGGTTCCAGACCACCAGGCGCTGCGGGTACTGCTCGGTGTTTTCCAGGTTCTGCAACAGGCGCACCCAGGCCAGACGCTGTTTCGGGTATTTGGCGACATAGCGGCGCAGCCACTTTTCTGCCTCCTCGGGCGTCCCCCTGGACTCTTGCGCGTAGACCAGGGCATCGAGCTCGACGTTGGTCAGGGCGCGGCTGTCCATGATCCCCGCCAGCAGTGGGATGCCCCGGTCGAAGTCGTAGGTTTGCATCGCCAGGCGCCAGGTGTGCTCGAACTGCGCCGGGTCCTTGCTTAGCGTGCTCAGGCTGATCCAGTAGCCCAGGGCGGCGGCGGAGTCGCCCTGCCATTCGGCGAGATGGGCCATCTGCTCCAGCAACTGCGGGTCATCCGGCCGCTGTTCGAGCAGTTGCAGGCCCACCGCATGGGCGCCGGCCAGGTCACCGAAGGCCAGGCGCTGCTTGAATTCCTTGGCGAGGATTTCCGGGCTGTCGGGCTGCACCTTGCGCCAGGCACTGAAGAACTGTTCCGCCAGGTCCACGCGGTTGTGCGCCACGGCCACATCCACGCCGCGGTCCAGCAGCGCCGGTTCGAATGCCACGTCCGGCTGTGCGGCCAGCTCTCGGGCCAGCAGCTCCACTGCCTGATCGCCGCGATCGGCCGCCACCAGGGTGGTGAAGGCCTGTTGCAGAAACTGCCGACGCGCCTCGGGGGTCTGGCTGGCATCGAGCAACTGCACATAGAGATCGGCCGCGCGCCCCGGCTGTTCGCTGGCCTGGTACCACTTGGCGGCTTCAGGCAGCCACTGCTCGCGCCGTGTCGGGTCGCGCCGCGCCAGCTCGGCATAGGCATCCGCCGCCAGCCCCGGGGCCTGGGCGCTCAGGGCCAAAGTGGCCAGGCGCTCCAGTTGTGGCGATGGCAGCGGCTTGTAGTCAAAGGCCTTGAAACGTTCGGCCAGGGCCTGCAGGGCCGCGCTGTCGGTGCTGTTGTTCAGCGCCAGGGCATCGAGCTGCAAGCGGTAGTAGGCCTTGAGCGCCGGATCGGGCCGCTGCCACTGGGCCAGGTGTTTTTCCGCCTTGGGGTAGTCCCCCAGCTGAATCAGCAGGTCGAGCAGCTGGGTGCGCAGCTCATTGTTTTCCGGGTGTGCGGCCAGCAGCACCTCGGCGTAGCTGGCCGACACTTCGTCCGGCTGCCCGCCCTTGGGGCGGAACGCCTCTTCATTGCGAAAGGTTGCCCACAGCAGCACGCCGACGGCGATCGCCACCAGCAGCAAGGCCCAGGGGTTGAGCAGCCGCGCGCTGGGCGCCTTGGCCTTAGTTGCAGAGGAGTTGGGCATCACTCACCTGCTTCATGGGAAGTTGGAAATGCCACAGGCCCTGTTCGGACTTGCCGGCGTAGCGTTGGCCCTGGACCTCGACCCGACAGGCGCTGGCCGAACGCACCGAGAATTCCAGGTTGAACTGGCCGGCAAAGGAGAAGCTCACCTGCCGGTCATTGACATAGCGCCAGTCGCGCAGGGGAATATTGGCCAGCTCCAGTGCCGGGCGCGGATCGCGCTCGGGGCGCAGGGCCAACAGCGCATGATCGCTGCTCAAGGCTACATAGCGCCCCTGGGGCAAGTCGCGCACCCCGGCCACCCCCACCGAGCGGCCGAGGTCCGGCCAACCCAGCGCCGGGTCCAGGCGCAAGGTGCGCAGGCCGTCCATGCCGCGTACCTGCCAGTCGCCATTGGCGGTCCGCGCCAGGCTTGCCTGGTACAGGCCGTGGACCCGGTCCAGGTAGTCACTCATCCACAATGACAGCGGCTGCTGGCCACGCATGAACTGGTAGATGTCGGTCATGGCCTTGATCGACGCCTGCTTGGTACCCGAATAGAAGTGGTAGTACAGGTGGATGCCGCGCAGGCGCCGTGGGCTATCGGTCAGCTCGAAGGTGTCGATCACATCGCGAAAGCCGTAGTACGGGCCTTTCCAGAGGTTGGTGTACATGTTCTCGTTGATCACCGGAGCGTAGTACTGCAAGCCGCCCGAGGTCGGCCGCAACAGCGGGTACAGGCCGGTGAGCGATGAGTTGGCCTTGGTCAGGATGGTCTGCCCGCCGTTGACGTTTTTCAGCCCGGCGTCGTAGGCCAGCTTGATGGTCTCGGCGCTGGGCAGCGCATCCCCCGGCCAGAAGACCAGCTTCACCGGTTTCTGCGCGGTGGTCAGGCGGCTGTTGATGTAGTCCCGCGAGCCGAGGATCTCGCGCTTGTAATCCAGGGTCTTGTACCCCGGGATATTCAGGCGCAGGCCGTATTCGGCGTGGAAATCCTCGTCCTTCTTGGCCTTTTCCGGCTGCATGTAGAACGGGTGGCTGTAGGTGTGGGTGGCCACTTCGACCTTGGGGTCGGCGAAGATCTCCTGGGCGATGGGCTCCAGCTCCCGCGCCAGGAACGGCGACATGCCCTTGGGCCCGACTTCGCCTTCGATGATCGAGACCGAGGTCAGGAACGGGTTGGGACGAATGTAGTCGTCCAGCACCTGGCGCCCGGAATACGGGGTGCCACGCACTTCGGCATGGGACGGGAAACCGTCACCGTCGATATGCACCGTGGCGATCCGCCGACCGTTCTCGGTGGTGGTGTCCGGGCGTGGCTGGGACGGCAGGCGCAGGGCCTTCTGGATAAAGGCGAACGGGTCGAGGATCCAGCGGCTGCGCTCCACATTGGCCTCCACCACATAGGGGGCCAGGGCCATGCCGCCCCAGGCGGCGGTGGCCACCGGGACGTACTTGCCGCCCTTGTCATCGCCCAGCACCAGGGCTGGTTTCGGCCCGTCGGGCAGCAGGCTCACGCGGGTCAGTTCGCGGCTGCGCGCCACCACCGGAGCCTCGAAGGCGCCGATCAGGCTCTTGTCCTGGCTCAGCACATGCAGGGCATCGCGAGCCCCCGGCGCCGCCAGGTTCAGCCCCAGGCGCTTGAGCAGCGCCCGGTCCTCGATCGGCAGGCCGGCCATGATCGCCAGGGGCACCTGCTCATCCAGGCGCTGGCCGACCCAGCTATAGAAGGCACGGCTGTCCTCGGGCGGGCCGCTGGTCATCCACAGCACCACCCCGGCGTAAAGGCCGGCGAAGCTGTAGGCAGGCAGGCTGTCGTCCACCGGGAAGTAGTCCACCCGGTAACCCAGGTATTCCAGCAGGCCACCGAGCATGCGGTGCCCGGCGTGATCGTAGAGTTCCCCTTCGCGCGGGTCATAGAGCATGGCGATGCGCCGCGGCTGGACTTCCACCGTGCTCATGCTCAGGGCGTTGAGGTCCGGGGTGGTGACCACCGGGATAAAGCCTTCCTGGCTCAATTGCCGGACCAGCTTGCGCGCCTCTTCCCGACGGTTGGCCGGCAGGTAATCGATGGCCACCAGCGGGATGTTGCGTGCGCGCAGCGGCTTGAGTTCGCCTTCAAGCCAGGTGCGGTCGGCTTCGGAAACCGGGCGGTAACGCTTGGCCGAGGCATCCCAGCCGGCGTGGATGGATTCCACCGCCACGGCCGAGGCGACGCCATCGAGCTCGCCCAGTACCTCGAAGCCCCGGTTGAAGAACAGCTTGAGGTTGGGCAGCCGGCTGTGCAGTTCCCGCAGGAACGAGGCCAGGGCCTTGCGTTGCGGTTCGCGATCGGCCTCGGGGAGCAACTGGAAACTGTCCAGGGTGTCCAGGAACAGGCCGGCGTAGCCCTGGTCCTGCAGCGCCTTGGCACGCTTGAACAGGTGTTCGCGCCAGGCCGGGGTGGCGATGTCCATCACCTGGCTGTCCCAGGCCTTGTTGCGCACGGGGCTCGCGCCCTGGGCCAGGGCCTGCTTGGCCAGGGCAGCGCGGTTGCCGTCGAACTCCCCTACCGACAGGTAGGCGAACGGCTGGCTGCCGAGCTTGCGCAAGGTGGCGACATCGGCGCTGGCCATATGGCCGGGCTCGACCACTGCCCATTCGAACTGCGCCAGCTCCTGCAAGGGTGGCTGCTCGGCGTACCAGAACCCGACACTGGCGGGCGCCGCGGGCGCGGCCTGCACCAGGGTGTTGGTGGCACACAAGGCCAATGCGGTAAACAGGCGTCGAACCACTTTGCAGACATGCCCCCTGCGAAACTCGATATCCATAACTCACTCTTCAGTAGATCAATCTGCACAACATCAGGCTCTAGGGCAGCCGCCATGGCGCGCCCCTAAGGCAACGAACTAAAGGCTGCGGTAAAGCCGTTCCAGGCCCTCGGCCAGGCTGCTGGGCGTGCCCAGGTCGAAGCGCTCGCGCAAGCGGCGGTTGTCGGCCTTGGAATGGCGGATATCCCCGGAGCGGGTCGCGCCGTGGCTCACCTGCAGCGGCTTGCCGCTGATCTGCTGCAGGGCGCCAATCAGATCGTTGAGGGTGGTCACCCCGCCGAGCCCGACATTGGTGGCATCGGCTGCCGGCGCAGGGCATTCCAGGCCCTGCACCAGGATCTTCACCAGGTCCGCGACATAGACGAAGTCGCGGGTCTGCCCGCCATCGCCGAACAGGGTGATGGGCCGCCCGGCCTTGGCCCGCTCGCTGAAAATGCTGATCACCCCGGAGTACGGCGATGAAGGGTCCTGGCGCGGGCCGAAGATATTGAAAAAGCGCAGGATCACCGGTTCCAGCCCATGCTGGCGGCGGTAGAAGTCCAGGTAGTACTCGCTGGCGAGCTTGTCCGCCGCGTAGGGCGTGAGGGGAGATTTGGGGGTGTCTTCGGCAATCGGCGTGCCCTCGCCGTTATTGCCATAGACCGCCGCACTGGAGGCGAACACCACGCGGCGGATACCGGCCGCGGTCATCGCCTCGCACAGGCGCAGGGTGGCGATGAAATTGCTCTGGTGGGTGGCCACCGGGTCTTCGACCGAAGCCTGGACCGACGCCACAGCAGCCAGATGCACCACGGCATCGCAGCCCTGAACGGCATCCGCCAGGAGTGCCGCATCGGCGGCATCCCCCACCAGCAGTTCCAGGCCAGCATCGCCCATGGGCAGATTGCCGACCTTGCCCGTGGAAAGGTCGTCCAGAACCCGCACCGCATAACCCTTGGCCAGCAGTGCATCCACGAGGTGAGAACCGATAAAACCAGCGCCCCCAGTAACCAGTATCCGTTCGGCAGACATAGATCATTCCAAAGAGAAATATCGCGGCTACGCCGTCTGAAGCCAGCACAGCCAACGGATCAGCCCTGGCTACTTGCCATCCTGGCCGTCATGTTTTTAGTGGCTGCTCTGCGCCATAGGCTGTTTCGCCTATTTTCGGAGCAGAGTTCAGCGCTTTGGCGTCAAAAAAAACTCAAGATAATCAATCGCTCAGCGCCGACATACTGGGTCAGAAAAGCAAAATCGTCAATAATGCGTCGATATTTGTTGATTATTTAAGCGCCAGGAAAAATAGGTCAATATATTGACTTGCCTGGCATAAAGCGCTGAAACCGCCGCCGTAGCTGGCCACATGCCATTGACGCAAGGGCTCGGCAGTGCTCATATGCGCGCCAGTTTCAGGTGTCCCATGCCGCCGTGCATGGGGTTAAACGGGAAGCCGGTGCGTCATTTCGATGATCAGTCCGGCGCTGCCCCCGCAACGGTAAGCGAGCGAAGCATTCGACAGACCACTGTGCCAAGGCATGGGAAGGTGAATGCCTCATGACCCTCGCAAGCCCGGAGACCGGCCTGCAACTTCGTTTGACAACCCCGCGGTGGGCGGGCGCAGTCCGGTTTTCGTGGGCGCGGCTGCCCGCGATTCCCTATGCGTTGTTCCCTCCGGGATTCATTCATTCCTTACAAGTAGTAGGAATCGCATGTCCCGCACCTCCTTGCTGCAACACCTGGCGAGCCCCTCGCTGTGTTTCACCCTCCTGCCTTGCATGACCTACCCGGCCCTGGCACTGGCTGAACAGAAAACCTCCCTGGTCTTGCCCGAGACCCAAGTGAGCGGAGTCTCCAGCGCCCCGCAAACCTCTCTGGACACGCCCCTGCCCGCCGGCTCGCGGCTGAACCTCACGGCCCTGGAGACTCCGGCCAGCACCAGCAGCCTGGGCAACGACGCCATCAGCAACCGCAACAACCTCACGGTGCAGGATGCCGTCACCCGCTCCCCCGGCATCACCAGCATCGCCACCCCGGGCAACGGCAATACCGCACTGTCGGCCCGCGGCTTTACCGGGCACTCCTCGGTGATGACCCTGTTCGACGGCGCGCGCCTGTACACCGGCGCCGGCAGCCAGACCTTCCCGGTGGACCCGTGGATGGTCGAGCGCATCGACGTGATCCGCGGCCCGGCCTCGGTGCTGTACGGGGAAGGCGCCACCGGCGCGGTGATCAACGTGATTGCCAAGAAGCCCTTCGACGGTGAGATCCACAACCGCCTGCGCCTGGGCTATGGCTCCCATGATCGCCAGCAACTGGGCCTGGACAGCGGCGGCTCGCTGACCGACACCCTGAGCTACCGCCTGACCCTGAACCAGCAGCAGAGCAATGGCTGGGTCGACCAGGGCCAGTCACGCAGCCTGGCACTCAGCGCGGCGCTACGCTGGCAAGCCACCGACGACCTCGGTTTCACCCTGGCCCATGAGCGCGGTGAAAGCGAACCCGCCAGCTATTTCGGCACGCCGCTGATTGCCGGCCAATACCGCGACAGCCTGCGGGACAAGAACTACAACCTGCGCAACGCCGTGCAGCGCTACAACGACGAATGGACCCGGCTCAACACCGACTGGACCCTGAGCGACAACCTCAGCGCCAGCAACCAGCTCTACTACATCAAGAGCCGCCGCCACTGGCGCAACGCCGAAGCCTACAACTGGGTCAGCTCCCGGGAGCAGTTGTTGCGCGGCGACTACCTGGAGATCAAGCACGATCAGGAGCAGATCGGCGATCGCCAGAGCTTCACCTTCAACCACTCGCTGTTCGGCCTGGACAGCAGGACCGTGGTCGGCCTGGAGTACAACAGGATTCGCTTCGGCGTGGCCAACAACTCGCCCTACAAGGATATCGGTAGCGACTATATCGACCCGTGGAACCCGGCACCGGGCTACTTCCAGAGCCGCTCGCCCTTCTCGCCCCAGACCGACAGCAGCACCCGCACTTTCGCCCTGTTTGCGGAAAACCGCCTGCAACTGTCGGAGCGCTGGTCGCTGGTGACCGGCATCCGCCGCGACCAGAACCATATCGATCGCAGTGATCTGCGCGCCGGCACCCGCACCGATCGCAGCCTCACCGGCGGCAACTGGCGCGCCGGCCTGGTGTTCGCGGTCACCGATCAACTGTCGCTGTACGGCCAGTACTCCACCAGTGAAGACGGGGTCAGTAACCTGATCAGCCTCAACCCGAGCCGGTTGCAGATGGACCTGACCGAAGCCAAGCAGACCGAGTTCGGGCTCAAGCAGCAGTTCTGGAACGGCCGTGGCGAATGGACCCTGGCGGCCTACCACATTGTCAAGAAAAAGCTCTTGACCACCGATCCGGTGACCCGCCTGGCGCAGCAGGTCGGCCAGCAATCCGCCGACGGCCTGGAAACCTCGCTGGAGCTGGCCCTGGATCACGGCTGGCAAGTCTCGGCCAACGCCTCGGTGGTGCGCGCCGAGTACGACGACTTCGATGAGGTGGTCTCTGGCAAAGCGGTGTCCCGGGCCGGCAATCGCCCCACCAACGTGCCGCGACGCACCGCCAACCTGTGGCTGAACAAGGCCCTGGCCCCGAGCCTGGAAGCCGGCATGGGCCTGCGCTACGTCGATGCGCGTTATGCCAACACCGCCAATAGCGTCGATGTACCCGGCTACACGGTGCTGGATGCCAACCTCGGCTGGCAGGCCCTGCCCGACGTGCGCCTGGGCCTGCAGGTGAACAACCTGCTGGACCGGCGTTATGCCGCGGCGCAACAGAACAGCGGCCAGCAATGGCTGATGGGTGAACCGCGCTCGTTGTTCGTCACCGCCGACTACAGCTTCTGATCGAGGGGTTGCCGCAAGGCCCTGGGCTTTGCGGCGCCATTTCAGGCGTGCAGTGAGTTCGCCAGCCACTGGCCCGGGCCAGCGTCGGACAGCGACCAATCGACACTTGCACCCACGCAGTCGATGGATATCCTGAGCGCCTTTGTCCCTGCACTGCCCGCGAGAGCCCCATGCCCTGCCTGAATGCCCGAGATGTCTGCCAGCGCCTGCGCGATGCCGCCCTTGGCGTTTACCCCCTACGGCCCGGCGCCAGCCATTCGGGCGCTGGCCAGGTGCAGGTGGATATCGAGGGTTGGCAGTTGCTGCTGGATTTCGATGGCCGGCATCTGCATCACTGCCAGAGCTGCCGCAGCACCGAAGGCGATGTCTGGCAGCTCGATACGCGGCAACGCTTCGGCACCGACCCGGTGAGCCTGCTCAGTACCTGGGAGCTGGCGCAGATCGAGAAGTTACTGAAAGAGGCGGTTTAACACGGCTGGCTACAGGCATTCCTGGGCCGCGCGTTCGAAGCTCGACGGGGCGAAGCTGGAGGCCAGCAAGTGCCGCTCGTAGAGGAACACCTTGCCGCCATTGGGCGCCTTGTAGGCTTCCAGTACGTTGTCTGCCGCCACCTTGCTGGCAACGACGATGCGAAAACCGCGCTGGGTCTGGGAAACCGTCGGGCTCTGGGCGTTGCCTTGCAGCTTGGGCACCACGCACTCGGCATATTCGGCCGGGGTTTTCCGGGTCTGCATGACCAGCGTCGGGTCGTTGGGCGCGGTGGCGCAACCGGCCAGCAGCAAGGTGGCCAGGGTCATGGCGGGAGCAAATAGAGGGCGCATCGGTAAGTCCTGAAAATGTACAGCCTGGTTCGGTGCGCAACGGTTCAGCGTCACGGGCGCTGCCGTTGCGGTCATGGTTTTGGGTCGGGGGCGATTGTCCATGGTTGGCGCCCAAAGCAGAACTTGCGTTGCTTGATTGTCACTATTACTTGAACCGATAGTTGCCCCCCGGGCAGACTGCCCGGCAGCCCGACTACAACTAAAAAAAGGATTTCCCCATGCGCACCTTTGACTTGATTCGCGACGCCGTCCTCCCGGAATTCCGTGAGCGGGTGGCGGACTACCTGGTGGAGTACGAACAGGTGCTGGGTGACAGCAGCGCCGACCCGCAAAGTCTGCGGATCGCCGCCTATCAATTGCGTGGCTACCTGCGTGGCCTGAACACCACCCGGGTCCTGGGCATGGCCGACTGGGAAGAGCTGGACCGGCGGGTGCTGGAGACATGGCTGACCCCAGACGCCGGTGAAACACTCGAATAACCCGCAGTATCAGGGCGCCGGCAGCGCGCCCTTGCTGGCAGCAAGATAGCTGGACAAACGCTTGCCCATTTCCTCTCCCAGGGCCTGCAATCCGCTCATGGGGCGCACCATGACTTCGAATTCGACAATCTTGCCGCCCTCGTCAAAGCGGATCATGTCGATGCCCTTGACCTGTTTGTCGCCGACTCGAGCACTGAACTCCAGCACCACGTTCAGGCCATCGGCGGAGGCCAGCTCACGGTGATAGGCGAATGCCTCGAAGACATTGAGCACCGTGCCAAGGATGGTCGCCACGACCTGGGCTCCCGGGTAGGCGGTATGAGCCATGGGCGAGCGAAACACCACCTTGGGGTCCAGCAGTTCGGGCAAGTCACGCAGGTCTTGCTCGGCGACCATGGCGTGCCAGCGTTGCAAGGATGCGTGGGCCTGAGGCTGAAGCTTGAGTTCGGACATGGGATTGATCCTGGGGTTGTCTTGTTGTAGTGGTGCCCAGGCTACGAGCCAATCTTAGCATCGTCAAGATTGTTGCCCATGATAGGATTCCGGCGTTTTTCCGCCTTCCAGTCGAAGCCATTCGGGGCCCTCCTGACATGACCAAGCACTCCCCGCGGTCGCGGGACGCCTACCACGTGGGCAATCTGGCACCACAGTTGCTCAAAGCGGCCCGACACATGCTTGAGCAAGTGGGTCCGACCAAGCTGTCGCTGCGGGCGGTTTCCGAACGGGTCGGGGTCAGCGCCACGGCGGCCTACCACCACTACGCCAATCGCGCGGAGCTCATCGGTCACCTGGCGGCTCAAGGCTTTCGCGAGCTGGCCCAAGAGCTGCCCACGCACGGCTCCGAGAACGGCTTGCAGGCATTGCGCAACGCCTGCCTGGCCTATTTCAGCTTCGCCCGCGCCAACCCGGCGCTGTACCAGCTGATGTTCGGCCCCGAGTTTGCCGACGGCCAGATGCCCCTTGAACTGCATGGCGCTCGTGACCAGGCTTTCAGCGAACTGCGGCGGATCGTCGCCGAAGTCCTAGAGCTGGACATGGAGCAACCCGAGGTTCGCCGAGCCGCCCTCGCCGGCTGGTCCTATACCCACGGCCTGGCGTCGCTGGTGATCCATCGCGTCCTGATTTTTCCCGCCGGCACCACCGACCAGCGCTTCGTCGACAGCACCCTGCAAGGCTTGCTGCAACTGTTCCAGGTCGAAAAAGGGACATAGACTGCCCGGTGCCTGGTTCGAAACACCCATGGCTGCCGGCAGCTCATTGCATTGCCCACTTATACTTGCCGCCGTTTCGCTGCACAGCAGCCCCTATCGCAAAGGACTACGATGCTGCCTCTTGAGATCAAGAACAAAGCTGCTTCGCTCTGGGACCTGGTTTCCGGTGCTGGATTGGCCTCCTCGCCCTACGTGGCGCTTGAACAGATTGCCTGCCTGATATTTCTCAAACGCCTGGATGACATTGCCTCTGCGGACGATGAAGAGGGACTGCCGTCGGTCTTTCAAGTGCTCATGCCTGATGAGGTCCACCCCCCGAACAAGCATCACTCGTTCTGGAAGAACTTGCTGATGCATCGAGACCCTGGCACTTACTTGAATGACCAGATTTTTCCGTGGCTGCGCAGCCTGGAAATGCGAACCGGCAACTATCCATCCCTGGCCAAGCGTCTGGGCCTGAATGGCATGCTGAGTGACGCCTACTTTCAGCTCGACCCGAGCAAAAGCCAGGCTCTCACGGGCTTGGTGCACGCCATTGACGAGCTGTTTCCCTACCCCGGGCAGAAGCGCCAGGAAGGGTTTTCACCCGGGGAAGTGTTCGAGTATCTGTTTACCCAAGGCTCGACCAGCAGCAACATCGGTCCTCTTGTCACCGCGCGACATATAACCCGATTCATGGTGGCCCTGCTGGCCCCCCTGCCCGGGCAACGGATCATCGACCCTGCTGCCGGCACGGGCGGTTTTATGGTTAGTGCTCAGCAATACATGCTATCCAGGCATGCCAGGTTGTCGGCCGCTACCAAAAAACAGATCCATAACGGCCATTCCCTGGTGGGCATCGACCTCAGCCATACCCTGGCCCGGATTGGCTGGGTCAATCTCCTGCTGCATGACATCGAGTCGCCACAATGCATGCAAGGTAACAGCCTGGTCACCGGTGACTCTCAAGGGGCTGCGGGCCGCTGGCTGAAAGAGAGTTACGACTTTGTCCTGAGCGACCTGCCATTTGGCGGCCGGATCGACCCGCAGGAAGCTGCTGGCGCAAACTACCTGCCCTTCTATGCCCGGGATGATCAGGGCAACCGTTCCGATAAGGTTGAGCTGCTGTTTGTCTGGCGCGCCTTGAACCTGTTGCAGGTTGGCGGCAGCGCGGCGCTGATCATTCCTCAGAACCTGTTGGTTGGCCGTTCGCAAGCCCAGATCGACCTGCGGCGCGAACTGCTTTCCAGGCATTCAGTGGAAGCCGTGATTCTGTTGCCGGGAGCGATTTTCAATCCTTACACCGGGATCAAGGCGGCGATACTGGTGGTGCGCAAGGTAACCGACCATCAAGCGCTGGCCTCGCCACACGTTGCACCACCACAAACCGACGCTGTCTGGTTTTACGAGGTGACTCAGGATGGGCACTCGATGGACCACAAGCGCAAGGAGCTGCCCGCTGACGCGGACAATGACTTGTTCGATGCCTTCGTGCATTTCCGAAGACGTCAACTGAGTGCAGAGCTCTGGGAGCGCGGAAGGGATCTATATTTCCAAGCCGGTGCCGAAGAAGGTCCTTATTGGACGTCCCTCCATAACGTAATCGAGCGCAGCAGCACCCAAGTCAAACAGTGGCTGGTTCCTGTACGTCGCAAGTTAAGAGGTTCCGAAGCTCTATTTCCCGACTCGCTGGACCCAGACTGCATCGAGGCCAAGGACTGGAGCCTGGACATTGATGATTACAAGGTCATTGAACAACCCAAATCCGCCGGTGAGAACACAGCCTTGCAGTTGATCGATGAGCTAGAGCAGTTGGAACTCAAAGTCATTGAACAACTGCGCCAGTTGCGAGACGAGATCGGAGAGGTGCAATGACCCTGCCCCCCTCCTGGAAAGAAGTCGGGCTACTGGACGTTTGCGAGCTGAATCCGCGCATACAGCGCCCGGAGCCAGAGACCCCGGTGACCTTCTTTCCCAAGTCACTCATCACCGAGTTGACTGGTCCCAGCCTGAATTCCAGCATTCAGGCCTATGGCGAGACTTCCCGCCAGGGCGTGCTGTTCAAAAATGGGGATGTGTTGATCGCCACCCGTGGCCGAGACGCCATGCAAGCGACAATAGTCTCGGGGCTGGTCACCGAACTTGGCCTTGCTCAATACTTCCTGGCCCTGCGCGCCGGTCCGCAGATACGCCCTGCCTTCTTGCTGCACTTCATCCAGCAGCCTTGGGTCCAGAAGGCAGCGTTGAACACCAATAGAGGCACGCAAAGCCAACTGAGCATTCCGCTCAGTTTTTTCAAAAACCTGTCCATTCCAGTGCCACCGCTGCAAGAGCAGGACTACCTTATCCAACTGCTGCAGAAGGCCTCGCTGGAGCCTTATCAGGACGCACTGAACAAAGTCATTGACCTATCCGATGCTCTGGCCTTGCAACTGTTGGTTTCTGGAGAGAAGGCTCAGGCCTGGCCCAGGGTCAAGTTATCTTCAATCTGCGAGTTCAGCCCTGCGGGAGCCCATCCCAAGAAGTACCAGGGGCCTTCCAGGACAGAGCTGTTTTCCCCGCGAAGCTTTGACCACATAACCGGTCAGGTAGAGCCGCAAAGGCTCAAGCTCGAAGAACTGCCCCCTACCTGCGCCGAAGTCCAGGCCGATGACGTACTGTTTACACTCAATCAGAGCTTCAGGTCACGGGGCATTGCCTTCGCTGTCACCCCTGATGAATACGCAACGCCCCTCGCCTCGGCGGCCTTCCAGGTGCTACGCCCTAATACCAAGGTTCTACTGGCGGACTATCTGGCCTGCTTCATAAGGTTGTCGTGGCTGCGTCAGCATGTGCCGGCATCAGTACTAAGAAGCATCCCCGGACGGATCTACCGCTCTTTCTTTGAGCGCCTTGAGCTGCCATTACCCCCTCTCGACCAGCAAAAGCCGATCGTCAACCTGTTACGTAAAGTCCCGATCGAGCGGATCAACGATGCCCTGGAAACGGCGCGGCGGCTTGGCGAGGCCATGCTGACGGAGGCCTTTTCCTCCAGTCTTTCGGCTAAATGGCGAGCTCAACAGCAAACCCGGGGCATTGCGGAGCCATCGCCGCCACGCCTCGTGCTCCCTGTGCTGCCCGAGGTTCCCGAGCCCGTCAGAAGTGTCTCGCGCAGCGCACGTACGACAGTCGCCGCCCAGCTCTCGAGCTTCCAGTCCCAGGTCTGGAAAGAGCTGAGTGAACTGCCGTTCCCCTTGGTGATAGATGATCAGGATGCGGTCGAAGCCTTTTGCCACAGCCTAGTGTCTGCACAACATCAATCAGGGTTATCGACGGTGTCCCTGCACCGAACCCTGGAACAGATCGCAGCGCTGGGGCTGATCCGCAAAATGAGCATTCCGGGATCAGGTACAGGCACCGAGGGTGAGTTCATGACGGCATTCAGGAGCTATCGGATCAACGACTCGGGGCGCGTCGAGGAAGACAGCGCCATGCAGGATGCAAAGCGCTTTCGCGACAGCGTCAGCCGTTCGAACAAGGGACAATAAATGCGTTTGCGTTATTTGAATCTGAACCTCTACGCCCCCCTGAGCCAGCTCAAGGTGTGTTTCGCTCAGGATGCGCCCTGGGAAGCCCTGGTCCAGGATCAGCCACAACCTTGCGCCATCCATTTCGTGGTGGGCCTCAATGGCAGTGGCAAAAGCCATCTGCTGCGCGCCATCGCCTCGATCTATATCGCCCTGGCCGATGGCCGGCTGCCTGGCTTCGCCTTCACCTTGGTCTATGAACTGGGCACGGTCGCCAGCGGCAAGCTGCGCAGCGTGATTTTCAAGAGCTCAGGAACTGCTGCGTCCACCAGCCTGTGGCAGGCAGAGGGCGAGCCCATTGCAAAAAACGCGGGCAGCGCCGATTTCGAGGCACTCATCGAACAACTGGGTACAGAGCGGTTGCCACTGTTCACGCCACGAATCAAGGAAGGTGATTATCCGCAAACCGTGACGGACCTGCTGCCCAAGGTGCTGGCCTACACCTCCGGCTCCTGGAGGCCGTGGCAGGACATCTGGCGCCCGCCGCTGGAGCAGGTGGCTAGCGCCTTGCGCTTCAAGCCCGATGAGCAATACCCCTTCGAACTGGAACGTCCTGTTGGCTGGACCTACCAGGATGAGGCGTCATTGAATGGCACCGAGCCTGCCCCGCAGGATCAGTCTCCCCTGCCCCATGGCAAGGACGAGGCCAGTGACCAGCTCGATCGTCCGATCCTGCTGAGCGACGGCCGTCCGGATGCCGCGTTGCTGGCCGTGGTCCTGCAGGACCTGATGCAGCAACGCCCGCAGGAAGGTAACGATCGCGGGCTAAGCGGGTTATTCGCCAAGGCCGGCTGGCATCGGCTCGTCAGTGTGCGCTTGCGATTGGACCTGCACCGGGCCCTGGCGGCACCGCGGGCCTTGCAAAGCAAAATGCACGACCTGCTGCTGGTGGCCGGCGAGGTGCTTGCCCTACCCGATCCCGGCGATCGCCTGCGGGTATTGCACTTTGATGTGGACGCCCCGGTTCCAGCCGTAGATAAAAGCCAGTACCTGAACCAGCAACTGTCGCAGGCGGCCACTCAGGATCAGGCCCTGACCCTGATGCTGGGAGAGGCAAACCAGAGTGCGTTCAGCCGTTTCAACGAGTTGTCCCGGTGGCTGGCCGTTGGCCTGATCGACGGCATCGAAATGTCATTGCGGCGCAATGAAAAGCCTGAGGACGAGTTCGCCAACGACAGTGGGGTCATGAGCTACTCCGACCTTTCCGATGGCGAGCAGATGGTGCTGCGACGCTGGGCGCTGTTCCATCTGCTTGCGGGTCAGCAGGATGCCCTGCTGCTGCTCGATGAGCCGGAAACCCACTTCAACGACGCCTGGAAGCGCGAGATTGTCAGCAATATCGAGCAAGCCATGGGCGAGGATGCCAGCAGCGTACTGATTGCCAGCCATTCGGCCATCGTGCTGTCGGATGTGTTCGATGAGGAAATCATCTTTATCAAGAAAGGAGAGGATGGCAGCTCTTCGGCCAATCAGGTCAGCACCCGCACATTCGCCACGGATCCCGGGGCGCTGATGATGAATCTGTTTCACACGCAAGACAGTATCGGTAGCCGTGCGCAGCGGCGTATCGAAACCTTTCTCGACCATGTGGAGCAAGTGCAGGTACCCACCGCCGAGCAAATAAAGCAACTCAGGGCGGTGGTCAATCGGCTTGGCACCGGTTTTTATCGCTCCGAACTGCGCGCCCGGCTAAATCACTGGGAGCAGACCGAGGACGCTCGAACCCTCAATGCCTTGATCGAACATGTGAAGTCGGATGACTTGAAAGCCGATCTGCATGGCTTGATCGACAAGCTCCAGGCCGCCAACAAAGGCCGGGGTGATGCCGATGCTTAAACCCATAGAGCCAGTCGGCTGCTCCGCGGCCTTGAGGGCATGCCAGAACATGATGCATGTGTTTGCCCTGTGGTTGTGCCAGCCTACGACCCGGGCAGCGCAATTGACGGCTGCCGACTTGCAGACGCTGCCCCTGAGCCTGGAAGAAAGCCGTTGGCTGTGGGGCTTTCTGAACAAGAAGCTCAATCGCCACAAGCTTCTGGAGCGGGCCGCCCACCTGGCCGAACTCAATGACACGCAGAAGGACCGCCTGCGTGACTGGATCAATGCAACCAGCCGGATTGGCCGATACTTCGAGGCCGCGCCCATCGCTCCTGCGATGCCAGTGGGTTACCCCTTCGCTGGCGACCCGTATGCCAAAGCCCACCAAAAAAACCTCCAGGACCTGATGGAGGCGTTCTACAACAAGGGGCTTAAAGACGGACTGCCCTACCTTGCCGACGGTACGCCTACCGGTGAGCGCAGCTCGCTCCTGAAATACCAGCACTTCTGCGACAGCTTTCTTGCGCTTCACAAGGGTGACAAGGACCAGGACGCCCGGCATGTCTGTGTGATGTGCGGAGGTGAGCTGCGCAATGTCGAAGTCGACCATTGGATACCCAAGAGTGCCTACCCCTTGCTGGCGGTGTGTGCGGAGAATCTGGTCCCCATCTGCGGCGAGTGCAATGGTCCACAGAACAAGGCTGCACATCCCGTGCACAGCGGCGGCTCCTTTGAGGAGTGGTTCCACCCCTACAGGCGTAACCCCGCCGGCACGCTCAAGCTGGAGTTCAACGACACCAAGCTCAGCGTCATGCTCAAGAGCACCCGCGCAGCCGATGCGCAACGGGTCCACAACTTGAACAGGCTCCTGCACCTGGAAGATCGCTGGACCCGAGAGCTCAAGGGCGAGAACCGCAAGCTGTACAAGTCCATCCTGACCCGGCAGCGAAAAAACGATGCCCCAACGACGACCCAAAGTCTCTATCAACAGGTGAAGGACTGGACCAATGGGCTCAGTCAAACCGAGCCCAACTATGAAGTGCACCAGGCCTTGGCCAAGGCCTTGTGTGACCCACGACGAATTGCCGCCTGGAAGCGAGACCTGGACGATGCATGGAATGAGGACCGCAAAAAGCCCCTCACAACTTGAACTTCAGTCGACACCCACTCATCCTTGCGAACCTTTTTCCCCTCGAACAAGAGACCCCCATGGCCAACCAAGACCTGAGCTTCACCCCCGACCCGGACGCCGATTCCATCTCCTCCGACGTGGTCGGTTTCAACGGCATCCTGGTCTCCACCCAGATCCCCACCCGCGCCGACGGCAGCCTGGAACTGGGGGACATCACCCTGCAGAGCGAGTGCACGCTGCAGGCGCTGAAAGTGGCCCTGGAGCGCGCCGGCAGTTCCATGGACCGGGTCATGCACCTGACCATCTACCTCACCGACATGGCCGATCGTGCGGCATTCAATGCGGTCTACCAGCGTTTCTTCGCCAAGCCCTGGCCGGTACGTGCCGCGGTGGGCGTGGCCGCCCTGGCGGTGGAAGGCATGCGCGTGGAAGTCACGGCAATGGCCGCAAAGGCCTGAGGCAGCGCTTCAATCGGCGGCCTCGCGCAAGGCGTGGCCGCCACCTGGCAGCACACGGGTGCCGGGCAAGCGTTTCGCCGCTACAATGCGCGCCTTGACCCTGATAAGCCTGACTAAAAAAACATGTCCTTGCCCAAACATCACCTGGAACTGCTCAGCCCTGCCCGCGATGTGAGCATCGCCCGCGAAGCCATCCTGCATGGCGCCGATGCGGTGTACATCGGCGGCCCGAGCTTCGGCGCCCGCCACAACGCCAGCAACGAGGTGGGCGAGATCGCCCAGTTGGTGGAGTTCGCCCGCCGCTATCACGCCCGGGTGTTCACCACCCTCAACACCATCCTCCACGACAACGAGCTGGAACCGGCGCGCAAGCTGATCCACCAGCTGTATGACGCGGGGGTCGATGCGCTGATCGTCCAGGACCTGGGGGTGATGGAGCTGGATATTCCGCCCATCGAGCTGCACGCCAGCACCCAGACCGACATCCGCACCCTGGAGCGGGCGAAGTTCCTCGACCAGGCCGGTTTCTCCCAGCTGGTCCTGGCCCGCGAGCTGAACCTCAAGGAAATCAGTGCCATCGCCGCCGAAACCGATGCCGCCATCGAGTTCTTCATTCACGGCGCTTTGTGCGTGGCCTTCTCCGGCCAATGCAACATTTCCCACGCCCAGACCGGCCGCAGCGCCAACCGTGGCGACTGCTCCCAGGCCTGCCGCCTGCCCTACACCCTGAAAGACGAGCACGGCGGCGTGATCGCCTATGAAAAACACCTGCTGTCGATGAAGGACAACAACCAGAGCGCCAACATCCGCGCCCTGGTCGAAGCCGGCGTGCGCTCGTTCAAGATCGAGGGGCGCTACAAGGACATGGCCTATGTGAAGAACATCACGGCCTACTACCGCCAGCGCCTGGACGCGGTTCTGGAAGATCGCCCCGACCTGGCCCGCGCCTCCAGCGGCCGTACCGCGCATTTCTTCGTGCCCGACCCGGACAAGACGTTCCACCGCGGCAGCACCGACTACTTTGTCAGCGAGCGCAAGATCGACATCGGCGCCTTCGACTCGCCGACTTTCACCGGGCTGCCCGTAGGCACCGTGGAAAAGGTCGGCAAGCGCGACCTGCAGGTGGTGACCTTCGAGCCGTTGTCCAATGGCGATGGCCTGAACCTGCTGGTTAAGCGTGAGGTGGTGGGTTTCCGCGCCAACATCGCCGAGGCCCGTGGCGAGTTCGAAGAAGATGGCGAGAAACGCTACCGCTATCGGGTCGAACCCAACGAGATGCCCGAAGCCCTGAGCCGTCTGCGGCCCAACCACCCCCTGAGCCGCAACCTCGACCACAACTGGCAGCAAGCCTTGACCCGCACTTCCGCCGAGCGGCGCATCGGCCTGTCCTGGCTGGCACGCCTGAGCGAAGCACGGTTGGAACTGACCGCCACCAGCGAGGAAGGCATCAGCGCCAGCGTCGCCCTGGATGGCCCGTTCGGTGTGGCCAACAAGCCGGAACAGGCCCTGGGGCAACTGCAGGATCTGCTGGGCCAGCTGGGCACCACCCATTACCACGCCACCAGCATCAAGCTGGACGCGCCCCAGGCTTACTTCATCCCCAACTCCCAGCTCAAGGCCCTGCGCCGGGAAGTCATCGAAGCCCTGGACGCCGCACGCATCGCTGCCCACCCACGGGGCTCGCGCAAGGCCGAAAGCAGCCCGCCGCCGGTCTACCCGGAATCGCACCTGTCATTCCTGGCCAACGTCTACAACCAGAAGGCCCGGGATTTCTACCACCGTCACGGGGTGCAACTGATCGACGCGGCCTTCGAGGCCCATGAAGAGCACGGCGACGTGCCGGTGATGATCACCAAGCACTGCCTGCGCTTCTCCTTCAACCTGTGCCCCAAGCAGGCCAAGGGCGTGACCGGCGTGCGCACCAAGGTGGCACCGATGCAACTGGTACACGGCGATGAAGTGCTGACCCTGAAATTTGACTGCAAGCCGTGCGAAATGCATGTGGTGGGCAAGATCAAGGGTCATATCCTCGACCTGCCGCTACCGGGCAGCGCCGCCGAGGCCGTGGTCGGCCATATCAGCCCCGAAGACCTGCTCAAGACCATTCCCCGCGCTCCGCACTGAGTGACCGGCGAGCGTGGCACCCAGGTGCCGCGTTCGCGTGCGCGGCACACCGGCCAGCTGGCGCCCATAGGCCGGTAGCGTTGCGTCCCGCAGCGCAGGCAGCGAGCCTGCGCCCTCAGGAGCCCGGATTGGTCACCTGGATATACACCGCCCAAATCCCCAGCAGCAGCCAGAACGCCGCGAACAACCAGGGCGAACGCATGGAAAACAGCAACGACTTGCGATAGCCCTTGTGGCTCGACTCGCTTTCGCAGAACAGCGGCGATTCGTCATAGGCCAGGCCCATCACCGGTTCGCTGTGCAGCAGGTGACTCTGCTTGAAATGCCAGTGATCGATGATCTCGTAGGCGGCCCTAATGCCAGGCCAGGCATTGAGAGAGCTGAGGATCCCCAGCAACGCCAGGAAAGGCGGCACGGACAGGGTAAACAGCTTGCCCCATTCCGGATTGAGGTTGGCCATGCACGAAGCGAAGGCGATTACCAGGAATGCCTGGGCCGTCAGGTAGGCATCGGTGCGGTTGGCCAGGATGCTGGTTTCGTATTGGATCTCCCGACGATAGAAGTCCAGCCGTTCCTTGGGCGAGCCGAACATCTTGGCGTTGTGCTCGGTGAGCTCGGCTTCGTCCACATGGGATGTAAGAATTCTTGGCATGTCGTGTTCAACCCTTCAGCGGGTTTGCCCCCCGTTTTCAGCTTCTGCCGCGCTCGGCCGGCGCGTCCCGGTTCAGGGCCTTGGGGCCGACCATCAGCCAGAGCAACAGCCCCAGCAGCGGCACGAAGATGATCACCACGATCCACAGCCCCTTGTTTTCTGCCCGCGCACCGCTGCGCAGCAGGCTTCTGATGGCCCAGATCTCGGCCAGCAGCACGATCACGGCCAGTACGATCAACAGGTATTGCACTTGCATAAGATTCCTCCCGGTCTGTACTGCCTTAGTGCGGTGCAGGCGACGAGGGTTCACAAAGATTGCCGTGGGCGTTCATGGCGCAGGAAAGATCAGCGTCCTGTGACATCCGGATTGAATTTAACCGCTGTGGCAGCGGTCTATAACGCGCCTCTTCATCGGCAAACAGGTATAGTTGCCGGCTTTATCGGCCTGGCTAATGCCGAAGTTTCGGGCCCCTTGGCCCCGTCAAGACATAGTGGATGTCGCGTGTTCGCAAGATTGCTTTTCATCGCATTGCTCCTGACCCTGTCAGCCTGCAGCTCCAGCCCTTCCAACTCCGGCCCCCTCAAGGCCGGCGAGTACCGGGTCAAGCGCGGCGACACGCTGTATTCCATTGCCAGCCGCAACGGCACCAACTGGAAGGAGGTGGCGCGGCTCAACGGCCTCAAGGCGCCTTATACCGTGGAGGTCGGCCAGGTGCTGCGGGTAGGCGGCGCGGCCAGGACCACCCGGGTGGTCAGCAGCAAGTCGCGAACCACCGCCAGCAAGGGCCGAACAGCGCCCCCGGCCCCTGCCCCCATGCCCAAGGTCACCCTCAAGGGCTGGAGCTGGCCGTTGCGCGGAGTGCTGATCGGGCGCTTCTCCCCCACCGGCAAGCTCAACCAGGGCATCCGCATCGCCACCACCCAGGGCCAGCCGATCCACGCCACCCTGGGCGGCAAGGTGGCGTTCGCCGGCTACATGCGCGGTTACGGCAACCTGATGATTCTCCAGCACGGCCCCTCCTACACCAGCACCTACGCCTACAACAGCCGGCTGCTGGTCAAGGAAGGGCAGATGGTGATCAAGGGCCAGAAGATCGCCGAAGCCGGTTCCCAGGACACCGACCGCGCCCAGCTTTACTTCGAGATCCGCGCCAACGGCGTGCCGGTGGATCCGCTGCGCTTGCTGCCGCCGGGCTGAGCGAGTGACTGGCCTCGCAGCGCTCCTGCCCTCGATGTCCTCGAAAACCGCGCCCGCGCTGAATGCTGGGGTTTAGCAGGATGGTGAGCGCAACCTTCTTGATGCTTGCCATAGCGACTCTGTAGTGGCCGATGAGTTCGGCGCAAGCAATTGACGCGGGGCGCGTCAATAGCTCAAGGCCTGGAAACGAGCATCAGTGCTCACGCCTGTCACTGCCGCTCTAGATGGTGCTGCGGGTCGGCGGCAGCGTCGGCTCGCTGGCCTCATCATGAAAGGCGTCCTCTGCCGGCTCGCGGGAAGCAATATGCAGGTCCAGCTTGCGCTGCACCTTGAACAGCTCGGCGTCGGTGCGGATCCCCAGCTTTCTGAACGCGGCCTGCTTCTGACCGCTGATGGTCTTGATGCTGCGGGAAAACTTGCTGGCGATCTGCGAGATCCGCAGGCCATCCAGAAAGCAGCGCAAGACTTCGTTCTCCTTGGGGGACAGGGTCTCAAGGCTGGTCAATGGCGGGCTGCCCGGCTCGGCGGCGGGGCCGATTGGCGGGTGCTGCACGGCGAAAGCCAGCAACGGCGACAGATAGAGCCGCTTGCTGGCTACCGTGCGGATGGCTGGAATCAGGTCGTCCAGGGATTGTGATTTGCCGAGAAAGCCATTGGCTCCGATATCGATGATCTGCTTGACGAAAAACGGCGTCTCGGTGGCCGAGGACACCAGGATCAGCAAATGCGGGTATTTGTTGCGCAACAGGCGGATCAGGCGCAGGCCATCCAGGTCGCATTCCTGCAGCTGGTAATCGAGCACCAACAGGTCCAGTTCGGTATCACGCAGGGCCGAGATCAGCTCGCCGCTGCTGGCATACAAACCCACCAGCTGGAAATCCGCCACGCTCTGCAGCTGTAGCTGCATCGCCATGCGAATCAATGCGTGATCGTCCAGCACTGCGATGCGCAAGGGCTTGTTCACGGCAAGTGACATAGCGCCTCCAGAACGTTCGATGGTGGTCTTCAGAACTGGATTTTCCATCCTCTCAAGCCTCTCGTCCAAGTGGTCCTGGCCCACCGACTGTCACGGCCTTGCGACAGTCTTTCAGGTCACCAGTGCCGGGTACTCTAGAGCGCCGGCCGCCTAGCCATAACAAGAAACGTCTTGAAGTTTTCCAAAGAAAATCTTGAATCGAGGGCGACGCGACCTGTTCGGCTAGGCGTCGTAGAGTGGCTTTTCCATGCTTGCCCGGCCATCGCTGAGCATGGCATAGCGCTCGCCGCGGGCCAGGCTTCGCAGCGCATCAGCGTAGTCCGGCAAAGACTGCGTCTTGGACATCACCCCATGTGCGCCCACGGCCTGCAGCTGCGAGGCAATTACAGGATCGGGACGGTTCAGCAGCACGAGTATTTTCAGATCGGGGTAGCGGGTACTCAAGTTTCGTACCAGATGAACCGGGTCGCTATCCATCAGGTGGCCGATCATCAGCACGTCCAACTGCTCTTGTTCCAGGGCCTCCAACATGTCGGCGAAATTGAAGAACTCGCTCAGGCACAGAACCGACTGCCTGGACAGATGCTTGTACAGACCGTGGCGGACAATATTATGTTGCTCCAGTACCCCTACCCTTAACTTCAACATCGCTTGGTTCGACCTCAGGAAAATAGTGGGCCGTCACACTGCTGGCACAGTGCACTAGAATGCTGCCCGCCACTCAGGCTCGCCCTGTGCCTGCCTGAATGACAGGGCAAGATAGGCTCTGCGTTGGGGATGGGCTTTAGGAATAGTCTTGAATTGCATTCATCTAGTCGAGATCGCCGCCAAGAGCCCGTCAACCCGAAGCAATGGATTCAAAAACAGGAATTTTCTTGGCAGTACTCAGGTTGCTTCCTGCTAGCCTGCCAGTGACATTCTGATGACCCTGGGGGGCTTATTCGGCATCATTTTCTTATTTGAGCTTTCCGCAAATCCACCCTGGGTCAGAGAAAAATCTCAACCAGCCTCAGATTTCATCAAGGCGCTGACCGTTGTTGGCTCACTTAATTACCTAGATATTTTGATTCTGGATAACCTGGCATGAGTAAAAGTGTACTGATCGTCGATGATCACCCGGTAGTCTGTGAGGCGATTCGCAAAACCCTGGAGTCCCAGGGCTACACCATTGTTGGCGAAACTGCCGACGGTATCAGCGCCCTGAACATGATCCTGTCGCTGAGGCCGGACATCGTGATCCTGGACGTCAGCCTGGAAAAAATGGACGGCCTCACGGTGCTCAAGCGCATCGCCCAGGCGAACCTGGATGTGCGGGTGCTGGTGTTCACCGCCCAATCCGTCGACACCTACGCCATGCGCTGCCTGCAGGCCGGAGCCAGTGGTTTCGTGAGCAAGAACGAACCCCTGACCAAACTGCTCAAGGCAGTGGACACCATCGTCGAGGGCTATGTGTTCTTCCCAAAGAAGTCGATGCCGTTCAGCGATGGCGGCCGCGGCAAACACAGCAGCGACGTCCTGGCGGCGTTGACCAATCGCGAACTGGAAGTCCTCAAGCTGCTCGCTGAAGGTCTGACCAATCTTGAGATCGCCGAGAAACTGCACCTGAGCAACAAGACCGTCAGCGGCCACAAGATCAATATCTTGAGCAAGCTTGGGGTCACTTCGGTGGTGGATCTGGTGAACATCGCCAGGCAGAACGAACTGGTCTGAGTAACCTGATGTGAGGTTACCGCCGCGCCCGCTGTTTTTCGTACTGATATTGTGGTTGGCCCTGCCGGTATTCGCGCAGGACAGGGTGAAGATCCGTGCCCGCCAGCCGCTGGACTTCCTCGATATTCGCCCCAGCATCGATGAACAGACCTGGCTGCGTAACAAAGAGGCCCTGTTGGTCGGCATCGTCAGTGGCGACCTGCCCCCCTACCGGGAAATCAATCAGCGCCATGAACTCGAAGGCATAGGGGCCGACTACCTGGGGGCCTTGCAGCGCGAGCTGGCGATCCCCGTGGAAGTCCGCACCTACCCCAATACGGATGCCGCCTATCACGCCTTGCGCAGTGGTGAGGTCGACCTGGTAGACAGCGCTACCCAGGTGGAAGCCGAGGATTACCAGGTCCGGCTGAGCCCGAGCTACGCGGTCACCGAACTGGCCCTGTATGCCGAGAGCGGTGACCTGCGGGACTACCGCGCGAACATCTCCAGGACACGGATCGCCGCCACCCGCGGCATGGCCCTGGAGCTCTATCTGCGCACCGGTGGACGGGGCCTGATCCAGCTGTACGATTCCCCCCGCGCCGCCATGGGCTCGGTACTCGATGGCGACGCAGACATCTACCTGGGGGACTCGCTGTCTACCGGCTATCTATCCAGCCAATTGTTCAGCGACCAGTTGGTGATCAGCCACAGTGCACGGTTGCCGGAAATCCAGGTCGGGTTTGCCGTGGCCCGTGACAATACCCACCTGCAACAGTTGCTCGAGCGAGCCCTGGGCGGCATCAAGCGCTGCCAGGTGATATCGGCGCTGCAGATGTGGGGCGGTACGGGTAACTGCGACTCCAACAGCTTTCGCGAACGCCTGGACGCCGATCAGCGGCTCTGGCTGGAGCATGCACCGCCGGTGCGGCTGGTGATCAGCGACGACCTGGCGCCCTATGCGTTTTTCAACAGCCGCGGGCTGTTCAACGGCATCGCTTCGGACCTTCTGGACCTCATCCGGCGCAAGAGCGGGCTGCGCTTCGAGGTCTCCCGGGTCGGCTCGCTCAAGCAGGTCGACACCCGCCTGCGCGAAGGCCGTGCGGACCTCAGCATACTGGCCCGCGCCAACCCCAGGCGTGCGTCCTACCTGTACACCCGGCCGATCGTCACCACGCCCTATGTGATTGTGCGCAAGACCGACGCCCCGCCCCTGGCACCGCTGAACCGCGACTCCATCGGCTCCGTGGCGCTCGCCTCCGGCTACCTGCAGAGCGAGGACCTGCGCGAGCGCTATCCACGGCTATGGGTCCAGCAGACATCCACCGTTGCCGAGGCCCTCAACCGGGTGCGCCAAGGCAAGGCGGACTTCACCCTGGCACCGGCCAACCTGGCCAACTACTACCTGTCCTTCAGGCTCCAGAACAGCCTGAAGATTCACGGCATGATGCAAGGCCTGGAAGCCCGGATCGCCTTCGCCGCACCGCAAAGCCAGCAGCAACTGATCGCCATCATCGACCAGGCCATGGCCGAGATCAGCCCTCAGGAATACCTGCAGATCCTGGGTCGCTGGCGCGCCAGCGGCAGCACCGACGACAGCTACTGGAAAGGTGTGACGGCCTTCACCTGGAAAATCCTGGGCAGCCTGGGCCTGATGCTGGTGCTGGCGGCCTGGTGGATTCTGAGCCAGCGACGACGGATCATTCGCAAGCGCCTGGACCTGCTGCAGCGCCAGTTGATCCTCGACCAGTTGCGCGATGCCAAAGAAGCCGCCGAGCATGCCAGCCGCAGCAAGACCGTGTTCCTGACCACCATGAGCCATGAGATCCGTACCCCCCTGAGCGCCATCGTCGGCATGCTGGAGCTGGTGCTGACCCGTGACAACGACCGCGAACTCAATACCCGCTCCGTGCATATCGCCTACGAGTCGGCGCAGAACCTGCTGGCGCTGATCGGCCATATCCTGGATATCTCGCGGATCGAATCCGGGCGCCTGACCCTGCGCCCGGAAGCCGCCAGCCTCAAGGACCTGATCGAATCGGTGGCCAATGTCTTCGATGGCCTGGCCCGCCAGAAGCACCTGGACATCCACCTGCAGTTCGATGCCTGGGCCACCGCGCAAGTGTGGATCGATGGCCTGAAGTTCAAGCAGATCATCTCCAACCTGCTGAGTAACGCGATCAAGTTCACCGAACAGGGCGAGATCCATATCCGTTGCCTGGGCCAGGTGAAAGATGAACACTTTCTCGACTTCCATGTCGAAGTGATCGACACCGGCCCGGGCATTCCGGCTTCGCAGATCCAGAAGATCTTCACCCCGTTCTTCGAGGTCGACAGCGTGGTCAGCAACCCCAACGCCGGGTCGGGGCTGGGCCTGTCCATCAGTCATTCGCTGACCCAGTTGATGAACGGCAGCCTGCAGGTCCAGAGCGAACTTGGCGTAGGTACCCGCATGACCTTCAAGGCCTGTTTTCAGCGCGTTGCCGACGAGCGCAGCAGCGCCACCGACAGCGCGGAACAAGCGGTGTTCAACAGCACCGACCAGCCCCTGTGCGTGTTGATCGTCGAAGACCACCTGCCCAGCCAGTACCTGCTCAACCAGCAGATCAACTACCTGGGACACGAGGCCCTGATCGCCTACAACGGCCTGGAAGGCCTGGCCATGTGGCAGGAGCATGACGTGGATATCATCATCACCGACTGCAACATGCCGCAGATGAGCGGCCATGAGATGAGCCAGGCGATCCGGCGCATGGAGGGCCAGATGGGGGTGCGCCCCTGCACCATCATCGGCCTGACCGCCAGCGCCCAGCTTGAGGAACTGGAACGCTGCCTGGCTTCGGGCATGGACAGTGCCCTGACCAAGCCGATCAGCCTTGCCGGGCTGAACCGCCTGATCCCCAAGCTGAGCCTGACGCCCCCCCAGGCGCAGAGCGCGGTGCCGTCGTTGAACGGCGACATCCACGCCGCTCTGGCCGAGCACGTGATCAACAGCAACAACGAGGAACTGCAGGCCTTGAGCAAGGCCCTGGCCAGTGGCAATCGCCAGGCCCTGAAAGCCATCGCCCACAAGCTCAAGGGCACGGCCTACCTGCTCAATACCCAAGGTTTGCTGGAGCTGTGCGTCAGCCTGGAAGAGCTGGTGGCCGAGGCGGCCCAGGAGCAGCAATTGTCCAGCGCCGTGGCCCGGCTGGATCAGGCCCTGCGCGACCTCAACCAGTCATTGCAAGTGTACTGAGGGCTTGCCCGCAAGGCCCGGGCGCACGCCCTAGCGACGCGCCACGGCACTGCGTTTCAAGGTCTGGCTCGGCAGCTCCTTGAACAGCGCCCGGTAACTGCTGGAAAACCGCCCCAGGTGCCAGAACGACCAGTGCATCGCCACCTCGGCCACCGTGGTCTCAGTCGGCCCTCGGCTGAGCAGTTCGCGGTGCGCGCTGTTGAGCCGACGCAGGCGCAGCCATTGGCTGGGGGCCATCCCGGTAAAGGCCTTGAACGCACTCTGCAACTGGCGCAGGGACACTCCGGCTACCTGGGACAGCTCCAGCAGGTTGAGGGTTTCCTCGGGCACGTCGGCGGCCCACTGCGCTACCCGTTGCATGATCCCCCGCTCCTCGCTGCGCCGTTGCAGGCCGCCGCGGTCCAGGCGCACGCAGGCGTTGTCGAGGATGTACAGGCAGTCCTCCAGGAGTTGCTGGGTCAGGGCTTCGCGGCTGGGTGGGTCGAGGGTCTGGGACAGGCGGGTCAGGGTCGAACTCAGCCAGCGGCAGAACAAGGCGTTCTGCTGGCTGTTGAGGGGCGCCATGAACAGCCCGTCGAGGCGCTCCACACCCAGGCCGTGGCCGCGGACGAACTCGGGGCCGAACACCACCGCCACTTCCTGGTAGTTCTCCGGGGTGATCCAGATATTGCGGCTCTCGCCATTGAGCACGTACAGCGCGTTGTCGCTGCGGTCGAAACAGAACGCCAGGGCGCCTTGGGGGGCACTGAAATTCTGCTCGACCCGGGTGTTCATGCATTCCTCGTAGATCTCCACGCCCTGCAGGTCCAGGTAGCGCACCAGGCCGTTGAAATGGCCAGGGGACATCTGCTGGTAATGCTGGACCCAACCCGGGGTGGCACGGATCTGATCGGCGACATCGAAGGTGTTGAACGCTTGGACCTGAAGCGGATTGGACGCTGTCATCGGGGGACCTTACGCACTCGTTTGGTGCGTTTTGGTTCTGCTTAAAGTGGATAGATGGAACAACAAGGCTCGCCCAAGATAGTCGCCAATGCGCCGCAGGGGAAGCCTTGCCGGGATACTCCCGCTCACCTCGGAGCAGATAAAACCAATAATCGAGGTCTTTATGAACGCCCCTTTCGATCAGCTTTCCTCCTGGCTGAAAGATCACAAGATTACCGAAGTAGAGTGCGTGGTCAGCGACCTGACCGGCATTGCCCGCGGCAAGATCGCACCCACCAACAAGTTCCTGCATGAGCGAGGCATGCGCCTGCCGGAAAGTGTCCTGCTGCAAACGGTAACCGGGGATTTTGTCGACGACGACCTGTACTACGAACTGCTGGACCCGGCCGATATCGACATGGTCTGCCGCCCCGACTCGTCATCGATCTACCTGGTGCCCTGGGCCATCGAACCCACCGCCATCGTCATCCACGACACCTTCGACAAATTCGGCAACCCCATTGAACTGTCGCCGCGCAACGTGTTGAAGAAAGTGCTGCAGCTGTACACCGACAAGGGCTGGAAGCCGATCGTCGCCCCGGAAATGGAGTTCTACCTGACCCAGCGCTGCGAAGACCCGGACCTGCCGCTCAAGGCTCCCCTGGGCCGCTCCGGCCGAGCGGAAAGCGGTCGCCAGTCGTTCTCCATCGATGCCGCCAACGAATTCGACCCGCTGTTCGAAGATGTCTACGACTGGTGCGAAGCCCAGGGCCTGGACCTGGACACGCTGATCCACGAAGACGGCCCGGCGCAGATGGAAATCAACTTCCGCCACGGCGACGCCCTGGACCTGGCAGACCAGATCACCGTGTTCAAGCGCACCCTGCGCGAGGCGGCGCTCAAGCACAACGTCACCGCCACCTTCATGGCCAAGCCGGTGGCCGACGAGCCCGGCAGCGCCATGCACCTGCACCAGAGCGTGGTGGACATCGACACCGGCAAGCCGATCTTCGTCGATGCCAACGGTGAGAAAAGCAAGCTGTTCCTGCACCACATCGGCGGCCTGCAGAAGTACATCCCCAAATTGCTGCCGATGTTCGCCCCCAACGTCAACTCGTTCCGCCGCTTCCTGCCGGACACCTCGGCCCCGGTGAACGTCGAATGGGGTGAGGAAAACCGCACCGTGGGCCTGCGGGTTCCGACCGCAAGCCCCGACGCCATGCGCGTGGAAAACCGCCTGCCCGGCGCCGACGCCAACCCCTACCTGGCCATTGCCGCCAGCCTGCTGTGCGGCTACCTGGGCATGGTCGAGGGCATCGAGCCCAGCGCCGCGGTGGAAGGCCGGGCCTACGAGCGGCGCAACCTGCGCCTGCCGATCACCATCGAGGACGCCCTGGCACACATGGAGGACTGCCCGACCATCGAGCAGTACCTGGGGCGCAAGTTCGTGCGCGGCTATGTGGCGGTCAAACGTGCCGAACACGAGAACTTCAAGCGCGTGATCAGCTCCTGGGAACGCGAGTTCCTGCTGCTCAGCGTCTGACAACCCGCATTCTGCAATCAACAAAAACAACCCGAAGAGGTGTCGATATGCGTCTTTTGAAAGCAGTGGTCCCGGCAGCATTAGCGGTCTTGTGCAGCACCGCCGTCCAGGCACAACCCAGTGTCAGCGTGTACAACTGGACCGACTACATCGGCCAGACCACCCTCGCCGACTTCCAGGGCAAGACCGGGGTCAAGGTGATCTACGACGTCTTCGACTCCAACGAAACCCTGGAGGGCAAACTGCTGGCCGGGCGCACCGGCTACGACGTGGTAGTGCCCTCCAACCACTTCCTGGCGCGCCAGGTGAAGGCCGGCGCGTTCCTCAAGCTCGACCGCTCGCAGTTGCCCAACTGGAAGAACCTGGACCCCAAGCTGCTGGCCCTGCTGGAGCAGAACGACCCCGGCAACCAGTACTCGGTGCCCTACCTCTGGGGCACCAATGGCATCGGCTACAACGTCGACAAGGTCAAGCAGGTACTGGGCATCGACCACATCGACTCCTGGGCGGTGCTGCTGGAGCCTGCGAACCTCAAGAAGCTCCAGCAGTGCGGGGTGTCGATGATGGACTCGCCGGATGAAGTGTTCCCGGCGGTGCTCAACTACCTGGGCCTGGACCCGCGCAGCGAGAACCCCGAGGACTACAAGAAGGCCGAGGCCAAGCTGCTGACCCTGCGCCCCTACATCACCTACTTCCACTCCTCCAAGTACGTTTCGGACCTGGCCAATGGTGATATCTGCATCGCCTTCGGCTACTCCGGCGACGTGTTCCAGGCCGCCAACCGGGCCAGGGAAGCCAAGAACGGGGTGAACATCGCCTATTCGATTCCCAAGGAAGGCAGCAACCTGTGGTTCGACCTGCTGGCGATTCCCGCCGATGCCGGCAACGTCAAGGAAGCCCACGCCTTCATCAACTACCTACTGGACCCGCAAGTGATCGCCAAGGTCAGCGCCTATGTCGGCTACGCCAACCCCAACCCGGCTTCCCAGCAGTACATGGAGGCCGACCTGGTGAACAACCCCGAGGTCTATCCACCTCAGGCCGTGCTCGACAAGCTGTACATCTCCACCACCCAGTCGCCGGCCATCATGCGCTTGATGACCCGCTCCTGGAGCAAAGTGAAGTCCAACAAATGATTCAGCCAAACCTTTCGGGCAGCGCCAACGGGCATGCCCGCTCCTACTACGCCGCCTCGGCCGGCAGCCTGCCCGGCTACCCGTCGCTGGAGGGCCAACCGAGCGCCGACGTCTGCGTGATCGGCGGCGGTTTCACCGGGGTCAACACCGCCATCGAGCTGGCCCGGCGCGGGCTCTCGGTGATCCTCCTGGAAGCCCGGCGCATCGGCTGGGGCGCCAGCGGGCGCAACGGCGGCCAACTGATCCGCGGCATTGGCCACGAGGTCACAGGCTTTGCCCGCTACGTCGGCCAGGAAGGGGTGAAATACCTCGAGCAGGCCGGCATCGACTCGGTGGAGGTGGTACGCCAGCGCATCAGCGAACATGCCATCGAGTGCGACCTGCGCTGGGGCTTCTGTGAGCTGGCCAACACCCCGGCCCAGTTCGCCGCCTTCCAGGCCGAGCAGGACAGCCTGGTCAGGCTGGGCTACCGCCACCCCACTCGGCTGGTGGCGCCCCAGGACATGCAGCAGGTGGTGGCCTCCTCGGCGTATGCCGGGGGGCTGGTGGACATGGGCTCTGGGCACTTG
Source organism: Pseudomonas sp. GW823-FHT02C05 (assembly GCF_058797595.1). NCBI lineage: Bacteria > Pseudomonadati > Pseudomonadota > Gammaproteobacteria > Pseudomonadales > Pseudomonadaceae > Pseudomonas > Pseudomonas sp. GW823-FHT02C05. The sequence goes on along the minus strand of NZ_JBXAJU010000001.1, from coordinate 1,030,651 downwards.
CACCCGCTCAAGCTGGTGCTGGGCGAAGCGCGGCTGGCAGCGTCCCTGGGGGTGAGGATCTTCGAGCAGAGCCCGGTGCTGGAACTGACCCACGGCGACAGTGTGAAAGTGCGCTGCGCGACCGGCACCGTCACTGCCGGGCACCTGGTGCTGGCCTGCAATGCCCACCTGGAAGACCTCGAGCCGCGGCTCAGTGGCAAGGTACTGCCGGCGGGCAGCTACATCATCACCACCGAGCCGCTGGCCGAGGCCCGGGCCAGGCAACTGATCCCGGACAACCTGGCGCTGTGCGACCAGAAAGTCGGCCTGGACTACTACCGACTGACCGCGGACCGGCGCTTGCTGTTCGGCGGTGCCTGCCACTATTCGGGGCGTGATCCGGCGGATATTGCCGGCTACATGCGCCCCAAGATGCTCAAGGTCTTCCCGCAGTTGCAGGATGTGGCGATCGACTTCCAGTGGGGCGGCAAGATCGGCATCACCGCCAATCGTTTCCCCCAGGTCGGGCGCCTGTCGCAGTACCCCAATGTGTACTACGCCCAGGGCTATTCCGGGCATGGCCTGAACGTCACCCACTGGACTGCGCGGCTACTGGCCGAAGCCATCCATGCCGGCCACAGTCGCGGCCTGGACGTGTTCAGCGGCGTGCCGCACATGACCTTCCCCGGCGGCCCGGCCCTGCGGGCACCACTGCTGGCCCTGGGCATGCTCTGGCACCGGATGCGGGAAATGCTCGGTTGATCGGCCCCCTTCGCTGGCACCACCCGGCCTTGTAGCATCCGGCTTGCCGGCGAACACCTTGCGCCGCACCTGCTGGCGCGTTCGCTGGCACGCCAGCTCCTGCGGGGCGGCGGGCTCCCTAGGTGAACCGGCGCTGCAGGAAATCCAGCAACAGGGCATTGACCTGCTGCGGCCGTTCGTTCTGGATCCAGTGCCCGCAGTCCGCCAGCAGGTGCTGCTCAAGGTCCGCCACCTTGCCCGGCATGCGCTTGAGGGTATGGGCTTCCAGTACACCAACCGGGTCCTGGTCGCCCAGCAGGAACAAGGTCGGTTGCTGGACCTGGGCATCGGCCAGGAACTCGGTGCGCTTCCAGGTCCGCTCGAAATTGCGGTACCAGTTCAGGGCACCGCGAAAGCCGCGCCCGGCGAAGGTCTGGCGATAGGCCTGGAAATCCTCCTCGCTGCACCACTGCGGCAACCCTGCGGGCACCGTCACCCCGTCGAACAACCGGGCATCGGCCGGCTTGGGTTGCAGCAATGCACCGACATTGCCCATGAACAGGCGCAGGCTGGCGTCTATATCGGCGTCCAGTTCCACCTCGGCCACTCCCGGCTGCTGGAAGTAGAGGATGTAGTTGAAATGCTCGCCGTGCACCTGGCGCATGATCTCGCTGGCCGGGCGTTTCGGCCGCCCGGCAAAGGGCACCGACAGGGTCACCAGCGCCGCCACCCGCTGCGGCTCCAGCAGCGCCAGGTGCCAGGCCACGGGGGCGCCCCAGTCGTGGCCGACGATGCACACCCGCTGCTGGCCGAAGGCGTGCATGGCCTGCTGGATATCGGCGCACAGGGTCAGCAGGTCGTAGGCCTGCACCGCCTCGGGAGCCGAGCTGCGGCCATAGCCACGCATTTCCGGGACGAACACCCGGAACCCCGCTGCCACCAGGGCCGGCACTTGATGGCGCCAGGAATGCCAGCACTCGGGAAAACCGTGCAGCAGCCATACCGGCTGCCCGTGTTCCGGGCCGCTGACCCGCACACTGAGCTCGATGCCGTTGACGGCCAGAACATGCTGTTGGGAGGAACTCATGGCGAATGCTCCAAGGCAGATGCAAGGAGCAGAACCTAGCAGATGTGGGCACCTGCCCCGAGAACCATTGACGCTCCGAATGATCCTGCTGCGCTGTCGGGGCCGGGCGGCTCAGCCGGGAATCAGCCGGCCAGGGAATGGGATTGCTGACGGATCAGGCGCTGGGTATCGAGGACTTTCTCCAGGGCCTGCTCGGAATCGGGGTCCTGCATGGGGGCGCGAATCGCCGCCGACACCAGGCTGATGAGCTTGGCCATGACTTCAGCATCGGTGGCCGGGCGTCCAAGGCTCATGGCCTGCATCAGCAGGCGCAGCTCGGTGCCGGCCATGACGCCGGAAATTGCCTTGAGGGCAAATTGCAGGCGCACCCCCAGCTCGTTGCGCGGCAGGTCCGGCAAAGCCAGGGCAAAGGCCTTGAAGAAGCGCTCGAACACCGGCTGGTAATGCTCCTTGAGGTATTCCTGGATAAAGGGCGAAGTATCGCTGTAGACCCGGCCAAGGAAGCGGATGAACGAGCGCCCTTCCACGCCGCCACTCTCGTCGCTGCGCTCGAGGCCCATGGCCGGGGCGAACAGCACCCCCAGCAGGGTTTCGCAGTCCAGCGGGCCCTCGGCCTGTTCCTCGCACTTGGCCAGCAGTTCCAGGCGCTGATCATTGAGTGGCCCCAGGCGCTGCATCAACAGGGCCTTCATCAGCGAATCCTTGTCGCCGAAGTGGTAGTTCACCGCCGCCAGGTTGACCTTGGCCCGCTCGGTGATCTGGCGCAGCAGCACCGCGTCGTAGCCGTACTTGATAAATAATGCCTCGGTCGCTTCCAGCAGTCGGGTCTTGGTGACATTGGGGGCACTGAGTTTCTTGGCGACCATGGAGGACTAACCTTTGCTGGGATGAAAAACTGACCGTTCGAACAGTGTTTTAAAAAAAAATTTGATTTTTTATACCTGCGAGAAGCCCTAAAAGCAAGCGCCCGAGGGACCGTCACGGTGGCCACCGGCCTTTTTGTGACCCGCGGGTTTCTCCGCAAAAAAACCTGGAAAAAGCCCTCAATTACCCGGTTCAGACGGCTGGCGTGGCAGGATGAACGCAGTTACTATTCAAACAATGTTTTTAAAATAATAAATAAAACCAGAGCTTGGCCCTGCCCCTGAATACCCCTGTTGCGTGATCCCTGCGCCCCGTGGTTGTTCAAGCAGCCAGTCGAGCCAGCCGGCGCGGTAAGCGATGACAGAGACGATAATCGAGCAAGGTTTTATCTCCCTGCAGGGCATAGGCAAGAGCTATCGGCTGGCGGAGCAACCGCTCCACATTCTCAAGAACGTCTCCCTTTGCATCGACGCCGGTGAAAGCTGCGCCATCCTGGGTGCCTCCGGCTCCGGCAAAAGCACCCTGCTGAACATTCTCGGCCTGCTGGATCTGCCCGACAGCGGCGACTATCACTTTGCCGGCCACGATATCTTCCGCGCCAGCCCCGACCAGTTGGCGGCGATCCGCAACCAGCAGATCGGCTTCGTGTTCCAGAGCTTCAACCTGCTGCCGCGTCTCAGCGCCCTGGACAACGTCGCCCTGCCCCTGAGCTACCGCGGCGTGGCCCGGCGTGATTCCCTGGAGCGGGCCATGCACATGCTCGACCAGGTAGGCCTCGGGCAACGCGCCGACCACCGCCCGGCGGACCTTTCCGGCGGCCAGCGCCAGCGGGTGGCGATCGCCCGGGCACTGGTGGGCGAACCCTCGGTGATCCTCGCCGACGAACCCACCGGCAACCTCGACAGCCACACCGCCCAGGACATCATGGACCTGCTGCTGGCGCTGAACCGCGAGCGCCGGGTGACCCTGATCATCGTCACCCACGACCCCAATATCGCCCAGCGCCTGGAACGGCAGATCCGTGTCACCAATGGCGTGGTGCAGGAGGTCTGCCCGGCATGAGCCTCAAGGTCGAGCAAAGCGCCAGCCAGCTGCTGCACGAAGCCTTCGTCAGCCTGCGCACCCTGGGCAAGCGTTCGATCCTGGCCCTGCTGGGCATCGTCATCGGCAGTTCCTCGGTGGTGGCACTGATCAACATCGGCCACAACGCCGCCGAGGACGCCGCGGCGATCTTCCAGAACATGGGCACCGACACCCTGGTGGCCCGCTTTCCCGCCAGCGCCGACAGCCGCACGCCGCTGCCCGCGGCCCTGGACACCCGGGCGCTGAGCCAGGCGGTGCCTAGCCTGATCAACATTGCCCCGACGGTGTTGCTCAGCGCCACGCTTATTCGCAATGGCCGCTCCGCCAACGCCAGCGTGGTGGGCGCGACCGCCGAGCTGGCGCCGGCCATGCGTCTGCAGTTGCGTGAGGGGCGCTTTCTCTCGGACTTCGATCAGAACGAAATCTATGCGGTGATCGGCCATCAGGTGGCTCAGACCCTGGGCGCCGCCGGGGCCCCGCTGCAACTGGGGGACCGGGTGCGGATCAACGACTACCTGTTCCTGGTCATCGGTATCCTGCAGAACCAGCCCAGCGCGGTGCTGGTGCCAATCCAGGCCAATGACTCGGTGTTCCTGCCCCAGGGCAGCATGCGGCGGATTTTCCCTTCGCCACAGATCGACAACGTGGTGACCCGGGTCGCCGGTGGCCAGAACATGGAGCAGGTCGCCGCGGCCATGACCCAGGCCTTGAAAAAGATCCTGCGCGGACGTGAGGTGGAAGTGCAGGTACCGCAGCAGATCATCGACGGCATGACCCGGCAGAGCCGCACCTTTGGCTACCTGCTGATGGCCCTGGGCGGCATTTCCCTGGTGGGGGGTGGCGTGGGGGTGATGAACGTGATGCTGATGAATGTCTCGGAGCGCCGCCGCGAGATCGGCATCCGCATGGCCCTGGGCGCCCGGCAAAAGGACATCCGCAACCTGTTCCTGCTGGAGGCGGTCAGCCTGACCGCAGTCGGCGCCCTGTCGGGGGCGATACTGGGGGTCGCCTCGGCCTTTATCTACGCCCGGATGTCCGGCTGGCACTTCTCCCTGGCGGGAGCCGCACTGCCGCTGGGAATCGGTAGCACCCTGCTGGTGGGCCTGTTTTTCGGCCTGTACCCGGCCATTTCGGCATCCAGACTGCAACCGGTGGAGGCGTTGCGCGATGAATGACTGGCGCCTGCGAACACTCGCCTGCCTGTGCCTTTTGTACTTGCCGGCGCTCAGCGCCGATGAGCGGGTGGATCGCCCTTCCGCTCCCACCATGCGCAGCGACTACTCGCGCAGCGCCCTGCTCAGCCAGCAGGTCACCGACCTGACCCTGGGGGACGCGGTCTACCTGGGCTTGCGCAACAACCGCAGCATCCGCAGTTCGTACCTGCAGCGGGTGGCGCAGAAGTTCGACCTGCGGGTGGCCGAGGATGTGTTCAACCCCAAGCTGCTGATCACCGGCAACTACCGCACCACCCGGGGCAGCAGCGACACCACGCAGAACCTCAACATGGCCCCGGCCACCAGCCTGTTGAGCGAGTACGGCACGCGCCTGAGCATGGCCTGGATCCAGGACCTGAACAAAGCCGATCGGGCCGGCCGCCAGCGCAGCGACGGCCTGGACCTGGCGATCATCCAGCCATTGCTGCGCGGCGCCGGCTGGGACGTGACCACCGCGCCGTTGCGCCTGGCGCGCATCACCGAACAAAGCAACCGCCTCAACCTCAAGGCCGGGGTCGCCCAGACGATCACCGCGATCATTACCACCTACCGCGAGCTGCTGCGCTCCCAGGAACAGCTGACCATCGCCCAGGAAGCCCTCAAGCGCGCCAATGCCCTGCTGGAAGTCAACCGCGCGCTGATCAGCGCCGGGCGCATGGCCGAGTTCGAGATCGTGCAGACCGAAGCCGACATCGCCAGCCAGGAGCTGGGGGTGGAGGAAGCGCGCAACCAGGTGGACGTCAACCGCCTGTCGCTGCTGCGTCTGCTGGCCCTGGACATGTCCAGCCGGATCCACGCCAGCGAGGCCCTGCAGGCGGCCAAGATCAGCATCGACCAGCGCGAGGCCCTGCGCCTTGCGCAGATCCAGCAGCCCGAATACCTGGCTACCCTGCTGGGCAGCCAGCAGGCCGATCTGAACCTGGTGATCGCCAAGGACCAGTCGCGCTGGGACGTATCCCTGGTGGCCGGGGCCAACCAGACCCGCAGCCGCTATGACAATGACACCAGCAACGGTTCGGACCGGCGCTGGGACAGCTACGCCGGGGTCCAGGTGCAGATTCCCATTGGCGACCTGAGTACCCGCCAGGCCGAGGTCCACGCCCGGGTCAATGTGGAGAACCAGGAAATCCTCCTGGCCGATGCCCGCCAGGTGCTGGAGCGTGACGTCAACAACGTGGTGCGCGACCTGGGCACCCGCTGGCGCCAGTACGAGATTGCCCAGCGCGCCAGCGAACTGTCCAAGCGCAAGCTGGACATCGAACGGGAAAAGCTCAGTGCCGGCCGTTCCAGCAACTTCCAGGTGCTGAGTTTCGAGGGTGACCTGCGCAACGCCGAGAATGCCCGGCTCAATGCGCTGATCGCCTACCTGAACGCCCAGACGCAACTGGACCTGACCCTGGGCATGACTTTGGAGAGCTGGGACATTGCGCTCAATGACTTCTGACAAGCCGCAGGCGAGCAAGCGCCGTCGCCATACCCTGCAAGCGCTGGCCCTGGCCGTCGCCCTCGCCGTGGGCGTCGCTGCCCTGGTCACCCTCCAGTCCCCCGCCAGCACTCCGGCCAGCGAGGCCCGCTGGGTCAGCGTGCAAGGCACGGTACTGACTCACCAGATCGGCCTGGTGGGCAAGATCGAACCCCAAAAGACCGTGGTCCTCACCGCCCCGTTCGAAGGCAATGTGCAGGCCAGCCTGGTGGAACAGGGCCAGCGCGTAGAGGCCGGCCAGGTCCTTTTGCAGATGGACCCGGGGCTGGTGGAGATCCAGTCGCGCGAAGCCCTTTCCACCTTGCTCAAGGCCCGCCGTACCGTCCAGGAGCTGCAGGACTGGAACAACGGCGCCGTGGTCACCCGGGCCCGCCGTACCCTGCGCAACTCGCAGATGTCCCTGGCCAATACCGAACGCAAGCTGCGGGAAAGCCAGAACCTGTTCCAGCGCGGAATCATTCCGCGCAACGAGCTCAACGACCAGGAGCAACAGGCACAGATGCAGCGCCTGGACCTGGCCGCCGCCCAGAGTGAATTGCAGCAGGCGCTGAACCAGGGCACGGGGGAATACCGGCAGATTGCCGAAATGGAGTTGACCAACGCCACGGTCAAGTACGACGCCCTGCGCAAACTGCTGGAGCACAAGGACGTGGTCGCCCCCTTTGCCGGCATCGTGGTGCCGCCACCCAATGGCGGCGCGGGCCCGAACACCGCCGGTGCCGCCAACGGTCCGGTGCAGACCGGTTCACGCCTGAGCCCGGGGCAAGTGCTGTTCGGCCTGGCCAACATCGAACAGCTGAAGATCGTCAGCAAGGTGTCGGAGCTGGACATCAACCAACTCCACCAGGGGCAGCGCGTGGAAATTCTCGGTGATGGCTTTGATGGTGAACGCCTGGAAGGCGTGGTGGATATCGTCAGCAGCCTGGCCCTGCCCAACGAAACCGCAGGTGCCGGAGCGCAATTCCCGGTGACCCTGTCGGTGCCCAAGCTCAGCCGCGAACAACTGCAACGGGTGCGCCTGGGCATGAGCGCGCGGCTGACCATCGTTACCTACCGCAACGACCAGGCCATCGTGCTGCCGCCTGCGGCGATCCAGCGCGACGCCGACGGCATGAGCGTGGAATACCGGGCAACGGCCGATCAACCAGGCCAGCGGGTGCCGGTGACCGTGGGCCAATCGACCCCGGAGGGCGTGGAAGTGTTCGGCCTGCAACCGGGCCAGGTTCGCCTGCCCAACGCCTTGTAGGCGCTGGCCTGCCAGCGAAGGCGCCCTCGGGAACGGCGCAAGGCCCAGGGGTCTCTTCGCCGGCAAGCCGGCTCCTGCGGGTCAGCGCAGGGCGCGGCGCAGGACTTTGCCCACGGTGGTCTTGGGCAGCTCTTGGGTACGGAACTCTACATAGCGCGGCACTTTGTAGCCGGTGAGGTATTCCCGGCAGTGGGCCAGCAACTGGTCCTGGGTCAGCGCCGGGTCCTTGCGCACGACGAAGATCTTCACTTTCTCGCCGGTCACATCATCCTCGACGCCAATCGCCGCCACTTCCGCCACCCCGGGGTGCAGGGCCACCACATCTTCGATCTCGTTGGGGTACACGTTGAAACCGGAGACCAGGATCATGTCCTTCTTGCGGTCCACCAGGCGAATGAAGCCCTGCTCGTTCATCACCCCGACATCCCCGGTGGACAGCCAGCCGTGGCGGTCCAGAACCTTGGCGGTTTCCTCCGGGCGCTGCCAGTAGCCCTTCATCACCTGCGGCCCGCGTACCTGCAGCTCGCCCTCCTCGCCCAGCTCGGCCAGTTGGCCGTCCTCGCGCACGAAGCGCACCCAGGTCGAAGGCAGCGGTACGCCGATGGTCCCGGTGAAATCGCCTTCGCGCATGCGCGCAATATCGATCGGGCTGATGCTCACCACCGGTGAGCACTCGGTCAGGCCGTAGCCTTCGATGATCGGCACCCCGGTGACTTCCTTCCAGCGCCGGGCCACCGAGGTGTGGGTGGCCATGCCGCCCGCAATCGCCAACTTCAGGTCGGAGAAATCCCGGCCGCGAAACTCTTCGTTCTCCAGCAGGCCGTTGAACAGGGTGTTGACCCCGACGATGCCGCTGAACTTTTCCTTGCGCAGGATCATCTGCACCCGCTTCACATCACGCGGGTTGGCGATCAGGATGTTGCGCCCGCCCAGGCACATGAACATCAGGCAGTTCACCGTCAGCGACAGCACGTGGTACAGCGGCAACAGGGTGACGTTGGTTTCCTGCTGGTTCTCGTCCAGCTGGTCACCGACCCAGGCCTTGGCCTGCATCAGGTTGGCGAGGATGTTGCGGTGCGTGAGCATGGCGCCCTTGGCATCGCCCGTGGTGCCGCCGGTGTATTGCAGGAAGGCGATGTCGTCCTGCTTGAGTTCCACCGGGCGGTGCTCCAGCACGCTGGCCAGCTTCATCATCGCCGGAAAGCGGATGGCCCCCGGCAGGTTGAATTTCGGCACCTGCTTTTGCACATGGCGCAAGGCGAAGTTCAGGGCTGCGCCCTTGAAGGTGCCCAGCAGGTCACCGATGGCGGCCACCACGATGTTCTTCAATTGGCTGCCCGGCATCGCCTGTTCCAGGGTGTGGGCGAAATTCTCGAAGATCACCACGGTCTCGGCGCCGCTGTCCTTGAGCAGGTGCCGCAGTTCGTGCGCCGTGTACAGCGGGTTGACGTTGACCACCACGGCCCCCACCAGCAGGGTGCCGAACAGGCAGATCGGGTACTGCAGGCAGTTGGGCATCATCAACGCCACCCGGTCGCCCTTCTTCACTCCCTTGGACTGCAACCAGGCGGCGAAAGCGAATACCCGCTTCTCCCACAGGTCGTAGCCCATCTCGGTGCCGATGCTCACATAGGCCACCCGTTGGCGATACTTGTCCACGTGTTCGAGGAACACTTCCCGCAGCGACGGGTAACGGTCGATCTCGGCTTCGATATCGCTGGGCACTCCCGGCAGGTAAGCGTTCAGCCAGATACGCTCGACGGGTTGCAGGCTCACGACACTCATTGGCAGTCTCCTTGTTATTTTATTTTTCGACGATGGCGGTTACGCCCAGCCCGCCTGCTGCACAGATGGAAATCAGCCCGCGGCCGCTGCCGCGCTCATGGATCGCCTTGGCCAGGGTCGCCAGTTGCCGCCCACCGGTGGCGGCGAACGGATGCCCGCAGCCCAGGGAGCCGCCGTTGACGTTGAGCTTGCTGCGCTCGATGCTGCCCAGCGGTCCGTCGAGGCCGAGCTTGTCCCGGCAGTAATCAGCGTCCTCCCAGGCCTTGAGGGTGCACAGCACCTGGGCGGCAAAGGCTTCGTGGATCTCGTAGAAGTCGAAATCCTCCAGGCTCAGGCCCTCCCGGGCGAGCATGCGCGGCACGGCATAGGCCGGGGCCATCAGCAGCCCTTCACTGCCGTCGACAAAGTTCACCGCGGCGGTTTCCCCGGTACGCAGGTAGGCCAGCACCGGCAGGTTGTTGGCCGCCGCCCAGTCTTCGCTGGCCAGCAGCACCACCGAGGCGCCATCGGTGAGCGGGGTCGAGTTGCCGGCGGTCAGGGTGCCGTTGTGCCGGTCGTAGGCCGGACCCAGGCCGGCGAGCTTCTCCAGGCTCGCGTCGGCCCGCAGGTTGTTATCGCGTTTCAGGCCGCGGTACGGGGTGATCAGGTCATCGAAGAAGCCGCGCTGGTAGGCCGCATTCAACTGGTGGTGGCTGGTGAGGGCCAGTTCATCCTGGGCCAGGCGCTTGATCTGCCAGCGCTTGGCCATTTCTTCGCAGTGCTCGCCCATGGACAGCCCGGTGCGCGGCTCGCCGTTGCGTGGCAGCAACGGCTTGAAGAACATCCCCGGGCGCACCTTGAGCAGGCTGCGCAGCTTGTTGCCGGTGCCCTTGGCGCGATTGGCCTGGAGCAAGGTGCGGCGCAGGCCTTCGTTAATGCCGATGGGCGCGTCGGAGGTGGTGTCGGCGCCCCCGGCAATGCCCACTTCGATCTGCCCCAGGGCGATCTTGTTGGCCACCAGCAGCGCCGCCTCAAGCCCGGTGCCGCAGGCCTGCTGCAGGTCATAGGCCGGGGTCTGCGGCGACAGGGTGGTGGACAAGAGACTTTCCCGGGCCAGGTTGAAATCCCGCGAATGCTTGATCACCGCCCCCGCGGCGAACTCCCCCAGGCGCTGGCCCGACAGGCCGTAGCGATCCACCAGGCCCTGCAACGCCGCCACCAGCAGGTCCTGGTTGCTGTCATTGGCATATACCGTGTTGGAACGGGCGAACGGAATCCGGTTACCGCCCAGGATCGCCACCCGGCGTACCGGCGCCGGATTGAAACTGTACTCAGCCATCAACGAGCTCCCCAGATAAATAGACCGCGCATGTGGGGCTTGTCCCCCGCGTTGTTGCGCACTTCGAACTCATGGCGCGGGCCGTCCGGCAGGCGATTCCACAGGGTCACCGCCGCCGGCAGGAAGATCGGCAGCTTGAACTCGCAGTCCAGCTGGGCTGCCGCCAGAGGATGGGGCGGTTGCTGGGCCGCCAGGGCCCGGCCCAGGGTCCACATGCCGTGGGCAATGGGCCGGCGGAAGCCGAACAGCCGGGCGCCCAGCCATGAGGTATGGATCGGGTTGAAGTCGCCGCTGACCTGGGCAAAGCGGCGGCCCAGGTCGCCCCCCAGGCTCCAGCGCTGAGTGCGCACCAAGGCCTGCTCATCCCATTGCAACGAGCCCTCCCAGGGCTCGCCGATGGGCCCGGCTACACCGCGGCGCAGGTACAGGCTGTCGCTTTCCCAGACCAGGCTGCCACCGCTGTGGGCACGGGTGGCAATCGACAGGGCCTGGCCCTTGGGATGGGCCAACCAACGCTCGGCGAACACTTCCAGGCGCAGGGCCTGGCCCTCCTCCAGCCGTTGGTACTGGCGGATGCGGTTGGCCAGGTGGACCATGCCGCTGGCCGGATAGGGAAACGTCGGGCGGGTCAGCAGCAACAGGTGCAGCGGGAACGCCAGGGTGTGGGGAAACGCCAGCGGCACCCCATGTTCCCGGCGAAAGCCGCAGGCCCGGGCGTAGCGGGCTATTTCGTCGGCCTTGAGCTCTACCGCCGGGCGCACCAGGCGCTCCGTCGGCAGTTGGGGCGCGGCGTCCGGCTTGGGCTTGCGCAGGCTGCGGATGCCGTCGTAAAGCAGCTGCCCCCGGGAGGGCGGCGGCTCGATGATGCGAATTGCGGTATCAGCATTCATGGCTCAGGCCCCCAACAGGCTTTGCCCGCAGACGCGGACCACCTGTCCATTGATCCCGCCGGAGGCCGGATGGGCCAGCCAGGCGATGGTTTCCGCCACATCCACGGCCTGCCCGCCCTGGTTCATGGAGTTCATGCGCCGCCCGGCCTCGCGGATCATCAGCGGGATCTTCGCGGTCATCTGGGTTTCGATAAAACCCGGGGCCACGCCATTGACCGTGATCTGCTGGCGCGCCGCCAAAGGGGCGAGGTTCTGCACCAGGCCGATGACCCCGGCCTTGGACGTGGCGTAGTTGCTCTGCCCGAGGTTGCCGGCGATCCCGGAAATCGACGAGACGCAGACGATGCGCCCGCCGGGATTCAGGCCCTGGCCTTCCAGCAGCGCCTGGCTGAGCAGCAGCGGCGCTTCCAGGTTGACCGCCATGACCTTGCGCCACGCTGCCTCGGTCATCTTCGCCAGGGTCTTGTCCTGGGTGATGCCGGCGTTGTGCACCACGATATCGAAGGCGCCGTGCTCGCCGACGAACTCCAGCAAGCGTTGCCCGGCGTTGGCCGCGGTGATGTCCAGGGCCAGGGCGCTGCCCTTGATCCCGGCAGCCGCCTGCTGCAGCTCGGCCTCGCTCTGGGGAATGTCCAGGCACACCACCTGGGCGCCCTCCCGGGCCAGGACCTTGGCAATGGCCAGGCCGATGCCGCGGCAGGCCCCGGTGACCAGTGCCCGGCGCCCGCCCAGGGGCTGTTGCCAATCGATGTGCCGGGGCACTTCCACCGGCTCGCCGATGCGCACCACCTGCCCCGATACATAGGCCGAGCGGCGCGACAGGAAGAACCGCAGGCTGCTGTCCAGCTCGGCTTCGGCGCCGGGCTCGACGTACAGCAACTGCACCGTGATGGCCCGACGCAGCTCCTTGCCCAGGGAACGCACGAAGCCTTCCAGGGCCCGTTGCGCCACCGCCTGGGCCAGTTCCTTGCAGTGCTCCGGCGGCGTACCCAGCACCAGCACCCGGCCGTGGGCAGTCAGGCGCCGCACATTGGCGTGGAAGAAGCGGTACAGCTCGTCCAGCTGGGCGATGTCGGCCACCCCACTGGCATCGAACACCAGGCCCTGGACCTTCACCGTGGAAGGCGCGGTGATACTTGCGGCCTGGGCCGCCACGGTGTCGGTGGCGGCGAAGATCCGTTGCAGCTCGCCCAGCAGGCGCCCCTCGGGCGCTGCGGCGAGGACCACCGGGTTGAGCAGGTTGCCGCCCTGCCCCTCGCGGTGCCGTTGCAGCGGCACCGGTTGCGGCAGGCCGGTGCGCTGGGCCAGCCAGCGGCCCCAGCCGGAATTGACGAACGAAAGATAACCGTCAGACATAAAGAGATCCCGATCCAATCCTGTAGAGGGTCAATAGGCCGAATCGCTGGCGGCCACTGCGTCTTCGCTGCTGGCCGCGCGTTTGCGCGAGGCCGGCTTGGCGCTTTGCTCGAAGTGCGCCTGACGCTGTTGCAGGGCTTCGAGCAGACCGAAGTCCTGGGGGAAGTCGTCGACCTGGATCGCGTGGTCGCCGTATTCCACATAGCGCCCCAGCAGCTCGTCCTCGTCCGGGCTGATCAGCTGCAGCTCCAGGGCCTTGACCCGCCAGATCACGAAGGCCTCGCGGGAGATCGGCAACGGTGCCAGGCTGCCCTGCTTGATCGCCGGCTTGAGCCGCGCCTCGATCAGGTCCACCTGTGGCTGCAGGCGGAACGCCAGTTCGCCATAGGCCAGCTTGTCGATGTCCGGCTGCGGGATGTAGGAGTCGGCCAGCAGGCGGTCGCGGGTCGGGCCCGGGGTCTGCACCAGTTCGGCGACTTGCGCCAGCAGGCGGTCCGACGGCTTGTGCTGGGGAATGCCCAGGGGAAAGCTCAGGCCACGGATGATCCGCGCGGCAGCCTTGGACGGATAGTTGTCCAGCACTTCGGCCAGGGCTTCATGGGCCCGCAGCAGGCAGTCCTGGGCGGCCCAGTGCACCAGCGGCAGGTCGGCCTGCGGCCGGCCATCGTCCTCGAAGCGCTTCAACACGCAGGACAGGATGTACAGCTGGGACAGAATGTCCCCCAGGCGCCCGGTGATGCTTTCCTTGCGCTTGAGGGCACCGCCCAGCACGCCCATGGAAATGTCCGAGGCCAGGGCCAGGACCACCGACAGACGCTGGATCTGCCGGTAATAGGCGGCCAGGGCCTTGTCGGTATTGCCCGGGGCCTTGATCAGGCGCCCGCCAGTGACCGCGTGCACGGCAGCGCGCACGGTGTTGGCGAAGACGAAGCTGATATGGCCGAACATCGCGCTGTCGAACGCTTCCAGGCCCTTGCGCCCGGTATCCCGGGCCGCTTCCATCTCGCGAAAGACATAGGGGTGGCAACGGATCAGCCCCTGGCCGTAGATGATCAGGCAGCGGGTCATGATGTTCGCGCCTTCCACGGTGATGGCGATCGGGCTTTGCTGGTAGGCCCGGGCCAGGAAGTTGTTGGGCCCCATGCAGATGCCCTTGCCGGCAACGATGTCCATGCCGTCATTGACCATGGCCCGGGCGCGCTCGGTGACGTGGTACTTGGCGATGGCCGAGATCACCGAGGGCTTCTCGCCGGCATCCAGGGACGCCACCGAGACCTTGCGCACCGCGTCGCAGGCATACAGGTGCCCGGCCATGCGGGCCAGGGGCGCCTGCACCCCTTCGAACTTGCCGATGGGCAGGCCGAACTGCTTGCGCATCGCCGCGTAGGCCGTGGTGCCGCGCACCGCCACCTTGCCCAGGCCGACGTTGGCCGAGGGCAGGGAAATGGCGCGCCCGGCGGCCAGGCATTCCATCAGCATGCGCCAGCCGTTGCCCACCTGGTCGCCACCGCCGATCACCCATTCCAGGGGGATGAACACATCCTTGCCGGTGGTCGGGCCATTCTGGAACACCGCATTCAGCGGCCAGTGGCGACGCCCGGTATTGACCCCGGGATGAGTGGTGGGAATCAGCGCGCAGGTGATCCCCAGGCTGCCCTGGGTGCCCAGCAGGCCGTCCGGGTCCTCGGCGCGAAACGCCAGGCCCAGCACCGTGGCGATCGGGCCCAGGGTGATGTAGCGCTTGTCCCAGGTAACCCGGAAGCCCAGCACTTCCTGGCCCTCGAACTGGCCTTTGCAGACCACGCCGGTATCGGGAATGGCCCCGGCGTCGGAGCCGGCATAGGGGCTGGTCAGGGCGAAGCAGGGAATGTCTTCGCCCCGGGCCAGGCGCGGCAGGTAATGCTGGCGCTGGGCCTCGGTACCGTAGTGCAGCAGCAGTTCGGCCGGGCCCAGGGAGTTGGGCACCATCACCGAGATCGCCGCCGCCGAGCAGCGGGTGGAGAGCTTCATCACCACTTGGGAGTGAGCGTAATGGGAGAAGCCTTTGCCGCCGTACTGCTTGGGAATGATCATCCCCAGGAAACCCGCGTCCTTGGTGTATTGCCAGGCCTTGGGCGAGAGGTCCTGCCAGACCTGGGTGGTTTCCCAGTCGTTGGCCATGTCGCACAGGGTTTCCACTTCGTTGTCCATGAACGCCTGCTCTTCGGCGCTCAGGCTGGCCGGCGCGGCGCCTATCAGACGCGACCAGTCGGGCTTGCCGCTGAACAGCTCGGCATCCCACCAGACCGTGCCGGATTCGATGGCCGCGCGCTCGGTGTCGGACATGGCCGGCATGATCTTGCGGAACATGACCAGGGCACGACGGGTCAGCAAGGCCCGACGCAGCGGCTTGACGCTCAGCAGCGCAGCCGGCAGCACCACCAGCAGCACCGCGAGGCTGATGCCCAGCGAGCCCACCAGGCCCAACCAGTGCCCTGCCCCCAGCCAGACCAGGGCCGAGCCCAGCCACCAGGATGCCGGGGCCTGCCGATAGGCCAGTGCGAACGCAGCGGCGAGTCCCACCAATAACCAGACAATCATGGAATACCTCTCTTGTTCTATGCAGACGACCACTTGGAGCCTGGGCGTTGTGCCGGCCCCTCGAAGATCACCCTACAAAGGAAACTGCCTAGTTTCAAATTTTATTTTTAAATATTGTTTTGAGTGATTTCAGCAACGCACAACGGCCGAACGATGTCAGCCAGGGCTTGGGGAAATGGCAGGTCAAGACGGGTCCTGAGGTGACCCGTCCCGCCGACGGCAGTAGCACAATCCCTTTGTACTGCCGTTATCTCGAGGCGTGGGTAAAGCCTTTACCCTCAGAAGTGATAGGTCGCGGAGAGGCTCACCACCTCGCCCTTGGCGTCGACCTTGCCATCCAGGCGCGAGGCACCGAGACGGTCCACGTTCTGGGTCTTGATCTTGGCCTCCTTGACGAATTGCCGGGAATAGGCGCCGTCGATGGTCAGGCCGGGGATCGCCCTGATGTCATAGCCGAAGCCCAGGGAAGTGAACCAGCGATCGTTGTCGGGAATCCGCGGGTCACGTGTGCTGTTACGGGTTGGTGTCTGGTCGTACGCCACACCGGCCCGCAGAGTCAACTGGTCGGTGAAGCGGTAGTCGCCACCCAGGGAATACATCATGGTGTCTTTGTACTTGTACGGGATGGAGACCAGGGTATTGCCATCGGACTTCAGGGTCAGGTCCTTGAACGACGACCATTGGGTCCACAGCATGCTGGCACCCAGGGTGAAGCGGTCATCGAACACGTGCACCCAGTCCAGCCCGGCGGAGGCTGGAATGTCCAGCTGGGCACTGGCGTTGGCGCCATCCGGGTTCAGCTTCAGGCCGGGATAGGCCAGTTCCACCAGGCTTTCACCATTGGGCCCGGCCGGTTGGGTCATGTACTGGCGGCCTACCGCGTCGGCACGCACGTTGTACTTGCCGTCCATCTTGTTCTTGATCTTGGCGTGGTAGTTCAGGCCCAGGGTGTCGCGGTCGGTGGGTTTCCAGACCACGCCGGTGAACCAGCCTACCGAGGTATTGTCCACCTTGACCCGCATCAGGTTCGCCCCGACGCCGGATGGCAGCGGGATCCCGCCCAGGCCGGGAGATACCGCCGCGGCACCGGTCAGGTTGAGGTTCTGGCTGACAAAGCCCTTGCTGTGCTGGACGATGACCCCGGCACCCAGGGAGAAGTCGTCATTGACCTTGAACGACAGCGAGCCGGTCAGGCCCACGGTCTCGATCTTGGTATCCACCGAAAAGTCGCGGATCTTGGAATTGTCGTTATCCCAGGTGCTGCGCATGCCCATGGGCACCACCTGGCTCAGGCCGAAGGCAAACTGATCGTTGATCGGCATTACCATGAAGCCGGTCGGCAACCAGGCGGTGAAGCCGCCCTGGCCACCATTGCCCTCCAGGGGCACCGGACCGCTGGTGGGGACGCCGGATGCATCCACCGGCAAGGTGGTGGCCGGGTTCCCTTGATAATCGTAGGCATCGCCTTTGTATTTCATCTTGATGCGGGCGTAGTCGACCGTCATCTGTGCCACGTTCTGATCGATAAACGCCATGGCCGCCGGGTTGTTGTAAGCCGCACTGGGGTCGTTCTTGAACAACGAACCACCACCGAAGGCCCGGCCCCATCCGGGAGCGCCGTAGGTAGGCGTGGTGAAGCCGCCTGCCTGAACAGTGCCGATCGCACCAAAGCCCCCCAACAGGGCGAGTGCCACCGCGATCTGCAACTGTTGTTTCTTATTATTCATGCCCCACTCCTTATTATTATCGATAGCAACCGACACTACAGGGCCCTCCTGATCTGCAGATCACCGCCTCTTGCGAGGCGGTGTCCTTCAGCGGGTGATCAGCCCTTGGTTCCAGATAACGCTTAAATCACGCTGACCTGTGGCGACGGCTTGGCGTTCAGCACATCCACGGAGCAGCCACCGCTCAGGGTCTGAGGCGTGCTCAGGCTCAGCGAGTGAGTCACGTTGCTCCAGGCCACGTTGATGGTGGTCGGACCGCAGTTGGTGGCAGGGAAGAAGGAAATGGTGTAACCCACGTTGGTCACGGTACCTGCGGTGGTGCTGGAGGCACTCAGGGTCCATGGCAAGCCAGTGATCTTCGGCAGGTTGCACAGCGCGTTGCTGCCGCTGACGGTGGCGCCGGTGATGCTGGCCACGCCGCCGGCGATGTTGCCGCTGAAATTGATGTTGCAGGTCACTGGCTGGTTGAACGAGGACGGCGAGCGCACGGTGATGGTGCCGCCAGGGGTAGTGAACGGACCATCCGGGTTCGCACCATCAATGGCGATGGATGCAGCGCTGGCCATGGAAGCAGCTCCCAAGCAGGCAACGATGGCGGTGGCGGACACGAGAGTTTTGATGCCTTTCATTGTTGTTTTTCCTCACATGTATGGCGATTCATTTCGCCGGGGTAATGGCCTTGAGCGAGACGACACGGAGAACAGCGACCGAGCTTCCCTTTCCAGCCAAATCTTCAATTCGATAAAGGTGTGACGTGCGCGTCAGGGTGCAACCCGGAACGTGGGTGGCATCTGGATCGATACGGTCTTGATGGTGCAGCCACCGTCGAGGCTGACCTGGGCCGCTTCGAGTTTTCCGGTGCTGTTGTTCCAACTGCCTTCGGCGGTGGACGGCCCGCAGTCGCCGCCCACCAGGGGCGCGTGCACGGTGACCTGGATACCCGACATGGCGCCGCTGGTTTCATCCTTGGCGATCAGCTTCCAGGGCAGGTGCGTGGCTTCCACCTGGCCGCACTTGAGGCCGCCGCTGAAGTCGACTTTCTCGACGCTGGCGAAGCTGCCGTCGGGGCTGACCTTGCCGCTGACCTGGATGGTGCAGTCGGCATTGATGATGCTCTTGGCAAAGCTGATGGGGCCCTTGGCGGTGAACTCGGTATTGGCCGGTTCAATGCGCGCGGCTTCGGCGGCCCCCATCAGGGAGATCCCCACCAGGACCACGAACAACTGGGCAGTGAATAGCGGTGAAATAGACATCCGTGACTTCCTTACAGTTGCTTATTGTTGTTGTCGGTCAACTTGCTTAAGGACTGCCTACTGCGTTGCTCACCCTTCAAGCGGGCACATCACAGGCGAACACGACCGGTTCACCAGCACTTGAAGGGGTGAGCGGTACAACTAAAGAGCGGTGTCTGAATCGGTGTTGCTGAAGCCGTAGCGCTTGAGCAGCTCGTCACGCTTGGCCGGGTGCATGTTGGCCAGGCGTACATCACCCGAGTAGTGCGCCAGCACCCGGTGGTCCATCAGGCGCCGCCAGAGGGCCGGCACATAGGCCCAGACGATCATGGTGGCGTAGCCATAGGGCAGCTGTGGCGACTCGTCGAAGTGACGCAAGGCCTGATACGCACGGGTCGGGTTGGCGTGGTGGTCGGAGTGGCGCTGCAACTGGAACAGGAAGATGTTGGTGACGATCCGGTTGCTGTTCCAGGAGTGGCGCGGCGAGCAGCGTTCATAGCGGCCGTTGGGCTGTTTCTGGCGCAGCAGACCGTAGTGCTCGACGTAGTTGACCACCTCCAGCAGAGAGAAGCCGTAGATCCCCTGGATCACCAGGAAGGGAATCACCGCCGCCCCCAGCCAGGCGATCAGCACGCCCCACAGCACCACGCTGTACAACCAGGCGCTGAGCACGCCGTTCTTCCAGTGCAGGGTCGGCAGGCCGAGTTTTTCCAGGCGCTGGCTTTCCAGATGCCAGGCCGAACTCAGGCTGAACCACACGGTGCGCGGCAGGAAACTCCAGAAGGATTCGCCCAGGCGCGAACTGGCAGGGTCCTCCGGGGTGGCCACCCGCACATGGTGGCCGCGGTTGTGCTCGACGAAGAAGTGCCCGTAGAAGGTCGAAGCCAGGGCCAGCTTGGCCAGGAACTTGGCCATCCCGCGGTTCTTGTGCCCCAGCTCATGAGCGATGTTGATGGCAATGCCGGTGGCCGCGCCAGTGGACATCGCCATGCCCAGGTAGGTGAACCAGCCGATACTGCCGTGCAGTTGCGCACGCTCGGTGAGGAAGGCGGCGAAACTCGCCAGGCTGCCTTGCAGGTGCAGTTGTTCACTCAGTTGCAGCAGGCCGCCGGCGATGATCCAGTCCACCCCGCTGATGGCCATCCAGGCGGTCACCACCAAAGACAGTACCGAGAGCACGGCACAGCTGTAGACGATAAAGCGGTAGTAGGGTTGTTTTTCCAGATCGGGAACGGCGGATTCAGGCGGGTTGCTGGCATCTTCCCCCATCAGGCCGTCAATCAGCGGGATCAGGCCGAAGATCACCAGGACCCCGCTCCACCAGAACACTTGCACCCCGGTGGTGAGGGCGAAGATCCCCGACAGCAGAGGGGTGATCATGGGCAAGGTGCCCAGCCACCACAGGTGACGCTTGCTATCGGTCCAGACGCCGGGTGCCGCCACGGAAACAGTCATGGCAGCCTCCGCAGGATGGCAGTCGAAACAGGTGCTATAAAGGACAGCGCGGCTGCGCTGTGCAGAGCGTGAAGGGATGAAAAAACAAAAGCGTGAAATGGCGTTATTTTCATTATTTTTAATCGCTCAATTGCACTTTCAAAAAAAACATTCAAAACATTTTTTTAAAAAAATAGCTCGGGTTCGTTAGCTCGTCAACTATTTTTTCGGCTTGTTTCGAATGTCGCCCGTGAAGCATTTACAGCTGCTGTCGACGCCGCGGCAGGGGCGCTCGAAACCGCCCCCCACCACGCCCTCAACTTGCTCTTGAAGCCGCGAACGGCGGGTGCAGGATGGTTGCGCTGCGTTGTGGCGCAGCCTGGGAAGCGACGTGCTGGACCATGGCCACCACCCGCTCGACTGCGCTGATGGGCAACATGTGGCCCCTGCCCTGGACGATCTCCAGGGACAGCCCCGGCACCTTGCCGACCATTGACTCACCGTGCCGGCGGTAACTGAGCACCGGGTCCGCCGAGCCATAGATCAGCCCTACCGGCAGCTTCAGGCTGGGGTAATGCTTGACCATGCCCGGCAGCGAACGGTTGACCACGGCGATTTCGCTGGAGGCGTTGTAGAAGCTGTCCGAACGCATCCCCAGCAACCCGCCGCCACGCTCGGCGAAATCCTCGGGCACCGGGTCCGGGGCGAACACCGACTTGACCAGGCCACGGCGCCCGAGCATGGCCATGGGCGCCGCCAGGGTCAGGGACATCCAGCGCCGCAGGAAAGCCGGGCGCACTGCCAGGGACAGGAACACCAGCGGCAACATGCGCTGCGGATGGGTCAAGGGGGCCACCAGGATCAGCCCGGACACCGATTGCCGATGGTCCAGGGCCAGGGACAGCGCCACCGCACCGCCCAGGGAATGCCCCAGCACCAGCGGCTGGCCCAGGTCCAGGGTGCGAATGAACCTGGCCACCAGGCTGGCCTGGGCCGGCAGGTCTGCCGCGGCGCCCCGGGCCCGGGTGGAATAGCCCGAACCGGGACGATCGATGGTGATCACTCGGAAGCGTTCGCGCAGCTGCGGGGCCAGGGAGTGGGTCAGGTTGCGCCCGCAGCCGGTCAGGCCATGGATCATCAATAGCGCCGGGCCCCTGCCCTCATCGGTGTAGTGAATGCGCTCGCCACCGACCTCGAGAAAGCGTCCGTTGATCGGAACCTGGCTTTCAATCCGGCGGTTGATACGAAAACTCACCACCCAGAGCACCGCACTGACCGCCAGGAATACCGCTGCCGCTACCAGCCACTCCATAACCCGCCCCCTCAGCTTCCCTGCGCCGTTCGCCCGTGATCGGAATGACCTGGCGGTGTGGCGTGTCGCCCTGGCCTGGTGCCGCCTGTGACGCCTCACCCATGGCCTGGATGAGCCCCGCAAAATCCACAGGCGACCAGCGCAGGTGACATTTTCAGGTAATTTATTTAAATTAATTTTTAAAACATTATTTTAAATTGTGCAATCCTGAGTTTCCACCCACTGACGAAAGTCACCCAGCAGCATCATTACAATCGAGGTACACACCATGAATGCGTACTCGCCACCCAACGACCCCGAGGTCGTTGACATCGCCATCATCGGCGCCGGCTTCGCCGGGCTGTGCATGGCGATCAAGCTCAAGCAAGCGGGGATAGAGGATTTCTTCGTCGCCGAACACGCCGCGTCCCTGGGGGGCACCTGGCGCGACAATCACTACCCCGGCTGCGCCTGCGACGTGCAATCCCACGTTTATTCCTTCTCTTTTGCGCCCAACCCGAACTGGACCCGGCAGTTCGCGCCCCAGCCGGAAATCCGCGAATACCTGGAAAACTGCGCCCGGGATTTCGCCCTGGCGCCCTACCTGCACTTCAACATGGGCCTGCAACAGGCGGTCTTCGATGAAGCCCGGGAGCGCTGGCACCTGCGCTTCAGCAATGGTCGGGAAGTCAGTGCGCGGGTACTGATCTCCGGCATGGGTGGCCTGTCGCGCCCGGCGATCCCGGACATCCCCGGGCTCGACACCTTCACCGGCAAGCGGTTTCACTCCCAGCAGTGGGATCACCGCTACGCCCTGCAAGGCAAGCGGGTGGCGGTGATCGGCACCGGCGCCAGCGCCATCCAGTTCGTGCCGAAAATCGCCCCGCGGGTGGCTCAGCTCAAGCTGTTCCAGCGCACCCCGCCGTGGATCATGCCCAAGCCCGACCGCGAGCTCAGCGCGGTGGAACGCTGGGCCTTCAAGCACCTGCCCTTCACCCAGCGGCTGGTGCGCTCGGCGCTGTACTGGGCCCTGGAAAGCCGGGTGATCGCCTTCGCCCGCCGGCCCAGACTGATGAAGGTGGTGCAGCGCGTGGCCCTGCGCCATCTGCGCAAACAGGTGCCCGACCCGGTGCTGCGCCAGCGCCTGACCCCGGACTACACCATCGGCTGCAAGCGCATCCTGATCTCCAACGACTACTACCCGGCCCTGACCCGGGGCAACGTGCGGCTGATCACTGATGACATCCAGCGCATCGACGGCGACGCGGTGATCACTGCAGACGGCAACCGCCACCCCGTGGACTGCATCATCTTCGGCACCGGTTTCCAGGCCACCGACCCGATTCCCCGAGGCCTGCTGTTCGGCCGCCATGGCCAGGACCTGATGGACAGCTGGGCCCGGGGCGCCCACGCCTACCTGGGCACCTGCCTGCCGGGCTTCCCGAATTTCTTCATGATCGTCGGCCCCAACACCGGCCTGGGGCACAACTCGATGATCCTGATGATCGAGGCCCAGGTGGACTACATCCTCAAGGCCCTGGGCCAGATGCAGCGCGAACGTATCGCCAGCATCGAAGTCCGGCCCCAGGTCGAAAGCCAGTACAACCAGCGCCTGCAGCAGCGCCTGGCCGGGGCCATCTGGTCCACCGGCGGCTGCCGCAGCTGGTACCTGGACCCGCGCAGCGGGCAGAACACCACCCTCTGGCCGGGCTCCGCCTGGAGCTTCAAGAAGACCTTGCAGCACTTCGAACTGCAGGACTACCAGGCCAGCCACCTGCCCCACACCCAGCCCGCCGCCGCACCGGCCGCCGCGCGCCCCCTGCACCTTGAAGAGGCCGCTCTCAATGAAAAACTTTAACGGTAAAGTCGCCGCCATCACCGGCGCCGCCTCCGGCATGGGCCGCGCCCTGGCCGTCGCCCTGGCCCGTGAGGGCTGTCACCTGGCCCTGGCCGACAAGAACCCCCAGGGCCTGGCACAGACCGTGGCCCAGGCCCGGGCCGCGACCCTGTTGCCGCTGCGCATCAGCAGCCAGGAACTGGACGTCGGCGACCGCGAGGCGATGTTCGCCTGGGCCGCCGCCAGCGCCGCCGAACACGGCCAGATCAACCTGATCTTCAACAACGCCGGAGTGGCGCTGTCGAGCACCGTGGAAGGTTCGAGCCTGGCGGACCTGGAGTGGATAGTGGACGTCAACTTCTGGGGCGTGGTCCACGGCACCCAGGCCTTCCTGCCCTACCTCAGGCAATCCGGCGACGGCCATATCATCAACACCTCCAGCGTCTTCGGGCTGTTCTCCCAGCCTGGCATGAGCGGCTACAACGCCACCAAGTTCGCCGTGCGCGGATTTACCGAATCCCTGCGCCAGGAGCTGGACCTGCAAGGCCACGGGGTCTCCGCCACCTGCGTGCACCCGGGGGGCATCCGCACGGATATCGCCCGCACCAGCCGCATCAGCGACAACGTCAAGGGTTTCCTGATCGACAACGAACAGCAGGCCCGGGACGACTTCGAAAAACTCTTCATCACCTCCGCCGAAACCGCCGCCAAGGTGATCCTGCTGGGGGTGCGCAAGAACAAGCGCCGGGTGCTGATCGGCCGCGACGCGCACTTGCTCGACCTGTTCATCCGCTTGCTGCCCAGTGCCTACCAGGCCCTGGTGGTATGGGCCAGCCGGCGCATGGCGCCCAAGCCGGGCAAGACGCGGCCGGCGGTCTACGAGCCCCAGGACGAACGCGGCCTGTAGTGCCGCCCACCCTTTTTCATGTCTAGAGGAGCGACAGCCATGCTGCCCATCCGCCGCGACATCAAGGTCGAACTGCCTGCCGAACGCGCCTGCGACTGGCACGAGCAAGGCAGCCACGTGACCCACTTCTTCAATGCGTTGTCCCTGCTGTTTCCTTCCGGCGAGCTGTTCTTCATGGACAGCGTGCGCCACTACCGCGAACAGATTCACGACCCCGAGCTCAAGCGCCAGATCCAGGGTTTCATCGGCCAGGAAGCCATGCACAGCCGCGAGCACCTGCGCTACAACGACCTGCTGCAGGACGCCGGGCTGCCGGCCCATCTGCTGGACCGGCGGTTGCGCTTCTTCCTCGATTTCCAGAAGAAGCACTTCCCGCCGGCCTTCAACCTCGCGATCACCGTAGCCCTGGAACACTACACGGCAATCCTCGCCGACCTGCTGCTGCGCGACCCCAGCCGCTTCGGCAATTCGGTGGCGGGCTACCGGCAGATGTGGCTGTGGCACGCCCTGGAGGAAACCGAGCACAAGGCCGTGTCCTACGACGTCTGGAACAGCGTGATCAAGCCCGGGCCCAAGCGTTACCTGATCCGCACCGGGAGCATGCTGTTCACCACCCTGGGCTTCTGGCTGGTGGTGTTCGACTTCCATGTGCGCATGCTGATCGCCGACCGCCGTCGCGGCGGCCACTGGCGCGGGTTGTGGCAGGTGGTCAAGTACCTCTACGGCCCCAAGGGGGTGTTCCCGCGGATCGCCCTGCCCTGGCTGCAGTTCTTCAAGCCGGGCTTTCACCCCTGGAACCACGACAACCGCGAGCAACTGCAACGCATCGACGGCCTGGTGCAGGACATCGAACGCACCCGCGCCGCCGCGGCCAAGTGACAAATGCCGGCACGGCGCAACAGCGGCGTGCCGGCATCCCCTGGCGGGGCTGCTAACCTGCAACGCACCCTTAGGTGCTGCGAGCCCGCGCGATGATCCTGATTCTGTTGCCCCACGCCGACTACGACCCCAGCGAAAGCAGCCTGCCCTGGCAGGCTGCCCGGGACGCCGGTTTTGCCGCGCAGTTCGCCACCCCCCTGGGGATGCCGGCCTACGCCGATTCGCGCCTGGTGAGCCTGGGGTTCGGCCCGCTCAACCCGTTGTTGATGACCCCGGCGGCCGACCTGGCGCGCTACCACGCCATGACCCGCGACCCGGCCTTTTGCAGCCCTCTGTCCTATGCCGGGGTCGACCCGGCTGCCCATGGAGCTGGCGGCCTGGCTGGTCACCGCGCCGTGGCTCGGGCGCTATTACCGCACCTACGACCACAGCGTCGAGCAAGAGATCAAGGCGGCCCTGGCCAGCCCGGCGGATTTTCTGCCCGGGCCCTGGCTGCCACGCCGGGATTCGGCAGAGCACCCCGAGCGCGGTCTTGTGGTCCGCGACCGCAATCTATTGACCGCGCGCTGGCCCGGGGACTGCCACCGCTTCGCCAATGAATGGGCGAGCCTGCTGCAACAGGCTCGCGACGCCCAACCTCAGGCGCAGCAGGCAGAGCGCTGACCCGGCTTGAAGGCATGGCTGCGCGCGCCCCAGACCAGCATCAGGCCCACCAGCGCCAGGGCGGCCATCGCCCAGGGAAAAGACGCGGCGCCATAGCGTTGCAAGAGCAGGCCGCCGACCATACCCCCGCAGGCAATGCCCAGGTTGAAGATGGTCACCAGCATCGATTGCGCGACATCCGCCCCCTCCCCGGCCACATCCGCCACGGCGGTCTGGAGCAAGGTTGGGGCGCCACCGAAGGTCAGGCCCCAGGCGCCAATGCCGAGCCAGGCCAGCCAGGGCTGGCTGGCAGCGATCCCCAGCAGCAGGCACGCCAGGGCGAAACCGGCGAGGCTGCACAGGGTCAGCCCGCGCAGCCAGCGGTCGACCCCGAGCCCGATGAACCAGATCCCCACCAGGGAGGCCAGGCCGAACACCAGCAGCGCCCGGTCGAGAGAGGCCGCCAGGCCCAGGGACGCGAGGAACGGCGCGATATAGGTGTAGAGGATGTTGTGGGCCAGGATCCACACGAAGATCACCAGCAGCGCCTGGGGCAGGCCCCGGGTGAGAAAGATCCGCGCGATCGGCTGGCGCTGGTGGGCCGGCTGGCCGGGGTAGTCCGGCACTGCCAGGCGCACCCAGAACCACAGCAGCAGAGCCAGTAGCGACAGCCCCCAGAAGATCTGCGGCCAATCCATGCGGGTGCCCAGCCAGGCCCCCAGGGGAACCCCCAGGCACAGCGCGATCGGCTGGCCCACGCCCACCACCGCCAGGGCCCGGCCCTGCAACTCGGGCACCACCAGACGCCGGGCATAGCCGGCCAGCAGGCCCCAGACCAGCCCCGCCGCCATGCCCGCGGCAAAGCGCGCGGCCAGGGTCAGCAGGTAGTGGGTCGACAACGCGGTCAGGCTGTTGAACAGCAACAGGCCGCCGATGGCCAGCAACAGCAAGGGCCTACGGCGCCAACTGCGAGTGGCGGCGATCAGCGGAATCGCCGCCGCCAC
The DNA here is from genome assembly GCF_058797595.1 of Pseudomonas sp. GW823-FHT02C05. Classification (NCBI taxonomy): domain Bacteria; kingdom Pseudomonadati; phylum Pseudomonadota; class Gammaproteobacteria; order Pseudomonadales; family Pseudomonadaceae; genus Pseudomonas; species Pseudomonas sp. GW823-FHT02C05. The sequence goes on along the minus strand of NZ_JBXAJU010000001.1, from coordinate 1,004,072 downwards.
CGAGCCCAGGGCATACAGGCTGATCAACTGCCCGGCCATGGCCTCGCTGATGCCCAGGCCCTGGCTGATCTGCGGCAACAGCCCGGCAGGCAGCGTCTCAGTGACGATGGCGATGAAACCGGCCAGGGTAAAGGCCAGCAGGCGCCAGACCGGCAACCTGCTGGAGGCGGTCGGCAAAGGTACGCAAATGTTCATGAAAGAATGCTCACACAAGAAGACCAGAAATCACCGCAGGAACCGGCTTGCCGGCGAATGGGCCTCAGACCCTGCGCCCGACTCACGGGCGCCTTCGCTGGCAAGCCAGCGCCTGCATCAGCGCTAGAAGAAACCGCTCAGCCGAGGTAGGAGGCCGCCATGTCCTTGTCGCCATGGCCCTGCTCCAGGGCGCGCTGGAAACGCTGGATTCCGGCCTCGGCCAGATCCAGCCGGACCCCGGCTCTGGCGGCCGCCGCCACCATCAATTCGGCGTCTTTCAGGGCGTTGGCCAGGGTAAAGCTCGGGCTGTAGTCGCCACTGAGCATGGCCCGGGTCTTGGCCTGGAAATAGCCGCTGTCCAGGGGCCCGCCGCTGACCAGTTCCACCACCAGCGCCGGGTCCAGCCCAAGCCCCTTGGCCAGGGCCAGGCTTTCCGCAGCGCCGTGGGTCAGGGCTAGCACCCAGCTGTTGAGGGCCAGCTTCAGGCGGCTGCCGGCTCCCGGCTGTTCGGCAACCCAGAGCACACGCTTGGCGATGGCCTCCAGCAGCGGCTGCAACGCCGGCCGATGAGCCTCGGGGCCCGCGCCCAATACCACCAGCTGGCCCTGCTCCGCAGGCTGGCGCGTGCCCAGCACCGGGGCATCGTAGAAGACCAGCCCGCCATCCCGGGCAAAGCCTTGCAGTTCGTCGTTGGCCTCGATCCCCACGGTAGCCATCTGCAGCCAGAGCGCCCCAGCCTCGAAACCGTCCCGTGCCTGCTGCATGGCTTGCAGCACGGCGGCGCCGTCCTTGCCCAGGGTGATGATCACCTGCGCCCCGCGTACCGCCTCAGCGGGCTCGGCAAACACCTGGATATCGTCCGCGATCAGCGCCTGGGCCCGTTGCAGCGTGCGGTTCCAGGCCCGTACCGCAAAGCCCTTGCGCCGCAGATTGCGCGCCACTGCGGCGCCCATGATGCCGATGCCTAATACCGCAATGGATCCTGGTTGCTTGGCCATCTGTGTCTCTCCCGTGTTGAATTAATTATGGAATGATCATTCCAATAAAAGGCAAAAAAAAGCCCAGCCCTTTAGGAGCTGGCTTGCCAGCGAAGACGCCCTGGAACCTGATGCACATTGTGAGGGGCCCTTCGCCGGCACGCCGGCTGCTACAGGCTGGCCAGGACCACCTCGACCACATCCAGGAGGCGCTGGCGTCGTTGCTCCGCCAGGCTGCCCTTGGCCAGCACCCGCAAGCCCTGCACGGTGCACACCACAAAGCTGGCCAGGGCCCGGGGATTCTTCTGCGGGTCGATCTCCCCCTGCTCCTGGCCGCGACGCAGCACCTGCTCCAGGGCCGCCTCGATACGCTGGAAATTCTGCGCCACGAGCTGAGCCACCGCCGCGTCCTGCCCGGCCATTTCCAGGGAGGCATTGGCCGCCAGGCAGCCCAGGCGCCGGGTGTCTTCCAGCTCGTTGTCGACGATGCGCATCAGCAACCGCCGGACCCGTTCCCTGGCGGGTGCGTCGGCGCCCAGCAGCTCGATATTGGCGCTGGTCATCTGCTGGTAGCGCTTGAGGGCACAGGTATACAGGCCGTGCTTGCTGTCGAAGGCGTTGTACAGGCTGCTACGGCTCAGGCCGGTGCCTTCCACCAGGTCCTGAATGGACGTGGCGGCGTAACCGCGCTGCCAGAACACCTGCATGGCCGCATCGGCAATCTGCTCGGGGTCGAACTCCTTGGGACGCACGGCTATTACCTTTCTGGAATGATCATTCCAAAGACTAAAGATCAAGCCGGCAGGCGTCAACCGCCCCGGGCAAAAAAAGCCCCGGGCCGGTTCTCGGGTCCAGGAAGCGGATCTAGGAAGCGGAAGTCGCCAGGGGCTTGTTCAACTCGCCGATCTTTTCCAGCCGGGCGCGCACGATGTTGCGGCTGATGTTGAGCAGGCGCCCGGTCTGCAACTGGTTGCCATGGCAGTAGCGATAGGCCTCGCGAAAGATCGTTTCCTCGATGTGCTCGTACAGGTCGGGAATGTTCTGCTCGAACAGCGCCTGCAAGGCCCGGCCCAGGTCTGCCGGCGCCTGAGGCGCCGGGACGGCCAGGGGCGCCTGTTCCTGGCGGATGCCGGAGGAGCGCATGTCCACCAGGTGCAGATCCCCCGGTGCCACCCGTTGCTGGCGGCACACCAGCAAGGCGTGGTGAATGGCGTTTTCCAGTTCGCGAATGTTGCCCGGCCAGCTGTGCTCCAGCAGCTTGCGTTCAGCCTCTTCGGTCAGCGATGCACGGTTGTAGCCCAGGCGCTGGCAGTGTTCCTCAAGGAAGAATTCGGCCAAGGGCAGGATGTCCCCCGGGCGCTCGCGCAGCGGCGGCAGGCGGATGGTGGCCACGTGCAGGCGGTAGAACAGGTCTTCACGAAAATGCCCGGCCACCACCGCATCGGCGAGGTTGACGTTGGTGGCCGCCACCAGCCGCACATTGATCGGGATCGGCGTGCGCGAACCCAGGCGCACCACTTCTCGCTCCTGCAGCACCCGCAGCAGCTTGACCTGCATGTTCAGCGGCAAGTCGCCGATCTCGTCGAGAAACAGCGTGCCGCCGTTGGCCGCTTCGAACCAGCCGGCCTTGTGGGTGGTGGCGCCGGTAAAGGCGCCTTTTTCATGGCCGAAGAGTTCGCTTTCCACCAGGGTTTCGGCAAAGGCCCCGCAGTTCACCGCGACAAAGGGCTCGCGCCCGCGGCGGCTCAGGTGATGGATGTGGCGCGCCACCAGTTCCTTGCCGGTGCCGGTCTCGCCAATGATCAGGGTATTGGCCTCACTGGGGGCCAGGCGCTCGATGCGACTGAGCAATTCCTGGGAGCGCGGGTCCTTGAACACCAGAACGGTGGCCCGTACCGACTTGGTCAATTCACGGGCGTTTGGATGAGTGATCAGCGACATGGTGCATTCCTGGCAGTAAAAGCGCGGGCTCAATAGTGCACGAAGATATTTAGACTAAATAATTATTAATTAATCTTTAGATATTCCTTTTATGAATATATCTGAAGGGTGCTCCCCACCTGCTGCTGGAGCAGCAATCGGCCAGCACCTGCCTGTTCGCAGATCAGCAGCGGCGGCTTGGGCCAGGGCCTGTCGATCTGCCTGAAGCCCTTGCCGGGCAAGGCCTGCAGCGCTTTGTAGCGGCCCTGGCATGCAATCTGCTCTATCCCTTCCGACACCAGTACCCACCACCGCCCCTCGTAGGAGCTGGCTTGCCAGCGAAGGCGTCCGCAAGGGCGAGGCAAGGCTCAAGGGCCCTCTTCGCCGGCAAGCCGGCTCCTACAGGAGAACACCGCGATATCTGTTGCAGGAGCTGGCTTGCCAGCGAAGGCGTCCGCAAGGGCGAGGCAAGGTTCAAGGGCCCCTTCGCCGGCAAGCCGGCTCCTACAGGAAACACCGCGATATCTGTCGCAGGGCTGGCGGGGCTGAGGGCTTATTTTTTGAGGGAGAGTGCAATGCAAGGTTTATGGCGCAATACCCTGGCCGTTATGGCCGGGCTGCTGATCAGTGTCACGGCGCTGGCCAACCCGGCCCCCGAGTCGCTGAAGATTGCCATCGTCGCCTTCACCCAGGGCGGCAAGCCGGTGTTCGGCGGCATCGCCGGGCGGGTGATCGAGGATGGCTGGCTGGAACAGCAACTGAGCCAGCGCGGCATCAAGCTGCAGTGGATCGCCCTGCCCCACGCCGGCGCCGGGCCGCAGATCAACGAGGGCTTCAGCAACAACAGCATCGACTTCGCCGTGCGTGGCGACCTGCCGTCGGTGATCGCCGGCGCCGGCGGCGTGCCGGGCAAGCTGATCGTGCCCGGCGGCAGCGGCAACAATATCTACCTGGTGGTGCCCACCCAGTCCACGGCCAAGAGCATCGAGGACCTCAAGGGCCAGCGCCTGGCCCTGCATCGCGGCAGGCCCTGGGAGTTCGCCTTCAGCAACTTCCTGGCCAGCAAGGGCCTGAAGCTCGACGACTTCAAGATCGCCAACCTCAACCCCCAGGTCGGTGCGGCGGCGGTGTCCGCCGGCAAGGTCGACGCCGCGGTGCTGCTCAGCGAGGCCTATGCCCTGGAAGACAAGGGCGTGGGCCGGATCATCTGGTCCACCAAGCAAGGGGCCAATGACTGGCGCCTGGTCTCCGACCTCTGGGGCACCGACAGTTTCATCGAGCAGCACCCGGAGGTTACCCAACTGCTGGCCACCGCCTGGGTCAAGGCCGCCTGGTGGATTTCCCAGGAGCAGAACCAGGACGCCTACTACCAACTGTCCTCCCGCGCCGGCACCGCCGAGAGCGTGCTGCGCCGCGACGACCAGGGCGACCCGGTGGCCTGGAAGGAGCGCTGGGCACCCAAGAGCGACCAGCAGCTCAAGGCCCACTATCAGGCGCTGAGCGACTACGCCCTGGCCAACCAGCTGATCCGCACGCCCTACGACATCACCCCGGCCCTGGCCACCGGTTTCACCAACCAGGCACTGATCGATCTGCACCTGAGTGATTACTGGCCCGCCCTGCGCGGCCAGGTCGCCACCCATCCCTGAACCCTGAGCACGAGTCTTCTTGATGAAACTGTCCGCAAAATTCACCTTTGGCCTGAGCCTCCTGGCGCTCTCCCTGTCGGCCCTGGCCGGCCCGACCTACGCGCCCAAGCCCGACCCGTTGCAGGGCGACGGCCGGGTCTCGGCCTTCTACACCTGGCAGGACGCGATCCCCCCGACCCCGGGCAAGCTGCTGCGCAGCGAACCCCTGGAAGCCACCCTGAGCCTGCCCAACGCCGCCAGCGCGCAACGGATTCTCTATAGCTCCACCGACGGCATCGACGGCAAGACCCCGGTGGTGGTCTCCGGCACCTTGTTCCTGCCCAAGGGCAAGGCCCCGGCCGGCGGCTGGCCGGTGGCCTCCTGGGGCCATGGCACGGTGGGCGTGGCGGATGTCTGCGCGCCGTCCTGGCAGGGCCGTTCCTACCGTGACGTGCAGTACCTGAGCCGCTGGCTGGACGAAGGCTTTGCCATTGTCGCCACCGACTACCAGGGCCTGGGCGTGCCCGGCGGCCATCCGCTGCTGAACAACCGCATGGCCGCCTACGGCATTCTCGACGCCGCCAAAGCCGTGGTCGCCGGGGTGCCCGGGCTGGCCAACAAGGTACTGATCGTCGGCCAGTCCCAGGGCGGCGCCGGCGCCTTCGCCTCGGCCGCCTACGCCTCCACCTACGCACCGGACCTGGGGGTCAAGGGCAGCATCGGCACCGGGGTGATCTACACCATCGGCGCGAAGAATGTCGGCGAGCAGGACCCGAACAAGGTCGATGCCTCCCTGGCCTACGGTTTCTACACCTTGCTGGCCGCCCAGCAGTACGACCCCAGCATCAACCCCCGGGACTTCTACACCGACAAGGCCCTGCCGCTGTTCGAACAGGCCCGTACCAGTTGCCTGGCGTCCCTGGTCAGCGACGTGGTGGGGGTTGGCCTGACCCCGGCCAACGCCAAGAAGGACTATCAGGGCAGCCAACTGGCGGCCTGGCAGAAACAAGTGTCCTACCCGACCCTGAAAACCGCCCAGCCGGTGTTCATCGGCACCGGCGCCGAGGACAAGACCCCGGCCGCCGCCACCCAGGTGGCCCTGATGCAGGACGCCTGCAAGGCCGGCTCGGTGGTCGAGGGCCACTTGTACAAGGGCCTGGGCCACAGTGAAACGGTCAATGCCTCCCTCAAGGACTCGGTGCCGTTCGCCCACAAGGTGATCAACGGCCAAGCCATTACCCCCGTCTGCAACCCCAGCGTGCAATAGCCAGGAGGCCCAGCCATGAGCATCGAATTCTTCACTCGCCTGCCCCTGCACGGCGAAACCCAGTTCCTCCCCGGCGACCCGCGCAACCGCGGCGACTGGCACCGGGGCGGGCCCAGCACCGGTGCCGTCTCAGGCTTCAGCGTCGGCGACCACTTCACCTACATCGACTACCTGGGGCAGATCGCCCGGGCCGCGGAAATCAACGGCTTCGGCGGCGCGCTGATGGTCAACGCGCCCTCCGGCGAAGAGCCCTGGACCGTGTGCTCGCTGCTGGCCCGGGAAACCCGCACCCTGAAGTTCGTCACCGCCTTCCAGCCCTATCACTACACGCCCTGGGTTGCGGTGCAGCAGGCCGCCACCTACCAGCGCGCCACCGGCAATCGCCTGGTGTGGAACATCATCAACGGCGGCTCGGACGCCATTCAGCGCCAGGTCGGCGACTTCAGCGACCACGATGAGCGCTATGCCCGCGCCACCGAGTTCATGGACGTGGTCAAGGGCTACTGGCACAACGAGAACTTCCACTACCAGGGCCAGTTCTACCGCGCCGAAGGCGGCGGCCTGCGCGGCCCCTTGAAGAAGGCCGAGCTGCCGCTGATCTGTACCGCGGGATCGTCCATCGCCGCTCGGGAATTCGCCGCCAAGCATGCCGACTTCTACCTGATGCGCGCCGAGCACCCGGACGAGATCGCCGCGTTGATCGCCGATATTCGTGAGCGCGCCTTGCAGTACGGCCGCAGCGATATCCGCTTCGGCCTGTCGATCGACGTCATCACCCGGGAAACCGAGGAACTGGCGCGCACCGAGGCCAAGCGCTTCTTCGACGAGGGCATCGCCAAGGGCGCGGTCAAGGCCGTGGCCGCCCATGCCGGGCTGCGCACCGCGCGCAAGCTCAGCTACGAGAACGGCTTCGCACAGAAGAACGAGACCCAGGGCTTCGAGGATTTCTTCATCCACCCCAATGTCTGGACCGGCTTCGGCTACATCGGCATACCGCCGGGCTGCGCCCTGGTGGGCAGCTACGAAAACGTGGTGGCGCGGATCCGCGAGTACCACGCCATCGGTATCGACCTGTTCTTCCTCGCCGGCTACCCGCACCTGGAGGAAGCCTACCGCCTGGGCGAGCACATCCTGCCGCACTTTCGCGGCGAGCGCGCGGCCCTGAGCCGTCAGCCGCAAGCGCCGCTGGAGCTGCGCAGCGCCAACGGCCCGGCAGGAGCCTGACGCCATGAGCCAGGACTACTCGGGCTTGAGCCGCCGTCGTTTTCTCGGCCACAGCGCGCTGTTCGGCGGCGGCCTGCTGCTGGGCAGCAGCCTGCTGGCCGGCTGCGACGCAGACAATTCCAGCGCCCCGGGCACGGTCGCCAGCGACCAGCCGCGCTACGGCGGGCGCCTGCGCCTGGGGATTCTCGACGGCAACCAGAGCGGCAACCTGGACGCCCACAAACCCATCGGCAGCGGCATCGTCCGAGGCTTCGCGCTGTACAGCAAGCTCTGGGAATGGGACGAGCAGATGCAACCTCGCCTGGCCCTGGCGGAGTTCGCCGAACCCAATGCCGATGCCAGCAGCTGGACCCTGCGCCTGCGCCAGGGCCTGGAATTCCACCACGGCAAGAGCATCGACGCCGATGATTTGATCTTCTCCATCCGCCGCCTCACCGACCCGCAACTGGCCTCGCCCTACGCGGCGCTGCTGCACTGGGTCGATCGCGACAACCTGCAAAAGCTCGATGAGCGCACTGTGCGCCTGAGCTTTCGCGAGGGCCGCAGCTACATGCCCCTGGCGGAAACCTGGGTCAACTTCGGTGGCATCGTCCCGGTGGACTATCACCCGGTGACCAACCCGGTGGGTGCCGGCCCCTACAAGCTGAAAAGCTTCACCCCCGGCCAGCGCTCGCTGTTCACCCGCTTCGACAACTACTACAAGGACGGCCAGCCCTACGCCGACGAACTGGAGATCATCGACTTCAAGGATCAGGTGGCGCGCCTGGCGGCCCTGCGTTCCGGGCAGATCGACATGGCCAACGTGATGCCCACCGAACAGTTGCAAGTCCTGCAGCGCGACCCGCGGGTGCGGCTGCTGAAATCGGTGACCGGCAACTGGCTGTCCTTCGACATGAACCTGGACAAGCCGCCGTTCAACGACCCCAGGGTGCGCCAGGCTTTCCGCCTGCTGGCGGATCGAGAGGAGCTGGTGCGCCGCGCCCTGAACGGCCAGGGCCGGGTGGCCAACGACCTCTATGCCCCCAGCGACCCGACCTTCAACCACAGCCTGGGGCCCCGCCCCCACGACCCGCAGCGTGCGGCGCAACTGCTCAAGGAGGCCGGCCAGGAAAACCTCGAGCTGGAGCTGGTGACCATCCCGGGGCCGGCCCTGATCTCGGCCCTGGTGCTGGCCGAACAGGCCAAGCGCATTGGCGTGACCCTCAAGGTCCGCCAGGTGGACCTGGCGACCTTCCAGGGCCCGCAACGCAACGACTGGACCCTGAGCACCGGCGGCAGCATCGGCGCGCCGTTCCTGGCCAGCGCGATCCACACCGACGCGCCCTTTGCCGTATCCAACAAGACCCACTTCAACGACCCGCAGTTCAGCGAGGTGTTTCTTGCGGCCATGGCCCAACCCGACCTGCAACGACGCACGGCCCTGGTGCACCAGGCCCAGCAGATCCAGTACGAACGGGGCGGCATGCTGATCTGGGGCTACGCCGATCTGCTGGACAGCGTCTCCACCCGCGTGGGCGGCGCCCGGGAAGAACAGTCGCTGTTCAGCACCTGGCGTTTCGAAAGGTTGTGGCTCAACAACAGCGCCTGACCCACGGCCCGACCGTAGGAGCTGGCTTGCCAGCGAAAGCGCCCACAAGAGCACCGCGAGCCTTCAGGCCCCCTTCGCCGGCAAGCCGGCTCCTACAAGGAACCACCGCAACCGCGACACACCCCGTAGGAGCTGGCTTGCCAGCGAAGGCGCCCGCAAGAGCACCGCGAGCCTCCAGGCCCTCTTCGCCGGCAAGCCGGCTCCTACAGAACATTCATGCGATTCAATATGAGGCTCATGTGCCATGCCCTCCAACGCCTTCGCTCGCCCCGCATTCGGCCCGGCCCTGGCCGTAACGGTGTTTTCTTCCCTGGCGCCGCCGCTCTTCGCCGCCGATACCCAGTTGCAAACCGTCACCGTCCAGGCCAGCAGCCAGGCCGATGACGATGCCCTGCCCACCCGGCCACCGACCTCGGTGTATGGGGGCACCGAAACCAAGGTCCTGGACACCCCGCGCTCGATCACCCAGGTCAACGCCGAACAGCTGGCCAACGACCCGATCCGCAGCGCCGACGACCTGGTCAAGTACGCCCCGGGGATCACCCGCGGTGGCGGGCAGAACGCCGGTATCGCCCCGCAGTTCCGCGCCCAGGGCTCGGAAGTGTTCCAGGACGGCCAGCGCGCCTATGGCGTGCGCCATCCGGCCAACTTCAACGCCTACGAGGGCGCGGACATCGTCGCCGGGCCTTCTTCGGTGACCTACGGTTCGGTGTCCGGCAGCGGCGGCTACGTCAACTACCTGAGCAAGAAACCCGATTTCAGCGGGTTCAAGACCCGCCTCAGCGGCGAGCTCGGGACCTGGGTGCCGGACGGCCAGTCCCGCGACTCGCGCAAATTCAGCCTCGACAACACCGGCCCCCTGAGCGACCAGCTGGCCTACCGGGTGAGCATCACCCAGCAGCGCCAGCAGGACTACTACGACAATGTCGACAACAATTTCGATGCCTTCTATGGGGCCCTGGCCTGGCGCAACGACAACCTGCGGGTGGACTGGAACGCCAGCTACGACAACTACTACGACTACAACATCACCCACGGCTGGAACCGCGCCACCCAACAACTGGTGGACAGCGGCAAGTACTACGCCGGCCGCGCCACGCCGATCATCCAGAACGGCAATACCCTGTGGTCGCCGGTGCTGGCTTCCGGTGCCGCCAATGCCCCGACCCTGGGCTGGGTGCAGCGCCAGCGCAACGCCCAGGGCCAGTACAGCGTGGTGGATGGCAGCTTCCAGGCGGCCTCGCCCAACACCCAGGCCAGCCCCGGCACCCTGCGCGGCTGGGTCTACGACCCGAGCCTGGCGGGCAACGGCTTGACCTCCCTGTCGCCACAGGCCGGCCAGCGCGGCGAAGACCAGAGCAGTTCACGGCGCTTTACCACCCAACTGCGCATCGAGGGCGACCTGTCCCCCAGCGTGACCCTGGCCAACAGCACCTTCTACCAGCGCTCCCGGGACCTCACCGACGCGGTCGGGGCGTTCCAGGTGCAATCCCGGGACAACCTGCTGGACAACCGTTTCGAGTTCCGCTCACGCAATGAAACCCGGCTCGGCGGCCTGGCCCTGCGGGACGACAGCAACAGCGGGCTGATCTACCGCCGCGAGTTCAACCAGTCGATCGCCGCCAACAATCATTTCGGCTCCACCATCAACGCCTACGACCTGACCCTGGACCCTTCGGGCAAGAACCCCGGCGACCTGCTGGGGCTCACCGGCAGCAACCCGGCCGGCGGCAACGGCGCCTGGATCGGCCAACCCGGGGTGCCGCAATACTCCAACTACTACGGCTGGCTCAACCTGGCGGCCATGTACCCCGCCGGCCACGGCCTGTACGCCGAATCCCTGGCGCCCTACACCGCCGAAAGCACCTGGACCACCAAGACCCTGTTCAGCCAGCACAACCTGCGCCTGGGCGAGCGGGTGGGCCTGAACATCGGTGCCAGCCGCAGCTGGATCGACGCCCGGATCGACAACCCCTTCGTCCTTGCAGGTGGCAGCGACCGGCGCGACAGCCACAACTACCGGCTGTTCGCGTTCCAGGTCAGCCCCTACGTCAAACCCACCGAGAACAGCACCCTGTACTACACCTTCGACCGCTCCCTGGCGGTCAACACCGGGTTCTTCTCCAACGGCCTGGGCTGGGGCAGCGGCAGTGGCGCCAACCAGCTCAACCCCCTGGCGTTCCAGAGCCTGAGCGTGCTGCATGAACTGGGGCTGAAGGTCGAAGCCATCCCCGACCAGCTGTTCATGACCCTGGCCACCTTCAAGCAGGCCCGGGACCAGTCCCCGGACAGCAACAACAACATCGCCCGGCTGATCATCAAGGGCACCGAGGCGACCCTGCGCTACCAGCCAGACCCGCACCTGCGCAGCGGCCTCAACCTGTCCCGGCTCAGCGCCTACAACGAATTCACCTCCCAAGCCGGCTTCGCCTCCGCCGGGTTCATCCCCGACAACGGCACCGTGTTCGGCGACAACAACAGCCTCAACCAGCGGCCCTCCGGGCGCTTCGACGCGGTGCAGATCCCCGAGTACACCGCCAGCGGCTACCTCGACTACCGCTTCGACTCGGGCTTTGGCGCCGAGCTCTCCGGCTGGTGGACCAGCAGCTGGTACCTGAACCTGAGCAAGACGGTGAAGGTCCCCGACGAATACAACCTCGACCTGGCCCTGTACTACCGCCAGCCCCAGTGGAGCACCACCCTGCGGGTGCTCAACCTGACCAACGAACTGAACTTCGTCAGCGGCCTGGCCGGCTCCACCAACACCTTCCTGCAGCCCATGCCCGGACGCACCGTGCTGGCCCAGGTGGACTACCGCTTCTAGGCACTTTCATTCTTCTGCGACCTCAGGACACTCCCCATGAGCATTGAATTCGTCGGCATGATCTTTCCCCGCCAATGGTCCGAAACCCGCGGCGTGCGCAGCCCGGACTTCGACCTGGCATTCATCCGCGAGCACGCGCGCGCCCACGAACACGCGGGCTTTGACCGAGTGCTGATCGCCAGCGGCCCGGGCAGCGCCGACAGCCTGCAGATTGCCGCCTACGCCGCGGCCCACACCGAGCGCCTGGGCTTCATGATTGCCCACCGCCCGGCCCTCAGCGCCCCCACCGTGGCGGCCCGGGCCTTCGCCACCCTGGACCACACCACCGGCGGCGGGCGCATCCGCCTGCATGCCATTACCGGCATCACTGCCGAGCCCCAGGAAGGCGACACCCTGCTGGACAAGACCGAGCGCTATCGACGCACCGACGAGTACCTGGAGATCGTGCGCCGCACCTGGACCGCCGAAGAACCCTTCGACTTCGAAGGCCGCTACTTCAACCTCAAGGGCGCGTTTTCCCCGGTCAAGCCGCTGCAGCAGCCGCACATCCCCATCTCTTTTGGCGGCTCTTCGGACATCGCCTACCAGATCGCGGTCAAGCACGCCGACCTCTACGCCCTGTGGGGCGAGCCCCTGGAGGGGGTAGCCGAACAGATCGGCAAACTCAAGGCCGCGGCCAGCGCCGCGGGGGTGGCCGCGCCCCGGGTCAGCCTCTCGGTGCGACTGATCCTGGGGGCCACCGAGGAATTGGCCTGGCAACGGGCCGAACAGATCCTGGCGCAGATCCGCGCCAACCCGCAGTTCGCCGCCGGCAGCCCCTGGCAGAAGCGCCTCAAGGGCACCGGCTCCGAACGCCTACTGGCGGCCGCAGCCCGCGGCGACCGCCATGACCGCGCCCTGTGGATGCCCACCGCCAGCGCCGTTGGCGCCTACGGCGACACCACGGCCCTGGTGGGCACGCCGGAGACCGTGGCCCAGGCCCTGCTGGACTACGTCGACCTGGGCGTGACCACCTTCCTCAACCGTGGCTACGACCCTTATTACGACACCATCGACTATGGGCGCTGGATCATCCCCGCCGTCCGCGAAGCCGCCGCCCGCCGCAAGCAACACCTGTAGAAGGCGTTTACGAGGCTGGCATCCGGCTTGGAGGCCCTTTCGCCGGCAAGCCGGCTCCTACAACTGCGTTGACCTTTCCCACAACCCTGTAGGAGCTGGCTTGCCAGCGAAGGCGCCCGCAAGAGCACTGCCCGGTTCAGGGGCCCTTGGCCGCCTGCCAGCGCCTGCGCAAGCGGTGGCCGGGGAATCGGAATGCGAGTGATAGTCGATCATTTTCAACACTTTATCGGCGCCAGGCCGATGACCCAGATCACCACGAATACTCGCCAAAGCGTTAACATTCCACCCAGCCTTTGGCTTTAAACCTGTCATATCCACTTTATGCATCGCGCCCTTTGCTGCGCCATGACGGCATTTCCTCACCGGAGTCATGCACTTTGAAAACCTGGCACACACTTGTCGGCATCCTGCTGATCACCACGGTCACCCTGCTGCTGGAGATCCCTTCCGCCACCTGGCTGACCTCGGCCACCCTGAGCATGATCCTGGGCACCGCAGCCCTGGCCTACATGGCGATGTCCTGCCTGCTGGCCAGCCGCTGGGGCTGGGTCGAACGGCTGTTCGGCGGCCTTGACCGGGTCTACGAGGCGCACAAATGGCTGGGCATCTGGGCCCTGGCATTCGCCACCTACCACCTGGTGTTCAAGGCCAACCTGGATGAATGGAACAGCGTGCCGATCCTCGAACTGTCCAAATACTGGACGCGCCTGGTCCGCCAGCTGAGCTACGTGGCCCTGGGCCTGATCGTGCTGCTGGCACTGAACCGCAACATTCCCTACAGCCAGTGGCGCTGGTGGCACAAGCTCTCCGGCCCGCTGTTCCTGATCGTCATCCTGCACTGGCTGAGCTTCAAATCGCCCATCACCCTGGATTCGCCCTCGGGTATCTGGCTGGCTCTGCTCTGCGTCCTCGGCGTGCTTGGGGCCCTGTACAAGCTGCTGCTCTACCCCCTGGTGGCCAAGGCCGGCGAATACCAGGTGACGGCGGTCCGGGTGGAGAAGAACTCCCTGCACCTGGAGCTGATTCCCCAGGGCCGGGGCTTTCCTTTCAAGGCCGGGCAGTTCGCCTTCCTCTCGATGCAGGAAAAAGGCCTGCGCGAACCCCATCCGTTCACCATCGCCAGCGCCCAGGCCCATGACGGGCGCATCGAATTCGTGATCCGCGCCCTGGGGGACTACACCCAACGCCTGCGCCGCCAGGTCAAGGTCGGCATGCGTGCGGACATCTATGCGCCCTATGGGCGTTTCAAGCGGCCGCAGGCGGCTGCCCGGGAAATCTGGATCGGCGGTGGCGTGGGCATCTCGCCATTTATTTCCTGGCTGCAGGATGAAGCTGCCGGGCAGTTCGACAAGGCCACCCTGGTGTACTGCTACAACCCGTCCCGGGCCTTCCCCAGTGTCGACACCCTGCAGGGCATGGCCCAGGCCCGGGGAGTGAACTTCGTGGCCAACTGCGGCGGCACCGAGCCCCTGGCCCAGACCCTCAAGCGCACCGCGGCCGAAACCGATCCGCAGCAGATCCAGGTCAGCTTCTGCGGGCCCAAGGGCTTGCTGGGCCAGGTCCGGGAACTGATGAGCGAGTGCCGGATTCCCCAAGGCAACCTGCACTACGAATTCTTCGAGTTCCGCTGATCAAGCCGCTGGCGGCCCTGGCTGGCGCGGCTCGCGCAGCGTCACCCAGACCACCAGCGCCGCCAGCAGGGTCATCAGGGTCAGCACCTGCAACAACTGGCTGAAAGCCTGCCCGTACAGGGCCAGCAACCCCTCCCGGCCCAGCGCCGGCAAGGCCGCCAGAGTACCGGGCAGGTCCCCCCCGGCCAGTTGCCGGGCAGCCCCCATCAACGTCTCGGCGGGCAGCGCCTGATCCGCCAGGGCGTGCTGCAGCAGCCCCGCCAGCAGCGCCACCACCAGGGCCAGGGCAATGCCCTCGCCGGCCACCCGGGTGGTGCTGAAGATGCCGCTGGCCATGCCCGCGCGCTCCTTGGGCACCACGCTCACCGACAAGCCGTCCATCAGCCCCCAGGGCAGCCCGCTGCCGAGGCCGATCAGCAGCAGCGGCCAGATCCGATCGGCCGGCGCCTGGCCCGCAGCGATCCGGCTCAGCCACCACAGCCCGGCGGCAGCCAGCAACAGGCCCAGGCTCGACAGGTTGCCGGCGCTGCACCAGCGGCTGAGCCAGCCCGCGGCGAACGGCACCACCAGCATCGGCGCCGACAGGGCAAGCATCAGCATCCCGGCATCGATGGCGCTGTAGCCTTCGACGCCGATAAAGCGGATCGGCAACAGGATCAGCAGCACCACGTAGCAATAGCAGGTGGCGATGGGCAGCACCTGCACCCCGACAAAACGCGGATAGCGAAACAGCGACAGATCCAGCATCGGCCGCGCTGCACGCCGCTCGACGACGATGAATAGCCACAGTGCCAGCAGCGCCCCCGCCAGCAACAGCAGAACCCAAGGGCTGCTCCAGCCGTTTTGCGGGGCCTGCAGGATGCCCCAGGTCAGCAGCACCAGCGCCAGGGTGAAACTCAGGGTGCCGGGCCAGTCCACGCCCTGGGCGTCGGGGTCGCGGGACTCTTGCATGCGCGGCACGCCAAAGGCCAGGGACAGGCCGCCGATCAGCGCCCCGGAGACAAAGATCCCGCGCCAGCCGGCCTGTTCCACCAGGACCCCGGCGAGGATCGGGCCAAACGCCAGGCCGACACCAAAGGTGGTGCCCAGCAGGCTGAAGGCACGGGTTCGCGCCGGGCCGTCGAAGGCCTGGGCCAGGGCCGCCGAACCACCGGCCAGGGCGGCGGCACCGGCCAGCCCCTGGACCCCGCGCAAGAGGTTCAGCCACAGCAGCGACGGTACGAACACCAGGGCCAGGGAGCTCAGGCCGAACAGCGCCACGCCGAGGCTGAACAGGCGCTTGCGGCCAAATTCGTCGGCCAGGGTGCCGGCGGCCATCAGCACGCTGCCAAAAGTCAGCATGAAGGCATTGGTGGTCCAGCTCAGGGCCAGCGGGCTGCCCCCCAGTTCATGGCCGATGGCCGGGGTCGCCACCGCTACCCCGACAAAGGTCAGGGGCAGCATCAGGGCCGCCAGGCACACCGCGGCCAGCACGCCATGGGCGGACTGCCGGCGACTTTGGGCGGCCTGCCCCAGGGGTAATTCGAGTTCGGGATTCACACGGACCTCTCAAGCCCTGGCAACCAGGGGTGGGCTAAGAAAAATCCATGGTAGGTATGCCGCAATCGCTGAAAAACAGGGCATTCTTCCGCTCTTTACGGACAAAAACGCTGCAATCGAGGTGAACGATGGACAACCTAAACGGCTTGCAGGTGTTTGTCAGCGTGGTCCAGAGCGGCAGCCTGGTGGGCGCCGGCGAGCGCCTGGGGCTGTCTGCCTCGGCGGTGGGCAAGGCCCTGGCGCGCCTGGAGCAGCGCCTTGGCGTGCGCCTGCTGAACCGCAGCACCCGGCGCATCAGCCTGACCGATGAAGGCGCGCTGTTCTATGAGCGCGGCCAGCGCATCGTCGCCGAAGTCCAGGAGGCCGAGGCCGAACTGGCGCGGATCAGCGACAAGCCCCGGGGCCGGCTGCGGGTCAGCCTGCCGGCCATCGGCTATCGGATGCTGCTGCCGATCCTCCCGGAGTTTTCCGCGCGCTACCCGGACATCGAGCTGGACCTGGACTTCAACGACCGGCTGATCGACGTGATCGCCGAAGGCGTGGACGCGGTGATCCGCAGTGGCGAGCTGCCGGACTCGCAACTCAAGTCCAGGAACCTGGGGCCCTTCGGCTTCGTGCTGGTCGGCGCCCCCGGTTACTTCGCCCGGCGCGGCACCCCGCGCACGCCCCGGGAGCTGGAGCAGCACGCCTGCCTGCGCTACAAGTTCCCCGGCGGCAGCTTGCTGCAGCAATGGAGCCTGCGCCTGCCCGACGGAGCCCCGCCGCTGGTGCTGGGCAGTGCCCTGACCAGCAACAACCTGGAATCGCTGATCCACGCCGCCACCCAGGGCCTGGGCATCGCCTACGTGCCCGAGTTCGTGGTCTGCGGGGCCCTGGCCGATGGCAGCCTGGTCGCGGTACTGGACGACTACCAGCAAGAGCGCGGCAAGTTCTCCATCCTCTGGCCCAGCAGCCGTCACCTGCTGCCCAAGCTGCGGGTGTTCGTCGACTTTCTCGGTGAACGGCTGGAGCTGGGCAAGCACCACGCTTCCCGCTGATATCCCCTCGATGCCTGGCGCTGGCCGGGCAGTCGCCGGCCCCTGCAAAACATCAACAAATGCAGATGCCAGCTTACCAATCCATGTATTCATCTTGATGTTTGCCCACCGTAAGCTCGTCCTGGCCTGCTGCTGCAGGCCAGGCAATGTCGGTACGCCAAAAACAACAGCTAAAGGCCATCCCAATAACAATCTGATCTGCCGACTCCAGGAACCGCTATGTCAACTACCCCATCACGCCGCCCTTGCGTCGGCCTGCATCGTGGCGCCCGCCCCTTGAACGAGGTGCGCCATGACTGACTTCCTGCCCGCTCCGGGCACCGATGAACACTTGCTGCACCACCAGGGCTATCGCCAGGAGCTGCACCGCGGCCTGTCCCTGTGGTCGTCGTTCTCCGTGGGCTTTGCCACGGTCTCGCCAGTGGTGGGGATCTATTCGGTGATGGCCCTGGGCGCCATGAGCACCGGCCCGTCCTGGGTCTGGATCGTGCCCCTGTGCCTGGCCCTGCAGATGCTGGTGGCGCTGGTCTATGCCGAACTCGCCTCGCAGTACCCCCTGGCCGGCGGTTGCTATCAATGGGTCAAGCGCCTGGCTGGAGACCGCTGGGCCTGGTTCACCGGCTTCATGTACCTGGCCTCGGCCCTGGCTTCCCTGACCACCGTGGCCTACCTGGGCGGGTTCTGGCTGTGGCTGTTCGTCACCGGCACGCCGCCTTCGGCCAATGCCCAGGTGGCCAGCGGCGCCGTGCTGCTGGCGTTGGGGCTGGGGGTCAACCTGTTGGGGATCAACCCGCTGAAGTACTTCGTCAACGCCGGGATCATCGCCGAAGCCATCGCCTCCATCGGCATCGGCGTGCTGTTGCTGCTGTTCTTTCGCAACCACTCCTGGTCGCTGCTGCTGGAAGGCCTGGGCAACAGCGTCAGCGGCGATGGCACCTACCTGAGCGGCTTCGTCACCGCCATGGCAGTGGGCGGCTGGGCCTTTCTCGGCTTCGATGCCTGCTCCCAGGTGTCCGAGGAAACCGCCGATGCCCGTACCTCCACGCCGCGGGCCATCCTGCGCTCGATGCTGCTGGTGGGGCTGACGGTGATGCTCACCGCCTTTGCCGTGACCCTGTCGTTCACCGACACCGCGGGCCTGGTGGCCGGCCAGGTGGTGGACCCGGTCACCCCGGCGGTGGTGGATGCCTTTGGCGCCTGGGCCGAGCGGCCCTTCGTCGGCGTGGTGCTGGTGGCGTTCATTGCCTGCGTGGTCTCGGTACAGACCTATATCGGCCGCGCGGTATTCGGCATGGCCCGGGACTCGATCCTGCCCGCCTCGGCGTTCCTGCGCCGGGTGGATGGGCGCAAGGTGCCCTTCGCCGCCATGCTCGTTTGCACCCTGTTCGCCAGTTTCGGCCTGGCCCTGGGCCTGAACGCCACGGCCGTGGGCACCCTGATCGCCTTCGGCAGCGGGGGCTTCTTCATGGTGTTCCTGATCGTGATCAGTTGTGCCCTGGTCCATCGCCTGCGTGGCCGCTGGCGGCCCGACGCCGGGGTCTTCAACCTCGGCCGCTGGGGCCTGCCGGTGAACCTCGCGGCCTTTGTCTGGCTGCTGTTCGAGAGCGTCAACGTGGCCTGGCCGCGGGAATCCCTGGCGCCGCCCGGAGCGCCCTGGTTCCAGGTCTGGGCAGTGGTGCTGGTGTTCTCGACCCTGGCCGTGCTGGGCCTGATCTACATGGTCCTGGCCAAGCCCTACCTGCGCCGCGACAGCAGCGCATCCGACCGCGGCTGAATCCTCATGCGCTGTCAGCGACAGCGCATTCCCTCCCCGCTACTGGCCCGGCGCCTGCTGCGCCGGCCGCTTCACGCCTGATGTTTCTGGAGACCATCGATGCCCCCGTCCATCCATTACTGGAACTACCCCACCGAGATCTTCTGCGGCGCCGAGGCCCTGCACGGCCTGGCCCAGCGCTGCGCCCTGCTGGGCATGGCCAGGCCCTTGCTGGTCACCGACCCGGGCATGCTCGAACTGGAACCCTTTGGCCTGTTGACCGCGCACCTGGAGCAGAGCCGCCAGGGCTTTGCGGTATTTGCCGAACTGGCCAGCAACCCGAGCCTGGACGATGTGCAGCGCGGCGTCCAAGCCTTCAGGGCCGGCGGCCACGACTCGCTGATCGCCCTGGGCGGCGGCAGCGCCATGGACGCCGCCAAGGGCATCGCCCTGGCCGCCGTGGACCCGCAAGGGCTGCAGCGTTTCGAGTGGTCCCAGGTGATCGAGCATTACCCGAGCCTCAGTGACTTTCCGCGCCTGGGCCTGCCGCCCCTGATCGCCCTGCCCACCACTGCCGGCACCGGCTCCGAACTGGGCCGCGAAGCGGTACTGACCGACAGCCAGCAGCAGGTCAAGCGGGTCATCAGCCACCCCGAACTGCTGCCCGCCTGCGTGATCCTCGACCCGCTGCTGACCCGCGGCCTGCCGCCCGCGCTGACCGCCGCCACCGGCATGGATGCCCTGACCCACCATATCGAGGCGTTCTGCTCGCCCCTGTACCACCCGATGTCCAGCGCGATTGCCGTGGAAGGCATGCGCCTGGTGCAGCAGCACCTGCGCCGGGCAGTGAGCCACGGCCAGGACCTGGACGCCCGGGAAGGCATGCTGGTGGCCTCGGCGATGGCTGCGGTGGCCTTCCAGAAGGGCCTGGGGGGCGTCCACGCCCTGGCCCACCCGCTGGGCGCCCGCTATCACCGTCACCATGGCCTGCTCAATGCCGTCCTCCTGCCCTATGTGCTGGTGGCCAACCAGCCGGTGATTGCCGAGGAGATCGGGCGCCTGGCCCGTTACCTGGACTTGCCCCGGGGGGATTTCCAGGGGTTCCTGGACTGGATCCTGGCCCTGCGCGCCGAGCTGGGCATCCCCCACTGCCTGGCGGATATCGGCCTGGACAGCCATGAAGCCGAGTGGGTCGGGGCCCAGGCCCTGGCGGATATTTCGTCCTCCGACACCAATGCCCGACCGCTGAGCGCAGCCGACTACAGCCAGATCTTCCGCAACGCCGTGCACGGCGTCCTGCCAGGAGCCCGCCCATGAAACCGGCCTTGTTTATCGATGGCCACTGGGTCGATGGCGACGGCGCGCCGATGCCGGTGCATGACCCGTCCCTGGGCCAAATCATGGCCCAGGTACCGGCGGCCAGCGCCCATCAGGTGAACCTGGCGGTGCAGGCCGCGCGCCGGGCCCTGCCAGGGTGGCGCAGCCTCAGCGGCGCCCGGCGAGCCGAGTACCTGCAAGGCTTCGCCCGGCACCTGCAGCAACGCCGCGAAGGGCTGATCGCCCTGCAGATGCGCAATAACGGCAAGCCGCGGCACGAAGCCGAACTGGACCTGGACGACGCCATCGCCACCTTCGACTACTACGCCGGCCTCGCTGCCCAGCTGGACGCCCGCCAGGATCAACCGGTGCCCTTGCAGGCTCCGGGCTTCAGTGCCCACTGCAGGTTCGAGGCCCTGGGCGTGGTGGGGCTGATCGTGCCCTGGAACTTCCCCCTGGTCACCAGTGCCTGGAAGCTGGCCCCGGCCCTGGCCGCGGGCTGCACGTTGGTGCTCAAGCCCTCGGAAGTGACGCCCCTGATCGAACAGGTCTACGGCGAAATCGCCGACGCCCTGGGCTTGCCGGCGGGCGTGTTGAACCTGGTGGCCGGCGCCGGCGAAACCGGCGCAGCCCTCAGCCAGCATCCGGGGCTGGACAAGCTGTCGTTCACCGGCAGCACTGCCACCGGCCAGCGAGTGATGGCCAGCTCCGCCGCCTTCTGCCGGCCACTGACGCTGGAGCTGGGGGGCAAGTCGCCGATCCTGGTATTCGCCGACGCCGACCTGGACCAGGCGGTGCACTGGATCATCGGCGGCTTTTGCTGGAACGCCGGGCAGATGTGCTCGGCCACCTCGCGGCTGCTGGTCCACGAGTCGATTGCCGATGCTTTGCTGCAGCGGTTGCGCAGTGCCCTGCTGGCCCTGCGGGTCGGCAACCCCCTGGAGCAGGAAGTGGACATGGGCCCCCTGAGTTGCCAGGCCCAGTGGCGCACGGTGTGCACCTACCTGGAACAGGCCAGGAACGAGGGCCTGGAATGCCTGGTGGGCGGCCATGCCCTGCCCGGGCCGGGCTGGTTCGTGGCGCCCACGGTGTACACCGATGTGCCCACCAGCAGCAGGTTGTGGCAAGAGGAGATCTTCGGCCCGGTGCTGTGCATGCGCCGTTTCAGTGACGAAGCACAGGCCCTGGCCCTGGCCAACGACAGCGCATTCGGCCTGGTGGCCACTGTGATCAGCGCCGATCTGCAACGCGCCGAACGGGTCGCCGCCGCCCTGGACGTGGGCCACGTGTGGATCAATTCACTGCAGGCGGTGTTCGTCGAAACCTCCTGGGGCGGCACCAAGGGCAGCGGCATCGGGCGGGAACTGGGCCCCTGGGGGCTGGCTGCCTATCAGTCGATCAAGCACCTGACCCGCTGCCTGGGCTGAAGCGCGGGATCAGCCGCCATGCTCTGCCAGCAGGTCGGCGATAAAGGCCTTCAGCGCTTCGCCACGGGCATGCCCGGCGTGGGTGATCATGCTGTGCTGCACCTCATAGCGCAGCGTCTCGGGGTGCAGCACGCGCATCTGCCCGGCCGCGACCCAGGGCTGGGCATAGTGGCTGGGCAGGTAGCCCAGGTGGGTGCCCGCCAGTACCCCGTGGACCACCGCCTCCATGTGGTAGGCGGTGGCCGAGGCGCGCTGGGGCGTTACCGGCAGCACCTGGCTGGCGGGCAGGAAACCGTGCTTGATCCAGTCACAGGCCTTGATGTGCGCAAGCTCTGGCTCCAGGACAGGGAACAGCGGGTGCGAGGCGCCGCAGAACAGGGCGATTTCCTCGGCATACAGCGGCTGATAGTCGAGGGTCGGCAGGCTGCGGCTGAAATAGGAAATGGCCAGGTCCAACTGGCCGTCGATCACCGCCCGCTCAAGCTCGGTGGGCGAATTGATGAACACATGCAGGTGCAGGTCGTGCTCGCGGCGATAGAAGCGCGCGATGGCCGCGTCGATGCGTGCCGCGGGCAAGGTGGCGATGTTGTCCGCCAGCCCCAGGTACAGATCCCCCACCAAACGCCCGGACAACTCCTGGGCCTCGCTCTTGAACGCCTCCACCGCGCCGAACAGCGCCTGGGCCGCCGCCAGGATCCGCTGGCCCTTCTCGGTCAGGCGAAAGCCGCCCTTGCCGCGCTCGCACAGCCGATAGCCGAGGCGTTTTTCCAGGCTGGAGATGTGCATGCTGATATTGGACTGGCTCATGTTCAGTTCGGCCTGGGCCGCGGTGAAACCGCCGCACTTGACCACTACGGAGAAAATCCGCAGCAGGCGCAGGTCCATGTCGGTGACGTTTCTAAGCACAGGGGGTTTCCAGGAGTCGCGGGGCTGAACCAGGGGGCTATTCAACGGCAGCGCCCGGGCCGCGTCAAATCCATCGCGGCTTGCGTGATCGATGACATTGCAGGGACTATGCAACGCCTTCTTGCCACCTTGGATCGCTTGCCAATGGACTCACACCCCACGCCCGCGCTGTGCACCGAACGCTTGCTGCTGCGCCCCCTGGAACTGGCGGACGCCGACGCCATCCAGCAGCTATTCCCCCAGTGGGAGGTGGTGCGCTACCTCAACGCCCTGGTGCCCTGGCCCTACCCGGCCGACGGCGCCCTGAGCTTCCTGCGGGACATGGCGCTGCCGGCGATGGCCCGGGGCACGGAATGGCACTGGACGCTGCGCCTGCGCAGCAACCCCGGGCAGATGATCGGCAGCATCAGCCTGATGGACGAAGCCGACAACAACCGCGGCTTCTGGCTGGCCCCGCCGTGGCAGGGCCAGGGCTACATGAGCGAGGCCTGCAAGGTGGTGGACCACTATTGGTTCGAGGTACTGCAACGGCCCTTGATGCGGGTGCCCAAGGCCGCGCCGAACCAGGGCTCGCGGCGGATTTCCGAACGCGCGGGCATGCGCCTGATCCGCTCCGAGGACGGTGAGTTCGTCAGTGGGCGATTCCCCGTGGACATCTGGGAAATCACCCGCGAGCAATGGCGCCGACTCAGGTAAAGCGCACCCCGGGACGGGGGCGCTGGTCCACCGTCAGTTCGAACACATCCGGGCGAGCGTAGTGGCCGACCACGTCGTAGTCATAGCGCGCCCGCACCAGGTCGGCGGTATCGATCTGCGCGCTGATCAGCCCGGCCCGGCCCACCAGGGGGCCGGCCAGTACGTCCCCCATGGGCCCGACGATCACGCTGCCGCCGGCAATCAACGGCCGTTGGGCCGGCCAGTTGGCAATCTCCAGCCCCAGCTCTTCGGGCGAGGCCTGCACCTGACAGGCGCTGACCACGAAGCAGCGCCCCTCGTGAGCGATATGGCGCATGCTCACCTGCCACATTTCCCGCTCGTCCACCGTGGGCGCACACCAGACTTCGATGCCCTGGGCGTACATCGCGGTACGCAGCAGCGGCATCATGTTTTCCCAGCAGATCACCGCGCCCACCCGGCCGACCTGGGTGTCCAGCACCGGCAGGGTCGAGCCGTCGCCCTTGCCCCAGATCAAGCGTTCGGTCCCAGTGGGCATCAGCTTGCGGTGCTTGCCCGAAAGCCCCTGCTGCGGGTCGAAATACAGCGCCGTGCAGTACAGGGTGCTGCCACTGCGCTCGATGACACCCAGCACCAGGTTGGCTCCGGTACGGGCGGACAGCGCGGCCAGGGCATCGGTTTCCACCCCGGGGACCTCGATGGCATTGGCGAAGTAGCGGGCAAAGGCCTCGCGGCCCTCCGGCAGGCGATAGCCCAGCTGGGTGCCGAAGCCTTCGCCCTTGGGGTAGCCCCCCAGCAGCGCTTCGGGCATCACCACCAACTGCGCGCCGGCTTCGATGATGGCGGCCTCGTACGAGAGGATCTGTTCCAGGGTGGCGGCCTTGCCTTCAGGCAAGGCCCCGATCTGCAGGGCAGCGACAACGGACTTGGGCATGGGATGACTCCTTGAGCAATCAGGTGTTGCCCATTCTGCTGCGGCCCCTGATCATCGATAAACCCCACTCCAGTGCTTAATGATATGAACCAGATGAATATCGCCAGTGTCGACCTCAACCTGCTCAAGGCTTTCGAGGCGCTGCATGACGAGTCCAGCGCCAGCCGCGCCGCCTTGCGCCTGGGGGTGACCCAGTCAGCCATGAGCGCTGCCCTGCGCCGGCTGCGCGAGCTGTATGGCGACCCGCTGTTCGTGCGTACCGGGCGCGGGCTGGCGCCGACCCTCAAGGCCAATCAGTTGAAGCCCGTGGTCAGCGAAGCCTTGAACAAATGCCGCCAGAGCCTGGCCATGGTCGCCCCCGACACCGCCGACTATCAGGGCCGCTCGGTAACGCTGGGGCTGTCGGATGATTTCGAGATTGCCTATGGCCGGCAGATGATCGAGGCCGTGGCCCGGCGGGCGCCGAAGCTGCGGCTGATCTTTCGCCAGAGCCACAGCCAGATCGTCGCCGAGGCGCTGTTGCAGCGCAGCGTCGACCTGGCCATCAGTGCCGGCGGCTTTGCCGAACGCCTGCTCAGCCGCCAGGTGCTGGGGGAAGGCCATTACCTGTGCCTGGCAGACCCGGCCAGCCTGGCCCCCGGGCAACAGCAGATCAGTCTTGAGGAGTTTGTCGCACGGGAACACCTGCTGGTGTCGTCCCAGGGGTTTATCGGGATTACCGATGAAGGCTTGGCCAACCTGGGGCTGAGCCGCCAGGTGTGCGCCTCGACCACGCACTTTGCCGCCTTGCCCTTTCTGCTCAAGGGCAGCCAGGCGGTGGCGACCATTCCGGCCCATGCCGCCCGACGCATCGCCGAACTCACCGGGCTGCAGTTGCTGCCCTGCCCCCTGGCCCTGCCGCGCTACCCGATCGAGCTGGGCTGGCGCACCAGCCCGCAGACCGATCCGCTGCTGGTGAAGGTACGCGAGGCGATTGTCGAGAGTTTTGCCCTTACTTGTTCGCCGCCATCAGGCGATTGACTTCACTGCGCACCATGTTCGAGTACTCCGGCGGCGACATGCCGTCGAGCTCGGCGCGGACCCACTCGGCCCACTTGCCCTTGCGCTTGCCACGCTCGCCGAACAGCCGCGCGGCCTCGCCCTTGGCCTTGCCCAGGTTGCTCTGCCACAGGTCGAACAGACGGGACTTCTCGTCCTCGATGGCGGCGCGCTCGGCCAGGGTCTTGTTAGCCAGATTGAAACTCATGGGAAATTCCTGCTGCGTAAAATAGGCGCCATCTTACACTGTAGGGGCTACGGGTTTTACCCCGGGGTCGCCAACGGGGCGTAAAACAACTGCAACTTTTGCCCCCGCGCCAGACTCCATTGCTTGCTACCCATTCACCTGTAGCCGCTGGCGGATGCGTTGTGCACCAGCGGCGATATTTCCAAGGAAAAAACTTCATGGCTCGTAAATCTGCCGCGCAAGCGGAAAACGATCAAATCAAGGACCAGGCCTTCAGCGAACTGCAGGCGCTGATCGAAGAATCGGAAAAGCTGCTCAAGGGCAGCGCCAGCCTGGTCGGCGAAGAAGGTGAGAGCCTGCGCCAGCAAGTCAGCCTCAAGCTCAAGCAGGCGCTGGATTCGGTCAGCAATGTGCGCGAGCGCAGCAAGCCGGTGGTGGATGCCACCGAGCAGTACATCGGTGGCCACCCGTGGCAGACCGTGGCCATCTCCGCCGGTTTCGGCCTGGTGGTAGGCCTGTTGCTGGGCCGTCGTTCCTAAGCCCCCGTGCAACGTTGAGGCCAGGTACGCCAATGGCGGCCTGGCCTTTTTCATGCCTTCAGTCCTGGGCCAGCGCCCGCAATTGCTGCAGCTGCTCGGCGGGAATGGCGATGCCCGCGTGCTGCGAACGCTCGCGCTGCTGATGCCGGCGATCCCCCGGCAGGCGCTTGAGCCCCACCGCATGCATCTGCCGCACCAGCTCCTGGCTGCGCTCGGCAAAACTCTGCCCGGCAGCCTTGCTCGGGTCGATGACGATCAGCAACTGGCCAGTCCAGGGCGTCTTGGCCCCCGGGTGGCCGGACCAGTCGAATTCGAAGGAGAAGTTGCCCCCGGTCAGGGCTGCCGCCAGCAACTCCACCATCATCGACAGAGCCGAGCCCTTGTGCCCGCCAAACGGCAGCAAGGCGCCACCTTCAAGAATCGCCCTGGGGTCCTGGGTCGGCTGGCCCAGGCTGTCGACACCGATGCCCGGCGGCAGGCGCTCGCCCTTGCGCGCGGCGATCTGCACGTCGCCATGGGCAATGGCGCTGGTGGCCAGATCGAAGACGATCGGCTGGCCCTGGGCCTGGGGTGCGGCGAAGGCGATCGGGTTGGTGCCGAACAATGGCCTGTCGGCGCCGTGGGGCACGACGCAGGTCATGCTGTTGACCACGCTCAGGGCCACCAATCCTTCCTCGGCGAAGGGTTCGACATCCGGCCAGAGTGCGGCGAAGTGGTGCGAATTGCGGATAGCCAGCACGGCGATACCGGCGCTGCGGGCCTTGCTCACCAGCAGCTCGCGGGCGGCAGCCAGGGCCGGCTGGGCAAAGCCGTTGCCGGCGTCGACCCGGACAAAGGCCGCCGCCACATCCTCCACCACCGGCACGGCCTGGCCGTCGACCCAGCCACTGGCCAGGGTCGAGACATAACCGGGAATGCGGAACACGCCATGGCTGTGGGCTCCGTCGCGCTCGGCGCCGGCACAGTTCTCGGCCAGGCAGCGGGCCACTTCGGCGCGGCAGCCGTGGCGTTGGAAAATCGTTTCCAGCAACTGCACCAGGGCCGGTAAAGAAAGGTATTGGGGCGGTGTTTCAACAACCACGGACGATGCAGACATCTGAAGCTCCAGAGTAATTATTGGAGGGGGCGACAGCGTGTGAACCTGGCGATTAAACAACGCCGCACTCCAACCCTGTCAACCACTGCCGGCGCCTTGCAGGGAAGGTGCCAGGATGGCCGGAACAACCATCCCCCTGGAGCAAGAAAAAGCCCCCTGTGCGCTGCCGTGGCAAGGCACAGGGGGCTGTTTCAGCCTGGCTCAGTCCTTCTGGTCGCGCAGCACATTGCCCGAGGCGCCGTCGATGCGAAACTCATAGACACTGCCATCGGACTTGCGCCCTTCGCCTTCCCAATAGCCATCGTTGTCCGCTTCGATCTTGTAGATCTCCACGTAGCCGGCTTTGGTCTTTGCGGTTTCAATGGCTTTTTCAATGGTGATCCAACCGGCCCCCGGACGGTCGGCCAGGGCCGCTCCAGCGCCCAGCAGGCTGGCGGTGGCAAGCAATGCGGCAAGCGTCTTCTTCAACATGGTCCATCTCCTTGTGTATTCACTTTCGATACAGAGCCTGGTTTTAGGGCGTGCCAGATGAAAATAAGTTCACTTTGATGCTCATTAGCCATGACGGTTGTTCTCCAAGACTTGCCGCGGAGGGTAGAATGCGGGAAATCAGGAAGAGTCAATGAGCGAACAGATCCTCTCAGAAGCCGAATACGACGCCATCACCCAAGCGGCAGCCCAATGGTGCATGCGCCTGCATGAACCCGACTGCAGCGACGCGGAGCGTCTGGCCTTTCAGCAATGGCATGATGCCGACCCCCTGCACGCCTTCGAATACGAGGCGATGCGGGAAATATGGGAAGTGGCCGATCAACTGCCCCCCTCCACCCTCACTGCCGCACCAGCCCCCGCACCGGTCAAGCTCGTTCCCCGGCGCACCTGGCAGCAGTATGGCGTGGCGGCGGCCATCGCCCTGTGCGCCCTGCCCCTGGCCGCCTACAGCGGCTGGGAACTGGGTTGGGTGCCGTCCTCCTACCAGCGATTCGAAGCCGGCGACAGCCTGCGCAGCGTGACCCTGGCCGATGGCAGCCAAGTGCAACTGAACCTGGGCAGCACCCTGACCTACAGCAACTACAAGGACCAGCGCCGGGTCACCCTGAAAAAAGGCGAAGCCTTCTTCAAGGTCAGCCACGACGCCAGCCACCCGTTCGTGGTCAAGGCCGCCAATGGCCAGGTCAAGGTCACCGGCACCCAGTTCAATGTGTGGATGTACGAGGACCAGGTGCGGGTCACCCTGCTCCAGGGCTCGGTCCTGGTGAGCAGCAACACCGCCCTGCCCGGCGAAGGTTTCCGCCTGGAGCCGGGCATGCAGGCCAGCTACAAGGCCGGCGACTACCAGCCGCAGATCAGCCAGACCTACAGCAACGACAGCTCCCTGGCCTGGCGCGAAGGCAAGCTGGTGCTGGACAACCTGGCTCTCACCGACGCCCTGCCGCTGATCAACCGCTACCTGGACACTCCGGTGCAGGTCGCCGACGCCAACACCGGCAAGATCCGCGTCGGCGGCATCTACAACACCCGGGAAATCAAGAGCCTGCTGACCTCGCTGCCCAAGGTGCTGCCGGTCTACCTGACGCGCAATCGCGATGGCAACCCGGTAATCAACTCACTGCCCCAGTCCCCGCCAAAAAGCTGAAGGCCGCCCCGTTGCCGGGGCGGCCTCCTCTTGATGCTCACGCTCAATCGTTACTGGCGCGCCAGTACCGCCCCCTTGCGCGGCTCTTCGATCACCTGCAACTGATACTGGCCATCGGCACGGATCTGCGCTTCGGTAAAGGGCAGCACGCTCCACTGGTTGCGGGCGAAAGCAGCGGTCTGGTCGCGAAAATGCGCTGAGGCCGGGTCGCTGGACAGGGAGAACGCCAGCAGCCCCAGGGCGCGCGGCCCCTGCTCGTCGAAGCTGACCACGTTCAGGTAGCTGGTACCGCTGACCACTTCACGCTTGCCATCGGCCGCCGGCACGCTCTGGATGGCGTTGTACACCCCCAGGCTTTCAGGGCCGCCGGGCACCGGGGTCGGCTGGCCGCCCTGGCTGACCTGCTGGATATCGCCCCAACGAACGTCACTCCCCAGCCCGGCATCGGCGACCTGCTGCGCCGAAGCCAGCATCGACTCGCGCAGTGCCCGGGCCACCGCTGGCCGGCCAATGGCCAGGCCCCGTGGGGTGTGCTGGGGATCTTTCGGGTCAAAGGCCACGCGCCACACGCTGGGGTCCTGCAACAGCGGCTGCATGATGCCCTGGAAGTGCACGAAGCCCAGGCCGGCCTGCAACCCCGCGCTGCGGTCCCAGGCTTTCAGGCTGGCGCACACCGGCCCCAGGCGCTGGGCATCCGCCCCCAGGTCCTGCTCACAGAACTGCAGCAGATCGGGCATCACCTGGCCGGCCAGGTACACCTGATCGTCCGTGACCAGGTGCTGCAGGTCACTGACCTGGGCCTTGTGCATCCGGCTCAGGCGATCCAGAGCAAAGCGCGCGCGCATCTTCAGCGGCACGTCCTGCTCGCTGATCACCGGCGAAAAGCCTTGCAGCGGCGCCGCCGGGTTGACCATCCAGGCCGAATCGTTGGAATGCTGCAGGTAGTCGTTGCGCGCCAGTTGCGGCAACTGGCTGGCGGCGAAGATCCCCGGTTGCGCCGCTGCCGGGTCGATATCCCAGGCGCAGGCACTGCGCGAGCCATCCAGAACGATGACCCGGGTGCCGGCCCGCGGATCACTGCACTGCGCCAGCTTGGCCTGGGTGACGTTGGGCACCACCGACTGGTTCATGTACAGCGCCCGGCCCTGGTCGTCCACCGCCAGGGTGTTGACCCAGGGAATGCCCTGCAACTGGTGCACGCTGTCTTGCAGGCCGGCCACGCTGCTGGCCTGGTTCATCGCGTACCACTGGGCCAGCACCCGGCTGTTGTCCAGGTTGGCGTCGCGCAGGCTGTAGGCATATTGATGATCCCAGTCCAGTTCCCCCGGCCACTGCACGATCGGGCCGAAGACCGAGCTGTAGAGCGTGCGCGTACGCGGCTGCAACTGGCCGTCCGGGCCCTTGCTCTGCACGGTCAGGGTCTGGCGCTCCAGGGGCAGCGAACGGCCGTCCAGCAGGTAGCGGGTCGGGTCCTTGGGGTCCAGTTGCAAGCGGTACAGGGTGAAGTGCTTGGAGGCGTCCACGGTGTGGGTCCAGGCCAGGTGCTGGTTGAAGCCGATATTGATCAGCGGCAGGCCGGGCAAGGCCGCGCCCATCACATCCAGTTGCCCGGGAATGGTCAGGTGCATCTGGTAGAAGCGCATGCCGCCGACCCAGGGGAAATGCGGGTTGGCCAGCAGCAGCCCACGGCCGTTGAACGAACGCTCGCTACCGATGGCCACCGCGTTGCTGCCACGGTCCAGGGCGAAACGCTGCTGGCGTGCCGCCGCCAGTTGCCAGTGTTCGGCTGGCAGCCCGGCCTGGGCCGTGGCTCCAGGTGGCGTGGCCCCGGCCAGGGCCTCGGCGAACTGCCCGGCACCGCCTTCCACCAACAGGCGTCGGGTCAGTTTCACCAGGTCCGAGGTGGCCAGCGGCCGCACCCAGTCACCCCGGCATTGCTCGGGCAGGCCCTGGGCCTGGCGCTCCGCCAGCTGCCGGTTGTAGCCCTCCACGTAACCCTGCATGCGCTCGCGCATCGCCGGGGTCTGGGCCTGCCAGAAGGCCGCCACGGCCTGGGGAGTGTTGAGCCAGCTGAAGAACAGGTCGCTGCTGAGGTTGTCGCGCTGTTCCAGGGTCTGGCCCTCGGCGCCGAAGTATTGCGAGCGCTGGGCGTTGACCGTCAGCACCTCATTGGCCATCAGGCACAGGTTGTCCTGGGCGTAGGCGTAGCCGATGCCGTAGCCCAGGCCGCGCTCGTCGTCGGCACGGATGTGCGGCACACCAAAACTGGTGCGGCGAATCTCGGCGCGGGTCTGCTCGGGCTGCGCCAAGGCATGGGCGCCACCGCTGAAGCTTAGAAACAGGGCTGCAAGGCAAAAACTCGGTAACTGCCTGGAAATGATCACGCCGACTCCTGATGCAAAAATACAGAACCAGGACTGGTGTGCAGGAGCGGTTGGCAACGCCGCCAGTCTGGGAATCCAGCCGCGCACGGATCACCCGACGCCTGCCTGCCCATAAAGACGAAATGCTTGAAAAAAATTTAATCCGCAAAGGCCAAAAGCCCCGCCATCACATGTCAGCGACCTGATACCGACAAATTTTCTACATTCAGGACTTCATGATTTGCCGTGCTCGTTCGTCTAGTTACTAGAGCATCCATCATTCTTTTCCTGATCAGGCTCTGATAAGGAGTTTTTGCATGTACAACCCGCAACTGCCAATGGACGGCAACACCGTGAACAGCACGCCTTCCCTGAATGCCGGCGCCGGTGTCTTCGGCAAGAACGCCGAGCGCAACAGTAATGAACGAATCAAGCACCTGCTCAAAAGCTTCGGCCTGCGTACCAGCCTGATTCGCCTGAAAGTCATCGACGCCCTGCTCACCGCGGCCCAGAGCGACCGCTCCCTGGGGGTGCGCGGCATCCACAGCCAACTGCTGGAACTGGACATTCCCCTGTCCTTTCTCAGTGTGCGGGAGGTGCTCAAGCGGCTGTGCAGCGAGGGTGTACTGACCCTCAATGCAGACAAGAGCTACAGCCTGCACCAGCAGGCCGCAGCGGTGCTCGACGGTCTCTCCTGAGGCCGTCGAGCCCGGGCTCAGGGCTTGACCTTGCGGCGCATCACGCCGTTGATCACCACCACGACCACCGCCACGCCAATGGCGATGTACTGGAACAGCTTCTCGCTGATGATGCCGTTGTTCTGCAGGTAGGAAAGGCCAAGCATGATTCCCAGTACCACCAGGGAAATCAGAATCGAGTAGATCAAGCGTTGTTTCTGAGTCATTGCCGGGTCCTGAAGCTGAAATTGTATCTGCCGTGTATCAAGATCGATGCCAAGCACATACCCGGATTCGGGGATGAGCCGGGCAAATCGGGGTCACATGGTACAGGCGCGAAGGAGTTTTTTCTTCCTTGTCGTCCTGCCGTGTTCCCCGAGCCCTTTGAGGATTGATCCATGTTTCGTCGAATCACGCTGCTGATTCCCCTGCTGGCCATGCTGACCCTGTCGGGCTGCATCATCATGCCCCACGATGGCGGGCACCACCGCTACTACGACGGCGGCCCGGGCTACTATCACCGCTGAGTCATCCGGCCAGCCCATCGGCCCCATGAGCCGCCCGATCTCGCCACCAGCGCCCGCCTTGTCGCGGGCGTTTTGCTGCCTGGCGCCCGACCATTCAGGGGCAAGAAATGTGATTGCCCGGGCGGGCGAACAGCTCCACCAGCCAATCGATGAATACCCGCAGGCGGGTCGACAGGTGCCGCTGGGGCGGGTACAGCGCGGTCAGCGGCAATGCAGGCAGCGGGTAGTCCTCCAGCACCCGCTGCAGGGTCGCGTCCTGCAACTGCCGGGCAACGTGGTAGTACGGGGTCTGGATCAGCCCGTAGCCGGCTTCGCAGGCCGCCAGGTAGCCATCGGCGCTGTTCACCGCCACCCGCTTGGGCAACTGCACCGGCTGCAACTGGCCGGCGAAGAAGAATTCCAGGCCATAACGCTTGCCGCTGACATTGGAGAAATACTCCACCATCTGATGCCCTTGCAGCTCTTGCGGAGTACGGGGAACCCCCCGCTGGCGCAGGTACCCGGGGCTGGCACAGGTGACTTGCTGCAACTGCGCCAGCGGCCGCGCCACCAGGCTCTCGTCCAGGGCCGGGCCACCGCGCAGCGCACAGTCCACGCCCTCGCGGATCAGGTCCACCGGGCGGTCATTGAGGCCGATCTCCAGTTCGATCTGCGGATAGCGCGCGGAAAACTCCGGCAGCGCCGGTATCACCAGCAACCGGCCGATGCCCACCGGCATATCGATACGCAACAGTCCACGGGGGTTGTGCCGGGCCAGGGAAAACGCCGCCTCACTCTCCTCCAGGTCCGCCAGCAAGCGTACGCAACGCTGGTAATAGGCGGCTCCGTCCAGGGTCGGGCTGACCTGGCGGGTGGTGCGGTGCAATAACTGCACCCCCAGATGGGCCTCCAGTTGCTTGATCAGAATGGTCACCGAAGCCGGCGGCATCTGCAGACTGTCGGCAGCCTTGGCAAAGCCGCCCAGCTCGACGATACGGGTAAAGACGCGCATGGCGTTGAAACGATCCATGGAGCAAACCTGCCGATTATTTAGAATTCAATAATAGTGATAGCGCTTTTAGCCTGTTTATCGGTTTTTTGTCGAGTAGCACACTGCAGGCTCTTTCCCCTTACCGGAGCATTCATAGATGCGCACTCGACAACTGGGCCAGGACGGCCCGCAGGTTTCCGCCATTGGCCTGGGCTGCATGGGCATGAGCGATTTCTACACCACCGGCAACGATCCCCGGGAAGCCGTCGCCACCTTGCATCGGGCCCTGGAACTGGGCGTCAACCTGCTCGATACCGCCGACATCTACGGCCCCCACAGCAACGAAGAGCTGATCGGCCGGGCCATTCGCGGCAAGCGCGAACAGGTGTTCCTGGCCAGCAAGTTCGGCATTGTCCGCGACCCGGCCAACCCGGCGGCCCGCGGGGTCGACGGCCGGCCGCAATACATCCGCGCCGCCATCGACGGCAGCCTGCGGCGCCTGGGGGTGGACACCCTGGACCTGTACTACCAGCACCGGGTCGACCCGGACGTGGCTATCGAGGAAACCGTCGGCGCCATGGCCGAGCTGGTCCAGGCCGGCAAGGTGCGCTACCTGGGCCTGAGCGAAGCCTCGGCGGCAACCCTGGAGCGGGCGCACAAGGTGCATCCGATCAGCGCCCTGCAAAGTGAATATTCGCTATGGAGCCGGGATCAGGAAGACAACGGCTGCCTCGCCGCCTGCCAGCGCCTGGGCATCGCCTTCGTGCCCTACAGCCCGCTGGGCCGGGGGTTTCTCACCGGGGCCCTGAAAAGCCCGGAAGACTTCGCCGCCGACGACTACCGGCGTTTCAACCCACGTTTCCAGGGCGAAAACTTCCAGCACAACCTGCGCCTGGTGCAACAGGTGCAGCAGTTGGCGGCGGACAAGGGGGTGAGCAGCGGACAACTGGCCCTGGCCTGGGTGCTGGCCCAGGGCGATTACCTGATTCCGATTCCCGGAACCAAGCAACGGCGGTATCTGGAAGAGAACGTGGCGGCGCTGGAGGTGAGGCTGAGCGCCGAGGAACTGGCGTCACTGGAGCAGATCTTCAGCCCGCAGACCACCGCCGGAACCCGGTATGCCGAAGAGGTAATGGGCTTGCTGGGGCGTTGAAAGCAGAGCTGTGGCGCGCACCGGCAGGCAGTGCGCGCCATCGGAATCAGGCCTTGGTGGAGACGTTCTTGTCGGTCACCGTGGTGCCGTTGCCCTTGCCATAGTTCTGCAGACCCTGAAGTACATAGATGGCTTTCTTGTACTCGGGGATCAGGTAGTTGGCGTACTTGTTGCCCTTGAGGTTGTTGTTCTGGATGTCATCGAGCTTCATGGCGAAATACTCGAGGGCATTGAACGGCTGATCGGGGTTCTTCGGAATCCCGAAACGGTCGAACTGATCGCCCGCGTTGATCAGGTTCAGCGCCGTGACATCGGAAATCAGGCCATTGTTCTTGAGAAAGGTACTCATGCCGCCCAGGGACTTGGCGGTGACGTTGGTCGGATCGAAACCCTTGATCTGCTTGTGCAGCTTCAACTGATCCATCTTGCGGATGTCGAGCACGGTAGGGTTCTGGCCTACCAGGCTGAGCATCTGCCGTACCTTGGCGCTTTGGGAAACCGGCTTGGACGAGCTGCCCGGGCTTTCCTGCACCAGCAGCCCAGCCTTGCTGGTCCATCCGCCGACGTATCCGATTGCCATGCTGTAACTCCTGTAGTCCGGCCTTCCAATCACCTTTTTCAGCACCATGAAACTTCTGACAAGGTGCCTGAACAAGGATGTAAGCCGTGTTGAAACATCTGAATGGGCGCAAGTATCAACGCCGTGGCAAGCACCAACAACGCTTTATTTCCTGAATTTACAATTTTTGTACAAACTCGACACAATTACCGCAAAGGCCCTGTTTAAAAGGCCCGGGAAGTCTTCCCGCACATCAAGGCGTCATCTTTTCATGCCTGGCCTTGCCCTTGACCGGACGCCTTTGCCCTACCCCACCATCCCTGGGCGCAGTTTTTTTTCCAGGGCATGCCTTTTTTTGGACGATCGTACTAAAGAGCGGAAAAACCGCGCCGACATCCTGTGGATGCCCTGACAACGCATCGCATTCCCGAATAATAAAAATCGCTCGGTAAGGACAGGTCCCATGCCCGCTTTGCGCACGATTCAAGCCCGCTACACGCTGTTTCTGGTCCTGTTCATTGTCTTGATGCTGATACTCACGGTGGTGGGCATCAGCCAACTGGTAGCGCCCAAGCTGCGTCATACCGAAGAACAGGTAGCCCTCAACCGCATCGCCGAAGTGGCGCAGCGCATCCAGGGCGAACTGAACAAGGTCCAGGCCCAGCAACGCAGCATCACCCAGACCATTCCCCTGCTCGACAGCGACAGCATCGACAAGGTCCTGCCGGGCCTGGTGGACCAGTACGGTGAACAGAAAGTCTTCGGCGGCGGCATCTGGCCCCTGCCCGGCCAGCGCACCCCGGGGCGCAACAAACACAGCACCTTCTGGCACCGTGACGCCTCCGGCAAGCTGGTGGTCAACACCTTCTGGAACAGCGACCCGGCGCCCAACTACTACGAGCAGCCCTGGTACCTGGGCGGCATGCAGACCGCCCCCGGCCAGTGCGCCTGGGCTGCGGCCTACAAGGACGATGCCAGCGCCGAGCCGCGCACCAACTGCGCCATGGCCATCCGCCGCGACGGCCAGCCCTGGGGCGTGGCCACCATCGACGTGACCCTGGGTTTCTTCAACGACCTGGTGGCGCGCCAGGAACAGGCACTCAAGGCCGAGATGCTGATCGTCGAAGCCGACGGCAAGATCATCAGCAACAGCTCGCGGATCAACGGCCCGATCGTGCTCAAGAACATCCGCGACCTGAGCCCCGGCTCCCCTTTCGCCGCCCAGGTCCAGGCCGCCCTGCAGCAGCGCGACCAGGGGGCACGGCGCGTCGAGTTCGACAATGCCGGGGTGCCCAGCACCTTCTTCATGCGCGCCATCGAAGGCACGCCCTGGTTTCTCGCCAGTGCCCTGCCGACCCAGCTGATCACCGCCCAGCGCGACGACGTGCTGAGCACCCTGAGCCTGTTGCAGATCCCCATGGTGATCCTGCTGGTGTTGCTGCAGGTCTATGCGATCCGCCAGCTGGTGCAGCGTATGAAGATCCTCAAGGGCAATATCGACGCCCTGGCCACCGGCGACGCCGACCTGACCCGGCGCATCGTGATCCGCGCCGAGGACGAACTGGGGGCCATCGGCCACTCGGTGAACCGCTTTATCCAGTACCTGCAGCAGATGATCGGCGAGGTCACCCAGGCCACCGAGGCCATGGCCGGGAGCCTGGGGCAGTTGCAGCAGAGCTCGGCCCACAGCCAGCAGATCCTGTTGCGCCATGCCTCGGAAACCGATCAGACGGTGACCGCCATTACCGAAATGAGCAGCACCGCCGACAGCGTTGCCGCCAACGCCGCCCAGACCGCAGACTTCACCCGCCGCGCCAACGAACACGCAGAACGTTCCCGGGTGGTGGTGGGCGAAGCTTCCGGCAGCGTCATCGCCTTGATCGACGAAGTCGCCGATGCCACCCACAAGGTCGAGGCCATGCAAGCCGACGCCCAGCGCATCACCGAGGTCCTCGGGGTGATCGGCGCCATCGCCGGGCAGACCAACCTGCTGGCCCTGAACGCCGCGATCGAGGCCGCCCGGGCCGGAGAACAAGGCCGCGGCTTCGCCGTGGTCGCCGATGAAGTGCGGGCCCTGGCCGCGCGGACCCAGGACAGCACCTCGCAGATCAACGAAATGCTCGCGCGCCTGACCCAGGGCGTGAGTTCCTCGGTCAGCGCCATGGAAAACACCCAGGCCAGTTGCCAGTCAGCGGCGGATGCCACGGCGCGGGTCAACAGCGGGCTCGACGAAATGGCCGACTCGGTGAGCCAGATCAACAGCCTGAGCACCCAGATCGCCACCGCCGCCGAACAGCAGAGCGCCGTGACCGAGGAGATCAACCGCAGCATGGTGAGCATCCGACACATGGTCGAGGAGCTGGTGGACAGCGCCCGGGCCGGGGAAAGCAACACCCAGAGCCTGTTGCAGGCCAATGCCCAGGTCAGCCACCTGATGAGCCGCTTCAAAGTCCGCTGAACGGTCTGCCCCCGCCCCTGGCAGCCCGCCGGGGCGGGGCTATATTTCAGGCTCCGGTCACAAGGACGTGAGGTGCCCCATGGGACAGCGCCAGACACATCTGTTGCATGAACAGATCAGCCACGAACTGTTTATCCAGGCCAGCATCGACACCGTCTACTACTACGTGACGCAGCCGGACCGCTGGCCGGAGTGGCACCCTTCCAGCCTGCGTGCCGACACCGGCCTGTGCGGTTCATTGCCCGCCGGCCACCGCTTCAGTGAAACCATGGACTTGCTGGGGGTGCAGCTGCCCATCAGCTACCGGGTGCTGGTGGCGGTGTTTCCCAAGGAGTTCAAGACCCTGTTCAGTTCCGCCGCGCTGGACGGTTCGATCCACTACCAGTTGAGCAAGCAGGGCGACGGCACACTGTTCCGGCGCACCCTGGAATACGCCACCGACCTGCAGCTCAGTGGCCTGCGAGCACGCATGGAGCAGCTTTCGAGCCAGGCCCTGGGCAACCTCAAGCAGCGTCTGGAACAGCCCGACGACTGACAAATCTGTAATGCCCACCTCAGTTTCCTGACAGCCAGCGCCGATTAGAGTCCGCTCCAATCCGCTGACTGACTGGAAGCCTCCGATGCCGCGCCCCTCCTCGTTCCACAGCCCCTCCCGCCGCACCTTCGTCAAGGCCCTGGCTGCCGGTGGTGTGCTAGCCGGCTTCGGCCTGTGGCGCAACCCGGTCTGGGCCGTCAGCAGCCCGGGCCAGCCCGAGGTCCTGGCCGGCAGCGACTTCGACCTGTGCATCCAGCAGTTGCCGGTAAACTTCAGCGGCCGGCCACGCAAGGCCATGGCCATCAACGGCAGCCTGCCCGGGCCCCTGCTGCGCTGGCGCGAAGGCGACCGGGTGACTGTGCGGGTGCGCAACCGCCTGGACCAGCCCAGTTCCATCCACTGGCACGGGATCATCCTGCCGGCCGACATGGACGGCGTGCCCGGCCTGAGCTTCGAGGGCATCGAGCCCGGCGGGCTCTACCGCTACAGCTTCCCGGTCAAGCAGCACGGCACCTACTGGTACCACAGCCATTCCGGGCTGCAGGAACAACTGGGGGTGTATGGCCCGCTGGTGATCGACGCCCGGGAACCGGAGCCCTTCAGCTACGAACGCGACTACGTGGTGCTGCTCTCGGACTGGAGCGACGAGGAGCCGGGGCAGATCCTGCGCACCCTGAAGAAACAGTCCGACTACTACAACCAGCACAAGCGCACCCTGGGCGACTTCATCGAGGACGTCGGCCGCGACGGCTGGGCGGCCACGCTGGCCGAACGCAGCATGTGGGCGCAGATGAACATGACCCCCACCGACCTCGCCGATGTCAGCGGCGCCACCTATACCTTCCTGCTCAACGGCCAGGCCCCGGGCCAGCCATGGTGCGGGCTGTTCCGCCCCGGCGAACGCCTGCGCCTGCGAGTGATCAATGCCTCGGCCATGAGCTATTTCGACCTGCGCATTCCCGGGGTGCAGATGACCGTGGTCGCCGCCGACGGCCAGCACGTGGTGCCCGTGACCGTGGATGAACTGCGCATTGCCGTGGCCGAAACCTTCGACGTGCTGGTGCAACCCGGTGCCGGAGCCCACGCCTTGTTCGCCCAGGCCATGGACCGCAGCGGCTATGCCCTGGGCACCCTGGCCAGCGCCCCCGGACTAGTGGCCGAGGCACCGGCCATGGACCCGCGACCGCTGCTGGGCATGACGGACATGGCCATGGGTGCCATGGATCACGGGGCAATGCCGGGCATGGACCATGGCGCCATGGATCACGGCGCGATGAACGCCACGATCAGCCACCCGACCTCGGAAACCAACAACCCCCTGGTGGACATGCAGGCGGTGAACCCCATGCCGCGCCTGGACGATCCGGGCATCGGCCTGCGCGACAACGGCCGCCGGGTGCTGCGCTACGCCGACCTGAAAAGCACCTTCGCCGACCCCGACGGCCGCGAACCGAGCCGGACCCTGACCCTGCACCTGACCGGGCACATGGAAAAGTTTGCCTGGTCCTTCGACGGCATTCCCTTTGCCGAAGCCGAACCCCTGCGCCTGCGGTATGGCGAGCGGCTGCGCATCGAACTGGTGAACGACAGCATGATGGCCCACCCCATCCACCTGCACGGGCTGTGGAGCGACCTGGAGGACGAACACGGCCGCTTCC
Organism: Pseudomonas sp. GW823-FHT02C05; assembly: GCF_058797595.1. Lineage (NCBI taxonomy): Bacteria > Pseudomonadati > Pseudomonadota > Gammaproteobacteria > Pseudomonadales > Pseudomonadaceae > Pseudomonas > Pseudomonas sp. GW823-FHT02C05. Next base: position 964,715 of record NZ_JBXAJU010000001.1, on the reverse strand, counting down.
AGGTGCGCAAGCACACCATCGACATGCCCCCGGGCACCCGCCGCAGCTACCGGGTCACCGCCGATGCCCTGGGGCGCTGGGCCTATCACTGCCACCTGCTGTACCACATGGAAAGCGGCATGTTCCGCGAAGTCCGGGTCGAGGAGGAACGCCACCATGAAGCTTGATTACCTCCGCTTCACCCGGCAGCCCGGCGTTGGCCTGGCCCTGCTCCTGTTGGCCTGGCCCTGGGCACCGGCACAGGGCGAATCGATGCCGGGCATGGACCATTCCAGCGTGCCCGGGACCGCCATGGGCGCCATGGACCACTCGCAGATGCCCGGCATGCAGGCGCCGACACAGGGCCAATCGACGCCCGGCGTGGCCCCCTCCACCATGCCCGGCCACGCCATGGGTGCCATGGACCACTCGCAGATGCCCGGCATGCAGGCGCCAGCCCCCACACGAAGCCGCACACCGATCCCGGTGCTGACCGATGCCGATCGGGCGGCGGTCTACCAGGGCCCCAGCGGCCACATCCACGGCCCGTCGCTGAACACTTTCCTGCTGGTGGACCAGTTGGAATGGCAGGACGCCGACCCGGGCGGCAGCGTCGCCTGGGAGGTCGAGGGCTGGGTCGGTGGCGACCGCGACCGGCTCTGGCTGCGCAGTGAAGGCGAACGCACCCGGGGCGTCACCGAGCACGCCGAGCTGCAAGCCCTGTGGGGCCATGCCATTGGCCCCTGGTGGGACCTGGTGGGCGGCCTGCGCCAGGACTTCAAGCCCGGCACGCCGCAGACCTGGGCCGCCCTGGGGCTGCAAGGCATGGCCCTGTACAACTTTGAAAGCCAGGTCACCGCCTACCTCGGCGAGGGCGGCCAGGCCGCCTTGCGGCTAAAGGGTGACTACGACCTGCTGCTGACCCAACGCCTGATCCTCCAGCCCTCCGCCGAGGTCAACCTCTATAGCCGCAATGACCGGCAACGGGGCCTGGGCGCAGGCCTGGCGGACAGCGAGATCGGCCTGCGCCTGCGCTACGAGATCCGCCGCGAGTTCGCTCCTTATATAGGGGTGACCTGGAACCGCAGCTACGGCCGCAGCGCCGACTACGCCCGGGACGAGGCCGAGATGGACAACGACCCGCGCCTGGTCCTGGGCCTGCGCCTGTGGTTCTGAAGGCCACAACCGCTGGCCGGCCTTGGTATCACCTTGAAACAAAAGCCAGCGGCGGCCAGCGAAAAAAACCGCAAAATGCACCACCCCGAGCGTGCAACCGCGGGTGGCCGGCCATGCCACCCTTCCTTATTGATCAGCGACAAAGAGACTTTCGATGAACACCTCACTGCGTCTGGCGGCCCTGTCCGCCCTGCTGATCAGCTCCCTGGCCCAGGCTGGAGAACTGATTCCCATCGACGTGCACCGCGACGCCAACTGCGGCTGCTGCAAAAAGTGGATCGAGCACCTGCAGGACAACGGCTTTGCCGTGACCGACCACGTGGAAAGCAACATGAGCGCGGTCAAGCAGCGGCTCGGCGTCGCCCCGCGCCTGGGCTCCTGCCATACCGCGGTGATCGACGGCAAGTTCGTCGAGGGCCACGTGCCGGCCGAACAGGTGCTGGCCCTGCGCAAGCGCGATGACCTGCTGGGCATCGCCGCCCCGGGCATGCCCATGGGCTCCCCCGGGATGGAAATGGACGGCATGGGCGCCGATGCCTTCCAGGTCATCGGCCTGACCCGCGAGGGCAAGGACGTGGTCGTCGCGGACTACCCGGCCCGTTGATCTTCGGCGCCTACTTCGGCCTGTTCCTGGCGGCGTTCGGCGCCGCCACCCTGCTGCCCCTGCAATCGGAAGCGCTGCTGGTGGGGTTGCTGCACAACAGCCAACTGGCAGTGCTCGGGCTGTGGCTGGTGGCGACCCTGGGCAATGTCCTGGGCTCGCTGGTCAACTGGTGGCTGGGCCAGCGCCTGGAACACTACAAGGAGCGCCGCTGGTTTCCGGTCAGCCCGCGTCACCTGGAGCGGGCCCGGGGGCCTTACCAACGCTATGGTCACTGGACGCTCCTGCTGAGCTGGATGCCGCTGATCGGCGATCCGCTGACCCTGGTGGCCGGCGTCATGGGCGAACCCCTCAAGCGCTTCCTGCTGCTGGTCACCCTGGCCAAGGGCGCGCGCTACGCCGTGCTGGCGTGGCTGACCCTGGGCTGGATCGGCTGAGCGCCCGCAGCTCCCCATCACCGCGCAGGAACTGGCTTGCCAGCGAAAGCGCCCGCCCCCGCAACCACCTGCCTCAAGGCCTTCCTTGTCGGCAAGCCGGCGCCCAGGGTTTGCCTGTGGCTTAACGTCGCCCTAATCCGGCGGCTACAGCATCGCCCGCAACCTTGCGGAGTGCCCTTATGCCCCTTGCTACCCCTCGCTGGCTCAGTGCCTTGCTGCTGCCCCTGGCCCTGCCTGCCCTCGCCGCCCAGGCGCCGGTCTATGGTCCCGAACTGCAGGGCTTCGACTACCCCTATCCCTTGCAGCATTTCAGCTTTGTGTCCCAGGGCCAGGCACTGCAGATGGGCTATATGGATGTACCGCCCCAGAGCCCGGCCAACGGGCGCAGCCTGGTACTGATGCATGGCAAGAACTTCTGCGGCGCCACCTGGGAGGGCTCGATCAAGGCCCTGAGCGCCGCAGGCTACCGGGTGATAGTCCCGGACCAGATCGGCTTCTGTACCTCCAGCAAGCCCGAACACTACCAGTACAGCTTCCAGCAACTGGCGCAGAACACCCATCAACTGCTGGCAAAGCTTGGCGTCAGCCAGGCCAGCCTGCTGGGCCATTCCACCGGTGGCATGCTGGCCACCCGCTACGCCCTGCAATACCCCGATCAGGTACGGCAACTGGCCCTGGTCAATCCCATCGGCCTGGAAGACTGGAAAGCCCTGGGCGTGCCCTGGCGCAGCGTCGACCAGTGGTACCAGCGCGAGCTGAAGCAGAGCGCCGAGGGTATCCGCCGCTACGAGCAGCAGACCTATTACGCCGGCCGCTGGAAGGCCGAGTACCAGCGCTGGGTGGACATGCTCGCCGGCCTCAACCAGGGCCCCGGCAAGCGCCTGGTGGCGTGGAACTCGGCGCTGATCTACGACATGATCTTCAGCCAGCCGGTGTACTACGAATTCCAGGACCTGAAGATGCCGACCCTGCTGCTGATCGGCACCGCCGACACCACCGCCATCGGCAGCGATATCGCGCCGCCCGAGGTCAAGGCGCGCATCGGCCACTACCAGGACCTGGGCAAGCAGGTGGCGCAGCGCATCCCCCATTCGACCCTGGTGCAGTTCCCGGGGCTGGGCCACGCACCGCAAATGGAACAACCCGAGCCTTTCCACCAGGCCCTGCTGGGCTGGTTGAAGCAACCCTGAGCCAGGAGCCCGAACATGGCACTAGAGATTGCGGTAATCGATGATTGGCAGGACGTAGCGCGCGAGGTAGTGGACTGGTCGGTGCTCGATAGCATCGGCCGGGTCAGCTTCCTTCACGACTACCCGGCAGACCCCGCCACCCTGGCCCGGCGCCTGCAACCGTTCCAGGTGATCTGCGTGATGCGCGAGCGCACCCGGTTCGATGAAACCCTGCTACGCAGCCTGCCGCAGCTCAAGCTGCTGCTCACCGGCGGCATGCGCAACGCCGCCATCGACCTCAAGGCGGCCAGCGCCCTGGGGATCCAGGTGTGCGGCACCGACAGCTACAAGCACGCCGCGCCGGAGCTGACCTGGGCCCTGCTCATGGCCCTGAGCCGCAACCTGCTGAGCGAAGCCTGCGCCCTGCGCGCAGGCGGTTGGCAACAGGGCCTAGGGGGTGATCTGCACGGCAAGACCCTGGGCATTCTCGGCCTGGGCAGCATCGGCCAACGGGTGGCGCAATTCGGCCAGGTGTTCGGCATGCGGGTGATTGCCTGGAGCGAGAACCTCACCGCTGAACGCGCGACCGCGGCCGGCGTGACCCATGTCGACAAGCAGCAACTGTTCGAACAAGCCGATGTGCTCTCGGTGCACCTGGTGCTCAGCGAGCGCAGCCGCGGCCTGGTGGACGCCCAGGCCCTGGCGTGGATGAAGCCCGGGGCGCTGCTGGTCAATACCGCCCGCGGGCCGATTGTCGATGAAGCCGCGCTGATTGCCGCCCTGGAACAGGGCCGGCTGGCGGGGGCCGCACTGGATGTATTCGAGCAGGAACCCTTGCCTGCCAACCACCCTTTGCGGCGCTTGCCCAATGTCCTGGCCACGCCCCATGTCGGCTATGTCAGCCGGCAGAACTACCAGCAGTTCTTCGGCCAGATGATCGAAGACCTGCAAGCCTGGCACGCCGGCCAGCCGATCCGCCTGCTCAACTGAAAGCCCCCCGTGGCGATCGCCAGGCAAGGTCCTGCGCAGCTTTTCGCAGGCTCGCAGGTTCGGCGGCGACCAGGCTCGCAGGGACGCTGGGCGCAGGAGCCCGCCTGTGCCCGTTCTTTGGGCGGCGTCGCACCACAACGGCACCGGCCGCTGGCAGCCCCTCCCCATTTTCGCCCCCGGGCCGCAACGGCCCCGCTCCCGGGCAGTGCATGGCCGACCTTTCGTCGGGACGCGTTCGCCGCCCGCCCTGCCAACCCCGGGAAACACCCACCTCCCCCGGCACCGCTCTAGGTTCTGTCCTAGACTGAATTTCGCACTGTGACCGGGCAGTCACATTCGCCGAGAAAAAGTCGAAACTTTTCGCTTCGGCCCAAGGTCAGGTTAAAGGTAGGGTCGCTGCCACTGGTGCATTCCTTGCAACGGCTCCTCCACCCTTTCTGCTTCCACGCTCGAGCAGCACAGGCTGATCGACGTGTGGCGCGTTTGCGCCCGGCCATAGGAATTGGCCACGCGCGGCGCTCGAGACACCAGAACAGATCAATAAAACGGGAGAGACACATGATCAGCGCCGTATTGGACACTCAGGGAGATCACCCTCAACAGCAGGCCGGCGACCGCGCCGCCCCCTCGGTTCCGGTCCCTGGGAACAAGACGGTGCTGCCGCTGGCGCGGCCCAATCCCAACCGCAAGCGAGTGCTGTTCGTCACCTCGGAAATCGCCGACCTGGTGAAGACCGGCGGCCTGGGCGACGTCTCTGCCGCCCTGCCCAGGGCCATGGCCCACCTGCACGATGTGCGGGTACTGATCCCCGGCTACCCCCAGGTGCTGCATAGCGAAAACCCGATCCACATCATCGGGGAGCTGGGTGGCCACGCGGCACTGCCGGCCTGCAAGATCGGGCGCATGGACATGCCCGACGGCCTGGTGATCTACGTGCTGATCTGCCCGGAACTCTACGAGCGCGAAGGCACGCCCTACGGCGCCAACAACGGCCGCGACTGGCCGGACAACCATATCCGCTTCGCCCGCCTGGGGCTGGCCGCCGCCGACATCGCGGCCAACCTGGCGCAGATCCACTGGTGCCCCGACCTGGTGCACGCCCATGACTGGCCCGCCGGGCTGGCGCCGGCCTACATGCACTGGCGCGGGCAACGCACGCCGACCCTGTTCACCATTCATAACCTGGCCTATCAGGGCGTGGTCAGCTTGGCCTCGTGCCCGGAACTGGGCATCCCCGAGCATGCCCTGCAACAGGAAGGCATGGAGTTCTACGGCAAGCTGTCGTTCCTCAAGGCCGGCATGGCCTACGCCAGCCACATCACCACGGTGAGCGCCACCTATGCCCAGGAAATCACCACCCCGGCCTTCGGTTGCGGGCTTGACGGCTTCCTCGCCAGCAAGACCCAACAGGGCCTGCTCAGCGGCATCCCCAACGGCATCGATGAAAGCTGGGACGCCGCCACCGACGCCCACCTGCTCACGCCTTTCAGCATCGGCGACTGGGACGGCAAGGCAGCCAACGCCGCCCATGTGCGGCAGATGTTCGGCCTCGACGCCTCCAGCGGCCCGCTGTTTGCCGTGGTCTCGCGGCTGGTCTACCAGAAAGGCCTGGACCTGACCGAAGCGGTGGCCGAGTTCATCGTGCAGTCCGGCGGTCAGATCGCCATCATCGGCCGCGGCGAGCCGGAGGAAGAACAGTCCATGCGCGCCCTGGCCCGGCGCTTCCCCGGCCGCATCGGGGTGCACATCGGCTTCAACGAGACCGACGCCCGGCGCATGTTCGCCGGCAGCGATTTCCTGCTCATGCCCTCGCGCTACGAGCCCTGCGGCCTGAGCCAGATGTATGCCCAGCGCTTCGGCTCGCTGCCGGTGGCGCGCAACACCGGCGGCCTGGCGGACACCATCGAGAACGGCGTCACCGGTTTCCTCTTCGACGAATCCACCGTGGCCAGCTACCAGGAAGCCCTGACCCGGGCCTTCAAGGTGTTCGCCTACCCGGCGCTGCTCAATGCCATGCGCTGCCGGGCCATGGCCGCGCCCTTCAACTGGTGCAAGGCGGTGGAACCCTACGCCGAACTCTACGAGCAACTGGTGGCCAAGGCCCTGGGACAGGCCGCCCGACAGTAAGAGGCAAGGACCGATGCCCTCAAGCACGCTGCACACCTGGACTCATGGCGCGCGGCTGCTGGATGCCGAGCACACCCGGTTCGCCCTGTGGGCGCCGGATGCGCGCTGCGTCAGCGTCGAACTGGCGGACGGCCAGTCGCTGCCCATGCAGCCCCAGCCCGAAGGCTGGTTCATGACCCAGGCGCGCTGCCCCGCGGGCAGCGCCTACCGTTTCAATATCGACGAGCGGATCCAGGTCCCCGACCCGGCGTCCCGGGCCCAGCTCGGTGATGTCCACGGGCCAAGCCTGGTGGTGGACCCCGAGCGCTATCAATGGCAGCACCCGCAGTGGCGCGGCCGGCCCTGGCACGAGGCGGTGATCTACGAACTCCACGTGGGGGTCATGGGCGGCTATCAAGCGGTGCAGCAAGCCCTGCCGGCCCTGGTGGAACTTGGGGTGACCGCCATCGAGCTGATGCCCCTGGCGGAGTTTCCCGGCGAACGCAACTGGGGCTATGACGGGGTGCTGCCCTACGCCCCGGAAGCCTCCTATGGTTCGCCCGACGAGCTGCGCGCGCTGATCGATGCCGCCCATGGCCTGGGCCTGGCAGTGATCCTCGATGTGGTCTACAACCACTTCGGCCCCGACGGCAACTACCTGCAGGAGTACGCCCAGGGCTTCTTTCGCCAGGACCTGCACACCCCCTGGGGCGCTGCCATCGACTTTCGACGCCCGCAGGTCAGCGAGTTCTTTATCGACAACGCCCTGATGTGGCTGCTGGAGTACCGTTTCGACGGCCTGCGCCTGGACGCGGTACACGCCATCGACGATCCGGATTTCCTGCGGCAACTGGCGCAGCGGGTCCGCCAGGCAGTGCCACCCGATCGCCATGTGTGGCTCAACCTGGAGAACGAGTTCAATCAGGCCAGCCTGCTGCAACAAGGCTTCGACGCACAGTGGAACGACGACGGCCACAACGCCCTGCATGTGCTGCTGACCGGCGAAACCGACGCCTACTACGCCGACTTCGCCGAGCAGCCCACTGAGCAACTGGCCCGCTGCCTGAGCCAGGGTTTCGCCTTCCAGGGCCATGCCAACCGCCATGGCGAGGCCCGCGGCGAACCCAGCGGGCACCTGCCGCCCAGCGCTTTTGTGCTGTTTCTGCAGAACCATGACCAGATCGGCAACCGGGCCTTTGGCGAACGCCTCAACCAACTGGCGCCGACCCAGGCCCTGCACGCGGCCACGGTGCTGTTGCTGCTGTCACCGATGATTCCGCTGCTGTTCATGGGCGACGAAGTGGCCGCCCAGGAACCATTCCTGTTCTTCACCAGCCACCAGGGCCAGTTGGCCGAAGCGGTGCGCGAGGGCCGGCGCAACGAATTCGCCGCCTTCAGTGCCTTCGCCGACGCCGGGCAGCGCCAGCGCATTCCCGACCCCAACGCCGCCTCGACCTTCCAGGCCTCGCGCCCACGGGCCCAGTCCCGACAGGCCGAGGCCACCCGCGAGCTGTACCGCAGCCTGTTGCAGATCCGCCACCGCGAGCTGGTTCCGCGCCTGCCCGGCGCCCGGGCCCTGGGCTGCCAGGTACTGGCCGAGGGCGCCTTGAGTGCGCGCTGGCGCCTGGGGGACGGCAGCCTGTTGCGCATCGACCTCAACCTCGGCCCGCATCAGGTCGAACTGGCCGCCGAGGCCGCACCGCAGTTGTGCTTCGAATATCCGCCGCACACCCTCAAGCACTGGTGCCAGGGCCAACTGCCTGCCTACAGCGTGCTGGTGCTGCTGGCCCCCACCTCTTCCCCGACCGACCCAGATGGAGAATGCCTATGAGCGATGCGCAACTGGAACTGCTTGCCAGCCGCGCCGGCCTGGCAGTGGACTGGATCGATGCCAACGGCCGTGCCCAGAAGGTCGAGGACCGGGTCCTGCGGGCTGTCCTGGCCGGCCTGGGGCATCCGGCCGAAGACCCGCAGCAGGTCGAACAGAGCCTGCTGCAATTGCAAGGGGTGCAACAGAGCCGGCACCTGCCCCCGCTGCTGACCGCCGACCACGGCCAGAGCCTGGACCTGGCGCGCTACTTCCCCCCGCACACGGCCTGTTTCCTGCGGCTGGAGGACGGCAGCCCGTTGCACCTGGACCTGGATGCCGAGAGCCGGCTGCCGGGCTCGATTCCGGTGGGTTACCACGCCGTGAGTATCGACGACGAACACTTTGTCCTGGCAGTGGCCCCCGAACGCTGCTTCAGCGTGGCCGACGCCGTGCACCAGCCCACCCCGCGGGCCTGGGGCCTCAGCGTGCAGCTGTACGCCCTGCGCCGCCCCGGCGATGATGGCTTCGGCGATACCCAGGCCCTTGAAGAACTGGCGCGCCAGGCTGCCGAACGCGGTGCCGATGCCCTGGCCATCAGCCCGCTGCACGCCATGTTCAGCAGCGACCCGCTGCGCTACAGCCCCTATTCGCCTTCCAGCCGGCTGTTTCTCAACAGCCTGTATGCCGCCCCTGGCGCGATCCTCGGCGACCGCGCCTGGCGCACCGCGATCGAAGCCTGTGGCCTGGGCGAACAACTGCAGGACCTGGAACAGTTGCCGCTGATCGACTGGCCCCTGGCGGCCCAGGCCAAGTTGCAGGCACTGCGGGCGCTGTATGAAGGCTTCTGCCAGGGCGAGCACCCGCTGCACGAGGACTTCGCCAGCTACCGCCGGGCAGCCGGCGAGGCCCTGGAAAACCACTGCCGCTTCGAAGCCATCCAGGCCCAGCGCGCCGCCCGTGGCGAGGACCTGGACTGGCGTCACTGGCCGCCGCAATGGCGTGATCCGGCCAGCCCGGCCCTGGCTCATTTCGCCGAGGAACAGGCCCACGAAATCGGCTTCCATGCCTTTTGCCAGTGGCTGATCGCCCGCAGCCTGGAGCGAGCGCAAAGCGCGGCCCGCAGCGGCGGCATGGGCATCGGCCTGATCGCCGACCTGGCGGTGGGCGCCGACGGCAGCGGCAGCCAGGCCTGGAGCCGCCAGGAGCAGTTACTGGCCAACCTGACGGTGGGCGCGCCACCGGACATCCTCAACCGCCAGGGCCAGAGCTGGGGGATATCGGCCTTTTCCCCGGAAGGCCTGCAACGCCACGGTTTCCGCGCCTTCATCGAAATGCTCAGGGCCAACTTCGCCCATGCCGGGGGCCTGCGCATCGACCATGTGATGGGCCTGCAACGGCTGTGGGTGATTCCCCTGGGCGCGCCCCCCAGCGATGGCGCCTACCTCTATTACCCGGTGGACGACCTGCTGCGCCTGCTGACCCTGGAATCCCATCGCCACCAGGCCATAGTGCTGGGCGAAGACCTGGGCACAGTGCCCGACGGGCTGCGGGAAAAACTAGCCGCCCGGGCCATGCTCGGCATGCGTGTGCTTTTGTTCGAACAGGACCACGGCTGCCACTTCAAGCCCATTCTCGACTGGCCGGACAATGCCCTGGCCACCACCAGCACCCATGATCTGCCGACCCTCAACGGCTGGTGGCATGGCCGCGATATCGACTGGAACCAGCGCCTGGGCCTGGTGGACGAAGCGGCGGCGCGGCACTGGCGCGAACACCGCCAGCACGAACGCAACGGCCTGCGCCACGCCCTGGCCCAGGACCCGCAGAACTTTCGCGAGGAAAGCCACGAGGCCGACCAGGTGGTAGACGCCAGCGTGCGTTTCCTCGGCCACACCCGGGCGCCCCTGGTGCTGCTGCCCCTGGAGGACGCCCTGGGCATCGACGAACAGGCCAACCTGCCCGGCACCCTCGACAGCCACCCCAACTGGCGCCGACGCCTGGCCAATGCCAGCCGGCACTTGCTGGACGACAGCGACGCTGCGCGGCGCCTGGAGCTGCTGGCCTGTGCCCGGCAGCAGGCCCTGGAGCGTGACCGATGAGCCCGCCAGCCACGCCAATGCCACGGGCCACCCTGCGCCTGCAATTTCACCAGGGCTTCACCCTGGATCATGCGCTGCCCCTGGTGCCCTACTTCGCCGGCCTGGGCCTCAGCCACCTCTACGCCTCGCCACTGCTCTGCGCGCGGGCCGGTTCCATGCACGGCTACGACGTGGTGGACCCCACCCGGGTCAACCCCGAGCTGGGGGGCGAGGCGGCCCTGGTACGGCTGGTGGATGCCCTGCGCCAGCACGGCATGGGCCTGATCCTGGATATCGTCTCCAACCACATGGCGGTGGGCGGCAATGACAACCCCTGGTGGCTGGACCTGCTGCAATGGGGGCGCCTGAGCCCGTACGGTGAGTTCTTCGATATCCAGTGGCATTCCCCGGACCCGCTGATGGAAGGCCAGTTGTTGCTGCCCTTCCTCGGCAGCGACTATGGGCAGGCCTTGCAGGATGGCAGCCTGCAACTGCAACTGGACGACGATCGCTGCGGTTTCCATGTTCGCCACTATGAACACTGTTTCCCCATCTGCCCCGCCGACTTCGGGGAACTGCTGCGCCTCGCCGGCCCGCCGGATGCCGCCCAGGCCCTCAAGCCCCTGGCCGACAGCTTTGCCGCCCTGCGTTTCAGCGGCGACGCCCACGCCCAGGCACAACCGCTGCAGCAGGCCCTGGGCCAACTGTTGCAGCAACCGGCGCTGCACCAGGCCGTCACCGCCCACCTGCAAGGCTACGACTCACGCCACGACGAAGGTTTCCAGCGCCTGCACCATCTGCTGGAGCAACAGAGCTATCGCCTGGCCAGCTGGCGCACCGCCGCCGACGACATCAACTGGCGACGCTTCTTCGACGTCAACGAGCTGGGCGGGCTGCGGGTCGAGCGCCCGGCGGTGTTCGAAGCCACCCACGGCAAGATCTTCGAGCTGATCCAGCGTGGGCTGGTGGACGGCCTGCGCATCGACCATATCGACGGCCTGGCCGACCCGCGCAGCTATTGCCGCAAGCTGCGGCGCCGGATCGACCGCCTGCGCCCGGGCCAGCACCTGCCGATCTACGTCGAGAAGATCCTCGGCGCCGGGGAAACCCTGCACCGCGACTGGGGCGTGGATGGCAGCACCGGCTATGAGTTCATGAACCAACTGTCGCTGCTGCAGCAGGCCCCTGCAGGCCAGCCGGTGCTGGCCGAACTGTGGAGCCGGCACAGCCAGCGCCCCGCGGCGTTCGCCGAAGAGGCACTGCTGGCCCGTCAGCAGATTCTCAACGGCTCTCTGGCCAGCGATTTTGAAAGCGTGGCCCAGGCCCTGTTGCAGGTGGCTCGCCTGGACCTGATGAGCCGCGACCTGACCCTGGGGGCCATCCGCCGCGCCTTGCAGGAACTGATCGTGCACTTCCCGGTGTACCGCACCTATATCAGCGCCTGTGGCCGCGGGCAGCAGGACCAGCAGTTGTTCCAGCAGGCCCTGGACGGCGCGCGACAGAGCCTGGGCGAGGCCGACAGGCCGGTGCTCGACTGCCTGGAGCGCTGGCTCGGCGGCCAGGGCTGGCGCCAGCAGCCACCGGGCCGTGGGCGCAAGCTGCTGCGCCACGCCTGCGTGCGTTTCCAGCAACTGACTTCGCCCGCCGCGGCCAAGGCCGTGGAAGACACCGCCTTCTACCGCTCGGCGGTACTGCTGGCGCGCAACGACGTGGGCTTCAACAGCGAACAGTTCAGTGCGCCGATCGCCGCCTTCCACACGGCCTGCCAGCAACGCCTGGCCAGCTTCCCCGACAACCTGCTGACCAGCGCCACCCACGACCACAAACGGGGCGAGGACAGCCGCGCGCGCCTGGCAGTGCTCAGCGAACGGGCCCCCTGGTATGCCGCCCAGGTGGAGCACTGGCGCACCCTGGCCGCGCCCCTGCGCCAGCAGGCGGATGCGCCTTCGGCGGGGGACGAACTGATCCTTTATCAGACCCTGCTGGGCAGTTGGCCCCTGGAACTGGCTGCCGAGGATCAGGCGGCCCTGCAAGGCTATGGACAAAGGATCTGGCAATGGCAGCTCAAGGCCCTGCGCGAGGCCAAGCTGCAAAGCAGCTGGGCGGCGCCCAACGCAGAATACGAAGAGGCCGTGCAGGCCTTTGTCCAGGCCCTGCTGCTGGCGCCCCAGGGCCTGGCATTGCGCCAGTCGATTGCCGCGGCGGCCCGGGCCATTGCCCCGGCGGGCGCCCTCAACAGCCTGGCGCAAACCTTGCTGCGCATGACCGTGCCTGGGGTCCCCGACCTGTACCAGGGCAACGAGTTCTGGGATTTCAGCCTGGTGGACCCGGATAACCGCCGGCCGGTGGATTACCCGGCCCGGCAGGCGGCCCTGGAGCGCGGCGGCGAACCACGCCAGTGGCTGGCCCAGTGGCACGACGGACGCATCAAGCAAGCCTTGATCGCCCGCACCCTGAACCTGCGTGGCCAGTACCCGGAGCTGTTTCGCCGGGGCCGCTACCAGCCGCTGCCGGTGCTTGGCCAACATGCCGGGCGGGTCCTGGCGTTCATGCGCGAGCACGGTGCACAACGGGCAGTGGTGATAGTGCCGGTGCAGGTCGCCGGCCTGCTGGGAGATCGCGCAATGCCCTTGATCGAGGGGCCGCTGTGGGGCGATACCCGGGTGCAGCTACCGTTCGACGCCTCGGGGCAAAAGCTGAATGGACTTTTTTCCACGGTAGCAGTCACACCCCACAGGGAGCTGATGCTTAGCGCCGCACTGCAAGACTTTGCGCTCAACCTTTTGATTCAACCTTGAATTCAGTCCAGGAGCATTGCGATGAGTACCGACGACAAACGCATTCGTGAATTCGCTTATCAGATCTGGGAGTCGGAAGGTAAGCCGGAGGGCCAGGAAGCCCGGCATTGGGACATGGCCCGCAAGCTCGCCGAGGCCGAAGCCCTGGCTCCAAGCACGCCACCCAAGGCCGGCAAGGCCAAGCCTGCGACCGGAAAGCCCGCCGCCAAGAGCGCGGCCAAGCCCAAGGCCAAGTCGGCCGCCGCCGTGGTAGTGCCCCCGGGAGAAAAACCCGCGGCGGCGAAGAAGCCCCGGGCGCCGCGCAAACCGCCGGCCAACTGACACCCGCCGGCCATCTCGTCCTCGTCAACCCGTGGCACGCCCGCGCGCCATAAGGGTCGCGTTCGCCCTGAAAAAAGGGCCCGGCCCGTCACCGTCTCACTGCAGGAGCAACCATGAGCAGATCCAAGCAGCCCGCCGCCACTCCCGAGAGCGAACCCTCGCGCATTCGTGAAGGCCTGCCCTTCCCCCTCGGCGCCACCTGGGACGGCCTGGGGGTCAACTTCGCGCTGTTCTCGGCCAATGCCACCAAGGTCGAGCTCTGTGTGTTCGATGATGCCGGCGAAGTGGAACTCGAACGCATCGAACTTCCGGAATACACCGACGAAATCTTCCACGGCTACCTGCCCGACGCTCACCCGGGGCTGATCTACGGCTACCGCGTGCACGGCCCCTACGACCCGGCCAACGGGCACCGTTTCAACCCCAACAAACTGCTGATCGACCCCTATGCCAAGCAACTGGTGGGCGAGCTGAAATGGTCCGAGGCGCTGTTCGGCTACACCATCGGCCACCCGGATGCCGACCTCAGTTTCGACGAGCGCGACAGCGCGCCCTTCGTGCCCAAGTGCAAGGTCATCGACCCGGCCCACACCTGGGGCAACGACCAGCGGGTCAGCGTGCCCTGGGACAAGACCATCATCTACGAGACCCATGTGCGCGGCTTCACCATGCGCCACCCTTCGGTGCCCGAGAACCTGCGGGGCAGCTTCGCCGGGCTGATGGTGGACGACGTGCTGGAGCACATCCGCAAGCTCGGGGTGTCGTCGGTGGAGCTGCTGCCGATCCACGCCTTCGTCAACGACCAGCACCTGCTGCACAAGGGCATGACCAACTACTGGGGCTACAACAGCATCGCCTTCTTCGCCCCCGACCCGCGCTACCTGGCCAGCGGCAAGATCGCCGAATTCAAGGAAATGGTCGCCCACCTGCACGAAGCCGGGCTGGAGGTGATCCTGGACGTGGTCTACAACCACACCGCCGAAGGCAACGAGCAAGGCCCGACCCTGTCCATGCGCGGCATCGACAACGCCTCCTACTACCGCCTGATGCCCGACGACAAGCGCTTCTACATCAACGATTCGGGCACCGGCAACACCCTGGACCTGAGCCACCCCTGCGTGTTGCAGATGGTCACCGACTCGCTGCGCTACTGGGCCACGGAAATGCACGTGGACGGCTTCCGCTTCGACCTGGCGACCATTCTCGGGCGTTACCACGACGGTTTCGACGAGCGCCACAGCTTCCTCGTGGCCTGCCGCCAGGACCCGGTGCTGCGCCAGGTGAAGATGATCGCCGAACCCTGGGACTGCGGCCCCGGCGGCTATCAGGTGGGCAACTTCCCGCCGGGCTGGGTGGAATGGAACGATCGCTTTCGCGACACCGTGCGCGCCTTCTGGAAGGGCGATGACGGCCAGCTGGCGGACTTTGCCGGGCGCATGACCGCCTCCGGCGAGATGTTCAACCAGCGTGGCCGCCGGCCCTACGCCTCGGTCAACTTCGTCACTGCCCACGACGGTTTCACCCTGCACGACCTGGTGTCCTACAACGACAAGCACAACGAAGCCAACGACGAGAACAACCAGGACGGCAGCAACAACAACCTGTCCTGGAACCACGGCGTCGAAGGCCCCAGCGACGACCCCGAGATCAACGCCCTGCGCCTGCGCCAGATGCGCAACTTCTTCGCCACCCTGCTACTGGCCCAGGGCACGCCGATGGTGGTGGCCGGCGACGAATTCGCCCGCACCCAGCACGGCAACAACAACGCCTACTGCCAGGACAGCGAGATCGGCTGGGTCAACTGGGAGCTGGATAACGACGGCAAGTCCCTGCTCAAGTTCGTCAAGCGCCTGATCAAGCTGCGCCTGAGCTACCCGATCCTGCGGCGCGGGCGCTTCCTGGTGGGCAGCTACAACGAGGACATCGGGGTCAAGGACGTCACCTGGCTGGCCCCCGACGGCAGCGAGATGACCACCGAGCACTGGCAGGACCCCCATGGTCGCTGCCTGGGCATGCTGCTGGACGGCCGCGCCCAGGAAACCGGGATCCGCCGCCCCGGGGCCGACGCCACCCTGCTGCTGGTGGTCAACGCCCACCACGACATCGTCAACTTCCGCCTGCCTGAGGTGCCCGCCGGGGAGTTCTGGACCTGCATGCTCGACACCAACCAGCCGGCGGTGCGCGGCCAGGAACGCTTTGCCTTCGGCCACGAGTATTCGGTGACCGGGCGCTCCCTGCTGCTGTTCGAACTGCAACATGAGGAAGAAGACTGAACATGGACCTGCAAGGCTTCCTGCATCACTCCCCCGACCTGGGGCATGCCGACACCCGCGCCCTGGGCCTGTGCCTGGACGCCCTGGTGGGCGCCGGGCTCGACCGCCTGCCACTGCCCGCCGGGGGCGCCACCCTGCAACGCTGGCAGGCCCTGGCCAGGGTCGCCGGCCATGACCTGGGCCTGTGCAAGCTCTACGAGGGGCACACCGACGCCCTGGCGATCATGGCGGAACTGGGCTGCCCCGTGCCCCCCGGCACCACCTGGGGCACCTGGGCCGCGGAGCCGCCCCAGGCCCGGGTGCACGCCGTTGCCGATGGCCCGCACTGCCGGCTCAGCGGCACCAAGGCCTGGTGCTCGGGGGCCGAGGTGCTCAGCCATGCCCTGCTCACCGCCTGGGACGCCGACGGCCACCAACGCCTGGTGGCGGTGGCCCTGGACCAGCCCGGGGTGCAGGTCGAGAGCGGCAGTTGGCAAGCGGTGGGCATGGCCAGTACCGGCAGCCAGCGGGTTGACTTCCACGAGGCTCGTGGCCAATGGGTCGGCGGACCGGATGACTACCTGCAGCGCCCGGGCTTCTGGCAAGGCGCCATCGGCATCGCCGCCTGCTGGCTGGGAGCCGCCCAGGCCATCGCACACCCCCTGCGCGAACACTGCGCCAAACGCGACGAGCCCCATGCCCTGGCCCACCTGGGGGCAGTGGACAGCGCCCTGCATCAGGCCGCCTGCGTGCTGCGCCACAGTGCCCGACAGTTGGATCAGGCGCCCCAGGCTGAGTGCCAGTTGCTGGCCCGGCGCGCCCGGGCGGTGACCGAGGCCAGCGTCGACAGCGTGCTGCACCACGTCGGCCGGGCGCTGGGCGCCGGCCCCTATTGCCTGGACCGGCACTTCGCCCGGCTGCTGGCGGACCTGCCGGTGTTCATCCGCCAGAGCCATGCCGAGCGTGACCTGGCCATTCTCGGGCAACAGCTGGCCAACGCCGCCCACGCTGCAGCGGACCCGGGAGGATGGCAACTGTGAAAGCCAATCCGATTGTCGGTCGCGGCACCTCGCTGCGGGCCTGGCAGGCTTCCTCGCAACTGCAGGCCATGGCTGCGGTGGATATTCGAACCCTGGTCCCGCAAGGAGCGCGGGCGGTGATTGTGGCCCCGCACCCGGACGATGAAATCCTCGGCTGTGGCGGCCTCCTGCAACTGCTGGCGGCGCAGGGGCGCGAGCTGCTGCTGATTTCGGTCACCGATGGTTGCGCCAGCCATCCCGGCTCCCGGCGCTGGCCGGTACAGCGCCTGAGCCAGGTACGGCCCCAGGAGTCCGCCGAAGGCTTGCGCCGCCTGGGCCTGCCGCTGCAGCGCATCACCTGGCTGCGCGCGGGCTTCGAGGACAGCCGCGTCGCCCGGGACGAAGCCGCCCTGACGCAGTTCATCCAGGGTTGCCTGCGCGCCGGTGACGTGCTGTTCAGCACCTGGTGCGAGGACGGCCACTGCGACCACGAAGCCGTGGGCCGGGCCAGCGCCCTGGCCGCCCGGGCCGCGGGTGCGAGCCTCAAGGAACTGCCGATCTGGACCTGGCACTGGGCCGATCCCGAGGGCCGGCAGCTGCCCTGGGAGCGGGCCCGCAAGGTGCTGCTCAGCCCTGCCCAGGTGGCCCGCAAGCGCCATGCCATCCACGCCTTTGCCAGCCAACTGGAGGGCGACCCGCAGATCGGCCTGGCGCCCGTGCTGGCACCGCACATCATCGAGCGTCTGCTGCAACCTTTTGAGGTGGTGTTCCTATGAGTGTCGACAGTCGCTATTTCGAAGGGCTGTTCGCCCGGGACCAGGACCCCTGGGCCTTTCGCCAGCGCTGGTATGAACAGCGCAAACGTGCAATCACCCTGGCCAGCCTGCCGCGCCGCCACTACCGGAGCATTTTCGAACCCGGCTGTGCCAACGGCGAACTCAGCGCCGAACTGGCCAGCCGCTGCGACAGCCTGCTGGCCTACGACACCGCGCGCAACGCGGTGGACCTGGCCCGGCAGCGCTTGCGCTCCTTCCCCCACGCCCGGGTGGAACACGGCCGCCTGCCCCAGGACTGGCCCAAGGGGCCCTTCGATCTGATCGTCATCAGCGAGATCGGCTATTACCTGGACGCCGCCGACCTGGCGCAACTGGTGGCACGGGCCCTGGGCTCCCTGGCCGCGGATGGCCAGCTACTGGCCTGCCACTGGCGCCCGCCCATTGCCGAGTGCCCCCTGGATGCCGGACAAGTGCACGAACTGCTCCATCGCCATTTACAACTGCCACGCTTGCTGGAGCACCAGGAAGCGGACTTTCTCCTCGACCTCTGGGGCCGCGAAGCGGATTCGGTCGCGACCTTGGAGGGCCTGCGATGATCGGAGTGGTGATACCCGCCCATAACGAGGAGCAACTGCTGGCCGACTGCCTGCGCTGCGCCTTGAAAGCCGCCAGCCACCCCGAGCTCAATGAAGACGTGGCGATCCTGGTGGTGCTCGACAGCTGCTCCGACGGTTCTTTGGACATTGCCCGCCAGTTCGCCGTGCAACACCTGCAATTGCAGGTGCGCAATGTCGGACGGGCACGGGCCGCGGGCGCGCAGTTGCTGCTGCAGGCCGGCGCCCGCTGGCTGTCCTGTACCGATGCCGACAGCCGCGTACCCGAAGACTGGCTGGTGGCCCAACTGGCCCTGGGCGCCGACGCCGTCTGCGGCACCGTCACCGTCGACCGCTGGAGCGAAGGCTTCGAACCCCAGGCCCGGATCCGCTATCACGACGCCTACCAGGACAGCGATGGCCACCGGCACATCCATGGCGCCAACCTCGGCATCAGCGCTGAAGCCTATGTCCGCGCCGGCGGCTTCGAGGCCCTGGCCTGCCACGAGGATGTGCAGCTGGTGCGGCAGTTGCAGCGCTGCGGCGCCAGCATCGCCTGGAGCCGGCATCCGCAAGTGATTACCAGCGGGCGCCTGGATTCACGGGCCAAAGGTGGGTTCGGCGATTACCTCAAGGGCCTGAACGAACCTTGCGCAGGGCTGTGAAGTACAGCATGGCATTGGTCAGTGCGCCTCCCCGGGGGGAGAATTGCCGTCTACCCTGTGACGGGCTTGGTAATCAGCAAATAAGCCTGGGCTGGCACTGCGTGGAAAGCTCCAGGCTGTGTATGATTACCCCCGAATCGCGGTGCTCCAAAGGTATGGGGCACCGGTACTTCACGCTGAGGCAGGTGCCAAGGAATCAGCGTGCGTGCAAACCCAGGGTCGCGACTGAACGGAGGTTCAACCGCTACTGCCGTGGCCCGGAAAACAGGGATGTGACACCCCATGAAAGCCATACCCGCAATCGACAGCAACTGGCCCAGCCAAGTCTGGAACAGTGCCCGCAGCCTGGCCGAGGTGCCGGCCATCAATCTGGCCAACCTGGTTCCGGCCGGCTCCCGGGCAGTGATAGTCGCCCCTCACCCCGGTGACGAAGTGGTCGCCAGCGGCGGCCTGCTGCAAGTGCTGGCCCACCACGGCCACCCTCTGCAACTGATTTCCATCAGCGACGGCAGCGCCAGCCATCCCGGGTCGGAGCTGTGGCCCAAGCGCCGCCTGAGCGTATTCCGGCCCCAGGAAAGCGCCGAAGCCCTGCGTCGCCTGGGCCTGCCCCTGCACAGCCTGAAGTGGATCCGCGGCGGCTTTGCCGACAGCGCCTTGAGCGAACGGGAACAGCAACTGGTGCCCTTCATCTGCCGCTACCTGCGCGACACCGACGTGGTGTTCAGCACCTGGCGCGCCGATGGCAACCTCGACCACGAAGCCGTGGGCCGGGCCACGGCCAAGGCCGCGAGCCTGGTGGGTGCGCGTTTTCATGAGATCCCGATCTGGGCCTGGCACTGGGCGGCCCGCGAGGAGCACCAGATCCCCTGGCAGCGTGCGCGCAAGCTGCGCCTGGACACCTGGACCGTGGCCCGCAAGCGCCACGCCGCCCACGCCTATGCCAGCCAGTTGCAGGGCGAGCCGGAGATCGGCCTGGAGCCGTCGCTGTCGCCGGTGCTGCTGGAGCGCCTGCGCCTGCCCTACGAGATCATCCTGATGTAGGCCTGCGCGGGTGGAAAATAAGCTGAACGCACGCACCGGTCGCCAGTCCCATCTGTAACCGCCACTGATTCCAAGGAGCCCGCGTGAGCAGCGATTCCACCCGCCAGCCCAACCCCGAGGCGGTCCAGCGGTTACGCGTTCTGACCGTCAACACCCACAAGGGCTTCACCGCCCTGAACCGCCGCTTCATTCTTCCGGAACTGCGCGAGGCCGTGCGCAGTACCCAGGCCGACCTGGTGTTTCTCCAGGAAGTGCTGGGCGAGCACGAGCGCCATGCCTCGCGCCTGGACAACTGGCCTCAGCAGTCACAGTACGAGTTTCTCGCCGACAGCATGTGGAGCGACTACGCCTACGGGCGCAACGCGGTGTACCCCGACGGCCATCACGGCAACGCCCTGTTGTCGAAGTTTCCGATCCGCCAGTACCGCAACCTCGATGTTTCGATCACCGGCCCCGAGCGCCGGGGCCTGCTGCACTGCGTGCTGGATGTGCCCGGCCACGCCGAGGTCCACGCCATCTGCGTGCACCTGAGCCTGCTGGAAAGCCATCGCCAGTTGCAGCTGGCGCTGCTGGGCCAGTTGCTCGAGTCACTGCCCGAGGAGGCACCGGTGATCATCGCCGGCGACTTCAATGACTGGCAGATGCACGGCAACGCCACCCTGGGCCGGCGCAACGACCTGCACGAAGCCTTCGAACGCCATCATGGCCGCCCGGCCAAGACCTACCCGGCCCGCTGGCCACTGCTGCGCCTGGATCGGGTCTACCTGCGCAACGCCCACAGCCACCGCCCGCAGATCCTCGGCAACAAGCCCTGGACCCACCTCTCCGATCACCTGCCGCTGGCGGTGGAAGTGCACCTGCCGCCTGGGGCCGCACATCAGAATTCATGAATAAATAGCCGTATTCCCGCCAGAGTCGACCATGCTTTTCCCCGAACCCGAGCCTGGGGGCGCCCGCCTCCGGGCCAACCTTGAGCCCAGAGAAGGAATCAAGCGATGAGCGAGCAACCCACGATTGTCCTGGTCCACGGTTTCTGGGGCGGTGCCGCCCACTGGAACCGGGTCATCGTCGAACTGCTGAACCGCGGTTACGAGAAGATCCGCGCCGTGGAACTGCCCCTGACCTCCCTCGCCGAAGACGTCGAACGGACCCGCAAACTGGTGGCCCAGCAAGCGGGGCCGGTGCTGCTGGTGGGGCACTCCTACGGCGGCGCGGTGATCACCCAGGCCGGGCATGCGCCGAACGTCGCGGGCCTGGTGTACATCGCCGCCTTCGCCCCGGACCAGGGTGAAAGCCCCGGTGGCCTGACCCAGGAGTTCCCGCCTGAAGCCGCCGCCAATCTGGCGCCCGACAGCGACGGCTACCTCTGGGTGCGTCCGGAGCGTTTCCAGCAGAGCTTCTGCCAGGATCTCAGCCCCCAGGAAGGGCTGGTCATGGGCCTGACCCAGAAGGCGCCGCTGGCCAGCACCTTCGGCGACGCCCTCGGGGCCCCGGCATGGCGCGACAAACCTTCCTGGTACCAGGTGTCCCGTGCCGACCGCATGATCGCCCCGGCGAACCAGGAGCGCATGGCCGCCCGGCTCAACGCCCGCAAGGTCATTCACCTGGACGCCAGCCACGCCTCCCTCGCCTCCCAGCCCGGGCCCGTAGCCGCGCTGATCGCCGAGGCCGCCGACTCCCTGTAACCGGTTGACTGGGCGATCTTCAGACGAGCCGTTGGCGACCTCGCAAACCCCGCGCCCCAGCGACGGAGCGCCGCCCAGACAGTTCGTAACCTTCGGCAACGGCTACAGGACGCCTGGGTCAACTGTCAGGGCGCAGGATCAGTACGGCCAGCGGCGGCAGGTTGAGTACCAGGGACAGGGCCTGGCCATGGCTGCTCTGCTCTTCGCTGAAGGCCTCGCCACCGTTGCCGTAGTTGGAGCCGGCATACAGTTGCGAATCGCTGTTGAGCAACTCGCTCCAGCGCCCCGCCACCGGTACGCCGACGCGATAGCCCTGGCGTGGCACCGGGGTGAAGTTGGCCACCACCAGCAGCGGTTCGCCGCTCTTGCTCCAGCGCAACCAGGCATAGACGCTGTTGATCGCATCGTCGCCGATCAGCCATTGGAAACCCTGGGGCACGTCGTCCTGGTCGTGCAGCGCCGGGTACTGGCGATACAGGCGGTTGAGGTCCCCCACCAGTTGTTGCACCCCGCGGTGCTCGGGGTACTGCAGCAGGTACCAGTCCAGTTGCTGGTCGTGGTTCCACTCGCGCCATTGGCCGAACTCGCAGCCCATGAACAGCAGCTTCTTGCCCGGATGGGCCCACATGAAGCTCAGGTAGGCACGCAGGTTGGCGAACTTCTGCCAGCGATCGCCGGGCATCTTGTCGATCAGCGAGTGCTTGCCGTGCACCACTTCGTCGTGGGAGATCGGCAGGATGAAACGCTCGGACCAGGCGTACACCAGGCCAAAGCTCAGTTCGTTGTGATGGTGGGCGCGGTACACCGGGTCCTGCTGGATGTAATGCAGGGAATCATGCATCCAGCCCATGTTCCATTTATAGGCAAAGCCCAGGCCGCCCTGATCGGTGCGCTGGCTGACCCCGGGCCAGGCGGTGGACTCCTCGGCGATCACCAGGGCACCCGGGGCCTCCAGGGCCACGACGTCGTTGAGGTGGCGCAGAAAATCAATGGCTTCGAGGTTTTCCCGGCCGCCGTGGCGGTTCGGCACCCATTCCCCGGCCTTGCGCGAATAGTCGCGGTAGAGCATCGAGGCCACGGCATCCACCCGCAGGCCGTCGACGTGGAAATGCTTGAGCCAGTGCAGCGCCGAAGCCAGCATGAAACCGTGCACTTCAGTACGCCCCAGGTTGTAGATCAGGGTGTCCCAGTCCTGGTGGAAGCCCTCCAGGGGGTTGCCGTACTCATACAGTGCAGTGCCGTCGAACTGCGCCAGGCCGTGGGTATCGGTGGGAAAGTGCGCCGGCACCCAATCGAGAATCACCCCGATGCCCGCCTGGTGGCAGGCGTCGACGAAGGCTGCGAAATCCTGCGGGCTGCCGTAGCGGGCGCTGGGGGCGAACTGCGACAGCGGCTGGTAGCCCCAGGAGCCGCCAAACGGGTGCTCCATGATCGGCATCAGTTCGATATGGGTAAACCCCAGGTCCTTGACGTAGGGAATCAGCCGTTCGGCCAGTTCGGCCCAGCTGTACTGGCGGGCCACTTCTCCAAGGTCGTCCACTTCGCACTGCCAGGAACCGGCATGCAGCTCATAGATCGACAGCGGCGCGTCCACCCGCTGGCGCTCGCCACGGGCCAGCATCCACTCCTGGTCCTGCCAGTCGATGGTCAGGGGCGGCGCGACTCTGGAGGCGGTGTCCGGCGGCAACTGCGTGGCCAGGGCCATGGGGTCGGCCTTGAGCGGCAGGATGCCCTGGGGTCCGAGGATCTCGTATTTGTAGGCCTCGCCCGCCTGCAGGCGCGGGATGAACAGCTCCCAGACCCCGGAGGGATGGCGCAAGCGCATCGGGTGCCGGCGCCCGTCCCAGATATTGAAGTCGCCCACCACCGAGACCCGCCGGGCATTCGGTGCCCAGACCGCAAAACGCACGCCGTCGATGCCGTCCACGGTGGTCAGTTGCGCCCCCAGGCAGGAACTGAGGTCGCGGTGATTGCCTTCGGCAAACAGGTACAGGTCCATCTCCCCCAGCAGGGGGCCGAAGCTGTAGGGGTCTTCACTGACCTGTTCGCCCCCGGCCCATTGAATGCGCAAGAGATAGGGCCGGGCCTCGGGAAAGTGCCCGACAAACAGCCCCGGCACCTCACCGGCTTGCAGGCTGCCGAGCACCTGCTGCTGGTCGCGGTCCAGCACCTGCACACTCAGCGCCCCGGGCAGGAAAGCGCGGATGAATTGCCCGCCGGCGCCATCGCCGTGGGGCCCGAGAATGGCGAATGGATCGCGGTGTTCGGCCCGTACCAGGGCGTCGATGGCCTTGGCCGAAGGAAGCAATGCCGGTTGCTGCTTTCCCTGTTCCTTGTTCGAGAAACTCATGACTGCTCTCCACCACTCTCAATATCGGAAAAGGGTTTCAGTTCACGTAACAGCCCCACCAGGCCGTGCAATGGCACAGGCAACCAGGCGGGACGGTTCTCCGCTTCATAGGCCAGCTCGTAGGCGGCCTTCTCCAGGCTGAACAGTGCCAGTGCGGCATCCGCGGCCGCCGGGTCCTGCCAGCCATGGGCAAGATTAGCCGTCGCCAGCCGATACGCCTGGACAAAGGCGTGGCGCGCCTCGGCCAGGTAGCGCGTGACCACTTTGCGCCGCCCCGCCGCCGCGCCTTGCGCGCCGTCCACCGCCGGTGCCTCCAGGGCCATGGCCGCCGCGTAGTCGAAGGAACGCAGGACCCCACTGACATCCTTGTACGGGCTGTGCTTGCCGCGGCGCTCGGCCAGGGGCCGGGCCGGCTCGCCCTCGAAGTCGATCAGGTAGGCATCGCCCTTGATCACCAGTACCTGCCCCAGGTGCAGGTCGCCGTGGACACGAATCCGCACGCCCCCCACCAACTGTTTGGCCAGTTGCTGGATGTGACCCAGGATCAGCGCCTTATGCTGCAACAATTTGCCGAGCAATTTCTGCTCCCCTGCCGCGAGTTCGGCCTGGTGCTGTTGAAGCAGTTGCAACCCGCGCTCCAGTTGCTCGGCAACCTGCTGGTTCCAGGCCTGGGCATCCTTGGCGGTGGCGTGCTCGGGAGCGAAATCCGGATTGTCGCTGGGGGCCGCCAGCAGCAGGTGCATTTCCCCCAGGCGCTGGCCCAGCAGGCCGGCGAAATCCTGGAGCTCGCCCAAGGCGTTGTAGTGCTGCTCCTGCTCGGACATGGCCTCGGCCAGCTCGTCGCGGATCGCCCGCTCGAGGTTGTTCTGGGTCCACTCCCAGGCATCGCCCTGATTGTTCAGGTAGCCCTGGGCGATCATCAGCAGATGGTCTTCGCCCTGGGCATCGCGGCGCAGCACCGAGCCCAGCAGCGGCGAGATGTGGGCAAAGCCGGCAGCGGTGAGGAAGGCGCCCATTTCCAGTTCCGGGTGAATGCCCCCCGCCACCTTGCGGATCAGCTTGAGCACCAGGCTGCCGCCCACCACCACCGAGCTGTTGGATTGCTCCGCCGACAGGTAGCGCACCTCGGCGTCGGCCCCCAGGCCCAGCGCCGCCAGCTGCGCGGTGGCCTCGAAACGGATCTGGCCCTGCTCGCTGTCCAGGCAGGTGGTGCCCTGCAGCGCCAGCAGCACGTTGCGCACGAAACTGTCGAGGGCGAAGGCGTCGGTGATCAGCCCCACCTGGCGCCCGCGACGCACCCGGGCCATGGCCAGTTGCTGGGGCAAGGCGCTGTTGATCTGCTCTTCGGCCAACAGGCCGAACGGCAACTGGTAGCGCTCGCTGCGCCCGGCGCTGGTGACTTCGATCTCGCTGAGCAGCACCGGGTGCTGCGGGTCGCCAAAGCGCACGCCGTAGGCGATCCGCGCCTGGTCGATGGCGCTGTCCTTGCCGGCGAACCAGCGCCGCTTGGGCAGCCAGTTGGGCAGTACTTCCTGCTCCAGGGTGGTGCGCGATGGCGCTTCGAGCAATTCTTCGAGGCGTTTCTTCAGCACCAGGGTGGTGAAATCCGGCAGGCTCTGGGCCGGTTCCACGTGCCAGCTGGGCATCTGGTTTTCCGCCGCCAGGACGAACCAGTAGAAACCGTAGGGCGCCAGGGTCAGGAGGAAATTCAGCTGGCCAATGGGCGGAAAGGCGTTCCCGCCGAGCATCTCCACCGGCACCATGCCCGCGAACGCCGAGAGGTCCAGCTCCGCGGCCTGGGCGCTGCGCGAGACGTTGGCCACGCACAGGATGATCTCCTGCTTGCCGTCAGGCCCGGTGTATTCCCGGGTATAGGCCAGGATCCGTCGGTTGCTCGGCGACAGCATCTTCAGCGTGCCGCGGCCAAAGGCCTTGGACTGCTTGCGCACCGCCAGCATGCGCCGGGTCCAGTTGAGCAGCGAATGGGGATCGCCGGACTGGGTCTCGACGTTGACTGACGGGTAGCCGTACAGCGAATCCATGATCGGCGGCAGCACCAGGCTGGCCGGGTCGGCCCGGGAGAAACCGCCGTTGCGATCGATGGACCATTGCATCGGCGTACGCACGCCATCCCGGTCCCCCAGGTAGATGTTGTCGCCCATGCCGATCTCGTCGCCGTAGTACAGGGTCGGGGTACCGGGCATCGACAGCAGCAGGCTGTTGAGCAGCTCGATGCGCCGCCGGTCACGCTCCATCAACGGCGCCAGGCGCCGGCGGATCCCCAGGTTGATCCGCGCCCGGCGGTCGGCGGCGTAGTAGTTCCACAGGTAGTCGCGCTCGCGGTCGGTGACCATTTCCAGGGTCAGTTCATCGTGGTTGCGCAGGAAGATCGCCCACTGGCAGTTGGCCGGGATCTCCGGGGTCTGGCGCAGGATGTCGGTGATGGGGAAGCGATCCTCCTGGGCCAGGGCCATGTACATGCGCGGCATCAGCGGAAAGTGGAAGGCCATGTGGCACTCGTCGCCGTCGCTGCCTGTGACATCACCAAAGTACAGCTGGGTGTCTTCCGGCCATTGGTTGGCCTCGGCCAGGAGCATGCGGTCCGGATAGTTGGCGTCGATTTCGGCGCGGATCTGCTTGAGCACCTGATGGGTCTCCGGCAGGTTCTCGTTGTTGGTGCCATCGCGCTCAATCAGGTAGGGAATGGCGTCCAGGCGCAGGCCGTCGATGCCCATGTCGAGCCAGTAGCGCATCACCGAGAGCACGGCCTTCATCACTTGGGGGTTGTCGAAGTTGAGGTCCGGCTGGTGGGAGTAGAAGCGGTGCCAGAAGTACTGGCCGGCCACCGGGTCCCAGGTCCAGTTGGACTTCTCGGTGTCGAGAAAGATGATCCGCGTGCCGTCGTATTTCTGGTCGTCGTCGGACCACACGTAGAAATTGCGCGCCGCCGAACCCGGCTTGGCCTTGCGTGCCCGCTGGAACCAGGGGTGCTGGTCGGAGGTGTGGTTGATCACCAGCTCGGTGATCACCCGCAGCTCGCGCTTGTGGGCCTCGGCGATAAAGCGCCGGGCGTCAGCCAGGGTGCCGTAGTCGGGGCTGACCCCGCGGTACTCGGCGATGTCGTAGCCGTCGTCACGCCGCGGCGAGGGGTAGAACGGCAACAGCCAGATGGTGTTGACCCCCAGGTCCTTGATGTAGTCGAGTTTGGCGATCAACCCGGGAAAATCGCCGATTCCGTCGTTGTTGGAATCGAAATAGGACTTTACATGCACCTGGTAGATCACCGCGTCCTTGTACCAGAGCGGGTCCTTGATAAAGGTCGTGGGGCGAGGTTTCTTGGCCATGTCGGGCTCCTGAAAAAATTGAATTCGCAGCTGCCACAAACCACGCCCCACCGTGGGAGCTGGCTTGCCAGCGAAGGCGTCGGCCGGGCCTGCACAAGGCCCATGGGCCCAAGCCGGCTCCTACGTGGCGGTGATGCGCCAGATGCCGAAGGGCTGCGCCGGTTCGATGCGCATGAACTGGGTCTTGCCGTACCAGGTCCAGCGGTGGCCGTTCATCAGGTCCTCGCCCTGGGTCTGGGCGTCATCGGCCAGGCCCATTTCCCACAGCGGCAATTCGAAATGCGCCTCCTGGGGGTTGAACGGGTCGAGGCTGACCGCCACCAGCACGAAGTTGTCGCCGCTGCGCTTGCCGAAATACAGGATGTGGTCATTCCAGGCGTTGTACAGCTTGAGCCCCAGGTGGCTGTGCAGCGCCGGGTTCTGCCGGCGGATGCGGTTGAGCTGGGCGATCTCGGCAATGATGTTGCCCGGCGCCGAGAAGTCCCGGGGGCGGATCTGGTATTTCTCCGAATCCAGGTACTCTTCCTTGCCCGGCACCGGCGCCGATTCGCACAGCTCGAACCCGCAATACATGCCCCACAGCCCGGATCCCATGGTGGCCAGCACCGCGCGGATCAGAAACCCAGGGCGCCCCGAGTCATGCAGGAACTGCGGGTTGATGTCCGGGGTGTTGACGAAGAAGTTGGGGCGGAAGCAGTCGCGCCACGGCGGCTGGTTGAGTTCGGCCAGGTAGCTGGACAACTCGCTCTTGGTGTTGCGCCAGGTGAAGTAGGTGTAGCTCTGGGTGTAACCGACCTTGCCCAGGCGCGCCATCATCGCCGGGGTGGTGAAGGCTTCGGCGAGGAAGATCACCTCCGGGTACTGGCGGCGCACTTCGCCGATCAGCCACTGCCAGAACGGCAGCGGCTTGGTGTGGGGGTTGTCCACGCGAAAGGTCTTGACCCCCTCCTCGACCCAGCCGATGACGATGTCCCGCAGTTCCAGCCACAGGCTGGGAATGGCCTCGGCGGCATAGAAGTCGACATTGACGATGTCCTGGTACTTCTTCGGCGGGTTCTCGGCGTATTTGATGGTGCCGTCCGGGCGCCAGTTGAACCAGCCTGGGTGCTGCTTGAGCCAGGGGTGGTCCTGGGAGCACTGGATGGCGAAGTCCAGGGCGATCTCCAGGCCGTGGTCGGCGGCCGCCGCCAGCAGCCGGCGGAAGTCCTCCCGGCTGCCCAGTTGCGGGTGGATGGCCTCATGGCCGCCCTCCTCGCTGCCGATTGCATAGGGGCTGCCGGGATCGTCCGGGCCTGCGCTCAGCGAGTTGTTGGGCCCCTTGCGGTGGCTGCGGCCGATGGGGTGGATCGGCGGGAAATACAGCACGTCAAAGCCCATGTCGTGAATCATCGGCAGCCGCGAATGAACGTCGTTGAACGTGCCGTGGCGGGCCGGATCGTCGGTGATCGAGCGGGGAAACAGCTCGTACCAACTGGCGAACTGGGCCTGTAGCCGCTCCACATCCAGCGGGTACTCAGGGCTCAGGCTCAGGTAGGGCCGGTGATCGGCCTCGGCCATCAGGCGCGCGCTGTACTCGCTGAGAAACAGCGCCACCTGCTCGGCCTCCAGCAACCCGGACAGCTCGCGCTGCAACGCCAGCAACTGCTCGCGCAGCGGCCCTTCGCTGCGCTCGGCGGCCTGTTGCACATGGCTGCGGCCCTCCTGCAGCTCCAGGCTGACCGCAACCCCGGCCAGGTGCTTTTTCTCCAGCTCGTAGCAGAAGCTGGCGAACTGATCGATCCAGGCTTCGATGCAGAAGCGGTAGCGCCCCACTTCGGGCACCGTGAAACGCCCCAGCCAACCGTCGTTGCCCTGGTCTTCCAGGGCCTGGCTGGCCCAGCTGTCCTGCTGCTCGTTGTGCCAGCGCACCCGCACCGCCAGTTTGTCGTGGCCGTCGGCGAATACCTTGCACGCCACCTCTACCTCCTGGCCGGCCACCGCCTTGACCGCGAACTGGCCACCGTCGAGCACCGGGCGGATGCTCTCGATGGCAATGCGCGGCAGCAGCAGGGCCTGGGACAACGGCAGGTGCGCCTGGTATTGCTGTTCGGTCGGTTTTTCTACAGTCATCGAGCATCACCCCTTTTTCACGTCTTCGACGCTCTGGTGGCGGGGCCGCGGCCCCGGTGAATCAATGCACTTAGGTTCCGAGCCAAAGCCTGCGGCGAAAGTTCACCGCGATTGGTCGGCCAAGCGGCGGGAATCAAATCCGCGCCGCTGCGGTCCACCAGAAGAGCCCGTGCATCTGCAAGCACAAAGGAGGCCAGCGCGATGAATATCCCGATCCCGGCAGAAACCCCCGATCCCAACATCGACCAACCGACCCTGCCCCCCAGCGAGCCTGAGCCGATCCCGGAGCAGGAACCGCCGGAAAGCACCCCGCCACCCAAGGGCGACCCGCCCAGTACGATGCCGCCGGTGGTGGTCAGCGCCTGAGCCCGGGCGCCTGCCCAGCCAGCAAGCATAGACAGCCGCGTGGGGAGGCCCGGAGCATCAGCCGTCCTGGCGCTTTTCCAGGCGCCGGACAATCAGCGGCATCAGGCTGAAGACCATCAGCGCCAGCAAGGTACTGAGCACCGCCGTGGCCTCGCGGCCCATGCCGGCGGCCACGCCGATGGCTGCGGTCATCCACAGCCCGGCGGCGGTGGTCAGGCCCTTGACGTGCTGGCCCTGGTCTTCTTCACGGCCCTTGAGGATGGTCCCGGCGCCGAGAAAACCGATCCCGGCGATGACCCCCTGGAGCACCCGGCTCATGGCATCGGCCTGGGCCCCGGACAGGCTCGGCACCAGCACGAACAGGGCCGCGCCCATGGCCACCAGCATATGGGTGCGAACCCCGGCGGCCTTGCCCTGATGCTCGCGTTCGAAGCCCAGAATGCCCCCCAGCAGGGCCGCCACCAGCAGCCGCAGGGTGATCTGGGTCAGTTGCCGGGCATCGCCGATATCGGCGAATTCGTCTTGCAGGGTCAGCCAGACTTCTTGCCACCAGGTGTTCATGCGATCGCTCCTCGTCCCTTCGCGGGTTCCTGAGCGATGGACCGCGCTCGCCAGCAAAAGGTGCCGCCATCACCACCACCGTAGGAACCGGCTTGCCGGAGAAGAGGCCCCAAGCCGGCTGCCAACCCCACGGACGCCTTCGCTGGCCAGCCAGTTCCTGCACAAGCCTGCGCCAGCGCCTGCCAGCGCCTGCCCAGCCACCGTTGATCGCCGTGGTCGAACCCTGGCCAGCCCCTGCGCCCTAACCTGTACAGCCATTGCCTTGAGGTAACCGCCATGAGCCTGCGCATCGAAAACCAGACCTGCTATTTCGACACCGAAACCCTGCACCAGCACCTCCCGGCCAGCGCCGTGACCATCATCACCGACAGCGCCAAGTCGATGTCGGCGGTGGACCTGGGTGGCGAGCGGGTCTACATCACCGAAGCAGAAGCCGACGCATTGACCGTAGCAGGTGCCACCGACGGCCGGCGCCATCTGAAAGCCAGTGAAGGTGATTCGGTGATTTGACTGACCTGGATCAGGGCCCGCCCCGCGGCCCTGTGCCAGCACGGCCTGCAGCCCTCCCTGGTGGCACCTGAGGGGGTACGGCAAGTTGTCGCAGGGGCGCTGCAATGGGCCATCTGATCCGGTTTTTTATCAAATACCTGAGTCTGTTATGCAAACAGATCCGTGGTCATAGTTGCCCGGCCTGATGGAGGCTGATGAGCGAACGACCATGAGCGAAAGAATCCCCGTCCGATTAGTAGAAACCTTCGAACCTTCACGCCCTACACAGATGAAGACGAAGACCACTGACAAACACGTCTACACCCGCAGTTTCAGCGGCCTGTTCCGCACCCTGCGCATGAGCGGCGCAGGCTTCCTGTTCCTGCTGTTCTTCGGCACCGTGTGGCTCAACTGGGGTGGCCGCCAGGCCGTGCTCTGGGACCTGGCCGAAAGCAAGTTCCACATTTTCGGCGCAACCTTCTGGCCCCAGGACTTCATCCTCCTCTCGGCGCTGCTGATCATCTGCGCCTTCGGCCTGTTCGCCATCACCGTGTTCGCCGGCCGCGTCTGGTGCGGCTACACCTGCCCGCAAAGCTCGTGGACCTGGCTGTTCATGTGGTGCGAAAAGGTCACCGAGGGCGAGCGCAACCAGCGGATCAAGCTGCAGGCCGCGCCCTGGGGCCTGAACAAGCTGGCCCGCCGGGCCATGAAGCACACCCTGTGGCTGGGCATCAGCCTGCTCACCGGCCTGACCTTCGTCGGCTACTTCACCCCCATCCGCCCCCTGGCCCAGGAACTGCTGACCCTGCAGATCGGCGGCCTGAGCCTGTTCTGGGTGCTGTTCTTCGCCGCGGCCACCTACATCAACGCCGGCTGGCTGCGCGAGGCGGTGTGCATGCACATGTGCCCTTATGCGCGCTTCCAGAGCGTGATGTTCGACAAGGACACCCTGACCATTTCCTACAACCCGGTGCGCGGCGAAAGCCGTGGCCCGCGCAAGCGTGATGTGAAGCCTGCCGATGTCGGCCTGGGCGACTGCATCGACTGCCAGCTGTGCGTACAGGTCTGCCCTACCGGCATCGACATCCGCGACGGCCTGCAGATGGAGTGCATCGGCTGCGCTGCCTGCATCGACGCCTGCGACTCGATCATGGACAAGATGGGCTACGCCCGCGGCCTGATCGCCTACACCTCGGAACACGAGTTGCAAGGCGGCAAGACCCACCTGCTGCGTCCGCGCCTGGTGGGCTACAGCCTGGTGCTGCTGGTGATGATCGGCGCCCTGGCCCTGGCCCTGGTGCAGCGGCCG
Organism: Pseudomonas sp. GW823-FHT02C05; assembly: GCF_058797595.1. Taxonomy (NCBI): domain Bacteria; kingdom Pseudomonadati; phylum Pseudomonadota; class Gammaproteobacteria; order Pseudomonadales; family Pseudomonadaceae; genus Pseudomonas; species Pseudomonas sp. GW823-FHT02C05. The sequence goes on along the minus strand of NZ_JBXAJU010000001.1, from coordinate 932,691 downwards.
ATGGTGTCCCTGGACGTGAGCAAGGACCGCGGCCTGTTCCGCGAGAACGCCCTGGGCCAGATCGAGAACATCTACAGCCTGAAGATCATCAACAAGACCCAGGAACGCCAGCAGTACCACCTGGCCCTGGTGGATGGCGAAGGCTTCGAGCTGCAGGGCAAGACCGAGCTGAGCCTGGCCCCCGGTGAAATCACCGACCTGCCGGTGTCCGTGGCGATGACCCAGGACAAGGCGCAGAGCAGCTCCCAGGCCATCAGTTTCAAGGTCAGCGACAGCGATGACCCGGGCGTCTACGCCGTGGCCAAGAGTCGTTTTGTCGCGCCGATGAACCGCTGAGCCTCTAGAATGCCCTGGCGAGGGAGCCGGCTCCCCCCGGGGCCGGCCCCGGAGCCAATGAACCGGACACCCGCCGCCAGCCCGCTGGCGGCGTTCGTCACTCCCTCGCCACCGCAGATATGTCGACCCGATGACCAGACTGGATCCTCAACCGCAGATGAAACGCTACGAAAAATTCGCCGATGACATCGCCGAACTGATCCGCTCCGGGGTCCTGGGGCCGGGCCAGCGTGTGCCTTCGGTGCGCTACGCCAGCCAGACCTACGGGGTCAGCCCGTCGACGGTGTTCCAGGCCTATTACCTGCTGGAGCGTCGCGGCCTGATCCGCGCCCGCCCGCGCTCCGGCTACTTCGTCAATGCCCACGCGCCGAGCCCGTTCTCGGAGCCGGTGATCAGCAGCGAAGTCAATGAATCCACCGAAGTCGATGTCAGCGAACTGGTGTTCTCGGTGCTCGATTCGATCAAGGACCCGAGCACCGTGCCTTTCGGCTCGGCGTTCCCCAGCCCGACCCTGTTCCCCCTGCAGCGCCTGTCGCGCTCCCTGGCCAGCGCCAGCCGCGAGATGGACCCGCGGGTGGTGGTCACCGACATGTCGCCGGGCAATCCGCAGCTGCGCCGGCAGATCGCCCTGCGCTACATGGTGGCCGGGCTGATGCTGCCCATGGAGGAGTTGCTGATCACCAACGGCGCCCTGGAGGCGCTGAACCTGTGCCTGCAAGCGGTGACCGAGCCCGGCGACCTGGTGGCCATCGAGGCTCCGGCCTTCTACGCCAGCCTGCAAGTGCTGGAGCGGCTCAAGCTCAAGGCGGTGGAAATCCCCGTGCACCCGCGCGACGGCATCGACCTCGGGGTGCTGGCCCAGACCCTGGAGCGGCACCCGATCAAGGCCTGCTGGTGCATGACCAACTTCCAGAACCCCATGGGCGCGAGCATGCCCGAGGCGAAGAAACAGGAGCTGGTGGAGCTGCTGCGCCAGCACCAGGTGCCGCTGATCGAAGACGACGTCTACGCCGAGCTGTACTACGGCCAGCAGGCGCCGAAACCGGCCAAGGCCTTCGACACCGAGGGCCTGGTGATGCACTGCGGCTCCTTCGCCAAGAGCCTGGCCCCGGGCTACCGCATCGGCTGGGTCGCGGCCGGGCGCTATGCGCAGAAGATCGAACGGCTGAAACTGATGACCTCGTTGTGTGCCTCGATGCCGGCCCAGGCGGCGATTGCCGACTACCTGCAACACGGTGGCTACGACCGCCACCTGCGCAAGCTGCGCTATGCCCTGGAAGAACAGCAGAGCGCCATGCTGGCGGCGATCGCCCGTTACTTCCCGGCCCAGACCCGGGTCAGCCAGCCGGCCGGCGGCTACTTCCTGTGGCTGGAGCTGCCGCCGCAGATGGACTCGCTGAAACTGTTCCAGATGGCCCTGGCCCAAGGCATCAGCATTGCCCCGGGGCCGATCTTTTCGCCGACCCAGCGCTTTCGCAACTGCATCCGCCTGAACTACGGCAGCCCGTGGAACGAAGCCGCGGAAAAGGCCATGGAAACCCTGGGGCGGATCATTCGGTCCTTTTAAGCACAACCGCCCCACCCGCACCTGTAGGAGCCGGCTTGCCGGCGAAGAGGCCCGCAAGCCATGCAGCGCCTGAGCGGACGCCTTCGCTGGCAAGCCGGCTCCTACGGGGCGGTACACACCGCGCAATCTCCAGGCCGAGTGAGTCGCTGCAAGAGCGGAACCGCAAGTAGCCGCACCCGCCGGAATGGATATGTACCCCATCCCACGCGCCCCATCAAAGAACCAAATCCCCTTGCCACCTCCCCTCAACTCATTCAGCATCCGCGCTCCAATTTTCCAGGGAAAGGAACACGTCATGGTCGAAGACCTGTATTACGACGACTACCCAGAGGCCAAGGCCGAACTGATCAAGGCCATCGAACGTGGCCGCCTGCCACTGCTGACCCAGGAACTCAACGCCTACGACTGCATCCAGGCGATCTTCGAACTGGACGCCATCAACAACCCCAAGGACGAGCAAGACGCCTTCTTCGACCTGGCCCTGGCCCTGATCGGCTGGATTCCCGGCCCCGGGCACGGCCTGAAGATCCTTTTGCGCCTGATCAACCGCGCCCCCCAGCGCCACGCCGAAAAGCTCTTCGACCTGATCCGCCACACCCTGCTGGCCTGCCGCCTGAAGACCAGCCCCGAACAGCTGCTGGAAAAGTGCCTGGACCCCGTGCGCCTGGCCGAGGAACTGCCCGAGATCATCCGCGGCGTGAGCGCCTCCAGCACCTTCAACGGCCTGACGCCCCAGCAGCAGTGCCTGGTGCTGCACAACCTCAACGAAGCCTGCGAACACACCGAGTTCCTCATGGTGTCGGTGCAAGAACGCATTGCCCCCTGGATCGCCGAGCAACGCAACAACTCGGCCGCCGCCCACAGCCGCGGCCCGGCCCTGGCGCCCAAGCCGCAGTCGTCCCTGGAACCGCGCCCAACGACCCTCACCGCCGCGACGCAACCCGGGGCCCACGACGCCGCAAGCCTCGCCCAGGACATCAACCAGGGCCTGGAACACCTCACCGGTGAGGGCCACTGGCTGGAACTGAACCTGCACTACCCCAACCTGGAGCCGGTGTCCGGCGCCGCCTACCGAGCGGTGTTCAGTGACGGCTCGCAAGCCGAGGGCAACCTCGACCAGGAAGGTTTTGCCCGCCTGGAAGGCATCCCCGAGGGCCCGGTGAAGGTCTACTACGGCGAAGACCCACGGCCCTACCTGCGCCGGCCAATCGTTGCCCTGCCCGCCGATGCGCAGCAGTTGGAAGAAGAGCTGGAGCAGCTTGACCTGGAGCCCGCCGAAGTCGACCTGCCGACCCTGCTGCTGGAAACTTCGCAGCGCAAGGCGCCCTTCACCCTGATTCCCGTGTACTGAGCCAAGGCACCGACATGAACCGCAGACAAGTGTTTCTCAGTCACAAGCAGTACCACGACTTCCTCGAAAGCCTGGCCGGCGAAGAGGCCCACTGGCAGACCCACTCGATGATGGCCGACAGCCCCGAGCAGGAAGCCTCCCTCAAGGCCTCCAATGTGCGCAGCGCGCGCCTGCACCACCTGATCCTGGGCTACACCGGCGGTGCACCCATGGAGCAACTGGCCCGGGAGCTGGATGGGGTGATCGAAGGCTACGAGGACTACCAGCGCAAGATGGGGGTTTATGAAGAACGGCCGGATATCGCGCCGCTGAACATCCAGGACTACCCCGACGAGTACGAGGAATATGTCCAGGTGATCAGCCTGTGCATCCTGCTGCAACGCAGCGACCTGCTGCCGCGCCTGGTGGCGCTGCAGGACCGCGCCGGCTACCACGCCGAGGACACCCTGATCGAGGACCTGCTCAAGGCCTACCTGCCGGATCGTGAAGACGTTGATCAGTGGTTCCACGACGTCTCTACGCCCCTGATCCGGGCCATCTACACCGAAGATCCGGATGAACCCCGGGAACTGCTGGTGGAGTACTGCAACCAGTGGTACGAGGCGTTCGAACAGGCCCCATGGCACGACAGCCACCTGGACGGCGACGAGGGTTCCTACTTCGGCTACTGGGCCTTTGAAGCGGCGGCGGTGGCCTACCTCTACGGCCTGGACGACAGCGCGGTGAAACACATGGTCTTCCCCCGGGAGATGCTCGAATACGCCCGGCGCTTTACCCCGCCGCCGATGCCCCAATAGCTGGCGCAGCACTGATAGCCCCCGTTTACCGCTCCTTCTTAAAGGTTATGCATTGCCCATGAAATCCTGGATCAAGACCCTGCTGATCACCCTGCTCGCAGCCGCCCTGTGCCTGCTGTTCGCCCGCGTTGTGCTGCCCCCGCTGCTGGTGCAGTTGATACCGCCGAGCTGGGAAGGCGGCCCGTGGTTCTGGGTCAATCTGCTGCTGGCGGGTTTCCTGGCCGGGCTGGTGGTGGCGCCCCTGCTGCGGACCCGGCGTTATTACCCGGTGCCGCTGCTGCTTCTGCTGTCCGTCCTGGTGGTGGTCGGCAATTGGGCGCAGAACCGCTGCAACGACGCCCAGTTGCAGGCCATCGAACAGCTGGAAAGGCGCAGCGCGAGCCATTCGAACCTGGGGTTCTCCAATGAGGAACCCGCACCATCGGCGCCTGTGGACGTGAGCGCCACACCGGGCGTCTGGGCCCATGAACAAGGCGAAGGATATGGCTACAGCTGCAACCGCCCGGGGGAAACCCTGGGGTTCCTGATGCCACAGTTGATGAGCTTTGGCACCAGCGTACTGGGGCTGTTGCTGGCCCTGCTGATCGGCCCCGGCCGCCGCCGCGCCCGCTGAGGAAACCGCAGGAGCTGGCTTGCCAGCGAAGGCGTCCGCAAGCGCGGCGCAAGACTCAAGGGCCCCTTCGCCGGCAAGCCGGCTCCTACGGGATAGGCCGCGGACTTGCGAGGGCTCAGCGGCCGCCGCCCAGGTCGACGAAGGTGCCGGTGGCGTAGGAGGCCTTGTCCGACAGCAGCCAGACAATCGCCTCGGCCACTTCATCAGGACGCCCGCCACGACCCATGGGGATTGCCGATTCCAGCTTGCTGACCCGGTCGGCATCGCCGCTCAGGGCATGAAAGTCGGTGTAGATATAGCCCGGGCGCACCGCGTTGACGCGGATGCCCTCGCCCGCCACTTCCTTGGACAGGCCGATGGTGAAGGTGTCCAGGGCGCCCTTGGAGGCGGCGTAGTCGACGTATTCCCCCGGCGAACCCAGGCGCGCCGCCACAGAGGAGACGTTGACGATGCTGCCGCCCTGCCCGCCATGGCGCGGCGACATGCGCAGCACCGCATGCTTGGCGCAGAGGATCGGCCCCATGACATTGGTCTTCATGATCTTCTGGATGCGAAATTCGGACATTTCATCCAGCCGCGACTTGTGGCCCACGGTCCCGGCATTGTTGACCAGGGCCGTGACCCGCCCCAGTTCGCTGTCGACCCGCTGGAACAGACCGATCACTTCATCCTCGATGCTGACGTCGGCGCGCACCGCAATGGCCTGCACGCCCAGGGCGCGAACCTGTTCGAGCACCTGCAGGGCGGACTGCTCGTCGGCCTGGTAGTTGATGCACACCTTGAATCCCTGCTGCGCGGCCAACACTGCCGTGGCGGCGCCTATACCCCTTCCGCCACCGGTGATGACGATGACTTTATCCATGCTGCCGACTCCCTCACTGAACATTTCAACGCGAGCCATTAAACACCGCGCGGGCGGCGATGAAAACTGCGCAAATGTGCCACATCAAGCCAGTAGAAGTGCACGGTAGCCCCGCGCACCGACGGCGCAAACCGGCTGGGGCCTGGGCGGCGGCCATATCCCTGCGAACTGCCGCCAGATCGCGACCGCAGCCGGCAAGGCGAGAGGCTCAGGCTTTTTCTTCGCCCCGGTGGATGCCCTGCATGAAACCTTCGGGCGGCAGCGGATGGCCAAGGAAATAGCCTTGCAGGGAATCACAGCCCAGTTGGGTGAGGAAGGTCTGCTGCACCCCGGTTTCCACGCCCTCGGCGACGATCCGCAGGCCCAGTGCCTGGCCCAGGGCGACAATGGCCGAGACGATGGCGGCATCGTCGCTGTCGTGCTCCAGGTCGCGGACGAAGCCGCGGTCGATCTTCAGCTCGTTGGCCGGCAGGCGCTTGAGGTACATCAGGCTGGAATAGCCGGTGCCGAAATCGTCGATGGACAGGTCCACCCCCATGTCCGCCAGCTGTTGCAGGACAAGCATGCTGACATCGGCGTCGTTCATCGCCGTGGTTTCGGTGATTTCCAGGGTCAGGTTGTTGGCCGGCAGGTGGTAGCGTTCCAGGGCATTGGCCACGCTCCTGACCAGCCCGGCATGGCAGAACTGCAAGGCCGAGAGATTCACCGCGATGCGCCAGTCGGTGTAGCCCTGGACGTACCACTCGCGCATCTGCCGGCAGGCCTCGTTGAGCACCCACTCGCCGATGGCAATGATCAGCCCGGTCTTCTCCGCCAGTTCGATGAACTTGTCCGGCAGCAACAGGCCATGCTGGGGATGCTCCCAGCGCAGCAGCGCCTCGGCCCCCACCGGCAGGCCATTGGCAGCGTCGAACTTGGGTTGGTAGTGCAGGCGGAACTGATGATGCTCCAGGGCATTGCGCAGATCCTGCAGCAATTGCAGCTGGCGCCGGGCATTGCTGTTCATCGAGGCATCGAAAAAGCTGTAGCCATTCTTGCCGGTGCCCTTGGCGTGGTACATCGCCGCATCGGCGTTCATCAGCAGTTCCTGGGCACTCAGGCCATTGCCCGGGTACACCGCAATGCCGATGCTGGCGGAAATCTGCAGGTCGTGCTCGGCCACCCGGAACGAGCGCGATACCAGCCCCACCTGGCGTGCCGCCAGGCGCAGGGCATCGTCCGGCTCGGCCAGTTGCACCAGCAGCACGAACTCATCGCCGCCGATCCGCGCCAGGGTGTCCTCGCTGCGCAAATCCTCGCGCAGGCGCTGGGCCACTTCGCGCAGCAACTGGTCGCCCATGTGGTGGCCAAAGGCGTCGTTGACCGGCTTGAAACCGTCCAGATCGATGAACATCAGCGCAAAACAGCCACCATGGGCAGTGACCCGGTGCATCGCCTGGTCAATGCGGTCGGCCAGCAGAATGCGGTTCGGCAGCCCGGTCAGGGTGTCGTGCAACGCCAGTTGGGTCAGTTCCTTGTTGGCTTCGGTCAACGATTGCGCCAGCACCGCGGTGCGGGCTTCCAGCCGCGCATCCAGCACCGAGGTCAGCAAGGCGATGATCAGCACCGCCAGGGTGGTGATCAGCACCAGGTTGTCCAGGCCCTTGCCGCTCAGGCCGTTGCCCAGGGCGCCGCAGAAACTGCCATCGGCGAAACGCGCCGCGGCCATGCCGGTGTAATGCATGCCGACGATGGCAAAGCCCATGACAATCGCCGCGCCGGTCCGGGCCAGACGTACGTAGGGGGTGTTCTGGCGCAGGCGAAAGGCAATCCACAGCGCCGCCAGCGACGCGCCGAAAGCAATCAGCAGCGAGGCGCCGAACAGGCTCGGGTCGTAGTCGATGCCCGGCTGCATGCGCATGGCCGCCATGCCGGTGTAGTGCATGCCACTGATGCCCGAGCCCATGATCAGCGCGCCGAACAGCAACTGCCACAGCGGCAGCCGCGGCTGGCTCACCAGCCACAGGGCAAAGCCGCAGGACAGGATCGAGATCAGCAGCGACAAGGCGGTGAGCTGGATGTCGTAGCCCAGGTCGATGGGCAGGCTGAAGGCCAGCATGCCGATAAAGTGCATGGACCACACACCGACGCCCATGGCCAGGGCTCCGCCCATCATCCATAGATAAGCGGCACGGCCGGTGGTGGTGGCAATGCGCCCGGTCAGGTCGAGGGCAGTATAGGAAGCGAGGATCGCCACGAAAATGGAGATCAGGACCAGTGCGGAGGAGTAGCTACCGATGAGCATGAGGCGTCTCTTGGCCGTTGTGCCGACATCCCTGCGCGGCGGGCAAAACCGCAGATTGTACTGATTGCGTGGAAGAACGCATCTACAAAGTTAGCAAAAAGCCATTAGTCGGACAGAACGCCGTTTTCGGCTGCCTCATACCCCTACAAGCCCTGTGGGCATGGGCTTTGCGGGAAGTCGCGAGCAGTTGCAAACGGCTTCGGATGCGCCCTGCCTGCGGCTGTCGAGCAGGCCTTGCAGCCACCTTGCTGCAAGGCCTTCAAGGGCCTATTTCTGCTCGCTGGCCTGCAGCTGGCCATCCCAGCCACCGCCCATGGCGGCGATCAACTGCACGCTGGCGATCAGCCGGCTCTGCAACAGGCTGAGCACGCTACGCTCGTTGCTCAGGGCAGTGGTCTGGCTGGTGACCACATCCAGGTAGGCGATCAGCCCGGCCTTGTACTGGTTCTCGGTCAGGCGCAGGGCCTCGCGGGCCGAATCCAGGGCCTGCTGGCGCACCCCCGCCTCGTCCTCCATGACCTTGAGCTGGACCATGTAGTTCTCCACCTCGCGGAAACCGTCGAGCACGGTCTGCCGGTACTTGGCCACGGTCTGGTCGTACACCGCCTCGGTGCGGTCCACTTCCGCCGAACGCTGGCCGCCGTCGAACAGGGTCATGGCCAGTTTCGGCCCTACCGACCAGAAGCGGTTCGGCAGGCTGATCCAGTCGGCGTAGGTGCTGCTGCTGTAGCCGCCGGCCAGGCTCAGGGTCAGGTCTGGGTAATAGGCGGCCTTGGCCACGCCGATCTTGGCGTTGGCGGCAATCACCGAACGCTCCGCCGAGGCGATGTCCGGGCGCCGCTCCAGCAGTTGCGACGGCACGCCCAATGGCACCTGGGGCAGCACGGGGATGGTCTTGCTCTCGGCCAGGTTGAACTCTGCCGGCGGCACGCCGATCAGCACGGCGATGGCGTTCTCGAACTGCGCCCGCTGCCAGATCAGGTCGATCAGGTCGGCCTGGGTGCTTTTGAGCTGGGTCTGGGCCTGGGCCACCGCATCCTTGCCGGAGACCCCGGCCTGGTACTGGTTCTGGGTCATGGTCAGGGAGCGCTGATAGGCCGCCACCGTGGCCTCCAGCAGGCGCTTCTGCTCATCGATCACCCGCAGTTGCAGGTAGTTCTGCGCCAGCTCGGACTGCTGGCTCAGGCGCATGGCCGCCAGGTCGGCGAAGCTGGCCTCGGCGCTGGCCTCGTTGGCTTCCAGGTCACGGCGCAACTTGCCCCACACGTCCGCTTCCCAGCTCACCCCCAACTGGGTGTTGTAGGTGTCGCGAATGCCGCTGCTGGAACTGCTCAGGGCCGAACTGCTGCTGCCGGTGCCCTGGCTGGCGCGGGTCTTGCCGGCGCTCAGGTCGACACTGGGAAAGAACGAACCCCGGGAGCTGCGCACCAGGGCCCGGGCCTGACGGAACTGCGCCTCGGCCTGGGCCACGCTCTGGTTGGAACTGTTGAGCTTGTCGATCAGGCCATTGAGCTGGGCATCGCCGTACAGCTCCCACCAGGCGCCACGGGCCAGGGCGTCGCTGGGGTTGGCCTGGCGCCAGCCTTCGGCTTCCTTGTAGTGCACCGGCTCGGCCACCTGCGGGCGCTGGTAGTCGGGACCGATGGCGCAGGCGCTGAGCAGCAGCACGCACAGGCCCAGGCTCAAGGCCCGCGAGCCCCGGGCCATGGCCAGGCGCTGGGCGGACAGCAGAGTAACGGGACGGGACGATTGGTCGGTCATAGCGGCGTTTCCAGAGCAGCATCGGTACGGACCCCACGCCAGTGGTTGAACTTGTGGCGCAGGCGATCGAGATAGAGGTAGACCACCGGGGTGGTGTAGAGGGTCAGGACCTGGCTGAAGACCAGGCCGCCAATGATGGTCAGGCCCAGGGGCTGGCGCATTTCCGAGCCTTCGGCCCCGCCCAGCAGCAACGGCAAGGCGCCGAGGATCGCCGCCAGGGTGGTCATCAGGATCGGCCGCAGGCGTTGCAGGCAGGCGCTGCGGATCGACTGCAACGGGTCCAGGCCCTGGTGACGCTCCAGTTGCAGCGCCAGGTCGATCATCAGGATCGCGTTCTTCTTCACCACCCCGATCAACAGGAACAGCCCCAGCAGCGAGATCAGGCTGAACTCACCGCCCAGCACATAGATCGAGAGCAAGGCGCCAACCCCGGCCGAGGGCAAGGTGGAGAGGATGGTCAGCGGGTGGATGTAGCTTTCATAGAGCACCCCGAGCACCAGGTACACCGCCAGCAGCGCGCCGAGGATCATGAACGGCTGGCTCTTCTGGGTGGCGGCGAAGGCATCGGCGGTGCCGGCCATCTTGACGATCACGTCTTCGGGCATGCCCAGCTTGGCGATCGCCCGTTCGATGGCGGCGGTGCCCTGCTCCACCGTCACGCCCTCGGCCATGTCGAAGGAAATGCTTTCCGAGGCGAACTGCCCTTCATGGCTGACCCGGTCGTCTTCCAGGCTGTTCTCATAGTGGGCGATGGCCGACAGCGGAATCCGCGCGCCGTCGGCGGTGATCACCTGCACTTGATTCAGGGTAATCGGGTCCTGGGCGTATTTCGGGTTGACCTCCATCACCACCTGGTACTGGTTGAGGCTGTCGTAGATGGTGGAGATCTGCCGCTGGCTGTAGGCGTTGTTGAGCACCGCGGTGACCATGTCCATGTCCACCCCCAGGCGCTTGGCCTGGTCGCGGTCCACCATCAGGGTCACTTGCTGGGCACCGTGGCCTTCCCGGGCGTCGATGGCGGTGAGCTCAGGCAAGGCGCGCAGCGCCGTCACCACTTTCGGGTACCACTGGCGCAACTCGCCCAGGTCACCGCTTTGCAGGATGTAGGAATACTGCGAGGTGGTCTGCTCGCGGCCGCCGCCGAACTGCAGGTCCTGGTCGGCCATCAGCATCAGTTGCGCGCCGGGCACCTTGGGCATTTCCTTGCGCAGGCGCTCGATGACCTTCTGCGCCGAGATATTGCGTTCCTTGATCGGCTTCAGGCGTACCAGCATGAAGGCGTTGTTGGTGCCGTTGTTGCCACCGATAAAACCGGCCACGCTCTCCACTGCCGCATCCTTGAGCACGGCGCGGCGGAAGATTTCCATCTTCGGCTGCATCACGCTGAAGGACAGGCCGTCGTCGCCGCGGACAAAACCGATCAACTGGCCGGTGTCCTGCTGGGGCATGAAGGTCTTGGGCACCACCACGTACAGGGCCACGTTGACGCCAATGGTCAGCAGCAGGCTGAGCAGGGTCAGGCGCCTGTGCCGCAGCACCCAGTCCAGGCTGGTGGCGTACTTGCCCATCATCCAGTCGTTGCTGCGCCGGCTCCAGCGTTGCAGGCGGTTCTCCTGGCCCGGGGTGTGGGGCTTGAGCCAGCGCGCGCAGAGCATCGGGGTCAGGGTCAGGGACACCACCAGCGATACCACGATGGCCGCGGCCAGGGTGATGGAGAACTCGCGGAACAGGCTCTCGATGATCCCGCCCATGAACAGGATCGAGAGAAACACCGCCACCAGCGACACGTTCATCGACAGCAGGGTGAAGCCCACCTCCTTGGCCCCCAGGTACGCCGCTTTCATCGGCGCGATGCCTTCGTCGATGTGCCGGGAGATGTTCTCCAGCACCACGATGGCATCGTCCACCACCAGCCCGGTGGCAAGGATCAGCGCCATCAGCGACAGGTTGTTCAGGGAAAAACCGTAGAGGTACATGATGGCAAAAGTGCCCACCAGGGATACCGGCACCGCCAGGGTCGGGATCAGCGAGGCGCGGAAGTTGCCGAGGAACAGGTACACCACCAGGATCACCAGGGCCACGGCGATCAGCAGGGTCATCTCGGCCTCGTGCAGGGTGGCCTTGATCACCGGTGAGCGGTCCATGGCCAGGTTGAGCTTGACGCTGGCCGGCAGCACCGCCTGCAACGCCGGCAACTGAGCCTTGATCTCGTTCACCGTCTCGATGATGTTGGCCCCGGCCTGGCGGTTGATCACCAGCAGCACCGCCGCGTCGTCATTGAAGAAGCCGCTGTTGTAGCGGTCCTCGACGCCGTCGCTGACCTTGGCCACGTCCTTCAGGCGCAGGGCCGCGCCGTTGTTGTAGTGGATGATCAGCGGCTCGTAGTCACGGGCCTTTTCCAACTGGTCGTTGGCCTGGATCTGCCACAGCCGCTGGTCATCCTCCACCGAGCCCTTGGGCCGGCGCTGGTTGGCATTGGCGATGGCATTGCGCACGTCGTCCAGGGCCACGCCGTACTGGTTGAGCAGTTGCGGCTCCAGTTCGATGCGCACCGCCGGCAAGGAGCTGCCACCGACCTGCACTTCGCCCACGCCCTGCACCTGGGACAGGCTCTGGGACAGGATGGTCGAGGCCAGGTCGTAGAGCTGGCCTTTCTCCAGCACATCGGAAGTCAGCGACAGCACCATGATCGGCGCCTGGGACGGGTTGACCTTCTTGTAGGTAGGCATGCTGCGCATGCCGCTGGGCAGCAGGTTGCGCGAGGCGTTGATGGCTGCCTGCACCTCCCGTGCCGCGCCGTTGATGTCGCGGTCCAGGTCGAACTGCAGGATCACCCGGGTCGAGCCCTGGCTGGAACGGCTGCTCATGGTGTTGACCCCGGCGATGGCGCCGAAGGAACGCTCCAGGGGCGTGGCCACGGTGGAGGCCATGACCTCGGGGCTGGCCCCGGGCAGGCTGGCCTGGACCACGATCACCGGGAAGTCCATCTGCGGCAGCGGCGCCACCGGCAGCAGGCCGAAGCTGACGCCGCCCAGCAGCATGATCGCCAGCGACAACAGCATGGTCGCCACCGGGCGCTTGATGAAGGGGCCGGAGAGGTTCATGCCGACACGCTCCAGGCTTGAGGCAGGCTGCGGCCCTTCATGCCTCCACCTCTTGGACGTCTTCACGCTTGCCGAAGCGCCGACCCAGGCGGTCGAAGTACAGGTAGATCACCGGCGTGGTGAACAGGGTCAGCACCTGGCTCACCAGCAGGCCGCCCACCATCACCAGGCCCAGGGGCTGGCGCAGCTCGGCGCCGGAACCGGTGGCCAGCATCAGTGGCACGGCGCCGAACAGCGCCGCCAGGGTGGTCATCAGGATCGGCCGGAAACGCAGCAGCGCCGCCTGGTAGATAGCCTGTTCCGGGGCCATGCCCTGGTGGCGTTCGGCGTCGAGGGCGAAGTCGATCATCATGATCGCGTTCTTCTTGACGATGCCGATCAGCAGGATGATGCCGATGATGGCGATCATGCCCAGGTCGTTGCCGCTGAGGATCAGCGCCAGCAAGGCCCCCACCGCCGCCGAGGGCAAGGTGGAGAGGATGGTGATCGGGTGGATATAGCTCTCATAGAGCACGCCGAGCACGATGTACATGGTCACCACCGCCGCCAGGATCAGCAGCAAGGTGCTCGACAGCGAGGCCTGGAAGGCTTCCGCCGCGCCCTGGAAGCGGGTCTGCACGCCCACCGGCATGCCGATCTCCTGCTGCACCTGCTCGATCACGTCCACCGCCTTGCCCAGGGCCACGCCCGGAGCCAGGTTGAAGGACATCATTACCGCCGGGAACTGGCCGATATGGGCGATGGCCAGTTGCGCCTGGCGCTCCTCGACATGGGCCAGGCTCGACAGCCGCACTTGGCCGCCGTCGGTGGTCTTGACGTGGATCTGCTCCAGGGCCTGGGGCCCGATGCGCTCGCCGGCCTGGGCCTGGAGCACCACCCGGTACTGGCTGGCCTGGGTGTAGATGGTGGAGATCTGGCGCTGGCCGAAGGCGTCGTACAGGGCGTCGGTGATGTTCGACACCGAAACCCCGACCCGGGACGCGGCGTCACGGTCGATCACCATGAACACCTGCAGGCCCTTGTCCTGCAGGTCGCTGGCCACGTCGGTGAGCTCCGGGCGCTGGGCCAGGGCCTGCACCAGGCGATTGCTCCACAGGCTCAGCAGCTCGGCATCCGGCGACGACAGGCTGAACTGGTACTGGGTGCGGCTGACCCGGTCCTCGATGGTCAGGTCCTGTACCGGCTGCATGAACAGGCGGATGCCCAGCAGCTTGTCCACCTCGGGCTGGATCCGCGCGATCACCTGGGCTGCGCTCAGGTCGCGCTCGCTGTGGGGCTTGAGGTTGATCAGCAGGCGACCGCTGTTGAGGGTGGCGTTGTCGCCGTCCACCCCGATGTAGGACGACAGGCTTTGCACCGCCGGGTCCTGCAGGATGATCTTGGCCAGGTCCTGCTGACGCTGGCTCATGGCGGCGAAGGACACCGACTGCGGCGCCTCGGAAATGCCCTGGATGACCCCGGTGTCCTGCACCGGGAAGAAGCCCTTGGGCACCACCATATAAAGGAACACGGTCAGGCCCAGGGTGCCGATGGCCACCATCAGGGTCAGGAACTGGTGCTTGAGTACCCACTGCAACTTGCGCCCGTAGCTTTCGATCAGCCAGTCGATCCAGGCCCCGCTGGCGCGGTAGAAGCGCCCCTGCTCTTCAGGCTTGGGCTCACGCTTGAGCAGCCGCGCGCACATCATCGGGGTCAGGGTCAGGGACACCACCAGGGAAATCAGGATCGCCACCGCCAGGGTGATGGCGAACTCGCGGAACAGCCGCCCCACCACATCCGCCATGAACAGCAGCGGGATCAGCACCGCGATCAGCGACAGGGTCAGGGAGATCAGGGTGAAGCCGATCTGCCTGGCGCCCTTGAGCGCTGCCTGCATCGGGCTGTCGCCCTCCTCGATGAAGCGCGAGATGTTCTCCAGCATGACGATGGCATCGTCCACCACGAAGCCGGTGGCGATGGTCAGGGCCATCAGGGTCAGGTTGTTCACCGAGAAGCCGGCCAGGTACATCACCCCGAAGGTGCCGATCAGCGACAGCGGCACGGCAATCGAAGGAATGATGGTGGCACTGGCCCGGCGCAGGAACAGGAAGGTCACCATCACCACCAGCGCGATGGCGATCAACAGCTCGTGCTGCACATCCTTGACCGAAGCGCGGATGGTCTGGGTACGGTCGGTGAGCACGGTGACGTCCAGGCCCGCCGGCAGGTTGTCGGTGATGCTCGGCAGCAGCGCCTTGATCCGGTCCACCACCTCGATCACGTTGGCCCCGGGCTGGCGCTGGATGTTCAGCAGCACCGCCTGGTTCTCGTTGGCCCAGGCCGCCAGGCGCTCGTTCTCCGCGCCATCGACGATCTCGGCCACATCCTTCAGGCGCAGCGGCGCGCCATTGTTGTAGGCCAGGATCAGCTCGGCGTAGTCCTTGGGCGAGGTCAACTGGTCGTTGGCGTCGAGCATCGAGACCCGGGTCGGGCCGTCGAAGTTGCCCTTGGGCTGGTTGACGTTGGAGGCGCCGATCAGGGCGCGCACGTCCGCCAGGTTCAGCCCGTTGGCCGCCAGGGCCTCGGGGTTGACCTTGATCCGCACCGCCTGGCGCTGGCCGCCGGCAATGCTGACCATGCCGACGCCGCTGATCTGGGCGATCTTCTGCGCCATGCGCGTATCCACCAGGTCATTGAGCTTGGGCAGCAGCATGGTCTTGGAGGTAATGGCCAGGGTCAGCACCGGGGTGTCCGCCGGGTTGACCTTGTTGTACACCGGCGGCGCCGGCAGGTCCTTGGGCAACAGGTTGGTGGCAGCGTTGATCGCCGCCTGCACCTGCTGCTCGGCCACGTCCATATTGATGTCGAGGCTGAAGCGCAGGGTCAGCACCGAGGCGCCGCCGGAACTGGTGGAGGCCATCTGGGTCAGGCCGGGCATCTGCCCGAACTGGCGCTCCAGGGGCGCGGTGACCGCGCTGGTCATCACGTCCGGGCTGGCCCCGGGGTACAGGGTCATGACCCGGATGGTCGGGTAGTCCACCTGGGGCAAGGCCGAGACCGGCAACAGGCGATAGGCGATCAGGCCGGCCAGGACAATGGCCAGCATGCTCAGGGTGGTGGCTACCGGACGCAGGATGAACAGCCGCGAGAAATTCATGCGCCGACCTTTTGCGCCTTGCCATCAGCCGGCTTGCCGTCTGCGGCCGGTGCCCCGGCGGGCTGCCCTTGCAGGTGTTCGGTGGGGGTGGTGGGCACGTCGATGCTGTCGTTGACCACTTCCACTTCGCTGCCGTCCTTGAGGCGGTCGGTGCCTTCCATCACCACCCGGTCACCGGCCTTGAGGCCGTCCTGAATCACCGTCGAGTCGCCGTTGCTGGCGCCCACCTTGAGCTGGCGGATCTTCACCTTGTTGTCGCCATCCAGGGCGTAGACGAAGGTGCCGTTGGTGCCGAACTGGATCGCCGCCGAGGGCGCCAGCACCACGTTCTTCAGGGTATCGGCCAGCAGCCGCACATTGACGAACTGGTTGGGGAACAGGCCCTGGTCGCGGTTATCGAAGCGCGCCTTGAACTTCAGGGTGCCGGTGGTGGTGTCGATCTGGTTGTCCAGGCTCTGCAGCACGCCTGTGGCCTGCAGCTTCACGTCACCGCGGTCCCAGGCTTCCACCGCCAGCCTGGCGCCGCTGTGGTAGCGGGCGAGCACGGTTTCCAGGCTGTTTTCCGGCAGGGTGAAGGCCACGCTGATGGGCTGGGTCTGGGTGATGATCACCAGCGCGGTGGTGTCGTTGGCCGCCACCAGGTTGCCCACGTCCAGCTGGCGCAGGCCCAGGCGGCCGGCGATCGGCGCGCGGATGTTGGTGAATTCCAGGTTGAGCTTGGCGTCGTTGACCGCCGCCTGGTTGGTCTTGACCGTACCCTGGTACTGCCCCACCAGCGCCGCGGCGGTGTCCAGGGTCTGTTTGGCGATGCTGTCCTGGGCGTACAGCCCGCGGTAACGCTCAAGGTCGACCTGGGCGTTCTTCAACTGGGCCTGGTTCTGCAGCAAGGTGCCTTCGGCCTGGAGCAAGGCGTTCTGGTACGGACGCGGATCGATCTGTGCCAGCAGGTCGCCGGCCTTGACCATCTGCCCTTCCTCGAAATTGACCTTGACCAGTTCCCCCGCCACCCGGCTGCGCACGTTGATGGTGTTCAGTGCCGTCACCGTGCCCAGGGCCTTGTAGTACACCGCGAAATCCCCCTGGGTCACCGGTGACACCCGCACCGGGATCGGCCCGCTGGCGCCGCCGAAACCGGGGCGCACGCTGCCACTGCGCCCGGTATGCCCGGTCGCGGCTTTCTGCCCGGCGGCCTCCTGGTGGGTACTGGCCGGCCAGAATTTCCAGCACAGGCCAACGACCAGCAGCAGGACGAACAGGCCGAACAGCCAGCGACGGGAGTTGCGGGAGACAGAGGATTGCATGGAGTGATCAACCATTGGGCGCGTGGGAGGCTTCTTTGAGAAGGCTGAAAGATAAGCACTGGAACCGTTTTAGCAAAGCGCCTTTACCGGCAATTTACCTTTGACTGACGTTTCAAGGAGCGGTGCTAAGCCACTGAAGCACAAATAAAAACGGCCTGGACAGAGCCAGGCCGTGAATAATTGTAAAACCTGTTACTTGAGCACGGCCAGGGCCGCGTCGTAGTTCGGCTCTTCGGCGATTTCCTTGACCAGCTCGCTGTGCAGCACCTTGTCGTTTTCATCCAGCACCACCACGGCGCGGGCAGTCAGGCCGGCCAGCGGGCCGTCGGCGATGGCCACGCCGTAGTTCTCGATGAACTCGCGGCCACGCAGGGTCGACAGGTTCTGCACGTTTTCCAGGCCTTCGGCGCCGCAGAAGCGTGCCTGGGCGAATGGCAGGTCGGCAGAGATGCACAGCACCACGGTGTTGGCCAGCTCGTTGGCCTGGGCGTTGAACTTGCGCACCGAGGTGGCGCAGGTCGGGGTGTCGACGCTTGGGAAGATGTTCAGCACCTTGCGCTTGCCGGCGAGGCTGCTCAGGGAAACATCGGCCAGGCCTGCGCCCACCAGGGTGAACGCTGGGGCTTTGGAACCGACTTGCGGCAATTGGCCGTTAACCTGCACCGGGTTGCCTTTGAGAGTGACTTGAGCCATGAACGGAGTCCTTATTGAACAGTGATGATGGAACAGCAATGAGAAATTCCTGAGAGGCCGAAGTTAAGCATGAAACGGCCCGGGCACCTATGCCCCACGGGCAAATTGTCCAACAACCCACCCCGACACCGGCATTACCGGTTGTAGGAGCTGGCTTGCCAGCAAAGGCGCTTTCAAACCTTGCGCAAGCCTCAAGGGCCCCTTCGCCGGCAAGCCGGCTCCTACAGGGGCGAATTTGGGTATTTCGGTGTAGGAGCTGGCTTGCCAGCGAAAGCGATTTCGAGACTTGCGCAAGCCTCAAGGGCCCCTTCGCCGGCAAGCCGGCTCCTACAGGGGTGAATCTGGGTGTTTCGGTGTAGGAGCTGGCTTGCCAGCGAAAGCGATTTCTAGCCGTGCACAAGCCTTAACGGCCTCTTCGCCGGCAAGCCGGCTCCTACGGTTATTTGTTGAGGTGCGCCAGGAGCAGATCGGCCACCGGGCCACCGGACGCCGGGTTCTGCCCGGTGATCACCCGCTGATCCTCCACCGCGAACGGCGCCCAGGGTGCAGCGGCCTTCTGGTAAAGGGCACCGCGCTTGACCAGTTCGGTTTCCGTCAGGTAGGGCACGTACTGGTCCAGTTCGGCGAGTTTCTCCTCTTCATTGGAGAAACCGGTGACCTGCTTGCCGGCGATCAGCAGCCTACCGTCGCCCAGCTTGATGTTGAGCAAGCCCACCGCGCCATGGCACACCGAGCTGACATAGCCCCCCTGCTCATAGATCTCCCGGCTCAGGGCCTGCAACTCCGGGTTATCGGGAAAATCCCAGACCACGCCGTGGCCACCGGCGTAATAGATCGCCACATAGTCCCCGGCCCTGACCTGGGAAGGCTTGAGGGTCGAGCCCAGGCGGCTCATGAAGGCGCTGTCCTGGTACCACTGCCAGTCGGTGTCGTCGGCCATGGCCAGGCTATGGGGGTCGATGGGTACGTAGCCCCCCTTGGGGCTGACGTAGTCCACCTCGAAGCCCGCCGCCTCGACCTTCTTCACGAAATGCACCGCCTCACCCAGCCACAGGCCAGTGGCGCGGGCCAGGTTGGGGTATTTGGCCACGCTGGTCAGGACCACCAGTATCTTCTTGCTCATGGGCATGCTCCTTGGCATTGGAAAACAGGGCAAGGCACGGCAATCAACTGAGCAACCGCAACATGTTGCGGTGCCGGGCATCGAAAATCCGCGCCATGTAGGCGTTGACCATCAACCACTCCAAAGGTGCACCACCGATGGCCCTGTAGGTCACCCGGTCGGTGTACAGGGTGCCCCCTTCGGCGGCCTCGACCCGGTGCTCATGGCGAAAGGCCCGCAGCGGCCCCTTGAGCATCTCGTCGATAAAATGCCGATGGCCGACCTCACGTATAACCACCGTCCATTTCGCCGGTATGACACCGAACATCCAGTGCAGGAAGCTGAACTGGCGCCCGACACTGATGCGCAGGTCATTGATATCGAGGCCCCCCAAGGGCGTGACACGCTCGGGGAAAATCTTCGGAAAGTTGGCGCCTTCAAGGCAGAAATCCAGCACCTGCTGCGGGCTGTATCCGGCCAGGAAAGTCGTGCGTTCGACCACGGGCATTCTGGTTCATCCTTGCTGATTTTATTGAGGAGGCACCCACACAAAACTACAAACCACTTCACTAAAAACATATAAAACATTGTTTTTTAATGGTTTTTATTAAAAAAACAATCAATCACTATAACCATACAAATAACATTGAAATAATCACAAAACACTTTAATAAAGATTCGCCGACGCTCACCTTCAAAGGGCCGCCCGCCACGCACTGCCTGTCCACAGCCCGGCAGTGATCCTGTGCACAAAAACCAACGAATTAACCCTTTCGACTGGCTAAGCGAAGGTTAGCTGCTAGCGTCATCAGACAATTCCTACGGGCGTTAGAGAGAAACACTATCAGTTGTCCCACGGTTCAAGAAGTGCCGCTCGGTGATCGTTCGCAAAAGGATTGAACCTGCATGTCCAGAGCATTTTTTGCGCCCGCCGTCTGGGCCGTAGTCGCCCTGAGCTCAGCGCTGCCGGCCCTGGCCGACAACGCGGAAACCGCCAACAAAAGCAACAACCCGCTGAACCTTGCACCCGGCCTAAACCTGCAGGATTACTACACCCCGCGCCTGTACGACAGCAACGCCCACACCAACGACACCCTGCTGCGGGGCCCCTGCCCATCGCCCCCTCGGATTTCATCGGCGTCCCCCAGTTGCTGCGTGCCACCCTGCAGCCCTTCATCATCCACAACCTGCCCCGGGGCTGGCACCTGCGCTCCACCGGTACCTGGACCTTCGACCTGAAGAACAATAGCGCCCCGGCGCTGCTGGCCACCTGGGTCAGCGACCGCGATGGCTTGCAGCGCTTTGCCGGCGATGCCCCGGCGGTCACCGATGACCGGCCGCGCATCGAATACGCGCCCTGGGTGCGGCCACGGGAAATCAGCCGGGTGGATGGCGGCAACCCCTACTACCGCTGGTTCGTCGGCCAGTGAGCTGAAGCGCTCATCCCGGGCCGTTGCATGCGGCCTGGGACTTTTTTTCAGGAAACCGGTAGGGTGCGCAGTTTCAGCGCGCCACTGCCCGGGCGCGGCGGTCTTTCATGGAGTCGTACCGCCCAATGAGTTGCTGGACCCTGCTCGGCCTGCCGGCCACCGCCGATACCCGCACCATCAAACGCCACTACGCCAGGCTGCTCAAGCAGACCCGCCCGGATGAAGACCCGGTGGCGTTCCAGCGCCTGCGCGAAGCCTATGAATCGGCGCTGGAGCAAGCCCGGTGGTTGGGCATGCAGGAGCAGGATCCACACCCGGACGAAGACCCGGTGCCGCTGACCGCGCAGGCGCCGCAGGGCCCAAAGCCGCTGTCGCCGGCGCAGCGAGTCGCCCCCTTGCTGGAGGGCATCCGCATCGAACAACTGGACCTGCGCTATCAGCAGGCGATCCAGAGCGACTGCCTGCTGGAGTTCGAGCTGGGCCTGTTGCGCCACTGCGTGGAACGCCCGGACCAATCGCAACAGCTGCTGGCCTGGGCCTTTGCCACGTTCCACTGGCTCAGCGCCTGGCAGCGCCTGGAACTGCCGGAGTACCTGATCGATGCATTGCTGGAACAGTGCCAGGAAAAGCTCTTGCAGCCCCTTCAGGACGCTCTGGCCCAGCGCGACGACCAGGCTCTGCTCCAGGCCTACGCGCAACGCCAGCAGCAGCCCTGGCTGAACAGCCTGGACCAGGGCCAGTGGTTCAACCTGCAACTGGTGGAGCTGCTGCTCAACAGCCCCTACTGGTCCAGCCCGGGGTTCGCCGCGGTGTGTGCCGGCCAGGGCTGGCACAACGGTGCGGACAACGCCTGTCCGGCGCTGGAATGGGAGCGCCTCAAAGCCCGTGACGAAGCACCGGTATTCATTGCCCGCCAGCAGGCCCTGGCCACGCAGGCGCCGGTCAGCCCGCAACAGCGCGCCGCCTACCTGCTGCTGGCGCCCATCAGCTTCACCCGCCGGCGCAACTTCGCCCGGCGCCTGCGCCCCGATGACTGGGCCTGCTGCCGCCAACTGAGCTCGCGGCTGCACGCCAATCACCCCGAGGTATCGGCCGGCATGCCCGGCGGCACGCCGTTCTTCTGGCGCGACTGGGAGTTCGCCTTCAACGCCTGGCCCATGTACCTGGGCATTGTCCTCGCCTGCCTGGCGGGGGCCGTGGCCCGCTATGCGCCGCAAGCCGGCAGCCTGGGGGAAATCATTGGCGTGACACTGTTCTGGAGCACCTGTTTTGCCGGCGCCGGGGCCCTGCTGGGGTGGCTCTGGCAGCCTCTGGCTCACCGCCTCTGGGCACGCGACCAGGCACTCGGCGCACGCCTGCCGCACTGGCTCGACCCGGACCGTGAGGTGCTGGTCCTGCGCGACCTGCTGCCGGCCCTGCTGGTCAGCAGTGCCCTGGGATATTTCTGCGGCCCGGTCAGCGCCGCCACTTACCTGGCCGTGCTGCTGGGGGTGGCGAGCCTGCGGCGCCGCGAACTCAAGGCCCAGGCTTCCTGGGAAAAACCCGCTCCCTGGCGCCGGCGGCTGTTGATCGGCCTGGGCTGCATGGTGCTGGTGGCAGGCCTGGGCAGCCTCCAGCTGTTCACCAGCCAGCGCACGCTCAACCCCAACCAGGGCCTGCAGCAATGGAGCGAACGCCTGTGTGCGCGCATGCCCGCCAATGCCGAGGGCTGCGCGGCCCCGGCCACCGCCCGCCAGTGGTACGGCCAGGAGGGGCAGCCATGAACCCCAATTGGTTGCTGCCCATCGGCCTGGTTCTGGGGTTGACGCTGGTCGGCCTGGCCGGGGCCAGCAAGCCCCTGGGGCGCCTCGACCTGTGGCTGGACCACCAGGACAGCCCGAGCACCGCCCAGGCCAATGCCCTGGCACCGATCGTCAATTGCATGAACCAGGTGGATGTACCCTGGCGCCTGGCCCACCAGGCCTTCATGGCCGAGGGTGCGCCCCGGGCCAAGGCGCCCGAAGCCTACGACCTGTATGCCTACAGCCACCAGGACATCGACGCGCTGTACCGCCTCAACTGCCCCGGCAGGATCACCGATAAATTGCAGGTCCTGGCCCCGGACAGCCCTTTGCTCCCCGCCACCGTGCGCTATCTGCAAGTGCTCGGGCCCTTCGCGGCCCTCACCAAGGATTCCTTCATGCGCAAAATGGGCATCGGGCGGCCCCTGACCGAGGCGCAACTGGATGAGTTTGCCCGCCAACTGGCGCAACAGAGCGAGGCTTACCTGGAAGCTTCCAATGCCGTGCGCCGGCTGCTCCCGGCCCTGGATATCGAACCGCGCAGCCAGCAACTGCTGCGCCTGGAGCAACGCCTGGGGCGCAATGCCCACTGGGCATTGCTCGATTACATGATCCAGGCCCGCAGCACTGTGGAGTTTGTCGAGGCAGGCGTACGCCAGCAAAGCCTGACCCCGGACCAACTGACGCAGGTCACCCGGCAGTTGCGCCAGACCTGGGACGCTCGGCAGCAGTACCTGAAAACAGGCCAGCCGGACAAGAACACCGAGCAGGTGCTGTACCTCTGGCAACTGATCGCCCAGCCCGGCGAACAGTACCTCAAGGCGCTGGACACCCTGCACCGCGACTGGCAGCAACATGCCGAGCCGCAACGCCTGAGCGACGACTACTACGCAGTGACCCAGGGTTACGACCAGATGCTCTACCACTACAACAAACTGGCGCGCAGCCAGTACTGAAACCGAACGATGGCCGCGGCACCTTTCAAGATGCCGCGGCCATCAACGGTCGGTCACTTTTTCTTCAGTTGCAGGTAGGACTGGTGCATGTCATAGGCCCAGCCGTCGATGACGTTCTTCACGTCGCTGGCCTGCATCACCTGAGTGTCGTTTTCCAGGGGCTTGCCGGTGCCTTTGCGGACCACTTCGGCAATCACCGCGTGGGTGCTGCCATCCAGGAACGCCGCCTCGGTGGCCAGGGTGGTTTCCTGGTCGCGGATGCCACTGGCGGTGCTCACCGCCGCCGCCACCAGGGCCACGGGAATGATTTCATAGGGCTTCAGGCCCTCGGTCTTGCTGGTGACTGCGGTAATCGCCGCGCGCACCACGATCACTCCCGGGCCCGGGCCGGTGGCCAGTGGCAGGGATTTGCTCACCTCGCGCTGCAGTGCCTGGTCGTAGTAACGGGTGATGGCGGTCAGGGTGCTCTGGGGGATCTTCGCCGTCGGCTGCGGCTGCGGGTAGAACTGGGTCGGTTCGATGTACACGCTGCTGTAGTTGCTCAGCTTGAGCTTGGGATCGATCCAGCGCATCACCTCCACGCCGGAGGGCGACTTGGCTTCCTTGAGCTGGCTGTAGTCGCTGAGAAACCCGGAGTACTCGTCAGGCTGGGGCACTTTGCTGGAACAGCCCACCATCCCGAGGGTGGCAAGGCACAGCGTGCTGAGGGTCAGAGCAAGCTTCATGTGTAACTCCTGTAGGTGCAGCAGCCAGGGACTGGCTAGGGGAAATTAAGGTATAGCCAAAAGCCGGCGCTTTGCCCCGCCGGCGCGGGTTGTTTGTCACGGCTTGCGGGCTGATTCACAGCCCGGATTTGACAGACCGGCAGCTGCCGTCAAAGCTCCATCGAGCCTGAGAGTGCCGATCAAGGCACCGCATTCTGGATACGGACGTCGCAATGCCCAAGCCGAAGAAGAGTAACCCACGCCCGACACCCCCTGCTTCAACTGCACCTTCGCCCCACCGCTATCTGTTCCCCTTCGGCGCCCTGCTGTTGCTGCTGGTGCTCGGCGGGCTCGTCTGGTTCCTGCTGGCCGAACCGCCCCGGCTGGCGGCGCCGCAGGTGGCTGCGGCCCCGCCCCCCGCCCAGCCCAAGGCCGTGCCGGCGCTACCGGCCGCCCAGTACGTCGATGAACAGGCCTGCCAGGGCTGCCACCAGGCCCAGGCCAGGGACTGGCAAGGCTCGCACCATCAACTGGCGATGCAGGAGGCCAACCCGCAGACGGTGCTGGGCAATTTCAATGAACAGCGTTTCAAGGCCGAAGGCGAAAGCACCCGGTTGTTTCGCCGCGGGGCCGAGTTCTGGGTCCACACCCCCGGCGCCGACGGCAGGCCCGCGAACTTCAAGGTGGCCTACACCTTCGGCATCGAGCCCTTGCAGCAATACCTGATCGAGGTCGGCCAGGGGCGCCTGCAAGCCCTGGGCGTGGCCTGGGATACCCGCAAGCAGCAGTGGTTCCACCTGTATCCGGGCCAGGGCGTTAACTTCAAGAACCCGCTGCACTGGAGCAAGCCCAGCCAGAACGCCAACTTCATGTGTGTGGAATGCCACACCACCGGCTACCAGCGCAATTTCAGCGCCAGCCAGGAGCGCTTCGACAGCCGCTGGAACAGCCTCGGCGTTGGCTGCCAGGCCTGTCACGGCCCGGCCTCCAACCATCTGCAGGCCACGGCCAGCAAGGCCACCCTGGCCAACGCCGGCTTCGCCGTGGACCTCAAGGCCGCAAGCGCCACCCAGGAGATCGAGACCTGCGCCCGCTGCCACGCCCGGCGCGCGCCCCTGGGCGACGGCTACCACGTCGGCCAGCGCCTGATGGATGACTACCTGCCCAGCGCCCTGACCCGGGAGCTGTACGCCCTGGACGGCAAGATCAAGGACGAGGTGTTCGAATACGGCTCCTTCGCCCAGAGCAAGATGTTCGACAAGGGGGTGCGCTGCAGCAATTGCCACAACCCCCACAGCACCCAGCTCAAGGCCCCGGGCAACGCCGTATGCCTGCAATGCC
Source organism: Pseudomonas sp. GW823-FHT02C05 (assembly GCF_058797595.1). NCBI lineage: Bacteria > Pseudomonadati > Pseudomonadota > Gammaproteobacteria > Pseudomonadales > Pseudomonadaceae > Pseudomonas > Pseudomonas sp. GW823-FHT02C05. The sequence goes on along the minus strand of NZ_JBXAJU010000001.1, from coordinate 907,572 downwards.
ACAACCCCGTCGGCAAGAGCGCGGCAGCCGGCATCGACGGACGCGGGTTGCAGGCCAAGGATTACGATTCCCCCGACCATCACCGGCACACCCCCGGCCAGCCCGGTGCGCAATGCGTGGACTGCCATATGCCGGGCAAGGTCTACATGGGCAATGACTATCGCCATGACCACAGCTTCAGCCTGCCCAACCCGCTGCGGGCGCAGAAGCTTGGCACGGCCGATGCCTGCCTGAGCTGCCACCAGGGGCAACAGGCCGGCGAACGCATCAGCCGGCAGTTCCAGTTATGGACCGCCAACAGCCCACCCCAGCCACCACGCTACGACGACAGCCTGTGGTTGATCCGCGGCGGCCACCCAGGAGCAGCCCAGGCGTTGCAGGAACAACTGCAGCGCAGCGATCTGCCACCGATCCGGCGTGCCACCCTGCTGGCCGAGCTGGCCAACTACCCCAGCGCCCAGGCACTGCAACTGGCTACCCAGGCCCTCGGGCATGCGGAGCCCCAGGTGCGAGAAAGCGCGGTGCGAGCCACCAGCGCCCTGGTGCCGCCGGCCGAACGTGGCCCGCTGCTGGTGCCCCTGCTGCAAGACCCGGTCAAGGCCGTGCGGATCACCGCGGCTCGCGATCTGCTGGGCGCCGCGCGCAGTGGCCTGGGCCCGGCTCAAGGGGCCTGGGACAAAGCCCTTGGCGAATATGAAGCGGTGCAGTTGAGCCTCGTGGAGCGGGCCGAAGCCAACCTCAACCTGGCCATGCTCTACCAGGCCAGCGGGCGCGGTGCCGAGGTCGAACCCTACCTGCGCGCAGCCTTGCGCCGCGACAGCGACTTCTTCCCGGCCCTGGTGACCCTGGGGCAGTGGCTGGAAGCCAATGGCCGCAGCCAGGAGGCGCAGCAACTGCTGGCCCAGGCCCTGCAACAGCACCCGGAGTCGGCGCTGCTGCAGCACACCCGGGGCCTGAGCCTGATTCGTGGGGGCGACACTGCCCGGGCCATGGCCGCCTTGAAAAAGGCCGCCGAGCTGGAACCGCAGAATCCTCAGTACGCCTATGTGCTGGCAGTGGCCCTGCACGACAGTGGCCAGCAGGACGCTGCCAACCGTCAGTTGCAAGCGCTGCTGCAGCGCCAGCCGACCCAGCGCAATGCGCGCCTGAGCCTGATCCAGTACGACCTGGAGAGCGGCCAGGAACCCAAGGCCCAGGCACTGATGCAGCAATGGAAGCAGCTCAACCCCGGGGATCCGGCGTTGCAATAGGCAGGGTGGCAAGGAGGGCTCGGTTACCCGAGCCCCACTAAAACCAATCAAATAGGATTAACTATCAATTTTAATCTATTGATTTTAAAAGACAATTTATTCTAGAAATTACATTAGCCAGCGCAACCGCGCGCCACCTTCAGCGCCGACGAAACAGCGGTCGCGGCTCGATCACCGAGCGGCCATAGAGCACGCTCATCCCCGCCAACCCTTTGAGTGCGTCCAGCGCGCACTTGTCTTCACGCACGGCAAAGCTGTCGAAACCGCATTGGCGCATATGGCTTAACTGGTCGCGCAGCACATCGCCAATCGCTCGCAATTCGCCCATCCAGCCCAGGCGGGTACGCAGCAGGTAGGCCTGGCTGTAACCCCGGCCATCACGAAAGCTGGGGAAGTCCACGGCGATCAGCGGGATCAGCTTGAGCCAGGGCTTGAGGCTTTCCACCTCGTCGTCCGGGCCGATCCACACTCCGTCCCGGGCCGGGTGATGCTCGATGCGGCGCATCAGCCACAGGGCCAGGGGCAGAATCAGCGGCCCGTCCGGCAATGCGTCGTCGACCCCGCGCACCAGGCTCCAGGCATCGTCTTCCACACGTTGGGCTTCGCCTTCGTGCAAACGCAGCAGGTTGTTCATGCCAGCGCCTCCAGGGCCTTGGGATAGACCCGCTCCTTGAACGGCTCCAGGCCGATGCGCTGCAGGGTCTCGACGAAGGGTTCGTCGCTTTCCCGGTAGCGTACGAAGGTGGCGATGATGCGTTCGATCACCTCGGGGATTTCCTCGGCGCTGAAGGACGGGCCTATCACCTTGCCCAGGGCGCTGTCACGGCCCTTGGCCCCGCCCAGGGTGACCTGGAACCACTCGCTGCCGTTCTTGTCGACGCCGAGGATGCCGATATTGCCGATGTGGTGATGGCCGCAGGCGTTCATGCAGCCGGAAATGTTCAGGCTGATGTCCCCCAGGTCGTGGAGGTAGTCCAGGTCGTCGAAGCGCTGCTGGATGGCCAGGGTAATGGGGATCGAACGGGCGTTGGCCAAGGCGCAGAAGTCACCGCCCGGGCAGGCGATGATATCGGTCAGCAACCCGGCGTTGGCGGTCCCCAGGCCATGCTCGCAGGCCCGCTGCCAAAGCTCGAACAGGCGCGACTTGGGCACATCCGGCAGGACGATGTTCTGTTCGTGGGCAATGCGGATCTCGCCAAAGCCGTAGTCCTCGGACCAATCGGCCACCGCTTCCATCTGCTGGCCGGTGACGTCACCGGGTGGCGAGGCCGGGCCCGGCTTGGTCGACAGCACCACGCAGGTGTAGCCCGGCACCTTGTGCGGGTGCACGTTGCGCGCCACCCAGCGGGCGAAGGCCGGGGACTCGGCCAGGTGGCTGCCGTACTCCAGGTCGGTGTCCGCCAGGCGCTCGTAGATCGGCGGCACAAAGGCGCTGGCCACCCGCTGGAATTCGTCCTCGGTGAGCTGCGCCGGGCCGTCCCTGAGGTGCTGCCACTCCTCCTCCACTTCCCTGGCGAAGGCCTCGATGCCCAAGGCCTTGACCAGGATCTTGATCCGCGCCTTGTACTTGTTGTCCCGCCGGCCGTAGCGGTTGTAGACCCGCAGCACCGCTTCGACATAGGACAGCAAGTGCTGCCAGGGCAGCCCGTCGCGGATCTGCAGGCCGAGGATCGGCGTGCGCCCCAGGCCGCCGCCGACTATCACCCGCAGGAGCATCTCGCCGTTGCGGGCACGGTAAAGATAGAGGCCGATGTCATGCATCATGATCGCCGCGCGGTCCTGCTTGGCCGAGCAGATGGCGATCTTGAACTTGCGCGGCAGGAACAGGAATTCCGGGTTGATGGTGGACCACTGGCGCAGGATCTCCGCCAGGGGGCGCGGGTCCAGGTATTCGTCGCCGGCCACCCCGGCAAAGGCTTCGGTGGTGATGTTGCGCACACAGTTGCCGGAAGTCTGGATGGCGTGCATCTCCACTTCGGCCAGGCGCTGCAGGATATCCGGCACCTGGGCCAGCTCGATCCAGTTGAACTGCAGGTTCTGCCGGGTGGTGAAGTGGCCGTAGCCGCGGTCGAAGTCCCGGGCGATGCTGGCCAGGGTACGCATCTGCCGGGCGCTGAGGGTGCCGTAGGGAATCGCCACCCGCAGCATGTAGGCGTGCTTCTGCATATACAGGCCGTTCTGCAGGCGCAGGGGCAGGAACTCCTCCTCGCTCAGTTGGCCGCCCATGAAGCGCTCGACCTGGTCGCGAAACTGCGCCACCCGCTCAAGCACCAGGGCCCGGTCATAGTCGTCGTACTGATACATGTCCCTACCTCATCGAAGCTGATCGTGCTCTAAACGGCGCGTGTTGTGAGGGGGCGACTATGCGCGTACGGCGCAGAGCGTTACAGATTCAGGTAAAAACTAAAAAACCATATCAGCCAAGGCTGCACCACCGTAGGCATGAGGAAAATCTGATCCGTATTAATGTGGTTTTTCTGAGCCTGTTTTGTTTCCCCGCTGATTCCTACAGTGCACCCCGTGCCAGACCGGGTGGCCTGGCAAGACTTTGCAACCGTGGAAGCATTGACCATGAACTCAGCAACAATCGGACAGGCCTACAACTACAAGGTGGTTCGCCAATTCGTCGTCGCAACAGTGGTATGGGGCGTGATCGGCATGGCCATGGGGGTGTGGATTGCCTCGCAGCTGGTGTGGCCGGAGATGAACCTCGACCTGCCCTGGAGCACCTTCGGCCGGCTGCGGCCGCTGCACACCAGCCTTGTGATCTTCGGTTTCGCCGGCAGCGCGCAGTTCGCCGCCAGCTACTACGCGGTCCAGCGCACCTGCCAGGTGCGGCTGTACTCCGACACCCTGGCCGCCTTCACCTTCTGGGGCTGGCAGTCGGTGATCGTGATCATGCTGATCACCCTGCCCCTGGGCTACACCACCACCAAGGAATACGCCGAGATCGAATTCGCCGGCGCGGTGTGGATGGCGGTGGTCTGGGTCGCCTACGCGATTGTGTTCTTCACCACCGTGGTGCGGCGCAAGAGCCAGCACATCTACGTCGGCAACTGGTTCTTCGGCGCCTTCATCCTGGTGATCGCCATGCTCCACGTGGTCAACCACCTGTCGATCCCGGTGGACTGGTTCAAGTCCTACCCGGTGTATTCCGGGGCCACCGACGCGATGGTCCAGTGGTGGTACGGGCACAACGCCGTAGGCTTTTTCCTGACCACGGGCTTTCTCGGGATGATGTACTACTTCGTGCCCAAGCAAGTCGGGCGCCCGGTGTACTCCTATCGCCTGTCCATCGTGCACTTCTGGGCGCTGATCACCCTGTACATCTGGGCCGGCCCGCACCACCTGCACTACACCGCGCTGCCGGACTGGGCCCAGTCCCTGGGCATGGCCATGTCGCTGATCCTCCTGGCCCCGAGCTGGGGCGGCATGATCAACGGCATGATGACCCTCTCCGGGGCCTGGCATAAGCTGCGCACCGACCCGATCCTGCGCTTCCTGGTGCTGTCCCTGGCGTTCTACGGCATGTCCACCTTCGAGGGCCCGATGATGGCGATCAAGACCGTCAACGCCCTGTCCCACTACACCGACTGGACCATCGGCCACGTACACGCCGGTGCCCTGGGCTGGGTGGCGATGATCACCTTCGGGGCCATCTACCACATGGTGCCCAAAGTCTTCGGCCGCGAGCAGATGTACAGCGTGCCGCTGATCAACCTGCACTTCTGGCTCGCCACCATCGGCACCGTGCTGTACATCGCCTCGATGTGGGTCAATGGCATCACCCAGGGCCTGATGTGGCGCGCGGTGAACGAAGACGGCACCCTCACCTACTCCTTCGTCGAGGCCCTGGTGGCCAGCCATCCGGGGTTCGTGGTGCGTTTCGCCGGCGGCGTGTTCTTCCTCAGCGGCATGCTGCTGATGGCCTACAACACCTGGCGCACCGTGCGCGTTGCCGATGAGCGCCTGGCGCTGAGCGACGCCCGGATCGCCTGACCCACCTGCCCCACGCCGGCCCCCGTGGCCGGCGTGTTGCGTTTCAGGGAGCCTGAAAACCCATGGATATACTGCTCAACCTGCTGGGGGTGGCGTTTCTCTACCTCTGCATCGAGTACTGCCTGCGTCACCAGAGTGCCAAGAGCCTGGACGACGCCAGCCTGATCCCCTTCGCCGACGACCCCGACGTAGCCCGCCGGGTGGAGCTGGCCACGGGCAAGAAAATCAACGCCGTGGCGCCGGAGGAAGCCAAGCCGGGTTGGATCAACCTGGACATGTAGAGCGCTTTGGCTGGCAAGCCAGCTCCTACAGTGGGGGTATTGGCCGGGTCAGGCGCGCTCGCGGGGGATCAGGCTCTGCAACTGAGCGGCGAGGAAATTGCCGTCAAAGGCAAAGACGTCAGGGTCCTTCAAGCCATTGGTCTTGCGCCATTGCCAGCCGCCCGAAGCCTCGCCGACCAGGGACACGCTGCCCAGCCGCGCCGCAGTCAGGCCGATCACCGCCAGGGAAATCTGCCCTTGGGGGCCCATCACATCCGGCACGAACTCCACCGGTTTGCCGGCGATATGGATGGTCAGCTTCTCGCTCTTGAAGGTCGAGACCTCCAGCGGCACCGCCGGGCTGAAGGCCACATAGGGCTCGCGCTGCAACGCCAGCAGGTCCGGCAGCAATACCGGCGCCAGCCAGTCTTCGATCTGCCCGAACAATTGATGAATGCGACGCGCCCAGACCACCGACTGACTGTCGAACAGCTGCTTCTTGTGGGCTTCACTGGCCGCGTAGTGGCGCAGCATCTCGCCCAGTTGCTGGATATCGTCCATTGTGCTGTGTCCCTGGCTTCGACCTTTGAGAACAGCAGGTCGCCGGCCCTGAGCATGGCAGATGCCGGTGTCGGGCGTTGAGTTGTTTGCCCGCCGGCTCGCCGAGCCCTGTAGCTGCGCCCACCGATGATGATCCTGCGGGCCGCTGGCGACGATCACTGGCAAGGCATTACCAGGCAAAATCTACAGCGCAGTATCCGCCGCTCGGCACTGAAACTGCAGCCGGTACTGACGCGGCGTCAGGCCGGTGGCTTGGCGCAAGGCGCTGCCCAGGTGGGACTGATGGGCAAAACCACAGTCCTGGGCAACCGCCGCCAGGGGCAGGTCCGTGTGCTCCAGCAGCCGCCGGGCCGCTTGCAGTCGCACTTCGGTGATCCAGGCATGGGGCGTGATGCCTACAGCACGACGAAAGTCGCGCAGCAGGCGCAGTTCGTTGTGGCCGTAGGTCAGGGCCAGTTGCGCCAGTGACAGGGCCCGGGCGTATTCATCAGCCATCTGTTGCAGCACCTGCCCCAGCTCCGGGGCCGGGGCTGGCGCCGCCCGACCGGGCTGGGCCAGCCCCAGAAACGCCAGCGCGCATTGCTCCAGGGCCAGCTCATCGGCCTCAGGCGCCAACAGCAGGCGCCTGGCTTCGCGCCCCAGGGCCAGGGCGCGGGCATGCCCCGGGCTCTGCATCCGGCGCTGGCCAGGAACCAGCGGCGTCGCGCCCTGCCAGCGCAGCAGCAGGTATTCGCCGCCCATGGCGGATTCGGAAAACACCTCAATGCCTGCGGGCGTCAGGGCCAGGGTGCCGGGCCAGGTATCGAAATCCTCGCGGCGGTCGGAGTCGATGGCATGCACCCCGCGCTGGCGTTCCAGGGTCACCCCCAAGGTCTGCCACTGGGCCGGATCGCGGGCGCTGTAGGCCGCGGCCGGCAGCAGTTGCAGCAGCAGGCGGCCGTCCAGCAGGCGAAGTTCGAGCACCTGGGGCATGTGAAATTTCCTGATAGATCGCCACCCGTGGCGGCGTGAAACTGAGGCTTACCCAACCGCACCACAGAGGAGTTGCCCATGCGCACCATCGGCCTGATCGGCGGCATGAGCTGGGAGTCCAGCGCCGAATACTATCGCCTGATCAATCAGCAGGTTCGCGATCGACTGGGGCCGCTGCGTTCAGCGCGGCTGTTAATGTACAGCGTCGACTTCGGGCCTGTCGAACAGGCCCAGCATGCCGGGCGCTGGGACGACGCGGCGGCGATCCTGGTGGAGGCAGCCCAGCGCCTGGAAGCCGGCGGCGCCGAATGCGTAGTGCTCTGCACCAACACCATGCACAAGGTCGCCGGGCAGATAGAGGCCGCCATTGGAGTGCCCTTTGTGCATATTGCCGATCCCGTGGTGCAGGCCGCCCAGGCAGCCAGCACCTTGAGCGTGGGGCTGCTGGGCACGGCCTTCACCATGGAGCAGGCGTTCCTCAAAGGCCGCCTGGAAGACCAGGGCCTGAAGGTGCTGGTGCCCGATGCAGCGCAGCGCCAGGCGGTGCACCGCATCATCTATGAGGAGCTGTGCGTGGGCGTTGTCAGCGAGAGCTCGCGGCGGCTGTACCAACACGTGATCGACGGGCTCCAGGCCCGTGGCGCCGAGGCGATCATCCTCGGCTGCACGGAAATCGGCCTGCTGCTCAAGCCCGAGCACAGCGCCCTGCCCCTGTTGGACACCACCGAATTGCATGCCCGGGCGGCGGTGGATTTCGCTTTGCTGGAGTGAACGTCAGGGCCCGCAGGGCCTTGCATGGCGATCGCCTGCCGAACCTCGGGCGGCCACAGGATCCCTGCCTCTGCTGCGGAGCCGATCGTCCGAACGCGGCCCGAGCCTGCGGCAGCGGCTACACGAACCCGGTCTCAACGACGCAAGCGCGCCATGCTCAGCACATCGACATAACCTCCGTCGCGTACGGCGTAGTCGCGCAGCTGGCCTTCGGTTTCGAAGCCGAACTTGCGGTACAGGCCGATGGCGGCCTGGTTGTCGGCATACACCGTCAACTCCACCCGGCGCAGGTTCATCCAGTTGTCGGCCACCTCCAGCACGGCCGCCAGCAGGCGGCTGCCGATGCCCTGGCGTTGCCAGGCCGGGGATACGCCCATGCCGATATCGGCGCAATGGGCCCGGCGCACCCGCGCCACCTGCAGCAGGCTGCAACTGCCGATCACCGCACCCTGGTGCAGGGCAACCAGGGCCACCAGCCCCTCGTTTTCCTGCCCCAGCCCGACGCGCTTGCGCCACAACTCGCGGGACTGGTAAGGCAGTTGCAGGGTCTGGGCCGCCACACTGGGTTCGCTGTACAGCGCCGTCAGGCCGTCGATATGAGCTTCGTTGCACCGCTCGATGACGATGGTGGGATGGGCGTTGGGCATGGCGAGGTCATCCTTGAAGTCGAAGTGGCCATCGAGTGTACGGGCATGCGTATAACTCTGGCGAGGCGCTCAAGCACAAAGCGCAAACCTTAGAAACCCTGGTCTGGCGACTCGGGTGAGCGAGCTTGCTGTCGACGCAGATCCTCGGCATAGCTTGCAGGTGAAAGCAGTTGCAGAACCTGGTGCTGCAAAGCATCCGACAACGCAAGATAGAGAAATAACCCCGGGTTCAGGGCTTCTTGCTTCTCTAGGTGCAATGCTGACAGATAGAAGCCCACATCACGCAGACACTCGTAGGGACGGAGACCACCAATACGCATGACCGACTTGCTTTTGCCCGTCCCAAACTCTGCATTGATGCAACGCTTGAGGGTCGCCGCCTCGATCTCCCCTCCGGCGCTGGCAGCGCTCAAGGAACGTTGCAGAATCTCATTCAAGCGTTGCAGCGGATTGCACAGATACTCCAACGGATACTCACAGTGAGCGAGTATGTAGCGGTTGTATTGATGGATCATGATAAGTGCTACATCCGCGCCCGCCGGACTCAGGGTGCGCGTACAGCGGCCGAATTGGGTTTCATAGACAATCCGGTGACGGATGTCTCGCTGATCGACACAGTCATCGAGAATCGCCTCCAGCTTGTCCGTGGCATGCGGCTGAAATCCTGGATCGTAGTTGTATTTAAAGGCATAGATGAAGGCAAGAAGCTCCATCGATAGCCACCCCAGGTGATGCTGGGCGTGGTAGGAATCCAGCAACGCCTTGAGCGCACTGATCTGCTCTCGAGCCGCCACAGCAAGCAGTCGTTCCCGCTGCTGTCCTTCGGTCTGTTCGGCCTCGACTAGACGCCTGAGGATCAACGCGGCCTCTGCGAAGGCCTCCTCGCCGAAGAGCCGCTGAATCAGGGTTAAGGCAGAGGAAAAGATCGCGTTGAGCAGGAACAGCGACAACGAAATGTCCTGGAAGAACGCCTGCCAGCACTCTCGATCTGAACCGGATATTCCAACCAGCACCTGAACACTGTTTTCGACGCGCTGCAGCCGGCGCCCGACATGAAGGTCACTCTTGATCTGCTCCAGCAAGACATAGGCATGGAGCTGCCCGGCATTATGCTCGATCAAGCTGCGAGTCGCCTTTGACCGCCCGACTTGCCTCGCTTGTTGCGACAGAAACTCACCAGGCTCCACATGCCTGATCTGGGCTTTGAAAATGCTCACCAGCCTGTCGAGCAACAAGCTCGGCGAGCGTCTGCCGACCGCAGCATCACTCCTGGCCTGCTGATAAAGGTTTCGGTGTACTTCGTGCAACTCATCCGGCAGCACCGGTCTGGGCTCAGGCAACGACCACCGGCCCGCGGCATGCAGCACCTTTACACCTTCGAACAGATGTTCCAGGTGCTGAATGACCGCTCCGGCTTTCTGTGATCGCCCCAAGGCCAGCTCCAATTGCTTCACGGGCGCGTCGACCGAGGTTCTTCCCGGAAACGAATCATGCCGAATCAGGCGACCCAAACGTCGCAGGAACTGCAAAACAGCCGCCTGCGCCCTTTGCTGGGGAATTCCCAAGCACTCCATGACCTGTACCAGAGACGCCTCTAAACTTGTCAGAATGGCCTCCCTCGTCGCCACCGGGTCGCCGAAGAGCCGGTCTCCATAGCACTCATAGCAACGTGCCAGATAGCGCAATGGGATAGAACCCTGACCATTCTCCAAGGCGTCCACGAACATTTGCTCAAGTTGTGGCCACACGATCAGCCAGAAATACAAGTGCGTAGCGCATACGTCCTTGTCAGGAAACAAGGCAACGAACCCTAGGTGCTTGTGAATCTCCCGCAAATTGCGCAACACCGGGGTCAGCAGTGAATCATCTCCCCCCTCCGCCATCCGCCTGGTCACTAGGTCGAGCATTGCCTGCTGACGCTTCTGGCGCTGCTCCAGGCTCTGGCCTTGCCGCGGCAAAGGCGCCTTCGACCTTTTGAACACAGCCCGCTCGTAAAACAGCTCGATGACTTCGTGAAACTTGGGAATCCTGTTAATCACACCGCACCCACCCTCCGTTGTCCTGCGCCCATCCTGAGTGGTTCGTCATGGTGCTACAACATTTTCCCGTCATCCCCTCGTTGAATTACACAAACCGGGGGGCGGCCACCGATTAACTTGTAAGGCATCCAAGGTCAGTCACAAACAGCCTCGGTGAACCCCATCCACTGAACAAGCAATGCACAAGGAACCACCGAATGTTCTACAAAGATGACAACGACGCATTTGAGCTGAAACAACGGCAAATCGACGCCATGGAACAAGCACTGCTTGTTTCTCGTGGTACTCCCCGAGCTGAAGCAGCCGAGATAGTGGCGGAGCGCAAGCGATTGCAAGAGGCCTACGCAGGGGATCCTGCCGTTAACCCGGCGCCAGGCGTATGGATCAACCCAGAGGGCGAGGACCTTGAGGGTGACGTGCCGGCAGACCGGCAGGAGGCCATCAAAGCCAACGCTATCGCCAAAGACCTGCTCGGCGACGAGTTCAGTACCGACACCCAGTGGAACATCACCCACTTCCCCGATCGGAAGAGCAGCAACGCCGAAGTACAAGACTTCTGGGAGGATTTCACGACCCCTGACTCCAAGGCATGAGCCCAAGCACCCGGTCCGGATAGCACCAAGAGTTCGGCCCTGGTCACTCCGACAAAACGGCTCGCCTCAAACGAACCAGTCCTGGCGTTCGCTGAAGGTGTTGAGGATCAGTTCCACCAGTTGCTGTACCTGCTCTTCATGCTCCACCTGGGCATTGACCGCCAGCCAGGCGCGGCGTTGCATGCTTTCCTCGAACAGGCCCGGCAAGGCGGTGAGGCCGCGGTCGAAGCGGCTCATGTACTGCGGCAGCAGGCCAATGCAGGCGCTGCAGCGGATCATCTCCAGCATCAGTTCATAGGAATGCACCTGCACCACCCCGGCCAGGCGCTGTTCCACCAGGCTGTTCCAGGGCCGGAACGGCTCGATATGACGGTCGTGCTGCCACTGCACCAGCATGTAGTCCGCCAGGTCGTCCAGGCTGTCGGGGCGGGCCGCGACCCGGGAGTAGCGCTTGGCGATGTGCGGCAGGTAGTCGATGCGCGCCAGGGGCATGGGTTCGCGGGTGGCGAAGCTGGGGCCCGGCAGGGGTGAATCCTCGGCCGCCAGCCACAGCACCAGGTCGGCGCTCAGGGCCTGCAGGGACAGGTCGCTGTCGATGGAGATGATTTCCAGCCGGGCGCTGGCGTTGCGCCGCAGCAAGGCGATCAGGTCACGGCCAAGGATGTCGTGGAGGATGGTTTCCGCCACGGCCACGCGGATCAGGGGTTGCTCGATCACCGGCAGCCGCCGCTGGTGGGCCAGGGCAATCAGCTGGGCCTGCAGTTGCAGGCCTTCGCGGCTCAGGCTCAAGGCATTGCCCTGGTAGCAGAACAGCGAACGACGCAGGTGCTCCTCCAACTGCGCCAGTTGCTTGCGCAGCAGAGTGGCCTTGATGTTCAGGCTGCGGGCCGCCTGCATGAAGCAGCCGCAACGGGCGCTGACCAGAAAATACTGGGCCACCGCAGGTTCGATGCCGGCGGCCAGGGCTAGCCAGGCTTCCCGGGGTTCCTGGGGCGCGGTGTATGGCGCAAAGCCCTGGAGTGGAGCGGGTTCGAGAAATGACATCGGTGACTCCCTGTCTTGTTGAGTGTTGCTTCCTTGGCGGGCGGACGGCGGGGCCGTGGGATCGCCTTCGCGGGCAAGCCAGCTCCTACAGTTGCCGGTGCTGCGTATTGCCTCGTAGGAGCCGGCTTGCCGGCGAAGGGGCCTGTGAGATCGCCTTCGCTGGCAAGCCAGCTCCTACAGCTTGTCCTCCAGTACCTGGTTCAACACCGCGCCATCGATGCTCAGGGTCGCAGTGTTGAGCATGCCTTCCAGATAGGCCTTGGCGATCTGCTCCTGGCGCTGGGCGCGCAGGGCCTGGGTCAGGCGATCACGCAGTTCGTCCAGGCTGGCGGTCCGTGCCGGCTGCTGTTCGGTGAGCTTGAGCACGTGGAAACCCGCCGCGCTCTGCACCACCTCGGACACCCCGCCCACCTTGAGCCGGGCCACCGCGCTGCGCACCTCCGGCAGCAGTTGCTGCAAGGGCTGCAGGCCGGAGTCGCCACCGCGCTGGGCGCTGTCCCGGTCCTGGGAGTACTGCGCCGCCAAGGCGGCAAACTCCCCCGGCGCGGCCTGGGCCTTGCGGCTCAGCTCCTGCGCCTGGCGGCGTACCTGCTCGGCCGCCTGGGGCTCGGCGATCCCGAGGAAGATCTGGCTGACCCGGTACAACGGCGGTGTCATCCACGCCGACTTGCCGCTGTCATAGGCCTGCTGCAACTCCGCCGGGCTGGGGTAGTCCGCCGGCACCTGGCTGACCGACTGCAGATAGTCGCGAAACACGATCTGTTCGGTGGCGGCGCGGGTCTGCTGCTCCACCTCCGGGCGCTGGCGCCAGCCCTGGGCATCGGCCTGCTCCAGCACGGCCTTTTCCGCCAGCCGTGAACGAATCCAGGCTTCCAGCGCCGGGCGATTGCCGCGCAATTGCCCCCGGGATTCCTCGGGCAGGCTGGCAAACAAGCTCTTGAGCTCCTCGGCCGCCACCTGCTGATTGCCCAGGCGCGCCACGGCGGGCGTAGACGCCACTTGTTGTTGCAGCAGGGTCGGGGCCGGCTGCTGCGCCGCCACCGGGTCATTGCCCGGGCGCAGGGCCAGGCCCAACGCCAGGCCGAGCAAGGTCAGTGCCCCGGCACCGACCACTAGGGTGGGCTTTTTCACAGGGTGGCCGCCTCTTCCCGGGGTTGGCTTTGCACCGCCTGGGGCGCTTCGGCCTGCGCCTGCAACTGGGCCGCCTGCTGGCTGTATTCGCGCAGGTAGACGATGAACTCCTGCAGCAACCGATCCCACAGCTCCAGCTGGCTGCGCAGGTGGGTCTCGCCGACGCCGGCCACCACCACGTCCATCTCCATCACCAGGAATTCGCCCTGCAGCGACAGCCGGGCAAAGCGCCGTGAGGCGTTCCACAGTTCCGCCAGCCCGGCCGGCAATTCGCCCTGCACCCGCAGCGCGCAGCTGTAGGTGAAGTCCACGTAGTGCCCGGCTTCGCTGCCCGGGTTACCGAAGCGCACGGCGTAGCCGATGCCCTGGCTGGCGCTGAGCAGTTGCACGATGCCGTTCTGTTCGGTCTGGTTGACCCGGTAGCCGGCGCCTTGCAGCAGGTCGGTGAGGCTTTCGGTGGTGACGCTGTTAATCAAGGTCATGGTCATCTCTTCCCTGGTGATCAGTGGGTGCTCGCCGCCCGCGGGGCGTCGAACTGGGTCTGGTAAAGCTCGTCGCCAAAGCCCTGGGCCAGTTCCTCGAACTTGACCCGGGCGCTGCCGGCGAAGGGCTGGCGGATTTTCACCACCTCGGCCACGTCGATGTTTTCGTAGGCCGCCAGGATCTGCTTGGCGATGCCGTACATCTGCTGATTCTTGACCGCACATTGCTGCACTTGTGTGTCACGCTCGCTCAATTGCGCCTGCAACCTGGCCCGTTCGGCTTCCTTGCCCCGGGCCAGCACCAGCAGGTCCTCATAGGCCTTCTTGAACTTGCCCAGTTGCTCGCTGCTGGCGGCCGCCTGGGCCTGGGCCTGGCTGTGCAGGCTCTGCTGCTGGCCGGCCAACTGCTCTGCCACACCGCGGGTCTTGGCCAGCTCGGCCGTCAGTTGCTTGACCTGGGCCTGGGCCTCCCTGGCCGCGTTCTCGGCGGCGACCCGCGCCGCCGCGGCCTGGGCCTGTTCGCTTTGCAGGGCCTGCAACTGCTGGGTGGTGCTGCGCAACTGGGTGCGCAGGCGCTCCTCCATGCCTTCGGCGCTGGCGCCGACACTGGCCAGCACGCCCCAGACCAGCAACAGGCTCGCCGCCCCTGCCCTCGCTCGGCTGTTCATAACCTTCCTCCCTGCACTTAGAAGCGCGTGTTGAGTTCAAGCTGCATCACGTCCACCTCGTAGCGCGGCCCGTAGACTTCCGAGGCGCTCATGTAGCGGGCCGTGGCATAGATGTTCTTGTCGATGCCGTAGTTGCCGCCCAGGAAATAGCCCTTGGCGTTGGTGCCCCCCAGGTGGAACGAGGAGTCGTTGAAGCCGTCGGGCAAGGCGTCGGGCTGGATGTACTTGTAGCCGGCCAGCAGGTTCCAGTCCCCGGCCTTCTTCATTTCCAGGGCATTGCCCAGGGTGAACTGCACCATCAACGCGTTGCCGCCGCTTTCGAACTGGCCCTGGCTGTTGATGTTGTTGACGATCTCGCCTTCGCTGCGCTTGAGCATCTCGCCCTTGTCGTAGGCCAGGTTGCGAATGAAGTTGGTCTGGCTGCGCAGGCGCAGGTCGTCCGGCAATTCGGTGTCCCATGCCAGGTTCAGGTCGAGCACGTCGAACTTCGAGGCCAGGCCCACGAACTGCGGCTGCGGGGTCAGGCCCGGCGTGGCCGGGTTGGGGGTGATGTCGCGCAGCAGGAACACGCTGTTGCCCTTCTGCATGAAGGCGACCCGCGAGCCATCGGTGTCGCAGCCCGGGGCCCCGGCCCAGGGCGCGCAAGGGCTGGAGCGCTGGCCTTCGATGTCGTCGAAGCGGTAGTAGGCCAGGGCGCCCTTGAGGCTGTTGCTGCGGTTGATCTTCCAGTTGGCGCCGACCTGCCCGCCGAACAGCCACTTGGTGTCGCTCTCGTTCTTGTCGAAACCGTTGCTGGTGGCGGTGTCGTTGGTGTACTCCACCGGGAAGGCGCCGAGGGTGCCGAACAGGCCCCAGTCGCTGCTCAGCTTGTGGTTGAAGATCGCCGCCACGCCGTCGAAATTGAGGTCGTTGGAGTACAGCATGTCGGTTGCATAGAACGGGTTGGCGATCCGCCCGCCGGTCAGGGTCAGGTCCTGGGTGGCCTTCCAGGTCAGGTAGCCCTGGTCGAGCCAGATGTCCTTCTTGCCGAAGCCGCCGCCCAGGGTCTGGGTGGTGGACACCGGGTTGTTGTCCGAGCCGGTGCCGATGCGGATGCCGGCGGTCCATTCCGGCGAGATCACCGCCTTCATCCCCAGGCGCGCGCGCAGGCGGAACAGGTTGTCGCGGTCCTCGCGGGTATTGAGCAGCGGCGGCAGCTTGCTGTTGGTGTCCTTGTTGACGTCGTAAGGGCCACTGTCGTTGAGCTTGGCGTAGTCGACGATCTCGTTGCTGTTGTTGTCGGCGAAGAACCGCGACTCGTCGCGCAGGCGGATGTCGCCGTCGAAGCTGATGCGCGAGATCCAGTCCGGGAAGGTGTTGGGCTGGGCCCAGTTTTCCTGCTTGGCGGTGGCCATGACCTCGGCCTTGACCTGATCGCGGATCTGGTCGCGGACGATGGCCGGCACGTATTGCACCCGCACATCACCGGGCGCCGCAGCCGGGCCGGTTGCCGCCACGGCGGTGGCCGCGCGGGCCTGCTGGGCTTCTTTCTCGGCCTGGGCGATCAGCCCGTCGGCCTGCTCCTGCTTCAATACCCCCTGCTGCACCAACAGACGGATCAGGTTGATCGTGGCGTTCTCCGAGGGCGCGGCCGCGGCGGCCGTGGCCTGTCCGGCCAGGGTCAGGGCGACCATGCCGAGCGCCAGGGTCAATCGATTCACGGTGGAAATCATCTGCACACAACTCCTGTAGAAACTGCAAATAGGGGTTCGCTCATTCCGGTCGCCGGCCCTTGAGGGACAGGCGCACCGGCAAGGTCAGGGAGGCCGGCATGCGCTCTTTCAGGCGCGGCGTGGCCCGCAGTGCCGCCAGCACTTGCTGGTCGGTCTCGGGGTTGCCACTGGAGCCGGCCAGCTCGGCGCGGGTCACCTGCCCGTCGGCGCCCAGCCACAGGTCCACCTGCAAGGCATAGGCTTTCTTGCGCAACTCCGGGTCTTCGCGCAGCGCGCGCTGGAAGGTCGCCGCCAGGTACTGCTTGTATGTGCCGGTGCCCAGCCCGCCGCCACCGGCGCCGGCCATGCCGCCGCCCTTGCCGGCACCGACGTTGAAGCCGTCGTTGCCGGACTGGGCATCGCCGTCGATCTGCATCGGGTTGGCCAGGTCGTCCGCCGGCGATGGCGGTGCTTCCTCCTCCGGCTTGACCTCCTCGGGGGTGGGCGTGGGTTCGGGTTCCGGGATCTTTTCTTCCACCGGCTCCGGCTCCTTGGGTTTCTCCGGCGGCGGTGGGGGTGGAGGCGGCGGAGGCGGCAGCGGGATGATGGTCGGCACCTTCGGCGCTTCCCGGCGCACCCCGGCCATGTCATTGGCCCACTGCCACAGCAGCCAGGCCGCCACGGCACCCAGCAGCAGCCCCGCGCCCCACTTGAGCAGGCGCAGGGCGCGCGGCTTGTTCTGTACCGGCGGCAGCTCGAACGGTTGATGTGCGCTCATGGCTCAGCCCTGGCTCGGTTTGCCGGTGACCAGGCCGACCTGGGACAACTCCAGGCGGCGCAGCAGGTCGAGGACTTCGATGACCTTCTGGTACTGCACCGTGGCATCGCCGCGGACGATGATAGGGAAGTCCGGGTTCTGCGCTTTCTCGATGCGCAGGCGCTCTTCCAGCTCGCCCAGGGTCACCGGGTAGGCGTCGAGGAACACCTGGCCGCCATCGTTCACCGAAATGGCCTTGGTCTTGGCCTCGGACAGCGACACCGAGGCACTGGCCTTGGGCAAGTGGATCTGGATGCCCGAGACCTGGGCGGTGGCGGTGAGGATGAACATCACCAGCACCACCATCAGCACGTCCACCAGGGGCGTGATGTTGATGCTGTCGACGGCGGCATCGTCTTCGTCGTCATGGGAGGCATTCACGGAAGCCATGGTAGTTCTCCTCAGGCCGGAACCGACGCGTTGCTGTGGCTGACCCGCCAGTGGGCGTTTTCGCTGTGCTGGCTCTCGCCATGCAGCTCCGCCAGCCGGGTGATGAACTCGTCGACGAACACCCGCATGTCGGCGCCCACTTCCTTGTTGCGGGTGATCAGGCGGTTGTAGCCAAACAGCGCCGGGATCGCGACGAACAGGCCCATGGCGGTGGCCAGCAAGGCCGCGGCCATGCCCGGGGCGATGGCGTTGATGTTGACGTCACCGGCCATGGCGGTGCCGAGGAACACCACCATGATCCCCAGCACCGTGCCCAACAGGCCGATGTAGGGGCCGCCGGCAATGGCGTTGGACAGGGTCGAGAGCTTGGAACTCAGCTGCTGGTTTTCCCGGGTGCGCACGCCATCCATGGAGCAGCGGATGGCCTCGATGGTGGCCGCCGACACCGACGAGGTATCGGCGCCCTGCTCGCGCCGGGTGCGAATTTCTTTCACCGCCACCAGGTACAGGCGCCACAGCGAGGAATGCTCCAGGCGGCTGGCCAGCACCTGGTCGTCGGCAAACATCTCCAGGCGGGTGCCGACCTTGGCGAACTGCTCGCGAA
Organism: Pseudomonas sp. GW823-FHT02C05; assembly: GCF_058797595.1. Classification (NCBI taxonomy): domain Bacteria; kingdom Pseudomonadati; phylum Pseudomonadota; class Gammaproteobacteria; order Pseudomonadales; family Pseudomonadaceae; genus Pseudomonas; species Pseudomonas sp. GW823-FHT02C05. The sequence goes on along the minus strand of NZ_JBXAJU010000001.1, from coordinate 889,653 downwards.
ACAGCGCATTGGCAGCGCTGACCCGGCCGACCATGCGGTTCTTGCGCAGCATGATCACCCAGGACTGGATCATCATCCCCACCAGCACCAGGATGATCACCCAGGCATCCACCGGCACCGCCTTGAGCAGGAAACCCAGGCTGCCGAAACCAAAACCCGACTGTTCTTCATCGACGCCGTAGACCACCAGCTTCGACTCCGCGCCCTGGGCGCTGGCATCGGCCAGGATCAGCGCCGCCGGACGCGCCACCTTGGACAGGCGCAGCTCGTCCAGGGCCCCGGTGAACGGCTGGAAGTGGCTGGCCTCGACCCCGGCGGCCGGCGGCAAATCGGCACCGATGGCCAATGGCGAATTGAAGGTGGGAATGGCCTGGGCCAGGCTCGCGGTTTCGCGGCCATTGACATACAGCGCCAGTCGGCTGCCCTCGCCGCTCAGGGCCAGGTGCTGCCACTGCCCCGGGTTCAGCGGCTGGGTGGAGGCAGCGCGCTGGCCGTCCACTTCAACAAAGGGCATGCCCTGGTTGATGCCGATCAGCAGGCTGCCGGCACCTTCGCGGCGAGCCAGCAGCAATTGTTCGCCGCTGGCCTGGTCCAGGCGTACCCAGGCGCTGAAGGTGAAGGCGCCGCCGGCGTTGTGCTGCAGCGACGGGCTGGCCGGCAGCAGCAGCGGCTGGCCGCTGAACTGCAGGGCCCGGCCGATCACCCCGTCGATCGCCGCGCCGGTGGCGTTCTGCGCGGTGTTGCCATAGGCGGTGGTGTCTTTGGCCGGCGTGCCGTTGCTGCCGTCGAAGTGGTAGATCGCGGTGTAGCTGGGGTCGAAGGTCAGTTGGCCATTGGCCGTGCTCGGGGCCTTCTGGTTGCCGTAGTACATCCAGATGTCCTGGCGCTGGCCGCCCTCGACCTTGGGCACATCGACCCAGATCAGCGCCATGCCCATCAGCGGGTCGAAGCTTTCGATCTGATGGTTGAGCAGGGTCTTGTCATCGGCGGCGACAAAGCGCAGGTCGGCGCCGTCTTCCTTGACCCCGTCGAAGGTGAAGTTGCCGGTGTGCAGGCGCACCAGCAGCGCGGTGCGGCCAAGGGCTTCATTGATGGCGGCGCCTTGCGGGGTGGTGTCCACGCTGATCTGCTTGCGGTAATGCCAGTCGTCCTGCCACCAGGCATGGGCCGTGGCCGGGAGCACGAAGCCCAGGCAGATCAACAGGCTCAGGAATAAGCGTTGCATGTGAAGGGTCTCCGTAAAAAGTCAGAACGTCGCTTGCACGCTGAAGTGCAGGCGCGGGTCGTATTTCTGGGTGTTGGGGCCGTCCTTGAGCGGGTAGCCCCAGTCCAGGCTGCCGGACAGCCACTTGCTCAAACTGGCGCGGGTGCCCAGGCCGACACTGGCCAGGCTGTATTCGTCCTCCTGCTCGGGCAGCGGGTCGTGCAGGGACAGGTGCGCACCTTCGGCAAAGGCATAGAAGCGCCACTCCTGCACGTAGCTGCCGAGGAACTTGGCCAAAGACGGCGTGCGCAACTCCTGGGAGAACAGGTAGCCCTCGTCCCCGGTGCGCTCGGCGGCCAGGTAGCCGCGCACCGAGGTGGCGCCGCCGGCGGAATACTGCTCGTTGGACACCAGCGGCCCCGAGGCCAGCTGGAACGCCGCCTTGGACGCCGACTGCCAATCGTTGGCGAAGGTGTAGGTGAAATTCAGGTCGCCCTTGAGCACCGAGAAGCTGGCGCTGGCCTCGTCGCGCTTGTAGTGAAACTCCTCGGCGTCACTGCCGTAGCCGAAGAAGCGCCGGGTGCCGACGATCAGGTTCAGGCCCAGGCCCAGCTGGGCTTTCTCGCTGTAGCGGTAGCCGTTGTAGCCAAAGGTCATGGGGGCGTACTTCAGCGGAATCTGGTCGCTGCTGCGGCCAAAGCGCATCTCTTCCTCGAAGTCCTTGAAGTCCACACCCACCGACAGCGAGTTGGCCCAGTTGCCCGCGGCGGGCAAGGTGTAGATCGCCGACACCCCGTAGGAATGGCCCTTGCCCAGCACATTGCTGCCGCCGATGGTGGCGATGTTGCTGTCGGACTGGTAGCCGGAGAACTGCAAGGCCCAGCGATCGCTCAGCGGCGCGGTGTAGGAACCGGACCAGACCTTGGCGTTGTCGGTGTCCTGGGGCGCGGTGAAATAGGTCAGGGAAATGCTGTGGCCCAGTTGCCAGAGGTTGTCGTAGCCGACGTTGACCACAGTGCGCAGCTTCTCGGTGTCGGCGCTGTAGTCGTTGTTCAGGCCGACACTGGCGTGCCAGGGGTTCTGGTCTTCCACTTGCAGGTCCACGTCCATGGTCCCCGGGCGCTGGCCTTCACGCACCAGCGGCATGACCTGGCGCCCGGCGCCGCGATTAAGCCCGGCCAGCTGGCTTTGCACCGTGGCAAAGTCCGGCACCTGGCCTTCTTGCAGCGCCGGCACCTGGTCGCGGATCTCCACCGGCGAATAATGCTTGGCCCCCACCACCCGCACCCGACCGACCTTGGTTTCACTGACCTGCAGATAAACGATACCGTCCTCGACCTTCTGCTCCGGCAGCTCGACGAACACCGACTGGTAGCCGCGCTCCTGATAGACCTTCTGCAGCGCATCCCGGGCGCCTTCGATATCGGCCAGGGCCTTCTGCGGGCCAAGGAAGGGATACACCGCCTCCTCGATGGCCCGGGCATCGAGCACCGTATTGCCGCGCACGAAGTACTCATTGACGTCCACCAACCGCGCCGCGGCCGAGGCTTCGACCGGGGCCGGCTCGCCCTCCTCGGCCTGCACCGCCGGCACCAGCGCCGCCAGTGCCAACCAACCGCACAACGGCCACCAGCGCCCGCCACTGCCCGGTCGCCCTGATTTGCCCAGATGCTCCACACCGCCCCCTAAAAAACTGAAAATTGGCGCGCGTACGCGCATTGCCGTCGCCGTCTGCACAGCGTTTGGCCGCTTCAATTGCTGGTGATCGAGGTGTTTTCGTGGCGAGCCAGCCAGGTGTGCAACAGCGCGAAGTTCAACGAGAACTCAGGCATTTGCAGCAAGGCACCGCAGAACACTTCACCGATGATTTTCTGGATCAACTGCACCGCCCGCGGGTTGTTCAACAGCGTGGCGATATCGCGACTGAGGACGCCGAAGCTCCAGACCTTCTGATTCAGGTCCAGGCCGACGAACCAGCGAAACAGCAGGTTGTAGCTGAGCTGCTCATAGAGTTGCTGCTCGCTGGGCACCGAATACAGCAACTGCAACAACAGAATGTGCATCACCGTACGCGGCGCGATCAGCATGCCGGGCTCGGCATTGAGGCCCTGGAGCAGGTCGCGGTGCTGATCCAGCAACTCATCGATCTGCGGACGCAGCAGCACCAGCGAATGCCCCGGCGGGATATAGCTGGCCACCTCCTTCAAGGCGCCCTGCCAGTCATCCTGGGAGACGATCCAGACCCACGGCGCGCCGTAGCGATAGACCGACACCGGCTTCTTGCGCGCGGCCTCGACAATCTTCGATAGCCGTTGATCCAGCTCCTGCATGCCCACTTTCGAGTAGCGTTCCATAGTCCCCATAGCCTCACTCCCGGCGTCCCGCCTCGGCTTAAAAAAGTGGCCTGGCGGCCCCCTCAAGCGCGTTACATACCCAAGACGCGCGTGGCCATGTGCTACCGAACTTTTGTCATAAAAGCTTCATTCACGAGAGCAACGCGCGAACGTTGTAGGAGCCGGCTTGCCGGCGAAAACTGCCACCAGTGCAGCGCTGGGCTGTCGTTATTCCGCGCACGACCAGGCCGCCCTCTTCGCCGGCAAGCCGGCTCCTACGGGAGGGAATTGTTGTACTGGGGAAGGCTTGAAAATGCGCCGCCCGGACGGGGGCTCTGTTTCATAAGCAAGACCGCACCATTGGACGTGCTACATGCCAAGGGTGCGGCACCTTTACTGGCCATGACTCAACTGCTGGAAAGCCTCTCCCGCGCAGAGCCGGGGAATGCTGACGACGCCAATCTGCAACAGATCTCCAACGTAGCGGCAATCGTGCTGCTGGGCGGCGCGGAGCGCTTCAAATGGGGGCGGTGATTTGTTTTTTAGGGGGAAAGAAGTCTTTTAAAAGTGGTTGAAAACGGCCAATAGCGGACGTTGATCAAATCCGATCTTACAAATTGTGGACAGTTGCCAGCCTTACTCAGTCTGCCTTCTATTAAACCTGGTTTCGCGATGTGAAAAAGGCCATCACTGCCGCAAGTACCAGCAAGACAGAGCTTGCGAGAAATGTCATGCGATAACCGCTGCCGTCGAACAGCAGCCCACCGAGGGTAGAGCCCAGCGCAATGGATAGCTGAATGACCGCCACCATCAAGCCGCCACCGGCTTCAGCATCCTTGGGCAACGCCTTGGCCAACCACGACCACCACCCCACAGGTGCCGCCGTCGCGATCAGGCCCCACAGCCCAAGCAGTACAAAAGCTGCCACGACTTTGCCGCCAAGGACAATCAAAGAAAGTGCAATCGCGGCCATCAAGAGTGGAATGCAGACCAGGACGCGGTACATTCCGGTTTTCAGGAAAGTGCCGATCAGAACGGTCCCGACAAAACCCGCCACGCCGATGACCAGCAGGACCATCGACAACAGGGATACATCTACACCTGTGACGGTTTCCAGGAACGGGCGCAGATAGGTGAACAATACAAACTGCCCCATGAAGAAAATGCCCACACTCAACATGCCGAAACTGACCAATGGGCTCTTAAACAATCGGAAGACATTGCCAGCGCCCGGTTTGCGCGGCGCCGGCGCCATGGCTGGCAGGCTGATCCACTGCCAGATCAACGCGATAATCGCTACCGGAATAAGGCAGAAAAAAGCACCCCGCCAACCGATGACACTCCCCAGATAGCTTCCCAGCGGAGCGGCCACTACGGTTGCCAAAGCATTGCCGCCGTTGAAGATTGCCAGAGCCTTGGTCACGCTATGGGCAGGTACCAGGCGCATGGCCATTGCCGCCGACATCGACCAGAATCCACCGATCACCACGCCGATCAGCGCACGACCAATCATGTACACCGTATAGTTCGGCGCCAGACCGACCACCAGCCCCGACACACACATAATCCCGGTCAGTACAAGCAACAGCGTCTTGCGGTCCATTGAACCCACTAGCCTGGAAATCGCAAGGCTTGTCAGCACCGCGAAGGTGCCGGAGATGGCGATCCCATACCCGGCCAGTCCTTCACTGATTTGCAGATCAGATGCAATCGGCGTGAGCAAACTGACAGGCATGAACTCCGAGGCGATCAACGCGAATACGCACAGTGTCATCGCAAAGATGCCACTCCAGTAAGCCGGCAGTTCACCAGTCCCCGGCGTGCCGAGGGCCTCACCTGCCGGGGTGTCGAATACTTGAGCCGTCATTCAAAAACCTCTCATCAAACAATTGCAGGCGTTTTAGCGTTTCTATCCAGATTTTTGGGCGTTACAAGATTGCCCACAATTTGAAGACTGTATGAGCTCTTGAAGGTCACCTTTTGCACAGTGACCTTGTCACTTTTGTAAAAATTGTTGGCGCCTTCCGGCGCGCTGACAGCGCTTTTCGAGTCAGTTGCTAAGGCATCACCGCCTGCGACTGAAAGGACGCCCAGGGCCGCAATGCTGACGCCGCTGGCCTTTACGAATGCGCGCCGATCAAGCCCTGGAGAGTTCAAGGCTTCTGCAGCTTCGAGGAGGGTTACAGGTGTCTCGCTCATCATCAGTACTCCGTTCCAGATATGTGACAGAGCTTGACGGATTCGAAATATCTTGATTAGTAGGCGTAATCTTCATGTGGTTTTGAGAAAAACTCAGCAATGGCCAGTACTAAAGTCAACGATCTCCAAGCTTTTCTTGCGGTGGCGCGAGATCAAAGCTTTACGAAAGCCGCCGCTAAACTGGGCATTACTCCCTCTGCGCTGAGTCATACGATCCGGGCACTTGAACAAAGACTGGGGATACGACTGCTGGCCCGCACGACACGCAATGTGTCGCCCACAGAGGCGGGAGAAAGATTGATGCGCTCGATCGCTCCGCTTTTTGATCAGATCACCGCCGAGCTTGAAGCGCTGGGCGAGCTGCGGGACAAGCCCAGTGGCACGATTCGTATTTCCTGTACTGATGATCAGATTGAGTTGTGCATTCGGCCAATGCTTGCAAGCTTCCTGAAGAGCTACCCGGATATCACACTGGAGTTCTACGTCGACTATGGATTCACCAACGTGGTCGAGGAACGATTCGATGCTGGCATTCGCATGGGCGAATCGATCAGCAAAGACATGATCGCCGTTCGCATAGGCCCAGATTGGCGGTTGGCTGTGGTGGGCTCTCCAGAATATTTCGAACGCAACCCGGCACCAACAACCCCCCATGAGCTGACCGGGCATGACTGCGTGAATATCCGACACAGACCATCAGGGGCGATCTACGCATGGGAATTTGAAAGTAATGGCCAGGCTTTTACCGTCAAGGCAGATGGACAACTTGTTTTCAACAGCATCATGCACGTACTCAATGCCGCCGTTGATGGCGTTGGCTTGGCCTACGTACCAGAGGAATTGGTAGCACCCTATCTGGCTGACGGCCGGCTCAAAGAAGTCTTGGCCGACTGGTGCCCTGAGTTTCAGGGTTACCATTTGTATTACCCGAACAGGCGACAAGCGTCTCCCGCCTTTTCTGCATTGGTGGAGGCGCTGAAATATAGAAGCTGAGCCCTCTGCATTCGACGCGCGACAACGTCTGCTATGGATCGATTGCGGCCGATCGTGACAGGCAACAATCGGCCAGGAACTGCCGCTCGTAAGCGGCAGTTTCCGCAGTCAGTCAACCGTCGATCAATCCTGCAGAGCTTGGACAGTCGCACTTCCCATACTCGCGAGAAAAATGCCGATATCCCGATTAGACCGCAGACAAACCACGCGGCAAGCTGATGGCGCTGTTGCTACAAGTTGCTGCATTTTTTCTCGCGCTGATTTTTTCGTCCGCCACATGAATCTAAAAAACTCCGGCAGGTTCGCCAGCAGCTCGGGGCAGTTCTCCGGCAAGTCGGGCCGAGACTGACCGCGTTGGAGCAGCGTTCTGCGCAGTACGCGCAAGAATCGAAGCGTCGCCGAACGATCAATCCATATCAAAAGATCGGCACGGGCCACCCGGTTGTCCCAAGTGGCTGAATGGCCACCTTCGAATATCCAGCGATCTCGAGCCTCTACATCGAGACAAAGCCGCGTCTTCTCGTCCGGGCTTCGTTCGATCCACCCTGGCTGCCAGTGGATAGTGTCGATATGAACGACCGGCAAGCCCGTGCGCTGACCAAGCTCACGCGCCAAAGTGCTTTTGCCTGATCCAGGTTGACCAACAATCATCACCCGTTGCATCGAAGCTCCTTCTCGCTATGCAAGCTGATTTTTTGGGGCGGCGAGTTTACGTCAATGCTTACCTCGGTCAACAACAGGCGCTCATCACGACAGGCAACTTCTGACCGAAAGCGGTCAGCCCAAACGACAAAGCATCGACACAGGTGAGTCCAAACGGTTAGCCGCCAAGGGCCACAGATACTTAGGTCAGGCCCCGACCAAGGGATAGAGCATTGGCCCTCTCCGTCGATCTAGAAGCATCTCAACTGGCATTGTTCGAACAGCGCCCGTTCACGCAGTCAAACGCCCTTTCAGCGAAAATCGCTGGCCTGGCCGTTGCTTTCGATAGCGCCATCTCCCCTACCCCAACTGCAAAAAGAACCGACCAATCCCCGCGCCTATCCGCTCTGAAAAATCCTCATCCAGAAACAGATACCCCATGCCATCCGAAAGCACGCCTTTGTGCTCAGGCAGCGCTCTATCCAGATCGCCCCCATAAATGGATACCCTTCTGCGCCCTGCCTCCGCTGAAACAGGCGCCTGCAGCCAAGCGTCCACGCCATCCAGCTTCGAGGCCAGGTTCTCGTCATCATCCACGTCGCGGTTCACCCCCAGCCGTACCGCCCCGCGATCTGAAATCGGCTGAACAGCCTCATTCCGCTCGGAACCGGCTCGAACATAGCCCATGACAACCGCTTGCGAGCGTCCCTGGACGGCACGCAACTTTCGATAGTGGCCGACCTCGCCCGGCAAGTACGGTACAAAAACCGAAACCCAATAACTCCTATCGATCAGGGCCTCTGAAAACCAATGTCCAGGAAAGGCCACCAGGTGTGTCAGCGGCACTCCATCAGGCGAACAGGGCCAAGCCAGCTCCGTGGGCAGGCAGGCCCCACCACCGGCATAGGCATCCTCTTTTGCAGGCGTTTCACCGGTAAATATCAGCTCGTCAAACATCCGTTTCTGTCCACTCCATCACAGGTTGCCGCATTCGTTAACAGCCTCTGGCCAATACTTGGGTCAAGACTTCACGCCACGCACCGCACGTCCACAATCCACCATCAGTTCCTCCAGAAAGGGGCGCAACTGCGCCTCGCCCACCGCCAGCACCCGCTTGTACTCATCCTGCCCGTACCATTCCCAGACAGTGGTGGAAAACCCCATGTTTTCGGCTCCGAAATTTGTCCGGGCGAATATACCGATATCAACGTACTGGCGCGCATCCAGCACACTCGCCGCTTGTATCGCGCCGCAATCTCTGAAATCTTCTGCCCCCTTGCCCACGATGCCAATGCCCATGAACCCGCACCTCGCCCATCTTGTTTCCGACTACCAAGCCAGCATCCGCACGGCTGTCGAACTGATGCAACAATCCGCCATTCCCCTCCCCGCCAGCAACGCCGATTGGGTGGGAACCGATATCCCGGATCAAGGAGAACTGGCTGGCGGTATTCGCTACTTCAAGCACGGCTATGGCTGCGCCGTTCACCTGCCAACGGCAACGGTGAGCTTTGACTTTGGCGAGCAGGGCGAAATCGACGGAATAACCCTATCGAGGCTGGCCGGCTTTGCCGAGAACAGGCTCGTGGAATACGGTTTTACGGATGAGGATGAACTAAAGCAGTGCTTCGACCAAGAAGTGGCAGCAGGCTCGCTGGTGTATTCGGGCTATATCCTTTATTACGTCGCAACCGTTAGATCCCAAGCGCGCACGCTCGAAGATAGCGACAGTCCCTCACCCCCCGAGCACCCCGGAAGCCCATCATGAAGTTCACCTCAGCCGGCCAAATCATCGACCCACAAACCGTCGGCTATCGCAGCCTGGGCTTCGGCGAAGCACTGACGATCCCGGTAACGCCCTATGAACTGCGCATCCACCACGGCGATCTGCCGCAACGCTTTCTTGACTGCGCGGACACCTTTGCCGCCGAATGCAAAACCGACGATATCGACCAGGGTTTTGTCGACATCCAGGAACTTGCAGAGCTGGGCTACCCAAGCTTCAGGATGCTGTTGAAGGACCATCCCGATCTGGCGGCGCGCCTGGTCCAGGACTACCTGTATTTCGAGTTGCTGTTTTCGCTGTTCCCGCATTCCAGCGGCCTTGAAGTCGTGATCAACAGCATCACCGGCGTCTGCTCAAAAGAAGGCGTCATGCTGCTGACGGGCCAGACCTACGCGGCCAGACACTCATGAGAAAGCCCTGGCGTCAGGACCGAGGCCTGGGATCAGGCCACTGATGGCAACCGTCGATTCACTATCGAGTGTGGTCCGGGCCTTCTCCCTGGCGGCTTGATGCGCGTTCAGGGCAATGGCGTATCAGCCGCAACACAGGCAACCGCTGATCAGCGGTTGATCGGGGTCGTTTTCAAGAAATGCGACTTTGACCTCCACACCGGGTCGCAGCGGCGTCACTTCACAACGCCAATTGGCAGTACCGGCCAGCCAACAACTGCTCTTGTCGTCGAACCGACCTTCGCGGTCCCAGGGAAACTTGACCTTGACCCTTTCGAAGCGCTGACCACGCGAGTTCGCCTGGTCTTCCAGGGCGATGACCAGCGCCGTCTGGTTGCCTGGCGCCAGAGGCTTCTCATGAGCCAAAGGCGGGCGATAGCAAAGGTCCAACGCAAGCGCGGTGAAACGGTTGCGATAACCCTGGCGCAGTTGACCCTGGTTGTCAGTGTGGCCATTGGCGACGCTCTCATCCGCAACCTGTGGTTGCTTGCCCTCATGAATGACCTGAGTCAGTAGCCAGAGGTCGCTGCCCTGGCCCGAGGTTTCCAGGACATGACCACTGAGCAGCCCGCTCTGCGTACCTTGCCCTTCAACCTGGCGCGACTCCCTGGCACGCAGGCTTGTCGGCGTGCCGTGACCGATCGGTAACAGGGTGGCGAGCCCATCGTGCCCGGGGGCAAAAGCAGTGATCGGCCCGATCGCGGGGAATACTGCCTGCTGATCGCCAAAGACCAGCACGTGGCCTTGAGCGCTGTGCTGGAAGTGGAAGTGAATTCCCTCTTCCTCGCACAGGCGCTGAATAAAATGCAGATCGGTTTCATCGTACTGGGTGCAGCAGTCACGCTCGGGGTAGCTCGCCCCGAGCTCAAAGCGGTAGGCATCCCCCAGAATCCCATGCTCCTCCAGGACCAGGGCGACGATAGCAGGCACCGAGAACTGCTGATAGATCCTCTTGTTGATACGGTGACGCAAGTAGGACAGGTGCGGCACCAGGGCCAGGTTGTAGTGCGTCAAGCCTTGAGCGTCCGGGCCTCGCGCAATGTGATAGATGCGCCCATGAATGCCATTGCCCCAAGTGTCGAATGCCAGAAAAGCCGACACATCGAAGAGGCATTGCAGGTCCAGATCCGGTCGCTCGCTCACACACTCCACATTGAAGAAATAGGGCTTGCTGATCGCCTCTTCTCCGGTGAACGCGCGCACCTTGAAGTCGTGCGCAAAACCGTCGATTGTCAGGCTGAACCGGGGTGCATTGGCTGGGCTTAACATCCACTGTTCTCTTATTGCATAACCTGTTGAATGGGCACGGTCGTGCAGCGCCTTGCGCAAAAGTTCATCTTGCACAAGACGCGTACATGTCTCCGAGTGTTTGAACAATGCGCTCACACACAATAACAATGTGCATGAAACAGCAAGCGAAGAGTCAAATCAGTTCAGATACTGCTCTTCACCTTGGTCCAGACCCGAGTACGGATTCTTTCCAGTTTCAAAGGCAGCGGCTCAAGTGGAACCAATGTGGCGATGGTTTGCTTGTCCGGATAAATCCAGGGGTTATCGCGCAACTTCTGCTCGACGAACTCGGTGGCATCTTTATTGCCATTAGGATAAAGCGTGTGATTCGAGGTCTTGGCAATCACTTCCGGGCGCAACATATAGTTGATGAAGGCCAGCCCTTCCTTGGGGTGAGGGGCATCTTTCAACAGCACCAGGTTTTCCGACCAGACCAGCGCACCTTCACGAGGAAGGCTGTAGTTGATCCTGCGCCCGGTATTGGCACTTTCATTGGCGGCCTGCGCAGCCAGGGCGCCATTGGCCCAGCCCACAACGACACAGATGTTGCCGCCCGCCAAGTCGGTGTCGATTCTGGAGGAGTCGAAATAAAGGATATAGGGGCGAATCTTCAACAGCAGCGCTTGCGCCTTCTGGTAATCCTCCGGGTTCTTGCTATTGCTGGGCAGCCCGAGGTAATTCAAGGCAATCGAGATGATCTCGCTGGGAGAGTCGAGCATGGCCACACCACAAGACTGCAGCTTGCTGATGTTCTCTTCCTTGAAGATCAGGTCCCAACTATTGACCGGGGCATTATCGCCCAGGGCTGCCTTGACTTTATCGACGTCATAACCAATGCCGGTGGTGCCCCACAAGTAGGGCACGGCGTAGCGATTGCCAGGGTCATTGACCGCCAGTTGCGCCAGGATGGCGGGATCGACATGGGACAGGTTACTCAGTTGACCTGAATCAAGTGGCTGCAGGACTCCGGCCTGGATCAGGCTGGGCAGTACATTGGAGGTCGCCACCACCACGTCATACCCCGTGCGCCCGGCCATGACCTTGCTCTGCATGATATCGGCGCTGTCGAAGGCATCCATGTGGATACGGGTGCCGGTGGCCTGTTCGAACTCCTTTGGAGTCTCTGGTGCGAGCAGCCCGAACCAGTTGTAGAGGTACATGGCAGGCTCTGCGGCACCCGCCGTTGTGCTTATTCCGGCATAGAGAAACGCAGCCGAAAAAATGGTTCGCAAACGTGACTTTCTCATGCAACATCCTTGTCCAGACGACGTGCCCTCATGGCGGTCGTAAACCCGTGCCAGCGAATATACCGGGCATCAGCCAATAGTAAATACCTACGATTACTTAGCTCCGGCCGACCATTCCCTAACCCTAAAGGGGTAGAAAATGCCACTCGATCTTCATAGCCTGGCCTGGCACCGTTCGATTGGAAAACTGATTCTGCAGTTGAATCGCCCAGAGTTCTGGAGCTCACTTATCCGCACACTCAATGAATATGTGCAGATTGATAACTGGGTGGTTTTGATCTTCAGCAATCAACAAGTGCAAGTTGTCAGCCTGCCCGAGGTGGCAGATGCAGAAGAAGTGGATGCGTTCATTCACCTCTATGTAAAAGGCCTGTATTTGCTGGACCCCTTCTATATCGCCAACCGGGAAAACCCGCAGAGCGGCTTCTTTCATCTACTGGATATAGCGCCGGAGTACTTTGTTGAAACCGAGTACTACCACAAGTACTTTGCACAATATATTTGCGTAGATGAAGTGCAATACAACATCCAGCTCGATGCTGACAGAACACTGTGCATTTCCATTGGCAGCAACGCCCATTTCAGCCAGGAACACATCACCATGCTGGACATCATCAAGCCGTGGGTCACGGCACTCATGCATCAACGCATGTGCTTCGAAGTCGATGTGGAAAAAAGCCTCAGCGAACCGCCGCAATGGCCGGAGACGACCACCCAGTTTGGTACCCAGATAACCACGCGGGAAAGTGATGTGCTCAGGCTGCTGCTCAGTGGCTTTTCCAACAAGGAAATCGCAGGAAAACTCTCCCTCTCCACAGAGACGATCAAAGTGCACCGCCGCAACATCTACGCCAAGTTGAACATCAAGTCACAGTCCGAACTCTTTGCACGCTTCTTCATGCCCAGGCAGGATGTGCTCTCTTTAAGCTAGGCCCCGGGCCTGGAATGAACTCACAGGCCTGGCACGAACAGCGAGAGCAGCAGCAGGCTCACGTACGTTCGACCAAGCGTTGCTCATTCGCCTGAACACCCACATGGAGCCGGTAGCCATTCGATGGATATCCAATTTCGCGGTAACGCAATGCCTGGCAACCCCGCCGCTGGCACCTGCGATGAATACAGCCTGAGCGCCATTTCCAGCCTGGATGAGCTGATCGACGCCTACCGCAAGATCGCGGGCGACCACCCAGGTTTCCAGCCCCTTCTCTCGCTGGATGATCTGCCCCAGGCCCGCTACACCTCCGGGCATGCCCGCAACAACCTGGGGCTGGACGATGCCTCGGAGCAGGAGATCGCCCTGCTACCTGCAGAGTGCTTCGAACAGGGTGAATACCTGGGCTACCCCACCACCAAGGCCGAGTTCGCGATCTGCTTGCGCAACTTCACTGACCTGGTGGCGGGCAGCTCGTTCGAAGGCGCTTGCGCCCACGGCCTGACCCTTGATGAGCCAGCCCTGCGCGAATGGGTGGACTATCAGCAAAACCCTGTATCACTGCTCGACCAGCCCCTCTCGGCACTCCTGGTGCCCGTCGAGCAGTCCTGTCAGGCGCTCGCCGCTTTTCCCAACGGCTACTTCAGTTGCGACCTGGGCCCCGCGCAGAACTTTGCGGTGGCCCGCCATTTCGCCCAGGCCCATGGCTATGAGTTGATCGGGGTGGGCGCGTCTTACCTCGGCTTCCTGCGGGCAGAGCCTGCCGACCTTTGCGTAGCCAGCGCGGTGGCGAGCGATTTTTGTGCGCTCTACAACACCCCCGAGGAGGACCGACAAGCCGTGGTTTCAACGGTTGTCGAGGCTGTTCGCGGTCGCACCCATTTGTGGCTGCGCTACGTGGAATGACGCTCGGAGAAAAGACGATTGAGGTTGGCTGAGCAAGGATCTAGGCATGTCAGACATGTGCGGTATATGTGGTCGAAAACTGGGCCTCAAAGACGATCCGCTTTCGGTCGATTGTGGCGGTGACTGTTGGGGTTGCATTGGCCCCATTGAGGCTGATCTTGGAAATGCCGAATCGTCAGTCAAGGTGAAGGAAGAATTTGACACTGGTGTGCGCCCAGGCAGATCCGAGGCACGTTTCAAATCATAATTGACGCCGACGTGCGCTCAACGACCGCAAGCGCACAACCCTGGCATGCCCCCCTTTATGCCGGCTTGCCTTTATCAACCGGCAACGACGCAAACATCTCAGCGCGGCACACCTCAAGAATCTCATCCGCCAGCGCGGAATCATCCGGGCAGGCACGCGACAACATGATCGCACCCACCGCACGGGACAGCAGGTCGATCATTTTCCGCCTGCCCTCCTCCGGAGCGGCATCCGGCCGGGTCGGGTATTTGTCCCCCAGGGTTTGCAGGGTGTGTTCGACCCCTTCGGCAAACGTCGCTTTCACATCATCCGATTGGCGCGCCGCATCGCCACACAACGCGGCCATGGTGCAACCGCTGCCACGTCCGTCGCGATGTTCTCTGGTCACATAGACGTCGATGAAGCCAGGCACATCCAGCGCCTGCACGCCTGCCAGCGACTTGGCAAGGCTGCAGGCCGAGGCCTCGGCCATGAGGTCGGCCTTCGAGCCGAAATGCTTGTAGAAGCCGCCGTGGGTGAAACCGGCCGCCGCCATGAGATCCGACACACCCACACCGTCGAAGCCGCGCTCACGGAACAACTCTGAGGCCGTTTCAACGATGTGCTCTCGATTGGCCTGCGCCTGGGCCTTGCTCACTCTCACGTGCAATACCTCATGTTCATTGGGAAATCATGGGCCCAATCATACATAGATGTCGTTCACAATCAAAACCGTTGACAGCTTAGATTTCGATCATCATCCTAATTGCACGCACCACCGACCTCCACCCACGGGCACGGAAGAGACACCAGATGACCGATCAGAATCTGTTCACCCCTTACACCCTTGGCGCCCTCGCGCTGGCGAACCGCATCGTCCTCGCGCCACTGACCCGCAACCGCGCGGGCGCAGGCTTTGTTCCCAGCGAATTCGCCGCCACCTATTACAGCCAACGCGCTAGCGCGGGCTTGCTGATCAGCGAAGCCACGCAGATTTCCCAACAGGGCCAGGGCTATCAGGACACCCCCGGGATCTACACCCAGGCGCAGATTGATGGCTGGCGCACGGTGACCGACGCCGTCCACGCCAAGGGCGCAAAGATCTTTGTGCAACTGTGGCATGTCGGCCGCGTGTCCCACGTTGATCTGCAAGAAAACGGCGCCGCCCCCGTGGCCCCTTCCGCGCTGCGTGCGGCCACCAAGGTGTTCGTCAACAACCGCTTTGAAGACGCCTGCGAGCCCCGCGCACTGGACATCAGCGAGCTGCCGGGGATCGTCGCCGATTTCCGTCAGGCCGCGGCAAACGCTATCGCTGCCGGGTTCGACGGTGTGGAAATTCACGGCGCGAACGGCTATTTGCTGGATCAGTTCCTCAAGGACAGCGCCAACGTGCGCACCGATGCTTACGGCGGCTCGATTGAAAATCGTGCGCGTCTGTTGCTCGAAGTCACCGCTGCCGTGGTCGATGAAATCGGCGCGGATCGCACCGGGGTGCGCTTGTCGCCGGTGTCGCCGGCCAACGGCGTCTCCAGCAGCAATCCGCAGGCGCAATTCAATTACGTCGTCGATCAACTCGACGCCCTCGGCGTCGTTTACCTGCACATGGTCGAAGGCGCGACCGGTGGCCCACGTGACGTGGCGCCATTGGATTTCACCGCCCTGCGCCAGCGCTTCAAAAACACCTACATCGCCAACAACGGCTATGACCTGGAGCTGGCAACCTCACGGCTCGCCGAAGACCAGGCCGATCTGATCGCGTTCGGTCGCCCGTTCATCGGCAACCCGGATCTGGTGGAGCGTCTCAAGACCGGCGCCGCCTTGTCCGCATTCAATCCCGCCACCCTCTACGGCGGCGGCGCGGCAGGCTACATCGACTACCCGACGCTGGTTGATTCGAGCGCCAGCGCAAGCTGAGCAAGCAGAAACCGGGCTGTCCGTTTTCACCCATTCTGAAAGAGAGATGACCCCATGAACACTCGCCCTACCGTTCTCATCACTGGCGCCTCCACTGGCATCGGAGCCATCTACGCCGAGCGCTTCGCGCAACGTGGCCATGATCTGGTCCTGGTTGCCCGCGACCGGGCACGCCTGGACGCACTTGCAGCCCGACTGCGCGGCGAACACGGGGTCGCCGTCGAGGTGATGAAAGCGGATTTGACCCAACTCAGCGATCTGACAACCGTTGAAAGCCGCCTGCGCGACGACGCCCGTATCGGCATCCTCATCAATAACGCCGGCGCCGCGCTGTCCGGCAACTTCATCGAGCAAAGCACCGACAGCGTTGCGCAACTGGTTGCCCTCAACACCACGGCACTGGTGCGCCTGGCCAGTGCCATTGCCCCGCGCCTGGCCAAAGCCGGTGACGGCGCGATCATCAACATCGGTTCGGTGGTGGGCCTGGCGCCGGAGTTCGGCATGACGGTCTATGGTGCAACCAAGGCTTTCGTGCTGTTCCTGTCCCAGGGCCTGAGCCTGGAACTGTCGCCCCGGGGCGTGTACGTGCAGGCCGTGCTGCCGGCCGCCACCCGCACGGAAATCTGGGACCGCTCCGGCGTCGACATCAATACCCTGGACGAAATCATGGAAGTGGGCGATCTGGTGGATGCCGCACTGGTCGGTTTCGATCGGCGCGAACCGGTGACCATCCCGCCACTGCAACAGGCTGAACCCTGGGATGACCTGCAGAGTGCACGTCAGGGCCTGCTGGGGCACATCCGTCAATCCGAGGTTGCCCAGCGTTACCAGACCCAAGAGTGATCTTCAGGTAGCGAGCATTCGCGGCGGATTCGCGGCAGGCACTGCGACGAATCCGGTCCGCTGTTCGGAGTAGCAATGAATCCAACGCAGACAACCTTCCCCCCGGCTTTGCAGACGTCGTTCATCAACGCGGCGAACCAGTCGATCATGGTCAGGGGCATTCCCTTCGCCTATCGCGATACCGGTCCCGCGGGCGGCGTGCCCCTGGTGCTGTTTAACCACTGGGGCGCGGTGCTGGACCACTTCGACCCGGCAATAATCGATGGGCTGGCACAGACCCGGCGAGTCATCACCACCGACTATCGCGGCATCGGCGGCTCGGGTGGAACCGCCCCCCTGACGGTCGGCGACATGGCGCAAGACGCCATTGAGCTGATACAGGCCCTGGGGTTCAAGAGCGTCGATATCCTGGGCTTCTCACTCGGCGGCTTCGTCGCTCAGGACATCGCCCTGCAAGCCCCCCAATTGGTGCACCGCTTGATTCTCACCGGCACCGGACCGGCCGGCGGCATCGGTATCGACAAGGTCGGCTCGGTGACCTGGCCCTTGATGCTCAAAGGCTTGCTGACCTTGCGCGATCCCAAGTACTACCTGTTCTTTACCTCGACGCCCAATGGTCGTCGAGCCGCCTCGGAATATCTGCAACGCCTGAAAGCCCTCAGCAAGCATCGCGACAAGGGCCCAACGCCCGGCGCTTTCCTGCGCCAGCTGCAAGCCATCACCGCGTGGGGCAGACAGGCGCCGCAGGATCTCGGGCGCTTGCGGGCGCCGACGCTGATCGTCAATGGCGACAACGACATCATGGTTCCCAGCGCCAACTCCCATGCCCTGGCCAAGCGTGTCCCCAACGCACAACTGGTGATGTATGAGGACGCCGGGCACGGCGGCATTTTCCAGTACCACGCGGACTTCGTGGCCAAGGTCCGGGCGTTCCTTGACGACAGAGCCCCATGACAGCAACCCCACCCAAGCACCGCCCACACCTATTCCAACCGACAAGAGCCGCACCACGATGAAAGCCTTTCTAATTGATCGCTATGGCAAGAACAGTGGGCGCATGGGCGAAGCGCCCACGCCCACGCTGGGTGCCCACGACGTGTTGATCGAGGTCCACGCCAGCAGCGTCAACGTGCTGGACTCGAAGATCCGCAACGGCGAATTCAAGCTGATCCTGCCCTATGCATTGCCGCTGGTACTGGGCAACGACCTGGCGGGCGTCGTGGTTGAGGTTGGCCCCCAAGTGCAACGCTTCAAGCCGGGAGACGAAGTCTACGCGCGCCCGCCTGAAACACGGATCGGGACGTTCGCCCAGTGGATCGCCGTGAACGAAAACGCAATCGCCCTGAAACCTGCCAACACCACCATGACCGAGGCCGCGTCGATCCCCTTGGTCGCACTCACCGCCTGGCAAGTGCTGGTGGAAACCGCCCAACTGAAAAAGGGCCAGAAAGTGCTGATCCACGCAGGCGCAGGCGGTGTCGGCACCCTTGCCATCCAGCTGGCCAAACACCTCGGCGCTTTCGTCGCGACCACCACCAGCACGGCGAATGTCGAATGGGTCAAAGCCCTGGGCGCCGATCAGGTAATCGACTACAAGCAGCAGAACTTCGAAAGCCTCTTGCATGGCTACGACCTGGTGTTGAACAGCCTGGGCAGCGACGTACTGGAAAAGTCCCTCAAGGTCCTCAAGCCCGGCGGACAGCTGATTTCCATCTCCGGGCCACCCACGGTGCAATTCGCCCAGGAGCAAGGGCTGGCCTGGCCGTTGCAGCAGGTCATGCGGCTTTTGAGCCTGGGTATCCGGCGCAAGGCGCGCCAGCGGGACATCCGCTACGCCTTTGTGTTCATGCGGGCCGATGGCGCCCAGCTGCAACAGATCACCGCGCTGATCGAGGCCGGAATCATCAAACCTGTGGTTGATCGCAGCTTCAGTTTCGAATCGACGGCAGAGGCCTTGCAGTACGTCGAGCAGGGACGAACCAAGGGCAAGGTGGTGGTCAGGATCAAATGACCACACCACCTACCGATGACCCGACCGAGTCGACAAGAGCGCCTGGGCCCAGCGAGGCAACGTCAGCCCAGGCGCCGGAGAGGCCGGAGCCGCAAGCGCCGGCCGCTGCTGTAGCGCTGCCACAGATCCTTTGGCGCCGCTTGATGCTGGAGCCGTAGCGAAACCGCGTGAGTTCGCCGGCGGTTCTGGCCGCGACCCAGGCCGGCTAAACCTCGGCCGACGCCCCCTCATCGGCTGCGCGCAGAATCCGTTCAAGCGCCGGCCGCGTCCACTTTTCCCAAGGCAATTCATCTTGCCCATCCCCTGGGTGACGATGCTCTCCGGCATCAAACGCGAGGTAGATGGAAAAGGCCGGCTCGGGCATGTCAGCGTTCAAGGACACATCAACAATGTCACTGAACAAGGTATTCATGACCGCATCGCCGTAATGAAAGTCGCGCTGCCCCTCGATAAAGAGCCGGGCCACCGCCATGGCGACTTGATTGAAAAGAGCACACCGGTCTATCTGCATCCCGTCATACAGAAGATCCAGGTCATGGCAGGAGTCGCTTTCGATCGATTCCAGCACCTTGTGAAGCTCGGCTTCACTCAACATCCTCTGCATCCACTGGCCCACCGTTTGTCCGGGGGGCGCAGATTAACATCCGCCAAACGCCCTGTTCATCGGATCAAGGCCACCGAGGAGGACCGGCAAGCCGTGGTTTCAACGGTTGTCGAGGCTGTTCGCGGTCGCACCCATTTTTTCCTGCGCTACATGGAATGAGCCCCCCGGGTGTTGGCGACAACAGAGTGGTGCTGGAACACGGGGGGTACAAGGGCCTCTCTCAGCAGCGCCATTGCCCTAGCCTCACTTGGGCGCTGAAAGCCGCGGCAAAGACACCTACACCGCACGAACCACGGTGTAAGTGAGGGTGGCGGAAAACAGCGCCAGAACGACGGCGGTGCCCCGGGAAAACAGCGGTCCAGAAACCCGCCCCAGGTATTGGGCTCGAATGCCCGCCCCCAGCGAGACCCAGAGCAAGGCTATTGGCGCCAGTGCCAGGAAGAAAGCGCTCAATGACGGCAGGAAATCCCCCAGGCTGGCGAATGAGCTGGCCGGGAAGATCACACTGGCGAAGATCAGCCCCTTGGGGTTGAGCAAGGTCGCAATCAACAGGTGCCGTGGCCAGCTCTCAAAGCGCTCGGTGTGCTGGGCTCCGGTGGTGGAGGTCTTCCAGGTCTTCAAGGCCAGCGCCGCGATGTACAAGGCGCACAGCAGCTTGATCAGGTGGATCAGCCACGGGTAGTCGTGGGACAGCAGCACAAGCCCCCAGCCCCAGGTGCAGATCGAAACGGTGTAGCCGAGCATTTCGATCAACACCAGTGGCAGCGAGCGCAACACGCCGAACTTGAAGCCCGAGGCCAGCAGCAAGGTGTTTGAGGGCCCCGGCACTACCAGTATCAGGGACGAAAAAAGCGCGATCTTGTAGAGGTCATCCATTTGCATGGCTTCCTATTCCGTTAGGAAAGTGGGTCTGGGGGGAGTGCTGCCAGAGGCAGCGTTTCAGGGGCTCAGGTGGAATGCCCACCCATGGATTTGTAAATGCTGATCAGGTGAGTACGCAGTTGACTGTCGCTATTGACCAGGTCGCGCTGCGCCTCCAGCACGGTGCGCTGCGCTTCCAGTTCCTCCAGGTAGCTGGCCTCCCCGGCCGCGTACCGGACGCGGGTCCACTCATAGGTGCGGGCCTTGCTGTCATAGCTGTCCTTGAGGTGCGCGGCACGCTGGTATTCGTTGTGGTAGCGGCTCATCGCATCGTCCACTTCCTGCCAGGCTGCCAGTACGGTCCGGTGAAATGCCACGGCCGCCTCTTGCTGTTCGAGTGTGCGCAGGACCACGGTCTTGCTGCGCCGCCCACGGTCGAACAGCGGCAGGTCCAGGCGCGGCCCTACCGACCAGGTGCGGCTGCTCCAGTCGGCAAACTGGCCGCTCTTGTAGGATTCGAAGCCGAAGTCGGCCCCCAGCATCACGCTCGGGTACAGTTCGGCCTCGGCCACTCCGATGCCCGCCGTCGCCCGATGCAAGCGGGCCTGGGCCGCGCGGATGTCCGGACGCTCCCGGGCCAGGTCGCCAGGCAGGCCCAACTGCAGGTTGGGCAGCGGGCGGCTCAAGGCATTATCAGGCCGCTCCGCGAGCAAGGTTTCCAGGGCTCCGGGATGCTCCCCCAGCAACAGCGCAATACGGTTGCCCGCCTGGGTGTGCAGCGCCTTCCAACCCGGTATCTGTGCATGCAGCGAGGCCAGCCGTGCCTCTTGGCGTTCCACCGCGAACCCGTCTTCCTCGCCCTCCCGGGCCTGGACGGCAACCACTTGCAGGTGCGCGGCCAGGATCTGTGCCTCCTGCTCCAGAAGACGGGTCTGGCGCTGTGCGGTACGCACTTCGAAGTAGTTTCGCGCCAGCTCGCTGGAGACACTGAGCAACACGTCGTCCAGGGTCGCGGCCGCACCATCGACCTCGGCCTGGGCGGCTTCACCCAGGCGTGACACCCGCCCCCAGAGATCCAGCTCCCATGAAACGTCGAACCCGGCCTGGTACAGGCTATAAGGGTCGGTAAGCACCTTTTCCAGGGCATCACTGTCGCTGCCCAAGGCTTCAAGCATTCGATTGTTCGGCGCATACCGGCTTTGCCGGTTTCGCGAAGCCGCCGCGGAAAAGGACACTTCGGGCGTTTCCAGGGAAGCGACTATCTGGCGTTGCAACCGCACCTGGGCAAACCGCAGCAAGGCCGTGTGCAGGTCCGGGCTGCCTTCGCGCACCTGGGCCTGCAGCTGGTCCAGCACCGGGTCGCCAAACACCTGCCACCAGTTGCCGTCTGCGGTTTGCGAGGTGGTCGCCGGGGCTTTGCCCGGCACCGAAGACGCTGGCGGGCCACTGTGCCAATCCGTCCAGCGTTCCGGGCTGGTAACTGCCGGCGCCTTGAAATCGGGCCCGACGGTGCAGGCGGTGATGGCCAGCAGCATGGCCAGCGTCAGCCCATTACGCAGGTATCCAGAGTGAGTAGTTTTCATGACGTTCCTTATCACACCAATCGATTGCGAAACAGCCACGCAGCCAGCGGCAGGGTCACCAGCGCAACGGCAAGCATGGGCACCAGGTTCCAGGACACATCCGCCAGCGTTGCCCCCTCCAGGTAGATCCTCCTGACCAGGTCGATGGCAAAGCGCAGCGGATCGAGATAGGTCAGCAGTTGCAAGGCCTCGGGCATGCTGTGCACCGGGGTGATCAGGCCGGAGAGCAGGATCAGCGGCATCATCAGCACGAAGGTGTACACCATGGCCTGCTGCATGTTGGCCGACAGCGCCGAGATCGACAGCCCGATGCCCACGCAGGCGCTGGTGAAGACGAACAGCCCCAGGTACAGGTCCAGCACGGAGCCGATCATGGGGATCTTGAACCAGAACAGGCCGATGAGGAGGATCAGGCTGGACTGCAAGAGACCGATCAGTACCGACGGCAGGGCCTTGCCCAGCAGGATCACGAAAGGCGTCAGCGGAGTCACCAGCAGTTGGTCGAAGGTGCCCTGCTCGCGCTCCCTGGCTACCGACAACGCCGCCAGCATCAGGGTCTGGATCATGCTCAGCGCGGCGATCAGGCCCGGCACTATGTTCCAGCGGGTTTGCAGGTTGGGGTTGAACCAGGCACGGGTCTCCAGGCGTACCGGCGCGTTTTCCACCGCCAGGAACTGCTGGTTGAAGTCAGCCACCAGGTTGGCGATATGCCCGGCCGCCATTCCCGCGGTCGTCGAGTTGCGCCCATCCAGGATCAACTGCAAGCCGGCGTTTTCATGCCGGCTCAGGCGCTCGTCGAAGTCCGCGGCGATATGCAGCACCAGCAAGGCACTGCCCCGGTCGATCACCGGGGCGATCTCATCGACGCTGGTCAGGGTCGACACCCGGGCAAATACCCCGGAGGCATCGAAGCGTGCCAAAAGCTCTGTCGAAGCGCGCCCCTGGCTCTGATCCAGCACGGCATAGGGCACGTAGTTCAGGTCGTAGGTGGCGCCGTAGCCGAACAGCAATGACTGGACGATCGCAGGGGCAATCAGGATCACCCGGTTGGCCGGGTCCTTGACGATGGCCAGGAACTCCTTCTGAAACAGGAACAGCAACTCGCGTAGGAAATTCATCAGCTTGTCCATGGCTTCAATCCAGCTTCTTGCGGGTGCACAGGCGTGCAGCGTTCAACAGGAACACGGCGTAGGCCGCGAGGATTGCGAGGTTCTTGGCGATCAATGGCCAGTTGTTGCCAGCCAGGAACAGGGTCTTGACCAGCTCCATGAAGTAAGTCGCCGGCAGGATCGAGCCCACCACGCGGATGAACGTCGGCACATTGCGCAGATCGAAGAGGAACCCCGAGAGCATCAGCGCCGGCAGGAAGCTGAAGATGATCGCGATCTGGCTGGCCAGGAACTGGTTGCGTGTCTTCGCCGAAATCAGCAGGCCAATGCCCAGGGTGACCAGCAGGTAGAGCATGGAGCTCAACAGCAGGAGCACCAGCGAACCCTGGATCGGTACCTCGAACAGCAACCGCGCCGAAACCAGGCACATCACCAGGCCCAGCAGGCCCACCAGGAAATAGGGAATGATCTTGGCCAGGAGTATTTCGATCGACCTGACCGGGGTGACGAACAGTGATTCGAGCGTGCCCCGCTCCCACTCCCGGGCCAGTACCAGAGAGGTCAGGAAGGCACCCACCAGGGTCATGATCAGGGCGATGAGCCCGGGCACCAGGTACCAGGTACTGCTGTTGGCGGCGTTGAACCACATGCGTTCGACGACCAGCACCCGACCTGCCGACTGGGGCTGCCGGGAGCGGTCGAACTGCTGCTGTTGCCAGACATTCAGCGCGCCCCTGACATAGCGTCCAAGGGTCGCCGCGCTGTTGGCATCGGCGCCATGCAGGAGCAATTGCAAGCGCGCATCCTGCTGTTCGAGGCGCCTGGAAAAATCCGCCGGCACGCGCACGATGCCGTCGACCCGACGCTTGTCCATCAGCGCTTGGGCCTCGGCCATGCTGGTCACCTGGACCACCGAGAAGTAGTCCGAACTCGCAAGCTTCGCCACCACGCTGCGGGCGCTGGGGGAGCTGTCTTCCAGGACCACGGCCAGCGGCGTGTTGCGAATGTCCAGGGACAGGCCGTAGCCAAATATCAGGATCAGTACGATGGGCAGGACAATGCCTATCGCCAGGTTGCTCTTGTCACGCATCAATTGGCGCAACTCCTTTCGGGTGAGCGCAATGAGCCTGCGCCTGAACCCTGAGGCGGATCGATTGGAGTCAGTCATGGTCATTCCTCACTGCACCGGGGCGCTGGCCTGGGCCCGAGCACGCTCGACCACGGCAATGAAGGCGCTGTTCATGTCGGCAAGCGACTCGCTGCCCTGGTGGCGTACCTGTTCCGGAGTGCCCAGGGCCAGCAGCCGTCCGGCATCCTGGATGACGATACGGTCGCAGTACTCGGCCTCTTCCATGAAGTGGGTGGTGATCACGATCGTCGTGCCGCTTTGCGCCAGGGCGGTGATACGGCGCCAGAACGCCCGGCGGGCCAAGGGGTCGATACCGCTGGTGGGTTCGTCGAGAAACAGGATCTGCGGCTCGTGCAGCAGCGCGACCGCCATGGCCAGGCGCTGCTTGTAGCCACCGGGCAGCTCGCCGCTGCGCAGGTGCTTGTGTTCGTCGAGGTCGAACTGTTCGAGCATCAACGCCACCCGCGCTTTCAGCTTCGCGCCGTGCAGGCCATAGGCGCCGCCGAAGAAGCGCAGGTTCTCCAGGGCCGACAGGTTCGCGTACAGGGCGAACTTCTGCGAGACGTAGCCGATCTTGCGCCGCGCCGCCGCCCGTGCGGTGCGCAGGTTGACGCCAGCCACCTCAAGGTGCCCGCTGGAGGCGGGAAGCAAACCGCAAAGCATGCGAAACGTGGTGGTCTTGCCGGCTCCGTTGGGGCCCAGCAAGCCGAATATCTCGCCCTTCAACACCTCGAACGAGGTGCTGGCAACCGCGGTGAAGTCCCCGAACTTGCGCACCAGGTCGCGGACCTCGATGACCACCGCACGCCCAGAGGCAGCGTCGCCCTGGCCGTCGCTGGCGGGCGCCTGCGCCGGCTCGTCCAGGCTTGCAACGCTGCCAACCTGTTGCCGGAGCAACACCATGAAGCCATCTTCGAGGCGGGCCTCCAGCGCCTGGGGAGAGGCCTGGCCAGCCAGGGATGGAATGGCCTGCAGAGGCACCTGGGCGCTACGGATAAAGCGAACCATGCCGCCTTCGGGCACGGCATCGATGATGTGTTCATTGTCGTCAAGCAAGCGCGCCTGCAACAGCCTGGCCGGGGTGCCGGCCTCGGGGCCGACGCCATAGCACAGGCCCTGCGCCAGATGGCACAACTGCGCCGGTGGCCCCTGGGCGATCAGCCGCCCCTGGTATAGCACAAAGACCTGGGCGCAACGCTGGGCCTCGTCCATGTAGGCAGTGCTGATCAGCACCGTGAGGTTTTCCTGCTCGATCAGTTGTTCGATGATGCTCCACAGTTCCCGCCGCGACAGCGGATCCACCCCCACGGTGGGCTCGTCCAGCAGCAACAGCTGCGGTGAGCGGACCAGGGTACAGGCCAGCCCCAGTTTCTGTTTCATGCCGCCGGAAAGCTGTCCGGCCAGCCGGTCGCGAAAACGCGTCAGGTCCATCATCTGCAGCAACCGGGAAAAGCGCTCCTCGCGCTGCTGGGCGCGCACGCCATGCAGGTCGGCGTAGAGTTCGAGGTTTTCCTGGATCGTCAGGTCTTCGTACAGGCCGAACTTCTGCGGCATGTAGCTGATGAGGTCCTGCACCTGCTGCGGATCTGCGGCGACGTCCAGCCCCAGCACCTTCAACAGCCCTTCGTCGGCCTTGAGCAAGCCGGCAATCATCCGCAACAGGGTGGTTTTTCCGGCCCCGTCCGGCCCCACCAGGGCACTCAACTTGCCACTGGGCACCTCCAGAGAAACCTGCTCCAGAGCCAACTGTTCTCGCGTTCCACTGCGAAAGCGCTTGACCAGTTCAACAGCCTGAACCGTTACCGCTGGCGCACTCATGGCGTGGCCCCGGCCACCGGTGCCTGGTCAAGGTAGACGGTCGCCGGCATACCGAGCCGCAGGCGATCGTCAGGGTCCTTGACCAGCACCCGGATCTCGTAGACCAGGCTGGTGCGCAGGTCTTCCGTTTCCACCGACTTGGGGGTGAATTCGGCAACCGAGGAGATGTAGCCGACTTTGCCGTCGATGGCCTGGTCAGGAAAGCTGTCGGTGTAGACCCGCGCCATCTGGTCCGCACGTATGTGGCCCAACTGGCGCTCGTTGACATAGGCCCGTACCCACTTGGGGTCGGTCAGGGCCAGGGCAAACACCGGGCGCTGCGGCGAGGCCATATCCCCCGGCTCCAGCAGGCGCGTGCGGATCCGGGCCTGGGTCGGCGCCTTGAGCTGAGCGCGCGCCAGGTAATGTTCCAGCAGGTCCAGGTCGGCCCTGGAGGCTTGCAGGTCGGCCGTGGCCTGGGCGATGTCTTCATTGCGTGGGCCGATCTTGGCCAGGGTCCAGGATTCGCGCTGCTCCTGCGACTGGGCCTTGGCCACTTGCAAGCGGGCGGCTGCCTGGTCCAGGCGTTGCTGGCTGACGCCCTTGCCCTGGGTGTCGTCGGCGATCCTGCGCAGGCGCTGCATGTGCAGTTGAGCCAGCTGCATTTGCGCCTGGGCGGCATCAAAACGTGCCTTGGACTGCTCGACCTCTTGAGGCCGTGTGCCATTTTTCAAGCGCAGCAGCGCCTGTTCCTGGGCGCCGATCCTGGCCTTGGAGCGATTTATTTCCAGGCGCAGTGTGCGTGTGTCGAGTTCCGCCAGGACCTGGCCTGGCTGCACCAGGTCGCCCTCTTCGGCATACAGCGCGGCGATTCGCTCACTGCCGTCGAACGCCAGGGACACCTGGCGAATGTCGACGTTGCCATGGAGCTTGAGGTGGTCGTTCTGCTTCTCGGGGCGAAGGAGAAACCAGGAAACACCCGCTGTGGCCACCAGCAGTACGGCAACCCCTACAATCAACTGCTTCTTCATCCATGAGTCCTTTGTTTGCCAAGGCCTAATTAAAATTCAATTTGAATTTAAATTAGAAAATAACAGATACTGGCCATGAAGCAACCCCCCGCTCAGACCACGAGGAACATCATGAACACGCGACGCAGAACCAGCAGAAGCGACGGCGAACACACTAAAATCCGCATTCTCGAAGTGGCTGCCCGCCTGTTTGCCCAGCATGGCTATGCCAACACCGCGAGCAAGCTCATCTGTGAAGAAGCCGGCGCCGACCTCGCCGCCATCAACTACCACTTCGGTAGCCGGGAAGCCCTGTACAAGGCGGTGCTGATCGAGGGACACAAGCAGCTGGTGAGCTTCGAAGCCCTGTCGCAGCTGGCGCAAAGCGAAGAGCCGGCGCTGATCAAGCTCGATAGCTTCATCGATGCCATCGTCACCCGGGTGCTCGATGAGCAGAGCTGGCAAAGCAAAGTCTGTGCACGGGAAATACTGGCGCCCACTGTCCATTTCACCAGCCTTGTGCAAGAAGAAGTGATGCCCAAATTCCGTCTGCTGGAAGCGCTCATCAGCGAGATCACCGGATTTCCGATCGGTGACCCGGCGCTGGCGCGTTGCACCATCAGCATCATCGCGCCCTGCCTGATGCTGGCGGTGATAGATCGCCAGCAGCCCAGCCCGCTGCAAGCCGTCCTGCAACACGACGCCAACGCCCTGAAAGCCCACTTCAAGCTGTTCGCCAGGTCCGGCCTCGCGGCCATTGCCCAATAGTCGGCTCACACCGCCAGACTGCCAGGCTGATTGTGCAGGGCGCTGCCCAGCACTGTTTTGACCCGCGACATGACCTGGGCGTCGAGAAAGAAATGGCCACCTGCAAACACGAACTGCTCGAAGCCGCCCAGGGTGTAGCGCCGCCACTGCTGCATCTGCGCAGGCGGCGCAATCAGGTCCTGGGCGCCGCTCAGGCAGATCATGCGGGTGTCCAGCGGCTGCGGCTGGGCACCGGCGTAGGAGTAGACCATCTGTATGTCGGCCTGAATGATGGGCAGGTACATCTGCATCAGGTCCTCCTCGGCCAGCACCACCGCCGGCACGCCCCCCATGGCCTGCAGCGCGGTGATGGCCTGCTCTGCCGGCAGCTGGTGCAGCGGTGCTACCCGTTGCCGCACATGGGGCGCAACCATGCCCGAGAGCATCAGTTGCTGCGGCATCGGCAACCGCCGCTCCTGCAGCACACCGGCGACCGCAAAGGCCAGCAAGGCGCCCATGCTGTGGCCGAAGAAACAGCAGGGGATGTCATCGCCAAACTGCTCCAGGCAGTCGGCCACGTCATTGGCCGCCGCCTGCATGTCGCTGTAGCAGGCCTCCTGGCTGCGACCCTCGCGGCCCGGCAACTGCAAGGCATACAGGTCGACCTGGTCGTACAGGGGCAGGAACCAGCGATGAAAGACCGAGGCCCCGCTCCCGGCATAGGGAAAGGTGAACAGGCGCATCTTGCCCCGAGGCCGGCTGGCATAGGGAAACCAGGCGTCCTTGGCCACGCGTGATGGAGTTCCCATGGGTCAGCCCTCCACCTGCCTGGCCAGGGCGAAGCGATCGACCTTGCCATTGGCGTTGCGTGGCAGTGCGTCCAGGCACAGCACCTTGTCGATGATCATGTAGCGAGGTAGGCGCTGGGCGCAGTGGCGCTTGAGGTCGATCAGCGAAAGAGCGTCCCGGGTGTGAGCGACCAGCACGCCCCACAACTGCGCGTTCATCCCCTCCCCGACCACCAGCACGGCGGCCTCGCTGACCTGGGGATGGGCCAGCAGCGCGGCTTCGACTTCCCCGCGCTCGATCCGGTTGCCACGCACCTTGAGCATGTCGTCACGACGCCCCAGGTATTCGTAGTTGCCGTCAGGCCGCTGCCTGACCATATCGCCGGTCTTGTAGGGCCCCTCCTGAGCCGGCTTGGCGAAATAGCCCAGCATGACCGTAGGCCCCTGCACCACCAGCTCACCTTCTTCACCCACTGCGCAGCGGCTGCCATCAGGCTTTTGCGCCCACACCTGGTTGCCGGAGGCGGCCGTGCCGATGGGCACCGGGAGCACGCGCTCGGGATCGATGGCGCCGACCTCGAATGCGGTGCACACATTGGTTTCCGTGGGGCCGAAGAGATTGGCCAGACGCACATCGGCATAGGCCGCGCGCAGGTCACGCAGGTGCTTGATCGGAAAAGGCTCGCCGGCGAACAACAGTACCCGCAGGGTGTCCTGGATATCGCTGAGCAAGTCGCCGTCTTGCATCATCATCATGAGTACCGAGGGCACCGAGTACCAGATGCTGATTTCGTGCTGGCGGATGAAGTCGGTCAGCAGCCGCGGCGAGAACGCGATCGACTCGGGAACCAGGCACACCGTCGCGCCCACATTGAGCGCGCAGTAGATGTCCAGGACCGACAGGTCGAAATGCAGGGGGGCATGGTTGGCGAAACGCTCGCCAGGCTGGAAGCAATAGCGCTCGCACGCCCAGTCGACGAAGGCCAGGGCATTGCCGTGGCTGAGCGCAACCCCTTTGGGCACGCCGGTGGACCCGGAGGTGTAGAGGATGTAGGCCAGATCGTCCGGCTGGATGCGCAGCGTAGGCACTACGCTGGAGCCGGTATCGATGTTGCGCCAGTAGCCGGCGCTGGCCGGGTCGTCCAGGACCACGCTGCGCACCTGGGCAAGCGCGGAGCCGGCGAGTTCTTCCAGGCGTGCCGCGGTGCAGAGGACCAGCACGGCCTGGGAATCCCCGGCGATCTTTTCCAGGCGCGACACCGGGCTCAGTGGGTCCACCGGCACATACACCACCCCCAGCCGCAGGGCCGCCTGCATGACCGCCACCAGGTCCACCGACTTGTGCGCCCAGAGCAGTATCCGCTGCCCCTGGCCGACCCCCAGGGCACAGAGCATTGCCACGAATTCCCGGGTCCTGAGCTCCAGCGCCTCGTAGCTCAAGGCATCCTGCTCATCCACCACCGCCGTCTGCCGCGGGTAGCGGGCAAGGCTGTGCATCATCCGTTCATGGAGCAGCTTCATAGCTTCAGCTCCCGGGCAATGATCTCGTGCTGCATGTCGCTGGTGCCGGAAAAGATCGTAGTGCCGATGGAGTCGCGCAGCATCGCCTCGATCCCGAAAGACTCCAGGCAGCCCCGGCCGCCGAAAATCCTCACCGCATCGATGCTCGATGCCAGCGCCCCTTCACTGATGGCCAGTTTCGACAGGGCAATGTTGAGCTGCCCCGGATCGCCCTGGTCCATGCCCCAGCACGCCCGGAACAGCAGCAACCGCGCCGACTCCAGGCGCAGCTTCATTTGCGCGATACGGTGCGAAACCGCCTGGTTGTCGCCAATCGGCTTGCCAAACTGGCGCCGGGTGCGCGCATGCTCGATGGTCTGTTCCAGTTGCCGCTCCATCATCCCCAGGAACGCTGCGAACAGGCAGGCACGCTCCCAGCCCATGGAGCTCTGGAACACCTGCCGGCCCTGCCCCTCCTCACCCAGGCGGTTGACCTCAGGAACCCTGCAATCGTCAAAGAACACTTCACCCGCGGGGCAGCTTCTCAGGCATACCTTGTCCAGGGGCTCACTGACCCTGAGCCCCGCACTGCTGCGGTGGACGATAAAACCGCTGACCCCCAGGGCACCGTACTCGGGCTGGGTGGTGGCATAGGTCACGAAGATGTCGGCAATCGGCGCATTGCCGGCAAAGCTCTTGTGGCCGTCAAGGCGATAACTGCCATCGGCCTGGGGCCAGGCACGGCTCTTCAAATTGCTGGAGTCGGAGCCGGCCTCGGGTTCGGTGATCGCGTTGGAGCCGATGAATTCACCGCTGGCGAGTTTGGGCAACACATCGCGTTTGGTTTCCGCTGTTGCGAACTCGACGATCGGCATCGCACAGGCAAACTGGTGGGCCGCCGCCGCGAACACCAGGCCCATGTCTGTGCAACCCAGGCCAAAGGCGTGCATGGCAATGGCCGTCGACAGTGCACCCAGGCCCTGGCCACCGTATTCCCGGGGAATCGACAGCCCCAGCAATCCGGCCTCGCCGCAGATCGCCCATTGCCGGGCGGTGAAATACCGCGAGTGTTCATTGCCACAGGCCGCCAGTTGCTCGGCACACACCTGGGCGATCATGGCCGCATGTTTTTTCTGGGTATCGTCGTAGTTGAAGTCCATTTCAACTCTCCTTGCGCAGGGAAGGTTTTCTGAAGGATCGATAGAAAATCAGCCGCCCGACCTCTGAGGGCACTTGCATCAGGCCCCACCAGAGCGCCTTGAGCTTTCTCAAGGTGGTCAGTTGATAGACACGAGCGTGAGGATTAGCAAAATCAAAAATAGGCGGAACAAAACTGGCGTTGGCAAGCTCCGCAAAGATGCTGCTCGCCGCGTGCGCAGCAGAGACCTTGGCGCTTTTGACGTCATCACAAAGGCCCAGCGTAGTGTTGAGAATATCCTTGTACCCCTGATACAGAGGCATCCAGAAACCGTCCTCTGCGAGCTGGTCGATTTCATCGAACACTTGCGGGTCCAGGTCCTTGGCAAAGGCATCGTTGATCTTGCGCGCGGTGATGGTGGCGGCAATCGACTGCAGCAGCCAGACACGGGCGAAGGCATTCCACAACTCGGGGTCGCGAAACGACACATAGGCCGCCGAGGCGATCCGGTCACTCAAGCTGATGATGCTGTCCTGGGTCAGGACAAAATCATTCAGGGCCGGGCTGCGGTAGTCACCGCTGTGCGCCGCCTTGATCAGCCGGTGCGCCAGGGCCAGAACCAGTTCCGCAGCATTGGACAGCTTGCGCGAGAACAACAGATCGTTGCTCGCGGCGCCCTCGTCGAACATCAGGCAGCGGCGTTCGAGCGCCGTGCGATAGACCTGCCGGGGCGGCTGGCGCAGCGCCCACTCGCGCACCCGCCGGGCGCCGGACAGGTGCCGCCCCAGGCCGGGGTACAGCTCGATCAGGCCGGCCAGGACCTGGTCGCCGTCCATGCTCGGGCAGAGGTCCTCACGCAGTGAAACCAGCACGCTGACCAAAGGGTTGCGCGAGTGCTGATGGTTGTTGAACGGGATGACCCCCACCCAGCCCCCATCGAACACATGATGCAGAGTGCCGCCATGCCACTGGCCGGGAAAATCGCCCTGCACGCACTCATCGAACGGCACCACCCCGAGCATATGAGTGGAGAATTCCAGGGTCCGGGTCTTCTGCGTCGAAGCCTGGCTGACCAGGCCAGCCTGCCGCGCCAGCACCTGGCCGCCCTGGCTGCCATCAACCATGAAATCGGCAGTGACCCAGCGCCCCAGTGCCGTAGCTACCTTGACCCCGCTGTCCTCGACCAGCACCTCTGGGCTGTTGTCGATCTCCACCAGCTGCGCGCCATAACCGATGGCCGCCGCCAGCAGATAGGCATCGATATCGGGCCTGAACAGATGGTTCTCGCCATGCTCGGAGGGCACGTTGAATTGCAGCGCCTGGCCCAGGTCCACCGCCCGGCTGCGCTGGTGATAGATGAACCCGAGGTTCTTCTTGACCCCGGAAGACGGCATCACCTTCTGCTGGATATCCCGGGTGCGGGCGATATTCTTTATTTCCGGCACGCCATAGCGGTCGGCAATCAGCTCGAAAATCATCGAGGTATAGGGAATCGTCGCCTCACCGGTAAGGTCGGGGGGCATCTGCCGGTTGCGCAACAAACCGACCCGGACCTTGTTCCGGGCCAGGCAGGCGGCGAGCATGATCACGCTGATGCTGTTGCCCGCCAAGAGAATGTCGTAATGCTCTGGCGCCTTGCCAGACTGCACATCGTTCATAACCACCTCAATCACAGATCATGGGTCTGGGTTGCACTGCCCGCGGCCCGTCAGGCCTCGGCCACGCAGCCCTGTTCCTTTATCGAACGGGCCAGGAAGTCCGGCCACATCAGGCCCGGACACTCAAGAAACTCGCGGGCCTTGATCTCCAGCTTCAGATCGCGCCGGCAGCGGGCGACCATGTCCATCACCAGCAGCGAGTCCAGGCCGTAGTCCATCAGGCTGCCGCCATCCTCGAGCTTGGCCCGCACCTGTTCGGTCTTGACCCCGAGCAACTGCGCGTACTGCTCCCACACGTAGTCATCCAGCAATGCCAGGGCAGCGGCTTCGTCGGCGCCCGCCAGTTGCTGCAGGATCTCCACGTTGCTGCTGTCGCCGGCCCTGGCGGTCGGAGCCTGGCTGCGGATGTACTGCAGCAGCGGTTGCGGGCCGCGGGATTCGAGCAGTGGCTTGAAGCGATTCCAGTCCACCCCTGACACCACCATCTGGGGCAGCTCGCTGGCCAGAATCCGCGACAGCAGGCCGACGTTCTGTACCGGGGCGATCTGTTTCAAGCCAACGCTGGTGAGGAAATTCAGCACCTGCTCGTCGAACAGGTGACTGCCGCCGGCCCACAGCCCCCAGTCGATCACCAGGGCACTCAGGCCCATGGCCCGACGCTGCCACGCCAGGCTGTCGAGGAACTGATTGGCGGCTGCGTAGCTGGCGACATGCTGCGAACCCCAGACACTGGCGATGCTCGAACACAGGACAAAGAAGTCCAGGTCCAGCCCCAGGGACAGTTCGTGCAACAACCAGGTGCCCTCGACCTTGGGCCGCATCACCTGGTCGAAACTGTCACGGTCGACGTCCTTGAGATCCTGCGGAATTGAAATTCCGGCGGCATGGAAGATGCCCTTCAGGCTCGCGCCCGACGCCTCCAGACCGCAGAACAGCCGCTGCATGTCCTGGGGCGAGGTGATGTCGGCCTGGACGTAACTCACCCGCGATGCCGCAGCGCCGAAGCGCTCCAGGCCCGTGGCGACATCCTCCAGTGGCCGCCGGCCGGTGATCAGCACAGCGCCCGCGCCTTTATCCAGAAGCCACTGGGCCATGGCCAGGCCAATTCCACCCATGCCGCCGGTAATCAGGTAACTGCCCTGCGGGCAAGGTGCATAGGCCTGTGCTGGCAACTGCGTAGCGCTGAAATGGTTCAGGCGCTGGACATAACGCTTGCCCGGGCGCAGGCAGATCTTGTCCTCGCCATCGGGGTCGCTGACTTCTTCGGCCAGCGCCCTTGCCCAGTGAGGATCGTCGGGGGCCAGGTCGATCAGCCCGCGCCAGTGTTCGGGGTGCTCCAGGGCGAGCGTCTTGCCCAGCCCCCACAACGGCCCGGTCGCCACTTGCAGGGGCTGGTCGCGATCCAGGCCAACAGGGTTTGCCCCTTGGGTCACCAGCCACAACCGGCCACCGCGCGGGCCCAGTTCGATGAGCGCCTGGACCATCTCCAGCAACGGGTGGAACAGTGTCGCCTGCAGGCTCGACAGGCTCTGCAGCGTGGTCGAGCCGGCATCCTCAATGTCTTTGCCATCGAGCACGATGATATCGGCGGCCAAGGCCTCGCCTTCATCGGTCAATGCCTGGCTCGGGTCCTGGGCCAGCACCCTCCGCGCGCTATCGAGCAACTGCTGCGGGCACAGGACCCGGGCACGATGCCCGCCACGCTGCAGGTGTTCGACCAGGGGAGCGGCGGTCTCCGGCGAGCGGCTGACCAGGGTGAACAAGCGGTCCTGCTGCGGCACTTCGGCGCGCTGGCGAGGGCGTTCGAGCCAATCCAGGCTGTAGAGCACGTCGGGCTGGTAAAGCATGCCACGCAGCGCCTCCTCACTCGGGGCGGCAGCCAGGGTCAGCCCTTCCAGGCTGCCTACACACTGGCCGTGCGCATCGTACAAGGCGCAGTCGAACTGCTGCGGATGTGCCTGGCTCGTGGCAATCACCAGGCTTTGTGCCCGGGGCGAAGCGGACCGGCTGGCGACCCAGCGGCGGATGCCGCTTATCGAGCCCGGCGCATCGCCCGGCACCGCCTGCCCCAGGTACTCGAGGACCTGCCCAAGGTGATTGCCGTGCGGATCGGGTTCTGCCGGCAACTGCATGTGGTAGACAAAGCCTGCGTCCTGGGTGGCGGCATGGCCCGGGTCCGGCAGGCCGCCCCGGACCGCCGCCGGCAGGCCTTCCAGGGTCAGCGACAGGACCGGCTGCCAATCGGCACCGGCAACCTTGGCCGCTGCGCTCAGGGCCGAACAGTTGACCTCCCAGGCCGCCCCGGACAGCGGCTTGAGTACGGTGAACAGATGCAACTGGTCATCGACATGGAACGCCAGGGCCGGGGTGATGCTGGCGAGGCTCACCCCATAGGTGTCCAGCTGCAAGTGGCCGGCCAGCTCATCGCTCAGGGCTGCCAGCAACCGGTCAGGACGCAGCAGCGCCAGGTCATCGCGGATCTCGCCGCCCACGGCCTGCAGGAGCGCGCTATCGAGCGTCGACTCGAATGCCGGAGTGGGTGCATTGACCGAATGCCCCAGCAGCCGGCCGACCGCTCCCGCAGCGACCTGTTGCAGGGGCGAGCCGCTGGCGTTGTCGAACCAGTAGCGCTGGCGCTGAAACGCATACCCGGGCAAGGCCTGGCGCAAGGCCCCGTCATGCTCGTGCAGCCGGGCCCAGTCGAGGTTATGGCCGCCCACGTAGAGCTGCGCGGCGGCCAGGCGCAGGTCCCTGGACGGATCGCCGGCCCGGCGCAGGCTGGCCAGGACCAGGCTGCCGTCCGCCAGGGGGTGACGGCCGATCAGCGGCGTCAACACAGCATCGGAGGCCACTTCAAGGAAGGTTTTCACCCCCAGCTCTGCGATCAGGGTGTTGACCCCTTCGCTGAACCTCACGGCCTGGCGGGTGTGCGTACACCAGTAATCGGGCGAGCTCAGGCTGGAGAGCGTATGCACCCGGCCAGTGACACTGCTGATGACCGGCAAGCGCGGCTCGCTGAAGGTGATCTGCGCCACCGTCTGGCGGAACGCTTCAAGCATCGGCTCGGTGGCTGCGGTATGGAAGGCATGGGAAACCGCAAGCTTCTTGACCTTGCAACCGCTGGCGAGCGCCGCTTCGGCCAGCGCCTGGACCTCGGCTTGCGGCCCGGCCACCACCACGTCCTGCGGGCTGTTGACCGCCGCCAGTTCGATCGCGCTGCCGGGCCGGTCCTTGAGCAGCTCCAGCAGTTGCGCCTCGCTCATGCCCAGTGCGTACATCGCGCCGCCGGCCGTCATCAGTTGCTGGGCCAGGCGCCCACGCGCCTCCACCATACGCAGCGCGTCAGCCAGGGATACCGCCCCGGCCACACAGATTGCACTGATCTCGCCGAAACTGTGTCCGAACAGCGCATCGGCAGCGACCCCCCAATGCATCCACAACCGCGCCAGGGCATATTCGACCGCGAATATCGCCGGCTGGGCATAGCGGGTCTGTTGCAGGTAGCTGTCACTGGCCGCACCCGCGTCCAGCACCAGGGTCAGCAGGTCCACGTCCATCAGCGGCTGCAACAGGGCGCGGCATTCATCGATCTGCGCCTTGAAGAATGGTTCGCTGTCATACAGTGCCTGGGCCATTGCCCGGTACTGGCAGCCCTGCCCCGGAAAGAGCATCACCAGCGGCGCCGCCGCTCCCTGGCAGCGCCCTTCGAATACATGCCCCACCACCTTGCGTGACGCATAGGCTGCCAGTTGCTCGCGCAGCCCCTCACGGCTATCGGCCACGGCCGCGAAACGATGGCCAAAGTGCGCCCGCCCGACGTTCGCCGTGTAGCACAGGTCCTTGAGTTCGAGCTGGCTGTTGTCGGCGATAAAACGTTCATAGCGTCCGGCAATCTGGCGCCGGGGCGTCTCGCCCTTGGCCGACAGAGTGATCAGCTGCCAGGGGTTGTCGCGCCCCTGGGCACGTTCGCGCAGCGGCGCGTCGCCCACTAGCACATGGGCGTTGGTGCCGGTAACACCAAACGAACTGACACCGGCGTGCCGCGCCTTGCCCTGGCGTGGCCAGGGCGTGGATTCGGTGACCACCTTCAGGGCCAGGCGATCCCATTCGATCCGCGGGTTGGGCGTGTTGAAGTGCACCTGGGGCACCAGGGCCTCTTGTTGCAGGCACAGCAGGACCTTGGCCAGCCCGGTCACCCCGGCGACCGGTTCGAGATGCCCCATGTTGGCCTTGATCGAGCCCACCAGCAGCGGTGCATCCACGGGCCGCTGCTTGCCCAGTACCGCATGCAGGGCGTGCAGTTCGATCGGGTCGCCCAGCGCGGTGCCGGTGCCATGGGCCTCGACATAGTCGACCTCGCTGCCCTGGAGCCCGGCCTGGCCGAGCGCCAGCCTGATCACCTCTTCCTGGGCGTGGATGTTGGGCACGGTGATGCCGCTGCTGGCGCCGTCGTTGTTGACCGCACTACCCTCGATCACGGCCAGCACCGGGTCCTGGTCGCGTACCGCATCGCTCAGCCGCTTGAGCGCAAGGATCACGCAGCCTTCGGCGCGCCCGTAGCCATCGGCCGCCGCGTCGAAGGTCTTGCAGCGGCCATCGGGGGCCACGGCCCGCAGCTTGCTGACCAGGATGAAACCGTAGGGCGACAGGATCAGGTTGACCCCACCGGCCAGCGCCAGCTCGCTCTCGCGGCTGCGCAGGCTGTTGCAGGCCTGGTGCAGGGCCACCAGGGATGAGGAGCAGGAGGTGTCGAGCACCACCGCCGGGCCCCTGGAGCCCAGGGTGTAGGCAATGCGCCCGGCCACGAAGCTGGTTTCGCCATAGAACTGGTAGGCGTTGACGTCCTCGACCGCGCCCAACTGCTGGCGCAGGCGCACGTAATCATTGGTACTGACCCCCATGAACACGCCGAGCTTCTTGCCATGCAGGCTGTCGGGGGCGATCGCGGCGTTCTCCAGGGCCTCCCAGGCAACCTCCAGGGCCAGGCGCTGCTGGGGGTCCATGCCCTCGGCTTCCTTGGGCGAAATGCCGAAGAAGCCCGGGTCGAACTGATCCACCCCCTCGATGAAGCCACCGCGCATGACGTAGGCCTTGCCGGGTGCCTGGGGATCAGTATGGTAATAGTCGGTGCCGTACAGACGGTCGCTGGGCATGTCGCCCACCGCATCGGTGGCATTTTTCAGCAGGCTCCACAGCCGCTTCGGTGTGTCGGAACTGCCCGGCAGCCGGCACCCCAGGCCCACTACGGCGATCGGTTCGACAGGCGCCGAGCTCTTGCCGGCCACCTTTTCCTTGAGCGCACGGATGGTGGTGATTGCCTGAGCAAGACTCTCTTGCAGCTGTTCCTTGCTTACATCGCGGACATCGTTATCCATAAAGGCCTCGATCAGTGATTCTCTGGCAGTTGTCATCCAGCCCCAGGGCTAGTAATTGGCGATATCGCGCAGCTCGTCTTCGAGAGCACCAATCAGCTCGGCCCGTGACAGTTCATGCAGGTCCTGATGCCGCGACGCTGGCGACACAGGTTCGGGCGCCGCCACCGGCTCCCGGGTTTCAGGCGCCAGGAGCTGGCCCATGAGGTAGTCCGTGACCTGTTCGATGGAGGTGTATTCGAAGCCGAAGGTCGAAGGCAGGTCGATGCTCAACGCCCGGCCCAGCCGTGAGCGCAGGTCCAGCGACATGACCGAGGACATGCCCATGTCGAAGAAGCCCTTCCTGACATCGAGCTCCAGGCCATCGGCAACGCCGAACACCTGCCCCACTACCTCGCAGACCAGCGCCTGCATGGCCCGGCGCTGCTGCAGCGGTGGCAGGCCAATCAGCTCGGCCAGACGCTGATCCGCTGCGCTATCCGCTGCACCCAGGTGTTCGAGCAAGGGCCAGGGCAGCACGCTCAGGTACAGCCCTTTGAGTTGTTGCCAGTCGACATTGAGCAGCCCGCACTGGCCCTGGCCACCCAGCACGCGGGCTATGGCCTGCACTATCTGCGAGCGCTGCAAAGGCTGCAGGCCGCTGCCTTGCATGGCCGTGCGGGCTGCGGCGTCCTGCTCAAGCTCCTGTTCGCTCTGCGTCAGGTGCAGCAGCTGGCAGTTCAACCCCTGGCGCCGGCGCTGTGCATGCACCCACAAGGCATATGCATCGGCAATCGCCGAGCGGGCGAAGCCGGCCCCGCCAAGCAGGGAAGACACGCTGCCCAGGATCAGGAAGAACGCTTCAGGGTCATCGATCAGCTGGTGAACCTGCTGCAAGACCTCAAGCGGCCGAACGCCTTCCTGCATTCGCACGACAAACTCTGGCTCCTTGAGCGCAACCGTGCGCCAGTCAAGATCGAGGTGGATAAAGCCGGCGATGCGGTCTTGCGCTCGCAGCGTCGCGAAGGTGTCAGCCAGGTTTTCCCGGCTCAGGTCCGAGAGGCTGCTGATCGCCATCGCTTCGGGCATCCGCTCAGGCATGTGCAGTTGCCCGGGGGCCTCGCAGAGCAGCAGCACACGCTGCACACCCCGCTGCCCGAGCGCCGTCAGCACAGGCTCCAGGTCAGATCCCGGGACGGCATGCAGCACAACGGTTCCGTTCAGCGCCGGCGGCTCCAGGCGCTGTAGTGGGTCGGCTTGTTCCTCCACCAGGTATTGCACCTCGACCCGGGCGCCGCTGATCGCAAAGTGATCATGGCCAGGTTGGCCGTGCAACAGCCGGCAGAGGCTGGCGTAGCTTCTTCTGTCGCTGCCCTGCAAAGTCACCAGACCGCCCCACCAGGCAGGCTGCTCCAGGGCGAAGATATGTGCGGCGCTCTGCCAGGTGGCCTGGACAGCGGCCATGGCCGGCGACGCAGCATCACTGGCATGAAGGGCGAACCAGACCGGCTTTGCCGGTGTTCCGACGCTGGCAATCGCACCGGCGAAGGCCTGTACCAGCGCCGCAGAGGCCACCAGGGATATACCGAGGCCGTCGGCCTCCTGAGCCTCAACGCCGGCAACGATCACCCCCAGGCAGGACGGATCGGCCACTGCCCCGCGCAACGCCGAGGACAGCTTGCGGGCCAGAGGTTGTTGCCCGGCGCGCAGCTCGATGACTTCGACCGGACGCTGTTCAGCCGCAAACGCCGCAGCCAGTGGCTGGACCTCGGCAGTGCTCCAGGCCAGCACCATCCAGTAGCCCTCGCGTTGCCGAGCGCCCTCGCCCGGCATCGGATAGTCCTGCCATTGGCGAGCGATCATCGGCAGGTCGAGGGGTGCAGTCTGGAGGTCGGGCAAGTACCACGAACCAGGATGGCCAAACTGCGGACCTTCGAACAGCGCCAGCTGGCAACCCCGGGCATCCACTACCTGCAGGCTGTCGGGTTTGTCGGCGTCATGGCCGGCCAGCACAATCCATACCTGCGCCGGCAGGTCTGCCCATACCTGGAGCCCGGAGAACCCGACCAGCGCGGCGGCGTGGGCGCCTTCAAACAGCTCGACCACACTGGCCAGCAACTGGGTCTGGCGCTCGGCCGCCGTCAGGGAGTGGGCAAAACGGTACAAGGCCCGCTGCCCGCCCGTGGCCGCACACCCGGACCATGGGCACAGGCCAACGTCCGGCGCCGGCGGTGAAGGCTCATCGAGCATCGACACCCCGCACAGGGTTTCCTCCTGCAACTGCGCTGCACAGTCAACCAGGGTTCCGCTCATGCAGACCTGGCGGCGCTCGTCGCCGGCCCCTTGCAAGGCCAGTTCGAAGCAGGCGTCAGGCGCCTGGGTGAGGTGGATGCTCAGGTGCGAAGTGAGGTGCTGTTCGCCGCGCAGGCGCAGCTGGGCAATCTGCAAGTCGCGGATCTGCTGCACGCCCCGCGGTGTTTCCCGCACCGCCTGGAGCACGGCATCCAGCAACAGGTGAGTCTTGACCCTGTACCCCTGCTCGCCCAGCGGGTCGTAATGCCCGGCCTGGGGAGCGAGAGCCCCCGACCAGTACCAGAGCTGCCCGGCCGGCCGTACCAGCCTCTGCAGGCAAGGATGGCCCGAGGCTGCCCGGGCGGGCTGCACCGCCGTAGCCGGCTGGCCAGCATCGATCCAGTAGTCGTTGAGCTGCCAGGGATAGGTGGGCAACCCGATGGCCTGACAGCCGTCCGGCAAGCGCTCGGGGCCCGGCGACTGGGCGCCGCGGCCAAAGGCCTCGGCCAGGGTTGCCCAGGGTTCGCCGGCCGCGGGTTTGCGGTCATTGGCGATGGGGCTGCCGGCCAGCCAGGCCTGTAGTGCCTGAGCCAGCTCGCGGCAATCCTGGCCGTGGACGACCAGGCGTTCCTTGAACGCCGTGCGCCGCATCAGCGCGTTGTAGCAGATGGTCTGTGGGCAGTGCTCGGTAGCGCCCAGGAAGGACACATAGCGCTGGGCCAGCTCCGCCAATGCCGCCGGGGTGGCCGCGGACAGGCACAAGGCCACTGGTGCTGTGGCGGGTGGCAAAGGCGCTGTCGCGGGCGCCGTATAGCCCTTGAGCAGCACATGCACGTTGGTCCCGGTGAAACCAAAGGCACTCACCCCGGCCACCCGCGACTCCGGCCGGCCCGGCCAGTCCATGGCCTGATGCGCCAGCTTGAGGTTCATGGCCGCCCAGTCGACACGGGTGTTGGCCCGCTGCAGATGGGCTTGCGGGGCAATCCGGCCGTGCTCCACCACCAGGCAGGCCTTGATCAGCGAAGCGATGCCCGCTGCCGCCTCGAGGTGCCCGATATTGGCCTTGACCGAGGCCACCGTCAGCGGCGGACTGTCGGGGCTGGCCTGGCGATAGGCGTTGTGCAGGGCGTTGAGCTCGATGGGGTCACCCAGCACCGTGCCGGTGCCATGGGCCTCGACGTAGCTGACTTGCTCCGGATGCACGCCGGCGTTGGCCAGTGCTTCGCTGATCAGCGCCTCTTGCGCCGGACCATTGGGCACTGTCAGCCCGGCACAGGCACCGTCGTGATTGACCGCCGAACCGAGAATCGTCGCGACAATCGGGTCACGCTCCCGCTCGGCCTGGGCCTGGCGCTTGAGAATGACCACGCCGCAGCCCTCCCCTCGACCGTAACCGTCGGCACTGTCGTCGAAGGCCTTGCTGATGCCGTCCGGGGCCAATGCGCCGGCCTGCCCCATGGATTGAAAGATCGACGCCGAGGCGATGACATTCACCCCACCCACAATCGCGATGTCGCACTCCGCGGCACGCAAGCTGTTGCACGCCAGATGGATGGCCGTGAGCGATGACGAGCATGCGGTGTCCACCGTCAGGCTCGGCCCACGCACGCCGAGAAAATGCGAGAGGCGCCCGCAGATCGCCGAAAACGAACTGCCAGTGCCGTAGTGGGCATCCACGCCTTGCGCGCTACCCAGGACCCGGGTTTCGTAGTCGTGGGAGTTGGCCCCGACAAACACCCCGACCCTCTGTTCCAGCAGCTTCTCCTGAGGGATACCGGCCCGTTCCAGAGCCTCCCAGGCCACCATCAGCAACAGCCGTTGCTGGGGGTCCATGCTCCGGGCTTCCTTGGGGGAAATGCGGAAGAACGCTTCGTCGAACCCTTCGGGGCGCTGGATAAGGCTGGCAAACCGCGGGAAGGTTTCCTCCGGTTTGGCGCCGGCGAGCCGGGACGGCGGTACCGGCCCCACGGTGTCCGTCTGTTCCAGCATCAGCTTCCAGAGTGCCTCGGGGCTGTCGGCCTGGGGAAACCGGCACGCCATGGCCACCACGGCGACGCTCCCCGCGGCGTCGGTCGCCCCGGCATCGACCGTTACCGGGGTGCTGGCCGGCTCCCGGGACAGCAGCCCTTCCAGGTACTGGCCCAGCCGGTTGATGGTGGGATAGTCGAAGCCCACGGTCGCCGACAGTTTGAGGGCGAACTGGCGCTCCAGCATGCGCTTGAATTCAACCAGGGAAATCGAGCTCAGGCCCAGTTCGAAGAAGCCTCGATCCGGGTCCGGGTCGGCACAGGCCACGCCGATGATCTGCGTCAGCAGTGCACCAATCTGCGCCCGCACATCCCCCACCGGCTGCGCCGCTGCGGGCACCTTGGCCGGTGCCGGCACAGCGGCCTGTGCCAGCTGCGGCACGCTCAGCGCCACATCGTTGGCCTGGGCGCAGAGATTGCCCTGGGCGTCATACACCAGTACCTGCGCCCGCAGCTGGGACACGAGCCCTGCCGGCTGCGGCCGCGGCGCCGGGGCAAACCAGAAACGCTCCTGCTGCCAGGGATAGGCCGGCAGCTCCAGCGCCGCCTCCCTGGGTTGGAAGGCTTGCCAGTCGGGACCTGCGCCCCACTCGTACAGGCGGGCAACAATACTGGCCAGCTCCAGGGCGGCGTCGCCCTGCTTGTGCAAGGCGCCGCACACCAGTCCCTGGGTTCCCTTGTCGGCCAGGGCCTGGTTGATCGACGCCGCCAGCACGGTGTGCGGGCCGATCTCGACGAACAGCCGGTGCCCCTGCTCGATCAACTGTTCGATGGCGCGATCGAAGCGCACGATGCCACGGGCATTCCTCGCCCAGTAGTCGGCATCTGCCAGGATCGGCTCCTCGGGCATCGCGCTGGTGGAAATCCAGGGCGTGTGCGCGGCAACCACCGGCAAATCCTCCAGCCCCGCGCGGATCTGCGTCAGGCACTCATCCATCTGGCGGGAGTGGAAGGCATATTCCGCCGGCATCAGGTAAGTGAAGATGCCTTCGTCACGCAGTTGCTGATCCAGAGCCTGTACAGCCTGCGGGCTGCCGGACACCACACAGCTGTTTCGACTGTTGACCACCGACAGTTCCAGTTGCGGGTTGTTCGCCAGACGCGACTGGAGCGTCGGCGCGGGCAAGCCCACCACCAGCATCCGCCCCTGCCCCAGGGTGTCCTTCATGGCCTGGGCCCGATGGTGGATGACCCGCACCGCCGACTCCAGGTCCAGTGCTCCGGCGCAATAGGCCGCGGCCACTTCCCCCATGGAGTGGCCGACCACCGCCGCCGGGATCACACCCCACTGGCGCAGGCATTCACTGATCGCCACCTGGATGGCAAAGATGCAGGGCTGGGCAAATTCGGTCAGGTGCAGGCGGGACCCACTGGCGTCGCTGCGCAGCTCGGCCTCCACCGACCAGCTTGCCCACTGGGCCAGCGCCTGGTCGCAACGCCGGATCATCGCCAGGAAGGCCGGCTCCCGTTCAAGCAGGTCGCGACCCATTCCCACCCACTGGGCGCCCTGCCCGGTAAACACCAGCACGGGCCCGCGCCGATCCTCTTCGTACGTCGTGCAGGCCAAGGTCGGGGCCGGCAACTGCTCCAGCTGGCTCTTCAATTGCGCGGCGTTCGCACCCACCACGACCGACCGGTAGGGAAAGTGATCACGACGATGAATGGCGCTGGCGACAAAGGCTTGCAATTGCCCATCGTCCTGCTGCGGCAGATGAACGGCATAGGCCCTGGCCTGCTCCACCACGGCCTGCGCGGACCTGGCCGATACCGGCAGGACCCAGGGC
The DNA here is from genome assembly GCF_058797595.1 of Pseudomonas sp. GW823-FHT02C05. NCBI lineage: Bacteria > Pseudomonadati > Pseudomonadota > Gammaproteobacteria > Pseudomonadales > Pseudomonadaceae > Pseudomonas > Pseudomonas sp. GW823-FHT02C05. The sequence goes on along the minus strand of NZ_JBXAJU010000001.1, from coordinate 845,301 downwards.
CGGCCCTGGGCCGATCGTTCCTGCTGCGGCTGTGCCTGCCGATAGGCGCTGGCATCTTCGAGAATCATGTGGACGTTGGTGCCACTGAGCCCGAAACCACTGATTCCAGCCAGGCGCGGCCGGTCGGGCAACGACTCGATCGCCGTGGGCACCGCCAGCCGGGAACGCTTCCAGTCCACCAGTGGGTTCAACTGTGCGAGATGCAGTTGCGCAGGCACCTCGGCGTGCTTGAGAACCATCATGGTCTTGATCACGCTGGCCATTCCGGCGGCCGCATCCAGATGGCCCATGTTGGCCTTGACCGAGCCCACCCACAGCGGCCGCTCACGCCCCTGGAAGGCACTGTCCAGCGAAGAGAGTTCGATCGGATCGCCCAGGGGCGTACCGGTGCCGTGGGCCTCGACATAGTCGATGTCGTCCACGCTCAAGCCGGCCACTTTCAGGGCCTGGCTGATCACCGCAGCCTGGGCATTGGCGTTGGGCACGGTCTGGCCGGCACTGGCGCCATCCTGGTTGATCGCCGAGCCCCTGATCACCGCCTGGATCGGGTCGCCATCGCGCAGGGCATCTGCCAGGCGCTTGAGCACCGTGACCCCGCAGCCCTCGCCCCGGACGATCCCGTCGGCCGCCGCATCGAATACCCGGCAGCGGCCACTGGGCGAGATCGCCCTGATCTGGCTCATGTAGATCGTCAGGTCCGGCGCCAGCATCAGGTTCACCCCTCCGGCCAGGGCCATGTCCGCCTCCCCTGCCTGCAAGGCGCGACAGGCCAGGTGCATGGCCACCAGGGAAGAAGAGCATGCAGTGGTCACGGTCATTGCCGGCCCATGAACACCCAGGTGGTAGGCAATACGCCCGGCGGCGAAGCTGAATTCCTTGCCGGCGGCATAGTAGGGATTGATCTGTTCGATGCCGGCCTCGCGGGAATGCAGTGCCAGGTAATCCATGCCCAGCATGCCGACATAGACCGCGGTCCTGCTGCCTTTGAGCTGCTCGCGGGTCAGGCCGGCACGGGCCACGCTTTCACAGGCGACCTCCAGCAGCAGGCGCTGCTGCGGGTCCATTTCCTTGGCTTCAGAGGCCGAGATGCCAAAGTAATGCGCATCGAAGCGGTCGATGTGCTCGAGGAACGCCCCCACCTTGCTGTAGGTCGTACCGGTTTCAGCAGCGCTCTCATCGTAGATCGCCGCTGTGTCCCAGCGCTCTGCGGGAACCGGTCCGACAAAATCGGTCCCAGCACGAAGGAGCTCCCAGAATGCCTCGGGGGTCGATGCACCTTTGGCAAAGCGGCATCCACTCCCGATGATTGCAATGGGTTCAAAATCCATGGGCGCACGAGCATCCATTCAGTCATCTCCTTCGACTGGGTGTTTAGTGTTTAGAACGCGGGTTTGGCGGTAGGAACCTGCATGTCGCCCAGGTACTTGTGCCAGAGGTGTTCCGGGTCGCTTTCAACCGCAGCGATGATTTCGCGCATCTTGTCCAGCACTTCCAGGCGCTTGCCGCTGTAGACGTCCCCTTGCAGCAATTGCAGGATGTCCAGGCGGTAGCGTGGGTCTTGAACGAACGCGGTGAAGAGGATGTTCAGGCGGTAATAGAGCGTGATGAACTCATACCAGTTCTTGATGCCATTCCTGATCATGCCTTCGTAGTGAGTGAAACTGGACTTGCTAAAGTCGTTGTTCTTCACCGCCTCGATGATGTCGCCGCTGGCGATGCGCGCACTGTTGAGTGCAACGCTGACGCCGCTGGAGAAGATCGGGTCGACGAACCGTGCGGCATCGCCGATCAGCACGAAGCTGTCGCCACAGACTTCTTTCATGCCGTAGCTGTAGTCCGCCTCTTTCTTGAACGGGCGGACCTGCTCCGATGCCTTCAGCGCGTCATGCAGGTTTTCCCGGGTCTTCACCGCTTCCCAGAAGAACTCTTCATAGGTGAGGTCGGAGTTGGTGTAGTTCTGCTTCTGCGTAACCACGCCCACGCTGGTAATGGTTTCGGTGATCGGGATCTGCCAGACCCAGGTATTGGTCATCGGCAGGAAGTGAATGAAGATGTAGTCGACCTTGTCCGGGCTTTGCGTCGCCGACTTGCGGTCGAAGTTGTCGAACCAGGAGTGAATCGCGAACTGGTTGAAGACCGGGTCCTTTTCTCGCAAGCCCAGCCGGCGGCCCAGCAGCACGTTGCGACCGCTGGCATCCACCACCATCTTGGCCTTGATCTCCACGCTGCGCTTGCCCAGCTTGGCATTGACAATGACATTGCCCGGGCTGAGAAACTCGACGTCAGCGATCTCCACGCCCTGGAAGACCTTGGCCCCCAGCGAACCTGCGTGCTCCAGAAGAATGCGGTCGAACTTGCCGCGGTCGACGTGGAACGTGAAGTCGCGATCGACCCCTTCCTGCTTGCGCTCGTTGAAGAGGATTTCCGCCGAACGGAAATCGTGGTCCAGGCCCTGGAAGCCCATCTTGTCTTCGGGGCCGGAATCTGCCGAGGTCCAGGCAGCGCCGAACTTCTTCGGGAAGTTGGCTTTCTCGATCTTTTCCATCACCCCGATTTCCAGCAGCACCGGAGTGGTGGCCGGTACCAGCGACTCGCCAACATGCTCGCGCTCGAACAGTTCTTTTTCGAACACCGCGCATTTGACACCGGCTTTTGCCAGGTAGGAGGCCATGGTCGAACCCGCCGGCCCGCCACCGATAATCACTACATCATAATCATGATCGCTCATTGCCCACTCCCTGTTAGGCGCACTCGGCCTTTAGTTGCTCGACAGTCCTGGATATTGCATTCAGGTCTTTAAAATATTTGCCGGTGATATGGGTACTTGGAATCGAGACACCCATTTCATCCCTGATGTAGACCATGAGCTTGACGATATTCATCGAATTGAGAATGCCCCACTCCAGTAGTGGAGTCTGGTCATCAAGCTCATCTTCCTTTGCACTTGGCCCGATCAAATCTTCCATGATGTAGCGACGAATCTTTTCTTTAACTTCCTCTCCGTCCATAGACGTACGCTCCTGCATTCGACAATCGTGGGTTGGGAAAACCCGTCTACAATCCTCAATAAGAATGCACTTGTGAATAGCCGTTTTTGCAAAAGGCCTTTGCATATCCGCAAAGGCAAAACAGCCCCAACAACATCGAAGCCAACACAACTTAACGATGTTCCACAGGCCTATATGACGGCCTTCAGAAAGTCATCTTCGAGCGCCCAAGCATAGTTTTGGCGCTCTGCGCAATTAGCCACTAGAACTATTTTTGTATCCAGATAGTGCAAACCAAGCCTTGCACTTGGACGGTGTTCCGCTCTGCGCCGGGTAGAGCTGTGGCGCCTGAAATGTTATGAATCAATTTTCCCAAAGCCAACTAATCATGGCCCCAGCACTGCTTGACAAACAAAAAGCCTAGCCGTACTAAGGAGGCTGTCATGATCTATTTGTAATTTGCCTTTACAAAAATAAGACACTAAAAATTCTAAAAGGATTTAGGAATGAAGGCGCTAGGCGTTGTCAATGACATAGACCTTTATATATCCGTAACTAAAACGGGTAGTTTCTCCGAAACAGGAAGACTACTTGGCATCCCACCTTCTTCGGTGATGCGCAGAATCAATAGCCTCGAAAAAGAACTTGAAACCTGTCTATTCAATCGATCGACAAAATGCTTGATACTTACCGAAACAGGCCTGCTCTTTCTCGAACATGCAAAGAACATCTCGAGATGCATTGGGCATGCTAGATCAGAAGTAAAAGAACACACTGCATCGACCCTAGGCGTTCTCAAGGTTTCAGCACCCGTGGCCTTTGGACGGCGCCATGTAGCGCCTTTATTGAGCAGAATACTGAACCATCATCCCGGTTTGAAAATTGAATTCTCGCTTAACGACAAAGCTCTCGACCCCAGCATCGATAACGTCGATATCTGTATCAAGCTGGGCATATTGCCGGACAGTAATCTGATTCCAACGAAACTTGCGGATATGCGGCGCGTGCTCTGCGCAAGCCCGGAATACATCCGGCAACACGGCTGTCCGCAAACTCTTGAAGACCTGTACCAACATGCCTGCCTGATCCACAGCACCTGCAGCAACTTCTCACTGACCTGGCAATTCAAGGTCGATGGCCTGCTCAAGAAGCTCATGCCCAGCAGCCGGCTATCGGTCAACAGTTCCGAGTTGCTGGTAGACGGCGCCCTTCAGGGCATAGGAATCATCCACGCGCCCACCTGGCTGGTGCATGAACAGATCGCCAGCGGCCAACTGGTGTCGCTGCTCGACGAATATTGCGAGGCCGATCCGCAACAGGGAGCGATCTACGCACTGAGGGCACGCAGCAGCGTTGTCCCGGCCAAGACCCGCCTGTTCATCAATGAGTTGAAACGCTCGATCGGCAGCACGCCTTACTGGGACTTGCCGTTTGAAAAGGAAATACCGCAGACCCTGGCCACCCTGCATTTCGATACCGCAATGCATTCAGCGCTTTCCAGAGCGACCACCTTGCAAGACAAGAGCCAGACATCATGAATCAGTACGACGTCATTATCATCGGTAGTGGTATCGCCGGCGCGCTGACCGGCGCCGTCCTCGCGAAGTCCGGGCTGAACGTTCTGATCCTCGACTCGGCCCAGCACCCACGATTCTCCGTCGGCGAAGCGGCGACACCGGAAAGCGGTTTTCTGCTGCGTTTGCTCTCAAAGCGCTTCGACATCCCTGAAATCGCCTACCTCTCGCACCCCGACAAGATCATCCAGCACGTCGGTTCGAGCGCCTGCGGGATCAAGTTGGGCTTCAGTTTTGCCTGGCATCAAGAGAACGCGCCGTCGTCCCCTGACCACCTTGTGGCCCCGCCGCTGAAGGTGCCGGAAGCCCATCTTTTCCGGCAGGACATCGACTATTTCGCCCTGATGATTGCCCTGAAACACGGCGCCGAATCCAGACAGAACATCAAGATCGAGTCGATCAGCCTCAACGACGACGGGGTCGAGGTGGCATTGTCCAATGCCGCCCCCGTCAAGGCCGCGTTCATCATTGACGCTGCTGCCCAGGGCTCTCCGCTCTCCCGCCAACTGGGCTTGCGCACCACCGAAGGGCTGGCGACCGACACCTGCTCATTCTTCACCCACATGCTCAATGTGAAGAGCTACGAAGATGCCCTGGCTCCGTTGTCCCGCACTCGTTCCCCCATCGAACTGTTCAAGAGCACCTTGCACCACATCTTCGAAGAGGGCTGGTTGTGGGTCATCCCCTTCAACAACCACCCGCAGGGCACCAATCAGTTGTGCAGCATCGGCTTCCAGTTCAACAACGCTAAGTACCGTCCCACCGAGGCGCCGGAGATCGAGTTTCGCAAACTGCTGAAAAAGTACCCGGCCATCGGCGAACACTTCAAGGATGCGGTCAATGCCCGGGAGTGGATCTACGCGCCGCGCATCAACTACCGCAGCGTGCAAAATGTCGGGGATCGCTTCTGCCTCCTGCCGCAAGCCACAGGGTTTATTGACCCGCTGTTCTCCAGGGGGTTGATCACCACCTTCGAGTCCATCCTCAGGCTGGCCCCCAAGGTGCTGGACGCCGCCCGCAGCAACCGCTGGCAACGGGAACAGTTCATCGAAGTCGAGCGCCATTGCCTGAACGCGGTGGCGACCAATGACCAGTTGGTCTCCTGCTCCTATGAAGCCTTCAGCGACTTTCACCTGTGGAACGTGTGGCATCGGGTCTGGCTCAGCGGCTCCAACCTGGGCAGTGCCTTTCTGCAAAAGCTGCTGCACGACCTGGAACACAGTGGCGACGCCCGCCAGTTCGATGCAGCGCTTGAGGCGGTGCGCTTCCCTGGCTGCCTGTCCCTGGACTCGCCCGCCTACGAAAGCCTGTTCAGGCAGTCGTGCCAGGTCATGCAACAGGCCAGGGAGCAAGCCAGGCCGGTGGCCGAAACCGCCAACGCGCTGCATGAGCTGATCAAGGAGCACGAAGCCGAGTTGTTGCCCCTGGGCTATTCACGGATATCCAATCGTTTCATCCTCAAAGTCTGAATGCCTGAGTGATGCCCGGGGCCGGGTGCCGGTGTCTGTGACCGGCAGCCAGGCCTGGCGATCCACCCGTCCGCCGAAAACCACAACACTTCCCGCGCAAAAACCCGGATAATGCCCGCCATTTTTTGCTTTGTGATGCCGGTGCCCCCATGGAAATCAAGGTCAACTTTCTCGACAACCTTCGACTTGAAGCCAAGTTCGACGACTTCACGGTGGTGGCCGACCAACCTATCCGCTACAAGGGCGATGGTTCGGCGCCGGGTCCGTTCGATTATTTCCTGGCTTCTTCGGCGCTGTGCGCGGCGTACTTCGTGAAGCTGTACTGCCAGACCCGCAATATCCCCACCGACAATATCCGCCTGTCGCAGAACAACATTGTCGATCCGGAAAACCGCTACAACCAGATCTTCAAGATCCAGGTCGAGCTGCCGGCGGACATCAGCGACAAGGACCGCCAGGGCATCCTGCGTTCCATCGACCGTTGCACGGTGAAGAAGGTGGTGCAGACCGGCCCCGAATTCATCATCGAGGAAGTGGAAAACCTCGACGCCGATGCCCAGGCGCTGTTGATGCCGCAATCGGGCTCCAGCGAAGGCACCTACATTGCCGGCAAGGACCTGCCCCTGGAGCAGACCATCGCCAACATGTCCGGGATCCTCGCGGGCCTGGGGATGAAGATCGAAATCGCTTCGTGGCGCAATATCGTGCCCAACGTCTGGTCGCTGCATATCCGCGATGCGCAGTCGCCGATGTGCTTCACCAACGGCAAGGGCGCCACCAAGGAAAGCGCCCTGGCGTCGGCCCTGGGCGAGTTCATCGAGCGCCTGAACTGCAACTTCTTCTACAACGATCAGTTCTGGGGCGAAGAGATCGCCAACGCCGAGTTCGTGCATTACCCGGACGAGCGCTGGTTCCAGCCGGGGCGCAAGGATGAGCTGCCCAAGGAGATCCTCGACGAGCACTGCCTGGCCATCTACAACCCCGATGGCGAGCTGCGCGGCTCGCATCTGTACGACACCAACTCGGGCAATATCGAGCGCGGTATCTGCTGCCTGCCTTATGTGCGCCAGTCCGACGGCGAGGTGGTGTATTTCCCCTCCAACCTGATCGAGAACCTGTACCTGAGCAACGGCATGAGCGCCGGCAACACCCTGGCCGAAGCCCAGGTGCAGTGCCTGTCGGAGATCTTCGAGCGGGCGGTCAAGCGCCAGATTCTCGAAGGCGAGATGGCCCTGCCGGATGTGCCTCAGGAAGTGCTGGCCAAGTACCCGAGCATTCTGGCCGGCATCCAGGGCCTGGAAGAACAAGGCTTTCCGGTGCTGGTCAAGGATGCGTCCCTGGGCGGTGAGTTCCCGGTGATGTGCGTGACCCTGATGAACCCGCGCACCGGCGGCGTGTTCGCCTCGTTCGGCGCCCACCCGAGCTTCGAGGTGGCGCTGGAGCGCAGCCTCACCGAACTGCTCCAGGGCCGCAGTTTCGAAGGCTTGAACGACCTGCCGCAGCCGACCTTCGAAAGCCAGGCGCTGATGGAGCCGAACAACTTCGTCGAGCACTTCATCGACTCCAGCGGCGTGGTGTCGTGGCGTTTCTTCAGTGCCAAGGCGGATTTCGAATTCGTCGAGTGGGACTTCACCAGCCAGGGCAGCAGCGGTGAAAGAGCGGCGGCCAACGCCGAGGAGGCCGCGACCCTGTTCGGCATCCTCGAGGGCCTGGGCAAGGAAGTCTACATGGCGGTGTACGAACACCTAGGGGCCACGGCCTGCCGCATCCTGGTGCCGGACTACTCGGAAATCTACCCGGTGGACGACCTGATCTGGGACAACACCAACAAGGCGCTGTTCTTCCGTGAAGACATCCTCAACCTGCACAGCCTGGACGAAGACGGCCTGCGCTCGCTGGTGGAGCGCCTGGAAGAAAGCGAACTGGACGACTACACCGACATCACCACCCTGATCGGCATCGAGTTCGACGACAACACCGCCTGGGGCCAGTTGACCATCCTGGAGCTGAAGCTGCTGATCCACGTGGCCCTGGGGCAGTTCGACCCGGCCAAGGAGCTGGTGGAGATGTTCCTGCAATACAACGACAACACCGTCGAGCGCGGGCTGTTCTACCAGGCCCTGAACGCGGTGCTGGAAGTGGAGCTGGACGACGAGCTGGAGCTGGGCGACTACGAGGCCAACTTGCGGCGCATGTTCGGCAACGAACGGATGGACGCGGTGATCGGCTCAGTGCAAGGCAGCGTGCGCTTCTACGGCCTGACCCCGACCAACCTGCAGCTCGAAGGCCTGGACCGCCACCTGCGGCTGATCGACAGCTACAAGAAGCTGCACGCAGCGCGAGCCAAGTGGAGCGCAGCAAAGCGCTGATCAACAGCCCCTTGTAGGAGCGAGCTTGCTCGCGAAGCACTCAAGCACGCCGCGCTCCCCCAGTGAACGCGGCGTTTTTCGTTAACGAGCATCGCGAGCAAGCTCGCTCCTACAATTGGCCAGCCAATATCCGGGCAAGCTGCTGGCGCAATGGACCGTGCTCGGCCTCGACATAGGGCGACGCGGTCTTCCAGTCGTAGAACCACACCGGCATCCGGCGCTTGCCCTCCGGCTCCGAGGCGTAGCGGGGAAAGATATGGCAATGCAACTCAGGCTCCGAGTTGCCGAGGATTTCATAGTTGATGCGCAGCGCTCCGGTGGCCTCGAGCAGCGCATCGCCGATGCGGGCCATGTCCAGCAGGTAGGTGGCCCGGGCCTGGGCATCCAGGTCGTTCAAGCTGGCCACCACCGGGTCCGGCAATAACAGGCAATAGCCCTCAAGAAACTGCACATCGCCCATCACCGCCCAGCCCGAGGCCATGCGGCAAATCACCTTGTCGTTGGCACCCTGGCGGGCCAGTTCTACACGTTGCGAAATCAGCGACATTCATAATCCTTGATGAGGGGGTTCGTCGTTTCGAAGCCGTAGTGCCCGAGGCTTGTATCCAGCCGTCGAAAAACCTAGGCCACGCCGGCTGGCCAGGGCTTGCTGTCGTCCCGGTCGGGCGGGCCGTACAGCTCCTGCTCCCAGTCCTCGAACGCCGGCCGTGCCTGGTAGCCCGGATCGCAATACTGGCGGATGTACTGCGCCGCCCGGTGCTCGGCGTACTTGGCATTCACCGGTACGCCCTGCTCGTCCAGCTCCAGCACATTGGCAAAAATGGCATAGGCCATCTCCAGCATGCTCGGCTCGTCCCCGAGGCAACTGCGGTAGTCGACGCCTTCCAGCAACGGATAGCCCAAGGTGCCGTTGGCGACCCAGAAACTGAAGGTTCTCAGTGCCCCGGAAAACTCCGGACTTAGCTTCTTCGGGTAAGACATGCTGATCACTTTCCTTGATAGCGGACCGGGGCGGATTCTCGGGCAGCCACACCGGCAAGGCAAGGCTTCGTGCAACTTGCATCCGTCGGTTTCCATGGGCACGGCAAACCCGTCACAATGTGCCCCCTCTCTCTACCCCTGTGCTGTGCGCCTTGTGCAACGCACTTGCCCCGCAAGGATCGCCCGATGAATTTCCTGGGAAAACTGCTCAGCGTCTTCAAAAAGCCGGCGCCACAAAAGGCCGAGCCCACCCTGCCCGCCGGCGAACCGACCGCCGCAGAGGAGCCCTACACCCAGTACCAGCCAACCCAAGCAGAGCTGGCCGGCATTGCCCTGATGGAGGCCGGTGCCGCCTGCCTCGATCGCCACTGGCAAGCGGTCGGCCACTGTGAGCAAGACGTCCTGGGCTTCGCCATCAGCCCCAGTTTCATGGGCGGCTCGCACTGGCCCTCCACGCGCCAGGCCTATCGCATCGTGCGTCGCAACAACGGCATCATTCTCGCCACCGAGGGCCTGTCCGACCCGTTCGATGGGGTCACAGGCGATGATCTGGGCAATGGTTTCGAGATGGAACTGTTCGTCGAAACCCCGGACATCCCACCCCATGCCCAGGGCGCGGTGGGTGATGTCTACCCGTTCGCCGATAGCTGGGCTTTCGAACTGCTGCGCTGCGTGGCCAACACCACGGCCGATGCCGGTGGCCTCACTGCCCGCCTGCAGCGCTACGGGGTGCTGTCCCTGGAACTGCCCGGCGTCAGCCAGTCCCGCGCCATGAGCGAGCAACTGCCAGCGCATTTCATCAGCGCTGACGACTGCGCCGGGGTACTCGTGGGCGGCCCGGCCCCGGACTTCCCGACACGCCTGGAAGACATGCCGCTGTCCCCCGTGACCCTGGTGCCGGTGGTGCTGATCACCGCCGCGGAGCTGGAGTACGTGCGCAGCGGCGGGGCCCAGGCCCGGGAAGACCTGGCCGTGCGCTTGAGCGCCGCCGGCCATGCTCATGTCAGCCATTTGCAGCGCGCCAGCCTGATCTGAACCAAGGAGCCTAGCCGTCCATGTCAGAAGCCGATGCCTACTTTCCTTTCTACCTGTTCGCTGCCCGGTTCCCGGACCAGGCAGAGGCCGAACGGTTTGCCTTCGAACAGTGGGAGCCCGCCCCCGCGGCCGACGCCAGCGACGCCGAGTTCAGCGCTTGGGAAGCACGCAACCCCAGCTGGGGCCTCAAACAGGAGCTGGGGTACTACATGGACTCCGATTTCGTCGAGCTGATCGACAGTGAAGACGGCCCGCAATACCTGGAATCGCTAATCCGCAGCGACGCCGAAAAAAAGCAGCTGCGCACGCGCATCGACTCCGGCTACAGCCATTTCATCATCGTTGGCTGCGAGTCGATTTACGGTGACCACAAATCGATCTCCGGCGGCGCCAATCAACGCCAGCCCGCAAGCACGGCAACCCTGGACTACCTTGGCGAGTTCAACGTGGAGCCCGCAGGCCCTGGCGCAGCTGGCCTGAAGCAATAATCCATCAAGCCGATTCCTCTGCCCCGCACTAGATGCTAAAAAGGCCCCCAGCGTTCCCATGCCACCCTTGTCGTGCCAGCCGTACCACGAGAACCACCATGCACAGCCAATACCCCAACACACGCGCCCCGTTGCGCCCTCTGCACCTCATCACCCACCAGCCAACGGCGGTAGCAGCATGATCGAAGTCACCGAAGTCTCCATTGCCCACCTGCGCGCCGCCCTGGAATCCGGGCAGACCACCTCGGTGGAACTGGTCCAGGCCTATCTGGCGCGGATCGAGGCCTATGACGGCCCGAACACCGCCACCGCCCTCAACGCCGTGGTGGTGCGCAACCCCGAGGCGCTGAACGAGGCGCGGGCCGCCGATGAGCGCCGCGCCAAGGGCCAGACCCTGGGCCCGCTGGACGGCATTCCCTACACCGCCAAGGACAGCTACCTGGTCAAGGGCCTGACGGCTGCTTCCGGCAGCCCGGCCTTCGCCGAGCTGGTGGCCTACCGCGACGCCTTCACCATTGAGCGCCTGCGGGCTGCCGGGGCCATCTGCCTGGGCAAGACCAACATGCCGCCCATGGCCAACGGCGGTATGCAGCGTGGCGTGTATGGCCGCGCCGAAAGCCCCTATAACGCCGCTTACCTGACCGCGCCCTTCGCCTCGGGCTCGTCCAATGGCGCCGGCACCGCCACCGCCGCCAGCTTCGCCGCCTTCGGCCTGGCCGAGGAAACCTGGTCCAGCGGCCGTGGCCCGGCCTCCAACAACGGGCTGTGCGCCTACACCCCGTCGCGCGGGGTGATCTCGGTGCGCGGCAACTGGCCGCTGACCCCGACCATGGACGTGGTGGTGCCTTTTGCCCGGACCATGGCCGACCTCCTGGAAGTGCTGGACGTGGTGGTGGCCGAAGACCCGGACACCCGCGGCGACCTGTGGCGCCTGCAGCCCTGGGTGCCGATCCCCAGCGTCGCTTCGGTGCGCCCGGCCTCCTACCCGCAACTGGCGGCCGGCGCCGCGGCGCTCAAGGGCAAGCGCCTTGGCGTGCCGCGCATGTACATCAATGCCGACCCTGAGGCCGGCACCAGCGAGAAACCGGGCATCGGCGGCCCCACCGGCCAGCGCATCCATACCCGGCCCTCGGTGATCAGCCTCTGGGAACAGGCGCGCCAGGCCCTGGAAGCCGCCGGCGCGCAAGTGCTGGAAGTGGACTTCCCCCTGGTGTCCAACTGCGAGGGCGACCGCCCCGGCGCGCCGACCGTGTACAACCGCGGCCTGGTCAGCAAGGAGTTCCTCCACGACGAGCTGTGGGAGCTCTCGGGCTGGGCCTTCGACGACTTCCTGCGGGCCAACGACGACCCCAAGCTCAACCGCCTGGCGGATGTCGACGGGCCGCAGATCTTCCCCCACGACCCCGGCACCCTGCCCAACCGCGAAGACGACCTGGCCGCCGGCATGGACGAATACTTGAACATGGCCAAGCGCGGGCTCAAGACCTGGGACCAGATCGCCACCCTGGCCGACGGCCTGCGTGGCCTGGAACAGACCCGGCGCATCGACCTGGAAGACTGGATGGACCGCCTGGGGCTGGACGCCGTGCTGTTCCCCACCGTGGCCGACGTTGGCCCGGCCGATGCCGATATCAATCCCGAGTCGGCAGACATCGCCTGGAGCAATGGCGTGTGGGTGGCCAACGGCAACCTCGCCATCCGCCACCTGGGGGTGCCCACCGTTACCGTGCCCATGGGGGTGATGGCGGACATCGGCATGCCGGTGGGGCTGACCTTCGCCGGGCGCGCCTATGACGACTCGAGCCTGCTGCGCCTGGCTTCGGCCTTCGAGGCCACCGGCAGCAAGCGCCTGATACCACCGCGCACGCCGGCCTTGCATAGCGGCCAGTGACAAACCGGGACCGGGGCCGCAACGGCCCCGTTCCTCAACGCCGTCCCTTCGAGTCCCCTTTGCGCATGACCTTTTGCGCTCAACCCGTTGGCGAGACCCCATGAACCACATTCGCGCTGCAATGCATCAATCGAAATACACCAAGGCCCCCCACCCCGTCTTCACCCTCGACGACGTCCCCCTGGACAGTTGGATCAAGGGGGTCATCTACGATGGCTCGGGGGCAGACAGCACCGAGGGGTTGGTACCGGCCCAGGGCTGGCTGATCGACGACGAGCACGCAGAACTTGCCTGGCAGTTACTGGCTCCCGCGAGCGAGGATTGCTCGAGCATCGTCCCGTTGCTGATCTGCCCCGACGACATGGATCTAAGTTGCACAGTGGCCGTGGTCGAGCAGGTGGTACGGGGAGACAAGCTGATCTGGGAACGTTTTGGACGAGCCGTCACAGTGATCGACGGACTGGTCACTGCGGTGGCCTGGAACAGCAACGCTCAACGCGCCGAATTCTCCAGGCAACAGTTTGACGAGGCCTGCACTGAATTCAAAAGATTGACCGAGCATGAGTGGGCTTGATTGCACCATCACTGCTCATCCTCAGGTCGCAATGGCGAGTGCTGCCAATCGAAGTGGGTGAGCAACTGCCGGCACAGGTCGTCCAGCTGCGGGTGGTAGTGGTGGGTATGGGGCACGGGCAACTGCGGCTCGCCATGGCCGAAGCCCAGTGCGCGCAGGGCCGTGGCGTAGTCTTCCAGCGGCCCGTAGCCATAGATCAGGTTGTGCCGGTCCCAGACCACGGTGGCCTGTTGCTCGGGCGAGTGGACCCACAGGTCGAAACGGCTGTCGCCACAGAGCAGTGGCTTGAAGTCGTAGATGAAATCCTGAACGTCTTCACGCGACAGCTGCGGGCTCCAGTAGCGTCCGGCTTGCGATTCGTCCCGGGGCGTGTGCAGCACGAACAGCAGCACCAGCGGTTCGGCCAGGCAGCCCAGCAGGCTGAGCAGGACCTGCGGGTCCGAGCCTGGAACGCCCGCCACCACGCGCTGCCCCTCGCCAATGGAGGCCAACACGAATACCGGCGGATAACTGTGCTCGACCCACTGGTTGTCTATCATGTGCCCAAGTCTGTACATAGCCAGCCTGATCCTCCTGATCAATTCCTAGGTTTAGCCAAAACGGCCGCGCATTATGCCGTACCCTGCAGGGCCGCTCACGGCCTGATTGACCCAACAGCGCGCGGCAACACAGCCCATCAAGGACATCCCCTCCGTGCTTCATGCCCTGATCCACAACGGCCAACCACTGGCCCCACAGCAACCCCAGCCACTGGTGCCCTGGTGGAGCTTCACCAAGACCGTGCTTAGCGCAGCGGCCCTGACCCTGGTGCGCGACGGCCTGCTGGGGCTGGATGAGCCGCTGCCCGAGGGCCCCTTCACCCTGCGCCAGTTGCTGCGGCATCAGGCCGGGCTGGCGGACTACAGCGAGCTGAGCGACTACCACGACGCGGTTTTGCGCAACGAGGATGCATGGCCCGGTGCACAGATGCTGCAGCGCCTGGACGCCAGCCGCCTGCGCTACGCCCCCGGCAGCCAGTGGCGCTACTCCAATGTGGGCTACCTGTTCGTGGCGCAACTGATCCAGCAGGCGACGGACCTGCCCCTGCACCTTGCCCTGCAACAACGGGTACTGGCGCCCCTGGGCCTGTCTCGCACACGCCTCGCCGTGACCCGCGAAGACCTGCGGGATGTGGACCTGGGCCAGTTGGGCGACTACCACCCCGGCTGGGTCTACCACGGCCTGCTGGTGGGGCCCCTGGCGGAGGCGGCGCTGCTGCTGGATCGGCTGTTGAGCGGCGCGCTATTGCCCCCGGCACTGCTGGCAGGCATGCAGCAGGCCCAGGTTCTGGGCGGGCCGATGGCCGGCCGGCCCTGGGTCGCTCCCGGCTATGCCATGGGCCTGATGGTGGGCAGTGTCGAGTCTGGCCTGACGCTCTACGGCCACACCGGCAGCGGCCCCGGCAGCACGCTGGCGGTCTATCGCGCCAACGTCGCCGGCACCAGCGCCTGCTGCGCGGTCTTCAATCCGGGGAGCGACCAGGGCCAGGTCGAAACCCGGGCCCTGGCGCATCTGCGCCACGCACTGGCGAACTAGCCACAGGGCACGGCCACAGTCACAGGACAGCTCGCATGCTGGCATGACTGACCGGGCGCCACGGGCCCTGCCGTTTCGCACAGCGGCTGACGTACAATCCCCAGCCTTCAGGGACAGCCATCACCAGGACGACAATGACCACACACAGCATTACCCTCGCCAACGGCTGGACTGCCGAATATACCGAACAGGGCGAGTTCCGCATGGGCGCCGTCGGCTGGAACCTGCAGTTGCGCGGCCCCGAGCAACAGGCCATCCGCTACTTCGAAAGCCAGATAGTGCTGGTCAACGATGAGGATGGGGTACAGGCACGAAAAGCCATCAGCCTCTCCGAGGATGGGGTCTACGGCTACCTGGGCAGCGACATGAGCCATGGCTGGGTGATCGACTTCTCCCGCTGCATGATCGCGCCCCATCGGGTGACGATTTCCCACTACCACTACGCCTATGACGAATACATCTCGCTGCTGGAACAGCCGGCGTACAAGCGGGTGCGGGAGTACATCAGTGTCACCGGTCGGACTTACTACCTGACCTTCCCCCTGACCCGGGACGAGGATTTCCCCAAGGTCTGGGAGGAGTACCTGGTGATACGCCGGCGGCAGCTGGACGAGCTGTATTTTCGCAACTGAGCCTGGGCCGGGCGGCACAGTGATGCGCATGGGCCATTAGCACATTCGGGCTAATAGTGCCGGGGGCAGCACGGGCCTATAGTCCGCAGCAGCCCCCCCTTCAGGACGGCGCCTACAAGAACGTGCGGATTCATAACAAGGAGTTTTCCCATGTCGCTCAAGAAAATCATCTATGCCTCGGCCATCGCCCTGGCCCTCACCGCCTCCAACGCCCACGCCTTTGCCAGCGACTGCGGCGACTCGCTGTGGAAGTTCAGCGCCATCGAAGCGCTGACCTGCGTGTTCTCGGGCCAGTGGTAAATCACTGCCGCCCGGGCTGACACCGCCCGGCATTAACCAGGTGCCCGCTGCTGCGGGCACTTTCATTGGCGGGTGTCGGCTCGCTCGCGGCCCTGCTTTCAGCGCAGGCTCCAGGACACCCCCAGGTACACCCCCAGCCCCTCCCCCGGCGTTGAACGCGCCGCGTCCAGCCCCTTGTCGTCATAGCCCGGGGTCACGGTGGCGGCGTAGCGCTTGTCGGTCAGGTTGCGCACATCGACCCAGGTCTGCCAGTCGTTCTTCGGCGCGTTGTAGCCCAGGGTGGCGCCGAACAGCGCATAGGGATCGGCGTAGTAGCTGTTGGCGTAATCCACCGCCACCTTGGACACCAGCTGGGTATTGACCGCGGCGAAGAAGCCCAGGGGCCAGTCGTAGCGCAGCTCGCCCTGGTAGTAGTGCATGGGCAGGCCCGGCAGGCGGTTGTCGGCGAAACGCTGATCGTCGCGGTAGTGGAAATCACTGAAGGTATAGGCCTGGCGCAAGCTCAGGCGGCCGACGCCCGGGCGCGACCACAGCTCGCTCTGCAGGCTGGCTTCCACGCCCTGGTGCACGGTGGGGCTGGCGTTGAGTTCGTAAGGCGTGGTGGCGTTGGCATCCGGCAGCACCGAAAGCAGTTCGTGGCGCACCTGGGCGTAGTACCAGGCCAGGCTCCACTGGCCCAGGCTGCTGTCGCCGCGCCCGCCCAGTTCCAGGGTGGTAGCGGTCTGATTGCGCAGCTTGACCGGATTGCTTTGAGCACCGTAAGCGACGCCGCTGGTTTTCGGAAAACGCAGGTTCGAGCTATAGATCAGCGACCAGGGGTGTGGCGCTTCCACCGAGCGGCTGAGGTTGGCGAACAGTTGCAGATCCGGGTTCAGTTGGTAGCGCAGGCCCAGGCGCGGCGCGTAGTCCCAGTCGCCAAGGCTGGTCTTGCCGCCGCCCTCGGGGTAGGTCACCGCGCTTTCGCGGCGGGTGTAGATGGCCGCCAGCCCGGTGGTCAGCCACAGGTCGTCGGCGATCTCCAGGTCATTGCCAACGTGCAGGACGGTGTCCGAGCCCTGGTAAGTGAAGTTGCGGATCCGCGTGCCCGGCGCGTAGGTCTTGGTATTGCCGCCAGGAATGCGCACGAACTCGCTGGCACCGTCATTGGGCAGGTGCTTGGTCACCCGCAGGCCCAGGGTGCTGCGGCTTTCCAGGCCCCAGAGGCTGTCGCGGCGCTTGTAGTCCAGGGTGCCGCTGACGTCGCTGTAGGCCACCTTCAGGCGGTTGGGGCCTTCGCGCAGGTCCATGGGGTAGTCGTGGTACACCAGCCCGGCCTGGATACTCGAATCGTCGTCCAGGTAATAGGTGGTCTTGTTGCCGACAAAGGTACTGCCCGGCTGCTTGCGCCGGTCGTCGCGGCTGACGTAGGCCGGGTTGGCCGCCCGCGGGTCGTGTTCGATGGAGCGCTTGGTCACGCGCCCGGCCAGATCGTTGTCGGTCTCGCGGTAGCGCAGGTAGAAGCGGGTTTCCAGGTTCGGGTTGAAGCGGTAGCCGAAGTTGCCGATCAGCCCCTTGCTCTGGCTGCGGGTGTGATCCTGGTAGCCGTCGGCATTGGAGTCGGTCAGTGACACGTAATAGTCGAAATCCCCCAGCACTTGCCCGGAACTGACCTGACGCTGCTGATAACCGTGGCTACCGGTGGCGTAGCGTACCTGCAACAGCGGTGCGTCATAGCCGGTGTGACTGACGTAATCGATGGCGCCACCCAGGGCCAGGGCGCCACGGTCGAACCCGTTGGCGCCGCGCAGCACTTCCACGTGGTCGACCCACAAGGGCTCCAGCAATTCATAGGGCGTGCCACCGGGGCCGGTCAGGGGCAAGCCGTCGAGCATCGTATACAGCCCCGAGGCATGGGCACCCGGCGCGCGGTTGATGCCCGAGCCGCGGATCGAGATCTTCACCCCTTCGTTGCCCGCCGACTGGGCATAGACCCCGGGCTGGTAGGCCAGCACATCCTGGTTGCTGGCCACCCGGCCCTGCAGCGGGCGGCGCATGTCCACCACATTGGTGCCGCCGGGCACCTGGGCCAGCCGCGCCGCAGCCTCCTGCGCCGGCTGCCCCTCACCGCCCTGTTCCTGGCCCAGGACCTGCGCCGGAGCCAGCTCCACGGCACGGGTTTCGGCAAATGCCGGGCAGGCCAGGGCCAGGCCCAACAGGGCCGTGGGCAAGGATTTTGGCGAAGACATCGAGAAAACTCCGACAGGCAGAAAGAGGGCAATGCAAGGTGCGACGTAGGAAAGAACGAAGAGAACACAGGGGAATTTGGCTTTTTTCGCCAGGAAAGCGGATGTCGGCAGTCAGGCTTTCACTGGCGAAGAATGGCGCCCCGGGGACTAGCGGCCCTTGCTGGCCGCCAGGAAGTGCGCCACCAGGGCATTGGCGTGGCCATGGCCCATGCCGTGTTCGGTCTTGAGCCAGGCCACCAGCTCCATATGCTTTTTGCCGTCGACCGTTGCCAGCAGCTCCAGCCAGTGCCCGATGGGCTGGCCGTAGTGCTTTTCAATGGAGGGGAAGTACGACGCCGGCCCTTTGCTCTGTTCACTCATGGCTGATTCTCCGTCTTCTGGCTGCCCTTGATGTTGTCGATCAGGTCCACCACGTAGTTCTGGTTGAACCCCGCGACAAAGGACCAGAACAATAGCTTGGCGTAGGCGGCATAGCCACCGGCGTGCTGGCAGAAGATCACATAGAAGCTGTTCTCGCTGTAGCGACAGGTTTCATCGGCGACGATCTTTGGAAACAGCTCCCCTTGCACCACCCCGGAAATGAACAGGATATACAGCAGCCCCGCGAGGATGCCGCCGATGAATGACGGCAGCACCAGGCTGAACCAGGAACTGCACAGGCCGATGATTTCCTCCTCGCTGAGGCTGGAAAGCTGGCGGTGAAAACCGACATAGCCGCCGATGTTGCCGGCAATGAACACCACCGAGGGAATGGTGTAGCCATCGGCCATGGCCACCGACACCAGGGATGCCGCCAATAGCAGCACAAAGATGAGGAACAGTCGCTTCCACAGGATGTTCAGCGCTTCCTGGCGGTTCATGCTCGTCTCGCAGGCGTGGGGGGTCGAAGGGGCCCTGCCCCTTGATCACGATAGATCAGCCCTGGCGCCTGGAAGAACTTTTTACCCCGCAGAGGTTCGCCCCCCCTGCCGGCCGCTGGCCGGCGCTTTCGCTAAGCCGGGTAACCGGTGATCTCGCGAATGCTCTGGTACAGCGGCTTGAGCTGGCGGTACATGCGCAGGTAGACCTCGCTGTACAGCCGCTGGTACATCTGCTGCGCCTGGGGCTGGGGCTCGAACACTGCGCCAACCCGGGTCATGGCGCTGATGGCCGTGGCGAAGTCCGGGTACAGCCCCAGGCCCACCGCGCAGGCGATCACCGCACCCAGCCCCGAGGCTTCATAGACATGGGGCCGCTCCACCGGCAGGCCGAAGATGTCCGCCGTCAGTTGCATGGCCGCGTCGCTCTGGGAGCCGCCGCCGGCCACCCGCAGGCGGCTGATCTTCAGCCTGGAGCGCTTTTCGATGCGCTCCATGCCCTGGCGCAGGGCATAAGCCAGGCCTTCGAGAATGGCCCGGTAGATGTGCGCCCGGGTGTGCACGTCGCCAAAGCCGATCATCGCCCCCTTGGCTTCCATGCCCGGCTCGCGGATGCCCGGCGACCAGTAGGGTTGCAGGGTCAGGCCCATGGACCCGGGCGGCACCGCCTGGACCAGGGCATCGAACAGCTGCTCCGGCTCCAGCCCCTGCTCCGCCGCCTGCTGCACTTCGCGCAGGCCGAACTGCTGCTTGAACCAGCTAACCATCCAGTAGCCGCGAAAGATCATCACCTCGCAGTTGTAGTGGTCCGGCACCGCCGCCGGGTACGGCGGGATCAGCGGCACCACTTCCAGGTAACGCGAGCGGGTGGTGGTGATGGTGGCCGTGGTGCCGTAGGACAGGCAGGCGGTGGTCGAGTCCTGGACGCCCGAGCCCAGCACTTCGCAGGCCTTGTCGGCACCCGCGGCAATCAGCGGCAGGCCTTCGGGTATGCCGGTATGGCGGCTGGCCTCGGCGGTGATCCGGCCCAGGGTTTCCCCTGGCTTGAGCAGGGTCGGCAACTGCTCCTGGCGCACCGCCAGGGCCTGCCACTTCCAGTCACTGGGGGCGGCCCAGCGCAGGCGTTTGTAGTCGAACGGCAGGTAGGCCACGCAGCAGCCCACCGAGTCGACGAAATTGCCGGTCAGGCGATGGGTGAGAAAGCCCGAGAGCAACAGGAACTTCTCGGTGGCGGCCCACACTTCGGGCTGCTCCTGAGCCACCCAGTTGGCCTCGGCCTGGGCGCGAAAATAATCCACCGTGGCCTCGGCACCGATCAACTTGAACAGCCAGCCCCAGGGCCCCTTGATCTTGCCTTCGACCTCGGCCTGGCGCTGGTCGAGCCAGAGGATCGCCGGGCGCAGCGCGCGGCCCTGGGCATCGACGTTGATCAGGGTGCCGCGCTGGGTGGTCAGGGACACGCCGCGGATCTGCGAACGGTCGATGCCGGTCTGCTGCCAGAGCAGTTGGCAGGCTTCGCCGAGCTTGGCCCAGTAGTAGTCCGGGTGCTGTTCGGCCCAGCCGGGCCGGCTGGAAAAATAGGCTTCAAGCTCCACCTTGCCCTTGCCCAGCAGGTTGCCTTTGAGGTCGAACAGCAGCGCACGAACGCTCTGGGTGCCGTTGTCGATGGCCAGCAGGTAGTCCTGCTTATTGTTGTTGTGGTTATCCATGGGGCTCTCTTGGTTGAGCATCGTTAGGCGAGTGGCGGCAGGCTGTGATGGCGTTGCCACAGGGCCCGGTAGCGCTGTTCCTCGGCCTGCCAGCGCTCGTCGTCCCAGCCCAGCTGTGGCTGGCACAGGCGGCGGATGGCCGGCAGGTACTGGGCGGCGCCCTCGGCCAGCAGCAAGCCGATGCGGGTGCGGCGTAGCAACAGGTCGTCCAGGTGCAGGACCATTTCCGCCTCGGCGGCAAACGCCAGCTCGGCCCACAGGGTGTCGCTGGCGCCGACGCAATCGCCGCCCAGGGTCGCCACCCACTGCGCCAGCCGCGGCAGATGGCGGCCGTGGCGGCCAGCCAGGCGCCGCACCTGGGCGCCGCTCAGGCCAGGGATCTCCAGGGGCGCCACAGGCGTGAAGACCGGGGCGCCGTCGTCCACCACTTCACGCCCGAGCATCGCCCCGCAGGCCTGCAGCACTTCGATGGCCTGGGGCCGGAAGGTGGTGAGCTTGCCGCCGGCCAGGGTCACGCAGCCGGGTTCCTGCCACAGCACATGCTCGCGGGTTTCATTGGAAGGCTTGCCCTGCTGGCCGTCGCTGCTGGCCACCACCGGGCGCACCCCGGCCCAGGTCGACAGCACGTCGCCGGCAGTGATCAGGGCCTGGGGAAACTGCTGGGCACAGGCGGCCAGCAGGTACTCAAGCTCTTCCTGGCTGATGCTGGCGCTCTGGTCCAGGTCATCGCGGTGATCCAGGTCGGTGGTGCCGACCACGGTGGCGCCCTCCCAGGGGAAGACGAACACCGGCCGGCCATCCTCGGCATGCATGAAGCTGAAGGCCTGGGCCACCGGCAAGCGCCAGCCCGGCAGCAGCAGATGGCTGCCGCGCAAGGGCCGCAGCTGGCGCACGCGGTCCGCCGGGCGCAGGCGCTCGGCCCAGGCGCCGGTGGCGACCGCCACGGCCGCGCAGCGCACCTGCTGCGGCTGCCCGCCTTCACTGTCCTCGATCTGCACCCCGCAGACCCGCCCGTTCTCGCGCAAAAGGCGGGTGACCCGAACGCCGTTGAACACTTGGGCGCCATCGGCCCGGGCCTCGGCCAGCACCCGCATCACCAGCCGCGCATCGTCGGTCAGGGCGTCGAGAAAACTGGTCCCCCCCAACAGCCCCGGCTCCTTGACCCCGGGGGCCAGGAAAGCCAGCTGCCGGGCATCGTAAAAGCGATGATTGCGCCGCCCCGCCAAGGCGTCATACACACTCAGCAGGCCGCCGAACACCCTGGGCCCGGGAAACTTGCCGCGGTAATGGGGCATCAGGAAGCTCATGGGCTCCACCAGCCCCGGGGCCTCCTGCAACAGGCGCTGGCGCTCGCGCACCGAATCCCGGGTCAGGCGCCACTGGCCCTTGGCGATATAGCGCAAGCCGCCATGGACCATCTTCGAGGAGCGGCTGGAGGTGCCCCAGGCAAAGTCTCGCTGTTCCAGCAGCAGGCAGCGCCAGCCACGCCGCGCCGCTTCGCGCAGGATGCCGGCGCCGCTGATGCCGCCGCCGATCACGATCAAGTCCCAGGCTTGCGCCGCCAGCCCGGGCAGCGCCTCTTGGCGCCACTGGGCATTCCAGTCCTGGCTCATGGTTCACGGGGCTCCAAAAGGGTGCCGGGGTTGAGGCGCCCGGCCGGATCGAAGTGGCGGCTCAGGGCCTGCAGCGCATCGATGGCCAGCGGGCCCTTCTCCCGCAGCAGGTACGGCGCATGGTCCTTGCCCACGCCGTGCTGGTGGCTGATGGTGCCGCGGTGGTTGACGATGGTCTGGCTGGCAGCGTGCTTGAGCGCCTGCCAGCGGGCCAGGGTCGCCGGGTACTGGGCATCCGGGCGGAACACGTAGGTGGTGTAGATGCTCGACCCTTCGCCATAGACATGGGACAGGTGGGTGAACACATGCACCTGCTCGCCCTCGGCGGCCAGGCCGTCACGCAGGCTCTGCTCGATGCGTTGCAGCAGGCGGTCGACATTGCTCCAGTCGGTGGCGGTCTCCAGGGTGTCCACCAGGTAGCCGGCGTTCCACAGGCTTTCGCGCAGGTAGGGAAAGCGAAAGCGGTTCTGCGCCCATTTCTTGCCCAGCAGGGTGCCGGTGAACACCCCGCCGAAAGCCTTCAGGTGCTGGCGCGCCTGGCGCAGGGACAAGGCATTCTGCCGGCGGTTGCCGGTCACGCCGAAGGTCAACAGGCACTTGCCCGCCCCGGCGCCGCGCAAGGCCAGGTACTTTTCCAGCCAGGCGATCTGCGTCGGGTGGCCGGCCAGGGCCAGCTGGGTTTCGGTCTCCAGGGCATTGGACAGGCGCAGCATCGACAGCGGCACCCGGGCCTGGGCCAGGGCGCGCACCGCTTGCAGGGCCTGCTGCCAGTCGGGTAGGAACACCCCGTAGAAGCGTTCGTCATCGGGCAGGCGGCTGACCCGCACCTTGACCTCGGAAATGATCCCGAAGCGCCCTTCGCTGCCCAGCACCACCTCGCGCAGGTCCGGCCCGGCGGCGGACGCCGGAAAGGTGGCGATGGGCATTGGCCCGGCAAAGGTTTCCAGGGTGCCGCCGGCGAACAGCTGCTCGATGCGCCCGTAGCGCAACGACTGCTGGCCGCTGGAACGGCTGGCGACCCAGCCGCCCAGGGTCGACAGCTCCCAGGACTGGGGAAAGTGCCCCAGGGTGTAGCCCCGGGCCCGCAGTTGGCTTTCCACCTGAGGGCCGCTGGCCCCGGGACCGAAGGTCGCCAGCAGGCTGTCTTCGTCCAGGTCCAGCAGGCGGCTCATGCGCGCCAGGGACACCGTCAGCACCGGCCGCTGGGACCAGCCGGGGTTGATGTGCCCGGCCACCGAAGTGCCCCCGCCGTAGGGAATCAGGCACAGGTCGCGGTCCTCGGCCAGGGCCAGCAGCTGGCGGATCTGTTCGGCGGTTTCCGGGAACGCCACGGCGTCCGGGTAGGCCCCCAGCTCGCCCTCGCGCAGCGCCAGCCAGTCCGCCAGGCTCTGGCCGCGGGCGTGCAGCAGCCGGTCCTCGGCGCTGATGCTGTACAAGTCATGGGCTTGCAGGCGCGATGCCGGCACCCGGGCCAGGGCCTGCTCCAGGGTCGCCTCCGGCAACCTGTGTCCCGGCCCCAGGCGCTCGGCGAGAAACCCCGCGCCCTGGGCCGGCAATTCGACCACCGTGGATGCATCCCCCCAGCCGTTCCAGCGTCGCATGCGTGTGTGTCCTTCTGCTGTTCTTATAGGTCTTGCCCAAGGCTCCCTATACTAGTGCGCGGCAGCGGGCTGTCACGGTCACATTGAGCCAGCGGATGTAGCCGATTGAGTCAGACAGAGGTGACATCCGGCGCCAGTTACCGAAGAATCCTCCCCTTCCCCATCACAGGCTCGCGTCCATGCCGGCAACCCTGAGAACCTGCACCCCCCTGTTCTGGTCCACCGACCTGGGCATCGACTACGGCGCGCCGACCTTGCAGCTGCGCGACCTGCTGCCAGTGGTGGGCGAGCAAAGCTCAGCCTTCTTCCAACGCCAGGACGGCATCGTGCTCGGTGAAACCCTGCAACTGATCTGGTGCCCGCCGCTGGCGGACCTCAATGGCTGGAACGAGCAACCCTCGGAAATCGCCCTGAGCCACCTGCTGCACGTGCGGATCACCGGCCCGGCCGCCGAGCCGCCCGCGCCACGGCATGCCAACCACCACGGCAGGCTCAGGTACCGCTTCCAGGTGCTGTCCTGCCAGCCGCTACCGGCGGCCCTGCGCGCCCAACCGCTCGCACCGAACGCCTGGCACCTGCCGCTGATCAGTGGCGAACAGGGCAGTTGCCTGACCTGGGATGACATTCACGAGTGCGAGCGCGCCGAGGTCCAGGGGCTGATCTACCTGTGCGCCTACGGCCGTTACGAAAGCTATATGGAAATGTTCATCGAAGCAGTGGGCGAGCAGCTGTTCGGGCTGCTTTCGGTGCACCTGGGCCCGGGGGGCGACGACTATCAATTTGGCCGGCGCGCCCTTGAAGGGGCGGAGTTGCGGGCCATCCGCCGCGCACTGGACATGGCCCGGCCGCTGAAGGATTCACAGCCCGGCTACCTGGTCCCTTGAACCCCGGGACGGATAAAATCGCCCTGAAAAAGACTAAGCAGCTGTTTTCAAACTCATTTTTTTGCATGGGGGGCTTCACAGCCGGCACATAAGTTGATAAATTTGCGCCCGTTCTTGCAGCGGCCCTCCCCGGGCCGGCAGTTCAGGCAAGTAACGTCGCAACAGCTACAGGGGCGTCGCCAAGCGGTAAGGCAGCAGGTTTTGATCCTGCCATGCGTTGGTTCGAATCCAGCCGCCCCTGCCATTTTTTCTCATCGTTATCCCCGCAGATTCCGTTCCAGCATCTCCAGCAATGCACTGACCTTGGGCAACCCCTGCCGGCTTTTCAGCCACAGCAGATGGATCGCCTGCCCTTCGCTGGCCCATTGCGGCAGCACCTCCACCAGACTTCCGTCCTCCAACTGGCGCTTGACCAGCCAGGAAGGCAGTTGCGCAATGCCATAGCCTTGCTGCACCGCCATCAACAGCCCCTCGCCATCGCCCACCACGCAACTGGCGGACATCACCCGGCGCTCACTCTCACCCGGGCGGCCGCTGGCGAAGTTCCAGGGGCTGACCCGGCCATCCACCCAGCCATAGGCAATGCACTGATGGCGCTCAAGGTCCTGGTCGGTCAGCGGCACGCCATGGCTGCGCAGGTAGTCGGGCGAGGCGCAGAACAGGTGCCATTCGCGGCCCAGGCAGCGGTGCCCCAGCGCCGCCGGCCACTGCCCCGAGCCGCCAAGGCGCACGGCGATGTCCGCACCGGCTTCAAGCGGCTCGACACCGGGATCGGAAAAGGTGATGTGCGGCTGCAAGCCCGGATGCTCCCGGGCAAAGCGAAGGACGGCGCCCAGCACCTGGGAGCGGCCGAAGGTCCCGGGCAGGTCGATGCGCACCCGCCCCCGCAGCTCGGAGTTTTCCGCGTTCAGCGCCAGCTCGGCCTCTTCCAGGTCTGCCAGCACCCCGCTGCAGGTGCGGTAGAAGGCCGTGCCCGCGTCGGTCAGCGCCAGGCTGCGGGTGGTGCGCTGGAACAGCCGCGCCTGCAGGCGCCCTTCCAGCCGGGCGATGGCCTTGCTGACGGCGGAAGCCGTAAGGTTGAGCCGTTCGGCGGCGGCCTTGAAGCTGCCGCAGTCGGCCACGCAGACAAACACATCGATCCCCTTCAAGCGTTCGGAAGAAAACATTGGCGCCTCTTATTCATGAATCTGATTCCATTCACTGGGTAAAAAACATCATAAAACAGAACCAGATTCCCCAGTAAGCTGGCTGCCATTCTCAAAAACGCCGTTACAGACCGATGAGGCACGGATGCTGCGCACCCTGAAAAGCTACCCGAAAGCAATCAACCTGCTGCTGGCCGGCACCCTGGTGCTGACCCTGGCCCGGGCAATCACCCTGCCCTACCTGGTGATCTACCTGAGCAGTGCTTTCGGCCTGCAAGTGAGCGACATCGGCCTGGTGATCGGCAGCAGCATGATCCTCGGCTCGCTGCTGAGCCTCTACGGTGGTTTCCTGGTGGACCGCACGCCCAGCTACCGGCTGATCCTGGCCTGCTGCGCGCTGTTCACCCTGGGCTTCATCGGCGCCTTCAGTGCCCGCCAGCTGTGGCTGTTCTACCTGTGCCTGGTGCTGGTCAACCTGGCCTATGCGGTGATCGACATCGCGATCAAGGCCGGCTTTGCCCAGCGCCTGTCGGTGGAACAGCGCAGCGAAGCCTTCTCGATCAAATACACCCTGACCAATATCGGCTACGCCGTGGGCCCGTTCCTCGGCGCCGGGCTGGCGCGCCTGGACATCAGCCTGCCGTTCCTGATCTCCGCCGCCCTGGGCGCCGGGTTCCTGGCGATCCATATGCGCTGGGGCGACAGACAGCTGAGCGCCGCCGGCCCGACGCCAGCGCCGCTATCCTTCGCGGCCCTGGGCAAACAGCTGCTACGGGATTACCGCCTGGTGTGCTTCACCCTGGGCGGCCTGCTCAGCGCCGTGGTCTTTGGCCAGTTCTCGGCATACCTGTCGCAGTACCTGGTGGTCACCACCTCGGCCGAGGCCACCTACCGCATCATCAGCACCCTGGTGGCGACCAATGCGCTGCTGGTGATCGCCTTGCAATACGCCATCGGCCGCAGGATTACCCAGCGCCACCTGAGCCGCTGGCTGGCGCTGGGGCTGGGCCTGTTCCTGCTGGGGGTCAGCGGCTTCGGCCTGGCCACCAGCCTGGCGCTGTGGGTGCTGTCGATGGTGGTGTTCACCCTGGGGGAAATCATCGTGTTTCCCGCCGAGTACATGTTCATCGACCTGATCGCCCCCGAACACCTGCGAGGCCTGTATTACGGCGCGCAGAACCTCTCCAACCTCGGCGGCGCCCTGGGCCCGATACTCTGCGGCATGGTCCTGGCCAGCCACCCGGCGCACTGGATCTTCTACATGCTGGGAGCGTTCATAGTCGCCGGCGGGCTGTTCTACTGGCTGGGCGCGGCCAACCTGGAACAGGCCAGGAGGGCCGGCGCGTGATCATTGATGCCCAGGCGCTCGGCAATCGGCGCCTGGGCTGCCCGACAGGGAGGCGAGGCCGCCAGTGGCGGCACATTGCTCATGCACAGCAGATGCTCAAAGGCGATACCAGCCTCGCGGGCTGGCCCGGCATGCGGCGACACTCCATGAGTGATGACCTTGTGGAGCTTGCCGGCCTGAAGGCGTGCCAGGCATGTTCGAGCGGCCCCTCAGCGACTCTTGCGGCTCAACCAGGCGCCCCAGAACAGGCTGCTGAAGAAACGTGTTCCCGCGCTGAAACCGCCCTCTTCGAGCAACCGTTGCACCGCCGCCTCGGAATGGGGCGGGTCGGCGCCTTGAAGGATTTTCCCCAGCTTGGCGTGTACCTCATCCGCCGTCGCGCCCTGCTGGCGCCAGCGTTGCCCCCAGGCCGCCAGCAGCAGGGGCTGGCTGGCGTAGGCGTAATGATTGCCGGCGACGATCAGCGGCGCGCCGGGCTTGAGGCGCCGGGCGATGGCCCGCAGCAATTGCCGCTTGGCTTCATCACCGGGCAGATGGTGCAGCACGCCGATCAGCGTGGCCCCGTCGAAGGGTTCGTCCGCCGCCAGTTCGTCCACCGTGGCCAGACGCACTTCGGTCCTCTCCAGCAAACCCTGCGCCTGCAACTGCTGGAGCGCTGCCTCGAGCATCGGTGCCGAGGGGTCTACAGCGGTAAAGCGCCAGCCCGGTTCCAGGGAAGCCATGGCGATAATCTCCTGGGCCGTGCCACCGGCCCCCACGGCCAGGATGTGGGCCGCACGCCCCTCACCCAGGCTGGCCGCCAACATGCAGGCGGCAAGGTCATGGCAGGCGTCGTAGCCCGCCAGGGCGATACGGCTCTGGCGGGCGTATTCGTCGGCTCGCGAGCGGTCGAATTTTTCAGCCGGGTTTACCGAGGATGAGGTCATGGCAGGGCTCCATTCAAAGGATCGGGACAGGCTAGGCCCTGCGGTTTGATAATTAAAATTCATTGTTTTTATTCATTGTATTCCCGTCTGGAATAGCACCTCCCCTGCTCCCAAAAAAAGGGGCGATCGACGATCGCCCCCAAGCCTTGCTACCACGAGAGAACCTACAGCGTCAGTTGCCCGCGCTCCTCGTCGGTCAAGCGCGCCCGGGCCTGGTCGCTCAAGGGCCCGGCGCCCAGCACCTGCACCGGGCTGTCGGGGTTGTAGCCCGGGGCGCGGCTGGCGTCTTCACGGGGGCGTTGCACCGGTTCGCTACCAAAGCCCAGCACTTCCACGGTGACGATGGACGCCCGGCCCTGCTTGGCCGCCGCCTGCTGGTTGCGGGCCGCATCTTCCGCGGCCTGGGACGCGGCGGAGCCGGCGGCGCTGGCCGAGGTCATGGCGCCGGTGTTGACCGCCGCCGTGACCGGCACCCCGCTGGACTTGCCCTGGGTCTGGATGTTCGCCGCGTTGACCACCCGCAGAGCGGCGATGTTGACGTTGCCCGAGACCCGGATCCCCGCCTCGCCGGCATCGATGGTGCCCAGGGGCGCGATCAGGTCGATGTCGCCGGCCGCCACTTCGGGTATCGGGTTGAGAGTGGCGATCCCCGCCCCGGTGCTGGGCACCGACGGCGACAGGCTGACGTTGCCCCAGTTGTCGTAGACCCGCTTGGGCGGTGTATAGACCACGGTGGTCTTGGAACCGCGGCCGGCGTTGATGTCGCCCGCCGCCGACCAGCCCATGATCGAGCCGCCGAAGGTGGTCATGATCCGGCTCTGGCCCAGCAGGATGCTGCCCAGGGAGTACAGCTGGATGTCCCCCGCGCCCTGGGTGATGATCCCCGCCGAGGCCGGTGGCGCCGTGCCTTCGATGCCGAAGGTCTGGTTGCCGCCGGGGGTCAGCATCTGGATGTTGCCGCCAAAGTCGGTGTGCACCCCGGCACCGCCGAACAAGGTGATATCGCCCTGGTAGGTGATCGGGTTGCCCGCCACGTCGGTGCTCGGGAACAGCCCGGCAATCGCCGCACGGCCACGGGCATAGCTGCCCTGGCGCATGCCGCCTTCCTCGGTGTACTCGCGGCCGGCGGCCTTGAGCTCGGCAAAATACACATTCCGGGCAAACACCCGCTGTTGTTCCGCGGGCAGGGCCGCGTAATAGGCCCGGGCCTGGGCGCTGTCGCCGACAAAGCCGAAGCGCTCGGCCAGCCAGTCCAGCAGTTCGCCCTCGTAGGTCTTGGCCACCCGGGCGCCCGACAGGCTTTCGCCCGGCTGGGCGAGGTTGGCCGGGTCCAGGTAAGCCTCGACGAAGCGCCGGTAGTCCGGGCCGTTGGGGCCGAACCCGGCCTGCATCACGATGCTCGCCCCAGGCCGGCGGTCCCCCGGCGCCACGGCGCCGATGCTGGTGACGCTGACCTTGTCCTCCATGAGGATGTTGCGCCCCGCGGTCAGTTCCAGGGTGCCGGGGCCGGCGACGTTGAAGTTGCTGTAGAGGATGTCGCGCCCGGCGCTGACGACGGAGATGTCGCTGGGGTTGTTGTGCACGAACAGGTTGCCCTGGGAGGTCGAGCCATTGACCGGGTCCTCGACGCCGAAGGTCCGGCCACTGCTGACGATATCGCGCCCGGCCATCATCCACACCGGGCGGCTGCCCTCGTACCAGGTCTGCCCCGAGTGCAACTGGGAGGCCGCCTGGCCGAAGGTGATGATCCGGCCGCTGTTGACCCCCATCAGGTCGCCGTTCACCGCATAGAAACGCGCCGGATCGGCCGGGCCGGCAACCAGCCCGGAGACGCTGCCGGAACCGAAGGCGAACAACGGCAGGATCGAGCCGATGACCGGGTTGCCGTTGACCGACAGGTTGCTGGCCACCACTTCACCCTCGATGCTGCCGACAAATGCCGGACGCCAGGGCGTGGCCACCGAAGCGGCCGCGGCGCCCGACTGGCTGACGGTGAAACCGCCCGCGTAGATCGAGTCCTGGGCCAGGAACTGCAACTGCCCTGCGGCGCCCGGCGCCAGGAACAGCGGCACCCGGTAGTTGAGGTCGCCGACTTGCGCGCTGGCGGCCTTGCCATAGTAAAGGCTGCCACTGGCTGCCACGGCCCTGAGGATCGACGGATAGACCACCGCCAGATCGGTGCTGCCAGGGCTGGTGAGCGGGGTCAGGTTGCCGCCCAGGGACATCAGGTCGATGGCGGTACGCTCGGTCCACAGGGTGAACCAGCTCCGGCCGCTGCCTTGCTGGCTGCCACGGCTGAAGAGCGCGGTGTTGAACTGGCGGACCCGGCCCGGGTCCTCGACGTTCTGCACCACCAGGTCGCCGCGGCTCTGCAGGTTGAAGGTGGCATCGCCGGGCACCAGGGTCAGGCCGCCCTGGGCCAGGCCACGGGTGGCGCGCAACGGGTCGAAGGCCCGGGCTTCGCTGGGGTTGTGGTCAACGGCGGTGCCGCCATAGTGCAGGTCGATGCTGCCCAGGGAGGCACTCTGCAAATGGCTGCTGCCACGCAGGTTGACCACCACCCCGTTGCGATGCTCGATGACCAGGTTGCTGGCCGGGTTCAAGGCGCCCGCAATGTTCACCCGCAGGTCGCCACCGCCGGTCAGTTGCAGGCTGCCATCGCTGGCGACCCGGCCGGTACTGCCCACGGCCAGCACCAGCCCCTGGCTGCGGGGCGCCACGGTGGAGGCGCCGGCGCTGTCCGTCAGGCGCTGGAGGATGCCCGCGTCACCGCCGACATTCAGCTCCAGGTTGCCGCCGCCCAGGGTGCCGAACCCGGTAAAGCCCAGCATCCGGTCGGCGCTGCCGTTGGCCGCATAGGTGCCGAAGTTGATCCACCAGGCAACGGGTTGCGCCGAACCGCCGGTGGCGACATCGCCGCTGCCCTGGCGCCACAGCCAGTTGCCCACTTCGGCCGAGTCCTGGCCGTTGTCCTTGGGGTTGGGCCAGGCACGGCTGTCGTTGGCGGTACTGCTGATATTGCCGGTCAGGTCGCCACCGGCACTGACCCGCAGGTTGCCCCCCGCCTCCGGGTACCAGGCGCGGTACAGGCTGGTGCCGCTGCCATTGACGAACTGCTCGAAGTAACTGCCCGGGTCATTGAGCACCGTGGCTCCCGTTCCCAGGGCCCGTGGCTGGTTGTAGGGATCGCCGGCCGTCGTCGCCGTGGAGGAAGTACCGGCGGTGTAGACCCCGTACAGCGAGTCCATGCTCAGGTTGCCGGCACTGAGCAGTTCAAGGTCGCCGGTGCCGGTGCGGATCACGCTGAAGCGGCTGCTGGACGGCGTTGCGCCATAGGTCTTGCTGTCCAGGGCCATGCAGAAGGCGGGCGACTCTTCACAGAAGGCCGCGACGGACGACTGCCCCAGGTCCAGCAGGAGTTGCTCATCGATCGGATCGCCGGCCTTGACCACCACCCCGGCGCCCGCCAGCTCGTCCACCGCCAGCTGGGTCCAGGCGTAGCTGGCCTTGATCGCGCAATAGGCCGGGCTGTCGGCACAGAACTGCTCGATCGAGGTCTGCCCCAGATCCACCAGCAGTTGTTCGTCGATCGGATCACCGGCCTTGACCACTATCCCTACGCCGGCCAGGTCATCCACCGCCACCTGGGTCCAGGTCCGCACCACCTGGCTGGGCAGTTCCTTGGCGAACATCCCGTAATGGCTGTCCGCCAGATGCAAGTCACCGCTGCGTGGGTTGGCCTGCACGATGCGGCTGTCGGCTGCGCGGGTATCGGCCCCGGCCACCAGGCGCAGGGACCAGGATTGCGAGCCTTCGGCAAGCATCGGCGCAATGGCCCAGAGCTTGCCCTGGCGCCCGACGTCTTCGGGCCGCAACTGCACCGAGTCGACGCCGCTCGGCAGCTTGACGTTGGTGCCGGCCGGGATCAGCCCGCCCTTGGGCAGGGCCTTGCTGCCGTCGAGCATGACGATGTTGTTGTTCACATTGGCCAGGTGTACTTGCGGCAGCGGCACGCCCTTGGGCCAGGTCATGGCCCGCAACTGGGTGCCCTGGGTCAACAGCGTCCCGGCCTCCAGACGGGTGCCGGCGACCAGGGTCCGGGGCTCGCCGAGCAGGGTGCCGGCGGCGAACAGCAGGTTGCCCGAGGCATCGCGAATCGCCGCCGCCAGTACCGTACCCGCCGGCAGTACCAGGGTCTGGTCCAGGGTCGCCGTGACCGGCAGGCGCGTGCCCGCGGCCACGGTCAGCCCCTTGATCGGCAGGTCGTAGTTGAGGGTACTGCCCGCCGGGAAGGCGGTGCCGTCGGCCAGGGTCACGCCGTTGCCCGGCACGATGATAGTGCCGCCGGTGAAGTCCACGCCCGGCAGCAGCACCCAGCCCTTGTCGTCCACGGTGGCAGGCGGCGGCGCGAAGCCGTCGTTGATGCTGCCATAGACATTCAGGTCGCCCCCGGCGCGCAGCGTCAGGCTGCCGACCTCGCCGGAACCGTAGACCGAGGTCTTCTGGCTGTGGGGGTTGAGGCTGGCATAGCGATAGCCCGACAGGTCCAGGTCGCCCTGCACCACCAGGTCGCCGTCTGCGCTCTTGCTGACGATCTCGACCCCGGGCCGCAGATGGAAGGCGTCGGCATAGCCGGCGTTGTTCAGGCCGGCCAGCTTGTTCTGCAGCAGGTCGCTGTTTTGCAGGGCCGCGTTGATAAAGGCCGTGCTCTGGGCATGCTTGGCATCCAGGTAGGCCTGGGTGATTTCCTGGTAAGGGCGGCCGCTGGCGGTGGCGTCGGTTTTTTCCGGAGCATCGTCGTAGCGGAGCATGCCGTTGACCGCAATCGAGCGCGCGCCCTGGATATCCAGCGGGCCGCGGGCATCGATGTCGATGTCGTTGCTGCTCTGGTCCGCCTGGACGAGGCGCGGCGCGTTCAGCTCCAGGGTGCCGCGGCTGCGACCGTCGTTCTGCCCCGCCGCGCTGCCCACAGCCACGTCGGTGCCGTGGCGCAGGTCGATGCGCGCACCGTCGGCCAGGGTCAGGCGGCCCTGGCCCGAGCTGAGCACCACGCTGGCGCGGTTCGGTGAGTCGATGATCTTGCCGTAGCTATCCACCCGCAGCTTGCTGCCGTGGGCATCGAGCACCGCGCTACCGTCCAGGGTCAGGCCCTTGCCGGCCGCCAGGTTGATACTGCCGACCCGCTCGCCGCTGGCGTCCACTCGCCCGGTAACCCGCAGGCTGCCGTTGTCCACCGAGACGTTGACGGTGCTGGCCCTGACCCCGTCGCCGATGGTCAGGTCGCCCTGCTTGAGCTGGAAGCTGCGTGCGCCAAAAACCTGGCCCTGGTTCAGGCGCTGGTTGAGGGCGGCGAACTGCTCGTCCAGGGTGCCGCTGCTGCCCAGGTGCTGGGCCTGGATTTCCACCGTGGCGCCGAGGAACGGCACCAGGGTGCCGCCGGCATCGTAGTAACCGCTGCTGCCGCCAAGGACCTTGCCCGCCAGGTCTACCCGTCCGGCCGCACTGTCCAGCGCCACCGCCCGCAGCTTGCCGGCCTGGTTATGGGTGGCCGAAAGGTCGATGGTCGAGCCCATGGCCTGCAGCACATTGCCGGTAGCGCTCTGCAGCAGCACTTCGCCGCCGGCGCCGTATTTGCTCAGGTCATTGAAGGCGATGGTGCGGCCGGCCACATCGATCAGCGCCGCATCGGTCAGGCTGACATCACCCCGGGCCCCCAGGGTCACCTTGCCGCTGGGCAGCACCACGGCACTGGCCAGGCGGATGCTGTCGCCCTGCAGAGACAGTTCCGCGCCCTGGCCATTGGCCTGGCCACGAGGGCCGGCCGAGGCGCCGATATCCATGGCGCCGCCAGCGATGATGCGGTTCACCGAGCCGGCCTCGCCGGTCATCAGTGGGGTGAGGATATTCAGGTTGCCGCCGCTGTAGGCAAACCCCTTGAGCGGATCGAAGGCGCCCTGGCTCTGGTAGACCGACAGGCTGCCCTTGTGGTTGGCGGTAATGCGCTGGCTGGCATTGAGGTCGATGTTGGCAAAACCCAGGGCCAGGCGGTCGAAACTCTTGGTGGTGCTGGGCTGGGCAAAGGCCCCGTAGCCGAACTCGATGCGTTCGGCATTGATTTGCAGGCGGCCGCTGCCGGTTCCGGCACCGCCGGCCACCACCGCGCCTGCCGGGGTCTCGGAACCCTGCCAGATCAGGTTGGCGGTGTGGATGCTGGCCACATCATTGGCGCCCCCGGCACCGTAGATCGCCGGGGTGGAGAGCATCAGGTTGCTCAGCAGCGACTTGCCGGTCGCCGGGTCGTAGGTGTCCAGGCTGGCGCTGCCGTAGAAGTTGAAGCCGTCCCGGGCCGAGAGCTGCAAGGTCTCCAGGGCCGGGGCGCCGAACTGGGTATCGCCGCGCAGCAGGCGGTCGAGCAGTTGCTGGGTCAGGGTCATGCCGCTGGGCAGGCGATTGCCCGCCGCCGCTGCCGCCAGCGCCTCCGGGCTGCCGACGTTGATGTTGTTCAGGCCCAGGTTCAGGTGGCGGGTGCCGTAGCGCACCTGGTCACCCAGCTCGAAGGCGTTGTCGGTCAAGGCAACGAGGCTGCCATCGGAATACAGTGCGGTCTGCCCGCTGCACGGCGCGCTGGCGCACACCCCAAGCCGGATGCCACCGCTGGTCTGTCCGCCGGCCTGGGCCTTGCTGATCACGTTGAGCAGGCCGTTGGACACCGCCAGCATATTGGCCACCTGGTAGGTGAAACCGTCACGGGCGTCATAGCTGGCCTTGCCTCGGCCCAGGGTATTGATCGAGGCGCCCTGCTCCAGGACGATCTCGCCGGTGTTGCTCACCAGGAACACTTCCGGCGCGGCCAGGGTGGCGCCCTCGCGCAAGGTGATCGAGCCCTTGGGCGTGTTCACGCCTTCGGCCACGGTGATGTAGTTGCCGCCCTGGCCGTACTTGACCAGCGTCAGGCCGCCCAGCATCAGGCGCGCTGCGCCCATGGCGTTGAGGCTGTCGGCATCCAGGGTAACGCCGTTGAAACCCTGGGTGGCCGACTTGCCGGCCGCCACCACTTCGATGTTGCCACTGCCCATGTTCAACACCGCGACGGTGCCGCCATAGCCCCCCGCAGCGGCGTCGAAACGGCCAATGCCCTTGAACGAGAAGGCATCCGCACCGGCCCCCGGCTCCAGGGCCAGCTTCAGGGTCTTGGCGTCCACCGGCAGCATCGGCCGTGGCACCCCGAGCTTGGCGGCATCGGCCAGGGCGAACTGGGCATAGCCGGTTTCGTTGTACTGGGAATAGCGGCGCAGGGTGTCGGCCGAGGTCAGGATCAACTGGCTGGCGACGCTGTTGCTGATCCCGGTATGGGCGATCGATAGGCGCCCGGCGGTGGACCAGGAGCCATTGCGCAACGGCTGGGTCGCGCCTTCGGTGCCGAGCCCGGCCAGGCCGTTGATCTCCACGCGAAAGGCCCCCGGCATCAGCGCATAGGTGGACGGCATCAGGGTGTAGGTGCCCGCCGCCAGCCCCGGAACCCCGGCGCCGATGGTGATCTGCTGGCCGATCAGCGGGTCCACCGCGCCGCCCTCCGGTGCCACCGGCGCATAGCCCGGCTGCACGCCGGGCACTATGGCGTAGATCGGGTTGCTGCCCAGGCCCGGGAGGATGAAGCTGCCGTTGGCGCCGATCTGCACCAGCGGGCTGTAGCGCGCATCGGTGGAGCCGCCGCGCCCGGAAATGAACCCGGCGCCCAGCAGTTCGCCACCACCGGACAGGTCCACGGTGGCATCGGGCTGTACCTGCACCGACTTGCCGCCCAGGATCACCCCGACGCTCAGGTCGCTGTTCTCATTCACCAGGGCGCCCTGGCCGAGGAAGGTCACGGTCTTGCCGTTGTACTTATAGACCTGGCCATCGACGGTGCCGCCGTAAGGCAGTACCAGGCCCTTGCCGCTGACCGAAGTCAGGCTGCCGGGCAGCAGCTCGACCTTGCTCGCGCCCAGGTTGCCGATCTCGATCAGCCCCAGGGGCGCACGGACTACCCCGCCCTGCTGGATGTTGGCCGCGCCCAGCTGCAAGCGGCCGAAGGCCGAGTACGGCACAGGCGCCTCGCCCTGGCCGGTGCGGCCGATGGTCAGGGTGCGCGTGGGGTCGAAGTTGATGCTGGTGCCGGAAATATCGTTGAGGTAGCCGGCAATCACCCGGGCCCCGACCTCGGTACCCGGGTACAACTGCGCGGCCCGCAGGGTCATGTCGCCCTGGGTCAGCAACTGGGTGCTGATGCCCTTGGCGATCACATCGGCCCCGGCCCCGGCGAGAAAGCGCAGGTCGCCCTGGCTGGTCAGTTGCACATGGTCGAACCCGCGGCGCTCGACGCTCAGCAGGCTGTTGTCGGCCTGGCGCAACGTGCCCTTGCTGCCGAACACCACGTTGCCACGCACATCGATCAGGTTGCCGCTGGCATTGAACTGCGCCTGGGTGGCCTGTTGCGACGGCGTGCCGGTGGAGACCGGACGCACGTACTGGTCCTTGGCTTCCAGCGGCGCGAGGATGCCCGCCAGCAGCAGGTAGGGTGCCGACAGGTCGACCCGGCTATTGGCCGCGGCGCTTTCGCTGAGGTTCAGGGCACCGCTGTACAGGCGCAGGCTCTGGCCCATGTTCAGCGACACATCGCCATCGAAGCTCAACAGGCCGTTGCTCAGCAGTGCCAGGTTGTCGAAGCCGCCGGCGGTGACCTGATCCACCCCGAGGCGGCCGTGGCCATACTCCAGGCTGGCGGCCGCGGCGTCGGCGCTACCGGGCAATGCACTGCCCTGGTGGATCTGGCTGAGCACCAGTTCCCGGGCCTTGAGCACCCGGTCAATGACCGCGTTCTTGATGTAGTACGGGCTTTCCAGGGCCAGCGACAAGGTGCCCCCTGCAGCGCCAGCGCCTCCGGCCCGGGCGACGAAGCTGCCATCCAGGTACAGGCCGTTGTTGGACGCGAAGCTGATGCTGCCACCGTTGCTGGCCACCTGCACCCGGCCCTGGCCGGGAATGTCCAGGGCCGCCTGGGCGCCGGAAGCATCGAGACGCGCCCCCTCGCGCACCACCACAAACAGGTCGCTGGCCTTGGCGATACCGGTGGCCAGGTCGATCTCGCCGCCGATGGCGATCTTGCCGCCATTGCGCACCTGGCCGTAACGGCGGCCACGGTTGTCCACGGCGCTCACCGCCCGCGCCGCCACATCAATCACCGCCTGCTCGCCGACCCAGATCGAGCGCCCGTGACCGGCGGCATTGGCGGCCTCGGAACTGGCCACCGTCAGGCCGCCCAGACTGACGCTGCCGCCCCAGGCATTGAGCGTGCCGTTCAGGGTCAACTGGCCGACGCTGCGCAGGTTGATGGCCTGCCCCGGGTCGACACTGATCACCGCGCCCTGCCCCACGCTCAGCGCCGTGGTGGCCAACTGGGCGGCCGTGGAGTACTGGTTGCCGGCGTTCAGGGTCAGGCCGGCGCCACGGCGCTGGGTCAGCACGCCCCTGGTTGCATCCTGCTGGTACAGCTGCGGCAACCAGCGCTCCAGCACCGTGGCCGGGTCGCTGCCAGTGGCACTGCTGCTGGCCTGGGCCCCGAAGCGGTAGACCGGCATGTTGACCTCGACCTGGGCGCCCTCGGCCACGGTCAGCCCTTCGTTGCCGGTGATGTCGTAGGCACCGAAGCCCTTGTTGAAGAAATCCCCGGCCAGTTGCAGGGTGCCGGCCTCGGGGGCCGGATCATGGGCGCCAATCAGCACCTTGTGCGCTTGCAGGGCCAGGGTGCCGCCACCGTTGACCCCATACCCGCGCAGCTCGCCATCGAGGTCGAGCTTGCCGTCGGCGGCCAGGGTCACATCGCCGCCCTTGCCACCGCTGGTCTTGCCGTCATAGGCAATGCTGGCGCCGGAGCTGGCATCCACCAGGGTGCCGTTGGCCAGGTTGAGGTCGCCGCTGCTGCGCAGCGACACCTTGCCCCCGTTGATAAAGGCCAGGCCGCTGCTGTCCGAGGGGTCCAGGGCCAGGTTGTTCCAGCGCCCGCTGGCATCCAGCTTGACCCCGCTGGCCACATCGACCCGGGCCTGGGCGCCGCCGGTGGGCGCGAGGATCACATCGCCGACCACGAAATTGCGGTTCACATCCACCTGGTTCAGCACGTTGCCGGCGTTGATGCTGCCACCGTGGGCGGTGAGGTTGGCGTTGATCTTGACCTCTGGCCCGAACAGGGTGATGTCGCCGCCATCGGCTACCTTCAGCGCGCCGTTGACCTGGACCTGCTGCCTGGCGCCGACCTTGATCGCCCCCAGCTGGAAGCCGTTGAGCTGGTCGCTGTCCAGCACCAGCTGGCCCTGGCGGTTGGCCGGCAGGGCTGTGGCGAGGTCCAGGCCGTCGGCGATCTTCTGCTGGTTGGCCTCGATCAGCACCTTGTCCACGCTGGGGCTCAGGGCGTAGCGCAGGGTGCCGCTGGCCTTGTTGTAGATCGGCGTGTAGTTGCCAATGATCAGTTGCGCGCGCTGGGCCGCGGCCTTGTGCGATTGCTGGTAGCCGTCGAGGTTGATGTTCGGCGCCTGGGTCTGGCGGTCGCCCTTGAACACTTCGCTCACCAGCTGGCCTTCGAGCACGGCGTTGCTGGTGCCGATCACCAGCTTGCCGGCGTCGCGGCCGACGCTGTAGCCGGCCTCGTAGCGGCGCTGCTGGGCGATCAGCGGGTTGTAGTAGTAATCGGTGCGGCCCCAGCGCGGGCTGCTGTCCACATAGCCCTTGTAGATGCCGGTGTAGAGCAGGTCCCCCGGCGCCCTGGAGAGCTCGTACAAGCGCCCGTCGGCGCCCTTGAGCCAGGTCTGCTGGATGTAGCCGCCCTGCACATCGACGGTGCCGCCGGAGAGGTTCAACTGGGCGCCGGACTGGGTCACCACGTCCTTGCCGGTGAAGGTCAGGGTACCGCCCTGGGCCATCCACTCGCCGATGTTGTGGCCCTGGGTGCCCAGGTAGCCGCCCACTTCCAGCAGGCCGCCGGCGGTGTACCAGCGATCGGTGGCGTAGCCGTTGGTGCCCGCCGGGACGAACACCAGCTCGCGCAGGTCGACCCAGACGTCGTTGTTGATCAACTGGCCGCTGTCGCGGTTGCCCGCCGAATCGCGCTGCTCGTTGCCCTGGACGTTGATCTTGATGTTGTTGGACTCCATCGCCACCTTGACCCCGACGGCGCCGGCCACATCGATCACCGCGCCATCGCGCACCAGGCTGCGCTGCCCGGCACTGACCGCCACCTGGCCACCGGTGGCCAGGGTGATGGAGCCGTCCTGGAAATCCACGGTGCCGCCGCTGACGATCTCCACCCGGGACTGGTCGCTGCGGTCGGCCACGCTGCTGAGGTTGTTGAACTGGCCGGTGATCAGGTTGGTCGGGGTGCCGTCGAGGTTGATCAGGCCGTTGTTGCGCTGGCTGTCCAGAGCGCTGCTGCCACTGCTGTCCAGAAGGATTGCGGTGGTGCTGCCCTGCCCCAGGGTCACGCTGCCGGTGCTGTCGCTGGCGGAGTTGAGCAAATGGATGGTGCCGCGGGTGTCCACCGAAGTGCTGGCCAGGGCCACGCCGTTCTGCGCCACCTGGTGCCCGGTGAGGGTGATGTCGCCCGTGGAGGCCATGATCAGGCCGCTGTTGCTGACCTTGCCGGCGCTGCTGCCGGCCTTCAGCGAAGTGGCAACTTCATTGCCCCGGGTGGTGGAGTGCTGGTTGCCGCTGGTGCCGACCCCGCGGCGGATGTAGAAGCTGTCGCCGGCCGCCAGGGTGGTCTGGCCCTTGGCAGTGACGATGGTGCCGGCGTTCTCCACTTCCGAGCCCAGCAGCAAGGCATAGCCGCCGGATTCGGTGGAGGTGGCCGCCGGGTGGGTCTGGATCAGCGCGCCGCGCTGCACCTGGACCTTGCCCAGGGCATCGCTGAAGGTCGGCTGGGTGCCGTTGGCGTCCACATAGAGCCCGCGCTGGGTGAACTGCTCGTCGCTGATGGTGGCCGCGGCCGCCACCAGGTTGCGCACATTGACCTGGCTGGTGCCGCTGAAGATCACCCCGTTGCGGTTCATGATCATCACCGTACCGGCGCCCTTGATCTGGCCCTGGATTTCGCTGGGCCGTCCATTGGGGTCGTTGACCTTGTTCAACAGCGCCCAGTTGGACTGCTGCTGGAAATCGACGGTGGTGTTGCGCCCGACGTTGAAGGTCTCCCAGTTGAGAATGGCCTTGTCGGCGGTCTGCTCGATGGTCACCGTGGTCTTGCCGCCGGACTGGCTCTGCACCGGCCCTTTGGCATTGAGCCAGCCCTGGGTCAGGCTGTTGTCGACCTTCAGCCCGCCTTCGCCGAGGCCATCGGGAATGGTGCTCACCGTGCCGAACGCGGCCTGGCGTGCGGCAGCCTGGGCCGCTTGCTGGGCGGCAATGGCGGCAACGCTGGAATTGAGGTTGCTCAGGGAGCGCTGCAACTGCTGGTTGGCGCGGGTCTGCTGGGACAGCGGCGGGATCCCCGGAACCTGGCCGTTGGTGCGCGCGGCGGTGGCGGCCTGGGACGCGCCCTTGTCGGCGAACCAGCCGGAACTGAAGGCCGTCGCGCCATGGGCACTGCCCGCCACCATCAGCAGGGCGATGGCCTGGGCCAGGGGCTTTAGCCGCAGGATCGGCAGCTCGCCATCAGGGCGCAGCGCGGGGGATTTGACCGGTGGTTTGCAGCGAACCATTACTACTCATCCTTTGTTATGACGCCCACGGGAGCGCGACGCTTGTAGGGCCCAGGGCGCGCGTCACTGCTTTAGGGGATAGGCCGTTGGCGCGAGGCGCGACCGAACGGATGTCACGGAAAATTCATCTTTGGGGTGCAGGGTGTCGCCCCTGCCCCTGCGTGCCACGGCGGCAGGCAGGGGCAAGCGGCGCTGGCCGGCTAGAAAGGTCGGCCGATGGCGTTGCAGATATTGGGGTTGCCGATACTGCGCAGGCTGGCGGGCGTCACGAAGGCGTTCCGTATCGCGGCCTTCCAGATCGCTGGCAAGGGTTGCAGGTTGTTGTTGAGCAGTGCCGCATCGTTAGTGACCAGCGAACCGTACTGGCGGGCAAAGAACGCCCGCACCTGGGCGGTTTGCGCCGCATCGGCGTAGCACTGGCTGAAAATCGCGGTGCTAAAGCCCAGGATCGGATACCCGACGCTGGGAAATGGCACCACCGAGGGGTCATTGCCATCGAACGAAGCGGCGAACACCGGTACCCACCTGATGGGGTCGCTGAACGGGCCGGTCGATAGGTTCGCCGTCGGCGGGCTGATCAGGCTGATGGCGTTGACGATGTTCGCCGGTGTCGGGGCTATCCCCCCTACCCGCGCTACCTTGCTGCCATCTTCCAGCCCGGCAAGGGTGCTGGATGCGTGGCTGGAACCGATGAAGGTCACACTCCCCGGGGTTGCATTGAGCACTTCCATGATCTGGGGGCTGCCCTGCGCGCTCTTGGCGGTCTGTGGCACCGAGGCTGGATAAGCGTTGGCGAAGAACCGGGTCACCGCGAAAGGCCCGGCCGGTTCAGAGCACTTGGCATTGAGAAAACGGGTAAACAGCTCGGTGGTGCCACTGGGCCCTTGCGGGTAGACCACCGTCAGTGGTCCGTAAGTGCCTGCACCGCTCGACAGGTACTCCCAACGGTCCAGCCGGCCCGAGAAGATCCCGCACACGTCATTGACGCTCAGGTCCAGGTTGCCAATGCCGGCCTTGTTGAAGCGGATCGCCACCGCCGTGGCGGCGACGGGCACCTGGATCAACGGCCCCCAGCTCGCGCCATGGGCCATGGAGTAGCCGTCGAGCTCGCTGCCTCTCAACTTCGACTCAGTGGCCACCCAGTGCACGTTCCGGGCAGGGGCGCCCGGGATCAGGCGGTTGTAGTCGTTGTTCAGAAAGGCTTCCTTGTCCCCGAGATCAGAGCCGATGTAGGGCGCAAAACCCGCCGTCAGTACCCCGGGCGCCAGGTAGTACGACTGCGGCAGCGTCGACCCGCCACCGTTGATATCCGCCAGGGCCAACTGGGCACATAGGGCGCTGCCCACCAGTGACGTGGCTAACCAATGCATTTTGAACATGACATGACTCCTGTCGTATCAGGACGGGCGAGCACTCATGCCGGACCGTTGTGCCGAGCATGAAAAAAATCAGCAACGGTCGAAACCGTTGCTGATCCGGGTGCTGCAGGTATCGGACGCGAAAGTTACAGCGGACGGCCGATGGCGTTGCAGACGCTGGCGTTACCGATGCTCAGGCCGCTGGAGGCAGTGACGAACGAGTCACGTACTGCGGTTTTCCAGGCAGCTGGCAGAGGCACGAAGCGGTTGTTGTTGATGGCGGTGTCGTTGTTCACCAGGGCACCGTAGTGACGGCTGAAGAAAGCCCGTACTTGCGAAGTCTGGTTAGCGTCGGCGTAGCACTGGCTGAAGATCAGGTTGGTGAAGCCCAGGATTGGGTAACCGCTGGTTGGGTACAGGCGCAGGCTCTTGTCGCTTGGGTTGGCGTCGATGTTGGCCTGGGAAGTGAAGACAGGAACCCACAGGTTCTGGTCGCCACGAACAGTGGTATCAGGCACGGCAACCGCGGCGATAGCCGAGGAAACGTTGGCAGGCGCCGGGGAAACGCCAGCCACCTTGGCCACCTTGGTAGCGTCGTCCAGGCCGGCCAGGGTCGGCGCGGCGTAGTCCGGGCTCATGTAGGTGATGCGACCGTCGCCAGCGTTCAGCGCGTCCATGACGCCTTGGCTGGTAACAGCGGCAACCGCACCGGCAGGCAGGCCGCCCGAGTAGCTGGAAGCGAAGTTGGTGGTCACGGCGAAGGTGCCGGTCTCGGCGCACTTGGCGTTCAGGAAGCGGGTGAACAGCTCGGTGGTGCCGCTGCTTTCATTGCGGTAAACCACGGTGATGGCGCCGGTACGGCCCGAAGTCGGAAGCTGCTCCCACTTGGAAACGCGCCCCGAGAACACGCCGCACAGGTCATTGACGCTCAGGTCAACGGCGGTGGAACCCGCCTTGTTGAATGGAACGGCAACCGAAGTGGCCACCGAAGGCACCTGGATCAGCTTGCCCCAGGCCGCTTGGTGATTGTCTTCATAACCTTTGAGCTCTGCTGCGCTGAGCTTGGAATCGCTACCGGCCCAGTGCACGTTCTTGCCGGTGGTGCCGGCCACGAACTTGGTGTAGTCGTTGTTCAGGAAGGCAGCCTTGCCGTTGCCGCTGCCTACGCCGATGTAGGGAGCGAAGCCGGCGGTCAGTACGCCAGCGGTCTGGTACAGCGGTTGTGGCAGGGTTGCGCCACCGCCGTTGATATCAGCCATTGCAGCCTGTGCCGAGCACAGGGCAGCCAGGGTCAGGGATGCCGCGAGAACGTTGCGCTTAAACATGAAGAATCTCCTTTCGTCGTGTTCGTACGTTGGGTGAATAGCTCTTGCATGACGCCATGGCACTCGGGCCAGAAGCCTTGATCCAGACGGCTTGATGGGTGAGGCCATGGGGAGAGAAGTTCGCAGTTTCCGGTGACAGATAAAGGAAAAAACCTCGGGAGAAAGCAGCTGTTTTTGCAAAAGATTCTCGGGTGTTTGTCGGAGGTTTTCGCGCCTTTCCCGGGAAAATGACCGCCAGGTTGCCGGGGCTGGAAGCGGCATTGCCCTGCAAGCGCCGAGGGGGCTGGCCACCGGGTCTGAACATGACA
Source organism: Pseudomonas sp. GW823-FHT02C05 (assembly GCF_058797595.1). Taxonomy (NCBI): domain Bacteria; kingdom Pseudomonadati; phylum Pseudomonadota; class Gammaproteobacteria; order Pseudomonadales; family Pseudomonadaceae; genus Pseudomonas; species Pseudomonas sp. GW823-FHT02C05. The sequence goes on along the minus strand of NZ_JBXAJU010000001.1, from coordinate 801,399 downwards.
GAACGAGGAACCCGAGGTTGGCCCGTTGCCCGGTCGGGAGTGAGGCACGCGGCGCGAAATTTTATGGCTGCCCTGCCCTATGCTTCGCACCACCGCTTCGCTCTCGTAGGAGCCGGCTTGCCGGCGAAGAGGCCCGCCAGCCCTGCATCGCCGCTGCCGACGCCTTCGCTGGCAAGCCAGCGCCTACGGACCGGGCCAGACCGGGCCGGACGGGGTCAGGTCGGGTTGGGTTGTGCGGTTCAGGTGACCAGCTGGTTGATCTCGATGATCGGCAGCAGTACCGCCATCACGATCACCAGCACCACACCGCCCATCACCACGATCATCAAGGGTTCGAGCAAGGCGGTCATGCCCATGGCCCGGCGCTCGATATCCCGCGACAGGGTCTGCGCCGCCCGTTCCAGCATCGGCGGCAAGGCGCCGGTCTTCTCGCCGCTGGCGATCAGGTGGATCAGCACCGGCGGAAAGACTTTTTCCACCCGCAGCGCCGCCGCCAGGTTGGCGCCTTCGCGCACCTTGGCCGTGGCCTCGCTCACGCTCTGGCTCAGGCGGTCGTTGGACAGGGTCTGGCGCGCCGCTTCCAGGGCCCGCAACAAAGGCACCCCGGCGCTGCCGAGGATCGCCAGGGTCGAGGCAAAACGCGCGGTGTTCAGCCCCAGGACAAAGCGCCCGATCAGCGGCAGGCGCAGGATCCGGCTGTGCCAGTTCAAGCGCGCCCGGGGGTTGCGCAGGTACACCCGCCAGCCCCAGAACCCGGCGACCATGGCGGCAAAGCACAGGCCGCCCCAGGCACGGATGAAATCACTGGCATTGAGCATGGCCAGGGTCAGCCCCGGCAGGTCCTGGCGCGCCTGGGAGAAGGCACTGACCACCTGAGGCACCACATAGCTGAGCAGGAAGATCACGATGCCGATGGACACCAGCCCCACCACCCCCGGGTAGATAAAGGCGGTGAGGATCTTGCCCCGCAGGCCGTTGCGCTCTTCGATGTAGTCCGCCAGCCGCTCCATGACCTGGGCCAGGTCGCCGGACTCTTCGCCGGCGGCAATCAGCGCCCGGTAGATCTCCGGAAAATCCCTGGGCCGCGCCGCCAGGGCCTCGGCCAGGCGCATGCCGCTGCGCACATCCGCGCGCACCGCGCTCAGGGTCTGGGCGATGTGCTTGCGCTCGGCCTGCTCCACCGTGGCGCTCAGCGCGGCCTCCAGCGGCAGGCTGGCCCCCAGCAGGCTGGCCAGCTGGCGGGTGGCCCAGGCCAGGTCGTTGTCCGAGAGCCTGGGGCGCAGCAGCCCCCCTGCTCCGCCGTCGCCGCCGTTGCCATCGAGCTGCACCAGCAAGGCGGTCAGGCCGCGGCTGCGCAGGCTGGCGAAGGCCGCATCCTGGCTGTCGGCTTCCAGGTGCCCGGATTCGATCTTGCCGAGGGCGTCGGCGGCTTCATAGCGATAGCGATTCATCAGGCGTCCCGTGTCACACGCAGGATTTCTTCCGGCGCGGTGGCGCCGCTGCGCACCCAGCGTTCACCGTCTTCGCGCATGCTGAACATCCCGGCCCGGCGCGCGGCGGCACGCAGGGCCTGCTCCTCGGCGCCCTGGTGGATCAGGCTGCGCACATCGTCATCGATGCAGAACAGCTCATGGATCCCGGTTCGCCCGCTGTAGCCGATGTGGTTGCAGGCCGGGCAGCCCACCGGGCGCCAGGTGCCGGGGTTGGCCGGGTCCTGCTCCTTGCACTGGCTGCACAGGCGCCGCACCAGGCGCTGGGCCAGCACCCCGAGCATCGACGAGGCCAGGAGAAACGGCTCCACCCCCATGTCGATCAGGCGGTTGACCGCCGATACCGCGTCGTTGGTGTGCAGGGTCGCCAGCACCAGGTGCCCGGTGAGCGAGGCCTGGACCGCGATCTGCGCGGTCTCCAGGTCGCGGATCTCGCCGATCATGATGATGTCCGGGTCCTGGCGCAGGATCGCCCGCAGGGCCAGGGCGAAGGTCATGTCGATCTTGGCGTTGACCTGGATCTGGCTGATGCCCGGCAGGTCGTATTCCACCGGGTCCTCGACGGTGAGGATATTGCTGGTGCTGGCATCCAGCCGGGCCAGGGCCGCGTAGAGGCTGGTGGTCTTGCCGCTGCCGGTGGGCCCGGTGACCAGGACAATGCCGTGGGGCTGGCGGATCAGGGTATCCAGGCGCGCCAGCAGGTCCGGATCCATGCCCAAGGTTTCCAGTTGCAGGCGCCCGGCCTGCTTGTCCAGCAGGCGCATCACCACCCGCTCGCCATGCCCGGTGGGCACCGTGGACACACGGATATCGATGGGCCGCCCGGCCACCCGCAGGGCGATGCGCCCGTCCTGGGGCAGGCGTTTTTCGGCGATGTCCAGCTGGGCCATGATCTTGATCCGCGACACCAGCGCGCCGTGCAGCGCCTTGCGTGGCGACACCACGTCGCGCAGGGTGCCGTCGACCCGATAGCGCACCACCGAATGGGTCTCGAAGGGTTCGATATGGATATCGCTGGCCTCGTCCCGTGCGGCCTGGGTGAGCAAGGCGTTGATCATGCGGATCACCGGGGCGCCGTCCTGGGTGTCCAGCAGGTCGGTGATTTCCGGCATGTCCTGCATCAGGCGGTCCAGATCCACCTCGTTCTCCGCCGCCCCGACCACCGCTGCTGCGCTGCCGGTGTCGGCGTAGGCGGTGGCCAGCAGGCCGTCGAGTTCCTCGTCGCGAATTCGCTCCAGGCGCGCCGGGCCGAACTGGCGGCGGGCTTCGCTGATGGACCAGCCAGGCGTCGAGGGGCACACCAGCAGCACTGCGCCTTGCTCGGTGTGGCGCAGGAGGATGCGCTGGGACTTGGCCCAGGCGTAGGGCAACTGGGTGGTCATGGCTGTGGCTCCTTGTGGGGTGCGGCGCCATTGCGTGGGCTGCCACGGTGAAACCCGCGATGCCCGCCGGCCTGGAAAAGAATGGGGGCATCCCCCATAAGGCGCCGGCTTGCCAGCGCAGGCGCCAGCAAGATCAGCGCCCGATCCACGGGCCGCTTCGCCGGCAAGCCGGCGCCTACGAAGGGCTTGGCAGCCCGGATTTGGGACCCCTTTGCCCCGTTCATTGCACCGGCACCGCGCGAATCGGCGCCCGCGGCGTCTGCGGTACGCCCTGCAGGGACACCGGCACTGCCCCGGGGATCGCCTTGCTCGCCGCCGGCAGTTGCGGCGCCTGGATATCCGGCATCACCCAACTGCGCTCCGGCTGCAACTGGCCCTGTACCCGGCGCATGAAGTCATAGCGATTGAGGGTAATGCTGCGCCCCGCGCCACTGTCGCGAATGATGTAGGGCCGCAGGAACACCATCAGGTTGGTCTTGGTCACGCTGCGCTTGTCGTTGCGAAACAGCACCCCGAGCCCGGGGATGTTCGACAGCCACGGCACTGCGTCGTTGCTCTGGCTGTAGCCGTCCTGCAGCAGGCCGCCGAGCACCATGATCTGCCCGTCATCCAGCAGGATGCTGGTGTCGATCGCCCGCTTGTTGGTCACGGTGCCGGCGTCCACCGAAGCCCGCTGGTCGACGCTGCTGACCTCCTGGTAGATATCCAGCTTCACCGTGCCGCCTTCGGAGATCTGCGGCCGCACATTGAGCTTCAGGCCCACTTCTTCACGCTGCACGGTCTGGAACGGGTTGTTGCTGGTGCCGCCACCGCCGGTCACATAGCTGCCGGTGACAAAGGGAATGGTCTGGCCGACGAAGATGCTCGCCGCCTCGTTGTCCAGGGTCAACAGGTTGGGCGTCGACAACACGTTGGTGCCGCCCTTGCTCTTCAATGCCCGGGCCAGGACCTTGAGGTCCAGCACCTTGCCGATCCCCGGGATGTCCACCGTGCCGTTGACCACGCCGACGTTCAGGCCCTTGGGCAACACGTCGATGCTGGTCTTGCTCGCCGGCGTGCCCACCAGCCCGCTGCCGCCGAGGTTGACCCCGCCAAAGCCGCCGCGCCCGGCGAGATTGCCGGCCTGCCACTGCACGCCGAACTCGCTGGCATCGTCTTCGCTGACTTCGACGATCAGGCTCTCGATCACCACCTGGGCGCGACGCTGGTCGAGCTGATCGATGACCTCCCGCAGGTTGCGATACAGCGGGTCCGGCGCCGAGATCAGCAAGGTGTTGGTGGTGGCATCGGCCTGGATGGTCACGCCACCGGCACTGAAGGCGGTGTTCTGGTCATTCTGCTGGCCCGTGCCGCCCTGGCCGGCGCTGCTGCCCTGGCCGTAGGCACCACTGCCGCTGCTGCTGTTGTTGAGGTTGCCACTGCCGGTGGGCGTGCCGCTGCTGTTCTGGCTCGCGCCCTGGGCGCCCTGGCTGTTGCCGCCCATGCCGCTGAGCATGGCCCGGGCGCCGTCGCTGCCGGCGCTGTCGCTTTCCCCGGTGAGCAGCCCGCGCAGGGCCTGGGCCAGCTTGCCGGCCTGGGCGTTGCGCAGGTACACCACGTGCAGGTTGCTGGGGTTGCTCTGGGCGTTGTCCAGTTTGTAGATCAGGTTGCGCGCCAGTTCGGTGCGCTCCGGGCTGCCGGCGCGGATGATGATGGAGTTGGAACGCGGGTCGCCGATCACGCTGATCTTCTGGGTCTGATCGGCGCCCTGGGTTTCCAGCAGTTCGGCGACCATGGTGGCGATGTCCACGGCGATGCCGTTCTGCACCGCCACCACATCGGTGTCGATGGCGCTCGGGGTGTCGATGCCGTTGATGATCTGCGCCACCCGCTGCAGGTTCTCCGCGTAGTCGGTGACTACGATGGTGTTGTTGCCCGGGTAGGCATTGATCGGGTTGTTCGGCGAGACGATGGGCCGCAGCACCGGAATCAGGTTCACCGCATTTTCATATTGCAGGCGGAAGGTGCGGGTCAGCATGCCGTTGCCCGCCGGCTTGTCGGCGCTGTAGATCGGCCCGCCCAGCAGCTTGGCGTCGGCTTCGGGCACCACCTGGGCCACCCCGCCCACGTCCACCACGGAGAAACCCTGCATGCGCAGGGCCGCCAGCAGCATGTCGTAGGCCTGGTGCGCCGGCACCTGGCCTTCGCTGACCAGGGTCAGGTTGCCCTTGACCCGTGGGTCCACCAGGAACTGCTGGCCGGTGGAACGGGACAGCGCGCGCACCACCGCCTGGATATCGGCGTCGACGAAGTTCAGTTGCACCGGCTGATCCCCCAGAGGATTGCGCGGCACGCTGGTGCTGCGCGACGTGCCCTGGGCGCGGCTGCTGCTGGTCACCGGGTGCAGGACTTTCGGCCGTTGCGCCTGTTGCGCCTGCAAGCGCTCGCGGTCCGCCAGCAGATCGCCGCTGCGCCGGGTGTCAGCCAGGGGCTGGCCCAGCTCGCTGTCCACCAGCAAGGGCGGCGGCGTGGTGGAGGTGGTGTTGCTGCAAGCCCCCAGCGCCAGCAGCAGAAAAGGTGCGGCCTTGCGACACTGGCGCACGTAGTTGGAACCTGACCACTTCATGAAGCTTCCTTAGCGCCCTGCGCCTGATCCATGCGAACGGTCCCGGACAGTGTGCCTGCCGAGTCTTGGGCAGCGGCCCCGTCTGCACGTTGCAGACGAGCCTCCACCACCTGCAGTGAAAACTGCCGGGGAGCCCCCAGCAGCCAGCCGACCACGGCATCCGCCGGGGCCTGCTCAAAGGTCAACCGCCAGCTCTCGGGGCCGGCTTGATCCGCGTGTTGCAACTGGTAGCGGCCTTGGAGCCCGGCCGCATCCAGAGCCTGGCGCAGGGCCTGTTCCAGGCTTTCGCCCGGGGCATTGCGAGAGCCCGCCGCGACCTCGTGCAGCAGCACTTCCAGGGCCTCGGCCTGGGAGCGCAGCTTGGGTGTCTCGGCTTGCCAGTAGTCGATCTTCTTCAGCGGCGGCTGGATCAGCAGCAACCACAGCAACAGCCCCAGCAACCCCAGGGCAGTGGCCCCCAGCAAGCGCTTTTCCCGCAGGGCCAGGCCGTTCCAGTGACCCAGGGCCTGGGCCCGCAGGCGCGACCAGCGCGCCCGATACGGCGCCAGCATGGCCTTATTCATTGTCTTCTCCCGTTGCCTCGGCTGTGCTCTCTTCGGCTGGAGCCTGCCCCGGGGCCAGGCTCCAGCCATTGCCCTGGGCCTGGACGCTGTAGCCGGCCTGGATCAGGGCCCCCTGCCAGGCGCTGTCGGCGGTTTTCGGGGTGTCTGGCAACAATTGGAGCTGCAAGCGCTGCCCGGAAAACTCCAGGCTTTGCACGCTGCCCACCATGAACGGCATGGCCAGCCCCGCCTGGGCCAGCAGGTGGGCGAAGCCCTGGCTCGGGTCCGCCGCAGCGCCGCTCTGGCGCGCCGCCAGTTGCTGGCGAGCCTGTTGCAACGGATTGAGCACCACCGGCAATTCGGGGAATACCTGCTTCACCCGCTGGCTCATCTGCGCCTTGAGCCGCTGCCCCTGCTCTGCCTCGCGGGCGGCGTACAGGTTCAGGCCCAGCACCCAGACCGCCACCGCCAGGGCGCAGCAGCCCAGGGCCCGGCCCCAGCCCTGGGGGGCGCGGGTGCCGGCCAGCGCGCCGCTGTGCAGGCCCCAGGAAGGCGGCGTGCCGCTCCAGCGCAATTGCGCCAGCAGGGGTTGTGGCGCTGGCAATGGTTGCCCCGGCAGCGCTGGCACTTCGCCGATCCAGCACAGCTCGCTGGCGCTGGCGCGCAACTGCTCCAGGGTCTCGGCCACCAGGGGCTGCACGCTGCCCTGGGTGGCGCTCTGGCGCACCAGCAACTGCTCGTCCAGCAGGCACAGGTTGATCTGCCCCGGGGGCGGCACCGGCAAGGCGTAGGGCGCCGGGTACAGGCCGGCGAGCTTCAACCCGGCCTGCTCCAGCAGCCGCCCCAGGGCCTGCAGGCGTTCCCGGGGCAGCCAGCTCAGCGCCACCTGGCCCTCTGCATCGCGGGGGCCGTGGGCCACATGCATCTGTTCACTGGGGCCGAGGATCAGCGCCTGGGCAGCGCAGGCCACCGCGGCCTTGATCCGCGCAGCGGGCAATTGCGGCAATGGGATCTGGGTCAGCAGGCTGTCCAGTGGGTGCAGGAAACACTCCACTGCGGGCGGCTTGTCACCCTTGCCCGGCAACCCCAGCTGGCCCAGGGCACAGCAACCGGTATCCGTGACCCGCCCGCCACGATCGAGCCTTGCAAAATCCACCCGGCACTGCTGCGGCTGCTCGGTGCCGAGCAACAAGTCCAGGGGCGGCAGGCCGATGCGCAGGCGGCTCATGCGCCCACCCGCGACCAGATCACCTGGGGCATGCGGTCCTCGGGACGGTGCAGCAGCGCTTGCAGGCTGACCCGGCGCTGATCACGGCGGGCCTGGCCCTGAAGCAGGAACCACTCGCTGGTGATGCCGACCTTGATCTGGTCCACCTGCAACTGCGGCAGGCGCAGGCGATTGACGAAATCGCCACGGTTGATGAACCAGTGCCCGGCGTCACGCTCGGCCACCAGGGCCCGGGCCCGGGACAGATCCAGGCCCGGCACCGCCGCCACCAGCACCTCGGCGCTGGCGGTGTTGCCGTTGATCCAGGTATTGCCCGGCAGGATGCTCACGTACGGCTCCAGGCGCGCCAGCAGTTCCGGGGTCACGCCCTCAAGGCCCAGCAAGTCGTCCAGGCTGCGCAGCATCGGCTGCCTGGGCGCCAGGGTCTGCGCCGCAGCGCCTGCCGAGGTCTGGCGACCGCTGTTGAAACTGCCATGGCTGCTGGTGGCGGCTGGCGCCTGCAGGCGCTGGGGGTAGGAAGCGATCACCCGCTGGCTGATGCGCCGGCCCAGGGCGCCGTCGATGCCGATCAGTTGGCACAACTGCTGGAAGCTCTGCAGTTGCCCCGCATCCACCTGCTGGTTGAACACTAGGTTGCGCAGGTTGAACTTGCCCTGCAGGTCTTGCAGGTGGCCCTGGAACCCGGCGTTGAATCCACCCAGGGCCTGGTCGCCGATGGGCCGCGCCCAGGCCTGGTCGAGGCGTGTCAACACATCACGCTGGCGCGCGTCCCAGAGCAGTTGCCGGCTGTATTCCAGGCCGCCCTGAAGCACCCCGGCAGCGACGATCCGCGCCTGTTCGGCTTCCACCGCACGGGTGAAAGAGGTTTGCCGGGTAAGCATGCCCCCGGCGATCACCGCCACCACCGCGGCGATCAGCAAGGCGCTGATGATGGCCATGCCACGCTGCTTCGCCGCACTGGGCGAATGGGCTTTCACGACCGGCCCTATAGTTGCCAGGAGCCGATATCGGCATTCACGCCGTCGCCGTCGGGCTGGCCATCGGCGCCGAGGGAAAACACATCCACTTCGCCGTTGGCACCGGGGTTGAGGTAGTGATACGGGCGGCCCCAGGGGTCATTGGGCAGACGTTCCAGGTAGGAGCGCCAGTTGCTGTCCTTGGCATTGGCCGGGCGCTCCACCAGCACCTTCAGGCCCTGGTTCATGTTCGGGTAGCTGCCGTGGTCCAGGCGATAGAGCTTGAGGGCCTGCATGAGCCCGGCGATGTCCTGCCTGGCCGCCGTGGCCCGTGCCTGGTCCGGGCGATCCAGGACCTTGGGCACCACCATGGCTGCCAGGATCCCGAGGATCACCACCACGACCATGATCTCGATCAGGGTGAAGCCACGCTGGCCGCGCAGGCCTCGGGGCGGGGATGTTACAGGCGCGATATCCATCTCGACATTCCTTGGCGTAAGTTCGATTCGTCGCGCAGTGTTGCAAGAAGATATGTCAGTGGTATTGAAAAACCTCGGGAGTTTCGGTCGCCATTCGGTCAAGCCCGCAGGCTAGTCTGCGAGGCTGTTTCCCGGTCTCGAGCGGCCCATGCAAGCCCTGCGCAAACAAGCTGGTTTCACCCTGATCGAAGTGCTGGTGGCCCTGGCCATCATTGCCGTGGCGATGGCTGCAGCGGTGCGCGTGGCGGGCCTGATGACCCAGAGCAATGGCCTGCTGCGGGACAAATCCCTGGCCTTGCTGGCGGCCCAGAGCCGGGTCGCCGAAGTGCGCCTGGAAGGCCGCCTGAACAGCGGCGTGAAGAACCTCGACTGCGACCAGGGACGGCTCAAGCTGCGCTGCGAAACCCGCATCGCCCCGGGCAGTGCGCCGGGGCTGGTGCGCGTGCAGGTGCAAGTCAGCGACCGCAGCCGCGAGGCGCCGCCGCTTGCGCGCCTGGAAACCCTGGTCAGCCGGCCGCAGGTACAACGCCAGTGAGGCCTAGCGGGTCAACCGCGGCAGCTCCGGCGAGTCCGGCAGCTTGCTGACCTTGATCCGCGACTGCTCGGCGCCGCGCTCGATCAGCACGCCGTCGGCCTCGATCGCAGCCAGGCGCACACCCTGGGTCAGGGTTTCCCCGGCCAGGAAGCTGCGCGGCGGGCCATCGTTCAGATGCAGGATCGCCACCGCGCCACGGGCCCCGGCCATGACCCCGGACACCTTGATCTGCACCTGGGCCGGCTGGTTGGCAAACCACTGCAGGGCCGGGTTGTCGGAACGCGCGGCCAGCACCTGGGGCGCCACCGCCGGGGTCTGGGATTCGGCCGGGGTCAGCAGCAGCGACGACCAGGTGGCGACCCCACCCAGGGCCGCCAGCAAGGCCGCGTACTGCAGCAGTCGAGGGGCATCAAGGCGCGGGGCGAATGACATGGTACGTAGCATCGGGGGGACCTCCTGTTTGTCCGTGCCCCCAGCCTACCGCTCAATTCTCACGGTTTTATTTCACCGGACGATCATCTGCGTCTGGCAGGCTGGTCCGAGGGCCAAGGAGTGCAATCCGATGCAGGCAGGCAAGCAACAAGGCTTCACCCTGATCGAGCTGATGGTGGTGCTGGTGATCATCGGCATTGCCAGCGCGGCCGTGGGCCTGAGCATCAAGCCCGACCCGCTGCAACTGCTGCGCAAGGACGCCGAGCGCCTGGCGCAACTGCTGCAAGTGGCCCAGGCCGAAGCCCGCGCCGATGGTCGGCCGATCACCTGGCGAGCCACGGCCAAGGGCTTTGCCTTCAGCCGCCACAGCGAATTCGGAGGCGGCATCGATGACTTGCGTGGCGACCCCCAACTGCGCCCCCGGGCCTGGGAAACCCCGGCGCTGCAAGTGCGCATCGAACCCAGGCAGCGCCTGGTATTGAACGCCGAATGGATCAACCCGCCGCTGCGCCTGGTGTTGTCCGACGGCCAGCACAGCCTGAGCCTGGAACGCAGCGCCGCCGGCCAACTGCGGGTGGTGACCCAGCCATGAAGCGCCGGCAGCAGGGGTTCACCCTGATCGAAGTGATGGTGGCGATCATGCTGATGGCGGTGGTCAGCCTGATTGCCTGGCGCGGCCTGGACAGCGTCACCCGGGCCGACAGCCATCTCAAGGCCAGCACCGAACAGACCGAAGAACTGCTGCGCACCCTCAACCAGCTGGAACGTGACGTGGCCCTGCGTGCCGGCACCCAGCTGCGCGAGCCGGCCCTGGGCGACAGCGAAGAAGCCGAACCCGACAGCCCGGCCCCGCTGAGCGTGCGCAGCTCCGACAGCAAGGGCTTTCGCCTGGAGGTGATACGCAGCGCCGCCACCCCGGGGGAAGGCTTGCAACGGGTGCGCTGGTGGCTCAAGGGCGACACCCTGTACCGCGCCGTGGCCGAGCCCCGCGACCGCTACCCTTTGCCCGCGCCGCGCGACGGCGTGGCGGTGCTGAACCGGGTCAGCGACCTGCAAGTACGGGTCTGGGATGCCGACAAAGGCTGGCGCCAGCTCAGCGGCAACCGCCAAGACAGCCCCCAGGGCCTGGAGATCCGCCTGGTGCGCCAGACGCCCCAGGGCGAAGAGCGCTACCGGCAAGTGCTGGGGCCGTTGCAATAATCCTCTCACGTAGGAGCCGGCTTGCCGGCGAACCGCGTAGCGGCCAGGCCCTGAGAATTCGGCAAATAGCGCCGGCCCCTTCGCTGGCAAGCCAGCTCCTACAGGGGGCTGTTGGTGTTTCGCGGATCAGCTCAGGAGCACCACGCCGCCGGGCAATTCGGTGCACTTGGCACCGTAGGCGTCGCGGATCAGCAAGGCCACGCCAGCCAGCTGGTTGAGGTTGAAACGCGCCTGGACCTTGCGCTTGCCCAGTTCGGCATTGAGCAGCACCAGCATTCCCGGGCGGTAGCGATTGATCTCGCTGATCACCGTGTTGAGGCTGGCGTTGTCGAACACCAGGACCTGCTCGCGCCAGGCAATCACGCTGTGGATGTCCACCACCTGGGGCTCGCCGATGCTGCGCGGGTCGTAGGTCAGCTGGCGGCCGCTATCCAGGCCAATGCTGCGCCCGGCCACGTCCACTTGCAGGCTGCCTTCGATGCAGGTGACGCACACCTGGTGGTCGGTGTTGCGCAGGTTGAAGCGCGCCTGGCGCGCGCTGAGCCAGCCCTCGCCGGCCTGGACCTTGAGCGGCTGCAGGCGCTGGCTGAAGACTTCCACTTCGCCTTCCAGCAGTTCGATGCCCTGCTCGCCCGCGCCCAGGTCACGCCGGCTGATGCGGGTCTGGGTGTTGAGCTCCAGGCTCACGCCCTCGGCCAGATCCACCCGGCGCTGTTCGCCGACTTCGGTGGCAAAGTCGGCGGTCAATCCGGCAAAGCCGCCCGGCACCGTGAGCCGCACCATGAACAGCGCCGCCGAGGCCGCCAGGGCGCCGCCAAGAAAGGCCCGGCGGCCAAAGTGCCGCGGCCGCGCTTGCTGCTCCAGCAGCGCCGCTGCCGGTTGCAGGCAATGCCACAGGGCCTTGGTCTGCTCGAAGGCGGCCGCGTGCTGCGGGCTTTGCCCGCACCATTGGCGCAGCGCCCGGGCATCGGCGGCGGTGGCCCGCCCCGACGTCAGAAGGACCAGCCAGTCCCGGGCTTCGCTCAGCAACTGCTGGTCCGCCGAGGCCTGGGGTGTGGAGATGCTAAAAATGTTCAAGCGCGCAGGTACTCACGGATTGATCAGGGCTCTTTGTCTAGGACGGTTTTCCGGCCCCGGGACCGAACCGCTGAATGACTTTTCTTTCCAGGCGCAGGGCGCAATGGCCGAGGGCTGCCTTGAGTTCCTTCTCCACCATCCGTGTGGAAATGCCGAAGCGCTGGGAAATTTCCAGGTGCGGCGCCTCTTCCAGGCGCGCGGCAATGAAGATCTTGCGGCGCCGCGCCGGGAGTTCGTAGAGGGCCTTGAGCAGGGTCTGGATTTCCTTCTGGCCACCCACCACCCGCGAGGGGTCCTGGGCTTCGTCGGCGATCTGCAACAGCTCCTCGACCTCATCGCCGGTGAGCAGGCGGGCATCGGACTGGCGCCGGTCGGCGGCAATGTTCAGCGCCATGCGGTACAGGTAGGCATTGGGTTGCGCCAGGTTCGGCGGCTCTTCCATGCGGTCGACCCGCAGGTAGGTTTCGTGCAGGACGTCGTTGGCCAGGTCCTCGGACCCCAGGCGCCTGCGCAAGCGCACCCGAAAATCCTCGTAGGACGTCAGGAACAGCCTGACCATCGCACTGTGTCCGGTATTTTTCATACCCCGGAAGCTCCTTCCCATTCCTTGCAGTCCATGCGTTTCCCTGTCGTGTCCGGTATCAAGAGTAAGGTCAGCGGCTGGCGCAACGAGCTCGGTGCCTGGCGCTCGACCCGGGTCTGGGCCAGGCGCTGCACCAGCGCCTCATCCCGTTGCAGGTCGCCGGTGGAACTCACCAGGCGGCTGTGTTGCACCGCTCCGTCGCCGCCGATCCACAGTTGCAGCAAGGCGCGAAAGCTCCCCGGCCGAGTCAGCGCCGAGCCGCACAGGCTGCGTTCCACCGCCCGTTGCAGGGCGCTGGCGTAGCTGCTGTTGAGCCGCGCCGCACGACTGCCCGCCGCGCCGGGCTGCACGGCCGGCTGTGTGGCCTGCGGCACCTGCAGGGTGAAAGCATCGCTGCGGGCGTAGCGGGCCATCAGGCCACTGCCGGCCAACAACCGGCTCAGGCCTTCCCGGGCGCTGTAGTGACCGTTGATCCCCACCGAGCGCCGGCCCCGGGTCAGCTCCCGGTCCACCAGCACCGCCATCCCGGTGGCGCGGCTGAACAGCTCCAGGGCATCCGCCAGGTTCTGCGCCGGTATCTCCAGTGCCAGCAGGGCCTGTGAATCCACCCGCGGCGGCCCGCCGGGAGGGCCCTGGGCCCAGCCCGCCGGCATCCACAGCAGCAGCCCGAGCGCCACCACACAGGTCGCCAAGCCCCCGTGCAATGACGTCCATCGCCCGACCTGCGCTCTGCGTCGCTGCACTGCGGTCCAATCCCTGAAAAGCGTCATCCTGAGGCCAGTTTATGAATCTGGTGTTACGGCCACGGCAAAAAAACCATCACTTTTTCAGGCCGGGCTTTGCACTACACTCGGCCGGCATCGAAGCCCGATTCCCCGGGCCAGCCAGGAGGCCAGGATGAAACGATTAAGCCGATACAGCGCAGCCCTGTGGCTGCTCAGCGCCCTGCCCTGGACGCTGCATGCCGAAGAAGCCAGCGAGGGCTGCGTGGAAGTCAGCGTCGGCGGCTACAAGGCCCCCGACTACAACTGCCTGAGCAAACAGATGGGCAACAACCCGGACGCAGTGAAGGCGGCCCAGGCCAACCAGCAGGCCCTGGAGGACCCGGTGAACAAGCGCCCACCGAATCAGGTCGGGCTCTCGACGCCGGCGGCCACCGGCGTGCGCATGGGCAACACCTTCGGCACCTCGGTCAAGCCGCAACGGCCCTGAACGGCGCCGCGGTCGGCCGATTGCCGGGCCGCTACCCGCCACCGGGCCCGTCCCAGGGCCCGCCTGGACAGCGGCGAAGGCAGCGGGCGACGGTCGCCCCGTGGCCAATCGCGCACTGCGCCGCGCCCCCTTGATCAGCCCCTGCCCGTATACCGGGCGTTAACCCCGGGCGCGCTAGATTGCCGAGCCTTGAACCCCGGTGCCGGCAACGGCCCCGAACACGGCGCGTGGATGGCGTTCGCCTGCCGGCCACCCTATCATTGGTGTTTTTTTGCGTGTTGGACGCATGGAAGACTATAAAAAGCTGATCCTGCAGCGCCCCTGCCAAAGCATTTTCCTGATTGCCCTCGCGCTGTTCATGGCGCTGCAGTACAAACCGGCAGTCCTCAACTACACCACGCGCTTCGTCGACTTTGCCGACTACATGCTGCAGCACGGCATGACGCTGTTCCCCATTGCCGACGATCTGCAGCCCTACCCCGACTACACCATCGCCAACACGGTGCTGGTCTATCTGGCGTCGCTGCCCTTCGGCCAGCTGTCCGTGCTGTCGATGGGCCTGCCCTTCTGCATCGCTGCGTCGCTGATGCTGGTGTTCATCTACAAGCTGGGGGCCCTGCATGAGCGCAAATGGGGCCTGTGCGGCGTGCTCTTTGCGCTGTTCACCTGGGCCTTCGTGGATAGCGTCAACTCCCTGGCCCTGGACATCTACCCCGCCCTGATCACCGCAGGCTGCTTCTACCTGGCCTACTCCGCCGACCTCAAGCAGCAGCGCGGACGCCTGGCGCTGGTGTTCCTCGGCCTGATCCTGGGCTTTGCCCTGCGCGGGCCGATCGGCATGATCGGCCCGGCACTGGTGGTCGGCAGCTATTACCTGCTGAGCCGGCAGTGGCGAACCCTGGTCGGGTTCTCGCTGGTGAGCGGCCTGCTGTTCGCCGCCGGGGTCGCGCTACTGGCCTGGGCCGCCCACGTGCAGGGCGGCGATGCCTTCATGCAGCAAGTGCTGGAGATGCAGGGCCTGGGCCGGATCGCCAGCGATCACTCGCCGCGCTACTACTTCTACTTCAGCGCCGGGCTGATCACCTACAGCTTCACGGCGTTCTACGCCCTCTGCGTGATGGCCAGGAGCGGCCGCCAGTGGCTCGGCGCCCCGTCGCTGTCGGCGCCGCGCCTGCTGCTGCACCTGGGCGCCTGGTTCGTGGTGCTGATTGTGTTCTTCACCATCCCCAACTCGAAGAAGGCGCGTTACGTGCTGTCCATCACCCCGGCCATTTCCCTGCTGGCGGCCTACATCTTCATCGACCCCAACGGCCTGTTCAGCGCCACCCGCAGACGCCTGCTGCGCCTGTGCCTGAACCTGCCGACCATCGGCGCGTTCCTGGCGCTGCTGGTGCTGGGCTACAACAGCTTTGCCGCCCGGCCCCTGCAGCCCGACTTCGCCGGGGTGTTTTCAAGCTTTGCCCTGCTCAGCGGCGTGCGCTACTGGATCGGCCGGCAGTACACCGGGCACCGGCATTACGAGGTCATCGTCCTGGCATTCGGCGTGGCGGCCTTTCTCTTGCTGGATGGGTTCTTCTTCAACGCCATCACCTATCATCTGGAACTGGCCAAAGAACCCACTCCCAAATTCCTGCCTTACTGGTTCTGGTAAGGCGGGCGTCCACACCTGGCCCGCAGCGCCCGGCCGGAAGCAGGCAACGGCGCTCACCGGCAGCGTGCAAGATTTGGTAACACTCCCGGGCACCCCCGGCGATGAAACCGAACTGGCACAGTGCTGTCACATCGCAATCGGTAACGGCGGAGGTCGCCCTGCGGCGGCTTGCGGCCCACGCAGCACTGGCCCGACGACCTCACCGCCACAGGTTACCGGCCTGGGCCTGCCCCCCATGCGGCAGGCCATACTCCATCAAGGCTGAAAGAGCGAACCATGAAGCAAAACATCCTCCTCGTATCCGTCTGTGCCGCCCTGCTCCAGGCCTGCACCCCGGCTTCCACCACCCCTGAAGGATCTTCTTCCATGCCCGCCAGCACTGCCTCCGTCAGCGCCCAGCCTGCGCTGTCCGCCTACTACTGGCAGCTGGTTGCGGCCCGCGATGCGGCGGGCAAGCCCGTCGCCGCCCTGGACAAGGGCATCGAGCGCCAGCTGCGCCTGACCTTCGCCGGGCAGAACCTGAGCATCAGCGGCGGCTGCAACCGCCAGTTCGGCGGCTTCCAGCATGAAAATGGCGTGCTCAAGGTACAGCCACTGGCCGCCACCCTGATGGCCTGCGAGCCGAAACTGATGGCCCTGGACGCACAAATCGCCAACCTGCTCAAGGGCGACCTGCGCACCACCTTCGGCGGCGACCAGTCGACCCCGACCCTGCAACTGGCCACCCAGGACGGCACCCTGCTCACGTTCGAAGGCCAGCCCACCCCGGAAACCCGCTACGGCAGCCAGGGCCAGACCCGCTTCCTGGAAGTGGCGGCCAAGACCGTCAAGTGCAGCCACCCGCTGATCCCCGACTTCCAGTGCCTGCAAGTGCGTGAGCGCCGCTACGACGACGCCGGCCTGCAGCTGCCGACCCAGGACACCTGGCACCCGCTGTACCAGTCCATCGAGGGCTACGAGCACCAGGACGGCGTGCGCAATGTGCTGCGGGTCAAGCAGTACGAGTGGAAGAATGCACCCGCCGATGCCCCGTCCAGCGTCTATGTGCTGGACATGGTGGTCGAGCAGGACGCCTCGGCGGCCCACTGAGCCGAGCCACCCGCCAACCGGCACAAACCGACAGGCAATAAAAAAGCCCCGTATCGCAAGATACGGGGCTTTTTTGGTTCTGGGCGGGGTCAGGCCGTTACAGCACCGACTGACCGCTCATGGCCAGGTCCAGCAACTCGCGGTTGGCCACCGCATACATGGCGTAGTCGGTGCCGCTGGCGGCACGGATTTCCACCATCATGGCGCGCCAGCGATCGGCCATGCTCGCGTTCTGCTCCAGCCACAGGGCCACGCGGGCCTCCATGTCATCCGGCGCA
This sequence comes from Pseudomonas sp. GW823-FHT02C05, assembly GCF_058797595.1. Lineage (NCBI taxonomy): Bacteria > Pseudomonadati > Pseudomonadota > Gammaproteobacteria > Pseudomonadales > Pseudomonadaceae > Pseudomonas > Pseudomonas sp. GW823-FHT02C05. The sequence goes on along the minus strand of NZ_JBXAJU010000001.1, from coordinate 784,660 downwards.
TCGGCCATCTGCAGGACCTTGATGGTGATCGCCCGCTGCTGCCAGTCCACGTCATCGCGGAAGGCTTCGCGCGCCGCCGCCTGCCAGTTGTTGGCCACCGGCAGATCGCTGATCTGCTGCAGGTACCACGGCAGGTCGAGGGCACTGCCCACGGCGAAGTAGGCCTTGGCCACTTCCGCCGCATCGTGGCCGGTCACATCAGCGGCCTCGATGATCGGCAGCAGGGTGTACAGGTGGGTAGTGCCTGCAACCATGCGCGCCAGCAACTCCGGCACACCGGCTTCGACATAGGCGGTGTAACGGGCTTGCCAGCCCTCGCGGGTCGGGCCTTCGAGCAGCTCGTCGAGCTTCAGGCCCAGCGCCGCCAGGTGCGGACCGAAGTGCGCAACGTCACGCGCCGCATCCTGCTCGTTGCGCCGGCTGCGCAGGAACCAGCGGGTGGCACGACGGCCCAGGCGCATCAGCTCGTCCATCAACGCCAGTTGCACTTCAGCCGAAACCTGGTGGTCCAGGGCTTCGATCTGACGGAACCAGTGCGGAAGGTGGAAGATGTCCCGCACGATCACATAGGCACCGGCGACGTTCGCCGGGCTCATGCCGGTGGACTCCTTCAGGCGCTGCACGAAGGTGATGCCCATGTGGTTGACCAGGTCGTTGGCGATCTGGGTGCTGACGATCTCGCGCTTGAGACGATGGCGACGCATGGCCTCGGAGAACTTGGCCACCAGGCTTGGCGGGAACGCGGTCTCCATGTCACGGGTCAGGTAGTCGTCATCCGGTACCAGGGACTTGAGCAGGGCTTCCTTGAGGTCGATCTTGCTGTAGGAAATCAGCACCGACAGTTCCGGACGGGTCAGGCCCTTGCCGGTGGCGGCGCGCTCGGTGAGCTGCTCCTCGGTCGGCAGGTACTCGATGGCGCGGTCCAGCTTGCCACGGCCTTCCAGGTCGCTCATCAGGCGCTTGTACTCGGCGGCACGCTCGTAGGCACGGCGCGCAGCCAGGGACAGGGCCTGGGTCTGCTTGTAGTTGTTGCCCAGCACCAGGCCGCCGACTTCGTCGGTCATGCTCGCCAGCAGCTGGTTGCGCTGCTTGTCGGTCATGTCACCGGCCTGCACCACTTCGTTGAGCAGGATCTTGATGTTCACTTCGTGGTCGGAGCAGTCCACGCCACCGGCGTTGTCGATGAAGTCGGTGTTGGAACCGCCGCCATTGAGGCCGAACTCCACACGACCCAGCTGGGTCATGCCCAGGTTGCCGCCCTCGCCCACCACCTTGCAGCGCAGCTCGTTGCCGTTGACGCGCAGGGCGTCGTTGGCCTTGTCGCCGACGTCGGCGTGGCTCTCGGTGCTGGCCTTGACGTAGGTGCCGATACCACCGTTCCACAGCAGGTCCACCGGCGCCTTGAGCAAGGCGTTGAGCAGCTCGGTGGGGGTCAGCTTGTCCGCCTGGATGTCGAAGCGCTCTTTCATCTGCGGCGAGATGGCGATGCTCTTGGCGCTACGGGAGAAGATACCGCCGCCTTCGGACATGATGCTGGTGTCGTAGTCGCTCCAGGCCGAACGCGGCAGCGCGAACATGCGCTGGCGCTCGACGAAGCTGGTGGCCGGATCCGGGTTCGGGTCGATGAAGATGTGCAGGTGGTTGAACGCCGCCACCAGTTGCAGCTTGTCGGACATCAGCAAGCCGTTGCCGAACACGTCGCCGGCCATGTCGCCGACGCCGACCACGGTGATGCTGTCTTCCTGGACATTGATGCCGCGCTCGCGGAAGTGGCGCTGCACGCCAACCCACGCACCCTTGGCGGTGATGCCCATCTTCTTGTGGTCGTAACCGGCCGAACCGCCGGAGGCGAATGCATCACCCAGCCAGAAGCCGTAGTCGATGGCAATGCCGTTGGCGATGTCGGAGAAGGTCGCAGTGCCCTTGTCCGCCGCGACCACCAGGTAGGGGTCATCGTCGTCATGGCGCACGACGTTGGCCGGCGGCACCAGGGCGCCGTCCTTCAGGTTGTCGGTGATGTCCAGCAGGCCGGAGATGAAGATGCGGTAGCAGGCGATGCCCTCGGCCGCGATCTCGTCCCGGCTGCCGCCCAGTGGCAGGCGACGCGGCAGGAAGCCGCCCTTCGCACCGACTGGAACGATCACCGAGTTCTTCACTTGCTGGGCTTTGACCAGGCCCAGGACTTCGGTGCGGAAGTCTTCTTCACGGTCGGACCAGCGCAGGCCGCCACGGGCAACGTTGCCGAAGCGCAGGTGCACGCCTTCGACCCGTGGCGAGTAGACGAAGATTTCGAACTTGGGCACCGGTTTGGGCAGCTCGGGGATCAGGTGCGGGTTGAACTTGAAGCTGAAGTAGGACTTGTTCTGGCCGTTGGCGTCGGTCTGGTAGAAGTTGGTGCGCAGGGTGGCCTTGATCAGGTCCAGGTAGCGCCGCAGGATGCGGTCTTCGTTGAGCACCTGGACGTCGTCCAGGGCGGTGAGGATCGCCTGCTCCAGACGCTGCTGCTTGTCTTCCAGGTCGTCGCTGGTGAGCTTGCGCGCCAGATAGAAGCGGGTCTTGAACAACCGGGTCAACTCGCGGGCGATGTCGGTGTGGTTGTTCAGGGTGCTGGCGATGTAGCCCAGGTCGAAGCCCAGGCGGATCTGCTTCAGGTAGCGGGCGTAGGCACGCAGCAGCGCCACGTCGCGCCATGGCAGGCCGGCGGTCAGCACCAGGCGGTTGAAGGCATCGTTCTCGGCATCGCCGCGCACGATATGGACGAAGGCGTCCTGCAGCGTGTCGTTGAGCTGCTGGATATCCAGGTCCAGGCCTTCGGCGGCGGTGAAGGCGAAGTCGTGGATCCAGAACTCACGGCCATTGTTGTGACGCAGGCGGTACGGGAATTCGCCCAGCACGCGCAGGCCGAGGTTTTCCAGGATCGGCAGCACGTCGGACAGCGCCAGCGGGGTGTCGGCGTGGTACAGCTTGCAGTGCAGCTCGCGCTGGCCGGAGACCTGGCCCAGGGGCTGGTAGAAGCTCATCACCAGCGGGTTGGCTTCGGTGAGGCTCAGCAGGTGCTGCATGTCCACCACCGCCGAATGGGCAGCGAAGCGCTCGCGGTAGCCGGCCGGGAAGCCTTTGGGGAAGTCCGCCAGCACATTGGTGCCGTGGGCTTCGCCGAAGCTTTCCACCACCAGGCTGGCGTAGTCGTCCTGCCAGCTGCGGCAGGCCTGCACCACTTCTTTTTCCAGCAGCAGCGGATCGATGTCGATGCGCTGCTTGGGGTCCACCCGCAGGATCAACTGCACACGGGCCAGCACCGACTCGGAGAAGAAGGTCCAGAACTCACAGTCAGTGGCTTGCAGGCGATCCATCAGCACTTGCTGGATCTTCTGCCGCACTTCGGTGGAATAGATGTCGCGCGGCACGTAGGCCAGGCAGTAGCAGAAACGACCGTAGGGGTCTTTGCGCAGGAACACACGGATCTTGTTGCGTTCCTGGATCTGCACGATGGACATCACGGTGCTGAACAGCTCGTCCACCGGGGTCTGGAACAGATCATCGCGGGGCAGCACTTCCAGGACCTGGGCCAGTTCCTTGCCCAAGTGCGCCTTGGCCTGGAAGCCCGAGCGCTGCTCGATGGCTTCGACCTTGCGGCGGATGTAAGGGATCACCCGCACGCTCTCGCCGTACACCGAAGAGGTGTACAGGCCCATGAAGCGGCATTCCTTGATGACCTTGCCGTCGGCATCGATCTGGCGGATCGAGACGAAATCCGGGTAGGCCGGACGGTGCACACGGCTCGGGTGCGCGGCCTTGGCGAAGGACAGCGGCGTCGGTTCGCGCAGGTAGTTGACGGCGTAGTCTTCGATGCGCAGGTCGTCGCTGGTCAGGCCGGCGCGCAGCAGCTTGGCCAGGCCGAGGAAGGAGTTCGGGTCATATTCGATATGCCCGCCGTCCTGGTCGGCGCCGACCACGAATTCTTCATAACCGAGGAAGGTGAAGTGGTTGCCCACCAGCCATTCGAGGAAGCTCTTGATCTCGGTCTTTTCTTCGGCAGCGATCGGGAACTGGCTGTTGTCGATGCTCTGGATCAGTTCCTGGACCTTGGCCTTCATCGGCTCGAAGTCGGCCACGGCGACCCGCACTTCGCCCAGTACCTGTTCCAGCTCCTTGCCCAGCACGCTGAGTTCGGCGGCGTTGGCGCAACGGTCGATCTCCAGGTACATCAGCGACTCTTGCTGGATGCCTTCGCCCTGGGTGCCCTTGGGCAGGATTTCCAGCAGCTCGCCCTTGCTGCCACGGCGTACGCTGAGCACGGTGGTCTGCAGGGTGTGGATGCTGTAGCCGCGACGGTTGAGCTCGGTGCGTACCGAGTCCACCAAAAACGGCAGGTCGTGGTGCAGGACTTCCACAGCAGTGTGGGTCGACTGCCAGCCATGGCGTTCGTAATCGGGGTTGTAGACGCGGACCTGCGGTTGCCCGTGGTCGAAGCGCTCAAGCAGGCGCCAGGCAGAAAGGGTGCAGCCCGCCAGGTCGGACATGCGACGCTGGGTGAGTTCGTCCAGGGAAATGATGCCGAAGAATTGTTCAGCGAACAGCGCCACTTGTGGCAGTGCCTGTTCACTGATGTGCTGCGCCAGTGCCGCTTGCAGTTGGTGCTGGAAGTCGGCTTTGCTGGCTGCGGTGAAGAACGCCATCTGTGGTACTCCGCTTGGGCTTGTTATTGATGGAAGCGTCGCGTGCAAACCCCTCGCGGGGCGGTGCTGCATCCTGCTCCTGGTCTCGGGCAGAGGTAGCAGGATGACAGGTGGGTGAAGCTGGACGAGACGCACAGGTCACATTCACCTTCCGGGGATGGGCATCTGCAAAAACGACTGACGCTTGCCGGGAAACCGAGCGCAATGCCTTTACAGGTGACCATCACAAATCAGACGCAACCTATTGCACTAAGAACAAATTGTCCGCTGCGCAGCTTAACGAGTGCGATGTGACAGCTGCTTGCGATGCTGCGACATATTCGGTCAACGGCACGCAGCAGAACGCTCACGCTTTGAGCAACACTAGCAGCCGCGGTGGAAAAACCGGTTTTTTTCCCCGGATTCACGGTACTTGCGTACCAAAAGTGACTGCCGCAGCGATTGTGTTCACGACCTGTTCTCTGACAGACAAGCCAGCAGAAATTCCATCGGGCTGGCAGAATTGTTTCCTTTCTGCCCGCCCGGCCACTCTCTCAGGAATGCCCCCATGCACATGACCACCGCCCACCTGATCGCCAACCCCTGCGACGACGAAGAAGACAACATGGCCATGCTCTGCTGCCACAGCACCCAGGGCGAGATGTTCCTGATGAGCCGCTACCCGGACGAAGACGAACTGGAGATCACCCTCGACGGCGAGCCCTCGACCCTCGATGGCGTCAAGGTGACCCTGAGCCCCACCACCCTGCTGATCGAAATCGCCGCGGCCGACGCCGACGCCCTGAACGGCGCCGACCACCTGGAGATCCGCCACAGCACCGCTGCCTCGGACCTGGCCGAAGTGGAGGAAACCCTGCAGAACATCCTCAAGGGCACCGGCACCTACATCAGCCAGCTGTCCTGAGCGACAGCGCCCTTCCCGGTAGGAGCTGGCTTGCCTGCGAAGGCGTCTTCGGCGCCACCGCAAACCTTGCCGGCCTCTTCGCCGGCAAGCCGGCTCCTACCAGAGCCCCAACACCGCGCCCGAGCCTAGGAGCTGGCTTGCCAGCGAAGGCGTCTTCGGCCCCGCCGCAAACCCTGCCGGCCTCTTCGCCGGCAAGCCGGCTCCTGCCAGAACCCCAACACCGCGCCCGAGCGTAGGAGCTGGCTTGCCAGCGAAGGCGTCTTCGGCCCCGCCGCAAACCTTGCCGGCCTCTTCGCCGGCAAGCCGGCTCCTACCGGGGGTGCGCGTGGTGCTGAATAAAACACGGATTTTTTTCGACTAATTCGCCAAATCAGGTTTTCCCCGTTAGTCGCCGACCCCCGCTATGGATTAAAGTATCGCCCCCAGCCCCGACGTTCCCTCAACGCCCGGGGCGCACCCTCTCCAGGAACAGTCACCGATGGAACATCGTGAAGCGCTTTTGGCGCTGCGAACCTTTCTTTCAACGCAGATTCTCGGCCAGGAAAAACTCATCGAGCGCTTGCTCATCGCCCTGCTCGCCGACGGCCACATGCTGGTCGAGGGCGCTCCAGGGCTGGCCAAGACCAAGGCCATCAAGGAGTTGGCCGAAGGCATTGAAGCGCAATTCCATCGGATCCAGTTCACCCCCGACCTGCTGCCCGCCGACATCACCGGCACCGAGATCTATCGCCCGGAAACCGGCAGCTTCGTGTTCCAGCAAGGCCCGATCTTCCACAACCTGGTGCTGGCGGACGAAATCAACCGCGCCCCGGCCAAGGTCCAGTCGGCCCTGCTCGAAGCCATGGCCGAGCGCCAGGTCAGCGTCGGGCGCAGCACCTATGAACTGTCGCCGCTGTTCCTGGTGATGGCGACCCAGAACCCCATCGAGCAGGAAGGCACCTACCCGCTGCCCGAAGCCCAGCTCGACCGCTTCCTGATGCACGTCAAGATCGGCTTCCCGGACGCCGCCGTGGAGCGGCGGATCCTCCAGCAGGCCCGCGGCGAAGCCCTGAACGGCGAGACCAAGCCCGAGCGCCGGGTCAGCCAGCAGGCGATCTTCGCCGCACGCAAGGAAATCCTCGGCCTGTACATGGCCGATGCGGTGGAGGAATACCTGGTGCAACTGGTGATGGCCACCCGCACCCCGGCCAAGTTCGACCCGGAGATGGCCGAATGGATCGCCTACGGCGCCAGCCCCCGCGGTTCCATCGCCCTGGACCGCTGCGCCCGGGCCCACGCCTGGCTCGCCGGCCGCGACTTCGTCAGCCCCGAAGACATCCAGGCCGTGCTGTTCGACGTACTGCGCCACCGCATCATCCTGTCCTTCGAGGCTGAAGCGGCCGGCATCGACCAGGACCGTGTGGTACAGCGCATCCTCGACGTCGTTGCCGTCGCCTGAAGCCCATGACCCAGCCCGTTGCCGAACCCGGCATTCGCATCACCCTCGGCGAGCTGATCGAGATGCGCCATCGCGTGCGCGAGGTGCAGCTGTTCTCCACCCCCAGCCAGCGCAGCCCGCTGATCGGCCTGCACCACTCCAAGCTGCGCGGGCGCGGCGTGGACTTCGACCAGGTGCGGGTCTACCAGGCCGGCGACGACGTGCGCACCATCGACTGGCGGGTTACCGCGCGCACCCAGGAACCGCACACCAAGCTGTTCCACGAAGAGCGCGAGCGGCCGATCTTCATCATGGTGGAACAGAGCCGCCAGCTGTTCTTCGGCTCCGGGCTGATGTTCAAGTCGGTGCTCGCCGCCCAGGCCGCGAGCCTGATCGGCTGGGCCGCCCTGGGCCATAATGACCGGGTCGGCGGGCTGGTCTACGGCGACGACGAGCACTACGAGATCAAGCCGCGGCGCAGCAAGCAGAGCCTGTTGCAGCTGCTCAACCGCCTGGTGCGGGTCAACCAGTCGCTGCACAGCGAAGCCCGGCCCCAGCGCGACGCCCTGGGCACCGCGCTGCTGCGCGGGCGCGAAGTCCTGCGTCCCGGCAGCCTGGTGATCGTGATCTGCGACGAACGCGCCCTGAGCGACGCCGCCGAGCAGCAACTGAGCCTGCTGTCGCGCCATTGCGACCTGCTGTTGATGCCCCTTTCCGACCCGCTGGACCACGCCCTGCCCGCCGCCGGCCTGCTGCGCTTTGCCGAACGCGGCGCCCAGCTGGAACTGGACACCCTGAACTACGACCTGCGCCAGGCCTACCGCGCCATGAGCGAAGCGCGCATCGCCCGCTGGGAACGCCTGGCGCAAAAGCTGCGGGTGCTGCTGATGCCCCTGAGCACCCAGAGCGAGATGGTCGAGCAGCTGCGCGAGTACCTCAACCCGCAGCGCCCCGGAGCCGGCCGATGAGCAGCCTGGAACAACTGCAACCGCTGCTGCCGCCGCCCGCGGTCAGCCTGTGGCCGCCGGCCCCGGGCTGGTGGCTGCTGGCGATCCTGCTGCCGCTGCTGGGCCTGGCCCTCTGGCACTGGCGCCACCTGTGGCCGCGCAAGGCCGTGCGCGCCCGCAGCGAGCAGCCCCTGGACCCGGTGCGCCTGGCCGCCCTGGCAGAACTGGCGCTGCTGCCCAAGCCCTATGACGGTGCCCCCGCCGGCGCCTGGCTGCAGGCCTTGAATGCCCTGCTCAAGCGCCTGTGCCGCAACCATTATCCCTACAGCCAGAGCCACACCCTGAACGGGCGCAAATGGCTGGCGTTCCTCGACAACCGTTGCCCGGCCGCCGGCCTGACCCGCTGGATGGTGCTGGTGGAAGGCGCCTACAAGCCCGAGTGCAAGCTCGACGACAAAGCCATCGCCGGCCTGACCCAGGCGGTGGACACCTGGATTCGCAAGCATGTTTGAGTTCGCCTGGCCCTGGGTCTTCGTCCTGCTGCCGCTGCCCTGGCTGCTGCGCCTGGTGCTGCCGGTGGCCGACAGCGGCGAGCCGGCGCTGAAAGTCAGTTTTCTCAGTGACCTGGAAGGCCTGTCCAAGCGCCGGGCCCGCGCCCACCTGCCGGCCTGGCGCCAGCAGGTGCGTTTCATCCTGCTCTGGCTCCTGCTGCTGTTGGCCGCCGCGCGCCCGCAATGGCTGGGCGACCCCTTGCCGGTGGCCGCCAGCGGCCGCGACCTGCTGGTGGCGGTGGACGTTTCCGGCTCCATGGATTTCCCCGACATGCAATGGCAGGACGAGGACGTCAGCCGCCTGAACCTGGTCAAGCACCTGCTGGGGGACTTTCTCGAACACCGCGAAGGCGACCGGGTGGGCCTGATCCTGTTCGGCAGCAAGGCCTACCTGCAGGCACCCCTGACCTTCGACCGGCACACGGTGCGGGTCTGGCTGGATGAAGCGAAGATCGGCATCGCCGGCAAGAACACCGCCATCGGCGATGCCATCGGCCTGGCCCTCAAGCGCCTGCGCCAGCGCCCGGCCCAGAGCCGGGTGCTGATCCTGGTCACCGACGGCGCCAACAACGGCGGCGAGATCGCCCCCATCACCGCCGCCCGGCTGGCCGCCGAGGAAGGGGTGAAGATCTACCCCATCGGCATCGGCGCCGACCCGGAACAGAGCGCCACCCTCGGCGTGCTGGGCATCAACCCGAGCCTGGACCTGGACGAACCGGCCCTCAAGGAGCTGGCGCAAGTCACTGGCGGGCGCTACTTCCGCGCCCGGGACGGCCAGGAGCTGCAAGCGATCAAGCAAACCCTCGATCAACTGGAACCGGTGGCCCAGCAACCGACCCAGGCACGCCCGGCCCAGGCCCTGTACCACTGGCCCCTGGCCACGGCGTTGCTGCTCAGCGTGCTGCTGGTGCTGCGCGAGCGCTGGCCGCAGAACCCGCTGCAACGCTTCTTCACCCAGTCGAACTTCCTGCTGCCTGCCCATGACTGGCGCCAGCGGCTCAAGCGCCTGCGCTTGCGGAGGCGTCGATGATCAGCCTCTGGCCCCATTGGTTCCGCCCCGGCTGGTTGCTGGTACTGCCCCTGCTGGCGCTGCTGCTGTGGAAGCTCTGGCACCGGCAGAAACGCGCCGGGCGCTGGCAGATGATCCTGCCCCCGGCCTTTCACGCCGCCCTGCTCAGCGGCGGCAATGGCCGCGAAAGCAAGCTGCCCTGGGTGGCCCTGGGCCTGGCCTGGCTGCTGGCGGTGCTGGCCCTGCTGGGCCCCAGCTGGCAGCGGGTGGAACAGACCAGCCAGAAACCGGCCGACCCGCTGGTGGTGCTGCTGGAGCTGACCCCGCAGATGCTCGCCAACGACGTGCCGCCCGATCGCCTGGAGCAGGCCCGGCACAAGCTGCTGGACCTGTTGCAACTGCGCAGCGACGCGCAGACCGCCATCGTGGTCTACGCCGGCAGCGCCCACACCCTGGTGCCGCTGTCCGATGACCTGGCCACCAGCCGCAACCTGCTGGACGCCCTCAAGCCGTCGATCATGCCCCAGGCCGGCCAGCGCGCCGACCTGGCCCTGCTCAAGGCCCTGAAGCTGCTGGACCAGGGGGCCCTGGGCCAGGGCCGGGTGCTACTGATGGCCTCCTCCCTCAATGAAGAGGAACGCCAGGGCATCCGCCAGGCGCTCAAGGGCGACGCCCCACAGTTGCTGATGCTCGGCTTCGGCAGCCGCGACGGTGCCCCGGTGGCCCAGGAAGACGGCAGCTACCTCAAGGACGACCAGGGCGCGATCCTGGTATCGCGCCTGGACAGCCCGGACCTCAAGCACTTCATCGGCGACGTGGGCGGGCGCTACCGCCAGGCGCGCCTGGACGACAGCGACCTGCGCGGCCTGGGCCTGCTGGGCGGCCCGCAAGGCCTGCGCAGCGACGGCCAGACCCTGCGCCTGGATACCTGGGCCGACCAGGGCTACTGGCTGCTGCTGCCGCTGTTGCTGCTGGCCGCCTGCGCTGGGCGCCGGGGCTGGCTGTTCTGCCTGCCCCTGCTGCTGTTCGCCGTGCCGCAACCGAGCTACGCCTTCGACTTCAATGACCTGTGGCTGCGCCCCGACCAGCAGGGCCAGCGGCTTCTGCAACAGCAGCGCCCGGCGGAGGCCGCGCGGCATTTCCAGGACCCGCAATGGCAAGGCGTGGCCTTGTACGAAGCCGGCAACTACACTGCCGCCGCCGAGCGTTTCGCCGAGGGCAACGACGCCCGCGCCCACTACAATCGCGGTAACGCCCTGGCCCGCAGCGGCGAGCTGGAAGCCGCCATCGACGCCTACGAGCAGGCCCTGGAACGCCAGCCGGACCTGCAACCGGCGTTGCAGAACAAGGCCCTGGTGGAGAGCCTGCTGCAACAGCAACAGGCCCAGGCGCAAACACCGCCACCGGCGAAGAAGCCGGACACCCCCGAAGGCGACGACACCCGCCCGGGCCCCAGCGGTGCAGCCACCCAGCCACCACCGGGCAGCGATGGCCCGCAGGACCCGGCACAGGCGCCGGCCAACGAAAGCGACACGCCGCCGCCGGATCCACAAACCGCCGGCCACAGCGAAGTGCCCGGCAGCGAGCTGGACGACCAGCACACCACCACCCCGCTGCGCCCGGTGGAGGACAGCCTGGACGCTGAACACCAGCAGGCGCTGGAACAATGGCTGCGCAAGATCCCCGACGACCCGGGTGAATTGCTCAGGCGCAAATTCTGGTACGAACAGCAACAACATCAGGATCAGGGAAAAACTCGATGACCCGCTGCACCGCCCTACTGCTTGCCCTCGCGTTCTGCACTGGCCAGTCCCAGGCTGCCGGCCTGCTCGCCAGCCTGGACCGCAGCCAGGTCAATTCCGGGGAAACCGTCGAGCTGACCCTGGAGTCCACCGATGTCACCCAGTTCGGCAAGCCGGACCTGGCGCCCCTGGAGGCACAATTCGAGGTGCGCGGCACACGCCAGGTCAACCAGCTCAACGGCCTGGGGGACAACCACGCCAGTACCCGCTGGATCGTCACCCTGCTGCCGCGCCATACCGGCACCCTGGAAATCGCCCCGCTGCAACTGGGCAGCCTGCAGAGCCAGCCCCTGAGCATGCAGGTCAACACCAGCCCGGCCCAGGACCAGAACGCCCGCCTGGAACCGGTGTTCATCGAAGCCGAGCTCGACCAGCCCAGCGTCTATGTCCAGGCCCAGGCCCTGCTGACCCTGCACATCTACCACTCGGTGCCGCTGTTCGACGACAGCAGCCTGAGCCCGCTGCTGCTGAGCGACACCCGGGTGGAACAGCTGGGCGAGCCGCGCACCTACGAAAAGCTCATCAATGGCGTGCGCCACGGGGTGATCGAGATGCGCTACGCGCTCTATCCCCAGCGCAGCGGGCCGTTGCAGATTCCCGCGCTGACCTTCAGCGCCACCCTGGCCAACCCGGACCCGGGCCAGGAAACCGGCTCGCAGACGCCCCGGGCCGGCAAGCTGATCCACGTCAGCTCCAGTGACATCAGCCTGCAGGTCAAGGCCAAGCCCGCCACCTACCCGGCCGACGCGCCCTGGCTGCCGGCCCGCAGCCTGAGCCTGAGCGAAAGCTGGAACCCGGAGCCCGAGCACCCTCAGGTCGGAGACTCCCTGACCCGCAGCCTGACCCTGCGCGCCGAAGGCCTGTCCAGCGCCCAGCTGCCGCCGCTGCCCCTGGCCGACGTCAATGGCCTGCGCAGCTACCCGGACCAGCCGCAGTTGAGCAACCAGCACGTTGAACAGGGCCTTCTGGGCATTCGCGAAGACCGCCAGGCGCTGGTGCCCACCCGCCCCGGCAACGTCGAACTGCCCGCCATTGAAGTGACCTGGTGGAACACCGTCGAAGACCGCCTGGAAAGCACCAGCCTGCCGTCGCGGGCCCTGCAGGTGGCGAACAACCCGAGCCTGGTGGTGGACACCCCGGCAGGCAACGCCCCGGCCGAGCCCGACAGCGGCAACCTGTGGCTGTGGCAACTGAGCACCCTGCTGCTGGCTTGCACCACCCTGCTGGGCTTCGGCCTGTGGTGGCGCGCCCGCTGGCAGCCGGCGGTGCTGCGCGCCACCCAGACCGGCCCCAGCCCGCGCTCGCTGCTGGACGACCTCAAGCGTGCCTGCCAGGCCAATGACCCCCAGGCCACCCGCCAGGCCCTGGACGCCTGGGCCCGGCAGCAGCCCGAAACCCTGGCCGAAATGGCCGCGCGCTTCGTGCCGCTGTCCGATGCCCTGGACGGCCTCAACGGCGCGCTCTACAGCGAGACCGGCCAGTACTGGCAGGGCGAGGAACTGTGGCGAGCGATACGCGCCATCCCGATCGACGAACGGGTCCAGGACCCGGTGGCGGACACCACCAGCCTGCCGCCGCTGTACCCCAAGTAACCGGCGCTTCGCGCAGCCCCCCGTAGGAGCCGGCTTGCCGGCGAAAGGCCCCGTAAGCCATGCCGCGCCTGGACGGGCCTGTTCGCTGGCGAGCCAGCGCCTACAGTTCCCCCGTAGCGCCCGGCTGGCCGGCCGGCCGCTGCGCCAGTCTCGCCTGCATTTGCCACGGCGCCGGGCATGAACACGCATTTGCCAGTAAACTCTCTGCCCTTTCGCCGCGGTCACCCTTATGTGCGGCCAAGCCTTTTGCATGCGGAGCCTGCCTTGCGTCTGTTTCACACCTCCGACTGGCACCTGGGCCAGAACCTCCACGGCCAGGAACGCGACTTCGAACACGCCTGTTTCCTGGAGTGGCTGCTGCGCCAGCTCAAGCACGAACAGCCCGATGTGCTGCTGATCGCCGGCGATATCTTCGACACCGTCAACCCGCCGGTCAGCGCCCAGGAGCGGCTCTACGACTTCATCGTCAGCGCCCACGAGCAGCAGCCGGCCCTCACCGTCGTGATGATCGCCGGCAATCACGACTCCGGCTCGCGCATCGAGCTGCCGGCGCCCTTGATGCGCCGCCTGCGCACCCACGCCCTGGGCCGGGTGCTGTGGCTGGACGACGGCCAGTTGGACGCCGAGCGCCTGCTGCTGCCGCTGCCCGACGCCAGCGGCCAGGTCGCCGCCTGGTGCCTGGCCCTGCCGTTCCTGCGGCCGGCGGAAGTCACCGGCCGCCAGCTGGGCGACGACTACCTCAAGGGCATTGCCCAGGTCCACGAATGGCTGATCGCCGCGGCCAACGCCAAGCGCCAGCCGGGCCAGGCCCTGGTCGCCGTCAGCCATGCGCACATGGCCGGCGGCTCGGTCTCGGAAGATTCCGAACGCAGCCTGATCATCGGCAACGCCGAGGCCCTGCCCGCCAGCCTGTTCGGCCCGGACATCAGCTACGTGGCCCTGGGCCACCTGCACAAGCCGCAGAAGGTCAACGGCGAGGAGCGCATCCGCTACAGCGGCTCGCCGATCCCGCTGTCGTTCTCCGAGATCGGCTATCAGCACCAGATCCTCGACGTGCGCCTGGACGGCGAGACCCTGGTCAGCGTCGAACCGCGGCTGATTCCCCGCGCGGTGAACCTGCAACGCCTGGGCCCGGCGCCCCTGGGGGAACTCCTGACCCAGCTCGGCGAGCTGCCGGACATCGACCTGTTGGCCGAGGAGCAGCGCCAGCCCTGGCTGGAAGTGCGGGTGCGCCTGGACGAGCCCCAGCCGGACCTGCGCCAGCAAGTGGAAAGCGCCCTGCAAGGCAAGGCCGTGCGCCTGGTGCGGATCGCCGCCGAATACGCCGGCAAGGGCGCAGGCGACGGTGAAGAGGCCAGTGCCGAGCTGATCGAGCTGGACCAGCTGACCCCCGAAGAGCTGTTCCGCCGCGCCTGGCGCGACGCATACGCCAACGAGGTGGACGAAGCCACCCTCAAGGATTTCGCCCTGCTGTTGCAGGACGTCCAGCAAGAAGGTGAACAGCCATGAAAATCCTGGCCATCCGCCTGAAGAACCTGGCCTCCCTGGCCGGCCCCTTCGAGATCGACTTCACCGCCGAGCCCCTGGCCAGCGCCGGGCTGTTCGCCATTACCGGGCCCACCGGCGCCGGCAAGAGCACCCTGCTGGATGCCCTGTGCCTGGCGCTGTTCGGCGCGGTGCCGCGGCTGAACAATATCGGCCGCGAGACCAAGGTCCCCGAGGTCGACAGCGAGATCCTCACCAGCGACCCGCGCACCCTGCTGCGCCGCGGCACCGGCAGCGGCTATGCCGAGGTGGATTTTGTCGGCATCGACGGCCGTCGCTACCGCGCCCGCTGGGAAACCAACCGCGCCCGCGACAAAGCCACCGGCAAGCTGCAAGGCAGCCGGCAGAACCTCACCGACCTGGACAGCGAACAGCTGCTGAGCAACCAGAGCAAGAGCGAATACAAGCAACTGATCGAGGCCCGCCTGGGGCTCAACTTCGAACAGTTCACCCGGGCGGTGATGCTGGCCCAGAGCGAGTTCAGCGCCTTTCTCAAGGCCGACGACAAGGAACGCAGCGAGCTGCTGGAAAAGCTCACCAACACTGCGGTCTACAGCCAGTTGGGGCGCCGCGCCTACAGCAAGAGCAAGGAGGCCGAAGACGCCCACAAGGAGCTCAAGGCCCAGGCCAGCGGCATCAGCCCGCTGGAGCCCGAGGCCCGGGCCGAGCTTGAACAGCAGTTGAGCCAGGCCCAGCAACAGCTCAAGGAGCAACAGGCCCAGCTCAGGCAGTTGGAAGCCCAGCACGTCTGGCTCAAGGAACTGCGCCAGTGGCAGGAAGCCCGGCAGAGCGCCGCCGAACAACTGCAAGCGGCCGAACAGGACGCCCAGGCCCTGGCCCCGGAGCGCCTGCGCCTGCAACGCCTGGAGCAACTGGCGCCGCAGCGGCACCAGTTCCTGCGCCAGGCAGAGCTGGGCGCCAGCCTGCTGCCGTTGCGCCAGCAGATCCAGCAGCAGGTCGAACAGCAAGGCGCCCTGCAACAACGGCAGGAACGCCTGCAACAGCAACTGCAGGACGCCGGCACGGCCCTGTCCCAGGCCCAGGAACAGCACAGCACCAGCGCCCCGTTGCTGCGCGAAGCCTTTGCCGAACAGGCCAACCTGGAGCGACTGGGGCAGAGCCTGGCCCAGGCCGAGGCCCAACGCAGCCGCGCCGAGCAGGCCAGCACCGAGGGCCAGCAAGGCATCCAGCAACTGCTGGAAAAACAGCGCCTGGTGGGCGAACGCCTGGAGCGGATCGCCGGGCAACTGGCCCACAGTGTCGCCCTCGCCCCCTTGAGCGACGCCTGGAACGCCTACCGCGAACGCCTGCAACAGCTGATGCTGATCGGCAATCGCCTGCACCAGGGCCAGGCCGAACTGCCGGCCCTGGAACAGCGCGCCAGCAGCGCCGCCCAGCAACTGAGCGAGCAACGCACGCAGCTCGAACTGCTCTACAGCGAAGCCGGGGCCGAGCCCCAGGCGGTGGCCGAGCAGATCCAGTTGCTCGGCACCCTGCTCCAGGACAACCGCAAGCAGCAGCGCGCCGTCGAAGAGCTGGCCCGGCTCTGGGCCCAGCAACGCGAACTGGACCAGCGCGGCCAGGCCCTGCAGGACAGGCAGCAGGCGGTGGCCGCCCAGCGCGAGGAACTGAACAAGGTCGGCCTGCAGGCCAAGGCCGAGCTGGTGGTGGCCGAGCAGACCCTGAGCGTCACCCAGGCCCTGCTGGAGCGCCAGCGGCTGGCCCGCAGCGCCAGCGTCGAGGAATTGCGCGGGCAATTGCAGAGCGACCAGCCGTGCCCGGTGTGCGGCAGCGTCGAGCACCCCTACCACCAGCCTGAAGCCTTGCTGCAGAGCCTCGGGCGCCACGACGAGAACGAGGAAGCCAGCGCCCGCAAGACGGTGGACAGCCTCAAGGAACAGCTCAACGAACTGCGGGCCCAGGTCCAGGGGCTGATCGCCCAGCAGAAGGAATTCCTCCAGCAGCAGGAACAACTGGCGAGCCAGCAGCAAGCCCTGGCCCCAAGCCTGCAAGCCCACCCCTTGAGCGCCAGCCTCCTGGACCAGGACCCGCCCAAGCGCGACGCCTGGCTGCAACAGCAACTCGACCAGCTGCAGCAGAGCATCACCCAGGACGAAAACCGCCAGGGCGCCCTGCTGACCCTGCAAAAAGATGCCGCGCGCCTGCAAAACCAGCTGCAGGCAGCAATCGACGCCAGCCAGCAGGCCGCCCAGCACCTGGACAAGCAACAGCAGCAACTGAGCGCCGACCGCCAGCGCCTGGACGAGGAACTGGCCAGCTTCAGCCACCTGCTGCCGGCAGAGGTCCTCGACGGCCTGCGTCGCGACCCGGCCAGCACCTTCATGCAGCTCGACCAGCAGGTGCTGCAACGCATCGAGCAACTGCGCGAGCAGCAGGAAGAGGCCGAAGAACAGCAACAGCGCCAGCTGACCCTGGAAAAGGAACAGGACCGCCAACTGACCCGCCAGCAGCAACTGGCCGAGGCCCAACAGCAGTTCGACACCCTGCACCAGCAGCAACAGGCCTGCCAGCACAGGCTCGCCGAACTGCTGGGCCAGCAACCCAGCGCCGAGCACTGGCAGCAGCACCTGGAGCAAGCCGTGGACCAGGCCCGCAGCGCCCAGGCCCTGGCCCAGCAACAGCAGCAGGCACTGCACCAGCAAGCGATCGAGTTGGGCGCCGAGCTCAAGGCCCGGGAAGAACGCCTGCAAGCCCTGGAAAGCGAACAACAGCAGCTGGCCGCCAGCATCGAGCAGTGGCGCGCCGGGCACCCGGAACTGGATGACGCCGGCCTGCAACAGTTGCTGGAGCTGGACGAAGAACAGGTGCAGCAACTGCGCCAGCGCCTGCAAGACAACGACAAGGCCATCGAGCAGGCCAAGGTGCTGCTGCAGGAACGCCAGCAGCGCCTGGAACAGCATCAGGCCCAGCACAACGGCAACCTGGAGACCGAACAACTGGCCCAGGCCCTGGAACAGCTGCAGCAACAGGCCCAGGCCAGCGAACAACAGGTGGCGGACCTGCGTGCACGGCAAAGCGAGGACCAGCGCCGCCAGGCCGCCAACCAGGCCCTCAACCAACGCCTTGAACAGGCCTACGCCCAGTGGCAGCGCTGGGCCCGGCTCAGCGCCCTGATCGGCTCGGCCGAAGGCGACAAGTTCCGCAAGATCGCCCAGGCCTACAACCTCGACCTGCTGGTGCACCACGCCAATGCCCAACTGCGCCAACTGGTGCGCCGCTACCGCCTCAAGCGTGGTGGCAGCATGCTCGGCCTGCTGGTGCTGGACACCGAAATGGGCGATGAGCTGCGCTCGGTGCACTCGCTGTCCGGCGGCGAAACCTTCCTGGTGTCCCTGGCCCTGGCCCTGGGGCTGGCCTCCATGGCTTCCAGCACCCTGAAGATCGAATCGCTGTTCATCGACGAAGGCTTCGGCAGCCTCGACCCCGAGTCCCTGCAACTGGCCATGGATGCCCTCGACGGCCTGCAGGCCCAGGGCCGCAAGGTGGCGGTGATCTCCCACGTACAGGAAATGCACGAACGGATTCCGGTACAGATCAAGGTCAGCCGCCAGGGCAATGGCCTGAGCACCCTGGAGGTGAAATGAGCACGCTGCAAACGCCGGGGGCGACCCTCTACTCCTTCCGCCGCTGCCCCTACGCCATGCGTGCGCGGCTGGCCCTGCGCTATGCCGGGGTGCCAATGCGGATTGTCGAAGTCAGCCTCAAGGCCAAGCCGGCCGAGATGCTCGCGCTGTCGGCCAAGGGCACGGTGCCGGTGCTGGCACTGGAGGATCGGGTGATCGATGAAAGCCTGGAGATCATGCACTGGGCCCTGGCCCAGCATGACCCCGAGGATTGGCGGCTCACGGAGGACCCGACGGCCCAGGCGCAGATGGCGGCACTGATTGCCGAGAATGACCAGGTGTTCAAGGTGCACCTCAATCGCTACAAGTACGCCGAGCGCTACCCCGAGGCGCCCATGGAGCACTACCGGGCCCAGGGCGAGGCGTTTCTGGCGCGCCTCGATAGCCTGTTGCAGCAGCGCCGCTATCTGCTGGCGGCGCATCCGAGCCTGGCGGACATGGCGCTGCTGCCGTTTGTTCGCCAGTTTGCCCATGTGGACCGGGAGTGGTTTGCCCAGACGCCTTATCGCTCCTTGCAGGAGTGGTTGCAGGAGCAACTCGAATCAAAGTTGTTCCTGGCAGTCATGGCCAAACAATAACTTTCACAAGATGCGCACATCGGCAGCCTCAAATAGATTGAGCTGCCGAAACAACCGGCTTTCAGAATTTTCCTAAAGACTTCATCCGCAACTAATAACTAAACTAATTCGACACACAAAGTTCATATCCAACACAGCGATTAGTTAAACACCCAGTTACTACCCGCATGTAAGCAAGACAACTTCGACTCACGCCATCGCGCCCCGCCCGGCCCCAAACCCAAGCCATCCGGGCTTCACGCCCTCCTCACTGCGTAAACCAAGCCTTTACCTCGGCAGTAGCCTGCTCGCCCATAAAAAACTTCCATTACTCAGGCCGCTGTAATCATTTCCTTTTTCGCCAGGTTCATTACATTGAAATCGCCTTTTGCAACAGCCGTATTAACACTGATCTATGGAGTGATTCATTCAGCACAGTCCTGTGCCGACATTACTATCGACTTGAGTTCTTTGGGCGCAGATGGCTCGGTAGCCTACGGTGTATCCGCTGACGGCCGTTTCATCATCGGCTCTACGATAGTGCAAGACACCCAACACGCCTTCAAATACAGCGATGCGACCGGCATGGTCAATCTAGGCTCCCTCCCGGGGGGACGCCATGCCTCTGCCAAAGCCATATCCGCTGACGGCAATGTGGTCGTGGGAAGCGCTAGCACCTCTAGCACGGTTCACGCCTTCAAGCACACCGATGCAACCGGCATGGTCGACCTGGGCACGTTGAGTGGAGGGGGGATCTCAGAGGCGGCAGGCGTATCGGCTGACGGCGCGGTTGTCGTAGGCTATTCGTCTGCAACCAATAGCTACTATCGTGCGTTCAAACACACCGATGCGAAGGGCATGATCGATCTGGGCACCCTGAAGGCGGACAACAGCGGCCTCTCCTTTGCCACCGCCGTGTCCGCGAACGGCAGCATCGTCGCGGGATACGCTGATATCGACTCCAGCACAGTCCTGAAACACGCCTTCAAGCACACCGACGCGAGCGGCATGATCGATCTGGGCACCCTGGGAGGGCAGACCTCACTGGCATTCGGCATCTCCGCTGACGGCCATGTTGTCGTGGGAACGGCCCAGACAGCTACAGGCGACACTCAAGCGTTCAAACACTCTGACACCACCGGCATGGTCGGCCTGGGCTCATGGGGTGGCCCTTCCTTTGCTTATGGCACTTCTGCCGACGGTCGCGTCGTCGTGGGTACAGCTGCGACGGCCACTGGCGATCCCCATGCATTCCGGCACACCGATGCCAGCGGCATGGTCGACCTGGGCACCCTGGGTGGTGGAACGTCATCGGCGACCGGCGTCTCCGCTGACGGCAATGTTGTCGTGGGTATCAGCCTTACAGGCGAAGGTGCCACGCACGCCGCGCTATGGAAAATCACCGAAACAGGTTCCCACCTTGTCGACCTGGACAACACCCGCACCGCCATGGCCAAGAACGCCAATCGGGCCTGGGGGATGCTCGATTTGCGCAGCGAACAACTGGCTCGATTGATGAGCCAGGAATGCCAGATCGACAGTGGCTCGTTCTGTATCGGTGTGGGCCCAAGCTACAGCCGCAACAGCGTGGCCAGGCAGACCAGCATGAGCCTGACCCTGGGGGTTCGTCCCACCGAGCATCTGCGCCTTGGCGTCACCCTGGATCAGGACCTCGATCGGCAACTGCCGGACAACTACACCAAGGCAGGGTCGGCAGCACCGGCGGTCGCCCTCTTCGCCGCCGTTGATGAAACAGGCCACGGGCTGGGTTGGCAGGGCCGTGTGGCCGCAGCCTATGTGTCTTCCAAGGTCGATATCACACGCGAACAACTGGCTTACACCGAGGCCGGCCAAGGACGTTCGAGCCTGCGCGGCAAGTCCTTGAGCATCGAAGGCGCCTACGGCGTGATGCTCAATGCAATGACCCTGACGCCGTATCTGGGCCTCAGCCAGACTCAGGTCAGCCGCCAGGGCTATCGTGAAAACAGTGGCGCGGTGTTTGCAGCCAGCTACGCGAAAATGGGCCGCACGACCACCAGCCTGAACCTCGGTGTGCGGGGCGCCAAAAAGCTCACCCGGCAGCTGGAACTCAGCGCCAACCTGGAGCTGACCCAGGACCTGCGCAACAAGCGCGATGCCTTTCAAGCCCAAATGGAGTACCTGGGGCGCTACACCTACCAGGCCGGAAAACAGCACGACACTCGCCTGGGGGCAGGCACAGGAGTGAGCTATGCCCTGAACGAACACAGCGCCGTGCATACGGGCGTGTTCTGGGCGCAGCAACCAGGTGGCAATGATGTGACCGGCATTCAGACAGCCTTCACTTACCAGTTCTGATAGCAGCCTGCCCCGCCGGCCTGAGTTCGAGGGCGGCCGGGATGCGGGTGCACGTTCGCCATTGGGCAGGCCGAGGAGCCAGGCGCCATGCTAAGGTTTGGCCACTTCCACTCTTGCGAAAATGCCCATGTCCGTCGTCATCCGCACCCACCCCCGCTTGACCATCGGCGTCCTGATCGGCTGCGCCATTGGTCTGCTCGCTCCTGCCCAGAGCCTGACCGGCAAGATCCTCATTGGCTGGAACGCCGCTGTCTGGAGCTACCTGGCACTGATGTTCTGGCTCACCGTTCGGGCTCGCGCCGATGAGGTCAGGCGTATCGCCGAAGCCGAGGATGAAAACGCCGGCCTGGTGCTGTTGATCGTCTGTGTGGCGGCCATTGCCAGCCTGGTGGCGATCACCCTGGAGCTGGTGGGCAGCAAGGACCTGGACAGCACCCAGCGCCTGGTCCACTACGGCTTCACCGGGCTGACGGTGATCGGCTCGTGGCTGCTGGTGGGGGTGATCTTCAGCCTGCACTACGCGCGCCTGTACTACACCTGGGACGGCAAGGAACCGGCGCTGCGCTTTGCCGAAGGCCCGACCAACCCGGACTACTGGGACTTCCTGTATTTCTCCTTCACCATCGGCGTGGCGGTGCAAACCTCGGACGTCGGCGTGGCCACCCGCGAGCTGCGCAAGATCGTCCTCGCCCAGTCGCTGATCGGTTTTCTGTTCAACACCGCGATCCTCGGTTTCTCGATCAATATCGCCGCCGGGCTGTTCAGTTGAGGCTGCACAAAACTTCTAGACCCCAGCCCTGGCACCGGCGTTAACTGCCAGGGTTGCCGCCACGCCCCACGGACCGCCCCATGACCACGCCCAACTGGATCGACCTGGCCCAGGATGCCGACACCGGCATCGAGACCCTGCGGGCCCATTTCACCGGCCACGCCTATGACCCGCACTGGCACGACAGCTACCTGGTGGGCGTCACCGAGCAAGGGGTGCAGCAGTTCAACTGCCGCCGGGCCCGGCACCAGAGCACGCCGGGCAAGGTGTTCCTGCTGGAACCGGGGGAAATCCACGACGGCGAGGCCCCCACCGAGGGCGGCTTTACCTACCGCATGCTGTACCTCGACCCGCAGTGGCTGGAGCGCGAACTGGGGGCGCTGTTCGCCGAGGCGCCGGCCAATGCCCAACTGGCATTCGGCAGTACCCTGGCCAGCGATCCGCGCCTGGCCCGCGCCACCAGCGCGGCCTTTCACAGCCTGCACCATGGCGAGTTGCGCATCGTCCGCCAGAGCGCCCTGGACCAGTTGCTGGAACAACTGACCGGGCACTTGCACTGGCGCCGGCGCTACGCCCAGGACCCGCGCCTGCCGCTGGTGGCGCAACGGGCCCGGGACTACCTGCATGCGCACCTGGCCCAGGACCTGAGCCTGGAAGCCCTGAGCCAGGCCTGCGGGGTCGACCGCTTTCGCCTCAGCCGCGCCTTCAAGGCCGCCTTCGGCCTGCCACCCCATGCCTACCTGGTGCAACTGCGCCTGAGTCGGGCACGCCGCCTGCTGGCCGGAGGCGCGGCGCCGGCCGAGGTCGCCACGGCCCTGGGCTTTGCCGACCAGAGCCACCTGGGGCGCTGGTTCATGCGTGCCTACGGGCTGAGCCCGGCGTTGTATCGCAAGCGCTGCACAAAGCTTCCAGACGCCTGAAAGCACCTGGGCCAGGATCAACTGCCGATCACTTACCGGAGTTGCCCGCCATGCCCCTGTCTCTCTCGACCCTGCTGCCCTTTGTGCTGTTTGCCTTCGTCGCCTCCATCACCCCGGGGCCGACCAATATCCTGGTGCTGAACAACAGCGCCCGCCATGGCCTGCGGGCGGCGCCGCCGATCATCCTCGGCGCGGCGCTGGCCGCGGCCGGGATCGTGCTGCTGGTGGGCGCCGGCCTGGGCGACTGGCTCGCCGGCAGGCCCAAGGTGCAGCAGGCCATGCAGTGGCTCGGGCTACTGTGGCTCAGCTACCTGGCCTGGCAGATCTGGCAGGCTCCGGCCAGCGTCCTGGATGCCAGTGCCGGGCAGCCTCGCCGCCTGGGGCTGGCCGGCGCCGCCGCGTTGCAACTGGTGAACCCCAAGACCTGGATGATGGCCCTGGCGGTGGTCAGCGTGTTCGCCGGTACCGAGGCCGACCGACAGTGGCGGGCGCTGTGGCTGTCCCTGGTGTTTTTCCTCATCGCCCTGCCGTGCCTGGGCGCCTGGGCACTGCTGGGGGCCGGTTCGGCGCGCTGGCTGCGCTCGCCCCAGGCGCTGCAGGCGTTCAATCGGGGCATGGCCCTGCTGTTGCTGGCATCCACCTGGATGAGCCTGTGGGCCTGAGGTCGCCACAGTGCAACGGGCGGTCGCTCCAGTGCCTTTGGCTCGGCACCGGGGCGCTGTAGGGTGGCGCACACGGCGCAACAAGGCGCCGCCCCGAACAAAAACCACTGCCCCACGAGAGCCTCCGATGAAAACACCGTTCAAGCGTTGTTTCCTGGCCTGTTGCGCCAGCTTCCTGCTGAGTGCCCCGACCTGGGCCGCCGAGCCCGCCGCCTGCAAGACCGTGCGCATGGGCGTGGTCAACTGGACCGACGTGATCGCCACCAGCGCCATGGCCGACGTGCTGCTCGGCGGCCTGGGCTACGACAGCAAGCAGACCAGCGCGGTGCAGCAGATCATCTTCGCCGGCATTCGCGACCGGCGCCTGGACATCTTCCTCGGCTACTGGAAACCGGCCATGGACCAGAACATCGCGCCCTTCCTGGCCGCCGGGCAGGTCAGGGTCATGGCCCAGCCCAGCCTGGCCGATGCCCAGGCGACCCTGGCAGTGCCGGACTACGTGGCGCAAGCGGGCCTGAAGACCTTCGCCGACATCGCCCGCTTCAAGGAGCAACTGGGGGGCAAGATCTACGGCATCGAACCCGGCAGCGGCGCCAATACCACGATCAAGACCATGATCGACACCGACCATTTCGGCCTCAAGGGCTTCAAGCTGATCGAGTCCGGCGAGGCCGGGATGCTGGCGGCGGTGCAGCGGGCGATCAACCGCAAGGAGTTCGTGGTGTTCGTCGGCTGGACCCCGCACCCGATGAACATCAACCTGGCCATCACCTACCTCACCGGCAGCGAGGACGTGTACGGGCCAAACGAAGGCGCGGCCACGGTGTCCACGGTGACCGCCCCGGACTATGCCGAGCGCTGCCCCAACGTCGACCGGCTGCTGAAGAACCTGAGCTTCACCGCAGCCCAGGAAAGCCAGCTGATGGTGCCCATCATGCAGCGCCAATCGCCCCAGGAGGTGGCCCGGCAATGGTTGCGCGAGCATCCCGAGGACCTGCAGCGCTGGCTGGCGGGAGTGACCACTTTCGACGGCCGCGATGGCGTGGCAGCGGTCAAAGCGAGCCTGTAGCCACCCTCTGCAGGAACCGGCTTGCCGGCGCAGGCGGTCTCACGGGCCTCTTCGCCGGCAAGCCGGCTCCCACACTCCAGGACTGTCCATGAACCATTACCCGCTTTCTGCCGAGCTGGCGGCCTTTGTCCAGCGAACCCTGAACTACACCAGCGTCGACAGCAGCTTCCAGGGCCTGCGCGACAGCTACGAGCGCATGTGCCGGGCCTTCACCCCGCCTCGCCCGGCCGGGCTGGCGGTACAGGAGCTGCAACTTTCCGGGGTGCCACTGCGCCTGTATCACCCCGAGCGCCCCGCTGCGCCTTCGGGCTGGCCCTGGCTGTTGTACCTGCACGGCGGCGGCTGGGTGCTGGGGGGCCTGGACTCCCACGAGTTCATCACCGCCCGCTTGGCCAGCGAGCTGGGAATACTGGTGATCGCCGTGGACTACCGGCTGGCCCCGGAGCACCCGTTCCCCGCCGCCTTCGACGATTGCCTGGGGGTCTGGCGGGCCCTGGAACAAGGGCTGCTGCCCCTGCCACTGGACCCGCAGCGCCGGGTGCTGATGGGCGACAGCGCCGGCGGCAACCTGGCGGCGGCGCTGTGCCTGGCCCTGCGCGATGCCGGCGAACCCGGGCCGGCGGCCCAGGTGCTGGTCTACCCCGGCCTGGGTGGCGCCGCCAACCTGCCCTCGCGCAGCCAGTGCGCCGACGCGCCCTTGCTCAGCAGCAGCGACCTGGATTGTTTCCAGGCCCTGTACCTGCCCGGCCCGCAGCAGCGCTCGGCCTATGCCCGGCCGCTGCTGGCGCAACAGTTCGCCGGCCTGCCCGCGGCCTTTATCGCCCTGGCACAGTTCGACCCGCTGCGCGATGACGGCGAGCGTTATCACCAGCACTTGCTCGCAGCCGGTGGGCAAAGCCAGCTGTACCCGGGCCTGGGGCTGGTGCACGGTTGCCTGCGCGCCAGGGGCCTGGCCCCTGAAGTGGACGCCCTATACAGCGCCCTGCTGGCCTACCTGGAACAGCACCTGGGCCGCCCCTGAACGCGACCGTTGGTCAGCCACCGACCTGCGTGGATGCTATTTCCTGCCTCTGCACTATTGACGGCCGAAGCGCTTTTGCGGTTTCCTGAAACCGGTTTCAGCGCAACTGGAACCCATAATTCCAAAAACAAGGTCGTCGCCCGTGAATCAGTTTTCCGCCGCCCAGCGCAGCCGCGTCACCATGCTCGATGTCGCCCGCCGCGCCGGGGTCTCCAAGGCCAGCGTGTCGCGCTTTATCGGCGAGGACCGGGCCCTGCTCTCCGATGCCATTGCCCTGCGCATCGATCAGGCCATCAGCGAACTGGGCTACCGCCCGAACCAGATGGCCCGCGGCCTCAAGCGCGGGCGCACCCGCCTGATCGGCATGCTGGTGGCCGATATCCGCAACCCCTATTCGATTGCCGTGATGCATGGTGTGGAAACCGCCTGCCGCCAGCACGGCTACAGCCTGGTGGTGTGCAACACCGACCGCGACGACGAACAGGAAGCCCGGCACCTGGCCAACCTGCGGGCCTACAACATCGAAGGCCTGATCGTGAACACCCTGGGCCACCACCTGGAACAGTTGCAGCAATTGCAGGAAGAGATGCCCATGGTCCTGGTGGACCGCAAGCTCTCGCAGTTGCAGGCCGACCTGGTGGGCCTGGACAACCCGGCGGCGGTGCGCAGCGCCCTCGACCACCTGCAACAGCAGGGCTATCGCGACCTGCTGCTGGTCAGCGAACCCCATGACGGCACCAGCTCGCGGCTGGAGCGCAGCGCCAGTTTCCAGGCCGAGATCGAGCGCCGTCCGGCCTTGCGCGGCCAACTGCTGGAAACCGGCAGCCACCTGACCAGCCAGTTGCAAGCCTTTCTCGCCGCCCCCGGCCCCGGGCCCAAGGCGCTGTTCTGCGCCAATGGCGTGGCGACCCTGGCCGCCACCCGCGCCCTGCGTGAGCTGGAGTGCCCGCTGTTCGAAGGCGTGGGCCTGATCGCCCTCGACGACCTGGACTGGTACCCCCTGGTGGGCAATGGCATCACGGCCCTGGCCCAGCCCACCGAAGCCATAGGCACCACTGCCTTCGAATGCCTGCTCAAGCGCCTGCGGGGCGACGATGCCCCGGCGCGAGTGGTGGATTTTCCGGCGCAGTTGATCGTGCGCGGCTCCACCCGGTTGTAACGGTGGGGGCAAGGCCCACCACTTTTTTCTCGAACAAAAATGAAACCGGTTTCAGAGGTCAGGAACATGCAGCAATCCCCCGTATCCATCAGTTTGTCCAGCTACGGCGCAGACCTTGTGCGCGCACAGGGTCAGGCGCATTTCATTCCCCTGGTGGCCGCCGCCGGCGCGTCCTGCATCGAATGGCGCGAAGAACTGCTGACCCATGAGCAGCCCGCCGAGCTGGCCCGCAGCGCTGCGGAGCACGGCCTGGAAAGCGTGTTTTCCTCGCCCCTGGAGTTGTGGCAGGCCGAGCGCAGCGAGCCCAACCCGCAACTGAGCGCCACCCTGCAACGGGCCCGGGAGTTCGGCGCCAAGCGGCTCAAGGTGTCCCTCGGGCACTTTCGCGAACACCACGACCTGCGCAGCCTGGCCACCCTGCTGTTTCGCCAGCCCCTGGCCCTGCTGGTGGAGAACGACCAGACCGCCCACGGCGGGCGCATCGAGCCGTTCCAGCGCTTTTTCAGCGCGGTAGAGGCGCTGAACCTGCCGCTGCGCATGACCTTCGACATCGGCAACTGGCAATGGCAGGAGCAATCGGCGCTCAACGCCGCGCGCCTGCTGGGCCGGCACGTGGCCTACGTGCACTGCAAGGCGGTGCGCCTGCGGGTCGACGGCAAGCTGGTGGCCATACCGCCCGGCGCCCCGGAGCTGCATCAATGGGAACAACTGCTGCGGCACATGACTCAAGGTATTACCCGGGCCGTGGAATACCCCTTGCAAGGCACCGACCTGCTGCAAGTGACCACCGAGCAGGTCAGCCTGCTGGCCCACCTTGGCCAATCGCGCCTGGAGCATGCAGATGCCTGATATCGATATCCTCTCGTTCGGCGAAACCATGGCGATGTTCGTTGCCGAACACGGCGGCGACCTGGCCCAGGTCCAGCACTTCCACAAGCGCATCGCCGGGGCCGACAGCAACGTGGCCATCGGCCTGGCACGCCTGGGCTTCAAGGTGGCCTGGCTGAGCCGGGTAGGCAACGACTCCCTGGGGCGCTTCGTGCTCGACACCCTGCGCGCCGAAGGCCTGGACTGCCGTTTCGTGCGCTGCGACCCGATCCATCCCACCGGCTTTCAGCTCAAGTCCCGGGAAGACGGCGGCGACGACCCGCGGGTCGAGTATTTCCGCCGCGGTTCGGCGGCCAGCCACCTGGCCATCAGCGACCTCGACCCGGCCCTGCTGCGGGCCCGCCACTTGCACGCCACCGGCATTCCCCCGGCGCTCTCGGACTCGGCCCGAGAGCTGTCCGGCCACCTGATGCACACCCAGCGCAGCGCCGGGCACAGCGTGTCGTTCGACCCCAACCTGCGCCCCGCCCTGTGGCCCAGCGAAGCGCTGATGATCCGCGAGATCAACCGGCTGGCGGCGCTGGCCCATTGGGTACTGCCGGGGCTCGCCGAAGGCCGCCTGCTCACCGGCCGCGACGACCCGGCGGACATCGCCGCCTTCTACCTGGACCAGGGCGCCGAAGCCGTGGTGATCAAGCTCGGCGCCCACGGCGCCTACTACCGCACCCAGCTGGATGCCGGCTTCGTCGAGGGCGTGCCGGTGGCCCAGGTGGTGGACACCGTAGGCGCCGGCGACGGCTTTGCCGTGGGCCTGATCAGCGCCCTGCTGGAAAGCCGCGGCATCCTCGAAGCGGTGCAGCGGGCCAACTGGATCGGCAGCCGCGCGGTGCAGAGCCGTGGCGATATGGAAGGCCTGCCCCTGCGCCACGAACTACCGGAGCACACACCCAGCCTGAAAACCGCCAGCGCCCTGTAGGCGCTGGCTTGCCAGCGAAGACGCCCGCCCGGCGACACATGCCTCAAGGGCCCCTTCGCCGGCCAGCCGGCTCCTGCAGTGACCGAACACCACGAACCACCTGCTGCGACAAAAACAACAAGCTCAGGAGAACTTTCATGGACACGCTCAAACTCGCCACCCGCCGCTGGTGGTACATCATGCCCATCGTCTTCATCACCTACAGCCTGGCCTACCTGGACCGCGCCAACTACGGTTTCGCCGCGGCCTCGGGCATGGCCGACGACCTGCAGATCACCCCCGGCCTGTCCTCGCTGCTGGGGGCGCTGTTCTTCCTCGGCTATTTCTTCTTCCAGGTGCCCGGGGCGATCTACGCGCAAAAGCGCAGCGTGAAGAAGCTGATCTTCGTCAGCCTGATCCTCTGGGGCGGCCTGGCCACCCTCACCGGGATAGTCGCCAACGCCTACATGCTGATCGGCATCCGCTTCCTGCTGGGGGTGGTAGAGGCCGCGGTGATGCCGGCGATGCTGGTGTACCTGTGCCACTGGTTCACCCGCGCCGAACGCTCCCGGGCCAACACCTTCCTGATCCTCGGCAACCCGGTGACCATGCTCTGGATGTCGGTGGTCTCCGGCTACCTGGTGCAGCACTTCAGCTGGCGCTGGATGTTCATCATCGAAGGCCTGCCGGCGGTGATCTGGGCCTTTATCTGGTGGCGCCTGGCCGATGACCGGCCCAGCCAGGCGCAGTGGCTGAGCCAGGACGAAAAACGCGACCTGGAAAGCGCCCTGGCCGCCGAACAGCAAGGGATCAAGGCGGTGAAGAACTACGCCGAGGCGTTCCGCTCGCCCAGGGTGATCATCCTCGCCCTGCAATTCTTCTGCTGGAGCATCGGGGTCTACGGCTTTGTCCTGTGGCTGCCGTCGATCCTCAAGCACGGCGCGCAGATGGACATGGTGGAAGCCGGCTGGCTCTCGGCCCTGCCTTACCTGGCGGCGGTGATCGCCATGCTGGTGGTGTCCTGGGGCTCGGACCGCACCCAGAAGCGCAAGCGCTTCGTCTGGCCGCCGCTGCTGGTGGCGGCCATCGCTTTCTACGGTTCCTACCTGCTGGGGGCCGAGCACTTCTGGTGGTCCTACAGCCTGCTGGTGATCGCCGGGGCCTGCATGTACGCGCCCTACGGGCCGTTCTTCGCCATCGTCCCGGAGATCCTTCCGGCCAACGTCGCCGGTGGCGCCATGGCCCTGATCAACAGCATGGGCGCCCTGGGCTCTTTCGGCGGTTCCTACCTGGTGGGCTACCTGAACAGCGCCACCGGCTCCCCCGGCGCCTCCTACCTGCTGATGAGCGGCGCGCTGCTGCTCTCGGTACTGCTGACCCTGTTGCTCAAACCCGGTGCCGACCAGCCGCAGGCCAAGGCCCTGCCCCTGCGCCGGCGCCTGGCCCACCCTTGAAACGGTCTAGAGAACCCCATGAAAAAACACCTGGTGCTGTACAAGAAACTCTCCCCAACGCTGATGGCCCGCCTGCAGGAGCAGGCGCAGGTAACCCTGATCGAAACCCTCGACGCGCCGGGGCTGAATGCCCTGCGCCAGGCGCTGCCGAGCGCCGACGGGCTGCTGGGCGCCAGCCTGCGCCTGGACGCCGAACTGCTGGACCTGGCGCCCCGGTTGCGGGCGGTGGCCAGCGTTTCGGTGGGGGTCGACAACTATGACATCGACTACCTGACCCAG
Organism: Pseudomonas sp. GW823-FHT02C05; assembly: GCF_058797595.1. Lineage (NCBI taxonomy): Bacteria > Pseudomonadati > Pseudomonadota > Gammaproteobacteria > Pseudomonadales > Pseudomonadaceae > Pseudomonas > Pseudomonas sp. GW823-FHT02C05. The sequence continues at coordinate 754,560 of NZ_JBXAJU010000001.1, read as the reverse complement.
CGCCGCATCCTGCTCAGCAACACCCCCGACGTGCTCACCGAGACCACCGCCGACACCGGCTTCGCGCTGATCCTGGCGACCGCCCGGCGGGTGGTGGAACTGGCCAACCTGGTGCGCGCCGGGCAATGGCAGCGCAACATCGGGCCGGCGCACTTTGGCACGGATGTCCACGGCAAGACCCTGGGCATCATCGGCATGGGGCGCATCGGCGAAGCCCTGGCCCAGCGCGGGCATTTCGGCTTCGGCATGCCGCTGATCTACCACAGCACCCGGCCCAAGCCCGCGGTGGAGCAACGCTTCAATGCCCAGTACCGGAGCCTGGAGCAACTGCTTGAGGAAGCCGACTTCATCTGCCTGACCCTGCCCCTGACCGAACGCACCCAGGGCCTGATCGGCGCCCGGGAGTTCGCCCTGATGCGCCCCGAAAGCATCTTCATCAATATTTCCCGGGGCAAGGTGGTGGATGAAGCGGCGCTGATAGAAGCCCTGCAACAACGGCGGATTCGCGGCGCCGGGCTGGACGTCTTCGAACGCGAGCCGCTGGACCACGACTCCCCGCTGCTGCAACTGCCCAACGTCGTGGCCACCCCGCACATCGGCTCGGCCACCCACGAAACCCGCGAAGCCATGGCCCGCTGCGCGGTGGACAACCTGCTGGCGGCCCTGGCCGGCCAGCGCCCACCGAACCTGGTCAACCCCGCGGCGTGGACCGGCTCGCGCCCCTAGCGGCCAGCCCGCGCAGCGCCCCCGAAGAACTCCCTATCGCCGGGAATGCTCGTGTAGGAGCTGGCTTACCAGCGAAGGCGGCCACAAGAGCAGCGCAAGGCTCAAGGGCCTGTTCGCCGGCAAGCCGGCTCCTACGGAGGAAGACGTATCGCCGCGGACGCTCGTGTAGGAGCTGGCTTGCCAGCGAAGGCGGCCGCAAGAGCAGCACACGGCTCAAGGGCCTGTTCGCCGGCAAGCCGGCTCCTACGGAGGAAGGCGTATCGCCGCGGACGCTCGTGTAGGAGCTGGCTTGCCAGCGAAGGCGGCCGCAAGAGCAGCACAAGGCTCAAGGGCCTGTTCGCCGGCAAGCCGGCTCCTACGGAGGAAGGCGTATCGGCGGTGGGGATTTCAGACCGGCAAGGGGTACAGGGCTTCGTCGAACTGGTCCAGGCGCGGGAAGACCAGGGGCTGGTCGTCCGCCAGGTGCTGCAGGCGCTGGCGGTAGCTGTGCAGGAAGGCTTCGCGAGCCTCCTGGCTGATGTAGGGCACGTGCCAGGCCACGAAGGGTTCCAGCACGTCATAGCCGACATAGGCCAAAGTGCCGCGCAGCAGCGGGCGCAGCATGTCCTGCAGCGGGCCGTGAATCGCGCCTTCGCCGAACATGTGCTCGCGCCCGCCCAGGGTCAGGGTCACCAGGGCTTTCTTGCCCGCCAGCCCGCCCTGGTCATAGAAACGCTTGCCGCCATAACACACCCCCGACACCAGCACCCGGTCGATCCAGCCCTTGAGCATGGCCGGCACCGAGAACCAGAACACCGGGAAGTTGAGGATCAACAGGTCGGCCCACAGCAGCTTGTCCAGCTCGGCCTGGATATCCGCGGCAATGCTCTGGTTCTTCACCCCCAGGCGCTGTTCCAGGGCATACACCAGGTAATCCGGGTTGTCCCGGGAGGCAAAATCCGCGGCGCTGGCCACCGGGTTCCAGTTCATCGCGTACAGGTCGCTGACCTGTACCTGGTGCCCCTGGGCCTCCAGGGTGCTGCGGGCCTGGTCACGCAAGGCGGCGGTGAAGGACTGCGGTTCGGGGTGGGCGTGGACGATCAACACATTCATGAAGCTTCCTCAGACAGGTTGCACAGTAACAGGGGCATCGCGTTCGGCCAGGCACTGCCGGGCGCACAAGGCGATGCGCCGGCAGGCTTCGCGCAGGTCATCCGCTTGCAGCACCAGCCCCAGGCGGATATGCCCGGCGGCGCTGGGGCCGAAGGCTTCGCCAGCCAGCACCGAGACGCCCTGCTCATCCAGCAGGCGCTCGCTGAAGGCCTGGGCGCTGAGCCCGGTGGCGCGGATATCGACCATGACGAACATGCCGCCATCGGGTTTCAACGGCCGGGCACCGGGGCAATCGGCCAGGCAGTCGCACACCAGGTCCCGGCGCTGGCGATAGGCCTGGGCCATCTCTTGCAGCTGCGGCAAGGGCTGTTCCAGGGCCACCACGGCGGCGTCCTGGATGAATTCCGGTGAGCCGTAGAGCATGCACAGGGCGAGGTTTTCCAGGTGCGCGGCCAGGGCCGTCGGCGCCACCACCCAGCCCAGGCGCCAGCCGGTCATGGCATGGGACTTGGACAGGCTGTTGAGGGTCGCGGTGCGCTCGGCCATGCCCGGCAGGCTGGCCGGGCTGACATGCTCGCCCTCGTACAGCAGTTCGCTGTAGACCTCGTCGCAGATCAGCCACAGGTCATGTTCGATGCACAGCGCCGCCAGGGCTTCCCAGGTGGCCCGGGGGATACTGGCGCCCGTGGGGTTGTGCGGGCTGTTGAGCACCAGGGCCCGGGTCTTGCCGGTGATGCGCGCGGCCACCGCCTCGGGCTGCACCCGAAAGCCGTCCTCGGCCCGCACCGGCAGCGGCACCACCCGGGCATTGCAGGCGCCGAACACTGCTTCATAGGTGACGTACATCGGCTCGGCCACTATCACTTCGTCCCCCGGGTCCAGCAGGCACTGGGCCACGCTGTACAGGGCGCACTGGGCACCGGCCAGCACCACCACCTGCTCGGCATCCACCACTTGCCCGCTGCGCTGCTGATGGCGGCGGGCGATGGCCTCGCGCAAGGCGCGCTTGCCGCGCACATCGGCGTAATGGGTGTGGCCGGCCTGCAGGCTGTCGATGGCCGCCTGGACGATGGGTTGCGGGGTGTCGAAATCCGGGTCGCCCACCGACAGCAACCAGACTTCCTCGCCACGTTCGCGCTTGGCCAGGGCCCGGTAATGAATGTCCCAGGCGGCGGCGCCGTCTCCGGCAATACGTTGGGTCAGTCGAGAAAAGCGCATGCACAAGCTCCAGGAAAAAGGGATGGTCAGCGCGCGCAGGCGTGCTTGAGTTCGATCAGGGTCACGCCATTGCGGGCAAAGCCCTCGCGCAGTTCCTGTTGCAACTCATCGAGGCTGGCGGGCTGGCTGACGCTGCAACCAAAGGCCCGGGCCAGGGCGGCAAAATCCGGATTGCGCGGCAGCACGCCAATGGGCTCGATGTTCAGGTCCAGCATGTCATCGCGGATCTGCCCCAGGGCGTCGTTGTTCCACAGCAGCACCACCAGCGGGCTGCGCAGTTCCTCCACCGCCGTGGCCAACTCCTGCACGGTGTAGAGAAAACCACCATCGCCCACCAGTACCAGCCCAGGCCGCTCGGGGGCACCGAGCTTGGCGCCGATGCCGGCCGGCAAGCCGTAGCCGAGGGTGCCGTAGCCGGTGGGGTGCAGCCAGCTGCGGGTCGCCCGGGTCGGGTACAGGTAGTTGCCGCTGTAGGCCAGCTGGGTCATGTCGCTGGCGATAAAGCCGTGCTCCGGCAGCTCGGCGGCAATGCGTTGCAGGATCGAGCGGTGAATCTGCTGCAAGGGCCCCTGCCCGTTCTGCACCGCCTGGCGCAGATCGGCCACCGCATGAATCGCCGCCGTGGCAGGCGTGACCTGTTGCTCCAAGGCCAGCAGCAGTGCGTCCAGGGTGGCGCGGGCATCGCCGTGCAGGGCCACCGAACACGGGTAGAAGTCATTGAACTTGCGCGGGTCGATATCCAGGCGCAGCAGCTCGCCGTTGAGCGGCAGGCGCTCGCGCCAATAGTCGGTGTCGGCCATCTCGGTGCCCACCGCCAGCACCACGTCGGCCTGACTGATCAGCTGCCAGCCGGGCTCCACGCACAAGGTCGCCCCGGCGTTCAGTGGCGCTTCATCCGGCAGCAGGCCCTTGCCGGCGACGCTGCTGAAGAACACCGCCCCCAGGCGCGTGCTCAGGGTCCGCAGTTGCTCGGCGGCGTGCAGCGCGCCGCCACCGGCAATGATCATCGGCCGCTTGGCGTTGCGCAGTGTGTCCGCCGCTTGCTGGATATCTACCGCCGCAGCCGGACCGCGAGCGGGGCGTCGCCGCACTTCGCCGGTCCAGTCCCGGGCGACCTTGGCTGCCAGCACATCCAGGGGCACGCTGATGTGCACCGGGCGCGGGCGCTCGCTGTCGAACACGGCAAAGGCCCGGGCGATCAGCTCCGGCAAATCTTCCGGGCTCAGGGCCAGGGCCGAAAAGGCGGTGATAGGCGCGGTAATCGCCCGCTGGTCCTGGGTTTCGTGCAGCGAGCCGCAGCCCTTGCCCAGGCTGGCGCTGTGGTTGACGCTGGAAATCACCAGCAGCGGGATCGAGTCGGCGTAGGCCTGGCCGATGGGGGTGGCGACGTTGGTCACCCCCGGGCCACTGATGACGAAACACACCCCGGGCTTGCCGCTGACCCGGGCGTAACCGTCGGCCATGAAACCCGCGCCCTGCTCGTGGCGGGTCAGCACATGGCGGATGCCGCTGCCGGGCAGCCCGCGGTACAGCTCCAGGGTGTGCACCCCGGGAATGCCAAACACCGTGTCGACGCCGTAGCCGGCCAGCAGGCGCACCAGGGCCTGGCCACCGGTCAAGGTCTGATCGTGCATGTCTCTCTCCTCAAGCCTGGCCAAGGCGAATCAACGCATCGACCGCGACGGTGCCCTGGGCACCGACCAACAATGGGTTCACATCCAGTTCCAGCAGTTGCCCGGCATGTTCGCAGGCGTAGTCCGCCACCGCGCCGATGGCCGCCACCAGGGCCTCAAGATCGGCCTCGGGGCGCCCGCGAAAGCCTTGCAGCAAGGTAGCGCTGCGCAGGCTGAGCAAGGCCTGGCGGATCGCCCCTTCGGTGGTGGGCAGCAGCAGGCTGCGGCTGTCCTTGAGCAGTTCCACCAGCACCCCGCCGGCGCCGATCACCAGGGCCAGGCCGAAGTCGTTCTCACGCTTGATGCCGACAATCAGCTCCGCCAGGGGCGCCGCGGCCATGGGCTCCAGCAGGATCTGTTCAAAGGCCAGCCCCGGCGCATGCTCGGCAATCCGCGTGCGCATCAGCCGCAATGCGGCGCTCAGGGCTTCAGGGTCCTTGAGATTGAGGGCCACCGCCCCGGCCTCGGTCTTGTGCGGCAGCTCGGCGCTCACCGCCTTGAGCACCAGCGGGTAGCCAATGCCCGCCGCCGCGCTCAGGGCCTGCCCGGGGGTGGTCAACACACCATCGGGGGTACAAAGGCCAAAGGCGCGCAAGGCCTGCTTGGACTGCCACTCGTCCAGCAGCACAGCGCTACCGTCCAGAGCCTGCGGGCACAGCGGCACCAGGGCCGACTCCCCCAGGGCCAGCAACACCGGGCGCCGCTGTTGATAGGCGACGATCCGGCCCCAGGCCGCCAGGCCGTCCTCCACGCCTTGCAAGGCGGGAATGCCATGGCCGTGCAAACGCTCGCGGGCACTGGCCGGCAGCAGCTCGGGAAAGGCCGAAGTGACAAAACCGCGCTTGCCATGGCGCTGCAACGCGGCGCAGAACAGCTCCAGCAGCAGGTCGCATTCCTTGCGCTCGCCGGTAAATTCGGCCGGGTAATCCAGCACCAGCATGGCGCTGTCGGCCTCGGTACGCAGGGCCGTGTCGAGCATGGCTTGCAGGGCCGTAGCGTCGCCCCAGATGGCGGTGGTGAAATCCAGCGGGTTCACCAGGTTGGCGTAGCCCGGCAGCACCTGGGCCAGCTCGGCGCACTGCCCGGCATCCAGCTTGGGCAACTGCAGGCCGTTGCGCTCGGCGTAGTCGGCGATCAGCCCGGCATCGCCCCCGGAACAGGCCAGGGCCATCAACTGCGGGCCAGCCGGCAACTGCCCGCAGGAGGCGGCTTTCAAGGTTTCGACAAAACTCACCGGGCCGCTGACCCGGATCACCCCCAGGCGCTGGAACAGCGCGTCGTACAGCGCGTCCGATCCCGACAGCGAACTGGTGTGACTCAAGGCCAGCTCGGCGCCGATCTGCGACACCCCGGTCTTCAGGGCAATGATCGGAATGCCCTTCTCCAGGGCTTTATGCGCCGCCCGGGCAAACCCCGGCACGTTCTTCAGGCCTTCCAGGTGCAGGCCGATGGCGGTGACCCGTGGTTCGTCCAGCAGCACGTCCATCAATTCGGCAATGCCCAGCTGCGCCTGATTGCCCACCGACGCCATGTAGGCCACCGGCAGCGAGCGATCGCTCATGGACAGGTTGTAGGCAAAGTTGCCGCTCTGGGTCAGCACCGCCACCCCGCGTTCCACGGGTTGACCGCCATGGGCCACCGGCCACAGCGCGGCGCTGTGCAGGTAGTCCAGCAGGCCGTAGCAGTTGGGGCCCAGCAGCGCCATGTCGCCGGCCGCCTGCAGCAGTTGCCGTTGCAGGGCCTGGCCCTGGGCGCCGGTTTCGGCAAAGCCCGAGGCGTAACAGATCGCCCCGCCGGCGCCCTTGGCCGCCAGCGCCGCGACGCAGGTCAGGGTCAGCTCGCGGTTGGTGGCGACGAACACCGCATCCGGGCCGCAGGGCAGCTGTTCGATGCTGGCCACGCACGGCACGCCATCGAGCTCGGCATGCTGCGGGTTGACCAGCCACATGGGCCCGGCAAAACCGCCTTCGGCGCAGCGCCTGAGGGCCCGGGCCATGCTACGCCCGCCCACGAAAGCCAGGTGCCGCGGGGCCAGCAGGCGCTTGAGATTGTCACGCAAAGTCTGGGACATGACGGCAATTCTCCAGGGCGCTCAGCGCATCAGCGGCCGCAGCAGTTCACGGGAAATGATGTGGCGCTGGATCTCCGAAGTGCCTTCCCAGATCCGCTCGATCCGCGCGTTGCGCCAGATGCGCTCCACCGGGCCTTCGTCCATCAGGCCCATGCCGCCGTAGATCTGCACCGCCTCGTCGGCCACCCGGCCCAGCACTTCACTGGCGAACAGCTTGGCCATGCCGGCCTCGCCATCGGTCATGCTGCCCTGGTCCATCTTCCAGGCGGTGTGCAGGGTCAACAGCTCGGCGGCGCGGATCTGCGTGGCCATGTCCGCCAGCTTGAACGACACCCCCTGGTAACTGCCGATGGCCTGGCCGAACTGTTTGCGGTCCGCGGCCCATTGCAAGGAGGCATCCAGGGCGCGCTGGGCCTGCCCCACGCAATTGGCGGCGACCATCACTCGCCCGGCGGTGAGCCAGGCGTTGGCCACTTCCCAACCCTTGCCCACCTCCCCCAGCACCTTGCTGGCCGGTACCCGGCAGTCATCGAAGAACATCTCGAAGGTGTGGTAGCCGCGGTTGCTCACGCACTTGGGGCCACGGCGGATGGTCAGGCCCGGGGTGTCGCGGTCCACCAGGAACGAAGTCACCGCGTTGCGCTGGCGGCCGTTGTGCTCATAGGTACCGGTGACGGCGAAGACAATGGCGAAATCCGCATGCCCGGCGTGACTGATGAAGTGCTTGCTGCCGTTGAGCACGAAGTCGCCGCCGTCGCGCACGGCGCGGGTCTTGATCGCATTGGCGTCGGAGCCGGCCCCGGGTTCGGTCAGGGCGAAGCAGTCGACCTTGCGCCCCTGCACGCAGGGCAGCAGGTAGTCGCCGATCTGCGAGCCGGTGCAGGCCATGAGGATTTTCGACGGCCGGGCAACGAACACATGCAGGGCCCAGGAACACTTGGCCAGCTCGCGCTCGATCAGCGCCTGGGACAGGTAGTCCAGGCCGCCACCACCCACTTCTTCCGGCATGTTGAAGGCATAGAAGCCAGCGGCGATGGCCTTGCTGCGGATTTCCCCGGCGAGGTCGGCGCTGACCTCATCGGCGCGGTCCACCGCCTCTTCGTGGGGCAGCAACTCCTTGCTGACAAAACTGCGAACCGCGTCCACCAACATTTCTTGTTCTTGGCTGAGTTGGAAATTCATGGCGCTACCTGTGAGTGAGTGACGGTGCAAAAAAACCAGTGATCGGGCAGGACGACCTGCCGAAAAACACCTTCCTGTAGGAGCCAGCTTGCTGGCGAACAGGCCCTTGAATCAGGCGCTGTTCTTGCGGGCGCCTTCGCCGGCAAGCCGGCTCCTACAAAATGGGCGCATGGCCCAGGGGCCCTTTCGCCGGCAAGCGGAACGCCGCCCGACCGCCCCTACAACCCTTGGAAACGTGGCGGGCGTTTTTCGCTGACGGCACGCAGGGCTTCGGCGCCGTCGGCGCTGCGCCCGCACAGCAGGCCGGCGGCCAGTTCGGCGGCCAGTTGCTGCGCCAGGCTGCGGTCGGCGCCCTGGCGGATCAGCTTCTTGGTCTGGGCAAAGGCGAAGGTCGGGCCCGTGGCCAGGCGCGCCGCCAGCTCGCTGACGCTGCCGATCAGTTGCTCGTCGGCGCACACCTCGCCCACCAGCCCGGCAGCCAGGGCGCGTTCGGCGCTCCACAACTCATCGAGGAACAGCAGGCGCTTGGCCTGTTCGCTGCCGATCAAGCGCGGCAGGTGCCAGCTGGCCCCCGCGTCCGGCGAGTAGGCCATGCTGGTGTAGCCGGCCTTGAAGCGCGCCGACTGCCCGGCCACCCGCAGGTCGCAGCACAGCGCCAGGTCCATGCCACCGCCCACCGCCGTGCCGTTGATGGCGGCGATGGTGGGTTTGTCCAGGCTGTGCAGGCAGGTCATCAAGGCGTGGGCGGTTTCGGTCCAGCCGTAGCTTTCCAGGGCGCCCCGGGCCTCGGCTTCGGCCCATTCCGCCAGATCGGCCCCGGCGCAGAAACTGCGGCCGCTGCCGGTCAGCACCAGCACCCGTACCGCCGGGTCACTGTTGCAGTGCTCCAGCAAGGCATGCAGTTGCTTGAGGGTGGGGATGTCCAGGGCGTTGCGTTGCTCCGGGCGGTTGAGGGTGATCCAGGCTACGCCGGCTTCGACCCGGCTGAGCAGCGACGATGAAGGGGTCATGTGCGTCCTCGAATTATTGTGGTTGGCGTGAGGGAGGTGACGTGAGCGCCATACTAAACGAGTGTTCAACAAGGCGGCAATTGGGGGGCTTGGGGGGAGTTTTGGTCGAGTTTTTTAAGTATCCCTTTGTTTTTATTAGGTAAAAATCTGGATTCTTGGGGTGTGGTGTGTGGGGGTTGTTACAACTTCGAACAAGCCTCGACAAAAGGGGGATTGGGGGAGGTTTTTTTGTGGCGAGAGTGCTTGCTCCCGCTCGGGCGCGCGGCGGTCGTAAAGCCTGAGGGGGGCGGTCTGATTGGTGGACATATCCGTTGCTGCGGGTGCGGCGGCTTATGGTTCCGCTTTTACAGCGGGGGTTGGGTACATATCCGTTCCTGCGAGTGCGGCCGCTGGCGGTTCCGCTCTTACAGCGGCTCACTTTTGAAGAGCGCAAAAGTAAGCAAAACGCTCTGCCCCTCCACTCGGTGCCTCGCTTAGGCTCGGCATGCCCTCACTCCGGCATTGATCCGTGGGCCGCCGCCACCGGCCATCCCTGGCCGGGTGGCGGCTAACCCGGCATCCCTGCCGGGTTACCCACGGATCAATGCCTGCGTTCGGCCATCGTGGTTAACAGGGCGCTCAGATCAAGATCAAAATCAAGAGCGCGACGGCGGCCTACCGGCCGGCCTGAAGATGGAGCGGTGTGCACCGCCCCCCCCCGTGTAGGAGCTGGCTTGCCAGCGAAGGCGTCCGTCCAGGCGATGCATGTCTCACGGGCCTCTTCGCCGGCAAGCCGGCTCCTACGAAAAGCGCGTAACACGCGCTTGGCTTTTGCTTTTGCTTTTGATCTTCAGGCCCCTTCCCAGCCGGCCGAGCGTAGGCGTTGCGTAGGGGGGCAGCTCGGCAGGGATGCCGAGCTAGCCGCCACCCGGCCATGGATGGCCGGTTGGCGGCGGCCCCCGGAGCAATGCCGAAGCGAGGGAACCCCGAGCCTTAGCGAGGGGCCCATGGAGGGGCAAGCGTTTTTGGTTCCTTTTTAGGCGTTTGTAAAAAGGGACTCGCCGTAAGGGCGAAACCCTAAGTGGCCGTTACCGCAGCAACGGATATGTACCCCGTCAACCTCGCTGTAAAGGCGAAACCACCAGCGGCCATGACCGCAGGAATGAATATCTACCCCGTCCCTCTAGCCGCAAACGCCAGCGAAGGCATCCGCCCAGGCGCTGCATGTCTCCCGGGCCCCTTCGCCGGCAAGCCGGCTCCTACACAGCGGCTGCAGGTTGCAATTGGCGTTTGCGTTGCATCAGGTAGTAAGCGCCATAGCACAGGGCGATAAAGCCCGACCCCCAGTACAGCGACGGACGCTGGGTTTCATCCAGGGCCAGGAACACGAACAGCGAACTGCACAGGACGATGCACAGCAGCGGCACCAGGGGGAACCAGGGCGCGCGGTACTTGAGCTGCTCCAGTTGCCCGCCCTCGCGCAGGAACTGGCGACGGAAGCGGTACTGGGCCAGGGCAATGACGATCCAGGTCACGGTGCCGGCCATGCCGCTCACCGCCATCAGCACCATGAACAGGGTGTCGGCAGCGATGAAGCTGGTCATCAGCGAGATCAGGGCAAAGCACAGGGTGATGAACAGGGCGCGCAGGGGGACGCCTTGTTTGCTCAGGGGCGACAGGGCCTTGGGCGCCATCCCGGATTTGGACATGGCCCAGAGGATGCGCGTGGAGGCATACAGCCCGGAGTTGCCCACCGAGAGGATCGCCGTGAGGATCACGAAGTTCATCAGGTCGGCGGCGTAGGGAATGCCCACCATGTCGAACACCTGGACGAAGGGGCTTTCCACCAGCCCGGCCTGCTGCCAGGGAATGATCGCCGCCAGCACCATCACTGCCAGCACGTAGAAGATCAGCACGCGAAACACCACGTTGCGTACGGCGCGGGGGATGCTTTTTTCCGGCTGGTCGGTTTCACCGGCAGCCACGCCCATGATCTCGCAGCCCTGGAAGGCGTAGACCACGGTCATCATCACCGCGAACACCGCCGGCAGGCCGTTGGGGAACAGGGAGTCGCCCTTGAGGTTGTCGAACATCGGCGCCGGGGCGCCGCTGGGCAGGTCGATGACGCCGAAGATCACCAGCGCGCCCACCACGATAAAGCTCAGGATCGCCAGCACCTTGACCCCGGCGAACCAGTATTCGGCCTCGCCAAAGGCCCGGGTGGCCAGGGCGTTGATGCCGAACAGCAAGGCCACGAACAGCGCCGACCAGTACCAGATCGGCACCCCGGGAAACCAGCGCTGCATCAGCATGCCGGCGGCGGTGAACTCCAGGCCCACGGTGGTGGCCCAGCTCATCCAGTAGACCCAGCCGATCATGAAGCCGGTGGCCGGGCCGATGTACTTGGTGGCGTGGGCCTGGAACGAGCCGGACACCGGCATCTGCACCGACAGCTCGCCCAGGCAGACCATTACCAGGTACATCAGGAAGCCGGCCACCAGGTAGGAGAGGATCGCCCCCCAGGGCCCGCCCTGGTTGATGGTGACCCCGGAGCCCATGAACAGCCCGGTGCCGATCACGCCGCCCAGGGACAGCATGAAAATGTGCCGGCTCTTCAGCGAGCGCGTCAGTTGGATGCCTTTGCGTTCAGTACTGGTCGTCATGGTGCACCTCAGCAGTCGGTGAGGCGCAGGGCGCGGGGCGATGGGACGGGGCGTGGGGTACAAGCAGCTTGCAGGCAGTTCATTATTATTATCTCCAATAAGCTTCGAAGGCCGCGGCGGGCGCGGCTCAAGCGATTATTGGAAAGCCATGTAAGTTCGGGTTGAAGCAAAAGATCGAAGATGTAAAAAGTCGTAAGGATTTTGTACGTCAGGCCGCCAACAGCTGTTGCAGCAAGGCCCGGGACTGCTGCCAGGACGTTTGCAAACTCACCCCCAGGGCCGCCAGCGCCGGACGATCGGCCTGCTCTGCCGCACCTTCCAACTCCCGCAGCACTCGGGCCAGGGCACAGAAGCCCAGGGAATCGGCGCTGCCCGCCAGGCGATGGGCCAGGTGCAGGACTTCGGTGCAGTCCTCGGCGGCCAGGGCATCGCTCAACAGGGGCTGTTGCTGATCCAGGGCATCGGCCAGCACTTGAAGCAGACCCTGCAATTTCTGCTCGCCCAACAGGCTGCGATGGGTGTCCAGCACGCTCTGGTCGAGCAAGCCCTCCTCAGTGTCGGCCTGCGGCACCTGCACCTGCCCGGCCAACACCTGCCGCAGGCTGGCCAGCTGCAACGGCTTGCCGAGAATGCCCTGCATCCCGGCTTGCAGATAACCACGCACCACGGACGGCTGGACGCTGGCGGTCAGGGCAACAATGCGTACCTGCCGATTGGGCCCGGGGCGGCGGCGGATCTCGCGGCACAGCTCGACTCCGCTGATGCCGGGCAGGTGCACATCCAGCAGCAACAGGTCGAAGGCTTGCTGCTGACACAGGGCCAGGGCGCTTTCACCGTCTTGCGCCAGCCACACCTGATGGCCGTCACGCTCAAGCAGTCCGCTGGCCACTTCGCGATTCAGGGCCACGTCTTCCACCACCAGGATTTTCAACCCCTGCGTCGGCAACTCAAGCGCGGGCACCGACAAGGGCTCCTGGCCGATGCCCAACGCCAGCTCGAACCAGAAACAACTACCCTGCCCCAGCTCGCTGTCCACACCGATGCGCCCGTCCAGTTGTTGCAGCAGGTGCTTGCAGATGGCCAAGCCCAGGCCGGTGCCGCCATAGCGCCGGGTCACCTCGTCACTGGCCTGGACGAAACGCTCGAAGATCTTCTCGCGCATCGACGCAGCAATGCCGATGCCGTTGTCGCGCACGCAGCAACGCAGGCGCTGGCCCTCGACGGTGCTGCCGAGCACTTGCACTTCGACCCGCACCCAGCCGTCTTCGGTAAAACGAATGGCGTTGGCCAGCAGGTTGCTCAGCACCTGGCGCAGGTACTGCTCGGCGCCCTGCTGACGCAGCGCCAGTTGTTCGTCGATGTGCAATTCCAGGCGGGTGCGGTTGGCCTCGGCCCGGGGCTGCAACAAGGTGGTGACTTCTTCCAGCAACTGACGCAGGGAGAAGTCCCGCACTTCCGGGTGGCTTTCGCCCTCCTCCAACCGGGCGAAGGACAGCACTTCGTTGAGGATGCTCAGCAGGCCCTCCCCAGCCTGGTGCAAGGCTTGCAAACGCTGGCGGTCCTGGTGTTCCAGGGGCGCCCGGCGCAGCAGTTCGGCCATGCCGAGGATGCCGTTCAAGGGGGTGCGCAGTTCATGGCTCATGGTCGCCAGAAAGCGCGACTTGGCGAGGTTCGCGGCTTCGGCCTCATCCTTGGCGTGCATCAGGCTGGCGGTGCGGCGCTGGACCATTTTCTGCAACTCGTCGCGCTTGTCCTGCAAGGCCAGGCGGTCAGCTTCGCGGCGCTGCACATCGTCGAGCACCGCCCGGCGCATGTCGTCCAGGGCTCGGGCCACGGTGTCGACTTCATCGCCGCCCGGGCGCTGGCGCTTGTCCAGGTGCAGGGGCTCGCGCAACTCGCCGGCGGCCACGCGCCGAGCAAAGTCGGCCATCACTTGCAGGTGCCGGGTGACCAGGCGGTAGAACAGCCCGGACAAGGCCACCGCCAAGCCGCAGAGAAACACGCTCATCCACAACAGGCTGGCCAGCCCGGTGGCGTACAAACGCCGGTACACCGCCCCCAGGTCGGTGCTGACCTGCAACTCGCCGAGCTGGCGCAAGGGCCCGGACGGCGGCTGGTAGCTCAAGGGAAAACGCTCGACCCGCAGCGGCCCGATCAGCTCGGCGCTGCCCTGCTGCAAGTCGAAATCGTTGCTGATCAGGTGCACCCGGGCCACATCGGAAAAGTCCACCAGCCCCTGCAACTGCACGGTCAGCTGCTCCTGGTTGAGGTCCCACAGGTTGCGTTCCAGGCTGCCCAGGTAACCGGCGCGGATCAGCTCCATGCGGCTGTCGATGTCGCGCATTTCCCGGCGGTATTCGAAGTACAGCTGCACGCTGCTGGCGAACACGGTGAAGCACAGGCTGAACAGCAGGATAAACAGCAACAGGCGGCGCAACAGGCCGCTGGGCCGCAGCGCAATCATGGCCGGCCCTCCACCTGGGCCTTGAGCATGGCGCGGTAGCCGTCCTGGCTTTGCGCCAGCCAGCGCTGGATCGCCCCGCTGTCCACCTGGCGCTGCAACTGGGTGTCGATCTCGGCCATGCGCGCCGCCAGGGGCGAATGGCGCGACACCGCCAGGCGCAGGTAGTCGACGCTCACCGCCTGGGGCAAGGCGACTATGTCCTCGGCCCCCGGCAACTGCTCGATGAACAGCTGCCCGGTGCGGCGTTCATGGGGGATGAAATCGATGCGCTGGCGGATCAGCTTGCCGAAATTCTGCTGGCTGCTGGAAACCCATTCGATATTGCCGTGCTGCACCACTTCGCGGTCGAAATCCTGGCCGTAGCTCTCGCCGAACAGCAGGCCGCCGCGGTAGGCGGTCAGGTCCTGCAAGTGGGTAAAACTCGGCAGGTTGCGGCGGTTGACGAACAGCGCCACCTCCTCACGCAGCACCGGCACCCGGGAAAACAACAGGTCCTGCTGGCGCTGGCCGGTGCTGTAGGCCAGCACCACATCCACCCGGCCGGCCGCGGCGTCCAGCAGGCAGCGCTTCCAGTTGCCCAGCACCACCACCTGCACCTGATAGCCCAGGTCCCCCAGCACCTGGCGCACCACCGTCGGTGCCAGGCCACGCACCTGGCTGCCGTCGCTCCAGGAAATCGGCGGGTACACCGGGTAGTCGCAATAACGCAGCACGGGCTGGGGCTCGGCCCAGGTCGCGCCGGCCAGCGGGATCAGGCACAGGCCCAGGCACAGCACCAGCGCGCGACGCAGCAATTCAGGCCGCCACGCTGGCGGTGAACAGGTAACCGGCGCCGTGGATGGTGATGATCAGCTCCGGCTCGGCCGGGTCGTCGTGCAGCTTGCGCCGCAAGCGGCCCACCAGCACGTCGATGGAACGGTCGCTGGGCACCCATTCGCGGTTGCGGATCTGGTCCATCAACTGGTCGCGGCTCAGGGTATGGCCGCTGTTGCGCAGGAACACGCTGAGCAATTGGTATTCGCCGTGGGTCAGCAGGGTTTCAGCGCCCCGCGGGTCGATCAGCCGGCGGCGGTCGGTGTCCAGGGCCCAGTCGGCGAACTGCTTGACCGGGCTCGGGCTGTTGGCCGAGGCCTGGGGCGGGCTGGCCTGGCGCACCCGACGGATCAGGTTCTTGGCCCGGGACACCAGCTCGCGGGGGTTGAGGGGTTTGATCACGTAGTCGTCGGCGCCGCATTCCAGGCCGACGATCCGGTCGATGTCGTCGTTGCGCCCGGTGATCAGGATGATCCCCACCTCCGAACGCACCCGCAGCTCGCGGGTCAGGGTCAGGCCGTCCTTGCCCGGCAGGCGGATGTCCAGCATCAGCAGGTCCACCGTGTGCTGGCCGAGAAAGCTCTCCGCCTGCTCCGCGGTGGCGGCGCAATGCACGTCGTAGCCTTCCTGAGAGAGATAAGCCTGAAGCAGCTCGCGAATCAGCGGATCGTCGTCGACGATCAATACCCGAGGAGTCATCGCCTGTGTTCCTGATTATTTTTATTAGAGAAACCACCTACAGCGCAGCAGCCTAGCCATTACTGAACAACCGATCAACAGCCCTATGTCGGCACAGCGAAACCTCGCCCGCCGCTGGCCAGCAGCCCCTCGACCCAGGCCTCGCAGATCTGCACGCCCTGCTGCGGGCTGAAGGTCCCGGGGTTGAGCCCGGATTCCAGCCACAGGCCGTCGAGCAAGGCGCTGAGGCTGATGGCCGCCAGATCGGCGTCGAAGCCTTTCCAGCCCTGAAGGCCGGCCAACTGGCCCAGCAGGCCGGCCAGCTCGTTGCGGTATTCACCATAGGAATGTTCGTGGGCCAGGTTGATCGCCTCGGCGGTCTTCACCGCGCCCCAGAAGGCCAGCCAGGCATCCAGCAGCCGCGGGTCCAGCAGTTCGGCGCAGAACGAGGCGCGAAAGAACGCCGACAGCCGCTGCCGGGGGTCGGGCGCGGCCTGCTCCATGGCCTCGCGCAGCAGGCTCATGACCCGCCCGGTGATCGCGCGATAGGCCTCGGCCACCAGCTCGTCCTTGCCGGAATAGTGATGGCTGATCAGCCCTACCGAAACCCCGGCCTCGGCGGAGATCTTGCGGATCGACGCGCCCTGGAAACCGTGGAGCTTGAGGCAGGTCAGCGTCGCCTCGATCAGCTCGGCCTTGCGCAGGTCGGGTTCCAGACGGGAAAAGCGCGCTTCCTGGCTCATGGGGCGGGTTCCTTGGACAGTGGCGGGAAGTTGAAACTGAACGACTGTACAACAGGCCTTCCGTGGCTATCCAGCGTTTGTGTGGCCGCCCAAGCCGCACCGCTTCCTGTGGCCGCTGCCGAAGGCTGCGAACGAGTTGGGCGGCACTCCGTCGCAGGGACGCAACGATCTTCAAGGCGACACAGGTTCGGCTGGAGATCGTCAAGCAAGGCCCTGCGGGCCTTTTCGCAGCTTCGCCAGGGCTCAGCAGCGGCTACACATGACAAAGCCGGGAGCACCGTGACAAAAACAACAAACGGCGCGGTCCCTGTAGCCGCTGCCGAAGGCTGCGCACGGTCTGGGCGGCACTCCGTCGCAGGGACGCAAAGATCTTGAAGACGACACAGGTTCGGCTGGAGATCGTCAAGCAAGGCCCTGCGGGCCTTTTCGCAGCTTCGCCAGGGCTCGGCAGCGGCTACAGGTAGATACAAACCCACGTGTGGTCAGGCGCGGTAGTCGGGGGCGATGCGCTCCAGCAGGCGCAACAACGCTGCCCAGGCCAGTTGCATGGCGTCCGGGTCGTTGAGTTCGCCTTCCTGCAGCGGCCGGCCCGGGTCGTTGAACTGGCGTTCGGTGTGGGCGCAGACCGCGTCCGGCGGTAGCACGATCTCCCCCGCCGCCTGGGCCGCCAGCTGGATCTCGCAGGCTTTCTCCAAGTAGTACATGCGCAAAAACGCCTGGCTCACGGTTTCGCCCACGGTGAGCAAGCCATGGTTGCGCAGCATCAGCACGCTCTTGTCGCCGAGGTCGGCCACCAGCCGTTGCTGCTCGCTCAGGTCCAGGGCCACACCTTCGTAATCGTGGTAGGCCACGCGGCCATAGAACTCCATGGAAATCTGGTTCACCGGCAGCAAGCCGCATTTGAGCGCCGCCACCGCGCAACCGGCCTTGGTGTGGGTGTGCAGCACGCACTGGGCATCTTCCCGGGCGCCATGAATGGCGCTGTGAATCACAAAACCCGCCGGGTTCACCGGGTACGGCGACGGCTCCACGGCTTCGCCATTGAGGTCGATCTTCACCAGGTTGGAGGCGGTGATTTCATCGAACATCAAGCCGTAGGGGTTGATCAGGAAGTGATGCTCGGGCCCAGGCAGGCGCACCGAGATATGGGTGAAGATCAGGTCGGTCATGCGAAAGTGCGCGATCAACCGGTAGCAGGCCGCCAGCTCTTCGCGCAGGCGCTGTTCGGTGGCGCTGCGCTCGGTCAGGGCGTGGGGGCTGGGAGCGATATTGTTCATTGTTGGAGTCCTCCAGGCAGGTGGGCGGGCAAACGGGGCCGGTAAAAAGAGCCCGCAAACAATAGGACCGGACGCCCGCAGGCGTCCAGCCCGTTGCGCTTACTTGCTAGCCCAGGCGTTGAAGCGCTCTTCCAGCTCCTCGCCATGATCAACCCAGAACCCGACGTCCATCGCCAGTGCACCCTTGAGGTTCTGTTCCGAGGTCGGCACCCACTGCGCCAGCGCCGGGTCGAGCTTGGCTGCGGCCAGGGTGTTGGTGGGGCCATAGGGGATCTGCTTGACGTAGTCGACCTGGACCTCGGGAGTGTTGGCGAAGGCGATGAAACGCTTGGCCTGATCCACGTGTTTCGAGCCCTTGATGATCGCCCAGTAGTCCATGCCGTACAGGCTGCCGGGCCACACCACCGCCAGCGGCGCGCCGGCCTGGGCGGCCACGGCGATGCGGCCGCTGTAGGTGGAAGTCATCACCACATCACCGGCGGCCAGCCACTGCCCCGGCTGGGCCCCGGCCTCCCACCACTGGATGTAGGGCTTGAGTTCGCTGAGCTTGGCAAAGGCCCGCTCCACCCCCTCGGGCGTGGCCAGGACCTTGTACACGTCCTCGACCTTGACCCCGTCGGCCATCAGGGCGAATTCCAGGTTGTACACCGCGCGCTTGCGCAGGCCGCGCTTGCCGGGGAACTGCTTGACGTCCCAGAAATCCGCCCAGGATGTCGGGGCCTTGGCCAGCTTGTTGCGGTCGTAGGCAATGGCCACGCTCCACACCAGCACCGCCGAACCGCAGGGCTGGGCGGCATCGGGAATCAGCTGCTCGGCACGGCCCAGGGCCTCCCAGTCCAGGGGCTCGTACATACCTTCGTCGCAGCCGCGCATCAGGTCCGGGCCTTCGATCTGCACCACGTCCCAGTCGACGTTGCCGGTGTCGACCATGACCTTGATCCGGGCCATTTCGCCGTTGTATTCGCTCTGGATCAGCTTGCTGCCATCGGCCTTGCTGAAGGGTTGGAACAACGCCACATCCTGGGCTTTTTGTCCGGCTCCGCCGTACGCCACGACCACCATGTCGGGGGCTGCCTGGGCAGTGCCCTGGCCCAGGGTCAGACCCAGGGCGAGGCTCAGGGCCAGGAAAGAACAACCGTGCTTGCGGGTGAGCGCTTTCATTCTGTGAATCCTCTTCGCGGTGCCACACCGGCAGGCGCCGGCACAGCCCTTTTTTATTGTTGTGAGGTTGGCCCCGGGAGCGGGCGCAAATCGAAGCTACTGCAAGCCTTAGTAAAAAAACAAGTTGATTTTTTACTGGCGGTAAATTTTGATAGGCCAACAATAACAACGCCAAGGCCCCGCCCCCTGCCCTTGGCCCGCCTGGAGCCACCGCAATGACCAGCGCCTTCCCGCACCTGTTCGACCCCTTGCAGATCCGTGGCAAACGCCTGAAGAACCGCATCATGTCCAGCGGCCACGACACCTCGATGCCCACCGACAACCTGGTCAACGAACAGCTGATTGCCTACCACCGCGCCCGGGCCGAAGGCGGCGTCGGCCTGATCGTGCTGCAGGTGGCCGGGGTCCACGACAGTGCGCGCTACACCAGCCACGTGCTGATGGCCACCGACGACGCCTGCATCGACGGCTACCGGCGCCTGGCCGAAACCTGCCACGCCCACGGCACCGTGGTGCTGTCGCAAATCTTCCACCCGGGGCGGGAAATCATGGAGTCCGCCGACGGCCTGCTGGCGGTGGCCTACGCGCCCTCGGCGGTGCCCAACGAACGCTTCCGGGTCATGCCCCGGGCCCTGGACCAGGACATGATCGACGAGATCATCCAGGGCTACGCCGACGCCGCCCGGCGCCTGCATCAGGCCGGGCTGGACGGCGTAGAACTGGTGGCCAGCCACGGCTACCTGCCGGCGCAGTTCATCAACCCGCGGGTCAACCGCCGCACCGATGGCTACAACGGCGAACTGGAACAGCGCCTGCGCTTTATCCGGGAAATTCTCGGCGCCATGCGCGCCAGCACCGATGCCGACTTCATCATCGGCCTGCGCATTTCCGCCGATGAACGCGACCCCGAAGGCCTCACCGAAGACGAATCCCTGGCCGCCGTGCAGTTGCTGCAAGGGCAACTGGACTACGTGCACATCGTCGCCGGCACCTCCGCCTCCCTCGGCGGCGCGGTGCACATAGTCCCACCCATGGCGGTGGAAGCGGCTTATCTCGCCCGGGAAGCCGGCACCTTCAAGGCCAAACTGTCGATCCCGCTGTTCGTCACCGGGCGCATCAACCAGCCCCAGGAAGCCGAAGCGATCATCGCCAAGGGCCAGGCCGACGTGTGCGGCATGACCCGCGCGCTGATCTGCGACCCGCAGATGCCCAACAAGAGCGACAGCGGCCACGCCGAAGACGTGCGCGCCTGCATCGCCTGCAACCAGGCGTGCATCGGCCACTTCCACAAGGGCCTGCCGATCTCCTGCATCCAGCACCCGGAAACCGGCCGCGAACTGCTCTACGGCCAGCCCAAGCCCAGCGCCCGCGGCAAACGCATCCTGGTGGTGGGCGGCGGCCCGGCCGGGATGAAAGCCGCTGCGGTCGCCGCGCAACGCGGCCACCGCGTAACCCTCTACGAAGCCAGCGCGCAACTGGGCGGCCAGATCCAACTGGCACAACTGCTGCCCCGGCGCAGCGAATTCGGCGGCGCCAGCACCAACCTGCAACGGGAAATGCAACTGGCCGGTGTGGAAGTGGTACGCAACACCCGGGTCGACCGCGCCCTGATCGAGCGGGAAAACCCCGACCACGTGATCATCGCCACCGGCGCCCAGCCCTACTGGCCAAACTTCGAACGCGGCGGCGAGCTGCAAGTAGTCGACGCCTGGCAAGTACTGCGGGATGAAGTGCAACTGGGCCGCAGCGTGGTGGTGGCCGACTGGCGCTGCGACTGGATCGGCCCCGGCATCGCCGAGCGCCTGGTGCGCGCCGGGCACCAAGTGCAACTAGCAGTCAATGGCACCCACTGCGGCGAAAGCCTGCCGCTGTACGTACGCGACCAAATGGCTGGCGAACTGCACAAACTGGCGATCCCGATCATCCCCTACGCCCGCCTCTACGGCTGCGACGACAGCACCGTGTACCTGCAACACACCGCCAGCGGCGAACCCATGCTGCTGGAAAACGTCGACAGCCTGGTGCTGTGCCAAGGCCACCAATCGGTGGATGACCTCGGCCAACAACTCAAAGGCCTGGTGCCCTTCCAACGCATCGGCGACTGCCTGGCACCGCGCACCGTGGAAGAAGCCATCCATGAAGGCTTGAAAGTCGCCTGGGCGCTTTGAGGCTGATTTATACTCCAGGCCTTTTGCAGGACGGGCGCCCGGATGTGCCCACCTTCCAGGCCTGGAGCCCGCCATGAACCCAAGCAAGACGCCGCCCGCGAGCCACCTGCCCGCCACCGAGCCCAGCAGCGACAACCAGGCCCCTGGCGGCCCGCAGTTCCTTGGCACCCGCATCCGCGGCCTGCGCAAACGCCGCGGCCTGACCCTGAGCGAACTGGCGCAACAGAGCGAACTCACCGCCGGCTACATCAGCCAACTGGAACGCAACCTCGCCTACCCCTCCATCCCCGCCCTGTTCAACATCGCCCGCAGCCTGGGCGTGACCATCCAATGGTTCTTCGCCAGCGAAACCCAGACCGCACCCGAGGATCAGGGCTATGTCGTGCGCAAGAAACAGCGGCTGCAGGTGAATTATGAGAACGGGATTATCGATCAACTGCTGACCCCGCAACCGACCCGGCAGCTGGAGTTTTTGCACTCGCGCTTTCCGCCGGGAACGTACAGCAAGGAGAGTTACAGCCATGAGGGGGAAGAAGCCGGGTATGTGCTGTCGGGGAGCTTTGAGCTGTGGGTGGGGGAACGGTATTTTCAGTTGAGTGAGGGGGATAGCTTTAGCTTTTCCAGCCAGGAACCGCATAAGTATGGGAATCCTGGGGAGGAGGATGCGGTGGTGTTGTGGGTGATTACGCCGCCGACGTTTTGAGGCGAGCGATGCTGAGCGGCAGCGCCGTATACCGCTCCTTCTGAGCGCTAACTGTCACGGGGTGGGAAATAGAACTGCTGCCGCAACCACTCACTGAACTGGGCCTCAGTCAGCGGAGCCTGGTGCTCTCCCATCTCATTCCAGGTGCGGTTAATCATGTGTTCCCAGTTTCGGGCGACTTTCATGAGTGGCGATGCGGCTCCCCAGAAGTGTCCGGCCTCCAATGTTGCCCTTGCTCGACCGTTCAACTCAGCGAGGGTGGCGGCTCCATTCAGATAGCGCTGCCCGGTCTCTAGCAGTTTTCTGAATTCGATAATTTTAACGGTCATGTCTAGTCCTTTAAACAGAGAGCTTAGATAAACAGCCTTTAGATTTACGTAAAGGATGTCTGCTTCTCTTTCGCCATTTCGTTGGGGTTGGGGTTGGGGTTGGGGTTGGGGGTAGCATACTTGTACGCACCTACAGCGGCTGCTTCCTGCCATAAGCTGAAATCTGGGGACACGCGAACATATCCGCTACAGGGAAACTCACACCTCACCGTCTACTTGGCCATCTACCAAAGCCCGGATCTCTGCGAAGACATCTGAAGCTAGGCTCGCCGGGGCGCCCCAATAATCAAAGATCCCACCCTCCTCTCGGTTTTGGCCACAAGTCACAAAAACGCCGGTCCCAAACCTCTACTTCAGGTGCATTGCCAACCAGCCAACGAACCCGCTGTTGTCGGCGCCTTCCGGAAAGTGGAACCGGAAAACACCGAACAGCTCTTGCTCGAAGTCCGCACAGGAGACTAGCTGACTCCATACCCTGTCATCTCGTACAAGCGCCAGTGCATCAGGGCGCGCGGCACTAGGAAACGATGACAAAGGAAACTCCAGAAACGTGTAAGTGCCGGGGAAGAAGCGGACACGCGCTTCGGTAATTACATGCAACATGTCTGCGCTCCGTATCCTGTGCCGTTTCATGGGAAATGTTCACCATTTCATGCCCTGCGCTTCTTTTTATTGACCCACACAATGCTAAGCATGAAGATCTTAAAGATAAATGCTCAATATCAAATAACATTGACAACCAAAGGTTGTAGATATGGATAAGCTGAAAAGCGTGGCGGCGTTCGTAGCGGCAGTTAAGTCAGACTCCTTCTCGGCAGAGGCTGCCGTATTAGGCGTGACTCCAAAGCTAATTGCCAAGCAAGTCAATCTGGAATCTCAGCTAGGGCTCAAACTGATCACCCAAACCACTCGCCGCCAAAGCTTGACCGCCGTGGGCAGGGAACATTACTTGCGCTGCAAGCGCTATCCTGAGTGAAGTTGAAGACGCCGATAAGCTGGCGCTGTCAGCAAACTCGACTCCTCGCGGAAAAATCAGGATCAGCGCACCCTATAATTCTGCTATGCCTAGAGAAATCGTTCGAAATTCCGTGGCTGTACTGATTTTTGCAGGACCTATCAGCTAGATTTCAGAGGACGGGCTCGTGTATGAGGCTTGAGCTCCCCCCTGTTACTGGACTGGTGGGCTGAGCAATTCGATCCAACGGTCAGTAAATGTAATACCTAAATGACGCGTTAATCAGGGTGACGAAACGTCTACAGTTATTGCTTTGATTTTTTTAGGAAGAGTAATTCTTCGCGATCTTCCATAAGTATACTTTTAACTTTTTCATGACTACGCTGCTTTGCGCGGAGTTCAAAGCTTTCAGCTTGAAAAATATCCGAAAGAGAACTCATGCGTTTTTCACCCAGTCGAGTAACTAGCCAGCCCACGAATTCTTCGTTAAAGAAAGGAAATGTGAGTGGTGACTCTCGGTGTAGTGCCATTGCTCGCAGCTCTGTCAGTTTCAAAATATCAGCCACATCCGTGTCGAAGGTTACTAAATTACTGAGGTAAAAGTCAGCTTCGGGTAGAGTGTTTGTATTCGCCATTGCATCCAGCGCTCGCGGGAGATAGAGGTCCCATGAGCAGTTCTTTATTACGGCAAGCGGATCTTTTTTATCCAGTACGGAGTTAAGTTTTTTTGACAGCGCAGACCGCCCGCCACGACATATGATATCGGCACAAACAATTAACTCTCGCAGCATAAATATCGATAGGTCTTCATGCATAAATTGCACGAGCTCCTCCATCTTATGCTCCACTGATTTGGAAGAGCTTGCTTCAATTATTTTGGTACGCAATATCATGCTTTCAACAAGATTTACCTGTTGTTCGATACCTTCACGTAATCCATCGTCTAATTGCTTCTGAAAGTCGACCAGTAGCTCATCTGCGTAAGCTTCTGCTTGCTTTTTGTAAAACTTTCTAAACCGTCTTCCCCAAGCCTCATCTAACGGATATGAATCTAGTGATAGCGCATGTATTGCTGCTAGAGTCATTCGGCTATTTTCAATGGTTTGTGAGTTCCAAGATCTTTGTGCCTCCCACAGATACAAGTACGGATTGAAATTTGCCAGTTCCTCGTTGTTGAAATTCTCCCTTAAAGATAGGCCGTACCTAATTAGCTGTGGAGATAGATTTTCGCGATATGCAATTGCTTTGATAAAGCTGGCTGCATTTGAATCAACAAAGGTGCCGTACCCTATCTGTAATCTTACTGGAGATAAAGTACTGATGGCTTCTGCGTCTAGTACCCAAAGTGACTTTCCTCGAAAACACGTTGATATAAATCCTCTGTCAGAGAATTCTTTGCGCCTTAGTTTAAATGGCCCCGCATCATCTTCAGCTGCATAGATTATTCGCCAGTCTTTTAGTAGGTGCTGGTTTTTTTCATATGCGCGTAATGCTAGAAGCGGATTTGAAGACGTGCATACTTGATGTAGAGCAAATTGTATTTCGTAGTCGGCGCTTCTGATGCCCATGGAGCTAGATATTCCTTTAAGTGCAATCACCGTATCCACTTAGATATATGGTGTATGTGTAGTCGTAAGAAAAGCCAACTTATTCTGGTTGTATCTGTGAGCGATTTTTTGTGTCAACTGAGTCCCAGTCATCAATGAGACCGGTCGGTAGCCCATTTACTCCATTTGACCTGTAGTGTGCTATTTCCAATCCTTGTATCTCGAAAGCAACGTTCTGCGGGATATCGTTATCCACCAAAATAATTTGACAGAGCTTATTGTTCTCATCAAATTTTTCTGCCGTTTTAATTAGTGCTTCGAAAAGGTTCTTGTATTTCTCCGGATCTGCTACGCCGTCTGCGTCGTTGAGCGTAGTGAGTTGGTTCGACTCCAAATTTTCGGGAGTCTTACCCAAGAATTTTCCCACGGTGTCAATCATAAGCAGCCCCGGAAGATTGGTATCCTTCCGTAGTTTTTGAGACAGAATTGACGTCAGATACCCTATGGACACAATCGTACGAAGACCACCAGAGTTAATTTTTCGATACTCTGTGTCTCTAACCACCGGAAAAAAGGTTTTATTGTCTATTCCCACACCGTAGTGGTTTTTGATCTTAACGTCTTTTATAAAGTTATTGAGATCGATGCCTAAGTCTTTGATTACGTCATCGATAGATGGCGAGTTTTTTTTCAGCTCATCTAGTTTGATTTTTAGATTTTCTATGTTTCCTGCTAGGCGACCTATTTGATCGGCAATCCCTGTCTGAGTATTCCGAACTCGCAGAGAATGAACTGCTTTCCCTCTACGCTCATCAAGCTGAGCTACTTCAGAGATAATTGCGTCTCGCTCTGCCAGATAAGGTGATATGGAGCTTTTAAGCTCATCATCTATCATTTCCCGAGCTTTGTTTTTTTCTAAATATAGGGCTGAAAGTAGGTTGATAGCCGTCTCTAGATCAGTCCTGTTTTCGGAGATTAATTGCTTAAGGTCCTTGGTTCTCCGTGTGATCGATGTGAGCTCGCTTTTTAGACGGGTGTCGCTGGGTATGTCAAATTTCTCAGACAGATTTTGGATTTCAATACTGCTTTCGCAAATTGGGCAGTTTGTTTGGTCTTGCACCTCCTTGCCAATGATTTCTTTAGCGGACAAGCCAGCCTTTATTCGTTCGATATCATTTTGATACTCGTTGAGTAGTCGAGTGAATCGTTCTATATTTCGTAATGTGGAATTTTTTGTATCTTCTTGTTGCTCGACTTTAAGGATAATCGTGTTTAGCGCGTCCTTAAGGCCCTCGTAGAGCGCGTTGTCGCTTGTCATTCTCTTGTTTAAATCCAAAACCTGCTTTTTTAGCTCTATTTTGATCAAATCTATATTGTTGATTTCCTCATCTAGCGACTCGGTATCTTTGAATTCTGTTTGGTTCAAAAACGACGTTATTGCTGTGTATTGAGTGATCAGCTGTGTTTTGTCGTGCGTTTTTTTTGAAATTTCCACCTCAAGCTCGGAAATACTAGAGTCTAGGACATTGAATATATACTTTAAAACCTCTCTATTTTTCGTTTCGAGGACGTAGTTTCCTATATCTAGCATATTAGCGCTGCCGACATCATCTTGATCAAGACACATGAACTTAAAAAGATCAAGGAAACTTAATCTAGCTGTTTCAGATGAGTCTTTTGTTGGGGCTTGCTTCAGTCGGACAGAGGGGAACTCTAAAACCTCTAACAAAAAATCAGAGAGACTTTTGTTCTGGTCATCACCTTTGCTGACGCTAGATTTATATTTCTCCGGGAATGACTCTGATATCTTGGATAGATCGCAAAAGTATACATCTACGTCTTTTGATGCGTTAAATATATCTCGACTTATGCAATAGGGATGGCCATTAATATGTATTTCAAGAGTCGCATATTTGACGGAGGATGTTATTTCTTTATCTAGCTTAACCTCTTTGCCCCCGAGCAAATAATAAACAAGGCGCAGGATACTTGACTTTCCAGTATCAGCATCACCATAAATTATATTGATACCTGGATAGAAAGGAACTCGATAATCTTTTCTATGTCCGTGAAGAACTAAATTCTTCAAAAGAAGACCTTGAGATGTGTTCACCGTACCTCCTGCCTTAAAGCTGAGTTTATATATCCGTTGAGTTTTGAAGGGGTTTGTGATCGAAGTTCTGATAGTAACTCAATGAAATAAGAAATTTTCTGGAAGTACCCTTCATTTAATTCTTGAGACTTGGATTTTCCGACCTCTGTTAAACCAAATAAAAAACCTTCGCTGTTCGAGTACTCGACAGATAAAAACTTTTTAGAGGCAAGGATTTTTAGCATCGTTAACAAGCGGCTTCTATCGTAAAGCTCTTCAATATTTGGTGATAGGGTTCCGACTGTATAGTAATCACTTTCACCAATATTGATTTGAGGTTTGTTAGCTAGAAGGAGAACTCTATTGAGCAGCGATGGACGGGTAGTCAGGAAGTAAAATGATTGAATTTTATCAATACTCAGTATCTTTTTGCGCTTTTTGGTTTCAGCTAAAGTACCTAGTACTAACAATAGCACTCCGAGATTGTAATAAAGTTCTCTCTCAGGCTGTATGTAGGGTAGGCTAGTCATCCTCTGCCTCCTTGAGAAGTTTTTTCAAGGAGGACGCCGGGATATCTTTAGTCCACCAAATTTCCTCATCCTCTGAATTAGAAAGCTGGTGAAGCATCCCTTGTTTATGGATGGCGTTGATAAATGGAATAAATGTGTCTAAAAAAGTTTTGTCTTCCTTTAGAATCGTCTCATGGACATCTGTTAATAACAACCCTGAATTAGGAATGCCGTCATGGACGTATTTTGAGTAGCTGGTTTGGTATATTTTTCGAATTTTTTTGTACAGATCAGCAAGTCGCTTCTGGTCGGACGGGCTGTTGAATATTTTTCTTATATACTCGGCATTGAGAAATACTTCCTTAGCTTCTCTTATAGACGTTTTATGAATGTCTGCGCTAATAAGTTTTAGTACAAACAGCTCGTCATCAAAGTTGGTGTCATCTAAAAGCTCTTGGAACTCTAGATTGGACATACCGGGATCACATTTTTCAAAGTCCAATATTGTTTGGCGAACTGCAATGTAGATTGTGCTATTCGGACCCTCAGGTTTCGTAATGCTTGTGTGGTCTTCGCTAACAGGAATAATGTCTGATTTTTCTTTATCGGATGGGGCGGCACTCGTTTTCTTTACGATTGTGTCGTAAGTGCCATAAAAATATTTAGTGGTAGGCCTGATGCTTGTTTTCAGCCATTCATCACTAATTTTATGTATGAAGTCGTTGAGAGGTGCTAGCCCTTCAATTTGGAGGTTTTCGCTGATTAGACTGCCGTATGTAGCTGCTTCTGCACCATGGTGAGGCACAGCTAAGGAGATAAAGAGTTTGATTTTTGAAGGGGTCTTCTCGTGAATGTCATTGGTTATTGCGCTTTTCGTCACTAGCCCACCCATGCTGTGCGCGACGATTATTAGATTTTCGTAAGATTGAAGACGAAAGCGTATCTCGGTTCTAAGTAAATTTCCGATTTCTTCAATGCTTATGTTTTTTGCTAGTTTTCCGTGAGAGGTGGAGAAGACCCTCTTAAGGAGAGTTGATACTTTTCCTGCTTTTGCAAAAAGATTTAGCAGTTTCGTAAAATATGAAAAATAGGCGACGTCGTAATTACTGGAAATTTCAGGGTCGTCGAGAAGTAGCTCTGGAAAAGATTTTGCAGTTCCATTTCGCCAAGTTGCCTCTCCACCACAAAAGCCATGTACAAATAAAATCAAGTTTTTTTTGTTGTTCTGAGAGATAAATTCAATCATGATTTTGCCTGGATTATGAGTTGTTTATAACTTGTAGATCCCTCAGCCTTTTGAGAATCTCGGCCTAGGCTCACGCTTATATGGCTTGTGCGTTCGCTACTTCTGCTTTTAGCTACCGAAAATGCCCCGATCTGGGGCTTTCGTTTCCGGCACCGTGATGGCTGAGTGCAAGAAAAACGTGGTGGCATTCGAGGGGTTTCGCGTGTCGCGACATTGTGTAGGGCGAGTGACGTCTGCTGTTGGGACCTCCAGTCGGCGAATCGATCCGGGAGGTGTTCGCCAATGTCGCCTTTGGCTGGAAGCGTTTTGAGCAAATTGATGAACAGTGTAGCTGGCATGATCCAGGTCAGCGTGCCCCGCATCTGGTCGACGGAGAGGATGAAATCCATTTTCTGATCTTCGGTAGTCCTGAGTTCACTGAATATTACCGAAACTTCACGTAATGGCACGATAGTATTGCGGAATTGACGCAGATTCTGCCCTTTAGAGGCTCATTCAGCTGCGTTAATCCGCTTGTGGCGACACGAGGGCTGGAGCTTCGCCAGTATTTTCGTCCGGTCTTACGCTGCGTCCCTGGCTATGGCTGGGGCGAATTCTTTAATTTCAAATCTGACCCACCTCGCATCATTCAATGCTCCGGCGCTCCAGATTGGCCCGGATCGCGTTACTGACGACTTTGGTGTGCTTATCGATCAAGCGGCGAAGCACCTCGATGTGTTCCAGGGTGAACGGCTAGGGACTCCCTTCGTTCAAGCGTCCAATAACTATGACTCGACGTTTTTCAAGTTTGGTAAACACATTTTTTGTGAAGGTGACGTTGTGTAATACGGCTTCCCGGTGAAAGTTTATCCTGGACTAGATATCCACTCGTTTTAGGTTCTGTACGAAAAGTCCAAACGGTTAAAATCGGCGCCATGATAGGCTAGGCCCGCATGGCAAAGCGCTACGAACTCCCAGATGCAGCTTGGGATCTGATCGCCGATTTGGTTTCCCCCGAGCAGAAAATGGGGCGACCTCGCAGTGATGACCGACTGATGCTCAATGGCATCTTCTGGATCTTATGCTCAGGTGCTGACCGGCGCGATTTGCCGGAGCGCTTCGGCCCATGGTCGACTGTGTATCAACGCTTTCGTGATTGGAGAGACGACGGCACGTTGCCCTCAACTGCTGGTCGAACTCTACTTTGTGTTTGGTGCATTGAGACGAAAAGGGGACGGATTTCTTCTCCACTCCAAGCGTCCGCTTTTGGCAAAAGCAGCCCCCTCGAGACATAAAGATGCCGCTTATCAACCGACAATAAGCGGCGTTTTAATCTACCTCGTGCGGTGTTGCCCTAACTCAAAGCCCCTCCCCTCTTTCCCCCAACCCAAAACACACATCATCAATCACCGCCTTGCCCATCTCTGCCAAAAAGTGTGAAGCCCAAGCATAGCGCTCGCCCTGCTCCTCCATAGCAGCATCCAGCGCAAGTTTTTTAGCGTAGTACAACAAAGTAGAGGCGTGCTCCAACGCCTGCTCCAAAGGCACATCAGCGTTCACGCGAAACAGTGTTAGTTCAGGATCGGCACAACTGCCAAAGGTGACGAAACCCAGTGTCTTGACTGAGGCTGAACTGCTCATCGGACACCTCCTACAACAGCCAGGAGACGGGTATTACGAAGGGAAGATCCACACAGATTACGGGCGTACATGATTGAAACTCCCATATCGGTAATGAGAGCTGCCACCTTCGTTCTCAGGCGAGTGGGTGGCAGCTGTGCGCGGGCTGAGAAACCGGAGATACAGGAACCCGGCAGACCCGAAGGTCTCCCACGCACAGCCGCCATAACACGAACAGACGGGCACAAAAATGCGCCTGCATTCATAGGCGGGCGCTTGTGCGCCTGCATCTTACCGGGTTCTCAGGCCCGGTCGCTGATTTTGCAGCGACCGCAGCAGACTAGGCGGTCTGCTCACAGTCCGGCAACCGCTAAACCGTAGCCGGTTATGTCGCTCGGATTAGCGAGCCGTTATGCTCTCCCCTACCCCGGATAAGGACATCTGCCCCCTCATGATCGACCGCGAACAACTCCATCAAAACGGTTACCAGTTGCTGCGTCAGGCGCTGCCCGCCGGCTGGCTGGATGAGCTGCGGGCCACGTTCGAGGCGGGGGTGATTGGGCCTGAGCAATGGCCGGTGCCTCGGGGGGCGGATTGGCGTCATGCGCTGGTGGATCTGGATGCACGGGTGCAGGCGGTGTGTCGCTTGCCGGCGCTGTTGGCGGTGGCCGGGGAGTTGATCGGGGAAGGCTTTTTTCTGGCTCAGGTGGAGGGCCGCGAGCCGTTGGCGGGGGGCGGTCATCAGGTGTTGCACCGGGATCTGTCGGAGCAGCGCCTCGGTGACCGGGTCACGGCGCTGGTCTATCTCGATGACTATGGGCCGGCCAATGGCGCGACGCGCATCGTGCCCGGCAGTCATCGCCCCGGGGAGCGGTTGGCGCCCTTCGATTTCAGTGATGAATCCCGGGTGGTGCAGCTGGCGGGTGATGCGGGGGACGTGCTGCTGTTCGATGCTGATCTGGTGCATGGGGCCAGTCTGAACCCCAGTGGTGCGCGCCGTCGCAGCTTGCTGGTCAGCTATTGCGCCCTGGGGCTGTATGAGTCCCATCTGCAGACGCTGGGCCTGCGTGCTATCCGCATGGACACCCGCGAGCGCTTCGAACCGGCGGATTTTGTCTGAGTGGGCTCGGGCGCCAGGGGTGCGTCAGCAGCGTGGCGCTCATTCAGTCGGCCAGGCGGCTGGCCAGG
The DNA here is from genome assembly GCF_058797595.1 of Pseudomonas sp. GW823-FHT02C05. NCBI lineage: Bacteria > Pseudomonadati > Pseudomonadota > Gammaproteobacteria > Pseudomonadales > Pseudomonadaceae > Pseudomonas > Pseudomonas sp. GW823-FHT02C05. The sequence goes on along the minus strand of NZ_JBXAJU010000001.1, from coordinate 723,474 downwards.
CGTTGCAGTGCCTGGGCCAGTTCCAGGGCCTGTTCTGCCGTCAGTTCCACCGGGTCGTTGTGCGGGCTGATGGCCTTGAGATGAATGGCACTGCCCTGCTCTATCCATAGGCGCACGTCGCCGTCGCTGCTCTCGAAATAATCCGTTGTGCGGTCAATCGGCATGCTCATTCACCTTGTGCGTGGGCGCTGGCCAGTTCCAGCAGGCGGGTGAAGTTGGCGATGGCGAAATACAGGTCATCGCGGGTGTCGCCGTCCCAGTCTTCCACCGCTTCGCGGGCGGCCTTGAGTGAGGCGATGCGGGTTTTGATCTCGGCGATTTCCTCGGCGCCGCACTGGGTGGCGATGGCCTCCCAGCGTTCCTGGGGAATGTTTTGCTGGACCGACAGCCCGGCTTGGGCTTGGGCGATCAGTGCGGTGAGTTGGCTCATGGGGTATTCATCCTGAAAATGCAGCCTTTGAATCGGGGCGCGGCTTGTGCGTTAGGCGCTTTGAGGCGGGTCACTTTATCGGGTTTAAGCCCAAACAACGACCTCAAGAATGGAGCCAAGCCCATGTCCGCCATACCACTGGAGAACTCGTTGCCGGCGTCTCCCCCCAGGGTGCCCACAAGGTCACATGTCGCTAAGCGTCCCGTGAACACAGCATGCTGTTCTCAACGACAAGGGCAAGGATGTCCGAGCAATGACCATGACAATGCTTGGCGCTCATAGCCGGGCAGTGCTGAACGGCTATGGGCGGATAGAGAACCTCAACGGCTCGCTTTCAGCGTTTCAAGCATCGCCTCGGCGGCCAGGTTGTGGACTTTGCGGGTCGGGTGCCATTCATCCCAGTAGTAATGGCTATCCGGATCCGCACACACGGGTTTGACGTCCGGGTAGGTGGCTTGGCACGGGGTATCCAGATCCTTCAGGCCCGCCACCTCGGGTGCCGCGCGAAGCGTGTTGCTGAAGGCCAGGTGGTCAAAGTAGCCAATGCTCACGTGATGGGCGTTAGCCAGTGTTGTCAGCACGGCGGGCAGTTTTTGTTCGAGTATCTGCTGGTATTGCGTTGCGTTCTTGACTTGATTGCCCTGCACCACAGCCGGCACATGGCTCAAATCCGTGGTCCCCACCACCATCAGGTGCTTCGCCCCTGCGGCGATCAGCGTCTCGGTGCTCTTCTGTATGTTCGCCACGCTGTTCTGGCCAAGCACGTCGATCGTTTCTGGGTGCGCGAAGTCGGCCCATTCAAAAAAGTCGTTGGCTGAGATGAAAATGAAATACAGCGCATCCGGATCCGCCTTGTGTGTTTTAGCCGCTTTCAGGTGATCGGCGATTTGCCCGAAAACCCCGGTGTCGCGAGAGGGCTGCATCCAGGCGTAGTAGTTGCCGTTGCCGCTTTTGGCACCGCCAATGGCGTAGTCGGTCAAGGGAATTTTCAAGGCCTGCGCCAAGTGCTCGACCGCGGTGGGACCATTGCTCCAGCGTCCCTGCCAATACAACGAACCGGGCAGCTCCTGTGCATCTTTGACCTTCTGCGCGGCCATGGTTCGGGTGAAGGTTTCACCCGCGCCATTGTCAGAGTAGCTGTCACCGAACGCATAGAGATGATCGTAGCCAGGGCCGCCAAAGGCGGTTGCGGCAGTCATGGTCAATAGAGCGGCCAAGCACGCGCGTCGAATCATTGAAAGTCTCCCGGGTGGTGCTCTTAGACTACCGGTGGCGACGTTTTGCCTCGCCACGCTTGCGACCTGTATTTAGCCGAGGGCGCAAAGAGTGTGCTGTTCGCGACAGGTCGGTGGCGGGTGAGTCCAGCGTGTGCGCCGGTTTTTTTATCCCGCCTGTTGCCTTGGGTGCTTGGCAGCGCCGCACGGGTCGGCTTCAATAACCGCCCCTTTTCATGTTCAGGAGCTAGAAGGATGCAGCTTTATTACCGTTGGGCGGCCGCGTGGGTCATGGCGTGGGTACTGGGAACCGGGCTGGCCCAGGCCGAGGAACGGCCACAGGTGGCAGACAAGATCCTGGCCTACACCGGGCCGCATGGGGTGAAGGTCTGGACCTTGCGTATCGGTGAGCGCAGCGCCAATCAGGCGCTGGTGCAGGTGGAAGACGCCGACCATGACTGGAACATGCGCATTCAGAAAATGAACGTGGAGCAAACCGATCGCGACACCCGTTACTTCACTCAGGTGGACGGGCAGAAGTTCGTGGTGCTGCTGCTTCAGGAAGGCTATGGCGAGTTGCATCTGCCGGGTGAGGCCAAGCCGCTGAAGGTGGGTTATGACAGCAACCTGTCCAGCTATGGCGATGCCCAGGCGTTTCTCAATGAGTACCTCAAGGCCAAGTAGAGCGTCGGGCGGCCGCGACCGCTCTGCAACAACGCCTCCCTAGGGAGGCGTTGTCGTTTTTCCCCGTGCACATCCCTCTCGACGCAGATCAAACCGGTCCAGGTTCATGACGCTGAGGGCCCGGCCCCTTTCTTATGAACTCTGGATGATCAGGGCCCCGGCCATCAGGTCTTCGTCATCAATGCCTTGCTTCAATAGCAGGTAGCAGGCTCCACCGACCAAAATGCCCTTGTGCCTTGGAGCTGCCCTGTTCAGCCGGGAGTTGTTGATCTGCAGCACATAGTTCAAGCCTGGGCGTGTCTCTTGACCCTGAATCCAGGCGGGTATTCCGGCGATCTTGGCCAGGCCGTTTTCGTCGCTGTCCTGCCCTGGATTTTCAACCACTTCGATTCGCCGCGCCGGGGTGATGGGCTGTCCGTAACCATCCACCTGTCGCGCCGCGGGTCTGTAGGCCAGCACCTTGCCACCCTCTTGCATGACCTGCTCGATGTAGGTGTCGCTGACGATCGAGTAAGGCGTAAGGGGCTGGGGTGCGCCTGCGCTAGCCTTCCGCGCCGGGCGGATGGCCAAAGTGGGCCTTGTAGGCGTGGTTGAAATTGGCCGGGTTGGCGTAGCCCAGGCGGTAGGCGATCTGCGCCACGTGCCATTTGCGCTGGCGCAACAGGGTGCGTGCCAGCTCCATGCGTTGGCGCCGCACATACTGCAGCATCGACTGGCCGAATACCTGGGCAAAGGCGCGGCGCAGGGTGGTCTCCCCTACCCCCAGTTGCTGGGCCAACGCCTGGCTGCCGGGCGGGTCCAGCAGGTGGGCGTCGAGCTGGCGACGGGCTTCGTGGGCCAGGTCCAGTTGCCCCCGCACCGTGGGCGCCGCAGGGCGCTGGCCCTGGAGGTGCACCGCCAGTTCCACCAGCACCGCCAGGCTCAGGCTTTCCTGGTGCAGGCGTTGCAGGGCGCCCTGGTACGGCGCTTGGTAGAGCCGCTCCAGCAAGCTGCCCAGCGCCCGGCAGCGTTGAAACTGGCGAAAGCGGATGCCGTCGTCCAGCAGGCCGAGCAAGGGCTGCAGCGTCGGGTCTTCCTCGGCCAGTTCCCGCAGATAGCTACCGGCGATACGCAGGCCGGCCATGCGCGCGTGGCTGCCGGCGGGCATCTGGTCCAGCGCATCCATGGTTTCGCTCAGGCCCAGGGCCTGGGGCGCGCCGGGGGTGTAGTGGTGGAGCTGGCCGTCGATCCGGTGCTGCCATTGCCCGGCCAGCACCTGGACGATGCACAGGCTGTCGGGCAATACCTTGTGGATGCGCAGCGGATCGGGGAATTGCAGGTTGCAGTCGAAGTACTGCAAGTGCGGGCGCACGGTGCGGGCGCGGTAGTGGCCGACGGCGCTGCCCATCACCCGCCGGGCACTGGGGTCGAACACCCCGGCGCGGGCCAGGCCAACCGGCCGGTCGAAGCAGAATTGTGTATCGAGGTAGGGGTTCCAGCATTCCATCGGCAAAGCAGGTCCATGGGGGTGGTTGCTACGGCGGCCAATGGTAACTCACTCACACTTTGCGCAGCGGTGGTTGTGAGCGTCGGAATTTTTCTTGTGAATGACGGCCAAAGCGCTTGGCAGGGCAGCAGGTGCCGACTTCAATGAACGGCTTTTTCAGATGTCAGGAGTGTGAACAATGCAGCTTTATTGCAGATGGGCGGCCGTGTGGGCCATGGCGCTGGCCTTGGTAACCGGCCTGGCCCAAGCCGATGAACGGCCCCCGGTGGCGGATAAGCTGGCGGCCTATGTCGGCCAGCAGGGGGTGAAGGTCTGGACCTTGCGCATCGGTGAGCGCAGTGAGCATCAGGCCCTGGTGCAGGTGGAGGACGTGGATCACGACTGGAACCTGCGCATCCAGAAAATGGCCGTGGAAAAGACCGCAAAGGATACCCGCTACGCCACGACCGTCGACGGGCAGAAATTCGTGGTGCTGGTGCTCCAGGAGGGTTGGGGCGAGCTGTACCTGCCGGGTGAAGCCGCGCCGGTGCGGGTGCGCTATGACGAGAACCTGTCGAGCCAGGGCGATGCCCAGGCGTTCCTTACCGACTATCTCAAGGCCCGGTAAGCCCTGGGAGCGCCGGCACCCAGGCGCTCGGCCGCTTTGTTTTCTGTGAATCAAGGACTTGTTTATGACTTCATCGCTGCAACCCGATGCATCCCGCGACGCTCAGCGCGAACAGGTGATCGCCCAGCTCCAACAGGTGATCCAGCGTGTGCCCGAGCAGAGCGAATTCACCAACACGCGCCGCCATCAATTGCTGGGCCCGCTGTTCACGCTGATTTCGCTGGGCATGCTGGCCTGGGGTATCCAGCAGGGCAAGACCGGCATGTTGCTCTGCGGGCTGTTTCTGTCCGCGTTGTTCGCCCTGGTGACCTGGCAGCATCGCCACGCCGGCCAGCATGCCTTCATGCGGTTGACCCGGCGCCAGCTGTTCGTGGATTCCCTGAGCGCACCGGTCAACCTGACGGACGTGGTGGATGTCCATGTCAAGGATGAGGGGCTGCTGACCCTGCAGCAGCTGACCCTGCGCCCGGGCAGCCCGCTGCCGACCCACAGGCCCGTGCGCCAGTTGTTCGGCAACCAGGCCATGGCGCTCAAGAGCCCCGAACCTCACATTCGCATCCATTCCGCCGGGTTGATGAGCGGGGGGCGCAAACTGGCCATCGATGACATCGCCGCGCTGTTGGACGCCTACTGCCAGGCGGCCAATGCACAGCAACAGCTGGATGAGTTGCAAGGCCGTGGATAACGCCGAAAAAGAAGCCTTGTTGCTGCAACTGCAGGACGATGCCGACGGCCCCCGGCGCCGCTGCGAGATTCGTGAGCGCTCCCTTGGGCAAGCGGTCATGCTGGCCCTGCTCTCGCTGCTGCTGGTGCTGTTGGGCGGCTGGCTGGCCAGCCTGCCTTCGGCCTGGCAGTTGCGCTCTGCCCAGCTGTGGTTTTGGCTGCCCGGGGCGCTGATGCTGGGCGCCGGGCTTGTGGGCCTGGCGGCGGCCGAAGCCCTGCGCCGGCGGCATGGCCAGCAGGTGCTGGCGCTGACCCCCGACACCCTGCAGTTCGCCAATGCGCCCGCCCCCACTCCCTGGGTGTGCTTCGATGGTTTCGAACTGGAGCAGCGCTACCTGAGCCTGAGGCTGGTGTTCTCGGTGATCGCCGGTAGCCGTGCGCCGGCCCTGGCGCCAGCCTGCTTCAAGTCCCTGGCCGCGCCCCATGCCTGGCCAGTGGCCGCGGGCATGCGCGTGCGGTTGTGGCTGTTCAACCCGATGCTCGATGGCCAGCGCCTGGATTTCCAAGCCCTGACCGACCTGCTCTACGCCTACCTGAATGCGGCCCAGGCCCGCAGCACCCTGGGCCAACTGTTCCCGGAGGTGCAACGGGTGGGGGCAACGCAGTAGCCGGGCCAGTAAAAACGCCTCCCTAGGGAGGCGTTGTCGTATTACCCGGTTTGCCCCCCCTTTTAGCGCAGATCGAACCGGTCCAGGTTCATCACCTTATCCCAGGCCGCGACAAAGTCCTTCACGAACTGCTCACCCGCATCCGCCGCCGCATACACCTCGGCCAGGGCCCGCAGTTGCGAGTTTGAACCCAGCAGCAGGTCGACCCGAGTACCGCTCCATTTGTATTGCCCCGTGGCGCGGTCGCTGCCTTCGTACAGGTCGCGGGCCTCGGACTGGGGTTTCCATTGGGTGCCCATGTCCAGCAGGTTGACGAAGAAGTCGTTGCTCAAGGTGCCCGGGCGCGAGGTGAATACACCGTGGGGCGATTGCCCGACGTTGGCCCCCAGCACCCGCAGGCCGCCCAGCAGCACGGTCAGTTGCGGGGCGGTCAGGGTCAGCAGTTGCGCTCTGTCCACCAGCAGGGCTTCGGCGCTGACGCCGGAAACCGGCTTGAGGTAGTTACGGAAGCCGTCTGCCACCGGATCCAGCACGGCGAAGGATTCGATGTCAGTCTGTTCCTGGCTGGCATCCATGCGCCCCGGGGCGAAGGGCACGCTGATGCCGTAGCCGGCATTTTTCGCCGCCAGCTCGACCGCCGCGCAACCCCCGAGGACGATCAGGTCGGCCAGGGACACGCGCTTGCCACCCGTCTGCGAGCTGTTGAAGGCGCTCTGTACCCCTTCCAGGGCACGCAGCACCTGGGCCAGTTGCTGCGGTTGGTTGACCTCCCAATCCTTCTGCGGGGCCAGGCGAATCCGTGCGCCGTTGGCGCCGCCGCGCTTGTCCGAGCCGCGGAAGGTCGAGGCCGAGGCCCAGGCGGTGGACACCAGTTGCGCCACGGACAGGCCGGAATTGAGGATCTGGCCCTTGAGCTGCTGGATGTCCTGGGCGTCGATCAGCGGGTGGTTCACCGCGGGAATCGGGTCCTGCCAGATCAGTTCCTCGGCCGGCACTTCCGGGCCCAGGTAACGGGCGCGCGGGCCCATGTCGCGGTGGGTGAGTTTGAACCAGGCCCGGGAGAAGGCTTCGGCCAGTTGCTCGGGGTGCTCATGGAAGCGCCGGGAAATCGCCTCGTAGGCCGGGTCGAAGCGCAGCGACAGGTCGGTGGTGAGCATCGACGGCGTGCGGCGTTTGTTCGGGTCGTGGGGGTCGGGCACGCTGTCGGCCCCGGCGCCGGCTTTGGGCCGCCACTGGTGGGCGCCGGCGGGGCTGGTGGTCAGTTCCCATTCGTAGCCGAACAGATGGTCGAAGAAGTCATTGCTCCAGCGGGTCGGGGTGGTGGTCCAGATCACTTCCAGGCCGCTGGTGATGGCGTCGCCACCGACGCCTGTGCCGAAGCTGCTTTTCCAGCCCAGGCCCTGCTCTTCCAGGCCGGCGGCTTCCGGTTCCGGGCCGACGTGGCTCGCAGGGCCGGCGCCGTGGGTCTTGCCGAAGGTGTGGCCGCCGGCGATCAGGGCCACGGTTTCTTCATCGTTCATGGCCATGCGGGCGAAGGTTTCGCGGATGTCCCGGGCCGCCGCCAGCGGGTCGGGGTTGCCGTTGGGGCCTTCCGGGTTGACGTAGATCAGGCCCATCTGCACCGCCCCCAGGGGGTTCTCCAGCTCGCGGTCGCCACTGTAGCGCTGGTCGTCGAGCCAGGTGGTTTCGCTGCCCCAGTAGACGTTGTCTTCCGGCTCCCAGACGTCCTGGCGGCCACCGGCAAAGCCGAAGGTCTTGAAGCCCATGGATTCCAGGGCGACGTTGCCGGTGAGGATGATCAGGTCGGCCCAGGAGATCTTGCGCCCGTACTTCTGCTTGATCGGCCAGATCAGCCGCCGCGCCTTGTCCAGGCTGACGTTGTCCGGCCAGCTGTTGAGTGGGGCGAAGCGCTGCTGGCCGCCCCCGGCACCACCCCGGCCATCGGCGATGCGGTAGGTGCCGGCACTGTGCCAGGCCATGCGGATGAACAGCGGGCCGTAGTGGCCGAAATCCGCCGGCCACCAGGGTTGGGAGTCGGTCATCAAGGCCTGCAGATCGCGCTTCACCGCGGCCAGATCCAGGGTCTTGAATTCGGCGGCGTAGTCGAAGCCCTCGGCCATGGGGTCGGACAGGGGCGAGTGTTGGTGGAGGATCTTCAGGTTCAGTTGGCCGGGCCACCAGTCACGGTTGCTGGTGCCTTCGCCGGCGGTGTGTTTGAACGGGCACTTGGATTCATCAGACATGGATCACTCCTTCGATCATCCCTGCCCGGCCGCTCGACTGGGGCCCTAGGAGGGATGGGCGTTTGAAAAGCGTAGTGAAGGACAAGCGAAGGTAAAAATAGCTTCGCTTGATGACCCTGGCAGAAAAAAACCATGACAGGTGCCAGGCTCGCAGCGGGCGCCCTGCCCCCTGGAGCCTGTTCATCCGCTGGCGAGCGATGCTCTGGCTTGTTCAACGCCGCATAAGGCAAACACCGCACATCCTGAACCGCTGCTTAGCCCTGGGCGTCCAGGCGACGCTGGGTGTCGATGTCGATCTGCTGGCGCAGGGCCTGGAACAACGGGCTGGCATCGGTGTAGCGGCGGCCGTAGCCGAGGTTGAAGCGGTAGTCGAAGTCCGCCGGGTTCTGGCCCTGGGTGTGTTGCAGCAGGGTTTCCAGCTTGTCCAGGGCCTTGACCGTCTGCGCCTCTGCGCTGGCGGCGCCTTCGTATTCATCCCACAGGTCCAGCAGGCGCTGGCGGGCCGGGGCGTCCAGGGACCGAGCAAGGAATTGCAGGTCGTCGCGCTCCTGCTGGCTCTTGTCCGGGTGGGCAGCCTGGGCCACCGCCGGGATGTCGCCGTGAATGGCCTCCCCCAGGTCGTGGACGATGCACAGTTTCAGCACCCGCAGCAGGTCCAGGTCCCCCAGTTGGTCTTCGAACAGCAGCGCCATCAGGCATAGGCGCCAGCTGTGCTCGGCGGTGCTTTCCTGGCGGCCGCTGGAGGTGTGGGCGCTGCGCAGCACGTCCTTGAGTTTTTCCGCTTCACGGAGAAAGTCGAGGCGGCCACTGAGAAGTTCACTGTTCATGGAAAGACCTGCGCGGGTGGGCAAAACACAGCCGGCACTGAAAGGCGGCGAGCGATGGCTAACCAGACTAGCCAAGGGGTGCTGCCGGGGCCACGGATAAAATATCCGGGGCCCCATTTCAGAGGGTTTCCACCAGCCGCACGGCGTTGCCGTCAGAGAGGTTGAGGCGGGTCCAGCGGCACTGGCTGGGGGCGATGGGCACGATGGCCGAATCGTTGTGGCCGCTGAAGAATTCCAGGGACGGCGGCGCCAGTACTTCGCGCCAGCCCAGGTCATCCAGGGCGGCTTCCTTGCGCACGATTTCCTCGGTGCAGAAGCCCCACAGGGAGTGCCCCAGCAGCTCGCTCAAGGGCACGCCGAACTGCCCGGCACGGGTGGCGGAACAGGCCAGCAGGCGGTGGGTCAGGTCGCACACCAGGTGCACGGCGCGCGGGCTGTCGTTCACCAGCCGCGCCAGGGCCTGATCGGCGGCGGCGCTGAGGTTGGCCGCCAGCAGTTGCTCCAAGCGCACGCGCTCTGCCGGTTCCATGGCCTGCTGGCCGTTTTCCCAACGGGAAATGCTCGACTGCGCCACACCGAACAACTCGGCGGCGTGCTGTTGCTTGACCCGGTGCAACAAGCGCCAGCGCCTGAGGGCCAGGCCCAGATGGGGTGAGGTGAACAGAGCTACGGACATGGCCTGGGCGATGCGAGTAAAGGGGCCGGCAGTTTCGCAGCCTCGGCGCTTGGCGGGCAACTTGCACCGACCAATGCAATTGGTCCGGCCCGCCACAAGTTGCTGGACAGTGCAGTAAAAGCCCCGAAAAATCAGCACCTTTGCCCCGCCCTCCAAGGGCCGGGCGTCTGTGCCAAGGAGTTCGGCCCAATGCTCAATGTCCTGTTTGTCTGCAGCCAGAACAAGCTGCGCAGCCCCACCGCCGAGCAGGTGTTTGCCGACTGGCCGGGGATCGAGACCGCTTCGGCGGGCCTCAACCACGATGCCGAAGTGCCCCTGGGTCCGGAGCTGGTGCAATGGGCCGGGCTGATTGTGGTGATGGAAACCCGGCACCGGGAAAAACTGCGCAAGCGCTTCAAGGCGCAGTTGAATAACCAGCAGATTGTGTGCCTGAACATTCCCGATGATTACGAGTTCATGGACCCGGAGCTGATCCAGTTGCTGCAGCAGAAGGTGCCGCAGTTTCTTCCCGATGGCGGCGAGGCTCGCTGATATGCCCCTGATATTCAGGGCCCCACCTGAGCTGCGGGTGGAGCTGGACATCCTTGGCTACCAGTTCCCTGGCAGCCACGATCACCTGAACGCCAACTGGCTGATGGTGCAGGGCCGCATCGAGCATCCCCAGGGCGACTGGCGTTTCAAGGATGCCTGCCTGAGGACTCATGAGCTCGATCAATTGGCCCAGTGGCTACAGGCCCTGGATCAGCCCGAAGGCCCTCCCCGGCCCTGCTGGTTCACCGAGCCCTGCCTGGCGTTTCACTACCTGGGCGGCCCCGAGCCGCAGATCCAGATCCACTTTTGCCTTGAAGCCGCACCGCCCTGGCTGAACCCGGAGCAACGGCTGGACGGCTGCCAAGTGACGCTGCCCCTGGCCTGCAATTCCGTGCCTCGGCTGCTGGCAGGGGTGGATGCCCTGCGCCGGGATTTCCCCCAGCGCTGAACCACAGCCGCCCGTCTGTAGCCGCTGCCGCAGGCTGCGATAGGCACCGAAGGGGCCTCGGCGCCAGGGGGATCGCCAGCGAGCCTGCGGCTCGTGCGCAGCCTTCGGCAGCGGCTACAAGAAGCGGGGCACGCGCAGGGTTGGACTCTGTGTGGCCGCGAAGGAGCCTCGGTGGTGGTGGTGGTGGTTAGACGGAGCCGAGGGCGGCGATCAACGCTGGGGAGGCGTTGTACAGCGGTGTGCTGCCCTGCAACAGGATCTGCGCGCTGCGCCGGTAGGCGGCGCCGTCGATCAGCAGCTCTCCACCGGCCAGCCGGGCATTGATCAGGGTCTCCAGCACCCCGGCGGGGTTTTCAATCGCCAGGGGGTATTCGCCCGGCTCCTCGCCTAGCACCGGCGCCCGCGCCAACAAGGCATGGGCCACGGTGCCCTGGGCCAGGCAGGCCGCCGCCAGGCAGCAACCACCGGACACTGCCAGGGACGGGTGGGCGTTCTGCGGGGTGAAGTAGCGGGTGGCAATATCCCCACCCTCCCGCGCCGGGCTGACGATGCAGATCTTCGGGATGGTTTCGCTGCGCCGCAGCTCGTCGGCGCTCATCAGGCTGCCGTCGCGCTTGCGCAAGCCCATGCGCAACCCGCCCAGCACCATCAGTTCCAGCAGGCGCGCCTTGAATTGCGGGTCGGCGTCCAGCTGGGCCGGGGTTTCCTCGCCGGTCTTGCCCAGGTCCGCCGCGCGCAGGATGACCATGGGCACCGCCACGTCGATGCAGGTGGCGGCGATGCCGTCCAGCAGGTCCACCCGTTTGCCGGTGGGGAACAGCGCGCCGGTCTTGGCCCCCACCGGCTTGTCGAGAAACAGGTCGACCCCGGGAAACACCCCGTTGACCCCGGGAATCCGCGTGTCGCTCAGCAGCCGGCCATTGGCGAAGCCTAAGCGCGCATACATCGTGGTCTGGGTGTTGCTGTTGTAGATCTCGATCTGCCCACCGCCCTCCCCGGGCTCCAGCCAGCCGCGCTGCAGGGCGTACAACGGCAGGGCCGCGGACATGTTGCCGCAGTTGACGCTCCAGTCGATGGCGCTCTTGGCCGCCGCCAGTTGCGCCAGGGTGCTGACCATGCGCGTCTCGCCGGGGCGGCGCTCGACGATGAACACCTTGTTGCTGGTGGGCCCGCCGCGCCCCAGGCCGGTGATCTGGCTGTTGCCCGGCCACTCGCCATGCAGCGGCACGCCCATCAGGTGGCGCAGCAACTCTTCCACCAGGGCTTCGTCCCGGGGCAAGGCTTCGCGGGCCAGGATCAGCCCGGTGGAGGTGCCGCCACGGGCGTGGCACACGGGGAATTCAGGGATGGCAGCAGGCTTGGGCAGATCGGGCATGGCAGGCGCCTCCAGGGTGGGCGAATGGAGCAGCCCCTTGTCGCGCGGGCAACGGGCGGCAGCGCAGCATGATAAACCGTCGCGGCCGATCCCGGGGCTTGCCGCTTGGCGATCCGGGGTCGCCCGATTGCGCATCGTGCCCGGGGCCGATCACGACCTGGGCCTGAGCCATGTCGCCCAGGCGGCGCTATGGGCCGATCAGACCTGGGCCTTGGCACGGGTGCTACAGGCTTGTAGCCCGAAGCGGCCAGGACGCCCTCGCGGCGCTTTTTTGACCGGCCCATTTGACTAACAGTCTTGAGCTTCTAGATTCCACTGGCGACCTCATGGAAGTGCATTTCGCCCGGTGCCCAACAGCTGTTGCGCCGCGCCCGGATGCTCGGTGGCCGCACGCTGCACAGCCGATGACACCCGGGCCTGGATCACCAGGCCCATAGCGCGACAACAGGGAGCCGGACATGAACGAAAACATCGTGGATATCCTTGTCACCATTGACGTGGACACCATTCTGGAAAGCAACGGCAAGACCTTCGACGGCGGCAACACGCTGACCTTGAGCCAGCACAGCGCCACCCCCACCCAGCTCTACAACTACTACAGCAACGGCCAGCGCCTGTCCGACCAGGTGGTCTACATGGTGGCCCGCCGCGACAACACCGACGGGCCGGATGGCGGCTCCGAACTGGCGGTCAACCTGCGTCAGGGGGACATTGTCCGCTGGCGCGCCACCAGCCTGTCCAAGGGCATGTACAACGCGGTGCTGCTGTACCAGTACACCCAGACCAACCCGGTACCGAGTGCCGGCAATCCGCCCTATCTGACCGACGTCACCCCAGTCGTCCTGGACAGCACGCCGCTGCCCATCATCGACAAGGATAACCCGGCCGGGCAGCCCATCGCGCAAAGTGTGCAGAACTACTACTGGCAGGCCAACGCCACCCGGGTCGGCTCGCGCATTACCTACACCTGGGCCTTCATGATCCTGGACAGCAACAACAAGGTGATCGCCTACTGCTCCTGGGACCCGTACTTCTCCATCCACTGATGGCCATGGCCTCTCCCCGTTGCGGGGAGAGGCTTGCTCCAGGCTTCAGGCGCGCCGGGCCAGCAACAGCACCGAGGCCGCCGCCGACAGCAACGCCGCGCAGCAGCGATTGAACAGGCGCTTGCCCGCAGGCTCGCTGAACCAGCGGCGCATGTGCAGGCCCATCAGCGCATAGGCGCTGATGGCGATCCACTCCAGCAGCAGGAACAACAGCCCCAGCACCAGGAACTGCGAACCCACCGGCGCCCCGGGCTCGACGAACTGCGGCAGAAACGCGGTGAAGATCAGGATCGCCTTGGGATTGCCGATGGCCACCAGAAATTCCTGCCGGCTGAGGGCCAGCAGCCCGGACACCCGGCTGCGCTCCGCACTCTGCACCTGGGGGTCCGCGGTCCACAGCTGATAGGCCAGGTACAGCAGGTAGCCCGCGCCGAGAATCTTGATCCCGTAGAACAACAGCTCCGAGGCTTGCAGCACCACCGCCAGGCCGGCGGCGGCCAGGGCGATCATCAGGGCGAACGCCGCCAGGCGGCCGATGCCCGCCAGGCACGAGGTGCGAAAACCGTAGGTGCTGGCATTGCGCACCGACAGCAGGTTGTTCGGCCCGGGGGCCATGTTCAGGGCGAAACAGGCCGGGAGAAATAGCGCCAGGGTGGCGAGGTTCATAGGCACTCCAGAATCGGCAAGGCGTCGTTGTTGACCGGCAAGGAACATAAAACGCCTGGGCCCCGGGACACAAGCCAGCCCCGGCGATTACGCCCCGGCCAGGCGCAAGGCATAGGCACGGATGTCCTGCGGCCAGTCCTCGATGCACTGTTGCAGGCGCGCCAGGTCCGCGGCGAACAGCGCCCGGGTGGCTTCTTCATAACCGGGAAGATCGCCGCCCATGGCCAGCATGAACTGGTAGGCCGCCTCTTGCGCGGCCCGCTGGCGCTGCGGTTCGGCGCCATGGCGCCGGGCTTCGTCCACCAGCCGGCGCAGCACCGCCGAGGCGCCACCGGGCTGCTCGGCCAGCCAGTCCCACTGGCGCGGCAACAGGGTCACTTCCCGAGCGATGACCCCCAGCTTGGGTCGCCCCCGCCCCCGGGGCGCAGCCTCTTCGCCCTCGACCGGCGCAGCAGCAGGCTGGCGCGGGCGATAGCGCCCGTTGCCCGGCGCCGGCGTGGCGGCCAGGCGCTGGCGCACTTCGTCCGGGGAGCCCCGCAGGTCGAGGTCGATGACCCGGCCGCTGGCATCGTCGAACACCAGCAACGGCTGCGGCGCCGCCTCTTCGCTGGCACGCTTGACCGCCAGCGCGACCTCCAGCAACGGGCCGGCCGCCAGCACCTGCTGGGCCTGAAACGCAGTGACGGGTTGGGTAAGTGAGTCGGACATGGTTATGGCCTCAAGGAAACGAGGCTGCATATTACCCGGGTATTAATAAGACAATCAATAATACCCGGGTAATATTTAAACAGCGGCCGGCCCTCGCGACTGCCGCTGTGGGGCCGGCTCGCTGTCGGCGGGCATCTCGATGCCCCAATCGCCGTCCAGGTACCAGTCCTCCCCGAGCATTTCCGCCGGGTGCATGGTGCGATCGGAACCATTGCCGCAGGCCAGGGCATTGGCCGCGCAGTAGCGGTCGCAGCCCCAGCAGATCCGCTCGGGGTGTTTGGGGCGCAGGGGAAAGGGCTTGGCCATGGCGGCTCCCGAAACCTGGATGAAGGAGCCTGCACCTTAGAACCTGCGGCGCCTTCGAGCCTTGATCCCGATCACAATGGCAGAGTGCGGTCCTGGATCACCTGCTTCATCACCAGGGTCGGGCCATGGTGCTCATCACCCTGAGCAACCAAGAGGGCGTGATCGTGCTCGAAGACAAAACCCGCGGCCTACTTCCTGCCGAACAGGAACGGCCGTTACTGAGCCTGATGCTCGCCGAAGGCGATCCGCCCCCCTGGCTCTATAGGCCTCAAGCCCTGCGACGCACCCGAAGACGCCTTCGCTGGCAAGCCAGCTCCTACACAAAGCCCCGCCACCACGCCATCTCGTTGGGGCTGGCCGGGCACAGAATTTTCTCTGACAGCGGCTACGGGATCGCTATGATGGATCACCATGAACCCCAGCCCCGCGATCCGCCAACCCTGTCCGCCCGGCGCCTGCATTTGCGAGCGCGAGCAGTTGCTGGACACCCCCGGAGCCGACCTGCGCATCCTCAATCTCACGCGCCAGGAGGAAAAGCGCCTGCTCGAACGCCTGGAAAACCTCAAGGACCTGGCGGACCTGGAACACATGCAGAGGCGGATGTACGAACAACTGGGCATCCGCGTCCAGATCAGCCCCAGTGACAATGTGGTCCGCAGCATGCGCGGCATCGCCATTTCCCTGGGCGAGTTGCCCGGCCTGTGCCGCAAGACCCGGCAATCGATCCCGGCCGCCATCCGCCGGGCCATGGAGCAGCGCCCGGAAATCGCCTACCGCCTGCTGGACTCCCAGGACCTGTTGCGCGGCACCTGAGGGCCGCGCACTCAAGCGCCGCCCATACCGTTCAAGGCTTGCAGCCCGGGGCCTGAACCCGGAAACTTGCCGCTGCTTTTTCCAGGACTTCTCTCATGCAAAACACCCCATTGAACGCCGCCGACTTCGAAACCCTCGAAGACACCCTGCTCAAGTACGGCGACGACCACTCGGTACTCAACCCCTGCGAGCTGGACGGTTATTTCACCGCGCTGGTGTCGGGCCCGACCCAGGTGGATATCGCCGAATGGTTCCCGGCGATCTGGGGCGGCGAGAACCCCAATTGGGAAACCCCGCAAGAGTGCCGGCAGTTCATCGACCTGTGCGTGCGCCACATCAACACCCTGGCCGAACAACTGGCCAGTGATGCCCAGGGTTTCCATGCACGTTTCGAAACCACCGAACACCAGGGCCAGGACCTGTTGCTGGCCGAAGAATGGTGCTTTGGCTACCTGCGTGGCGTGGCCGTGGGCAACTGGCCGCAGATGCCGGCACCACAGACCGGCCTGTTGCAGACGATCATCGACTGTGCCGAGCAGGACAACTTCGAACTGCCGGCCGACCTGGATCTGGAGCAGCATCGCCAGCAAGTGGCGGCCATCGAACCGGCCGCTCGGGCGCTGCATGCCTACTGGGCGGCGCAACGCTGAAGTAAACCGCATCCAAAAAAAACGCCGCGGGCTCCAATCAGGGCCCGCGGCGTTTTTGTCTGCGTCCTGCCAGCAGCGCGAGGCTTACAGCAGTTTGCGTTGCACCGCTTCATCCAGGGTGCTGCGGGCCAGTTGCTGGACCACGTCGCGGGTATCCGCCTGGAAAGGAATCGCCACGATCAGCAGCAGTTGCATCCAGGTACGCACCGACTCGCTCTTGCGAATCCGCCCCAGTTCCTTGCCGTCCTTGTCCTTGAACACCGTCTCCAGGGTGAAGGTGTTTTTCGCCGTGGACGGGATGATGAAGAAGGTGGCGCCGGTGATGATGGCCGAGGCCATGCTGAACTGCTCGTTGTTGTACAGGGTGGCTTCGGCGTACAGGTCCGACTCGACCTTGTCGGTGCTGACCCGGGCAAAGCGCCCGGACTGGCGGTAGGTATCGGCCACCGCCGCTTCCCAGGCGGCGGCCGGGGCGCCGGCGGCAGCATTGGCCGGGCCGCCATTGACCTGGTTCATCGCGGTGGTGCGCACGAAGGCCGTGGGTTTGTGTTCCTCCGCCTGGGCGGTGGGTGGCCAGGCCGTGACCGGTGCCAGTTCGTGTTGCGAATAGGACACGCAGCCGCTCAGCAGTACCGCGGCCAGCACCAGTAGGTGCTTGATGGAACCGAACATGTGACGCTCCTTGATCCTAGTGCGCCAACCGGGCGGTGGCGTTGTCGAGCAATTTGGCAACCAGCTCGTTGAGCTGCTTGGCGCCCTGGGTCGGGGCCCAGTATTCGCGCCCGTAGAGACCGACATTGCGCTCGAACTTGAGCTGCTCCCTGGCGCTGGCCAGTTCCTTGCCGTCGCGATCGACGATCGACAGATCACCGGCCAGGTCGAAGCTGTCGACGTAGATCGGGCCATTGACCCAAATCCACAGCGTCAGGGTCAGCAGAGCCCCCGGCACATAGCCCGGGTGCGGCCCGCGATGGCCCTTGAGGGAGGTCATGTTGAACTTCAGCACCACGTCGTTTTCCCCCAGGCGGGTAGGAAATTCGCTGAGTTGCTGGAAGTAGCCGGCGCTCTTGACGTAGGGCGTCAGCTGGGCGGTCAGGGAGCGGCTGATGGCGGTGCGGGTGGCTTCGTCGATACCGGCGGCGGAAACCTGCACATCGGCAATTTGCGCAGTGCGCGGGCTGCTGGCAGGCGCGGGATGCAGCGGTGCGCCCAAGGGGCCGGTGACGTTGTAGGACACACAGCCGGTCAGCGCCAGGGTGGCGACAAGGGCGGTGGCCCTGAGGAGGATTCTGAACACGAAATATCCTTATTGAGGGACGGACAGCACCAACGTCTCGACCCCGGCGCCCAGAACTTTAGGAAAACCTCGCATTCGGTTGGGCGGGACAGGCCCGCTCCCGGGCCTTATTGATAGTCCTCTTCATAGGCCTGGAGCAGATTGAACAAGTGCTCCTGGGGCATCGCGCAGTCCTCCAGCGCTTCGGGCGCAACGCCGTTCCACTCCTCATCGGGGTCGCTTTCGACAATCAGCAGCGGCACCTGGGCGTTGTTGCAGAAGGCGAGGATGTCGCGCAGTTCCTGCTCACGTTCCACATGGTCGTTGTGAAACAGCTTGGCGCTGTAGAAGAAGCCCTCGGCGCCACGGCGCAGATAGCCCTGGGCAACGCTCAGGGACAGGCCCAGGCGTTGATGGAGAAACTTGACCAGCGCCAGGTCAGTGCCGGGAGTCGCGGCGGCGATGCTTATTCTGGACATGGCAGGTTCCTTGATAAATCGGCGGGCAGCCCTCGCCCTGCTACTCGGGGCGCCACAGTTCGAGCCCCTCCACATGGCGCTCGATGTCGTCCATGTCGTCCTCCCCCAGGGTACGGTCGAAGGGTTCGCTGAGAATCCTGCGCACCTGGGCCAGGCGCTGGGTGACCTGCTGGTTATCGATGAAATCGGTGGTGGCGCGCTGGTAGTCGGCCACGGGTTTATCCATGTAGTAGGCGCCCATCTTGTGCAACGAGATCAAGACGAACTCCAGCTCCGCCAGGGCCTGCAGCGCCTGCTCGCCAGAGAGGGTGATGGTGCGGTTGCTTTCCAGCATCGAAACTTCCTTGGTGCTCAACAGTTGGACAGAACGCCGCCTGGGTGGCGTGCGGCGCGCGCTTCAATCAGGCAGGCCACCGCCCATGCTGATCATGGCCTGGCCGGGCTGATCAACAGGCCCGGCTGACACCGTTCACCGACTCGGTGCCGGAGCCAGCTTGAGCCGGGTCGGATCGACCGCGCAGGCCATGTTGCGCAGCTCCCCGATCAACGATTGACGGGGAAAGGCGGCCCATTGCGCAAGATCGTCCTTGCGCATGACCTCCACGCCCTGGGCGAAGGGCTCGGAGAAGTACACCCGGCCGAACTGCGCCGACTCATCCTTCTCGCAGTTGATCACCCGGGTCGCGCGGGAGCTGTAGATCGGCGGCTTGCCACCGCCCAGCGCAGCAGGCTTGGCGTAGTTGTTGACCAGATAGAACTGCCGCAGGTTCGGGTTGTTTTGGTAGAGGGCCAGCGAGTTGGCGGCAAAGTAGGTGGCCAGTTCCGGGCTTTCCAGCACCTTGAACATGCCATCCGGACGCTGCGGCGCCGGGGCCTCCCCGGGGGTACCCGAATGCGCGCAACCGGCGAGCAAAAGCGCCGCGCTCAAGCTCGACAGCTTGTTCATCGGCCCGCTCCCTGGGCCAGGTCCGGCCGCTCCTGCTCCAGCAATGGCTGATCGACAGTGCCCTGCAGCGAGCAGAGCAAACGGGTCTTGCCGTCTTCCTGGCTGAGCATGAGGATCTTTTCCGCGGAGCCCGGCGCCGGGGCGATGCCCGAAGCGGCGGCCGGGTTGTCCTGCCAGGGGGCCGCGGCGTTGAGTTTGATCTGCGGCCGGGAGACGAAGTATTCGCCAGTCTCCTGCCAACCGGCCTGGGGCAGCGCGGCCATGACGGCCTCGCGGCTGGCATCGATTTCAAAGCCCCAGAAGTGAAAGGTGCCCTGCTCGCCCAGGTCGAACTGGCGGTCGTAGTAGGCGCTCAGGGGCAGGCCCTGATCCAGCAGCGGCCGGGAAAACGCCATCAGCGCGGTGGCGCTGTCGCGGCGCTCCGCCACCGGAATCCAGGCGATGCCCTGGCGCTGATTCTCCGCCAGTTTCACCACCTGCCCGAGCTCGGCGCGCTGCTGATACAGGGCCTTGAAAAAGCTCGGCTGGCACTCCAGCAGGCTCTGGCTGAGGCTCGCTGCCTGGGCAGCGCCGGCACTCAAGCCCAGGAGCAAGGCCAACAGCGGTGAGGTGGAAAGGCGGGGCAAGGTGCGCGTCCGTTGCATGGTCTGGAGCATCCTGAGCAGGCGAAAAAAACGCGACTCTACTCCCGCCGGCACCGCCGAGACAAATCCGCCTGCAGGCACCAGGCCTGCATGGCAGAGCGGCGCCGCAGCCGGTTCAGAGGAAAATACTGCCCTTGAGGTACAAGGCGCCGTAGCCGCTGATGATCACCCGCACGTTGTCCAGCACCTGGCACTGCAACTGGCCCTTGCGCGCCCCGCCCTGCTGCGCCCGCAACTGACGCTTGCCCAGGCGCGCGGCCCAGTAAGGCGCCAGGGAGGTATGGGCGGAACCGGTGACCGGGTCTTCATTGACCCCGACCCGCGGGCCGAACCAGCGCGAGACGAAATCGAATGCCCGGGACGGCGCCGTCACGGCGATGCCGCGCACATCGAAGGCGGCCAGTGCGGCGAAATCGGGCTTGAGCGCCTCCACCAGAGATTCGTCGTCCACCACCAGCAGGTAATCGTCGGTGCGGTACAGGGCCTCGGCCGCCGGCAACCCCAGGGCTTGCAGCAGGGCCGGAGGAATCGCCACGGCTTCGGGCTGCTTGGCGGGAAAGTCCATGGACAGCAGGCCGCCCTCGCGGCTCACCCGCAACTCGCCGCTGCGGGTGGCAAAGCGCAGCACGTCGCGGCGCTCGCCCAACTGCTCGAACAGCACCCAGGCCGCCGCCAGGGTGGCGTGCCCGCATAGGTCGACCTCCACCGCGGGGGTGAACCAGCGCAGTTCGAAGACTTCGCCCCGGGGCACGAAATAGGCGGTTTCCGACAGGTTGTTCTCCAGGGCGATGCGCTGCAGGACCTCGTCCGGCAACCAGGCATCCAGGGGGCACACCGCCGCCGGGTTGCCACCGAAGACGTGGGAGGTAAAGGCATCCACTTGAAAGATATCGAGCTGCATCGCGGTCATTCCTCGGCGCCTTGGGCGCGGATCTGTTCCAGGTAGTTGTAGATGGTGTAGCGGGTCACCCCCAGGGCCGCGGCGGCCTTTTCGATCCCGCCCTTGACGATGAACACCCCGCGCTCCTGCATCTGGCGCACGGCGTCGAGCTTGTGTTGCTTGCTCATGCGCGCCCCGTTTCCCGGGCAGGCGCCCTGGATGATCTGGGCCAGCAACTGTTCCATGTCGGGGGCTTCGTCGCGGCGCGGCGCAGGCGCGCTGCCCAGGCCCAGCAACTGCCCGAGGCAGGCATGAGCGGCGGCGATACCACTCAGGTCGCTGTTGCTGCACAGGCTGGCGAAGGGCTGCCCGCTGCTGTCGCGAAAGATCACCGTGGAACTGCGCAGCTCGCGGCCGTCGGGGGCCAGGGTCGGGTAGTTCTCCAGCACCAGCGGGGTCGCCGCGGAGCGGTCTTGCAGGGCGCGTCGCACCGCGGCAAAACCCAGGTCCTGGCGCGGCCCGACCAGCACCGGGTCGCCTACCCGGCGCCCGGTGACATGACCATTGGCGATGGCAACGATCGAGGATTCCGGGCGGTCCAGGTCATGCAGGACGATTTCCACATGCTGGCCGACCACGCTGCCCAGCATCTGCAAAGTGCTGTGCAGCACCTGCAGCACCAGCTGACGTTCGGCAAGCAGGGAAGCGCAAGATCGGTTCATGGGTGACTACCAAGGTGAACGGCCAGGAAAAATATCAACACTTTGTTGAATATTCAACTTCTTGTTCAGTTGATCCCGGTCATGCCCGCCCATCATGGCAATTGCATAGCCAAGGGCATTGCTGCAATATTCGCAAATGTAAAACGTTCTCATTAAATATTTCCATTCAAGTGCTCTGCCCCATGATCCCCAACCTGCTTCTCGTGGAAGACGACGCCCGACTGCGCGACGACCTGGACCTGCATTTCCGCCAGCGCGGCTTTACCGTCACCCCCTGCGCCGACGGCCGCCAGGGGCTGGCCGCGGTGCGCGCCGGCCACTTCGACCTGGTGCTGCTGGACATCATGCTGCCGGGCATGGACGGCCTGGCCCTGCTGGAAACCCTGCGCCAGGAACAGGGCACGCCGGTCATGCTGATGTCGGCCCTGGGCGCCGAGCAGGACCGCATCACCGGCTTTACCCGAGGCGCCGACGACTACCTGCCCAAGCCCTTCAGCCTGGCCGAACTGGACGCCCGCGCCGACGCCCTGCTGCGGCGCATGGCCCGGGTGCAACAGCTGCAGGCCACGCGCCAGGACCCGATCCTCAGCTTCGACGAACAGGCCCAGGACGTGCTGCACCAGGGCCGCGCAGCGGGCCTGACCGGTTCCGAATACCGGCTGCTGGTGACCCTGCGCGAGCACCCCGGGGAAACCCTGAGCAAGCCGTTTCTCTATCAGCACGTACTGCACCGCATCTACACGAGGCTCGATCGCGGCCTGGATGTGCACGTGTGCAACCTGCGGCGCAAACTCGCCGACCTTGGGGTGCAGCACCTGCAGATCCAGGCGGTGCGCGGCGCGGGCTACATCCTGGTGGAAGCGGAACGCCACTGATGCGCCGTCACCCCCTGCTGTGGAAACTGGCGCTGTTGCAGATCGGCTTCTGCCTGCTGCTGACCTGGATCATCTGGACCTGGGGCCTGTCGGCCGAGCGCAGCACCTATTTTCTCGACCCCGCCGACCGCCAGTACCTGGCCAGCTACGCCCAGCAGGCCGAGCACGCCTGGCGCCAGGGCGGCGTGGCCGCGGTCGATGAGTTCCAGCGACAACTGGCAACCCGGGAAGACACCTGGGTCGCGGTGATCGGCGATCGCCTGCAGAGCCTGGGCAGCACGCCGCTGACCGCCGAGGAAGCCAGCCACCTGACCTTCATGCGCAAGCTCGACTGGCCCATGAGCCGGCGCCTGCAGGACGAGTTGCCCTACGTCAGCATCGAATTCCCCGAGCACCCGGAGCAAGGCCGGCTGGTGCTGCAACTACCCGAGCGCCTGCTGCCCAGTGGCCTGACGCCCTGGACCCACGTACTCAGCCATGGCGTGGTGCCGACCCTGCTGGCCGCCCTGCTCGGCCTGTTGCTCTACCGCCACCTGGTGCTGCCGTTGAACCGCCTGCGCGACCGCGCCGATGCCTTGCGCGCCGACGACCTGGAAAGCCAGGGCCTGGGCACGCCCCTGGTGAACCGCCACGACGAACTGGGGGAACTGGCCCTGGCCTTTGAGCACATGGCCGAGCGCCTGCGCCAGAGCCTGGCCCAGCAGCGCCTGCTGCTGCGCACGCTGTCCCATGAGCTGCGCACGCCCCTGGCGCGGTTGCGCATCGCCCATGACAGCCGGTTGCCGCCGGAGCAGTTGCGCCAGCGCCTGGACCGGGAAATCGCCGACATGCAGCGCCTGCTGGAAGACACCCTGGACCTGGCCTGGCTCGACACCGAGCGCCCGCAACTGCCTACCGAAGCGGTGCAGGTGCTGTCGATCTGGGAAGCCCTGCGCCAGGACGCCTGCTTCGAAAGCGCCTGGGACGCCGAGCGCCTGCCCTGCCTGCTGGACGCCGAGTGCCGGGTCCAGGTGCACCTGGACAGTATCGCCCAGGCCCTGGAGAACCTGCTGCGCAACGCGATCCGCTACTCCCCCGCCGGCGGCCGGGTGAGCCTGTGCGGCTGGCGCGAAGGCGCCTATTGGCACCTGTGCCTGGAAGACCGGGGACCAGGGGTCGCCGAACAGGACCTGCAACGCATCTTCCAGCCCTACCAGCGCCTGGACTCGGCCCAGGGCGACG
The DNA here is from genome assembly GCF_058797595.1 of Pseudomonas sp. GW823-FHT02C05. NCBI lineage: Bacteria > Pseudomonadati > Pseudomonadota > Gammaproteobacteria > Pseudomonadales > Pseudomonadaceae > Pseudomonas > Pseudomonas sp. GW823-FHT02C05. Next base: position 700,390 of record NZ_JBXAJU010000001.1, on the reverse strand, counting down.
GCTTCGGCCTGGGCCTGGCCATCGCCCGGCGCGCCGTGGAGCTGCATCAGGGGCGGATCTGGGCCAGCAACGGCCACCCCGGGCTGTGCATGCACCTGCTGCTACCCGCCGCCTAGGCCCGGCACAAGCGCGCCCGGCTCCCTGACAGAACCTCGCCCCGACCTGGAAGTGTTTAGAAAGTTAATGCGCTTTACTCGCAAATAGCAGTCATTATCATTCGTGATCTTCTGTTTCTGCTTCTGTCCCGGAGATCACCGATGTCCATGCGCTCGATGCGTCCTTTCGCCCCCTTCCTGCTGTCCACCTGCTGCCTGCTCAGCCAGGCCGTGCAGGCTGCCAATGAAGGCTCGACCCAGCCGGTCCTGGAGCTGGAACCCCAGAGCGTCATCGCCACCGCCAAGGAAGAAACCAAGCAGGCACCGGGGGTCTCGGTGATCACCGCCGAGGACATCCAGAAGCGCCCGCCGGCCAACGACCTGTCGCAGATCATCCGCACCATGCCCGGGGTCAACCTCACCGGTAACTCCACCAGCGGCCAGCGCGGCAACAACCGGCAGATCGACATCCGCGGCATGGGCCCGGAAAACACCCTGATCCTGGTGGACGGCAAGCCGGTGGGCAGCCGCAACTCGGTGCGCTACGGCTGGCGCGGAGAGCGCGACAGCCGCGGCGACACCAACTGGGTACCGGCCGACCAGGTCGAACGCATCGAAGTGATCCGCGGCCCGGCGGCGGCCCGCTACGGCAACGGCGCCGCTGGCGGGGTGATCAACATCATCACCAAGCAGGCCGGCATCCAGACCCACGGCAACGCGACGATCTACAGCTCGTTCCCGACCCACAAGGACGAAGGCGCCACCCAACGCATGAGCTTCGGCCTCAACGGCCCGCTGACCGACAGCTTGAGCTACCGGGTCTATGGCAACGTGGCCAAGACCGATTCCGACGACGCCGACATCAACGCCGGCCATGAATCCCTGCGCACCGGCAACCAGGTCGGCACCCTGCCCGCTGGCCGCGAAGGGGTACGCAACAAGGACCTCAACGGCCTCTTGAGCTGGCACCTGACCCCGGACCAGAGCCTGGACTTCGAAGCCGGCTTCAGCCGCCAGGGCAACATCTACACCGGCGATACCCAGAACACCAACAGCAACAGCACGGTGAAAAACCTGCTGGGCCACGAGACCAACCGCAGCTACCGCGAGACCTATTCGGTGACCCATCGTGGCGAATGGGACTTCGGCAGTTCCATGGCCTACCTGCAATACGAAAAGACCCGCAACACGCGGATCAACGAAGGCCTGGCCGGCGGCACCGAAGGCATCTTCAGCAACAGCGAGTTCTACACCGCGGTGCTGCGCGACCTGACCGCCCATGGCGAAGTCAACCTGCCCCTGCGCGCCGGCTTCGAGCAGACCCTGACCCTGGGCAGCGAATGGTCCCAGCAAAAGCTCGACGACCCCAGCGCCAACACCCAGAGCACCAGCGAAGGCGGCGCCGTGGGCGGCCTGAGTAGCAGCAACCGCAGCACCCAGTCCAGCGCGCAGATCTTCTCGCTGTTCGCTGAAGACAACATCGAACTGCAGCCGGGCACCATGCTCACCCCGGGCCTGCGTTTGGACCACCACAGCATCGTCGGCGACAACTGGAGCCCATCGCTCAACCTGTCCCACGCCCTGAGCGACACCCTGACCCTCAAGGCCGGCATCGCCCGCGCCTACAAGGCGCCGAACCTGTACCAGCTCAACTCCGACTACCTGCTCTACAGCCGCGGCCAGGGCTGCTATGGCCAGAGCACCAGCTGCTACTTGCAGGGCAACGACAAGCTCAAGGCGGAAACCAGCGTCAACAAGGAACTGGGCCTGGAATACAAGGCCGACGGCTGGGTGGCCGGCCTGACCTACTTCCGCAACGACTACAAGAACAAGGTGGAATCCGGCCTGGCGCCGGTGAGCCGTGCCAGCGGCGGCAGCGGCGCTTACCGCAACTCGGCGATCTACCAGTGGGAAAACGTGCCCAAGGCCCTGGTGGAAGGCCTGGAAGGCACCCTGACCATTCCGTTGGCCAGCCAGCTGACCTGGAACAACAACTTCACCTACATGCTGCAATCGAAGAACAAGGAAACCGGCGACTACCTCTCGGTGACCCCGCGCTACACCCTCAACTCGATGCTCGACTGGCAGGCCACCCAGGACCTGTCGCTGCAGGCGACCGTGGCCTGGTACGGCCAGCAGACGCCGAAGAAGTACGACTACCACGGCGACCGCGTCACCGGCAGCGCCACCCAGCAACTGGCGCCGTACGCCATTGCCGGGGTCAGCGGCACCTACGCCCTGACCCGCAACCTGAGCCTGACCGCCGGGGTCGACAACCTGTTCGACAAACGCCTGTTCCGTGAAGGCAATGCCCAGGGCGTGAACAATATTGCCGGGGCCGGCGCCGCCACCTACAACGAACCCGGGCGCACCCTGTACACCAGCCTGACCGCTTCGTTCTGAGCCATTACCAAGAGCCATCACCAAGAGCCTGCCGAGAACGCCTGATGAGAACTTTTTTCCTGCCCCTGGCCCTGGCCTGGGGCCTTGCGGGAGCGGCCCTGGCCGCCCCCGCCCCGGACCAGCCCATGGACCGCAGCCTGCTGCAACGCCAGGACCTGCCCTACCGCTTCACTAGCCTGCAACTGGATTCCGCCGACGGCCAGCGGCACTACCAACTGTGGATCGGCAAGCCGTTGCAGGCGCCACCGCCACAGGGCTACCCGGTGCTATGGATGCTCGATGGCAACGCCGCCCTCGGCGCCCTCGACCCCGAGCAGCTCAAGCGCCTGGACCAAGGCCAGGCACCGCTGCTGGTGGCGGTGGGTTACCAGACCCCGCTGCGTATCGAACGCAACGCCCGCACCTATGACTACACCCCGCAGCAACCGGGCCAGGCGCAGCAGCAAGACCCGCTGACCGGGCAACCCAGCGGCGGCGCGCAAGCCTTCCTGCAACTGCTGCGCGAGCGCATGCGCCCGGCCGTGGCGGCCCAGGCACCGATAGATACCGCGCAACAGACCCTGTGGGGCCACTCCTATGGCGGCCTGCTGGTGCTGCAGGCGCTGTTCAGCCAGCCCCAGGCGTTTCGCCACTACGCTGCCGCGAGCCCTTCGCTGTGGTGGGGCGACGGCCTGATCCTGCCCCAGGCCCAGGGCCTGGCCGAGCGCCTGCAGGGCCATCATGCGCAATTGCTGCTGATGCGCGGCGGCGCCGAGCCGGGCAACCCGCGCCAGCCAGCAGGGCCCGAGGCCGACCAGCGCGCCCGCCAGTTGCAGGCGCAACTGGCCCAGGTGCCGGGGTTGGTCCTGGACTACCACAGTTTTGAAAAACTCAGCCATGGCCAAACCCTGGCGGCCTCGTTGCACTACGTGCTGGAGCGGCTCTACCTGCCGGCGGCCAAGGACTGAAAACCCTGCGCCCGGGTGCAAGGCCCGGGCCGCGAGTTCCAGCGCAAGAGACAGGGTGCAAGCCTTGGGGCGGCGGGCTAATCTGCCGCTCGCCCCGCCACTTGTTCCGGATCGCCAATGCCCACCTGCCCCGCCACTCGTTTTCTTGCCGCACTGGATGCCGACTGGGCCGCGCTGATCGCCGCCGTCGGCCCCTGCCTGCACCAGCCCCGCCCGGAGCGCGAGCCTTACCAGGCGCTGGTGCGCGCGGTGGCCTACCAGCAACTGCATGCCCGCGCGGGCGACGCGATACTCGGCCGCCTGCGCGCTTTGTTTCCCGGCCAGGACTTCCCCACGCCCGGGCAACTGGCCGATGCCAGCCTGGAGAGCCTGCGCGGCTGCGGCTTTTCCGCACGCAAGGTAGCGACCCTGCAGGGCATCGCCCAGGCCACCCTGGACGGCCGCGTCCCCGATGCCGCCAGCGCCCGTGGCCTGGATGACGAACAGTTGATAGAGCGCCTGATCCAGCTGCCTGGCATTGGCCGCTGGACCGTGGAGATGCTGCTGATCTACAGCCTTGAGCGCGAGGACATACTGCCCGTGGACGACTTTGGCGTACGCGAAGGTTATCGCCGCCTGAAAGACCTGGAGAAACAGCCCAGCCCCCGGCAGCTGCGCCAGATCGGCCAGGCCTGGAGCCCCTGGCGCACCACCGCTGCCTGGTACCTGTGGCGCGTGCCGACGGCCTGAACACCGCGCACTTGACCCGGTGCGGACTGGCCGCTGCGCGGTTCGCCGGCAAGCCGGCTCCTACGGGGATATGCCCACCTGTAGGAGCTGGCTTGCCAGCGAAAGCGCCCGCAAGATCGCCCATTCCCTCGCCATCAACCGCGCCCAATGGTCGCTGCGCGGTTCGCCGGCAAGCCGGCTCCTACGGGGATATGCCCGCCTGTAGGAGCTGGCTTGCCAGCGATGGGGGCGCTACATGCCCAGCCAGTTGGGCAAGGCCAGGGAGATCAGCGGCACGTAGGTCACCAGGATCAGGAACAGCAGCAGGATCATCAGCCACGGCATCGCCGCGCGGATGGTCTGGCCCAGGGTCAGGCCGGTCACCGCCGAGGTCACGAACAGGTTCAGGCCCACCGGCGGATGCACCAGGCCGATCTCCATGTTGACCACCATGACGATGCCCAGGTGAATCGGGTCGATCCCCAGCTTCATGGCAATCGGGAAGAAGATCGGCGCCAGGATCAGCACGATCGCCGAGGGCTCCATGAAGCTGCCCGCCACCAGCAGCACCACGTTGACCATCAGCAGAAAACCGATCGGCGTCAGGCCTTCGGAAATCACCCAGGCGGTGATTTCCTGGGGGATCTGTTCGGTGGTCAGCACATGGGCGAAGAGCATGGCGTTGGCGATGATGAACATCAGCATGATCGACAGCCGGCCCGACTCCAGCAGCACCTTGGGGCAGTCCCGCAGCTTCATGTCGCGGTACACGAACAGGGCGACGAAGGCCGAGTACACCGCCGCCACCGCCGCCGCCTCAGTGGGCGTGAACATGCCGCTGTAGATGCCGCCAAGAATGATCACCAGCAACAACAGGCCCCAGAACGCCCGGCGCGCAGCACTCAGCCACTGGCCAAAGGTGGCCCGTGGCTGGGCCGGCAGCTTTTTCACCCGGGCCACGATGTAGATCGCCACCATCAGCAGCAGGCCCAGCAGCAAGCCGGGCACCACGCCGGAGATGAACAGCTTGCCCACCGAAGTCTCGGTGGCCGCCGAGTACACCACCATGACGATCGACGGCGGAATCAGGATGCCCAGGGTCCCGGCGTTGCAGATGATCCCGGCGCCGAACTCCTTGGGATAGCCGGAGCGCACCATGCCCGCCACGGCAATCGAGCCTACCGCCGCCACGGTGGCCGGCGAGGAACCGGACAGCGCGGCGAACAGCATGCAGGCCAGCACCGCGGCAATTGCCAGGCCGCCACGGATGTGGCCGACGCAGGCGTTGGCGAAGTCGATCAGGCGCTGGGCCACGCCGCCGGTGGTCATGAAGGCCCCGGACAAGAGGAAGAACGGAATCGCCAGGAAGGTGTAGGCGTCGGAGGTCTCGAACAGCTTGATCGCCAGGGAGCTCAGGGAGTCCTGGCTGAACATCAGGATCGACACCGCCCCCGACAGGCCCAGGGCAATGGCGATGGGCACGCCGAGGAACATGAACACGAACAGCAGCAGAAACAGACAGAGCACGGCCATCAGTGACGCTCCTCATGGCTGCCCGCCAGCTTGCTGGCCTCGCCCGCCTCGTCGGCCAGGCCCAGGCCGAACTGCCGTCGGGTGAAGATGCGGTAGAAGATTTCCAGGTAGCGGATCAGCACCAGGGCGAAGCCGATGGGCACGATCACCACGATATGGCTGACCTGGATGCCGAAGCGGTCCAGGTCTTCGGCACCGATATGGGCGGCCATGATCGCGCTCAGCCACTTGAAGCTGGCGACCATGAACAGCCCGGCGTACACCAGGCAGCACAGGCAGGCGAGCAGCGCCAGGTAGCGCTGCACCGGGCGCGGGGTCAGGCGCACCAGGGCGTCCACCCCCAGGTGCCCGGCGGTGCGCACGCCGTAGGACATGCCGAAGAAGATCAGCCAGCCGAACATCGCCTTGGTCAGGGCCACGCTCCAGGTCATGTCCTGGGCCAGGCCCATGGTGGCGTCGCCCAGAGCGTTGAAGAAGGCGCTGCTGGCGGCCCATTTGTCGGCCAGGGCGAAGAACAGGGTGTAGATGTTGTTGAGCATCACGTAGACGAAGGTCACCAGGGTCATGGTCGCCAGCAGCAGGGCAATCAGGCCCTCCTCCAGGTGCTCCCAGATACGTCTCAGGGACTGCATAGAGATACCTCGCGAAACGGGCAGTGGCCGTCCGCCGCGGACGGCCGGGAGGGCGTATCAGTGGCGCTGGTTGGCGGCGTCGGCGGCCTTGATCAGGTCGGCGCCGATCTCGTCCTCGAACTTGCTCCACACCGGGCGCATGGTGTCGCGCCAGGCCTGGCGCTGCTCGGGGGTCAGTTCGATGATTTCGCTGGTCCTGGCCTCGACGATCTTCTGCCTGGCGCTCTGGTTCAGGGCCTCGGCCTGTTTGTTCACCTCTACCGAGACCTCGGCCATGATGGTTTCCAGCTCGCCGCGCACGTCCGCCGGCAGGCCGTTCCAGAAGCTCGCGTTGGTGATCACCATGTAGTCGATCAGGCCGTGGTTGGACTCGGTGAAGTACTTCTGCACCTCGTTGACCTTCTGGCTTTCATAGTTCGACCAGGTGTTCTCGGTGCCGTTGACGGTGCCGGTCTGCAGGCCCTGGTAGACCTCGGCGAAACTCATCTTGCGCGGGTTGGCGCGCATCGCCTTGAACTGCTCTTCGAGCACGCTGGAGGCCTGCACGCGGAACTTCAGGCCACGGGCGTCCTTGGGTTCGTGCAGGGGCTTGTTGGCCGACAACTGCTTCAGGCCGTTGTGCCAGTAGGCCAGGCCGAGAATGCCCTTGCCCTGCATCGAGGTCAGCAACTGCTTGCCCTCGGCGGCCTGGAAGCGGTCCACCGCCGCCAGGTCGTCGAACAGGAACGGCAGGTCGTAGATCTGGATCTTTTTCGTGTACTGCTCGAATTTGGCCAGGGACGGCGCCAGCATCTGCACATCCCCCAGCAGCAGCGCCTCCATTTCCTTGCCATCGCCGAACAGCGACGAGTTGGGGTAGACCTCGACCTTGACCCGCCCCGGCAGGCGCTCCTCGGCGAGCTTCTTGAACAGCAGCGCGCCCTGGCCCTTGGGGGTGTTCTCGGCCACCACGTGGGCGAACTTGATGATGATCGGGTTGCCGGTGGATTCGGCGGCCTGGGCCACCCCGGCAGCAAGCAATGCGGCGGCACAGAACAGCGCTCTTGAGAGCTTGAACATGGACTTCACCTTTTTATTGTTGTGATTGAGGGAAGAGTGCCTAAGGCATGGCGTATAGAGAATTTCGAATTTTTGATACCCGCGTTCACCCCCGCCGAACGCCCCTCCCCATGTAGGAACCGGCTTGCCGGCGAAAGGCCCCCGAGCCCTGCGCCGCTCCTGCCAGCGCCTTCGCTGGCAAGCCAGCTCCTACAACGGGCCGTGCCTGCGCAATCGGCGCCGCCCAACGCCCCGTAGGAGCCGGCTTGCCGGCGAAAGGGCCCTTAGCCCTGCGCCGCCCCCGCCAGCGCCTGCAAGGGGCAATTGAACCGCGGGCGCGTAACCCCTAAAGTCACGCCTCCCGATATCACTCTGAGATCGTCGATGACCGCCCTTCGCTTGACCACCCTGCATACCACCCAAGCGGTGCTGGACGCCTTCCGTGACAGCGACGTACCCGCCCAGGTGCTGCTGGAGGGCAGCGGCATCCAGCTGGCGGACCTGGAGCTGCCCAACAGCCTGATCAATATCAGCCAGGAAATGCGCGTGTTCAGCAACGCCGTGCAGTTTCGCCAGGACCTGGGGCTGGTGCTGGGGCGCAACCTGCACATTTCCGCCTACGGCATGTTCGGCCTGACCCTGCTGACCAGCGCCACCCTGCGCGAAGGCTGGTCCCTGGCGCTGCGCTACCCCTTGCTGCTGGGCACCTTCTTCCGCCTCGACCTTGAGGTCCGCGACGGCCTGGCCTGGCTCACCGCCGACCAGTACAGCGAAAGCGAACTTGAGGTGTTCAACACCGATTTCTGCATGTCGTCCTACCGGGTCACCTGCCAGGACCTGCTGGGTTGCTCCCTGCCCCTGCGCCAGGTGCAACTGATGCATGGCCCCCAGCCCTATATGGACAGCTACGAGCAGGCCTTCAATTGCCCGGTGCAGTTCAATGCCGGGCGCAATGCCATCGGTTTCGACCTGGAGTGGCTGGACCGGCGCCTGCCCCTGGCGGACCTGGTGACCCAGAACGACATGCTGCAACGCTGCATCCGCCTCAACGAGGAGCTCAGCGCGCGGCCGACCTGGATCGACCAGGTGCGGCGCATCCTCAATGAACAGCTGCACGCGGTGCCGGATTTCGACAGCCTGGCGCGCCAGGTGCACTGCTCCCCCAGCACCCTGCGCCGGCGCCTGCGAGCCCAGGACACCAGCTATCAGCAGTTGCTGGACGAGTTGCGCTACGCCCGCGCCCAGCAGTTGCTGGGCCAGCACAGCCTGCCCATCTACCGCATCGCCGAAGCCCTGGGCTTCAAGGAAACCGCAAGTTTCCGCCACGCCTTCCAACGCTGGAGCGGCGTCGCTCCCGGGCGCTTCCGCCAGCTGGCCGGCCAGCTCGGGCCGCTCTCGGACTGCGCCGAAGATTGACGCTAAATATCCCCTATTGACCGTTGCAAGCATTCTCTCTGCGACCTATCCGACGAAAAATGTCCGCCTCGGATGGTTCCGCTCATTTCGGACATGGAGTTGTCATATGAAATCGTTGCACACCGCCCTCTCCCGCCTCGCCACGGCCTGCACCCTCGGTGCCCTGGCCCTGGCCGCCTCTGTCACCGCCCAGGCCGCCCCCGAGCGCACGGTGAACATCTTCAACTGGTCGGAGTACATCGCTCCCAACACCATCAAGGATTTCCAGGCCCAGAGCGGGATCAAGGTCAAGTACGACATCTTCGAAAGCAACGAAGTGCTCGAAGCCAAGCTGCTGACCGGCAACAGCGGCTATGACGTGGTGGTGCCCTCCAGCGGTTTCGTCAGCAAGCAGATCAGCGCCGGCGCCTTCCAGCCCCTGGACCGCGGGCAGTTGCCGAACTGGAAGAACCTCGACCCGGCCGTGATGAAGCTGCTGGAGCAGAGCGACCCGGGCAACCGCTACGTGATTCCCTACATGTGGGGCACCAACCTGATCGGCTACAACCGCGACAAGGTCCAGGAGCTGCTGGGCAGCGACGCGCCGGTCAACAGCTGGGACCTGGTGTTCAAGGAAGAGAACCTGAAGAAGCTCAGCCAGTGCGGCGTGACCTTCCTCGACTCGCCCACCGAAATGCTGCCCCTGGCCCTGCACTACCTGGGCCTGGACCCCAACAGCCAGAACCCCGAGGACTACCGCAAGGCCGAGGCCATGCTGCTCAAGCTGCGTCCCTACGTGCGCTACTTCCATAGCGCCAAGTGGATGGGCGATATCGCCAACGGCAACATCTGCGTGGCCGTGGGCTACTCCGGCGGCTTCCTGCAGGCGGCCAACCGCGCCAACGAAGCCAAGAACGGCGTGCACATCGAAATGCGCATTCCCAAGGAAGGCACCCTGGTGTGGATCGACACCGTGGCCATTCCCGCCGGCGCCAAGCACGTGGACACCGCCCACGCCTTCCTCAATTACCTGATGGAACCCAAGGTCATTGCCTCCATCAGCAACTACGTCGGCTACCCCAACGGCGTGACCGATTCCAAGCCGTTCATCCAGCAGTCGCTGCTGGACAACCCGGACCTGTTCCCCAGCGCCGAGACCATGACCCGCCTCTACCCCCTGGCACCGCTGCCGGCCAAGGCCGAGCGCACCCGGACCCGGACCTGGGTCAAGGTCACCAGTGGCCGCTGAGTCATTCACTGCGAAGGCCCGCCAGGACGCCGCCAACGGCGTCCATGCCGCCTTTCCACGCCGTGGCGCAGCCCGCGCCCGGCGTGCTTGAACGAAGAGCCGAATATGCCGTTGCCCACTTCCAGCCAAGCGGCCCTGCCACACCTGTCGATCGAGGCGCTGCTGCAGGGTTTCGCCACCTTGCAGTTCACCCCGGTGGACGTGCTGCAGGCCGTGCTGGCGCAGATCGAGCGCCACGAGCCACAGCTCAACGCCCTCTGCGAACGCCAGGACCCGGCCTCGCTGCGCGCTGCCCAGGCGTCCACCGCGCGCTGGGCCGCCGGGCAACCCATGGGCCGGCTGGATGGCATTCCGATCCTGGTCAAGGACAACAACGACGTACAGGGCTGGCAGACCCGCAGTGGTTCCCGGGCCCTGGCCAACCGCTCGGCCATGACCCGGGACTCCAGCCTGGTGGCACGCCTGCGTGAAGCCGGGGCGATCTTCATCGCCAAGACCACCCTGCCGGAACTGGGCAGCACGCCCCTGACCGACAGCCCGTTGACCGGCATCACCCGCAACCCGTGGAACCTGGCCCTGCATGCCGGTGGCAGCAGTGGCGGCAGTACTGCGGGGGTCGCAGCCGGTTATGCCCCGGCCGCGACAGGCAACGATGCCGCCGGTTCGATCCGTACCCCGTCGAGCTTTTGCGGCGTGGTCGGGTTCAAGCCCAGCCATGGCCTGGTGTCCGCCTGCCCGAGCATCGACCCGGGCGGCATGGCCGCCGAAGGCCCGATTGCCCGCCACGTGCGCGACATTGCCCTGTTGATGGAGCTCATGGCCGTGCACGAGCCCGGCGAGCCCTTTGCCTGGCCCCATGGGCCCAGGGATTTCCTCAGCTCCATCGAGGACGGCGTTGCCGGCCTGCGCATCGCCTTCAGCGCCGACCTGGGCTACGCCGCCCATGTCGACCCGCAGATCGCCGCAGCCTGCCTGAACGCTGCCAGGTTGTTGCAGGAAGCCGGCGCCACCCTGGTCCTGGCCTCGCCGGACATCGGCAACCCGGCGCCGAACTACCTGCGGGCCTGGCCGGTGGAAGTGGCCTGCGCCGTGGCCCAGGAAATACCCGCCGAGGACCGCCATCTGGTGGGGGACTTTCTCCAGCAGGCCCAGGTCCGCGCGCGCCAGCTCAATGCCCTGGACTACGCCTGTGCGGTGCAAGAGCGCCACCGGGTGGCGCAGAAGCTTCACGCTTTCCTGGGTGAGTACGACCTGCTGCTGACCCCTGCCGCGGTGGTCGAACCCTTCGCCGTGGAACGCCTGCTGCCGCCGGACTGGCCGGAACAGATCAGCGCCATGTGGCAGCCCACCACCTTCCCGTTCAATTTCAGCCGCCAGCCAGCGTTGAGCCTGCCTTGCGCCCTGAGCGAGGCGGGCCTGCCCATCGGCCTACAGATCGTCGCCCGCTTCGGCCGCGACGCCCTGGTACTGAGGGCCGCACGGGCCCTGGAAAAACGGCTGCCCGAGGGGGTGTTCCGCCACCCCGCCGGGCTGCACGACGCCCCCCAGGCGTCACCCGCAAACCGCTAGACCCGCACAGAACACAATGCCGACGCCGGCCACGGCGAAGGCTCACGGACAAGGAGGTGGACCATGGATTCTTCAAGCAGTTGGTATCAAGACACCCAATTCGACCACGACATCTACGTGATGATCATTCGTGAACCGAGCTCTCCCAGCCTTGATCCCCATCAGTCCGGTTCCAGCTACAGCTACGTCGGCCGCCTCACCGGCCACGGCCAGCACCCGTGCTTTTCCGTGCACTTCGCCTGCCCGCCCTACGGCAATGACTACGCCAGCACTGAAGCCGCGCTGCAGGCCGGCCTGGCCCATGGCCGGGCGCTGATCGAGCACTGGCGCACCCGTGGGCGCAAGCCACCGGCACGCACCGCCGAAGTGGCGCTGTCCAGCTACAGCAACTGACGCACCAGGGCCCCTGGCTGGCAGGAGGGCAGCGGCTGTCGTAGGCTGCCCTGCCGCCCGTCCATGCACCATCACCTGGAGTGTCGATCCATGCCCTATATCAACCTGCAGATCACCAAGGGCGCCACGCGCCAGCAGAAGGCCCAACTGGTCAAGGAATTCACCGAATCCCTGGTGCGGGTACTGGGCAAGAAGCCCGAGCATACCCACATCGTGATCCAGGAAATCGACGGCAGCGATTGGGGGTTTGCCGGCGAGCTCAGCGACGACGACCAGGCCTGAGCCGCTGCTGGGCGCAGGTATCACGAACTCAGTCGCACGCCAGTGAGTTCAGGTAGTCCGTGGCCTGGCGGTACTTCTCCAGGCGCCGCAGGTCTTCGGCACCCGGTTCGGGGATGCGCGACAGGTCGCTGTTTTCCGCCAGATCCGCCAGCTTTACTTGCCGCGCCAGGGGGTTTGCGCCTGCGCGGCGGATGAACGCCGGGTAGTCCTCGCCGGCAACCTTGGTCAGCGCCAGCAGCGCCGCCAGCACCTCTTCGCTGAAGCCCTCGCCCCGCAACTGCTCCGGGGTGATGGGGCAGTCTTCCAGGACATCGTGCATCACCGCGACAATCCGCGCCTCGGGGTGTGTCAGGCGCAGCATCACGCGCAAGGGATGCAGGATGTAGGGCGCACCGCCCTTGTCGACTTGCCCGGCATGGGCCTGGGCGGCCAGCGCGATGGCCCGCTCCAGGCTGCTCATCGGACGCTACCGCAGGTGAATGGGGCTGAGCCGTGCATGGTGCCACCTCGATAAAAAGACCGCGCCATTCTACCTGCGCCGCGGCCCGGGCGCAGGCTCAGGCCATCGCCAGCAAGCGCTGGGCCCGCAGCAGCACCGGGGCATCGACCATCTGCCCATCCACCTGGTAGGCCCCGGCACCCTCGCGCCCGCCTTCCACCACCCGTTGGGCCCAGGCCAATTCCTCGGCGCTGGGCGCCAGGGCCTGGTGGATCACCGGCACCTGGGCCGGGTGGATGCACAGCGCACCGGCAAAGCCCATGGCGTAGGCGTGGCGGACCGAGGCGGCCAGGCCCTGGCTGTCGGCAATGCCGGGAAACACCCCGTCCAGCGGCGCCTGCAGCCCCGCCGCCCGGGAGTGCAGGATCAGCGCCAGCCGCGCCTGGTCCAGGGCGAACTGGGCCGCCGCCGAGCCGCTGCTGAGGTTGAGGTCCAGGGCCAGGTCCAGGCCGCCGAACGACAGGCGCTGGACCCCGGGGGCGCTGGCGATCTCGCCCAGGGCCAGCAAGCCCCGGGCACTTTCGATGATCGGCCAGACCAGGCGGCCGCTGGCGGCCACCCGCGCCACTTGGGCTGCGCTCTCGACTTTCGGCAGGAGAATGCCCACCACACCGGCATGGGCCTGGCAGAACGCCAGGTCGGCCAGGTGCTGGGGGTGCTCGGGTGCGTTGATTCGTACCCAGGCCCGGACCTGGGGCTGCGCCAGCAGGAAGCGCCCCAGGTGCTCTCGCGCCTGCAGCTTGAGGGGCTCCTCGACGGCGTCCTCGAAATCGACGATCACCGCATCGGCGCCACAGGCCAGGGCCTTGGCGAAGCGCTCGGGGCGGCTGCCGGGGACGAACAGCGCGGAGCGGACAATGGGGTTGGACATGTTCGGATCCTTGTTATTGGAAGACCAATGGCGGCCGGGCTTGCTGCCCGGCCCCTACGGCAAGAGCCTGGTGTTGCCCTGCCCTCCGTAGGAGCCGGCTTGCCGGCGAAGGCGATCTCAGGGGCCCCTTCGCTGGCAAGCCGGCTCCTACGGGGAGGTTGGGGTTCAGATGACTCCACGGGCCTGCAGTTGCTCGATGCCTTGCGGGCTCAGGCCCAGCTCGGCGAGTATCGCTGCGCTGTGCTGGCCCAGCGCCGGGACTGCGTCCATGCGCGGCGCATAGGCGCTGTTGCGCGCCGGTGGCAACAGCGCCGGCAGGCAGCCCGCCGGGCTGTCCACCTGGCGCCAGGCATCCCGGGCCGCCAGTTGCGGGTGCTGCCACACGCCCTGCATGTCGTTGACCCGGGCGTTGGCGATCTGCGCCTGCTCCAGCCGTTCGATCACCTGGGCGACGCTGAGCCGGGCAAAGCGCTCGACGATGATCTGGCGCAGCGCCTCGCGGTTGGCCGAACGCTTAAAGTTGGCGCCAAAGCGCTCGTCCGTGGCCAGTTCGGGCAGCTCCAGCACCTTGTCGCAGAAGGCCGCCCATTCCCGTTCGTTCTGCAGGCCGAGCATCACCGTGCCACCGTCACCCGCGGGAAACGGCCCGTAGGGGTAGATGGTGGAATGGGCCGCGCCGGCCCGGGGTGGCGGTTCGGCGCCTTCGAAGGCGTAGTACAGGGGGTAGCCCATCCACTCCACCAGGCTTTCCAGCATGCTGATGTCGATGCGGCTGCCCAGGCCGGTGCGCCCACGCAGCAGCAAGGCCGAAAGAATGCCGCTGTAGGCGTACATGCCGGCGGCAATGTCGGCGATCGAGCAACCGGCCTTGGCCATCTGCTCCGGTTCGGGGCCGCCGGTCACCGATACAAAGCCGCCTTCGCTCTGGATCAGCAGGTCGTAGGCCTTTTTCCGCTCATAGGGGCCGCCTTCGCCGTAGCCGGAAATATCGCAGACGATCAGCCGTGGAAAGCGCTCATGCAGCGCCTCGAACGACAGCCCCATGCGCGCCGCCGCCCCCGGTGCCAGGTTCTGCACCAGCACGTCGGCCCCGGCCAGCAGGCTGTCCAGCAGGCCCTCGGCTTCGGGCTGCTTGAGGTCCAGGCTCAGGCTTTCCTTGGAGCGGTTGGTCCACACGAAGTGCGAGGCCAGGCCCTTGACCCGCTGGTCGTAGCCCCGGGCGAAATCGCCGCTGCCGGGGCGCTCGACCTTGATCACTCGGGCGCCCAGGTCCGCCAGCTGGCGGGTGCAGAACGGCGCGGCAATGGCGTGTTCCAGGCTGACCACGGTGATGCCGTCCAGGGGCCGTGGCTGTGCTGTGTTGTCAGTCATGTTCGGTCCTCGCCCTGTTCGATGTCGGGCATTCAGAGCAGTGAGTTGAGATCGGCAGCGTCCCGCAGGGCCCAGACCCGACGGATCAAGGCATTGCCCTGCTCCGGGGTGCGGGCGCCGGAGAACTGCAGCAGGCGCTGGAACTTGTCTTCCAGCTCGGCCCGGGACAGGCCATTGCCCGGGTCACCCTTGGGCTCATCGATGGCGCCGTGCAGGGTGCGGCCGTCCACGCACTGCACCTCGACCCGGCCCAGCCAGCGCGCTGGATAGGCCGCATCGACTTCAGGGTCCAGCTGCATGCCGACCTTGTCGCGAAACGCCGCGACCCGGGGGTCGTTCAGCCCATGACGCTGGAACTCCGGCAACCCGGCCTTGCCGTGCACGGCGATCAGGCCGAGCACGGTGCCCATGGAGAACTTGGCCTGGTGCACGGTCTGCGGCACCTGGACCCGGCCCAGCACATCGATGGCACCCTGGTGCACCCGGGTCAGCACCCGGGCAATCTGCCCGTGTTCCAGGCCTTCGCGCTGCATCACCTCAAGCAAGGCATCGGCGGCGGGATGGGTGTGGCGGCACGAGGCGTGGAACTTGAACGAGGTTTCCAGCAGCGCCCAGCGGCTGCCCAGGCGGGCACTGAGCAATGCCGGTTCGGCATCCCGGGACATGCCGGCGGCCATGCCCTGCTCGCCTTCGAGGATATTGCGCGCGCCGCTCAGGCCGTCCCGGGTCAGGTAGGCGGCCAGCAGGCCATCGGCGGCGGCCTTGGCGGTGTGCAATTGCTTGGAGTCGGCGGCGTCGCGCAGAAACTCCCAGAGCCCGGCGGCCTGGGTCCCGGCGCTGCCCAGCAGGTTGATGAACTGCTCGCTGTCGAATTCCATCAGCTTGCCCACCGCCACCGCAGCGGCCAGGGTGCCGACGGTGGCCGTGGTGTGGAAGATCCGGTAGTGGGAACGGCCCATGAATTCGCCGATGCGGATCCCTGCCTCATAACCGGCCACCGCCGCCAGCAGCAGCTCGCGGCCGGACTTGCCCAGGTCCTGGGCCGCCGCCAGCGCCGCCGGGAACACCACGGTGGCCGGGTGCAGCACGGAGCTGTTGTGCAGGTCGTCCTGCTCCACCAGGTGCGAGGAGGCGGCGTTGACCAGGGCGGCGAAATACGCCGAGCTGCCGGCCCCATTGACCAGGATGCGCGCCGGGCCACTGGCCGGGCCCATGTGCCGGGCATAGGCCTCGAACAAGGGGATCGGGTGCGCGCCCTGGGCCGCCAGGGCCGAGCCCAGCCAGTCGAGGAACAGCTCTTGGGTGCGCAGCAGGACGCTTTCCGGCAGGTCGGCGTAGCGCAGGCCGGCAAGGAACCCGGCCAAGTCGTGGGTATGGCTCATGGGGGCTCCTTAGAAGCTGCGGGGCAGCTCCAGCAAATGCTCGGCGACGTAGGACAGGATCAGGTTGGTGGAGATCGGCGCCACCTGGTACAGCCGGGTCTCGCGGAATTTGCGCTCGACGTCGTACTCGCAGGCAAAGCCGAAGCCGCCGTGGGTCTGCAGGCAGGCGTTGGCCGCCTCCCAGGAAGCCTTGGCCGCCAGGTACTTGGCCATGTTGGCGCTGGCCCCGGCGTTGCCCCCGCTGTCGTATTCCTCGCAGGCGCGCCAGCGCATCAGGTCGGCGGCCTCGATCTCGATATGGGCCTCGGCAATCGGGAACTGCACGCCCTGGTTCTGGCCGATGGGCCGGCCGAACACCACCCGGTCGCGGGCATAGGCGCTGGCCTTGTCGATGAACCAGCGGCCATCGCCGATGCATTCGGCGGCGATCAGCGTGCGCTCGGCGTTGAGGCCGTCGAGGATGTACTTGAAGCCCTTGCCCTCCTCGCCGATCAGGCTGTCGGCGGGCAGCTCCAGATTGTCGAAGAACAGCTCGTTGGTCTCGTGGTTGACCATGTTGGCAATGGGCTGCACGGTCAGGCCGTTGCCGATGGCCTGGCGCAGGTCCACCAGGAAGATCGACATGCCTTCGGACTTCTTGCGCACCTCGGCCAGTGGCGTGGTGCGGGCCAGCAGGATCATCAGGTCGGAATGCTGAATGCGCGAGATCCACACCTTCTGCCCGTTGATCACGTACTTGTCGCCGCGGCGGATGGCAGTGGTCTTGATCTTGGTGGTGTCGGTGCCGGTGGTGGGCTCGGTGACGCCCATCGATTGCAGGCGCAGTTCGCCGCTGGCGAGCTTGGGCAGGTAGTAGCGCTTCTGCGCCTGGCTGCCGTGGCGCAGCAGGGTGAACATGTTGTACATCTGCCCGTGCACGGTGCCGGAGTTGCCGCCGCAGCGGTTCACCTCTTCGAGGATCACCGAGGCTTCGGCCAGCCCCAGGCCGGAGCCGCCGTACTCGGCAGGGATCATCGCCGCCAGCCAGCCGGCCTCGGTCAGGGCCTTGACGAAGGCTTCCGGGAAGCCCTTGCGCTCATCGATGCCGCGCCAGTAGGCGGCGTCGAATTCGGCGCACAGGGCACGCACGCCTTCACGGATGGCATTGAGTTCTTCAGTGTCATGGGGGGTCATCAATCGGCACTCCGCCTTTGCTTATTGTTGGAATTCAGTCGAACTGCACTTCGCCGCGCTGGGCCAGCCCGGAGCCGTCGCCGGCCCACAGTTCGGCGTGGCCAGGGGCGCTGATGCGCCCGCCGACCTCGAAAGGCTGCGGGGCAATCAAGGGCCGCAGGCCGCGGTAGGCGAAATGGCGCAGGCGCGCCTCGGGGTGGGCCCGGCAGAAGGCCCCCAGGCTCAGGGTGGCGATCAGCGGGCCGTGCACCACCAGCCCCGGGTAGCCCTCGGTGGCGGTGACGTAGGGATAGTCGTAGTGGATGCGATGGCCGTTGAAGGTCACCGCGCTGTAGCGAAACAGCAGGGTCGGCGTGGGCTCCACCGGCTCGCGCCAGTCGCCTTCGGGCAGCAGCTCGCCACTGCTCATTTTCGGCGGGGACGCTTCGCGGTAGACGATGTCCTGTTCTTCGCGCAGCGCCAGTTGGCCGTCCTGAAAATATTCGTGGCACAGGGTGACGAACAGCAGCTTGCCGGTGCGCCCGGCCTTTTCCTCGACCTGGAGGATGGTACTGGTGCAACTGGCCTCGGCGCCGGCCCGCAGCGGCCGGTGAAACGCCAGGCGGCCACCGGCCCACATGCGGTTGCGGTTGGCCGCCGGCGGCAGGAAACCGCCCCGCGCCGGATGCCCGTCGCCGCCCAGGGCCGAGGCCGGCTGTGGCTGCTGGAAGAAACACCAGTGCCACAACGGCGGCAGGGCCTCGCCCGGGGCCGGGGCGGGCTGGCCGAACGTGGCGGCGATGCGGGCCAGCAGGTTATGGCTGAGGTGGTCGTCGATCCGCTGGCTGCGGCCGATCCAGGCGCTGGGGTCGGTGGCACTCATGGTGGCAGGGTCCTGTGGCACGAAGGTGATGGCGGCCATCATGCAAGGGGCTGGCGCGTATGGAGAATTTGCATTTCTATAAACCGGCGTTCGTTTATGCTGAACGCCATTCGCCCCTACCCCTGCCTTCAGGAGCCCGGACATGCATTTCGATCTGGCGGACCTGCGCCTGTTTATCCATATTGCCGAATCCCCCAGCCTGACCCAGGGCGCGCGCCGCGCCTTCCTCTCGCCAGCGGCCGCCAGCGCGCGGATCAAGGCCCTGGAAGGCCAGCTCGAAACCCGCCTGCTGTACCGCGACAGCCGTGGCGTGGAAGTCACCCCCGCCGGCGAACGGCTGCTGCAGCACGCGCGGCTGATCATGCGCCAGGTGGATTACCTGAAAAGCGAATTCACCCAGTACGGCGGTGATTCCTCCGGGCACATCCGCATCTTCGCCAACACCACGGCGGTCACCGAATTCTTGCCGGAAGTGCTGGCGAAATTTCTCTCGGTACGCCCGGGAGTCACGGTGGACCTGCAGGAGCGCCTGTCCCGGGACATCGTTCGCGGTGTGCTGGACGGCACCAGCGACATGGGCATCATCGCCGGCCCGGTGGAAGCCAGCGGCCTGCAGGTGCTGCACTTCAGCACCGACCACCTGGTGCTGATGGTGCCCGTGGGCCACCCGCTGTCGGGGCAGGCTTCGGTGACCCTGGAACAGACCCTGGCCTACCAGCACATCGGCCTGCATGAAGGCAGCACCCTCTTGACCTTCCTGCGCGAGCACGTGGAGCGCCTGGGCAAGCAACTCTCGCTGCGCATCCAGGTGTCGAGCTTCGAAGCGATCTGCCGCATGGTGGAAGCCGGGGTCGGCATCGGCATCATTCCCGAGTCCGCGGCCTTGCGGCACAGCCGCACCATGCAGCTGGTGACGGTGAAGCTGGATGAAAGCTGGGCCGTGCGCGAACGCAGCATCATCGTCCGCGAACTGGAGGCCCTGCCCGGCAGCGTGCGGGCGCTGATCGCGACGCTGATGCCCGATGCCCGGAGCCCGCAAGCCTCGTGACCGGTGATCGCCCTGGCCGGCAGCGCAAGCAGAGACATTGATGCCGATCAAGTGCCCGCCTCGCCAGCGGAGTAAACCTGAAGCCAATCAGGGCTGTGTGCACAGCCCGCCCTTTGGCTCCGCGGAGACTTGACCATGCCCAGCACCGCTCTCGATACCCTCGCCCACCCGCCGTTCCCGGCGCAGCAAGGCCAATACTGGATCGACGCCCTGAACGATGGCAGCCATGTGCTGATCCGCCCGCTGCGGCCCCAGGACCGGGAGCGGGAAAAGGCCTTTATCGAAAACCTCTCCCCGGCCACCCGGCACCAGCGCTTTCTCGGCGAGATCAAGGAAGTGGGCGAGCAACTGCTCAATCAACTGATGGATGTCGGCACGCCGCAGCGGGTGGCTTATGTGGCCCTGGTCCACGACAACGGCGAACTGCGGGAAGTGGGTATCAGCCGCTACGCCCAGGTCGACGAGCAGCCCTCGCATTGCGAGTTCGCCGTGACCATCGCCGATGAGTGGCAAGGCAAGGGCCTCGGCGCGCTATTGATGCAGCACCTGATCGACGAAGCCCGCAACAACGGTTTCCAGCAGATGTACTCGGTGGATTCCGCCGCCAACTACAGCATGCGCCGCCTGGCAAAACAGCTGGGCATGCGCAGCGCCATCGACCCCGATGACGCCACCCAGGTGATCCACAGCCTGGCGCTGTAACGCCAGAGCGCTCCGCGCCTCGGCCCGAGGCGCGGCCGCATTGCCCGCAGAACCGCCCCGCCGCCGATACTGAAGTCAAGCCACAGCCGACAGGTGCTCGTAGAGAATTCCCGAGCCGACGATGATCAGCACCACCCCGCCCAGCACTTCGGCGCGCTGGCCCATCACCGTGCCAATGGCGCGGCCCAGCATCACTCCCAGGGTGACCATGGTCATGGTGGCCAGGCCGATGGCGCTGGCCGCGACCCAGATGTTGACGTTGACGAACGCCAGCCCCACCCCCACCGCCAGGGCATCGATGCTGGTGGCCAGGCCGGTTACCGCCAGCAGCCAGAAGCCGTGCTGGCGCGGTTTTTCTTCCTCGGCCTCGGCCTGCTGGCGGGTGCCGTTGTAGATCATGTGCAGGCCCAGCAACAGCAGCAGGCCGAAGGCGATCCAGTGGTCCCAGTTGGCCACCCATTGAGTCGCGGCCTGGCCGATGAACCAGCCCACCACCGGGGTGATGGCTTCAATGACGCCGAAGATCAGGCCGATGCGCAAAGCTTCCAGCAGGCGCGGCTTGAGCATGGCCGAACCCTTGCCCACCGCGGCGGCGAAGGCATCGGTGGACATGGCGAAGGCAAGAAAGATGATCGAGGCTGGGTTCACGTTGAGTCTTCCGGTCGGGCTTGAGTCCACGACATGCCCACGCGCCCGACTTCAGCGCAGGTATGTCGATGGTCTCACCAACCGAAACGGTGCCCGTACCACGGCAGGTTGCCGAGAATGTTGATACGGGCGCCACCGCAGGGCGCGGTGGCAGGTTACTCCCCAAAGAGGCGCGCAGCTTAGCCGGGCACATGTGAAAATTTCATCAGCAGCGCGCCACGACAGCTGCTCGCACAGCGGCTAGCCTGTGCAATCCACCCGTTGATTCGTGGAGGTACCCCATGCAACTCCAGGGCTCCTGCCATTGCGGCGCCGTGCACTTCAGCCTGTCCAGCCGCCATCCCTATCCCTACCAGCGCTGCTACTGCTCGATCTGCCGCAAGACCCAGGGCGGTGGCGGCTACGCCATTAACCTGGGGGGCGATGCGGCCAGCCTCAAGGTACGTGGGCGCAAGCACATCGTCATCTACCATGCCCGGCTCAAGCCCACCGGTGCCGCCCGGGCCCACAGCAGCAGCGCCGAACGGCACTTCTGCGGGCGCTGCGGCTCCGGGCTGTGGCTGTTCAGCCCGCAATGGCCGGAGCTGATCCACCCTTTTGCCTCGGCCATCGACACCCCGTTGCCGGTGCCGCCGCAACACACCCACTTGATGCTCGACTCCAGGGCGCCCTGGGTCGAGGTCGATGCCGGGGCGCACGACCTGCAGTTCGCCGAATACCCCGAGGAATCGATTGCCCAGTGGCACCAGCGCCTGGGGCTGGAGGCCTGAGCGCAACCGGGGCTTAACAGTCTTTGACAGTTTCCCGACAAAGCTGTCAAAGACTGCCACGCCCCCCTTCCCTAGCATCCGCTGATCCAATTGGCCCTCGGGTGCTGCATGTCCCGCAAACTTCTCGGCCTGCCGCTGGTGGGCCTGCTCTTGAGCAACCTCGGCTGCAACGGCCAGCCTCCAGCGCCGCCGCCCATCGCGCCCGGCGATTACGCCAGCAT
Organism: Pseudomonas sp. GW823-FHT02C05; assembly: GCF_058797595.1. Classification (NCBI taxonomy): domain Bacteria; kingdom Pseudomonadati; phylum Pseudomonadota; class Gammaproteobacteria; order Pseudomonadales; family Pseudomonadaceae; genus Pseudomonas; species Pseudomonas sp. GW823-FHT02C05. Next base: position 678,599 of record NZ_JBXAJU010000001.1, on the reverse strand, counting down.
CATCGGCTACCTGAAGCAGTACATCCCGCAACAGATGGCCGAACATCAGGTGCCCGGGCTATCCATAGCCCTGGTGGACGGCCAGCAACTGATCTGGGCCCGGGGCTTTGGCTTCGCCGACCAGGCCCGGGGCCTGCAAGTGACCGAAAACACCGCGTTTCGCGCCGGTGCCCTGTCGCAATTGCTGACTGCCACGGCGGTGATGCAACTGGTGGAACAAGGGCGCCTGCAACTGGACGCGCCGCTGCAGGACACCCTCAGGGAGTTCTACGTCCGCTCGCGCTTCCACGAGGACCAGAACGCCGCCGACCGGGCCGTGACTCTGCGCCGCCTGCTCAGCCACCAGGGCGGCATTCCCAGCGAATACCTGCGCGACGCACGCACCCCCAACGCCCTCGACGAACTGCCGGGAAAGCTCAGCGGGCTGTGGCTGAGCAACGCTCCGGGAACCCAGACCGCCTACTCCAACCTCGGTTATGCTCTGCTCGGGGCAGCGGTGGAGCGCAGCAGCGGCGTGGATTTCGAACAGCAGTTGCAGAAGAGCCTGCTGCGCCCACTGGGCATGAGCCAGTCGAGCTTTGTCGGGGACAGCCGCGCCCAGCCCTACCGGGCAAGAGGCTATGAAGACGGTGTCAGCAGCGATGCCCTGGTCCGCGACCTTTCCGCCCAGGGCCTGTGGAGCAGCCCGCGGGACCTGAGCCGCTATGTGCGCATGCTGTTCGCCCAGGGCCGGTACCAGGACCGCCAACTGCTCTCGGCGGCATCCATCGACGAAATGGTGCGCACGCAGAACGCCGGCAACCCGCTGGATTTCGACTGCCAGGTAGGCCTTGGCTGGTTCCTGTCGCCCTGCGGCGAGGAATGGGTCCGGCCAGATATGCGCACCTGGCAGCAAAGCGGTTTCGGCGAGGGCTTTCATGCCCGGATCAGCGTGCTGGCCGAGCAGCAGCTGGCGGTGATCGTGATGAGCAATTCCGACAGCGGCGAGGCCCTGGCCCAGCCCCTGGTGCCCCAGGTACTGCGCATGCTGCTGCAGGCCCACGGCGCCCCGCCACCGCCACCGCAACCGGCCACGGCCCCCCAGGCCCAGCAACGTCAGGTTCCGCAAGCGGCGGATCGCCGGCACCTGGCGGGCTTCTATGCCACCCGCTGGGGTGTGCTGCGGATCCGCGACCAGCACCAGCGCCTGTACGCCGAGCTGGCCGGCGAGCGCTACGAACTGCTGCGTGACGAACAGGGCTGGCTGCGGGTGCGCAAGAAGCGCCTCGGGCTCTGGCCCCAGGACCTGGGCCCGCTGGGGCAACTGCAACTGGACGTGATGCAGGTCCAGGGCCATCGGGTGTTCACCGCCAAGAGCCACGGCCAGTTGCTGGCGGTGGGAGAACGGATCGAGCCGGTGCCCCTGACGGACAACTGGCTGGCCACGGTCGGCACCTACCAGGCTCTGAGCGACGCCCCCGGCGAACCGCCCATCAACGGCATGGACATCGCCCTGGAGGACGGCTTCCTGATGATCCGCAGCCTGCAGCAAGGCCGTCCCCTTACCGACTACATCCTCGCCCCGGTGGACAACGCCCACGCGGTGATCGCCGGCAACGGCCCGGGCCTGGGCGACACCGTGCGCCGCCAGGTCAACGGCGTGAACGTCCTGGGCTACTCATTCAAACGCACCTATAACGCCAACCACCTGAGGTTCTGACCCTTCATGAAAACCCTGAAACACTCCACCACCGCCGCCTTGTGGGCCGGCACCCTGGGCCTGAGCACGGTCTGCGGCACGCTGCACGCCGAAGACTGGAAGTACGGCGTGCACGCCGGGGTGGCCAGCGTGCCGCGCTACAGCGGCAGTGACGAACGCGCCCTGGCGCCGATTCTCGGCGGCGAGATCATCAGCCCCTGGGGCGTGTTCCTCAATACCGACCAGGGCCTGGGCTGGGGCAACGAATGGGGCGACCTGTCGTTCAGTACCTGGGTCGGCCCGAGCGAATCACGGCGCGACAAGAACCACCTGGGCCAGGGCTCCAAGCGCCTCAAGGGCATGGGCGAAATAAAGACCCGGGCACAGTTCGGCGCGCACCTGGGCTATGACCTGGGGCCGTTCGAACTGGGCGCCACCCTGACCCACGCGGTGAAGAAGAACGACAACCGCGACACCGGCTCGGCCTACAGCGCACTGGAACTGAGCATTGGCAGCAACCTCTACCAGGGCCGCTTCGGCAGCCTGGATGCCAGCCTCAACAGCCTGTTCGGCAACGCCGACTACCTGCAGACCTGGTACGGGGTGAGCGACACCCAGGCGGCCCACAGCCGCTTCGGCGCCTACCGGGCCAAGGGTGGACGGGTCAGCAGCGGCGCCGACCTGGCCTGGACCCTGCCTCTCAATGAGCAGACCAAGGTCTCGACCCTGCTGTCGATGAAGTACTTGAGCAAGGAAGCCGGCGACAGCCCGATCGTCGACCGGCGCATGCAGACCGGCATCGCCACTCAAATCGAGTACAGCTTCTGAGAAAGGCAGCGATGCGGCCCGTGATCACGGGCCGCGTTGCTGCGCAGGTTCAGGGCACCGTGCACAAACCTCAGTCGAGGTGGGCCCAGGTCATGCGGAACGAGGCGCCGCCCCATTGCGAATCCACCACTTCGACCTTGCCGCCGTGCCATTGCGAGACCCGCCGCACCAGGGCCAGGCCCAGCCCGAAACCGCCGGTACGCCGGTCACGGCTGGCATCAAGGCGGGAAAACGGCTCGAAGATCTTCTCCCGGCCATCCACCGGCACCCCGAGGCCATCATCATTGACCCGCACTTCGTAGCCATGCTCCAGGCGCACCAGGGACACCTCCACCCGGCGGTCGGCGTAGCGAATGGCATTGCGCAGCAGGTTGATCACCGCCCGGGCCATGAAGCGCGGTTCGATGCGCACGTACTCCACCTGGCAGGAGCGGATCAGCAGTTGCACCCCGGCCGCCTCGGCCTCCAGGGCCACGCTGCCGACCACGCTGTCGAGCCAGCTCTGGGCCTGGATGTTTTCCCGGTTGATGGTGGCCGCGCCATGTTCCAGGCTGGCGTAGCTGAGGAGTTCGGAGACCATTTCCTCCAGCTCGCCGAGGTCGGCATACATGTCGGCGATCAACTCGCGGTTTTCATCCGGATCTGGTTGTTGCTGCAACTGGTCCAGCTCGAAGGACAGCCGGGCGATGGGCGTGCGCAGTTCGTGGGACACTGCGTTGGTCAACTCGCGCTGATTGGCGATCAGCCCCTCGATGCGCGCCGCCATGCGGTTGAAGTGCTGGGCCAGGTCGCGGATGTTGGAACGCCGCGACAGGTGCAGCCGGGTGCCCAGGTCGTTGTCGCCAAAACGTTCGGCGGCCAGGCGCAGGCGCTCCAGGTCGCGCCAGTGCGGGCGCACCCAGAAGTACAGGACGATGGCCAGCAGCGCGCCGAGCAAGGCATAGGCGGCGATGTTGTAGAGCAGGGTCAGGGGCGGGTCTTCCGGCAGCTTGATGCTCAACAGTTGCTTGCCACCGTCGATGCTGCCGATGAATTCGGTGAACTCCTCGCGCACCACCAACTGGTTGGAATCCAGCAGGGCCTGTTCGCGCACGCTCAGGTCCAGGTCGTCGGCCTGCACCAGTTTGAGCAGCAGCCCGTAGTGCGGCTTGAGCTGCTCCAGCTGCTGTTGACGCCCGGCCTCGTCGAACGGCCGCAACTGTTCGCTCAGGCTGTAGGCCGGCCCGCGCACCGCATCGCGGTTGTAGGACTCGATCAGGTCGGCGGCCAGGTAGTTGATGAAGATGTGTTGCACCGCGGTCATGGCCCCGGCGAAGCCCAGGGCCAGGAACAGGTAGAGCCCCAGAAACAGACGCAGCATTCAAACCTCCCAGGCGAACGGATTGAACAGGTAGCCCTTGCCCCACACGGTCTTGATGCACACCGGCTCGCGCGGGTTGTCCTTGAGCTTGCCCCGCAGCTTGCTGATGTAGACGTCGACACTGCGGTTGAGGCCGTCGAACTCGATGCCGCGCATGCGGTTGAGGATGTCGTCCCGGGACAGGGTCTTGCCCGGCGCGCTGGCCAGCAGCCAGAGCAGCTCGAATTCCATGGTGGTCAGTTCCACCGGCTCGCCCGCCAGGCGCACCTCGCGGCTGTTGCGGTCGATGCTCAGCACGCCGAATGCCAGGGCCCCGCGCAGGGTGGTGGTTTCCGGCACCTGGCGCCGTTGCAGGGCCCGCAGGCGCGCCAGCAGCACCGCCGGTTTTATAGGCTTGATCACGTAGTCATCGGCGCCGGATTCCAGGCCGAGAATGTGGTCCAGGTCGTCTTCCTTGGCGGTGAGGATGACGATGGGGGTGTCCGCCACGGCGCGGATTTCCCGGCACACGTGCAGGCCGCTCTGGCCGGGCAGCATCAGGTCGAGCACCACCAGTTTCGGTTTGAATTCGAGAAATGCCGCCAGGGCGGTATCGCCGCGGTGGACCGTCAGCACTTCAAAGCCGTGCTGGGACAGAAAATGCGCGATCAGCCCGGCGAGCTTCTCGTCATCTTCCACCAGCAACACCTTGCCAAGACCCAGGTTTTCCATATTTGCCAATCTGTGAACGCACAATTTGTGCGCGCGCATTATAGGGGGCAAGAGGTTAAGGAAAGGATAACGCAAGCCACAAAACCCGGGACGTGCAGCGGTTTTGCGCGATATTTCATTCTTTTAAGAGTTTTTAACAATTTGCCCCTGCTTTTACACAAGGGCAGTCGTTCACCAGGCCGGCACGCCACTGTGAAAACGGAACTCCGGATCCGGCGACTCGATCAGTTCCTGCTCCGCCGCCCGCACCCGGTCGATGACCTGGGCGATGTCCTTGGCGTCGCCATACTGATAGGCCAGCTTCAGGTAGCCCTGGTAGTGCCGGGCCTCGCTTTTGAGCAGGCCGAAGTAGAACTTGCCCAGCTCCTCGTCCAGGTGCGGCACCAGGGCTTCGAAACGCTCGCAGCTGCGGGCTTCGATAAAGGCGCCCACCACCAGGGTGTCCACCAGCTTCACCGGCTCGTGGCTGCGCACTACCTTGCGCAGGCCCGAGGCATAGCGCCCGGCATGCAACTGGCGCAGCTCGACCTTGCGCTTCTTCATCAGGCGCAGGACCTGCTCATGGTGCACCAGCTCTTCCCGGGCCAGGCGCGACATCATGTTGATCAGGTCGACATGGGCGTGGTACTTGGCGATCAGGCTCAGGGCGGTGCTGGCGGCCTTGAACTCGCAGTTCTTGTGGTCGATCAGCAGGGTTTCCTGGTCGGCCAGGGCCGCCTGGACCCAAGCGTCGGGCGTGCGGCAGCCAAGAAAGTCGGGAATTTCAGGAAAGTTCATCGGCGCATTTCCGAACAATCAGCCATCACCGCAAAGCGGCAGGCAGCACTATCAGTGATCGTTAACATGAGGCTCACGGGACAAAAGGCTTCATAGCGAAAGGCCGGCGATTATACCGGCCGGGCCGCAGACCACCAGCGGCCGCGATTGATATGCATCAACATCCGGCCCGGGCGCCAGCAACTATAGTTGTGCACGCTAGGGTCTGTTCCCGTTTGGTGACGAGCCGCGTTGCTGGGCCAAACGGGAACAGACCCTAACCGTTCATCCCTTCCTGGAGATCCCGATCATGCAAAGCATCCGCAGTATCCTGGTGGTCATCGATCCCACGCCCGGCGAAAGCCTTGCCCTCAAGCGCGCCAAGCTGATTGCCGGGGTCACCCAGGCCCACCTGCACCTGCTGGTCTGCGACAGAAAGCACGAGCATTCGGCGCTGCTGAGCGTACTCAAGAGCAGCCTCACCGGCGAAGGCTACAGCGTCACCACCGAGCAGGCCTGGAACGAAAGCCTGCACGAAACCATCATCGATGTGCAGCAGGCCGAGGGCTGCGGCCTGGTGATCAAGCAGCACCTGCCGGACGCCCCGCTGAAGAAAGCCCTGCTGACCCCGGCGGACTGGAAACTGCTGCGCTACTGCCCGACCCCGGTGCTGCTGGTCAAGACCGCCACGCCCTGGGTCGGCGGCGTGGTGATGGCCGCCATCGACGTCGGCAACATGGACGGCGAGCACCGGGCCTTGCACGCCAGTATCGTCGACCACGGCTTCGATATCGCCAGCCTGGCCAAGGCCCAGTTGCATGTGATCAGCGCTCACCCGTCGCCGATGCTGTCGGCCGCCGACCCGGTGTTCCAGCTCAAGGAAACCATCGAGGCGCGCTATCGCGAGCAGTGCAAGGCGTTCCAGGCCGAGTTCGACATCGACGACGCCCACCTGCATATCGAGGAAGGCCCGGCCGATGTGCTGATTCCCCACCTGGCCCACAAGCTTGGCGCCGTGCTGACCATCATCGGCACCGTGGCCCGCACCGGGATTTCCGGGGCACTGATCGGCAACACCGCCGAAGTGGTGCTCGACTCCCTGGACAGCGACGTGCTGGTGCTCAAGCCGGCGGACATCATGGATCACCTGGAAGAGCTGGCGGCCAAGGCTTGAGCCCCCTCTCCGCAACGCCATCGCGTAATCTGCGCCGTCCATGACGGCGCTTTCGTCGACATGCCAGTCCTACAGAGCCCGATCAACCTCACCCCGTAGGAGCCGGCTTGCCGGCGAAGAGGCCCACAAGCCTTGCACCGCCCTGGCAGCCGTCTTCGCTGGCAAGCCAGCTCCTGCAGTGGCATTTGCGTGGGAGTTATTCGCGTAGCGAAGCACTCAGCCGAGGGCATCCTTGAGAAAGCCGGGGGCGATGTAGCGCTGGTAGTGGGCTTCGGACAGCAGGAAGAATTCCCGATCAATGGCGTCGCGCAACTCCGGCAGGGCCCAGTCGCGAAACTCAGGCAGCAGCACCATCCCATAGGCATCGAGCTGGTTGATCACTCGCGCGCCGCGGGCAATCAGCTGGTAGGCCCAGCAATACTCGGACTGATGGGGCACGAAGCGGATCTTGCGCTGCTCCAGCTGCTCGCGCAGGCGCACCGGATCGAAGACTTCCAGCTTGGCCGCCATCACCTGCACCAGCAGGTGCTCAAGACGCAGCCAGACCGCGCGTTTTTCCTCCTCGTTGTAACCATTCCAGTTGATCACTTCATGGTGGAAACGCTTGCAGCCACGGCATACCAGATCGCCGTAAACCGTGGAACAGAGGCCGACGCAGGGGGTCTTGATGGTCTGATTGGGCATAGATAGACAACGCACGCAAAAGCAAAACAGTGGGCAATGTTAGCCCTTTGTCTAAGATTGATCACCCCTCAAACTTCAATACAGCAACTTACGTTGAGGCTTTTTTTACCGTAGAATCAGCCAGCCTTTTTAGGCGCCAATGTCCGTTTGAAGCTGTTTTCAAAGCGTCACGAGCACAGTCGTTCCTTCAGAGCGGTGTTGGCGAGGGGTTTTTCCAGCGGGGAAAAACCCAACGCCAACCCTCATCAGCTCCCCGTTCTGCAGGCGTAAAACTTTGAAAGCAGCTTCTGTAAGGAATTGTCGGTAATTCTGGCTAAGTGGCCCACAACGCCACGCAGCGCATGAGTACGGCAATTTCGGGATGAGCGTCCCGGACACCCATTTGGGACCACTGATGAGGGTAATAACTGTGCTTGAAGCCTACCGCAAACATATCGAAGAGCGTGCAGCACTGGGTATCGTTCCCCAGCCGCTTAACGCCGAACAAACTGCAGGCCTGGTCGAGCTGCTGAAGAATCCCCCGGCTGGCGAAGAAGCTTTCCTCGTTGACCTGATCACCAATCGCGTTCCACCAGGAGTCGACGAAGCCGCCTACGTCAAGGCCGGTTTCCTCTCCGCGCTGGCCAAAGGCGAAGCCTCCTCCCCTCTGATCGACAAGAAGCGCGCCGTTGAACTGCTGGGCACCATGCAGGGCGGCTACAACATCGTGACCCTGGTAAACCTGCTGGACGACGCCGAACTGGCACCAGTGGCCGCCGCTCAACTCAAGCACACCCTGCTGATGTTCGACGCCTTCCACGACGTCGCGGAAAAAGCCAAGAACGGCAACGTTCACGCCCAAGGCGTACTGCAATCCTGGGCCGACGGCGAGTGGTTCAAGAATCGCCCGGTACTGGCCGACAAGATCAGCCTGCGGGTGTTCAAGGTCACCGGCGAAACCAACACCGACGACCTCTCCCCTGCTCCTGATGCCTGGTCCCGCCCGGACATCCCGCTGCACGCCCTGGCCATGCTGAAAATGGCCCGTGACGGCATCGTTCCGGACGAGCAAGGCAAGACCGGCCCGATGAAGCAGATCGAAGAAATGCGCGGTCAAGGCTTCCCGATCGCCTACGTCGGTGACGTGGTCGGCACCGGTTCGTCCCGTAAATCGGCCACCAACTCGGTACTGTGGTTCTTCGGCGACGACGTGCCTTATGTTCCGAACAAGCGTGCCGGCGGCTTCTGCTTCGGCAGCAAGATCGCCCCGATCTTCTACAACACCATGGAAGACGCCGGCGCCCTGCCGATCGAATTCGACGTGTCGAAGATGAACATGGGCGACGTGATCGACCTGTACCCGCACGCAGGCAAAGTCTGCAAGCACGGTACCGACGAAGTCCTGGCCACCTTCGAAATGAAGACCCCGGTCCTGCTCGACGAAGTCCGTGCCGGCGGCCGTATCCCGCTGATCATCGGCCGTGGCCTGACCGAGAAGGCTCGCGCCGAACTGGGCCTGCCTGCGTTCGACCTGTTCAAGAAGCCCGAAGCCCCTGTTGAAAGCACCAAGGGCTTCACCCTGGCGCAGAAGATGGTCGGCAAGGCCTGCGGCCTGGCAGAAGGCAAAGGCGTGCGTCCTGGCACCTACTGCGAACCGAAGATGACCACCGTGGGCTCCCAGGACACCACAGGTCCAATGACCCGTGACGAACTGAAAGACCTGGCGTGCCTGGGCTTCTCCGCTGACCTGGTGATGCAGTCCTTCTGCCACACCGCGGCGTATCCGAAGCCGATCGACGTGACCACCCACCACACCCTGCCTGACTTCATCATGACCCGCGGCGGCGTTTCCCTGCGTCCGGGCGACGGCATCATCCACTCGTGGCTGAACCGCATGCTGCTGCCGGACACCGTCGGTACCGGTGGTGACTCCCACACCCGCTTCCCGATGGGCATCTCGTTCCCGGCCGGTTCCGGCCTGGTGGCGTTCGCCGCTGCCACCGGCGTCATGCCGCTGGACATGCCGGAATCGATCCTGGTGCGCTTCAAGGGCAAAATGAAACCTGGCATCACCCTGCGTGACCTGGTCCATGCCATTCCTTACTTCGCCATCCAGAACGGCCTGCTGACCGTCGAGAAGAAAGGCAAGAAAAACGCCTTCTCCGGCCGCATCCTGGAAATCGAAGGCCTGGAAGGCCTGACCCTGGAGCAGGCGTTCGAACTGTCCGACGCCTCGGCCGAACGTTCGGCTGCCGGTTGCACCATCAAGCTGTCGAAAGAGTCGATCACCGAGTACCTGCAGTCCAACATCACCCTGCTGCGCTGGATGATCGGCGAAGGCTACGGTGACGCACGTACCCTGGAACGTCGCGCTCAAGCGATGGAAGCCTGGATCGCCAACCCGCAACTGATGGAAGCCGATGCCGACGCCGAATACGCCGAAATCATCGAAATCGACCTGGCCGACATCAGCGAGCCTGTACTGTGCGCGCCGAACGACCCGGACGACGCCCGTCTGCTGTCCAGCGTTGCTGGCGAGAAGATCGACGAAGTGTTCATCGGTTCGTGCATGACCAACATCGGTCACTTCCGCGCTGCCGGTAAACTGCTGGATCAGGTCAAGGGCCAGCTGCCAACCCGTCTGTGGCTGTCGCCGCCGACCAAGATGGACGCTCACCAACTGACCGAAGAAGGCTACTACGGCATCTACGGCAAGGCCGGCGCACGCATGGAAATGCCGGGCTGCTCGCTGTGCATGGGTAACCAGGCACGCGTCGAGCCGAACAGCACCGTGGTGTCGACCTCGACCCGTAACTTCCCGAACCGTCTGGGTGATGGCGCCAACGTCTACCTGGCTTCGGCCGAGCTGGCGTCGGTGGCTTCGATCCTGGGTCGCCTGCCGACCGTCGAGGAGTACATGGAATACGCTGGCAAGATCGACAGCATGGCGGCCGATATCTACCGCTACCTGTCCTTCGACCAGATCGCGGAGTTCCGTGAAGCGGCTGCCAACGCCAACATCCCGGTGGTGCAAGCCTAAGGCTGTAGCGTTGTAAGAAGGAACGCCGCGTATTCCACGATACGCGGCGTTTTTTTATGCCTGGGAAATAGCCCCGGCCTTCCAGCCCCGCAGGCTCTCCTGCAGCGTGTCGTCGACGCTGGTGCCGCTGAGCAGCACCTGGTACTCGCGGCTCGACGGCAGCAGTGCCAGGGCGTCCTTGGCCTCGTGCTTGAGCCTCGCCAGGGCCAGGTGCTTGTGCTCCAGGCTGACCTGGCGGAAGAACTCGTCCAGGGCCTCGATGCTGGTGCCGTCCAGGTCCGGGGACTCCTCCAGGCTGAGGATGATGCTGTGGATCGGCGCCTGCACATGGCGTATCAGGCGCAGGGCGCCGCCGAGGATGCGTTCGGCGTTGGCGAAGAACAGCGCCTCCCCCGGCCGCAGGATCAGCACGCCGGGCACCTGCCGGGCCTGAGGATGACGGCTGAGATCGACAAAGTCGTGGCCGCTGCCCAGTTGCCCGAGGATCTGGATATCCGCCGCCGACATCTGCCGCAGCAGCAACAGGATGCTGATACCCACTGACAGCAGCAGCCCGTCCAGCACCCCCAGCACCAGCACCGCGCTGACCGCGCAGATCACCAGCACCCGGTCACGCCGCCAGATGAAGTAGCGCCCCAGGGGTTGCAGGCTCAGGCCATGGCCCAGGGCGTACATGACAATCGCCGCCAGCACCGGCTCCGGGGTCAGGGCGATATAGGGCAGCACGGTCAGCACGATGAGCAGCATCACCGCCGCCGCGGTCAGCCCTGCCAGGCGCGAGCGCGCCCCGGCCGCTTCATTGGCGGAGGTGGCCGAGTAGCCGGCCCCCGCGGGCATGCCATGGAACAGCCCCGAGAGCAGATTGGAAGCGCCCAGGGCCAGCAGGTCGCGGTTGGAGGAAACCCGGTCGCCATGCTTCAGGGCAAAGGAGCTGATGGAACCATAGGATTCGGCATACAGGATCATCACCAGGGCGAACGCCAGCTCCCCCAGGCGCAGCCAGTCGGCAAAAGGCAGTTGCGGCAGGCTCGGCACCTCCAGCTTGAGTTCGATGACCCCGATCAGGTCGACGCCATGGGCCGGCAGGTTGAACCACTGGCCGGCGCCAATGCCGATCACCACCGCCACCAGCCCGCCGGGCACATAGGGAATTCGCGAGCAGATCCCCAGCACCAGCAGCGCCACCGCCGCCACCGCGGCGCCGGCCCAGTTCCATTGCGGCCACTGCTCCAGCAACTGCGGCAGGAAGCGCACCAGGTTACCGGTGCTCAGGTGCACCCCGACCACGGTGGCGAACTGCTTGAGGACAATGGTCAACGCCAGGCCGAAGGCAAAGCCGCGCAGCACCGGCTTGGCAATGAAGGCGGTCACGCCCCCCAGGCGGAACAGCCCGGCCAGGAGGAAGAACACCCCAGTGAGCAGCACCAGGGCAAAGGCCAGGCTCAGGCGCAGCTGGGCGTCGCCACCGGCCAGGGACAGGGTGGCCGCCGCCAGCACCGCGGCCGACGATGAAGTGGCAGAAACAATGGCAAAGCGGCTGGTGCCCAACAGGCCGTAGCACAGCAACCCGGCAAACAGGGCAATGACCCCGGCCTGGGGCGGCAAGGCGGCGATGCTGGAATAGGCTACGGCTTCCGGCAATAACAGGCCGGCAATGGATAGGCCGGCCAGCAGGTCGCGGGTGCGCTTGGGTGCAGCGGTTGGGTGGGTCAGGGGTTCAGTGGCCAATCGGGTTCATCCGTGACAACGCAAAATCCAGATTCAGGGGGTGTCGCCCAACGGAATAAACATGTTTGGGCAGGCTTGCAGCCAGAGGGGCGGGAATGGCCATGGGCGGGTTCCTGGCAGCAATAAGAGCACCAGCTTAGCCCTTTATTCAAGGCAGCAAACAATCCTGATCAATGCCTTGAACGACAACGCCGCCGGTACAGTGAAGTACCGACGGCGTTGTGTGCAGCAGCGGGTTCGCCAGGGAGGCGTCCGCGCACCTTGCAGTTGGCTTGCGGGCCTCTTCGCCGGCAAGCCGGCTCCTACCGGAAGGCTGTCAGGACGCCAGGGAGTACACCAGGGCAGTAATGGCCACCAGGCCCACCAGGGTCACGAAGACGTTGGAAGCCTGGCCGCGGTAGCGGGCCATGGCCGGCACCTTGCGGATGGCGTACATCGGCATCAGGAACAGGATCGCCGCGATCACCGGGCCGCCCATGGTCTCGATCATCGTCAGGATGCTCGGGTTGAGGGTGGCCACGGCCCAGCAGATCACCAGCATGAAGGCGGCGGTGACGCGGTCCAGGGTTTTCGTGCCCGGGCGCCGGCCGCTCTTGCCGATCAGGCCCTTGAGGCCTTCGCTGGCACCGATGTAGTGGCCCAGGAAGGACTTGGCAATGGCCACGAAGGCAATCAACGGCGCGGCAAAGGCGATGGTCGGATTCTGGAAATGGTTGGCCAGGTAGGACAGGATCGACAGGTTCTGCGCCTTGGCTTCGGCCAGTTGCGCCGGGCTCAGGGTCAGTACGCAGCTGAAGACGAAGAACAGCACCATGCCCACCATCAGCAGGTGGGCACGCGAGAGTATCTGCGAGCTGCGCTCTTCGGCGTGCACGCCATAGCGGCGCTTCTGGTCCACGGCAAAGGCCGAGATGATCGGCGAATGGTTGAACGAGAAGACCATCACCGGAATCGCCAGCCACAGGGTATGCAGGAAGGCCGAAGGCGCCGGGACATCGCTGACGGTGGCGAGGATGCCGCCATTCCAGTGCGGGATCAGGAACACCGCAAGGAACAGCAGGGCCACGATGAACGGGTAGACCATCAGGCTCATGGCCTTGACGATCACCTGCTCGCCGCAACGCACCACCACCAGCAGGCCGAAGATCAGCACCAGGGCCAGGATCGCCCGCGGTGGCGGCGCGATGTGCAGTTGGTTGGTCATGAAGCTGTCGACGGTGTTGGTCAGGGCCACGCTGTAGATCAGCAGGATCGGGAAGATCGCCAAAAAGTACAGCAAAGTGATCAGGGCACCGGCGGTGAGACCGAAATGCTCTTCCACCACGTCAGTGATGTCCGCACCGTCACGCCCGGAAAGCACGAAGCGGGTCAGGCCGCGGTGTGCATAGAAGGTCATGGGGAAGGCCAGCAGCGCCAGGATCAACAGCGGCCAGAAACCGCCGATGCCGGCATTGATGGGCAGAAACAGGGTACCGGCACCGATGGCCGTGCCAAACAGGCCGAGCATCCAGGTGGTGTCTTGGCGGTTCCAGCGGGTCAGGGTCGCTGGGGCCGCGGTTTCAAAGCGTTGATCAACGCTGTTGGCCTGATCATTCATCCGGTGGGATCTCCACATTCCGGTCGTTTGCCATTCACCCGGGCGTATCGGAGTACCCGACAGGCAGTGCCCGAGCGAAAAGAGGGGGCGCGATTGTCCGGGATTCCAAGGGCGCTGCATAGACTCAGCTGAGGAACGGTTTATGCGCTGCAGGTATTTTTTCGTTTGATGGGAAAGCGTCTGGTCCGGCCCTCTCCCGCTCAATCCGGGTTCCGCAGGAGCTGGCTTGCCAGCGAAAGGCGCCCGCCTGAAGACGCCATTCGCCGGCAAGCCGGCCCCTAGTAGGCCGCGTTGACAAGCCTCACGGGCAGGCGGCATGATCGGACCCCATGAATATCTACGCGCTGAACCCTACCTCCACCACCACGACTGCCTCCGGCGGGTCGTGTGGTGGCTGTGCGGGATGACACAAGCACAGTAGAACCAAGGCCCCGCCAGCAATGGACGGGGCCTTTTGTTTCTCCGTCCAGCTGGCACTACAAGGAGAGACAAGATGCCTTTATCCAACGCCAAGCGTGCCCTGCTGGTGATCGACATGCAGGTCGGGTTGTTCAATGGACCGGACAAGCCCTACAAGCGCGAGCAGGTCCTGGAAAACATCAACCAACTGATCCGCCGCGCCCGCCAGGCCGGGGCGCCGATCTTCGCCGTGCGCCATACCGGCCCCGCCGAATCCCCGATTGCCGCTGGCAGCCCCTTCTGGCAACTGCTGCCGACCCTGGAAGTGGATGAAGAGCTGGACTGCGTACTGGACAAGACCCGCCCCAGTTGCTTTGTCGGCACCGGGCTGGCCGAGCGCCTGCAGGAGGCCCAGGTCAATGAACTGGTGATCGTCGGCATGAAGACCCAGTACTGCGTCGATACCACCTGCCGCGCCGCCGGCGACCTGGGCTTTGCCGCCGTGCTGGTGGAAGACGCCCACACCTGCATGGACACGCCGCTGATCGGGGCAAGAACCATCATCGCCCACCATAACGCCACCCTGAACGGCCCCTTCGTGCGCCTGGCCACGACCGCCGACGTAACCTTCTGACCCCATCGTCCCCACACCGCCCCGGGCACGCCGAACATGGCGTGATGCCCCCGGGAACGGTGCCGGCGAGCATTGCCAAAATCCCTCGCAACCCGCACCCTTGAGCCTTCGCCCCTGCCCGTATGGAACCCTCCATGAGCGCCACGACGATCGCCGGCTGCCTCCTCTACAGCCTTGATCCACCTTCCCTCGCCCGCTTCTATGCCGAACTGCTGGGCTGGCCCATCACCGAACAGCAAGCCGACTACCAGCAACTGGCCCACCAGGGCTTCGAGCTGACCCTGGTCCAGGTGCCGCCAGCGATTGCTGCGCGCATCGTCCTCCAGGAACCGCCGCTGCCCCGCAGCGATTGCGCCTGCAAGCCGCTGTTCCAGGTAGACGACCTGGCCCGGGCCCGGCAGCGCGCTGCCAAGGCCGGTGGCCGGGTGTACGAAGCCGAGCGCGAATGGCAATTCAAGGACGCCCGGGCCTGCGACGGCATCGACCCGGAAGGCAACATCTTTCAATTGCGCCAACCCCTGCCCCGCTAACCCACGAGGAGTCCGCCATGCGCGCCACCGTTCTGGTCCTGGTTGAAAACGTCAACGCCTACCTGCCGCACCTCGAAGACCTGGGTTTCAGGCTGATCCTGGCGCCCACCCCACAGACCCGGGCCCAGGCGATCCGGGACCACGCCGGGCAGATCGATGCGGTGCTGACCCGTGGCCCCCTGGGGCTGAGCGCGGCGGAAATCGCCGCCCTGCCCCGATTGCAGATCATCTGCGTGATCGGCGCCGGCTATGAGCAAGTGGACCTGCAAGCGGCGAGCAATCGCGGGATCGCCGTAACCAATGGCGCCGGGGTCAACGCTTCGTCCGTGGCCGATCATGCCCTGGCCCTGTTGCTGTCTCTGGTGCGCGGCATTCCCCAGTCCGACGCCGCGGTACGCCAGGGGGACTGGCCGAAGGTGCTGCGCCCGTCCCTGGCCGGCATGCGCCTGGGGGTGCTCGGCCTCGGCGCCGTGGGCCAGGCCATCGCCCGGCGCTGCGCCCTGGGCTTCGACATGCCGGTGAGCTACCACAGCCGCCAGCCACGCCCCGACCAGCCCTACCGCTTCTGCCCGACCCTGGTGGAACTGGCCCGGGACTCGGACGTCCTGGTGATCGCCACCCCGGGCGGCGCCGACACCCGGCACCTGGTGGACCAGCCGGTGCTGGAAGCCCTTGGCCCCGAAGGTTTCCTGGTGAACATCGCCCGGGCCAGCGTGGTGGACACCAACGCCCTGCTGCAGGCCCTGCAGCAGCGGCGGATTGCCGGCGCGGCCCTGGATGTGTTCGATGACGAACCCCAAGTCCCGGACGCCTTCAAGGTGCTCGACAATGTGGTGCTGACCCCTCACGTCGCCGGCCTTTCGCCCCAGGCCAGCCGCGATACCGTGGCGATGGTCGGCCAGAACCTGCTGGCCCACTTC
Organism: Pseudomonas sp. GW823-FHT02C05; assembly: GCF_058797595.1. Lineage (NCBI taxonomy): Bacteria > Pseudomonadati > Pseudomonadota > Gammaproteobacteria > Pseudomonadales > Pseudomonadaceae > Pseudomonas > Pseudomonas sp. GW823-FHT02C05. Next base: position 662,581 of record NZ_JBXAJU010000001.1, on the reverse strand, counting down.
GAAGGCCGGCCACTGCTGACCCCGCTGGCCCTGCCGGCACCGAACTGACCCAGCCCCGAGTCAACGCCTATGCTCGTGGGGCGGACAACCTCTGTGCCTGCATGACTGGTGTAGGAGCCGGCTTGCTCTCATCGGGTCGTAGACACACGGGGCTAAATTCAAACGCTTGTATCAAAAGCAATGATTGTCCGGCAACACGCGCACCTATAAAGGCCCGCCGCGATTGTGAGGGGCCGGTAGGCGCATTAGATTAGCCAATAATCTCTGGCCTCCAGAATAAGCAGAAGGGATAAGCATGGCGCTTACAGACCAGTCCACCCGCACTCGCTCCGGCGAGGAACTCGATGCCAACCTGATCGACCCGTACCTCAAGGCGCACATTCCCGGCCTGAGCGGTACGCCGCAGATCAGCCAGTTCCCGGGCGGTGCCTCGAACCTCACCTACCTGCTGGAATACCCCGGGCAGGAGTTTGTCCTGCGTCGCCCGCCCTTCGGCCACAAGGCCAAGTCGGCCCACGACATGGGCCGCGAGTTCCGCATTCTCAACCAGCTCAAGGACGGTTTCCCCTACTGCCCCAAAGCCTACGTGCACTGCACCGACGAGTCGGTGATCGGCGCCGAGTTCTATGTCATGGAACGGGTCAAGGGCATCATCCTGCGCTCCGACCTGCCGCCGGAGCTGGGCCTGGATGCCGGCCAGACCGAGGCCCTGTGCAAGAGCTTCATCGATCGTTTCGTCGAGCTGCACCGGGTCGACTACAGCGCCTGCGGCCTGGGTGACCTGGGCAAGCCCGAAGGCTATGTGCAGCGCCAGATCAAGGGCTGGAGCGACCGCTACGAGAAGGCCCTGACCCCGGACGCGCCGCACTGGGAAAAGGTCAAGGCCTGGCTCAACGAGAAGATGCCCGCCGACCACCCGACCTCGAGCATCGTGCACAACGACTACCGCTTCGACAACGTGATCCTCGACCCACAGAACCCGATGCAGATCATCGGCGTGCTGGACTGGGAGCTGACCACCCTGGGCGACCCGCTGATGGACCTGGGCAACACCCTGGCCTACTGGATCGAGGCCGGCGACCCGGCGCCGGTGCAACTGATGCGCCGCCAGCCGAGCAACGCCCCGGGCATGCTCACCCGCCAGCAGTTCGTCGACTACTACGCCGAGCGCGCGGGAATCGAAATCGGCAACTTCGACTTCTACTACACCTACGGCCTGTTCCGCCTGGCCGGCATCGTGCAGCAGATCTACTACCGCTTCTACCATGGCCAGACCCAGGACAAACGCTTCGCGCAGTTCATTCACATGAACAAACTGCTGGAGCAGATGAGCCTGCAGGTCATTCACAAATCCAGCCTCTGACCGCGCCCCGGCGCTCGACAGCCCAAACAAGGAAAAACCATGTCCAAGACTCAGTTGTTCGACCTCGACGGCAAGATCGCATTCGTCTCCGGCGCCAGCCGCGGCATCGGTGAGGCCATTGCCAAGTTGCTGGCCCAGCAAGGCGCCCATGTCATCGTGTCGAGCCGCAAGCTCGAAGGTTGCCAGCACGTGGCCGACGCGATCATCGCCGCCGGCGGCAAGGCCACCGCCATTGCCTGCCACATCGGTGAAATGGAGCAGATCAGCCAAGTCTTCGCCGGCATTCGCGAACAGTTCGGGCGCCTGGACATCCTGGTCAACAACGCCGCGACCAATCCGCAATTCTGCAACGTCCTGGACACTGACCTGGGGGCCTTCCAGAAGACCGTCGACGTCAACATCCGCGGCTACTTCTTCATGTCGGTGGAAGCCGGCAAGCTGATGCGCGAAAACGGCGGCGGCAGCATCATTAACGTGGCCTCGATCAACGGCATCTCGCCGGGGATCTTCCAGGGCATCTACTCGGTGACCAAGGCCGCGGTGATCAACATGACCAAGGTCTTCGCCAAGGAATGCGCGCAGTTCGGCATCCGCTGCAACGCACTGCTGCCGGGCCTGACCGACACCAAGTTCGCCTCGGCCCTGGTCAAGAACGACGCCATCCTCAAGACCGCCCTGGCGCAGATCCCCCTCAAGCGCGTGGCCGACCCCAGCGAAATGGCCGGCGCGGTGCTCTACCTGGCCAGCGACGCCTCCAGCTACACCACGGGTGTCTCGCTCAATGTGGACGGCGGCTTCCTCTCCTGAGGCCCGCTTGCACCACAAAAAAGGCAGCCTCCGGGCTGCCTTTTTCATTTCCCGCAGGAGCTGGCTTGCCAGCGAAGAGGGCCTTGAGCCCAGCGCAACCCAAGCGGCCCCTTTCGCCGGCAAGTCGGCTCATGCAAGCGCCTTTCAAAATTTTAATTCCACCAATTGCAATTAAAGAATATTTATTCCATAACTAGCCCTCCCTAGAACAATAATTCTGCAGGTGCGGTTATGGACGAGCTCGGCATTGGTTTGATCGGCACCGGTTTCATGGGGCGTGCCCACGCCCTGGCGTTTCGCAGTGCCGGCGCGGTCTTCGAATTGCCGGTGCGCCTGCACCTGGCGGCCCTGGCCGACGCCGACGCCCAGCGCGGCGAACACTGCGCCGGCGCCTGGGGCTTTGCCCAGGCCCATGCCGACTGGCAGGCCCTGGTGGCCAACCCCCGGGTCAACCTGGTGGCCATCACCACTCCCAACCACCTGCACTTCCCCATGGCCATGGCGGCGCTGGCCGCAGGCAAGGCGGTGTACTGCGAAAAGCCCCTGGCGGTCAGCGTCGAACAGGCCCGGCAGATGCACCACGCGGCCCAGGCCGCCGGGGTGGTGACCCGGGTGGGCTACAACTACCAGCACAACCCGGTGATCGCCCAGGCCAGGGACATGATCGGCAACGGCGAACTGGGGCAACTGGTGAGTTTCCAGGGCGAGTTCAGCGAAGACTTCATGGCCGACCCGGATGCCCCCTGGTCCTGGCGTTGCGAGCCGCAGCACGCCGGCGGCGCCCTGGCGGACCTGGGCAGCCACCTGCTGGCCATGGCACGCTTTCTCATGGGGCCGGTGCAGGCGGTGTGCGCTGATACCCAGACCGTGCACCTGCAACGCCCCACCGAAGCCGGCAGCCAGAAACGCCGCGCCATCGCCGTGGATGACCAGGCCCATGCCCTGCTGCGCTTTGCCAATGGCGCGCGGGGTACGCTGAGCAGCAGCTGGATCAAGCATGGTTACAAGAACCACCTGAGCTTCGAGATCAGCGGCACCCTCGGCACCCTGGCGTTCGACCAGGAACGCCTCAACGAACTGCGCCTGTACCGGGTCGGCCAGAAGGGTTTCCAGCGCCTGCTGGCCGGGCCCGCCCTGCCCGGCTACGCGGCCTTCAGCCCGGCCCCGGGGCACCAGCTGGGCTACAACGAACTCAAGACCCTGGAAGTTCACGAATTGATCATGGCCCTGTGCGGCCAGGGCCGGGACGGCACGGATTTCGCTGAAGCCTGGGAAGTGGAGCGCCTGGCCGCGGCGATCCGCACTGCCGCCGCCGAACAGCGCTGGGTGGCACTGTAGGAAGCGGCTTGCCGGCGAAGGCGATCTTGCGGGCGCCTTCGCTGGCAAGCCAGCGCCTACGGTTGGTGGTTGGCCAGGCGCGCGGCCAGGGCCTTGGCCTGCAGGGCGACGTCGGTGACGGCGGTGCTTTCCCACCACAGGCCGCGCAGGGGCGGCCCCATGGCGAACAGGCGCTCGCAGGCCTGGCCCTGGGCGTTGTGCACGGCACCATCGGGCTCGGCGCTGATGCCCAGGGCCAAAGGCCCGGGTGTCACCAGGCCGCGGGCCAGCAGCTGGCGCGGCAAGGGCCGCGCCACCCGGCGCCAGTCGTATTCGATGCCGCTGGAGTTGATCAGGGCATCGCCCGCCATGCGCACGCTGTCCTGGCTGCCGCGGTAGCGCAGGCGGATCGCCAGCCGGCCGTCGGCGCCCGGCTCCAGGCCCTGGTAGCAAGCGGCATGAATCCGCAACCGCCCTTCTTCATGCAGGCGCGCCACCAGCTCGGCGCTCAGGGGCGGCGAGCGATGGTGATGGCTTTCCCACCAGGGCCGTACATGGCGCACGAACTGGCGTTTGTGTACCTCGCTGGCCTGGCTCCACAGGCGCCCTATATGCACCCGCACCGTGTCCAGCGGGGCCTGCCAGTCGATGCCCTGGGCCTCGGCCACGCGGCATTGCTGGCGCAGCGCCCGCAGCAGTTGCCGAGGGCTGCGGATGCTCGGGTCGGCGCCGAGAAAGTCTTCCCAGGCCGGGGGCTGGCGGCGCACGTGCGGCAGCAGCCCATGCCGGGAAAACACTTCGATCGGCCCACGATGCCCGGCCTGCTCCAGGGACACCACGGCGTCCACCATGGTCAGCCCGGAACCGATGATCAGCACCGTCGCCCGGGGGTCGAGGCGGGCCATGGCCGCCACATCCCAGGGGTCCAGAGCCGCGGCATTCAGGCCGCTGGAGCGGGTCTGCGGGGTACGCGCCGCCGGGAACATGCCGGTGGCAAGCACCGCCACCGCGCCGGGCAGTTGCCGGCCATCGGCCAGGGTCAGTAGCACGCCGTCAGGGCCGGTTTCCAGGTCCACCGCCTCGCCCTGCACATGGCTCAACGAGGAGCCCTGCGCCCGGCCCTGCACCTGGGCCTCGGCCAGGCGCTGCTGGACGTAGACACCAAACAGCCCGCGGGGTGGAAACAGTTCGCTGACCGGCACATGCTGGCGGTCCGACTCGGGCCAGCCGCCCTCGGCAATGTGCCGGGCCAGCCATTGGGTCAGGTCGTCGGCGTTGTCCGGGTCGACGCTCATGCGCGCGGCGTTGCCATTGAGGGTGTGCCCCAGCTCCACGGCGCTGTAGGCCTCGCCGCGCCCCAGCTCGCTGCGCGGTTCTATGACCAGGATCCGTCGCTGGCCCGGCAGGCGCAGCAACTGGGCGGCCAGCAAGGCGCCGCTGAGGCCGCCGCCGACAATCAGGATTGGCGCATCACGGGTGGCAGGGGTTGCCTGTCCGGTGTGGGTTTGGCTCATGGAATGCTCACGGTCAGTGTTTGCCCAGGTAGAAATCCTGCAGGTCGCCCCGGGCCAGCAGTTGCTCGGCGCTGCCGGACAAGGCCACGCGTCCGGTGTCCAGCAGGTAGGCATGGGAAGCGTACTTGAGCGCCAGATTAATGCTTTGCTCGGCGATCAGAAAGCTCACCCCCGCCTCGCGATTGAGCTGGGCGACGATCTGGAAAATCTCCTGGACGATAATAGGCGCCAGGCCCATGGACGGTTCATCCAGCAGTACCAAAGTAGGACGAGTCATCAACGCCCGGCCGATGGCCAGCATCTGCTGCTCGCCACCGGAGGTCAGCCCGGCGCGCACCCGGCGCTTGGTCAGCAGCCGCGGAAACCAGCTGTAGATGCGCTCCAGGTCCTGCTCCAGCTGGCGCCGGCCCAGGCCACGGACAAAGCCGCCGGCGCGCAGGTTGTCTTCCACCGTCAACTGGGGGAAGACGTGACGCCCTTCCAGCACATGCACCATGCCCTGGCGCACCCGCTGGCTGGGGTCGACCCCGGCCAGGTCCTGCCCGGCAAAGGCGATGGCGCCGCGGCTGAGCTCGGCACGCTCGGCCCGCACCAGCCCGGAAATGGCCTTGAGGGTGGTGCTCTTGCCGGCGCCGTTGGCCCCCAGCAAGGCGACGATGGCCCCCCGGGGCACGCTCAAAGATACCCCGGCCAGCGCCAGGATCACGCCGTCGTAGATCACCTCGATGTCCTGTACCTGCAGCAAGGTCTCGACCGTCGCGGCCGTGGCGCTGTGGCTCATGGTTCAGTCACCCTCGTTGCATGTACGGGGCACCAGGCGCTTCTCCTTGGCAAAGGCCGCGGCCTTTTCGTCGATCAGCGGCCGTAGCAGCGCGCGGTCGGCGGCAATCCACTCGCTGATCAGGGTCCAGTTGGCGCCGTCCCATTGCTGCACCCGGGCCGCGCCGCCGCCTTCGTGATCGCGGCAGGACAGCTTGAGGTTCTGCATCAGCCCCAGGTAACCCATGTCCTTGAGCCGGGCGTCGTCGATGTTCAGGTGTTCCAGGCCCCAGCGCCCTTCCTCGCCATTGAGCGGGCGCTTGCCGAACTTGCCCTGGGCGGTCCGGATCGCCTCCACCGCCACCGCCGCGTTCACCAGGCCGGAGTTGTAGTACACGCTGCCGAAATTCTTCAGGTCCTTGAGGTCGCTCTTGCCGGTATCGAGGATGTACTGCTTGAGGCGCTTGTGGATCTCGAAGTCACTGCCCGCCGGGTAGGGCGTCAGCGCCAGGTAGCCCTTGGCCGCGGCGCCGGCCGGCAGCACGTCTTCGCTGGAGCTGGCCCAGATATCGCCGATGATGTGGTCCACCGGGAAGCCGAAGCGCGCGGCGGTCTTCACCGCCACGGGGGTGGACACGCCCCAGGTGCGCAGGAACACCCAGTCCGGGTTCTGCTGGCGGATCTGCCGCCATTGCGCCGATTGCTCGTTGCCCGGGTCGGCCACCGGGATCTGGATGTTCTCGAAACCGTACTTCTCGGCCAGCAGCTTGAGCGGCCCGAGGGTTTCCCGGCCATAGGCGGAGTCGTGATAGAGCGTGGCGATCTTCTTGCCCTTGAGCCGGTCGAACCCGCCCTCGCGCTGGGCGATGTAGTTCACCAGGGTCGAGGCCTCGCTGTAGAAGGTCAGCATCACCGGGAAGTTGTAGGGGAACACCGTGCCGTCGGTGGCTTCGGTGCGGCCGTAGCCCAGGGTGATCAGCGGGATTTTGTCCACCTCGGCACGCTCACTCAGGGCATAGGCCGCTGGTGCGCCGTTGGGCTGGTAGACCGCCACCGGTGCGCCATCCAGACCGTTCTTGAAGCGCTCGTAGCACTCGATGCCCTTCTCGGCGGTCCATTCGGTCTCGCACTCCTGCCACACCAGCTTGACCCCGTTGATGCCGCCCTCCACCTGGTTGATGTAGTTCAGGTAGTCGATCATCCCGGCCCACACCTGCACCCCGCTGGAGGCGTAGGCGCCAACCCGGTAGGTGGCCAGGGGGAAGAACTGCTGGTCCGGCCCGGCCTGGGCTGCCGGGGCAACGGCCGCCGCCAGCAGCAACGCCGCGCCGGCCAGGGAAGCTTTCAAGGATGCACGCATGTTGTCTCTCTGTTCTGGGAGGAGGAATTCAGAAGCGCAGCGGCCAGTGCCGCAGGCGCTCGCGCAAGTTGCCCAGCAAGCGGATCAGGCCCTCGGGTTCCTTGATCAGGAACAGGATGATCAGCACGCCGAAAATGATTTTCTGCAGGTTCTGCAACTGCCCGGCGTCCACCGCCCCGCCCAGCAGCGCCTGCCCGGCATGGCTGAGGAGAATCGGCAACAGGCTGATGAAGGCCGCGCCGACGAAGTTGCCGGCCACGCTGCCCATGCCGCCGATAATGATGATGAAGAGGATCTGGAACGAACGATTGATATCGAAGCTGCTGGCGCTGGCGGTGCCCAGGTAGGCGAAGGCCCACAGCGCACCGGCGATGCCCAGGTAGAACGAGCTGACGGCAAACGCCTGGCGTTTGTAGCGGGCCACCGGGATGCCGATCACCGCGGCGGCGGTGTCCATGTCGCGGATCGCCATCCAGTTGCGCCCGACCTGGCTGTGCACCAGGTTCTGCGCGACCCAGGTCAACAGCAGCACCGTCACCAGGGTCAGCAGGTAGCGCCCCTGGGGGTGGTTCAGGTCATGGCCCAGCAGGCTCAACTGCGGCGCCGAAATGGTGCCCGAGGAACCGTAGTTGTAGAACCAGGGAAACTTGACGAACAGCCACTCCAGGAAGAACTGCGCCGCCAGGGTGCTGACCATCAGGTAGAAACCCTTGATCCGCGAGCTGGGCAGGCCGAACAGCCAGCCCACCAGGGCGCTGATCAGGCCGCCGCCGAGCAGGGCCAGGGGCAGCCCCAGCTGCGGCAGGCGCAGCAGAATACCGTAGGTGGCAAAGGCCCCCACGGCCATGAAGCCGGCGGCGCCCACCGAGGTCTGGCCGGTGTAGCCGGTCAGCAGGTTGAGCCCGAGCCCGGCCAGGGACAGCACCAGGAACGGAATCAGGATCGCGTTGAGCCAATAGTCGTTGCCCAGCACCGGCACCACGCCGAAGGCCAGCAGCAACAGGCCGGCCAGGCCCCAGGGCAGGCGGCGCTGGACCAGCAGCAAGGGGGCGGTTTGCCGCGTCAGAAGAAGGGACATCAATTCACACTCGCTCGATGGCCCGCTCGCCGAACAGGCCGGCGGGGCGGATGTAGAGGAAGGCCAGGGCCAGGACATAGGCGAACCAGGGGCTGATGCCGCCGCCGATCAGCGGGCCGATATAGACCTCCGCCAGGTTTTCGGCGGCGCCGACGATCAGGCCGCCGGCAATCGCCCCGCCGATCGAGGTGAAGCCGCCGATGATCAGCACCGGCAGCGCCTTGAGCACCACCAGCGATAGAGAGAACTGCACCCCTTGCCGGGCCCCCCAGAGCAGCCCGGCCACCAGCCCCACCACCCCGGCCACCGCCCAGACGATCTGCCAGATGCGGTTGAGGTTGATGCCGATGGACAGCGCCGCCGTGGTGTCGTCGGCTACCGCCCGCAGCGAGATGCCGATGCGGGTCTTGTTGAACAGCAGCGCCAGCACCGTCACCAGCACCAGGGCGGTGGCCGCGGCAATCAGGTCGAACTGGCTGACCATCAGCGGCCCGAGGAACAGCGGCACATCGTCGATGCCCAGGTCCAGGGCCCGCACCTGGGAGCCCATCAGGCCCTGGGCCAGGCCCTCGATGATGAACGACAGGCCCAGGGTGGCCATGAACAGGGTGATCGGCGAACGGTTGACCAAGGGCCGCAGCACCAGGCGTTCGATCAGCCAGGCGCCGAGGATCATCACCAGCACCGTCAGCAACAGTGCCAGGGCGAAAGGCACGCCCTGCTCGTGCAGGCTGACGAAGGTCAGCGCGGCGAACAGCAGCATCGAGCCCTGGGCGAAATTGAACACGCCACTGGCCTTGTAGATCAGCACGAAGCCGATGGCCACCAGTGAATACAGGGTGCCGGCCAGCAGACCGCCGAGCAGGGTTTCGAAGAAGAATGCCATCAGTGCACGGCCCCCAGGTAAGCGGCGATCACCTCGGGGTTGGCCTGGACCTCGGCCGGTGTGCCATCGCCCACCTTGCGTCCGTAGTCGAGCACCACCACGTGGTCGCACAGGTCCATGACCACCGCCATGTCGTGCTCGATCAGCACCACGGTGGTGCCCAGGTCACGGTTGATGTCGGCGATGAAGCGGGCCATTTCCTGCTTCTCCTCGGCATTCATTCCGGCCAGGGGTTCGTCCAGCAGCAACAGGCTGGGCCCGGCGATCAGCGCCCTGCCCAACTCGACGCGCTTTTGCAGGCCATAGGCCAGGTTGCCCACCGGCACATCGCGCAATGCCTGCAATTCCAGAAACTGCAGGATGCCTTCGGCCAGCTGGCGGAATGCCCGGGCTTCACGGCGGGCCCGGGGCAAGCCCAGGGCCTGTTCGATGAAGCGCGCGCGGGAGTGGCGCGAAAGGCCGGTGAGCAGGTTGTCCAGCACGCTCATCTTCTTGAACAGCGCGTTGTTCTGGAACGTGCGGCCGATGCCCCGGCGCGCGGCGTCCAGCGGGTCGATGCGCTGCAACGGCTGGCGCTCGAACACGATGGTCCCGGCGTCAAAGCGATAGACCCCGTTGAGCACGTTGAGCAGCGAACTCTTGCCCGCGCCATTGGGGCCGATCAGGGCACAGATCTCGCCCCGGCGCACCTCGAACGACAGTTGATTGATGGCCTTGACCCCCTTGAACGACAGGGAGATGTCACTGACTTGCAAAATGGATTCGGCGTGGCTCATGCAATGTTCCGTGTGAATTCGACGATCCAGGCCGGGGTGGCCGGTGGCGTCGTGGCCTGGGGGGCCTGCCAGATGAATTGCAGGCGAGCAAAGCCCAGCAGGCGGCGCACCCGATGCTTGAGCAGGCGCGCCAACAGGCCCTGGGGATGGGCCAAGGCCCACTCGCACAGGCGTCGGCGCCAACTGTCGGGGGGCGCCAGGCGGCTCTCGATCTCGTCCGCCAGGCGTTGCAGGCGCTGGGGCGACAGCAGCAGGCCGCTGGGGGCCACCTCCCGCCGGTCGCGGCTGGTCGAGCCGCGGCTTTCGGCGAAGGCCAGGCACTGGCCACTGCCCAGCCATTGCTCCAGCAGCACCGTCAGGCCCTCCTGCCATTGCGTGCCCTCCTCGCTCCACAATTGGCCGCTGCCGACCGGGGCGCGCCAATTGGCCTGGCGCCGGGGGGGCTCGCCCCGGCCCAGCAGCTCGCGCAATTCCAGCAAGGGCAGATGCGCGCCTTCCGGCAGGCGCGGCAAGGCTTGCCCGGCAATCAGCAACTGCGGGGCCAGAGCGTTTTCACTGGCGGCGACCCAATCCAGCACCTGCTGGCGCGAATGCACGAAGGCGTGGCTCGGTTGCAGGCGCCACAGGGTCTGGCGCAGGGCTTGGGGCGGCAGCTCGTCGTCCAGGCTCAGCACCTCGGCGCCAAGGCTGTGGGCCGCCAGGGCCAGCAGGAGCAGGTCCGGTTCGAAGCGGGCGCTGACTGCCAACCGCGAATCCGGCGTCAGGCCCTGCTGGCGCAGGCCGTCGGCCAGGCGCTCGACGTCCCGCAGGGCGTCGATCCAGCGCCAGGCGTACCAGTGGCCGTGGCGCTTGTGGCGCAAGGCGTTGTGCAACGGGCTGACCTGGGCCCAGTGGTGCAACCGCTCCAGGGCCCCGCTCAACTGCAGCCGGGCCTGGGGCGCTGGCGAATCCGCGCTCGGCGCACGCTTGAGTTCATGCACGCTCATGAGTTGACCTCGATCTCTTGGCAATCGCGTGCGGTGGTCCGCTGGCTGGAAATGAACGGGGGCCTTGTGGGCCTTTTCGCTTGTAGGAGCCGGCTTGCCGGCGAAGGCGTGGGCCCCTTCGCTGGCGAGCCAGCTCCTACAGGGCGCGGGGTTCAGGCGCTGGCACGTTATGCGGCTGTTTGGCGTTGCCCGCCCAGGTTGCGCCAGGCGCTGCCCGGGTGGCTTTCGGGCAGGCGCGGGCCGGCGCCGAAGAGTTTTTCCCGCAGGGTGCCCGGGGCGTATTCGGTCTTGTAGACGCCCCGCTTCTGCAACTCCGGCACCAGCAGTTCCACGGCGTCGATAAAGCTTTCGTGGGTCAGCGCATACGCCAGGTTGAAGCCGTCGACGTCGGTTTCTTCCACCCATTCCTGAAGCAGGTCGGCGACGGTTTCCGGGCTACCGACGAACAACGGGCCAAAGCCGCCGATGCCCACCCAGTCCGCCAGTTCATGGGGTGTCCAGACCTTGTTCGGGTCTGCCGTGGAGAAGGCCTCCACCGCCGACTGGATGGCGTTGGTGTGCACGTGCTTGAGGGGCTCGTCGGGCTTGAAGCGGCTGAAGTCGATGCCGGTCCAGCCGGAAATCAGCGCCATGGCGCCCTCGTAGCTGACCCAGGATTTGTATTCCTCGAACTTGGCCTTGGCCTTGGCGTCGGTCTCGCCCAGGATCACCGTCTGCAGGTTGAAGATCAGGATCTTCGACGGATCGCGCCCGGCCTCGGCGGCCCGGCGGCGGATGTCGGCCACGGTCTTTTTCAGCAGCACCTTGGACGGCGCGGCGACGAACACGCATTCGGCCTGCTCGGCGGCGAACTGCTTGCCCCGGCTGGACGCCCCGGCCTGGTAGAGCACCGGGGTACGTTGCGGCGACGGCTCGCAGAGGTGGATGCCCGGCACCTGGAAGTGTTTGCCGACATGGCGGATCTCGTGGATCTTGCTCGGGTCGCTGAAGATCCGTCGCTCGCGGTCGCGCAGGATCGCGCCGTCTTCCCAACTGCCTTCCCAGAGCTTGTAGCAGACCTCCAGGTACTCCTCGGCGTAGTCGTAGCGAGCGTCGTGTTCGGTCTGGGCCTGCTGCCCGATGTTCTTGGCCCCGCTCTCCAGGTAGGAGGTGACGATGTTCCAGCCGGCGCGGCCCTTCGTCAGGTGATCGAGGGTGGATAGGCGCCGGGCGAAGGGGTACGGGTGCTCGAAGGACAGCGACGCGGTGAGGCCGAAGCCCAGGTGCTCGGTGACCAGGGCCATGGGCGGGATCAGCTGCAGCGGGTCGTTCACCGGGACCTGGGCGGCCTGGCGGATCGCTGCCTCGCCGTTGCCGTTGTAGACGTCGTAGATGCCCAGCACATCGGCGATGAACAACCCGTCGAACTTGCCCTTTTCGAGAATTTTCGCCAGGTCGGTCCAGTACTCCAGGTCCTTGTACTGCCAGGAGCGGTCCCGGGGGTGGGCCCAGAGGCCCGGCGACTGGTGGCCGACACAGTTCATGTCGAAGGCATTGAGGCGGATTTCACGGGACATCACACAACACTCCTGAAACCTTGGGGTGGCACGCCATTGAGGCGGTAGTTGCCGATCAGTTGGTATTTCCAGCGCAGCGGGTCATCCAGGGTCTGGGGCTGCGGGCTGCGCTGACCGGTGAGTTCGAACTCGGCGTCGCTGGCCGCCAGCAGCGCCTGGCCCGCGGCAATCGCCGCCTCGGCCAGGGCCACCGCAACTTCCGCCGGGTCCGGCTCTTGTTCTATCTGGCGCTGGGCCCGCTCCTGCAGGGCCGCGGCCAGGTCGATGCGGATGTTCAGGTCGCCAAAGCGGCTGATCACATAGGGGTCGTCGCTGGCCCTGGCCAGGCCGCTGCCGCTCCAGGGCCGGGCCTGCTCGCGGATGAAATCCAGGGTTTGCTGCAGCAGGACGCGGGCCCGCTGCAGGACCTGGGCGTTGTGTTCCAGGGCCGCTTGGGGGGTGTCGGGGCGGGTCAGTGCATTCATGGCGCAGTCCTTCAGTTCCAGGCGTGGCGGGCCGGCTTGATGCCGTTGAGCAGGTAGTTGCCGATCAGGTGATATTTCCAGCGCGCCGGATCGTGCAGGGTGTGGGTGCGGGCGTTGCGCCAGTGGCGGTCGAGGTTGTACTTGCCCGACACCGAACGGGTGCCGGCCAGCTCGAAGAGTTTGCTGGCGGCGAGCAAGGCACTCTCCGCCGACAGCACCTTGGCCTGGGCCACCACCAGGGAGGCCTGGGCGACGCTGTCTTCACCGGGCTGGGCCAGGGCCTGATCGACCGCCTCGGCGGCCTTGGCGAGGATCGCCTCGGTGCCGTGCACCCGCCATTCCAGGTCGCCGATGGCGGCAATGGTGAACGGGTCCTGCCAGCCATGGTCCAGGCCACTGTCGATCCACGGCCGGGATTGCCGGGCATGGTGCTTGGCGTCTTCCAGGGCGGCGACGGCGATGCCGGTGTCCACCGCGGCCTGGATGATTTGCGAGATCGGGCCATCGGCGGTGGGCTGGTCGAAGGCCCGATGGGCCGGGATCACCGCGCTGCGCGGCACCCGCACCGCCTTGAGGCTGACCCCGCCGCTGGCGGTGGTGCGCTGGCCGAAGCCGTCCCAGCTGTCGATCACCGTGAGGCCAGGGTTGTCGCGCTCGATAAAGGCAATGTGCGCCTGGTTGTGTTCGTCCACCGCCACCGCCGGGACGATGTGGGCGAACAGCGCCCCGGTGCAGTAGAACTTCTCGCCGTCGATCTGCGCCTGTTCGCCGTCGAAACGGATCTGGGTTTCAAAGGCGCCGACGTGCTTGCTGCCGGCCTCGGAAAACGCATTGCCGAAGCGGTAGCCCTGCAACACCTTGGCGAAGTAATGGCGCTTCTGCTCTTCGCTGGCGGTCTGCAGCAGGATGTCCACCACTCCCAGGTGGTTCTGCGGCAACTGGCCGAGAGACGGGTCGGCGGCGGAAATGAGCTTGATGACTTCCACCAGGGTGGCGTAGGACACCCCGGCGCCGCCGTACTCTTTGGGGATGGTGATGCCCCACAGGCCGCTGGCGGAAAATTGGTCGAGCTCTGCCCGGGGCAGGCGCCGCTCGCGATCACGCAGCGCCGCCTCCACGGCAAAGCGCTGGGCCAGGGCCCGGGCCACGCTGATGGCTTGCGCATCGTTCTGGATGAGATGGGCACTGCGAGAGGGTTGGGCTGGGGCTGTCATGGGCCGACTCCGCTTCCTGAACATCAAGGTGAACACCCGTCGCGGGGTTCTTTCCAGGACAATTGCAGGAGTCGTGCCTAAATATAAAAACCTTTAATATCAGCAGCTTGCTTGATAATTCAGCTAAAAGACATCAACTGAAAACAGGCAAAATGTCCAACTGCTGTTGCTGGGCAAACAGCGCTTGCCGGGCCACGGGGCATCAGATCACCACGTTGCGCACGAAGCGCGTGGCCCGGGTGCCGTCGTTGCGGTAGCCGTGGGGCACGTGGCTGGCGAACATGAAGAAGTCACCGCATTCCAGGCGCCGTTCAGTGTCGCCGAAGAACACCGTCAGGCAGCCTTCGAAGACGTAGATCTGCTCGCTCCAGCCCTCGGCGTCGCACTCCGAGTGATAGACCTCGCCAGGCTCCAGCTGCCATTCCCAAAGCTCCACTTCACGGGTGGCCTCGGCCTTGGCCAGGAGCAGCGCCTTGCTGCCGGGGATAGCACCGGCCCAGGCCAGCTCGTTGATGCGGCTCGAATCCCGGGATTCCGGGGCCTGGATCAGGTCGCTGAAGGCCACGTCCAGGGCTTCGGCCACCCGGTCCAGGGTGCCGAGGCTGACGTTCTTCTCCCCCGCCTCTATCGCCACCAGCATCCGCCGGCTGACATTGGATTTTTCCGCCAGGGCGCTCTGGCTCAAACCCGCGGCATTGCGCAGGCGGCGGACGTTGAGGCTGACATGTTGCAGGACCGAGGCCCGCTGGACGTTTTCTTTGTGCACTATATTGCTCACTCCTGGGGCCTGCGCAGTATACTGCCCAACTTCCGGCGCATTGTGCGTCCCCCTCAGGTAGCACGCAAGGCCATGACAGCAACGCCCTCCCGCGGATTCCAGTTCAAGTTGAGCAAGGCCGAAGCCGTGCTGGTGCTGATCACCATGATCTGGGGCGGCACCTTCCTGCTGGTGCAGAACGCCATGAGCGTCAGCGGGCCGATGTTCTTCGTCGGCCTGCGCTTTGCCGCAGCGGCGTGCATGGTCGGTGCATTCTCACTGCGCCACTTGCGCGGCCTGACCCTGTTCGAACTGCGCGCCGGGGCCTTTATCGGCACCGCGATCATGCTCGGCTACGGTTTGCAGACCGTGGGCCTGCAAAGCATTCCCAGCAGCCAGTCGGCGTTCATCACCGCCCTTTATGTGCCCTTCGTGCCGCTGCTGCAATGGCTGTTCATGGGCAAGCGCCCGGGGTTGCTGCCGAGTATCGGCATCATGCTGGCGTTCACCGGGCTGATGCTGCTGTCCGGGCCCAATGGCGCCTCCCTGGACTTCAGCCCCGGGGAGATCGCCACCCTGATCAGTACCGTGGCCATTGCCGCGGAGATCATCCTCATCAGCAGCTTCGGCGGGCGGGTGGATGTGCGCCGGGTCACCGTGGTGCAACTGGCGGTCACCTCGCTGCTGGCGTTCGCCATGGTGTGGCCGACCGGGGAAGCGCTGCCTGGGTTTTCCTGGCTGCTGCTGGCCAGCGCCCTGGGCCTGGGGGCTGCCAGCGCGGTGATCCAGCTGGCAATGAACTGGGCGCAGAAAAGCGTCTCGCCGACCCGCGCCACCCTGATCTATGCCGGCGAGCCGGTGTGGGCCGGGATTGTCGGGCGCATCGCCGGGGAGCGCCTGCCGGGGCTGGCGTTGCTGGGCGGCGCCTTGATCGTGCTGGCGGTGATCATCAGCGAATGGAAGCCCAAGGCAGAAGCCGGACAGCAGAGCGGCGAGGCGGTGGAGTCCTGAGCAACGGCCCGCTGCGGGGGCTGCTTGCTGGTGAGGGAGCTCTTGAGGGCCCTTTCGCTGGCAAGCCAGCGCCTACGGCTGGCTGGGGTAGTGGTGGGGACTGTAGGAGCCGGCTTGCCGGCGAAGGTGCTCTTGCAGGCGCTCTCGCTGGCAGGCAAGCGCCTACAGTGCGGGGTCCCCGGGGGCGTAGAGCCAGGTGGGGACGGTCAGGGAGCCCTTGTGCTTGGGCTCCAGCAGTACCCGGTCATTTTCAGGCTCGCCGTGATAGTAGAAGTAGGCGTGGTAGAGCGCGTGCCCCTCGGCAAAGGCGCGGTCGAAATAGAGCACCGTGCCCGGCGGCAGCACATAGTTGCGCTCATCCCCCTGCGGGCCTTCGATGACCAGCGTCTGGCGGGTCTTGAGCATGTCGGGGCGGTCCAGATAATGCTCCAGGCCAATGCCCGATGCCGCACCAAAGGCGGTGAACAGCACGGCGAACGCGCCCCGTCGAAACAGCCGGCCCAAGGCCGATCCTTTAATCATGTGCACCCTTGTCGATCCTTGTGGCGGCTTGAACTGGGCAGGGCATTTGCCCCACAGCACCCGGTGAACGGGCGCATCAGGCATTTGTCTCCTACCTTTGAAAGCGTATGTAACATTTCTTAGGGGGCCCGGGCCGCGCATGGCGGTTGGTGATCCAGGGCCTGGCACGTATTATGCGTCATACTTTTCCGCAGATTAGAAGCCTATGTCCCTGATAGTTCTACTGCTTCTGCCATTCATCGGCAGCTGTCTGGCGGCCCTGTTGCCGCACAACGCACGTAACACCGAATCTCTGCTGGCCGGCCTGGTGGCACTCATCGGCACCATCCAGGTGGCTCTGCTGTACCCGCAGATCGCCGATGGCGGGGTGATTCGCGAGGAGTATGCCTGGCTGCCGAGCCTGGGGCTGAACTTCGTGCTGCGCCTGGACGGCTTCGCCTGGCTGTTCTCGCTGCTGGTGCTGGGCATCGGCAGCCTGGTGGCGCTCTACGCGCGTTATTACATGTCGCCGCAAGATCCGGTGCCGCGTTTCTTCGCCTTCTTCCTGGCCTTCATGGGGGCCATGCTCGGCCTGGTGATTTCCGGCAACCTGATCCAGATCGTGTTCTTCTGGGAGCTCACCAGCCTCTTCTCCTTCCTGCTGATCGGCTACTGGCACCACCGCTCCGATGCCCGCCGCGGCGCCTACATGGCGTTGATGGTCACCGGTGCCGGGGGCTTGTGCCTGCTGGCCGGGGTCATGCTGCTCGGCCATGTGGTGGGCAGCTACGACCTGGACCAGGTACTGGCTGCCGGAGACAAGATACGCGCCCACGCGCTCTACCCGATCCTGTTGCCCCTGATCCTGCTGGGCGCCCTGAGCAAGAGCGCGCAGTTCCCCTTCCACTTCTGGCTACCCCACGCCATGGCCGCACCGACCCCGGTCTCGGCCTACCTGCACTCGGCGACCATGGTCAAGGCCGGGGTGTTTCTCCTGGCCCGCCTGTGGCCGTCGTTGTCCGGCACTGAAGAATGGTTCTACATCGTCAGCGGCGCCGGGGCCTGCACCCTGGTGCTGGGCGCCTACTGCGCGATGTTCCAGAACGACCTCAAGGGCCTGCTGGCCTATTCCACCATCAGCCACCTGGGGCTGATCACCCTGCTGCTGGGCCTGAACAGCCCGCTGGCCGCGGTGGCGGCGGTGTTCCACATTCTCAACCACGCCACGTTCAAGGCCTCGCTGTTCATGGCGGCCGGGATCATCGACCACGAAAGCGGCAGCCGTGACATCCGCAAGCTCAACGGCCTGATCAAGCTGATGCCCTACACCGCGACCCTGGCCATGGTGGCCAGCGCCTCCATGGCCGGGGTGCCGCTGCTCAACGGCTTCCTGTCCAAGGAGATGTTCTTCGCCGAGACGGTGTTCATCAACTCCAGCGCCTGGGTGGAAATCGCCCTGCCGGTGATCGCTACCATCGCCGGGACCTTCAGCGTCGCCTACGCCCTGCGCTTCACGGTCGACGTGTTCTTCGGGGAGCCGGCCACCGACCTGCCGCACACGCCCCACGAGCCGCCGCGCTGGATGCGTGCCCCGGTTGAACTGCTGGTGTTCACCTGCCTGCTGGTGGGGATCTTCCCGGCGCAGATCATCGGCCCGCTGCTGGCCGCCGCGGCGCTGCCGGTGGTGGGCGGGACCCTGCCCGAGTACAGCCTGGCCATCTGGCACGGCCTCAATGCGCCGATGATCATGAGCCTGATCGCCATGTCCTGCGGCATCGTCCTCTACCTGCTGCTGCACAAGCCGCTGGTGGCGGGCCGTTTCGCCTACCCGCCGGGCGTGGGCCGTCTCAACGGCAAGCTGTTGTTCGAGCGCAGCCTGGTGGGCATGACCCGCCTGGCCCGGCGCCTGGAACGCCGGTTGAGCACCAAGCGCCTGCAGACCCAGCTGTTCGTGCTGATCCTGGCGGCGGTGATCGCCGGGCTGATCCCCATGCTCTACAGCCAGCTGACCTGGGGCGACCGGCCGAAGATCCCCGGTTCCATCGTCTTCGTGACCTTCTGGCTGCTGGCCATCGCCTGCGCCCTGGGCGCCGCCTGGCAAGCCAAGTACCACCGTCTGGCCGCCCTGACCATGGTCAGCGTCTGCGGCCTGATGACCTGCGTGACCTTCGTCTGGTTCTCGGCGCCGGACCTGGCCCTGACCCAGCTGGTGGTGGAAGTGGTGACCACGGTGCTGATCCTCCTCGGCCTGCGCTGGCTGCCACGGCGGATCGAGGACGTCTCGCCCCTGCCCAGCAGCGTGCCCAAGGCGCGCATCCGCCGCCTGCGCGACCTGAGCCTGTCGGTGGCCGTGGGCCTGGGCATGGCAGTGCTGTCCTACGCCATGCTGACCCGCCCCACTCCCAACGACATTTCCTCGTTCTACCTCAGCCGCGCCCTGCCCGAAGGCGGCGGCACCAATGTGGTCAACGTGACCCTGGTGGACTTCCGCAGCTTCGACACCCTGGGCGAGATCACCGTGCTGGCGGCGGTGGCCCTGACCGTGTTCGCCCTGCTGCGCCGCTTCCGCCCGCCCAAGGAAAGCATGCAGTTGCCGGCGCAGCAGCGCCTGCTGGCCCCGGACGTGGTCACCGACCTGGTCAACCCGCGCCAGGCCAGCGACACCGCCCTGGGCTTCATGATGGTGCCGGCGGTGCTGGTGCGCCTGCTGCTGCCGATTGCCCTGGTGGTGTCCTTCTACCTGTTCATGCGCGGGCACAACCTGCCGGGTGGCGGTTTCGTCGCCGGGCTGGTGATGTCGGTGGCCTTCATCCTCCAGTACATGGTGGCGGGCACCCAGTGGGTCGAGGCGCAGATGAGCCTGCGGCCGTTGCGCTGGATGGGTACCGGCCTGCTGGTCGCCCTGGCCACCGGCCTCGGCGCCCTGGCCTGGGGCTACCCGTTCCTGACCACCCACACGCTGCATGTGGACCTGCCGCTGTTCGGTGATATCCACATCGCCAGCGCGCTGTTCTTCGACATCGGCGTGTACGCCGTGGTGGTGGGCGCGACCCTGCTGATCCTCACGGCCCTGGCGCACCAGTCGGTGCGGGCCCACAAGCCGGCCAGCCAGGCCAAATCCCTGACTCAGAACGGAGCCGCCTGATGGAAGAAGTCATCGCAATCGCCATTGGGGTCCTCGCCGCTTCCGGAGTCTGGCTGGTGCTGCGCCCGCGGACCTTCCAGGTGGTGATGGGCCTGTGCCTGCTGTCCTATGCGGTCAACCTGTTCATCTTCAGCATGGGCAGCCTGTTCATCGGCAAGGAGCCGATCGTCAAGGACGGCGTGCCCCAGGACCTGCTGCACTACACCGACCCGCTGCCCCAGGCGCTGGTGCTCACGGCCATCGTCATCAGCTTCGCCATGACCGCGCTGTTTCTGGTGGTGCTCCTGGCTTCCCGGGGCCTGACCGGCACCGACCACGTCGATGGCCGGGAGCCCAAGGAATGAATCCGTTGTCGCACCTGATCGTCGCCCCCATCCTCCTGCCGCTGCTGACCGCGGGCATCATGTTGCTGCTGGGGGAAAAGCATCGCCCGCTGAAAGCCCGGATCAACCTGCTCTCCACCCTGCTGGGCCTGTGCCTGGCGGGCTACCTGCTGTACTGGACCCAGGTCCAGGGCGCCACCGGTTCCTTCGGCGTGTACCTGCCCAGCAACTGGCAGGTGCCGTTCGGCATCGTGCTGGTGGTCGATCGCCTGTCGGCGCTGATGCTGGTGCTCACCGGTATCATCGGGGTCAGCGCGCTGCTGTTCGCCATGGCCCGCTGGGACGGCGCCGGGGCCAGTTTCCATGCCCTGTTCCAGATCCAGCTGATGGGCCTCTACGGGGCCTTCCTGACCGCCGACCTGTTCAACCTGTTCGTGTTCTTCGAGGTGCTGCTGGCGGCGTCCTACGGCCTGATGCTGCACGGCTCGGGGCGCGCGCGGGTGTCTTCGGGGCTGCACTACATCACCATCAACCTGCTGGCCTCATCGCTGTTCCTGATCGGCACGGCGATGATCTACGGGGTCACCGGGACCCTGAACATGGCCGACCTGGCGATGAAGATCCCCCTGGTGCCGGAAGCGGACCGCGGCCTGCTGCACGCCGGTACGGCGATCCTGGCGATCGCCTTCCTGGCCAAGGCCGGGATGTGGCCACTGAACTTCTGGCTGGTGCCCGCCTACTCCTCGGCCAGCGCGCCGGTGGCGGCACTGTTCGCCATCATGACCAAAGTCGGTGTGTACACCGTACTGCGCCTATGGACCCTGCTGTTCTCCGGGCAAGCCGGGGCCTCGGCCTATTTCGGCAGCCAGTGGCTGGTGTACGGCGGCATGGCGACGATCTTCTGCGCGGCCCTGGCGATTCTTCCGGCCCAGCGCCTGGAGCGCATGGCCAGCCTGAGCATCCTGGTGTCGGCCGGCATCCTGATCTCGGTGATCGGCTTCGCTCAGCCGGCCCTCACCGGCGCGGCGCTGTTCTACCTGTTCAGCTCGACCCTGGCGATGTGCGCGCTGTTTTTGCTGGCAGAACTGATCGAGCGTTCGCGCTCGGCCAACGAGATCCCCCTGGAGGATGAAGGCGAGATCCTGCCGCGGCCCATGGAGTCGCTGCACCCGCCACGGGGCAGCAACCTCGACGATGAACAGAAAGTGGTGGTCGGCCAGGTGATCCCCTGGACCATGGCCTTCCTCGGCCTGAGCTTCATCGCCTGCGCCTTGCTGATCATCGGCATGCCGCCGCTATCGGGCTTCATCGGCAAGCTCAACCTGATTGCCGCCCTGCTCAACCCCAAGGGCCTGGGGGCCAGCGAGGGCGCGCCGATCACCCCGGCGGCCTGGTGCTTCCTGGCGCTGTTGATCCTCTCGGGCCTGGCCTCGCTGATTGCCTTTGCCCGCCTGGGTGTGCAGCGCTTCTGGACCCCGGAGGAACGCCCTTCGCCGGTGCTGCGGCGCCTGGAGTGCCTGCCGATCGTGGCGCTGCTGGGGCTCTGCGTGCTGCTCAGCTTCAAGGCCGAGCCGTTGCTGCGCTTCACCCAGGCCACCGCCGACAGCCTCAACCACCCGGAGCATTACGTGATGGCGGTGCTCGGCACCCGCACCGTGCTCAGCCCTGAATCCAAGACCGCAGCGGCAGTGGAGGTGCACCCATGAAGCGCCTGTTCCCCGCGCCATTCCTGTCCCTGGCACTGTGGCTGCTCTGGCTGGTGCTGAACCTGTCCCTCAGCCCGGGCAACCTGCTGCTGGGCGCCCTGCTGGGCTTTCTCGCGCCGCTGCTGATGCAGCCCCTGCGGCCCCTGCCGATCCGCATCCGCCGCCCGGGCACCATCCTGCGCCTGTTCCTGGTGGTGGGCCGCGACGTGCTGGTGTCCAACCTGCTGGTGGCCTGGGGCGTGCTCAACAACGGCCGGCGCCCGGTGCACTCGGCCTTCGTCAAGATCCCCCTGGACCTGCGGGACGCCAATGGCCTGGCGGCGCTGTCCACCATCACCACGGTGGTGCCGGGCACGGTCTGGTCCGAGCTGTCCCTGGACCGCAGCCTGCTGTTGCTGCACGTCTTCGACCTGAAGGACGAGGCGCAATTCATCCAGCACTTCAAGGCCACGTACGAGCGCCCGCTGATGGAGATTTTCGAATGAGTGTCCTGCTGACCAACGCGATCTTGCTGAGTCTGTTCATTTTTTCCCTGGCCATGGTCCTGACCCTGGTGCGCCTGTTCAAGGGCCCCTCGGCCCAGGACCGGGTTCTGGCCCTGGACTACCTGTACATCCTGGCGATGCTGATGATGCTGGTGCTGGGCGTGCGCTACGCCAGTGACACCTACTTCGAGGCGGCGCTGCTGATCGCCCTGTTCGGCTTTGTCGGCTCCTTCGCCCTGGCCAAATTCCTTCTGCGTGGCGAGGTGATCGAATGAACAGCCTGGAACAATTGCCACTGTGGGTGGAAGTGCTGGTGGCCCTGCTGCTGGTGATCAGCAGTGTGTTTGCCCTGATCGGGGCCCTGGGCATCCTGCGCATGAAGAGCTACTTCCAGCGCATGCACCCGCCGGCCCTGGCCTCCACCATGGGCTCCTGGGCCGTGGCCCTGGCGTCGATCCTGTACTTTTCCGCGCTCAAGTCCGGGCCGGTGCTGCACGCCTGGCTGATCCCGGTGCTGATGTCCATCACCGTACCGGTGACCACCCTGCTGCTAGCGCGGGCCGCGCTGTTTCGCAAGCGCATGGCCGGCGACGATGTACCGGCGGAAATCAGCAGCAAACGCAGCGAAACCGGCAACTGAGCACATCCGCTGCACCTAGGAGCCGGCTGCCGGCGACGAGGCCCGTGAGCCTTGCGGCGACTTCGAAAACGCCTTCGCTGGCAAGCCAGCTCCTGCACCAGCCAGCACCTGCACTGGCCAGCGCCGACTGACTGCCCTCAGGCCCAGGCCAGCACCAGCAACCCGGCCCCCAGCACCACGCACAGGGGGGAATAGAACAGGGTGTCGAGGCGGGCGAATTTCGAATCCCGGACTTCCTTGAAAAAACCCACCAGCTCGGAGTCGCCGATGGCCCGGGCGAACATCAGCAAGGCAATGGCGCTGATCACCCACTGCAGAGACGGGTGGGTCACCGTCGGCAGGTAGAGCCCGACCCTCAGGCACACCAGCATCGCCACCAGCAACAAAGCCACTGCCACCAGCATCGTGGCCAGGGCCGGCGGGCGGAACGCCGGCTGGGTCATCCCGGGCCCCGGCCCCGGCACCTCGGGGATCACCGCATCACTGCCACGCTTGCCACCCGCAGCCCAGTACAGATGGATCAGACTGATCAACAGGAAGCTGCCAGCCACCCCCTGTGCGAGCAGAAGATTCATGTTCAGACGTCCGTGCAGAAAATGTCGCTGAAGAATGGACTCGATTGACCGTTTTTGTAAGTACGTTCGTCGCCTTCGATGATAAAGTGCCGCCCCATGAAATTTGCCCGTTCCGATCGCTCGCTCGTTGCCTGGATGCTCTATTGCTGCGTCCTGTTCAACGTGTTCGCCTGCAGCATCGGCCACGGGCAGATGCTCGGCATGCAGCTCAACGGCATCGGCGGGCAGTTCTGCAGCGTCGACCCTGCCACCCAGGCGCCGCTGCAGAAACCGGCCGACCAGGGCTCCCTGCCCACTCTCTCCAAGGCCTTCGGTTGCCCGCTGTGCTCCACCGGCGGCATGGGCCCGGCCCTGAACTCCAGCCTGACCCTGGCCCTGCTGCCGCAGCCCCAGGCCCCGCCTGCGCGCACCCTGGCCAAGACCGACCTCCCCGCCCGCTCCACCTGGCCCGCGGCCCATCCCCGGGCACCGCCTCTCGCCTGATTCCTGCTCGTGCTCAACCTGCCCACTGCGCTGTCGCGCGGCGCGCGTTCGTGGGCCTTTTCCTAGCCAAGAATTCAGGATGCACCGATGAAACACCTTCCTTTGCTGGCGAGCCTGCTGGGCTGCCTGTCGATCAATGCCTGGGGCCAGCCGAGCCTCGAACTGGCCCCCACCACCATCGGCGCCGATGAGGCCGATGCCGAGCCGGGCCTGAACCTGGACCAGTCCAGCGGCATGGCCTCGCGCCTGGGCCTGAGCCTGCGCGAAACCCCGGCCTCGGTGGCCGTGGCCAGCCGCCAGGACCTGGAGCGAAGCGGCGCCCGCACCTTCCAGGAAGCGGCCAACGCCCTGCCCGGGGTCAACGCCAGTGCGCCGCCGGGGTTCGGCGGCTTCGTCTCCTACCGTGGTTTTACCAGCAGCCAGATCACCCAGATGTTCAACGGCATCAACATCGCCACCGGCCTGGCCCGGCCCGTGGACGCCTGGATCTACGACCGGGTGGAACTGGTGGGCGGCCCCTCGTCGCTGATCAATGGCGCCGGCTCCGTGGGCGGTTCGCTGAACTACGTGACCAAGCTTGCGGACCGACGCGAACAGGCTGCCGAAGGCCTGCTCGGCTACGGCAGCTACGACACCACGCAGACCGCTTTCGGGGTCAACCACGCCCTCAGCCCGGCCGGCGCCGAGGTGCAGCACTACGCGCGCTTGGACGTCAGCCACAACACCAGCAACGGCTACATCGACCGCCAGGAAAGGGATGCCTGGAGCCTGGCCTTCTCCCTGCTCAGCGACCTGACCCCGGACCTGTCCCACACCCTGGCGGTGGAATACCAGGATGAACACGAGGACAGCCCCTACTGGGGCACCCCGGTGCTCAATCCCAAGGCCGGTGAGCTGAAGATCGACAAGCACAACCGCTTCAACAACTACAACGTCGCCGATGGCCTGTATGAGCAACGCACGGTGTGGCTGCGCTCGATCATCGACTACCGGATCAACCCCAGCACCAGCCTGCGCAACACCCTCTACCACCTGGACAGCCAGCGCGACTATCGCAACCTGGAGACCTACCAGTACAACGCCGACAACAGCCGGGTGAACCGCTCGACCGCCTACCTGGTACGGCACCAGGGCCAGCAGGACGGCAACCAGTTCGAACTGCGCCACGATGATCAGCTGTTCGGCCTCGACACCACCTGGTCCGGGGGGGTTGAGTACAAGGTCAACAGCACCACCAACTCGCCCTGGAACGTGCCGGCCAGCAACAGCGTCGATCCCGGCAACTTCCAGCCGGGGTACTTCTATGACCTGAAGGGCACCCGCCAGGGCTGGGCCAAGGACAAGACCAACCAGGTCACCACCCGCGCCCTGTTCGTCGAGAACCGCCTGGCCCTGACCGACGAGCTGTCACTGCTCAGCGGCCTGCGCTACGACGCCATCGACCTGGACGTGACCAACCACCGGCTGATCACCGCCAGCAACCCGCGCCACCTCAAGCGCAGCTGGGAACCGGTCACCGGGCGCCTGGGCCTGACCTGGCAGTTCCTGCCCAGCGCCAATGTCTACGTGCAGTACAGCACCGCCGCCGAGCAGCCCAGTGGCACTCAGAACTTCGAGGTGTCCACGGGCAAGCAATGGGAAGTGGGCAGCAAGTTCGACTACCTGCAAGGACGGGGTTCGGCGACCGTTGCCGCCTATCGCATCGAGCGCAAGGACTTTGCCGTCACCGATCCCCTGGACCCGGCCAACAGCATCCCGGTGGGCCAGCAGACCTCCAGGGGCATCGAGCTGGCCAGTTCCCTGCACATCACCCCCAAGCTACTGGCGCAAGCCAACTTCGCCTGGGTGGATGCCGAGTACGGCGAGTTCAACGAGAAGATCGCCAGCGGCGCGGTGGTTTCACGCAAGGGCAACACGCCGACCAACGTACCGGACCGGCTGGCCAACCTGTGGCTGACCTATGACCTGTCGCCCAACTGGCAGACCGGGGTCGATGCGCGCTACGTGGCCTCGGTATACGCCGACAACGCCAACACCCTGCGGATGCCCGCCTACACCCTGTACGGCAGCTTCCTGCGCTACAAGGTCGACAGCCACACCACAGTGACCGGCCGGGTGCGCAACCTGACCAACGAGGTCTATGGCCAGTTCGCCCATGTGTCCCCGGCGTACTACCTGGGCCAGCCGCGAACCTTCGAGGTGGCGGTGCAGACCCGCTTCTGACCCCTGCCCTGCACCCGCCGGGCGCAAGGTTCAAGGGCCCATTCGCCGGCACGCCGGCGCCTACAAGGTGGCGGCGATCCTGTCCGCCACGTCCCGGGGCACCCAGGCGCGCCAGACGTCGGGGTGCTGCTTGAGGAAGGCCCGGGCCGCGTCCCGCGGGGCGCTGTGGTTCTCGCTCATCTGCGCCAGGGCGCGGTTCAGGGGCTCGATGGGCAGGTCGACCTTGGCGAAGAACTGCGCCAATTGCGGGTACTGCTTCTGGAATGGCGTGGACACCCCGATCGACAACCTGGAGGCCAGGGAACGGGTTGGCCGGGGGTTGGGGTTGGCGGCGTCGGTCAGGGTCTTCCAGGCTTCGGCGTCAAAGGGCGGTTCTTGCAGTTGCACCAGCTTGAAGCGCCCGAGCAGCGGCGTGGGCGACCAGTAGTAGAACAGGATCGGCTTGCCGCGACGGATCGCCGAGCTGATCTCCGCATCCAGGGCCGCTCCGGAACCGCTGCGAAAATTCACGTAGCTGTCCTGCAGGCCATAGGCCTTGAGCTTCTGCTGGTTGACGATCTCCGAGGTCCAGCCGATCGGGCTGTTGAGGAAACGCCCCTTGTCCGGGCTCTCCGGGTCCTTGAACACGTCCTTGTAGCGGGCCAGGTCGGTCACGCTGCGCAGCTCCGGCGCCAGCGGCTTTATACCCTTGGCCGGGTCGCCCTTGATCACGTATTCCGGCACCCACCAGCCTTCGGTGGCGCCCTTGACCGTATCCCCCAGGGCCTGCACCTTGCCTTCGGCCTCGGCCTTGACCCACACCGGGCTGCGCCCCGCCCACTCTTCGCCGATCACCTGGATGTCGTTGTTGGCCAGGGCCGTTTCCAGGGTGATGGTGGTGCCGGGCAAGGTGTCGGTGGGCAAGCCATAGCCCTGCTCCACCATGATCCGCAGGATCTCGGTGATCAGGCTGCCGCTTTCCCAGTTCAGGTCGGCGAAATGAATCGGTTGCGGCGCCGCCACAACCGGCTGCGCCGTACTCAGGGCGGCAAGGCTCAACAGGCTGCTGGCCAGCAGCGCGCGGATTCCTTTCATCGGGGTACACCTCTTGGGTCAGGACCTGGGCCACAGGGGCAGGCAGCGCCTAAGCGCACGGCCCCCAAAGCATTAAGTCAACTGACTGTAGTAGAGGTTCAGTAGTTTCAACCCCAGGCCATTCCCGGATGGCCGCTCAAGAGGCCGGAGGCTCCTGCAACCGCTGCAACTCGCGGCGCACCATGCTGGCGTAGGCCGCGGGGCGCAGGTTGTACAGCTGGGCGGCGACCCAGTTCAGCCAGGCGCCCTGGAGCACGGTCTTCTGCGCGAACAGGCGCTGGGCTTCAGCGCTCGCGGCCTGTTGATGCTCATGGTGAAACGCGGCGCGGCCCTGGCTCATCACTCGCTGGCCTTGAAGCTCACCAGTTCGCCCTTGCGCCATTTGGCGGCCTTGGCGGTCACCGCCTTGAGGGTCTTGGTCAGGCCTTCCTGCAACTGCTCGTTGGCGGCAAACACGGTCACCACCGAATGGCCTTCCTTGAACAGGATGCCCTGCCCCAGGGGGCTGCTGACAAAGGCGTAGTCGCCCAGGCCGTAGACCGTCAGCTTGATCTCGCGAAAGCGGATCTCCATCTTGCCGCCTTCACGGCTGGGCAGCACGGCGGCGCGAAAATGATCGCCGACCTTGAGTTCAAGGCGCGGCTTGTCGTCCACCACCAGGGCCGTCTCGGTGTCGATCTCGGCGACGTAGATGCCTTCGGCGGACTGTTCGGTGAGGTAGACAAAACGAGATTGGAACTGCTTGACCAGCTTTGCGCGCAAATCACCCAACACGAACAATGCATGCATTTCAAGATTACTTACTGCCAAGGAACACTCCCCGATACTCAAAATGATGTCGCCCGGAAAAAAACGGACGGCACGAAAAAACCGCCATGACGGCGTAGTCACCCCAATCGGTTACCCAATACACACAAGTGCAGCTGGCACTCCTGGCCACGACGCTGGCGGCGGCACTGAGCAAGGGGCATTTCGCCGATGCATCAGGCACATGTCGAAGGCGTGAGGAGTGAGCTCTGACCCGCAAAGCGTGGCGGCGCGTCGTCGGGGGTGGGTGCTGGAACAGGCCTGCTGGCCGGATGCACCCGGGTCACGATTCCCCCGGTCGGCAGCCACTTCGGGTTGCAGAGGCAATTCTAGAGCAACTTTGTGCATTTCGACTATTTAAAGCGCACACCGGCTTCGCGCGCACCCACTTCAGCAAAAGCCGGAGTTGACGCGCAGCCGGTAATATTACCCAGCAACAGAAGCAGGAAGTTTCAGATTAGATCATCAGAATAATCGCCACCTAGAATCCAAATGATATAACTCAGCCCGCCATCACCCAACAACTGCCATACTCCGCCATTGATTGAATGCCCCCCTCTTGGGGGGCGTTCAAGCACTCACTCATCTCCAAGGGAAGGCTAGAAGTGACCGAACTAGATATTGGCGAGTTTTTCATTCGTGGCGAGTGCAGAGAAGTCGAAGGCGAGTTCCAGGCCGTGATTGCCATGCGCGCCAAACCCCCACTGACCCAGGTCACCTTCCACCAGGTGGAACGCGATCGCTGGTTCAAGACCTCGGAAGACGCTGCCGCGGCAGCCAGAGCGTCGGCCAAGGCCCTCAAGCAGGCCATCGACCAGGGCGCCCTGAACGCCTGACAGACAGCGCCAGTCAAGGATCCGACAGCGCGACCGATACAAAGGCGAGATCCGTTTAAGAGCATCATGATGATCGACTTGAAACCCCCATCTCGCCTGGCCGACTTTCTCAAGCCGGATCCAAGCACTGCGGTACTGGAAGCCTCGGACGACGGCGAGACCCTGGTCCTGAGCCGCTCCAGCGCGCAAACCCCGGAAGAGGCGCTGTTGCTGGCGAAGAAAAAACGCATCCGCCAACTGAAAAAGCAGATCGAGCTGCTGCAACAGAAACTGCAGCGGGCCAAGGCCCGCCTGGCCACGGTCAAGGGCGCCAGTTCCGGCTCCGACACCGGCCGGGCCATGGCCCTGTCGTCCGCCCGGGCCCAAGTCATGGCCTACAGCACTGCCCTGTCCATGGCCCAGACGGCGTTGTTCCAGGCCGAGAGCGGCACCCTGGCCTGAACCCTTGGATCGAACTTGCGCGCCCGCCATGCCTCAGATGCACTGAGGCAGCGCCGGTGCTGCCCGTCACCCAAGGAGATCACCATGGAAGCGCCCACCCATAACCTCGAAGGGCTGTTCGACCAGTTGGGCCTGGATTCCAGCCCCGCCGCCATCGATGGTTTCATCGCCCGGCACTCGCCCCTGGACGAAGACCTGAAAATGATCGACGCCCCCTTCTGGACGCCCCAGCAAGCGGCCTTTCTCAAACAGCAACTGCGCGAAGACGCCGACTGGGCGCCCGTGGTGGACGAGCTCAATCTGCGCCTGCACCAGGCCGGTTAAGCCGAATGCCGCAGGTGCCGGCCGCCGGGCAGCAGCACCTGCAGCTGCTGCTGCCAGGCCAGCCGGCACTCCTCGGCCTCGGCGCGGCTGGCAAAGGCCGTGCCGCGCTGTTCGCCATTGACCAGAACCACCCAGCACGCACGACGGCCCTGGGCCCGCAGGCTGGCTGGCACGCCGCTGCCAATCATCACCGCTACATCGACTTTGCTGTGCATGGAGCTACCTCCAGAAAATTAGTTAGCTGCCTAACGATGTTGGCATACTAACTAACTTGCCGGCCCCTGGAACAGCCTGTTCCTGCATTGCAGCATTACCGATAGCGTAACAATGGAGGCCTCAGCCCTTGCCCGAGCCTGGCGCCTGCTCGGGTTTGTAACCCAGGCGCAGCCCGCCCCAGTGCCGGCCGCGAACCATGATCGGCACCGAAAGGTCATGCATCAGCTCGCCGGTATCCCGGGTATAGGTCTGCAGAAGCAGCGGTTGCTGGTGGCTGCCACAGCGGATCCCCGTGCGGTCGGCGAACTTGCGCTTGCTGCGGTTATGCAGGTTGTCCACCTCGGGATCGCCGGTCAGCGGCTGGGAAAAAACCTTGTTGTGGGTCGGCACGTAGCCTTCCTGGGTACAGGCGATGGCGAACACCAGGCCATCGTGGCGCGGCAGCAGGGATTCCTGGATCGGCGGCAGCACCTGATCGGTGTAGCGGTCGAAGCGGGTCTGGTATTTGGCCGGGTCGGTGTTGGCGATCAACTGGTAGTGACGATCGAACAGATCGTCGAGGCTGATGCGGTTCTGCTCCAGGTCGGCCTCGAACTGCTCGGCAATGCGCCGCGCGCCTTCGCGGGCCAGGTCGTAGATGCGCTGGTGATAGTCATCCAGGCCCACCGCCGCCAGGCGTTCGCTGATGGTTTCCGCCTGCCCTTCCATCTGCACCGCGGCCTGCGCCAGGCTGCGGGTCTGCTGGTCGCTGACCGCCAGGTCGCTGCGCATCTGCTCCACGGCATGAAACAGGCTGTCCAGTTGCTCGCGGTTGGTCTCGGCGCCCCGGGCGATCTCGCTGACCTGCCCTTCCACCCCGGCCGCCAGGCGCGCGATGTTGTCCAGGTGACGACCGGTGTGCTCCACCTGCTCGACCCCCAGGTTGAGGTCGTCGGCCAGCTGGCGGATCTGCTCCACCACGTCGCTGGTGCGCTGCTGGATATCCGCCACCATCACCCCGACCTCGTCGGTGGCCGCGGCGGTGCGCCCGGCCAGCCCGCGCACCTCATCGGCCACCACCGCGAAACCGCGCCCGTGTTCCCCGGCCCGGGCTGCCTCGATGGCCGCATTCAGCGCCAGCAGGTTGGTCTGGCTGGCGATGGACTGGATCACCAGGGTCACCCGCTGGATCTCCTCGCTGCGCTGGCTCAGGGCCTCGATCAGCTCACGGCTGCCATTGGCGCGCTGGCTGAGCAGGTGCATGCGGCTGATGGATTCCCCCAGCACCGTGCGCCCTTCGGCGCTGCTGGCATGGGCCTCGCTGGCGGCGCCCAGGGCCTGCTGGCTGAGTTGGGAGGTGACCTGCTCGGTCTTGATCATCACTTCGGCGTTGCCGACGATGCGCGCGGCGGCGTCGAGCTGGGATTGCAGCTTGCCTGCCAGCTGGGTCACCGAGTAGGCCACGCCCGCCGCGGACAGTGCGTTATGGGTGGTGCCGTAGGACAGGTCGCGGGTCAGCGCCGACAACTGATCGTCAGCCGTCGCGTTCGCCACCAGGGGCCGCCCGCGCCCGCGCAACCGCGGCAGCCAGATCACCAGCACCGCCACGGGCAGGCACAGGTACAGCGACCAGCCGCCCAGGGCCTGGCCGGCGAACAGCGCCATCAGCGCCGCGCTCTGCAAGGACGGCGCCCACCAGCGGGCGGCGGTTTCGGGTGTTGCCAGCGGCTGTGCGACCGGCGCCGCTAGAGATCCATCTCTTGACATCTGTGTCACCCCACATCGTTCTAATTGTTTGCGGCATTAGACGCCACTAGAGGGCCATTATCCATGGTCCCTTAGTCGCGGGTTTGCAGCAGATCAAGAGAATGTGCGGGCGGGCACTGCCCGAAAAAACAGAGCCCCCGCTGTGGCGGGGGCTGGCGATCAGGCTTGACGCTGATGCTTGTCGATCTGCTCGTGGCGCTCTTGGGCCTCGATGCAGTACTTGGTGGTGGGGCTGATCAGCAGGCGCTTGAGGCCGATCGGCTCGCCGCTGTCGTCGCACCAGCCGAAGCTGTCGTCGCTGATCCGGCCCAGGGCCTGTTCCAGTTGCGGCAGCATGCGCTGGTCGCGATCAATGGCGTTGACCAACCAGGTGCGCTCTTCTTCGACGGAAGCGGCGTCGGCCGGGTCAGCCGGGGTGTCCAGGCTTTCAATGGCGATCCGGTTCTGTTCGATGCGCTCGTGGGTTTCCACCTTCATGGCTTGCAACAGGTCGCTGAAAAAAGCGTGCTGCTCGGCATTCATGTAGTCATCCGCCGGCATGGCCAGCAACTTTTCCTTGGTCATTGATTTCTCTATAAAAAATACGTGCATTAAGGCGAATTCAAACTGTTTCCGGTTGACCCGTCAGGTCATCAGAAAGGCGCCATACCTTCCAAGCGCCACCCGGCACTCAATTTACGAGGGGCGGCAGTCTAAGGCCGGTTTGAGGGCGCAGCAACTGAAATGACAGCGAATCTGTCCGACAAACCGCACAAAGCCCGCAAATGCGGGCTTTGGTGGCGTTTATTGGAGTGCGTTTATAACAAAAAATTCCATAGCCATGGGTCTGTTAGAAGACAAACGGCAGTGCCGGACGGCGGATTCTGGCCGTTTTCAACGATTTCCAGGGGCACCGGCCGGCAGGCGAAGAGGCCTTTGGAGCGGGTCAGGGCTCGGGAGCGTATGCGCTGGCACGCCGGCTCCTGCACCAGCCGGCGCCTCTCCCCTGCTCAGCGCTTGAGCTTGCGCTTGTTGCGGTACTGGTCGATGACCACCGCCACCACGATGATCAGGCCCTTGATGATGTCCTGGATGTAGGCATCGACCCCGACAAAGGTGAAGCCACTGGCCATGACCCCGAGGATCAGCGCGCCGATCACGGTGCCGGTGATGCGCCCCACCCCGCCGGCCAGGCTGGTGCCGCCGATCACTGCCGCGGCAATCGCGTCCAGCTCGTAGGACATGCCCATCCCCGCCTGCCCGGTGGCGGCCCGCGCCGAGGCCACCACCCCGGCCAGCCCCGCCAGCAGCCCGGCAATGCTGTAGACAATCACCAGGTGGCGCTTGACGTTGATCCCCGAGGTCCGCGCCGCCTGCATGTTGCCACCGATGGCATAGGTGTACTTGCCGTACTTGGTGTAGCGCAGGGCGATATGAAAGATCAGTGCCACCACCAGGAAGATCACCACCGGCATCGCCCCGTGGCCGATGGCGGTGTAGGAATCGGAGAGCATGCTCACCGGCTGGCCCTGGGTGTAGTAACGCGCCAGCCCCCGGGCCGAGACCATCATCCCCAGGGTGGCAATAAAGGGAGGAATGCCGGTCAAGGCAATCACACTGCCGTTGATCGCCCCCGCCAGGAGGCCGACCCCGAGCCCGGCCAGCACCGGGATCCACACCGGCAGGTCGGTCAGGGATGGAAACACCGCCCGGGTGAAGTCCGAGGTCTGGGCCAGGCTTGCGGCAATCATCGCCGACAGGGCCAGCACCGAACCGGAAGACAGGTCGATGCCGGTGGTGATGATCACCTGGGTCACGCCGATGGCCAGCAGGCCGATCACCGAGACCTGGAGAATCATCAGCACCAGGCGCTGGGAATTGAGCAGGAAACTCTGGTCGCGGACGATCCAGCCAAACAGCTCGAACACCAGGCCGATACCGATCAGCACCAGGAAGATGCTCAGCTCGGTGGGCAGTCGTCGCCGGGGCTTGACTGCCACCGCCGCGGGTTTGTTGTCGATTATCGCGTTCATTGCCAGCCACCACCCTTGGGTTGAATGTCGTCTAGTTCAGGCCCGAAGCCAGTTGCATGACCCGTTCCTGGGTCGCCTCGTTGCGGTCCAGGGTGCCCATCAGTTGCCCTTCGTGCATGACCATGACCCGGTCGCTCATGCCCAGCACCTCGGGCAGTTCCGAGGAAATCATGATCACCGCCATGCCCTCACCGGCCAGACTGGCGATCAGGCGGTAGATCTCAGCCTTGGCCCCCACGTCAATGCCCCGGGTCGGCTCGTCGAGAATCAGGATCCGCGGCTGGGTCATCAGCCAGCGCGCCAGCAGGGCCTTCTGCTGATTGCCCCCGGACAGGGTGTCGATGCATTGCTCCAGGGACGGGGTCTTGACCCGCAGCTTCCTGCACATGTCCTCGCACAAGGCGCGCAAGGCCTTCTGCTGGACAAAACCGCCGCCGGCGTAGTGCGGCAGTACCGCCACTTCCATGTTTTCCAGGACCGACAGGCAGGGGAACAGGCCACTGAGCTTGCGATCCTCGGTCAGCAGGGCAAGGCCCTTCTCGATCGCCCGGTGCGGGTCGCCGATGCGCAGGGGCTGGCCGTCGAGGACAATCTCGCCGCCATCGCTTGGGGTGATGCCGAACAGGGTTTCGGCGACATTGGTCCGCCCCGAGCCCATCAGCCCGGCAATGCCGAGGATCTCCCCGGCATGCAGATCGAACGACACGCCCTTGAACACCCCGTCCAGGCGCAAGTCGCGGACCTTGAGCAGCAGCTCGCCGATAGGCTTCTCGCGCTGGGGAAACAGCTGGCTCAGCTCGCGCCCCACCATCATCGAGATCAGGCTGTCACCGTCCAGGCTGTCGGCCCGTTGCAGGCCGATGTAGGCGCCATCGCGAAACACCGCCACCTCATCGGCGATGGCGAACACTTCGTTCATCTTGTGGGTGATATAGACGATGCCCTTACCCTGGGCCTTGAGGTCGGCAATGATCGAGAACAGGTGCGCCACCTCCTTGTCGGTGATGGCCGAGGTCGGTTCGTCCATGATCAGCACGTCGGAGTCGTAGGACACCGCCTTGGCGATCTCCACCATCTGGCGCTCGGCGATGCTCAGGTTGCCCACCTGCTCCTCGGGGTCCAGTTCGATGCGCAGGCGCGCCAGCAAGGCGGCGGTGCAGCGGTGCATTTCCCGGTGGTCGATCAGGCCCAGGCGGTTCTGTTGCTCGCGGCCGATCCAGATGTTCTCGGCGATGCTCATGTGCGGCATCAGGTTGAGTTCCTGGTGGATCATGGCGATCCCCGCCTGCAGCGCCGCCAGCGGCGTGGCGAAGGTCACAGGCCGGCCCTTGAGGCGCAGTTCGCCAGAGTCGGGCTGATAGATGCCCGCGATGATCTTCATCAGGGTCGACTTGCCGGCACCGTTCTCGCCCATCAGCGCCAGGACCGTGCCGGGGCGTACCCGCAGTTGCACGTTGGCCAGGGCCACCACCCCGGGAAAGCCCTTGCTGACATTCAGCACTTCCAGCAGGTAGGGCTCCTGGGGCGCCACGGCCGGGCTCAGGGAGTGCAGGCTCGAAGCAGAAGCACAAGCGTTCATGATCAGCTACTCCAGCGGCCGGGCAGCCAGCGCCGCCCGGCCCGCGTGTGATTGAAGGGCCGGCGCCTACTTGAACTGGGCGACCGTTTCCGGCGTGATCAGGCGGTAGGGAATCCACACCGCGGCGTCCACCGGCTGCTTGTTGGCCATCTTCACCGCGGTTTCCACCGAGCCGTCGGCCTGGCCCTTGGCGTCCTGGAACACCGACACCGCCAGCTCGCCGCGCTGCACCGCGCGCAGCCCGTCGGGGGTGCCGTCGACCCCGGCGATCAGCACGCTGCCCTTGGCCACCCCGGCCTGGTTCAGGGCCATGGCCGCACCGATGGCCATCTCGTCGTTGTTGGCCACCACCGCATTGAACTCGCGGCCCTGGGTCAGCCAGTCGTTGACCAGGGTCATGCCCTTGTCCCGCAGCCAGACGCCAGTCTGTTCCTGGTCGACCTTGATCCCGGGGTACCGGGCCAGCACCTCCTTGACCCCCTTGGTGCGATTGGTGGTGGAGTTGTTCGCCAGGTCGCCGAGAAGGATCACGATGCTGCCCTTGCCGCCCATTTTCTCGGCCAGGTACTGCATCTGCATCTTGCCTGCCTCCAGGTCGTCGGAGGCCACGGTGACCACGCCCTTGGGCAGGTTCAGGTCGTCCGGGCGACGGTTGACGTAGACCAGGGGAATCCCGGCCTTGACTGCCGCCTCGGTGATCTTGCGAGTGGCGGCGGTATCCACCGGGTTGACCACGATGGCGTCGACCTTCTGGCTGATGAAGCTTTCCACCTGGCTCAGCTGCTTGACCACGTCACTGCGGGCGTCCTCGAACTGCAACTGCACGCCTTCGGGCATGGACCTGGCCTTCTGGTCCATGGACTCGCGCAGGTAGGTCAGCCAGGTGTCGTCGAACTGCGACATGCTCACGCCGATGCGCACCTGGGCCAGCGCCGCGCCACTGAACAGCATCAGCGACAGGGCAAGACACGCCACTCGGTTCTGAATGTTCATTAAGAGTCGTTCTCCACATGCTTGTTGGTGGGTGGCCGTGCTCAGGCCGGCGAATACAGAACCGGGGCCCCGGGCATGCAGCCCAGCAGCGCGCCCTGGTGTTCGACACACAGGCCGCTGAGCAGGGTCAATAAACGAGAGGACCAGGGAGTGACGGGCAGATCGCGGGAGGCGGCGCCCCGGGTACGGGACAGCCATTGCAGAGCAGAGCGGAAGGTTTTCATCGACGGCACCTGTTTGTTCTTGTTGGTGGGTTCTCCAGGGCTCAAGCGGGGCTTGAAGGCCATGGGAACCTTGTAGGGTCGGCTACCTGGAAACGACTTTATTGGAAAATAATTTCTATATCAACTCATTTTAGAATTTTACTGCAATTGCATTTCCAGCAGCCAGATCCCTCGCTTCCCGCAGGAGACGGCTTGCCGGCGAAGGGGCCCGCACGCCTTGCAGCGCCCTGGAAAACACCTTCGCTGGCAAGCCGGCGCCTACAGAAATCCCGGGGTTCAGGCGTAGAGCGCCGGGCGCTGGGGCAGGCTGATGGGGACGATCGCCCCGCTCTGCTGGGCCTCGATGCAGGCGTCGGCCGCCACCGCCGCGGCCAGGCCGTCCCAGGCCGAGGGCCCACCCACCCGGCCAGCGCGCACGCCATCGACAAAGGCCTGCAACTCGACGTCATAGGCGGCGATGAAGCGCTCCTTCCAGTCCATCAGGATCGCGCTGGACAGGCTGGCCGCGCTGCGCAGCTGGACCTGGGGCGGCTCCGGCAGGCGGGCGATGCCGCTCTCTCCCACCACTTCGCACTGGATGTCGTAGCCGTACTGGCAGTTGACGAAGATCTCCACATCGATCCGCGTGCCCCGGGCGGTTTCCAGCAGCACGATCTGCGGGTCGCGCAGTTGGGCGTGGGCCTTGCCGGTCTTGCGCGGGAACAGCACCTGCACCGACACATAGTCGTCCGCCAGCAGCCAGCGCAGCACATCCAGCTCGTGGATCAGGGTGTCGGTGATGGCCATGTCGGTCTTGTAGTTCTCCCCCACCCGCGGGTTGCGGTGAGCGCAGTGCAGCATCAGCGGCTCACCGATGCGCCCACTGTCCAGCACCGCCTTGAGCGCCTGGTAGCCGGCGTCGTAGGGGCGCATGAACCCCACCTGCACCAGGCGCCGGCCGTGGGCAATCTCGGCCTCGACGATGCGCCGGCAGCCGGCGGCGGTCACCGCCAGGGGCTTTTCGCAGAACACCGGCTTGCCGGCGGCGATGGCCGCCAGCACGAACTCTTCGTGGCTCGGGCCCCAGGACGTCACCAGCAGCGCCTGGACCTCCGGCGCCTGGATCAGGGCATGGCCGTCGGGGTAGACCTCGGCCTCAAGCGTGAGCCCGGCCAGCACCCGGGCCGCCTGCTGCGGGTCGATGTCGGTTACCGCCACCACCCGGCAGCCCTGCAGGGTCTGGCTGCAACGCCGAATGTGATCCTGACCTATGGCACCAGTGCCGATAACGCCTAGCTGCAAAGACATGGGTGTACTCCTGTGGTTGTTCGGTTGGGGAGTTTCAGTACTGGCGCGCCTTGGCCAACTGCTGATCGATGGCGGCGGCCGCGGCGGCCACCCTCTCACTGCCGCTGACCTCGGCCACCGCCACATGCCACCAGGACAGGTAGCCGTGGAGCATGGTCTTGGGCAGCACCTTGATATCGATCAGGGTCGAGACCCGCTGCAGCCGGGCGTCCGCCAGGGCGGCGTGGAGCTGCTCCAGGTTCCTCACCTTGTAGGTCTTGCAGCCGTAGGCCGCGGCGCTCATGGCGTAGTCCACCGGGATCAGGCCACCGTCGAGCTGGTCGCTGTCTGGGTTGCGGTAGCGGAACTCGGTGGCGAAGCTGTCCAGGCCCTGGCCCAGCTGCAGGTTGTTGATGCAGCCGAAGGCCATGTTGTCCAGCAGCACCACGTTGATCTTGCGTTGCTCCTGGATCGAGGTCAGCAGCTCCGAATGCAGCATCAGGTAGGAGCCGTCGCCCACCAGGGCATAGACCTCGCGCTCGGGGGCGGCGAGCTTGACCCCCAGGGCCGCGGCAATTTCATAACCCATGCACGAATAGCCATATTCCACGTGGTAGGTGTTGAGCCCCTTGCTGCGCCAGCTGCGTTGCAGGTCCCCGGGCAAACTGCCGGCAGCGGCGACAATCACCGCATCGTCGGCCAGGGTCTGGTTGAGCACCCTCAGCACCTGGCTCTGGGTCAGGCAGGAGCCGGTCAGCTCGATGAACTCGCGCAGCACCGCCGGGTCCAGCGCGTCCTTGACCTCCGGCACAAAATCCTCGCCCTGATAATGCACGCCGTGGACCCGCTCCAGCTCGGCATCCAGCTGCGCCCTGGCCTCGGCCACCCGAGTGCCCCAGCCGGCGCGGTAGGCGCTGCCGGCCAGGGCCTCGCCCAGTGCCTGCAAGCCGGCCCGGGCATCGGCCAGCAGTTGCACGCCATCGAGCTTCACGGCATCGCCGGGGTTGATATTGAGGTTGAGAAACTGCACCTGGGGGTGCTGGAACAGCCACTTGGACGAGGTGGTGAAATCGCTGTAGCGGGTACCGACGCCAATGATCAGGTCGGCCTCCCGGGCCAGCAGGTTGGCCGCCAGGCAGCCGGTTTCACCGATGCCGCCCACGTTCAATGGATGGCTGGACAGCAGCGCGCTCTTGCCGGCCTGAGTCTCGGCCACCGGGATCGCGAAGCGCTCGGCAAAGGCCTGCAGGGCCTGGTTGGCCGCGGCGTACTTGACCCCGCCACCGCAGATCAGCAACGGCTTGCGCTTGCCCCGCAGCAGCGCCACGGCGTCCGCCAGCATCGCTTCGGTGGGTGGCCGCCGGTCGATGCGATGCACCCGTCGGGCGAAGAAGCTCAGCGGGTAATCGTAGGCCTCGGCCTGCACATCCTGGGGCAGCGCCAGGGTCACCGCGCCGGTCTGGGCCGGGTCGGCCAGCACTCGCATCGCCTGCAGCGCCGCGCTCATCAACTGCTCCGGGCGGTTGATCCGGTCCCAGTATTTGCTCACCGCCTTGAAGGCATCGTTGGTGCTGATGCCCAGGTCATGGAACTGCTCGATCTGTTGCAGCACCGGGTCCGGCTGGCGGCTGGCGAACACGTCGCCGGGCAACAGCAGCAAGGGAATGCGGTTGGCCGTGGCGGTGGCCGCAGCGGTCAACATATTGGCCGCGCCGGGGCCCACCGAAGCGGTGCAGGCATAGACCTTGCGCCGCAGGTGCTGCTTGGCAAACCCGATGGCGGCATGGGCCATGCCCTGCTCGTTGCGGCCCTGGTGCACCCGCAATTGGCCCGGGTCCTGCTGCAGCGCCTGGCCGATGCCCAGCACATTGCCGTGGCCGAAGATCGTAAAGACCCCGGCAATGAACCGGCTCTGCTGCCCGTCCACCTCGACGTACTGGTTATCGAGGAATTTCACCAGGGCCTGGGCCATGGTCAGTCGAATCGTGCTCATCTGTGTTCCTTCAATGGCCATACAGCACTCTCACTGTTCTTTGTGCGGAAGCCGGCTTGCCGGCGCCTACAAGGGGGGTCAGGCCAGGGCCTGGCGCAAGTGCTGGATACTGCGTTCCAGAGCCTGCTGCAGGTCCGGTCGATCGTGAACGCTCGCGGCAAAGGGCTCGAAGGACAGGTAGCCGCGGTAACCGCCCGCCAGCAACGCGGCGATCTGCGTCGTGTTGCCCAGCCGGTCCGCCGCGCCCACCAGCACCCGATGACCGTCCCGCAGCGCTGCCAGAGGCAGTGGCGGCCCCTCGACACCGGAGAGGTGCACCAGCCCGGTAAGCTCGGCGAACAGCTGGGGTTCGCCGGCCAGTGTGTGGTGGAAGGTGTCGTGCACCAGGCTCAGCACATCCAGCGCGCCAACGGCGCGGATCGCGTCCACGGCGCTGCGCTTGTCACGCAAGGCGCACTCGGCAAACCCCAGGGGTTCGACAAAACCGCGCAGGCCATGCTGGCGAAGAACCTCCGCGATCCGGGTCAGGGCGGCCGCCAGCCCCTGGGCCCGCTGGCCCGCGCTGCGCCGGTCGCCGGGGTCGTTCAGCGGGCACAACACCAGGCCCTCGGCACCGCAGGCGCGGGCATAACCGGCCAGGTGCAGCAACTGCTGGCGGCGCTGTTCATCCCACAGGTCGAAGGGGTACAGGGCATTGATCGACAGCAGCCGGATGCCACGCTGCTCACACAGCTCGCGGACCTGCTCGGGGGGCGTGCCATCCTCGATCTCCACACCCTTGAGGTCATTGCGCAGCTCCACCCCATCGATCTTCAAGGCCAGTGCCAGGTCAAGAAAATCCGCCAGAGGCAGGTGCGGTGCGACCATTCGGTTCAAGGCAAAACGCAAAGGCTGAGTCATCTTCCAGCTCCCCGAAAATCGGCAAAGGTGCGTCGCTCACAGATCCAGCAGCCAGCTGTGCCGGGGGTCGTTATGGAACTGCCAGACCCGCTTCGGCCCGGCCATCACGTTCAGGTAATAGGACTCGTAGCCATAGGGCACGCTGACCGGGTGGTACCCCCTGGGCACCACCACCAGGTCGTGGTGCTCCACCGCCATGGCCTCGTCCAGGCTGCGGTCGTGGGTGTAGACCCGCTGGAAGACGAAGCCCTGGGGCGGGTTGAGCTGGTGGTAATAGGTCTCTTCCAGAAAGCTCTGGTGCGGCAGGTCGTCGGTGTCGTGCTTGTGCGGCGGGTAGCTGGAGGAATGCCCGGACGGCGTGCGCACCTCCACCACCAGCAGGGAATGGGCCGGCTCGCTGTCGGGCAGGATGTCGCAGACGTAGCGAGTATTGGCGCCCTTGCCACGCACGCTGCGCCTGCACTGTTCCGGGCGGATCAGCCGAGGGCCGAGGTCGTTATCGACTGCCCCCGGGGCGGCACACACAGCGATCTGCACATCGCTCAAGGCCGTGACCCGGGCCCGGCTGCCCGGCGGCAGGTAGGCAGCAAAGGGGGATTTGTCCTCGAACACCGATTGCCGGTCACCCAGGTTGGACCACTGGAAGGCGCCCTGGGGCGCTTCGCCCTGCACATCGATACGGCCGCTGAGCAGCACCAGGCACAGCTCCTTGTCGCCGGCGCTGACCGGCAGGCTTTCCCCCAGGCCCAGGCGGTAGGCACTGAACCCCACGTATTCCAGGGCGCCCTCTTGCAACTGGACCATGGTCCGGCCCTTTGCAGCGCTTTTAACCAGCAGGCTCATTGGGCAGCCCTCCTGCGTTGCAGGCCAGCGTCCAGCAGGGCCCGCAGGGTGTCGTAACCTTTTTTCGCGTAGACATAGCTCGGCGCCACCGCCGGGTCCTGCTCGGCCTCCACCACCAGCCAGCCCTGGTAGCCTGCGTCCAGCAGCACATCGAGCAAGGCGGCGAAGTCAATGTCGCCATCGCCGGGCACGGTGAAGGTGCCGTTGATGATGCAGTCCGGGAAGCTCCACAGGTTGTTGCGCGCCAGTTGCACCACCGGCTTGCGCACGTCCTTGAAGTGCACATGGCACACCCGCCCGATATGCCGGCGCAGCACCTCCAGGGGTTCGCCGCCGCCCATGTAGCAATGGCCCGAATCGAACAGCAGGCCGACTTCCTCGCCGGTCAGGCGCATCAGCGTGTCGATGTCCGCCGGGGACTCGACGTAGGCGCCCATGTGGTGGTGATAGGCCAGGCGCACGCCCTGGGACAGGGTGAAACGCGCCAGCTCCGTGAGTTTGTCGGCGTAGTCCTGCCAGGCCTGCTCGCTGTGGAACCGTGGGCGCTCGATCAGGCGCACCGGCAAGCCCTGGATCGAGTCGGCCACTTCGCCGTAGACCAGCACCGAGGCGCCGTTGCGCTTGAGCAGTTCGACGTGGCTGGCAATGGCGTCGATTTCCTCGGCCACCGAACGCCGGGCCAGGCGGCTGGAGTACCAGCCCGAGACCAGCGCCAGGTCATAAGGGCGCAACACATCGCCCACGCCCTTGGCGTCCTTGGGGAACTTGCCGTTGAGTTCGAAGCCTTGGTAACCGATCTCGCGCCCTTCGCTGAGGGCGGTGCTCAAGGGCGTTTCACCGCCCAGGGCCGGCAGGTCGTCGTTGCTCCAGGAGATCGGGTTGATGCCAATTCGGATCGCGGGCATGGCTGCACCTTTTGTTGTTATTCATGAAAGCGTGGAGAACGGCCTTGCACTGGTAGGAACTGGCTTGCCAGCGAAGGCACCGGCGAGCCTGGCACCAGGCTCAAGACCCTCTTCGCCGGCAAGCCGGCTCCTACACAGGGCGGGCGCTGCGCCAGGCGTTGATCAGTTGCTCGAAGGTGCCCTGCACTTGCCGGATCAGGATGTCGTCGTCGATCTCCCCCGCCAGCCACGCTCGGCTGGGCTCCTGGAAAATCGTGCGGCCCACGGCAAACCCCCGGCAGGTGCGGCTGTCGGCCGCTTGCCGGAAGCCCTCGGCGAGGGCTTCGGCCGAGGCATTCAGGCCCAGCAGCACCACGCCACGGCAATAGGGGTCGCGCTCCTGGATCAGCTCATCGAGCTTTTTCCATTCCTCGGCCGACTGCGCTTCGATCTTCCACCACGCGGGGTAGATGCCCAGGTTGTACAGGCGCTTGAGGCTGCGGTAGAGCACCTCGGGATGAGCGCCGGGCAGGTCCCTGGGCGGGATGATTTCCAGCAGCAGTTCATGCCCGCTGACCTGGGACGCCTGGTACAGGCCCCGGATCTGTGCTTCCTGCTCCAGGCGCAGCAGGGGTTCGTCGTCCGGGTGAAATTGCACCAGGCACTTGATGATCTGCTCCTGGGGCCAGGCGATCAGGTTGCTGCCCACCGAACGCCCGTGCTCGAACGCCAGGGGCCGCGAGCCCTGCACTTCCACCGGCCGCGCCACCCACCAGCCGCGCCCGGTGGCGGCGTTCAGCGCCTCCTGGCCGAAGCGCTGGTCGGCCAGCAGGCCGACATCGGCCTCGATGCCCCGGCGCCGCAGGTCGGCTTCGACCCGCTGCACCGCTTCTATGAAGAGTTGCTTGAGCTGACCGATGGCCTTGAGCTCGCGCCCACCTTGCTGCGCCAGTTCCACCAGTTGCCCACGGTGGTCGAAGGCAAAGACGAACAGGGGCTTCCAGGCCTTGCGCGGCACACTGACCTGATGCAGGCGTTGCAGCACCGGGTCCTGG
This sequence comes from Pseudomonas sp. GW823-FHT02C05, assembly GCF_058797595.1. Classification (NCBI taxonomy): domain Bacteria; kingdom Pseudomonadati; phylum Pseudomonadota; class Gammaproteobacteria; order Pseudomonadales; family Pseudomonadaceae; genus Pseudomonas; species Pseudomonas sp. GW823-FHT02C05. The sequence continues at coordinate 619,459 of NZ_JBXAJU010000001.1, read as the reverse complement.
TCGGGACGGGTGATGGGCACCGGGCTGCTGAACAGATAGTCCAGTTCGGCCCGGGTCGGCATCGCCGGGGCGCAGGCGTGGCGCGACACCACCAGGCCGCCGCAGGCGTTGGCCAACTGGCAGCAGCGCTCATCACTGGCCTCTTCCAGCCAGCCACTGAGGAAGCCGGACATGAAAGCATCGCCGGCGCCCAGCACGTTGAGCACCTCCACCCGCACACCGGGGTAGATCGCCCCGTCTTCCAGGCGCTCCGGAATCTCGCCGTGGATCACCGTGCACCCTTGCGGACCAAGCTTGACCACCAGGGTCGCGGCACTCAGTGAACGTACGGTGCGCAGGGCCGTCAGCAGATCGTCGCTGCCGCCGGCAATCAGGAATTCCTCTTCGGTGCCGACGATCAGGTCGAAGCGCGGCAGGATGCCCTGCACATGCTGGCTGACCTGCGGGTCGGCCACGAACCGGGTCTCGCCGTCAGCCTTGCCCGCCAGGCCCCAGAGCACCGGCCGGTAGTCGATGTCCAGGACCCGCTTGACCCCGTGCTTTTGCGCGTAGTCCAGGGCCTGCAGGCTGGCCCGGTAGACGCCGTCGGTGGAGAAATGGGTGCCGGTGATCAGCAGGGCCTTGCTGGAGGCAATGAAGGCTTCGTCGATGTCGGCGGCGCACAGCGCCATGTCCGCGCAGTTCTCGCGGTAGAACACCAGGGGGAAGGTTTCACGGTCCTTGAGGCCCAGCAGGACCAGGGCGGTGAGGCGCTGCGGATCGACCTTGACGGCACTGACGTCGCAGCCTTCGCGCACCAGCGACTCCAGCAGGAAGCGCCCCATGTGGTCATCACCGACCCGGCTCAGCATCGCCGACTTGAGGCCCAGCCGTGCGGTGCCGAAGGCAATGTTCGCCGACGAGCCGCCGAGGTATTTGGCAAAGCTTGCGACGTCCTCCAGCCGGGCCCCCACTTGCTGCGCGTAGAGGTCGACGCCCAGGCGTCCGAGGCAGATCAGATCCAATTGACGCCCACTGGCAAAACGAGTCTGGCCCATGCTGGCTCCTGTTATTTTTATCAGCCGCTGCCTGCCGTCGCGCACTGCCCCGGCAGGCCTACTTGGTGGATGCAGACTAGAACGTCTCCCGGCACCAATCAATATTTATTCTATAAATTTTTTGCGTGGAATATTTTTTCCATTAAACTTTTCTGCAAAGCCCAAGGCTGTGCCGTGCATCGTTTCAGCAAGGCGCCCGGGGCCCGGCCCCTCAAGATTTTCCCGGCGCCGACCCTGTAGACTGCCCGCAGCCCATTTATTGTCAGGGGGCGACGCCCGCGGTCGCTCCCATCAGTACCCTCAGAAGGATCCGTTATGTCCCGCACCGATCAGCCGGCCCTGTCCGATCGCACGCCCGAGAGCGACCTTGCCAGCCCTCCGGCCAATGCCGAGCGGCTGCTGCAGTTGATCACCGAGGAGTACGAGAGCCTGCCGCGCCAGCTCAAGCGCATCGCCAGCTACATGAGCCAGCAGAGCGACCGGATCATGGTCGACCGGATCAGCGACATCGCCCGCGAATGCGAGGTGCACCCTTCGGCCATCGTGCGTTTTTCCCAGCGTTTCGGCTTCAGCGGCTTCAGTGAAATGCAGGCGCTGTTCCGCCAGGCCTACACCCACAAGGCCACGCCGGTGCAGAACTACCAGCAGCGCATCCGCAGCCTGATCGCCAACAAGTCGCAGAAGGCCAGCGACGGCGACCTGGCGCGCGACTGCATCAGCGCCACCCTGTCGGGGATCGAGCGCCTGGGCCTGGAACTGGACGACGCGGCCTTCGAGCAGGCCGTGGACCTGGTGGTCAATACCGACAACATCTACGTGGTGGGGGTGCGCCGCTCCTTCGCCGTGGCCGACTACCTGGTGTACAACCTGCAGCACACCAACAAGCGCATCCACCTGGTGTCGGGGCTGGGGGGCAGCTACCGCGAGCAAATGCGCAGTATCCGCCCCAACGACCTGGTGATCGCCATCAGCTTCACCCCCTACGCCAAGGAAACCCAGCACTGCCTGCGCATTGCCCAGCACAACCAGGCCAAGACCCTGATCATCACCGACAGCACCCTGTCGCCCCTGGCCAAGCGCGCCAACAGCGTGCTGCTGGTCAACGAGGGCAGCTCCTTCGCCTTCCGCTCACTGAGCGCCACCCTGTGCCTGTGCCAGGCGCTGTTCATTGCCGTGGCCTACCGCCTGGAACTGAAGATGGACGAGATTCACGAACAGGGCGGCTTCGACGACTAACCCTTCGGCTGGCGCGGCGCTATTCGTAGATCTTGCCGCAGTACAGGAACACCGCGAAGCGCTGCCAGGGCGAAGCCTCCACCAGCCCCTGGGTGGCACCGATGCCGGTGGCCTCGGCCCAGGCGTGGGCGCCGTCGAGAAAATCCTCGATGCAATGGTTCTGCCAACTGTCGGCCTCGCCGGCCTGGGCCATGCGCTGCGCCTGGCGGCGGTCGGCAATCAGCGCCTGGACGAAGTCGAGGAAGCTCTGCTCGTCATGCACCTGCTGCAAGCGTTGTTCAAGGTCCATTGGGGCTCTCCGGCGTCAGGACGTTGCCTGGAGCGCCAGGCCCTTGCGCAGCAGTTCCTTGCGCAGGATCGGCCGGCCCGGGCAATGCACGCCGTCCAGGGTGCTGCACTCTAGCAGCCGTTCCAGCTTGCGGGCACTGCCCGGGCTGCCGGTCAGCAGGTAGCTCGTGCCTTCGCCGAGGCTGATCAGGTTCAGCAGCCAGTCATCGCCCCACTGCCCCAGCACCTGCTCGATCAGGCTGCGCTGGCGCACCAGCAGGCCCTGGGCATGCCACAGGGTCAGTTGGGCGAAACGCCGCGGCAGGTTGCTGGACGCTTCGAACACTTTCAGGTCCTTGAGCAGGGCCTCGGGCAATTGCGCTTCGATCTGCTGCTGGCACTGCTTGAAATAGTCTTCGGGCCAGTCGGGGCCCAGGCCGGCCAGCGCGGTCAGGTCGGCGTAGGCCTGGCGGTCCGCCGCGGTGCACCCCTGGTCGGTGAAGTTCAGGGTGTTGTCGAGAATGCCCGCCGCCAGCAGTTGCGCGCTGTCGCGGCTGATCCTGGGCAGCAACCCGGAGTCGCGCCAGCGCTGGTAGACCTGGGTACAGGCGGCACCGATCTGGCGGATATCCGCGTGCTGGCCCAGGCGCTCGTTCCAGAAGGCCTCGAAACCCGGGTGATGGTCGATGACCTCCACCACCCGGTCCAGGTCCACCAGCGGGTCCAGGTGCAGGTGGTTGGAAATGTCCACCAGCACGAACTGCTCGGTCCCTTGCGGAACATGGGCGTCCAGCCCCTTGAGACGCTGGCGGAAAGTGCCCGGGATGCTCTCGTTGAGCGGCGCGCTGCTCAGGGCCCGGGCCGGGCGGCCGCTGAGGTTGAGCCATTCGGCATAGGCAATGCAGCCGGCGTAGGCGTCGATATCCAGATAGGTCGCGCCGGCGGTGACAATGATCATGACGTCCCTGTAATCCACAAAGGCCGGAGGCCGGGGCGCCGAGGGTGCCTGAGCCACATGACAGCCAGATGACAGTCAGCGGCCCTCTACAGGCCCTGCCTCGGCCACCAGCAGCGCCGCCAGCCGCGAGCCGCTGAAGCGGATCTGCGCCAGGCTCAGGGCCGCGTAGCCGACGATCACCGCCGCCGGCCGGCGCACCTGCTGGCAGTGCTCGGCCAGGCCCTGCAACAGCAGGCCCTGCTGGGCCGCGCGCTGGCGAAAGCGCGCCTCATCGCTGCCCGGCGGCAACGTCAGCAGCAGATGCAGCCCGGCCTGCTGGCCGCTGATGCTGTAGCAGCCCGGTGCTTCACTGGCGAGGATCGCCAGCAGCAGGTCGCGGCGTTCCTGATAGGCCTGGCGCGCCGCCCGCAGATTGCGCAGGAAGGCGCCGCTGGCGATGTAGTCGGCCAGGGCCAGTTGCTCGATCACCCCCACCGAGCGCCCGGTGTCCTGCAAGGTGGCTAGCAACCGCGGGCGCAGGCGCTCGGGCAGCAGCATGAAGCCCACCCGCAGGCCGGCGAACAGGGTCTTGTTGAAGCTGCCGCAGTAGATGACGCGGTCGTCCCGGTCCAGGGACTTGAGGGCCGCCAGGGGCGCGCTCTGGTAGTTGAATTCGCTGTCGTAGTCGTCCTCCACCACCCAGGCCTCGCTGTGCCGGGCCCACTCCAGCAGGGCCAGGCGCCGGGACACCGGCATGGTCATGCCCAGGGGCGCCTGATGGGCCGGGGTGACATAGACCATGCGGGCATCCTGATGGTGTTGCAGCTGCTGTACATCGATCCCGTCCTCCTCCACCGGAATCGGCACCAGCCGCGCTCCGGCCAGGGCGAACAGGCTCCGGGCCGACAGGTAGCCGGGGTCTTCGAGGCACACCTTGTCGCCCGCTTGCAGCAGGCTGCGGGCCAGTAGGTCGAGGCCATGGCGGATGCCGGTGGTGATCATCACCTGCTGCGGCTCGCAGGCGATGCCCCGGTGCTGCCCCAGGTACTGGGCGATCTGCTGGCGCAGGGCCGGCAGGCCGCCGGGGTCGGCGTCCCACAGCGACTGCGCCGAGGCATTGCCCAGGGCCCGGGTCAGGGAGCGGGTCCAGCGTTGCAGGGGAAACAGCGCCGGGTCGGCCAGCCGGGCGACAAACGGCTGGCCGGCCCGCACGCTGAGCGGCAGGTACGGCGTCTCGCTCTCGCTGACGATGGGTGCCGCCGCCCGTGCCGGGGCGCTCAGGTACAGGTCCGGCACCACCGCGCAGACCCGGGTCCCGGAACCGCTGGCCCGGCTCACATAACCTTCGCTGCGCAAGCGGTCGAAGACCACTTCCAGGGTGCCCCGGGACAGGCCCCAGCGCTGGGCCAGGGTGCGGGTCGAGGGCAAGCGGCAGCCGGCCGGCAGGCGTTTTTCCAGGATCGCCTGGCGCAGGGCACTGTAGGCGCTGTCCTGTTTGCCCAGGGCTTCATCGCAGTGCTGGGGCAGCGGCAGGTCGAGGGGCACGGGGTGTTTTCCACGGCTCATAGTGGTCCAGTCAAAAGCGGCCTAAATGGTGCTCGGCATTAAACCACAAACCCCTTAATTTCAGCGCCATCGCCCTCTGCCCCGAGCCTGCCATGCCGCCCGCCAGCCCCATCACCACCCGCTCCATCGCTGTTGAACGCCCCCTCGCCCCCTGGCTCTGGACCCTGTTGCTGCTGGTGGTGGTCTGCCTGCCGCGGATCAGCATCGACCTGTACTTGCCGGCGCTGCCGGCCATGGCCGACCAACTGGGGGCCAGCGACGCCCAGCTGCAACTGACCCTGAGCCTGTACATGCTCGGCTATGCCCTGTCGATGCTGCTGGGTGGCCCGCTGTGCGACCGCTATGGCCGGCGCCCGGTACTGCTGGCGGGCACAGCGCTGTTTCTCGCGGCCAGCCTGGCCTGCATGCTGGCCGCCAGTGTCGAAGTACTGATGGCCGCCCGCCTGCTGCAGGCCCTGGGCGGTTGCTGCGGCACCCTGGTGGGCCGGGTCATGGTCCGCGACCGCTGCCCGCCCGAGGAGCAGCCGCGGCTGCTGGGGCTGTTGTCCATGGGCATTGCCCTGTCGCCGATGCTGGCACCGCCCCTGGGCAGCCTGATCGACCAGTTGCTGGGCTGGCGTGGCCTGTTCCTGTGCCTGAGCCTGGTGGCCGCGGCGGCCTGGCTGCTGATGTTCAAGCGGCTGGCCGAAACCCGCCCGCCGCAGCTCGCGCCAGTGGCCGTGAAAAGCCTGCCGCGCCTGTACCTGCGCCTGCTGGGCGAGGCCTACTTCATGCGCTATTCCCTGGCCATCGGCTGCCTGTACTGCACCTACTTCCCGTTCATTGTGCAATCGCCGGCGCTGTTGCAGCGCCAGCTGGGGCTGTCGCCCACGGCCTACGCCCTGGTGTTCGCCGCCACCGTGGCCGGCTACCTGATGGGGTCGCGACTGTTCCAGCGCCTGGGGGTACGCCACAGTGCCGACCGCCTGATCACTGCGGCCTGCCTGTTGAACCTGGCCGGCGCCGGCCTGTTGCTGCTCACCCGCAACCTGTGGCCCGACAGCCTGTGGGCCATCGTGCTGCCGATGCTGGCGCTGATGCTCTCGGTGGGCCTGGCGATTCCCGCCTGCCAGCTGGCGATCCTGCAGCCCTATGCGGCGGTGGCGGGCACCGCCTCGGGTCTGTTCTTCTTTATCCAGATGGCCATGACCGCCGGCTGCGGGCTGCTGGCCAGCCTGCTGGCGGACAGCCCGGCGGGCTCGCTGCAGGCCCTGACCGGCCTGTTCAGCCTGGCCCTGGGGCTGGCCTGGTGGTGCCTGCGGCCACGGCGGCAATAGGCGCCGGCTCGGAACGCCTTCCTGCACCCCTGTAGCCGCTGCTGAGCCTGCGAAGCTGCGAAAGGCCGGGCCGCGTTCGGTACGCAGGGCCTTGCGTGGCGGCCTCCAGCCGAACCTCTAGCGCCTTCAATATCCCCGCATCTCCTTCGGAGCCGTTCGCAGCCTGCGGCAGCGGCTACAGGTTTGCACTGTGCAAGGCCGCTTCAATACCGCTAAATTGGCCGCGCCTTTCCCATCCGTTGTGCCGTTCAAGACAAGGAAATACGTGATGAAGCTTATTGGAATGCTCGATTCACCCTACGTGCGCCGCGTCGCCATCAGCCTCAAGAGCCTGGGCCTGCCCTTCGAGCATCACTCGCTTTCGGTGTTCAGCACCTTCGAGCAGTTCAAGGCGATCAACCCGGTGGTCAAGGCCCCGACCCTGGTCTGCGAGGGCGGTGAAGTGCTGATGGATTCGAGCCTGATCATCGACTACCTGGAAACCCTGGCCGGCCCGCAACGCAGCCTGATGCCCACCGCCCTGCCCCAGCGCCTGCGTGAACTGCGGCTGGTCGGCCTGGCCCTGGCGGCCTGCGAGAAGTCGGTACAGATCGTTTACGAGCGCAACCTGCGCCCCGCGGAGAAACAGCACGGCCCCTGGCTGGAGCGGGTTGGCGGCCAGTTGCAAGCCGCCTATGGCGAGCTGGAGCAGGAGTTGCAGAAACAGCCCCTGCCCCGGGACGGCTCCCTGGGCCAGGCCGGCATCAGCCTGGCGGTGGCCTGGAGTTTCAGCCAGATGATGGTGGCGGACCAGTTCAACCCCGGGCAATTCCCGGCAGTACGCGGCTTTGCCGAGTACGCCGAACAATTGCCGGTGTTCCTCGCCACCCCCGCCACCTGAGCCACACCCTCCCCGTAGGAGCCGGCTTGCCGGCGAAGAGGCCCGCAAGCCTTGCAGCGCCCTCGAAAACGCCTTCGCTGGCAAGCCAGCTCCTACAGCAACCCCATATCCCCGTAGGAGCCGGCTTGCCGGCAAAGAGGCCCGCAAGCCTTGCAGCGCCTTCGAAAACGCCTTCGCTGGCAAGCCAGCTCCTACAGCAACCCCATATCCCCGTAGGAGCCGGCTGCCGGCGAAAACGCCTTCGCTGGCAAGCCAGCGCCTACAGAGCGGTCAGGCCGGTTCGGGCTGTTTCTTCACGGGGGTAGTGGCGAAGCGCCGGGCCAGGAAGGGGGTGATGTCCAGCGGCAGGGCTTCGTCGTTCACCAGTTTGTCCAGCAACACGCCGGTGATGGCCGAGGTCAGGATGCCGGTGCGGAAGTGCCCGCAGGCATTGAGGTAGCCTTCGACCCCATCCATCGGCCCGAGGATCGGCAGCTCATCCGGCGAACCCGGGCGCAACCCCGCCCAGCAGCGCTTGAGGTTGACATGGGCCAGCTCCGGTACGCAGCGCACTGCGCCCTGCACCAGGCCGTTGATCTCCGGGTAGGTGGTGGTGACGTCGAAGCCCTTGTCCTCGGTGGTACTGCCGATCAGGATCTCGCCGTTGTCCTTCTGCGCCATGTAGCAGTCGCTGGTGGTCAGGCAGCCGTTGAGCAGCTTGGGCATGCGCTCGGTGAGAAGGATCTGGCCCTTCACCGGCTTCACCGGAATCTCGATGCCCGTGGCCTGCAGGCTCAGCTCGGCGGCCCAGGCGCCGGCGGCGTTGATCAGGGTCGTGCAGCGGAACAACCCGGCAACGTCGGTCTTCACCCCGCTGACCCGATTGCCCTGGTGCAGGACCCCGGTGACGTTGGTGTTGAAGTACACATCCACGCCGTTCTGGCGTGCGCCTTCGGTGTAGGCGTCGGTGAGGCGGAACGGGTTGACCTGGTGGTCGCAGAGGAACTCCAGGGCGCCCTGGGCTTCATGGCTGACATTGGGTTCCGCGGCGCGCAGGGCCGCCTGGTCGAGCCAGCGTACCTGGTCGCTCAGGTGCGGGATGCAGCCGACGATGTGCTCGGCGTACAGCCGGTCTTCCTCGTCATAGATGACGAACTTGAGCCCGGTCTGCTCGAACTTGAAATCCATGTTGTGCAGGCCCATCAGCTCGCGGTGCAGGCGCGGGTACAACTCGTTGGACTGCAGGGCGAAGTCGAAGAACGACTGCGGCAGGATGTGCGGAGTGCTGGAATCCACCACCACCGCCGAACCCTGGGCCTCGCGCTTGCGGTTGGCCGACATCATGCGAAAGAAGATCACCCCGCAGCCCAGCCCCACCGACTCGCCGATGGCCCACAGGCCGCCGGCCGAAGCGCGGCTGGCGTTGCCCGGGCGCTTGGCGTCGATCAGCGCCACCTTCAGGTCCTTGCGCTTGGACAACTGGTAGGCGCAGGAAGCGCCGATCACGCCGCCACCGGCAATGACCACGTCGTAATGCTTAATCATGCTGGGAGACCTCCTGGTCAGACGGCGGGAACGCGGAAAACGGAATCGGGTCCAGGGGGAAGCGCGGGCGGATCCAGCCCACGTCCTTGCGCCCGGTGGCCTGGCGCAGGCGGTCGCTGCAATAGCCCACGCACATCCGCCCCTGGCAGTCGCCCATGCTCACCCGGGTGCGCATTTTCAGGCTGGCCATGTCCTGCACGCCCTGGCTCAGGGCACGCTCGATGTCGTTGCGGGTGGTGTGTTCGCAACGGCAGATCACGGTGTCGCCCTTGGGCAGCTCTACCTGCCCGGCGCCACGCGCGGTATAGCGGTCCACCGCACCACGAAAACGCAGGATCGAGGCCAGCTTGCGCTCGTAACCCTGGCGCCGTTGCAGGGCCGCTTCGTTGCTCAGTACGCCACGCTGCATGAGGATCGACAGCGCGGCGATACGCCCGCTGAGCATGGCCGCCTCGCCGCCGCGGATGCCGCCCATGTCGCCGGCCAAGTGCACGTGGGGCTCGCTGCTCTGCTGCCAGGCGTTGGCGCTGGCGCGCAGGTAGCCGTCGTCGCTGAAGTTGTGTTCCAGGCCCATCTGCTGGCTCAACTGGGTGCGCGGGATGAAGCCGTAGCCCACCGCCAGGGTCTGGGCAGCAATGCGCTGGGCCTTGGCCATGTCCGGCTGCCAGTCGCTGGAGTACGGCGCCACGGTGACCACGCTCAGGGCGTCCTGGCCCTGGGCTTCGACCACGCCCCAACCATAGCGCAGGGCAATGCCGTGCAGCTTGAGGTAGGCGAGCATGCTCAGGCCGTCGAGAAACAGTTGCGGCTTGTTGAGCATGGCCAGGCTCTGCTTGGCGATCTTGCCCAGGGCACAAGCCTCGTAGACCCCCGCCACGCGCACGCCGGAAGCATGCAGCTGACACGCCACCAGGGGCAGCAAGGGGCCGGTACCGGCGATCACCACCGGGCTCTGGGGCTTGACCACCCCGCTCTTGATCTGCAATTGCAGGCCACCCAGGAGCTTGACCCCGGGCAGGGTCCAGCCGGGGAACGGCACACTGCGCTCATGGCAGCCGGCGGCCAGTATCAACTGCTCGTAGCTGACCTGCTGCACCTGCTCTTCGCCATCGAGCAGCACCAGGCTCTGGGTGCCCTCGGCGCCCACTACCCGGCTGTTGAGGCGCACGTCGATCATCTGTTCGTGGTCGGCGAAATCGCCGTGCAGCTTGGCCAGCATTTCGCAGTAGCGCGGCCCCAGGTAATCCAGCTGCACGCCGTCGCGCAACGGCCCGCGGTAGACCACGCCCCCCAGGCGCGAGGCCTCTTCGATCAGGGTGCTGCGCACACCGTGCTCGGCCAGTTCGATGGCGGCCGCCATGCCCGCCGGCCCACCGCCGACGATCACCGGGTTCAGGCTCATAACGTGGGCTCCGTTTCAGTGATGCGGTTGCTCAGTGTCTGCACCTGCATCCCCGGCTTGACCAGGGTCTGGCAGGCGCGGCGCTTGTGCCGGCCGTCGATCTGCACCAGGCAGCAATGGCACACGCCCATGCCGCAGTAGGCGCCGACCAGTTGCCCGTGATCGTTGCGCGCTACCTGGCGCAGGCCGGTGGCCTGGATCACGCTGAGGACGGTTTCACCCAGGGCGGCAGTGACTGGCTGGCCATTGAGGCTGATGGTCATGTCCGCATGCTGCAGCGGCTGAATATCGAAGTTGCGGTCTATCTGACGCATTGTGGGTTCATCCGTGAAAAATGAATGGGGTTGCCGGCGTCCCGCCGTCCATGCTGCTGCGGTCGGGACCGGGCAACGTCCCGGTCCCAAGCTGTTTGTCAGAACCGAGCGCGGGCCAATCTAGTCGGTTTGTCGGACACGGATATTGATCTGGGCCAAGCAAACGGCTGCCTCGCACCCGACGGTGGCCAGCCCTTGCAAAACTGCGATACCGCGCACAAAAACGCCGCTGGCGGCAATGGCCGGCAGCGGCGTTCGGGAAGGCCCGGGCCCGTTCGGGCCGGGCTTTATAGCTTGAATCAGTGCATGAACAGGGCGATCAGGATAATCACCGGGATCGGCACACCGAGGAACCACAAGAGTAATGAGCGCATGGGAAATCTCCTGGATCAGTGAACGGGGGTGGGGGCTACGGTGCGCGGCTGGACATCGCTTTCAAGCCAGACCACGGCGTCCCGACGACGACCGCCAAAGGTCGCCGCGAGGCTGGCGAAGAAGGCCCCGCACAACAGCGCGATAAACATCCACAGCGACGACCAGGCAGCCACCTTGGCTGCGGTGTCGGCAGCTTCCTTGGCGGCCTGCTTGGCTTCTTCCACGGCCTGGCGGGTCTTGGCGAAGACTTCATCGACCCGACGCTCGGCATCGGCCTGGCTGAGGTTGGTACGCTGGGCCACCAATTGCGCCAGGTAGCTGCGGTCCTCAGGGGCCAACTGGCCGTCGTTGCTCAGGGTGCGCACGAAGATCCGCGATACCGTGCCACGGGCCGCGTCATCGCTGACCGCCGCCGGGCGATCGTCGCGGAACAGGCTGTCGACGAAGTAGCCGTAGTCATCCTGGGAACCCTGGGCGGCAGCATGGCCGGCCACCTGGGTCATGGCACCGGCGGCGCCGGAAGCCACCTGGGCGCCGGCATGCACGCCGCCGCTGATGACGCTGCTGACCGACCCCACCACCAAAGTCGCGGTGACCAGGGTGGCCACGGCCCAGGCCAGGAAGCCATGGGCGGTGTCGCGGAAATACACTTCATCGCCATGCAGGTTGGCCCACTTCACCCGCAGGCGCCCGGCGATGTAACCGCCCAGGCCGGCAGCGATGATCTGCGTCACGGCCAGCCAGACAATGCTGGAAATGCCCAGGCCCTTGGCGCTGATGCCGCTGCCGGCCCAGGGCGAAACCGCGGAAAAGCCCAGGCCGAAGCCCAGCAACAGGAGGATCAGCGAAAGAGCGGCGGCCGCCGCGGCGCCAGCAAAGATCGCCGCCCAGGACACGCCCGAGTGATGACTCGAGGCATCTGCGGTGGCCAGCAGGTGTTCAGAGGGTCTGTTCATTGTTGTTCAGCTCCAGGCATGAAAAATGGTGTTACACGTCTCGAAGGGACAAGTGCAGCCACCGTGCCAGTTGCACGAACTTTATAAGCGCTTTTATTTCAATGACTTGCGATAAGAAGACAATCCCGGATCGTGCAATTTACCGGCCCGGGAGTTTTCGGGCGGGCGTTCTGCACGGCCCGCCCGGTGCTCAGGCCTGCCGGCTCCGGTAGAGCTCCCGGCCGCGGGTCCAGCACAGGTGCACCACCAGTACCAGGACCCACAGGGCCAGCAGCAGGTTGCCCACCAGGGCCAATTGCCCGATACCCTGCCCCCACAAGGTAAAGAGCGGCAATGCCAGCCAGGCCGAACGACGAAAATCCAGCAGCCGCATGATTCCCGGCACGGCCACCGCCATCAGGGCGATGACCAGGACGTCCAGGCCGCGATACGCCAGCATCCAGCGCGCATAGCGAGGGTCGGCAGCATAGGCCTCCAGGTAACCGGGCAGGCGCAGCGCCAGATCCACGGCGAGGCTCAACAGCAGGCTGGCCACCAGCAGCCACAGCAGTCCTTTGAAACGTGATGCGTAGTTCATTGCACAACACCTTGATACACAGAAGGTCAATCGGGTTTTCAATGCCGCTTGTAGCTCTTGTTGCCACTGGGGGTCAGGCAGTACACCCCGCCCCGGGGCCCGGTGCAGAAACTGCCGCTGCCACAGCTGCATCCCTGGGCGTCGCGCAGCAGGGGCTCGGCCCGCGGGGTAGTGGAGCGCTGGCCGGACATCAGGGCGCAGTTCTTTTTCGACGCGCTGATGGAGCCGTCGTTGCACAGGAACAGCTCGCCGTCGCAACGGGCGATGCCGCCCTTGCGCCCGGAACAGGGCTGGTTGGCCGCCAGCACCGCGCTGCTGCACAGCACCATCAGGCAGAGAAAGGACAATGGCTTCCAGCCAACCCGGGGCAGGCCCGTCATGGATGTGCCTCCTGGCCATAAAAGTGGCGCGATAATATCAGGCAGCGCGGCCTCTGGCAGGGGCTTGTTCAAGGTCTGGAGAGAGTCCTGGAGGCGCAGATGAAAGTTTTTTTAGAATTGCGGCCGCCGTTTCTTGGCAAAATGCCCGCCTGTGTCACGAACCGCCAAACAGGTAACGCCTATGACCCGCATTCTGACCATCGAAGACGACGCCGTGACCGCCCGGGAAATCGTCGCCGAACTGAGCAGCCACGGCCTCGACGTGGATTGGGTGGACAATGGCCGTGAGGGCCTGGTGCGCGCCGTGAGCGGCGACTACGACCTGATCACCCTGGACCGCATGCTGCCGGAACTGGACGGCCTGGCCATCGTCACCACCCTGCGCACCATCGGTGTGTCGACGCCGATCCTGATGATCAGCGCCCTCTCCGACGTCGATGAACGGGTGCGCGGCCTGCGGGCCGGGGGCGACGACTACCTGACCAAGCCCTTCGCCTCCGACGAGATGGCGGCCCGGGTCGAAGTGCTGCTGCGGCGCAAGAACACGGTCAAGGATTTCGACACCAGCCTGCGGGTGGCGGACCTGGAACTGAACCTGATCAGCCGCGAGGCAACCCGCGCCGACCAGTTGCTGAGCCTGCTGCCCACCGAATACAAGCTGCTGGAATTCCTCATGCGCAACACCGGGCAGATCCTCTCGCGGATGATGATCTTCGAGGAGGTCTGGGGCTATCACTTCGACCCCGGGACCAATTTGATCGACGTGCACATCGGCCGCCTGCGCAAGAAGATCGACCCGCCCGGCATGACCCCGTTGATCCGCACCGTGCGAGGCTCGGGTTATGTCATTGCTGAACCCCTCTAAAGGCTGGCGTTCCTCCAGCAGCCGCCTGCTGGCGCTCTACAGCACGCTGTTCGTGGCCTGGAGCTGCATCCTCATGGGGGTGCTGTACTACGAGGTCTCCACCTACCTGGACAGCCTGGCCAAGCACTCGCTGATGCAGCGCCAGCACCTGTTCGCGCGCTTCGAGGGCGACCAGCTGGTGGAAGCCCTGACCACCAGCATGACTTTCGACATGCGGGCCATCGACGCCTACGGCCTGTTCGATGAGCAGCGCCGGCCCCTGAGCGGGCCGATCCGGCAGATACCCGACGACCTGCCCCTGGACGGCAAGATCCACGAACTGAAGAACTGCATCGACTCCGACGACCCGAGCCTGCCCCGCGACAGCTGCGACGCCGTGGCCACCCACACCCGGGATGGCCGCTGGCTGGTGCTGGTGCGCGACAACGGCTCGCTGTTCGCGGTGACCCGGATCATTCTCCACGCCCTGCTCTGGGGCATTTCCCTGACCATCATTCCCGGCGCCGCCGGCTGGCACCTGCTGCGCCGCCGGCCCTTGCGGCGCATCCGCCAGATCCAGGCCAGCGCCGAAGCCATAGTCGCCGGCGACCTGACCCGGCGCCTGCCACTGTCGGACCGGCGCGACGAGTTGGACATGCTGGCGGCCATCGTCAACGCCATGCTCGAACGCATCGAACGGCTGATGCATGAGGTCAAGGGCGTGTGCGACAACATCGCCCACGACCTGCGCACCCCGCTGACCCGCCTGCGGGCCCAGCTCTATCGCCTGCAGCAACAGGCCGAGGAAGGCTCGCCCCAGGCCCTGCAGATGGACCAGCTGCTGGCCGAGGCCGACACCCTGATGGCGCGCTTTCGCGGGTTGCTGCGGATTTCCGAACTGGAGGACCAGCAGCGGCGCTCGGGCTTCCTGGTGCTCGACCCCCTGCCCCTGCTGCACGAGCTCTATGACTTCTACCTACCCCTGGCCGAGGAAGGCCAGTTGACCCTGGTGCTGGATGTACCGGCGAGCCTGCCCAGCCTCACCGGTGACCGCGCCCTGTTGTTCGAGGCCCTGGCCAACCTGCTGAGCAACTCCATCAAGTTCACCCCACCGGGGGGCGAAGTGATCCTGCGGGGGATCGACGACGACGGCAGCCCGCGCCTGGAAGTGCTCGACTCAGGCCCCGGAATACCCGCAGCGGAACGGGCGGCGGTGTTCCGGCGCTTTTACCGGGTGGATGAAAACAATGCCCAGGGCGGGTTTGGCCTTGGCCTGTCGATCGTCGCGGCGATTGTCAGCCTGCACGGTTTCAAGCTTGAGGTGGGCAGCAGCGAACGCGGCGGCGCGCGCCTGAGCCTGGACTGCCGGCCGAGCCTGATTGCCGACAATTGAGCCCGGCCTCCACGCCCCTGTGATCCGGTGCCTGTGACCCTGTGATCCTGTAGCCACTGCTGAGCCTGCGAAGCTGCGAAAGGCCGGGCCGCGTTCGGTACGCAGGGCCTTGCTTGACGATCTTGCGCCAAACCTTCCGCGCTCTCACGCTCCCGGTGTCTTCTGCGTCGCAATGCCGCCCAAGCCGTTCACAGCCTGCGGCAGCGGCTACAAGGCCTTGGGCAGTTGCCAGCCGTAGCGCACCGAGAGCATGCGCAGGGCGAAACAGACGGTGCCCGCCAGCCAGGCCGACCATAAAGGCGGCACGCCCAGGCGCCGGGCGATGACCAGGCTGGCCGCGCCGACAAAGGCCGAGCTGGCATACAGGTCGACCTGCAGCACCAGGGGAATGCGGGCCAGGACAATGTCGCGAATCACCCCGCCCCCCACCCCGCTCACCGTACCCATGAGCATCGAGACAAAGGGCGAGATGCCGAAGTTCTGCGCATTCTGCGTGCCCGCCACGGCAAACAGCCCCAACCCCGCGGCGTCCAGCAGAATCAGCAGCGGCCCGGACCACCCCAGCACCCAGTCCCGTGCCACGAAGGCCAGCCCGCCCATCAGCAGCGCCAGCGCCGGGTACCGCCAGTCGGCCACGGCCTTGGGCGGCGTGGCGCCAATCAGCAGGTCACGGGTCACCCCTCCGCCAAGGGCGACGATAAAGGCGATCACCATCACCCCCAGCAGGTCCAGCTGGGCGCGCATGGCGCTGATCGCGCCCTCTACGGCAAACACCGCAGTGCCCGCCAGATCCGCCACCAGCACGATGTTTTCCAGGCGCCGGGGCAAGCCCTGGGCCCGGGCGTTCATGGGCCCATCCAGAAAAGCGAGGTGATCAGGAAAATACGGCGCGGCAACAGGGTTGAAGGCATGCCCGGGCACCTGCAAAAGGCTGGAGATGACGGCCGGGAACCCGACCGTCGACCCTTTGCTTATAGTTCAGGCCGTGGGCTGTCGCCATCGACCGGCCCCGGTGCAAGGCCGGGTTCAGGGCGCCAGATCGAGCTGGCCCAGGGAGTTGCTGCCCAGCTCATAGAGCAGTTCGTCGATGATCTTCTGCACATCGGCCTCGCTCTGCAGCGCCCGGGCGCTGAGCCCGGTCACCACCAGGTCGACCCGGCCGCTGGCCGGCTCGAACACCCGCAGGGTCAGGGTGCCGTCACCGGCGTTGCTGAAGCTGCAGGCCAGGGGCGCCAGGCGCTGCTCGATACAAGCGCGCAACTGCGCCAGGGTGACGGCCGCCGGCATTTCAGCGGCGCCGCAGCAGCAGGCCCGCCAACAGGCCGACGCCGGCCAGCAGGGCCACGCTCAACAGCGGTTTGTCCCGGACCCAGCGCTCGCCCTGGTCCAGGGCCTGGCCGTACTTTTCCTGCAATTGCCCGGCGGCTTCCCGGGCCATGCCGCGGGCTTGCAGTTGCTCATCATCCAGCCACTCACCCACCACGGCCTCGGCCTTGCCGGCCACCTTGCCCACTGTGCCCTTGATCTGTTCGCTAGCCATGCTGGCGCTCCTTCTACTGCGGTTCATGAATGGCAGAGGCCCGATACAGAGCCCTGCGCAGAATCACAGGATAGAAAGGCCCGCCCCTGGGCAAAAGGCGCATTTGCACTGGTTGCACTGGTGCATTTGCACTGGGTCAGCCGGCACTGCCGGCAAACAGCCCGCGCTCCCGGGCCCAGACAATGGCCTCGCCGCGGCTGTGCACATCGAGCTTGGAGTACAGAGTGGCCACGTGATTGCGCACGGTGTTGGGGGCCAACTGCAGTTGCGCGGCAATTTCCTTGTCCGCCAGCCCCTGGTAGATCAGCCCCAGGACCTCGCGCTCGCGGGTGGTGAGCTCGGCAGAGGTTACCGCCGGGGCTTGCGCGCTGCGGGTGTTGCGCACATTGGCGAGCTTTTCGATCAGGGTCTGGCTGAACCAGGAGGCATCACGCATCACCTCCTCGATGGCGCCCACCAGCTCCAGCTCCGAGCGCTTGCGCTCGCTGATGTCCATCAGCACCAGCAGGTAGCAGGGGCTGTCCTGGATCAGCACGGTATCGGCGTAGGCCACGCAGTCCACCTGCTCGGCGCCCTTCTTGCGCACCTTGAGGTCCAGGCCCATGACGTTGCCGCTCTTCTCCAGGCGGCCGAACAACTGCTCGGCTGCCTGGGGCTCGGCGATAAAACCGATGTCCTGCACGGTCTTGCCCAGCAGTTCTTCGCTGCTGTAGCCGCAGGTGTCGAGAAAGGCTTCGTTGACATCGACGATCTGCTGCTCGGCGCTGCACACCAGGGTCGGCACCGGGGTCAGGCGGAACGACTTGGCGAAACGCTCCTCGCTCTGGCGCAGGGCGATCTCGGCCTTGCGCCGCGGCTCCAGGTCCATGAAGGAAAACAGCATGCAGTCCTCGTCGTTGATGTCCAGCGGCTGGCCGGCGACGATCACCAGCTTGCTGCCGCCCTCGGGCAGGCGCAGCTCGGCCTGCATCTGCGGGATGGTCGCACCCTGCCCCAGGCGTTCGACGGCCAGTTCCTTGTGCTCGGCGTCTTCCAGCACGTCCAGCTCGTAGACCGAACGGCCGATCACCTGGTCCCGGGCATAGCCGGTCATCTCCAGGAAGCCCTGGTTGACCTTGATGTAGCGCAAATCCCCCAGGCGGCAGATCACCGCCGGCGCCGGGTTGGCGTTGAAGGTCTTCTCGAAGCGCTGCTCGGCGCTGGCCCAGTCGGTGGCGTCACTGAGGATCAGCACCAGGGACTCCGGCGCGCCATTGCGGTCCTCGAGGATCATGCTGCGCACCCGGTGCACCCAGTGCCGGGGTTCGCCGTCGATCTCGGCCTGGACCTCCACCACCACGTCGCTGAAGGTCTCTCCGGCAGCCACCCGGTTGATGGGGTAGCTGTCCAGGCCCAGTGGATGGTTGTTGCGGTAGCGCAAGGCATAGCGCCGGGCGTATTCGCGCAGATTGCCGCCCAACTGCTCGACCGTGCTGACGCCGTGCATGGCCAGGGCCGCTTCATTGGCCCAGAGCAGGGTCCGGGGCTTGTCGGTCTCGATCAGGATCACCCCGTCGGACAGGCCGGAGATGATCTGCTGCAATTGGCGGCGGTTGGTTTCGGTGGCAAGTACGGCCTGGCTCATGGCATCTCCGGAAGAACCCGACGCTGCGCCAAACATCCCGCACGCCGGTAAAAAGGGGGCTGCAACTACGACCACGGCGCGCCGCCATCGTGCCCCGGCCCGAACGCTGGAGCCCCTTTGGGCAACGGAGTAAGCTGCCCCGTCCGGATTGCGGGCCAGCCGCCAGCCCGGCGACACCGGCCAGCCGCCCCTCGAGGAATGACGCATGATCACCATCCGTGAAGCCGACAGCCGCGACATCGACACCCTCCAGGCCATTGGCTGCGCCACCTACCGCGAGCACTTCGCCGCGATCTGGAGCACCGAAGGCATGCAGCAGTTCCTGGCCCAGGACTTTGCCCCCGCCCCCCTGGAACAGTCCCTGGCCGACAAGCACCTGCACCTGTGGCTGCTGGCCCTGGATCCGCAGCAGCAGCCCATCGGTTTTGCCAAGCTCAACTGGAACCGGCCACTGCCCGATGGAGCCCGGCGCGGGGCCGAACTGCAGAAGATCTACCTGCTCAAGTCCGAGGCCGGCAAGGGCTATGGCCGCCGGTTGCTGGAGCATGTGCTGCAACGGGCCAGCGCTGCCGGTGAGCCCTGCCTGTGGCTGGACGTGCTCAAGAGCAACAGCGGCGCCCGGCGCTTCTATGAAAGCGCCGGCCTGCGGCAGGTCGACGAGGTGCCGTTCAGCACCGACCTGGAACAGATCGGCATGTGGGTGATGGCCTGCGACCTGCCCCTCCAGAACCACCCCGCCCAAGATTGAGGTGGCCCTGCCACCCTCGCCCGCCGCTACAGACCCAGGGCCTTGAGCCGCCGGTACAGGGTCCGCTCGCTCAGGCCCAGGGCCCTGGCCAGCTCACTGCGCGAACCCTCGAACACCTCCAGGGCATGGGCCAGTTGCTCCAGGTCCTTGTTGCCGCGGCGGCGGCCCGGCGGCGCTGGTGCCGGCGTGCTGCGCAGCTCCGGCGGCAGGTCCGCCAGGCGGATCACCCCGTCGTCGCTGAACAGCCGCGCCCGCTCGAGGATGTTGCGCAGCTCGCGGATATTGCCCGGGTAGGTGTACAGGCTCAGTTGGGCCAGGGCCTGGGGATCGACCCGCGGCACTACCCCGGGGTCAAGCCGGCGCAGCAGGCTGTCGATCAGCAGTGGCAGGTCGTCGCTGCGTTCGCGCAAGGCAGGCAGGCGGATCGGGAAGGCGCTGATGCGGTAGTACAGGTCCTGGCGGAAGGTGCCGGCGGCGACCATTTCCTTGAGCGGCTTGTGGGTCGCCGCCACCAGGCGGAAATCCGAGTGCACGGTGCGCAGGCTGCCCACCGGGCGAAAGCTGCCGGACTCGATCAGGCGCAGCAGTTTGACCTGCATGGCCAGGGGCACTTCGCCGATCTCGTCGAGAAACAGGGTGCCGCCATGGGCGGCTTCGGCCAGGCCGATCTTGCGCTGCAGGGCACCGGTGAAGGCGCCCTTTTCATAACCGAACAATTCGCTTTCCAGCAGGCTTTCGGTGAGCCCGGTGCAGTCCACCACCACCAGCGGCCCGCTGGCCCGGGGGCTGCCGTCGTGCAGGGCACGGGCGAACAGCTCCTTGCCGGTGCCGGATTCACCCTGGAGCAATACCGGGATCGGCGCCGGCGCCGCCCGCTGCAAGGCGCCCAAGGCTTCGTTGAAGGCCGGCGAGCGCCCCACCAGGCCCTTCTGCTGGGGTTGTACCGAGGCCACGGCCACCGAACTCAGGCGCTCGACATAGGCCACCACCGTGCCGTCTTGGCCAATGATCGGCCGCAGCTCCACGTCCACATGCTCCGGCCCCCGGGGCGTGTGGTGGATGTGCAGCATGCGTTCCGGTACGCGGCTGTCATGGGCCTTGCGCATCGGGCAATGCTCGCCGGCCTGGTCGCAGGGCACGGCGAACTGGTGGGACACCCGGTAGCACTTGGCGCCCACGTGGGGCTTGCCGGCCACGCCGAACTGACGCTGGTAGGCGGTGTTGGCGGCGATGATGTTGTAGTCGGTGTCCAGCACTATGGTGGGCTGCGGGTCGTGTTCGAGGTAGGACACCAGGGCGGACATCGGTGGCGGGACTAGGTCGGTGGCAATCAGGGACATGGGCAACTCCGGGGCAGAGGCGGCAGCTTAAAGCATGGGCGCCATCACTGCCATTTTCTGCCAGCAACTGCCAAATGACTGCCAAGCCCGGATGACAGTCCTGGCGACAACACATCACCAAGGGGTTGAAAAAGCGTCTAAACCAATGAACAGGCGCCAAACGACGCCGTTTCGGGTTGGCACGCTTATTGACACTTCAAGAAACGAGCGTCAGCGCAGACTGCCCTCACCTTCATTGCCTGGAGTGCCCCATGATCATCAGCGACACGCTGCGTGTAGAAGCCTTTTTCGACAGCCATACCTGGACCATCAGCTACCTGGTGATGGACCTGGCCAGCCGCCACTGCGCATTGATCGACAGCGTGCTGGACTACGACCCGAAATCCGGCCGCACCCACACCGAGTCCGCCGACCGCCTGATCGCCCGGGTGAAAGAGCTGGACGCCCGGGTCGACTGGATCCTGGAAACCCATGTGCATGCCGACCACCTGTCGGCCGCCGCCTACCTCAAGGCGCAGCTCGGGGCCCAGGTGGCCATCGGCAACCAGATCACCCGGGTGCAGAAGACCTTCGGCGCGCTGTTCAACGAAGCCCCGGCCTTTGCCCGGGACGGCAGCCAGTTCGACGTGCTGCTCGAAGACGGCGCCGAATTCGCCATCGGCGGCCTCACCGCGCGGGCCATGCACACCCCGGGGCATACCCCGGCCTGCATGACCTACCTGGTGCAGGTCGGCGACGAAACCCTGGCCTTTGTCGGCGACACCCTGTTCATGCCCGACTACGGCACCGCCCGCTGCGACTTCCCCGGGGCCGACGCGCGGACCCTGTACCGCTCCATCGGCAAGATCCTCGCCCTGCCCCCCAGCACCCGGCTGTTCATGTGCCACGACTACCTGCCCAACGGCCGCGAGCTGCAGTACATGACCACCGTCGCCGAGCAGCGCGCCAACAACATCCACATTCACCAGGGGGTCGACGAAGACAGCTTCGTGGCCATGCGCGAAGCCCGCGACGCGACCCTGGACATGCCGGTGCTGATCCTGCCTTCGGTGCAGGTCAACATGCGCAGCGGGCACTTCCCCGAGCCCGAGGACAACGGCGTGAGCTACCTGAAGATTCCCCTGAACACCCTATAACTATTACCTACTCCACACGGAGACCTTGCCATGCGCCCCTTCAACCCGGCCCTGCCCACTGTCGACGGCAGCCACCAGGTGCTGATCGTCGGTGGCGGTGCCGCCGGCATCGCCGTTGCTGCCAGCCTCTTGACCCGCGATCCACACCTGGACGTGGCACTCATCGACCCTGCCCGGCACCACTATTACCAACCCGGCTGGACCCTGGTGGGCGCCGGAGTATTCAGCGCCCAGTCCACCGAGCGCGCCATGGCCGAGCTGATGCCCCAGGGGGTCAAGTGGATCCAGGACGCGGTCAGCCGCTTCGACCCGGAACACAACGCCCTCGTACTGGAGGACGGCCGGGTGCTGGCCTATGACCAACTGATCGTCTGCCCCGGGCTCAAGCTCGACTGGGCCGCCATCGACGGCCTGCCCCAGGCCCTGGGCAACCACGGCGTGACCTCCAACTACCGCTACGACCTGGCGCCCTACACCTGGCAACTGGTGCAGCAACTGCAGCAGGGCGAGGCGCTGTTCAGCCAGCCGCCGATGCCGATCAAGTGCGCCGGAGCGCCACAGAAGGCCATGTACCTGTCCTGCGACCACTGGCTGCGCCACGGCCGCCTGGGGCAGATCAGGCCGCGCTTCCTGAATGCCGGCGGTGTGCTGTTCGGCGTCGCCGACTACGTGCCGGCGCTGATGGAATACGTGAAGAAATACGCCATCGAACTGGATTTCGGCCATAACCTGGTGGCGGTGAACGGCCCGGCCAAACGCGCGACCTTTGTCCGCACCCTGGCCGATGGCCGCCAGGAAACATTGGAACGGGCCTTCGATATGCTGCACGTGGTGCCTCCCCAGTGCGCCCCGGACTTCATCCGCCAGAGCCCCCTGGCGGACGCCGCCGGCTGGATCGACGTCGACCCGGGCAGCCTGCGCCACAAGCGCTACGTGAACATCCACGGCCTGGGGGACGCCACCAATACCAGCAATGCCAAGACCGCCGCAGCGGCACGCAAACAGGCACCGGTGGTGGCCAACAATGTGCTGGTGGCCCTCAAGCGCCTGACCCGCCTGGCCGAATACGACGGCTACGGTTCCTGCCCGCTGACCGTGGAACGGGGCAAGATCGTCCTCGCCGAATTCACCTATGGCGGCAAGCTGGCACCGAGTTTCCCGCGCTGGCTGCTGGACGGGCGCCAGCCAACCCGTCGCGCCTGGTGGCTGAAGGAACGGATCCTGCCACCGCTGTACTGGCGCGGCATGCTCAAGGGCCACGAATGGCTGGCCCACCCGACCCTGGCCACGGACACCCCGAAAGCATGAGCGAACACAGTCTTCTGGGCGCCGGGCTGGGGGCGATCATTGGCGCGATCCTGGCCCTGACCGGGGCCGGTGGCGGCATCCTCGCCGTGCCGCTCCTGGTCTTCGGCCTGGGCCTGAGCATGGTCGAGGCCGCGCCCATCGGCCTGCTGGCGGTGGGCCTGGCAGCCAGCGTCGGCGCGGTGCTGGGTTTGCGCCAGGGCATCGTGCGCTACCGCGCGGCGGGGTTCGTGGCCGGCATCGGCATCCTCATGGCGCCGCTGGGCCTGTGGCTGGCCCACCGCCTACCCAACCTGCCGCTGGCGCTGCTGTTCTCCCTGGTGCTGCTGTACGCCTGCGGGCGCATCCTGCGCAAGGCCAGCCTGGAACTGAAACAGGGCCAGCCGGCGCCGCGCCCGGCCTTCATGCCCTGCGTGCTCAACCCGGCCCAGGGCCGCCTGCGCTGGACCCTGCCCTGCGCCCGGGCGCTGACCTTCACCGGAATGCTCTCGGGGCTGCTTTCCGGGCTGCTGGGGGTGGGTGGCGGCTTCGTCATCATCCCGGCCCTGAGCCGCTACACCAACCTGGACAGCAAGAGCATCGTCGCCACCTCACTGGCGGTGATCGCCCTGGTCTCCCTGGGCAGCGTGGTCACCGCCAGCCTCAGCGGGATCATGCACTGGGCGGTGGGCGCGCCCTTTGCCCTGGGGGCGGTCCTGGGGCTGGTGCTGGGACGCCAGGTAGCCAGCCACCTGGCCGGCCCGCGGTTGCAACAGCTGTTCGCCATCACCGGGATCCTCGCTGCCCTGCTGCTGGCCGGCGGCGCCCTGGGGCTGATTGCCCCTTGACCCCTTCGCCAGCCGGCTCCTGCAGCATCGTGTACGCCCCCCCGTAGGAGCTGGCTTGCCAGCGAAGGCGTACTCACAGGCGCCGCTGTCCTGACGTAAGATTCACGGTGCCTGATCCGGCCCTTTCGCCGGCAAGCCGGCTCCTACAGCATCATGTGCGCCCCCCGTAGGAGCTGGCTTGCCAGCGAAGGCGTCCTCACAGGCGCCCCTGTCCTGACGCAAGATTCACGGCGCCTGGTCCGGCCCTTTCGCAGGCAAGCCGGCTCCTACGCTGAGAACGACCGGGGAAATATTGGCCTCTGCCGGTCCAGCGCTCGGGTGGCGACCATGACCTGGACCCATGTCCCCCAGGAGTGCGCCATGTCCACCGCCCAGTCCCTTGAACTCTGTTTCTGGCGCAAGATCGGCCGCTACGCCTCGCGCATCGGCCGGGCCTTGATCCAGAAAGCCCTATGGCTCTACTACGCCGCGCAACGGCCGCAAACCCCGATCTGGGCCAAGACCACCATCTATGCCGCCCTGGGTTACTTCGTGCTGCCGCTGGACATCATCCCCGACCTGATCCCCGGGGCCGGGTACGTCGATGACCTCGGCCTGTTGACCGGCTCAGTGGTGACAGTGGCCGCCCACATCAACGCCGAGGTCCGGGAACAAGCCAGCGCACGCCTGGCCGACTGGTTCGGCAGCGAGTCGGAATGAGCCAGAGGTCGGCGCCAGGCTGGGCATTCGACTCACCAAGGCAGTGCAGCGCTCCCGACACCATGGCCACCCGACTCACCGCGCCTGGGTGTCCAGGGCATAGAACTCCTGCAGCTTGGCCTGCAGCAGTTGCTTGTCCGGCAACTGGGTCCGGTACTCGGCGATCAGCGCCGGCGACAGGGAACGGTTGAGGGCATATTCCACCACCTCGTCATGCTTGCTGGCGCAGAGCAGAACACCCAGGGCCGGATTCTCGTGGGGCTTGCGCACCTGGCGATCCAGGGCCTCCAGGTAGAAGTCCAGCTTGCCCAGGTACTCCGGCTCGAAGCGCCCGACCTTGAGCTCAACGGCCACCAGGCAATTCAACCCACGATGGAACAGCAGCAGGTCCAGGGCGAAATCGCGCCCGCCGACCTGCAGCGGATAGCCTGAAGCGACAAAGCAGAAGTCGCGCCCCATCTCGATCAGGAAATCCTTGAGTTGGCGCACCAGCCCCTGGTGCAGGTCGGCTTCGTCATGCCCCTGGGCCAGGCCGAGAAACTCCACCATGTAGGCATCCTTGAAGACCTTCAGGGCCTCGGGACGGGCCTGCTTCAAGGTTGCCGAGGCATTGGCCGGGCGGGTCAGCGTGCGTTCGAACAGCGCGGATTTGATCTGCCGTTCCAGTTCTCTGCGTGACCATTGTTCCTGGACCGCCAAGCGCAGGTAGAACTCACGTTCACTGGGCCCTTTACTCTGCCCCATCACCACCAGATGGTGACTCCAGGACAATTGTCGCACCAGTGGTGCGACTTTCTCGTCAGCACGATAGGCCTCATAAAACTGGCGCATGCGAAACAGGTTTGCCCGGGTAAAACCCCGCAGGCCCGGCTGCTGCCGCGCCAGGTAATCCGCCAATTGCCGGACCACGCCATCACCCCACTCCGCCGCCTCGATCTTGCGGCTGATATAGGCCCCGACCTGCCAATACAGCTCCACCAGTTCAGTATTCACCGCGCGCACTGCCCGCTGCCGCGCGGCGGTGATCATTTGCGCCACTTCGCCAAATGCCACTTCGGTGGAAGAGATCGCCGCTTCAGCCTCTTGCTTCATGACGCACGCCCGCTTGCTGGGAGACAGGCCCTTATCATCCCGTGGCTCGCCATGGGCCTGAAGTCAGGCCCGTCTCTTTGTGGTGAGCGAAATGTCCTTGTTTGAGCGCGGTAAACAGCCCCATCAGCCGGGCATGCAATTGAAGTCGTGGGTACTGGCTACCTGCTTGCCCTTGGCGTCATACAGGCGCGCCGACACCTCGTTCCCCAGGCTCGACTCCACCAGTGTGTAATGCTCCCCGGCCTTGAAGCCGCCGTAGCTGATGTGGCCGTCGCAGTCTTGCTGGTTGGAGTCGCCGACGTTTTCTTCAAACAGGGTCACGTCCAGGCGGTGAGCACCGGGCTTGACCTGGAAATAGCGACCATCGTCGATCTTCTGCCCGTCCACCCGTTCGGCCATCAGGTCGTTGGGCGCCTCTTCCTGCAGGCCGATCCAGGCCTCGCTGGGATCGGGCCGGGGCATGGGCCCGGCGCAAGCGCCGAGCAGGCACGCGAGGCCCAGGACGGGTATCAGCAGCAGCGGTTTGAGTGTCATGAAAATCTACCTTGGCAATGGAAAAAAAAAAGCCCTACAGGCAACTGAACGGCCGGCTCTGGGCCACCTGCCGGCCCTGGGCGTCCAGCAGCTCGGCGCTGACGTCCTGGCCCTGGCTGGACTCCACCAGTCGGTAATGGCCCCCCGCCTGGAACCCGGCATAGTCCAGGCGCCCCAGGCAGTCGGGTTGCGCCGAGTTGCCGTTGGCCCCTTGCAGCAAGGCCATCCGCAAGCGGTGCTGGCCGGGGCTGACCTGGAAGTAGCGGCCATCGTTCAGGCGCTTGCCATCGACGCTATCGGCCAGCAAGTCGTTGGGCGACTCCGGAGCAAGATCGATCCAGGCCTGCTGAGGATCGGCCTTGGGCAGCGGCCCGGCACAGGCCGAAAGCAGGCACACCAGGCCCAGGCCCGGCAGCAGCAACAAGGGTTTGAGGGACATGGAAGCAACCTCGCAAATGACAGTCATGAGTGCGGCGCAAGCCCGGAAAAATCCCCTGCACCGATGGCCACCAAGCTTGTCGAGGCCTCGGTGCGAGAACAAATGAATCCACATGAAAGGAAATACAGGCCTTACCTAAAACTTCCTTCACCTGGCTGAAAGCCGCGTGTTAGGTGGGTCGCTGCAGGCTGCCGAGGTTTGCAACCCCACTCCCTCGGAGGTTTTCGGCATGCTCGGGCTGGTCAAGACCGCACTGCTCAAGCCCTACACGTTCATCGTGCTGGCGATATTCATCTGCATCATCGGGCCCCTGGCGGCCCTGCGTACCCCCACCGACGTGTTCCCCGATATCGGCATCCCGGTGGTGGCGGTGGTCTGGCAATACAACGGCCTGTCGCCGGATGCCATGGCCGGGCGGGTGATCTACACCTACGAGCGCTCCCTGAGCACCACGGTCAACGACATCGAGCACATCGAGTCGCAGTCGCTGCCGGGCATGGGCATCGTCAAGATCTTCTTCCAGCCCGGGGTCGATATCCGCACGGCCAACGCCCAGGTGACCGCGGTGTCACAAACCGTGCTCAAGCAGATGCCGCCGGGCATCACCCCGCCGCTGATCCTCAACTACAGCGCCTCGACGGTGCCGATCCTGCAGATGGCGTTTTCCAGCCCGACCCTGTCGGAGGCGAAGATCCGCGACCTGGTGCAGAACAACATCCGCCTGCCCCTGAGCTCCCTGCCCGGCCTGGCCATGCCCACCCCCATGGGCGGCAAGCAGCGCCAGATCACCCTCGACCTGGACCCGCAAGCCCTGGCCGCCAAGGGCCTGTCGGCCCAGGACGTGGGCAATGCCCTGGCGGCGCAGAACCAGATCATCCCGGTGGGCACCGCCAAGCTGGGCAGCGATGAATACACGGTGCTGCTGAACAACAGCCCGACCGCCATCGAGGAGCTCAACGACCTGCCGATCAAGACCGTGGACGGCGCGCTGATCACCATCGGCCAGGTGGCCCACGTGCGCGACGGCTCGCCGCCGCAGACCAACATCGTGCGGGTCGACGGACGCCGCGCGGTGCTGATGCCGGCCCTGAAGAACGGCAACATCTCCACCCTGTCGATCGTCGACGGCATCCGCCAGATGCTGCCGCGCATCAATGAGACCCTGCCGCCAGCGCTGAAGACCTCACTGCTGGGGGACGCCTCGGTGTTCGTCAAGCAGTCGGTGGGCAGCGTGGCCCAGGAAGGCATCATCGCCGCCCTGCTGACCAGCGCGATGATCCTGCTGTTCCTCGGCAGCTGGCGCTCCACACTGATCATCGCCGCCTCGATTCCCCTGGCGGTGCTCTCGGCCATTGCCCTGCTGGCGCTCAGCGGCCAGACCCTGAATGTGATGACCCTGGGCGGCCTGGCCCTGGCGGTGGGGATCCTGGTGGACGACGCCACCGTGACCATCGAGAACATCAACTGGCACCTGGAACAGGGCAAGGCGGTCAAGCAGGCCATCCTCGACGGCGCCAAGCAGATCGTCGGCCCGGCCTTCGTCTCGCTGCTGTGCATCTGCATCGTCTTCGTGCCGATGTTCCTGTTGCAGGGCATCGCCGGCTACCTGTTCCGGCCCATGGCCCTGGCGGTGATCTTCGCCATGGCCAGCTCGTTCATCCTCTCGCGGACCCTGGTGCCCACCCTGGCCATGTACCTGCTCAAGCCCCATACGCCGGAAGCAGGTCCGGGGCACCACCCGGAAGATGCCTTCATCAACCACCACGAAGGCGAACAGCATGCCAAGCCGCGCAATGCCCTGGTGCGCGGGCTATTGGCCTTTCAACAGGGTTTCGAGGCGCGTTTCTCCAGCGTGCGCGACACCTACCACGGCCTGTTGCACCTGGCCCTGGGCCGACGCAAGACCTTCATCCTCGGCTTCTTGGCCTGCGTGCTGGCCTCCTTCGCCCTGCTGCCGAGCCTGGGCCAGGACTTCTTCCCCGCCACCGACGCCGGCGCTCTGGCCCTGCACGTGCGCCTGCCCCTGGGCACGCGGATCGAGGAAAGCGCGGCGGCCTTCGACCGCATCGAAGCGCGCATTCGCGAGGTGATCCCGGCCGAGCAACTGGACAGCATCATCGACAACATCGGCATCCCCTTGAGCGGCATCGACATGGCCTACAGCAACAGCGGCACCATCGGCCCCCAGGACGGTGATATCCAGGTCACCCTCAAACCCGGCCACGCCCCCAGCGCCGACCTGGAGAAAAAGCTGCGTGAAGCCCTGCCGGAAAGTTTCCCCGGCAGCCAGTTCGCCTTCCTCCCGGCGGACATCAGCAGCCAGATCCTCAACTTCGGCGCCCCGGCCCCGCTGGACGTGAAAATCTCCGGGCCCAACGACGCGGCCAACCGTGCCTACGCCCTGGAACTGCAACGGCGCCTGCAACATGTGCCGGGCATTGCCGACCTGCGGATCCAGCAGTCCACCGGCTACCCGTCGCTGCAGGTCAAGGTCGACCGCCTGCGGGCCAACGGCCTGGGCATCACCGAGCGCGACGTGACCAACAGCATGGTGGCCTCCTTGGCCGGCAGTTCCCAGGTGGCGCCGACCTTCTGGCTCAACCCGAAGAACGGCGTGTCCTATTCCATCGTCGCCGCCACCCCGCAGTACCGCCTGGACAGCCTGCCGGCCCTGGAGGCGCTGCCGGTCACCGGCAGCAACGGCCAGTCGCAGATCCTCGGCGGCCTGGCGGACATCTCCCGGGTCGAGAGCCCGGCGGTGGTCAGCCACTACAACATCCAGCCCACACTGGACCTGTACGCCAACGTCCAGGGCCGCGACCTGGGCGCCGTGGCCCACGACATGCAAAAGGTTCTGGACGACGCCGCGGCCCTGCGGCCCAAGGGCGCCACGGTCAGCCTGCACGGGCAGATCGATGCCCTGCATGAAGCCTTCAGCGGCCTGAGCCTGGGCCTGCTGGGGGCGGTGGTGCTGATCTACCTGCTGATCGTGGTCAACATCCAGTACTGGGTCGATCCGTTCGTGATCATCACCGCGTTGCCAGCGGCCCTGGCCGGAATCGTGTGGATGCTGTTCTTGAGCGGCACCTCGCTGTCGGTGCCGGCGCTGACCGGAGCCATCCTGTGCATGGGGGTGGCCACCGCCAACTCGATCCTGGTGGTGAGTTTCTGCCGCGAGCGCCTGGCGGAACACGGCGATGCCCTCAAGGCTGCCCTGGAAGCCGGCTACACGCGCTTTCGCCCGGTGTGCATGACCGCCCTGGCGATGATCATCGGCATGCTGCCCCTGGCCCTTTCCGAAGAGCAGAACGCCCCACTGGGCCGCGCGGTGATCGGCGGGCTGTTGCTCGCCACCGTGGCCACCCTGATCTTTGTCCCCGTGGTCTTCAGCCTGGTCCACGGCCGCCGTCCCCAATCCGCTGTTGCTGGAGAAAACACCCATGTCGCCTGATCACACCCCTTCGCGCAAACGCCTGATGCTGCTGGGCATCGGCGGCCTGAGCCTGGCTGCCCTGCTGGTGGCCAGCGGCCTGGCCGCGCGCACCCGGCATGAACGGGCCGTCGTTGCCTGGACCGAAACCGCCGCCGTGCCGCAAGTGCTGGTGTTCCAGCCGCAGCACAACGTGCTGGGCGACACCCTGCGCCTGCCGGCGCACCTGGAAGCCTGGAGCAAGGCGCCGATCCATGCCCGGGTCAGCGGCTACCTCAAGGACTGGACCCAGGACATAGGCACCCACGTGGCCGCCGGGCAGGTACTGGCCCATATCGACAGCCCCGACCTGGACCAGCAAGTGGCCCAGGCCCGGGCGCGGATGACCCAGCAGCAAGCCAATGCCCGGCTGGCCCAGACCACCGCCGAGCGCTGGCAGAACCTCTTGGCCAGCCACTCGGTATCGCGCCAGGAAGCCGATGAAAAGACCTCCAACGCAGCCGCCGCCAAAGCCAATGCCGAGGCGGCCGCCGCCGACTATGCGCGGCTCTCGGCGCTGGAGGACTACAAGACCATTCGTGCGCCGTTCGCCGGCACCATCACCGCCCGCCACACCGATATCGGCCAGTTGATCAAGGCCGACAACGACAGCGACCCGGAGCTGTTCGACCTGGCGGACACCCACAAACTGCGGCTCTACGTGCCGATTCCGCAGAACTACGCCAGCGTGATCCACCCTGGTCTGCAAGCGCAGCTGACCGTGCCCGAGCACCCTGGCCAGCACTTCAGCGCGCAACTGCTGGGCGACTCCACCGCCATCGACCCACGCTCCGGCACCCTGCTGGCACAGTTCGTCGCCGCCAACCCGGACGGCGCGCTGATGCCCGGCGACTATGCCGAAGCCACACTGGCCATCCCTGCCGACACCCACGGTGTGAGCATCCCCGCCAGCGCCCTGATCTTCCGCGCCCAGGGCACCCAGGTGGCGGTGATCGACCGTTCCCGCCACGTGCACCTGCGCAGCATCCATATCGGCCTGGACCTGGGGGAACGGCTGGTGATCGACCAGGGCCTGCAAGCGACCGACCAGGTCATCGACAACCCGCCGGACGCCCTGCGCGAAGGTGACCTGGTGCAACTGGCGGACGCGGGAGGCGAACATGCGCCCAAGGCTTAAGCCCCTCGCCGCCCTGCTGTTGCTGGCCCTGCACGGCTGCTCCCTGGCGCCCCACTACCAGGTGCCGCCCATCGACCTGCCGGCGCAGTATCGCGAACAGAACGCCGACGGCCCCTGGCACCCGGCCGCCACGCCCCAGATGATCGCCGAGCAATGGTGGCTGTTGTACCAGGACCCGCGTCTCAACGACCTGCAACAGCGTCTGCTCCAGGCCAACCCGGACCTCGCCGCGGCCTTGGCTCACTATGACGGCGCCCAGGCCTACGCCAGCCAGCTGCAGGCCGGGCTGTTCCCGCAGATCAGCGCCAGCGCCCAACCGTTGCGCCAGCGTCAGTCGGACAACCGCCCGCTACGCGGCAGCACCCAGCCTTCGGTATACAACAGCAACACCGCCGGTTTTGCCCTGCGCTTGGACCTCGACCTCTGGGGGCGGATTCGCAATCAAGCGGCTGCCGGAGATGCCCAGGCCCAGGCCTCCGGGGATGATCTGGCAGCCGCGCGCCTGAGCCTGCAAAAACAGCTGGCGAGCCTGTATGTGCAACTCAATGGCCTGGACGCCCAGAGCCGCATCCTCAGCCACTCCCTGGAGGATTACGCCCAGGCCCTGCAACTGACCCGCGACCGTTATCAAGGGCAGATCGCCTCGGAACTGGACCTGACCCGGGCCCAGAGCCAACTGGCCAGCGCCGAAGCGGAACTGGACGAAGTGCGGGCCCAGCGCAACCTCACCGAACACGCCATCGGTGAACTGGTGGGGGAGCCGGCCAGCCAGTTCCACCTGGCGCCCTCGACGCAACTGCTGAGCCTGCCGGGCATTCCCCAGCAACTGCCCAGCCCCCTGCTGCAACGTCGGCCGGACATTGCCGCCGCCGAACGCCGGGTCTACGCCGCCAATGCCGGCATCGGCATCGCCCGCGCCGCCTGGTACCCGGATTTCAGCCTGACCGGAATGCTCGGTGGCCAGACCCAGGGCGTGGGCAACCTGCTGGCGGCGGGCAATCGTTATTGGGCCCTGGGGCCGTTGGTGAACCTGCCGATTTTTGACGGCGGCCGGCTGAGCGCCAATGAGCGCCAGGCCCACGCCGAGTTCGAAGAGGCCGCCGCCCATTACCGTGGGCAAGTGCTGCGGGCGGTGCGCGAGGTGGAGGATAACCTGGGGCAACTGCGGGATTTGCACCAGGAAGCGCTGGACCAACAGGCGGCGGTGAATGCTGCCGAGCACACGCAGACCTTGGCGATGAACAGCTATCAGGCGGGGGCCGTCAGCTATCTGGATGTAGTGACAGCACAGACTGCAGCCTTGCAGGCACAACGGGGGTTGCAGGCGGTGCAGACAAGGGAGTTGCAGGCCAGTGTGGGGTTGGTGGTGGCGTTGGGTGGGGGGTGGAAAGGTGGAGTTTGAAACCTGAAACATGATCGCCTGGCGGGTCTCTCCAAGGTGCCCCGGCGCGCAAACCCACAATACGGTGTTGGTGAACCTTGGCTCGTCCTCCCCTGGTACCTTCGCGGCCGGCTAAATGCGGTTTCAGCAAACTCCACACATTGTCGGAGATATCGTGGCGCCGATGAGTTGCAAGGGCATGACACGCACCTAAGCCGAGCCGGCTTAACGTAGGATTTCCCTAAACTCAGCGGCCTACCCTTGTTGTGCGTATCGATCAATCCTGACGGAAACTGTCACTGCCCTGCAGCATAATGACGACAATGAGCAGCTTTAACATGCTAATCATGAGTACTAACCCCTGCTACAAATACGAGATATTAAATTATGAGAGTCAACTACTGCGTCCTAGGCACAAATAACATGGAGGCCGCAATTGAGTTCTACAATGCACTCTTTGAGAAAACAGAACTCAAGTACGTGATATCAACAGACAGAATGACTTACTGGCAAAGCAGCAATTTCTCATTTGCGCTAGCAACTCCCTTTAACAAGGAGCCTGCAACAAATGGAAATGGCACGATGATTGGTTTTAATGTTGACTCTGTAGAAAAAGTAAAAAGCTTTCATGAAAAGGTGATTGAATTAGGCGGTACCTGCGAGGGTAAACCCGGCCAACGGGGACCATACTTTTCAGCGTATGCGAGAGATTTGGATAAAAACAAACTATGTTTTTCTGCCCAGATGCCTGCTTAATCTCATGCCCACAAGCTTTGATAGCCCAGAGGGCAATACAAATATCTGAGCAGAAGTATTGCTTCACCATCAGTTCCTCTGACGGTGAACGGCTAGATAAATGAAGCTTCAGAGAGTTCCACAAATTAATCTAGATATCGTGCCGCCGATGGCTTGCAAGTGCCACGACACGCTGGCCGTCTAACTGGATAGACCAACCATCAATGTTTTTTGAGTCTTGTGACGACACCCTCTAATTTATTTTAAGGGATGATATAGAGGTCGTCAGGGAGGTTCGAAATACACATCCGTTGTTGCGTTTCTTTTTTACCGCGGTGGTGTACATATCCGTTGCTGTGGTCACGGCCGCTTAGGGGTTCGCTCTGACAGCGACTCCCTTTGGAAATGCCGGAATGCCGGCCCAGCCCAAAGTAATCAATGCCCGGGTGGCGGCCTGCCGGCCGACCTGAAGGTGGAGCGGTGTGTACCGTCCCACCGTGTAGGAGCTGGCTTGCCAGCGACGGCGTCCGCCCAGACGATGCATGGCTCACGGGCCTCTTCGCCGGCAAGCCAGCTCCTACAGCCTGCGTACCTGCAAACGATCAGATGTGGCAACTGCTCAGGCCATTCTTCTCCAGGTAACGCTGGTGCGCTTCATCCGCCAGGTCGAAGCGGCCCAGGGGCACGATCACCGTGGCCACGGGTTTGTTGAGGCGTCCGGAGTCTTGCAGGGCGGTCTTGGCCGCCCTCGCCTGTTCGGCTTGCGCGGCGTTGGTGTGGAAGATCGCCGAGCGATATTTCACCCCGCCATGCTCGCCCTGGCGATCCACCGAGGTCGGATCATGCAGATCCCAGAAGTGTTCGATCAGGCGTGTATACGCCAGCACCTGCGGGTCGAAATCCACCTGCACCACTTCTATCTGCAAGGCTTCGTCCGCCGCTTCCACGGCGTAGCCGACGCGGCTGTCCACGACCCCAGGCAGCGCCCGAAACGCGGCTTCCGCGCCCCAGAAACAACCGGCGCCGAAGGTCGCCTGTTCGAGGCTGTTCACCGGCGCCCCACTCATTGCGCCACTCCCACTTTCTCGCCGCTGGCACCCAGCCAGCCATCAACGATCTGCGGATGGGCCGCGACCCATTCCTTGGCCGCCTGCACCGCCGGTTGCTGTTCCTTTTCGATCTTGAGAATCAGGTCGTTCAGGGCCTGAGGTTCGATGCTGAAGTTCTCCAGGAACGCGGCAATTCGCGGTGCGCGTTTTTGCAGGGCGGTGGACGCCAGGACATACACCCGGGCATCCGGGTAGGCGCAGGTGATCTTGCTCTTGCTCAGCCAGTCGGCATCCACCGTGGGGCTGATGAATTTCCAGCAGCCGTCGGCCTTGTACAGCGGGTCGCCCTTCTTGTTGTCCTGGGCGTAGCCGTCGAACGCCGGTTCATCCAGGCGGCGCAGGTCGAAGGCGGAGAAGATCCAGTCCGGGGTGTAGGCGTAGAACACCACGCCGCGCTGGGCCTTGTAGGCGGCGGCGAGCTTGGCGTAGGTCACCGAGGCTTCGGTGGACACCGATTCGAATTTGTCGGCAAAGCCGAAATCCTTGGCCTTGATCTCGCCGATGTAGGTCGATTCCCAGCCCGCCGGGCCCACCAGCAGTTGCGCCTTGCCGCCGCCCAGGGGTTCGAAGAGTTTCGCCACTTCGGGCTTTTGCAGGTCGTAGACCGACTTCACGCCGTATTTGTCTTGCAGGTAGCCGGGGATGTAGAAGCCCTGAACCCCCAGGTACGGCTGCTTGTTGGGCACCAGCGAGCGGGTGCCGCCGGTGACGTATTTGGCCCAGGCGGCGGACTGGTTGGGCAGCCAGATATCGGTCAGCACGTCCACCGAGCCGTCGCCCTTCGCAGCGGCGGCGAACAGCACCGGCACGTCACCGGCGAGGTAGGAAACCTCGCCGTCAAGGCGGCTCTTGATCACTTCGCCAAGGATGTTCTGGATGGCGATGGCGCCGGTCCAGTTCTGCTCGCCAATGACGATCTTGTCCTTGGCCAGCACCGGCAGGGACAAACCCAACAACAGCGCGGCGGCGCCAAGGGTACGGGTAAACGACTTGTTCAAGGGACACCTCATGATTGATGCAATGTGCGATCCCGCTGGCGCAGGGTCGCTTGAATGATGCGGTCGGGAATCAGCGCGCAGAACACGATCGCGGCGCCGGCCAACATGCCCTCGCCACCCTTGATGTTGCGCAGCGCGGTCATCACGTCGTAGCCCAGGCCACCGGCGCCGATCAGCGCCGCCACCACCACCATCGACAGGCTCATCACCAGGGTCTGGTTGATCCCCAGCAGCAAGGAGCCCGCAGCCAGGGGCAGTTCGACCTTGGTCAGGATCTGCCACGGCGTGGCGCCGTGGGCCAGGGCCGCTTCGACGGCGGTCTTGGGCACTTCCTGAATCCCCAGGGCGGTGAGGCGGATCATCGGCGCCAGGGCGAAGATCACCGTGGCGATCACCGCCGGGGTCTTGCCCACCGAGAAGAACGCCACCGCCGGGATCAGGTACACGAAGGTGGGCAAGGTCTGCATCACGTCCAGGAGCGGAGTGATCAGGCGCCGGGCCAGGGCGCGCTTGGCCAGGAGGATGCCGGCGGGTACGCCGATCAACAGCGAGATCAGCACCGAGGAGCCCACCAGGGCCAGGGTGGCGATGGTCCGTTCCCAGAAGCCGAACAGGCCGATGTAGAGCAAGGCCGCGGCGCTGGTCAGGGCCAGGGCGGCGCCGGCGCTGCGCCAGGCCAGCAGCACCAGGGCCAGGGCCGGCACCGGCCAGGGCAGCCAGCCCAGCAGGCTTTCGATGCTTTCGATCACCGTGCGCACGGCGACTATCACGCCGACGAAGGTGCTTTCGAACGTCACCTGGGACCAGGCAATCAGTTGATCGATGGCCGCGGCGGTGCCCAGCAGCACTTGCCGGTCGGCGGGAAATTGCAGCCAGGGGCCAGAGGCATCGGTGGCCAACACCCGCCACAGCACCAGGGCCTGGGACAGCAGCAACACCAGCCACGGCAGACGCCAGTCCGAGCGCCCCAGGCGGCTGGGGCGGCGGGCCAGGGCCAGGCTCAACAGGCGGCTGAGCAGCAAGCCGATGAGCGCCAGGGCGGCCCAGGCGAAACTGGCCGTGGCTAGCCCCTGCCCCAAGGCTGCGGCCGCCCCCAGTTCCAGGGCGAAGCCCAGCCAGTACAGGCCACCGCGACCGCTGGCGGCCAGGGCGGCGGGCCCCAACAGCAGGGCCTGGGCAAAGGACAGTCCGGGGTTGACCGGCGCCGGGGTCGTCGCGCTCTTGCGCGGGGCAATCGTCGCCACCGGCGTGGCGCTGCGGGCGCCGTGGTCCTGGAAGAAGTCCGCCACTTCGGCATCCGCCGGCTGCTTCAGCAATTCCTCGGGCGTGCCGACCTGAATCAGCTGGCCGTGGCGCAGCACGGCGATGCGGTCCGCCAGGCGCAGGGCTTCCGCCGGGTCGTGGGTCACCAGCAAGGTGGTGATGCCGCGCTCGCGCACCAGCTGCAGAAAGTGGCTTTGCAGGTCGCGGCGGATGGTCGGGTCCAGGGCGCTGAAGGGTTCGTCCATCAGCAGGATGTCCGGCTCGCTGACCAGGGCCCGGGCCAGGCCGACCCGCTGCTGCATGCCGCCAGACAGCTCATGGGGATAGTGCTCGCCCCAGCCTTCCAGGCCCATGGCTTGCAATTGCACGTCGGCCGCGGCGTGGCGCAGGGCCTCGGGTTCGCCGCGCAGTTCCAGGGGCAAGGCGACGTTGTCGCGCACGCTGCGATGGGGCAGCAGGCCGAAGTGCTGGAACACCATGCCGATGCGCCGCGAACGCAGGGTTCGCAGTTCCCTGGCCGAAAGCTGGCTGATGGCCGAACCGTCGATCAGCACCTCGCCGCTGCTGGGCTCGATCAACCGGTTGATATGGCGCAGCAAGGTGGACTTGCCGCTGCCGGAGGTGCCCATCAGGCACAGCACTTCGCCACGGCGCACCTTGAGGCTGACCTGCTCAACCGCAGGCGGAGCGGACTGGCCACGGCGGCGGGCGTAGTGCTTGGTCAGGTGGCGCAATTCCAGCACCACGTCGGCGTTATCCGCGGGCGGGCTGACGGAGGCTGGGACGGCAAAGGCCTCTTGGGGGTGAACGGCAGACACGGGAACTCCTGACGCCGGGCGCGGGATGGCGTAGCCGGCGGTGAACAAGAAAAAGGGGGGGACCTGCTTCGCTGTAGGAGCCGGCTTGCCGGCGAAAGCGATCTAACGGTCAATTACAACGATTTCGGGCTCCACAACTGCACCGCCCGGGCATCCACCGGCTTGGGCAATAGCTTTTCCTGGTAGAAGGCATCGGCGATTTTCTGCTGCTCGCCCAGGGCGTCGGGCTTGACCGCTTCCACCTTGTAGGTGCGGCGGCTGTTGGCCAGTTCCACCGTCGGCACATCCAGGTTGCCCCACAGCGGGCCCAGCAGTTTTGCCGCCTCGGCCGGGTGCGCCTTGACCCAGGTGCCGGTCTTCTGCAACTCGGCGAACACTTGCTGCAGCACCTCGGGATGGGCCTTGGCGTAGTCGTTGGAAGCCAGGTAGTAACGGCGATAGCTGGCCAGCCCCTGGCCGTCGTGCAGCACCCGCGCGCCCTGCTGGCGCTGGGCGCTGGCGACAAAGGGTTCCCAGGTGACCCAGGCATCGACCTTGGCGGTTTCCAGCGCCGCGCGGCCATCGGCCGGGGTCAGGTACACCGGCTGGATATCGGCGAAGCTCAAGCCCGCTTCGCGCAAGGCGGCGATCAGCAGGTAGTGGCTGCCGGCGGCCTTGGTCACGGCGATGCGCTTGCCCTTGAGGTCGGCCAGGGACTTGAGCGGCGAATCCTTGGGAATGACGATGGACTGGGCCGCCGGGGAGGGAGTTTCGCTGGCGAAATAGGTCAGTTGGGCCCCGGCGGCCTGGGCGAAGACCGGCACCGTGTCGGCGACATCGGCGCTGATATCGACATTGCCCACATTCAGCGATTCCGCCAACGGCAGGCCACTGGTGAACTCGTGCCAAGTGATGTTGACGCCCTGCCCCGCCAGCTGTTTTTCCAGGGTGCCCTGGGCCTTGAGCAAGGCCAGCAGGGTCGAGGATTTCTGGTAGCCGATGCGCAGGTCGGTATCGGCCTGGGCATTGAGGGCCATGCCCAGCGCCAGGCCGGCCAGGGCGGTGATCGACAAGCTACGACGCAAAGCAAAGGGCAGGCGCATGGGGGCGAACCTTCTGGGAGACAGGAAAGTCGCTAAAAGCTAAACGATCTAACAAATCTAAAATAAATACTTTTTAGGAATTAGCTTAGGTTCGGCTGGCAGCTCTATCTCGGCCCTGCCCCCTACGCCCGTGCCGGGCGTGCGCAGCCTGCGGCAGCGGCTACAAAAAACCAGCTCGCCATGGACCCTGTAGCCGCTGCCGAGCCCGCGAGGCTGCGAAAGGTCGGGCCGCGTTCGGTACGCAGGGCCTTGCTTTTGGCTACCGACCGCACGGTGTCGAGCCGCCGAACTTTGTAGCCCGCAGGCAGAAGAAACTGTCCTTTTTCAGGGTCATCGGCGCCACTGCGCAGGGCAGCAAGGCCTGGTTGACCTCGATCGACAGCTGTTCGCCCTGCAACTCGCGCGGGCCCAGGTCGATGATGCACAGGCCTTCGCCGCTACGCCGCGAGAAGCCAACTGCCTGAATGGGCCGGTTGTCCAGCTTCAGCAGCAGAGGGTTTTGCGCAGGCGAAGCACATGCCATCAGGCTGGGGTGACTGACCCTGATCCATACATGGCCGTCATCGTCCGACGCGGAAAACAACGGGATGAAGAACAGCGATAAAAG
This sequence comes from Pseudomonas sp. GW823-FHT02C05, assembly GCF_058797595.1. Lineage (NCBI taxonomy): Bacteria > Pseudomonadati > Pseudomonadota > Gammaproteobacteria > Pseudomonadales > Pseudomonadaceae > Pseudomonas > Pseudomonas sp. GW823-FHT02C05. The sequence goes on along the minus strand of NZ_JBXAJU010000001.1, from coordinate 580,571 downwards.
TTGATGGGAGGCGTGGGTCTCCACGTTCACATAGAGTGGGCTGCCCCCGCAGGCCAGCTGGAACGCCGTGCCTTTGTCGAAACCGACAACGCTTGCGTCTTGCCAACCGCCCGGACTGTCGGCCTTCCAGTCGTGGCCCCATTTGTAATCGATACAACCGCCGAGGCTCAGAGCCAGGGCCAGACAGAGCACCATCCTGTGCATGGTCGACATCCCATGGGAAAAGTTCGCCAGTGTACGCCAGGCCAAGCCCACCACGATGCCCCTTGCAGGAACTGGCTTGCCAGCGAAGGCGCCGAAACGGGCGATGCATGTCTTGCCGGCCTCTTCGCCGGCAAGCCGGCTCCTACGGGAATGGTGGTGTGGGAGGACTTGTGGAAACGCCACAAGCCCCGTGTAGGAGCTGGCTTGCCAGCGAAGGCGTCGGCACCGGCGATGCACATCTTGCGGGCCTCTTCGCCGGCAAGCCGGCTCCTACGCTTGGCGCTGGGCGATGGCCTGGGAGGCGGCGAGCATGGCGCGCAGCAGCACCGCGCAGCCCGCGGCGAGGTCGTCGGGGTCGGCGTTCTCGATTTCGTTGTGGCTGATGCCACCTTCGCAAGGCACGAAGATCATCCCCGCCGGGCCCAGCTCGGCGACGAAGATCGCGTCATGCCCGGCACCGCTGACGATGTCCATGTGGGACAACCCCAAACCCTGCGCGGCGCCGCGCACCGCATCGACGCACACCGGGTCGAAGTACAGCGGCGGGAAGTCCGCGGTGGGGGTCAGTTCGAAGCTCAGGCCGTGTTCTTCGCAGGTGTTGTCGATCACCTGGCGCACCTCGGCAATCATCGAGTCAAGGCGTGCCGGCTCCAGGTGGCGGAAGTCCAGGGTCATGCGCACCTCGCCCGGAATCACGTTGCGCGAACCCGGGTAGGCTTGCAGGCAGCCGACGGTGCCGCAGGCGTGAGGCTGGTGGCCGAGGGCGGCGCGATTGACCGCCGCCACCACGGCGGCGGCGCCCACCAGGGCATCCTTGCGCAGGTGCATGGGGGTCGGGCCGGCATGGGCTTCGACGCCCCGCAGCTTGAGGTCGAACCACTTCTGCCCCAGGGCGCCGAGCACCACGCCTATGGTCTTGCGCTCATCTTCCAGGATCGGGCCTTGCTCGATGTGCGCCTCGAAATAGGCGCCCACCGGATGCCCGCTGACCGGGCGCGTGCCGGCGTAGCCGATGGCGTTCAGCGCCTCGCCGACGCTGATGCCATCGACGTCGGTCTTGGCCAGGGTGTCCTCCAGGGTGAACTTCTCGGCGAACACCCCGGAGCCCATCATGCACGGCGGAAAGCGCGAGCCTTCTTCGTTGGTCCACACCACCACTTCCAGGGGCGCCTCGGTTTCCAGCTTGAGGTCGTTGAGGGTGCGCAGCACTTCCACCCCGGCCAGCACACCAAAGCAGCCATCGAACTTGCCGCCGGTGGGCTGGGTGTCGATATGGCTGCCGGTCATTACCGGCGGCAGGTGCGGATTGCGCCCGGGGCGGCGGGCGAAGATGTTGCCGATGCCATCCACCGTGACCGCGCAACCGGCCTCCTCGCACCATTGCACGAACAGATCCCGGGCCTGGCGGTCGAGGTCGGTCAGGGCCAAACGGCAGACGCCGCCCTTGACCGTGGCGCCGAGCCTGGCCAGTTCCATGAGCGACTGCCACAGGCGGTCGCGGTTGATGTGCTGATGGCTGGATTGCAGAACCTCGACGGCAGCGTTCATGGTGATTTCCTCAGGCGTTTCTTCTGGTTTTGTCGGGGGATGCGTGGCGCAACGCCCGGGATAACGGCCTAGCAAAAACCTGCTCTTGCCCAGGAGTCGGCCGGGCGGCGTACCGCTTGCCGGCGAAGGAGCCCGCAAGAGGTGCATCGCCCGTGCCGACGCCTTCGCTGGCAGGCCAGCTCCTGCAAACCGCGCGCACCTGGTGCCCGCAAGGGCGGTGGCTGGGTGTTCATGTTGGGGTCTTGGCGGTCGCCACCTGGGGGCTGCGCCAGCTGCACAGGCCGTAGTAGATCAACCCGCCCAGGGCCGAGCCGGTGAACCAGCCGTAGCTGTAGAACCAGTTGAAGGCGCTGCTGCCCAGGGACATCAGGGTCAGGGCCACCGGTACGCCGAAGGCGATGAAACCGTGCCAGTTCCACGCCGGGTAGACGTCGTCGCGGTACAGGCCGGCCAGGTCCAGGCGCTGTTTCTTGATGATGAAGTAGTCCACCACCATGATCCCGGCAATCGGCCCCAGCAGGCTGGAATAACCCAGCAGCCAGTTGGAATACACGGTCTCCAGGCTGACGTCGGAAATCAGCAGGCCGAGCTTTTTCAGCAGCTCGTGGCCCATCAGCGCCAGCCCCACCAGGCCGGTGAGGATCACCGCGGTGGTGCGACCGATCAGCTTGGGCGCCAGGTTCTGGAAGTCGTTGGTGGGCGAGACGATGTTGGCCGCGGTGTTGGTGGACAAGGTGGCGATGATGATCAGCGCCATGGCCAGGGCCACCCAGCCCGGGCTCTGGATATGGCCGATCAGGCTCACCGGATCGGAGACGGTGACCCCCACCAGCTTCACCGAGGCGGCGGTCATCACCACCCCCAGGGCGGCGAACAGGAACATGGTCAGCGGCAGGCCGAAGATCTGTCCGAGGATCTGGTCCTTCTGGCTTTTCGCGTAGCGGCTGAAGTCGGGAATGTTCAGCGACAAGGTGGCCCAGAAACCCACCATCGCCGTGAGCCCGGCCATGAAGTAGCCGGTGACGCTGGCGCCCTCGGGACGCTTGGGCGGGATCGCCAACAGCTCAGTCAGCGACACGCTGGGCAAGGCCCACACCAGCAGGCCGATGCCCACCGCCACCAGCAGCGGCGCGGACAGGGTTTCCAGCCACTTGATCGACTCGGCGCCGCGCAGCACCACCCACAGGTTGAGGGTCCAGAAAATCATGAAGCCGATCACCTCGCCGGTGCCGCCCAGGGCCTTCCAGCCCTCGAAGATCGAGCCCAGGAACAGGTGGATCGCCAGCCCGCCGAACATCGTCTGGATGCCGAACCAGCCGCAGGCCACCAGGGCGCGGATCAGGCACGGCACGTTGGAGCCGATGATGCCGAACGAGGAGCGCAGCAGCACCGGGAACGGAATGCCGTACTTGGTGCCGGCAAAGGCGTTGAGGGTCAGGGGCACCAGCACCACGATATTGGCCAGCAGGATCGCCAGCAGCGCCTCGCCGACACTGAGGCCGAAGTAGGCAGTGAGCACCCCGCCGAGGGTGTAGGTGGGCACGCAGATCGACATGCCGATCCACAGTGCGGTGATGTGCCATTTGTTCCAGGTGCGCTCCTGGACCTGGGTCGGTGCTATGTCGTGGTTGTAACGGGGGCTGTCGAGTACGTCGCTGCCGGCGTCCAGCTCGTACAAGCCGGCGCGCTCGGTCACCTGGGATCTGATCTGTTGCATGGCCGCTCCACTGTTGTTCTGATTATTTTGCTCATCAGGCCGGCGCACCAAGGGACAGCGCGCCGGACGATGGCCGGAGAACTTACGACTTCCACCCTCCGGCACATCGACCTGCGGCGGCACTCAATAAAGATGCCAAGTACTTGCGCGGTCGTTGCTGCACGGCTGGCGGAATCCATGTAAACAACTGATGTCATTCAGTTTTATTCAATTAACTTTGAAGTCCTCGGTTAGTTGCCAACTCACTCAGGCCGGGTGTTTGGCAAGTTGTCCATTCGTTCAGGACCCAAAGCAGTGCACGGTTATTTTCTTAGTCATTTATCGGTCTTCCCAGCGCCTCCTCAAGCAGCTGATTTGACATAGGAAATCTCGACTATTTTTTGATCCTGTCAAGTGCGTCAAAATGGTGAGAGGCTGCACCATTTTGCAGATTTGAACTTTTAATCGTTATATTTCAACAAGTTATATTGAATATAAGCTTATAAAAAATATTCTTGATGTTTCTTTGAAGTGCGACTAGCTTCTAATCCTGTCACCGATGACAGGATTGTTTAAGTTATCAGTGCGTTCAATAAAAAAGTTAGAACCGACAGCAGTCGGTCATGCCTGCGAGGAACTCGGAATGTCTCTGTTGATCCGTGGCGCCACCGTTATTACCCATGATGAAAGTTATAAAGCCGATGTGCTCTGCGCAGACGGTCTAATTCGCGCCATCGGCAACAATCTGGATATTCCCGTCGGTTGCGAAGTGCTCGATGGCAGCGGCCAATACTTGATGCCCGGCGGCATCGACCCCCATACCCACATGCAACTGCCCTTCATGGGCACCGTGGCCAGCGAAGACTTCTTCAGCGGCACGGCGGCGGGCCTGGCGGGGGGCACCACCTCGATCATCGACTTCGTGATTCCCAACCCCCAGCAGTCGTTGCTGGAGGCCTTCCAGCAGTGGCGCGGCTGGGCGGAAAAATCCGCCAGCGACTACGGCTTCCACGTGGCCATTACCTGGTGGAGCGAGCAGGTGCGCGAGGAAATGGCCGAGCTGGTGCAGCACCACGGCATCAACAGCTTCAAGCACTTCATGGCCTACAAGAACGCCATCATGGCCGCCGACGACACCCTGGTGGCGAGCTTCGAGCGCTGCCTGGAACTGGGGGCGGTGCCCACGGTGCACGCAGAAAACGGCGAGCTGGTGTACCACCTGCAGCGCAAGTTGCTGGCCCAGGGCATTACCGGGCCGGAAGCCCACCCGTTGTCGCGGCCTTCGCAAGTCGAAGGCGAAGCCGCCAGCCGGGCCATTCGCATCGCCGAGACCCTGGGCACGCCGCTGTACCTGGTGCACGTCTCGACCCAGGAAGCCCTGGACGAAATCAGCTACGCCCGAGGCAAGGGCCAGCCGGTCTACGGTGAAGTGCTGGCCGGGCACCTGCTACTGGACGACAGCGTGTACCGCGATCCGGATTGGCAAACCGCCGCCGGCTACGTGATGAGCCCGCCCTTCCGCCCCCGTGGCCATCAGGAGGCCCTGTGGCGCGGCCTGCAATCGGGCAACCTGCACACCACCGCCACCGACCACTGCTGCTTCTGCGCCGAACAGAAAGCCGCCGGCCGCGACGACTTCAGCAAGATCCCCAACGGCACCGCCGGCATCGAGGATCGCATGGCCGTGCTCTGGGATGAAGGGGTGAACAGCGGGCGCCTGTCGATGCAGGAATTCGTCGCCCTGACCTCCACCAACACCGCGAAGATCTTCAACCTCTACCCGCGCAAGGGCGCGATCCGCGTCGGCGCCGACGCCGACCTGGTGCTCTGGGACCCGCAAGGCACGCGGACCATCTCCGCCAAGACCCACCACCAGCAGGTGGACTTCAACATCTTCGAAGGCAAGACCGTGCGCGGCGTGCCCAGCCACACCATCAGCCAGGGCAAGCTGGTGTGGGCCGACGGCGACCTGCGGGCCGAACGCGGCGCCGGGCGCTACATCGAGCGCCCGGCCTACCCGGCGGTGTTCGACCTCTTGAGCAAGCGCGCCGAGCGGCACAAGCCGACGGCGGTTAAACGCTGAGACCGGGGGGGGCGTTGCCCCCCTATCGCGAGCAAGCTCGCTCCTACAGAAACCCATGCCCCCTGTAGGAGCTGGCTTGCCAGCGAAGGCGCCCGCAGATCCCTTGTAAGAGTCAAAGGCCTATTCGCCGGCAAGCCGGCTCCTACGGATATGGGTGATCCCAGCTATAGAAAATGCCCGTCAGAGGCAACCAAGAAACGAACCGTGAGGCCAAAACCGTGATCAAGACCTTGAACCACTTGCCCCACCCGACCCTGGACAACGCCACCCTGGCCGGCCACTTCAGCGACCTGGCGCCGCCGCTCAACGCCCGCCAGGCCCATCTGGAAGCTTCGCGCTGCCTGTATTGCTACGACGCGCCCTGCGTCAACGCCTGCCCCAGCGAGATCGACATTCCTTCGTTCATCCGCAATATCCACACCGACAACGTCCAGGGCGCGGCGCAGAAGATTCTCTCGGCCAATATCCTCGGCGGCAGTTGCGCCCGGGTCTGCCCCACCGAGATCCTCTGCCAGCAGGCCTGCGTGCGCAACAACGCCCAGGAGTGCGCGCCGGTGCTGATCGGCCTGTTGCAACGCTATGCCCTGGACAACGCGCACTTCACCCAGCACCCGTTCCAGCGCGCCGCGCCCACCGGCAAGCGCATTGCCGTGGTCGGCGCCGGCCCGGCGGGTTTGTCCTGCGCCCACCGCTGCGCCCTGCACGGCCATGAGGTGGTGATTTTCGAAGCCCGGGACAAGGCTGGCGGCCTCAACGAATACGGGATCGCCAAGTACAAGCTGGTGGATGACTTCGCCCAGCAGGAGCTGGAGTTTCTACTGGGCGTTGGCGGCATCGAGATCCGCCACGGGCACAAGCTGGGCGCCAACCTGAGCCTGACCGAGCTGCACCAGCAGTTCGACGCGGTGTTCCTCGGCCTCGGGCTGGCCGCCAGCAAGCAACTGGGGCTGGAGCATGAAGACGCCCCCGGGTTGCTGGCCGCCACCGACTACATTCGCGAATTGCGCCAGGCCGACGACCTCAGCCAGTTGCCCCTGGCGGACCGCTGCATCGTTCTCGGCGCCGGCAACACCGCCATCGACATGGCGGTGCAAATGGCCCGCCTCGGCGCCCGGGACGTCAATCTGGTGTACCGTCGTGGCATCGAGGACATGGGCGCCACCGAGCACGAGCAGGAGATCGCCAAGGCCAATCAGGTGCGCCTGCTGACCTGGGCCGCACCGCAAGAAGTGCTGCTGGATGACCGGGGCCGGGTACGCGGCATGCGCTTCGCCCGCACCCGCATGGTGGAAGGCCGCCTGCAAACCACCGGCGACACCTTCGAACTGGCCGCCGATGCGATCTTCAAGGCCATCGGCCAGAGCTTCGACGCTACAGCCCTGAGCGACCCGCTGGCCCGGGAGCTGCAACGCAGCGGCGAACGTATCCAGGTGGACGAACACCTGCGCACCAGCATTCCCGGAGTCTACGCCGGCGGCGACTGCGTCAGCCTTGGCCAGGACCTCACCGTGCAGGCGGTACAACACGGCAAGCTGGCCGCAGAAGCCATGCATGCTCAACTCATGCTCAATGTGGAGGCTGCGTAAATGGCCGATCTGTCGATTGTCTTCGCCGGTATCAAGGCGCCCAATCCGTTCTGGCTGGCCTCCGCGCCGCCCACCGACAAGGCCTACAACGTGGTCCGCGCGTTCGAGGCCGGCTGGGGCGGCGTGGTCTGGAAAACCCTGGGTGAAGACCCGGCGGCGGTCAACGTGTCGTCGCGCTACTCGGCGCACTTCGGGCCCAACCGCGAGGTCATGGGGATCAACAACATCGAGCTGATCACCGACCGCTCCCTGGAGATCAACCTCAAGGAAATCACCCAGGTGAAGAAGGACTGGCCAGACCGGGCGCTGATCGTCTCGCTGATGGTGCCCTGCGTCGAAGAGTCGTGGAAAGCCATCCTGCCGCTGGTGGAAGCCACCGGTGCCGACGGCATCGAACTGAACTTCGGCTGCCCCCACGGCATGCCGGAACGGGGCATGGGCGCGGCGGTGGGCCAGGTGCCGGAGTATGTCGAGCAGGTGACCCGCTGGTGCAAGACCTACTGCTCGCTGCCGGTGATCGTCAAGCTGACGCCGAACATCACCGACATTCGCATGGCCGCCCGCGCCGCCCATCGTGGCGGGGCGGACGCGGTGTCGCTGATCAACACCATCAACTCCATCACCAGCGTCGACCTGGAGCGCATGGTGGCCCACCCGATGGTGGGCAGCCAGAGCACCCACGGCGGTTATTGCGGCTCGGCGGTCAAGCCGATCGCCCTGAACATGGTCGCGGAAATTGCCCGCGATCCGCAGACCCGCGGCCTGCCGATCTGCGGCATTGGCGGCATTGGCAACTGGCGCGACGCCGCCGAGTTCGTGGCCCTGGGCTGTGGCGCCGTGCAGGTGTGTACGGCGGCGATGCTGCATGGCTTTCGCATTGTCGACGAGATGAAGGACGGCCTGTCGCGGTGGATGGACAGCCAGGGCTACCACAGCCTGCAGGACTTCTCCGGGCGCGCGGTGGGCAACACCACCGACTGGAAGTACCTGGACATCAACTACCAGGTAATCGCCAGGATCGACCAGCAGGCCTGCATTGGCTGCGGCCGCTGCCATATCGCCTGCGAAGACACCTCGCACCAGGCGATTGCCAGCCTCAGGCAGGCCGACGGCAGTCATAAATATGCAGTGATCGACGACGAGTGTGTGGGTTGCAACCTGTGCCAGATCACCTGTCCGGTGCAGGACTGCATCGAGATGGTGCCCCAGGAAACCGGCAAACCGTTCCTCGACTGGCTGCACGACCCGCGCAACCCCTACCGCGAAGCTGTTTGAGAGAGAGGCCTGCTCTTGCCGGCGAAGGCGGTCTTGCGGGCCCCTTCGCTGGCAAGCCAGCTCCTACGGGAAGCGGCGATGCAGGTTCAGGGTTCCAGCCCGATACCCCGCAGGATGACGCTGGTGACGGTCTGCACCGCCCGTTCGAATTGCAGGTCCGACAGGGGCTGGTGGTCGTTGAGGATCATCACTTGATGATCAAAGTCGGCGTAATGCTGGGTCGAGGCCCAGATCATGTACAGCAGGCTCGACGGCTCCACCGGCAGGATCCGCCCGTCCTCCACCCACTGGCGGATCTTCGCTTCCTTCATCTTCGCCCAGTCGTACAGGCTGGCATCCAGGGTCTCGCCCAGGGTCGGGGCGCCGTGCATGATTTCGTTGGCCCAGACCTTGGAGCCATAGGGCCGGCTGCGTGAATGCTGCATCTTGGCGCGGATGTAGCTGCTGAGCACCACCCGCGGGTCATCGAACATCTCGAAGCACAATGCGTCCTGTTTCCACACATCCAGCAGGTCCAGGAGCACAGCGCTGTACAGCTCGTTCTTGGTGCTGAAGTAGTAATGCAGGTTGGAGCGCGGCAGTTGCACTTCTTCGGCGATGTCGGCCATGGCGGTGCCGGCATAGCCCTTTTCAGCGAAGATTTTCTCGGCCCCCAGGAGGATCTTTTCCACGTTGCTGCGACGAATCTCGATCTTGTGATTGCCCATGAGGGCTCCTACGAAAACAGTCTGGGGCAAGACTAGCATCCGCCCGCCCGCTGCGGGGAGCTGTCAAGCCTGCGACATCGCCGGCCTGCGTCGGTCTTTCACCACCCGGCCATATTGGGTAGGATCGGCCTCCCGCTCATTTGCAGCAGCCACTGCGGTGCTCCGTCCAGGCGTTAATTCGCGACACGGGCATACAGGTCTCTGCCCGAATGCCGGCCCTGCACCATCGCCGGCCATCTGTCCTGTTACCGATGGAACATGCTCATGAAGATTCGCCCTCGCGTCGCTGCGGACGACGCCCTGTTGACCGCGCTCTGGGAGCGTTCGGTCCGCGCCACCCATGACTTTATCGCTGAAGACGATATCCAGCGCCTGTACCCGCTGGTACGCGACAGCTACCTGCCGGCCCTTGAGGCCTGGGTCTGGGAGAACCCCGACGCCAGCCCCGGCGGTTTTATCGCCACCAGCGACGACACGGTACAAATGCTGTTCATCGAACCGGCCCAACGGGGCCAGGGCATCGGTCGAAAGCTCCTGGATCACGTACGCCGTCCCGGCCTCAAGGTCGACGTCAACGAACAGAACCCTCAGGCCCATGGTTTCTACCGTCGCTACGGCTTCGTCGACTGCGGTCGTTCGGAAACCGACGGTGAAGGCCGGCCGTTTCCGATCATTCACATGCAGTTGCAAGACCAATGAGCCCCATTCTCTTTAAAGGTAAACCTGCCATGTCCCTGAAAAACCTCTTCACCACCACCGCCCTGCTGACCTCCCTGCTGGCCGCCAGTTCGGTGTTCGCCCACGCCCACCTGAAAAGCTCGACCCCGGCGGCCCAAGGCAGTGTCAGCGCGCCCAGCGAGCTGCGTCTTGTATTCACCGAAGGCGTGGAAGTGGCCTTCACCCAGGTCAAGCTGAGCAAGGACGGCGCCCCGGTGGAGGTCAAAAGCGTCGCCACCGAAGGCGCGGACAAGAAGACCCTGGTGGTCACCCCGACCGCCACGCCGCTGCGCGCCGGCGAGTACAAGGTGGAATGGCACGCCGTGTCGGTGGATACCCACAAGAGCGAAGGCAGCTACAGCTTCAAGGTGAGCCAGTAATCCATGGCGTCATGGCTGGTGCTGTGCCGCTTCGTGCACTTTGCGGTGGTGTTGACCCTGGTCGGTGCCTGGGTGTTTCGCCCGCTGCTGCTGGGCCGTGATCCAGCGCACAACGGCCATGGCGCCGTGCATCGACAGCTCGATCGGCTCAGCCGCTGGTTGACGCTGATCGGCCTGGCCAGCGGCCTGTGCTGGCTGCTGCTGATCACCGCCAGCATGGCCGGCTCCTGGCCGGCAGCGCTGGACCTGGCGACCGTGCAGTTGGTGCTGGGCAAGACCTTCTTCGGCCAGGTGTGGAGCTGGCACCTATCGCTCAACCTGCTGTTGCTGGGCCTGCTGCTGACCCCGCTGGGCCGGCGCCTGCCACTGCAACTGGGCCTGGGCGCCCTGCTCCTGGCAACCCTGGCTCCGGTGGGCCACGGCGCCATGCTCGATGGGTTGGCGGGGCAGTTGCTGATCCTCAACCAGGTCGTTCACCTGAGCTGCGTGGGCATCTGGCTTGGCGGTTTGCTGGTGTTGCTGCTGGTGTTGCGGCAACCACCGCAGGCCTCTGTGGAACCGCTGTTGCGGCGTTTCAGCGGTGTGGGGTACGGCTTGGTCGCGGGGTTGCTGGCAAGCGGCCTGATCAACGTGCGGGTGCTTACCGGGCAATGGTGGCCAACGCCCTTGTTCAGCGGCTTTGCCCTGATCCTGCTGATCAAGGTGCTGCTGGTGGCGGGCATGCTCGCGCTGGCACTGTTCAATCGCCTGCGGATTCGCGGCTGCGACCAGCGCCTTGCCAGCCTGCGCAACAGCGTGCAGGTGGAATGGCTGCTGGGAGTGGCCGCAGTGGCGGCGGTCTCGTTGCTGGGCACCTTGCCGCCGATGCAGGCGGTCTAAACCTCAGCCTGTAGGAGCTGGCTTGCCAGCGAAGGCGTTTGCAGCATCGGTGCAAATCTTGCCGGCCCCTTCGCCGGCAAGCCGGCTCCTACGTGAGGTGCTGTGTCGGCTATTGGCTGGTATCGATGCTGACCACCACCGACAACCCCGGGCGCAGGCGTTCAAGCTCCGGCTGGTCCGGGTCGACGGTGATCCGCACCGGCACCCGCTGGGCAATCTTGACGAAGTTGCCGGTGGCATTGTCGGCCTGCAGCAAGGCGAACTCGGAACCGGTGGCCGGGGAGATCCGCTGCACCTTGCCGGTGAATTTGCGGTGGTTCAGGGCGTCCACGGTAAAGCTCACCGGCTGCCCGACCCGGACGTTGTCCATCTGGGTTTCCTTCATGTTGGCAATCACCCACAGCTGGTTCGGCACCAGGGCCATGAGCTGGGCGCCGGAGTTGACGTAGGCCCCCAGGCGCACGCCGATCTGCCCCAGCTGGCCGTCCCGCGGGGCGAGGATGCGGGTGTTGGACAGATCGATCCGCGCCAGTTCCACCGCGGCTTCGGCGCTGGCCACCGCCGCTTCCAGGGAGCCGCGGTTGACGATCACGGTCTGCAGGTCCTGGCGGGCTATTTCCAGTTGCGCCTGGGCCTGGGCCACGGCGGCCACGGTCTGGGCATTGGCCGCGCGGGTCACGTCCAGTTCACGCCGGGACACCGAGCCGTCGGCAATCAGTGCTTCGTTGCGTTGCAGGTCGGCCGCGCTCTTGCGCGCCTGGGCCTGGCTGTCGACCAGGGCCGCCTGGCGCAGCTTGATGGTGGCTTCGGCGCTGTTGCGCTGTTGCAGGGCATTGGCCAGGGCCGCCTTCTGCACCGCCAGTTGCGCCAGGGACTGGTCCAGGCGCTGCTGGTAGATACGGTCGTCAAGGCGCACCAGCAGGTCGCCGGCCTTGACCTGCTGGAAGTCCTGCACCGGCACCTCGAACACGTAGCCACTGAGCTGCGGGCCGATGATGGTCACCTGCCCCCGCACTAGGGCGTTCTCGGTGCTTTCGATGGCGCTGGAGAAGGGTGGCAGTTGCCAGGCGTAGAGCACGATCAGCACACCAACGATGGCGATGGCGGCAAAGCCCAGGGACGAGATGATGCGCACCGCCAGCGGCCGTGGCTCGGTGGCCGGCATGGTCGGCGGGCCGCTGGGCTCGGGAGTCGAGGCAATGGCGTTGGTGGTGGGGTTGACGGTTTCGCTCATGAAGAAGAGGCACCACTTTGTTGAACGGGAGCCGGGGCGGCAGGCGCGACCGCTTGGGTCGTGCTCATCAGCCACAGGCTGCGAATGAATATCCAGATCATGGTCAGTACCGCAATCACCGCGATCAGCATGAATACATCGTTATAGGCCAGTACGTTGGCTTCGCGCGTGGCCGCGGTGGCCAGGCTGCGTATGCCTTGCAGGGTGCGCAGGTCCGGGTCGGCGATGACCTTGCCGTAGGCCGCCCCGCCGCTCTGTACCCGGGCCAGGACCTGGGGATCGAGCAGGGTCAACTGCTCGACGATATGGCTGGAATGGTACTTCTCGCGCACGATCTGGAAGGTCCCGAGCAAGGCCGAGCCGATCAGCCCGCCAAGGTTCTGGCAGATGCCGAACAGCACCGAGAAGCTCACCAGGTTGCGCGGGTTGGTCAGCACGTTGCGGGTGCCCAGGACCATGGTCGGGCCAAGAAAGAACGTACCGCCGAAGGCCAGCAGGAACTGGCTGAAGTACATGTTGGCCGGGCGCGTGAGGTTGCTCGAAAAGCTGTCCATTACCGACCCCACGGCCATCAGCGCCAGGGAAATGACCAGTGGCATCAGCAGGTGCGCCGGGTTGATGGTCAGGGCGCTGGTGGCCAGCCCGGCAATGCTGCCCAGCAGCATCACCCCGTAGAGCATGCGCATCTGCTGGCTGCTCATGTTCAGCGCTTGGAGAAAGCCTACGGCGCCGGTGGACTGTTCCGACAGCACCATGCGAATCAGTATCACTGCCAGGGCCAGGCGGATTATCGCCCCGCTACCCAGCCAGCGGGTCATCAGCATCGGGTTGCTGCGGTTATGTTCGATGCACAGCCCCGCCATGATCAGCAGGATCGAGGCGGCGCTGGCGTAGCCGATCCACGGCGCCTCCAGCCACCAGTCGATGCGCCCCAGGGACAGCACCGCGCACAGCAGGGCCACGCCAGTGGCCAATAGGGCAAAGGTCAGGAAATCGAGTTTCTCGAAGGTACGGAAGCGGTCCCCCGGCGGCAGCTTGAGCATGAACACGCAGCCCAGGGAGGTCAGCGCCAGGCCCAGTTCGAACAGGTACAGGCCGCGCCATTCGGCAATCTGCAGCAGGTCCTCGGAAAACAGCCGGGCCAGGGGCAAGGCCAGTTGCGAGGCGCCCAGCCCTAGCACCAGGGCCTTGAGCCGCCACTTCGCCGGGAAGGCCTGGACCATGTAGTACAGGCCCAGGGAGCTCAGCGCCGCGCCGACCATGCCGTGGGCCGCCCGCACGGCGATGGCCGAGCTCAGGTCGTTGACGAACAGGTGGCCGAAGGTCACCAGGGCGTAGAGCACCAGGAACACTTCGGTGAAGGCGCGCAGGCCGAACTGCTGGCGAAACTTCACCAGCAACAGGTTCATCGACACGTTGGTCATCACGTAGGCGGCCGGCAGCCAGGCCATTTCCGCGGTGGTCGCCCCCAGCGCCCCCTGCAGGTACGGCAGGTTGGCGATCACCAACGAGTTGCCCAGGCCACCGGTGATGGCCACCAGCAAGCCCACCAGCGCGTAGGCCAGGCGCTTGTGGGTAGGGTGCAACGGTGTCGAGGGGGAGCCGGGCAAGCTGGGCTTTTCGTGGGGCTGCCAGTTGCGCGGGGCGTAGTGATCCATGCCATGACCTTGTGCTGTGCCGGCCGCTGTTGCGGCGGTCGGCGATATTCCCGGTGGTCCGGCAGTGTGCCGGAAAATCCCGCCGCCCAGGCAATGCCCGGGCTTGCAGGATGAATTTTATTTTAAGGCGCTGGCGTCGGTGGCTTTTTTTCGGAATCCTGCATGCGCTGCCCCCCGCCCTTCCCTGCCCTCGCCTGTTGGAGCCCGAATGCCGCTGAACTTTGTGAAGATGCACGCCAATGGTGACGACTTCGTGCTGATCGATGCCCGTGGCCGCACCAACCCGATCACCCGCGAGCTGGCCAGGGCCCTGGGGGACCGCCGGCGTGGCATCGGTTTCAATCAGTTGGTGGTGCTCGGCGATTGCAGCGACAGCGCGGCGCAACTGACCTTCTTCAACGCCGATGGTTCCAGCCTGGACACCTGCGGCAGTGCCACCCGGGGCGCCGCCGACCTGCTGATGCAGGAAAGCGGCGTCACCTCGGTGCAGGTGAAAACCGCCCGCGGCCTGCAGCAATGCCTGCGCCTTGAGGATCGGTCGGTGTCGGTGGAAATGGGCCTGCCTTCGTTCGACTGGCAGGCCATCCCCCTGGCCCGAGAGCTGGACAGCCTGCACCTGCCACTGCCGGGAACACCGGCGGCGTGCAGCATGGGCAACCCCCATTGCAGTTTTTTCGTCGACGACCTAGCACCGCTGGACATTGCCACGCTGGGCCCACAGATCGAGAGCGACCCGCTGTTTCCACACAAGACCAATGTGCACTTCATCCAGGTGATCGACCGCCAGACCATCCGTCTGCGCATCTGGGAGCGCAATGGCGCCATCCCCCTGGGTTCCGGCTCCTGCTCCTGCGCAGCGGCAGTCAACGGCATCCGCCGCGGCCTGCTGGACAGCCCGGTGCGAGTGCTGTGCGATGGCGGGCCGGTGACGGTGAGCTGGGACGGCCAGGGCAAGGTGCGCCTGGCCGGCAGCGTGACCCGGGTGTTCAGCGGGTCACTGTGAAGGGATTTACTTTTCCTACATCCAGCCCAGCCATTTCCACCAGGTCATGGCGAACACCAGCATCAACAGGTAGCCGATCAGCGTCACCAACAGCCCGACCTTGGCGAACTGCCGGGCATTGAAGGTCTCGGTACCCAGGCAGACCATGTTCTGCGGCGCGTTGATCGGCAGGATGAAGCCATAGCTGACGACAAAGCCCAGGAGCATGGTCATGCCCAGGCGGCTGAACTCGCCCGGCAGAGTTTGCAGCACGGCGATCAGGATCGGCAGCAAGGCCGAGGTCAGGGCCGTGGCGCTGGCGAACCCCAGGTGGATGAGGATCAGGAACGCCGCGAGAATCGCGAACACCGCCAACGGCCCGACCTGGTCCAGGCCGGTATGGGCCACCACCTGGCTCCCCAGCCATTGCCCGGCCTGGGTGCTGAGCAGCGCCGAGCCTAGGCTGATGCCGACGCCGAAGACGATCACCGTGCCCCAGGGAATGCGCGACTGCACATCCTTCCAGGTCATGATGCCGATCCGCGGCAGCAGCAGTATCACCAGCCCGGCGTAGGTGGTGGTCGTGGTGTCGAAGGGGTGCAGCTTGCCTTCGGTGGACCAGGCCAACAACAGCAGCACCGACACCGCCAGCAGGCGTTTCTGCGGCCCGGTCATGGGCCCGATGTCCGCCAGGGACTGGGCCACCGCCTCCTTGCCGCCGGGAATGCTGTCGGTTTCAGGCGGCAGCAGTTTCAGCACCAGCCACAGCAGCACCAAAGACATGATCACCGCCCAGGGCGCCCCGGCGATCAGCCAGTCGAGCCAGGCCACGCGCTGGCCGAGCATCTTGTCCATGAAGCCCACGGTCAGCAGGTTCTGCGCCGCGGCGGTCTGGATGCCGACGTTCCAGATGCTGGTGCCCTGGGCCACGACGATCATCAGCCCGGCGGCGATATTGGAGCGCTTGTCGACGCCGAACGCGGCAATCACCCCCATCATGATCGGCACCACACAGGCACTGCGCGCGGTGGCGCTGGGCACCAGCAGGCTGAGAAGGATGGTCACGGCAATAGCCCCGATAAGGATGCGCCGGGTGCTGGTGCCGACCCGGGTCAGGGTCACCAGGGCGATGCGCCGGTCGAGGCCGGTGTGGGTCATGGCGGCGGCGATGAACAAGGCACCGGCCACCAGGGCCAGGGCCGAATTGGAGAACCCGGTGAGGGCCAGGCCGATGGCCGCCGAGCTGCCATAGAGCTGGCTCGGGTCCTGCAGGGTCGGCGCGGTGCCGATGAGGAAGGCCATCAAGGCGGTGATCATGATCGCGCTGGCCTCGTAGGACACCGCCTCGCTGATCCACACCACCACGGCAAAGGCCAGGATCGCCAGCATCCGGTGCCCCGCCACCGGCAGGTCGGCGGGCAGTGGCAACAGCAGCACGGCAACCATCGCCAGCACGGCGATCAGCAATCCAATCGGTAATACAGCCTTGGCCGTGGGCGCCGTTGTTTCAGGCTTGGACATGGGCCTTTTCCTTTTCAATTGGACAGGCGCCGAGCATGGCGCAAAACCCCGGAAAGCGCCTTGATGAAGGTCAAGCACGGCGTCCTGCAAGGGCTCAAGCTGTCTGCGGGCTGAACAGGAAAACACCCGTAGAAATATTTTTTTACATCTATGCAGATTTTTCACAACTTTGAGATCAGAGTGATATCAAGGCGACAAGGAGTCGAAACGTACTTGGCTGTATCACTCCAACCTGCAAGGTGCCTTTATGGTGACAAGAAACATGAAACTGACTTCCAGGGCGCTACTGAGTTTCGGCGCCATCTGTGTACTGCTGATTGGTCTGGGAGGGCTGGCACTGTGGAAAATGGGACAGATTCACGACGCGGCACTGGATCTGCAAACCAACTGGCTGCCCAGCGTCAGGCAAGCCACGAAAATCGAATCCGGCACCTTGCGCGTGCGCCTGGAAGCACTGCACTACGCCACTGAGAACGATGCCCAGAAAGCCGCTTCGCTGGACAAGCTGGGGACCCTGAAGGCCAGCCTGGCCCAGGCCATCAAGGATTACGAACCGCTGGTTTCCAGCGCCGAGGAAAAAACCACCTTTGATCAGGTCAAGCGCGGCGCCCAGGACTACCTGGACAAGCTGGCGGTGCTGATCGAGAGCAGCAAGACCAACACTGCACAACAGACCAGCGACTACATCAACCAGGTCACCGTGCCCCTGGCCAACACCCTGCAGTCCGCCATCGAGGCACTGATCGCCATCAACGAAAACGGCGCCGAGCACTCCGCCAACCAGGCAGGCCAACAGTTCGACACCGGCCTGACCCTGACCTCGGTGATCATCGTCCTGGCGATTGTCCTGACGATCCTCATCGCCACCCTGTTCACCCGCAGCATCATCCGCCCGGTGCTGTCGCTGCTGGCCACCACCCAGAAGATCGCCGAGGGCGACTTGCGGGCCCAGGTGGACGTCAGCGGCCAGGACGAGCTGACCGACCTGCAGAAATCCACCCAGGCCATGCTCGACAGCCTGAAATCCACCATCCGCCATATCGCCGATTCGTCCACCCAACTGGCTTCCGCGGCCGAGGAAATGAGCGCCATCACCCGCGAGTCCAACGCCGGCATCCAGCAACAGAGCATGGAGACCGACCAGGCCGCCACCGCGGTCAATGAAATGACCGCTGCGGTGGAGGAAGTGGCACGCAACGCGGTGTCCGCCTCGCAATCCACCCAGGCCTCCGAGCGCTCGGCCGGGCTGGGCAAGGAGCGGGTCGAGCAGACCATCCACTCCATCGAGAAACTCACCGGCACCGTGGAACACACCCGGCTGGAAATGGCCGGCCTGGCCCAGCAGGCCCAGGACATCACCAAGGTCCTGGATGTAATCCGCGCCATTGCCGAGCAGACCAACCTGCTGGCCCTGAACGCCGCAATCGAGGCCGCCCGGGCAGGGGAACAGGGCCGCGGCTTCGCCGTGGTGGCCGATGAAGTGCGCGCCCTCGCCCACCGCACCCAGCTCTCGACCCAGGAGATCGAGCAGATGATCCAGGGCATCCAGAGCGGTTCGAGCAAGGCTATGCTGTCTATGCAGCAAAGCAGCGAGGACGCCAGCCAGACCCTGGCCATCGCCCACGAGGCCGGCGCCGCCATCGGTCATATCACCCAGGCCATCAGCGAAATCAACGAACGCAACCTGATGATCGCCACCGCCTCGGAGGAACAGGCCCAGGTGGCACGCTCGGTGGACCAGAACCTGATGAGCATCCGCGACCTGTCGCTGCAAAGCTCGTCCGCCGCCAGCCAGACTTCCATCGCCAGCAGTGAACTGTCGTCACTGGCGGTCAGTCTGAACAAACTGGTGGCACGCTTCTCCCTCTGACCGGGCGCGACCGGTCAAGCGGTTCAGGATAAGTAACGGCAAGGAGCGTTATCGATCAGCCAGCCCGGGCCGCCTCTTGGCGCCCGGGCCGGTCTGAATCAGGTGGGGGGCTCGACCGTGCTCAAACTCATTTCCGTGCAGCAGTTGCAGATGGGCATGTATATCCACCAGTTCTGCGGTTCGTGGCTGGACCATTCGTTCTGGAAAGCCGGCTTCGTGCTCAATAGCCACGCCGACCTGCAGCGCCTGCGCCAGTCCAATGTCAGCAGCCTGTGGATCGACTCGGACAAGGGCCTGGACCTGCCGGCGAACCCGCAGCCCAGCGCGCCGGCCGCCCTGCCGCCGCTCAAGAGCGAAGCCCCGCTGCGGGTCGAGCGGGCCGAGGAAATCCAGCGTGCGCTGAAGATCTGCGCCCACTCCAAGAAGGCGGTGATGCAGATGTTCCAGGAGGTGCGCATGGGCCAGGCCATCGAGCTGGTCCAGGTGGACGAGCTGGTGCACAACATCTCCAGCTCGCTGCTGCGCCACCCCGACGTGCTGATCAGCCTGGCCCGGCTCAAGACCGCCGACGACTACACCTACATGCACTCGGTGGCGGTCTGCGCGCTGATGGTGGCGGTGGCCCGGCAACTGGAGCTGCCGGTGGAGCAGGTGCACCAGGCCGGAGTCGCCGGGCTGCTGCACGACATCGGCAAGCTGACCATCCCCGACAGCATCCTCAACAAACCGGAAAAACTCTCCGCCGACGAGTTCGAGCGGATCAAGCTGCACCCCGCCGCCGGTGGTGCCATCCTGCGCCAGAACCCGCAGTTGGACGCGCTGGTGCTGGATGTGTGCCTGCACCATCACGAAAAGATCGACGGCAGCGGCTACCCGCACCACCTGGCGGGGGAGCAGATCAGTCTGTTCGCACAGATGGGCGCGGTCTGCGACGTGTATGACGCCGTGACCTCGACCCGCCCCTACAACCGTGGCTGGGACCCGGCCGAAGCCTTGCAGCGCATGTCCGGCTGGACCGGACATTTCGGCCCGCGGGTGTTGCAGGCCCTGGTCAAGTGCGTGGGCATCTACCCGGTGGGTTCCCTGGTGCGCCTGAACAGCGGCAAGCTGGCGGTGGTCCTGGAGCAGAACAGCGAGTCGCTGCTGCTGCCCAAGGTCAAGGTGTTCTTTTCCACACGCTCGAAGATGCCCCTGCCGCAACGGGTCCTGGACCTTTCACGGCTGCAGGGCGAGGAACACATCGTCGCCCGGGAAGCGCAAGAGGCCTGGGACTTCAAGCAACTGCAACAGCTGTGGAGCGAGGTCCCGGCCTGAACCTCAGGTGCCCAGGGTCAGGCCGTTGGCCGGCAAGGGCAGCGCGGTCTTGTAGCGCACCTGCTTGAGGGCGAAGCTGGAACGGATATTGGCCACCCCGGGGACCTTGGTCAGGAAGTCCATCATGAAGCGTTCCAGGGACTGGATGCTGGGCACCAGCACCCGGATCAGATAGTCCGGATCACCGGCCATCAGGTAGCACTCCATCACCTCCGGGCGGTCGGCGATGGCCTCCTCGAAGTGCTGCAGGGCCTCTTCCACCTGCTTCTCCAGGCTGACGTGGATGAACACATTGACGTGCAACCCCAACAGGTCGGCATCCAGCAGGGTCACCTGCTCGCGGATCAGCCCCAGCTCCTCCATGGCCTTGACCCGGTTGAAGCACGGGGTGGGAGAAAGATTCACCGAGCGGGCGAGGTCAGCGTTGGTGATGCGGGCATTCTCCTGAAGACTGTTGAGAATGCCGATATCGGTACGGTCCAGTTTGCGCATGAGACAAAACAACCTGTTTTTTATGTTTATGCAGATTTTTTATCTGCAAATACCGTCCAGCGCAATGAAACAGAGATAAATATTCTTCTACGCCCGGCCTATGATGTTTGTAGGACAAGATTTCTCTTACCCAGGGAATGACTGTCAGCTAGCGCGCCCAATTACAAGAAATCCACAAGATCGAGCGTAGAAAGCCATGACCCCAGCGTATGCACCGCTACGCCTGCACGTTCCCGAGCCCTCGGGGCGTCCCGGCTGCAAGACCGACTTCACCTACCTGCGTCTGAACGATGCCGGCCTGGCCCGCAAACCTCCTATCGATATCGAACCTGCCGACTGCGCCGACCTGGCCCGTGGCCTGATCCGCGTGCTCGACGATCAGGGCAACGCCCTGGGCGACTGGGCCGCGGACGTGCCTGTGGAGATCCTCCGCCAGGGCATGCGCGCCATGCTCAAGACGCGGATCTTCGACAACCGCATGGTGGTCGCCCAACGGCAGAAGAAGATGTCCTTCTATATGCAGAGCCTGGGCGAGGAAGCCATCGGCAGTGCCCAGGCCCTGGCGTTGAACATCGACGACATGTGCTTCCCCACCTACCGCCAGCAAAGCATCCTGATGGCCCGGGAAGTGCCGCTGGTGGAGATGATCTGCCAACTGCTGTCCAACGAGCGCGATCCGCTCAAGGGGCGCCAGCTGCCGATCATGTACTCGGTGAAGGAATCCGGGTTCTTTACTATCTCCGGCAACCTGGCGACCCAGTTCGTGCAGGGCGTGGGCTGGGGCATGGCCTCGGCGATCAAGGGCGATACCAAGATCGCCTCGGCCTGGATCGGCGACGGCGCCACCGCCGAGTCGGACTTCCACACCGCCCTGACCTTCGCCCACGTCTACCGCGCACCGGTGATCCTCAACGTGGTCAACAACCAGTGGGCGATCTCCACCTTCCAGGCCATCGCCGGCGGTGAAGCCACCACCTTCGCCGGACGCGGCGTGGGCTGCGGCATCGCTTCCCTGCGGGTCGACGGCAACGATTTCATCGCCGTCTACACCGCCTCGCGCTGGGCCGCCGAACGTGCCCGCCGCAACCTTGGCCCGACCCTGATCGAGTGGGTCACCTACCGCGCCGGCCCGCACTCCACCTCCGACGACCCGTCCAAGTACCGCCCGGCCGACGACTGGAGCCACTTCCCCCTGGGCGATCCGATTGCCCGCCTCAAGCAGCACCTGATCAAGATCGGCCAGTGGTCCGAAGAGGAACACGCCGCGGTCAGTGCCGAGCTGGAAGCCCAGGTCATCGCCGCCCAGAAGGAAGCCGAGCAGTACGGCACCCTCGCCGGCGGCCAGATCCCCAGCGCCGCGACCATGTTCGAGGATGTCTACAAGGACATGCCCGAGCACTTGAAACGCCAACGCCAGGAACTGGGGATCTGAAATGAACGATCACAACAACAATATCCAGCTGGACACCGCCATGACCACCACCACCATGACCATGATCCAGGCCCTGCGCTCGGCTATGGATGTGATGCTCGAGCGTGACGACAACGTCGTGGTGTTCGGCCAGGACGTGGGCTACTTCGGCGGCGTGTTCCGCTGCACCGAAGGCCTGCAGGCCAAATACGGCACCTCGCGGGTGTTCGACGCGCCGATCTCGGAAAGCGGCATCGTCGGCGCGGCCATCGGCATGGGCGCCTACGGCCTGCGCCCGGTGGCGGAAATCCAGTTCGCCGACTACGTCTACCCGGCCTCGGACCAGATCATTTCCGAAGCCGCGCGCCTGCGCTATCGCTCCGCCGGCCAGTTCACCGCGCCCATGACCCTGCGCATGCCTTGCGGCGGCGGCATCTACGGCGGGCAGACCCACAGCCAGAGCATCGAGGCGATGTTCACCCAGGTCTGCGGCCTGCGCACCGTGATGCCTTCCAACCCCTACGACGCCAAGGGCCTGCTGATCGCCTCCATCGAGAACGATGACCCAGTGATCTTCCTCGAACCCAAGCGCCTGTATAACGGCCCGTTCGACGGCCATCACGATCGCCCGGTAACCCCCTGGTCGAAACACCCGGCGGCCCAGGTACCGGACGGCTACTACAAGGTGCCGCTGGACGTGGCGGCCATCGCCCGCCCGGGCAAGGACGTGACCATCCTCACCTACGGCACCACCGTCTACGTGTCGCAAGTGGCGGCCGAGGAAACCGGCATCGACGCCGAGGTCATCGACCTGCGCAGCCTGTGGCCCCTGGACCTGGACACCATCGTCAAGTCGGTGAAAAAGACCGGCCGTTGCGTGGTGGTACACGAAGCCACCCGTACCTGCGGTTTCGGCGCCGAACTGGTGTCGCTGGTGCAGGAACACTGCTTCCACCACCTGGAAGCCCCGATCGAGCGCGTCACCGGTTGGGATACGCCGTATCCCCACGCGCAGGAGTGGGCATATTTCCCAGGGCCGTCCCGAGTGGGCGCGGCGCTGCAACGGGTCATGGAGGTCTGAATGGGCACGCACGTAATCAAGATGCCGGACATCGGCGAAGGCATCGCGGAAGTTGAACTGGCGCAGTGGCACGTCAAGGTCGGCGATCAGGTAGTGGAAGATCAGGTTCTGGCAGACGTGATGACCGACAAGGCGATGGTCGACATCCCCTCCCCGGTGCACGGCAAGGTCATCTCCCTGGGCGGCGAGCCCGGTGAAGTGATGGCGGTGGGCAGCATCCTCATCAGCATCGAGGTCGAAGGCGCGGGCAACCTCAAGGAATCCGCCCAGGCAGCCGCACCGGCGGCAAAAGAGCCGGCAGCTATTAATAAGCCCGTGGCCGCCGCGCCAGTGGCCCAAGCCCCCAAAGCGGAAAAACCCGTCGCCAGTCCAGCAGCCGCCTGCCGCCCAGCGCCCCAGGCACCGGTGGCCCGGGAAGCCGACGAGCGTCCGCTGGCCTCGCCGGCGGTGCGCAAGCATGCCCTGGACCTGGGCATCCAGCTGCGCCTGGTGCAAGGCAGCGGCCCGGCCGGGCGCATCCTGCACGAAGACCTGGACGCCTACCTGGCCCAGGACAGCCAGCCGCTCAAGGGTTACTCGGCGCCAGGGGCCGGCTATGCCGAGCGCCATGATGAAGAGCAGATCCAGGTCATTGGCATGCGCCGCAAGATCGCCCAGCGCATGCAGGAGTCCAAGCATCGCGCCGCGCACTTCAGCTATGTCGAGGAAGTGGACGTCACCGCCCTGGAAGAGCTGCGCATCCACCTCAATGAAAAGCACGGCGCCACCCGCGGCAAGCTGACCCTGCTGCCGTTCCTGGTGCGGGCCATGGTCGTCGCCCTGCGCGACTTCCCGCAGATCAACGCCCGCTATGACGACGAAGCCCAGGTCATCACCCGCCACGGCGCGGTGCACGTCGGGGTCGCCACCCAGAGCGACGTCGGCCTGATGGTACCGGTGGTGCGCCACGCCGAAGCCCGCAGCCTGTGGGGCAATGCCGAGGAAATTTCGCGCCTGGCCCAGGCCGCTCGCAGCGGCAAGGCCGCCCGGGATGAACTCTCCGGTTCCACCATCACCCTCACCAGCCTCGGCGCGCTGGGCGGGATCGTCAGCACGCCGGTGCTGAACCTGCCGGAAGTGGCGATTGTCGGGGTCAACCGCATCGTCGAGCGGCCCATGGTGATCAAGGGCCAGATCGTGATCCGCAAGATGATGAACCTCTCCAGCTCCTTCGATCATCGGGTGGTCGACGGCATGGACGCTGCGCAATTCATCCAGGCCATTCGCGGCCTGCTCGAACAACCCGCCACGCTGTTTGTGGAGTAAGACATGCAACAGACTCTCAATACCCAACTGTTGATCATCGGCGGCGGCCCTGGCGGTTATGTGGCGGCCATCCGCGCCGGCCAGCTGGGCATCTCCACCATTCTGGTGGAGGGCCAGTCCCTGGGCGGCACCTGCCTGAACATCGGTTGCATCCCGTCCAAGGCGCTGATACATGTCGCCGAGCAGTTCCACCAGACCCGCCACCACAGCCAGGGCTCGGCCCTGGGCATCGAAGTGGCGGCGCCAACCCTGAACATCGGCAAGAGCGTGGAATGGAAGGACGGCATCGTCGACCGCCTGACCACCGGGGTCGCCGCGCTGCTGAAGAAAAACAAGGTCCAGGTGATCCAGGGCTGGGCCAGGGTCATCGACGGCAAGACCGTGGAGATCGAAGGCGCCGATACCCGCATCCAGTGCGAGCACCTGCTGCTGGCCACCGGTTCGAAAAGCGTCAACCTGCCGATGCTGCCCTTCGGCGGGCCGATCATTTCCTCCACCGAGGCCCTGGCACCCAAGACCCTGCCCAAGCGCCTGACCGTGGTCGGCGGCGGCTACATCGGCCTGGAACTGGGCATCGCCTACCGCAAGCTCGGGGTCGAGGTCAGCGTGGTGGAGGCCCAGGAACGCATCCTGCCCGCCTACGACGGCGAACTGACCCAGCCGGTGCTGGACTCGGTGAAGCAGTTGGGGATCAAGCTCTACCTCAAGCACAGCGTGCTGGGCTTCGATGCCGCCAGCAGCAGCCTGCAGGTACGCGAGCCCAATGGCGACACCCTGAACCTGGCCACCGACCAGGTTCTGGTGGCGGTGGGCCGCAAGCCCAACACCCAGGGCTGGAACCTGGAAAGCCTGAACCTGGACATGAACGGCGCGGCCATCAAGATCGACCACCGGTGCCAGACCAGCATGCGCAACGTCTGGGCCATCGGCGACCTGAGCGGTGAGCCGATGCTCGCGCACCGGGCCATGGCCCAGGGCGAGATGGTCGCCGAGCTGATCGCCGGCAAGCACCGGGAATTCAACCCGGCAGCGATCCCCGCGGTGTGCTTCACCGACCCGGAACTGGTGGTGGTGGGCAAGACCCCGGACGAGGCCCGCGCTGCCGGCCTGGATTGCATCGTCAGCAGCTTCCCGTTCGCGGCCAATGGCCGGGCCATGACCCTGGAATCGAAAAGCGGTTTCGTGCGGGTGGTGGCCCGAAGTGACAATCACCTGATTGTCGGCTGGCAGGCAGTGGGAGTCGGAGTCTCCGAGTTGTCCACGGCGTTCGGCCAATCCCTGGAAATGGGCGCGCGCCTGGAAGACATCGGCGGCACCATCCACGCCCACCCGACCCTGGGTGAAGCGGTCCAGGAAGCAGCGCTGCGGGCACTGGGCCACGCCCTGCATCTGTAACCATTCAAGGGGCACACAGGACAGTGCCCAGGTAGGAGCGCGGCTGGCCCGCGAAAGGGCCAGCGTGGACAGCCAAGCGGCCTTCGCGAGCAAGCTCGCTCCTACAGGGGTATGGGGCTGTTAGGGGGAAGCTTCATAAGCAGGCTAAGTTTTTTTGCGCCCCCTCCCATCGTCCGGGATGCGGCACGCCCCCGGAATGCAGTATTGTTGTGCCCATCCAAAAAAACGTCAGAAGCCTTGAGCCGTTCCGACGGTTGTTAAGCGATAGAGGGTGTCATGGGTAACGAAAGCATCAATTGGGACAAGCTGGGTTTTGACTACATCAAGACAGACAAGCGCTATCTGTCGCACTGGCGTAACGGCGAGTGGGACGCAGGCACCCTGACTGAAGACAATGTGCTGCACATCAGCGAGGGCTCCACCGCCCTGCACTATGGCCAGCAATGTTTCGAAGGCCTCAAGGCCTACCGCTGCAAGGACGGTTCGATCAACCTGTTCCGTCCGGACCAGAACGCCGCACGCATGCAGCGCAGCTGCGCCCGCCTGCTGATGCCGCAGGTCTCCACCGAACAGTTCATCGAAGCCTGCAAGGCCGTGGTCAAGGCCAACGAACGCTTCATCCCGCCCTACGGCACCGGCGGCGCGTTGTACCTGCGCCCGTTCGTGATCGGCGTCGGCGACAACATCGGCGTGCGCACCGCGCCGGAGTTCATCTTCTCGATCTTCGCCATCCCGGTCGGCGCCTACTTCAAGGGCGGCCTGACCCCGCACAACTTCCTGATCTCCAGCTACGACCGCGCGGCGCCTCAGGGCACCGGCGCGGCCAAGGTCGGTGGCAACTACGCCGCCAGCCTGATGCCCGGCGCCCAGGCCAAGAAGGCCAGCTTCGCCGACTGCATCTACCTCGACCCGCTGACCCACAGCAAGATCGAGGAAGTGGGTTCGGCCAACTTCTTCGGCATCACCCATGACGACAAATTCGTCACCCCCAACTCGCCATCGGTACTGCCGGGCATCACCCGCCTGTCGCTGATCGAGCTGGCCAAGACCCGCCTGGGCCTGGAAGTGGTCGAAGGCGACGTGTTCATCGACAAGCTGGCGGACTTCAAGGAAGCCGGGGCCTGCGGTACTGCCGCGGTGATCACGCCGATCGGCGGCATCGAGTACCAGAACAAGCTGCACGTGTTCTACAGCGAAAAAGAAGTCGGCCCGATCACCCAGAAGCTCTATAAAGAGCTGACCGGTGTACAGACCGGCGACGTCGAAGCGCCAGCGGGCTGGATCGTCAAGGTCTGATTCCCCCCCTGCTTCAGCCGAGCCCGCCCCTGCTTGCCAGGGGCGGGCTTTTTCATGCCTGGAGCCTGCAGAATGCCAACCGAAGGAGGGGCTCCCCTCAGAGGCTGATACCGAACAACATCAGCACCTGTTGCGTTCCATCCACCACCAGCAACGCGGCCTGGGATGCCATCAAGGTGTAGAAAAAGCTCGCGATCAACACGCAGAGCTCGAACCAGACGAACATCGGCCAGTTGCTGGCGCGCAGCGGCCGCTCCTGCATGAGCTGCCTCACGCCGTTGCGTGGCAGGTGATAGACGATCTCGAACACCTTGGTCTCGCGAAAATTCTTGAACACTGCATACATCACGGCAAAGCCGGTGACAGCCGCCATCCACCAGAAGCCGACCAGTTCCACCCCGCTCTGCCCCTGGAACTGGAGGCTGGCGCTCTGTTGAAAAAAAGGAATGCCCACCGCTGAAACCAAAGGCATCACGACCCCGAAGTAGACCACCAGCCCCAGGCTGGCCATGGCCACACCGCTGGCAAACACACTGATGCGGATCACCCAGGCGAGAAACCCGGGGGAAAACTTCGAATAGGCCCTCTGGGTTTCGATCACCAGCAAGGGGATCAGCATGGTCAGCACTCCAACCGCGATGTCCACGACCTTGAACCCGGTCTTGGGCAGCAGCAGCGCCGCCAGGAAGGTCACGCCGCGGCTGCCCACCCGCCACATCATCTTCGCGTCGTCAGTCACTCCCTTCGACCAGAACTCCTCGGTAATGCCCTTGCCGTCATCCACGCCGTCATCCATTGGCTGCCTGCCTCATTGTTCAAAGCCGCCCATTGTCAGGGAAGGCCCTGGGGCCTGCCCAGCGCTATCGCCGCGCGGCTGGCCGATCCGCTTGCCTGGCCGTGCTGCCACCTGGCTGGCCTGCCCGTCGCGCTGTTTGCCGTGGCGAGCCTGGTTGATCAGTGCCGGAATCAGCGGCCCCTCCGGCAGGTGCTTCCAGAAGCGCGCCGGCAAGTGCCCCTGCATCACCCGGGGGTTGAGCCGCGCCGGGTTGAAGATATGGCTGTAGTAGGCCAGCCACAGCTCGCCCCCGGGGTCTTCGCCGGCCTGGGCCAGTTGCCGCCAGGCGCTGGGGCAGCGCCTCTGGTGGTGCAGTTGCGTACCGTCGAAATACACCCCGTCCCGGGGCGTGGCGATCATCCAGCGGTGGCGCCCCATGCGCCCGATGAAATGCCGGCTGGCCTGGGCCAGGATGTCGTGGGCCGGCTCGTGCCAGGCCACGTATTCAGGCTGCTCGGCCAGCTGTGAGCGGCCCGCGGGCAAGCTTACGAAGCGCACGAAGGCATGCAGGTGATGGGCCTCGCGGTCGACTTGCTTGATTCGCCGCTGAAACTCGCTGCCCAGTTGATCGCCGCTGAGCATGGCCGTGCGGTCGCCATGGCTGACCCGCCACAGCACCTCGTACAACAGGCTCCAGCGCTGCTCGCCGCGATAGCAGGCGGCCCGTTCCAGCAGCTCCAGCAGGGCCAGGGGAATCCGTGCACGAAACGGACCGGGCTGCTCAGGGCAAGCCTCATCGCTGGCGAACAGATCGGCGTCCTGCGTCCCGGACCAACTGACCCGGCTCGGGTCGATGGAATGGCTGAGCAGCCAGCGCGCCTGCTGGCGCCAGGTGTCGAACAGGTCGTCACAGTCCAGGCTGATCATCCCCAGAGCCCCATCTGCTGCGGTTGCGGGCGTTCCCGCAGTTGCTGGTAGAGCAGCGTGCTGCTGGTCTCCGCCTGCTGCGGGTGATAGTCGCTGGTGATAAAGAACGGCCTGGCCTTGCTCAGCACACAGCGCATGCGCGCCAGGTCCTCGTAGCGGATACGCCGCTCGCGGCGCAGTTCCACCAGGCGCTGGGTAGTGCGCAGGCCGATCCCCGGAATGCGCGAGATCAGCGCCGGTTCGGCACGGTTCAGGTCCAGGGGAAACACGCTGCGGTTGTCCAGGGCCCAGGCCAGCTTGGGGTCCATGTCCAGGGCCAGGTGCCCCGGCCCCTGGAACAGTTCGTTGGCGCTGAAGCCATAGCCGCGCAGCAGGAAGTCGGCCTGGTACAGGCGGTGCTCGCGCATCAGCGGTGGCGCGGCCAGGGGTACGCTTTTCGGGCTGTTGGGAATCGGGCTGAAGGCCGAGTAATAGACCCGGCGCAGGCGGAAGTTGCCGTACAGCGCCTCGGCGCTGTGGAGGATGGTGCTGTCGTCGGTGTCATCGGCGCCGACGATCATCTGGGTGCTCTGCCCGGCCGGGGCGAAGCGCGGCGCCCGGGGCTCGTTGAGCACCGTCTGCTCGCCGGTATAGATGGTGCCCATGGCCTGCTTGATCGAACCCAGGTGCTTTTCCGGGGCCAGGGCCTTGAGGCCCTGGTCGGTGGGCAGCTCGACGTTGACGCTGAGGCGGTCGGCGTAGCGCCCGGCCTGCTCGATCAGCAACGGATCGGCGTCGGGGATGGTCTTGAGGTGGATGTAGCCACGGAACTCGTGCTCTTCGCGCAGCAGCCTGGCCACCTGCACCAGTTGCTCCATGGTGTAGTCCGCCGAGCGGATGATCCCCGAGCTGAGGAACAGCCCGCTGACGCAATTGCGCCGGTAGAAATCCAGGGTCAGGTGCACGACTTCCTCGGGGCTGAAGCGTGCCCGGGGTACGTCGCTGGAACGGCGATTGACGCAGTACTGGCAGTCGTAGAGGCAGAAATTGGTCAGCAGCACCTTGAGCAGCGAGACGCAGCGCCCGTCCGGCGTATAGCTGTGGCAGATGCCCATGCCATTGCTCGAACCCAGCCCGCTCTTGCCTTCGGAACTGCGCTTGGGCGCGCCGCTGCTGGCGCAGGAAGCGTCGTACTTGGCGGCGTCGGCGAGGATGCTCAGCTTGTCGATCAGTTGCATGGCTAGGCCCGGATACTGTTTTTATATACAGTACAGAGAAAAACCCCGAGACCACAAGAGAGCTGCAGGAGGCAAATTGAAAAAAAACCTCTCGCCACCCCGTCGGCAGCCTGGAGCTATTGGCGAAAATCCTTAAGATACCCCCGCGCCCACGCCCCCTGGAAAGGACTCTGCCCCATGCATCGCCTCTACCGTTTCTGCCTGTTCGGCATGGCCTTGCTGTCGAGCATTGCCGCCAGCGCCGCGCCCACCGACCAGGAACTGATCGCTGCCCTGTACGCCAAAGTCCAGGCCCGTCAGGACTGGCAGGCCCAGGCCAGGCAATGCCCCGGCGACAACATGCCGGCCAGGGCCGCGATACGGGCCACGCAGGCCAACCGCTGCGAAACACCGGAGCAGCTGGGGGCCTGCCTGCAGCGCTGCGAAGCCGGCGACGGCAACGATTGCTACTGGCTGGCAACCACCCTGCAACAGGCCAAAGGGCCTGCCGAAGGCTATGAACCGCTGTACCAGCGCGCTTGCAGCCTGGGCCTGGTCTCCGGCTGCACCAACCGCGCCGCCGGCATGCTCACGGCCGACGCCGACAGCCAGGGCACCCGGCACTGTGCAGTGCAGACCTTCAACAAGGCCTGTGAGCTGGATGACCCCTGGGCCTGCACCATGTACGGCTTCCACCTGAGCCGGGGCATAGGCGTAGCGCCCGACGCCGATCTGGCGCTGAAGGTGCTGGATAAATCCTGCAAGCACGGCCCCGCCGACCCTGCCTGCAGCGGTGCCCGCCAGTTGCAGGAAGACATTCGCAACGCCCTTGAAGCGGCGAAACGCTGAATCGTCCCGGGAACGGTCTCGCTGGCAGGAGCCGACTTGCCAGCGCCCGGGCGTTCAAGAACTGCGCGGCGCCACCGGGCTTTCGCGATTGCGCTTGAAACGCTGGCGCAGCCATTCGTAGCCGCTGACCATGACAATCCCCGCCAGCACCAGCAACGCGCCGAAAATGAAGTTCGGCTCCAGCGGCTCATGCAGCAGCCAGACCCCGAAACCGATGCCGAACAGCGGGGTCATGAACGACAGCACGCCCAACCGCGAGGCCGGATAGCGGCGCAGCAGGGTGAACCAGATCAGGAAGCTGGCGAACGACACCACCAACACCTGAAAGCCCAGGCTGGCGACCACCAACGGAGTGAAATGGATGCTGGTCTGATCGGTCAGCAGCGCCGCCAGCCCGAGCCAGACAAAGGCCCCCAGCAGTTGATACTGCAGGGTCCGGGTGGTGGGGCTGGAGGCTAGCCGCGAACAGCGCACCACCACGGTGGTCGCGCCCCAGGCGACCCCGCCCAGCACCCCGAGAAAATCCCCCAGCAGCACATGGCTGCCACCGCCGTGCCCGGCCGCGGCGGGGCCGCTAAAGGCCACGACTATGCCGCCAAAGGCCACGCCGATACCCAGCCACTGCGCGGGTTTCAACCGCTCGGCCGGCATCAGCCAGTGCAGCCCCAGGGCGGCGAAGATCGGCGCGGTATAGAGAAAGATCGCCATGTGCGAGGCCGTGGTGTAGCGCAGCCCTTCACCCACCAGCAAAAACTCCAGGGCGAACAGCCCGCCCACCAGCAGGCCCGGGCGCCAATGGCCGTCACCCAGCCCCAGGCGCTCGCCGCGCCAGCACATCAGCAGCCCCACCAGCAGCGCCGCGCCGCCGGAGCGCAGGGCAATCTGCAGCACCGGGGCGATGTCCGACGCAGTGGCCTTGAGCGCCACCTGCTGCAGGCCCCAGATCGCGCACAGGCCGACCATCAGGCTGCAGGCGGTGGCATCCAGGGGTTGGCGAGTGGCCATGGCAGATCCTTCATCGAGAAAAAGTGATGAAGGATTGTCCGCCTGACAGTTTTCCTAGATATAGTTTTAATCCGCCAGCCCATAGCACTTATCCGCCAACCGGTGCCCGACATGAACAAAGCCGCGCAACAGTTGCACCTGCCGCCTTTCAGCGAAGCCCTGCCGGCGCCGATCTTCTTTCGCGCGGCCAATCTGCCGGCCCACGCCACCTACCCGCGCCACCGCCATCCGTGGGGTGAGTTCGTCTATGCCTACAGCGGGGTGATGGAAATCGAGCTGGGCGACCACCATTACCTGGCGCCGCCGCAGTACGGCATCTGGCTGCCGCCGAATGTCGAGCACATGGGCTTCAACCGCCACGAAGCCTGCCACTGCTCGCTGTACCTGGCGCCCGAGCTGTGCACCGCCCTGCCCGCCCGGCACTGCGCCCTGAGCCTCAGCCCGCTGGTCCTGGCGCTCCTGGACGACTTGCGCCAGGCGCCACCGGGCCTGCCCCAGAGCGACGAGCAACAGCGCATGCTGCAGGTGCTGGTGGACAAGCTGGGGCATGCCTCCTGCGCTGGCAGCTACCTGCCCTCGTCCGACGACCCGCTGCTGGGCCCGGTGCTGCGCACCCTCAAGGCCAACCCCGGCGACCCGCGCTCGCTGCCGCAACTGGCCCATGCCGCCAACACCAGCGAACGCACGCTGATGCGGCGCAGCCAGCGCGAGCTGGGCATGTCACTGGTGGAATGGCGCCAGCGCCTGAAAGTGGTGCAGGCCCTGGCCCTGCTGGAACAGGGACGGACCGTGGAAAGCATCGGCCTGGACCTGGGCTACAGCAGCGCCTCGGCCTTTATCAGCATGTTCCGGCGGATGATGGGCACCACCCCGGATGAATACCGCCGCCAAGCCATGGGGCGCGACTGAGCCCGGCGCGCCTATTGATGCTGCACCTGCATCATGGAACTGACCTGCACCTGCGCGTGCATCTGCTCCGCCCCGCCACCGCGACGCATGCCGCGTACCGGGCAGGCGTCCAGATAATCCAGGCCCACCGCCAGTTTCAGGTGGCGCTCGGGGCGGTCCAGGCGGTTGGTCACGTCGAAGCTGTACCAGCCGTCATCCAGCCAGGCTTCGGCCCAGGCATGGCTGGCCAGGTGGCTCTGGTCCTCGGTGCACAGGTAGCCGGACACGTAGCGCGCCGGTATGCCCAGGCTACGGGCGCAGGCCAGGAACGCATGGGTGTGGTCCTGGCAGACGCCGGCGCCGCCGGCAAAGGCTTGCGCGCCGGTGCTGCCGACCCCGGTGGCGCCAGGGCTGTAGGGCATGTGCTCGGCCAGGGCCTGCATCAGCTCGATCAGCGCGGCGCGATCGCGGCGCTCGCCACAATGCTGTCGGGCAAAGTCGCTCAGGGCCGGGTCGGCCTTGCTCAGGTGGCTGCTGCGCAGGAACGGCAGCGGCGACTGGCTGTCGCCCTCCACTTCGCGCAGCGGGTCGATCTGCACTTCGCCGAAAGCGCTGAGGACGATCGCGCCGTGGGGCTCGTCCAGGGTCATGACGTGGAGGATGTTGCCGTAGGGATCGCGCTGGGCACGCACCCGCCGCGGCAGCTCCAGGTGCCATTGGAGGATCTGCTGGCGCAGGCTGTTCTGGGGCGTCAGGCGCAGGAACTGGATGCTGGTGCAGACTTCATCGGTGTAGCTGTAGGTCGTGTCGTGACGAATGGACAGTTTCATACCACCTCCAGATAGGACTCGTGCACGGTTTGCCCCAGGTGGCGGATCTGAGCGATGCAGTCGGTCAGCCACTGGTGCAGCCCGGAGTCGAGAATCTCGTTGATCCCGGTGTAGCGCAGCCGCGCATTCAGCTCGGCGGCCAGGCGCTGGGCCGGGCGGCCGTTGTCCCCCGGCAGCGCGGCGAGGATCTGGTCCAGCTCCTCGACGCAGGCGTGCAGCGAGCGCGGCACATCGGCGCGCAGCAGCAGCATTTCGGACACCTGCTCGGCCCCCGGGGCATTGCGGTAGATCTCGTTGAACGCCTCGAAGGAGGACAAGGCGCGAAGCAAGGCGCTCCACTGGTAGTAGCCGCGGGCCGAATCGTCGCTGACCTCCTCGGACTCCTCGCCGAACATTTCATAGCGCGCATCCAGCAGGCGCAGGGTGTTGTCGGCGCGTTCGATAAAGGTTCCCAGGCGGATAAAGCGATAGGCATCGTTGCGCATGATGGTGCCGGCGGTAGCGCCGCGGAACAGGTGCGAACGCTCCTTGACCCACTCGCAGAACTGGCTGATGCCATAGCGCCCCAGGCCGTTGCGGGCGATGTTGCGCATCTCCAGCCAGGTGGCGTTGATGTTTTCCCACATGTCGGCGGTGATCCGCCCGCGCACCGCGTGGGCATTGCTGCGTGCCGCGCGCAGGCAGCAGTAGATGCTGCCCGGGTTGCTCTCGTCGAGGGCGAAGAAATGCAGCATGCGCTCGCTGTTGAGTTCGCCGTGGCGCTGGTGGTAATCGTCCAGGGTGCCGGCGGCCAGCAGCGACATGGCCAGTTCGGCCTGGCCGTCGCCGCGCCCGGCCTGGGGCATCAACGACAGCGAGTAACTGACTTCGAGCATGCGTGCCAGGTTCTCGGCACGCTCCAGGTAGCGGGACATCCAGTACAGATCGGCTGCGGTTCTTGAAAGCATGGTTCAGTCCTCCACCACCCAGGTGTCTTTGGTGCCGCCGCCCTGGGACGAGTTGACCACCAGCGAGCCCTCGCGCAACGCGACCCGGGTCAGGCCGCCGGGCACCAGGCGGGTTTCCCGGCCCGAAAGCACGAACGGCCGCAGGTCGATATGCCGCGGCGCGATGCCGCTTTCGACAAAGGTCGGGCAGGTGGACAGCGACAGGGTCGGCTGGGCGATATAGGCCTCGGGCCGGGCCTTGATCCGCACGCGGAATTCCTCGATCTGCGCCGCCGTCGCCGCCGGCCCCACCAGCATGCCGTAGCCGCCGGAACCCTGGGTTTCCTTGACCACCAACTGCGCCAGGTTGGCCAGCACGTGGGACAGTTCGGCGGGCTTGCGGCACTGCCAGGTGGGCACGTTCTTGAGGATCGGTTCCTCGCTGAGGTAAAAGCGGATCATCTCGTCCACATAGGGGTAGATCGACTTGTCGTCGGCCACCCCGGTGCCCACGGCATTGGCCAGCACCACGTTGCCGCAGCGGTAGGCGGCGATCAGCCCGGGCACCCCGAGCATGGAATCGGGGTTGAACGACAGCGGGTCCAGGTAGGCGTCATCCAGGCGTCGGTAGATCACGTCCACCGCCTGGGCACCGGCGGTGGTGCGCATGTACACCCGGTCGTCACGCACGAACAGATCGGCGCCTTCCACCAGTTCCACGCCCATCTCCCGGGCCAGGAACGCATGTTCGAAATAGGCACTGTTGAAGCGCCCCGGGGTCAGCACCACCACGGTCGGGTTATCCAGGGGGCTGGAGCTTTTCAGGGTGTCCAGCAGCAGGTTCGGGTAATGGTCGATGGGCGCGATGCGCTGGGCGGCGAACAGTTCGGGGAACAGGCGCATCATCATCTTGCGGTCTTCGAGCATGTAGCTGACACCGCTGGGGGTGCGCAGGTTGTCTTCGAGCACGTAGTAGCTGCCGTCGCCGTCGCGCACCAGGTCGACCCCGGCGATGTGGGCATAGATGCCGCGGTGCAGGTCCAGGCCCTGCATCGCCACCTGGTAGCCCTCGTTGGCCAGCACCTGTTCGGCGGGGATGATGCCTTCCTTGAGAATCCGCTGGCCGTGATAGAGGTCGGCGAGGAACAGGTTCAGCGCCTGCACCCGCTGGATGCAGCCGCGCTCCACGGTGCGCCATTCGCTGGCCTTGATGCTGCGGGGAATGATGTCGAAGGGAATCAGGCGCTCGGTGCCCTGCTCGTCGCCGTACAGGGTGAAGGTGATACCGGCGCGGTGGAACAGCAGGTCGGCTTCGCGCCGGCGCTGGTCCAAAAGTTCCAGAGGAGTGTCCGCCAGCCAGCGGGCAAACCCCTGGTAGTGAGGCCGGCAGACGCCATCGGCAGCATACATTTCATCAAAGAAAGCGCGGGACATAGCCAACTCCTTGCCGTGACGTGAACGGCTTTTTATTTGAACCCTGTGTGTGCGTGACCCGGCTTCGAGCGTGAGGGGCCCAGCCCCCCTGAAAGAGTGATAGCAATCGCTATGCCGCAAATGCACGGTGCGCCGCCAGGGAGGTGGCCCGTGGCAAAAATGACCGCTTAGCGACAAATAGATTCAAAAAAGAGACACAAAGAAAGCTGGAGAACACCCAGCAGCAAAGCCCCAGCAGCGTAGCCGGCGCCGCTCGCGGCCCTGCGCGAACAGAATCGGTGCACAAAGCCCCCGCGCTGAATGTTTTGCCCCGTTATCGGGAGTTTTCCGGCCAATGCCGCCCCACAGCGCGGCCTTGAGGCGCCATCGCGGGGCCCTGAGCACTGACCATCAGCGCACCATCAAGGTTCAAAGACTTGGCGCCGCTGCCCCCGGCAACCTCAGGCGCCCGGCAGGCACGCCAGAATCAGGGCCAGCGCCTGCTGCGGTGAGAGCTGCGCGGTGTCCAGGCGCAGCGGCGAGCTCGCCCAGGGCTGATAGTCATGCTCGAGCACCGATTGCCAGCTGGGCGGGCGCAGGCCCGACACGTCCAACTGGCGGGTCTCGACCCGGCGCCGATGCTCCGCAAGATCGGAGCACACCACCTCGATCTCCAGCAGCCTCACCCCCTGTCTGCTGGCCAGGGCCTGCCAGGCCTGGCGGCTTTCCTGCACCGGATTGACGCAGTCGGCCAGTACCCGGTTGCCCAGGGCCAGGTTGGCCTCGGCCAGTTGCAGGGCAATCTGGTAGCCGGCCTTGCCCACCTGCGCCAGGCCAGCGTCACGCAGGCCCTGTTCGATGCTGTCGATGCGCAGGTAGGTAGCCGCCAGGTGTGGCGCCAGGGTACGGGCGATGGTGGTCTTGCCGGTGCCCGGCAAGCCGCTGAAAACGATGAGCATGCAAGGCCCTGCCAACGTTGAAGGACGCACAGCTTTACCACTATTGCCACACGCGTCCAGCCCCGGGCTTGAGGACGGGCCGCCACTAGCCCTGATCCAGGGACGCCCGACCACTGCCCGACACGCCTCCGTTCGCCAGCAAGTGGGCCCAGCCCCTCGAACTGGAGCTTGCAGGCTTCAGCCGCCGTGGCGTTGCAATTCAATGACGGCCGAGGACGACAGCGGCCGGGCCGGCTGGATCAGGGCCATGCCAAAGCGCTTGCTGATGTAGCGTCCGCCGGTGCCGGTCAGGCTCAGGGCGCGGCTGTCCAGGTCCTGGATCAGCCATTTGCGCTCCAGCAAGGCCTGCAACAGCGCCGCCCCCAGGGCGCCCCCCAGGTGCGGACGGCGCATGCTCCAGTCCAGGCACGGGCAGGCAAAGCGTCGACGCAAGGCCTTGAGCCCGGCCACCTCGATCCCCAGGCTGCGGAAAAATTCTTCGCCGCTGTCGCTGACCCGGTAGGCCTCACCCTCCTCGGCCGCCAGCAGCCAGCCGGCCTCGAACATCCGGTCGTGCAACTGCACCCCCAGGGTGCCCGCCAGGTGGTCGTAGCAGGTACGGGCGAACTGCAGGCGGTCCGGGGTGCGCGGGGTGAAGCTGGGTCCGCGGCCCTGGCCGATCACCATCAGCGCCTCCAGGGCCTGGGCCACCAGCGGGTCGCCGAGGCAGTAGTAACGGTGCCGGCCCTGGACCTGCACCCGCAATAGCCCCGCCTCCTTGAGCTTGGCCAGATGGGCGCTGGCGGTAGAGGTGCTGACCTCGGCAATCGCCGCCAGCTCGGTGCTGGTGCGTGCGTGGCCGTCCATCAGCGCACAGAGCATGCGGGTGCGCGCCGGCTCGGCGATGGCCGCCGCCACTTGGGATACCCCTATGTCGTTCTGCACTACATTCATATTTCGCTCCCTGACGAATCGTGTCTTCGAAAGGGTCAGGATAGTAGCAGCCTGGATATCTGCAGAACAAAGAGATAAATCATGGACGCGATCAGCGCTGCTACTCACTCAGACCCGTACTTCTACTACACCCGCCTCCGCGCCCGGGGCGGCCTGACCTACGATTGCGCCCTCAGGCTATGGGTCGCCAGCAGCGCCGCGGCGGTGGCAGCGGTGCTCGACCACCCGGCCTGCCAGGTGCGCCCCAGTACCGAGCCGGTACCCCAGGCAATTGCCGGAAGGCCGGCCGGGCAGCTGTTCGGCCGCCTGATGCGGATGAACGATGGCCCGCGCCAGCGTTGCCCGCGTGCGGCCATCGAGCCGGCCTTGCAGGGTCTCTGTACCGCCGGGTTGGAGGCCCATCTGGCCAGGTGGCAACCGGCCCTCGTGGCTCCGGCCTGCGCCGCCGACCTGCAACGCTGGCAGTTCGTACTGCCGGTGGCGCTGCTGGCCAGCCTGCTTGGCGTCCCCGCCGAACAGTGCGAAACACTCGCCCGGCGCACCGGGGAATTCGTCGCCTGCTTCTCGCCCCTGAGCGATCAGCCTCGATTGCAGGCCGCCGACCGGGCAGCACTGGAGCTGGACGCGCAGATGCAGGCCCTGGTGCAGGCCCCGCAACACAGCCCGCTGCTGCGGCAGATTCTCGACCGCAGTGGTGAGCTTGCTCCAGCGGACCTGCGGGCCAATCTGGCGGGCCTGCTGGCGCAGACCCATGACGCCTGCGCCGGCCTGGTCGGCAACAGCCTGGTCGCCCTGCTGGCTGCACCGGCCATGCAGCAGCACCTGCGCCAGGAGCCGGGCCTGCTGGGCGACTGGCTGCTGGAGCGCCAGCGCCTGGACCCGTCGGTGCAGAACACCCGGCGCTTCATCACCGCACCCTGCACCGTGCACGGCGTGGAACTGCAAGCCGGCGAAACCATTCTGGTGCTGCTGGCCGCGGCCAACCAGGACCCGGCGCTAGCCGCCATTACCGGCAGCAACCCGGCGCATCAGGGCTTCAGCTTCGGCGCCGGAGCCCACCGCTGCCCTGGCCGGGAGCTGGCCCTGGGCATAGTCCGGTGCCTGTTGCACGCCCTGCTGCAAGGCCCCGGCCTGGATGCACTGGCCCTGGACTGGCAGTACCAGGCCTCGGTCAACGGGCGCATTCCGCTGTTCAGCGACCGCGGGGAGGCCGAACAATGATCGCGGTGATCTTCGAAGTACTGCCAGCTTCGGGCCAGCGCGACGCCTACCTGGAGCTGGCGGCCGGGCTGAAAAACCAGCTGGGGGAGATCGACGGTTTCATCTCCATCGAACGCTTCCAGAGCCTGGCCCAGCCGGAAAAACTGCTGTCCCTGTCGTTCTGGCGTGACGAGCAGGCCGTGGCCCAGTGGCGCAACCTGGAATGCCACCGCCAGGCGCAGGCCCGGGGCCGCGGTGAGGTATTTGCCGACTACCGGCTTCGGGTGGCGACGGTACTGCGCGACTATGGACTGCAAGAGCGTTGCCAGGCCCCTGCGGACAGCCGCCGGTTGCATGGCCGCTGACACCGTCGGCCTTGGCCCGGCGCCCGGCTTGAGGTAAAACGTGCGCCCGCGGTGGCGGCACGCGCCACCACCTAGCCCGGAACAAGGAGCCTGCATGCTGTTTGTGGTGATGCTGGGGGGCAAGCACCCCAGAGCGAAAATCGAAGTCCATGATGTGCAGTTCGTGGTCGCCGACAGCCTCGAAGCGGCCTACCCGCAACTGCGCGAAGGCTGGTTCGGCAGCCCGGCGGGGTTGCACATCGACTCATGGATGCGGGTGGACGGTATCGACGACTACAGGCTCGAACTCAGCGCCCTGGCCCCGGCGGCGGATGCGCCGCGCCTGTACTTCATCAACCTGGGCGGCTATGAAGCAGCGACCTTCGGCGAAGCCCACCGTTACCTGCTGGTGGTGGCCCGGGACAAGGCGCAGGCCAAGGCCAAAGGCAAGCAGCAGATGCTTGCCCACTGGCACAAATCCCACACCGATGCCCTGCTGGACGTCGACGACTGCCTGCCCATCGACCTGGCGGACGGCCGCTACGTGCACCTGGTGAAGGGCCCTCACCAGGGCATCGTGCAGCACAACGACTACATCATCCTGTAGCCGCCGGCTGGCCGGCGAAGGCGGTCTTGCGGGCCCTTTCGCTGGCAAGCCAGCTCCTACAGGGGCGGTGTGATCCTGTGGCAACCGGCTGACTGGCCAGTGAAGCGCGCGCAGGCCGGCTATGCTGGCGTTTTTCTTCAGGGAGCAGAGCCATGCCGCTATGTTTGCGCAACGCACAGCAAGACGACACCCAGCGCCTGAGCCAGATCGCCCGCCAGACCTTTGCCCTCGCCTGCCCGCCGGACACCCCGGCAACGGAGATCGAGGCCTTTATCCAGGAAAACCTGCTGCCCGAACATTTCAGCGCACTGCTGGAAGCCCCCGGCAAACAGTTGCGGGTGCTGCTCGATGACAACCGGGTCATCGGCTACAGCCTGGTCAACCTGCACCCGCAGGACCTCGGGGTGGCCGGTGCCGACGGCATCGCCGAGCTGACCCGTTGCTACCTGGATGCCGCCCACCATGGCAGTGGCGCCGCCCAGTTCCTGCTGGCACAGACCCTGGCACAACAGCCCGGCCCCCTGCGCCTGACCGTCAACGAACACAATGCCCGGGCGA
This sequence comes from Pseudomonas sp. GW823-FHT02C05, assembly GCF_058797595.1. Lineage (NCBI taxonomy): Bacteria > Pseudomonadati > Pseudomonadota > Gammaproteobacteria > Pseudomonadales > Pseudomonadaceae > Pseudomonas > Pseudomonas sp. GW823-FHT02C05. The sequence goes on along the minus strand of NZ_JBXAJU010000001.1, from coordinate 540,527 downwards.
TCCGTTTCTACCAGCGCAACGGCTTTGTGAGGGTCGGCGAAACCCTGTTCCCCTGCGGCGCCGACCTGCACCGCGACTGGGTCATGCTGCGCCGTTGAAGCGGCCCCGCCATCAGCCCGCGCCAGGCGTCAGGTCAGCCAGTTCAAGGTCATCGATGGATACCACTTGCTCCAGCAGAAAGGCGCGCAGGCCGTCGATCTGTTCCCGGCGCGGGCTGTCCCGCAGCCACACCAGGTAATAGCCGTCCCCCGAGGCCAGCGCACGGGGAAACGGCAGGCTGACCAGGCCCTGGCGGATGTCCTCGGCCACCAGGTACAGGTCGGCGATGGACAGCCCGTGGCCACGCATGGCCGCGCAGATCGCCTGGTCCAGGGTGTCGAAGACGTTGCCCCGGTCCAGCCGTACCTGCCCCAGCAGGCCCTGGGCCTGCAGCCAGCGCCGCCAGTCGCGGCGGTCTGCCGAAGGGTGGATCAGTGGCGCCTCCCTGAGCCGTTCCAGGGTCCAGGGCGGCGCATCCACAGCCTCCGGAGGGCCGATGGGAATCAGCCACTCATCGAACAGCTTGCAGGCCTCGACCCCGGCGCCGAACTGTCCGTTGCCCAGCAGAATCGCGCAGTCATAGGGCTCGGCATGAAAATCCACATGATCGAAATCCATCCACACGCTGGCCAGTTGCACCGCCAGCGACGGCTGCTGGTGCTTGAGCTGGTCCAGGGCCCGCAGCAGCCAACGCATGGTCAGTGTCGAAGGGGCCTTGAGGCGTAATTGGCCACTGCCGCTGCGCAGCGGCAGACAGGCGTCCTCGATGATCCGGAACCCCGCCTTGAGCTCCCGGGCCAGGCGCTGCCCGACGTCCGTGAGTACCAACCTGGGGCCGTGGCGCTCGAACAGGCGGCAGCCGAACTGGCTTTCCAGGGTGCGGATATGCCGGCTGATGGCGCTTTGGGTCAGGGACAGCTCCTCCGCGGCCCGGGTGAAGGAGCTGGAACGGGCCGCCACTTCAAAGGCGCGCAAGGCATAGAGCGGCGGCAGGGACTCGACCATCGGCAAGCACTCAGCATGATTAAAAATCATAGTAGGTCACAGCTTTTTGCGTTTTTCAACGCAGGCTCAAGCCTTCAGGCTAGGGCCTTTGCCAATGACCGAGGAGTTGCCGGGTGGATGTGAACATGTCGTTATTGCTGGCCTATACCCTGAGCGTGCTGATGCTGGTGGCGACCCCGGGGCCGGTGGTGGCGCTGATCGTCAGCACCAGCATGAACGCCGGCCCGCGCCAGGCGCTGCTGACCGCCCTGGGCACCAACGCGGCGTCGTTGCTGCTGGCCCTGCTGGCGGTGCTGATGCTCTCCGGCGGGCTGGCCCTGGACCCACGGCTGATCCACTGGATCAGCGTGCTGGGCTGCTGCTTCATTGCCTGGCTGGCCCTGCAGGGGTTGCGCGAGGCGGCCACCCAACCCGCTGCGCAAGCACCGGCCAAGCCCCTGGCCGGACGCGGCAGGGGCCTGGCCACCGGCTTTGTGGTGGGCATCGGCAACCCCAAGGACATCATCTTCTTTGTCTCGTTCTTCCCCCAGTTCATCCAGGTCGGCCGCACCTTCGAACACAGCGCACTGCTGCTGACCCTGGTCTGGGTACTGATCGACCTGGCGGTGCTGGGGGCCTATATCCTGGTGGCGCGCCAGGGCTTCTCGCTGAAGTACAAGCGCCTGGTGACGGGGGTGTCGAGCCTGGTGCTGCTGGCAGTGGCCGTGGTGGGGCTGGCCTATTCGCTGCTGGAACTGTACCGCCCGGGCGCCACCTGAGGCGCCGGCTTCAGACGCTGCGCAATTCCAGGGTCAGGTGCGACAGCCCCGGCAGCGCGGCCAGGCGCGCACGCACGGTCTCGGCACTGAGCGAGGCCCGGGCCACCACACTGACAATCGCCGCCCGGGCCCCGGGGCCCACCTGCCACACGTGCAGGTCGACGATACTGGCATCCCCCGGCCCTTCCACCGATGCGCGGATCTGCCCGGCCACCTGCTCATCGCTGGCATCGAGCAGCACCGCGGCGCTGGACTTGATCAAGGCATAGGACCAGCGGGCAATCACCAGCGCGCCGACAATACCCATCGCCGGGTCGAGCCAGACCCAACCCAGGTAGCGCCCGGCCAGCAGCGCGGCAATGGCCAGCACCGACGTCAGGGCATCGGCCAAAACATGCACATAGGCCGAACGCAGGTTGTTGTCGCCCCCGGCCCGGTGCGACTGGTGATGCTCGTGATGCTCGTGATCATGAGAGTGGCCGTGGGAATGGCCATGGCCATGATGGTCGTGCCCCCCGCCCAGCAGCCAGGCGCTGAGAATGTTCACCAGCAACCCCGCCACGGCGATCAGCGTGGCTTCGCCAAAGGCCACGCGGGTGGGCTGGAACAGCCGCACCAGGGATTCGCCGGCAATGCCCAGCGCCACCAGGCCGAGAATGATGGCCGAGGCAAAGCCCGCCAGGTCGCCGACCTTGCCGGTGCCGAAACTGAAACGCCGGTTGCCGGCATTGCGCCGGGCAAAACCGTAGGCCGCCGCCGCGATGCCCAGGGCCCCGGCGTGGGTGGCCATGTGCAGCCCATCGGCCAGCAGGGCCATGGAACCGGTGAGGTAACCGGCGACGATCTCTCCCGCCATCATCACCACCGTCAACAGCACCACCCACAGCGTGCGGCGGGCGTTGTCGTCGTGATCAGCACCGAGAAACTGATGATCGTGGGCCAGGTGTGCAGCCTGCTGAGACAGGTTCATGAGCGGCTCCTACTTGGAATAACGGCGGATGGCTTCAAGCAGTTCATCCACGCCCCGGGCCCGCTCGGCATCGCTGAGCTCGGGGTTGGCCACGTGCTCCAGGGCATGGGCTTCGATGATCTCGCCCATCAGGCCGCTGATGGCGCCCCGAGTGGCGGCCACCAGGTGCAGGGTCTTGCCGCAGTCGGCCCCGCTTTCCAGGGCTCGCTCCACAGCCTGGACCTGGCCGAGAATGCGCCGGACCCGCTTGAGCAACTCATCTTTCTGCGCGTGAGTGTGCGACATACCTATACCCCCTATACCTATATAGAGCGCATCTTGCTCCCCTGCCCTCGACAACGCAAGCCGGCCCGACGATGCCGAACGGTTCAAGCGCAGCCAGTATTTTGCGCGGATCGACACCTGGGACTGGGAGGTCGATACCCAGCGCCTGTACTGGTCGGAGGCGATCTACGGCATGTTCGGCTTCCAGGCGATGTACGAGGCCCGGCGCAGCGGCAACAACCACTACCGTCTCGGGCAATAAGCCGCTTGCCTAGGCCTCGGCGCCTTCGCCCAGCAGGCGTTGGCGCAGGAATCCCAGGGCGCCCTGGAACAGCGGGTGCCATTGCTCCGACGGCAAGCTGGCCAGGGGCTGCCAGAAAAACTCGAACCGATGGCCGCCGTCATCCGCGGTGAAATGGCTCCAGCTTTCCGGCAACGGCGCTGGCACCCGGCATTCATGGAAGGCCCACACCTGGCCGCAGAAACCCGAATGCCAGAGCCCCAGGAAACCGCTTTCCCCGGCCTGGACACCGGCCTCTTCCGCCAGCTCGCGAACGGCTGCAGTAGCCGTGGACTCCCCCGCCTCCACCGTGCCCTTGACCAGTTGCAGGCCGGCCAGCGGATGGCGGAAAGCCAGGATCTCCAGCTCGGTGGAATGGCGCAGCACCACCGGGCAGGCTTTATTGGCACGCATCGGCCCCTCGCTCCCCAAGCCTTCAATCGTCCCGGGTCAGCACTTCCAGCAACTCGATCTCGAAGATCAGGTTGGAATTGGGCGGGATGGCGCCCATGGAACGCTCGCCATAACCCAGGTGCGCCGGCACCAGCAGCTTGCGCTTGCCGCCCACCTGCATGCCCATCAGGCCCTGGTCCCAGCCCTTGATCACCCGGCCGGTGCCGATCACGCACTGGAACGGCTTGCCACGATCATAGGAGGAGTCGAAGCTGCTGCCGTCCTCCAGAAAGCCCCGGTACTGGGTGGTGATCAAGGCGCCCTTGACCACAGCCTTGCCGTCGCCCGGCTGGATATCGATGACCTGCAATTCGTCGCTCATGGTTCACTCCCGTTCAAGCATTGCCCCGTCACGGGACTGCGGCGCGCTTTTTCGCAGAATTGCCCCGGCTTGGCAATCACTGTGGCGCCACCTCGATCAGGGTATCGGTATCGAGAAAGATCGCCCCCAGCGCCATCGCGACCTCCTCGACGCTGGCGAGCCCCGGCTTCCAGCTGATCTCAAGGCTGGGCAAGCCCCGGCACCAGGCCTGGGAATCGCCAAAATGCAGGGTCAGGCGGCCCGGGGCCAGCAGCACCTGGCGGATGCCGCCATAGCCGGACACTGCCTGGCCGCCCAGTTCGACATGGTAAGTGTCCATGCCCAACTGCCGGTCCTGCTCGTCAAAGCATTCGGCGCGCTGCAACAGCAGGTAGTGCCCGGGCTGCTGCCCGTCGTCGGCAAAGCCCAGGATCTGCACCTCGTCTTCAGTGCAGGCACTGTAGCCAGTGGCATGAAATTTCAAACTCATCGCTCCTTGCTCCTTATTCGCGGTCACTGGCGCAACAGCCCGCTTTCATAATCCAGCCAATCCTGCTCAAAGCACTCCTGCAGGTACTCCAGCACGCTGTCCAGCGACACCGAGGCAGGCACATTGACAGCAAGGAACGCCTTGCTCATGCCTTCCCAGCTGCAGCCCAGGGCGTTGATCCGCGCCAGCACCTCGGGGGTCCGGGCCCTGCCGGCGTCAAAGAACACCAGGCGCAACGTGCTGTTGCCACTGCTGCGCCCGACCCGCCTGAACCACTTCAGGCCATCGGCCTCCACCTGGACTTCGACGTCGTCCTCGTAACAGGCATCCTGGGAGTAGAACGGAAGGTTGGCGATACGGTACAGGCCATCGGGCTGGCGTTCGGCCCAGACCCCTTCGCTGGCCACCGGCGGATAGTCGTCCACCACCGTCAACCTGAGCATGATCTTGTCCATCACCTGTCCCTGGTTCATTGAATAATAGGCAGCGGTGCCTTTCGGCCCCCGCGCAAGCCGAGCGCTTTTTCGCAGAATTGCCGGCCCTTGGCAATCATTGACGGGTCGCCGGCGAAGGTGTGTCACCGAACAGGAAGATTCCGTTACCATTGCCGCCCCCACGCCTCACTCGATAAGGACATCCCATGGCCACCGCCGATATCGTCGCCCTGGTGCTGCTCGCCGCTCTGGCGCTGTACCTGGTCAGCCTCTACAACCGCCTGACCACCCGGCGTACCCGTCTGCGCAATGCCTTCGCCCAGATCGAGGTGCAACTCAAGCGCCGCTACGACCTGATCCCCAACCTGCTGGAAACCGTCAAGGGCTACCTGCAGCACGAGCGCCAGACCCTGACCGCCCTGGCCGAGGCCCGTAACAGTGCCCGGGATAGCCTGCAAGCCGCCGCCGCGCAACCCGGCGACAGCGCACGCATCGCCCGCCTGGGCCAGGACCAGGGTGCCCTGGACCAGGTCCTCGACCGCCTGCACCTGAGCCTGGAGGCCTACCCGGAACTCAAGGCCTCGCAGAACATGGCGCAACTCAGCGAAGAGCTCACCAGCACCGAGAACAAGGTCGCCTACGCGCGCCAGGCCTTCAACGACGCCGTGACCGACTACAACCTGTGCAAACAGCAGGTGCCGGCGCTGTTTTTCGCCGGGCTGTTCGGCCACCGGGCCGATGCCGCCCTGCTGCAATTCGCCGACAGCGCGCGCATTCAAGACGCCAGCAAAGTCTCCTTCCAGTAACTGCACCTACCCCCGGAAACCTGCATGAAGTTCTTTCAACACCAGGCCCGAGCCCGGCGCCACACCCTCAAGCTGGTGCTGTTGATGACCCTGGCGGTAGCCACCCTGGTCAGCCTCAGCAGCCTGGGGCTGGGCCTTGCATGGCGCGAGCTGAGCCAGGAATACAAGCAGCCCAAGGTCTTGAGCTGGACCGCAATGGCCGTGGTGGCGCTGCTGATGCTGCTGGTGGTGCTGCTGGGCAGTTGGTACAAGAGCTGGCGCCTGCGGGCCGGCGGCAAGGTGATCGCCGAGCATCTGGGCGGGCGCCTGATCAACGATTCGCCCCGGGGCAGCGAGGAACAGCGACTGCTCAATATCGTCGAGGAAATGGCCCTGGCCTCGGGCGCCACCATGCCTGCGGTGTATGTGCTGCCGGAAGACGCAATCAATGCCTTCGCCGCCGGACTGACCCCGCAGCAGGCGGTGCTCGGCATCACCCGCGGAGCCCTGGTCAACCTCGACCGCGACGAATTGCAGGGCATGGTGGCCCATGAGTTCAGCCACATTCACAACGGCGACATGCGCCTCAACACCCGCTTGCTGGCGGTGATCCACGGCCTGCTGGTGTTCAGCCTGGCGGGCATCGCGGTGCTACGCCAGGCTGAAAAGCAGCACCTGGGCAGCGACCGCCACCGCTTTTTCTGGCAGATCATCTTCGCCGTGCTGGGCCTGGCCCTGCTGGTCTTCGGTTCCCTGGGCAGCCTGCTGGGCAACCTGATCAAGGCCGCCATCTGCCGTCAGCGCGAGTTTCTCGCCGATGCCTCGGCGGTGCAGTTCACCCGCAACCCCCAGGGCATTGCCGGCGCCCTGAAAAAGATCGGCGGCAGCAGCGCCGGTTCGCGCCTGCGCGCCTTCGCCGCCGCGCAGTACAGCCACCTGTATTTTCACCAGGGGGTGAAACTGCGCCTGGGCCGCCTGATGGCCACCCACCCACCGCTGGCTGCGCGCATCCAGCGCCTGGACCCGCAGTGGGATGGGCGCTTCAAGCCACTGTAAATGCGCTACCAGAGGGCTATGTCGTAAGTGATGTAGAGGCGGTTGCTGTCCCGCCCACGGGCGTAGTCGGAGCGATACACATAATTGCGCAGCTTCACTCCCAGCCCCTTGAACAAGCCTTGCTGGAGCACATAGGCCAGTTCGCTGTCGCGCTCCCACTCATCGACCCGGGTCCTGGACTTGCCGCCATTGCCACTCAGGTAGCGGGAACTGAAGGTCAGGCCGGGGACACCGAGGCCAGCGAAGTTGTAGCCGTAGCCGAGCATCCAGGTCTTCTCGCCCTCTTCGATGAACTTGCCGATGCCGGCGTTACTGAAGGAGTAGACCGTGGCGCCGCTGATATACGGCAAGCCGGCATCGCCACTGAGACGCTGATAACCACCGCCAAGGGAATGCCCGGCGATCGCGTAGGTCAGTTGCCCGCTGAGCATGCGGTTGTCGATCTTGCCGTCAAAGGCCGCGCCTGAATCGGCGCTGCGAAAGTAGCGCAGGTCGCTGGTCAACGTCCCCTGCCCTAGCGCCAGGTCATGCTGAAGGCCGACGAAGTCCTGCCGATAGAAGTTCTCAAGCTCGCCATGGAAATAGCTCAGGCGCAGGCTCTTGCTCCACTTGTATTCGGCCCCGCCGTAGCGGAAGTCCCCGGACTGGCCGCCGCTGTAGCCGTCGGGGACCAGCCCCACGCTGTCGGTGGAATCGCGCAGTTTGAAGCGCTGCAGATAGCCGCCGGTCAAGCTCAGGCCGTCGATATCCGTGCTGGTGAGCTGGGTGCCCTGATAGGTCTGCGGCAACAGACGGGCATCGTTGTAGACCAGCACCGGGGTCTTGGGCAGCAGGGTGCCGTACTTGAGCGTGGTCTTGGCCAGCCGCACCTTGGCCGTGGCGCCGGCACTGGCAAATTCGCCTGCGGCGCGACCGTCGTCGTGCACCGGCAACAGCCCCGTTCCACTGCGCCCCTTGCCGGAGTCGAGCCTGACACCCAGCAGCCCCAGGGCATCGACCCCGACCCCCAGGGTACCCGGGGTGAATCCGGACTGATAATCGAGCAGGAAACCCTGAGCCCACTCAGTGCGCTCGCTCTTGGCGCTGCGCGCAGCCTTGGCGCTGAGCCCATGTTCGTCGCGGAAGTTTTCGTTGAAATAGACGTTGCGCAGCTGCAGCTTGAGACTGCTGTCGTCGATGAGTCCAGCGCCCTGGACCGCCGCCAGGGGCAGCAGGCTCAAGCTGGACAGAATCAGGGTGCGACTTTGCCAATGGCTCATGAGGTAGTTCTCGTTGTTGTTATTCAAGGCGCAGTTGTCCCTGGCGCCCTTGAAACAAGCGCGCCGGGCCACCAAAGAGGGTTTCGAACGAATCAGACGAACAGGGTCAGGGCGCCGGTCAGCAAGGCCAGGGCGGTAATCACCAGAGAGGTCAGCACCGCCCACTTCACCGTGGCCTTCTGGAAGTCGCCAATGTCACGGTCCACCATGCCCACCAGCAGCAGGGTCGAGGCCACCAGCGGGCTCATCAGGTGCACCGGCTGGCCGAGGATCGAGGCCCGGGCGATTTCCAGGGGAGAAATGCCATAGGCCGCCGCCGCGTTGGCCAGGATCGGCACCACGCCGAAGTAGTAGGCATCGTTGGACAGGACGAAGGTCAACGGCATGCTGGTCAGCGCCACCACCAGCGGGAACAGGTGGCCCCAGGACGGCGGAATCCAGTCCACCAGGGTCTGGGCCAGTGCGTCGACCATCTTGGTACCGGAGAAAATCCCGGCGAAGATCCCCGCGGCGAACACCAGCAGCACCACGGTCATGGCGTTGCCTGAATGAGCGAGAATGCGCTCCTTCTGAATGTCCAGCTGCGGGTAATTGATCATCAAGGCCAGGACAAAACCGATCAGGAACAGCACCGCCGAGTGCATCAGGCCCAGCACCAGCGCGGTCATCACCGCCACCACCAGCAGCAGGTTGACGTAGGCCAGCTTGGGCCGCTTATGCGGCGTGTCCTCCAGAATCGCCTTGATGTAGCAGTCACCGCCACCGCTTTGCAGTTGGGTATTGCCGATGCGCTTGCGCTCGGCTCGGCCCAGCAGGTAGGCGGTAAACACCACCCAGGCGGCGCCGCCGATCATGGTCGGCAACAGTGGGACAAAGTACTCGCCGGCATCCAGGCCCAGGGCGGCGATGGCTCGGGTTGCCGGCCCGCCCCACGGGGTCATGCCGCTCATGATGCTCAAAGACAGCATGGAGATGGTGGCGAGAATCATCGGGTTCATGCCGATGCGCTTGTACAACGGCAGCATGGCCGCGCAGGTAATCATGTAGGTGGTGGTGCCGTCGCCGTCCAGGGCGACCACCAGCGACAGCAACGCGGTGCCGATGGCGATCTTGGTCGGATCGCCATTGACCCGTTTGAGAATCTTGCGGATCAGCGGATCGAACAGCCCCGAATCGATCATCAAGCCGAAGAACAGAATGGCGAACAGCAACAGCGCCGCCGACGGCGCGACCATTTTCAGGCCGTCGAGCATCATCTTGCCGGTGCTGCCGGCAAACCCGCCGAGCACAGCGAAGACGATGGGCACCAGGGTCAACGCGACGATGGGCGACAGGCGCTTGGTCATGATCAGGAAGGTGAAGACCACCACCATGGCGAGGCCGAGTAAAGCGAGCATAAGTCGATTCTCTTGTTTTTATGATGAGCGTGGCCGGCGCGCGGGCGCGGCCACCCGGGCACCGGGCGCCCCTCAGGGGCGCCCGGCACAGGTGTTGAGTCGGTACTTGGGGTAAAGCGCTGGTGCTTGGCGGGTCTAGCCGAGCTTGCTCGCCAGAGCGGCGGCTGGGCTGTCATCGGCGGCAGCAGCCTGGGCCGCAAGCGGCTGGCCATCGAGCGTGCGCAACAGCACCTGGCGGTCGCAGGCCTGCTCCGAAAGGGCGATCACCACGGTTGCCACTGCGTTGCTGGCCAGGCTGGTCAAGGCCCGGGCCTCGGACATGAAGCGATCGATACCGATCAGCAATGCCAGGCCTGCCAGGGGAATGTCATGAATCACCGTCAGGGTCGAGGCCAGGGCCACGAAACCGCTGCCGGTCACCCCGGCGGCGCCCTTGGACGACAGCAGCATGATCGCCAGCATGGTGACCACCTGCCCGGCACTCAGCTCGATATTGCACGCCTGGGCAATGAAGATCGCCGCCAGTGACAGGTAGATCGCCGTGCCGTCGAGGTTGAACGAATAGCCGGTGGGCAGCACCAGCCCTACCACGCTCTTCTTGCAGCCCAGGGCCTGGAGTTTTTCCAGCATGCGCGGCATCACCGGTTCTGTGGACGAGGTGCCGAGCACCACCAGGAACTCTTCACGCAGGTAGCGCAGCAGCTTCCAGAGGCTGAAGCCGTTGGCCCGGCAAATGCCGCCCAGCACGACGCAGACAAAGAAGCCGCAGGCGACATAGAGGGTCATGATCAGTTTGGCCAGGGCGCCCAGGGAGGTGATGCCGTACTGGCCCACCGTAAAGGCCAGGGCCCCGAAGGCGCCGACGGGGGCAAAACGCATCAGGTAGGAGAAGATCTTGAACACCATCTGCGAGGCCGACTCCAGCACCACCAGCACCGGCTTGCCGCGCTCGCCCAGGGACGACAGGGCAAACCCGCACAGCACCGCGATAAACAGCACCGGCAGCACCTCGCCCTTGTTGAAGGCACCGACAAAGGTCTCGGGAATGATGTGCATGAAGAACTCCACCACCCCCAGCTTGGCCGCCGAATCGGTGTACTGGGACAGGCCCTGGGTGCTCAAGCGGGTGGGGTCGATGTTCATCCCCGCGCCGGGCTGGAACAGGTAGACCGCCGCCAGGCCGATGAACAGGCTGATCAGGGTCAGGCCCAGGAACAGCAGCATGGTCTTGCTCAGCAGGCGCCCTAGGGAACGCTTGTCGCTCATGCCGGCGATGCCGGTGACGATGGTGCAGAACACCACGGGGGCGATCATCATCTTGATCAGCTTGATGAAGGCATCTCCCAGAGGCTTCAGGGCAATGGCTTGCGCGGCCCAGAAGTGCCCCACCAGGACCCCGAGGAACACGGCGCAGAGGATCTGGAAATAGAGCGATTTAACAACTTTCATGGCATCACCCATTTTTAGAATTGTGTTGATGCAACGCGGGTCGACAGCAACGACTAACCGGCCAGGCGCTGTGAAGCCGGCGCGTAGACATACCCGGAGAACAACCGGCGGGCGGTGCGGACCACCGAGGCGCGAATGGTCTCAGGGCTTTTTCCGCTGTAGGACAATACGACATCTATTGCCCCGCTGGGATGCTCGATACGGACCTTTTGCAGACGCGGTTCGTGGACCCCGCCCAGTATCTCGGCCGCCACACTGCCGGCGGTGACACAGGCGGTAGCCAGGCCGATGGAGCCGGTGATGGCCAGGGCCCGATGGCAGTTGTGGGGCATGAAATAGCGCACCGCCAGGGTGCCCCCCGCCCGGGCTTGGGACACCAGCACCGGCTTGGGAATCACTTTGTCACTGACATCCCCCAGGCCCATGGCCAGGCCGGCCTTGAGCCGCAGGCTCTCCAGGCGCTGGAGAAAGTCCGCATCGGCATCCAGTTCGGCAGGGGTTTCATCGCCGCGCTTGCCCAGGCAGGCCGCCTGTACCAGCACCATGGGCATGGCCATGTCGATGCAGGTCACGACAATGCCGTCGATCAGGTCCCGAGGCCGGCCGGTGGGAAACAACTGGCCGGTCTTGCTGCCGGCGGCATCGAGAAAGGTCAGGGCCACCGGCGCCGCGCTGCCCGGCACGCCGTCAATGGTGGTGTCGCCTTCGTAACTGACCTTGCCATCGGGGGTCTGGACCTGGGCATTCACCAAAGTGCCGGTGTTGAGGTTGCGAATCCGCACCTGCGTCTGTGCCCCCGTGGCCTTGACCAGCCCCTGCTCGATGGCAAAGGGCCCGACGGCACAGAGCATGTTGCCGCAGTTGGGCGCGGTATCGACCCGCCGCTGCGACACCATGACCTGGACGAACAGATAATCGACATCCGCGTCCGGGTGCAGCGACGGACTGACGATCGCCACCTTGCTGGTTTGCGGGCTGCCGCCGCCGATGCCGTCGATTTCCAGCTCATGGCCGGAGCCCATCAGGTTGAGCAACAGCTCATCACGTTCGGACACCGCCACAGGCAGATCCCAGGCCAGAAAAAACGGCCCTTTGGAGGTGCCGCCGCGCATCAACACACAAGGAATTCGTTGCATGAACACTGACTCTTGTTGATCAATCGAGGTAATTGATGTTCTGGACACAAGAGTGTCAGGGATTAAAAAGTGTTTCCAATGCAAAGATCAGAGAGATTATTGCGTTACGAGCATGAATTAAATATCGTGTCCGGCACCGCCACACCCGACGCCCGCCTTGAGAAACCAGCATGGAATATGAGCTCCAGGACATAAGATCTTTCGTGAAAATCGCCGAACTGGGGAGTTTCCACGAAGCCGCCGACGCTTTGCACCTGTCCCAGCCCGCCCTGAGCCGACGTATGAAAAAGCTCGAAGAGGGCCTGGGCACCGCGCTCCTCGACCGCACCACGCGCAAGGTCAGCCTGACCAGCGTCGGTCGCGACTTCCTGCCCAAGGCCCGACGACTGCTGGACGACTTCGACGACTCGATCCTCAACATCCGTGAGCTGGCAGAACGGCAGATCGGTCAGGTGACCCTGGCCTGTATCCCCACGGCGGCCTTCTACTTCCTGCCGTCAGTGATCCGCCTGTATAACCTGCGCTATCCGAAAATCCGCATCCGCCTGCTCGACCTCAGCGCCAACGAGGGCCTTGAAGCGGTGCTGCGCGGCGAAGCGGACTTCGGCATCAACATGATGAGCGGCCAACACCCGGACATCGAGTTCGTGCCCCTGGTCAACGAGCCCTTTGTCCTGGCCTGCCGGCGCGACCATGAACTGGCCGAGCGCAGCTCGGTGACCTGGTCGGAACTCAGCGATTATCGCTTGATCGGCGTCGGTCGCCTGAGCGGCAACCGCATGTTGCTGGACCATGCCCTGTCCGGCTTGAGCTGGCGTCCCCAGTGGTTCTACGAGGTGCAGCACCTGTCCACTTCACTGGGCATGGTGGAGGCCGGGCTCGGGGTTTCGGCGATGCCGAGCCTGGCCATGCCGGCCGCCGATCACCCGACCCTGGTCAGCGTTCCGCTGACCGAGCCCGTGGTCAATCGCACCCTGGGGCTGGTGTCCCGGCGCGGCGCGTCGCTATCGCCGGCCGCGGAAAAATTTGTCTCGATTCTGCTGGAGCAGTGGCCGCACTGACCCGCCCGCCCCCCTGCTCTCCCGTACTCCGACGTGCCTTGCAGGGCGCACCGCCAGTCTCAGAACATCCACGCCGTTTTTATCCGGGCGCAGACTGGCAATACCAATCCGCTCATCGTCACCGACGAGCCTTTATCATCACCTGCGCCCCGTTCTCCCTGGAGTCCCCCCGATGCCCCATGAAGGCAACCTGCTACAAGCCGCCGTCGTGTTCCTCTGCGCCGCCGTGCTCATCGTGCCCCTGGCCAAGCGCCTGCAACTGGGTGCCGTGCTCGGCTACCTGCTGGCCGGGGTGCTGATCGGCCCCTCGGTGCTGGGCCTGGTGGGCAACCCCCAGAGCGTCAGCCATATCTCCGAACTGGGGGTGGTGCTGCTGTTGTTCATCATCGGCCTGGAGCTGTCGCCCAAGCGCCTGTGGGTAATGCGCAAGGCGGTGTTCGGCGTCGGCCTGGCCCAGGTGCTGCTGACCGGGATGCTGATCGGCGTGGTGGCGCTGTTTCTGTTCGGCCAGTCGCTCAACAGTGCCATTGTCCTGGGCCTGGGCCTGGCCCTGTCATCCACCGCCCTGGGCCTGCAAAGCCTGGCCGAACGCAAGGAGCTGAACAGCCCTCATGGGCGCATGGCCTTCGCCATCCTGCTGTTCCAGGACATCGCCGCCATTCCACTGATCGCCATGGTCCCGGTGCTGGCCGGTGGCGATCACCACACCAGCAGCGCCGAGGACCTGCGCCACGGCCTGCAAGTGCTGGGCAGCATCGCCGTGGTGGTGGTGGGCGGGCGTTACCTGCTACGCCCGGTGTTTCGCATCGTGGCCAAGACTCGCTTGCCGGAAGTATCCACCGCCACTGCCTTGCTGGTGGTGATCGGCACCGCCTGGCTGATGGACCTGGTGGGCGTGTCCATGGCCCTGGGCGCCTTCCTCGCCGGCCTGCTGCTGGCGGACTCGGAATACCGCCACGAGCTGGAAGCGCAGATCGAACCCTTCAAGGGCCTGCTGCTGGGGCTGTTCTTCATCAGCGTCGGCATGGGCGCCAATATCAGCCTGCTGCTCAGCGCGCCCATCGCGGTGCTGGGCCTGACCCTGCTGCTGATCGCCCTCAAGCTGCCGCTGCTGTTCGTGGTCGGGCGCCTGGCCGGTGGCCTGGGACGCGAGAGTGCGGTGCGCCTCGGGGTGGTGCTGGCGGCGGGCGGCGAGTTCGCTTTCGTGGTGTTCAAGATCGGTCGCGACCAGGGCCTGTTCGAGCCCCGCCTGTATGACCTGCTGGTGCTGACCATCACCCTGTCCATGGCCCTCACCCCACTGCTGTTGCTGGCCTGCACCCGCTGGCTGAAACCCAAGGCCAAGCCGGTGGAAATGCCCGCCGAGTACCGCCGGATCGATTCCGACGGGCCGCGGGTGGTAATTGCCGGCATGGGCCGCATGGGGCAGATCGTGGCGCGTATCCTGCGGGCACAGAAAGTGCCCTTCGTGGCCCTGGACACCTCGGTGGAAACCATCGAACTGATCCGCAGTTTCGGCGGCATGCCGGTGTTCTACGGCGACCCGTTGCGCCCGGAGATCCTCAGCGCGGCCAAGGTCGGCGAAGCGGAGTACTTCGTCATTGCCACCGACGACCCGGAAACCAATATCAAGACCGCCGAGCAGGTCAGCCGGCTCTACCCGCACCTGAAGATCATCGCCCGGGCGCGCAACCGCCAGCACGTGCACCGGCTGGTGGACCTGGGGGCCCAGGCGGTGCGGGAGACCTACTATTCCAGCCTGGAAATGAGCCGCCGCACCCTGGTGGGGCTGGGCTTGAGCCAGGCCCAGGCCGATTCGCGGATCCAGCGTTTCACCCAGCACGACGAACAACTGCTGGCGGCCCAGCATGCCGTCTACGACGACGCCGCCAAGGTCCTGCAAAGCGCCCAGGAAGCCCGCGCCGAACTGGCCCGGCTGTTCGAAGCCGACGAACAGGACGAACAGATCGAAAGCCCGCTGCCGCCGATGCGCTGAGGCGCCAGGCCCTGCGCCACCTCGCAGGAGTCGGCTTGCCGGCGAAGGCGGTCTCAAGGACGCCGGGGAATGATCTGAGGGCCGTGGTGTACCCTTCGCTGGCAAGCCAGCTCCTACAGGCCCGGCACGACACACCGTAGGAGCCGGCTTGCCGGCGAAGGCGGCCTCAGCAACACCGGAAAACGATCTGCATGACGCAACACGCCCTCCGGCGGCTACCGACAGATTCTGTCAGCAGAGGGCGTGTAGAGTGGACGCCGCCCCGGCTTTGAATGGATACGCCCCATGAGTTCTACCCAAGAGCAAGCCCCCGCCCTCAAGGAAATCTTCAACCAGCAGCGCCTGATGCATATCGCCGACGCCATGCACGCGGTGCACCCGGCCTTCGACCGCCAGGGGTTCGTGCAACGGGCCGGCCACGGCCTCGCCGAGCTGTCGCTGATGCAGCGCCTGGCCCGGGTCAGCGAGAGCCTGCACCAGGTGCTGGACCTGGACTACCCCAGCAGCCTGGAGCTGCTGCAAGCCCTGGCGCCGCGCCTGAACAGCCGCTTCGTGTGCATCTTCCTGCCCCACTACGTGGCCAGCTACGGCCTGCATGACTTCGAGCTGTCCATGGCGGCGCTGAAGTATTTCACCGGCTTCGGCTCATCGGAGTTCGCCGTGCGCCACTTCTTGCGCCAGGACTGCCAGCGCACGCTGGCCGTGATGCACGAGTGGGCCACGGACAGCGATGAACACGTACGCCGCCTGGCCAGCGAAGGCAGCCGCCCGCGCCTGCCCTGGTCGTTCCGCCTGGAACAGTTGCAGGCCGACCCGCAACTGGCGGCGCCGATCCTCGAACGCCTGCGCAATGACCGCAGCCTGTACGTGCGCAAGTCGGTGGCCAACCACCTCAACGACATCACCAAAGAGCACCCGCAGTGGGTCCTGGAACGTCTTGAAGGCTGGCCCCTGGAGCAGCCGCACAGTGCCTGGATCGCCCGTCATGCCTTGCGCAGCCTGATCAAGCAGGGCGACCGCCGGGCCCTGGCGCTGATCGGCGCCGGGGCCCGGGCCGAGGTCCAGGTTTGCCGCTTCCAGGTGGCCCCCGGGCAATTGCGCCTGGGGGACAGCCTCAACCTGTCCCTGACCCTGGTCTCCACCTGCTCGCACGAACAGCGCCTGGTGGTGGATTACGCCATCGACTACGTCAAGGCCTCCGGCGCCACCGCGAGCAAGGTGTTCAAGCTCAAGACCTTCACCCTGCAAGGCCTGGCCCAGGTGGAGCTTGGCCGCAGCCAGCAGATCCGCGAACTGACCACCCGCCGCCACTATCCGGGGCGCCACGGCGTGCGATTGCTGGTCAACGGCGAACCCCTGGCCACAGACCATTTCGACTTGCTCGTCCCCTGATCCCCAAGGAAGCCCCATGGCAATCATCAGCAAATGGGCGAAATCCATCGCCCGGGTCCTGGAAAGCAGCTTCAGCGTCAGCAGCACCATCGCCAGCCACTCCGGCGTCCTCGGTGACGCCCGGGAGAGTTTCATCCGTGACGTCCTCAAGCGCTTTCTGCCGAGCAACATCAGCATCGGTGCCGGGCAGATCATCGACTCCGAAGGAAGCATCTCCAAGCAGATCGACCTGATCATCTACCGCAACGATTTCCCCACGCTGCGTACCTTCGGCTCGGCGGACGTGTACCTGATCGAAGGGGTGATCGCCACCGTGGAGGTCAAGTCCCAACTCAACGAGAAGAGCCTGTTCGAGGCGCTGGAGAACGGCAAGTCGGTGCGCAACCTCAAGCCCTCGGTGCTGCGCCACTCCCTGGACGAGTACAGCGCCCGCATCTATGGACGCGACTATCAGAACCTGACGGTGTCGCAGATGAATTCGGTCATGGGCCTGGTGCTGCCGCCAGCCTATGTGTACGGGTATCGAGGCTACCCCGGCAGCAGCCTGGAGCTTTTGCGCAACAGCCTGAACGCCTGGCACAACATCCCCGACCGTGCCGGTGAACTGGACGTGACCCTGATGCCCGAGGTCATTGCCACCCAGGGCTGTGTGACCCTGAAGAACCTCAACAACCACCTGGCCCTGCCCCGGCCCGGCGCCGCCGACCTGGAGGCCTGTCGCCAGAGCTACAACACGGCCATGTCCAGCAGCATGAGCAAGCAGGAATTCTTCGGTTGCTTTCGCGAAAGCAACGCTGAGAGCTTCGACTACGGCATCGCCATCAAGGCCTACGAAACGCCGCTGCAATACCTGATTTCCAGCTTGCTGGAGGCGGTGACCTCACGCATCGGCTACCAGCAACTGGGGGGGACGGCGATCCAGTACAACCTGTTGAAATACCACCTGAGTGAAGAGATGGAGGGCGGCTGGTCCGGCGCCGCGATCAACCTGACCCGGGTGCGTGATCCCAAGCTGGATCTGGCGGGCAAGTTCGGCTTGTGGAAGGCCGGGGCCTGAAGCGATCGGCAGGGCCCGCAAACCGCGACTGGGCGCTCAGCCCGCCGTGGCCTTCGTGGGCAGCGCGATCAAGTGCTCGCTGCAGCCGAAGCCACCCACTGCGTCGTCGTACCAGAACACTTCCACCACCGCGATGCAGCCGTCATAGGACTGCCCTACCAGCGTGCCGTCGGCCTTGAACACCCGCAGGTAGCCGCCAACGCTGTAGCGCGAGCTGTCGCCATCGCCGGGCATGGTCATGGTGGGAATCCAGGTGCGCCAGCTGAACAAGCGGTACTTCTGGTAGTAGAAGGCCTGGTCGGCGCTGTAGTCGCGGCCCTGATACGGCGTGCCGTAGTAGAACGAGCCATAGGCCTGGTACGCCAGGTACAGCGCCAGCGCGGCGCCGAGAATGAGGTTGATCTTTTTCATTGCAGGGTCGTTCCTTTTACCCGTGGAAACATCAAGAAGGAGGCAGGCCCAGCATGTGCAGGCACGCCTGGACAATGGCCTCGGCCAGGGCCCGGCCATCGTCCTCGCCGGCGGCGATCACATCGTCGGTGGCGCCATGCACCCCGGCGTAGATCAGCGAAGCGATCACCCCTGGCTGGGCCAGGGACCAGCAGCCGGCGCGCTGGCCGCCTTCGAGAAGGCCCAGCAACTGCTCGAGGATCGCGTTCTTTTCCGGGTTGCCGCGGTCGTGATGATGGTGGTTGGGGTAGACGATGTCGTGCAGGCGGTAGGTGTCGAGGTAGGCCTGCACGCTGGTGCGGATCCAGCTGCTGAGCTGCGCCACCCAGTCGTCCTCGGGGCAGGCCGCCACCGCCTGCTCCAGGCGCTGCAGGTAGTGCTGGGTATAGCGTTGCCCCAGGGCCACCAGCATGTCGTTCTTGGATTGGAAGTAATGATAGAAGGTGCCCTTGGCCACCTCGGCGCGCTCGACGATCTCGCTGATGGTGGTGGCTTCCACGCCCTGGCTGAGGAACAGGTCTTGGGCGGCGGCCATCAGCTCTTCCAGGCGTACTTCGGCCGGTTTGGTGCGCGGCCGCGGCTGGGCAGCGCGCTTGGCAACCGGGGAGGTTTTGACACTCATGAACGAATCCGGGCTGTTCGACAAAGGTCGCCATTCTAGGGGATTTGTGGGGGAAAAGAGAGTTGAGAATCTTTTTCATTCTCCATTGACCGACGGTCAGTCGAAATACTATGCTCGCCCTGCAAGCCCATTCCAGACCTTGCGGGAGATACATCATGCAGCGCTATCGTCGCCCGGCCCTGGTCGCCGCCGCCTACCTCGGGACCTTCCTGGCGTCCCTCGACATCAGCATCGTCAACGTCGCCCTGCCAACCTTGCAGCAGGCCCTGGCCACCGACCTGGGCGGCCTGCAATGGGTGGTCAATGCCTACGCCATCTGCCTCTCGGCGTTCATGCTCTCGGCAGGCCCCCTGGGGGATCGCTTTGGTCACAAACGCTGCTGGCTGATCGGTGTGCTGCTGTTCTGCCTCGGCTCGGCGCTGTGCGCGCTGGCCCAGGAGCTTTCGCTGCTGCTGGCCGGGCGCGCAGTGCAGGGGCTGGCCGGGGCCCTGCTGATTCCCGGAGCGATGCCGATCCTCAGCCACGCCTTTCCCGAGCCTCGGCAACGGGCCCACGTGATCGGCGGCTGGTCGGCCTTCAGCGCCCTGGCCCTGATCCTCGGCCCGCTGCTGGGTGGCCTGTTGCTGGAGCACCTGGGCTGGCAGAGCATTTTCCTGATCAACCTGCCCATCGGCCTGCTGGCCCTGGCCCTGGGCGGCTGGGGCATCAGCGAGCGCAAGTACCCCCAGCACGCCGCACTCGACCCCCTGGGCCAGATCCTCAGCGTGCTCTGCCTGGGGGCCCTGACCTACGGCCTGATCGTCGCTGGCGAGGACGGTTTCGGCAGCCGCGAGGCGCTCACCTCATTGCTGCTGGCGACGCTGGCGCTGCTGGCCCTGATCCAGGTCGAGCGTCGAGTGCAGCGGCCCCTGGTGCCCGTCACCCTGTTTCGCCAGCGGCCCTTTGCGGTGGCCAACCTGGCCTCGTTCATCCTCGGGTTTTCCTGCTACAGCAGCCTGTTCTTCTTCTCGATCTTCCTGCAGCAGATCCAGGGCTGGTCCGCCGCCGACACCGGCCTGCGCATGCTTCCGCAGTTCGTGGTCACAGGCGTTGTATCGATGCTCTTTGGCCGCTTGCACCGGCGCATCCCCCTGCCCTGGCTGATGGTTGGCGGCTATGGCCTGGTAGGCCTGGCCATGAGCGCCATGGCCGGCTTCGATGCCCACACGCCCTACTGGCGGGTGGGTTCGCTGTTCGGTCTGCTGGGGCTGGGCATGGGCCTGGCGGTGCCGGCCACCGGGCTGGTGGTGATGGCCTGCGCACCGGCAGAGCGCGCCGGCATCGCCTCGGCCAGCATGAACGCCCTGCGCCAGACCGGCATGAGCGTCGGCATCGCCCTGCTCGGCAGCCTGATGAGCACCCGGGCAGTGCAAGTGCTCGGCGAATCCGGCGCCGCGGCCGGGTTCGACGGCGCCGCCGAACTGGCCCGGCAAGCGGTGACCGAACACCGCCTGCCGCTGCACGACCCGCTGTTCGCCGACCTCTATGGCGCCGCCATGACCAGCGGATTTGGCCTGGCCATGGCCCTGGCCGGTTGCGCCAGCCTGCTGGCCATGGGGCTGTTGCTGGGAACTCGCCAGCAAGCGGTCCGCGAGCCTGCCGGCAGCCCCGGCACCAGGCCGGCTCGTTGACAAGCGCCGTGGTGGCACCGACCTTCCAGGTCCGGGACCGCTACATCCGGCCTGACGACTAAGGCGCCGTCCTCCCTGCCCGATGTCGCAAAGGCGTTGCTCAAGGTCGAATCCAGCCTGTCGCCCCGGCGCGCACTGTCCATACTCAAGGGCCTTGTCCCCTGGTAATGGAATACCCCCGTGAACCTGCCACCGGTCCTGCCTGACACCGCCCCTGCCCTGGTCAACCCGCTACGCCTGGACCAGGACGATCTACGGCATTTCAAGGAGCGTGGCTTCATCAAGCTGCGGGGGTTGTTGACGCCTGCGGCCATCCTGCAACTGCGCGAGCTGGCCAACAGCCAACTGCGCCCGACCTCCTCGGGCACCTCGGCCCATGGCGACGGTTTCAGTCGCCTGACCCACCGGGTGACCCAGGTCGGCATCCTCGAACGCCTCTACCGGCAACCGGCCTTCGCCCAGGTGCTGACCCGCCTCAGCGGCTGCCGCCTGATCATGAGCGAGGCCCAGAGTTTCGAGCTGGGGGTGGGACGCTCGGGCTTTGCCTGGCACTACGACTCGCTGAACTTTCGCTACATCCGCCCCCAGGACCCGGCCTTCAGCCTGTGGATGCCGCTGCAGCCGATCCGCCCCGAAGTGCAAGGTGGCGGCATGGCCTGGGTGCCCCTGTCGCAATTCTCGGCCCAGGAGAATTTTCAGTTCTCGCGCCTGCTGGCAGGCAAACTGGCACGGGGCGAGTCGGTGGCCGAATTTTCCGCGCACCTGCACCAGACCTACTGCACGCCCGGGATGCTCACCGACAGCTTCGAAGCACAGCGCATCGAAGACTCGTTCGAACCCGGCGACGCCCTGCTGTTCAGCAAGTACCTGTGGCACCGCTCCAGCCCCTTGCTGGCCGGCGACCTGGAACGCCGCCAGGCTGTGACCCTGCGCCTGCTGGACTGGCGCGCATGCCTTGATCCACTGATGCAGGAAGGCGAAACCCGCAGCGCCGGTGGCCTGGGCATGGGCCTGGACGGTGGCCCGCTGAACCCAGTGTCCTACGGCTCGCGCTTCGTCGATATCACGCCCGGGGCACCGATCCGCAGCTCGGTCCATTGCGGGCCGATCCTCTGAACCTACAGCCCCGGCTTGATAGAGCACCCAGCAGCGGTTCGATGACTTAATCGCAGACTCAATAGTCCATCAACAATGGCTTCTCTTAACCGCTAATCCCTGTCGAGATGAAATATGATTGGCGCCAGCCATCAGTCCGTTGATGCCGCAAGGCTGCTCAAACCATTTTTATAAGGATATTGAAATGCTCATCAGCTCAGCATCGCCGCAAGAGCTCGTCGATTGGTTTCATACCCGACAAGAACAGCAAAGACTGCTCTGCGTGTTGCTTGCCCCAAGCGACGCA
Source organism: Pseudomonas sp. GW823-FHT02C05 (assembly GCF_058797595.1). Taxonomy (NCBI): domain Bacteria; kingdom Pseudomonadati; phylum Pseudomonadota; class Gammaproteobacteria; order Pseudomonadales; family Pseudomonadaceae; genus Pseudomonas; species Pseudomonas sp. GW823-FHT02C05. The sequence continues at coordinate 518,801 of NZ_JBXAJU010000001.1, read as the reverse complement.
GATCAGCAAAAGCTCGCATCGCTGATTGCCAACCTGGATGAAGCTGATACTGCATTGGGGCGCAAAGTTGCCTTTCTCTTGCTGGACCCAACGACGAACAATGCCTTGGGTATAGATCAACCCAGAGGAGAGGTCGCAGCGTTTCCGGGTTACGCATTTCCCTCATCGCAACACCCCGACAAATTCATACGACCTCTGCGAAACGAACAAACCTTTCAGGACCTGGGCCATGACTGGGAAGAGCTGCGGGGGAGAATTGCCAGGAACTCGTCGAAGGCCACCGCACAGTTCGTACCCGAATTCGCCGAACTCTTCGCCATTTCCCCGGCAGAGCAGCCGTGCCTTTGTGTACTGGTGAAAGGGCTCGACCAATCTGTGGTGCTACCCCTGGGAGATGACTGGAGCGAAGCAACGCTGATAGCACTGATGACGCAGTTACATAACATCGCAGATCAGACGCCAAACTTTCGCGCAGCCTATCAACACCTGGAAGCGGACGGCCCTCAATCATTGCTGCCCCCCCTGGAAAAAGCCGTTGAAGAAATCAACGAACACATATCTACCCTGACCCAGGTTCTGGAAAAGATCCTTGTACGCCACGACGGCACCGCTAGCGACATTGAGATCATGGCGGGTTTTGTTGCGGATCGGTGCCCTGGAACGGCGCGACTCCAACTGGCTTTTAGTCAAATGTCCTTCAGTTCGGCTCCTGACCTTAAAAACGACAGAGATCTGCTTAGAGCCACGAAACTGATGACCAAGATCAGCACGATCAGAAACAAGATCAACAATGATCGCAAGCGTAAGGACATAGTCGTGTCCCTCGCCGACCAGGCCCAGTTAGTCGTGGAAAGTCGAGCACAGTTGTTCGACTCCCTGAACAAACTGCAACCCCTTCGCCTGGTGTCCACCAGCACGGTCAATGGTCACTTGCTCAGCAAACTCAAGAGCAATCTGGAGTGGATCGACTTGGTGGGTAACGCCCATGAGAAAGTCGCCAGTGCGGTGTACTGGTGCATGAAGCTCTTGAGTAAGTAACCGTCCAAAACCAAGCTCACTTCAAGGCCCCAGCAACACCTGCTGCTGCGCCGCACACTGCTCCACCAGGTAATCCCAGACCACCCGCAGCCGCACCGATTTGTGCAGTTCGCGGCGGGTGCTGATCCAGTAGGCGCGCTGGATGCTTTCCGCCGGCAGCAGCGGCACCAGTTGCGGGTCGGCGGCGGCCATGTAGCACGGCAGCACGGCGATCCCCAGGCCGGAACGGGCCGCTTCCTGCTGGGCAATGACACTGGTGCTGTGGAACACCACCTGGGGGTTGCGGCAGAAGCTGTTGAGGAACATCAGCTCCTGGCTGAACAAGAGATCATCGACATAGCCGATCCAGGCATGCCGGCCCAGGTCCTCGCGGCTGCGCAAGGGCGGCGCGCGGTCCAGGTAGGCCTGGCTGGCGTACAGCGCCAGGCGGTAGTCGGTGAGCTTGCGGGTCACCAGCATGTCGGCGCTGGGGCGCTCCAGGTGGATGCTGATCTCCGCCTCACGGTTGAGAATGCTGACAAAGCGCGGCACCGCCACCAGTTCCACTTCCAGCCCTGGATACCGCTCGAACAGCCCAACCATGCGGCTGGCGAGAAACTTCACCCCCAGGCCCTCGGTGACCCCGACACGGATCTTGCCCAAAGGCGCGCTGGACTGGGTGATCTCTTCCTGCACCAGCAAGGCGACGTTTTCCATGGCCTCGGCGTGCTTGAGCAGCGCTTCGCCGGCCGGGGTCAGTTCGTAGCCCTGGGCGTGCTGGACGAACAGTGCGGTGCCCAGGGCCTTCTCCACCGCCTCGATGTGCCGGGCCACCGTGGCGTGGGTGGTGTTCAGCCGTCGCGCGGCGGTCAGCAGGCGGCCGCTGCGTTGCAGCTCAAGAAAGAAGCGCAGGTCATTCCAGTCGAACATGGGGTTTCCTTGCCGGAGTCGAAGGCCAACGCTGTTAGAAAACGCACAGCGGGTGGGTAAAAACTAACATTCTTTTAACGAAAGCTAACAACTAGGATGGCTCCCAATAAGAACGAAAAACGAGGTTAAGGATGCTCCCTGCCTTTGACGCCTACGACTACATCGTGGTCGGCGCCGGCCCCGCCGGCTGTCTTCTGGCCAATCGCCTGTCGGCCAACCCCCAGCACCGTGTGCTGCTGCTGGAAGCCGGTGGCCGCGACAACTATCCCTGGATCCACATCCCCGTGGGCTACCTGTTCTGCATCGGCAACCCGCGCACCGACTGGTGCTTCAAGACCGAGGCCGAGCCCGGCCTGCAGGGCCGCAGCCTGAGCTACCCGCGGGGCAAGGTGCTGGGAGGCTGCTCGTCGATCAACGGCATGATCTACATGCGTGGGCAGGCTGCCGACTACGACAGCTGGGCCGCTGAAGGCAACCCGGGCTGGGGCTGGGACCAGGTGCTGCCGCTGTTCAAGAAAAGCGAGAACCACTTTGCCGGCGGCAGCGAACTGCACGGCGCCGCCGGTGAATGGCGGGTCGAGCGCCAGCGCCTGTCGTGGCCGATCCTCGATGCCTTTCGCAGCGCTGCCGAGCAGAGCGGCATTCGCAACATCGACGACTTCAACGGCGGCGACAACGAAGGCTGCGGCTACTTCCAGGTCAACCAGAAGGCCGGGGTGCGCTGGAACGCCGCCAAGGCCTTTCTCAAACCCATCGCCCAGCGCCCGAACCTGGTGGTGCTGACCGGCATCGAGGTGCAGCGGCTGATCCTCGAGGACGGCCGCGCCACAGCGGTGCGGGCCAGTTGCCAAGGGCGCCTGGAGAACTTCAAGGCGCGCCGCGAGATCATCCTCTGCGCCGGCTCCGTCGGCTCGCCGAGCATCCTGCAGCGCTCGGGGATCGGCCCGGCGCCGCTCCTGCAACGCTTGGGGATAGGCGTCTGCCATGCCCTACCCGGGGTGGGCGGCAACCTGCAGGACCACCTGCAACTGCGCCTGATCTACAAGCTGGAGAACGCCCGCACCCTGAACCAGATCGCGGGCAGCCTGTGGGGCAAGATGGGCATGGGCCTGCGCTACCTGTATGACCGCAGCGGTCCGCTGTCCATGGCCCCCAGCCAGCTTGGCGCCTTTGCCCGCTCGGGCCCGGAACAGACCCGGGCCAACCTGGAGTACCACGTGCAGCCGCTGTCCCTGGAGCGTTTCGGCGAACCGCTGCACGCCTTCCCGGCCTTTACCGCCTCGGTCTGCGACCTGCGCCCGCAGAGCCGTGGCCGGGTCGAGATCCGTTCCGTGGAGGCCGGCGATGCGCCGCTGATCCAGCCCAACTACCTGAGCCACCCCGAGGACCTGCGGGTCGCCGCCGACGCCATCCGCCTGACCCGACGCATCGTCGGCGCCCCGGCCTTGCAACCCTTCAAGCCCAGCGAATACCTGCCCGGCCCCGAGCTGCAAAGCACCGAGCAACTGCACGAGGCCGCGGCCCGCATCGGCACCACTATCTTCCATCCGGTGGGCACCTGCCGCATGGGCAGCGATGCCCAGGCGGTGGTGGACGCACAACTGCGGGTGCACGGCATTGCGGGGCTGCGCATCGCCGATGCCTCGATCATGCCGCGCATCACCTCGGGCAATACCTGCTCACCGACCTTGATGATCGCTGAAAAGGCCGCTGAACTGATCCTCGCCAGCGTCCCCAGGAGCACGGTCCAGCACAAGGAGCCCGCCACCCCGGCATGAGCGCAGGAGCCGGCTTGCCGGCGAAGGCGCCCCCAAGGCTGGCGCCCGGCTCACGGGCCTCTTCGCTGGCAAGCCAGCTCCTACGGATGAGGGATACGAGGGTTCATCGTGCGGTCGCGGTGAATCTGCAACAGCGGCGCCGGAAACGGCGTCGGCAGTGGAACAACAACAATAATCACTGTAAGGAAGCCCCCTATGTCAGAACACGCACAGCCCCTGAACGCGCCCCTGCAGGACTCCACTGCCAAGGGCAGCCAGAAGGTCATCTTCGCGTCGTCCCTCGGCACGGTGTTCGAGTGGTACGACTTTTTCCTCTACGGCGCCCTGGCGGCGGTGATCAGCAAGCAGTTCTTCGCCGGGGTCAACGACACCACGGCCTTCATCTTCGCCCTGATGGCCTTTGCCGCCGGCTTCGTGGTGCGCCCCTTCGGCGCCCTGGTGTTCGGCCGCCTGGGGGACATGATCGGGCGCAAGTACACCTTCCTTGCCACCATCATCCTCATGGGCGTTGCGACCTTCGCCGTGGGCCTGTTGCCCAACTACGCCAGCATCGGCATCGCCGCGCCGATCATCCTGGTGGCCCTGCGCATGCTCCAGGGCCTGGCCCTGGGCGGCGAGTACGGCGGCGCCGCCACCTACGTGGCCGAGCACGCGCCCCAGGGCAAGCGCGGCTTGCACACCAGCTGGATCCAGTCCACCGCGACCCTGGGCCTGCTGCTGTCGCTGCTGGTGGTGCTGGCCTGCCGTTACTTCACCGGCGACCAGTTCGAGGTCTGGGGCTGGCGCCTGCCGTTCCTGCTGTCCATCGTGCTGCTGGGCATCTCCACCTGGATCCGCATGAGCCTGCACGAGTCGCCGGCCTTCCTGAAAATGAAAGAGGAAGGCCGCGCCAGCAAGGCGCCGATCCGCGAATCCTTCGGCAAGTGGGAAAACCTCAAGGTGGTGCTGATCGCCCTGTTCAGCATCAATGCCGGGCAGGCGGTGACCTTCTATGCCGCGCAGTTCTACGTTTTGTTCTTTCTCACCCAGTTCCTCAAGATGGACCCGGCCCTGGCCAACAGCCTGCTGATCATCAGCGTGGTGATCGGCGCGCCGATGTTCATCTTCTTTGGCTGGCTCTCGGACAAGATCGGCCGCAAGCCGGTGCTGATGCTCGGCCTGCTGCTGGCCACGCTGCTGTACTTCCCGATCTTCAAGGCCCTGGCCCACTACGCCAACCCGGCCATCGACCAGGCCAGCCGCCAGGCGCCCATCAGCGTCACCGCCGACCCGGCCACCTGCACCTTCCAGTTCGACCCGGTGGGCAAGGCGCGCTTCGACAGCCCCTGCGACAAGGTCAAGACCTTCCTGGTGAAGCAGGGCCTGCCCTACAGCAGCATCGCCGCCCCCGCCGGCAGCCCGGTGCAGGTCAGCGTCGGTGATGTGAAGATCAACGGCTTCGACGAGGCCGCCCTGCGCGGCGCAGTGACCCTGGCCGGTTATCCGCAGCAGGCCGACAGCCAGAACGTCAACAAGACCATGGTGGTGGCGCTGATCGTCGCGCTGATCCTGATTGCCGCCATGTGCTACGGCCCGCTGGCGGCGCTGATGGTGGAGCTGTTCCCGACCCGTATCCGCTACACCTCCATGTCCCTGCCCTACCACATCGGCAACGGCTGGTTCGGCGGTTTCCTGCCGACCGTGTCCTTTGCCCTGGTGGTCTACACCGGCGATATCTTCTATGGCCTGTGGTACCCGGTGCTGATTACCGGGGTCAGCCTGGTGGTGGGGTTGTTGTGCCTGCGGGAAACCCGGGACGTCGACATCAACCACAGCTGAGCAGCGTGCTCGGGCTTGCCGACGGGGGTGGTCTTGCGGGCCTCTTCGCTGGCAAGCCAGCTCCTACGGTGGCCGGTGATAGTGCGGGGAGCCCGTAGGAGCCGGCTTGCCGGCGAAGGCGGTCTGGCGGGCCTCAGGTGTTGTTGCAGCCCTTGGCGATGGAGTCTTCGTTGGAGGTGTAGGGCCGTGAAGGCTCCAGGTTCCACTCCGGCTTGTTGCGCGCAATATTGAAGTGGCAGACCAGTTGCCGGCGCATGCTGCCCACGCTGCTGTCGCGGTTGTCCGGGTTGTTCTTCCACTGGGCGTCCAGGTAGTGGTCGCTGGCCAGTTCGTTGAAGAAGTTGTTGGTCTGGTTGTCCTTGACGTTGCGCCCGCAATCGGTGGGCGTGACTTCCAGGGTCATGACTTTCTTGTCGAAGCCCGGGTCATCACGTTCGATCCACACCGCACTCTGCACATAGCGATCGCAGCCGTTCTTCTCGGTGATCGGGTAGATCACCTGCTTCTTGTTGTCGTAGACGAAACTCGCGTCCTGCGCCGGCGTCTGCGGCAGCTTCATGTTGATCACCGGCAGGTACTGCTGCACGGCCTTGTACCACTGGATCTGGTTCAGCCGCGCACCTTCCAGGCCGCCATCCTCGGTGTAGAACAGGGCCAGGATCGAGGGCGATTGCGGCGGTTTTTCCTCCCACTTGGCCAGGCGCAGCTCATTCTGAGTGCCGAAGGATTCTGCGGCGATCTGCGCCATGGAGCGGATGCTCTGGTAGAACGCCGGGCCGGCGGCGCTGTTGCGTTCGTCACGTACATCGAAGGAACACTGGCGCGAGTGGTCGCCACGGTTCTGTCGGTAGTTGGCGCCCCATTGCTCGGCGGTGGTCACACCGATCTCGTGGCAGTACTTCTCGACATTGCCCGGGGTGCGCCGCGAGTCGGTGCAGCCCTGCTGCCCGCGGTCGTCGGTGGCGGCGTCGATGGGGAAGGAACAGAGCACCGCATAGTCCTGGTGATCCTTGGGGTTGCCGAAGATGGTGTCGAAGATGAAGCCGCTCTGCAGTCCGTAGGCCAGCTTGCGGAACTTCGAATCCTTGCGCAGGTAGGACGCCGATACGCCGCCGCTGGCCTGGCTTTTCGGGCTGATGCTGTAGAACTGGTAGTCGGTGGACGGCCAGGTGGCGCGAAACAGCACCCCGGAACACAGGAATGCCGGTTTCGACGGGCCGCCGCAATCCTGGCGGGTGTCGTTGTACAACTGGTTGAGACGGGCCACCGTGTCGCTGCCCTGGTCGGCCTGCACCGTGGGCAACAGGCACAGGCCGGCGAGGCCGATGGCAACGGCAATGGGGGTTCTGCGTGCTTTCATGGGGTGACTTCCGTGTGGTGTGTAAACCCTGGCCAGCCAAGTCGTGGTCCGGCAATAAGCAGAAGATAGAAGCGCTGGTTGGCCCTGATGGACTTTTCCCGGCCTGTGTCCCCGATCCCCACCACCGGCGGCAGGCGCACGGCGATGGCTTGAATAAAACGCCGCATTGCGCCACTGTCTCGGCACTTTTTCCGGCGGAGACCGAACATGCTGTTGATCTTGCCCGCAGTGGTGGCCCTGGCCCTGATCCTGGTGTTCTGGCGCCGTCAGAAAGCCCTCACGGCCTTGCGTCGGGAAGCCCACATCCGCAATTTCACCCTGCCGCCGCGCTTGTTCGAGCCCCTGCGCACCCAGCACCCACACCTGAACCTCAAGGACTGCCAGCTGGTGGCCCAGGGCTTGCGCCAGTTCTTTCTCGCCTACCTCAAGAGCGGCCAGCGCTACGTGTCGATGCCGTCCCAGGTGGTGGACGACCTGTGGCACGAATTCATCTTGCATACCCGGGACTACCAGCAGTTCTGCAACCAGGCCTTCGGCCAGTTCCTCCACCACACCCCGGCGGCGGTGCTCGGCCAGAACGCCGCGCAACAAAGCGACAACGGCCTGCGCCGGGTCTGGCGCCAGGCCTGCCTGGAAGAAAACATCAACCCGGCCCAGCCCAGCCGCCTGCCACTGCTGTTCGCCCTGGACGCCAAGCTGAAGATTGCCGGGGGCTTTCACTACGTCGCCGACTGCCAGTCCCTGCGCCGCCTGACCGACAACGGCGGCAGCGCCACCCTGGTGCACTGCGGCAGCGAGCTGCACAGCAGCTCCCTGGACAGCGACTCTTCCGGCAGCAGCAGCGACAGCGACAGCTCGCGTTTCGGCGGTGATGGCGACAGTGGCAGCAGCGATGGTGGCGGGGGCGACAGCAGTGGCTGCGGGGGCGGAGGTTGTGGCGGCGGGGGCGGTGACTGAAATTCGCCAAAGAGCGGCACCTTGAGGCGCCGCTCCCGTTACCCAGGGTCGATCAGGCGATGATGTCGGTGACCGCCGCCTGGCCCACGGTACCCACGGCGAAGTCCACCGCGCCATGACCGGTCAGGTCGATCATCAGGCTGGTCTGGTTGGTTTCGGCGTAGTAGGTGAGGATCGCGTCGCCGGCATGCCCGGTGAAGCCGCTGACGAAGTTCAGGGTGGCGCCACCGGAGGCGAATTGCGGGATTCCGGTGAGGTCGATCTTGTCCTCGCCGCTGACGAAATCCATGATCCAGTCCGGGGCGTCGAAGGTCGAATCCGCAGCCGCGCCGTAGACGAAGGTATCAGCCCCCGCCCCGCCCCACAGGGTGTCGCCACCGCCACCGCCATAGATGATGTCGTTGCCGGCACCGCCTTCGAGGATGTTCGCCGCAGCGTTGCCGATCAGCAGGTCATTGCCCGAGCCGCCGATGGCGTTTTCCACCGTCACGCCATGGGCGATGGACACGTTGCCCACCAGGCCGCCGACATCGGAGAAGCCCCCTTCATTGAGATTGATCTTCTGGTTCTGGGTGAAACCCGAGAAATCCAGGGTATCGTTGCCGCCGCCGTCCCAGACCGCGAACACCAGCTTGTCCGAAGCGCTGTGGGCGCTGTAGAAGTCCCGACCGGTGTTGGAGTTGAAGCCGTAGACAGTGTCGTCGGCACGGGTTTCCAGATTGGCGCCATAGAGCTTCTGCACCGCGACGATATCGTCCAGCAACGGCGCCGAGGCGTAGGCACCGCCGCCGTCCTTGCTGAAGTCCTGCCCGGTGTTGCTCTCACTCCAGTAGCTCATCAGGCTGTAGCCGCGGGTGTCCTGGGCGTAGGTCACGTCGTTGTAGGTCGGGCTGCCGCTGCCGGCGTTGTACACGCCCGGGTGGGACAGGCCCAGGCTGTGGCCGATTTCGTGGGTCAGGGTCTGGCGGCCGTAGTTGCCGTTGCCCGGGGTTTCGTTGACCCGGTACTGGTCGTTGATCAGGTACCAGGACTGGCCGTCGTAGCTGCTGCCGGACGGCAGGTAGGCAAAGGCCGCGCCGCCGGTGCTGACGTTGTAGTTGCCGAAGCTCATGTGGCCGTCGCCACCCTTGGCCGCTTCAGTGAAGGTCACGTTGGCCACGTCCGCCCACGATTGCAGGGACAGCAGCGCCTGGGCTTTTTGCAGTGCGCTGAACTCGCTGAAGCTGCCCAGGGCCGGGTTGTAGTTGGCCGGTTTTTCGGTGAGGAAGCTGTAGCTCAGGTCGATCTTGCCATCGCCGTTCTGGTCGTGCCAGGACAGGCCTTTGCGCAGGATCGAATCCGCCGCCTGGTCGGCGGTGAAGGATGGCTTGCCGTTCACCAGCTCACTGCCGCCACGGTCATACAGGTGGCTGAAGGCCAGAACTTGCTGGTAGGCATGGCTGGCCTGAGCGGCCGAATCGATACCGTTGCCGACTGCTTCCGAGAGTGCTTTTGACATTGCTACGTCCTTGTTCCAGACAAAAAATCCGATAGGACAGCTGCGACCCCGCCTGCGAGATCGTCCTATCACTCGCCCATTGAGGCGCTGGAAACCTGACATATCCGTCAGCCGTGAGTCCACGGTTTTTTTTGTCCTACAAAGCTCCCGGAACGCTCTGGCACGGGGTAAATTTTCCACTCGCACGAGGGGGCGCCAAGGGATAGGCTAGACACCGCACCGGGGCCCCGCGGCCCTCTTTGGATAGGAGTCTGTGATGCGCAAAATCCTGTTTCTGGGCACCTTGCTGATCCTTGCCGGCTCGGCCCACGCCGAAGGCATTCCACTGTTCAATGTCTCCTGCCCGGGCAATCTGGCAGTCAGCGCCGACCAGGGCGGCCCGGTTTACATCAACGGCAAAGCAGTCAAGAACAATGCCGTGGATGACCGGCATTTCCAGGTCAAGACGGCAGAAATCAGCCTGTCCATCAGCGTCGAGGACGACGAATCGGTGACCGTCAAGTACACCGACAAGCATGGCGCCAGTGGTCTCTGCGAAGCCGTGGACGACTGAGCCCTCTCCCCTTTTGCCTCACAACCTCAAGAGCCGTGCATGCACATCAGCGCAATTCCCTTCGCCACCACCGACTGGTCGAGCATCGAACCTACCGAGCATCGCGGCGAAACCGGCAGCGCCTTCTGGCGCACCCGGCAGTTCGGTGAAATTCGCGTGCGCATGGTGGAGTACAGCCCCGGCTACCTGGCCGACCACTGGTGCTCCAAGGGCCACATCCTGTTGTGCCTGGAAGGCGAGCTGCACACCGAGCTGGAGGACGGCCGGCGGTTCGTCCTGACCCCGGGCATGAGCTACCAGGTGGCGGACAACGCCGAGCCGCACCGCTCCTTCACCGCCGTGGGGGCCAAGCTGTTCGTGGTGGATTGAAGCGCTTCAGAACAGGCCCATCTGCCCACCCACCAGGGTGCTGAAATCGTCCTGCACGAACGGCAGGATGGCGTCCGCCACCGGTTGCAACTGGCGGGTCAGGTAGTGCTCGTAGTCGATGGCCGCGCGGCGGTTTTCCAGGGGCTCGGGGCCGGCCAGGGTGATGACGTAGCTGATCCAGCCGCCGTTCTGGTACTGCAATGGGCGGCCCTGCTCGCGGTTGTATTCGTCCGCCAGGCGCGCTGCGCGGACATGGGGCGGCACGTTGCGCTCGTAGTCGTCCAGGGGCCGGCGCAGGCGCTTGCGGTAGATCAACAGGTCATCCAGTTGCCCGGCCAGGGTGCGTTGCACGTAGTCGCGCACATAGTCCTGGTAGGGCTGGCGGTGGAAGATGCGCTGGTACAGCTCCTGCTGGAATTCCCGGGCCAGGGGCGACCAGTCGGTGCGCACCGTCTCCAGGCCCTTGTAGACCATCTCCTGGCTGCCATCGGCGCGCTGCACCAGGCCGGCGTAGCGCTTCTTGCTGCCCTCCTCGGCGCCACGGATGGTGGGCATCAGAAAGCGTTTGTAGTGGGTTTCGAACTGCAACTCCAGGGCGCTTTCCAGGCCGTATTGCTGCTGCAGGTGATCACGCCACCACTGGTTGACGTGGGCCACCAGGGCACGGCCGATCAGGCCTGCCTGCTCCTCGTCATGCAGGCCGCCGAGCCAGACGAAGGTGGAATCGGTGTCGCCGTAGATCACCTGATGCCCCTGAGCCTCGATCAGTTGCCGGGTGCGAGCCATGATCTCGTGGCCACGTAGGGTGATGGAGGACGCCAGGCGCGGGTCGAAGAAGCGACAACCGCTGGAACCCAGCACGCCGTAGAAGGCGTTCATGATGATCTTCAACGCCTGGGACAGCGGCGCATTGTGCTCGCGCTTGGCCACTTCGCGGCCCTCGGCGACCCGGGTCACGATCGACGGCAGGCAATGCCGGGTGCGGGAGAAACGCGCGCCGCGAAAGCCCGCTACCGAATGTTGCTCGTCCGGTTGGCGCAGGCCTTCCACCAGCCCCACCGGGTCGATCAGGAAGCTGCGGATGATCGACGGGTACAGGCTCTTGTAGTCCAGCACCAGCACCGACTCGTAGAGCCCGGGACGCGAATCCATGACGAAACCGCCGGGGCTGGCCTGGGGCGGCAGCTCGCCCAGGTTGGGGGCGACAAAGCCCTGGCGATGCATCAGCGGCATGTACAGGTGGGTAAAGGCCGCCACCGAACCGCCGCTGCGGTCGGCGGGCAGGCCGGTGACCGTGGCCCGTTCCAGAAGAAAGGTCAGCAACTCGGTCTTGGCGAAGATCCGCGTCACCAGCTCGCAGTCCTTGAGGTTGTAGCGGGCCAGGGCCGGCTTGTCCTCGGCGAACATGCGGTTGATCTCGTCCATGCGCTGGTAGGGGTTGTCGATCGACTTGCCCTCCCCCAGCAGGGTCTGGGCGACGTTTTCCAGGCTGAAGGAAGGGAAGCTCCAGGTCGCCGAACGCAATGCCTCGATGCCATCGATGATCAGGCGGCCGGCAGCCGAGGCGAAATAGTGGGTACGGCTGCCGTGCTCGCGCCACTGCATTTCCTCGCCACCACGCCCCAGGCGCAGCGGCACCGCCAGGCGCCGGGCATGTTCGTGGAGTACGCGCAGGTCGAACTGCACCAGGTTCCAGCCGATGATCGCGTCGGGGTCATGCTCGGCCAGCCACTGGTTGAGCCTCTCCAGCAACTGCTCGCGGCTGGCGCAGAACTCCAGGTCGAAATCCACCGCACTGTCGTCGTCCCGGGCCTTGCCGAGCATGTACACCTGGCGCTGGCCGCAACCTTCCAGGGCAATGGAATACAACTCGCCGCGCTCGCTGGTCTCGATGTCCAGGGACACCAGCTTGAGGCTCGGCCGGTAGTTTGGCGCCGGCTTCATCTGCGCCTCCAGCAACAAGCCATCGGGGCCGGGCTGGCCGCCGAAGGACACCGGCGCGGTGATGAAGCGCTCCATCAGGTAGCGCTCGGGCGGCCGCACATCGGCTTCGAACACCTCCACCCCGGCGCGCCGCAGGGTCTTTTCCAGGCGCATCAGCTGATTGTGCTGCGGGCAGTACAGGCCCAGCACCGGGCGCTGGTGGAAGTCACGCAACTGCAAGGGGCGCAGTTGCACATCCGGGTCGTCGGTCAGCAAGCGCTCGGCCTGGGCCCGCTGCGCCGCCGGGACGAAGGCCACGGAAGTCTGCAACGGCAGGCGGATCTGGCGCGGCCCCTGGTCGGTGGCCAGCCAGAAATCGACTTGCGTGCCCGCCGGCGTATCGCGCCAGTGCCGAGTCAGGACGAAGCCTTGTTGTACATCCACCGCTGCAACCTCAGAACATTTCAAGGCGCCGATTCTACCTGCCCAGCCCTGCGTTGGGGGGGCCGGATGATGGCTTTTCGGCTTTTGTCAGACAATATGTAGTGACTGATAATTTTCACTACAAAACCGTTGACGAGAGGATTTCGGCCTTGCATGATGCAGACGTCTCCCCGATCGGGGGACGAGGCAAAGGTGTTATGAGCAAGCTCGTCTGACCGCCGAGCTGTGACCCGGATGTGTACTGCCCACAAGGCAGATTGATGAAACTGACCTGGCATTGACCGTCCAGTACCACGACGGGAAGCCGGCGAAAACTCTTCAAGATGCTTGTGGCCGATGGTGGGAATGTCGGCAGCTTCATCCAGGTTTACGCTGCTTCTCTTCGTTGTGACGCTATTGCGTAGCAGTTAATCAAGGCAACTACACGCATCAGGCTCTGGGCCTTATCTGTATCCGACAGACACCCTCTGTCGCCCTGTTTCCGGTATCAGGGTTCAACTTACCGACGTAGCAAGATGAATTAGCGAATCAACTTAGATAGATCGATAAATGGTCAAGGGGGCTACAAATGAATCTTAATAATCAACCCACTATTGATGAATTGGCACGTATGTTCGCCGCACAGAAAGACAGCCACGACAGCCACATCCTGTGGATCGCCAAGTCGGGCCAAGTGCATATCGACTGCCTGTCGCCCCATAGCCATGAAGCAGAGTTCGACCAGAACAACCGGGACCTCGCGGCCCGCCTGAAGATGTACCGCCGCGGCCAGGGCTACGTCGGCAAGAAAGCCGCCGCCGACAAGGACTTCATCGGCCGGGTCCTTGAGACCCTGAAAGCCGAATGGCAATCGCTGCGGGATAAATCGGAAGTTCGGGTTATTGATCGGTTCTGCTAAGTAACACGATCAATTCGTTAATCACCAACTAGTTGTTTAAACAATTGAATGGGCGCTCTTCATGAGCGCCCATTTTTATTGAAGCCAATTTCAAACCCGTAGGAGCCGGCTTGCCGGCGAAAGCGGTGTTAGCCTTGAAACCGCCTTCGCTGGCAAGCCAGCTCCTACAGCTCAGAACGCAAAACACGAACACCCAAACGCCCCCCAGAACCCCTGGAAGTCACTCACCGGTACATTGGACATGCGCGCTTTCTGGTGCCCGTGGGCATGCACTGCGCACGGGCCGCTGCACTGGTGCACCTGGTTCTGCAACGGTGCATTGGGCTTCCAATGCCCAGGCACCTTGGCCACCGGCGACCAGTCCGGGGTCACCGGCAGGCTCGGTGGGGCCAGTTTTTCGAAGTCACCGGCGGCATGCACCACCTTGCCATCCACTACGGTGAGCAGGGACTCGATCCACTTGATCGCCTCTTCCTCGACGCTGAAGTAGTCCGCCGACAGGGCCACCAGGTCCGCCAGTTGCCCGACCTTGATCTGGCCCTTCTTGCCCTGTTCCGAGGAGAACCAGGCGCTGCCGTGGGTGTAGAGCTCCAGCGCGGTATCGCGGCTCAGGCCCTGGGGGTACAGCTCCAGCCCGCCGACAGTCCGGCCGCTGACCATCCAGTACAGCGAGGTCCAGGGGTTGTAGCTGGAGACTCGAGTGGCGTCGGTGCCGGCGCCCACCGGAATGCCTTCGGCGAGCATTCGCTGGATCGGCGGGGTCATTTCGGCGGCCTTGGCGCCGTAGCGCTCGACGAAGTACTCGCCCTGGAAGGCCATGCGGTCCTGGATCGCGATGCCGCCGCCCAGGGCCCTCACCCGTTCGATGTTCTTCGGGCTGATGGTTTCCGCATGATCGAAGAACCACGGCAGGCCGTTGAAGGGAATGTCGCGGTCGACCTTCTCGAACACATCGAGCATCCGCGAGATGGATTCATCGTAGGTGGCGTGCAGGCGGAACGGCCAGCGTTGCTCCACTAGGTGGCGCACCACCGGTTCCAGCTCCTGCTCCATGCTTTGCGGCAAATCGGGACGCGGTTCGAGGAAGTCCTCGAAATCCGCAGCGGAAAACACCAGCATCTCCCCTGCCCCGTTGTGCCGCAGGAAGTCGTCGCCCTGGCCGTAGGTGACGCTGGAGGTCCAGTGCTTGAAGTCCGCCAGTTCTTCCTTGGGCTTCTGGGTAAACAGGTTGTAGGCGATGCGCACGGTCAGTTGCTGCTGGGCCGCCAGCTGGTTGATCACCTGATAGTCGTCGGGGTAGTTCTGGAAGCCGCCACCGGCATCGATGGCGCTGGTGACCCCCAGGCGGTTGAGCTCGCGCATGAACTGGCGGGTGGAGTTGACCTGGTACTCCAACGGCAGCTTGGGGCCCTTGGCCAGGGTCGCGTACAGAATCATCGCGTTGGGCCGGGCGATCAGCATGCCCGTGGGGTTGCCGTTGCCATCGCGGACGATCTCGCCCCCCGGCGGGTTTGGCGTGTTGCGGTCGTAGCCCACCACCCGCAGCGCGGCGCGGTTGAGCAAGGCGCGGTCATACAGGTGCAGGACGAACACCGGGGTATCCGGCGCCGCCTGGTTCAGTTCTTCCAGGGTCGGCATGCGTTTCTCGGCAAACTGGAATTCGTTCCAGCCGCCCACCACCCGTACCCACTGCGGCGCCGGGGTGCGCAGGGCCTGTTCCTTGAGCAGGCGCAGGGCATCGGCCAGGGACGGCACGCCCTCCCAGCGCAGTTCCAGGTTGTAGTTCAGGCCGCCGCGGATCAGGTGCAGGTGCGAGTCATTGAGCCCGGGGATCACCGTGCGCCCCATGAGGTCGATGACCTGGGTGCCGGCGCCGCGCAGGGTCATGGCCTGGGCATCATTGCCCACGGCGATGAAGCGCCCGTCCTTGATCGCTACCGCGCTGGCCCGGGGTTTGGCCCGGTCCACGGTGTGCAGGCGGCCGTTGAACAGAATCAGGTCGGCAATTGCATCGGGTTTCATGGCATTGCTCCAAACGAAGGTCGGGAAGGAATCAGGCCGCACTGCGTGGCTGCAGCCAACGGCTGAACAGGCGCGTGACCCGGGGCATGAAGACGTAGACCACCAGCAGCACGATGCTCAGGGTGATCAGCACCGTGGCCGGCACATAGCCGCCAAGCCAGGGCAGTTGGGCGAACAGCGGCTTCCACAATTGCGGCACCAGGAAGCTCAGCGGCAGGATCACCAGGAAGGTCACACACGCCTGTTTCCAGCGCGGTGGCGGGGTCGGTGCGCCGCCGTCCTGAGGGGTAAACCAGAATTCGCGATCGGCGTTGATTTCGGTCTGGTCACCGTCGGCCAGCAGGTGCTGGGCCTGTTGCACCAGCTCGCGGCGGTCGGCGGAATCCAGCCAGTGCTGCAACTGTTCGGTGCTGGCAAAGCGCAGCACGCTGGTGAACAACCCGAGGCCGCCGCTGTGGCCACGCACCACGTCGATGCCCAGGTGCCCCGGATAGCTGCGAGCCTTGGCGATGATCTGCCGCAGCCAGGTTTCATAGGCCTGATCCTGGCCCTGCTTGATCCGGTGACGGACCAGCAGGGTCACGACACCGTCGGTGAGTTCGATGTTCATCAGAAGGCTCCAGGGTCTGCGAGGAGATGCATTCGCGCATCACAGTTAAGGCCCGTAAGCGCTGGCTTGCCAGCGAAGCGGTGGGTGCGATCGCATTCGCCGGCCAGGCGGCGCCTACAGCTGACGTTGCGGGGCCTTGTGCACCATGCTGTAGGCGTAGTCCACGCCCATGCCGTAGGCACCGCTGTGTTCCAGTACCAGGCCCATGACCGCGTCGTAGCTGTCCTTGTGCGCCCAGTCGCGCTGGTACTCCAGCAGCACCTGCTGCCAGGTCACCGGCACCGCGCCGGCCTGGATCATCCGCTGCACGGCCATGTCGTGGGCCTCCTGGCTGGTGCCGCCAGAAGCGTCGGTGACGATGTACACCTCATAACCTTCGGCCATGGCCTCCAGCGCCGGGAAGGTCAGACAGACCTCGGTCCACAGCGCCGCCATCACCAGTTTCTTGCGCCCGGTGGCCTTCACCGCGTCCACCAGCTTGCGGTCTTCCCAGGAGTTCATCGACGTGCGCTCGATGGGCTGCTGGCCGGGAAACACCGCCAGCAGTTCCGGCCAGATGTAGCCGCTGAAGCTTTCGGTCTCCACCGAGGTGAGGATGCTCGGCACGTTGAAGATCCTGGCCGCCTTGGCCAGGGCTACGGTGTTGTTCTTCAGGGTCTGGCGATCGATCGATTGCACGCCGAAGGCCATCTGCGGCTGGTGGTCGATGAGGATCAGGGCGGAGTTGGTCGGGTTGAGCAATTCACGAATGGACATGGCGCGTTCCTTTTGCAGTCAGAGAGTGAGGGTCGAACATGACCGGCTGATGGCGCTGCTTGCGCCTCGTGGCGTCCGGCTTGGTGGCTAATCTAGGGCCTGGCCGAAAAAGGAACAATTACCTAAAATCGAGAATCATTGATTCTAAAACAGGGACAATCATGGACCGTATCGAATGCATGCGCGCCTTCGTCGTCACCGTCGACGAAAACGGCTTTGCCGCAGCCGCCCGCGCCATGGACGTGCCCCGCTCCAAGGTCAGCAAACAGATCCAGGCACTGGAAGAAGCCATCGGCGTGCAACTGCTGCAACGCACCACCCGCAGCCTGCGCCTGACCGAAGCCGGTGCCGAGTACTACGAAAGCGTTCGGGAAGTGCTGGCCACGGTGGACGAAGCCGAACAGCGCGCGCGCGATGGCATCGCCGAGTTGCGCGGAGTGCTGCGAGTCAATGCACCTATGTCCTTCGGTCTGCGTCGGCTCGGGCCGCTGGTGCCGCTGTTCCACGAACAGCATCCGCTAATCGAATTGCAACTGGTGCTCAGCGACCAGCAGGTGGACCCGCTGCGCGGCGGCTTCGATGTCACCCTGCGCATTGCCAGCCTGCCGGACTCGTCCATGGTGGCCCGCCAGCTGGCACCGGCACCGCGGATCATGGTGGCCTCCCCCACCTACCTGGCCCGGGCCGGCATCCCGCGCCAGCCCAAGGACCTGAGCAGCCACCAGTGCCTGAACTACGGCTACCTGCAAAGCGGCGTCAGCCTGCAATTGAGCAACGGCAGTGACGTGCAGCGGGTGCATGTCACCGGGCCGCTGCACGCCAACAACGGCGACCTGCTGGCCCAGGCCGCCGAGGCCGGCATGGGCATCGCCCTGCTGCCGGATTTCATCGTCGAGGACGCCCTGGCGGCCGGGCGCCTGGTGCCGGTGCTCTGCGAATGGCAGGCGCCGCCCATCAGCATCAACGTGGTCTACCCCTCTGCACGGCGGGTGCCGCAGAAGACCCGGGCCTTCATCGACTTTCTGGCGGGGCATCTGACCCAGAAAACCGCGGGCTGAACCTTGCAGCGGACGAACGTACGCCTTCACCCGCAGGCGGGCTCCTACACTCAACACAGGTTCCCGCTACTGGCGCAGCGCATCATGAAAATCTCCCTCAGGCTGGCCGTTTCCAGCATCCTCGGTGCCCTCGCCTACCTGGGCCTGGCGATCTGGGGCATGGGCGGTTTCTCCGCCTTCTTCGGCCATCCACAGTTGACCCTGATCGCCATCGCCACCCTGCTGATGGTGGTCGCCGCGCTGTACAGCGAAGTCAACCTGAGCAGCGGCGAGCAGGAAGACCAGGGCAACCGCTGGGTGCTGCCGGTGTTCGGGGTGATCGGCCTGTTGAGCGGCTTCGTCCCGGCCTACAGCGACCGCATCGATTTCTGCACCTTCGGCGGCGAAGGCCTGCGCTGGCTCGGGGCCTTGCTGTTCATCCTCGGCGGCGGGCTGCGGCTGTGGCCGGTGTTCATCCTCGGCCGGCGCTTCAGCGGGCTGGTGGCGATCCAGCCCAACCACCGCCTGGTGGTGGACGGCCTCTACCGCCACCTGCGCAACCCCAGCTACCTGGGCCTGCTGGTGAATGCCCTGGGTTGGGCCCTGGCGTTTCGCTCGGGGCTGGGGTTGTTGCTGGCAGCACTGACCCTGGTCCCGCTGATTGCGCGGATTCATGCCGAGGAGGCCTTGTTGCTCAAGCATTTCGGCGATGAATACGAGGCCTATTGCGCCCGCAGCTGGCGCCTGCTGCCGGGCCTCTACTAAGGTTCTGTAAAAAAAATCAGACACGCCTGGCAGCCGGGACGCGCCGCTCTAGCACGCGGCTTTCACCATGAACGAAAGCCCCATGCCAAGGGGCTTGCGCCCTTTACCCCCCTTACATTGGCCTGCGCTTTCTTGCAGTATTGATCCGCCCTGGAGGCTCGCCGCAGCAGTTCGCATCCTCCAGCGCCCGGTGTAAACCAAGAATAATCACCCCGAACTCGACAGCGAGATCACCCGGCAGATGCATCCCCAGAGCCCGTTCCACGGATTGGCCTGCACCCGCTCCACGGCCCCGCCCCTTGGCGGTGGTACGCTTGTCGACGCTCGCATCGCACTGCCCTGCCACTCCCCGCTGCACCCTGCCCAACGCCCTTGTGAGGTGCATGAGGTGCGCGCTGGCGTCATCGGTTTTCTCTTCCTGGACAGGCCCTGCCCATGAAGCTTCTGGTCAACCTGCCCATGGCCCTGTGCCGTTCCCGCCTGCGCCATTCCTCACGCCCTCCGGATCACTCGCCGCTGGCCTGATCGCGCTCCTGCGTGGTCCCTCCCAGACCTGATTTCTGCCCTTGCAACCGGCCCGTGCGCGGCGTCGTTGCAGGACCTGAAAACCTGCGCGCCCCACGGGCGCCAAGCGAGCACAAACATGAATTTTGCAGCCCTAGACGAAGCCCGGAGTTTCCTCGCCGCCAACCCCGATATCGACATGATCGAGCTGTTCATTCTCGACGCCAACGGCGTGCCCCGGGGCAAGCTGTTGCACCGCGAAGAACTGCTGGCGGTGTACGAAAGCGGCCGGCCCCTGCCCAGCACCATCCTTGGCCTGACCCTCAACGGCGATGACGTGGAGAACTCCGGCCTGGTCTGGGATGTGGGCGATATCGACTGCCGTGCCTACCCCCTGGCCGGCAGCCTGGTACGCCTGCCCTGGCGGCAGATCCCTACCGCCGCGGTGCAGGTCAGCATGCACCCCCAGGAGGGCCTGCCCGCCAGCATCGCCGACCCGCGCCACCTGCTGATCAAGGTGATCGACGGGCTCAAGGCCGAGGGTTACCACCCGGTGATGGCCTGCGAGCTGGAGTTCTACCTGCTGGACACCAAGCGCGACGGCAATGGCCGGCCGCAACCGGCGCTGGACGCCGATGGCGGTCGCCCGCGCAGCACCCAGGTCTACGGCCTGCGCGAGCTGGAGCAGATCGAACCGTTCCTCGCCGACCTCTACGCCGCCTGCAAGCTGCAAGGCATTCCGGCGCGCACGGCGATCTCCGAATACGCCCCCGGGCAAGTGGAGATCACCCTGGAACATGGCGACGCCCTGGAAGCCATGGACCAGGCCGTGCGCTACAAGCGCCTGGTCAAGGCCGTGGCCCACAAGCACGGGATGCAGGCCACCTTCATGGCCAAGCCTTTCGATCACCTGGCCGGCACCGGCATGCACATGCACGTGAGCATCGCCGACGCCGCGGGCCGCAACCTGTTCGCCAGCCAAGACCCGGCCGGCACCCCGCTGTTGCGCCAGGCGGTGGGTGGCATGCTCGCGTCCCTGTTGGAGTCGCTGCTGCTGTTCTGCCCCAACGCCAACTCCTACCGGCGCTTCCAGAGCAACAGCTACGCGCCCCTGGCCCCCACCTGGGGCGTCGACAACCGCACCGTGAGCCTGCGGGTGCCCGGCGGCCCGGCCAATAGCCGGCACATCGAGCACCGCATCTGCGGTGCCGACGCCAACCCCTACCTGGCAGCGGCGGCGATTCTCGCCGGCATCCATCGCGGCCTGCGGGAAAACCTCGACCCCGGCGAGCCGGTACAGGGCAATGGCTACGCCCAGGCCACCGAACTGCTGCCCACCGACTGGCTGACCTCGCTGGTGGCCCTGGAGCAATCGGCCTGGGCACGGGATGCCCTGGGCTCCGAATTCCTCGGTGTGTACCTGGCGGTCAAGCGTGCCGAGTACCGCCAGTTCATGGCCGAAGTCGGCGAGCAGGACTGGCGCTGGTACCTGACCCAGGCCTGAGGTCCGTTACCGCTCTGCCGCGCAGGGCTCAGGCGCATCCATTGCGTGCCGGACCCGCCGGCCCATCGACCGATTTCAAAGCCCTGGCCGCTGCCTGCCCGCAGCGGCCCGGCTCATTTTTTTGCGAGGTTCTCCCCATGACAGCCGCCTTCGACCCGCGGACCCCGGCAGCCGAGCGCTGCCCCAGCTACTACAGCGCCACCCTGAACCAGGAAACCCACTACCCGACCCTGCAAGGCACTCATCAAGTGGATGTGGTGATCATCGGCGGCGGCTTCACCGGCGTCGCCAGCGCGGTGGAACTGGCCGAGCGCGGCCTGAAAGTCGCCATCGTCGAAAGCCACAAGATCGGCTGGGGCGCCACCGGGCGCAATGGCGGCCAGGTCACCGGCAGCCTCTCCGGCGATGAAGCCATGCGCAAGCAGATGCGCCGCCACCTGGGCGAGGAAGTGGACGATTTCATCTGGCACCTGCGCTGGCGCGGGCACCAGATCATCCAGCAGCGAGTGGAAAAATACGCCATTGCCTGCGACCTCAAGCACGGCCACCTGCACGCGGCCTACAAGCCCAGCCACCTGCCGGGCCTGCGCGCCGACTACGAAGAAGCGGTGCGCCGCGGCATGGGCGACGAGGTCAGCCTGCTGGACCGGGCCCAGGTCCGCGGGTTGCTGGAAAGCGAGCTCTACCACGGCGCCATCAAGAACACCCGTAACCTGCACCTGCATCCGTTGAACCTGTGCATCGGCGAAGCCCGGGCTGCCGAAAGCCTGGGGGCGCTGATTTTCGAACACAGCGAAGTGCTGGAGATCATCCACGGTGAGCGCCCGGCGGTGGTCACTGCCCAGGGCCGCATCGACGCCCGGCAAGTGCTGCTGGCGGGCGATGTGTACCACAAGCTGGAACCGAAGAAACTCAAGGGCAAGATCTTCCCCGCCATGGGCGGCATCGTCACCACCGAGCCCCTGGGCGACCTGGCCAAGCGCCTCAACCCCGAGGACCTGGCGGTCTACGACTGCCGCTTCGTGCTCGATTACTACCGCATGACCGCCGACGGCCGCCTGCTGTTCGGTGGCGGCGCCAACTACAGCGGCAAGGACTCGCGGGACATCGCCGGCGAACTGCGCCCGTGCATCGAACGCACCTTCCCGGTGCTCAAGGGCGTAGGCATCGATTTCCAGTGGAGCTGCGCCATGGGCATCGTGATCAACCGCATCCCGCAACTGGGCAAGCTCTCGGACAACGTCTGGTACTGCCAGGGCTACTCCGGGCATGGCGTGGCCACCACCCATATCATGGGCGAGATCATGGCCCAGGCCCTGACCGGCCACCTCGGCCACTACGACACCTTCGCCGCCTGCCAGCACATCCGCGTGCCCTTCGGCGACCAGTTGGGCAACCCGATGCTGGCGGCGGGCATGTGGTACTACCAGATGCTGGAGAAACTGCGCTGAACCCGGGCCAGCCAAAAGCCCGCTACGGCTGAACCGCGCGTGCCTCTTTGTATCGACTGCGTCGTGTGCAGGCTTGGGCAGCGGCTACAGGGCGTCCTCGAGGATCAGGTCGGCGCCCTTTTCCGCCACCATCAGTACCGCCGCATGGGTGTTGCCGGAGGTGACGTTGGGGAAGATCGAGGCATCGACAATGCGCAGCCCCGCCAGGCCATGCACCTTGAGACGCTTGTCCACCACCGAGCGCTGCTCGTCGCGGCCCATGGCGCAGGAACCGCACAGGTGGTAGATCGAGCCGCTGTTCTCGCGAAAGTACTGCAGCATCTGCTCATCACTGGCCACCGCCGGCCCCGGTAGCACTTCATCCACGGTAATGCTCTTGAGCGCCGGGGCCTGCATGATCTTGCGCAGCAGGCGGCTGCCCTGGATCACCTCGGCAATGTCCTTGTCGGTGCTCAGGTAGTTGGGGTCGATCAGCGCCGCATCCCGAGGGTTCTTCGAGGCGATCTGGATGCTGCCGCGACTGGTGGGCCGGCACGGGTTGAAGCACAGCAGAAAGCCGGAATACGGCTCGGGCTTGAGGCTGGCCCTGTTGCTCTTGGGGATCTGGTACGACAGCGGGTTGAAGTACAGCTGCAGGTTGGGGTGTTCCTGCACGGCATCGCCACGGAAGAAACCGCCAGCCTGGTTGAC
The DNA here is from genome assembly GCF_058797595.1 of Pseudomonas sp. GW823-FHT02C05. Taxonomy (NCBI): domain Bacteria; kingdom Pseudomonadati; phylum Pseudomonadota; class Gammaproteobacteria; order Pseudomonadales; family Pseudomonadaceae; genus Pseudomonas; species Pseudomonas sp. GW823-FHT02C05. The sequence continues at coordinate 495,917 of NZ_JBXAJU010000001.1, read as the reverse complement.
GCTCATGGCCAGTGCGCCCTTGCGCGTCAGCAGGTATTGCAGGCCCAGCTTGAGCTGGCCGAACAGCGAGCTGAGCTGGTCGTTGAGAGTCGGCACATTGGCCTTGTAGTAGTAGCTGACGCACAGATGGTCCTGCAGATTCTGCCCCACCGCCGGCAGGTGCCGCACCAGAGGAATCCGGTGCCGGGCCAGCAACTCACGATCACCAACCCCGGACAGTTGCAGGATCTTCGGCGTGTCCACCGCACCGGCACACAGGATCACTTCCTTGTTGGCATTGAAGGTCCGGATAACACCGTGCTGGGTCACACTGATTCCGGTGGCGCGCTGTTTCTGCTCGTCGAACTGGACCCGATCCACCAGTGCGTAATGCTCGACCTTAAGATTCGGCCGGCTCAACGCCGGATGCAGGTAGGCAAAGCTGCTGGAACAGCGCTGGCCATTGCGGGTGTTGACGTCGTAGATCCCCGCGCCCTCGAACGTGGCGCCATTGAAATCTTCACTGCGGGCATAGCCCAGCTCCTCGCAGCCCTTGAGGAAGGCATCGCAGATCGGGTGGGTCTGGCCCTTCATCGGGGTGATGCTGATGGGTCCGCTGGCGCCGTGGTACTGGGTATCTCCCAGCGGATGATTCTCCAGCTTGCGGAAATACGGCAGCACGTCATCAAAGCTCCAGCCGTCGTTACCGTTGGCCGCCCAGTCATCGAAGTCATGGGCCTGGCCGCGCACATAGATCATCGCGTTGATCGAGCCCGAGCCGCCCTGCACCTTGCCCCGGGGCGCATAGATCGCGCGGCCGTCGAGCTGCGGCTGCGGCAGGCTGTAGTACATCCAGTTGAAGGTCGGGTTGTAGTACATCTTGGCGAAACCCACCGGGATCTTGAACCAGAACGAAGAGTCCTTGCCGCCCGCCTCCAGCAGCAGCACCGAGTATTGGCCCGAGGCCGAGAGCCGGTTGGCGAGGATGCAGCCGGCAGCGCCCGCGCCGGCGATGATGTAGTCGTATGTCATGCAGGGTTACCGCGTCAGTCGTATTGAAGGCAGCCGCCAGCGGCTGCCCATGTCCCGTGCGCAATGACGGGAAAATGCCTCAGCCCCGGGCCGGGGAAGTGTCCTTGACGTCGGCCGGGGTCGCGGCCATTTGCAGGTGCAGGCGCTCGCCGTTGTAGGGCGAGTGCCGACGCACCACGTCCATGTTCAGCTCGGCCCCCAGCCCCGGCTCCGTGGACGGGATGATGTAGCCGTCCTCCCACTGCAGAGGTTTGGTCAGCACCTCGGCGTGGAAACCGCCCCAGGTCATGATGCTTTCCTGGATCAGGAAGTTGGGCGTGCAGGTCGCCAGCTGGAAACTCGCCGCGGCGCCAATCGGCCCGTTGTACAGGTGCGGGGCGATCTGCGCGTAATAGGCCTCGGCCATGCTGGCGATCTTCTTCGCCTCCAGCAGCCCACCGCAGCGCGCCACGTTCATCTGCAGGATCGAGGCGCCACCGGCCTGCAGCAGCTTGAAGAACTCGTACTTGGTGGTCAGGCGCTCGCCCGTGGCAATCGGGATGCTGGTCTTGGCCGCGACCTGGGCCATGGCCTCTTCCTGGCCCGGCGGCACCGGTTCCTCGAACCACAGCGGGTCGTACTTTTCCAGGCGCTTGGCCAGGCGGATTGCCGAAGACGGGACCATTTGCCCGTGGGTGCCAAACAGCAGGTCGCAGCGATTGCCCACCGCTTCGCGGATCTTGCGGCAGAAGGTTTCGCAGCGCTCCAGCACCTCCAGCGACAACTGGTGGCCCGAGTAGGCGGTATAGGGCCCAGCCGGGTCGAACTTGAGGGCAGTGAACCCCAGGTTCATGTTCTGCACCGCGCATTCGGCCGCCAGGTCCGGGTCGTCGTAGTCGTACTCGCCCCGGCTGTTGCGCGGATACAGGTAGGTGTACGAGCGCAGTTTCTCGTGGACCCTGCCCCCCAGCAGCTCGTACACCGGCTTGTTCGCCGCCTTGCCGATGATGTCCCAGCAGGCCATCTCCAGGCCGCTGACCACGCCCATCATGGTCAGGTCCGGGCGTTGGGTGAACCCGCTGGAATAGGCCTGGCGGAAAAAGCGCTCGATATGGTGCGGATCCTGGTCCAGCAGGTAGCGCTGGAACACATCCTCGATGATCGGCTGCATCGCCTGGGGACCGAAGGTGGCGGCATAGATCTCGCCCACGCCTTCGATGCCGCAGGCGGTGCGCAGCTTGACGAACAGCCAGTACATGCCGCCGATATGCGGTGGCGGGACGGCGACGATATGGGTTTCAAGGGCGACGATTTTCATCTCAGGCTCCTGTTTGCGAATGCTGCTGGGTACGGTTGACGCGAGCGCGCAGAGCGATCGCGGCCAAGGTGCCAAGGGCGCCGACCGCGGCGATATAGCCGAAGTACAAGCGGTAGCCCAAGGCCCCGGGGAAATGTTCGGTGAGATAGCCGTTGATCAGCGGGATAAAGGCGTCCGGCAGGTAGCCCACTACCGAGACGATGCCAATGGCCAGGCCGGTGATGCGCAGGGGAATCCGGCAGGTATCGAGGATCGCCCAGTACAGCCCGCGAATGGCGTAGGTCATCAGACCGATAAAGATCACTGTGGCGATCAACAAGCCCAGGCTGCCCAGGGCCGGGAACAGGATCAGCCCGACGATGCCCAGGGTCGCCAGCAACAGGGCGACGATCAGCACCGAGATGTTCGAGAAACGGTCCCCCAGCCAGCCACCACCGATGCCACCCAGAGGCCGCATCCACAGCTTGATGGTGGTGATGGTGCCGGCCATCACGGCAGTCATACCGCTGCCCTGCAGGTAGTCGGAGAAGCTGTAGGTGGCCCAGAAGATGTGGTAGCCGCAGAACACAATGGCGGTTACCAGCCACAGCTCGGGGATCTTCACCAGGGTCGCCAGGTCGCTGAGCAGATTGAAGCGCCCCTGCTCCACCGGCGCCGTGTCCTCCATGGACTTGGGGTCCTTGAGCAGCACCAGTACGCAGCCGATGGCTATGCAGGTGAAGGAGTACAGATAGACCACGTGACGGAAACCCTCGGCCGCCGACTCACCACGGGTCTCGGTGGCCAGGGCGAACAAGCCCAGGGCCAGGGTCGCCAGCAAGGCTTCCACCAGGCCACGGCCACCGTCGAGGATGCCAAAGAAACGCCCCTGTTCGGTGTGGTGGGCAATCATCTTCACCCGCTTGAGCACCGAGGCCCAGAACGTCAGCCCGGTGGTCAGCCCCCAGCAGCCGAAGATGATCATCAGCGAAGTCAGTGATGGCGCAGTGGAGTACCACAGGCCCAGGGCGCCAGTGGCCACCAGGGAGAAGAAAATCAGAAAGCGCGGAGCGATGCGGTCCGCCAGCCAGCCGCTGGGCAGGTAGCTGATCAGGAAGATGGTGCCGAGCATGGAGTACAGGTAACCCAGCTCGCTGTGGTTGATCTGCAGCACCTCAAGCATGGTGGTCTGGTAGACCTGGCGCAGGTACAGGATCGGGTAGATCGCCCCGGCGGCCAGCACCAACAGCATCAGTTGAAAGTAACGACTGCCCTTGTCGCTGTTACCCACCGGCAACCCGGCAGAATCCTGAGCCGAGATCAGATCGGCTGCATGCTTAGACATAACGATGCCCTCGGGCGCCGGTATCCGGCGCCGCTCATTATTATTAGTGGGGCAGCGGCAAGCTTCGCGCTTCAAGCGGCCAGAACGACTGCGGTGCTCTGGCTGGCAGCTTGCTGCTGATGACTTGCAGTAGCCTTTAGAAAGGCATGACCACCAGACGGGTCTGGGTGAACTCGAGCATGCCGTGCTTGCCGTCGTCACCGCCCAGCCCTGAGCGCTTCCAGCCGGCGTGGTAGCCCTGGTAGGGGTCGGCCGGAGTTCGGTTGACGTAAAGCTCGCCAGCCTGAATGGCCCCGGCGACCTTCATCGCGGTACGGTAATTCTCGGTATAGAGCACCGAAGCCAGGCCGAACTGATGGTCATTGGCCAAGGCCAGGGCTTCATCGATATCCCGGTACTTGAGCACCGGCAGTACCGGCCCGAAGATTTCCTCCTGAACGATCTCCATGTCCTGGCGGCAGTTGCTAAGCAGCGTCGGCGGATAGAAATGCCCTGGCCCTTGCGGCATCACACCGCCCGTTTCGAGCACCGCACCTTGCGCAACAGCTCGCTGCACCAGGCCATGAATGGCGACCCGGGACGCCGCGCTAACCAGAGGCCCCATGCGGCTTGGGTCCTGGCGCCGGTCGCCGAATTGGACGGCGGCGATCTTGTCCTTGAGCAGCGCCAGGAAGCGCTCATGCACGCTTTCGTGGACATAGACTCGCTCCACCGCCGTGCACAACTGCCCGCAATGGGTGGTCTTGGAAGCGATGATGGCGCTGGCGGCCTGCTCCAGGTCGGCATCAGGCTCGATGATGGCCGGGGTCTTGCCGCCCAGTTCCAGGGACGGCTTGGCGATATTGGCCTTGCAGTAGTCGAGCACGATACGCCCGGCATTGACGCTACCGGTCAGGGTGATCATGCCCACTGCCGGGTGGGTACAGACGGTGGCAGCGGTAGCATGGTCCATGGTCAGGATGTTCACTACCCCAGGCGGCAGGCCAGCCTGCTGGACCGCCCGAGCGATCTCAAAAGCCGAGATCGGCGTGTTGTTGCTCGGACGCACCACCACCGTGTTGCCGGCGATCAGCGCCGGCGCCACCTTGCGTAGCAGGGTGTAGACCGGGTAGTTGAACGGGATCAGGCAAGCCACGACGCCAATCGCCTCGCGGTGTAGAAACAGCTTTTCGTCTGGGCTGTCGCTGGGAATGATCTCGCCCTCGATGCGGCGCGCCCATTCAGCGTGATAACGAGTGATCTGCGCGGCATAGCGGGCTTCATTGCTGGCATCCGCCAGGCTTTTGCCCGACTCGGCTGCCAGAGCCTGGCCAATGGCGTGGGCACGCGACTCCAGGGCGTCGGCCAATGCACGCAGGTAGTCACCGCGCTGGATACTGGTCAATGCTGCCCATTTTTTCTGGGCAACGCAGGCGGCGGTCACCGCAGCATGGGCCTCTTCCTGATTCGCGGCCGAGACATGCCCCACGAGGGTTTCGTCGGCCGGATCATAAACCGCGATGGATACGCCGCTGGCTGGTTTGATGAAGTCGCCGTTAACAAAATTCTGTTCAAGTTGCATGGAAGTTGCCCCGTCGTTGGCAGAGAAGTGGCGCAGGCAGCCTGGAAGCGATCCAGGCCCGGCGGTCAAAGGGTCTGGCGTGGTCGAGCGGGCACAGCGCAGCGATCGACGGACAGGGCAATGGCGTGCAGGCAAGGCTGGAAGCCGCGGACAAGGTGCAGCGACAGGCAATCGACAAGGACCGGATATGGCATGGCTGGGCACTCGGGTTGTTGTTATGTGAGTGCTGGCAGTCTTGTCGTCCGGCATGACAAGGACAAACGATTAATTAAACGAACTAACATGCAAAAAACGCAGGTTATAACGCAATGATGATGGTGGCCTGACGGACATCTTCGCTGGCAAGCCAGCTCCTACACAGGTTGTGCATGTGAGCTTTTGTAGGAATCGGCTTGCCGACGAAGGCGGTCGCCCGGCCTCTAGCGCAGGGGCGTGGAGGCTGTGGACGGCTCAAGCTGGCGTTGCGCCAGCCAGATTTCCTCTTCGAGCCACTGGCTAAACACCTGCAGTTGCGGCAACGGAGCCTGTGCTGGACGTGTCACCAGCCAGTAAGACTGGTGCCCCTCCACATGCACGTTGTGCACTTGGGTCAACTGCCCCGCGGCCAGTTCCGCCGCCACCATGTGCCAGTCGGCAATGGTAATTCCCAAACCCTCGGTGGCCGCGTGGATGGCCAGATCCAGAAGGTCGAACTCATAGCCGCCCTGAGTATCGACCCCGGTGATCCGCGCGGCATCCAGCCAGTGCTTCCAGGTCAGGTAGCGCTGGTCTTCCCGGGCCAATACATGCAACAGGGTCATGCGCTTGAGATCGATGCCCTGCTCTGCCGACTCCCGGGCCAGTAGCGAAGGCGCGCAGACGGCGATGTGCCGCTCCTGAAACAGCAGCGAACTGTCCAGGCCATCCCACTCACCGTCACCAAAGCGGATTGCGCAATCCAGGGTCGCGGTTTCCGCCAGGCTGTCCTGCAAACGCGTGGTCAGGCTCAACTCCAGCTCCGGGTGCTGCTCGCGCAGGCGCCCCAGGCGCGGCAGCAGCCAGCGACTGGCGAAGGTCGGCGGCGCATTGAGGTGCAAGCGATTGGTGTGGGATCTCTGCGCAATCCCGCGCAACGTCAACTCGATCTTGTCGAAAGACTGGTGCAGGGCCCGCAGCAGCACACGCCCGGCACTGGTCAGCTCCAGGTGATGATGGCGCCGTTGCAGCAGGCTTTCCCCCAACTGCTCCTCCAGTTGCCGGACCTGACGGCTGACCGCACTCTGGGTGACGTTGAGCAATTCGGCGGCCCGGGTAAAACTGCCGGTGCTGCCGGCGACCTCGAAGGCTTTGAGCGCATTGAGCGCAGGCATCTTGCGTTTCACGACAGTCTCTCTAACGGCTGCAGGAGGCGCAGAGCATCGCATGCCAGCGCGGGCAGAAGCCATGGGACTAACATTCATTTTAGTCATGCGTGGGAGCTGAATAAATCGTTTGTAGAGCCCACAGTGGCTGGCAACACTGCGGACACACACAACAATACGAGTAACACTCATGCCTCATCTCTCCCTTGCACCGCCGGTCATCGCTGGCTGAAGCCACAGCGTTCGCCCCCTCTGATTCCTTCCACCCTTGGCTGCCGCCCTTGCTGCGGCCGGGTTCATCGCACCCGACAATAACAATCCGGGAGAAAACCCCATGCTTTACAAACGCTCTGGCCTACTGTGCAACTTCGCCCTGCTGGGCAGCCTCGCCACCCCCGCTCTGGCCGTGCAAGTCACCGACCACCTGGACCTGGGCGGCGCGGTTCGCGCGCGCTGGGACTACGATCCCGACCGGGATATCCAGACCTTCAACTTCGACACCGCGATCCTCAGTGCCAAATACAGCTCCGACACCTGGATCGGCGCCGCCAAGTACCGCTTTTACGGTCGCGCCTACCCGTACCGCTACACCGACAAAGTGGGCGACATCGCCTTCGCCGAGAGCGCCTGGATCGGCTACCGGTTCAACCCCGAGCAGCAGGTACAGGTCGGTCTGAATCAGATTCCGTTCGGCCTGCAGCCGTATTTCGGCAGCACCTTTTTCGAAACCCTGGGCAACGTGGTGGGCCTGGAGGACATCGAGCAAGTGGGCGCCAAATACATCCAGCAGAGCGGCGACTGGAACCTCCAGGCCGGTTACTACCTGCGCCCGGCCTGGCAAGGCAAGGGCACCAGCAACGGCCGTACCTATTCCAGCGTGGTGTCCTCGGCCGACAGTTACGTGGCCGACGGCAGCGACAACCGCGAGCGCAACACCTTGGTGCTACGAGTGGCCAGGGCCGTACAACTGGGAGGCTGGGCCTCGGAAGTCGGAGTCTCGGGCCTGACCTCGACCCTAAAGAACAACGACACCCACAGCGACGGCCGGCGCAACGCCATGGCGGTTCACTACCTGGGTAAAAACGGCCCCTGGGGCCTGCAGCTGCAGGCGGCGCGCCAGCAGATGTCGCCACGCAACCCTGGCACCGATGAGCTGGTGACCCTGGGCGGCTACGACGGCACCTTCAACGTCGCCAGCCGCGGCAACCTGTATGTCGCCGACCTGAGCTACGACGTTGGCGGCAAGTACCTGCTCGACCAAATCAGCGGGGTCAAGCTGTACGCCAATTACAGCGCCTTCGACAAATCGGCCAGTGCCTACAAGACCTCCCAGAGGATGATCCTCGGCAGCTCGTTCTCTCTGAGCAAGCTGTGGATCGCCACCGAATGGCTGTTCGGCAAGAACGATCCGTACATCGGGGGCAGCAGTTATGCCCAGAGCCTGGGGGCCGGTGGCAGCAACCAGTGGGAAAACCAGGTGTATGTGAATATCGGCTACTACTTCTGAATCCTTGCCGGCCCTTTCGCTGGCAAGCCAGCGCCCTCGGAGGGCGGCTACTGGATAAGATGGGCGCCCTAAAAGAAGCGCCTTACAACAACAATAAGCCTGCCCCGCCACTTCCTGCGCTCAGCCCGCCAGGCTTGGATCGCTGTTTTCTGGCGTCAGGTGCGGAGTCTGCCCGCCATGCGCCAACTGCCCTCCCTGAACATGCTCCGGGTCTTCGAGGAAGTCGCCCACCACCGCAGCTTCAGCCAGGCCGCTGTGGTGCTCAACGTCACCCAGGGCGCAGTCAGCCGACAGATCAAGCAGCTCGAGGACTACCTCGGCGTGGCGCTGTTCAGCCGCACCCCGCGCGGGCTGGCGCTGACCGAAGCCGGCACGGCCCTGGCGCCGCACCTGGGCCAGGCTTTCGATCACATCGAGCGCGCCCTGCAAGCCCTGCGCGTCCCCAATCTGCGTCAGCGCCTGCGCATCGTCGCACCGCCGACCTGGGCCACCCGCTGGCTGTCGGCGCAGTTGCGGGACTTCTGCCAGCGCTACCCGGATATCAGCCTCAGCGTGACCCAGCACAACAGTCACGACAGCCCGGCTGAAGTCGACTGCGAAATCCGCTTCGGCCTGCAGGCCGCCGCTCATTGCCAGAGCCAGCTGCTGGTGATGGAGCGGCATATCGCCGTGGCCAGCCCGGAGCTGTTCAGCGCCGGCCAGGCGCCGGATCTCAGGCGCTTTCCGCTGTTGCACATCCTGCATGCCGGCAAGCGTTTGCAGGTCTGGGAGAACTGGCTGGCGGCCGTAGGCCGCAACGACATCGACGCCCAGGCGGGGTTGGAGTTCAGCACCTTGGACCAGGTGATCCACACAGCCTTGGCCGGTGGCGGGCTGGCGGTGATCGACCGCCAGATGATCGAACGGGAATTGGCGGACGGCCGCCTGCTACCGATCACCCCGGTGGAGGTGATCGGCCCTTACGGCTACTGGCTGGACGTGGCGAATGGCAAGCAGGGGCTGTCCAAAGTGCAGCTGTTCACCCAATGGCTGGGGCTGGTGAGCAACCCCTGAGGGCCCGTGGTTTCTCGTAGGAGCTGGCTTGCCAGCGAAGGCAACCTCAAGACTTATGCAACACTCTCTGGCCTCTTCGCCGGTAAGCCGGCCTCTACAACGGTCGGGCGGGGCAACATCAGATCGGTGAGGCGACCTTCGGCAGATCGCGTCCGACCAAGTCAGCAGCGCTCACGCTGCACGCCTGGTTGAGCGTAAGGGACTTGGTCTCTGGCGCCCAGGCCCAGGAAATCAGCGCCCCCAGAGCCAGAATCCCGGCGAGAATGCCCATGGTCGGGCTGAGGCCGATCCCGGCTACGCTCACCGGCAGCAGGAAGGTGCTGATAGCCGAGCCCAGGCGACTCACAGCGGTGGCCAGGCCAATGCCGCTGGCACGTACCTCGGTGGGGAAACTCTCCGCCGGAAACACCCCCACCAGGTTACTCACCGCCGACAGCACCAGGGTGAACACGCCGAACAGCAGTACCATCAACCAGGCTGCGCTACCCGGCAATACCGCCAGCAGCAACAGCGCCACCGCCAGGATAATGAAGGAGTTGATCAGGAACCCCCGGCGGGAAAACTTCACCGTGCACCAGATGCCGATCAACGCGCCGAGGATCAGCAGCAGGTTGAGCATCAGTTCGGTGCCAAAGCCCTCGGCCAGCCCCATCTTCTGCAGGATCGACGGCAGGAAGGTGTAGATGGCGAAGTACGGCATGACGATGCATACGAAGAACAGGCAGTTGAAGGCGGTGCGCTTGCGGTACTCGGGGCTGAACAGCACCGCGTAGCCGGAACGGGTTTCACCCGAGGGCTGTTCGTCGAGCACCACGTTGGCCCCCAGGTGCTTGTGAACAATGGCGCGGGCCTCGGCCACGCGTCCGCGGTTGACCAGCCAGCGCGGCGACTCTGGGGTGCCGATGCGCGCCAGCAGGATCAAGCCGGCGGGAATCGCCGAGGACGCCAGCATCCAGCGCCAGGCATCGTCGCCGAGGCTGAGCATCGCGGTACCGACGAAAGTCGCGGCGACGTAGCCGAAAGTCCAGATCACGCTGAACGAACCCAGCAGCACACCACGGTGCTTCTTGGGGGCAAACTCGGCGAGCATGGCGTGGCCGACGCTGAAGTCACCGCCCAGGCCGATGCCGATAAGGACCCGGCACAGGAACAGCCCCATGGCAGTCTCGGCGTAGAACTGCATCACCGAAGCCAGGGTGATCAGCACGAAGCTAACCAGGAAGATCTTCTGTCGCCCCAGATGATCGGAGATCCAGCCGAAGAACAGGCTGCCGATAAACAGCCCCATCAGCGCCGAGGCGCCGATCAGGCCCTGCCAGAACGCATCCAGCTGCATCTGCGGGCTGAGCAGGGTGAAGGCGATGCCGATCAGGCCAAGAATATAGCCGTCGGTGAAGTGCGCGCCGAAGGTCAGGCCGGCGATTTTCAAGTGGAACCGGCCAATGGGCAGGTCATCGATCTTGACGGTTACAGTGCTCATGTTCGTCTCCATTTATTGTTTTTGAATAAGAGATGAATCGAACCACGCAGGAGCCGGCTTGCTGGCGAAGGAGCCCTTGGGCCTTGCGCCCTTTCGCTGGCAAGCGGAACGCCGCCCGGCCAGCTCCTGCATTGGAGGATGTGAGGGCTAGAGGCCACCCATCAGCAGGTATTTGATCTCCAGATAGTCGTCCAGGCCGTATCTGGAACCTTCGCGGCCAAGACCCGACTCCTTGATCCCGCCAAAGGGCGCCACTTCGGTGGAAATGATGCCTTCGTTAATGCCCACCATGCCCGCTTCCAAGCCTTCGGCCATGCGCCACACCCGACCGATGTCACGACTGTAGAAGTAGGCCGACAGGCCGAATGGCGTGTCATTGGCTCGCTGCAGCACTTCGGCTTCGTCTTTGAAGCGAAAGCATGCCGCCACCGGACCGAAGGTTTCTTCCTGAGCGATCTGCATCGCGTCGCTGGCTTCAGTGAGGACGGTGGGTTCGAAAAAGGTGCCGCCCAGGGTGTGGCGACGGCCGCCGCACAGTAGCCCGGCGCCTTTCTCCAATGCATCGCCAACATGCGCCTCGACCTTGGCCAGGGCCGCCGCATTGATCAGCGGCCCCTGCTCGGTATCGCCGTCCAGGGCACCGCCAACCCGCAGCGCGGCAACCGCCTCGGCCAGCTTGGTGGTGAAGGCCTCATACACACCCTCCTGGATAAAGAAGCGGTTGACGCAGACGCAGGTCTGCCCGGTGTTGCGGAACTTCGAGGCCATGGCGCCCTTCACCGCGGCGTCCAGGTCGGCATCGTCGAAGACAATGAACGGCGCGTTGCCGCCCAGTTCCAGGGAGACTTTTTTCAGGGTGTCGGCGGCCTGGCGCATCAGCAGCTTGCCGGTGCGGGTCGAGCCGGTGAACGACAACTTGCGCACGATGCTCGAGGCTTGCAGCGCACCGCCAATGGCCAGCGCATCCCCGGACACGATGTTGAACACCCCGGCTGGAATACCCGCCTGCTCGGCCAGCACCGCCAGGGCAAAGGCCGACAGCGGCGTCTCTTCCGAGGGCTTGAGGATCATCGTGCACCCGGCGGCCAGGGCCGGGCCGACCTTGCGCGTGACCATCGCCAGGGGGAAGTTCCAGGGTGTGATGGCCGCCACCACGCCAATCGCTTCCTTGGTCACGATGATCCGCGCATCGGCCTTGTGGCTGGGGATCACGTCGCCGTAGGCGCGCTTGGCTTCCTCGCCGAACCACTCGAGAAAACTCGCGGCGTAGACCACCTCGCCCATGGCCTCGGCCAGGGGCTTGCCCTGCTCGCGGCTGAGCAAGATCGCCAGTTCACGCTGGTTGCCCAGCATCAGTTCGCTCCAGCGCTTGAGCTTCTGGCTGCGTTCCTTGGCGGTGAGCTTGCGCCACGCCGGCAAGGCCCGGTGGGCGGCGTCGATGGCCTGGCCGGTGGCCTCGGCACCGGCCTTCTGTACCTCGGCGATCAGCTCGCCGTTGGCCGGGTTGAGCACCCGGTAGCTGGGACCACCGCTGGACCAGTGGCCATCGATGTAGTTGCCATTGCGGATCAGCGTGCTCATGCCACGGCCTCGGTCAGGGTGAAGCGCTCAAGGCCCGGGCGGGCACTGCGCAGGATGCGTTTGCCTGCGGTGTAATCGTTGATCACATCGCATGGGGTGTAGTTGCGTTCCAGTTCGTGCAGCTCCTCGGCATCCAGCCGGGTGTCCAGGGCCGCCAGGGCGCTGTCGAACTGCTCGGTGGTGTCGGCGCCCACCAGCATGCAATCCACTTGCGGGTGGTTGAGCACCCAGGCCTGGGCGATCTGCGCGTTGGACACGCCACGGGCGCGGGCCACGCGCTGCACCGAATGGGCGATCTCGAACGAGGCCTGATCGCTGTACATCTGCTGGGTGAAGAAATCGGTCTGGTTGCGGGTCGACTGCGCATCGCCGGTGAGCAGGCCACGGGCCAGCGGGCTGAACACCGAGACCCCAAGGCCCTGGTCGCGGCAGAACGGCAGCATCTCGCGTTCCTCCTCGCGATAGGCGCAATTGAGCTGCAGCTGCATGTTGATCGGCTTGGCCCAGCCATGGCGCTCACAAGCCATGAGGATCTTCGCCAGTTGCCCGGTGAGCATGGTCGACACGCCGATGTAGCGAGCCTTGCCGGAGCGCACGATGTCGTTCATCGCACTCATGGTCTCTTCCACCGGGGTGTTCAGATCAAAGTAATGCAGCATGAACACATCGACGTAATCCATGTCCAGGCGCTTGAGCGAGGCGTCGATGCTGTCGAGGATGTGCTTGCGCGAATGGCCGCTGGCGTTGATCCCGCTGCGGGTGCCGTAGCCGACCTTGGTGGTGATCACCAGGTCTTCGCGACGGGCCAGGCGCTTGACGATGCGCCCTACTACCTCCTCACCGACGCCGGCGGAATAGAAGTCCGCCAGGTCGATGAAGTTCACCCCATGCTCCAGGGCGTGGCGAACGATCGGCTCGCTCTGTTGCTCATTGAAGATCCAGGGTTTCCAGTCCGGGGTGCCCATGTTCATGGTGCCCAGGCAGAGACGGGAAACCTGCAGGCCGGAGTGGCCCAGACGGATGTATTGCATGGCTCGGACCTCAGGCTTTGGGGGTGTAGAACGGGTTGCTGATCTGGTTCACCACGTCGGCCAGCTGAGCGCGCTCGGGCTTGCCGGCCAGGGCCGCGCGGATCGCCGTGCGGCAGGCGTTGTAGTTGTTGCGGTAGACCGCATCCAGGTCATCGCAGGCCGGGTTGACCCAGTTGGCGGTGACAATCGCCCACTGGTCCTCGGCCTCGGGGGGCAAGGTGCCGTCGAGCAAGGCTTCCAGCACCGCCTTGGCGATCCCGGCCTGGGATGCGCCCCAGGTGGCGTTGCCGTGCAGCTCGCCGGCGATGGCGGCCTTGTTCACGTACAGGGTCATGGGCTTGACCGGAATGTTCGGCTGCGCGATCACCATGAACGGGCAATGGCCCTGGCTCGGCGAGGCCAGGCTGCTGGCGAACGCCTGCCCGGCCGGACCGTTGCGCGGGCCGATGAGGATATTGATATGGGCGGCATTGACGCCCGGGCCTTCGAAGCCTTCACCGATATACAGGTCGAGTGGTGTCATGGGTGCTTACTCTTTGAGGACACAAGGGAAAGGTGCGAATCGGCTCAGCGACGCCGGGGCCGCAGCGAGTCGAACGGGGAATGCAAAGAGCGCAGCCCGGGACGGGCGCAGCAGTCACCCGGGAACCGGGCTGGGAGGGATGGAGTCATGGCGCACACGCTCTTTGTTGTTATGGATGAGCTGGGTTGGCGCCGTTGTATCACCGCCCTGGCGACGGCCCGTAACCATTAAAAGTCATGCGGCCATGAGCTTTAGTCATGACCATTCAAGCAGCCCCGGGGCTCTGCCAGCACCCGCGACGTCGGCGAGGAACGGGAGCGCAACTGCGTGCAAGAACAGGCAGAGCCTGAACACGCAGCCTGGCTGCCCCCCGCCCGGGCAGGCACTTATTCGTCGAGCACGACCTTCGGCAGCGACTACCCAATGTCCGACCAATCTCTTACCATCGGCGCGGTTCACCGGTTGCGCCAGGGAAGGCTCACAGACATTCATCCCTGCCGCGCTTCATCGAAAGTCTCTCTCAGGGTCCACCATGCTCCGCATAATCAAGGCTTGCGCCTTACTGCTGGCCGGCAGTGCAGTTTCCGGCTGTATCAGCCAACCCGCGTCTTTTGTCAGTGCCCCCTTGCAACCCGCAGTCAACCAACCCACGAGCTATCTGGTGGGTTCCATCGGTCCGCAGTACCTGGCCAACGGTGGTGCCGCCACCAACCTGCGCCTGCTGTTTCGCAAACGCGGCTCGATCAATGGCGCCGCCGCGCTTTGGCAAAGTGACCCACGGCCAACACCTGCCGATATCCTGGAACCGCGTGCCGCCGGCAGTGTGTTCGTCATGCCGCTCAAACCCGGTGACTACGAGTTCTACAACTTCCAGTTCTGGTCCATGGTCTATGCCCCGGGACTGGGATCACGCCTGCAATCACAGGAAGCACGAGAAGAGTTCGTCCTGCCGCTGCGCCTGGAAGCAGGCAAGGCGTATTACATTGGCGAGTTCCGCTCGATCTGCAGTCAAGTGACCCTCTGCTTCTTTGCCTGGAGCAACCAGATGCCCCGGGACGCTGCTATCGCGCAACGCCAGGTGCCGGGCTTGCCGGACCTGCAGTTGCTGACGCTGGACCTGGACCAGGCCAAGCCCTACATCCTGCCCCTGGACAAGCATGCCAAGACCACTGCGGAGCTTCGCCCATGAAATCCAGACTGACGCTCTGTGCCCTGATGTTGCTCGGTGGTTGCACGGCAACCGACACCTTGCCAGACCATTCGCTAGCCGAAGGCCAAGCCTACTTGAAGCCCTT
The DNA here is from genome assembly GCF_058797595.1 of Pseudomonas sp. GW823-FHT02C05. NCBI lineage: Bacteria > Pseudomonadati > Pseudomonadota > Gammaproteobacteria > Pseudomonadales > Pseudomonadaceae > Pseudomonas > Pseudomonas sp. GW823-FHT02C05. The sequence goes on along the minus strand of NZ_JBXAJU010000001.1, from coordinate 480,914 downwards.
GTACGTGATGGTTGATGACCCACTGCACGCGGCCCAATTGCGCAATGCCCTGCGTGCCACGGGGGTGTTCGAGAATGTCCAGGCCGGCACCGGGCAACCCGGCGACTACAGCGCCCGGATCCAGTTCAACACCGAGCGCGACATGCCACCGATGCCGCTGATCTTCCTCAGTGCCGCCACGCTGTTCCTGCTGCCGATCCCCAACGGCATCGACACCCACACCGACATCACCCTGCTGCACCAGGGCAAGCCGCTCAAGCAGTACAGCTATCGCAACCTCACGCACAAATACACCTGGCTGCTGGACCAGGGCGGGGAAATGCAGGAGCAGAACATCCAGCGCATCGCCCGTGCCTTCGCCGGCGAGCTGCAACAGGATCGCCTGTTGCCCACGGCGGAGCCGGCACAATGAAGCGGATCGGCGTGAATGCCCTGCTGTGCGCCAGCCTGTTCATCGGCGGCTGCGGCACCCAGATGCAACCGCTGGAATACCGCAGCCAACAGCCCTATGTGCCGTTGACCCTGGACCTGGGGCCGGCAAAAAACCGCTTCGATGAACAGGAACAACGGGAAACCCTCTCGGCACTGCGCAATACCGGGGCCTTTTCGTTTCTCGATGGTGGTTACAGCCGCAGCGGCTACAGCCTGCTGATCAGCGAACCGGGAGGCAAGAGCGCGGGTTTTCTGGGAGCGCTGAACGCCATCACCCTGCTGACCTTCCCCCTGCCGTACTCTTACCAGAGCAATCTGCGCGGCAGCCTGCTCAAGGACGGCCAGCTACTCAAGACCTACACCTACCGTCGCGAAGGCTACAGCGTCGCGGCCTGGTATGTACCGCCAGTGCAAATCGAAAGCCGTCGGGAAATGCTCGATGAACTGCTGCGAGACCTGGCACGGGATCGCTTGATTCCCCTGGAGAACCCACGCTTATGATCGACAGCCTTTACCAGGGTGGCTGCCTGTGCGGGCAGATTCGCTTCGAGGCGCGGGGGCCGGCAGAAAACCCCCACAGCTGTTCGTGCAAATTCTGCCAGCGTCATACCGGCGCCCTGACCGCGGCCTGGGTCGAGTTTCCCCGAGAACAGGTGACCTGGACCGGCCCGGGCGGCGCCCCTGCGCACTTTCGCTCATCGGACTATTCCAGCCGGGCGTTCTGCCCGCAGTGCGGCAGCTCCCTCGGCGCCCTCGACGATGCGCCGACCGTGGCCTTGTTGCTGGGTTGTTTTGACCAGAACCATGATCCCGCGCTGCTGCCAAGCGCTCACGCATTCAACGATCAATGGCCGGACGGCTGGCGGCCCATGTCGTCCCCTGAAAGCGCCAGCTGAGGAGCAAAGCGGTGTTCAAGTCACTGTTTGGAAAAACCGCCCGCGGCGCCGAAGAATTGTCCGTGCAAACCGCCAGCCTGCGCTATAGGGGCGATCCTGCTGGCAATGGGGTGGAGCCGGCGCGCTATGAGTTGGCCAAGCGCCTGGCCGCCCATCCGCAGGTCGACAATGCCTGGCTGGCACGCGTCGAACACAGCGCCGAGGCGCAGGTGCGCCTGGCCCTGATTCTCCAGGCGCCGTCGTTGCCTGCCCAGGAGCGCGGTGCCGTTGCTGCAGGCTGCGCCGGGGTACTGGCGCTGGACATCATGTTCCTCGAAGGCTTGCCGCAGGCTTTCAGGACGCAACTGCAAGCAGGCTCCAGGCCGTTGTATGTCGAGGGCTGCCAGCTGTTTCACTGTCCGGTGCTGCTGGATGTGAACCGCAGCAATCACCTGCCAGCCGAATGGAGTGCTGCGGTATGCACCCTGTATGTGGCCGATCTTGACCCTGAACGGGCCCTGCTCCGGGCGGCCCGCCATGTCAGTGAACAGGGCCTGGGTTACGCCGGAGTGCAGGATAACCGGATCAGCCAGCTGGAGATCGAGCGCTGGTGGGACGGGCACGTGCTGCTCAACTGGGCGGCGCAGCAGGAGCACTTCCCGACGCAGCAAGAGATCCACAGCCTGGTGCGCTGCGCCGGCCTGTTCCAGGGGCCGACCCTGGGCTGGAATGACAGCGGCGGCAGCCGGCCATGAGCACACCTCGGGAACGCCTGCTGGCCCTGGCGCTGTATGAAATCCGCCTGCTCCTGTCCCACAGGCTGGGAGACCTCGAATCAGACGATCCGGCCGGCGCCGTGGCTGCCCATCTGGCCTACGCCCTGCACAATCGGGCGCTGGAAACGTTGGACGGTCACGACTTCGATATCCAGCAAGCCATTGCCAGCGTCGAACACATCGACACGCTGTTCGGCAGCCAGGGTTGCCGGAGACTGGCCGAACAGATGCGGGCAGCAACCGCAGGGGCGGAGTCGACGGCTCCCCCGGACATTAACAGAGTGAACAAGCACCATGACTGAAGCACCACAGAACCCGGGTGAAAGCATCGGTTCAAGGATCTGGGGCTGGTACGGCGCCGACCAATACCGGCTGATCATCCTGGTGAGCGAACTGCAACCAGCCTTGGAGTTCCTGGTTCTGGATGCCGAGGGGCAACGGGACAACATCGGCTGCTGCGCCGAATGCAACCTGTGGTCCGACTACCTGGAATACCTGGCGCTGTTCGTCAAAGACTTTCCGCCACGCCTGGAGCCCGGACTGCATCAGGCGCTGCAAGCCTTGCTGGGCGCCTGTGAGCAATTGAGCCCCGGAGCCTACGGCACCCTGGACAGCAACGGTTTCGAGCATCCTGACTGGCAGCCGCTGCGCCAGGCGGCCAGCGCGGCGTTGGTGCGCCTGGACTGCTAGGCCCTGCGGGATGACCTGCCCGGCCTTGCCGAGGAATGTCGGGCAGCCCTGCGCAAGTGGCCGGACTGAAGTCGCTCGGGGCCACTTCCCTGCGACATGAGGCACAGGCCGGTGCCCGCCTCCTGAGCACCTCACCCTGCGGATCGCGCCCGCACTTGCCAGGCACAAGGACCTGCACTCGGCCTGGGGCCATCTGTCTGCGCAAAAGATGAAAAACCAGGCTCCACAATGCCGCCGAAGGCATCACGGGACCTGGCGGGATCGCAGGGATCAGGCAGCAAGGCCGGCAGCCAATCTCAGGCCGGAACCCGCGGCAGTGCGCGTTTGTGAGCGGTTCGCGCATAGGCGCTTTCAATCAGGCTACGCACCGCCTCGGGCACTGTTTCCCCCATCAGGTAGGCGTCGATCTGTTGGTAGCTGCAACCATAGGCGTCTTCGTCCAGCTTGCCCGGAGCCAGTTCCTCCAGGTCCGCGGTGGGCGCCTTGTACACCAGATGCCCTGGCGCGCCGAGGGCCTCGGCCAGCAGCCGCACCTGGGTCTTGGTCAGCCCCGACAGCGGGGCCAGGTCGCAGGCGCCGTCGCCGTACTTGGTGAAGAAACCCATCAGAGCCTCGGCGCCGTGGTCGGTACCCACCACCAGGCCGTTGCTGAAGTTGGCCACCGCGTACTGGGCCAGCATCCGCGCCCGGGCCTTGACGTTGCCCTTGACGAAGTCCGTGAGGGCCGGCGAAGGCTGCAGGCCGTCGATCCGCACCTGGTTCATCAGGCCCTCGACGCTGTCGGCAATGTTGCAAGTGCTCACCGCGTCGGGGCCTATGAAGTCCAGGCAAGCCTGGGCATCACTTTCATCCGCCTGTTGCCGATAAGGCAGGCGCATGGCGATGAAACGGGTCTCCTGCCCCGCGGCGCGCATCTGCTCCACCGCCAACTGGCACAGGCGGCCGGCGGTCAGGGAATCCACCCCGCCACTGATGCCCAGTACCAGGGTGCTGCAGCCGGAGTCGCGCAGTACCTGCTGGATAAAGGCCACACGCCGGGCGATCTCGGCGGCCTCGCCACCGCGAACCAGTTGCCGGTCGATGCCCAGTTCCCGGGCGATGCGTGCTTGGGTTGAATTGCTCATGTCAGGCCTCCAGGGGCGAGTGGGCAAGATCGACGTTGAACACCTGGGCCGCGTACCGGAGGAACGACGGGTCTTCGCAGACGTTCTTGATCGGGTCGTCGGAGAACTTCACCACCGGTTCGCCATGCACCCGCACCAGCTTCATCACGATGCTCAGCGGCTCCACGCCCTCCACATCGCAGGCCAGGCTGGTGCCCATGCCGAAACCGAAGCGGGCCTGGCCACGCACGTGGCGCAGGATCGGCAGGCATTTCTCGAAGTTCAGGCCATCGGAAAACATCAGGTCCTTGGTCCGCGGGTCGATGCCCAGTTCCCGGTAGCGGGCCAGGACCTTGTCGGCCCAGAGGATCGGGTCCCCGGAATCCTGGCGCAGGCCGTCGTAGAGCTTGGCGAAGTACAGGTCGAAGTCCTTGAGGAAGAAATCGGTGCTGATGCAGTCGGTCAGGGCAATGCCCAGGCGCCCGCGGTACTCGTGCACCCAGTTCTCCAGGGCCGCGTTCTGGCTCTCGCGCAGCCGCCCCAGTTGCTGGTGCACCATCAGCCATTGGTGGGCCATGGTGCCGATCAGTGGCAGGTCGAACTCGTAAGCCAGGTGCGCATTGCTGGTGCCGACGAAGACCCCGGGGAAATCGCTGCGCATGATCTTTACCACTTCGCGCTGGGCCTTGAACGACAGGCGCCGGCGGGTAGAGAAATCCGAGACGCGGAACTCGGCAAGCTCGTCGCGGCTGGCGTTTTTCTCCAGCCATTCGAACTTCTGGTAGAGCCGGCGAGTGACATCCTCAAGCTCCACCTCGGGGTACTTATCGCGGTTGCGCAACTCGCTGACCATGGCCAGCACCGGCTGCTCGAACATGATGCAGTGCAGCATCGGGCCGCGGACGCGGATGCTCAGTTGGCCGTCGACCGCCGCCACGTGGATGTAACGCAGGTTGAAGCGGAACAGACCGAGGAACTGTTCGAAGTCAGGGGTCAGGTATTCACGAAAGCGCTTGTTGAACAAAAAGCGCTGTTCGCCTTCGCGCATCTGCAGGCCGGCGAGCTTTTCCAGTTCCTGGCGGATCTCGGGGATCAGGTGCACCAGGGACTCTTTGGAGCGAACGATGAACTGGTATTCCACGTCCACATTGGGGTGCTGGTGCAACACCGCCTGCATCATGGTGAAGGTGTAGTAGTCGGTATCCAGCAGGCTCTGGATCACGCCGTTGTTGCGGTCAAATGCACTTTCCATGGTGACTCCTCAAGCCTTGGCCAATCTGGCGGTTTCTTCGCGGGTCGCGGCAACCGTGATGCCCGCTTGTTGCATGTCGGCGATGGCCTGGGTAGCGCCCTCGGCGCTGATGGCCCGGCACGCCGGCAGGTGGATGAGCACCTTGAAACCGGCAGCGGCCAGTTGCAGGGCAGTAGTCTTGACGCAGAAATCCAACGCCAGGCCGCCGACTATGACTTGCTGTACGCCCTGGCCCTTGAGGTACTCGATGACCCCGGTGGACAGCTTGCCGTGCAGGTCGTGGTAGCAGGCGCCATAGGGGTGCAGGTCCGGCTCCACGCCCTTCCACACGAAGTAGTCGTAGTCATAGGGCGCAGGCAGTTCGTCCAAAAGGGTGAAGCCTTCAGTGCCCGGAACGCAGTGGCTGACCCAGGTCAGATCGGCATGTTCAAGGCCCGTGGGCTGGAGCATCTGGGCGTGCCCGGCCACCACCCAAGGCGCCTGGGGGCTGTGGGCGTCCTTGCTGCCGATACGCAGGCTGGCCAGGGTCGCCATGAAATTCAGCTCGCCGCCGATGCGATCGCCTTCAGCCACGGGCAACTCGTCCGGGCACAGCGGGGTAAAGCTCTTTTGCGCATCGACATCGAAGGAAGCGGTCTTCATCGTTTGGCTGTTCATGCTGGGTCTCTCCTCTGCACGGAGCACAAAGTACATGTCATGTACTTTCATAGCAAGACCCTGCAGGTTTTATTTTTCTCGAACCAAATTCAATAACCACGCACAAATAAGGTGCAGAAGATTATTTCCCACTGACAAAAGCGATGATAAGGTACACGTCATGTACCAAATGAGGAAAAGCAGATGTTTGAACTGGCCCTCTATGGCGGCGCCTTCAACCCGCCCCACGCCGGGCACGCCCAGGTGATGCTCGAAGCCGCCCTCCATGCCCGCCGGGTACTGGTAGTGCCCAGCTTCCGCCACCCGGACGGCAAGCGCATGGCCGACTTCGAGCAGCGCGCCGGCTGGTTGCAGGCAATCACCGCGCACCTGCAGCCAGAGTGCGACGCCGAGCTGGCGGTCAGCCGCCTGGAACGGCAACTGGCCCTGGCAGACCCGGGCCCGGTCTACAGCTTCACCCTGTTGCAACGCCTGGCCGACGACCTGGCCCTGGACGGCAAACGCATCGCCCTGGTGGTGGGCGAAGACGTGGCGCGCCAGTTGCCCAGGTTCCATCGCGGCGAGGAACTGCTGCGGCGCTTTTCCGTCCTCTGCATCGAAGAGCAGCCCGGGGTGCGCAGCAGCGTGTTGCGCCAATGCCTGGCCCGTGGCGAAACGCCGCCCAGGCAATGGCTGGCCCCGGGAATGAATCCGCTAAACTACGGCCTCTACGCCGTCCACGGAAGTTGATATGCACGACCGCACCACCCTCCCCAGCGCCTACCTGCACACCATCGACCTGTGCCTGCTGCGCTATCACCGCGAACGCGGCGAGCTGCAGATCCTCCTCCATCAACGGGATGCCGAGCCCTTCGCCGGGCACTGGGCGCTGCCGGGCATCGTGGTCAACGGCGACGTCGAAGACCGCAGCCTGAATGACGCGGTGGAACGCCTGCGCCGTTCGAGCAAGGTGGACATGCCCCTGGCCTGGCTGGAACAGGTGGGCACGGTGGGCGACGCCTTTCGCGACCCGCGCTGCTGGTCGTCCTCGACCTTCTACCTGGGGATCCTCAGCGAGCCGGTGGAGCCCGCCGCGCAACAGGGCTTCTTCGCCCTCGGCGAGGTGGCCAGCGGTGCCTTCAAGCTGCCCTTCGACCACAACGCCCTGGTAGCCCAGGTGCACGAGCGGCTGTTTTCCAAATCCCTGTACAGCAGCCTGCCGCTGATGTTTCTCGGCAACGAGTTCAGCGCCCCCGAGGCGGTGAGCATCTTCTCCCTGGTGCTGCAGCGTCCGGTGCTCAAGACCAGCATCCGCCAGCGCCTGCTGAAGATGAGCGAGGCCGGCTACCTGCGCGACACCGGGCGCAAGAAGAGCGGCGACGGCGGCCGGCCTCAGGCCACCGTGGAGCAGCTCAAGCCCGCCGAGCTGTATTTGTTCGATCGTTGTTTCCTGGAGTGATAGCCCCCATGAGTTCCACCCCCGACACCCAGTGCCTGCTGGAAACCCCGTACTTCAAGGTGGTCCGTGAAAACGGCTACTTCATCATCAAGGAAGCCCAGGCGGTGAACGGCGTCGTGGCCGTGCCGACCCTGGCCGATGGCCGACTGATGCTGGTCAACCTGCGGCGCCGGGCCATCGGCGGCCAGTCCATCGAGTTTCCCCGGGGCGCCATCGATGTCGGGGAAAGCGCCTGCGACGCGGCGGCCCGGGAACTGCTGGAGGAAACCGGCTGGCAAGCCTCAGAGGTACGCCAGCTGGGGCTGCTGCACAGCAACACTTCGCTGATCGCCAGCGCCGTGGCGGTGTGCCAGGTGCAGATCGCCGAGCAGCAGGCCGCCGCCACCGATGGCGAAGTGGACCATGTGCTGTGGGCCAGCCGCCAGGAGTTGCTGGCAATGATCGCCGCCGGCCAGATCACCGATGGTCACACGCTGTCGGCAGCGATGATGCTGCTGGCCAACGAGTCGGCCTGACGCCCCCACTTCTCCAGGGCAAAGTCGACAAAGCTGCGCAGCTTGGGCAGGCGATAGCGGTCCTGGGCATAGAGCAGGTGCATCGTCCGAAAGGGCAACTGATAGTCCTGCAGCACCGGCACCAGCCGGCCCTGCTGCAGGTCTTCCTCCACCAGCGCATCGGGCATCATCACCAGCCCCAGGCCACCCCGCGCCGCACGATGCAAGCCGGACGAGGTGTTGGCCAGCAATGACCCCGACACCGGAATCTGCACATCGCCTTCAGGCCCGCGCAACGGCCACAGGGTGGCGGTGGCGCTCCACTCATCACCGGCCGGGTAGGCAAATGCCAGACAGTTGTGCCGCTGCAGGTCCTCGGGGACCTGGGGCGTGCCGCAGCGCTCCAGATACTCCGGCGCAGCGCAGATCGTCAGGGTGTAGTCCTGCAGGCGCCGGGCAATCAGCGAGGCGTTGTCCAGGTTGCCCAGGCGCACCGCCACATCGAAGGTGCCATCGGTCAGGTCGAAGCGCTGGTTGGCCAGGGTCAGCTCGACCTTGACCTGGGGGCAGCGCTGGCGGAACTCGTCCAGCGCTGGCGCCAGGCGTTCGGTGCCGAAGGTCAGGGGTGCGGTGATGCGCAACGTACCGGTGGGTTCGCCCTGGGCCTGCTCCGCCAGGCGCTCGGAATCCGCCACCAGCCCCAGCACCGCCAGGCAGCGCTGGTAGTAGTCACGGCCAAAATCGGTAAGCCGCTGGCGCCGTGTCGTGCGGTTGAGCAGACGCACCCCGAGGCGCTGCTCCAGGGCCCGCAGGTGATTGCCCACCATGGTGGTGGACATGCCGCACTCCCGGGCCGCGGCGGTCATGTTCCCCGCCTCCACCACCTTGACGTACACCGACATTGCCTGGAACAGATCCATTATCAACCCTGACTTCAAGATTATTAAAGAAATAGCGAGTTTATCTAGCCTGGGTGGCTAACGATACTGATAGCACACCCCCAAGATGGAGCTACCCGCCATGACCGCCGCCTGCCTGATGAGCACCTACCAACCCCTCGCGCTGAGCTTCTGCAAAGGCCTGGGCAGCCGTCTCTGGGACCAGGCCGGGCGAGAGTACCTGGACGCCATCGCCGGGGTCGCGGTGACCGGTATCGGCCACAGCCACCCACGGCTGGTCGGCGCCATCAGCGAACAGGCCGGCCTGCTGCTGCACAGCTCCAACCTCTACGACATCCACTGGCAGCAGCAACTGGCCGCCAAGTTGACCCAGTTGAGCGGCATGGACCGGGCGTTCTTCAACAATTCCGGGGCCGAGGCCAACGAGACCGCCCTCAAGCTGGCACGCCTGCACGCCTGGCACAAAGGCATCGAGCAGCCCCTGGTGGTGGTCATGGAAAACGCCTTTCATGGCCGGACCCTGGCCACCCTGGCCGCCAGCGACGGCCCGGCAGTGCGCCTGGGCTACGGCCAGTTGCCAGGCGGTTTTCTCAAGGTGCGCTTCGGCGATCTGGCCGCCCTGGAATCGGCCGTCGCCGAGCATGCTCCACGCATCTGTGGCGTATTGATGGAGCCGATCCAGGGGGAAAGCGGCATCCAGCTGGCCCCACCCGGCTACCTCAAGGCCGTGCGCGAGCTGTGCACCCGGCGCAACTGGCTGTTGATGCTCGACGAGATCCAGAGCGGCATCGGCCGCACCGGGCGCTGGTTTGCCTGCCAGCACGAAGACGTGGTGCCGGATGTGATGACCCTGGCCAAGGGCCTGGGCAACGGCATTCCCATCGGCGCCTGCCTGGCCCGGGGCAAGGCTGCCCAGCTGTTTACTCCGGGCAGCCACGGCAGCACTTTCGGCGGCAACCCCCTGGCCTGCCGCGCGGCCTGCACCGTACTGGACGTCATCGAGGACCAGCAGTTGCTGGCCAACGCCGAACAGCGCGGTGCCCAACTGCTGCGGCGGCTGCGCGAGGAACTGGCGGCGCATCCGGCGGTGCGGGAGATTCGTGGGCTGGGGCTGATGGTGGGTATCGAACTGCGGCAGCCGGCCCGAGAGCTGGTGCAGGTCGCCGCCCGTGACCACGGGCTGCTGATCAATGTCACCCGGGGCACCACCATCCGCCTGCTGCCACCCTTGGTGATCGATGGGCAGGAAGTGGAGATGATCGTCGATGGGCTGCGTCAGACCCTGGAGGCGCTCTAGCCTGGGCGAGGCGGGGCAATGCAGTCGGCAGGCACCGGGGCGGTCAGCGCCTGCCCCGGCCTCCGCCCATGGGCTTCAGTCGTCCAGCGCCTTGGGCGCTGCGGCGGGCTTGGCCGCCTTGCCGGCCTTGGCATTGGCCGGCTTGGCCTCCGGCTCGGGGGCCGGAGCCGGCGCTGCGGCCTGTTTCTCCGCCGCCGGCAACTGGTCGACGGCACTGAAGACTTCCTTGAGCTCGGTGGCCCCGGAGTGCTCCAGCTTCTTCTCGCCGTCCTTGCCCACCAGGATCACCTTGGTCTGCGCCCCGGCGCCCAGCTTGAGGCTGCGGATCAGGGCCATGGTGGATTGCGGGTCGATGTCCTTGCCATCGCGCTGGCCGATGGTGTTGATCACCGTGTACAGGACCATGTTGCGTTCGTTGAAGGCTTGACGGGTGGCCGGCTCTTCCAGGGACTTCTTCAGGCTCACCAGGGTCGGGTCCACGGTGCTGGGGGCAATCACGATCAGTGGCCGTGACTTACCCAGGTCCTGGGTCAATGGGCCGTCGTTGTCGGCCGCCAGGACAGGGCCGGCAACAGCGAGCAGAGTAGCGAAGGTCAATGACCGAATGAACATGCGTCTCTCCTTATGTTTTCCACGCAGTAATGATTGCGCATTGCGGGAAAAGGTCCAGGCCGGGACTCAAAATCTGACATTTTTTTGCCCACGGCGCAGCGCTGGTCGTCGGCTTGCCACAGGCCGCGCACGACCGGGGCTCGCGCCCTTCCAGCGGTCGGCACAACCAGGTTCGCGGTAAGGTTTTGTTGCATATGCAGCAGGAGCGCAGCCCGACAACGACGCCCCTGCAGCACTCGTTCCAACAGCCTTGCGCCCGTTCTTTAATATTCGAATCAATACAACAGCGGCCCTGGGTTGTTTATAAGAATCGCTGCACGACACATTCAACCCACACAATTCCAGCGCTCTTAACAACCATTGAAACGAACCACTCGCAGAACCTCCGGCAACAATCAACAAGAAGATTCCGAAAGTTTGAAACTTATACCTAAAGTGTCATTTTTCAAACGTCAGAAAACAGGCGCGAGTTCCCTACCCCGATAGAAAAATCGGTCTATATCAAGGCTTACAGAGGCCTCTAAGTTTATTGCCACAGCCCACGCCACGGGCCGCCGCGGCCTTTTAACTGCTGCCCTGCAACAACTCTAAGTTACATGCCCAGGCCTGCTTGAATTGCAGCAGACAATGATCTGGAGCAAATAACCGAAGCCATCACTACTTGTTCTTTTATTGCCGAGGGAACTATAGTGCGGCGCGGCACGGACAGCCCGATACGGCACAACTATAAAGCGGCAACTCGCCCTATTACCGAACACTATCCCTTACGGGTTTTTTCGAATGAGCGTCCGATACCGATGATCCCCCTCCTCATCTGCGATGACTCGAGCATGGCCCGCAAGCAGGTGCTGCGGACCTTGCCCAGCGAGTGGCGGGTGTCCGTGACCCAGGCCTGCAACGGGCGCGAAGGCCTGGAAGCCCTGCGCCGCGGGCTGGGCAAGGTGGCGCTGCTGGACCTGACCATGCCCGTGATGGACGGCTACCAGGTCTTGAGTGCGGTGCAGGAAGAAGGCATCGAGGCGCAGATCATTGTCATCTCCGGCGACATTCAAGAAGAAGCCGTGCGCCGCACCCGCGAGCTGGGCGCACGGGCCTTCCTCAAGAAGCCCTTCGACCCGCAGCAACTGCGCGCCCTGCTCAACGAACTGCAACTGCTGGACAGCACTGACACCAAGCCACTGGCAGCCCCTTCGCCAGCACCGGTGGTGACCTTTCGCGACGCCTTCCGGGAAACCGTCAACGTTTCCATGGGCTACGCCGCGGCACTGATCGCCAAGGTCCTGGATGTCTTCGTGCACCTGCCGATTCCCCACGTCAATGTGCTGGAAGCCGGCGAATTGCAGATGCTGCTGGCCGATGCCAACCGCGCCCGGCAACTGACCGCCATCTGCCAGAGCTACATCGGCAGCGGCATCGCCGGCGAAGCCTTGCTGATGTTCTACGACTCCGAAGTGGCCGACATCGCCCAGTTGATAGAGCAAGGCACCGACCCCTACCAGGAAATGGAAGTGCTGATCGACCTCTCTAGCGTGCTGATCGGCGCCTGCCTGAGCAGCATCGCCGACCAGCTGGACGTGTTCTTTTCCGTGGGCCATCCCCAGGTACTGGGGGAACACACCACCATCGACGAGCTGATCGTGCTCAACCAGCAGCGCTGGAAAAAGACCCAGGCGGTGGAAATCAGCTACAGCCTGGAAGAACAGAACATCCACTTCGACCTGTTGCTGTTGTTCACCGAAGGCTCCATGGCCTTGCTGGAACAGAAGCTCGCCTACCTGATGAGTTGAGCCATGCCTAAGAGAATGGATTTCAGTGAATTGCACTGGTTGCTGGCGGTGGTCCAGAGCATCGACGTGGGTATCGTCGTGCTCGACCTGGAGTGCCGGGTCCAGGTGTGGAACAGCTTCATGGAGAACCGCTCCGGAGTGCCCTCCAAGCAGGCCATCGACCAGTCGTTCTTCGAGCTGTTCCCCGAGGTCGAGCGACCCTGGTTCACCCGCAAGGTGGGGCGCGTGGTGGCCCTCGGCACGCCGGCCTTCACCATCTGGAAGCAGCGGCCGTACCTGGTGCATTTCAACAACTACCAGCCGATCACCGGCCAGGGCGAGTTCATGTACCAGAACACCACCCTGCTGCCGCTGCGTTCTTCCAACAGCGAGATCCACCACGTCTGCCTGGTGATCTACGACCTGACCGACGTGGCAATCAACAGCCTGGCCTTGCAGAAGGCCAACCAGCAGTTGCAGCACCTGTCGCGCACCGACCACCTGACCCAGCTCTACAACCGCGGCCACTGGGAACAGCGCCTGCAGTTCGAATACAGCCGCCACGGCAGCAGCATCGCCCTGCTGATGCTGGACATCGATCACTTCAAGTCGATCAACGACCGCCATGGGCACCAGGCCGGCGATGCAGTGATCAAGCGCGTCTCCGAGCTGATCCACCAGCATGTGCGCGACAGCGACGTGGCCGGGCGCTATGGCGGCGAGGAGTTCGCCATTCTCCTGCCCCACACCGACCTTGCCGGGGCCCGCACCCTGGCCGAGCGCTTGCGCCAGTCGGTGGAAGAGCAGGAGGTGATCCACAACGGCCAGGCCATCGCCTTCACCATCAGCCTGGGCATCGCCTGCCTCGACCGTCCGGCCCGGGATCATCGCTGCCTGATCGAGTGGGCCGACCAGGCGCTGTACGCCTCCAAGCGCGCCGGGCGCAACCGGGTCAGTACCTACGCGCCTTGAACGGCAGCACTGGAAAAACCTGAAAAAAACTCGCTCCCGAGGGATAAACTGCGCGCTTTTCCGGTCCATCCCCCGGTCTGCTACGCCTTTCCCAGCGCCACAAGGAGTCCTGCGCGCATGTCCCAGTCGAATTCGAACCACTCCCCGCAAGAGCAATGGCAGCAAGCCGTGCTGACCTATGCCCGCGACATCAATCGCTATGTCGAGACCGGCAACCGCGACGGCTGGAAGGGCTTGAAGGAACCGCACTTGCCCGATACCGAGCACCTGCTGCCAGACTGGCAGGCGGCCCTGGAAGCGAGCAACCAGGAGCCCTACGACGCAGCCCGGCGCCAGGCATTCCGCCAGGAGTGGCCGCCGGCGCACTTCCCATTGTCGCCACGCCTGGAAAGCCAGGGACGGATGATTCCGACCCTGGCCCTGTTGCCGGACGGCAGCCTGCTGGCGCGCATCGGCGCACCTTACGAGGCTGGCGAGGTGGTGCATATCGACGACGCAAGGATCCAGACCCTGGAGCAGGTGGAAGGCTTCGGCATGTGCCCCCAGCGGCGCTATTTCGCTTGGGCCCGGGCTGACGGCATCCAGCTCACCGACGGCTGGAACGGGCCAGAGGTGGCAAGTTTTGCCTGGCCCGATCCCCACGCGAACCTGCCGGCGGGGGTGGCGCTTGAAGACACCGGGCGCCCTCGCCCCAGCAGCCTGATTCCCTTCCCTGACGGGCGCCGGGTACTGCTGGTGAGCTCCGACGGCATCTTCGTCCTGCAGGCCGAGGGCGCCACGCGCCTGCTGCCGAGCCTGGAAGACCTGCAGCAAGAGCTGGCCGATGGCGTCGCCCCCGAGGACCTGGGCATCGGCCTGAGCATGGAGCATGGCGCGGTGTCGCCCGATGGCCAGTGGATCGCCGTGGGCGAGCAAAGCAGCTCGCACCTGGTGTTCGATGCAAGGTTGCAACGGGTAGCGCAGATCGGCCCCGCCAGCGAGTACCCGCATTTCGCCCATTTCAACCAGCGCGGCGATCGCCTGCTGCTCAATGCCTGCCACTTCTATGGCGGTGCCAGCGTGGGAGTGGCGGTGGCCGACCTGCCAGGGCTGTCCACCGATTTCTACAGTGACGATGCGCGCACCCCGGTGCTGCAGGAAGGTGCCCGGGTGTATGCCGCGGCGTCACGGGGCGACGAATTCATCATCGGCGACGCCTACGGCTACCTGCGGGCCTTCAGCGAAAACGGCGAGGAACGCTGGCAGCACTATATCGGCTCGACCCTCACCGCCATGGACATCAGCCCCGATGGCAAGACCCTGGTGGCCGCCACCTATGCCGGGATCATCGTCAAGCTTGACCTGGACGCCGGGCGCCCGGATTGGCAGATCGGCACCGGCGAGCACCTTGAAGTGCAGCGCTGGCTGTTCTGGAAGGACTTCGCCAAGCCGCTGCTGTGGTGACCGGGGGTTAAACCGGCGGGCGCGAGAAACTCACTTGCAGTTGCAGGTGATCCGGATCGTCGATCGCCCGCAGGTACTCCTCCACGCTGACCTCGCCGGCACTGGACCGGGCCCCCGGGGCCGGCACATGGCCGGCGAGCAGCTTGTGCACCACCGCCACCGCCGCGCAGCTGGGAATCTCCGGCCCGTGGTCATGGGTTGCGGTGAGCTGCACGCTCATCGACAGTGGCTGGCCGTCCTGGCCCAGGCCGTGCACGTCGATGTACAGGGCACTGAGCCCATCTCCGAAACCTTCGAACCAGGTGCCGCAGCGATGCAGGCGCGCCGCCCAGGGCGCCGGGTCGCGCACCAGGCCGAGCTTCACCGCCTGGGCCAGCAGCGCATTGGCCAACCCGGCGATCTTCAGCCCGGCGCCGGCCTGGAAGCTCAGGGTGTGGGCACCGTAGCGCTCGGCGAACAGATCCAGGTCCGGCACATCGACATTGGCCACCAGCCGCGTGCCCAGCCTGGGCAGCTTGCGCAGGGTCAGGCCCTGCCAGCCGATCACCGGATGCGGCCGGCCGTCCTTGAGTTGCAGGATGGGTTTGCCGGCATAGGCCAGCACGCCCTGGATGGTGGACAGGCCGGGCATCTTCGCCGAGGAGGAAATGCCGTGCTCGATGCGCTCGATGCGGGAAAAACGCTCACGGTGTTCATCGATCATCGCCGCCGACAGGGTCGGCACCGAGCTGCAGCCGCTGAGCAGCGTCACCCCGGCGGCCCGGGCGGCCTCATCCAGAGTGCCAATGCCGCGCACGAACTGGCGACAGTCGGCCAGGTCGCAGTAGTTGACCCCGGCCTCGATGCAGCCCCGGGCCACCGCGTAGGACTGGCCCTGGAACGGCCCGCCGGTATGGATCACCCAGTGCACCTTAAGGGCCTTGAGCGCCGGCACCCATTGCGGCCCCATGGCATCGCCGCACCAGCCTTCGCAGGGCTGCCCGCCTTCAGCCTGCAAGGCCTGAACCTTGGCCGTGAGCTTGTGCGGGTCGCGCCCCGAAATCAGCAGATGCACCCCAGGGGTATGGATCAGATAGCGGCAGACGATGCTGCCGAAATTGCCATAACCACCCACCACCAACACCCTGAGCGCCATTGCCTGCATCCTTGAACTAAGCCGTTGCGCAGCGTGAACGCTGCCATTCGAGGCGCGGC
Organism: Pseudomonas sp. GW823-FHT02C05; assembly: GCF_058797595.1. Classification (NCBI taxonomy): domain Bacteria; kingdom Pseudomonadati; phylum Pseudomonadota; class Gammaproteobacteria; order Pseudomonadales; family Pseudomonadaceae; genus Pseudomonas; species Pseudomonas sp. GW823-FHT02C05. The sequence continues at coordinate 465,014 of NZ_JBXAJU010000001.1, read as the reverse complement.
AGCTTGGTGGATTTGCCAGCGCTCGACAAGCCCCCGCCAACCTTCGACATGCCCCCGAAACGCCCCTGGCAAGTGCTTGTAATATTCAGTTAGAAAAAAATGCCAATGCCGGTCCGGCATAATGCTATGCAAAATCCTCATCATCTACGGCCCTGGAGCGTGATAGCCTCGTCCTGCTATGTCGGCCTCGCATAATAAACCCGTCGGTTCGCGCAACCGAACGGGATAAAGACGCCTTGCTACCCACCTTGTTTCATCTTCATCTGCCCAACTAACGTTTCGCTGTGAGCCGCTCTTTCCCCGGCTCGCCAAGGGAACTGATTGCAAAATTTGACTCGACCTCAAGGTCGATCTCTCGATCCTATCTCGGAGCTGTTATGTCCAGGCTTTCCCATCAAGATTTGCGCCGCGGTTTCCGTGAACTGATCGCTTCCAACTCCTGCTACCACACCGCTTCCGTATTCGACCCGATGTCTGCCCGTATCGCCGCCGACCTGGGTTTCGAAGTGGGCATCCTCGGCGGCTCGGTGGCTTCGCTGCAAGTGCTGGCGGCCCCCGACTTCGCCCTGATCACCCTCAGTGAATTCGCCGAACAGGCCACCCGCATCGGCCGCGTGGCGCAGTTGCCGGTCATCGCCGACGCCGACCACGGCTATGGCAACGCGCTGAACGTGATGCGCACCGTGGTCGAACTGGAACGCGCCGGCATTGCCGCGCTGACCATCGAAGACACCCTGCTGCCGGCCCAGTTCGGGCGCAAATCCACCGACCTCATCTCGGTGGCCGAAGGCGTCGGCAAGATCCGCGCCGCCCTGGAAGCCCGGGTTGATCCGGAACTGGCGATCATCGCCCGGACCAACGCCGGCATCCTTCCGGTGCAGGAAATCATCAGCCGTACCCAGCAGTACGAGCGTGCCGGCGCCGACGCCATCTGCATGGTGGGCATCCGTGATTTCGAACAGCTGGAACAGATCTCCGAGCACCTGAGCGTGCCGCTGATGCTGGTGACCTACGGCAACCCGGCGCTACGGGACGATGCGCGCCTGGCCGAGCTGGGCGTGAAGATCGCCGTGGACGGTCATGCCGCCTACTTCGCCGCGATCAAGGCCACCTACGACTGCCTGCGCGAGCAGCGGCAGATCTTCACCCAGGCGTCGGACCTGAGCGCCACCGAACTGGCCCACACCTACACCCAGCCCGAGGAGTACATCGTCTGGGCCAAGGAGTTCATGAGCGTCAAGGAGTAACACCGGCGATTGGCCGGGGTGAGGCGCCACGCCTCAACCCTGGGCCGATTTCAGCGTGCCTTCCACGCAGTCGAGGATCTGCCCGATGGTCCAGGGCTTGCGGATGAAGGACACCGGATAACGCACCCCGGAACTCTCGGGGGTCTCGAAACCCGACATGACCACGATCGGCAACTGCGGCCAGCGCTCGCCGCACAAATTGCTCAGGCTCGCGCCATTGAGGGTGCCGGGCATGGTGATATCGGTCAGCAGCAGGGCCACGTCCGCGGCCTGTTCCTGCAGGAATTCCCAGGCCCGATCCGCGCTGTCCATCGCCTGGGTGGCAAACCCTTCGTCCTGCAGGATCTCGCAGAGAAACTCCAGCACCGTCGGCTCATCCTCCACCACCAGGATCAAACGGGATTGAGCGCCGGGATTGACTGGCGTGGCTGGGTTCATGAGGGTGACACTCCCTGACGGATTGAGGCGGCTACACACAGGACCGCTGACAAGAGTTATGAGCGGCGCCTTGACGATAAATTCATTTACGCTGCAAGGCCGGCGCGTTTTTAGTACCGGTCCGATCCGCACGCGGAAGCGGGCGCCCCGTTCTTTCACCCACGGCAGGAACATCTTCAACCATGCAGTTCGATCCCAAGCGCCTGGCCCAGGCCCGGCATGTGGTGGTATTCAGCGGTGCCGGGGTCTCGGCGGAAAGCGGCATCCCGACCTTTCGTGACGCCCTGACCGGCCTGTGGGAACACTTCGATCCGGCGCGCCTGGCCACCGTGCAAGCCTTTCGCGAAGACCCGGCGCTGGTCTGGGGCTGGTATGAATGGCGACGCCAGAAAGTGCTCCAGGCCCAGCCCAATCCAGCCCATCTGGCCCTGGCCGAACTGGCCCGGCGGGTGCCGCGCCTGACCCTGATCACCCAGAACGTCGACGATCTGCACGAACGCGCCGGCAGCCCCTCGGTGCTGCACTTGCACGGCAGCCTGCACACCCCCAAGTGCTTTGCCTGCAACCGCCCGTTCAAGGGCCAACTGCCCTTGCCGGACTTGCCGGAACAGGGCGCCAGCCTGGAGCCGCCGCGCTGCACCGGTTGCAACGGCAAGATCCGCCCCGGGGTGGTGTGGTTCGGCGAACCCCTGCCCCAGGCGACCCTCAAGGCCGCCTTCAACGCCGCCGAAGAATGCGACCTGCTGCTGTCGGTGGGCACCTCCGGGCTGGTCCAGCCGGCGGCGCGAATTCCCCAACTGGCGCTGCAGCACGGCGCCTGCGTGGTGCATATCAACCCCCAGCCCCAGGCTTGCACCGGCGCCGAGTAATACAGCCTGGAGGGCAAGGCCGGGCAGTTGCTGCCGGAACTATTGCGCCAGGCCTTTGCCTGATTCCCTGGCGGCTCAAGCCGGGCCGCCGCTTCTGTTCAAGGACGCTTTCACATGCCGCAATCCCCCGACCCTTCATGGCTCGAAGCCGCCTGGGCGCAACGTGAAGAACAGATCTACCCGGCGCTGTTCGGCGCACTGGGCCCGGGCATCTATCCCCTGGACATGGCGCTGTTCAGCCAGGTCTTTGGCCAGCACGACGTCGATCCGCGCTGGCTCACCCACGGGGTCTTCGAATCACCGCCCAATGCCGGACGCAGCAGTTGGCTATACGTCACTTCGGGCCTGTCCAATGCCTGGGAAGATGCCCGGCCCGATGCCGATGGCGAATCCGGCATGGGCCACGAACTGCTGCTGGAAACCCGCGAACAGTCACCCTGGGCCCTGCGCCTGTTACGCAATTTCTGCGCCTACCAATTGCTGCTGGCCGCCGGCCGTTTTGGCGAGCAGCCGCCGTTGGGCGAATGGGACCGCATGCGTACCGGCGAGCCGATCAATGGCGGCGACAGCCTGTTGCAGGCACTGCTGTTCATCCCCGCGCCGGGTTTTGCCGGCCCCCGGCAATTGCTGAGCGGGCGCTTCGGATTTCTGCAGATCATCGGCCTGACCCTGGCCGAACACGCCTGGGGCCAGGCCGAGGGCTACCCGGCCCTGATGGAGCGCCTGGCCCTGGCCGGGGCAGCGCCGGTGCTGGACCCGACCCGAGCCAGCCTGTGCTGAAGGCCGGTGAAAAATCCGCCACGACCAGGGCGGATCGTCATTTTTCCCGCCACGGCGGGCCCGCATGAGGTAGATTCAAGCAGCGAACAATCTCGCGACGACGTTTGCTTTCTTGCCCTGCCGCTGGAAACCAAGCCCCGTACCGGTGGCTCTGTTCACTGCCCCGCTATTTTTTCGCCACTGGCCGCGCATGGTGCGGTGGCGACGCTTTCAGGAAATGGATGAATGCCGCAAAGACAAGTGATCAATGCTTCGGTGAGCCCGAAAGGCAGCCTGGAGACCCTCTCGCAACGTGAAGTGCAACAGCTCAGCGCCGCCGGTTCCGGCAGCATCTATACCCTGTTCCGCCAGTGCGCCCTGGCCATCCTCAATACTGGCGCCCACGTCGACAACGCCAAGACCATCCTCGACGCCTACCACGATTTCGAAGTGCGCATTCACCAACAGGATCGCGGCGTACGCCTGGAACTGCTGAACGCGCCGGCCGATGCCTTCGTTGATGGCGAGATGATCGCCAGCACCCGGGAAATGCTCTTCAGCGCCCTGCGCGACATCGTCTACACCGAGAACGAACTGGACAGCCAGCGCATTGACCTGGACAGCTCCCAGGGCATCACCGACTACGTCTTCCACCTGCTGCGCAACGCCCGCACCCTGCGCCCCGGCGTGGAGCCCAAGATGGTGGTGTGCTGGGGAGGCCACTCGATCAATACCGAGGAATACAAATACACCAAGAAGGTCGGCCACGAGCTGGGCCTGCGCAAGCTGGACATCTGCACCGGCTGCGGCCCGGGCGTGATGAAGGGCCCGATGAAGGGCGCCACCATCGCCCACGCCAAGCAGCGCATGAGCGGCAGCCGCTACCTGGGCCTGACCGAGCCGGGGATCATCGCCGCCGAGGCGCCGAACCCCATCGTCAACGAGCTGGTGATCCTGCCGGACATCGAGAAGCGCCTGGAAGCCTTCGTGCGCGTCGGCCACGGCATCATCATCTTCCCCGGCGGCGCCGGCACCGCGGAGGAGTTCCTCTACCTGCTGGGCATCCTGATGCACCCGGACAACCGCGACCTGCCCTTCCCGGTGATCCTCACCGGCCCCAAGAGCGCGGCGCCCTACCTGGAGCAGCTCAACGCCTTCGTCCTGGCAACCCTGGGCGAAGCGGCGCGCCAGCACTACCAGATCATCATCGACAACCCGCCGGAAGTGGCGCGGCAGATGACCGAGGGGCTCAAGACCGTCAAGCAGTTCCGCCGCGAACGCAACGACGCCTTCCACTTCAACTGGCTGCTGAAGATCGACGAGAGCCTGCAACGTCCCTTCGATCCGACCCACGAGAACATGGCCAACCTGCAACTGAGCCATGCCCTGGCGCCCCACGAACTGGCGGCCAACCTGCGTCGTGCGTTCTCCGGCATCGTCGCCGGCAACGTCAAGGACCAGGGTATCCGCCTGATCGAGCAGAAAGGCCCGTACAGCATCCACGGCGACCCGGCGATCATGCAGCCCCTGGACCAGCTGCTCAAAGCCTTCGTCGAGCAGCACCGCATGAAGCTGCCCGGCGGCGCCGCCTACGTACCGTGCTACCGCGTGGTCAACTGAGCCCTGCCCTGCTGCCTTGAACAACGCCGCGTTCGCTGCCTGGGAACGCGGCGTTTTTTTTGCCCGGCATCCACCCGCAGCGCAAGCGCCTCTGTGCAGCGGCCTTGCGTCCTTGAGCAGCACAAAGAGGCCTGCTGGCCACTCTGACTTTCCCACCTGAGCGACATCGCCTTCCTGCCCTTCCGGCAGCCCCTCCAGAAGGTGCCCCCGTAGCTAAAAGCGCCTTCTGCTCCCCTGCGCCAATGAGCCTGCCTGGTCCTCCTCGCGGTTTGACAGCTTCCCAGGCAGTGTGGAATAGTTTTTCAACTTAATGGAACTCAATTCCATTTTTTATCATAGTTCAAAAAAGGCCCTGTCATTGTGAGCGACGTTCCCGCTGCAACCCTCCCGCCCCTGGATTGTGATTTGCTGGTAATCGGCTCCGGCGCCGCCGGCCTGGCCTGTGCGGTGACCGCCGCGTGGCATGGCCTGAAGGTGATAGTTGTGGAAAAGGATTCCACTTTCGGCGGTGCCAGCGCCTGGTCCGGCGGCTGGATGTGGGTGCCGGGCAATCCCCTGGCACGCCGCGCCGGCATCCATGAAAACCCGCAGCAACCGCGCACCTACCTCAAGCATGAGCTGGGGGAGCGCTACGATGCCGCACGCATCGACGCCTTTCTGGATAACGGGCCGCAGATGGTGGCCTTCTTCGAACAACACACGGCCCTGCAATTCGTCGACGGCAATGGCATCCCGGATATCCACGGCCAGGTGCCCGGGGCCGGGATCGAGGGCCATCAGGTGATCGCCGCGCCGTATGACGCCCGGGCCATCGGCCCACTGCTCAAACGGCTGCGCAAGACCCTGCGGGAAACCTCGTTCCTGGGCATGCCGATCATGGCCGGGGCCGACCTGGGGGCCTTTCTCAGCATGACCCGTTCCTTCAGGTCGCTGCTGCATGTGGCCGGGCGCTTTGCCCGCCACCTGCGGGACCTGGCGCTACACGGCCGGGCCATGCACCTGGTCAACGGCGTGGCGCTGATCGGCCGGCTGGGCAAGTCCGCCGAGGACCTGGGGGTCAACCTGCTGGAGTCCACCCCGGCCCGCTCGCTGCTGCGCGATAGCCAGGGCGTGCAGGGCGCCCTGGTGGACACGCCTGAGGGGCCGCGGGAAATCCGCGCCCGGCGTGGAGTGCTGCTGGCCGCCGGCGGCTTCGCCAATGACCTGCCCCGGCGCCAGGCGTTGTTTCCCCGCGCCCCGGGGCCGGACGAGCACCTGGCCCTGCCGCCGCGCAGTTGCTGCGGCGACGGCATCCGCCTCGGCGAACAGGCCGGTGCCGTGCTGGCCACGGACCTTGCCAGCCCGGTGGCCTGGGCCCCCGTCTCTCGGGTGCGGCATGCCGACGGCAGCATCGGCCACTTTCCCCACATCATCGACCGGGCCAAACCCGGGCTGATCGGCGTGCTGGCCAACGGCAAGCGTTTCGTCAACGAGGCGGACGGCTACTACGACTACACCGCGGCCATGCTGGAGGCGGTTCCCGCGGGCGAGGAAGTGGCGTCCTGGCTGATCTGCGACCACCGCTTCCAGCGCCGTTACGGCCTGGGTTTTGCCCGGCCCTTCCCCCTGCCGGTGGGGCCGCTGGTGCGCAGCGGCTACCTGGTACGGGCCGACTCCATCCAGGCCCTGGCCAGCCAGTGCGGCATCGACCCCCAGGGCCTTGCGGCCACGGTGCAGGCATTCAACCAGCATGCCCGCAACGGCCAGGACCCCGAGTTCGGCCGCGGCTCGACGCCCTACAATCGCAAGCAGGGCGACGCCCTGTATCCCGGGCCCAACCCCTGCGTGGCGCCCATCGAACAGGGGCCTTTCTACGCGGTGAAAGTGCTGCCCGGCAGCTTCGGTACCTTTGCCGGGCTCAAGACCAACGCCCAGGCCCAGGTGCTGGATTCGCACGGCACGGCGATCCCCGGGCTGTATGCCGCAGGCACCGACATGGCCAGCGTGATGGGCGGTTTTTATCCCTCCGGCGGTATCAACCTGGGGCCGGCCATGACCTTCGGCTACATCGCCGGGCGCCATGCGGCCGGGGTCAGCGACTACGAAGTGCCGCTGGATCCTGGTGCCGAGGCCACCTGGGGCTGAGCCGCCAGGACGGGCTCAGGGGCCCCGGTCATCGCCGGCATCCTCATTGACCAGCGGCGCCTGCAACTGGCGTTCGAGCTGCTGGCCGAGGTAATACACCCCGGCCATGACCCCATGCTCGGGGTCATGCAACTGCCTGGCCCAGGCCTGATCGAAGGCTGCGCCCAGGTCCCGTCGGGTCTGGGCCTGCAGGTCTTCCCGGTCATGGTCCTGGACCAGCGCCCGGACCCCGGCCACTCCCACCGAAATCAGCGCGCCGGCCACCCGCCCCACCGCCGCCGCCACCGCACCGGCCACACTGCGGCTGGCGAACTGGGCCTGGAGCTTGTCACTGGTCACCTGCGCCACCTGGGACACCCCCGGGGCCGGCGCTCCCTGTTCGCCGGTCGGGGCGCCATGGATCTGCTGCAGCAAGGGCCCATAGGCGGGCAAGCGGGCAATGGGCTCGGCCCGTATCAACTGGTTCAAGGAGGCGCGCTGCTCGGGGGCCGGCCCCAGGTCGATGGCTAGCACCTGGTCCAGATGGAGTTCCAGTTGCGGTGCCGGCAGTGGGTAACGGCTGCGGATCTGCGCCAGTTGCTGGCGCAGCAACTGCACATAGAACTCCATGGCCTCGCCGGTGATCGCATCGGCATCAACTTCCAGCGCCACCGGTGCCAGCACCCGTTCCTGGTACTGCTCCTGCAAGTAGGCCGCCAGGCGCCGGGAAGCTTGCCCGGCGTCGCCTTTATCGTTCAAGGAATACCAGCCGACCTTGAGCGACAGCCATTCCTGGGTCCAGTAGCCGCTGAACCAGGGAATGAAGTTTTCCTCGGTCTGCTGGTAGACCCGGGTCCGCCAGTGCTCCATGGAGCCCTGGGCATAGACCTCGGCCTGTTCAGTGGCGCTGCGGGAGGCTTCCAGCAGTTCATGGTTGACCTGGCGCCAGGTGGCCGGGCTGACCGGCATCGCGGCCACCGGCTCGGGGACCCGATGGGCGCAGCCGGCGAGCACCAGCATCAGCACCAGGACCCCGTGGCGGCAGCAGAGCATCGTTGGCCGCAAGGCATGTACCTCCCGCAAAGGCCGCGCCAGGCTCGACAGGTCGCCCTGGCGTTCCAGCAGTATAGGTAGCGCAAAGGCGGGCCCGATCGATTGCGAGCCGGGCTTTTTTCCTGCACCACGAAGAAACACTGCCACCGCCTACCGGCCCTCGGTATATTGCGCCCCGGCGCCTGCGCCACGGATCTGCCCCCTACAAGGAACCCCCATGCTCTACCGTATTGCCGCCGACAGCCTGGTGCTGTTTCACCTGTCCTTTATCGTCTTCGTGCTGCTGGGCGGCCTGCTGGTGCTGCGCCACCCGCGGCTGATGCTGCTGCACCTGCCCGCCGCGGCCTGGGGCGTGGCAGTGGAAGTGCTGCACCTGGAGTGCCCGCTGACCCGCTGGGAAAACCTGCTGCGCCACGCCGCCGGCCAGGACGGCTACGGCGCCGGCTTCATCGAGCATTACCTGATCCCGCTGATCTACCCCGCCGGGCTGACCCCGGGCATTCAGCTGTGGCTGGGCAGCCTGGTGCTGCTGATCAACCTCTGGGTCTACGGCTACCTGGCCCGACGCTGGCTGCGCAAGCGCCGCGCCTGAGCCTGCCGCCAGCCGGAACGGCGCACCGTTCCGGCCTTGCCTCCTCTGTTCGCCCCTCTATGAAACAGCCGAGACAGCAGCGCCGACGCCTGAGGCAGGTGTTTCGCTATATACTTTTGTATATTGCGATTTCACACCCCCCGAGATTTGCCCATGCACTGCCCCTCATCCACCCCGTTTTGCCTGCCCTCGCAGGCGCTTGAGGCCGACTCGGCAGCGCCCCGGGTGCCAGCGCCAGCCCGCCAGGAACGCCGCTCGCGCCTGCGGCATCGGCAACTGATCCTCGATGCCGCCCGCAACGAGTTCGCCGCCAAGGGCTTCAGTGCCTGCCAGACCCTGGATATCGCGCTGCGCGCCGGGGTGCCCAAGGCCAACCTGTACTACTACTTCCACACCAAGGAAAACCTCTACGCCGAAGTCCTGCAGCCCCTGCTGGAACCCTTGCACCAGGCGTCGCGGCTGCTGCACCCGGAGGCCGATCCGGCGCAGGCGTTGCAGGCCTACATCGAGGCGCGGATGCAGATCGTCGAGGATTTCCCCCTGCGTTCGAAGATTCTCTGCAGCGAGTTGCTGCACGGCGCGCAGCAGTTGCCAGAGGCCTGGCGTGAAAGCCTGGAGGCGCAGAACCGCAGTGAAATCGCTTGCCTGCGCAATTGGGCCGAACGTGGCCTGATCCGCGCCATTGCCCCGGAGCACCTGCTGCTGTTCATAGGAGCGGCGACCCAGACCTACCCCACCCTGGGCTGGCAGATCGCCCTGATGAGCGGCGTAGCCCAGCCCTCCAGCAGGGACTTCCAGAGCGTCGCGGCCACCCTGACCCGCATGGTGCTGGCCGGGGCACTGCCGGCGCTGGCGAGCGCCCAGGGGCTGCCGGCCCGGGCCCTGGCGATCTAACCCGGTTCGAGTTCACCCGGGCGTTCGCAAGCCAGGGTCAGGGCCTGCCAGGTCGGCTCGTCAGCGGGAATCAGGTGTTCGATGCGCAGCGACGCCACGGTGATGTCCTGGGGCATGCCGAAGGTGGTGAAGGTGGACAGAAAACGCAGCTCGCCCCCGGGCCCGCGCACCCGGGTCAGCAGCAACGGCTCGGCCGGGCTCGGGGTCGCCGGCGACTCTCCGGGGAACGGCAGGCCGGCCAGCAGCGCCGCCAAGCCGGGGTCGCCCATGGCCTCTCGGGAGGCCCGCTGCCAGGCCACCTGGCGCACCTCCTCGGCATTGATCAGGCAGTCACCGAAACCACCGGGCTCCAGCAGGGCCGTCAACAGGTTGAAGCCCTGTTCCATGGCGTGTTGCGACAACCCCAGCAGTTGGAACAGCGCCGCGGTAGCCTGATTGGCCGCCAGCACTTGCCAGCCACTGTCGATGACGATCGCTGGCGCCGGGTTGTTGGCCTTGAGCAGGTGCATCAGCGCTGCGCGCACCGGCGCCAGGCCGGGGTCGGCCAGGGGCAAGGCGGCGTAGCGCGGCGCATAGCCCGCGGCGAGGAACACCCGGTTGCGCTGGGGCAAGGGGGTGTCCAGGGTGGTCAGCAGCGCATCCAGCAAGGCTGGGCTGGGCTGGGCGCGGCCGGTCTCGACGCAGCTCAGGTGGCGCTGGGAAATCCCCGCCTGCAACGCCAGGTCCAACTGGCTCAAGCGCGCCTGGCGCCGTAACTGGCGCAACTGTGCGCCCACCGGCAAGGGCCCGGCGCGGGGAGCTTCAAGGGTGCAGGGCATGGCGGCGCGACCGCTGTCGGGCACAGGCATCCGGGCTCAGCCCACACGCTTGCAGAAGATCAGCTCGGGGTCCTGCCCGTCGAGGTTCTCGATCACCCCACTGGGCTGGAAACCGGCCTTGGCAATCAGGCCCCGGGCCGCCAGGTTCGACTGGTTGGTGGAGATGAACAGCCGGGGCGTGCGACAGGCCTGCTCGGCGGCGTCGAGCAAGCGCCGGGCCACGCCCTGGCGTTGCTGCCCCGGAGCCACCACCACCAGGGACACGAAGCCATGGTCGAAGAAGTCATGGTTCAGCAGCAGGTAGCCGACGACCCGGCCGGCCGCCACCTCCACCCAACCCTGGCCACGGCCCACCGCCACGCGTACGGCATCGCCCCGGCTGGCGTGGGCCTGGGCATAGGTGTCGCACTCGAGCATGGCCGGCACATCATCGGGCCCGGCCACGCGGATCACCCGGCCTGCGCCGGGAGCCTGCTGGTTGGAAGTCATCGCTGTTCAATCCTTGAAAGTGAAAGTCGCACCGCCCCAGCTGACAGCCTGAAGCGCCCCGCTGTCTATGACCTGGGGGGTCATTGAGTGACAACAGGCTTGCCACTTAGCCTGTTCGCTCCCGCTTGTTCAAGGATTTTCACCGTGAAAAACACACTCTGGCGACTCTGCATCGGGCTGTTCGCCGGCCATGAGCTGGATGCCGTGGCGCAGCGTGAATGGCGCCTGCTGTATGGCCTGCGCAACCTCGACCCCATGCTCGGGCAGCACCTGTTCATTGCCCTGCACGTCCCCCTGTGTGCCGGGCTGGTCCAGCTGTGCGGCCATCGGCGCCGTCGCGTGCGCGAGCTTGCCCGCCAGTGGCTGGCGGCGCTCGCCCTGCTGCATGCCGGATTACATCAACGCCTGCGCGACGACCCGCTGTACCTGTTCGACTCCCTGCTGTCGCAAAGCCTGATCTTTGGCTGTGGCGCAGCCGGCCTGCTGTATCTGCTGCTGGGCCTGGCCACCCGCAACCGCCGCGCCGTACACCCTGCCCATCCCTGATCGAGGACTGCGCCATGCGCCACCCTTACCCCGCCCTGCTGGCTCTACTGGGCTTCAGTGCCTACACCCTGTACTGCCTGTTCCAGGCCGAACAGTCGCTGCTGCAATTCGGCCTGCAACTGCTGTCGCGCCCGGACACCGCACAAGTGGTGATCGACCTGTACCTGATGGCGCTGCTGGCGGCTGCGTGGATGCTGGGAGACGCCCGCGCCCGTGGGCGCTCCTGGCGTTCGGTGCTGCCCTATCTGCTGCTGACGGCGGTCTTCGTCTCCATCGGGCCCTTGCTGTACCTGGTGGTTCGCGACCTGCGCCCGCCCCGGCAGCCACTGGCCGGCGGCGCTTGAGCGCGGGCCTCAGATCAGGCGCTGGATCTCCTTGTGGCGCCACACCAGCTTGAAGTAGCAGACCTGCAGCACCAGCATGGTCAGGTAGGCCACCGGGAACGCCATCCACACCCCTTGCAGGCCGAAATGTGCGTCCAGCACATAGGCCGCCGGCACCTGCACCCCGAGGATGCAGAAGATCGAGATCGCCACCGGCACCAGCACCGTGCCGCTGGCGCGCATGATGCCGCCGACCACCGCCTGGAAACCGAACACCAGGATGCTCCAGAGCATGATGTGCAGCAGGTGCTGGGCCTGCACCAGGGCTGCCGGGTCGATGATGAACAGGCCCAGCAGCCAGTGGGAAATCAGGTAGCCGAGCAGCACCAGGGCGCCGGTGAGGCACAGGTTGATCGCAAGCCCGGTACGCAGGATCGGGGTGATGCGCTCCAGGCGCCCGGCGCCGATGGCCTGGGCGCCGAGGATCGAGGCGGTGATAGCGATCGACAGCGCCGGGAACTGCACGTAGTTGACGATCTGGGTCACCGCGCCATAGGCCGCCGTGGCCTGGGAACCGTGGCGGTTGACCAGGGCCAGGATCACCAGTTCGGAAAGCGAGATGACCACCATCTGCACCCCGGTGGGCAGGCCGATGCGCAGCACCTTGCCGAGTATCGCCCGGTTCAGCCGCAGCGCCGCGAACAGCGCCCGGTCCGGGGCCAGGGGGTGGTCGCGGCCACTCAGGCGCCAGACCAGAAACCCCATGGCCAGGATATTTCCCGCCAGCCCGGCGAAGGCCGCACTCTGGATACCCATGGGCGGCAGGCCCAGCCAGCCACGGATCAACGCCGGGGTCAGCAGCAGCCCCGCCAGGGTCGAGACCATCAAGGCCAGCAGGGGCGACAGGGTATCGCTGACACCCCGCAGCAACTGGGTGTAGAGCACGAACACCAGCAGCAGCGGCATGATCAGCATCATCACCCGGGCATAGCCCACTGCGTCGTCCAGTACATCCGCCGGTGTGCCCAGGCCCTGCAGGGCCGGGCGGGCGAACAGCATGCCCAGCACCGCCCCCAGCAGGCCGATCAAGGCCCCCAGCATCAGGGTACTGCCGGCCACCGACTTCACCGCATCCAGCTCCCGGGCACCCCAGGCCTGGCCGATCAGCACCGAGGCACCGGCCCCCAGGCCGATCACCAGGGCAATGAAGAAGAACACGATGGGGAACATCCCCGACACCGCCGCCAACGCCTGGGTGCCCAGCAACTGGCCAATGTAGATACCGTTGAGGGTGCCGGAAAACGACTGCAGGAAATTCGACAGCACCATGGGCAGCAGGAAGACCAGGTACACCTGCCAGAGGGGGCGCTGAGGGGAAATGGACATGAAACAGGCAACCTCGGATCAAGAGGACGAAGGGCCGCGAAGAAGCCCCGTGGCACGGGGCTCGCGTCGGACCTGAAACATGTAGCAACCCAGGCCGCGCACGGCGTTCCGACAGCGCGGCCCGGGGTTTATATCAGTGGTTGACGTCGACCACCACCCGCCCGCGAACCTTGCCTTCAAGCAACTCGTGGGCGACGGTCAGGGCCTCTTCCAGGCCCACTTCGCGGGTGATCCGCTGCAGGTGCTGCTGGTCCACCTCGGCGGCCAGGCGTTCCCAGGCATGCACCCGCTCGTGATAGGGACGGGTCACGCTGTTGATCCCCAAGAGGCTCACCCCACGCAGGATGAAGGGCGCCACCGAGGCCGGGAAATCCATGCCCTGGGCCAACCCGCAGGCGGCCACCAGGCCATCGGCGGCGGTGCCGGCACAGACGTTGGCCAGCGTATGGCTGCCCACCGAGTCGATGGCCGCCGCCCAGCGTTCCTTGGCCAGCGGACGCCCCGGCTGGGACAGCTCGGCGCGCTCGATGATGCGGCTGGCGCCCAGCGCCTTGAGGTAGTCGGCCTCCTCCGGACGCCCGGTGGCGGCGATCACCGAGTAGCCCAGGCGCGACAGCAGGCTGATGGCAAAACTGCCGACCCCGCCGCTGGCACCGGTGACCAGCACCTCGCCGTGTTCGGGGGTCAGGCCGCTGCGCTCCAGGGCGATCAGGCAGAGCATGGCGGTGTAGCCGGCGGTGCCGATGGCCATGGCCTGGCGCGCACTGAAGGCTTCAGGCAGGTGGATCAGCCAGTCGCCCTGCAACCGGGCCTTCTGCGCCAGCCCGCCCCAGTGGCTCTCGCCCACGCCCCAGCCATTGAGCAGCACCTGCTCACCCGGGCGAAAGCGCGGATGGCTGCTGGCTTCGACGGTGCCTGCCAAGTCGATACCGGGGACCATGGGAAACTGCCGCACCACCGGGCTCTTGCCGGTGATTGCCAGGCCGTCCTTGTAGTTCAGGGTGCTGTAGGCCACCCGGACCGTGACATCGCCCTCAGGCAGTTGCGCCTCCTCCAGCTCGCGCAGATGGGCGCGATAACCTGCAGTGTCTTTGTCGATCACAATGGCCTTGAACATCATGGACTCCTGTTGGCAAGGGAGGCTGCAGCGCTGGCTGCAACGGCGTAGAGCGCGAACGCGCCATCCTACGCAAGCCTCTGCAAGGCGTCCATGAGCCTCCCCTCCCCACCCGCGACGCTCGAAACAGCCCACTGCCCACGCCGGCGTCGCGTATCGCAGTACAGCCCAGCGCGCCCGGCCTGCCGGAACCAGGGCGTGGAGTAGCCCGGGCGTGGCAGAACCTGGCCCCAGAGCGCTACCATGCGGCGGCATCTGCCCCCTGACCGAACGGATTTCCGACCTTGTCCCATCTCCTGGAAAAAGCCGCCGCGCGCGGCGACCTTGCTGCTCTCGAGCGCCTGCTGGATGCGGGTGCGGACCTTGAATGGCAGCACAAGGGCACCGGCCGCACGGCCTTGCTGGCCGCCACTATCGCCGGGCACCGGCCGGCCGTGGCGCTGCTGCTGGCGCGCGGCGCGAATGTCCAGCAGCCGTGCAAGGCCCTGGGCTACAGCCCCCTGGCCTGGGCCGCCAGCCACGGCGACACTGCCCTGGCCGAGTTGCTGATCGCCCATGGCGCAGCGCTCGAACAGGCCAGCCCCGAACTGCAACGCACCGCCCTGATGAACGCTGCCCAGGCTGGCCACGAGGCAATGGTGGCCTTGCTGCTCAAGGCCGGCGCCAACCCCTCGCCCGTGGATTTCCAGCAACGCAACGCCTGGTCCCTGGCCGAAGAAAATGGCCATGCCCAGGTCATGCAACAGCTGGAGCAGGCCGGTACCGGGGCACCGCCAGCACCTGCACCGGCCCCTTCCCTGCCCTGGCCGCCGCTGGTGCCTGGCACTGACAGCAGCGCAGATCCGGTCACCCAGGTGCGGGCCTATACCCTGGCTTTGTACGCCTGGGAACAGCGCGGCAATGCCCTGGGCCACGACGCGCTCGACGCCGCCTTCTGGGCCGAACCGCAACAGTTGCTCGAACGTTTTTGTACCCTGCGACCGCGGGCCTATCCGCGAGCCTCCTATGGTTACCCCACGACCCACGCCGAGGCCGACGAGCTACTGGGCTGCCAGTTGCTCAAGCCCGCCCAGGCCGAAGTGCTGGTGCGCGACCCGGCGTCCCGGGCCCTTTGCTACGAGCATCGCTTCGTGGTCAAGCGGGTTGCCGGCCAATGGCGCATCGACAGCGTCAAGCGCCGCCTGGCCGGCACCCAGAAATGGGCAAACGCCATTCTCTAGCGGGGGCAAGGGGCAAGAGCGAACGGGCGCAGCCTGCTCGACGTGCGGCACGGTTCGAGCTCGTCGCCCCTTGGCGTGCAGTCGCCCGCCATCACCACCGCTGTCCAGATCCGCGTTGAAACACGTGCCGACAAGCCCCTGGCCCGACAGCAGGCGGCCGCCAGCCAGCAGCAATTGCTGGTTGGCGGGCGGGCTGCTGCCCGTGGTTAAATGCCGCCCCGAAAAAATGACCGGCCCCGCTGATGACCCCTCTCGCCCTCGCCACCCTCAACCAGCACCTGTTGACCGCCCTGGCCGCCGCGCCCGGCGAAACCCGGCGCCTGTTCCATGGCCGCGGCCGCTGCTGGCCGGGGCTGGAACAGCTGACCGTGGACTGGCTGCAGGGGGTAGTGCTGGTGTCCTTGTTCAAGGAACCCGAAGCCGGGCAACTCGAAGCCCTGCAGCAGTTGCTGGCGGAGCTGGGCTCGACCCCGCAATGGGTGGCCAGCGGCGCCCGCAGCCTGATGCTGCAACACCGCTACCTGCCCGACAGCCGTGGCGAGTGGCTACTGGGCGAGGCCATCGACAGTTGCACCATCACCGAGGAAGGCCTGCGCTACCAGGTGGACCTGGGCAGCAAGCAGAACAACGGGCTGTTCCTCGACATGCGCTACGGGCGCAACTGGGTGCGGGCCAATGCCCGGGGCAAGAATGTCCTGAACCTGTTTGCCTATACCTGCGGCTTCTCGGTGGCGGCAATTGCCGGCGGCGCCGAGCGGGTGGTCAACCTCGACATGTCCCGGGCGGCCTTGAGCCGCGGCCGCGACAACCACCGGCTCAACGGCCACGACACCAGCCGGGTGAGTTTCCTCGGCCATGACCTGTTCAAGTCTTGGAGCAAGGTCAAGCAGGGCGGGCCCTATGACCTGGTGATCATCGACCCGCCGTCGTTCCAGAAAGGCAGCTTTGTCCTCGGCAAGGACTATGCGCGGGTGCTGCGGCGCCTGCCGGAGTTGCTCACGGCCGATGGTTGCGTACTGGCGTGCATGAATGATCCGGCGTTTAGCGTGGATTTTCTTCTGGAGGGGATGGCCGAAGCGGCGCCGGGGTTGCGCTTTGAACAGCGGCTGGAGAACCCGCCGGAGTTTCCGGATGCGGATCCGCAGTGCGGGCTCAAGGCACTGGTATTTCGGCATGGGGCATAGGCCTTGATCCTGGCTGGGTGGCCGTTGCTGCAGCAACGGGCATCCAGCCAGGCCCTTACAACTCCATCCGATACTCGATCACCCCCGGCTTGTGCGCCACCCAGTCATACAACCGTTGCGCCCGCTTGTTGCTCTCCTGGGTATGCCAGTACAAACGAGCGCACTGGTGTTGCCGGGCAAAGGCCTGCACCCACTCGATCAACAGTTTCCCCGCCCCGCTGCCGCGAATCGACGGGGCCACGTACAGGTCTTCCAGGTAGCAGAAGTCGCCGACGGCCCAGGTCGAACGGTGCAACACCAGGTTGACGAAGCCGATGACTTCATCGCCCTGCACCGCCACCGCCGAATACATCGGTTCCCGCGAATCGAGGAAACGCTCGAACGTGCGGCGACTGACCTCTTCGCTCAGCGTCACCTGATAGAAATCCTGATAGGCCAGCCACAGCGGCAGCCATTGCTGGTAATCCCCAGGCTGAATCGCCCGTACCGCCACCGCAGGTTGTTGATCGCTCATTACGCGCTCCTCTTGATCATCCACACCGGGATCAGCCCCGGTTATTGAAGAGTGCGCAGGTTAGTGCGTGAGTGGCGGATTTTATCAGGCCAATTCTGCCATCTGTAACAGACCACTTTGCCCAACCCCTCACAGCCCGGGCTGCTGATGGGTCACGCAGTGAATGCCGCCGCCCCCTGCGGCGATAGCGTCGATATCCAGCTGGATCACCTGCCGTCCGGGGTACAGGCTGGCGAGCAGGCTATGGGCCTTGGCGTCGGCCTGCCGGTCACCGAACTGCGGTGAGATCACCGCCCCATTGATCACGAAATAGTTGATGTAGCCGGCGGCGAAGTCCGGGTTGCCCCGGCTGAAGCGGTTCTGCCGGGGATTCATCGGCGGCGACAAGGTATGCACCTGCAGCTTGCGACCATCGGCGTCACTGGCGGCTCGCAGGATCTCCAGGTGCTCGAGGGTTACCGAGTGATCATAGGAGTCGGGATCGTTGTCGAGGTTGGCCACCACCACCCCCGGCCTGACGAAACGCGCATAGAAGTCGACATGGGCATCGGTGATGTCCCGGCCCTTGATCCCCGGCAGCCAGATGATCTTGCGCAGGCCGAGGCAAGCCTTGAGTTCCTCTTCGACCTCGGCCCGGCTCCAGCCCGGGTTGCGGTTGCCGTTGATCCAGCTGCTTTGGGTCATGATCCCGGTGCCGTGGCCGTCCACTTCAATGCCGCCGCCCTCGCCCACCAGTTCGCTGCGCAGATAACGGGCGCCTGCAGCGTCGGCCATCTGCCGCGCCAGCCGGGCGTCCCTGGCGTGGCGCTGTTTGTTGCCCCAGCCATTGAAGTTGAAGTCCACCGCGCCCAATCCGCCTTCCCCATCGACGACAAAGTTGGCACCGATGTCGCGCATCCAGATGTCGTCCAGTTCGGTGCTGACAAAGGTGATGTTGTGCGAGCCGCACAACTGCTCGGCCAGGCCGCGCTCCTCTGCCCGGCAGAACAGGGTCAGGGGCTGATAGGCGGCAATTGCCCGGGCGATCCGCCCCTGGGCCTGTTGCACGTCGCCGGTAAAGTCTTCCCAGATGGCCTCCTGGGCACCAAAGGCCATGAAGGCCCGCTGCTGGTGGTCGCCTTCATCGGGCAGGGACCAGTGGCCCTGCTCCGCGGCCCGGGCACTGCGCGGCCCCAGGCCAAGGGCAGGCATGGCGGCGACAGCGGCCAGCAACGAGGCCTGTTTGATCAGTTGACGTCGGGTGGGCATGGGGCGGTTCTCTTGTCCAAGGGGTTGCATGAAAAGGTTCGGGGCGCGGCGCGGGCCCTCGCCGACAAGCCGGTTCCCACCCGGGAGTGTAGGAGCCGGTTTGCCGGCCAAGCGCATGGCGCACGGTCAGTGGCGGGCAGCGGTGGCCGTCTTGAACTGGGTCCAGGTGCGCATTCGAGCCCGCATATCGGCCTGGGGAATGTCGCGGCCGGGAATCAAGCGTTCGAAGGTGGCGGCATCCGGGTAGATATCCGGGTTGTTGCCCATCTGCGGGTCGACACTTGGCCGCGCCCGGGCATTGGCCGTGGGGTAGCCGGTGAAGTTGCTGATGGCCGCCATGTTCTCTGGTCGGGTCACGAAGTTGATGAAGGCATAGGCATATTCCGGGTGCCGCGCATCCTTGGGGATCGCCATGGTGTCCATCCACACCGTGGTGCCTTCCCGGGGAATGCGGTACTGGAACTCGACCGCTTTGCCCGCGGCGTCGGCGGCGCGCTGGGCCTGGGTCATGTCGCCGCTGTAGCCCAGGGACAGGCACAGGTTGCCATTGACCAGGTCGGTCACCGGCTGCGACTGGAACTTGCGGATATAGGGCCGCAGCTTGCCCAGCAGCTCGCCGGCGGCCCGCAGATCCTCGGGCCGGGCGCTGCGCGGGTCGCGCCCCAGGTAGTGGAGCGCCACCGCCAGCACCTCGTCCGGCGAGTCGATCAGGGAAATTCCGCAATCGGCGAAGCGCGCCGCCAGCTCCGGCTTGAACAACAGGTCCAGGCTGTTGACCGGGGCATCGGGCAGGCGCTCGGCAATCTGCCGGGCGTTGTAGGTCAGGCCGATGGTGCCCCAGGTGTAGGGCACCGTGGCCTGGCGGGCCCCGGGGTACTGGGCGCGCAGCTTCTGCAGACCGGGCTCGATATCGTCCTGGCCGGTCAGCCGGGCCGGATCCAGGGTCTGCAGGCTGCCGGCGCGCATCAGGCGCTCGGCCACGGTGTCACCGGGAAAGATCAGGTCGTAGCCACTGCCGCCGGTCATCAGCTTGGCTTCCAGCACTTCGCTGCCCTCCATCACGTCGTAGATCACCCTGATCCCGGTTTCGGCGGTGAAGCGCGCCAGGGTATCGGCGGCGAAGTAGTCGGCCCAGTTGTACAGGCGCAGGGTCTTGTCCTCGGGTGCGGCCTGGGCCTGGAGCGCTACCAGGGTCAGGGCCAGCATGCCCGCGCAGCGGCGTTTCCAGCGTTTGCCTGTGGTCTGCATGTCATGCCTCCCGGGGGTTCCAGCGTGGGTGAAGGTGTTGGCCGTCCAGGCTCAGCAGCGGCCCGTACATCTCCGGGCGACGGTCGCGGAAGACGCCCCAGGTGCGACGCTCCTCGGCCATGGCGGCCAGGTCCAGGCGCTGCAGCAAGACCCCTGTGCTGTCACGATCGGCCTCGGCCAGCAGCCGGCCCTTGTGGTCGCAGATGAACGATGAGCCGTAGAAATCCATGTGCAGCGCCAGGTCACCGGTCGCCACTTCACGGCCGACCCGGTTGGCTGCCACTACCGGCAGCAGATTGGCCGCCGCGTGCCCGCGCATGGTCATCTGCCAGTGATCCCGGGAGTCCAGCCCGGCGCTGCCCGGTTCGCTGCCGATGGCGGTGGGAAACAGCAAGACCTCGGCGCCTTGCAGCGCCAGGCAGCGGGCGGTCTCTGGGAACCACTGGTCCCAGCAGATGCCGATGCCCAGGCGGCCGAAAGCGCTGTCCCAGACCTTGAAACCGGTGTCGCCGGGGCTGAAGTACTCCTTCTCCTGATAACCCACGGCGTTGGGAATGTGGGTCTTGCGGTACACCCCCAACAAGCGGCCGTCGGCATCGGCGACGCTCAGGGAATTGAAATAGGCCGTACCGGCCCTTTCGAACCAGCTCAGGGGCAGCACCACACCCAGCTCCCGGGCCAGGGCGGCGAAACGCTGGAGCACCCGGCTCGCGGGGTATTCCTCGGCCAGGGCCAGGTGCCGGTGCTGCTGTTCGATGCAGAAGTACGGCGTGGCGAACAGCTCTTGCAGGAGGATCACCTGGGCGCCCCGGGCTGCCGCTTCGCGCACCAGCTGTTCGGCGCGGTCGAGGTTGCCCGGCAGGTCCCAGGTGCAGGGCATCTGGGTGGTCGCGACGATCAATGGGTTCATGCCTGCGCCCTCGTTGGCCATTGGGGTTGCTGCTGGGTGATGCAGTGCACGCCACCACCGCCGTGGGCCAGATGGTTGATCCGCACCGGCACCACTTGCCGGTCGGGGAAGGCTCGGGCCAGCACCTGGGCCGCTTGCTGGTCGGCGGCGATGCCGTAGGCCGGCATGATCACCGCGCCATTGGCCAGGTAGAAGTTGGTGTAGGAGGCGCAGAACACCTCGGCCCGGTGGTCCACCGCGGCGCTGGCCTCGAACAGCTCGATCAGCTCGAAGGCACGCCCGCGGGCATCCCGCGCCAGCTCCAGGGCACGACGGTTCTCGCGCACCACTTCGGCGTACACCGAGCCCCGGTCATGGGTGGCATCCACCAGCAGCACCCCGGGGCGGGCAAAGGCGCAGACCCCGTCGACATGGCCGTCGGTCATGTCCCCGGTCACGTGGTCCGGGTCCCCCGGCAGCCAGATGATCTTCTGCACACCCAGTAGGCGCTGGAAGATCGTCTCGGTCTCGGCCTTGCCCAGGCCCGGATTGCGGTTGGGGTTGAGCAGCACCGATTCGGTGGTGATCAGGGTGCCCTCGCCGTCCACATGGATGGCCCCGCCTTCGTTGGCCAGGGGCGTGCCGAAGCAAGGCAGCCCCAGTTGGTCCAACAGGCGCCGGGCCAGGCTGCGGTCCAGGCTGTGCTCGGACTTGCCGCCCCAGGCGTTGAAGCGCCAACTGACCCCGGCCAGCCCCAGCTGCGGATGGCAGATGAAACTCGGGCCGGAATCCCGGCACCAGCTGTCGTCCACCGCCTGGGGGACCAGCTCGACATTGGCGCCACACAGGCGTCGGGCACTGTCCAGGGCAGAGGGATCGACCACCAGTTTCACCGGTTCGAAACCGGCGATGGCATTGGCCACCCGGGCGAAGTCTGCCTGCACCTCGGCCAGGGTCACGCCCCATACCGACTCCCACAACCCCCGGTTGTGGGGCCAGACCATCCAGGTCGCCGCGTGGGGCGCCCACTCGGCGGGCATCCGCCAGCCACTGTCCTGCCTGTCATTGCCTTGCATGGGCCCTGCACCTCTCAAGTAAGGTTTTTTTATCAATCAACCAACAAGGTTGAAACACAGCGCCCATGCTATGGCTTTGAAAAACCGCCAACAAACGATAGATTTAGCGCACACCTGATCAGCCAGACTTATCAATCATGCTCAAACACTGGCCACCCCTGAATGCCCTGCGAGGCTTCGAAGCCGCCGCGCGCCTGGGCAGTTTTCACCAGGCGGCGCAGGAACTGCACCTCACCCAATCGGCCATCAGCCAGCAGATCCGCAGCCTGGAAACCTTCCTCGAACAGCCGCTGTTCCATCGCAGCGGCCGCAGTGTGACCCTCACCGACGCCGGGCACGACCTGCGCAGCACCACCCAGTCGCTATTGCAGCAACTGGCGGTGGGCATCCGCCGCCTGGAGCAGTACCGCAAGCCCAACCAGCTGGTGGTCAATACCAGCCCGGCCTTTGCCCGCCACTGGCTGTTGCCGCGGCTGGGGGAATTCCATCGCCTGCACCCGGAGGTGGACCTGTGGCTGTTCACCAGCTTCGAGCCACCGGACATGAGCACCCAGACCATCGACCTGACCTTGCGCGACGACCTCAGCGCCCAGGCCGAATGCAGCTACCTGGAGCTGTACAGCGACCGCCTCTACCCCGCCTGCCACCCCAGCGTGCTGGCGCAACCCGAAGCACTGCGCACCACCTTGCATGGCGAGCGGGAAATGGACTGGAGCCACTGGCTGGTGGAAGGCGGCAGCGACATTGGTCAACGCAGCAACGGCCTGAACTTTTCCGACCCGGGCCTGCTGCTGGACGCCGCCTGCGCCGGCCACGGCATTGCCCTGGTCAGCCAGCTTCTGAGCCAGCAGGCCCGGAGCCAGGGCTTGCTGAGCCCTTTGTGCGAACAGAGCGTGCGCGGCCCGACCTGGGCCTGGCTGATTCACCGCGACAGTGAAAGCAGCCCGCTGACCCGCAGTTTCTCGCAGTGGCTACAGGCTGCGCTGCAGGGTTCGGCCGAAGCTTGAGGCGCCCGCCCGGCAAGGACTGGAGCGATGCAAAACCGCTTTCCATTCCTGCCCCTAACCCCACGCGTGGCGGCGCCTTAAGCTGGCGCCAGTGCAATCCGCACTGCCTTCCAGGAGCCGCCCGTGCCCCCGATCCACGACATCAACTGGCCGCTGTGGCTGTCCACCATGCTGCCCATGGCCCTGAGCGCCGGCCCCGGCAACCTGATGGTGGCCAGCTCCGGCGCCCGCAGCGGCGTGCGGCGTTCCCTGCGCTTCATCTGCGGGCTGGACCTGACCTACCTGCTCCTGGCGTTACTGGTGGGGCTGGGGCTGTATCACAGCCTGGCGGCGTATCCAGGGTTGCTCTGGGGCCTGCGGGTAGCGGGCAGCCTGTACATTTTCTGGCTGGGCCTGCGCCTGCTGCTGCGGCCGTTGCGCAAGCCTGGCGAGCAGAGTGAAGCCCTGCAGTTTCGTGATGGCGTGATGCTGCAACTGGGCAACGTGCAGGGTCTGGTGATGCTGCTGGTCATGTTCTCCACCTTCAGCCCGGGCGCCGATGCGGGCACTGCCGTGGTGCTGGCGCTCAGCGCCGCGCTGATCGCGGTGAACCTGTTCGGCCACCTGCTGTGGGCCAGCCTGGGCTCAAGCCTGCAGCGGCTGATGCGCGACCGCCCGCGCCTGCTGCTGGCGCAGAATGCGCTGTTCGGCTTGCTGCTGATGGCGGTGGCCGGATGGCTGTTGCTGCGTGGCGCCTAGCGCGTCAGCCGGCCTTGCCCTCACTCTGCAAGCCCTGGCGCGCCAGCAGATCGCAGAGAAATTCCGCCACCCGCTCGACCCGCTCCTGGCCCTGGGTCGCCAGGTTGCGCAGCAGCCAGATATCCGCGCGGTGGGCCGGAGCCTGGGGCAACACCCGGTGCAGGCCCAGGGGTTCTGCGATATAGGCCGGCAAGGCGGCAATCCCCAGGCCCGCCTGCACCGCCTTGAGCTGCGCCTCCAGGTTGCCGGTGCGCATCCACAACGGCTGATCACCGCTGAGCTGGTCCAGCCAGCGGGCCAGGGGCATGTGGGCCAGGGTCTGGTTCCAGCCGATCAGCGAATGCTGGCGCAGCTGCGAAGGCTTCTCGGGGCAGCCATGGGCCGCGGCATAACCTGGGGAACAGAACAGCGCCTGGGTCAACTCGCCGACCCGGCGCAGGGTGAAGTTGCCGGCTTCCGGCCGTTGCAGGCGCAGCAGCAGGTCGCTGTGGCTCTGGGTGAGCTTGACCGAGCGCGCCGCATTGACGAAATCGAAGCTGATCTGCGGGTGCTGCAAGCGAAACTGCGCCAGTGCGGGAATGATCAGGTGGCTGCCCATCAACTCCGGGCATTCGATGCGCACCACCCCGGCCATGCGCGCGCCTGGCCGGGACAACTGGCGTTCCATCAGGCGCAAGCGCTCCTCGATCTCCAGGGCCATGGGCAGCAGGGCCTGGCCGGCTTCGGTGAGGAAATAGCCCTGGGTGGTCTTGAGGAACAGCACGCTGCTCAAGGCCTGCTCCAGCACCAGGATCTTGCGCGAGACCGTCGAGGCCGACACCTTCAGCGCCTGCCCGGCGTCGGTGATGTTGCTGGCATTGGCGACGGCAATGAAAAACCGCAAATCGTCCCAGTTCACGCTTACCTGCCCTATCCCTGAAAACCCAGGCCCGGGATCTTATGCGAAATAAGCAGCGCAGCGGTCAGACTTTTCTCCTGTAAAGTGCCCAAAATCTTTCCTGCCCACGGATCGGGAGCCCCCCATGCTGGAACTGCACACCCCTCGCCTTAACCTGCGCCCCCTGAACGCCCATGACTGGGAGCTGTTCCTGGCCCTGCACAGCGACCCGGAAAACCTGCGCTATGTCTGCGATCCGCTCTCCCGGATGCAGATCGAGGAGCGTTTCACCTCGCGCCTGCCCCATTGGGACATGGATTGCGACCACTGGCTGTGTCTGGTGATCCGCGATCGCCACAGCGGCGAGGAGCTGGGCTTCACCGGCCTGCGAGTCAGCGACCGGCCCAGCGCCGAAGCCGAGGTCGGCTACCTGCTGGCCCCCGGTCATCAAGGCAAGGGCCTGGCCACGGAATCCCTGCGCACGCTGATGCAGTACGCCCGCCACAGCCTGGGGATCAAGCGCCTGGTGGCCACGGTCACCGACGGCAATGCTGCGTCCTGCCAGGTTCTGGAGCGATGCGGTTTCGTCTTCCAGCAACGTGACGAAGGGGCCTTCCGCAGGGGTGGCGAAGACTTCGACGACCTGATTTTCAGCTGCCCCCTGACGGCCTGAGTGCGCGTTTGCGCGACCCCGCCTACGCCTGACTGGCGTGGGTTTTTCTTGACAGCGAAAATTCCCAACGGCTATTGTCTGACAACCTGACTACCAAGGTTTTACCCACCCATGCTTGAACTCCAGCGACCCGACTCTCTCGTTGTGCGCGTGGTCAATGCGATCCGCACCGAGATCGACTCCGGCCGCCTGGCCCCCGAATCGCGCCTGCCGACCGAGCAGCAACTGGCCGAGCAGTTGAACGTCAGCCGCTCGGTGATTCGCGAGGCCATCGCCCAGCTCAAGGCCGACGGCGTACTGATCGCCCGGCGTGGCCTGGGTTCGTACATTTCCAAGACCCCGGCCGGCACCGTGTTCCGCTTCCCCCAGGGCGATGGCCGCCTGCCGGATCTGGCGCAGATGTTCGAGATGCGTTTGTGGATCGAAACCCAGGCCGCGTCGATCGCCGCCCAGCGCCGCGACGCCGCCGACCTGCAACGGATGCAGGGCGCGTTGCAGGAAATGCACGACAAGCGCAGTGATTTCGAAGCCGCGGGGCTGGCCGACGTGGAGTTCCACCGGGCCATCGCCGAGGCCAGCAAGAACGACTATTTCGTGGCCTTCCATGATTTTCTGCGCAGCCAGCTGACCAGCGCCCGCAAGGCCGCCTGGGAGAACTCGGCGCTGCGCATGGTGGGCGGTTCCGCCGATGCCACCCAGGAACACCAGGCGCTGTACCAGGCGATTGCCGCTGGCGACCGCCAGGCCGCCGCCGGTTGCGCCGACGCCCACTTGCGGGCTTCGGCCAAGCGCCTGGGCCTGGAACTGCCGACTATCGATTGACCCCAGCTTCATGCTTCAAGCCGCATGCCACGGCCTGCGGTTTTTTGTCGGATTAGTTAGTCTGACAACCTGATAACCAGACCGAAACGCATTGGATCCAAGGTACCCAAGAACAATGATTTATGACTTTTGCATCATCGGCGGCGGCATCGTCGGCCTGGCTACGGCGATGGAGATCCTCAAGCGCCAGCCCGGCGCTTCGCTGGTCATCCTGGAAAAGGAAAACGTCCTGGCCAAGCACCAGACCGGGCACAACAGCGGGGTGATCCACGCCGGCATCTACTACGCTCCGGGCAGCCTCAAGGCCGACCTGTGCAAGCGTGGCGCCGAGGCCACCAAGCAGTTCTGCAGCGAGCACGGGATCAAGTTCGAGGTCTGCGGCAAGGTGCTGGTGGCGTCCAATGCCCTGGAAGTGCAGCGCATGGAGGCCCTGTACCAGCGCTCGCAACAGAACGGCCTGAAGGTGGAGCGCCTGGACGCCGAGCAACTGCGCCAGCGCGAACCGAATATCGTCGGCCTTGGCGGGCTGTTCCTCGACGCCACCGGCATCGTCGACTACCGCGAAGTCTGCGACACCATGGCCCGGGTGATCCGCCGCGAGGGCGGCGAGATCTGCCTGAGCCAGACCGTCACCGCGATCCAGGAAAGCGCCGACAGCGTCACCGTCAGCAGCCACGGCGGCAGCTGGCAGGCTAAGAAGCTGGTGGCCTGCGCCGGCCTGCAATCGGATCGCCTGGCGGTGATGGCCGGGGTGAAGATCGACCACCAGATCATCCCCTTCCGCGGCGAATACTTCCGCCTGCCGGCGTCGAAGAACAACATCGTCAATCACCTGATCTACCCGATCCCCGATCCGGAGCTGCCGTTCCTCGGGGTGCACCTGACCCGCATGATCGACGGCAGCGTTACCGTCGGCCCCAACGCGGTACTGGGCCTGGGCCGGGAGAACTACAGGAAGTTCTCCATCAACTGGCGCGACGTGGCGCAGTACGCCAGCTTCCCCGGTTTCTGGAAAACCATCTGGCAGAACCTCGGCTCCGGCACCACCGAGATGAAGAACTCGCTGTTCAAGTCCGGCTACCTGGAGCAGTGCCGCAAGTACTGCCCTTCCCTGCAAGTGGAAGACCTGCTGCCTTATGAGGCGGGGATCCGCGCCCAGGCGGTGATGCGCGACGGCAGCCTGGTGCACGATTTCCTGTTCGCCGAAACCCCGCGCATGTTGCATGTGTGCAACGCGCCCTCGCCCGCCGCCACTTCGGCGATTCCCATTGGCTCGATGATTGCCGACCGGATTTTCCAGGCCGCCTGAAACACCCCGCGCCATCACCTTGCAGCGCACTGCCCCGGCACTGCCAAGCGGGCCACGTGTCGCCGCAATACCCCTTGGCCGCCCTTTAGGGCGCGTCGCGCAAGGCTCGCGTCAACTCGACAATAACTACAATGATTCATGAGGATGTACGGATATGACCGCAGTTGAAACCAGCAGTACTGCAGCGGAAACCCCACAGCAAACCAAGAAACGCCTGCGCAAGGTCGCGGCGGCCACCATCTTCGGCTCGATGCTGGAGTGGTATGACTTCTACCTCTACGCCACCATGGCGGCCATCGTCTTCTCGAAGATCTTCTTCGATAACAGCAACCCGAAAAGCGCCACCCTCATGGCCTTCTCGACCTTTGCCATCGGCTTTATCGCCCGCCCCTTCGGCGGCATCCTGTTCGGCTACCTGGGGGACAAGTTCGGCCGCAAGCAGGTACTGGTGCTGACCTTCTGCCTGATGGGCGTGTGCACCGCGCTGATCGGCCTGATCCCCAGCTACGCGTCGATCGGCATCTGGGCGCCGATCCTGCTGGTGGCAATCCGCATCATCCAGGGCCTGGGCGCCGGCGCCGAACTGTCCGGCGCGGCGGTCACCTCCTATGAGCATGCCAGCGAGGGCAAGCGCGGCAGCCAGGGCGCCTGGCCGGCGCTGGGGCTGAACCTGGGCCTGCTGCTGTCGTCGCTGACCATCTACCTGCTGACCATCAACGGCAACGACTTCCTGCTGGCCGGCGGCTGGCGCATTCCGTTCGTCTGCAGCATCGTCCTGGTGGCCGTCGGCCTGTGGGTGCGCAACAGCATTCCGGAAACCCCGGAGTTCAAGGAACTGAGCAAGGAAAGCCAGAAAGCCAAGGCCTCGCCGCTCAAGGCGCTGTTCAAGAACGACCTCAAGGGCCTGGCCGTGGTGTTCTTCGTGGCGGTGGGCTACAACGCCCTGAGCTACATCTTCAAGACCTTCTCCCTGGCCTACCTGACCCAGTACAAGAACGTCGATGTGCATGTCACTTCGCTGTCGGTGACCATCGCCAGCCTGATCGCCATCGTCGCCGTGCCGTTCTTCGGCTGGCTCTGCGACAAGTGGAGCAGCAAGACCGTGCTGATCCTCGGCGGGCTGTTCTCGGTGCTGTTCGCCTACCCCTTCCTGGCCCTGCTCAACACCGGTGAGAGCCTGATGATCTACATCGCCATCGGCGTCGGCACCGGCATTCTGGCGCCGATGATGTTCGCCCCACAGGGCTCCTTCCTCAGCCGCCAGTTCCCCACCGCGACCCGCTCTTCGGGCTTCGGCACCGGGCGCGAGATCGGCACCGCCATCGCTGGTGGCCTGGCGCCGCTGGGCGCTCTGTCCCTGGTCACGGCCTCGGCCACCCACTCCACCGACGGCGTGGTGATCATTCTCGCCGTCGCCGCGGTACTGGTGGTGGTGTTCGCCTTCCTCGACCAGGGCCGCAAGCACTCGGCCTTCAAGAACTGAGGCTGGACCCAACCCTGCCCGGGCCGCTCCAACGGCCCGGGCAGACTTTGCTAAGGTGGCCGCTGAACCCGCATTACAGGCCACCCCATGTCACCCGATAGCGCATTCGGCGTCGATGCCGACGGCTTGATCGCCCTTCCTGCCGAACCACCCCTGCAGCCCGAGTACCGAGCCCTGCTCGACGAGCTGTGCGCCGCCCTCATCGCTCCCGCCAGCCCGCCGCTGCATAGCCTGTACCTGTACGGCAGCGTCGCCCGTGGCACCGCCCGGCCTGGAGCTTCCGACCTGGACCTGTGCCTGATCCTGCAAGATCCCGCCGCCCCGGCCGCGTGCCTGCATCTGGAAAACCTGCGCCAGGCCCTGCAAGCGCGCCACCCGCCGGTGTCGAAGATCGATTTCGATATCGGCGACCTCAACCAGGTACTGGAAACGCGGAACCTCGACAGCTGGGGCTATTGGCTCAAGCACCATTGCCGCTGCCTGTGGGGCGAAGACCTGCGCTCGCGCTTTGCACCTTTCAGGCCCAGCCGGGAGATTGCCCTGGCGGTGAACGGTGACTTTCTCGCAGTGCTGGACGACTACGCCAAGCGCATCGACCGCGAACAGATGCCCGCCGAAGTCCTCCGGCTGCAACGGCAGGCCTCGCGCAAACTCGTTCGCGCCACCAACCTGCTGCGCCAGGAGCAGGAGCCGAGCTGGCCCCAGAGCCTGGATGAGCATGTGTGGCTGTTTGTGCAGCACTACCCGGCAATGGCAGGCCCCATCGACGTGTTTCGCCAGGCCGCCGAGGCAACGGCCCCCGCCGGCGCCGATTTCAGCGACCGCTTGCGGCAGATGGCGCAGTGGATGAGCCAGGCACTGACCCCGCCGCCATCCAGGAATTGACCCCTGCAATTGCACCGCCCCCGGCAACGGGGGGTCGCTGCCGGATCAGACCTGCAGCACCTCGATCCCCAACTGCCGATAACCTTCGATGTCCACACCCGGCGCCTCCTGCTCGGTGACCAGCCGGTGCAAGCGGTTGCATGGCACCACGACGAAGGGTTCCATGGCGCCGAGCTTGTCGGCGGTGGTCACGGCGATGACCTCGCTGGCACTGTCGAACATTGCCTGCTTGATCGGCACCTCGTCGAAATGCAGGGAGCTGATACCGATCTCCGGGTGGATCGCGCAGACGCCGGTGAACATCAGGTCGGCCTTGATCCCCTGGATCATGCGCAGTGCTTCATGGCCGCTGGCGGACAGGGTTGCCGGGTTGAGCTGGCCACCGGCGAGAATCACCCTGACCTTGGGGTACTCGGCCAGGGCCACGGCAATCATCGGCGAGGCGGTGACCGCGGTCAGGCTGATGCCCGCCGGCAGCGACTGGGCGATGTGCAGGGTGGTGGAGCCGGAATCGAACAGCACCGTCTGGCCGTCCTGCACCCATTGCACGGCATATTGCGCCAGGCGCAGTTTCGCCTCATTGGTTTCGCCGACCCGGGTGAAATAGTCCTTGCCGCTGTCCTTGGGCCGCGGCAGCGCGCCACCATGGACCCGCTGCACCAGGCCGGCGGCATCCAGCTCCGCCAGGTCGCGACGGATGGTGTCTTCGGACACCGCGAAATGCCGGCTCAGTTCGGCGGCCATGACCTTGCCGTCGCGCTCCAGCAGCAGAAGGATTTTTTGCCGACGCAAGGATGGCAGCTCGGCTGGCGGGTGTTGACCTTGCATGTTTATGCCCGTTATTGCGTGTTTTCGCCAAGCTACACAGACACTCGGGTAAAAACAAGCAACCCGATCAGTTGATCAGCTGCGGCGCCCGTGAGCGGTACAAGGCCGCTTCCCCGAGGCGCTCGCGCACCAGCGCCTGGGCCTGGCGGGTCATCTGGTCCAACTGCCGGTCGCGCTTTTTCTCCGCTTCCAGCATGGCCTTGCGCCCGTGCTGGGCCAGCAGGTAGGTGTGGATCTGCCGCACTTCCACCGACTGGTAGATCGGTGCCACATCCAGCACCGCAAGCAGGCCGTCGCTGCCGTGGTCCCGGGTGTTCATCAGCACCTGCGGGCCGCGGGCGCCCAGCAGCTGGAAGCCCAGGGCCTCGAAACACCCCACCTTGGCCACGTTGCAGGCGAGTTCCGCATGGGGGTAACGCGCCAGCATGGCTTGCAGCATCTGCCGGGCAATGCCCTGGCGCCGGTGGCCTTGCAGCACCGCCATATAAGCCACGGCGCAGGCCTGGGGATCATCCTTGACCGGCAGGTACAGGGTGAAACCCAGCACCTGGTCCGGGGCCTGCGGGTCGGTGGCCACCACCAGCTCCACCGCGATCCCCCGGGAACCGTCCATGGCCTGCAGGTACAGGTGCACCTCATAGCCGACGCCGTACTGGTACAGGTTGTACAGCGGGTTGCTCGGGGCGATGGCCACCGCGCTGACGTCGGTGATGTAGTCCACCACCATCTGCTGGATCTGGCTCTGGATGGCTTCGGGCGGCGGGGCTTGGAACAGGGTGATGCTGGACATCGAGGCGGTGACTCCGAGGATTGGGGCATGCCCGGCTACGGCGGGCGCGCCATGATAACCCGGCGCGGGTGACACAGGCGCACAACCGGGCAGCGCATCGGGCGCGTGCATCGGCGAAAAAGCGCGAATGGGATCGGGAGCAAGAGACTGGCTGGCTGCGGCTATGGCGGGGCCATGGCCGCAACCGGCACAGGATGCGGATGCACCGGGGCATCCGCGGTGCCCCGCCCGACGAACGCGGACGGGGCCGAGGGCTTACAGCGCCATGTCGGCCGCTGGGTTGCTCTCTGGCTTGGCCAGGCTGGCCGGAGCCTGAGGCGCCGCGCCCTTGACCGGAGGCGGCGGGGTCAGTTGCAGCACTTCAGCGGTGTAGGCCCATTCTTTGGCCACACGCTCAGGGCTGTCGTTCAGGGCCGTACCGTAGCTCGGCACGATCTGCTTGAGCTTTTCCTGCCAGGCCGGGGTCGCGACCTGGTCCTTGAAGACTTTCTGCAGCACGCTGAGCATGATCGGCGCGGCGGTCGAAGCACCTGGGGATGCGCCCAGCAGGCCGGCGATGCTGCCGTCTTCGGAGGCCACGATCTCGGTGCCCAGTTTCAGCACGCCGCCCTTCTCTTCGTCACGCTTGATGATCTGCACGCGCTGGCCGGCCTGCCACAGGCGCCAGTCTTCCTGCTTGGCGTTGGGGAAGTATTCCTTCAGCGCGGCGAAGCGGTCGTCATCCGACAGCATCAGCTGGCCGGCCAGGTATTCCACCAGCGGGTACTGCTCGATGCCCACCTTGGTCATCGGCCAGAAGTTGTGGGTGGTGGTGCTGGTCAGCAGGTCGAAGTACGAACCTTCCTTGAGGAACTTGGTGGAGAAGGTAGCGAATGGGCCAAACAGGATCACCCGCTTGCCGTCCAGCACACGAGTGTCCAGGTGCGGAACCGACATCGGTGGCGCGCCGACCGAAGCCTTGCCGTAGGCCTTGGCCAGGTGCTGCTCGGCCACGCTGGCGTTGTCGGTCACCAGGAACGAGCCACCCACCGGGAAGCCGGCGTATTCGTTGGCTTCAGGAATGCCCGACTTCTGCAGCAGGTGCAGGGCACCGCCGCCGGCGCCGATGAACACGAACTTGGCGTCGGTCTCGGTTTTCGAACCGTCCTTGAGGTTCTTGTAGGTCACGCGCCACGAGCCGTCTTTATTGCGCTCGATTTCCTGCACTTCGCTGGACAGTTTCAGCGCGAAGTTGGGCTGGGCCTGCAGGTGGGCAACGAACTGGCGAGTGATCTCGCCGAAGTTGACGTCGGTGCCGATCGGGGTCCAGGTCGCAGCGATCTTCTGCGCCGGGTCACGACCTTCCATCATCAGTGGAACCCACTTCTTGATCTGCTCGGCGTCTTCGGAGTACTGCATGCCGCTGAACAGCGGGCTGGCCTGCAGGGCCTCGTAGCGGGCCTTGAGGAACTTGATGTTGTCATCGCCCCAGACGAAGCTCATGTGCGGGGTGGAGTTGATGAACGAACGCGGGTTCTTCAGGACGCCGTTCTTGACCTGCCAGGACCAGAACTGCCGGGAAATCTGGAACGCTTCGTTGATCTCGATGGCCTTGGCGATCTCGATCTTGCCGTCCTTGCCTTCCGGCGTGTAGTTCAGCTCGGCCAAAGCGGAGTGGCCGGTACCGGCGTTGTTCCAGCCGTTGGAGCTTTCTTCTGCGACGCCGTCCAGGCGCTCGACCATCTCCATCGACCAATCCGGCTGCAGCTCATTGAGCCAGACCCCCAGGGTCGAACTCATGATGCCGCCACCGATCAGCAGCACATCCACTTTCTTCGGCTCAGCCGCGTGCGCGGTCGTGAGGCCTATCGACATCGCCAGCCCGATCAGGGCCGTGTTCACTTTCTTAAACATTCTGAGTACCTACGATAGAACGCCATCCGCCGCCCCATCCTCGATCCTGCGTACTCCGGTGATTGCGAAACAGTCATTTCGCAGGTCCTGGACCAACACATTCAAAAGAACTGGAGGGTGGGCACACAAGGCCGACGAGACAGGCTCGACCTCAGTTTTATATCGCTCCGGCGCTGACTTCTTGTCGTTCTTGGCTTCAGCTACTTGAGTGACAGTGTTTCTCAGGGCACGTCACGGGACGCAACCAACAGGCAGTTTCCCCCTGCCCGACCTTGCGCGCCGCAAACTGCCGGACGAACAAGAATGACGCCCGCAACTGCGGGGGCCAACAGGAAATTAGGGGTCGGGTTCAACCAAAGAGGTAAACGAACACTGCCTGACATTACATTCGGCGGGGTCGTGCAGACACTCCCACTGCCTTGCAAGGGACCCGAACAGGCCACTTGAAGCTAAGCAAGGGTAAGGTATTTCTGCACAAACGATGAACCGATTCAGCGCAAGAATATCATTACGGCATCAGCCTGTCTTGGCCGGAGCCACGAGCCGCCCGCCCGGGAAAACCTCGACGCTGTACGACACCTGCCGCAATCAATGCGTCACAACGACGCTGGCCGCCCCTCATTCAAAGCGGCAAATGCGCCTTCGCCAAGAGGCGACCTTGATGCATGATGGCACCGCGCCACAACACCACCTTCACCCATTTACTGCAAAGGACGGCCATGCAAGGTATCGACAGTGTCGCAACAGAGTTCCGCGCGTTCCTGAAGTCCTGGGAACAGGAGCGCCCGCACCTTCCCTCGGCCCTCAGCGTGCTCGGCAATGGTTTCGAAGGCTGGCTGAAGTTCGAATTCTATTTCTGGCTGATCCAGCACCGGGGGTTGGCCGGGCCACGCGACGGCTGGCTCGGCGACGTGGGCGTGGAATACAAGGTCGCCCTGGACCAGCGCTGGTCCGACATGGACATTCACCATAAGCAATGTGACCTGTGGATCCGCGATGCAGACAAGCGGCGCTTCCACTTCATCGAACTCAAGGCGCCCTTTGCCAACGCCAACCAAGGCAAGTTGTTCATCTCGGCATCGGACGACTACTGGTACATGACACGCCTGAAGGCCAAGGAAGAAAAGGTCGCCAGCGGCAGCGTGATCATCTTCGGCGTCGGCTTCACAGAGGATAAATGGACAAAGCATCTGGAGGCGGTCGTGGAATACACCGGCTGGGTCGAACACGCCTCCCGCGATATTGGCGAAGTACCCGGGGTCGAGAACCTGCGCTGGGCCGTGCTGACCATGCACTACCCCAGCTAGCTGCAATCCGTCCTTCGATCGTTCAGGCAAATTGGATAGGATGCTGCGCTGCAACGCCGGGAAAGCACCCGGCGCCGCGCCCCCAAGAACAACAAGGAACAACCATGCACCCGACCTCACTGCAAGACACCACCGCCCCCGAAGGCGTGTGCTTCGGCTGCGGCAGCAGCAACCATCACGGCCTGCACATCAAGAGCCACTGGCACGAGGACGGTGTGCACGTGGTGGCCGAGCACCTGCCCGACGCCAAGTACTGCGGCTGGCCGGACCTGGTCTACGGCGGCCTGATCGCCATGCTGGTGGACTGCCACTCCAACTGGACCGCCATGGCCTACCACTACCGCAACGAACAGCGCGAGCCCGGCAGCCTGCCACGCATCGACTGCGTCACCGGCAACCTGGGCATCAAGTTCATCAAGCCCACCCCCATGGGCGTGCCCCTGACCCTGCGTGCCAGGGTCGAGGGTGAAGTGGGCCGCAAGAGCCAGGTGATCTGCGAGGTGTATGCCGGCGATGTGCTGACCGCCATTGGCGATTCGGTCTTCGTGCGGGTCGATACCAGCCAGCTCGCGGCAGCGGCTCACGGTAGAGACGCCTGAGCCGAGGGCCTGGGAAGGCGGTCGGAACTATCGCCCATGCAGGTGGGACAGGTGCCGATAGCCCGCCGCTCGGGCAAAATCCGCCAGCCGCCACAACGAACCGTTGGCCCCCCAGGTGCCATCAGCCACGTCATCCAGCAGGATCGAGGTCATCAGCATTCGCGGATCGTCCTCTGCCAGACAGGCGGCCAGCGCCTGATGCAAGCCCTCGACATAGGCCTGGCGCTGGGCAGCATCGAGCACGCCCGCCGGGACCTTGACCCGGACCATGCAAGGAACCGCCTGGGCACTGGAGTCGGCACCTCCACAACTCCAGAAGCCCGGCGCCAGCTCTTCCAGCAGTACCCAGCACAACGCCCGCTGACGGGGGTCATCACCTATTTGCTCCACCCTCAGGGCCACTTGGGTAACCTCTTGCAGGACCTTGGCACGCTGCCGGGCATCGAAAGCGCCCTGGGGGATCTTGATCAGAATATTAGGCATCGGCATCACCACTTACACAGAAAAGGAGCGGCTATTGAGCCTGTGCTCATCCCTGGCCAACAGCGACCGATTCGACATCTTTCATGCATAATCCGCCAATGAACGATTTCACCGTCTTGCTCCTACCCGGTTCCTTTGCCTCCAGCGTCGCCCTGACCCTGGACATGCTTTCCAGCGCCGCGCTGCTGGCCCCACGCCTGGGGCTCGGGGCTCCGCGCTGGCGGGTTTGTGCCTTGCAGGCTGGCCAGGTAGCCCTGGGCCAGGGCCTGCTGCTCGAGGTCGAGGCCCTGGATGCCAGGGACGATGATCGGTCCTGCTGGATAGTGCCGGGGCTGGGCATCGACACCCCCGAGGCCATCGCCCAGCGCCTGCTGCAAGCAGACATTGCCCCGTTGCTGGATGCACTGCGCGATCATCTGGAACTCGGAGGCGAAGTGGCGGCATCCTGTTCCGCCGTTTTCCTGTTGCAGGCCGCCGGGCTCCTGCCCGGGCACCGGGTTACGACCTCCTGGTGGTTGGCGCCGCTGCTGCAAGAGTGGGCCGTCGACACCAAGGTGGATCCGGACCAGATGGTTGTGGTCGACCCTCCGCTAACCACCGCCGGAGCAGCATTTGGCCAATCGGATTTGATGCTGCATCTGCTGCGCAGCCGTTTCGGCACGAGCTTGGCAGACGCGGTGGGGCAGACGCTGCTGATTGATCGGCGGCAATTGCAGGCACCGTTTCGGGTACCGGCAATGATGGCCCAGGGCAGCACCCTGATCAGCCGGCTTACCGCCCATATCGAAGCCGGCTTGCCAAACCTGCCCAGCGTCGGCGAACTGGCCGCACAGTTCAGCATGTCCGAACGGACCCTGGGGCGCCAGATACGCAAGGTCACCGGCCACAGCAGCTTGCGCCTGATCCAGAATGTGCAACTGAACCGGGCGAGGGCTCTGTTGCAAAGCAGCAAATATTCGGTGGAGCGCGTGGCCGAACAGGTGGGATACCAGGACGCCACGGCCCTGCGCCGGCTGATGCGCAAGTTGCTCAACGCCACTCCGAGGCAATTGCGCTGAGCCCACCACGGTCCCCAGGCAAGAGGACTTTTGATACATTGCCGCTCCCTTTCTTTCGAACAGGACACCTGCCCTGACCATGGACATTCAGGAAATCCAGCGCCGCCTGGCCAAGCCGGCGCTGCAATTGATTCCCGGCGGTTTTCGCCCCTCCGGCAGCGACGAGGAAAGCTGGCTGGGCCAGGTTTTTCTATTTCGCGAGGATGAAGAGCTGCCGCGCAACAGCGCCGGGGAAACCCTGCTGCCGTTCGCCCAGCTCTATCTGCCGGCGCTGCCCTTCCACAGCCCGCTGCTGGAAGGCGTGCGGGTGCTCACGGTGTTCGTCGCCAACCCCTTTCCCGAACCCCTGGAACCCATGGGCGAGCGCTGGCTGATCCGCGAGTACCGTGCCGAGGATGTGCTGGTGCGCAAGGACCTGACTGCCCCCGGGGCCTTTCTCAAGCCCTTCCCGCTCAAGCCCGAGGCAGTGCCCGCGGACTTTCCGCTGTGGGACGGCGGTGGCGTGCCGGAGGACCTGGAGCGGGAAATCCTCGAACTGGAAAACTCCGGGCAGATCGAGTGCTACTACGACCTGGTGAACCATTGCTACCAGCACAAGCTCGGGGGCTACCCCTCGTTCTGCCAGTCGGGAATCGATGTCGGGGACGGCTTCGAATTCGTGATGCAGATTTCCTCCGACGCCAAGATCGGACTCAACGTGGTGCACGGCGGCAGCCTGATGTTCTGGAAACACCCCGCCAGCGGCGAATGGGCGCTGTACTACGACTTCCATTGAGGCGCAGCGGCTAACACCGATTTCATCCACCGGCGGATGAAATGCCCCGGCGCCGGGTGCATCATGGGCGCTGTCCATTTCCCGGGAGACTTGCATGCCCATGCGCTCACTGTTCTTACCCGCCACAGCCCTGGCCCTGGGCTTGCTGGCGGCCACCGGCGCCGTCGCCGACGACCAGTCGCAACTGATCGAATCGATCAACGCCTACCGCAGCCAGCCGCAACGCTGCGCCAACCAGGCCTCCTCGGAGCTGCCGCCGCTGACCGGCGACCCACGGCTGATCCTGCCGGTGGACAACGTCGGTGACCTGCAGCAGGCCCTGGCCCGGGCGGCCTACCCCATGGTCAACGTGCAGGCCATCAGCCTCTCCGGCCCCCGGGATGCCCAGGCGGCGATGCAGGCGGTACGCGAGAGCTTCTGCCAGGTGGTGCTGGACCCGCAGTTCGTCGATATCGGTGTCAATCGCCAGGCCAACCAGTGGCGCATCGTGCTCGCGCGACCGCTGCTGTCCGCGCGCCTGGGGGACTGGCAGGCCGAGGGCCAGCAACTGCTCGCGCAGATCAACAGTGCCCGCGGCCAGCCCCGGCAATGCGGTGGCCAAGGTTTTGCCGCCACCGCGCCCCTGGCCTGGAACGCCACCCTGGGCACCACCGCCGAGGAACACAGCCGGGCCATGGCCAACCAGAACTACTTCGACCACAAGGACCACGACGGCCGCACCCCGGGTGACCGCGCGGAACTGGCAGGCTATGCCGGCCAGCAGGTGGGCGAGAATATCGCCGCCGGCCAGGACACGGCGCGCAAGGTGGTGGACGGCTGGCTGGCCAGCCCCGGGCATTGCGCCAACCTGATGAACCCGGCCTACAGCGAGCTGGGCGCGGCCTACGCGGTGGACCCGAAAAGCGATGCCGGCATTTACTGGACCGCGATGTTCGGCGCGCCCTGAGCCCAGTGCCTGGGCGTGGCTGCCACGCCCTGAAGCTGCAACCGAGGCCCCAGGACAACGAAGGAGCACCACTCACTCGCCCCGGCCTGCGCGGTGCGCGGCCGGTTGGCCCGCACAACCATCGGTCGGCCGTCCTCACGGTGCGCCCGGGGCTTCTATGCTTGTAGCCCTGCCTTCGGATCATTCGCTCTCCCTCACACAGGAACGCTGATCATGCAAACCTTCGGTTACGCAGCGCAGTCCGCCGGGGTTCCCCTGGCGCCTTTCACCTTCCAGCGTCGCGCCCTGCGCGCCAACGATGTGGCGATGGAAATCCTCTATTGCGGAGTCTGCCACTCCGACCTGCACCAGGCGCGCAACGACTGGGGCGCCAGCCGCTACCCCATGGTCCCGGGCCACGAGATCGTCGGCCGGGTCACCGCCGTTGGCCCCGAGGTCAAGCAGTACAAGGTCGGCGACAGCGTCGCCGTCGGCTGCATGGTGGACTCCTGCCAGGTGTGCGACCAGTGC
Source organism: Pseudomonas sp. GW823-FHT02C05 (assembly GCF_058797595.1). Lineage (NCBI taxonomy): Bacteria > Pseudomonadati > Pseudomonadota > Gammaproteobacteria > Pseudomonadales > Pseudomonadaceae > Pseudomonas > Pseudomonas sp. GW823-FHT02C05. The sequence continues at coordinate 426,398 of NZ_JBXAJU010000001.1, read as the reverse complement.
CGCAAGGGCGAAGAACAGATGTGCCGCGAGCACAATACCCAGACCTACAACGGCCTGGACCGCATCACCCACGAGGTGACCTACGGCGGCTATTCCAAGCACCTGGTGGTGCGCGAAGAATTCGTCCTGCGGGTGCCCGAGGGCCTGGACCTGGCCAAGGCCGCGCCGCTGCTGTGCGCCGGCATCACCACCTATTCGCCGCTGCGCACCTGGAATGTCGGGCCCGGCAGCCGGGTCGGGGTCATCGGCCTCGGTGGCCTGGGGCACATGGCGGTCAAGCTGGCGGTGGGCATGGGAGCCAAGATCACGGTCCTGAGCCGCAGCGCCGACAAGCGCGCCGACGCCCTGGCCCTGGGCGCCGATGCACTGCTGGTGTCCAGCGACCCGCAGGCCATGGCCCGCGCCCAGTCGAGCTTCGACCTGATCATCGACACCATTCCGGTGCGCCACGACGTCTCGCCCTACATGCCCCTGCTGGACATCGACTGCACCCTGGTGATCGTCGGCCAGGTCGGGCCGATCGACGAACAACTGACCCTGCCCATGCTCCTGGGCCGGCGCCGGCTGGCCGGTTCACCCATCGGCGGCATCGCCCAGACCCAGGAAATGCTCGACTTCTGCGCGCGCAAGAACATCCTCCCGGACTGCGAAATGATCGCCATGCAGGACATCAACCAGGCCTTCGAACGCATGGAACGGGCCGATGTGCGCTACCGCTTCGTGATCGACATGGCGTCCCTGGGCAGCGGCGCCTGAAACCCGGCCTGGCACCAGCAGTGAACGCTCGCAAGTGAATGAAGGGTCGATGACGGCACCCTTGCCTATTGCTTTGCACCGCCGTGTCGATAACCCGTCACACCGCTCCCTCTGGCGCGCCGCTGCCCGCATCCGGGCCGCGACGCACCAGAGGGGGTGACCGACCTTCATTCGATAGCGAGACGATTCAATGGTTATGTTCCTGATCCTGTCAGGGCTGGCACTTACGGTGGCGATGCAGTTCGCGATTTTCTGCGTGGCCCTGAAGAATTCTTTGGGCAATGCCATCCTCAGCCTGTTCATTCCCTTCTATGTATACGTCTACGCCAGGAAAGACCCGCAAGCCCGGCCCTTTCTCTGGGGCTGGTACCTGGGCATAGCGCTGCTGGTCGCGGGGGTTCTGGCCTCGGCCTAGGCACCGCGCCACAGGCTGCCCCCGCCCAGGCACAAAGCAAAAGCCCCGAACATTCGGGGCTTTTTTTTCATCAGGCCTGCCTGCAACTCATTTGTTGGCCGCCATCTGCCCCGCTTCGCCCTGGCTCACCAGGGCCTTGAGCGATGCGTCGAACTGCTTCAGGGCATCGACCTGCAACTCGGTCTGCTGGTTGATCTGCGCAGCGATCTCCGGCGCCGCCTTGCCCCGTACCCAGACCGACGGCAGTTCCTTGGCCTGGATCCCGGCTGCCTGGCCGATGTATTGCAGGTTGGCGTCATAGAACTTGGCGATGAAGCGCGCCTCGACCTTGCTGTTGCGCTTGGTCACCAGCTGGTTGTAGGTATCGAGCATCACCACCACATCGGGGTGGGCCTGGACCACCGCGTCAAGGCTGTCATAGACGGTCACCGAACCGAAATGCTTCTGCAGCGAAGCCATCAGCCAGTCGATTGCCCGTTTCGGGTCCGAGCTGTTGACGAAGGCTTGGCTGATGCGCGGATCGAGGCCAGCATTCTTCGCCCCGTTGAGCGCCACCGCATGGTAGTGCTCCAGGTATTGCAGGGTGCTGATGGTGTTTTCGCTGTACAGCACGCCTACCGACTGCGCGTGTTGCAGGTCGGCGCTGCTGTCGGCCATGGGCAGGAAGTGGCAGGAGGTGTCTTCAGTGGCGAGGGTGGCCGCAGAAGCCCCGGTTCCCGCGATCAAAAGCACCACAAGGGTCACTAGAGTCGAGATTCTCATCGGGTGTTTCCTTCTGCAGCAAGCACGGTGTAAGCGCTATCTTCCTCCTTTGCCGGAAAAACGGAACCTGCACTTTTTGATGATAACTATCGATTGCAGCAATGGTTGACAATGGGCACCGATGCACCTCGGAGGCGGTGGCCTGCGCCGCTCGCGCCCTTCGATAAAGCCGTCAATTTCTGGCATACAGCTCGCCCTGGCCCCGATAGAATCAAGCCCCCTTTTTCTGCAAGACGAGTCCGGACCATGGATGCTCACTCGATACTGACCTACACCCTGGTGGCAGCCATCGCCATCGCCAGCCCCGGCCCCGCTACCCTGGTGGCGCTGCACAACAGCGTGGCCTACGGCGCCAAGTCCACTATCTGGTCATCGTTGGGCAATGTCAGCGGGCTGTTCTGCATGTCTGCCGCGGCCATGCTCGGCCTCGGGGCACTGATCGCCAGTTCCGAATGGATCTTCAACGCGGTGAAGATCATCGGTGCCGGCTACCTGTTCTACCTGGGTGCCAAGCAGCTGTTCAGCAAGAGCCAACTGCTGAGCGAAGCCAGCGCAGACAGCACCAAGGTCGGCAAGCCGCCGCGCCTGAAGCTGTTCAAGTCGGCCTTCCTGACCGCCGCCACCAATCCCAAGGCGACGATTTTCTTCACCGCCCTGTTCCCCCAGTTCATCGACCAGCACGCCGCGCTGCTGCCGCAGTTCTTCATCCTGACCCTGATCTTCATGGCGCTGTCCCTGACCTCCCTCAGCGTCTACGCGGTGCTGGCCTCCCGGGCCAAGGGCGTGCTGACCCGGCCGGCCCTGTCCAAGTGGGTCAACCGGGTGGTGGGTTCCACCTTTATCTTCTTCGGCACCACCATCCTGGCCATGCGCCGGCAAACGGCCTGAGCCCTCAGGCGCGATGCAAATAGACCTGCTCAAGGAATCGCTGCTGGGCCACTGGGAAACCACTGCCGGCGTGCTGCAATGCGAATTGCAGTTCGGCAGCCGCCTGGTCTACGTCCAGCACCCCAGCAACGAACCGCCCCAGCGCCGGCTTGCGACCGCGCAGCAAGGGGTGCAGGCCGCCTGGGACGACATCCCCCAGGCCCTGGCCTTTGCCGAGCGCCTGTGCGTGCCCGGCATGCGCAAGGTCTGGCAGCTGTACGCACAAGGCCTGCTGTCGTGCCCGCCACTGGAGGTCTACTCGATTCATTTCGAGATCAACAGCCCTTACCCGTCCTACACCATTTCCCAGAACCCGGATTTCGACTGGGAGACCAGCCTGACGGTGGAGGACGAGCAGGGACAGGTGCACCGCCTGTCTCTGGCCGAGTACGAACCTGGGGAAGACTTCTGGCTGAGCGTGCGGCGCCTGGGCGCCGGCCAATTCCAGAGCGATACCTGATCAGCCCTTCTTTTTCTGCAAGGCCTTGAGCCGGATGCCGGCCCGCTGCACGGCGGCCATTTTTTCCGGGCGCTTCATGCGCTTCCATTTGCGGATGTCGTCCTTGCTGCGCCCGCAACTCAGGCACAGGTCGCCACTGAGCTGGCAAAGGGCGATGCAGGGGTTGTCGATTTCCTTGGCCATGGCTCAACCCCGGCCCGGGCGCAGGCGCTTCAGGCGTTGCGCCCAATCGCCACCATTGATCCGCCGGCATTGCTCTTCGCTGTCGAAGAACACACGGGTTTCCAGGGCGTCGAGGTGAACATCGGCCTCTTCCAGGGCCCGGGCCGTCAGTTCGAGCATCCGCGCGCCCTGCCCGGCCGCCAGGGCCTGCTCCTTGTGGGCCTGGGTGTCGAAGACCCAGACCACCACCAGGCTCGCCGCAAAGGCGGCGTAGTCCACTTCGTGGGTCAGCCAGGAAAAACCGACGATTTCGGCCTTGGCGGCTTCGCAGGCTTCGGTCAGGGTGGCGGCCAGCAGGCGCTCCGTGGCCGCCTGCTGGCGTTTGTTGAATGGCATGACAAGCCTTGAGTCGCAGCTAAAAGGCCGCACACCATACCTCAAGCCACTCGCCCACGGCGGCGCTTTGCGGCTAGGCTAGTGCGCTCCTGCCCGCTTCAAGGAAGAACGCACATGCAAAAGACCTCCTTCGCGCTGCTCGTGGCAGCGCTCCAGCTCGCCAGTGCCAGCGCCCTGGCGGCCACGCCGCCGGTGGCCGACGCCATCTGGTTCAACGGCCCGATCATCACCATCGATGACCAGCACCCCAAGGCCCAGGCAGTGGCGGTGAAGGACGGCAAGATCCTCGCCGTGGGTGACCGGCAACACGTACTCAAGAACAAGGGCCCGGCCACACAGATGCTCGACCTCAAGGGCGCGACCCTGCTACCGGGCTTCGTCGACCCCCACGGCCATGTGTCGATGGTGGGTTTCCAGGCTGCCAGCGCCAACCTGCTGCCGCCACCGGATGGAACCAACAACAGCATCCCCGGGCTCCAGGAAACCCTGCGCCGCTTTGAACAGCAGTCGCCGATCCCCAAGCAGTTCGGCGTGCTGTTCGGCTTTGGCTATGACGATTCCCAGTTACAGGAACAGCGCCACCCCACCAAGGCCGACCTGGACGCCGTGACCCGCGACCTGCCCATCGCCATCGTCCACCAGTCCTCGCACCTGGGGGTGCTCAACAGCAAGGCGCTGGAACTGGCGGGGATCGACGCGTCGACCCCCAACCCGGAAGGCGGGGTGATCCGCCGCGTCGACGGCAGCCAGGAGCCCAACGGAGTGCTGGAGGAAAACGCCTTCTTCAACGCCCTGATCAGGATCTTCCCCAAGCTCACCGCCGACCAGGCGGTGGACATGCTCAGCGCCGGGCAGAAGCTGTATGTCAGCTATGGCTACACCACGATCCAGGACGGCCGCTCCTCCCCGGACCAGGTCAAGACCGCGATCAAGGCCGCGGGCGATGGCAAGTTGCTGGCGGACATCGTCTCCTACCCGGATATCCTCACCCCCGGCGTCAAGCAACTGATGGTCGCCCCCTGGTATCACCCGAGCAACCAGCCGGTGGTGTACAACCAGCACTTTCGCATCGGTGGGGTCAAGCTGACCCTGGACGGCTCGCCCCAGGGCAAGACTGCCTGGCTGAGCCAGCCCTACTTCAAGCCGCCCCAGGGCCAGGACGCCAGCTATGCCGGCTACGGCGTGGTCAAAGACGCCGACGCCCTGGCCATCTATAAAGAGGCCCTGGCCAACCGCTGGCAGATCCTTTCCCACACCAACGGCGACCGCGCCATCGACCAGTTGCTCGGTTCCATGCGTGCCGCGGAACAGGCCTACCCCGGGGTCGATGTGCGGCCGGTAATGATCCACGGCCAGACCCTGCGCAAGGACCAGGTGGCCGAACTCAAGCAACTGAAGATCTTCCCTTCCCTATTCCCCATGCACACCTACTACTGGGGCGACTGGCATCGCCAGTCGGTGCTGGGGCCCGAACGCGCGGAAAACATCTCGCCGACCCAGTGGGTGCTCCAGGCCGGGATGAAATTCACCACCCACCACGATGCACCGGTGGCCCTGCCGGACTCCATGCGAGTGCTGGCAGCCACGGTCAACCGCACCACCCGCAGCGGCTACGTACTCGGCCCGGACCAGCGGGTGACGCCCTTGCAGGCGCTGAAGGCCATGACCCTGTGGTCGGCCTACCAGCATTTCGAAGAAGACCGCAAAGGCTCCATCACCCCGGGCAAGCTGGCGGATTTCGCGGTGCTCTCGGCCAACCCGCTGACCGTCAAACCCGAGACCCTGAGCGAGATCCAAGTGCTCAAGACCGTCAAGGAAGGCCGGGTGATCTATGAGCGTCCGGCAAAGGGGGCAAGCTTGCCGCCGCCGTTCGGGATGCATGGCGATCCGTCATTGCCGGTACCCCAGGGCATCAGAGCCGTGGCCCAGGGCGACGGCGACCTGGGCCCGGCCCTGGATGTGATCTACGACCGGCTGGCGCCTGTGCAGCCTTGAAACCCGCTATGGAAAACGCCGCGACGCCCATCCAGGCACCGCGGCGTTTTTTCTGCTCGCGCTAAGGCGACGGTGGCGAGAGAGCCTGCGTCCGCTAGAGCGCCATGAAGGCCTCGGGGCGGCTACGCCCCCTAGGGAGCAAGCTCCCTGGCCAGGGTTTGCCTTCACCCACACAGCCACATCAGATCTTGCTGCCCAGCGCAGTCGACAGCACCTGGTCATGCCCGTAGATATCCGGGGCATACAGCAGTTGCCCGTGGCTGTCGGCCTGCACCGTCCAGTAGCTGAGCAGGATCGGCACCGGCTTGGCCAGGCGGAACTCGTGGGTCAGGCCGGTGGCCAACAGCTCGTGGGTGCGCAACCGCTCCGCCGGGCTGAGCAGCCAGTCGCGCAGTTGCAGGGCCTGCTCGACCCGCACGCAGCCGGAGCTGAAGGCCCGCGGCCCCTTGCTGAACAGCGCCTGGCTCGGGGTGTCGTGCAGGTACACCGAGAACGGGTTGGGGAAGCGGATGGCGATGCGCCCCAAGGGGTTGCGCGGGCCGGCGCCCTGGCGCAGGAGGATGTTGCCGGGGCGGTCCCAGTCGATGTCCTCGGCCGCCAGGGGCTGGCCGTTGGCATCCAGCACCTGCAGGTTCTGGCGGTTGAGGAAACCCTGGTCGCGGCGGATTTCCGGCAGCTTGTCTTCCTTGAGGATGGTCGGCGGCACGGTCCAGGTGGGGTTCAGGGTCAGCCGGGTGACCTGGGATTTGAGCAAGGGCGTCTGGCGCTCCGCGCGGCCGACCTGGGTGCGGGTCTGCCAGACCACCGCGTCGTGCTGATAGAAGGTCAACTGGGCGGCGGCAACGTTCACCAGCACCAGGTTCGGCTCGTAATCCTGGGCCAGCCAGCGCAGGCGTTCGAGGTTGATGCGCAGCTGTTCGCGGCGCTCGGCCGGGCTGATGTTCATCTCTTTCAGGGTGCCCGCGCCGACCACACCGTCGGCCTGCAGCGAATGGCCAAGCTGGAAGTTCTTCACCGCGCTGACCAGCTCGCCGCTGTAGGCGTTGTCCGGGTTGACCACCGGGCTTTGCAGGTAGCCGCCGTGGTACAGGCGCAGGGCCAGGTCCGGCACCCGCTTGTCCTGCATGTCCGGGCGCAGCAACGGGCCGCCGGCCACGGCCTGCCACTGGGGCAAGGGTTGCTGGCGCTCATGGGCATAGGCCTGGCGCAGGTTGCGGTATTGCGCGAGGCTGGGGCGCGCCTGCTCGAAGGCCGTGGCGATGTGGGCGATGCCCGGCACGGCAATCGCCAGCAGCGCGCTCTGGCGATCGTCCGGCAGCGGCTGGGCCCGCCACATAGGCTCGAAACGGCTTTGCGCCAGGCGACCGTAATGCAGGTCCTGCAGGGCTTGCAGGTACTGATGGGTGATATCGATATCGCTGCACAGGCCATCTCCCGCCGGGCTCGCCTGCGGCAGGCGGTAGTGGTCCGGGTCCAGCCCGTCGTCCACCAGTTGCGCCAACTGCGCCTGCAAGCTGGCCAGGCGGCCCGCCACGGACCACACCTGCTGTTCGCCCTGTTGCTGGTAGAAGCCCTGCAACAGCTGCTGGGCCGGGGTATTGAGCCGCGGCGCCAGGGCCGGGCAAGCCACGGCCAGTTGCGTCAGCGCCGTTTGCATCGGGCTCGCCGACAGCTGTGGCAGCTCATCGGCCAGCGCGACCAATGGCGCAGCGAGCAGGCACAGGGTCAAGTAACATGCGGGTTTTTTGAACAACTGCTTTACTCCAATCCGTGGGCGCCCAGCGGGCGGCCAACCATTACGGCAGATGCGGAAAACAATCGGGCCTGGGCATTAAACATATAGACCAGACTGCCGGGGGAACGACAGGACGTCAGGAGCCAAAGTGACCATGGGGACGCTCTATACATGTTGAATTTCTCGTGCCGGTTCTGCCTGGTGGCCATTGCCCTGGGCGCCTTTTCCATTTCGTCCTTCGCCGCCAGCAAAGTCCAGCCCGTCGCCAGCCCCACGCTGTACGCCAGCCTCGCCCACGCCGCCCCGCAACTCAATCCCCAGGCCCTGAAAAGTGCCCTGAACGCCATGCAATGCGCGGTAGGCAGCGGCGCCCGACAAGCCCGCCACCTGGCGGTGATCGACTACTCGCAGCCCTCCACCGAACGGCGCCTGTGGATCTTCGACCTGCGGACCAAAAAACTGGTGCTGCGCGACCTGGTGGCCCACGGGCAGAAATCCGGGGAAAACTTCGCTACCCAGTTCTCCAATCGCCTGGGCAGCTACCAATCCAGCCTGGGCCTGTTCCGCACCCAGGAAAGTTACGAAGGCAGCCATGGCTACTCGCTGCGCATGGACGGCCTGGAACCGGGCTTCAACGACCGGGCCCGGGACCGCGACATCGTGATCCATGCCGCCGACTACGTGAACCCCTTGTGGAGCCAGCGCCAGGGCCGCATCGGCCGTAGCCAGGGCTGCCCCGCGGTGCGCCCGCAAGTGGCGCGCCAGGTGATAGACAAGCTCAAGGATGGCCAGTTCATGTTCTCCTGGTACCCGGACCAGCGCTGGTTGAAAACCTCGCCCTACCTCAACTGCCAGCCACGCCAGGTGGCGAGCATCCTCAGCGCCAACGGCGGCTGAGCAAGCCGGCCGGATGCTCGGCGCCTGCCCTCTTCGCAGTTGCGCCGCACGCCGGCGGCGAGATACCGTTACCGACCTGGAACGCCACCTCGCCCGAGCTCCACGCCATGCCTTCGCCACATGCCCTGCTTCTGCAACAGCCCGGACCACGCCCGGCGTTCTACCGGGTGGCCGAACACCTGTGGGGCGCTGGCTGCAATGTGGATTCCGATGGTGACAGCCGGACCACCGACGATGACCAGTGGACCGAGCTGACCCTGATACTGCGCAATTCCAGCCAGCAACGGCTGGACATCGAGCCACTGTCCCTGGCGCCCCTGGTCCTGCTGATCCGCGCTTCCCAGGCGGACCTGGGGCAAAAGGCCGCACAGTTTATCCAGTCGGTGGCAGGCGGCACACTCCAGGCACCCATCAAGGACCGATAAGGATCACGCCCTGCCCCCGCAGGCGCTGTCCTTCACGACAGGCAGTACTCCCATGACTCCACCCGAAATCGACTTTTTCCCCGACTTCATCGCCGACCCGCATCGGCTGTTCAACCACCTCAAGGACTCCGTGCTGTGGGACGAGCGCATGCGTGCGCGCAAGACCGCCAGTTTCGGCGCGCCCTACGACTACTCGCAGATCACCTACCCCGCCGTGCCGATGCCCGAAGCGCTGGAGCAGCTGTGCGGGCCCATCGAGCAACTGCTGGGCTTTCGTCCCAACAACTGCCTGCTCAACTGCTACCCCGACGGCCAATCCTCCATGGGCTTTCATTCCGACGCCAATGAACAGTTGGTGACAGGCACCGGGGTGGTGATCGTCTCCCTGGGCCATGCCCGGGCCATGGTCTTTCGCCACAAGGAAAGCGGCGCCACCTTCGACTACAGCCTAGCCAGCGGGTCGCTGCTGCACATGTCGGACGAACTGCAGAAACACTGGCTGCACGCGATCCCCAAGGCGCCGGACGCCGGCGAGCGCATCAGCCTGTCGTTTCGCCAGCTCAAGACCGGGTAGTGCTGGACTCGGTCAGGATCGGCCCTTGACTCAAGGGCCGGGCCATCGACAATGCCCGGCTGTATTCAGCGTTTGCCCCGAGGCCCCATGCAGTTGCTTCCCTGGTCCTACCCCTGTCCCGAAGGCTTCACCCTGCGCGGCCTGCGCTCCGCGCCTTCGGGCAAGCCGCTGCTGCACTTCCTGCACGGCAACGGTTTCTGTTCCATGGCCTATCAGCCGATGCTGGCGCTGCTGGCCGAGTCCTTCGACCTGTGGCTCAGTGACGTCCAGGGCCACGGCGATACCGACCACGGCGGCCCGTTCCTGGGCTGGAACCGTACCGCCGAACTGGCAGCCGAGGCCTTCGAAGCCGGGCTCGATGCCTATGGCGAGGTACCGCGCTATGCGCTGGGCCACAGTTTTGGCGGGGTGCTCACCTGCCTGATCGTCGCCGAACGCCCGCAACTGTTTCGCAAGGCGGTGATGCTGGACCCGGTGATCTTCACCCCCTCCATGATCGGCTCCCTGGGCGTGCTGTCGGCCCTGGGCCTGAACCGCCGCCACAGCCTCGCGCGCAAGGCCGCCGCCCGCCGCCGGCGCTGGCCGGACCGCGCCGCCGCCAAGGCCGCGCTGGCCAACCGGGGCATCTTCAAGGGCTGGAGCGACGCGGCCCTGGCCGCTTATGTCGAACACGGCCTGAAGGACGACGAACAAGGCGTGGCCCTCAAATGCGCCCCCGAGCGCGAAGTGGATATCTACAGCTCCTTTCCCCGCCGCCTGTGGCGCTCGCTGCGCCAGGTGAAGACCCCAAGCCTGGTGATCCATGGCCGCGACAGCTACCCCTACGTGGCTCGCTCGATCAAGCGCTGGGCGGCCATCAACCGGCACCTGAGCACTCAGGTGATCGATGGCCAGCACTGCTTCATGCAGGTCGACCCGGCCACCAGCGCCCGCTCCATCCAGGGCTTTCTCCAGACCGAAGGCCGGTGAAAGCCGCGGGCCAGGCGCCCGCGACAGATGTCACCGTGCTATCATTGGCGGGTTTTCCAGGCAGGCCGTGCAACCTGTCGATCCTGGAAAGCACTGGACAAAGGCGCCGATCAGATGCGCCTGCCGCCTGCCTTGTGTGCAAAAAGCCGACGGTGCCGTGGGGCCTGGCCCCACCGCGCACCGCACCGATGCAAACCGCGACTCGCCTCGCCGGTTGTACTTTTTGCCGCCACAAGGAACACAGTCATGCTCTTGAGAACGATGAACATTTCCCGCCGCGCAGGGTTCAGCTTCGCCCTGATCGCCCTGCTGGCCCTGGCCCTGGGAGGTTTCTCCCTGCTGGAAATGCAACGCATGAACCAGCAATCCCTTGAGGTCGACCAGAACTGGCAGCCATCCATCGTTGCCGCCAATGCCCTGGCCCTGACCAGCACCCAGATCCGAACCCTGACCCTGCGCATGCTGGTGGTGCGCGACAGCGGTGACGTGCAGGCCTTGCTGTCGCGCCTCAGCGAGCTGGAGCAGCAGCAGGATCGGCAACAGCAGGCCTATGAAAAACTGATCAACGTCGACGACGAACGCGCCGCCTACGAGCGTTTTGTCGAAGCCGAGGCGCTATACCTCAAGGACCAGCACCGGATCACCGACCTGATGCGCCAGGGCCACAAGGAAGCGGCGATCGACATCGTCGACGGCGGCCCGTTCCTGGCCAATGCCGATGCCATGCTCAAGGAATTGCTGACCATCATCGACGTCAACACCCGGGGCGGTATCGCCGCGGCGGCGCAAAGCAACCAGGTGTTCAAAGGTGCGGTGGGCATGGTCCTGCTGATCATGCTGGTCGTGGTGGCCCTGACCGTGGTCCTGGCCCTGTTCCTGACCCGCAGCATCGTGCGCCCCCTGGGCCAGGCCGTGGAGGTAGCGGAAACCATCGCCCGCGGTGATCTCGGCCAGAGCATCGCAGTCAGCGGCAAGGACGAACCGGCGCGCCTGCTGCACGCCCTGCAGACCATGCAGGCCAGCCTGCGCGGCACCCTGCAGCGGATCGCCGATTCGTCCAACCAGCTGGCCTCCGCCGCCGAGGAACTGCACGCGGTCACCGAGCATTCCAGCCAGACCCTGCACCAGCAAAGCAATGAAGTGGAGCAGGCGGCCACCGCGGTCAATGAAATGACCGTCGCCGTGGAGGAAGTGGCGCGCAATGCGGTGAGCACCTCCGAAGCCTCCCAGGAAACCGACCGCACGGCCCATCACGGCCGCGAGCAGGTACAGCACACCGTCGACTCCATCGGCCAACTGGCCGAAGACGTGACCCAGACCTGCCAGCGGGTGGAAAACCTGGCGGTGGACGTGCGCAATATCGGCCAGGTGCTGGAAGTGATCCGCTCGATTGCCGAACAGACCAACCTGCTGGCGCTCAATGCCGCCATCGAGGCCGCGCGGGCCGGGGACGCCGGACGCGGCTTCGCCGTGGTCGCCGACGAAGTGCGGGCCCTGGCCCATCGCACCCAGCAGTCGACCCAGGAAATCGAAAGCATGATCAACACCATCGAGGAAGGCACCGAAGGTGCGGTCAGTGCCATGCGCAACAGCAACGAGCGCGCCCACCTGACCCTGGAAGCCGCCCGCGCTTCGGGGCTGGCCCTGGACCAGATCACCCAGGCCATCACCACCATCAACGAGCGCAACCTGGTGATCGCCAGCGCCAGCGAGGAACAGGCCCAGGTCGCCCGCGAGGTGGACCGCAACCTGATCAATATCCGCGACCTGTCGACCCAGACCTCGGCCGGGGCCAACCAGAGCAATGCCGCCAGCCAGGAGCTGTCACGCCTGGCGGTGGACCTCAATGCCCTGGTGACCCAGTTCAAGCTTTGACGCTTGCCGCTTCAGAAGGCGTAGCGGCCGATCACCTGCCGGACCCTGGCTAGCGCCACGCCCAGATCGGCCATGGCCACCGAGCCCAACGCCAGGCGAATGGCGTGGGGCACCGGGCCGGCGCCGACAAAGGGCTCGGCGGTGGACACCGAGACCTTCTCCCGCAGCAGCGCCATGGCCACCTGATCGGCCCGGACTTCCTCGGGCAAGGGCAGCCAGAGGAAGTAGGAGTTCGGATGGCTGACATAGGCCAGCCCGGCCAGGGCTTCCCGGGCCAGGGCCTGGCGGGCCTGGGCATCCTCGCGCTTCTGGTGCTCCAGGCGCGCCACCGTGCCGTCCTCGATCCAGGCACAGGCCATGGCGGTCATCACCCCCGGGGTGTTCCAGGTGCTGGTGCGGATCGCACGCTCGATCAGCGCCACCCAGGCCGGCGGCGCCACCACATAACCGACCCGCAGGCCGGTGGCCACATTCTTCGAGAACCCCGAGATGTAGACCGTGATCTCTGGTGCCAGGGCAGCCAGCGGCGCGGGAGGATCCTGGGCCAGGAAGGCGTAGGCGGCGTCTTCGATGATCAGCAGCCCGTGGGCCCGGCCAATCGCCACCAGGCGCTGGCGCCAGGCCAGGTCCAGCACCCAGCCCATGGGGTTGTGCAGGGTCGGCATGGCGTATACCGCGCGCACCCGCCGCCGTTGGCACAGGCGCTCGAAGGCCTCCAGGTCCGGCCCCTGCTCGCTCAGGGGAATGGCCAGCAGTTCCAGCCCGTGGGCCTCGGCCACCACCTTGAACCCGGGGTAGGTCAAGGCATCCACCGCCACCACATCACCGGGCCTGAGCAACGCCATCAGGGTGGTCGACAGGCCGTGCTGGGCGCCGCTGACCAGCAGCACCTGCTCGCCCTCCACCACCAGCCCATGGCCTGCCAGGTAGCGCGCTACCGTGGCCCGCTCATGACTGCGCCCGGCGTGGGGCTGGTAGCGCAGCAAGGCTTCCAGGTCGCCGGTCGCCGCCAACTGGCGCAAGGCGCTACGCAGCAGTTCGGCCTGGCCGGGCAACGCCGGGTAGTTGAAGTTCAGGTCCAGGGTGCCCGGTGCCGTGGCGGGCTGGTCCACGCCCTGCCCTGGCGGCAAGGCGGTTTCCCGGACATAGGTCCCACGCCCGGTTTCACCGCTGACCAGGCCCATGGCTTCCAGCTCGGCATAGACCCGCGATGCAGTGACCAGGGCCAGCCCTTCCCGCGCCGCCAGCTCGCGATGGGTGGGCAGGCGGGTGCCGGGGGCAAGGATGCCGGTACGGATATCGGCGGCAAAGGTGTCCACCAGTTGTTTGTAGCGGGCACGGGCCATAGGCGCTGTATCCATGACAATTTTTTGATTGTGCTGATTTTCAATCCTAGGATGGGCTCGACACAAGCCCCCGCCGCTGCGGCCTCCCACTTCTTGAGCACTCCCCGAATGGAACGGACATCGACCCTGCAATCCCCAACCCTGGAAAAAAACGCCAGTGGCTGGCTCAACGGCTTTATCGGCGTGCTGATCTTCAGCGGCTCACTGCCGGCCACCCGGGTCGCGGTGCTGGAGTTCGACCCGCTATTCCTCACCGTGGCCCGGGCCACCATCGCCGGGCTCCTGGCGTTGTGCATCCTGCTGCTGTTCAAGCAGCGCCGTCCGAGCCGCGTCCAACTCCTGCCCCTGACCATCGTTGCCCTGGGCGTGGTGCTGGGCTTTCCGCTGCTCACGGCCCTGGCCCTGCAGTACGTGACCTCGGCCCATTCCATTGTGTTCCTCGGCCTGTTGCCCCTGGCCACCGCGGTGTTCGGCGTGCTGCGCGGCGGCGAGCGGCCGCGCCCTGTGTTCTGGCTGTTCTCGGTGCTCGGCAGCCTGTTGGTGGTGGGCTATGCCCTGTCCCAGGGCCTCACGGCTTCACCCGAGGGTGACCTGCTCATGCTCCTGGCCGTACTGGTATGCGGCCTGGGTTATGCCGAAGGCGCCAAGCTGTCGCGCACCCTGGGCGGCTGGCAGGTGATCTCCTGGGCCCTGGTGCTGTCGCTGCCACTGATGGCCGCACTGACCCTGTTCAGCATGCCCGCCTCCTTTAGCGGCATCAGCCTGCCGGCCTGGGTCAGCCTGGGCTACGTATCGCTGTTCAGCATGCTGATCGGTTTTGTCTTCTGGTACCGCGGGCTGGCCCAGGGCGGGATCGCCGCCGTCGGCCAGTTGCAGTTGCTGCAACCCTTTTTCGGCCTGGCCCTGGCCGCCGGCCTGCTCCACGAGCACGTCAGCCTGGGCATGCTCGGGGTCACCGTGGCGGTGATCCTCTGCGTGGTCGGGGCACGAAAGTGTTCCAAATAAGTACAAGGCAGTGGCGGCGCTTGCCGGGCTGCCACTGATTGCGCGGGGATATGAAGCAAGAGCCGCAAAGGGCTCGGGGGTCAGGTCGGAGAGATAGTCGCGAGCGCACCGAGCGCGATGGTCAAGGCTAAAAATCCAAACAAGAAAAACGCCATCTTAGTCATCAGGCCTCCTGAACAGTAGGTATGCGGTGCAGCGGGCCCGGTCTCCAGCCGTAAAGCCGGCCGGGCGCGCCATTTTCAAACCATGGCTGTTCTGATAACAGACGCAGATGCGCAAGAAAAATACGGATCAGATACGCCGCACCGGCCTCCGCTACCTGCTTGCTCGCCCTCGCACCACTTGCCCACGATGCCATGCTGGAAGCAGAAAACCGGAGCACGCCGACGGGCTCCGGTGGCGGGGTTGGCCGATCAGGCCAGTTCTTTACGCAACTGACGGGCCGCGGTGACCATGTGCACCAGGGCTGCTTCGGTTTCCGGCCAGCCGCGGGTCTTCAGGCCGCAGTCCGGGTTGACCCACAGGCGCTCGGCAGGAATGCGCTGGGCGGCCTTGCGCAGCAGGTTGGCCATTTCCGAGGCATCCGGCACCCGTGGCGAGTGGATGTCATAGACGCCCGGACCGATCTCGTTCGGGTAGGCGAAGGCTTTGAAGGCGTCCAGCAGTTCCATGTCCGAACGCGAGGTCTCGATGGTGATGACATCCGCATCCATGGCGGCGATGGACTCGATCACATCGTTGAATTCGCTGTAGCACATGTGGGTGTGGATCTGGGTTTCATCACGCACGCCAGAGGCGCACAGGCGGAACACTTCGGTGGCCCAGTCCAGGTAGTGCTGCCACTGCGCCCGGCGCAGCGGCAAGCCTTCACGGAACGCGGCTTCGTCGATCTGCACGATCCTGATGCCGGCGGCTTCCAGGTCCAGCACTTCGTCGCGGATCGCCAGGGCCAATTGCCGGGCCTGCACTTCGCGGCTCACATCTTCGCGCGGGAAAGACCACATCAGCATGGTCACCGGGCCGGTGAGCATGCCCTTCATCACCTTGTCGGTCAGGCCCTGGGCGTAGCGGATCCACTCCACGGTCATGGCTTTGGGGCGGCTCAGGTCACCGAAGATCACCGCCGGCTTGACGCACCGGGAACCGTAACTCTGCACCCAGCCGAAACGAGTGAACACATAGCCGTCCAACTGCTCGGCGAAATACTCGACCATGTCGTTGCGCTCGGCCTCGCCGTGCACCAGCACGTCCAGGCCCAGGCGTTCCTGCACCAGCACCGCGTGGCGGATTTCGCTGTGCATGGCTTCGGTGTATTCGGCCACGCTCAGCTTGCCCTGCTTGAACGACTGGCGTGCCAGGCGGATCGAGGCGGTCTGCGGAAACGAACCGATGGTGGTGGTGGGGAACAGCGGCAGGTCGAGGCCGGCGCGCTGCTTGGCGATACGCCGGATGAAGGCCGAGCGCCGCTGGCTGTCCTTGGGGGTGATGGCCGCCACCCGAGCCTGTACCGCCGGTTTGTGGATGCGCGGCGAGGCCGCGCGGCTGGCCTGTACGGCGCGGCTCTGCTCCAGGGCCTTGAGCACCGCCTGGGCCTGCGGCTGGTTCACCGCCTGGGCCAGTACCGCCACTTCCTGGCATTTCTGCACGGCGAAGGCCAGCCAGCTCTTGAGCTCGGCGTCCAGCTGGTCTTCACGGCCCAGGTCCACTGGGCTGTGCAACAGCGAGCAGGAAGGCGCCACCCACAGGCGCTCACCCAGGCGCTCATGGGCGTGCTGCAGGGTAGCCAGGGCTTTTTCCAGGTCGCAGCGCCAGACGTTACGGCCATTGACCAGGCCCAGTGACAGCACCTTGTAGGCCGGCAGGCGATCGAGGATGGTCGGGTACTGCTCGGGAGCACGCACCAGGTCGATGTGCAGGCCGTCGACCGGCAGGTTCGCGGCCAGGCCGAGATTCTCTTCCAGGCCACCGAAATAGGTCGCCAGGAGTTTTTTCAGCGGCTCGCGCTGGATCTGGTTGTAGGCACGTTCGAACGCGTTTTTCCAATCCTGGGGCAGGTCCAGCACCAGGATCGGCTCGTCGATCTGCACCCACTCCACACCCTGGGCCGCCAGGCGCTGGAAGATCTGGCCGTACAGCGGCAGCAGGCGGTCCAACAGCTCCAGCTTGTCGAACTCTGCGCCCTTGGCCTTGCCCAGCCACAGGTAGGTCAGCGGGCCGATCAGCACCGGCTTGACGGCGTGCCCCAGGGCCCGGGCCTCCTCGACCTCTTCGAAGAGCTGCTCCCAGCCCAGCTGGAATTGCTGGTCGGCGCCGAATTCAGGCACCAGGTAGTGGTAGTTGGTGTCGAACCACTTGGTCATTTCCTGGGCGTGGGCACCGCCGCAGCAGCCGTCGCTGACGCCACGCGCCATGCCGAACAGGGTCTGCAGCGTGGCTGGGCCATGCTGCGGACGGAAACGCCGGGGAATCACGCCGAACATCAGGGAATGGGTCAGAACCTGGTCGTACCAGGCGAAATCGCCTACGGGCAGCAGGTCGATACCGGCGTTTTTCTGCAGCTCCCAGTGAGTCTTGCGCAGATCACGGCCCACGGCGCGCAGGCCGGCTTCGTCGAGTTCGCCCTTCCAGAACGCCTCTTGCGCTTTCTTCAGTTCACGGTCGCGGCCAATGCGCGGAAATCCTAGAGAATGGGCCAAAGCCATGACATGCAACTCCCCTGTGTTTGATGGGAGCCATTGTCGGCACTCGGCACTTGGTGAGACAAACTCATTTTAATCGCGATGATCACAAGTTCCATTCATGATCAAACAGGCAGATCAGACACAGCCGCAGGAGGCCGCGCGCCCTTCAGGCTCCTGCCCGGGGCGGCCCGGGCCAGCTACAGGCCTGCGACCCGGTGCAGATCTGCGCCCCCCTCAGCGGCGAGCCAACTTATACCTCAGGCAATCCTCGTTAAAGCTTTTGCGTAGTGCCTCGGGCTTGATCCGCGAGGGACTGTCGTAGGTCTGCTCGGTAATGCCCAGGGCCATCATGCGCATCCAGCCCTTGCTGAACTTGTAGGTCTGGATCTTCTGCCGCGCCGCATACAGCGACACCCCGGACAACTTCAATTCCTGGGCCCTGGCGGCAGTGCCCGCCCCCCAACTGCAGATATATCGGTCATTGGCCGCCAGCTCCCGGGCCTGGGCCGCAGAAGCCCCGCCCAACAGGGCAAACGAAGTCAGCGTAATCAACACATGGCGCATTTTGCGGTCACCTAACCACCTGAAAATAAAGTGATTTTGGCGACACTTCAGACTGCCCGGGGCCAGTACTTTGCCTTCTCGATCAAGGCAATGTGCCTGCCAATGCTGGCCACTCGCGCGGCACAGGCGCACCCGCCGCTGACGCCAGTCGATCAACTGCAACACGCTGAAGCCGGGTTTTTCCGCACCCCGTGGACCGGCTCGATAACCGACGCTGGCGACTGCACAGCCAACGCTGCACGCCCCGGTCCGCCTCCGACGCCCGCCCGCGACTCCAGAACCGCATCGCCAAGGCTGCATCGCGCACGGAGGCCGAAACGCCAGTATTCCTATGAGGAATGCACGGATAAAAAACCTGCATTTTATTTATCGACCAAGATCTCCTAGCGTGGGCGCTCCCCCCTTGGAGAGACCGCCGTGACCGCTTCCCGCCCGCGCCTGTACGTCGATGCCCAGTTCACCAGCCCCTATGCCCTGTCCGTGTTCGTGGTGCTGCGGGAAAAGGGTATCGACTTCGACCTGCTGCCCCTGGACCTGGACGCCGCGCAGAACCGCGAGCCGGCCTACACCCGCCTGTCCCTGACCCAGCGCGTGCCGACCCTGGTGCTGGAGGATTTTGCCCTGTCCGAATCCTCGGCCATCGCTGAATACCTGGAACAGCTGTTCCCGCACAACCCGGTCTATCCCCAGGACCTGCGCCAGCGTGCCAAGGCCCGCCAGGTCCAGGCCTGGCTGCGCAGCGACCTGCTGCCGATCCGCCAGGAGCGCACGACCCTGGTGGTGTTCTACGGCTGCAAGGGCGAACCGCTGTCGCCCCAGGCCCAAGCGGCGGCTAACACCCTGGTGGAGGCCGCGCAGGAGCTATTGGCGGATGGCCGCGACTTCCTGTGCGGCCAGTGGTCGATCGCCGATGTCGACCTGGCGCTGATGCTCAACCGGCTGATCCTCAACGGTGACCCGGTACCGGCGAACCTGGTGGACTATGCCCGGCGCCAGTGGCAACGGCCGGCAGTGCAGGAATGGGTGCAGTTGCCGCGGCCGGCGCTGTAGGGCCTGGAGCGCCGGGTGATGCGGCCATCGGCCGTTGACCTGACGCTGGCCGGGGAGTCTGCGGCTGGCGCGGCTAGGCTTCTTGCGGTTGGCGCAGGTAGGCGAACATGTGCTGGGCATAATCGGCCTTCCCCAGGGGCACACCGTTGTGCCGCAGGATGTTGTAGGCCGTGACCAGGTGGAAATAGAACTGCGGCGTCGCCCAGTTGCGCGCGAACTCCTCGCCGTTCATGTCGAAGGCAATACCGTTGTGCAGCTCGATGGCGATGGCCCTCTGGCCACTGCTGTCGATCAGCTCGCGGTCCGCCGCCGCCAGGAACGCCAGGGTGTCTTCGATCAGTGCCCTGGCCTCGGCCAAACCGGCCGGCGCCTGCAATGCAGTCACAGGCTGCCCGCTCAGGCGCTGTACCGCTTCCCGGGCCTGGGTGCAGGCAAAACGCACCTGGGCCGCCAGGTCATACATGTCCGGTGCCAGCCGCGACTGCAACAGCACCTGGGGTTCGAACCCCCGCTCCCGGGCCTGCTCTTCGCCCTTGGCGAGAAAGCCCTCCAGGGCGCGCAGCATCTGGGCAAAACAGGGAACGGTGATTGCGTAGATCGACATGGATGTTCCTCGATGAGATCAAGACACAGGGGCCGGGTGCTGCCCGTCGCCCCGCCATAAAAGCCGATGGATCCTAGCAGATGTCCCCCCTCTCTCAAGCCGCGGACAACGCCAGAAAAGTACCCCTGGGCCGATCCGGCTGGTATGGTGCGCCCCTTGAGAAATATACCGCCTGACAGTGAGGAAAATGACCTTGAGCAGTGAAGCAAAAATGACCGGGGACCTGTTCGAAGTCGACAAGCGCCTGGCCCTCAAGCCCATCGTCGATTTCAACAGCTACCTGCGCGCGGCCTTCGCCGATGGCCCCTGCTCCTGTGGTCGCTGTGTCGCCAGCCAGGGTGACGAGAGCGGCTACGACTACCAGCACACCTTCAACTTCGCCGGCCGGGTGGCCAACCGGCGCTTCGCCTCCACCGCCGGCAGCGATGTGCTGCAGGCCCTGAAGAAAGCCTGGCTGTCCTTCACCAAGGCCGAGCTGCCGGCGAGCGGCGATCTGGACCTGGCAACGGTCAAGGAATTCGTCGACCCCCAACTGCACAAATTGCTGGTACCGCTGTTCGTCGCCAGCGGCCTGACCCGCGAAGTGGATGGCCAGTTGCAACTGCAGGCGCAAGTGGCGGCTTGAACAGCCGTACCGCCTAAAGCCAGCGCCGCACACGCTGGCGATACGCCGCAAAATCAGCCCCGAACAACTGCCCGAGCGCCCGCTCTTCGGGGTAGATCTGAAAGCGGTTCATGTACAAGACGAACCCCAGCACGCCGAGCAGCACCAGGGGCGAGGCCAGGTACAGCCCCCAGGCCAGCAGCCACAGGGCAAAGCCGACATACATCGGGTTGCGTGTGTACTGGTAGATCCCCGAGGTCACCAGGGCCGAGGCGCTGGCGGGTTTCAGCGGGTTGACCGTGGTCTTGGCCCGGCGAAAGGCAAGCCCTCCGGCCAGGACAAACAGCAGCCCGGCCATCACCAGCGGCAGCGCCAGCAACAGGCGTGTGCCCAAGCCCGGATCCAGGCCCGGCAACCCGCGCGCAAGCAGCCCCATCAACACCGCGAACAGGACCGCAACAAAAGGGGGTGGAATGCGGTTTTCCAAGGCCTGCATGGTGCCTCTCTCCTCTGCCCGGGTTCAGGTCCGGGGCGTTACAGGTTGTCCGTCACCCGGCACAGCTTGCTGTCTTTCAACGGGGCCGCAGCATATTCCTTCGAGCCAAGCGGCGCCTGCTTGAGCATCACCGCGCACTTGTACATCCCCGAGGCTTCCAGCTGGTAGTCCACGCCTGCCTTGGGCACGAAGCTGAACAGGTTGTAGCACTGGTTGCCCAGGTAGTGGAACGCCATGGGCTGCCCGGCCGGCACCAGCACTTCGGTCCGGGTACCGGGCACTGCGGGAGTCTGCGGCGCCGCCATGCCCAGGCTTTCACCGTTACGGTTGGCGTAGCCGTCCCGGGCAGCCACCACGACCCCGGCACCGGGCAGGCGGAAATCCACGCAGTCGGACCTGGGCACACCGCGCACCATGCCGTCGCTGATCACCCGCAGGCGCACGGTTTCGCCACCCGGCGGCGTGGAATAGGGCGTGGAAAAGGACCGCACATCGGTCAGGGCGCCGCAGCCGGCCAGCGCCAGCAGCAGGCCGGCGAGCCCCGGCAGGCGCACGCGCCCCATGCAGGTGTTGAGAGGCTGAGGCGATTGACTCACTATGTCGCTCCTTGCGGGTCGGGTTCCTGGGCAGCTGCTGCGATCAGCAGCCGGCGTTTTATAAAGGGTTCACCCACTCGCGGCAATGCTGGCCCTGAAACTTTGGAAACCCTGAGCATGCAAATCCAGCATCAAGGCAGTTGCCTGTGCGGCGCAGTGACTTACCAAGTGTGCGGCGCGCTGAAAGCCGTCACCCACTGCCATTGCCACAAATGCCAGAAGGGCCACGGCGCGGCCTTTGCTTCCTACGCCAGTACGCTGCGTGCGAATCTGGACATCCGCGACCAGCGATCGACGCTGAAGGTGTACGAGTCCTCCCCTGGCGTGCTGCGCCAGTTCTGTTGCCACTGCGGCTCGTCGTTGTTCTGGCAGGACACCCAGGGCGAATATCGCCAGTGGATTTCCATCGCCATTGCCACCCTGGACACGCCGTTCGCAGCCCCCAAGCAACAGCATTACTGCGTGGCCATGAAGGCCGACTGGTATGCAATCACCGATCAGTTCGACCAAGTGCAATAAGCCACGCCGCGCCCAGAGGAATGTCCCTGTCATGACCCGGCACTTCAGCTACGTTTGGCTCCTGCCGTTGCTTGAACGGCCCTACGAGTCGGTCGCGGCCGACCTGCATGGCGCCCTCGCCGGGCTCAGGATAGAGCCCCCGCCGGGTGAACCGCTGTGCCTGCGCCAGTTACTGCTGAGCGCCCTGGGGTCCGGCTCCGAACACTGGGAGCACTGTGCTGTGGCATGGCTGGAAGCCGGCTTCCCGCTGGATCGCGAGCTGTGCGAAAGCCTGCTGCACCAGGTCTCGCAAAAAATGTTCAGCCAGCCCATCCGCCATCGGCTGACCGCCCTCGGCAAACGCTGGCTACGCCAGGACGACCAGGCCCGTACCCACGACTCAAACCCACGCCACTAGCGCGCCGCGACGTCCTTGGGTTTGTAGAAGCTGAAGCTGCCGATCTCGGTGGTCTTGATATAGGCCCGGGACCAGTCCGGCGAAACACTGCGGTCGTGAAAGAACAGCGCGCCGCCGGTACGGTCCTTGAGCTGCTGGTTCAGCGCCTTGCGGGCAATTTCCTTGGCGATGGTATAGCGGCCCTCTTCTTCCACCTGGTCGGGCCGACCATCGCACCACCAGGAGAACTGGCAGGGGCTTTTTTCCGAACCCTGCTTGACCACTTCGCACACCGTCCCGGGAAAACCCTCATGGCCCAGGCGGTTCAGAACCACATTGGCCACGGCCTCCATATCGGCGCTTTCACCGCCCTTGGCTTCCCAGTAGATGGTCCGCGACAGGCACGTGATGGCGTCGTCCACCGGGGCCTGGCCGGCCGGGTCCACGGCCTGCACTTCGTTCTTGGTAATGGGTGCGGCCTGGGGCTCGACCTTCGGGCTTTCCTTGTCCGCGGCTTTCTGCTCCAGCGCCTGGGCCTTGTCCTGGGCAGCGGCCTGCACCGCCGGCTGCGGGTCGGCGGCCCAGAGCTGGGCTGCGGGCAACAACAAGGCAAAACACAGGGTCCTGACAATCCAGCGCATGATCGATCCTTCCCGAAAAACCTTTACCCCCTGCCAGCGCCGCCCCTGAACGTACCTGGCGGCAGAGCGGCGCAACCGGTTGCAGCATGGCCGGCACGATGGCGCGTCGAGGGGGAGCGAACGGGTCACCGGGGGCCATGTTGAATCGACCATGGGCCGCGCGAATCATTCCCTGGTGCCGCAAGCCCTGCACAAGGCCCAGGACAAGGCTCCCGTGGAAATTCGCTGGTAATGATAAGAATTCTCATTAGAATGCCCAGCCATTCACGCTGAGCCGTATCAGGTAGTGGGAGCAGTGGGCGATGGAAACCGGAGACGACCAGCAACAACTCAGCGCGCTGTTCATTGCACAGCGCGGGGGGCTGATCCGCATGCTTGCGCGGGTGGTGGGGTGCGCCAACCTGGCCGAGGACCTGGCCCAGGAGACCTACCTGCGGGTGGCCAAGGCGCTCAACGCCCGCCCCATCGAGCACTTGCAGCCGTTCCTCTATCAGACCGCCCAGTACCTGGCCTTCGATCACCTGCGCAGCCAACGCAGCAAACGCCGCTTCGAGTACCAGCCCACCGACGCCAGCCAGCTCAGCGAAGTGCCCACCGCTGCCCCCGGGCCGGAAAGCCATGTCCAGGGCCAGCAGCAGTTGCACTTGCTGCAACAGGTACTGGCCACCCTGCCCAAGCGCCAGCAACAAATCCTGGTTTTGCATAAACTGCACGATCTTTCGCAAAGCCAGATTGCCCAGCGCTTGCAGGTTTCCCTGAGCACGGTGGAAAAGGACCTGCGCCATGCACTCAATGCCTGCATCAAAGCCACCGACCGGCAGAACCCCGATGACTGAACACCTCAGCGCCCTTCCCGGCGACGCCATTCGCGAGCAGGCGAGCTACTGGTTCACCCAGCGAGAGGCCATGACCCACAACCTGCCGCTGCGCCAGCGCTTTGAACAGTGGCGCAACAGCCATGCGCAGCACGCCGAGGCCTACCGCGCCCTGGAAGACCTGTGGCAGGCCAGCGCCTTCGAACAGGCCCTGGAACAGCTGGCGCTGGGCCTGGACCTGCCGGCCGCCCCGGCCCCCGCCACGCTGCGCAGAAAACGCCACCGCACTCGCTGGCTGGCCGCCGCGGCCACGGTGCTGGTGATGCTCGGTGCCGGCTGGTTCGGCGACCTGCCGCTGCGCCTGCAGGCCGATCAGCTGAGCGCGGTCGGCGAACTCCAGCGCTTCGACCTGGCCGATGGTTCGCACATCGTGCTGGGCAGCGACAGCGCCATCAGCAGCGACTTCAGTAACGCCCGGCGGCGCATCCAGCTGCTGCGCGGCGAGCTCTATGTCGAGGCCTTCCACGACCCGTCCCGGCCGCTGACCATCGAGGCCGGCGGCGCCACGGTGACCGTGGTCGGCACCCGCTTCAGCGTCAGCCGCCAGGCCAACGGGGTGACCGTGGCCGTGCGCGAAGGCCGGGTACGCCTGGCCGACGAAAACGGCCAGCAGAGCCTGCTGCAAGCCGGCAACTGGCAACAGTTGCAGGGCCACCAGTTGCTGCCCCTGAACCCCGAGGGCAGCGAACGGCAACTGGCCTGGATCAACGGCCGCCTGTCCTTCCAGGACGTGCCCCTGGCCCAGGTTCTGCAAGAACTGCGTCGTTACCATCGCGCACCGATCCTGCTGTTCAACGCCGACGCGGCGCAGCAGAAAGTCAGCGGCAACTACCAGCTCGATGACCCGCAGGCCATTGTCCAGGCCCTGGGCAAAGTCACCGCCACCGAGCTCACCCGCCTGCCGGGCGGCATCCTGATACTGCGCTGAAACACTGCCGGGAGGGGGCTGAAAAAAGTTTTACGGCTTTGCCGAGGCCAACCCGTCAGGGTGTTTGCTCATGCAAATCATTCCTATTTCGTACGGGACTTCCATGCACCTTCCAACACTCACCCCGGCCCGCAGCATCCTCGCGCTGGCCATCTGCCTGGCCTGCAACCCCGTGATGGCGGTCGAGCCCACCACCGCTGCCGGCAAGCAGGCAACCGCCACCTACAGTTTTGCCATCGCCCGCCAGTCCCTGGCCAATGCCCTGGACCAACTGAGTACCCTGAGCGGTTTGCAGATCGCCTACTCCGCGGCACTGGCCCAGGGGATCGAGTCGGCGGGGGTCAGCGGGCGCATGAGCGCGGAACAGGCACTGGGCAAGCTGCTGGCAGGCACCGGCCTGGGTTTTGAACGCAACGGTGCCAACGCGGTGCTGCTGACCCGCCTGCCCCGGACCGGCCAGGCCGTGGAGCTGGACACTACGCAGATCGTCAGCAACCAGTTGGGCACTGTCACCGAAGGCAGCGGCTCCTACACCCCAGGCACCATCGCCACGGCGACCCGCATGGTGCTGACCCCGCGGCAGACACCGCAGTCGATCACCGTGGTCACCCGGCAGCACATGGAAGATTTCGGCCTCAACAACGTCGACGACGTGATGCGCCACACGCCGGGCATCACCGTCTCGGCCTACGATACCGACCGCACCAACTACTACGCCCGCGGTTTCTCGATCAACAACTTCCAGTACGACGGTATCCCCTCCACCGTGCGCAACGTCGCCTATTCGGCTGGCAACACCCTCAGCGACATGGCCATCTACGACCGGGTGGAAGTGCTCAAGGGTGCCACCGGCCTGCTGACCGGCGCCGGCTCCCTGGGCGCCACCATCAACCTGGTGCGCAAGAAGCCCACCGCCCAGTTCCAGGGCCACGCCTCCCTGGGCATGGGCTCCTGGGACAACTACCGCAGCGAACTGGACGTCAGCGGGCCGCTGACCGAAACCGGCAATGTTCGCGGCCGCGCAGTGGCGGCCTACCAGGACAAGCAGTCGTTCCTCGACCACTATTCGCGCAAGACCTCGACCTACTACGGCATCCTCGAATTCGACCTGTCCCCCGACACCCTGCTGACCGTGGGCGGCGACTACCAGGACAACATCCCCAAGGGCTCCAGCTGGTCCGGCACCTTCCCGCTGATCAACGCCACCGGCGGGCACAACAGCATGTCGCGCTCCTACAACAACGGCGCGACCTGGAGCGGCTGGGAGCAATACACCCGCACCGCTTTTGCCATGCTCGAACACGACCTGGGGGATGGCTGGGTCACCAAGCTGCAACTGGACCACAAGATCAACAGCTACCACGCCGAACTCGGCTCGATCCAGTTCGACGAGCCGCAGACCGATGGCACGGCCAAGGTCAACGCACAGAAGTACACCGGCGACACCACCAGCGATTCCGCCGACCTGTACCTGAGCGGCCCCTTCAATCTGTTCGGCCGCGAGCATGAACTGGTGCTGGGCGGTTCCATCGCCAACTCGCGCTGGACCGGCAAGGGCTACTGGTCCCCGGACTTCCCCGGGGGCAAGGGTAACGTGGTGGACTTCTACAACTGGCACGGCAAGATCGAGCGGCCCATCTGGGGGCTGCCGGCCCAGCGCACCGACGACACCGTGCGCCAGACCGGCACCTACATGACCACCCGCCTCAACCTGATGGACGACCTGAACCTGTTTCTGGGCGGGCGCGTGGTCAACTATCACCTCACCGGCCTGACCCCGTCCTACAAGGAAAGCGGACGCTTCGTGCCCTACGTCGGCGCGGTCTACGACCTCGATGACCACTTCTCGATCTACGCCAGCTACACCGATATCTTCATGCCCCAGGAAAGCTGGAACAAGGATAAGGACAGCAAACTGCTCAACCCGGACGAAGGCCAGAACTACGAGCTGGGGCTCAAGGGCGAGTTCTTCGAAGGCCGCCTCAACAGCAGCCTGGCCTACTTCGAAGTGCACGAGACCAACCGCTCGGTGCCGGACGATGCCTACAACAACCAGTCGCCCACCCCCGACAACTACGCGTTCAAGGGCGCCAAGGCCGTGACCAAGGGGTACGAACTGGAGATTTCCGGCGAACTGAGCCCGGGCTGGCAAGTGCAGGCCGGCTACACCCACAAGATCGTGCGTGATGACGAGGGCGACAAGATCTCCACCTTCGAGCCGCAGGACCAGGTCAACCTCTACACCAGCTACAAGCTCAAGGGCGACCTAGACAAGCTGACCGTCGGTGGCGGCCTGCGCTGGCAGAGCGAGGGCTGGTATTCGGTCTACAACGCACCGCGCAAGATCAACGAAGACATTTCCCAGGAGGCCTACTGGCTGGTGGACCTGATGACCCGCTACCAGATCACCCAGAACCTGTCGGCGACCCTCAACGTCAACAACATCTTCGACAAGTCCTACTACACCAACGTCGGTTTCTATAACTCGGCGGCCTACGGCGAACCCCGCAACTTCATGCTCAGCACCCGCTGGGACTTCTGAGCCGGCGGCCCTGCCGGGCCACCCCGCCCGGCAGGGCACCCAGCAGCATCAGTGCCCGTCAGCCAAGCAGGCCCGCCTGCTTGAGCAGGTCCGCCAAGCCCGCGGGAACCAGCGGCGTCTGCTCGGTGAAGCTGGCGCTGCCCTGCCAGCGGGCCACGAAGGGCGCGCCATCGCTTTCCCGGGCATCGAGCTGGGCACGCTGGTAGACACTCGGGTCGTCGAAGCGGGCGTCGTATACCTGGACGAACTCATGGCCGGGCTTGCCGGCATAGGTGAACAGGCTTTCCAGGGTGCCGATCAGGCGCAGGCTGTTGATCGACAGCCCCAGCTCTTCCTGTATTTCCCGAACGATTGCCTGGGCACTGTGCTCGCCAAAGTCGATGCCGCCACCCAGGGGGCGGAACAGCATCTGTTGCTTGTCGGCATCAAAGAACTGATTGACCAGGATCTTGCCCTGGTGATGGAAGATGCACAGCGCGAGCGCGCGGATGCGGGGTTCAGACATGGGGTGAAGTCCATTTGCCGAGACGAGGCGCGGCATTAGAACACGGCGCCAGGCCCCTCAGCCAACGTAAAAATGCTTCACCGCCAAGGCCGGGACCTCCTCCATCGCCGACCACAGTTGCTCGTCCAGTTTGCCACTGATCAGCTCATGTTCCTCGTCGCTCAGCAGCCCGGGAATGTCCCACAGTTGCTCCAGTTGCGGGTGGCCTTCCAGGTGCGCGATCAGCTGGCGCTGGCGGCTGACCAGGGCCCGAGTGTTGCGCGCGCCGATCGCGGCCAGGGTGCTGAGCGCCAGCTCGCAGGTCTGCTGCCCCCAGTTGCAGAAGAACTGCAGGAAGCCGCCGTTGTAGCCGTCCGCCTCCAGCCGCCACAGCGCGACGATGGCCTGGTCGTCCGCCGGCAGTTGCTGCAGTTGCCAGTCCAGGGCCTTCAGGCGAGCCATGGACGCATCGCACAGGTACTCCCAGATCCAGTCGATGGCGTTGACACTGACCACCGGCTCGCCCAGGTGCGGCCAGGACACCGAGATCCCATGAGGCTGGATCTGAAAATCCGCGCGCTGCTCGGGCGTGGCGGTTTGCAGCTGGCTGTAACGGCTCAGGGGTTGGCGCAGGACCAGGCCGTCGGCCCAGCCCAGGCAAAGCGCGTCATCTTCGAAGCAGACATGGAGAATGGGAGGGAATCTCAAAACGTTGCCTATTTTTTCCTGAAGGTCTTGGCCTTGGCCTTTTTCATCTGCTCGTGTTTGGCGATGCGGGATTTTTCAAACAATGAAAAGACCGTGCTGAACACCACAATGGCCAGGATCAGAAGAAACAGCCCTACTACCACAATCGCCATCAAGGAGTTCCCCGGTTCTGTTTGTCCGTTGCCATCTTGGCTTCCATCTTGTTCAAGGTTTCATCGAGCCGGCTTCTGCGCTTGCGCTCTCGATAGTCGGAGGCGAGCTTGCCCATCAGCCCCGACGTACAACTGACGACGATGGCGCCCGCAGCTATGAACAGGCCCCGGACGACTTTATCCGACATAGCCGTAAGCCTTGTTCAATGCCTTGTAGAAGGCTTTTTCCAGCTTGCCGTTGTCGAATGGCTCGCGACGGTGATGCTCAATCAGCGCGGCGCGCAGCCGCTGAATCTCCTTGCCATGCTCGGCAAGACTTTGCCCGCTGTGGGCAAAATCGTAACGAAGGCGCTCCAGGTGCACGATGGTCGCCAACTGAGCCAGGTCGGCAGCAGTCAGGCTCATGTTCTGCTTAAGCGTCTTGGCAACCTGCTCTACGAGATCGGGAGAACAGTACTCGTCCGAGGACTCGAAGTGGTATTCGGTATCGGCATTTTCGGCATGATCGATCATTGGCATTGAACTCTGACCCAGTCATCGAAGGTAGTGGTTTTATCGTCAAGCAGGCTGATGGAGCGCTCGTAGTCCATCACCACCCGCTGGTGCTGACGATGGGTAATCAAGGTCGACTTGCCGGCATTCCAGAGAAAAGGCCCGGCAATCAGGTAGTTCATCTTGCCGGTGCGCCCCCCTGCCCCGGCGACCAGCAGCAACATCTGGATCATCAACCCCGTGCCATAGGCAATGGTGCTCATCAGCGCCAGGTGCAGGTCCTTGTCCTCCTGGGACACCTCGGACTTGTAGAACGCGATGGCGTGCCGTCCGCTCAATAGCAGCTTGATGGTGGCATAGGAGCTGATATCCGCCGCATTGATCGTACCGAACTCCCTGCCCAAGGCATCCATCAGCGGGTTCGAGGCGCTGTAGCCAGACGCTTTGCTTTCATCCTTCACCCACTGGGTGAACAGGGAACTGAACGGCAGGGGAAGACCATCCTTGGTGGGAAGGTCGCTGAGGCAATGGGTCAGGATATGGGCAATCGCCTTGAGGTGCTTGAGCACCGGGCCCGCCGCCGGGTACCCCGCCTCGATGTAATCGACGACCAGAGAATAGAGGGTCTTGCCGCCTACGGACTCGCCACCGAAGGTGTAGTCGTCAGGCAGCTTCTGGAACACATTGAGGTCATGCCCGAAAATGTAGCGATGCTTGGCGCCGGACCGATAATCGAGGGGGCTGGTGTTGCCTTCCGGCTTGAAATACTCATGCAACTTGAGGAACAGCTCCTCCAGCTTGTCGGCGTGCAGGTTGGTCATGTACGCCGAGACCACCCCCGCAATACCGATGCCCACCGCGCCGCTGATCTGCGCCGCCGTGAGGGTGCTATAGCGGGTATCGACCTCCAGCTCAGCCAGCAGCTCGGTAAAGTTCACCGGCCCCACAGCGGCGATGGCACGCTCTTGAAGGCTCTGGCCCGGGCGGCTCTGCTCAAGCTCCAGCTCGCCACGATGCAGCTTGCCCAAATAGGTCAACTCCGTGGCTTTCTGATCCCAGTACTCATCCGAGGGGCCGGCAAACACGGTTGATAAGCGACTGAGCAATCGACGCACGAGAAATCCCTTGATCTGCAGTGCAAAAGTGGCGCAATGCTATCACCCTTGTTTCATCGAAGCATCTCTCCAGGTCATCGAGTTCAACCGGGGCCCGCCTTCTTGCTCTGGAGCAGGCGGTTGCAGGCCGTCACCAGCATCCCGCTCAACAGTCCGATTAGCAGGAACGGAAAGAAACCATGGGTCAGCAGCGACACCCAGAAACCCAGCCCCGCAGACCAGCCCTGAGGATTGACCTTCAAGCCCTGTGCCCCGGACAGCAGCCAGACCAGCAGGCCGCTGAGGACGCCACCGATCACGTAGCGCCAAGGGGTGACCAGTACCCGCTCCACCAGCCACAGCATCGGCCAACAGACCAGCACGCTCAGCCACGCGCCGATCAACCCGCCGAAGAAAAACATCGGCAGGCTTTCCTCGCCCTTGGGATAAAGCGCTGTAGCGATGCTGCCCAGGGTCAAAGCACCTGACAGAGGAACCGCCAGGAGCTGCCCCCACCCCTGCCGAGATCGTCCATGAAGCGGCACTGGCAGCTTGTCGATACAACGGATCACCAGGCTGTACAGGCCACCCAGGACCAGTCCGCCGGCCAGCGGCAGCAGCAACAGTTGCATCCATGAAGCACGCACTAGCACCGTGGCCACCAGGCTCAGGATCAGGCTGATCCACAGGTAGCGCAGCTTGGCCTGCGGCCAGCGCCGTTCGGCCCACAGCAACAGGGGAATGCCCAGGACCATGGCAATCACACTGCCAAACAGAAACCCGGAAAACAGCTGCGTGCCATTCCAGCCCTTGATCAGGCCCTTGATCACGGCGTAGACCAGGCCAGCACACAGGGGCAGTGCAAACAATCGCAGTTCGGCGTTGGGCCGCATGGGGTTCTACCTGGGGTGGCAACGGGTGCCGGGTTGAAGAATGGAGCGTTTCTACACAAGTGCGGCGGACTAATCCAGTGCCGGAGAAACAATGCAACCTTGAGCCCGGCAATGGCTTATTGCTCAATATCGGGGTATACAACTGGGCGAAAATTCATCCAGACATCCACCGTAAAAGACCATCCACCGATGTTCTCAGCCCAACAAGCCTGTGCGCTGGTGCTCGCCATGCATGACGGCATTATCAACGATGGAAAGCCTGAGCGTTTTGTCATTCAGTCCTGCGAGCTTTGCCCCCAGGGAGCTTACTGGATGATCCGCTGCAACAGCGCGGACTATGTGCAGCATGGCCTGGAGTCGAGTTGCTATATCGGCACAAACGCCCATCTGGTTAACGTGCAGACTGGAGTGGTCGACGCCATCGGTAGTGCCACCAGCGTGAATGACTATCTGCAAGACAAGTACGATCAGGACGCTGCGGCGGGCAACTTTTACGTGCTGACTCCTGCATTCAATCGCCACGACAAAACCGCGATGGGCAATCTGCGGCAAAAACTGGCCTGCACCCACCGCAAGTCGCTGCACTGCTGTCAGAGCAGAACAAGCATTGGCTGACAGGCAGCCGCCGAGTCCTGTTGCAAGCTCAACAGCAGCTCTGCGACCAGGGCGTGCCCAGCACGATCACCTTGGCACCTGAAACAGCCGGCGCCATTCCTCTGGACAGGCCACTCTGCCACGCTGACGCGGTCCTGTCAGCGCTCCGGCGCAGGTTGCAATGACCCAGCGTTGACCGATGCGATACGAAAGGAAACTTGACGTGCTGGCAAGACTGAACGGGCAGGAACTGCATTTCTTTGGCACACCCAAAGCATTCAATGCCATGGCACGAGCCATTCGCAAAGGCCGGCACGGCGACTCTCAATCAATGCCGCTGGAGCAGGAGCAATCAGGCTTCAGCACCTTGTTCCTGAGTTGCTCCGGTCAATCGAGCAGGATCTGGGTTGAGCACTGCGAGGTTCATATCCAGTATGCCGAGGCCAGTAAAAACCGACTCTACCCTTGCCTCTCCATGCCCGCTGAAACAGCGCCGGGTGCGCTTTTTTTCATCGACAAGCAGCAACAGGATCACCCACCGCTGCTCACCGACGACTCGCTAAGCCTTGTGCTGCATGTCATCGCGAACGACGCCGATGCTTGAACTGCATCTGAAAGAGTAAACATGCCCATGAAAATCTACCTCGACGACGAACGCCAAACCCCGCAAGGCTGGGTTCGCGCCTACTGGCCGGACGAAGTGATCGCGCTGCTGAAAGCCGGTGGCGTCGAGGACATCAGCCTCGACCACGACCTCGGAGATGATCAGCGCGGCACCGGTTACGACGTGATCCTGTGGATCGAAGAGGCCGTGGCCCTCAATGGTTTTCATCCGCCGCGTATTCACATCCACTCGGCCAATGCCAGCGCCGTGGAAAAGATGCGCGCCGGCGTGCAAGCGATCGATCGACTGGCCCGCAACAACGGATGCCGCCAATCAACCCATAACGCAGGCAACTGACCCCATGAGCGGCAACCTGTATGGATACATCCATTGCTTTGACCCTTCGCCGGCTGCCGAAGCGCACAATCGTGCGGTGCTGCAAAGCCTGCCAGTGACGGGGGCGCAGATCACCCGGGCGCTTTTCAGCGTGCTGCCAAACAGCCGGGGGCACTGCTACTTCGGGCATATGGTGCACTTCGCCACCTACCCCAAAGGCAGTTACATCTTCGATGATTCGTGGCTGGCCGAGTACGAAGCCCTGCTGGAGCGCCTGTTCTGGGAAAACTCGGAGGTGGTGCATACCTACTGCGGCGAACGGCGCACCTGGGACTCCAGTAAAACCCACGGGCTCGAGCAACCGACAGGCTTGAAGATCAGTAACAGGAAGGTCTTCCCCTCCTACCACGACCTGGAGCCCGTCGAGGACAGCGATGCGCCGACGCCGGGCAACAGCTGAGCTGCCAGCGCCCGCTTGATATTCGCGCTATGGGCTACGCAGAACCTGCGGCGAGCGGCGCCAGACTGAGCCAGTCGGCCCTCAACAACCCGTACTGCACCAGATCATGATGAGTCCCCAGCCAGTATCCCGCCTGCCGTGAAAGCCCTTCGCGGACAAAGCCCGCCCGCTCCAGCAATCTGAGGGACGCCAGGTTTCGCGGATGCACCTGGGCCTCGATACGGTTGAGCGCCATATGCTCGAAGCCCCAGCCAACCACGGCCTCCAGCGCCTCGGTCATCAGCCCCTGCCCTTGCGCCGCACGCCCCAGCTCGAAACCGACGGCGCAGCTGCGCCACTGCCGGTTCCATTTGAACAGGCCGCAGGTGCCCAGCAGGCCCGGTTGGTTGTGGCGTTCGATGGCCCAGCGCGTCCCCGGGTTGGGCAGGCTGCGCCAGCTGGCAAACAGCGCCAGCAGTTGCTCGGCCTGCGGGTAGTCGGTGATGGGGTCGGTGCCGAACCACTGCATGGCATCCGCGTCGCTGTGGATCGTGAACAGTGCCGGGACATCGGCCGGGCACAGTTCCCTGAGGATCAGGCGCGGGGTGCGGATAACGGGAAAGTCGCTCATGGGGATACCGCCCTAGCCTGCCAGCTGCTTGCGCAGGATCTGCGCATACTCGTCCTTGATCTGCTCAAAGCCGTACTTGTGCTCCAGGCGCTTGACGGTGAAGTGCCCACGGGCCATGTCCTGGTAGAAGTCGGTGAACAGCGCATTGATGGTGGCGCCGGTAAAGGCGCCGATCATCGGCACCGCCTGGGCCGCGAACTTGCTGGAGATGGTCACGCCGTAACGGCTGGCGACTTTCTCGATCAGCAGTGCCAGCCACTTGCCCACCTGCCCCGGTGACAAGCTGCCCACCGCCCCGGCACCGCGCTTGGCGGCAATGGCCGCCAGCTCCTTGGACAGTTGCTGCATGGCCTGGGTGGTGAAGCTGCGGGTGATGTAGTAGCCGGTTTCCGTGGCGTCGTCGGCCTGGCTGTTGCCGCCCATGGCGAACACTTCGATGCAGGCCTGCTTGGTGGCAAAATCCGCCAGATCGAAGCCTTCGCTGCGGGCCACATCGGCCACCGAGCGCATCATGATGGTGGTGGAAATGGGCAACTCGACAAACAGCGCGGCAAAACCGAAGGCCCCGCCCACAGCGCCGGAAGTGGCCGCATACATCTTGTGCAGCAAGGTCGATGCCGGTTTTTTTGGCGCGTTGTCCAGGCTCCACAGCGCCGCATCGGCGGAGCTGTGCAGGGCCGCCACCACCGCGCCGTTGATCTTTTTCGCCACCACCGCCGGCAGCGCCTTGACCGCACTTTCGATGGGCGAACCCAGCAGCCCGGACAGGCGCGCCGTCAGTGAAGGCGACTCCAGCAAGGCAACGGCGCGCTTGAGGTCCTGGTAATCCTCGGGATGGTCTTTGATGCTCACAGGCGTCTCCATGGGTGGCTGTTCACTGCCTCGGGAAAGAATAAACCCTTGCCTGGCAGCGTCGTGGCTCAATTGCGCGTCCGGCGATAGGCAGGACTAAGGCTTGGCTGGCTCCAACAGCAGGTCCGCAGCCAGCGTCGGGTATTGGACCTTCATCCGCTCCAGGCATTGCAGCAGCAGTTGCGCGTCCCGGGGCAGGCGCCGGGACAATGCTGGCAAGCCGCTGATATGCAACTGTTCGGGCATTTCCACCAGCCCGGTAATGGCGTCCCAGAAGGCATCCCAGTTACAGCCGTACCAATGGGGAAAACCCAGGGCATCGCGCAGCACCAGGTGCAGTTCAGCGGTGCTCGTCACCTGGCTCAGGTCGATATGTTGCAGGGGCAGGCGGCTCATTCGTCATTCCTTGGGGTGATGGCTTGAAGGGGCTTTCGCTGGCTGGCCACAAGGGCTTCAGGCCAGCGGCTGGACACCCAGCTGGCGCTGCAACTGCTCCCAGCCCAGCTTGCAAAAGCTCTCCAGCAGCTTGGCCAGATGCGAACTGGCGGTCTGCGGTGACATCCCCGCCGCTTCGGCCAGGGCGCTGGCGGACAGCGAGCTGCCATCGGACAGGATGATGAGCATGCCCCCCGCACCGGCTCGGCGAAGGTTTCGCCGCACACTTCGATCCAGCCCGAAGCATTGTGTGCAAAAAGGTTCGTATAGTCGCACCGCACTGCGGCAAAGGAAATACGCCCCCATGGACCTCAAGCACCGCCTGCGACGCCAGGTACTGATCGCCCCCTGCCGGAGCTATGGGGTGGTGATCCTCGACACCTCGATCGTCAATGTCGCCCTGGAATCCATCGCCCGGGACCGGGATGCCGGCATCACGGCCCTGCAATGAGTCATCAATGCCTACCCCCTGAGCTTCGCCAGCCTGCTGCTCACCGGCGGCCTGCCGGGGGAGCGGTTTGGCGCCCAGGCACGACAAAGCCGCCGTCGCCGGCCAGGCGACAGCGGCGGCTGCCTCACCCCTTACAGGTGCTGCTGGAAGAACGGCACCAATTGCGCCATGGCCAGCGCCACCGTTTCGGCGCGGTCGTACAGGTCGTAGTGGGACCCGCCCTCAGCGACCACCAGATGCTTGTCCCGGGAGGCCGCGCGGCCATGGATTTCCAGGCCGTCGCGGTAGGCACCGAAGCCGCCGGGCTTGTCGCCGACCACCACCATCAGTGGCTGGGTCAGCAGCACCTCGGCCTGCAGGAAGGCATCCCAGCCGAAGGCCGCGCTATTGAAGGAAAACAGACCGCTGGTGGCGCCGTTTGGCTGCTGGCCCCGGGCGGTCTTGTAGTACTCGGTGGCTTCCAGTACGTCGATGTCGCTGATGCCGTTCTGCTGCGCCTCGGCTACCGATGCTGGCAGGTAGTCGATCACATGACGCGCCTCGCCCCGGGCCTCGGCGGTGCGCTGCTTCGCCATGGCGTGCAAGGCGCTGACCGGATCGAAGTTGCTGAAACCTTCGCGGATCAGGCGGCCGAAGTTGACCCCGGTAATGGAGGCCAGGGCCTTGATCCGGTAGTCGGTCATTGCCGCCTGGATGGTGTAGCCACCGCCACCACAGACACCGATGGCACCGATGCGCTCGGGGTCGACATAAGGCAGGGTCACCAGGTAGTCGATGGCGAAACGGATGTCCGACACGCGAGTGGCCGGGTCTTCGATAAAGCGTGGCTGGCCGCCGCTGGCGCCCTGGAAACTGGCGTCGAAGGCGATGACCACAAACCCGGCCCGGGCCAGCCGGGCGGCGTAGATGTTGCCGGAGGTCTGCTCCTTGCAACTGCCGATGGGATGGGTGCTGACGATCGCCGGGTAGCGCTTGCCCGGGTCGAAATCCGCCGGCAGATAGATGTCCGCGGCGTTGTCCCAGCCGAAGTTGGGGAAGCTGACGTGTTCGATGCTGTTGCTCATGACCGTACTCCTTGAGCCGCCCTGGGCAGGCTCGTCTGGATCGATAGGCGGACCGCTCGCTCCCGTGTGCGGGAGTGCGGAGTCGGGCGTTACCGAAAGCGCCCGGGACACGGCAGGCCTTGGGGCTGCTGCGTCGTCGGGCACCAGTATAGAAATGTCTCGCGGCGAAACCTTGCCTATTCTGACGGCAAGTTTGCCTGTTTTGCGGATTCTGCCGGCTCACCCCGAAGGCTGTTTCGCTGCAACACAAACAGCTAGAAACAGGCCTATCCGTGGCGGATCGAATGGTTAGGCGCCCAGAGCCGCGCCACAGCCTGTTTGCCTATTTCGCTGAACCCTGCACTGCAACCTGGCCCTTACCCGGCCTCGCGCATCCTGCGGATATCCCGCTGCGGCGGCGCGCCGAACACCCGGCTGTATTCCCGGCTGAACTGCGAAGCACTTTCATAGCCCACCAGCCCCGCGGCGCGCCCTGCATCGATGTTCTGGCTGAGCATCAACTGCCGGGCTTCCTGCAGGCGCAACTGCTTGTGGAACTGCAACGGGCTGACGCCGATGATGGCGCGAAAATGCTGGCGGAAGGTGGACGGGCTCATATGGGCGCGCTGCGCCAGATCATCGACGCGCAACGGCTGGGTGAAGTTCTGTTTGAGCCAGGCCACGGTCTTGAAGATCTGCTGGGTCGGCGAACCCACCGCCAGCAACTGCTGCAACGCCAGGCTGTAGGGCCCGGCCAACAGCCGGACGATGATTTCCTGCTGGATCAATGGCGCCAGCTGGGGAATCAGCGCCGGCTCGTCGAGCAAGCCCACCAGCCGCTCCAGAGCGCTGGCCAGCCCCGGCTCCAGTTCATCCACCACCACCGTCCGATAATCGCTGGCCCGCGAAGGCGGTGGCGGCTGCATCTGCGCGGCGGTTTGCAGGATCTGGTGCATGTCCAGGGTCAGCATCATGCCCAGGAAAGGTTCGGCCGCCGAGCCCTGGGTCACCCGGGCCACCACCGGCTGGTCGATGCTGGTCAGCATGCCCTGCCCGGCCCGGTAATTGATCACCGCCTCCTGCAGCAGCACCTGCTTGCCGCCCTGGGCAATCACCCCCAGGCCCAGGCTGTAGATGCAGGGAATGGCCGAGGTCGGCGTGGAACGGCGGTGCAAGGTCAGGTTGGGCACGGCGCTGGGAAAGTCGCCGGAGTGCGGGGTGTGCCGGGCAATCAGGGCCGCGAGTGCGGTGGAGGTTCGGGGCTGGGTCATGGGCGGGCAATCGGAAGTGGCAACAGTACAGGCGGCCACTGTGCGCCGATTGGCCATGCAGATCGAGTTTTTCTTCACGGCCACCAGGGCAGCGGACACAGGTCGATATCCGCCTCGGGGCAGTAGTGGCTGGCAAAAGCAGGCGATCCAATGGCAATCCCTTGCCCACTACGGCCAACTTCTGCCCGCCATCGCTGCTGGCGCCGCTGCCAACGCCGCGCTGCATCATGTGCAGGGCTCATGGCCCGGGTTTTGCTCTGCTTGGCCAGAACCCACCCAGGAGCAGTCTCATGACAGGAAGCATCTCAAACTCGACATCCCTCGTAGCCATGGGCCTCAAGGGAATCACCAGGGCGCTGGAGAATGGCACGCTGAAGTCCATGAAAATCCAGGTAGAGAATGCAACGCCGCAAATGCAGGCGAAGATCGACGCCAGTTTTCATGAATCGCAAATCTCGGACGCCAAACTGATAGCCCAATACAGAGCCAACCCCACCTGGGCGACATTCGACGACAAGAGCAACTCCGTCCAACTGCCCGATGTGCAGTCCCTGGGCAAGGACGACGCCACCCATGTGCTCAAGGGCCTGCAATACCTGATGGAAATCGGGCGCCTGGACGGCAAGACGGTCGTTGCCAAAAACGGCGGCCAGACCACCGACAGCCCCGCGCTCTATCAGGACTGGCTACTGGCGCGGATCGGCGTCGATGCCCACGCCTGAGTAGCCGCAGCCCAGGCTGCGGGAACGCGCTGCATGCGGGTTCGCCAGCCAGGGCCCGGGGGTTCAGACCAGGCGTTTGTGCAGGAAGAAACGCCGGTGCTGCGGCGGGAAATCCTCCAGCCGGCCGAATTCGCTGAAGCCATGCCGCTGATAGAACTGCGGCGCCTGAAAGTCGAAGGTATCGAGCCAGATGCCGATACAGCCCTTTTCCCGGGCCAGCTCCTCGGCCATGTTCAGCAATTGCGAGCCCGTGCCC
This sequence comes from Pseudomonas sp. GW823-FHT02C05, assembly GCF_058797595.1. Lineage (NCBI taxonomy): Bacteria > Pseudomonadati > Pseudomonadota > Gammaproteobacteria > Pseudomonadales > Pseudomonadaceae > Pseudomonas > Pseudomonas sp. GW823-FHT02C05. The sequence continues at coordinate 387,766 of NZ_JBXAJU010000001.1, read as the reverse complement.
TGGCCCCGTGTCTGCTCGGGGACCGCCAGCAGCTCGATGAACATCCAGCGATAGAAAATCTCCGCCTGCAGGCCACCGAGAATCTCACCGCTGTGCTCGTCGCGAACCACCAGGGCGATGGCCTCGGGCTTGGGATCGCCCGCCTGGGCCCGGTTGTGGGCCCGCAAGGGCTCGAGGATCGCAGCGCGCACCTCCGGCCCCGGGTTCATCAGCATGTCGATACGCGTACTCATTCGCCGTTTCCTTGGATGATGGCTGTGCCGGACCGGGGTGAAAGCGCTCCACGATCCTCCCTGGAGGATCGTGGGTTTGGCAAGGCTGCGCCACCTGGCCGTCGCTGCCGCAACTAGCGGCTGACGTACTGCTCAGTCTTGCTGTCGTAGACATAGGTGAGGTTGTCTGCGGCCGCCAGCGAACGGACCTTTCCCGGGCCCTCGAAGGTAGTGCCGCTGACCTTGACCTGCACCTGCGGCAGCGGCTCCTGGCCGGCGACGAAGCTCAGCTCACCGTCGCTGCCGATGCAGGGCATGACCGCGCCGTCGTCGCAGGCCGCGGAGTTGTCCTCGCCGGTGCGCACCTGGCCAACGTAGGACCAGACCCAGCCATCGTCTTCGGGTTTCTTGTTCGGATTGAACACCAGCATGGTGTAGCCCCTGGTGATCACCCCATTGTCGAAAGTGGCCGTGGGCACCGCCAGCAGCAGGCGGCCGTCAGCGGTACGGTGCTCAACGGCCTTGCGCTTGGTGTCCACTTCCTCGGGCTTCTCGCCGCCGCCGAAGAAGCCGATCTTGCGTTCGATGCTGCGGATGGAATAGGCCTGCTTCTGGCCTGGGTTGGTGAGTTCGAAGGTGGCATCGGCCAGCCGTACCTGAACCTCCGGCGCGGCAAAATCCTCGCCCTCGCGGGCGGCGCGGTCCCGGGTGTGCCAGACAAAGGTGGCGTAGTAGTGCTTGCCGTCGAAGTCCAGCTCCTGGCCGTACCAGAAGGTGGCGGAAACGCCGTCTTCCAGCTCCACCTCTTCATCCTGGTCCGGCACCTCGACGTTCTGCATCACCGCCAGCACTGCGCCGGGAGGGATCGGCGCACCGGCCTGGGCCAGCATCGAAGCCGCCAGCATGCACGGCGCCAGCAACCAGCCGGCCAGTCGCGCAGCCAGCCGGCCTTCCTTGTACAGACCTGTATTGCTCTTGATTTTCATCCCTGGAACATCCCTGTAGAACCGATGAGGAAACGCCGGCCACGCAAGTGGCCAATGGCATGACGCGCGATCATATAGCCAGCGTTTCATCAGCGACAAGATGCTGGCAAATGGCAAGCGCAGGCCGCCGGCAAGCGCAGCACCGGGCAAGGCACGCTTGTTCCTGCGCCAGCCTTGTGAGAGGTTGCTGCCTCACTCGACCTGAAGACCGCCATGGATATTCGACCGACGCAAACCCAGGACTGGAGGCTGTTGAAGCAAGTTCGTCTCGCCGCGCTGCAGGACGCCCCGACCGCGTTCGGGGTCAGCTACCAGAGTGCCGCCCGGTACAGTGACCAGCAGTGGCAGGAACGTGCCTCGGGCGCGACCAGCGCATTCTGGCTGGCCATCGAGGATGGCCAGCCCCTGGGAATGATCGGCGCCGCAGTCAGTGAGGCAAACCGCTACAACCTGATCGGCATGTGGGTCGCACCCGCGGCCCGTGGCTCCGGCGTGGCGGCCCGGCTGGTGGAAGCGGTGAAGTCGCGCGCACGGGAACAAGGCCATGAGCGGGTGTTCCTCGACGTCTCCCCCGCCAATGCCAGGGCCGCGAGTTTCTATCTGCGCCAGGGGTTCGCGTTCATTGATGAGTGGGAGCCTCTGCAAAGCCACCCCCACATCCAGGTGCAGACCATGCTCTGGACAGTGCAGGGCTGACTGCAACGGCCCCTTTGGCATCAGGCAAGCCGGCATGACGCGATTTGCACCCGAAAAATAGCCTTGAACTTCGATTCAGCCCAGCAACTCGCTGATCCAGCGCACCTGCCGGGCCATGTCCTGCACCTTCTCTTCGGGCACCGCCTGTGCCCGGCTGAAGTTTTCCAGGGTGCGCTGTTTCAGGCGCAGCAGGCGCTGCCATTTGGCCAGGAACGCCGGGCTGCGGGCCTGCAGTTGCAGAGGGCCGAAGTACAGCTCCCGGGGGCTGTAGCTCACCGGCCCTGTGCGCTCGGCGACGATGATTTCGTAGTCGAAACGGTTTTCCCGCAGCACCTCTTCGCACAGGATGCGGTAGCCGTTGTCCATCAGCCACTGGCGCAGGGGCTGCTCGCCCCCGTTGGGCTGCAGGATCAACCGCTCCTGGCCATTGAGGCGCGCCTTGCCGGCTTGCAGCAGGTCGCGGATGGTCTCGCCACCCATGCCGCACAGGCTGATGGCGCTGATGGCGTCGCCCGGTTCGATCGCCGCCAGGCCATCGGCTAGGCGCACGCTGACCTGCTGCTCCAGGCCGTTGTCGCGCACCGTGCGCCGGGCCGCGTGGAACGGCGTCAACGCCACCTCTCCGGCCACCGCCGCGCTGATGCTGCCGCGCAGCAGCAAGGCCACCGGCAGATAGCCGTGATCCGAGCCGATATCGGCCAGGCGTGCGCCGGTTGGTACATGCGCCGCCACGCGCGCCAGGCGCATGGACAATGTCTGCTGATTCAACTGCTGCCCCTTTTCACCACCAAGGTCCGGCACCTTGTGCCGGATCGGGGGGCGATTCTGGCGAGCAATGCCAGGCATTTCAAATTTATGCGACCGGGGCCGGGGATGCGGGTGCCGCAAAGGCCCGCTCCGGACAGGGTCGAAAGCAGCGTCCTCCATGGCGGGTTTCTGAGCGCAGGCAGACCTTCGTTGCTGGCCGCGTGCAACCTGGTCAGTGATAGACTGCGCGCCCATTGGGGAGGTGAAAAAATGCTGTGTCCGGAATGTGAACAAGGCGAAGTAACCCAGGTTCAAGTGCGGGCAACGCAGGAAATCCTGCACCTTTGCCAGGAGTGCGAGTTGCTCTGGCTCAGCGCCGAGGTCATTGGTACCGAGCCTTTCAACAGCTTCACGTCCTACATGGAGGAACTGGGTTTACCACCGCTCTGGAGCTCGCTGTATGTCCTTGAACCCGAAAAGATCACCAGCCCTCAGGCACGGAAATACCTGCGTTCGGTCGGCTCGATCTAGGTTGCTCGAGCCACAACGACGATAGCCTCCCCCACACTCAGAAGCGCAAGAGATGAACTACCAACTCTGGATGGAACCGGATGACTGCCAGACCTTCTGTCTGAGCGGCCCACAGGGAAACACCGCACGCAAACTGCTTCACCCCGACGCCCGGCTTGTGTGGGAAGTGGAAGCCCCCAGCCACTTCGAAGCAATGACCCGGTACTACGCGTACATGCAATGGGGCGAATACAAGAGCGACCTTCCCGAACAGGAGCCCATGCCTTGAACTCCGCCCAGCAGGTGGGCATAGCCCCCGAGTTCATCATTCTGCAAACCGACCATTGGGTGCTCAATCATCACCTGTCGTCCGCCCTGCCCGGCTACCTGATGCTGGGCTCGCGATCCCGGGTCAATTCACTGGCCGAGCTGCCCGAGAGCGCCCTGACGGAGTTGGGCGGCCTGCTCGCCAGGGTGCAGAAAAACCTGGAGCTGCAGCTCAAACCCAAGTGGCTGTACATCAGCCGGTTCGGCCATGCCCCCGGCTACCCCATCCATTTCCACTTTATTCCGGTGTACCCCTGGGTCGAGGAGCTGTTCTGGAGTGATCAGCGCTACCGGCTGCTTGAAACTTTCGCCCATGAGGAAAACGCCCTGTCACTGACTGACGGGGCGGAACTGACCCTGTTCATCTGGCGCGAATTCGGCGAAAACCCGCAACCGCCGGCCATTCAAGGGCCCTCCATCGAACAGGTCATCAAAGGCTTGCGCAGCTCGTTCAACTAGCAATGGCCCGTGGCGCTGCGCGCTGTTCTCCGCGCCCCAAGGCAAGCCCCCTTACCTGGCGGTTTTCTTCAGGGAAACCGGGATGCCCCACACCAGGTCTTCCATGCCGGTGTCCCCTTGCAGGCGGGTTTTCATCGGTTCGATACGCGCCAGCACCCGGCGTCCTGTGTCGTTGACATTCGCCAGCTCCTTGTCGCTGAACTTCTTGACCAGTTCCACGGGGGCCGGCCTCACGTAGACCTGGATATCCCGCAGTGCGCATTTGATGTTCTGCGGGTCGATAGCCTTGCAAGTCTTCTTGTCGTAGCTCACGGCCGGGGTTTTCAGGTGGAAGCGGTCGCTGAGCAGTATCTGGCCGGGCTGGATACTGAAGGCCAGGGGCGCGTAGGCGTCGGGGATCTGTGCCTTCAACTTGACGGACTGGACATCACGGATCTTGGTGCCTTCGGTCCAGCCGCCTTCCGACACCTGCCGGCGCGTGTTGTATTGCTGCTCTTGCCAGGCCACGCACTGGCCGGAGGCGACATGCACGGTACTGCAGACATTCTGGGTGTGGGTGGTATCCGCGTAGGAAGCGTCGCGCCAGTATTGTTCCTTGACGAACTGGCGATACAGCACCGCAGACATGTCCACCGAACCACGGGCACTGCTGGCCAGCTGGCCCTTTGCGGCGCCTACCTGGGCCAGCCTGCTGTCGATCCTGTAATCAATGCCGCCGGACATCAGGTAGGTTCCCGGCGGGACGATGTGCACTTCAAGGAAGTCCCAGAGAAATACGGTTTCCTTGATTTTCTCCAGGTCGTTATTGGCGAAGGACTGCATGTAGCCCTGGCCCGGCTGGTCCTTGTTGCTGAAGATCACGCGATGGGAATAGCTGGAGAGGTCGGTCACGCTCTTGTTGGGCATGAGCGCCGGCACCAGCACCACGGACATACCGTCCCGGGTCGCGCCATCGATGATTTCCAGGAGCTGGTTGGTCGGGTTCTGCGTGGCGCTGCCATTGAGGTCGGAACTGCCCAGCGGGGCACAGGCGCTCAAGAGCGTGACTGAAACCAGAACAGCCAGGGGGCGGAGGCGCTTTACCAGGGTCTTCATTGGATATCCTTATCTGTAACGCAGCGAGGGCCAGATCCCTTTGGCAATACCGCTCAGGTCAGGGGCGAGTGCCGGCCAATGGGGGCGAAAGCGGCCTACTTTACTGCGTCGACCCGCCGCAGTAAAAGGCCGGCGCAGCAAGGCCGCACCTTGCTGCCTGGTCCGGAAAAGGCCGCCCGCATCCTAGAACTTCGCCTGCATCCCCACCCGCAGCGTGCGCCCCGGTGCCGGCATGAAGCTCTGCGCCAGCGGGTCCAGGTAGTAGCGGTCGGTGAGGTTCTGCAGCGACACGTTGAGGCTGGCGTCTTCCTTCAGTTTGTAGTTGAGGAACAGATCGAACAGCGCCACTTCGCGGTAGTTCAGTTGCGGTGTGGTGGCGCCGGTCTGCCAGGGCTTGTCGGCGGTAACCGTGGGGCCGGAGGTGTAGGTGATGCGCGTGCCGAGGGTCAGGCTCTGGTCGAAGAAGCGCAGGCCAGTGGTCAGGTTGCCGGCAAAGCGTGGCGGGTTCTGGGTGTTGGTGTAGGAGCCCATGAAGCTGCCCGGGGTGCAGTCCGGGGTGTCGGCGGTTTTCTGGTAGGGATTGCTGGTGGCGCGCAGGGTGGCCGCGAAAGCCGCGTCGCAGGTTTCGGTCTTCAGGTAGTAGGTGGACGACAGGTCGGCAAACACCCGCCCGGCATCGTAGCGGGTCTGCAGTTCCAGGCCGCTGGTTTTGTAGCTGTCGGTGTTGCTGAAGCGCATCAGGCCCCACAGGCCCGGGCTCGGGTCGTAGTAGCGGGTGATGTAGTTCTTGATGGTGTTGTTGAAGTAGGCCAGCTTGAACGCCGCCGAGTCGTCATCCACCAGCAGGCCCTTTTGCAGGGTGCTGGCGCCGATCTCCCAGTTGCTCGAACGCTCGGGCTTGAGGCCCTTGCCGGGCATCGTCTGCTGTACGCCCTGGCTGGTTTCGAACAGCGACGGCATGCGAAAGCCCTGGGTGTACGAGGCATACACGAAGGTGTCCGGCAGCACTTCGATATTGATACCGAAGGCCGGGGCAAAGGCGCCACCGCTGTTGCTGTTCTTGCCGGAGTAGTTGTAGCCGGTGACCACCTCGCCGACCTGGGACGGATAGACCGTGGAGTCGGTGGCGCCAAAGTCGTTGTAGCGCACGCCCTCGAAGGGGAAGTTGGTGTTCTGGAAGACGATGCCGTTGTTCAGGCGCGGGTCGGTGGCGTCGGTGTACTGGCCGTTCTGGTCGGGGAACCACATCATGTTGCCGGAATTGTCGCCGTTGGAAACCCGCAGGTAGCGCAGGTCACGTTCCTCGCGACGCGCCGTGGCCGTGGGCACGTGATCCTTGCTGCGATAGTGGGTGTAGCGCCCGCCGCCCCACAGGGTGAGGCTGTCCACCGGCTTGTACTCCAGCTTGCCGTTGAAACTGAACTCCTGCCGCGAACCTTCGCGCAGCATGCGGTTGGCGTTGATATCGTCCTGGGTGGTGGCCACGCTTTTCTGCGGGCGCAGTTCCTCCAGCTGGAACGAGCTGCCCAGGTCCAGCTTCAAGTCGCCGTAGCCGGTCTCGAAACGCGAGGTATTGGCCAGGCCACCGCCCACCCGGCGATCGGCCTGGCGGCTCCAGTTGCGGTCCGAACGGTAGGCCTGGGATGCCGGCGCCGAGACGGCGGTCAACTGGCTGGTCTGCGCATCGGTCATCCACAGGTCGGCGCTCAGGTCCACCAGCGGGTTGTCTGCAGGCAGGTAGTTGTAGCGCGCGGTGTAGGTGTCGATCTGGGTGTGGCCCAGGGGGTACTGGTAGATGCCGCCAGTGCCGAAACGGAAGATGTCCGAGGGCATGATCTCGCCGATGCGTCCGTCGTAGCGCCGGTAGCCCAGGTCGAAGGTGTGGCCGTCCGCCGGGCGCAGGGTGGTCTTGAGCAGCCAGGATTCGGTCTTCGACGAGGAGTTCAGCACCTCTTCCCCGGCGTTGTAGGTGGTGGCGACGCTGGTCTCTTCATCGCCGTAACGGTCATAGGTGCGGTAGCGATCCTGGCCCTTCTTGCCGGCGAAATAGTTGCCCTGGTTGCGATGGGCATAGGCCGCCACCACATCGAAGAATTCATGGGAATAGGCGAACGCGGCACTGCCGGCCTCGGCCTCCGAGCCGAACAGCCCGCCGCGGCTCTGATGCGGCTCGGAGTACAGGTCCTGGGTCTTGGAGTGCGGATCGCGGGAGGCCGGGGCCACACCGTTGTTCCAGACATCACCCTTTAGGCGCAGGCCGATATTCTGACCGTCCTTGAGGATGTCGCCGACCCCGAGGGTGCGCATCTTCACCGTGCCGCCTATGGCACTGGAGGTCAGGCTCGGGCCCTTGTCGATGGCGATGTCGCTGATCATGTCCGGGTCGATGTAGCTGCGTTGCTGGGTCCCGGCATAACCGCGATAGACATCCAGCGCCTGCTGCGAACCGTCCACCGTCACCGCCACCCGGCTCTGGCCCTGGATGCCGCGGATGTTCACATCCAGGCCGCCGCCATTGCGGCTGTCACCGACCTGGACCCCGGGCTGGCCCTTGAGCATGTCGCCCACCGACACCACGCCAAAGCGCTGCATGTCGTCGGCAGAGATGTACACCGATGAACGCGGTGCCCGGTACACCTCTTCCTCGTCAGGATTTTCGCCCTTGACCTTCTGGGTCGGCAGCGACACCGCATCAAGGCGCAGGCGCAAGGCATAGCCGCCGTCGGCCTGGCGCACGTAGCCCAGGCCGGTGCCCGCCAGCAGCTGGTTCAAGCCCGCTTCGGTATTGAAATCCCCTTGCAGGCCCTGGCTGGTCTTGCCCGCCGTGAGCAGCGCACTGCCGGCCATGCTGATGCCCGCCTCGGCGCCAAAGCGCGACAGCACCTGGTCCAGGGGACCGGCGCCGATGCTGTAGTGGCGCTCGCCGGCAGCCAACACCACTTCACTACAGAGCGGCTGCAAACCGAGCAACAGCAGGCCGAAGGTATGGGTACGCAAGACACGAGCAGGGAAAATCATGCAGGGCTCCTAGGGATCGAAACCCACCTGTGCCGGTGGGTAATACCTGAAGGCCAAGCCAGATCGAAAAAACTATCGCGCCGGTGAAAAAAAAGTTTCAGGCCGGCACCACGGTCACCCAGTAACGGGTTCTTCGCTCAATGCGCACCGGCAAGGTATTGGCTACCAGGGCCAGGGCGGCATCGGTGTCGTCCAACTGGAAACTGCCGGTTACGCGCAGGCCCGCCACGGCTTCGCTGCAACGCAAGAAGCCCGGGCGATAGCGCGACAGCTCCGCCAGCAACTGATCCAGGCGCATGCGCTCGGCGGGCAGGATGCCGCGCATCCAGGCCTGGGCCAGAAACGTATCGATGGGGCTTGGCCGCCCTGCTCCCCGGCCATCGACTCGGGTTTGCCAGCCGGCCTGCAACGCCAGCGGTGCTGGGTGCTGCCGTGCGCTCACCTGCACCAGCCCGCGCAACACCGTCACCTGGGTGCCCAGGCGATCGTGACGCACCAGCAGGTTGGCACCACGGCTATAGAGCACCGCATCCGGGGTCGACAGTTGCAGGGATGCAGAGCCCGCCGGGGTGTCCAGGGCCAGTTCGCCCTCGATCAATTGCAGGCTGCGCTGCCGGGCGCTCAGGTCCAGGTTCACCGCACTGGCGGTGTTCAGCCATAGCGAGCCACCGTCGGCCAGGGCCCAATGGCGTCGCTCGCCGACGCCGGTGCGATAACTGGCCAGGGCTGAGCGCACCAGGGTGGAATCCGCCCCCTGCCAGGAAATGCCCCCCAACAGCCCCAGGGCCAGCAGGCACTTGAGCACCTGTCGCCGTCGCTGCGGATCGGCGCCCGCCGCTTGCAATGCCCGGCGCGCCGTGGCATCGGCCAACAGATTGGCCCCTGGCTGCAACATCAGCGGCAGGCTGCTGACCCGCTGCCACGCGTATTCATGCTCGACGCTTGCTTGCCGCCACTGCTGCAGGGCCTGATGGTCCGCGGCGCTCATCAGCCCGGACTGCATCCGCACCAGCCAATCGATGGCGTTGTCCCGCACTCGGGGATCGACCGCAGCGCCACTCATTCAAAACGGCTCGCGTAACAGACACTGAACGCCTTGCCCATGGCCCGCTGCACCTGGGCCACGGTCAGGCCCAACTGCGCAGCGATCTGCGGATAGGTCAGGCCATCGAGCTGGGACAGAAAGAAGATCTGCCGCACCCGCGACGACAACCCCACCAGCAGCGAATCCAACTGCAACAGGGTCTCGATCATCAGGTGCCGCTCCTCCGGCGAAGGCTCCTCCCCCACCGGCCGCGCCGCCAGGGCTTCCAGATAAGCCCGCTCGATCGCCTGGCGGCGCCAGCGATTGATCAGCAGGCCGTTGGCAATGGTGGCCAGGAACGCCATGGGCTGGCGCAACTCACGCACATCCTCCTGGGAGCGCAGCACCCGGATAAAGGTGTCATGGGCCAGGTCCTCGGCATCGGCACTGTGCCCCAGGCGCCGGTGCAGCCAGCCCCGCAGCCAGCCGTGATGGTTCGCATACAACTGGGCGACGGGCGAAGAGAGGCTGTGGTTGTGCATGGGAGATTCGCATTAATGATAATGCTTCTCATTTTACTGTTTCAGTGCGGGAGTTGTACAGCGGCGAATCAGGATGTCTGTCGATCGATATCGCGGCGAAGCACCACAGCCGTGGTGATGTCCTCGACGGACTCGTGACTGGCCACTGCATCCCGGACTCGGTTCAGATCATCAATGGTGCGTGATTCGATCTCGATCACCAGGTCGAGCTGGCCACTGACCGAAGAGATGCGTCGCACCTGGGAGTGCTGGGCCAGCATGTCCAGCAGGCTGATGGCCGGCGTGCGTTTCAGGCACACCAGAAACATGGCGCGAATCACGTTGGCGTCGATTTCGCCAATATCCGCCCGGTAGCCCCTGATCACGCCATTGCGCTCAAGGTTGAGGACACGCTCGCTGGTGGCGCTTCTGGACAGTCCGATTCTCGCGGCCAGGGCCTTCAGGGCAATCCGCGCTTCTTTAGACAGAATGTCCAGTATTTCGCGATCTTTCACGTCCAGGTCGCGCATCAAGACTCCTCACTTTGACTATCGAATTTGTGCCGGTCGATTCCGACAATATGCAGGCCAACACCGACCGCATACCTACTGCCGTCAAGGATTTCGCATGCCAAGCTAACTGAAAACAATAACTTGGAAAACCATTACCATGACCAACCTTTCCCATCCCGCCCCGCAGTTCTCGCCCCGCGATGCCGAACAACTGGCCGAGCAGCTTTTCAATGTCGTCGCCACGGCCTCGCCCCTGGATGGCGAGCGCGACTGCAACTACCGGTTGAACACTGCAAGCGATGCGGGGTGGATTCTGAAGGTGGTCAATTCGAGTGAACCGCGTGCTGAAAGCGAGCTGCAGACGGCCATCCTCAGCCACCTCGCCAGCTACAACCCCGAGCTTGCCGTGCCGCAGCTGAAGAAGAGCCTTGCCGGTGGCTTCCTCGCCTCGGCCGTGGCGCCCTCCGGTGAAACCCATGCGGTGCGCCTGGTGAGCTGGCTGCACGGCACTCCCCTGGCCGAGGTCAAGCGCACCTTCGCCCTCATGCGCAGCCTGGGCCAATCGTTCGCCGACATGGATCGTGCGTTGCAGGGCTTCATGCATCCCGGTGCGGTGCGCGACCTGGACTGGGACCTGCGGCACGCCGCGCGCTCCAGATCGCGCCTGCATTTCGTCAAGGACCCTGGCCGACGCGCCATTCTGGAGCGCTTCATTTCCGCGTTCGAAAACACCGTGCAACCCAGGCTTGCGCGGTTGCGCACGCAGGTCATTCACAATGACGGCAATGACTGGAACATCCTCGTCGACCCGCAGACTCATCAGCAGGTCTCGGGCATCATCGACTTTGGCGATGCCGTGCATACGGTGCTGATTGCCGAAGTCGCCATCACCTGCGCCTACTCCATTCTCGACATGGAGGACCCCATCGGCGCGGCCGCCGCCCTCACCGCCGGCTTCCACGAGCGCTACCCGCTTCAGCCGCAAGAACTGGACGTGCTGTTCAACCTGATCGCCATGCGCCTGGTCATCAGCGTCACCTTGTCGGCCTCGCGCCACGAGCAGACCCAGGACAACCCTTACCTGGCCATCAGCGAAGCCCCGGCCTGGCGCCTGCTGGAAAAAATGGACCGCATGAACCCGCGCCTGGCGACGGCGATCCTGCGCAAGGCCTGCGGTTATGACGCGATAGAAGGTGCCGGGGCGGTTCGCCGCTGGGTGGATGAAAACCGCCACGCCTTCGCGGACATCGTGCATCCGGCGGCGGCGACCCTGAACAAGGCCATTGTGCCGTTCGCCGATGCCGCCCATGTGCTGACGGTCGCCTCCGCCGAGCAGCGTCCGGCAGAGGCGGCGAAATGGTGGAACGATTTCGCGGCTGAACATCAAGTGCCACTGGGCATCGGCCCCTGGGGCGAAGAACGGACCATCTACACCGATGCGGCATTTGAATCGCGCTTCATTGCAGGGCAACGTCGGATCATTCACCTGGGCGTCGACTTGATCATGCCGGCCGGAACGCCGCTGTACACACCGCTTGCCGGCGTAGTGCGCAGCGTCGAGGTCGAGCGTGAACCGCTGGGCTATGGCGGCTTGATCATGCTTGAGCATTCGCCTGAGGGCTGCCCGCCGTTCCTGACCCTGTGGGGGCACATGGCCCACGAAGCGCTGACCCGCCTCAAGCCCGGGGACCGTCTTGAGGCGGGTGCCCTGGTGGGCCACATGGGCGCGGACACGGAAAACGGCGGCTGGCTGCCCCATGTGCATTTCCAGATGTCCACCGACACCCAGTTGCAAGCGAGCGAGTTCATCGGCGTCGGTGAGCGCGCCTACCTTGAGGTGTGGGCCGACCTGTTCCCGGATGCATCGACCCTGGCCGGAATCCCTGCGGAAACCTACAGCCAGGAAGGCAGAAGCAAAGCAGAGATCGTGGCCAAGCGTAAACAACTGCTGCTGCCCAATTTGTCGATTTCCTACTCGGACCCGATCAAGTTCGTACGCGGTGATGGGGTCTGGTTGATAGACAACTTTGGCCGGGCCTACCTGGACTGCTTCAACAACGTCTGCCATCTGGGCCACTCCCATCCCGATGTGGTGCAGGCCCTGGCGCGCCAGGCTTCACGCCTGAACACCAACACCCGTTACCTGCACGACAACATCGTCGAGTACGCCGAGCGGCTCACCGCGACTTTGCCCGAAGGCCTGGCGGTGGCCTCCTTCGGCTGTTCAGGCAGCGGAGCCAATAGCCTGATGCTGCGCATGGCGCGCAATCACACCGGGCGCAACGATGCCATCGTGCTGGACTGGGCCTACCACGGCACCACCCAGGAGCTGATCGATCTGAGCCCCTACAAGTACAAGCGCAAGGCCGGCAAAGGCCGTGCAGAACACGTATTCGAGGCGGCGGTGCCGGATGCCTACCGCGCTGCGGATCACTGGCCATTCGAGGAGCTGGGCAAGCGTTTCGCGCAAAGTGTCGCCGAGCAGATCGATAGCATGCGCAAGCAGGGCCGGGCCCCGGCGTTCTTTCTCGCGGAGTCCATTCCCAGCGTCGCCGGGCAACTGTTTTTCCCGGAAAACTACTTGCAGGAAGTCTATGCAATGGTGCGTGCCGAGGGCGGCCTGTGCCTGGCCGATGAAGTCCAGGTCGGCTTTGGTCGAGTGGGCAGCCACTGGTGGGCCTTTGAAACCCAGGGCGTGGTGCCCGATGCGGTGTCCATGGGCAAACCCATTGGCAACGGGCACCCGATGTCGGCAGTGGTGACCACCCGCGAAATCGCCGACAGCTTCAACAATGGCATGGAGTACTTCAACACCTTCGCCGGCAACCCGGTTTCCTGTGCCGTGGGGCTCAGCGTTCTCGATGTGATTGAACGCGACAACCTGAAACTCAACGCACTGACGGTGGGCAACTATTTGCTCGATGGCTTTCGCACGCTGCAGCAGCGCTACGATGCCATTGGCGACGTACGCGGCCTGGGGCTGTTCCTCGGGATTGAACTGGTCACCGATCGCAAGAGCAAGGCTCCCGCTACGCAACTGGCCAGAAAGGTCGCCGATGGTGCCCGGGAGCGCGGGATTCTGATCGGCACCGAAGGCCCCTACGACAACGTACTGAAAATGCGCCCCTCGATGATTTTCAGCCAGAAGAACGCCGACTTCCTGCTTGAGGTCCTGGACGAAAGCTTCAAGGCGGCACTGCGCTAGAGCATCAGGATCGAGGCCACAGTGCTCCAAACCGGGCTGGCCGACATAGTGTCGGCCAACTCCGGCAATGTGTCCGGCACGCGGACACCTTGCCGGGTGCTTTGCGCAATGACCTGTGCAAAGCTTTTCCCGAGCCAGGGTGAAGAGCCCACAACAAAAAATAATAATTCTTCAAAGGTGCCATCCCATGCTAACCAGAACGCTCAAGGGTCTGCTTGCCGCATCCACCGTCGCCGCCGCGGCGCTCCTCTGCCCCGCAGCCGCTCAGGCTGATGACTTGCAATCGATCCGGGAATCCAGAGAAATCCGCATCGCCATGAGCGGGCAATACTCGCCCTTCAGCTTTGCCAACGAGCAGAACCAGATCGTCGGCTTCGACGCCTCCATCAGCGAAGCCCTGGCCCAGCGGCTTGGGGTGAAGGTCAGCATTGTCACCACGCCCTTCGACGGGATCATTGCCGGGCTCCTGGCCAAGAAATACGACGCCATCATCGCCTCCATGACCATCACCCCTGAACGCCTGAGGGCCGTGGATTTCGTCGGCCCCTACTACCACGCCGGCCGCACCATCGTGGTGAAGGAAGACTCGCCGATCAACAGCCTGGCTGACCTGAAGGATGTGACGGTGGGCGTCACCCTCGGCGATGCCCACGACAAATGGGCCAGGGCGCGCGGCAACCTGAAGGTCAAGACCTACAAAGGGCTTCCCGAGATGCTGGTCGACCTGGAAGCCGGGCGCCTCGACGCGCTGGTGATGGACAGCGTTCCGGTACTGGTGGCCGTCAAGGAAACCGGGCAGAAAGTGCGCATCATCACGCCACCCGACAGTGACGGTGGGGTTGAAGGCATGGGCATTGCGCTGCGCAAGAACAACCCCGAGCTCAAGGCGGCGATGCAGCAGGCACTGAACGACATGCTCGCCGATGGCAGCTACGAAAAGATCTCGATGAAGTGGATCGGCAAGGACATTCGCTGACTCCTCTTCAGCCTGGCTCGACCTGGGGTCGGGCCAGTCAACCTGACCTTTTCGAGCCTGCCCATGGATCTGACACTCATACAGCGCACCCTGCCGTTTTTTCTGGAGGCGGCCTGGGTCACGGTGCACGTTTCGCTACTGGCACTGCTGCTGGGCCTGCTGGTCGCCATCGTGCTGGTGGCGGCCCGGCTGTCCGGCTTTTTCCTGCTTCGCTGCCTGGCCAGGGTCTACATCAGCGTTTTTCGCGGCACGCCCTGCCTGGTCCAACTCTTCCTCCTCTACTTTGGCGGCCCGCAGATCGGCCTTGAGCTGGAGCCGTTTTCCGCTGGCGTCATCGGCCTGGGCCTGAACATCGCGGCCTACATGGCCGAATCCATTCGCGGCGCCATCAGCAACGTCGATCCCGGCCAGGTCGAAGCGGCCCGCTCAATCGGTTTCGGCAAGGGCCAGACCCTGTGGCTGATCACCCTGCCGCAAACCGCCAAGCTGATGATCAGGCCACTGGGGGTCAATGCGGTCGCGCTGATCAAGGGCTCGGCCCTGGTGTCGACCATCTCGGTGGTGGAACTCTCCTATACAGCGCAGCGCTTTATCAGCTCCACCTACAAGCCATTCGAGATCTTCATGGTGTCGGCCATTTTGTATATCGCCATGGTCTACACGGTCAGATTGCTGGTTGACCACCTCGACAAACGCTTCGCGGCAAAGTGAGACGCGTCAATGCAAAGCCTCGATCTCAGTATCCTCACCCCCTATTCCGAGCTGCTGGCAACCGGACTCTGGTGGACCATCGTCTTGTTCCTCTGCTCCAGCGTATTGAGCCTGATGGCGGGCATAGCCTTCGCCCTTATCGTGCTCTACACCCCCAAACTGGTATCCCTTCCCATACGCTTCATGACCTGGCTGCTGATGGGCACGCCCCTGCTGCTTCAGCTGTACCTGATCTATTACGGCCTGGTGCAAGTGGGGATCGATATCCCGGCATTGATGGCTGGCATCATCGGCCTGAGCCTGCACTTCGCCGTCTACAACGCCGACGTCATTCGTGCCGGGGTCCTGTCGGTCGATCCGGGGCAGATTGAAGGCGCGCGCTCCATTGGCCTGAGCCGCAGCCAGGCTCAGCGCTACGTGATTGTGCCGCAAGCCCTGCGCAGTACCCTGGCGCCCCTGGGCAACAACCTGATCGTGCTCCTGAAGGACACCTCCCTGGTGTCGATCATCGGCATTGCCGAACTGGTCTACAGCGCCCAGCGCGCCGTGAGCGAGACCTATAGCCCGTTCGAGTTCTATCTGGCCGTCGCGGTGATTTATTACGCGGTCAATCTTGTCCTGGAAGCCGGCCTGCACCTTCTTGAAACCAAGGTAGAGATGTCACGATGACCACAGAAAAGCTCATGGTTGAAGTCAAGGGTGCGCGCAAGGCTTATGGCGCGCTTGAAGTGCTCAAAGGCATCGATCTGTCTGTCTCGCGCGGGCAGATCATCGCCATCATCGGCCCCAGTGGTTCGGGTAAAAGCACCCTGCTGCGCTCCATCAATCACCTGGAAGTGCTGAACGAGGGGGAGATCTGGCTGGAAGGCGAACACGTCAACCGCCCCTTGAAAGGTCGAGCCTTTGAACAGCACATCAATAGCGTGCGCCAGCAGATGGGCATGGTGTTCCAGCACTTCAACCTGTTCCCGCACCTGACCGTGCATGAAAACATCGCCCTAGGCCCGATCAAGCTCAAAGGGCTGACCAGGCCAGCCGCTCGCGAGCTGGCCATGGAGTACCTGTCGAAGGTCGGCCTGGCCAACAAGTTCGACGAGTACCCTTCTCGCCTGTCCGGCGGGCAGAAACAGCGCGTGGCCATTGCCAGGGCCCTGGCGATGCGCCCCAAGGTCATGCTGTTCGATGAAGCCACCTCGGCGCTGGACCCCGAGCTGGTGGAAGAGGTCAACCAGGTCATGAAGCAACTCGCCGCCGAACACATGACCATGTTGATCGTCACCCATGAAATGCGCTTTGCCGGCGAAGTGGCGGACCGGATCATCTTCATGGACGGTGGCGTGGTGGTCGAGGAAGGCGCGCCACAAGAGATCCTGCAAAACCCCACTCACGAACGAACCCGGTCGTTCCTGAAAAAGCATTTGCACGCCTAGATGAGTTGTGCGCGCTAGTCGAAGGTGCTGTTGCGCCAGGCGGCGCGCTCAGAGAGGATTTTCGAGCGGCAGTACGGGGTTTGCTGATCGCGGCTCCAACTGCTTTCATCCAGGCGCTGACCCTTGCACCCAACCGAGGCGACGGAGCTGACATAGACCACGCGCCGCACAGCCGCCTCCCAGCCTATTTCGCACATAGCCGCCGAACTCGCTCACATCGGCGAACCACTCTTGGGGCTGAAGACGGTGGAATGCATCGTATGCTCCATATCCCCAGGCCACCGCGCCAAAGGCGATACCGGCAGTCGCCGCGGCTTCACCATCCATAGGCTGGTCGCCGATGTAGATAACCTGTTCTCGCTCGACATCGAACCGGCGCATGACACGGCGCAAGCGAGACGCCTTGCCGAAAATGGAGACGCCGCACTCGAGGGCCCGGATATGTCGACAACTGGCGCCCAAGATGTGCGTGATGTTCTCTCGCGAGTTGGAAGACACCACCGCCAGAATCAGTCCCTTCTCATCAAGATGACTCAGGGTCTGGGCAATGTTGTCAAACAGTGGGATCGCGCTTTGATGCTTCTTCATCAGGCCCATGAAGGTTCGCGCCACCATGGGCAACTTCCAGCGGGGCATTCCCAGATGGGCCATGATCTCGCGCGCCCCTAGCTTGCGCAGACAGTCCAACTCTTGTGGGTGAATCCGACTGAATGCGTGCCTGTCAGCAACCTGGTTAAACACTGAAACAAAGAACGGAAAGGAATCAGCGAGCGTGCCGTCAAAGTCGAAAATGACAAGTCGGTACGACATGTAAAAGTGCTTTCCTGTAGTGATAGCAGTCGACTCCTGGCAACTGCCTGCGCGAGGCAATCAACTCACCTGATTGAATGCGCGCTGAACGCCAACAAGCCCTGCCGAGCCTGATTCTGAGTTCATGCTCGCCACTGGCTCTTTGAACTTCAGCCTCAAACAGCGGGCCGCGGACTCGATGGTTTCCCTTCTTCAGTCGCTGAGCGTTCAGATGGAAGCGTTGTTCAGCCGCTGCAGCTCAAGTTGCTCGGCAGCACTGGCTTCGAGCTTTGCACGCTCTTCATCCAGATACCGATAAATGCTCTGGAAGTTGGCGATTTTCTGTTTGATCTCTGCCATTTTCTTTTCAATGAGCTTGGCGCCCTCGGCACAGTCGATCAGCTTGTTGCGCTGCGCATTCAGAATCTCGCCTATTTCCCCCAGGGAAAACCCCATGCTTTGCGCGCGCTGGATAAAGTCCAGGTCCTGCAGAGTTTGCTCTGTGTAAACACGATAGTTGTTCGTTCGCCGCAGCGATGAGATCAGGCCGATTTGCTCGTAGTAACGCAGCGTATGGCGGCTGGCGCCGCTACGGGCCTCGATTTCGCCAATTTTCATGAAAACACCGCTTGACCATAGAGTTGGGTCGATAGTTTACGCTTGATTTCTCACCGTCAACAAGGAACAGGGAAATGAGTGTGGAGTGCTTTGTCACCGGGGGTACCGGCTTCATCGGTCAACATTTGCTGGCGCACTTGAGTGCAAAAGGTCACACCGTTCGAGTGTTGATGCGTCGCCCCGAGCGGCTTGCTGCGCTGCGCGAGCAAGTCGAGCATTTGGGCGGGTGTGGCACCCGGGTATTGGCCGTGGCTGGCGATCTGGAACGGGACAACCTCGGGCTGAGTCCTGCCGACCGAGAACTGCTGAGGCACGCCAGAATCGTATTCCACCTGGGCGCCCACTTCGCTTGGGGGCTTTCCCTGGCGCAGTCTCGTGCGGTGAACGTGGCAGGGGCCAAGCGCGTGGCACTGCTGGCGGCTGAGCAAAACAGCCGGTTAGTGATGATCGGCGGCTACATGCTGAAAAACCATGAACATCTGCGACGCATCGGCATTGATCCTCGCCATCCGCAGCGGACCGATTGGCCTGCGGTCTACCGGCAGGTCGGTGGTTACGAGACGAGCAAGCTGGAAGCGCATTTTGCGACCCTGGAAACCATGTCCGCCAAGGGCGGAGAACTGACCGTTGTCCACCCGGCGACGGTGTGCGGCCACAGCCGCACGGGGCATATCCTCGACGGCCAGCCACTGGTGGCGCTGATACGTAACCTGGTACAGGGAAAGCTGGCGGCCGTGCCCGGGACTGCCCAGCACTGGCTGCCACTGGTCACCGTGGATTACCTGGTTGAGCTGATGGCGGCCTGTGCCTTTGATCCGGCCATGGCCGGCCAGGAACTGCTGGCGCTGGATGCGCAAACACCCAACTTGCGAGAACTGTTGGTACAGGTGGCCCAACCCTTGGGCTTGAAGTCTCCCAAGCATCACGTTTCGCTCCGGCTGCTGAAGTGGCTGCTGAGCATTCCTCCGGTCGCGCGATTGATGAATACCCAACCCGAAGCCTTGGACTTTATCCAGACCACGCGTTTTGATACCGCGGCCGTCGAGCAATTTGCCAACAGGCATGCAATCGCCAAACCGGATATACGCCAGTCTCTGCGGCACACTGCAACCTTCGTCAACGCTCATTGCATGGCAAAGCGCTAGCCGCTGACTGCTCCCTTCAGGGCGACACAACGCTCAGCCCTGATTGGAGGGACGTTGCGCAGGCAAGTGATGTAGAGCGGTATTCTATCGAACAATAATTCAGCGACAGGAATCGTCATCCATGCCATCCACTTTCAGCAAAGGCGTTCTATTTGCACTCTGCGCTGCGGCACTGAACGCAACGATCGGTGTACTCAGCAAAATTCTCATGAGTGTTGGCTTCACCGCGAGCAGTGTCGCTGTCATCAAGACCCTGCTGGGTTGTGCACTGCTATCGATCTTGCTGCTTTTCCTCAAGCGCCCGGCGACATCGAGCCAATGGATCCAGGCGGCTATCTGCGCTTTTCTCGGCATCTTCGTGCTGTTCCATTTCGAGACGTCCGCCTATCGACACTACGCGGCGGCCGGCGTGGTGGTGGTTCTGATGGCCAGTGCGTCCATTTCCTCGATCATCCTGGGGCGCATCTTCCTCAAGGACGCCATCACCGCGAACGCCAGCGTTGGCGCCGCCTTGGCCATCGCTGGGATCTCGGTGATCTTCGGCGGCGACCTGCAGCAGGGCTTTAGCCTGCAAGGTGCTGCGCTTGCCTCCGTGGCCGGCTGCGGCTATGGGGCCTTTTCGGTTGCCATGAAGCGCATGGGGGTATCGGGAGGGCTGCACTTCACCCGCCAATTGTTGTTGTTCGGCGGCCTGTACCTGCTGATGCCGGCGGCAGCCGACGGCTTCACGATGGGCGAACTGTCGCCACTGGCGATCGCCACCCTGCTGGCGCTGGCCACGTTGCCGACCATCCTGGGCTTCTTCTGCACCACCAAGGCCATCGAGTACCTCAAGCCATCCCAAGTGCAAGCGCTGGAGCTGACCGAGCCACTGTTCGCCGCGCTGCTGGCGTTTGTCGCGCTCAATGAAGTTCCGCGCGACAGCCTGTATGCAGGAGCGGCACTGATCATTCTTGGCCTGTGTTTCTCCAATGAACTGATCCGCTTGGGCAGCAAGGCATCCGTGCCTTCGATCGAATGAGCTATTCTCGCCCCCGAATCCGCCTGAAGATGACCACGGGCACTGATCGCACCATTGAAAGGACTCTGCCATGAACAAGCTGATCTATAGCCTTTTTGCCTCGACACTGGTCCTGTCTGTTGACGTCGCCCATGCCGCTTCCGTGGCCGAAGTCTTCACCGGTGACATGCTGGGCACCAATCAGCGTTACTTTGAATCCATCGCCGGAATCCCTCGGGAATCCTTCGGCGATGAGCACAAGTTCAAAGTCCAGGGTTGCGACATCACCGCCACGGTAGAGGGCGGCAAAGTCAGCAAACTGCGCATGGAGCTGACGCCCAAATGCCAGGCCGACCTGACCCAGTTCGTCGGCACCTACGCCCCGGCGCCAGGCAACCCCCTCACCGTCGGCGCCTTTACCCAGTCGTCCGGTGGCGGCCTGAGCTACAGCGCCAGTTGCCTGAGCATGTGCGGCAACGCCGCCGACCCTTCGGTCTATGCCCACTGGGAAGGCCCTCATGCCGTAGATTTCAAGGAAGTGCTGCTGGAGGTGGTGCTGGCCTCGGATGCCGCGCTCAACGCCGCAGATCAGTGGGAATCGCAGATGCGCAAAGCAGAGGGCGAAGACTACGTGATGGAGACACGCTTCAACTGCGACCAGAAATACGACGCCGCCGCGCAGAAGGCCTTTGAGAAAGTGCAGGTCAGCGCGGTCACCATCGGCACCGGGCTCAAAGCGTCCGGTTGCTGACATTCAGCACGAGAAGCCACACAGCAGTCGGAAGTGGATAACGACCGGCTGCGACACTGCCGTCTCCACTCTCAACCCACGCCCCCCGCCAAAAATACGCCCAAAGGATGGAGATGAAATTCTGGCCCTTCCATGCAGGCACGCGCCGGCCATGGTACGTAAAGCTGCTCTGGATACCGCTGCTGTTTGGGCTGGTCACTCATTGGGACTTCGCGTTGCCAAGGGTGAATGTTCACTACTCCCAAGCCGGCCGTGATGAACTCAGGTACATCTGGAATGTCCAGGATCGGATTGATAAAGGAGGAATGCTTCCCGGAGGCGGCGCAACCGATCATGGCGCGCTCTTCCCGGACGACGAGTTCTTCATGGAATTTTCGTGGTGGAGCAAGAGTTCCGGGCGCAATCATTGCGTCAGCATCACCCCGCAATGGCCCACTACCCATATCTACCTGAACGCCGACGGCGACATCGACAGGCAAGAAAAGAGCGGAACCGATGTGCGCCGGTTGGCAGAGTGTCAATGGGACAAGGCCAAGCCTTAGGTCGATGTCAGGAGCCGAGCGGCAACGCCAGCCTGCGTGACGGGCTTGTAGCGGGTCGGCGCAATGGGGTTACCGCTGTGTACGGGGCATTGGCGAGTTCCATGGGAAACAGTTCTTCAGCGTCGTCGAACGACCAGATGGATCCCGCAGAGAGAGGGAGCCTATGCCCCGCGTTTTTTGTCCGCGATGCGCCGTCGCTGACTTGCGGTGATGCGTCGAGCTGTAGCGCGGTATCGGCGGGAGGGCCGCCTGCAAACCAGAGACTGCGGGGTTTATCGTTGCAAAAAGCAGACGGTGATGAGCTTGTGAGTGGCTGCCCCCGGCCACAAGTCGGCGCGCCAGCCACTGCGCTTTTTGTAGCATCAACCCAGTAACGACCGTTTCTCCAGAAGAAAGTCGATCAGCACCCGCACCTTGGCGGGCATATGCGTGCGGGTCGGCGCATAGAGATAGAAACCAGAGAAAGGCTGGCACCACGGCTGCAACACCCTGACTAACTCGCCCGACGCCAACTGCTCGCGCACACAGATGTCGAGGTACTTGATCAACCCCACTCCCTGCATAGCCGCCCTCAACATGCTCTCGTCGTCGTTAAACACGGCGCTGCCGCGTGGCTCGAATACCTGGGTGTGGGCCTCGCTATCTGGCGAGGTGAACGACCAGCGATCGATGGTGCCGCTGCTGGTGAAGCGATAGGCCAGGCAGTTGTGCTGTACAAGATCAGCCGGAGTCTGCGGCATGCCGTAGCGCTCAAAGTAAGTCGGCGAACCCACGACTGCCATCTCGATACGCGGGGTGATGGGCACAGCCATCATATGTTCGTCCAGGCTCTCGCCCAGGCGTATTCCCACGTCGGCACCACCCGCGATGATGTTGGCGAAGCCGTCATTGAGCACCAGCTCCAGACGCAACCCTGGGTAGCGGGCGAGGAACTCGCCCAGGTAGGGCTCCAGCAGGTTACGCGCGGCGATGCGCGAGGTGTTCACCCGGATCAACCCGCTCGGTGCGGACTGTACCTCGCCCAGTTCGGCCACTGCCGTATCGATGGTCTTCAACGCCGGAGCCACAGCGTCGAACAGCCGCTGGCCTTCCTCGGTCAGCGACATATCGCGCGTGGTGCGGTGCAGCAGCCGCACATTGAGCTGCTGCTCCAGACTCTTGAGATGCTGGGAGAGTGCCGCGCGGGACATTTCCATTTCGGTCGCGGCCTTGGTGAAGCTGCGATGGCGGGCGATATGGACGAACCAGGCCAGGGCGGGAAGCATGGAGGGGGTAATCGACATTTTGTTAAGTAATCCGAACGAGTCATGTTGATTCTTGCATATTTTTCTAGCACAAAACTCGGCCTAGCATGCATCCATCGAGCGACCCACCGGCGCTCAGCACTGGAGCCACCCTCATGCAAAACGTCCGCATTCAAACCCTCAACGGCCAGGGTGTCACCCTTGCTGCCGTGATCCACCAGCCTGCTGGTTTCGATGCCGGCAAACAGTATCCGGCCATTGTCGTCGCCCATCCGGGCGGCGGGGTGAAGGAGCAGGCTTCTGGCCTCTATGCACGGAAACTGGCCGAGCAAGGGTTTCTGGCCATCGCTTTCGATGCGTCCTTCCAGGGCGAGAGCACCGGCCAGCCGCGCCAGCTGGAAAACCCTTATATCCGCACCGAGGACATCAGTGCCGTGGTCGACTACCTGACCACCCTGCCCTATGTCGACAGCAGCCGTATCGGCGCCATGGGCATCTGCGCGGGCGCTGGCTACACCGCCAACGCCGCCATCAACGACCGACGCATCAAGGCCG
The DNA here is from genome assembly GCF_058797595.1 of Pseudomonas sp. GW823-FHT02C05. Taxonomy (NCBI): domain Bacteria; kingdom Pseudomonadati; phylum Pseudomonadota; class Gammaproteobacteria; order Pseudomonadales; family Pseudomonadaceae; genus Pseudomonas; species Pseudomonas sp. GW823-FHT02C05. Next base: position 364,693 of record NZ_JBXAJU010000001.1, on the reverse strand, counting down.
TTGGCACCGTAAGTGCGGTGAATATCGGCCAGATGTTCCGCAACGGTTGGGAAAATACCGTCAAGGATGCCGATGCGCTGGCGTATATCGAACATGGCTCTCTGGCCCGTACCAGCGATGCCAACGGCACTGAGCTGGCCACGCTGCCATTGGCTCCGACGCGCGAGGAAGATGCTCCGAACGAGGAGCTGCGCGAAGCCTGGGAGTATTACCACACCCCACGCTGCCAGCACCCCAACGCCCCAGGTTTCATGACCGCTCGCAGCCTGCCGCAGATCATCACCTACGACGCCTACCACAAGGCCGAGGCCTTCCTCACCCAGCCGATCCAGATCGTGGCGGGCAGCCAGGCCGGCAGCAAATGGATGAGCGACGACCTGCTCGCCCGCGCCGCCAGCGGTGACAAGCAGATGCACGTGATCGAAGGCGCCAATCATATGTCGCTGTACGACCAGCAGCCCTACGTGAACGAAGCCGTCGCGGTACTGGCCAAGTTCTTCCAGAGCCGCCTGTAACCCAACTTTCCCGATAATGCCGGTGTGGTTCGCGCCGGCTCACAGGAGCTTCAAACCATGACCATCCTCAAGCATGTCACCTACCGCAACCTGGGCTGGGATTCAGCCGCCGACCTCTACCTGCCGCCAGGCTTTGACGAAGGCAAGCAGTATCCGGCCATTGTCAGCACCCACCCGATTGGCAGCTGCAAGGAGCAGACTTCCGGCAATATCTATGGCCGCCAGCTAGCGCAGGAAGGCTTTGTGGTGCTGGCCTTCGACGCTAGCTTCCAGGGGGCCAGCGGAGGTGAGCCACGCTTCATGGAAGACCCGGCGATTCGCGTTTCCGACATCCGCTTCGCCATCGATTACCTGGTGAGCCTGCCCTATGTGGATGCTCGGCGCATCGGCGCCATCGGCGTGTGCGGAGGCGGCGCCTACACCGTCAACGCGGCCAGTACCGACCATCGCATCAAGGCGCTGGCCTCGATCACCGGGGTGAACCTCGGTCGGCTGATGCGCGAAGGCTTCAGCCAGTTCGAACCGGTTGGCGCACTAGAGGCCATGGCGGCCCAACGCACGGCAGAGGCCAAAGGCGCGGCTCGTCAAGTGATCAACTACCTGCCGGACTCTGTCGAGGCCGGCAAGCAGGTCGGTATCAGCGATATCGACGTACTGGAGGCCACCGACTACTACAAGTCGGCCCGTGGCCAGCAACCCAATGGCGCCACCAGCGGCCTGTTCTCCTTCAACAGCGCGGCCATGGCCTGGGACGCCTTCGCCCATGCCGAGACCCTGCTGACCCAGCCGTTGCTCGTGGTGATCGGCGACAAGCCCGGGGGCTTTGGCGCCTACCGCGATGGTTGGGAGGTCTACGGTCGCGCCGCCTCGAAGGCCAAGCAGCTATTCGTCGCCGAGGGCTGGTCGCACTACGACCTGTACGACCAGCCCGAGCCGGTCGCCCTGGCCATGGCGCAGATCGTGCCCTTCTTCAAACAGCATCTTTAGAAGGCAGTCATCATGAAACAGGTATTGATCCTCGGCGCCACTGGGCAAATCGCCAAGTGGGTAGCCCGTGACCTGGGAAACCACACCGATGTGCAGCAGACCCTTCTGCTGCGCAACCCACGAAAACTCTCCGGGCTGGAACCAGCCAATGCGCAGGTGGTGATCGGCGATGTACTCGACAAAAAGCTGCTGCGCCAGGTGATGGTCGGGCAGGACATCGTCTACGCCAACCTGATTGGCGAAGACCTGGATAGACAGGCCCTAGCCATCATCGCCGCCATGCAAACCGCCGGAGTCAGTCGTCTGGTCTTCGTGCTGTCACTGGGCATCCATGACGAAGTGCCTGGCAAATTCGGCGAATGGAACCGCGCCATCATCGGCGAGGATCTCAAACCCTACCGCCGCGCTGCGCACGCCATCGAGGCATCTGGCCTGGAGTACAGCATCCTGCGCCCGGCCTGGCTGACCGATGAGGAAGAGGTGGACTATGAAATAACCGCCAGGGGCGAACCGTTCAAGGGCACCGTGGTATCGCGCAAGAGCGTGGCAGACCTGATCGTCAAGATCATCACCTCACCTGATCTGCATGTGGGCGCCAACCTGGGCGTGAACAAGCCGAACACTGACGGCGACAAACCGTACTTCATGTAAAGCTCGAGTGGACCATCCCGTTGCTGGCGGCACCTGCTGTCGTAGCAGCACGGGTGCTGCTGGCAGTTTCCCGGGTCGAAGGTGGCGGGCGCGCTCGCTGCAAAGCGAGCAGCCCCGCACCCAGCCGATAACGGGTGAATTTGGCACAGTGGTGGTGGGTTTCTCCCGCTGGAGTAATGCCAAACTGGCTGTGCACCACGTTGCCCAGTGCTTCTATGCGCAGCGCGTTGAGCGAAAGGCACCGGCCTACGAGACAACAGCAAGGAGGCGGTTGTTGAAAAAGCCCTCCCCCTGAACACATCAGGCACTGAGTTCCGTGCGTTTTGGGACTGGAAATCCCCAGTGCCGTTTTCAACCGGGGATGCACGGCAAAGCCGACCCCGGTGCAGTCGATCCCTGAGAGGCCGTTGCTGGTATGAGTACGGTCTTTAGTGAAGCTCCACGAAAAACCATTGCTTATCGTCGTCAAACAGCCGGATGGAAGAGACGGTTCATGCGCCACGACGATACTTGAAGCACGTCAGGGGGAATCGAATCGTCTTTGATCGTGAGGGCGTCTCTTGATGGGGATGGCGCTTCAATCAGTCTTTCTTGAATCCCGGCAATCCCTGGGACATGCGCCATTCCTTGACTGTCTTGGCAACACCTTCGGCGGAGTTATCCGCGCCCGGGTCAGGGTGGAAAATCAGATCGTAGCCATCTGGATGGCCTGCGAGCGTGCTGAACTGTTCAAGCAACTCGCCTAGCTCAGCGTCCGTCCCGCCCTTGTTGACGACCCGTATGTTTTTGACCAGGGAAATGAATTCGGCTTCAGTAAACTCAGAAGTATCTTCCATGCGGTGCTTGTTTTCTCTTGTAAAGGCCAATGTGACTGCTGAATCGCCCCTGGTTCTGTAAACGCGGGATGACCGTTGTTGACCGATAGCGGCCGCTCATGACCGACCGCTATCGGCCAAAAGCAGCCATTCAGTGCTACACAAAATCAGGGACGATTCAGGCAGAGCGCGGCTCTTATGTGTAATGACGGAACAGTTCGCGGTCGACAAAAAGCGTCTTGAGGATGTTCAGTCACAGTTAATCTGAGCCGAAAGTCGAGTGAATTGCGAGCGCGGCGGTTTTCGTTTGCAAGCCGTTACAGCTATACACTTTGATAACCTGACGCCTTGCCCTGGATAGGGCTCAACGCGTAAAGTGAGACTTTTCTTATGGACTGCAAGCGTCTAAACATAAGCCAGCATTGGGATGGATCTGCGGATGCTTGAAATTCTAAGCCGTGACTCAAGGCTTAATTTCTTAACTTAGATGGGATAGAGGGCGTTGTGATGGATAAGTTAGCTAAAGGATTCCTGTTGGGAGTAATCATCCCATCTGTACTGCTTTTGAATGGGTGTAGTTCTATTGCTCAGTCTCGTTGGGAAGGGCGAGATGCCCAAGAGGCACTGAATTTATTTGGCAGACCCGATTCGATGAAAAAAGAAACAGGCCCAAACGGCGAAGTTCTAGCTGTGCTTACTTGGTATAAGTCTTCAAGTTGGACGAATACTGAAGCAGCAGGAACTTCAATGAATCACACTAGCAATGGCATGGTGTATACCGAGAAGTACGAAACGGTTAGTCATAGCTCAGACTGCAAGCTTGAAGCAACGGTGAATAAAGCCAAAAAAATTGTACTCTTTAGAATTGAGGATGGACGTATCCTTCATGGTAAGTGTACCAACGTCTCTTACGTCCCCGGATACATTCCCCCTGGCTTTTAAAGCTGAACCACAGCAATTTTTTATCATGAGCTACTTCTTACAAGGACTTTGCAGGTTTTTGGTTGCCTAATATATCGTCCAGTTCATCCATTGGGCTTTTCGGTGGTGCTTGCAAATCCGTAATGATATCAAGCATTTTCATTTGGTTGAATTTGCCCAATGAGATAAATCCGTTAAATTGTCGATCCTGTGGATTGCACACAAACGCAAACGTATTTAGAATCGCTTTATCATAATCGAGTGTTAGCCATTTATTTGAGACCTTTAAGTCTCGGCGGGCGTTGTTTGTTCGATCGATTGATGTTCCTTTAAGAAAGCGGGCTCTTTGCTTGGAGCACTGGACTTCAACTGTATAGACATCTGCCAATGGCTTGGATGAATCAGCGAAAATTTGGTTAACTTCTACAGACTGAAACCCACCCGCCGTTTTACTCCTTGGTGTCATGGAATTTAGATCGGCAACAAACACTATGTTGTTTTTCCCCGTGCCTATGCTCAAAACTCTCCACCAATCGCCAATGGGGCTCGCGTTATCAGCTATCGCTGAAGCGGAGGCCGTAAGTAGCGTTGTAAGTATTGCGTAGTTTTTAAATCTCAAAAAAAATGACATACTGTTACCCAATCTCCTTGATTAATTTTATGCCCATCTATAGTAAAATAAGTAAACCTCCACAAAATAGCACCTAGTCAAACGTCTCTGCAACAAGTCGATCTGGCCGGACGTTATCAATCTCATCGACCCGATACAGCGAGTAAACCCAACGGATAGGCATGATCAAGCTACGCCTGTGGCACGCTATTAGCGTTGGCCATGACGCAGATATTCTCGTGGATAGCTTCCACTCGTTTGCGCTGGCCGGCACTCGATGCCTTGAGCTTGGCTAAAACCTGTTTGGTGAAATCGGCGTTTTCACCAATCATCTCAAGCGCGCCACGAACGATACTCCCTACCTCTGGCGAGCCTTGCTGCTCCAGCTGCAGTGTCAACTCCATTAAAGCTGCCTCCAAGGCGAGCTGGTTGGTGTACATTCTCTCTCAAGTACATCGCGCATCGAATAATCACCAGGCGTCGCGTCGGCTCCCTCCCAAATAAATAGAAGCACAGTACCGGTAATGCCCTTGTCAGGCAGTGATTTGAACTTGCTTAGAAATTGCTACAACGCGAAAGGAATATAGCTGCTGAGTGCGGAAAGCCGGGGTGTTGGTGAAGGACTCCGCCCAATCCATCATCGGAGCGATTAACCGACTCGTTGTGGCCGGTAGCTGCCCTTTGCGAGAGGGACCTATCGGCCAATAACTGCCCTTCGCAGATGGGCAGCAGTCGGCCGAAAGCCGCCCTCCCCGAGAACGTTTTTCACCCATGGTTTTCATTGGATGACGGTCACGAAGCTGGTTTCAATGTCGACGCATGCCGGCGGGAGCGTATTGACCAGCATGGCGGCCTCGTCGCCCTGGTTAAGAAAAATAAGGAAGTCTCCGGACTCAAACTCGATCCTAAATCCGACTAGCCGAGATACCTGGCCCTTGAGGCCATCGAGAATGCCCTTAACCTCGAGAACTTTCTCGCCTTCGAGGTCGGACGCTGAAAGCGCTGGCAGGAGGTTTTCCCTCTTCCAGGCGCAAGTCACGCCAGGCTCTATCTCGAAGGAAGCAGGTGTGTTGATGGGGTATATATCAGCCCCTACACTCTCTCCATCACTCAAGAGGTACATGGATATCACCTCTTGCCCGCCAAAATGCCATTCAATAGAGCCGACATCTCCCAGGCTCCTTTCTCCGTTGAAATAGTACTGGTCATGCATCAGCACGCTCAGGCGCTTGCCCACCAGCAAACGTGCATTGTGCAAGTCCTGGGCTGCTCTCGTAAGAGAAGAGCAATAGCGGCTATCCATTAGGCACCTCATCTACGTCGGGAAAGGCAGACGCCACGCAGGCAATGCGACGCTCGCTCCTGACCGACAACGACCACACAAGAATGCTGCTTTTGAGTCGATAGCAGCCCCTTGTGCACACGCCAGCCCGCGGGGCGTGGGCTCGAAAAAACAAAGCCTGCGACACAAGGCGCAGGCTGGATAGGATTGCAGCAGGCAGTGCCGGATCAGCCGCCCAGCCGCTTAGAAGTTCGCCGGGGTGTTGGCGCTGATGATTTCCGCCTCATCCTGGCCAATGTTGCGGAAGCTGTGGGGCAAGGTGGTGGGGAAGTAATAGCCATCCCCGGGGTTGAGCACGCTGACTTGCCCGTCCACGGTCAACTCCACGGTGCCGCGGGTCACCAGGCCGCACTCCTCGCCTTCGGCATGCACGATGGCTTCTTCGCCGGAGCTGGCGCCGGGGGCGTATTGCTCGCGCAGAAAGCGCATCTGCCGGTTGGCCACCGGGGCGCCGATCATCAACAGGCGCAGGCCGTCGCGGCCCAGGTCGGGCTGTTCGTTGGCGCGGAACACGTATTGGTGCTCCCGGGGCGGTTGGTCGAAGGTGAAGAAGTCGGCCAGGGACATGGGGATGCCTTCCAGCAGCTTTTTCAGGGAGCTGACGGAGGGGCTGACGCGGTTCTGTTCGATCAGGGAGATGGTGGCATTGGTTACGCCGCTACGACGGGCCAGCTCGCGCTGGGAGAGTTTGTAGCTTTCGCGAACGAGTTTGAGTCGGGTGCCCGTGTCCATAACAGCCTTATGTGAGAAGTACTTAAGGGTATTTTTGCGGCGGTTGGGTCGCGAACGTCGCGATTTGGCTGCCCTGGAGCCTGAAAAGGCGGCTATTTAAACATGTTTGACAGGCAAGCTGTAAAGACTGGCGATGAGGGGTGCCGCGGGGGAAATGTGGGCGTTGTCGGGGGGGCGTCGGGAGGTCCTGCGGACCTCGTCGCAGCCTGCGGCAGCGGCTACAGGGTGGAGGCTGTAGCCGCGGTGCACATTCAGATGCCGAAGCGGTCGCGCAGGGCGTAGTACGCGGCGCCCATGGCGGTCAACGGGGCCTGGAAGGTGCGCCCGCCGATCATCGGCATGTGCGGCAGGGAGGCGAAGGCGTTGAAGCGTTCGGCGTCGCCGCGGATCATTTCGGCAATCAGCTTGCCCGCCAGGTGCGAACAGGTAACACCGTGGCCGCTGTAGCCCTGCATGTAGTAGGCGTTCTTTTCAATACGGCCGAATTGCGGCATGCGCGACATGGTCAGCAGGAAATTGCCGGTCCAGCGGTAGTCGATCTTCACGTCCTTGAGCTGGGGGAAGGTCTTGAGGATCTTCGGCCGGATCAGTTGCTCGATGTCGTCCGGCTCCCGGGCGCCGTAGACCACGCCGCCGCCGTACAGCAGGCGGTTGTCGCCGGTCAGGCGGAAGTAGTCCAGCAGGTAGTTGCAGTCTTCCACACAGTAGTTGTTGGCGATCAGGCTGCGGGCCAGTTGTTCCGGCAGTTGCTCGGTAACCACGATCTGCGAACCACAGGGCATGCTCTTGCGGGTGACGCGGGGGTCGAGGTCCTGCTGCAGGTAGGCGTTGCCGGCGATCAGCAGGTACTTGGCCCGCACCACGCCTTTGGCGGTACGCACCACGTTGGGTTCGCCGTAGGTGATTTCCACCGCCGCCGACTGTTCGAAGATCTTGCCGCCCAGGCCGATGATGGCGCTGGCTTCGCCCAGGGCCAGGTTCAGCGGGTGGATGTGGCCGCCCTGCATGTCCAGCAGGCCGCCGATGTAGTTCTTGGTGCCGACTTCGCGGTCGATCTGCGCCTTGTCGAGCATCTTCAAGTTGTTATTGCCCAGGCGCTCCCAGTTGCGCTTCTGTTCCGCCAGGCCCTTGAGCTGCTTGTTGTTCAGGGCGGCGAAGATGCCACCGGGGCGGTAGTCGCACTGGATGTCGTAGTGCTGGATGCGCTGGCGGATGATGTCGGCGCCTTCGAAGATCATGCTGCCGAGCACTTCGGCGCTTTTTTCGCCGTAGCGTTCTTCGATCACGTCCACGTCGCGGCTGTAGGAGTTGACCAGTTGCCCGCCGTTGCGCCCGCTGGCGCCGAAGCCGACCTTGGCCGCTTCCAGCACGGTGACGCTGTAGCCGGCTTCCGCCAGGAACAAGGCCGAGGACAGGCCGGTGTAGCCGGCGCCGATCACGCAGACGTCGCACTCCACCAACTCTTCGAGTTGCGGGTAGTCGGTGGTCTGGTTGCGGGTCGCCGCGTAGTAGCTGTTCACGTAGGTTTGCATGAGAAATTCCCCAGCGGGTACGGGCCCAGGCCCGCCGCCGCTGTTGTTATAAGAGTTAGAGCTTGATCCAGGTCGCTTTGAGCTCGGTGTATTTGTCGAAGGCGTGCAACGACTTGTCGCGGCCATTGCCGGACTGCTTGAAGCCGCCGAACGGCGCGGTCATGTCGCCACCGTCGTACTGGTTGACCCACACACTGCCGGCCCGCAGGCCACGGGCAAAACGGTGGGCGCGGCTGAGGTTGGCGGTCCAGACCCCGGCCGCCAGGCCGAAGATGCTGTCGTTGGCGATCTGTAGCGCCTCTTCTTCGGTATCGAAACTGATGACCGACAGCACGGGGCCGAAGATTTCTTCCCGGGCGATGGTCATGGCGTTGGTCACGCCGTCGAAGATCGTCGGCTCGACATACAGGCCGCCGCTGCTTTCCAGGGTGCGGACACCACCGGCCAGCAGTTGGCCGCCCTGCTCCTTGCCGATCTCGATGTAGCGCAGCACGTTGTCCAGCTGGCGCTGGTCAACCACGGCACCAACCCGGGTCTCGGGGTCGAGGGCGTGGCCCGGCTTCCAGCCCTTGAGGGCCTCCACCAGCAGGGGGATGAACTGCTCGCGGATCGAGCGCTGCACCAGCAGGCGCGAACCGGCGGTGCAGACTTCGCCCTGGTTGAAGGCAATGGCCGCAGCCGCTGCTTCGGCTGCGGCGCGCAGGTCCGGGGCATCGGCAAACACCACGTTGGGGCTCTTGCCACCGGCTTCCAGCCACACCCGCTTCATGTTGCTCTCGCCGGCATACACCAACAGTTGCTTGCCCACGGCGGTGGAGCCGGTGAAGGCCAGCACGTCCACATCCGTGTGCAGGGCCAGGGCCTTGCCGACGGTGTGGCCGTAGCCCGGCAGGACGTTGAACACGCCTTTGGGGATGCCGGCGTCCAGGGCCAGCTGGGCGATGCGGATCGCGGTCAGCGGCGACTTTTCCGACGGTTTGAGAATGAACGAGTTGCCCGCCGCCAGGGCCGGGGCGAATTTCCAGCTGGCCATGATCAGCGGAAAATTCCACGGCACGATGGCCGCCACCACGCCTGCCGGTTCCCGGGTCACCAGGCCCAACTGGTCGTGGGGCGTGGCCGCCACTTCATCGTAGAGCTTGTCGATGGCTTCGGCGTTCCAGCGGATGGCGTTGGCCGTAGCCGGAATGTCGATGGCCATGGAGTCGCCAATCGGCTTGCCCATGTCCAGGGTTTCCAGGAGCGCCAGTTCTTCCTGGTGCGCCAGGATCAGGTCGGCGAAACGAATCAGGATGCGCTTGCGCTCGGCCGGCGCCAGGCCCGACCACACGCCACTGTTGAACGCCTGGCGCGCCACCGCCACCGCACGATCGGCATCGGCCTGATCGGTGCTGGCAACGTTGGCCAGGAAGCGCCCGTCCACCGGGCTCAGGCATTCAAAGGTCGCGCCGCTGGCGGCGGCGCAGTACTGGCCGTCGATAAAGGCACGGCCTTCGAGGCTGAGGGACTGGAAGTGCTGCTCCCAGTCGCTGCGGGATTTAGTCATGGCAAATACTCAATACAGGAGGCGACACGGTCATCAGACCGTGTGCAGGTACCAGTTGTATTCCAGGTCGGAGATGGAGTTTTCGAACTCCGCCAGCTCGCTTTCCTTACAGGCCACGAACACGTCGATGTACATCGGGTCGATGTACTTGGCCATCACTTCGCTGTCGTCCAGTACGCGCAAGGCGTCACGCAGGTTGGTGGGCAGGCTTTGTTCGTTCTGCTCGTAGGAATTGCCTTCAACCGGCGCGCCCGGATCGATCTTGTTGGTCAGGCCGTGGTGAATACCCGCCAGCACCGAAGCCATCAGCAGGTAAGGGTTGGCGTCGGCGCCGGCCACCCGGTGTTCGATCCGCACCGCGTCGGCAGAACCGGTGGGCACGCGCACGGCCACGGTGCGGTTGTCGATGCCCCAGGTCGGCGAGTTCGGTACATAGAACTGCGCGCCGAAACGGCGGTAGGAGTTGACGTTGGGGCACAGGAACGCCATCTGCTGCGGCAGGGTGTCCAGCACACCGCCGATCGCATGGCGCAGGGCCTCGTTGGTCTCTGGGTCTTCGCTGGCGAAGATGTTGTTGCCCTGCTTGTCGAGGATCGAGATGTGCACGTGCAAGCCATTGCCCGCCTGGCCCGGGTAAGGCTTGGCCATGAAGGTGGTGTCCATTTCATGGTCGTAGGCGATGTTCTTCACCAGGCGCTTGAGCAGCACCGCGTAATCGCAGGCTTTGATCGGGTCGCTGACGTGGTGCAGGTTGACTTCGAATTGTGCCGGGGCACTTTCCTTGACGATGGCGTCGGCGGGAATGCCCTGCTCTTTCGCGCCTTCGAGGATGTCTTGCAGGCAGTCGACGTATTCGTCGAGATCGTCGATCAGGTAGACCTGGGTCGACTGCGGACGCTTGCCGGAGATCGGCGAACGGGGCGACTGCGGACGGCCGTTCACGTTGTCCTGGTCGATCAGGTAGAACTCCAGCTCGAAGGCGGCGCAGATGGTCAGGCCCATCTCGTCGAACTTGCTCACCACCTGGCGCAGCACTTCGCGGGGGTCGGCGAAGAACGGCTGGCCTTCGATCTCGTGCATGGTCATCAGCAGTTGCGCGGTGGGGCGCTTCTGCCAGGGCTCGACGCTCAGGGTGCCGGGGATCGGGTAGCAGATGCGGTCGGCGTCGCCGATGTCCAGGCCCAGGCCGGTGCTTTCCACCGTGGAACCGTTGATATCCAGGGCAAACAGCGAGGCGGGCAGGTTGATGCCCTTCTCATAGACCTTGTGCAGCGCGGTGCGTTCGATGCGCTTGCCGCGCACCACACCGTTCATGTCTGCAATCAGCAGATCGACGTAGAGAACCTCGGGGTGTTTTTTCAGGAAGGCATTGGCTTCATTGAGTTGAATGGCACGCGGGGGGACCGACATGATGCACCTATTGTGTTAATTATTATGTTCACTGCTGTGACACGTCAGCAGTCAACCCGAAAGAAAAACCGGAGTCAATAGCCAACAGCACCCACCATTCGTCAATTATTTTGCCTCGTTAAAGGTTGATACACCGCGCAATCCGCGCCGCCTGCGGGTTTCAAGCAGAAAATGTTTAGAATTTTTTACACGGAAGTTGTTAATTAAAATCAACGAGGATAAGCTCTGGAAAAACTCGTTCCAGCGTGAATTTCGAGGTGATAAAAATGGCATTCAAGCCATTGATCGGCGTTACTGCGTGCGTCAAAGAGATCGGCCTGCACCCCTACCACGTCAGCGGCGACAAGTACTTGCGTGCTGTCAGCGTCGCGGCCGAGGGCCTGCCCCTGATCATTCCTTCCCTGGCGGATCTGATCGACATCGACGATCTGCTGCGGCAAGTGGATGGGCTGCTGTTTACCGGCTCGCCCTCCAATGTCGAACCCTTCCATTACCAAGGCACTCCCAGCGAGCCGGGCACCGCCCACGACCCGCAGCGCGATGCCACCACCCTGCCCCTGCTGCGCGCGGCGATTGCCGCCGGCGTGCCGGTGCTCGGCATCTGCCGCGGCTTCCAGGAAATGAACGTGGCCTTCGGCGGCAGCCTGCACCAGAAGGTGCATGAACTGCCGGGCTACATGGACCACCGCGAAGCCGACGATCCGCGCATCGAAGTGCAGTACGCCCCGGCGCACCCGGTGGCGATCCAGCCCGGCGGTGTGTTCGAGGCCATGGGCCTGGGCGGCGAGATCCAGGTCAACTCGATCCACAGCCAGGGCGTCGACCGCCTGGCCCCCGGCCTGCGGGTCGAGGCCGTGGCCCCGGACGGCCTGATCGAGGCGCTGTCGGTGGAACACAGCAAGGCCTTCGCCTTCGGCGTGCAGTGGCACCCGGAATGGCAGGTGCTGTCGAACCCGGCCTACCTGCGGATCTTCCAGGCCTTTGGCGACGCCTGCCGGCAACGGGCCGCACAACGGCGCTGAACCACCGGCCGCGGCCACAACCCAGACGATTCATCACGCCCTGCCCCGCGGCGAGCGCGCCTGTGCGCGCCCGTCGTCCAGCGTGAGCAACACACGGCAAGACCACAACAACAAATAGCGTCAGGCCGCCAGGGAGGCAGCGCCGAATCAGCCCGCACTCACTGCGGGCTGGCAATCAACCTTTAGGCCCGGCCGAATTGATCGGGCTGCTGACACCTGTTGGGAGTTTCACATGGCAAACGCCTCCAGCACTTACCGCAAGGCCCTCGAAGGCACTCCGAGCCCGCAGAAGGTCCTGGTCAAGATCGACCGCGTGACCAAGAAGTTCGATGAAACCGTGGCCGTGGACGATGTGTCCCTGGAGATCCACCAAGGCGAGATCTTTGCCCTGCTGGGCGGTTCCGGCTCCGGCAAATCCACCCTGCTGCGCATGCTCGCCGGCTTCGAACGCCCCACCGAAGGCCGCATCCTGCTGGATGGCGTGGACATCACCGACATGCCGCCCTACGAGCGGCCGATCAACATGATGTTCCAGTCCTACGCCCTGTTCCCCCACATGACCGTGGCCCAGAACATTGCCTTCGGCCTCAAGCAGGACCGCCTGCCGGCCAGCGAGATCGACGCCCGGGTCGAGGAAATGCTCAAGCTGGTGCACATGACCCAGTACGCCAAGCGCAAGCCGCACCAGCTCTCCGGTGGCCAGCGCCAGCGCGTGGCCCTGGCCCGCTCCCTGGCCAAGCGCCCCAAGCTGCTCTTGCTGGACGAACCCATGGGCGCCCTGGACAAGAAGCTGCGCTCGCAGATGCAACTGGAACTGGTGGAGATCATCGAGCGCGTGGGCGTGACCTGCGTGATGGTGACCCACGACCAGGAAGAGGCCATGACCATGGCCCAGCGCATCGCCATCATGCACCTGGGCTGGATCGCCCAGACCGGCAGCCCGGTGGACATCTACGAAGCGCCGGTGAGCCGCCTGGTGTGCGAATTCATCGGCAACGTCAACGCCTTCGACGGCACCGTTACCGAAGACCTGGAAGGCTACGCCATCATCGACTGCGCGGACCTCGAGCAGCAGATCTACGTCGGCCACGGGGTCAGCACCTCGGTGCAGGACAAGTCGGTGACCTACGCCATCCGCCCGGAAAAGATGCTGGTCACCACCCTCAAGCCCGATGCCCGCTACAACTGGTCCAAGGGCAAGGTGCATGACATCGCCTACCTGGGCGGCCACTCGGTGTTCTACGTCGAGCTGCCTGGCGGCAAGATTGTCCAGTCGTTCATGGCCAACGCCGAGCGTCGCGGCTCGCGGCCAACCTGGGATGACGAAGTCTACGTCTGGTGGGAAGACGACAGCGGCGTGGTACTGCGAGCATGAGTACATCGACCATGAGCACTTTCAATCAGAATCTGTTCCGTATGCTGCCCAGCGGTCGCAAGCTGGTGATCGGCATTCCTTTCCTCTGGCTGTTCCTGTTCTTCATGCTGCCGTTCTTCCTGGTGATGAAGATCAGCTTCTCGGAAGCGGCCCTGGCGATTCCGCCCTACTCGGAGATCTACAGCTACGCCGAACAGAAATTCCAGCTGCTGCTGAACCTCGGCAACTACGCCATGTTGGCCGGCGACGAGCTGTATTTCTCGGCCTACCTGGGTTCGCTGAAGGTAGCCCTGCTGAGCACCCTGATGTGCCTGGTGGTGGGTTTCCCCATGGCCTATGCCATCTCCAAGGCCAGCAAGGAGGCGCAGAACGTCTTGCTGCTGCTGATCATGATGCCGACCTGGACCGCGATCCTGATCCGCGTCTACGCCTGGATGGGCATCCTCAGCAACAACGGCCTGCTCAACAGCTTCCTGATGTGGACCGGGCTGATCAGCCAGCCCCTGGAAATCCTCAACACCAACACCGCCGTCTATATAGGCGTGGTCTACGCCTACCTGCCGTTCATGGTGCTGCCGCTGTACGCCAACCTGGTCAAGCATGACCAGAGCCTGCTGGAAGCCGCTTCGGACCTGGGTTCGAGCAACTTCAACAACTTCTGGAAAATCACCGTGCCCCTGGCCAAGAACGGCATCATTGCCGGCTGCATGCTGGTGTTCATTCCGGTGGTGGGCGAGTTCGTGATTCCGGAACTCTTGGGCGGTCCGGAAACCCTGATGATCGGCCGCGTACTGTGGCAAGAGTTCTTCAACAACCGTGACTGGCCGGTGGCCTCCGCCCTGGCGGTGGTGATGCTGGCGATCCTGATTATCCCGATCTTGCTGTTCAACCGCAGCCAGGCCAAAGAGATGGAGGCACGGGCATGAAACGCTTCGAATTTTCCAAACTGATGCTGGTGCTGGGCCTGCTGTTCATCTACCTGCCGATGCTGATCCTGGTGATCTACTCGTTCAACGCCTCCAAGCTGGTGACAGTGTGGGGCGGCTGGTCGATCAAGTGGTACGTCGGCCTGCTGGACAACCAGCAACTGATGGGCTCGGTAATGCGCTCCCTGGAGATCGCCTGCTACACCGCCATTGCCGCGGTGGCCCTGGGCACCCTGGCGGCCTTCGTGCTGACCCGGGTCACCCGTTTCAAGGGCCGCACGCTGTTCGGCGGCCTGGTCACCGCGCCGCTGGTGATGCCGGAAGTGATCACCGGCCTGTCCTTGCTGCTGCTGTTCGTGGCCATGGCGCAATTGATCGGCTGGCCCATGGAGCGCGGCATCGTAACCATCTGGATCGCCCACACCACATTCTGCGCAGCCTATGTAGCCGTGGTAGTCTCCGCGCGCCTGCGGGAGCTGGACCTGTCCATCGAAGAAGCGGCCATGGACCTGGGAGCGCGACCGTTCAAGGTGTTCTTCCTGATCACCATTCCGATGATCGCGCCGTCACTGGCGGCCGGCGGCATGATGTCCTTCGCCCTGTCCCTGGATGACCTGGTACTGGCCAGCTTCGTTTCCGGCCCGGGTTCCACCACCTTGCCGATGGAAGTGTTCTCGGCGGTGCGCCTGGGGGTCAAGCCGGAAATCAACGCCGTGGCCAGCCTGATCCTGCTGGCGGTGTCCCTGGTGACCTTCCTGGTCTGGTACTTTGGCCGCCGCGCCGAGGCCGCCCGCAAGCGGGCGATCCAGGAGGCCATGGACTTCACCGCCAACGAATCCTGGCAGCCACCGGCAGCGAAAAAACCTGCGGTACGAACACCTGCGACGGCCTAACCGCCTCTTCGCCAGCAAGCTGGCTCCTACGGATGACCCAAACCTGTAGGAGCCAGCTTGCTGGCGAAAAAGGCTCACCCCGAACCCTCGAGTTGCACACGCAGCAATCTGCACAATAAGAAATGGAGTTGTAGTGATGAAAATGCTTGGCAGGACTCTGCTCTCACTGTCCTTGATGGGCGCAATGGTTACCGGCGCTCAAGCCAACGACAAAGTGCTGCGCGTCTACAACTGGTCGGACTACATCGCCCCGGACACCCTGAAGAAGTTCGAGGCCGAGACCGGCATCCACGTCACCTACGACGTCTTCGACAGCAACGAAACCCTGGAAGCGCGCCTGCTCACCGGCAAGTCCGGCTACGACATCGTGGTGCCGTCCAACAGCTTCCTGGCCAAGCAGATCAAGGCCGGGGTCTACCAGGAACTGGACAAGTCCCGCTTGCCCAACTGGAAGAACCTCAACCCGGTGCTGCTGAAAAACGCCTCCGCCAGCGACCCGGACAACGCCCATGCCTTCCCCTACATGTGGGGTTCGATCGGCATCGGCTACAACCCGGACAAGGTCAGGGCGGCCCTGGGCGCCGACGCCCCGACCAACTCCTGGGACCTGCTGTTCAAGCCGGAGAACGCCGAGAAGCTCAAGGCCTGCGGCATCAGCTTCCTCGACTCGCCCACCGAGATGCTCCCCGCCGCCCTGCACTACCTGGGCTACCCGGTGACCAGCAAGGACAAGGCGCAGATCCTCGAAGCCGAAGCCCTGTTCATGAAGATCCGTCCTTCGGTGACCTACTTCCACTCCTCCAAGTACATCTCGGACCTGGCCAACGGCAACATCTGCGTGGCCGTGGGTTATTCCGGCGACGTGCTGCAGGCCCGTTCCCGCGCCGAAGAGGCCGGCAACAAGGAGAAGGTCGCGTTCAGCATTCCCAAGGAAGGCGCCGGCAGCTTCTACGACATGATGGCCATCCCCAAGGACGCCACCAACGTCGACAACGCCTACCTGTTCATGAATTTCCTGATGCGCGCGGACATCATCGCCGAGGTCACCAACAGCCTGGGCTACAGCAACGCCAACGCGGCGGCCACGCCGCTGGTGGACGAAGCGATCCGCAACGACCCGGCGTCCTACCCGCCCCAGGCCGTACTGGCCACCCTCTACGCAGTACCGGACCAGCCGATCGCCATCCAGCGCGTGATGAACCGCGGCTGGACCAGGATCAAGCTGGGCAAATGACTCAAGCTGCCCGCCGCTGGCGGGCACCGCTCGCCTTTTTCCGTTCACGTCGCGCCTTACCACCGCGACACTCCTGCGAACGGCTTCACCCGGCTCCCTCGGTTGGGGTGAATCCTTGGCGCCTTCGGGCGCCTTTTTTGCGTTCCCTGCAGCCGCTGGCGCAGGCGCGAATGGCTTGGGCGGCATACCGACGCAGCAAACGCAGCGATCCTGAAGACAGCAGAGGGGCCCGCGGCCCCTGTCGCTGCCACAGGCTGCTCCTCGCCTCAGGAAGTGGTATTTTTTGCGACTTCTGGCGTGACTGATCGGCATGAAGCCAAGGCCGCCAACTTTCAGGGAGCTGCACCGATGAAGTCTGCCGTACACCCTTGCCCGTTGCCCCATGACTCCAGCATCGCGGCCCTGGCCCCGGGTGCCACCTTCATCGACTGCCGCCGCACCCTGGCCGAGGACCCCGAACGCAGCGCCATGCGTCACCTGCTGTGCCTGATGAGCCAGACCCCGGCCTGGATCGACCGCCTGATGGGCCTGCGCAACCGCGTGGTGCAGCTGTTCGGCCTCAAGGACCTGGGGCGCCTGACCCACATCGACCTGTCGCGCCCCGACGAGGATTACCAGCCCGGCGACCGGGTGGGTATCTTCACCCTGATTTCCCAGAGCCCCGACGAGGTGCTGGTGGTGGACCGCGACAAGCACCTGGACGTGCACCTGTCGCTCAACCGCCTGCCGCTGGACGCCGAGGGCCGGCGCCCGGTGGTGCTGTCCACCGTGGTCCACCCGCACAACCGCCTGGGGCGCCTGTACATGCTGCCGGTGGCGCCGTTCCACCGGATCATCGCGCCCATGACCCTGGCCACTATCAATAACTGCTGAGCCTTCCATCCCAAGGATCTTGCCGTGCACACACCGGATTTCGATGTTGTAGTCGTAGGCCTGGGCGCCATGGGCGCCGCCACCCTCTATCAACTGGCCAAGCGCGGGGTAAGGGTGGCGGGCATCGACCGCTTCGCCCCGCCCCACGACCTGGGTTCCAGCCACGGCGACACCCGCATCACCCGCCAGGCGGTGGGCGAAGGGGCGGCCTATGTGCCCCTGGCGATCCGCTCGCAGCAGATCTGGCGCGAACTGGAGGCGGAGCTGGATGTGCAGTTGTTCGAGCAATGCGGGGTGCTGGTGATGACCGCCAGCACCGACCCGCAGCGCCCGGCAGGGGCCCGGGACTTCACCGACAACAGCATCGAGCTGGCCCGGCGCTATGGCATCGAGCACCAGGAGCTGGACGCCGCCGAGATCCGCCGGCGCTTCCCGCAGTTCGCCCCGCTGGATGACAGCGCCCGGGGCTACTTCGAACCCGGCGGCGGCTTTGTCCGCCCGGAACGCTGCATCGATGCGCAACTGACCCGGGCCCGGCAACTGGGGGCAACCCTGATCACCGGCCAGACAGTGCTGGAGCTGGACGCCCAGGATGACGGGGTGCACATCATCAGCGACGGCTCGCGGCTGTTTGCCCGACAGGTCATCGTCAGCGCCGGCATGTGGTCGGCGCAGTTGCTGGGGGCGCCCTTCGATTCGCTGTTGCAGGTGTGCCGCCAGCAGCTGTACTGGTTCCGCCTGGATGAGCCCGAGCGCTACCCGGCCCGCTCCCCGAGCTTCATTCTCCACAGCGCCGATGACGTGGACGCCTGCTACGGCTTCCCGCCGATTTCCGGCGAAGGCAGCGTGAAGATCGCCACCGAGCAGTACAGCGCCAGCAGCCAGCCGGACAGCCTCGACCGCCAGCCCAGCAGCGCCGACGCCCAGCGCCTGTTCCACAAACTGATCGCACCCCATATCGCCGGATTGGCCCCCGAGTTGGTGAAGGCCAGCGTCTGTGCCTACACCGTGACCCCGGATTCGGGGTTCATCATCGACCGCCACCCGCGCCTGGCCAATGTCACCGTGGTCAGCGCCTGTTCCGGCCATGGCTTCAAGCATTCGGCGGCGATTGGCGAAGCCCTGGCCCAGCAGCACGTGGACGGCTGCAGCGGAATCGACCTGGAAAGTTTCTCCCTGCACCGCTTCAACTGACGGCAACGGCCCCTTTATCGGGGCCGTGGTGAAAAAAAATCCTCGGGGTGACGTTTTTCGCCGTTTATCTGCCGTTTTCAGCCTTGCTGGTTGGCCGAGTCTCTACGATTCTTTAGAAACCCCTCAGGGCGGCGCATCGCCGCCCCACGTAGAACAACCGGAGCGCCCCATGAAGAGCGTCGCAGAACTGCTGAAACTCAAGGCCAAGCACAACCAGCAAGTGCACACCATCGCCCCGCACCAGATGGTCCTGGAGGCGCTGATGGTGATGGCCGAGAAAAACGTCGGCGCCTTGCCGGTGCTGGAGAATGGCGTGGTGGTCGGGGTCATCAGCGAGCGCGACTACGCGCGCAAGCTGGTACTCCACGGGCGCTCCTCGGTGGGCACCCCGGTCAGCGCGATCATGAGCTCGCCGGTAATCACCGTGGACTCGCACCAGAGCGTGGACACCTGCATGAACATCATGACCGACAGCCACCTGCGCCACCTGCCGGTGGTGGAAAACGGCCAGTTGCTGGGCCTGCTGTCCATCGGCGACCTGGTCAAGGAAGCAATCGCCGAACAGGCCGACCTGATCCGCCAGCTGGAGCAGTACATCCGCGGCGAATGACCCCAGGCCCTGCGCCGCCCTGGCTCACAGGGCGTCACCCGCCGTGAAGAATTGCCGCCCATCGCTCTTGAGCAGATCCAGCAGGGCCTGGGCTGCAGGCGACAGGTAGCCTTCGGCGCGTACCAGCACCACGATGCTGCGGCGCATGCAGGTTTGCGCCAGGGGCACTTCCCGCAGGTGGGCGATGCCCTTGAAGTCGTCCAGGGTTTCCCGGGCCAGAAAACTCAGCAGCCCGGTCTTGGCGATCAGCCGCGGCAACAGGGAGATGGTGTTGGTCTCTATCTGCACCGAGGGCAGCGGCAGTTCATGGCTCTGGAACACGTTGTCGATCCAGCGTCGCGCCGACACCCGGGTGCCCGGCAGCACCCAGCGGTAGGCGCACAAGTCGCGCAGGCGCATGGGCGTGGCGAATATCGGGTGGTCGCGGCTGGCCACCACCACCGCCCGGTCTTCGAACAGGGTGTGGTGGCTCAGGTGCGGGTCGCCTTCGAACATCGGGCAGATGACCATGTCCAGGCGCCCGGAGCGCAGGGACTCGCGCAACAGGTCGTCCTGGCCGATCACCAGGTTCAAGGTGATGTCCGGGGCCCGCTCCAGCAAAGTGGCGGTCATCTGCGGCAGCAGGTGTTCGGCCATGCTGGCAGCACAGCCCAGGCGGATGTTGCCGAGCACGCCGCTGGCGAAGTCCCGCACCTCGCGGTGGGTCTCGGCGATGTTCTGCTGCAGTTGCCGGCTGCGCCGCTGCAGCAACTCCCCCACGGCGGTGAGCTTGATGCCGCGGCCTTCACGCTCGAACAGCTTGGTGCCGAAGGACTCCTCCAGGCGCTGGATGCTCTTGGTCAGCGCCGGCTGGCTGCGATTGAGCTTCTGCGCCGCCCGGCCCAGGTGGCCGAGCTCGGCGATGGTGTCGAAATAGGTCAGGTCGCGCAGGTCCATGATCGATCAACAATAGTTATGAGTTGATCACAATTAGAAACTGGACTTGATCAATCGCGCTATCAATAATTTGCTCCGGCGCAGGTTTTACCGCTCCCGCAACAGGAGTGGCCAGCGTCTTGGAGAGTCGTCCCTTGTCGCCATCGCTTCGTCTATCCCTGAATACCTGGCCCCAGGCACTGCAATGGCCGGCCTGGCTGTTGCTGGCCGGCATCAGCGGCCAGTTGCTCAAGTACCTGGAGATTCCCGCCGGGCAGTTTCTCGGGCCGATGCTCACGGCGATCCTGTTTGGCGTGTGCGGTGCCAGCATCCGCGTGCCGCGCCTGGCGTTTCTCCTGGGCCAGGGCTCGGTGGGCATGCTCGCCGCCCACTCCATGACCCTCGCCGTGCTCACGGCCATGCTCCAGTCCTGGCACGTGATGCTGGTGGCCACCCTGCTCACCGTCAGCCTCAGCGCCCTGGTGGGCCTGGTGCTGGTGCGCTTCGGCGCGATTGCCGCCAGCACCGCGGCCTGGGGCACGGCGCCCGGTGCGGCCTCGGCCATGGTGTCGATGGCCGACGAGTTCGGCGCCGACTCACGGGTGGTGGCCACCATGCAGTACGTGCGGGTGGTGTGCGTGGTGATGGTCGGGGCCCTCGTCAGCCACTGGATCGGCGCTCCGGCCAGCGGCAGCAAGGCCCACGCCAGCCAGATGGCCCTGCACGGCATGAGCCTGCCGAATGTTGGCCTGAGCATCGTGGCGATTGTCTGCGGTGTGCTCCTGGGTTCGCGGGTGCCTGCCGGGGCCCTGCTGGTGCCGCTGCTGCTGGGCGGCGCGCTGCAGGTCAGCGGGCTGTTGCAGATCAGCCTGCCGTCCTGGCTGCTGGCCTGTGCCTACGGCGCCATAGGCGGCTATATCGGCCTGCGCTTCGACCGCCCGACCCTGAGCTATGTGTTCGGCCACCTGCCGGCGATGATCGGCGGCGCCCTGCTGCTGATCGCCCTCTGTGCCCTCTCTGCCTGGGGGCTGGCCCTGTGGATGGGCAAGGACTTTCTCTCGTTCTACCTGGCCACCAGCCCCGGCGGCCTGGACGCCATGGCGATCATCGCGGTGGACACCCATTCGGATGTCGGCCTGGTGCTGGCGATGCAGACCCTGCGCCTGTTCGCGGTGATTGTCAGCGGCGCGTTTTTCGCCCGGCTGATCATCAAGTGGTCGCGATAGGTGCCGGAGCAAGCTCCCCTGCCCCCCCTACACTGCTTGCCCTTGATTGATCGGCATCAGCACCCAAGGCACATTTTTTTAACAACCTGAAATAGTAAATCCAAGCGGTGTGAAACCTGCCCCTGTTCGCCGCCAGCCTTCCAGGCTGGGGCTTTGCACGGATTCCACCGCCTCTTGGGGGCGATTCGCAAAGCCTGTCCCCAGGTCTTTCCTTGACGATTAAGAAACGTCTTGCCGTCAGCTCTTGTTAAGATCGCGCACATTTGCGTGAAGATTTGATGACAGGCAGGTTATTTGTGAAGTTGATCCGTCGTTGCCTAAAACACCCTCTTGCACCCCTGTGCGCCCTGTTCGGCCTGCTGTTGCTGCTGCCCATGGGCGCGCGCCTGGCCCTGGGCTGGTCCAACCCGCTGGGCTATCTGTCGGACCTGGCCAGCGCCAGCCTGCTGACCGTACTCCTGTACCGCCGGCCCTGGTGGCTGGCGCTGCCGGTGCTGCTGGTCTGGGCCCTGCTGACCCTGGTCAGCGCCGAGCTGGTAAGCGCCGTGGGGCGCATGCCCAACCTCGCCGACCTGCACTACCTGGTGGATCCGCAGTTTGTCGGCAACTCCACCGGCGGCGGCCTGACCCACCCGGACCTGGGCCTGGCGCTGTTGCTGGGGCTGGTGCTGTGGCTGGTGGTCCAGCGCGCCCACCGCGGGGTGCGCCCCCCGGCACTGCCGCGCCATAGCTGGAGCCTGCCGGTGCTGTTGCTGGTGGCCCACGGCGGCATCCAGTACCTCAAGCCCAGCGAAGCCGACCAGTGGCAACTGTTCAACCTGCCCCACCAGGCCCTGGCCACCGCCACCGGCCAGGCGCAGATGCAGGTGGAGGACTGGCTGCAAGGCGACGTCGCCGATGTCCCACCGCCCATGGCCGGGCTCACCCGCCTGGACCTGGAAGGCCAGCCGCTGCTGCCCAGCGCTGGCCGCGCGCGCAACGTGCTGCTGATCACCCTCGAAGGCATTCCCGGTGCCTATATCCGCACCAACCGCGAAGCCCTGAACAGCCGCTACCAGGAAGACCTGATGCCCAAGCTCAGCGCCTGGGCCGAGCGCGGCATGAACACCCCGGACTACGTGCTGCACAGCCACCAGACCATCCGCGGCCTGTACGCCATGCTCTGCGGCGACTACGACAAGCTCGACAACGGCACCCCCAAGGGCGTCGAGATGCTCACCCAGAGCCAGCGCAACCAGGCCTGCCTGCCGGCGCAGATGCACAAGTTCGGTTTCAACACCCACTACCTGCAGGGCGCCGGCCTGCGCTTCATGGCCAAGGACAAGATCATGCCGCACATCGGCTTCGATTCGACCCACGGCCTGGAGTGGTTCAAGAACGACAACTACCTGGAGTTCCCCTGGGGCAAGGACGACAAGGCCTTCTTCGAAGGCGCCCTGGGCTACGTCGACCAGCTGAAGAAGAACAAGAAGCCGTGGATGCTCACCCTGCTGACCGTCGGCACCCACCAGCCCTACTCGGCGCCCGAGGACTACCTGGAGCGCTATGAGACGCCGAAGCAGGCCGCCGTGGGCTACCTGGACGATGCCATCGACCAGTTCCTCACGGGCCTGGAGCGCAAGGGCGTGCTCAAGGACACCCTGGTGATCATTACCTCCGATGAGTCCCACGGCATCGACGGCGTGCGCCTGGCTTCGTCCTGGGGCTTCAACCTGATGCTCGCCCCGGACCAGGACCTGCTGCCCCATCTCAAGTCCGGCACCTACGGCCACGTCGACCTCAGCGCCTCGGTGCTGGACTACTTCGGCCTGCCGGTGCCCGCCAGCCTCAGCGGCCGCTCGCTGTTGCGCGACTATGCCCTGGGCCGGGAAATCATGTCCTACACCAACGGCAAGCTGCGCTACCACGATGGCCAGGGCACCTTCACCGAGTGCGACTTCCAACAGCGCTGCCGCTACTACGCCAGCCCCGGTTTCATCGCCGACAGCGCCAGCCTGCAAGGCCAGTACGGCGGCCTGCGGGCCCGGCAGATCAGCGCGCGTGCGGCGAACCTGGACCGCAGCCTGCTGCAGTCGCCGCTGAACCAGCACTACCAGTTCGGCAGCCCGGCGATCATCCCGCTGCAGGCACAGATCAAGGACGACTGGGCCGACAACCTGATCGGCGCCCAGTACCTGGAAATGCCCAAGGGCTCCCAGACCCGGGTGCGCTTCACCGTGCGCTCCGCCGACCCGCAGCAAAACGCCTACATCCTGCTCAAGGGCAAGGAGCTGGAACAGGACGTGCCCCTGGGCCTGCCGGAAGAAATGCTGGTCACACCCGACCAGCCGTTGCAGATGGACTTCAGCTTCGACAACCCGGAAACCCGCAAGGCCTTCTCCTTCCACCTGCTGGGCTATGGCCTGGGGGCAGTGGAAGTCAGCGACTTCAGCGTGATCACCGAGTTGCCGGGGCAGACCGAAAGCGACGACCCCGAAGAAGATAGCAACGCCCACTCCAGCTGACCCCTGCCGCACGCCGAGCCGCCCCCCTTGGGGCCATGCTCGGCGCGCCCTTCTGCATGCCCCGCAAAAATACTTTCCTGTACATGAAACTTTTTTTGTACAGGAAAAGTCGGACCGTTGATGTCATTTAAACATCATTGAGCTATCACGCTGCCTCATCGAGGCACGCCCCTGTGAAGCATTCAGTCAACGGTTTAGGAGCGGTCCTTCCTATGTTTTCCAATCTGAGCATTTCGCAAAAGCTCTATGCCGGTTTCGGCGTCGTCCTGCTGATCCTCCTGCTGCTGGTGCTGGCGGCCCTGCGCGGCTTCGATCAAGTCAGCAGCAGCGTCAAAAGCACCATCCACAGCCATGAAGTGCTGAACCAGTCCGACGCCCTCTTGCGCAGCCTGATCAATATCGAGACCGGCATGCGCGGTTATGCCCTGACCGGTCGCGACAGCTTCCTCGAACCTCTGGAACAAGGCGAAAAAGCCTTTACCGACTACTACGCCCGGATCAAGAGCAGCACCGCCGACAACCCCGAGCAGCAGGCGCGCCTGGAGCGACTCAAGGCCCTGCACGACCAGTGGCTGCGCGAGGACATCCAGGGCAACCTGGCCCTGCGCCGGGCGATCAATGCCGGGACTCAGCCGGCCACCGCCATGGCCGAGCAGATCAGCGCCGGCCGCGACAAGGCCAAGATGGACGCCATGCGCCAGCTCACCAATGAGTTGCGCGAAGCGGAAAAAAGCCTGCAGGACGCCCGCAGCCAGGCCATGGACAACGCCAAGGCTTCGGCCCTGGCGATCCTGCTCGGCGGCGGCATGCTGGCGGCACTGCTGGCCATGCTCGTTGCCTGGTCGCTGTCGAGCAACCTGGTCGGACGCATCCGCCAGTCCGTGGAAGTGGCCGAGGCCATCGCCGCCGGCCACCTGGACAACCGCATCAGCACCCAGGGGCGCGATGAAGTCAGCGAGCTGCAGCAGGCTTTCGCCGCCATGCAGGAACGCCTGCGGTCGATGATCAGCCAGATCAAGCTGGGAGCCGAGCAACTGGTGAGCGCCTCCCAGAGCATTTCCAGTGCCTCGCTGCAGCTCTCGGCATCGGCCCAGGAACAGTCCCACTCGGCCTCATCCATGGCCGCCACGGTGGAAGAACTGACGGTGAGCATCAACCATGTGGCGGACAACGCCGGGGACGCTCATGCCCTGTCCAGCGAATCCGGGCGCCAGTCCGAGGAAGGCGGCAGCGTGATCCAGGACACCCTGGGCAGCATGCGCCTGATCGCCGAGACCGTGCAGGCTTCGGCCACCCAGATCGGTGAACTGGGCCAGCATGCCGAACAGATCTCCAGCATTGTCAGTGTGATCAAGGGCATTGCCGAGCAGACCAACCTGCTGGCCCTCAATGCGGCCATCGAGGCCGCCCGGGCCGGCGAGCAAGGCCGTGGCTTTGCCGTGGTCGCCGATGAAGTGCGCCTGCTGGCCCAGCGCACGGCCAATTCGACCCAGGAGATCACCGAGATGGTCGACAAGATCCAGCTGGGCACCCGGGAAGCGGTGAGCAGCATGGACGTCGGAGTCAATCAGGTGAAAAGCGGCGTCGAACAGGCCCAGCAGGCCGGCGAGGCCATCGTCAATATCCGCACCTCCTCCGGCAATGTGGTGCGGGTGGTGGACCAGATCTCCCTGGCCCTGCGGGAACAGACCGCCGCCAGCCAGGATGTGGCGCGCAACGTCGAGCGCATTGCCCAGATGTCCCAGCAGAACAGCCAGGCCGTGGAGGAAACCACCGAGACCGCCCGCTCCCTGCAGCAACTGGCGCAGAACCTGGAACAGCAGGTGAACGTGTTCAGGCTGTAGATCTGGTGCCCTCGCCGGGGCGACCGCCCAGCCATCGACGCAAAACCCTGGCATCCCCGGGGTTTTGCGTTTATTCCTGATAACCGTCCCCTCTACAGACGAGCGCAGCCCATGATCGATCGCCCCACTGCCCCGCCGCTCGAACAACTCGCCGCCGCCATGCACGGCAAGCCGTTCATGGTCCTCACCGGCGCCGGTATCAGCACCCCGTCGGGGATCCCCGACTACCGCGACAGCGAGGGCGTGCGCCGTGGCCGCCAGCCGATGATGTACCAGGAATTCCTCGCCCAGCCCGAAGCCCGTCGCCGCTACTGGGCCCGGGCCATGCTCGGCTGGCCGCGCATTCGCCAGGCCCGGCCGAATGCCGCGCACCAGGCGTTGGCGCAATTGCAGGCCGCAGGCCGGATCGCCGGGGTGATCACTCAGAATGTCGATGCGCTGCACGACGAGGCCGGCAGCCTGGAGGTCATCGAGCTCCACGGCAGCCTGCAGCGGGTCTTGTGCCTGGACTGCGCCCAGCGCAGCCAGCGGGAGGCCATCCAGCAGCAACTGGAGGCGCACAACCCTTACCTGGCCGGCGTTGACGCGGTGCAGGCGCCGGACGGCGACACCCTGCTGGACCCGGCCTTCGAGGAACGCTTCCAGGTGCCCCATTGCCCCTACTGCAATGGCTCGCGATTGAAACCCGATGTGGTGTTCTTCGGCGAGAACGTGGCCGCGGCCACCGCGGCCCGGGCCTTGAGCGCCGTGCACGAAGCCGCAGGCCTGCTGGTGGTGGGTTCGTCGCTGATGGCCTATTCGGCGTTCCGCCTGTGCCGCGCCGTGGCCGAGCAAGGCAAGCCGCTGCTGGCCATCAACTTCGGCAAGACCCGCGCCGACGAGCTGCTGGACCTCAAGCTCGGCGAGCCCTGTGACCTGTTGCTGCCCCAGTTGGCCGAACGCCTGCTGCGTTGAGCCTCAGAGTAGCGCCAGGCGCTGGCCGAGGTTTTCCTCGCGCAGGATGTCGAACAGCGCCTGGGCCGCGGTGGACAGCTCGTCCCCCGGCTTGGTCAGTACACCAATGGCCCGCTCCACCACCGGATCGTGCAGGGTCAGGCAGTGCCCGCCCAGCTCGCGCATCTGCTGGGCGCACAACGCCGGCACCGCACTCACCCCCAGGCCGCTGGCGACCATGCGCCCCACGGTCGCCAACTGGTGGCTTTCAAACTCCACCGGCAGTTGCACGCCCCGTGCCCGCAGGTGATCTTCGAGCATCACCCGCACCGTGGACGGCCGCTGCAAGGTGATGAAGGGCTCCTGCAACAGCGCCTGCCAGTCGATCTCGCTGCGCCGGGCCAGGGGCGAATCCCGGGGCACCACGGCGACAAAGCGGTCGATGTACAGCGGGGTGAACACCAGCGAGGTGCTGTCCTGGGGCTCGAACGCCACCCCCAGCTCCACCTCGCGATCACGGACCATCTCCAGCACCTGCTCGTTGACCACGTCGTTGACCGTGACGTTGACCTGGGGATAGCGGGCCCGAAAGTGCTTGAGGATCGGCGGCAGCAGGTTGCCGGCAAAGGACGGCATCGCCGCCAGGGTCACCCGGCCTCGCTGCAGGGTGAAACGCTGGCGCAGTTCGTCCTCGGCGTTGTCCCAGTCGGCGATCAGACGCCGCGCCAGGGGCAGCAGGGCCTCGCCTTCCGGGGTCAGGGCCACATTGCGCGTATTGCGCGTGAACAGGCGCCCACCCAGACCTTCCTCCAGCGCCTTGATCGTCAGGCTCAGGGCCGACTGCGACAGGTGCAGCCGTTCGCAGGCCAGGGCAAAGCTCAAACTGTGGGCCACAGCCAGAAATGCCCGTATCTGTTTAACCGTCATCTGCCATTCTCTTGGGTGTATGCCGCCCTGGATTATGCTGCTTTTCCAATCAATCAACCTTAAAAATCAACTTAACAAATCAATCCCGCAGCGCAACACTGGCCCGCAAACGGCTGGCCAGCCGCCAACGAACAAGAAAGAGGAAGGTGCAAATGGCAGGTTTCGACAAGCGCGTGGCGTCCTACGAGGAAGCCCTGGAAGGTCTGCAAGACGGCATGACCGTGATCGCCGGCGGCTTCGGCCTGTGCGGTATCCCCGAAAACCTGATCGCCGAGATCAAGCGCCGCGGTACCCGCGACCTGACCGTGGTGTCCAACAACTGCGGGGTCGACGGTTTCGGCCTGGGCGTGCTCCTGGAAGACCGCCAGATCAGCAAGGTGATCGCTTCCTACGTGGGTGAAAACGCCCTGTTCGAGAAGCAGTTGCTCAGCGGCGAGATCGAAGTGGTACTGACCCCCCAGGGCACCCTGGCGGAAAAAATGCGCGCCGGCGGCGCCGGGATCCCGGCCTTCTTCACCGCCACCGGCGTCGGCACCCCGGTGGCCGACGGCAAGGAAACCCGCGAATTCAAGGGCCGCACCTACCTGATGGAAGAGTCCATCACCGGTGACTTCGCCATCGTCAAGGGCTGGAAGGCCGACCACTTCGGCAACGTGGTCTACCGCCACACCGCGCAGAACTTCAACCCCCTGGCGGCCACCGCCGGCAAGATCACCGTGGTCGAAGTGGAAGAAATCGTCGAACCGGGCGAGCTGGACCCGACGCAGATCCACACCCCCGGCATCTACGTCGACCGGGTCATCTGCGGCACCTTCGAGAAGCGCATCGAACAGCGCACCGTGCGCAAGTGATCGCCCTTCCCCAGCCCGACTAAAAGGACAACAAACATGGCTCTTACCCGCGAACAAATGGCTCAGCGCGTCGCCCGCGAACTGCAGGACGGCTTCTACGTCAACCTTGGCATCGGCATCCCGACCCTGGTGGCCAACTACATCCCCGACGGCATGGAAGTCATGCTGCAGTCGGAAAACGGCCTCCTGGGCATGGGCGCCTTCCCCACCGAGGACGAAGTCGACGCCGACATGATCAACGCCGGCAAACAGACGGTGACCGCGCGCATCGGCGCCTCGATCTTCTCGTCCGCCGAATCCTTCGCGATGATCCGCGGCGGCCATATCGACCTGACCGTGCTCGGCGCCTTCGAAGTGGACGTGCAGGGCAACATCGCCTCCTGGATGATCCCCGGCAAGCTGGTCAAGGGCATGGGCGGCGCCATGGACCTGGTGGCCGGTGCCGAGAACATCATCGTCACCATGACCCACGCCTCGAAAGACGGCGAATCCAAATTGCTCAGCCGTTGCAGCCTGCCGCTGACCGGCGCCCAGTGCATCAAGCGCGTGCTCACCGACCTTGCGTACCTGGAGATCGAGAACGGCGCCTTCATCCTCAAGGAGCGCGCCCCCGGGGTCAGCGTCGAGGAAATCGTCAGCAAGACCGCCGGCAAGCTGATCGTGCCGGACCACGTGCCTGAAATGCAGTTCGCCTGAGGAGCCCCATCATGCAAGACGTCGTAATCGTTGCCGCCACCCGCACCGCCGTGGGCAGTTTCCAGGGCTCCCTGGCGAACATTCCCGCCGTTGACCTGGGCGCCGCGGTCATCCGCCAATTGCTGGCCCAGACCGGCATCGACCCGGCCCAGGTCGACGAAGTACTCATGGGCCAGGTGCTCACCGCCGGCGCCGGGCAGAACCCCGCACGCCAGGCCGCGATCAAAGCCGGCCTGCCCCACGCCGTGCCCGCCATGACCCTGAACAAGGTCTGCGGCTCCGGCCTCAAGGCCCTGCACCTGGGCGCCCAGGCCATCCGCTGCGGCGATGCCGAGGTGATCATCGCCGGCGGCCAGGAAAACATGAGCCTGTCCAACTACGTGCTGCCCGGCGCCCGCACCGGCCTGCGCATGGGCCACAGCCAGATGGTCGACTCCATGATCAGCGACGGCCTGTGGGACGCCTTCAACGACTACCACATGGGCATCACCGCCGAGAACCTGGTGGAGAAATACGGCATCAGCCGTGAAGCCCAGGACGCCTTCGCCGCCGCTTCCCAACAGAAAGCCGCAGCAGCCATCGAGGCCGGGCGCTTTGTCGACGAGATCACCCCGATCCAGATTCCCCAACGCAAGGGCGAGCCGCTGACCTTCGCCACCGACGAACAGCCGCGCCCCGGCACCACCGCCGAGGCCCTGGCCAAGCTCAAGCCGGCGTTCAAGAAAGACGGCAGCGTCACCGCCGGCAACGCCTCGGCGCTGAACGACGGCGCTGCCGCGGTGATGCTGATGAGCGCCAGCAAGGCCCGGGCCCTGGGCCTGCCGGTGCTGGCAAAAATTGCCGCCTACGCCAACGCCGGCGTCGACCCGGCGATCATGGGCATCGGCCCGGTCTCGGCCACCCGCCGCTGCCTGGACAAGGCCGGCTGGACCCTGGACCAACTGGACCTGATCGAAGCCAATGAAGCCTTCGCCGCACAGTCGCTGTCGGTGGCCAAGGAACTGGAATGGGACGCCAGCAAGGTCAACGTCAACGGCGGTGCGATCGCCATCGGCCACCCGATTGGTGCATCGGGCTGCCGGGTGCTGGTGACCCTGCTGCATGAAATGATCAAGCGTGATGCCAAAAAGGGCCTGGCCACCCTGTGCATCGGCGGCGGCCAGGGCGTGGCCCTGGCGATCGAGCGCTAACCTCCGCGCAAACCGCCCTCCTTGTAGGAGCTGGCTTGCCAGCGAAGGCGCCCGTGAGAGCGCTTTCGCCAGCAAGCTGGCT
This sequence comes from Pseudomonas sp. GW823-FHT02C05, assembly GCF_058797595.1. Classification (NCBI taxonomy): domain Bacteria; kingdom Pseudomonadati; phylum Pseudomonadota; class Gammaproteobacteria; order Pseudomonadales; family Pseudomonadaceae; genus Pseudomonas; species Pseudomonas sp. GW823-FHT02C05. The sequence goes on along the minus strand of NZ_JBXAJU010000001.1, from coordinate 334,337 downwards.
CCTACGGGGAAGGCGTGCGCAGGATGGTCTTTGCCAGCGAGTTTTTCCCGCTATGCCAGGTCCAGCTGTACGCCATCCACGGCACCATCGACTGTCCATTGGCGGGCCCAGTCGCTGTCTTGAACCACACTGCTATGGCCCCGGTAGACGACGCTCAACTGGGCAGCCTGGGCAGCATTGGCATTGCAGATCAGATACAGGTCGGCACTGGCATCCGCTTGCAGGACATAAAGAACCACGTTGACTTGGGCAGGTATGTTGACGTTGGCCAGGTTGTTGCCCTGGGCGGTATTCCTGATGGCGACTTGCTGCGCAGCGGCGGTGTTGTTGCGTGCGTGAATGGCAATAGGCATTTTATTTGACTCCAGAACTGGTCAGGGGATTGAGTCGCTACGGTCCGGGCCTGCACCTGAGGCTTGCCACAAGATCAGCCGACCGCAGGGCTATCCTCGGTAACTGTCTGCCGCCATACGAGAGGGACATGTTTCCCTGAAGCGCCAACGCACCCTCTTCACCAACAAGCTGAACATTGGGCCACGCCCCCATCAGCCTGAGCGATTCACCCCTTGCCCTCCCTGCACTATCCGCCCGACCTGCTCTTGCAGTGCCTTGGCCTGGGTGCGCAGGGCTTCACTGAAACCCTCGACAAAACTCGACGAGGGCCGGTAATCCGGGCGGATCAGCATCACCCGATAGGGCACCGACAGCTGCAACGGTCGGATCGCCAGGCTGCGCCCGGCCTCTTCCATGGCACTCAAGGGGTTGATGATCGCCACCCCGAGCCGCTGGCGCACCATGGCGCACACCGAAGCTGCGTTGGTGGTTTCCACCACTATCCGGCGATCCACCCCGGCCTGGCGAAAATGCTCATCCAGGGTCTGGCGGTAGATATCCAGGCCCGAGAGGTTGATGAAGTCCTGGCCGCGAAAATCCGCAAGCGCCAGCCGTGGCCTGGCCAGCAGCGGATGGTCGTCCGCGAGGATGCAGACCATGTCGGCGCAGAACAGCAGTTCGCCCTGGGTGCCCCGGGGCAGGTGCTCGCTTTCGGTCAGGCCCAGGTCATGGCGCTGGGCACTGAGGGCCTCTTCCAACAGCGGCGATTCCTGGGCGGTGATGCTCAGGCCGATGCCCGGGTGCTGCGCCTGGAACTGCTTGCACACCGGCGGCAGCAGGGTCTGGGAGAACAGCGGCAGGCAGCTCAGGCTCAACTGGCCGTGCTCGAAGCGGCGGATCGACTGGGCCACGCTGTTGATCCGCTCCAGCCCCACATAGGCCCGCTCGACTTCCTCCAGCAACAGCAGGGCCTGGGCCGTGGGCAGCAGGCGCCCGCCTTCACGATCGAACAGGCGCAAGCCGGAAAGCGTTTCCAGCCGGGCCAGCTCGCGACTCACGGTGGGCTGCGAAGTAAACAGCAGGCGCGCGGCGCCGGTGACGCTGCCGGCCTGCATGATGGCGCGGAACACTTCGATGTGCCGCAGGGAGATGTCCATGGCGGGAAACTCGCTTAATCAACCAGCCCATATCAAATATGAATATCTTGGCAAAGAATAGATATTTTCTTGAATAGCCACCAACGGGCATGCTGCCTCCATTCCCACTGATCACAGATTGCATTCGCCATGGCCATTCCATTTTCCCCCGCTCAACTTGTCGCCGCCGCCCGCCAGTACGGCACTCCACTGTGGTGCTATGACGCTGCCACCATCCAGGCGCGCATCGCCCAGTTGCAGGCGTTCGACGTGGTGCGCTACGCCCAGAAGGCCTCGTCCAACCTGCACCTGCTGCGCCTGATCCGCGAGGCCGGGGTACGGGTCGATGCGGTGTCCCTGGGGGAAATCGAACGCGCCCTGCTGGCCGGCTTCAGCCCGGTGGATGCCGGCATCGTCTTCACCTGCGACCTGTTCGACGAGGCCACCCTGGCCCGGGTGGTGGAACTGCAGGTGGAAGTCAACGCCGGCTCCATCGACATGCTCCGCCAACTGGGGGAGAAATCCCCGGGGCACCGGGTCTGGCTGCGGATCAACCCGGGCTTCGGCCACGGCCACAGCCGCAAGACCAACACCGGTGGCGAAAACAGCAAGCACGGCATCTGGCACGACCAGATGAGCGAAGCCCTGGCGGTGATCCGCCAGCATGGCCTGCACCTGGTGGGCCTGCACATGCACATCGGCTCCGGGGTCGACTACGACCACCTGGAACAGGTGGGCGCAGCCATGGTGGCGGCGGTGAAATCCCTGGACCACGACCTCGAGGCCTTCTCCATCGGCGGCGGCCTGTCCACCCCCTACCGCGAGGGCGACACCCCGGTGGACGTGCAGCGTTACGCCAATGCCTGGAAAGTGGCGCGCCAGGAGATCGAGGCCTACCTGGGCCACGGCGTGCGCATGGAGATCGAACCGGGGCGCTTCCTGGTGGCCGAGGCCGGCTGCCTGGTCAGCGAAGTGCGGGTGGTGAAGACCGCCGGCCAGCATCATTTCGTGCTGGTGGACACCGGGTTCAACGACCTGATGCGCCCGGCCATGTACGGCGCCTACCACGGCATGAGCCTGCTGGACGCCGCCGGCCACCCGGTGGAGCGCCCGCAACAGCTGACCGTGGTCGGCGGCCCGCTGTGCGAGTCCGGCGACATCTTCACCCAGGACGACGAATGCCTGACCCCGCGCCCCCTGCCCCAGGCCCGGGTCGGCGACCTGCTGGTACTGCACGACACCGGCGCCTATGGCGCCAGCATGTCCTCCAACTACAACAGCCGCCCGCTGCTGCCGGAGGTGCTGTTCGAGAACGGCCAGCCGAAACTGATCCGCCGCCGCCAGCCACTGGCGGACCTGCTGGCGCTGGAACTGGGGCTGTAAGCCGCCCCTGGGTACTGACTGGCAAAGGGACACAGGGCACCCAGGCCCTGTGTTCGCCCAACCGCGTGTTCGAGGCGCCCCCCTGCCCTGGCAGCACTGAAAGTGCTTGTCCAGCCCGTTCCGTGGACAACGCTCCCCCCTTGGACTAAGAGTTAGGAGCCAGGAGTTCCTGGGCAAGGGAGAGCGCCATGTGCGAAGCAGACAAGGGCAAGAAAGAGCCTGGCAAGAGCGAGGGCGGCAGCGGGCTCACCTCGATCCTCAACCTCATTCCCAGCGTCTATTACGATCTGATTGCGCGGATCTGCCCGGGCATGGCGTTCTGGATCGTCCTGGCCTTCAAGTACCCCCACGAACAGCTGCAAACCCCCGATATTCTCGGCGGCGCCCTGTTGTTCGTGTTGATCATCCTCAGCTACGTGTCCGGTATCGTCTTCACCGGCTTCGCCCCGCTCTGGGACTGGCTATCCATCGCTACGCTGAACCGCTTCAGGTTCCTGGCGGCGCTGATAGGCCTGGCAGATGCCCCGGCATCCTCCAGCTTCGCCAGGTGGAAGGCGGTGACCAGGCAACTGGATGAAGTCATCCAGGCAGATGACGGCGCCGGCAGGACCCTGGTCAAGGCGATGGCGGAGGTCAGCCTCTGCCAGAACCTGTTGACCGGCTGTATCGCCCTGGCCCTGATCGAAATCGGCTTCAGCGCCTGTGGGGCGCTGTCCATGGTCCAGCATCCCTGGTTCAACGGCTTTAGCGCCCTGGCCCTGCTCGTGGCGATGTACATGCGCCAGATGATGTTTCTCGGGCGGGTGAGCCATCTGCACCAACTCCATGTGACAGGCCACTAGAGCAGGTGCGCCCAGGGCCAGCCCCGCTACCAGGACATCAGTTGCAGCCGCTCCGGCTGGTCGTTGACGCTATCGTCCTGCTTGCTGTCACCAGGCGCACAAGCGATCCAACTGGCCGGGTTCGGCCGGGTGCAGTGAAGGTCGGCCCAGCAGGTGGTTGTCCTGCAAGGCGCCGGGCACATCATCGACAAAGCGCTGGGTACGGGTATCCAGCACGAAGAACGGATAGTTGGAACAGGAAAAGTCGTAGAACAGCTGCTTGACCGAACGGTGCTTGAGGTACTGATCGTTGCCGGACATCGCACGGTTCTGCACATGGCTGTCCTCGAAGCGCGGCCCATGGCTCCACTGGTAGCTCATGTAGGCGCCCATCGCCCAGTTGAACAGGGTGCGCTTGCTACCGTTCTTGTCGATGCGGTCCTGCGTTCAGTTGTCCTCGATCTCGTGGTCGTCGAGGATCATGTAGGTGGGTTTGTGCGCCAGCAGACGACTGATGAAGGGCGAGCCGGCCTCCTCGGACAGCCGGTTGCGCCCGGCGCTGAGCAAGGCCAGCAGCATCAGCAGCGCCGCCACGCCAAAGGTCCAGTGCATGCCACGGGACACGGCCTCGACGCTGGCCTGCGGCCCCGAGCCCCAGGCGAACAGTGCGCCCATGGCCGCCGCGCCACTGATCAGCCCGAGGTTGCGCGACAGGCTCAGCAACCCCGCCGTCAGCCCACGCTGCTGCGGCGCCACATCACGCATCACCAGGCTGTTGTTGGCCGCCTGGAACAGCGCGTAGCTGGCGGTGGCCAGGGCCAGCGGCAGCAGGTAGCCTGCCAGCCCCAGGCTCCGGGGCAGCAGCGCCAGCAGGCCCAGGCCGCCACACAACCCCAGCAGGCCGAGCCGGGACAGCGGCCGGGCACCGTAACGGTCCACCAGACGCCCGGCGGGGGCGCCGCACAGGGTCGCCACCAGCGGCCCCAGGGACAGGCTCAGGCCCACTGCCAGGCTCCCGAGCCCCAGCCCCCGGGCCAGGTAGAACGGCCCCACCACCAGGGTGGTCATGATCACCGTCGACACCAGCAGGCTCAGCCACAGGCTGCTGCGCAGTTGTGGACGGCGCAGCAGGGCCGGCTGGAACAGCGGCGCGGCGGCCCGGCGCTCGACACGCACCAAGAGCGCGACCCCGACCACGCTGGCCACCAGCAGGCCCAGGTTCAACGGCGCCAGCAAGTTGTGCCCCAGGGTCAGGGCCAGGGCATAGGCGCCCAGGCTCAAGGCCAGCAGCAGGCTGCCCGGCACATCGAAGGCACTGGCCGACGCCACAGGCCGGTCCGGCGGCAGGCAACGCCAGGCCAGTAACAGCGCCACCAACCCCAGGGGCACATTGACCAGGAACATCCAGCGCCAGCCGACGCTGGCCAGTATCAGGCCACCGAGGGCCGGGCCCAGGGTGGTGCCCAGGGCCGACATACTGCCCAGCCAGCCCATCGCGGCCCCGGTGCGGGCCTTGGGCAGCGCGTCACCCACCAGGGCCATGCTCAGGGCCAGCATTACCGCCGCCCCCAGGCCTTGCAGCGTGCGGGCCGCCAGCAGCCAGCCCAGGCCCGGGGCCAGGCCGCAGCACAGCGAGGCCAGGGTGAACAGGCCGATCCCCGCCAGCAGCGCCCGGCGCCGGCCCCACTGGTCCCCCAGGCGCCCGGCGCTGGCGATCAGGGTGGTAATGGCCAGCAGGTAGGCCAGGACAATCCATTGCACCTGCTGGAACGACGCCTCAAGGGTCTGGGCCAGGCTCGGCAGCGCGGCATTGGCGATGCTGGTGTCCAGGGACGGCATCAGCATCGCCAGCGACAGGCTGGCCAGGGCCCAGCGCGCACGGGGCGCCAGGGCTTCCTGGGGGGTGGCTTGGGACTCGGGAATGGGCATCGCACAGGCTCCGGCAAGGTGATGCCCGCCAGCCTAGGGCCAGCCGTGACCAGGCGGAAGGCGCAGCCTTTGCAGTTAATTGATGCATTCAACGCCATGCCAGCTGCCTGCGTGCTACATTGCGCCGATGTCGACTCCCGATCTGAACCTGCTGCTGACCCTGGACGTACTGCTGGCCGAAGGCAGCGTGGCGCGGGCTGCCCAGCGCCTGCATCTGAGCCCCTCGGCCATGAGCCGGGCGCTGGCCCGCCTGCGCCAGGCCACCGGCGACCCGCTGCTGGTGCGCGCCGGGCGCGGCCTGGTGCCCACCCCTCGGGCCCTGGAGCTGCGCCAGCGCATCGGCCAACTGGTGGCAGACGCCCAGGCCGCCCTGCGCCCGGCCGAGCAGATTGACCTTGGCCGCCTGCAGTACACCTTCACCCTGCGCAGCCGTGATGGCTTCGTCGAGAATTTCGGCCCGGCGCTGGTCAGCCGCCTGCGGGCTGAAGCGCCCGGGGTGCGGGTGCATTTCGTACCCAAGCTGGACCGCAACAGCCAGCCCCTGCGCGATGCCAGCGTCGACCTGGAAACCGCGGTGATCGACGCCGACACCAGCCCCGAGTTGCGCACCCGGGCGCTGTTTCGCGATCGCTTTATCGGCGTGGTGCGCGCCGGCCACCCCTTGAGCCGGGGGCCGGTAAGCCTGGATGCCTACGTGGCTGGCGAACATATCCTCGCCGCCCACCAGGGCCATGCTCATGGGCGCATGGACGAGGCACTGAAAGCCCTGGGCCTGGAACGACAGATCGTCACCCTGGTCAGCGGTTTTTCCGCCGCCCTGGCCCTGGCCCGGGGTTCGGACCTGATCGCCATGGTGCCCGAGCGCCACACCAGCAACCTGCGGCACGGCCTGCACGGTTTCAGCCTCCCGGTGCCCCTGCCGGAGATGACCATCTCCCTGCTCTGGCACCCGCGCATGGAGGCCGACCCGGCCCATCGCTGGTTGCGCCAGGTGGTGCATGAGCTGTGCAGCCAGAGCGCCCTCCCCGACCATCAGCCCGGCTGATCCACAACTTCATTAGCGAGATCCTGCATGTCTTCCAGCTCCCTGCGCCTGCTCTCCCTGAATCACCTGCCCGCTGCCGCCGCGTTGCTCTGGGGGCTGTCCCTGGCAATCGTCCGGGCCTGGCAACCGATAGATTATTTCTGGGAGAACTTCGCCGCCTACTGGCTGCCCCAGGGGCTGATTCTCGGCCTGCTGTTGTACACCCGGCCCACGCCGGCGCTGTTCACCGGGGTGGCCCTGGCCCTGGCCGCGCACCTGCAACTGTTCTGCCTGTGGATCAGTTCCCCGGAAGGCGCCTTGGGCTGGCTGTTCTATCTGTTCGACTTTCCCGGCGCGCTGATCGGCGCCGCCATCGCCCGCTTCCTGGCCACGCGCGTGGCTCCCGGCAAGCCGTTGATCAATGGCCTGCTGGGGCTCGGCTGGGTGTCGTTGGGGCTGTTGCTGAACTTCAAGCTGATGATGTACAGCCAGATCTGATACGGGCCGGCGAATGCGGCCCGGGGGGACTGAAACCCGCCCGGGCCACCGACGGCCCGGGCAGACAATGCCTCAGTGGTGGCCCTGGCTGAGGTTCGACAAGCGCCCGGACAGGGCCTGCATGGCCTCGCTGACCTTGTCCAGGGCCTGGGCGTCCCGGGCGTTGTCCTCGCTGATGCCGTGGATGCGCACCGCCAGTTCGTTGATCTCCTGGGTCACGTGGCTCTGCTGCTGGGCCGCCACGGCAATCTGCTGCGCCCGCTGGGAAATATCGTCGAAGCTGGTCACCGTGCTGGACAGCGCATCCGATGCACCGGACGCCTCGCCCACCGCCTGGCGGGTTCGTGTTTCGCCGGCCTGGATCGCCTGCACCGCCTGACGCGAGGCCTGCTGCAAGTCGTTGATCATGCCGCTGATCTCGTTGGCCGAGGTCTGGGTGCGGCCGGCCAGGGTCCGCACTTCGTCCGCCACCACGGCAAAGCCCCGGCCCTGCTCCCCGGCCCGGGCCGCTTCGATGGCGGCGTTCAGCGCCAGCAGGTTGGTCTGCTCGGAGATCGCCTTGATCACATCCAGCACCGCGCCGACCTGCTGGCTGTCCTGCTCCAGGCGCTGGATCACTGCCGCCGCCTCGGCCATTTCCGCGGACAACTGCTGGATCGACTGGCTGTTGGCATCGACCTTGTGCTGGCCCTCCTGCACCACCACCAGGGACTGGCGCGCGGTGTTGGCGCAATTGTTGGTGTTCTGCGCCACTTCCAGGGCACTGGAGGACATCTCGGTGATGGCCGTGGCCAACTGGGTGTTCTCCTGGCGCTGCTGCTCGGCACGCTGGGCCAGGGTGCTGCTGAGTTGACCCAGGCGCGCGGCTTCGTTCTGCAACTGCCGGGCTTCGCTGGCGATCTTCTGCAGCATTTGCCGCAACTGCCCGGCATAGCGGTTCACCGCGGCGCGCAAGGCGCCGATCTCGTCGGCCCGGGCCACGTGCAGCTCGGCGTTGTCGCTGGCCTGGCCACTGCCCAGGGCATCGATCTGCCGGGTGGTTTCTTCCAGTTGGGCAATCAGCTTGTGCCCGGCCAGCCAGGCAAAGAACAGCAGCAGCGCCAGCAACGGCAGGAGGAACAGCAAGATCTCGGTGGTCATGGCCCGGGCCAGGCCGGTGACCTTCTGCTCCGGGGTCACCAGGCCGATGGTCCAGCCGCTGCCGGGCATGCTGAACAAGCTGACCCGCGCCGCTTCCTGCAAGCGCCCGTCCTCGTCCAGGTCCAGGCTGCGCACCTGCCCGGTCGGTGCCGGCTTGGCCAGGGCCTCGGCCACCGGAAGCAACCAGGGTTGCTGCTTGCTCAGGGCGTCGAAGCTGAGCATCTGGCCCCCGCCGCCGGCCTGGGCATCAGGGAAATACAGCACGTTGCCGGCCTGGTCCAGGGCGAAGGCATAGCCACCGGTGACCGCCCCCTGCTCCTTGAGGAAGCGCGCCAGGTCGTCCAGGCGCAGGTCGATGGTGGCGACCCCGGCAAAGGCACCGTCCTGGCGATAGGGCACGCTGCAGGTGGTCATCGGCACCTGGGTCACCGGGTCCTGGTAGGCCTCGGACCACAGGCAACGGCCCGGCGCGCTGTTGCGGGCGCCGGTATACCAGGCTTCATGGTGATAACCGGCGCTGCCGGCGGCGTTGTAGTCATCTGAGAATGCCAGGGGCCCGACATCGCTGCGGGCCCAGAAGAAACTGCGGCGCTCCACGCCGGGGGTGAAGGCATTGGGTTCTGGCCAGATGCCGCCCCCGGCGATCGCCTTGTCGCCTTCATGGTCGATCACCTTGGGCAGGGTAGCCATGACCAGCGCCTGCTCCTTGGGCAGCCCTTCCAGCAGGTGGGCCATGCTCGCGGTCACCCCTTCGATGCCCGCCAACTGCAACGCCAGCTGGCGAACGATGGCGCTGCCGGTCTGCTCGATCAGTGCCGAGCTTGCCTCCACCACTTTGGGCTGCCCCCGTAAGGTCATCACGGCAAATACCGCCAACGCCGTGAACAGCAACAGCAACACACTGCCGAGGGTCAAACGATGAGACAGACGAACCGGTAGCAAGGCCATGACGAACTCCATATCAATAGGCATTCAGAGCTTATCGACCGGATGCAGGGTCCCTTGAACAAAGAGTGATGCCGCTGGCATTTTTCGTGCCCTCGGGAAACCATGGTCCACGTTTGACGAATGGGCTCAGTCCTATCCCGCCACACTCGTGAATCATCAGAGCAAGGTAAGACTGAAAACCGTCGGCACCGCCTGACGTCGATAGCCTCCTGAAGGCCCTTCGGCACTCCATTTGCAGCCAGGTACAGCCCAGGGTTGTCTGCACGCCGAGGCGATAGGCCTGCATCAGGCCGGCGAGTACCGCACTGGCACCAGTCATGCCACCTCGGTCTTTGCGCACTGACTTCACCGAGTCAGAAGTCATGCCTTGGCGTTCAAAGGCAACTCAAGTTCGGCGATCAGGCCAGCTATCGCTGAACTCCAGGTCCGTTGCTCCGAAAGGGTCATTGCCAGCTCTTCCGCCCTCTTAAACGTCGACTCACGGTCCATCAACGCTGCTTCAATCGCATTGGCCCAAGACTCAGCATCTACCGCCACGTCACGGGTAATGGGCACAACATGTCGCGCCGCCTGCTCCTTGGAGAGAATTTCCTTGAGCAACTGCCCCAATCCACTTTCTTCGGAAATCAATACAGGTGTGCCGGCAATGATCGCTTCGAGCCCTACCAGTCCGAACCCCTCGGCTCTGGATGGCATCAAAAGCAGGCTGGCCCGGCGCAGGTCGGCCTCCAATCTCGTGGGATCGACGGTGTAAGGCCGTACCAACACTTCCAGGCCTGGCGCCGCCGCCCACTCAAGGATTTGCTCTCGGGTTTCGTCGCCAGAACCCTTCGGCGCGCCTCGGACTATCAGTTCCAGGTTTTGTGCAACTCGCGCCTTGCGAACAACCTTTCCCATGGCCTGAGCAGCGATATCCAACCCTTTGATATTGGCGTCTTCCATACGCCCCATAGTCAGCACCGCCCATGGCTGGCCCAATGGGGGCTGGCGCGGCACGCCACTCTGGCGATCAAAGCCGGGGTCCAGCCTGACAGGAGACGGCAAACCCTCGGCATCCAGATCCCGCAGGAAACGCCCCTGCAACCGTGGACCGATAGTGACCACACGAGCAGCGTTGCGTGCCAGTTCCAGCTCGATGCGCGTGCGCTCTTCGGCACGCTGACCGGCATCATCCTCGCGCCCCCCTTTCAGCCACTCGATTTCATCGGGCGCCATGTGCACAAAGTGCAGGCGCCGCGCTTGGGGAAAGTGGTCCGTTGCCAAAACACTCGCAGCCGGGCCGGTGACACGCCCATGGCCAATAATGATGTCTGGAGTGAAGCCCGCAGGCAGTTCGGGGCGCCGAGTCAATGCTTCGTGGGGCTCCTGACCAGGCGTCGAGATGGGAGCAAATACCGTGACTCCCTCCTCGTTAATAGACGGGCCTGAACCCGGCTCAACCACGCATACCACTCGCGCACCTTGGCGAACAAAGGCCAGACAGAGATTTCGATTGAGGGTACTCAGGCCTCCCCGGCCGGACTGCCATTCCGTGGCTATGGCCAGTACCGACAGCGCATTGCTTTTCGACTGAGTCACTGAATGCGTGCTGGCATGATGCTGCGGCAGCACCGGTGGACCGAACTGCGGGCGACACATGTCTTGCTCAAGGCCTGTCAGGGCTTTGGGGAGAATAGGAGCCACCAAACCGGGATTGGCTTCACCGGTTGTGCCGATACGGTGGTCCCACTCCCGCAACAAAGCCGCTTGGACGCCATTGAGGGTGGCCGGGGCAGTCGTACCATCGGTGTAGATTGAGTAGTGTTTCGCTGCTGTGGCGTAGTCATTACATTGGGTTGCCACCATGCTGATCAACCATTGAATACCACTACGCGCTTCCGCACGGAAGGTGTTTGGGTACTTCGCCATAGCATTCTGCGCCGCCTCTGGATTGGCAGCCCCAAGATGGCTCACAACTTCGTGATTACAAAGATGGATATAGTGGGGATACTCAACTCGTAGCCCTGCAGCCAATGCTGCTGCTTGCGCCCACAAACCTTTCTGCTCAAGCACAATCACATCGGCTAATGCCACCTGGAGAACAAAGTTTCCACACTGAGAAATGTCTTCCCTGACTTTCTGCAATAACTGCAAATCTCCTGTCGACGCAGCACAAAATATGGCCTGCTCGGCCAGACGCTGTTCACTCCCCTTTGCAATAGCAGCTCCGGCAACAAGAATACCAACCGCTTGGGCCGGCCTGCCCAGATTAGCTAGGCATGCCCCTAGGAACTGATAAACCGAGAACAGATTCTTTTCTGGGGCAACCTTCTTTACTGCGGTTTGGGCAGCCACCACCGCAGCCTCACTCCCCTCAACTGATCGGACGAGCTTTATCCAGAGTACCCATGGATGACTGAAGTCCTGATCCTGCATTGATCGTTGCGCATGGGGCAGCGCCAGAGCCGCGTCTCCAGGCAAGTCGCGCGCCCTCAATAACTTCGCGTAGGTAAATTCGACGGCAGCAGGCCCAGGCTTGATCAAAAAAGCCTCAAGCAGAGAGATAACTCCATCGCGCTCGTACGTGCTGGTGGGCGTTCGGGCGGACCAGCCGAACGTTGAAACAATATATTCCTGAAGCGGAAGCAGCGAAGTATTCAGCTCATCTGGCGCATTGGCCTGAAGCAAATGAAAACGGGCACCTGAAAGTCGCAAGGCAATATCGGCATCGCGAGTTGATCGATTCAGCGCGAGCCCCAGAGCCCTGGCATGCCACCGACCAGCACGTAGATGAGCCTCCCTGAAGGCCACCTCCTGAGCTCGCAGCTTGGGGCCGAGCGTTTCGCGCACTGCCGGATGTATATCGTAGCGGCTACCTTTGGCTCCCAATAGATAGCGACTCTGGAGTTCCTCGGACAGGCCCGCTGAATCCGATCCGGCGACTGCAGCGATCAATCCCCAAGGCGCTGGATCGGGTAACACAGTCAACGCCTCTAGTAGCACACTCGCCTTTGGGGTAAGACCTTCGGCTGCCCGACGTACCAACTGACGCTCCAGCGCCGCCACCAACGCAGGATCAACCGGACCCTCGGGCGTGGCTTGAGCAGGGCCTAGCATGTCATCCAGGACATGAGTACGCAGGAGGTTGCCTAGCAAACGCAAGGCTCGGGGATTACCGCCCAGACGCCTGGCGACCTCGATACGCCTGGCCACGGGAAATTGCCCATCAGGATCGGTAGTACCCAAGGCATCCAGGACCATCTGTATCTGCTCATCGACAGAGGCTGGCGCGGTCAGGAAAGCCTGGTGGAACGGTTCAGTCCAATCGGCAGAGACCTCACGATTGGACACCAGCCAAAGACACCCTTCGTCTGCTACGCGAGTTCCCAGGCGGCCGAAGACATTACGCCACGCAGCAATTGGCAACGCAGAGCCCGGTTCCAGCAATCGCTGGAACTCATCAACCACCAGTAACCCGCCGCGCCTGAATACCTCCCGAGCCACTTCAGCAAATGTTGAACGCTGTTCACAGACACTCACCAGTTGCTCGTCAGCGCAGTCACGTAGTTCCTGAATCACCAGGGACTTCAGTTCCTCGTCGGTCGACAATGCCGCCTGCGGCACCTCGACATGCAACGCCAACCCTCCTCTAGCCCGCGCCCTGGCAACCAGTGGGCGCACCAGACGGTCGGTTTTGCCAATACCCGAAACCCCGGTAATTACCGCAGCGGCCCGCCGCTCCACTTGCCAGGCATGCCAAAGCTCCTCGGCAACAGCTTTGCGGTGCGCACCGGTCAATCCATGTAGATCTGTTGATTCGCTCATTACACTCGGCCTGGAACGTTGATCGTTGACAGCAATTCCGGACGACAGCGATTTGAGCAAAGGCAGGCGCGCAGAAACGGTCGAATCTAACAGAAGGCGGCATAGAGCCATAGCGTGTTGCGCGCCTTGAGATGCTGATCAAGACGTGCCGTGCTCAGTCCTGCTTGGCGCCCATGTACAGCTCGAAATTCTCGATGTAGTCGGCGAGGTTTTCTTCCATCATCAGGCGGAACTCCTCGACGAAGTAATCCACCGCCTGCTGCTTGGCCGCCGCCAGCTCTTCGGCATTGCGGCAGCCGCAGGCACTGACCCAGGCACTGAAGCGCGCATTGGCGTACATCAGCGAAGCGCTGGCCTTGCCACGGCTGCTGTCGGCGATATGGGAATTGGCCAGCTCGATAACGGCGTCGGCGCGGTTGTAGAAATCCTGGTCGGTGTCATTGGCCACGGGGCGTTCCTCTGGCGGAGTGGGGAAAATAAAGCGCCGGAGTATAAGAGTTTTGTCCTCCTGCACCGACTACTTTCATCCCCAGGCCGCACAAGCCGGGCTGCCGGCGAAGCGGCCCGTGAGCCTTGCACCCGGCTGGCAGCCGCTTTCGCTGGCAAGCCAGCGCCTACAGATGGGTGGGCGCCGGCAAGGCTCGCAGCTGTTCGGCCAGCAGGGCTTCACTCTTGCCCTGGGACAGCACCACGCTGTTATTGGCCGCTTGCAGCGCCTGTTGCAGGTGGTGCTCGCCCCGCTGCCGGTCGCCTTCAAGAATGGCTTGCAAGGCCAGGCAGCGCGGTCGCAGCCAGGGTGCGTTCCAATCCACTTCGGCGCTCATCGGCGTGTTGTTCAGGGGCGCGGCGTCACGCTGCAGCAAAGCGCGGCAGAACGCCAACTCGCCCCTCAACAACTCGATCAGGCCACTCATGCCGTTCAGTTGCGCCGATCGGGCCGCCAGCAATTGATCCAGTTCCTGCTCCATCTGCACCGCGGCCGGCCAGTCGCCCTGGTCCTGCAGGGCATTGAGGCGGCAACCGAATGCGACCAGGGGCCCGGGCATGGGGCCTTCGGCCAGGCGCTGAAGATCGTCCACCGGCAATTGTGCGCTGGGCACCCCGGCCACGGTCAGGGCCAACAGGCGTGCCTGGGCCAGCTCCGGACGTTGATCGTCGCGATGCCGGTACCAGCCCAGCAGGAGCATGCCGTCGCTGGGCAATACCCGCCAGGCAGGCATCAGGTTACCCACCCCCATGGCCAGATTGATCACGGCAAACGCCAGGGCAATGGCCCCCGGCACCCCGGGCCAGGACAGCCCAAGCGCCAGGGAAGCGCCGCCCGCCAGCAGATTCAGCAGCGGCCCGCACAGGACCACCAGCATCCACTGCTGCCGCAGTGGCCGTTGCAGATTGCTCGCGGCAATCACATAGCCGCCCAGGCGATTGCGCTTGAGCTGCGGCGCCCAGCGCACCCGCCAGCCGCGCCGCAGCACCTGGATCTCCACGGCGGCCACCCGTACATGCAACACCGGCATCGCGCACCCGCGTGCCCCCAGGTAATGCCCGCCCTCATGCACCACCAACGCGACAACCCCCAACAGCGAAGCCAGGAACATCGCCAGAAAGGGCTGCAACCCGGACTTGATGGTGAACCCCAGCACCAGCGCGGCGATAAACCAGCCACTGAGCAGCACCAGGCGCTGCACAATCGTCAGCAGAGTGTTCAAGGCCTTGAGCCAGGTGTTGCCATCCATCGAGTACGTCCCTGAGAGAAAACCGACACTGAACCGGGCGCGCAGACTGCCAGCTTCGCCCCAGGAAACTCAACCGCTGATTCACCTCTCTATCACCCCACCTCCTAACCGCAGGAGCCGGCTTGCCGGCGAAGGGGCCCTTGAGCCCTGCATATGTCTGGCGGATGCTTTCGCTGGCAAGCCAGCTCCTACGACGCGGGGCAGAGTGCCCCTCTCCCATCAATATCAAAACCCACCGTAGGAGCCGGCTTGCCGGCGAAGGGGCCCGCGAGCCCTGCATACGGCTGGCGGTCGCTTTCGCTGGCAAGCCAGCTCCTACGAGGATGCGGGGGGCCAGTGGCGGGCCAGGACCGCGGCGATGCGCGGTTCGCGGTCGATGCGTTGCAGCAGGGCGAGAAAATCGGGATGGCTATCGCGCAGGTGCTCTCGCGCACCGGACCAGCGCGACACCACTGCCGCCTGGATATCCAGGGCACCCGGCGCCGCACCGCCGAAATATGGTCGCGACGCAAACTGCTCGGCGAACAGCCCCCAGCTGCGATACAGGCGCTCGGCCGCGGCGGCGCGCACCCGGGCCTTGAGCGGTTCGTCAGGGTCGCTGATCCAGCGTTCCGGGTAGTCGAGGATGCCGATGGCCGAATAGCAGTTGGCGGCGATGTACACCAGGCCGCGTATCACCTGGGCCCGGGCCGACGCTGGCGCAGGCAGCAACCCGGAGTCGGGAAACTCCAGGCCCAGGTGGATCAGGATCGCCGCGCTTTCGGTGAGGATGCTGCCATCGGGCAGTTGCAGGGTGGGAATCTGCAACAGCGGATTGAGCCGTGCCAGGGCCTCGCGCCCGGGGTTGTCCTCCCAGGGCGCGGCCTCGATGCGGCGGTAGGCCAGCTGGCAGTACTCCAGGGCGATCTCGACGATGGCCGAGCCGGTGCCCTGGCTTCCATACAGGTGATACATGGCGACAACTTCCTTGATGACCCGGGCCCATTAGCCCTTTCACGACAGGGCGTGGCATTGCACCTGCAGTACTTGCTCGCTCAGTGGCCGCGCCTCGATCCGCACCGGCAAGAATGCCTCGATCACCCGGATATTGCTCTGCAGGTGCTCGGTCATGCACGGCGTGGTGAAGCTGCCGCCACCGGCCAGGGCCATGGGCAGCAACAGTTGATCGGCCAGGTGTTCCGCCACTGCGGCACCGGAGTCCAGCCAGTCCCGGGCCTGATCGATGGCGCCGTCGGCGACCTTCTCCGCCCGCAGGCTGTTCTGGCCGAAACCGCAAAACAGCTCGGTCAGGTGCTCGAAGGCGAACTCCAGCAGCAGCACATTGCCCGGGCCGTACTCTTCATCCAGCAGCACCGGGGTGAGCTGCTTGCGAGGCAGTTGCAGGCGATCGTGCACCCGGCGCAACTCGCGTTCCGCCACATGCTCGGGCAGGCCCGCGCTCAAGGCCCAGGCTCGACTGCCGAGCAATGCTCCGCGCTCTTGAAGATGCAAGGGTTGCAGCTCCGAAGGCTGGATAAAGGCCTCCAGCTCGCCACCGCCGGCCGGGACAAAACCATGGCGCAGCAGCTGCAGTTCCACCCGCCCGCCCATGCGCCGCAGTTGCGGGAGCCAGGCCTGCTGGAGGAAATCCACCGGCGGCGCCAGGGGGTTGTGGGTGCCGCCGCTGATGCTCACGCGGCTCGGCTGCGGCGCTCGCAGCAAGGCCGGCAGCAGGGTCTGCAGCACCAGGGTGCAACTGCCGGCGGTGCCAATGGCGAAGCGGTAGTCGCCGCCGCGGATCGGCCCCGGCTCGAAGCTCAGGACCTGGGAGCCAAGCTCGGCCCCAGTGGTTCTGGCGCCACATACCTGGGCCGCCGCCAGCACCGCGGTCAGGTGCTGGCGCAACAGCCCCGGGCGGCTGCGCCGGGCGCGAATATTATGGATACGCAGGGTCTTGCCACTGAGCATCGACAGGCTCAAGGCGCTGCGCAGTACCTGACCGCCGCCGATGGCGCCGTCCAGTTCGACTACATCCTGTTTCATCACATTCCTCAGGCGTAGTGCCGGACCGTTTCCCGCAGGTAAGCGTCCAGCAACGCGTTGTCTTCATGGGTACGCGCCAGTTTCGGCACCGGGCGTTCCAGCTCGGCGGCGATAAAGGCGTGCAGTGCCGGGCGTCGCGGTCCGTAGGCGGACTCGTCGGCGCAGCGTTTCAAAACCAGCAGCTCGGCCACCTCGTCCAGCAGTGGCTGATGGTCGACGGTGGTCAGCAGGTCGGCGAAGGTCATCGGCGGTCGGCCGCGCCCCTGGTCGATCCAGCGCACCGCGAGCAAGGGCCGCAGGACGTAGAAGTACTTCTTGAAGCGCACGCTGTCGCCTTGCAGGTAACCGCGAAAGTTCTTCCTGGCCATCGACAGATAATGGTTGCGCGCCGCCGGCGGGCTGTAGAACGCCTCGGCCAGCTCGCGCAGGCGCTCGGCGGCGGTCGGTTCGCTGCGGTACACCAGGGGCGAGTCCAGCCATTCCAGCAGGGTCGGGTTGGACTTGCGCAACAGCCCCAGGGTCTTGCGCAGTTCCCAGCCGCTGATGTCCAGCTCGTCGTCCAGGGGCCGCTCGATCACGTCGCGCCCGGCATCCACCTGGATGAACCATTCGGGCTTTTCCACATAGACGAAACGCACATCGTAATCGCTGTCGGCAGAGGCAAAGCCCCAGGCCCGACTGCCGGATTCGCAGGCATACAGCACCTGCACATTGCGCTCGCGCTCGATCCGCGCCAGCTCGGCCAATACCCGTTCGCGCATGGCGCTGCTCAGGGGATGGCGCTCCAGATGTTCCATGATCCTTTTCCTTGTTCAATCCGTGGCGCTGGCGGCCAGCACACTCAGGGTCCGGCGCTCGGGGTTCCACACCGTCAGGCACCAGACGCCCCACCATTCCAGGCCTTCGTCGAAATATTCACTCCAGGGCAGCAGATGCGGGCCCATGGCCGAGGCCTGACAATCCAGCTCCAGGTCGCCCACCCAGTTGATCACCTGGGGCTGCTGCTGGAGATCGAGCCCCAGCAGGTCCAGCCATTGGCCGTACACCTGCCGGGCCTGCTCGGCCCCACCCGGGAAATGCAGCCCGTACGGTGGCTGGCAAAACGCCCGGTACAAGGCCCAGTCCTGCTGCTCCGGGTCTTCGCAAACCAGTTGCCGGACCTGCTGCGGGCTGAGCCGCTCAGGCAGTGCCCGCTCCGGTTCCCAGCGCATCTGCGGTTCACCAACGTCGGCGTAGCGCGGGTCCTGGCGCAGCTTTTTCCAGGCCTCACGGCGCCTGGCCATCAGGTGTTGATACAGGTGCTGCAAGCCCTGGCGATGCAAGGCCTGATTCACCTCGACACCCGGCTCCACCGCCAGCCGCACAAAATCGAACACGCAAAACGCCGCTTCCAGCTGTTGGCGCAGCGCCTGGCTGTGCTCATCTTCAACCGGGGTCAACATGGCGGTTCTCCTTTCCTCACAACAGCCGCTGGACCGAACCGGCGGGTAATTCCCCGGCGGCTTCCATCGCCTGCAAGCGTTGCACCATGGCCTCGCGCAGGGGCTTGGGGGTCACCGGGTCGAACATCCCGTAGCGGCTATCGCACCAGCGTGCCAGGGCCTCGCGCCAATAGGCGGCGTCACTGCCGCCCTGCCCCAGGCGCCACAGCAGGTACTCCAACTGACGCCAGCCCGGTTTGAGGGCCAGCATGGCCCAGCGTCGCGCCTTGGGCAGATCGTGCCAATGCTGGTCCAGACGCTGCTCCAGGGCCTCGTCGAATACCGCCCACGGCTGCTGGCGCAACAGGCCCAGGGCGCAGTCGAAGACCTTGTCCGAGGCATCGTCCAGGGCCGCCAGTTGCTCGGCCATGCCACGTTCACCCAGGGTTTGCAGGGCCTGCAGGCGCACGCTCAGCGCCGGCGAAGCCAGGGCCTGGCGCACCATGGCATCGGCCTGTGGCTCCTGCAGCTCCCTGACCAACCCCAGTAGCCCCAGCCACTGGCGCTTGTTGCCCGGGGCCGGCTGCTGCAAGCGGGCCAGCAGCACTGCCCGCGGGTCCAGCCCATGGCGCGGCGCGGCCCAGTGGGCCAGGCAACGCAAGGCCCCCGAAGGGTCGAGCAGGGCCTGCGCCAGATACTCGCGACAATCGGCCAGGCGCGACAGCAGCAGCCGCAGGGCCTTGACCCGCACACTGGCGCCGCAGCTGCGCATCACCTCTTCCAGCAAGGGCAGCGCCTGCTCATCGGGCAGTTCAGCGCAGGCGTCCACCGCCATCTGCCGCACGCTGACCTCCGGGTGGCGCAGGGCCATGGCCAGCAGCGCCGGTCGGTCCTCGACGCCCTTGAGCAACAGCTCGAAGACAAAGCGCGCAGCCTTGCCCCGGCAAGTGCCAAAGGCCCCTTGCACCTGGTCGCGCACCTGGGCCAGTTGCAACACGGCGCTGGCCCGCTCCAGGGTCGCGCCGTGGTCGGCGCGCTGCTTGCCGGCCAGGGCCAGCAGCGGTGCCAGGGTCTGCAACAGCAGCCCGGCATGCTCCGGCACCCAATAGGCCTCGACCGCCGCGGCGGCCTCCTGGCGAACCTGGGGCACCCAGTCGTTGAGGCGCTCCAGCAAAGCCACCAGGGCCTCTGCCGAAGGCTGCGCGGCCAGCCCGCGCACCGCGGCCTGACGCACGAAACCGTTGCCGAAGCGGCTCAGCTCCAGCCAGGCGCTGTGCCTGTCCAACTCGTCCATCACCTCCCGCACGCGGCGGGCTTCGTAGTCGCTCAGCTGGTACTGCCAGCCGGGCGGGGTTGCTATCAATGCATCCATGTCGTCCATTGCTCTACCCCTTAACGCACACCACCTGACGCAGGGTGTGCAGCACTTCCACCAGCTCGCGCTGGGCGTGCATCACTTGGTCGATGTCCTTGTAGGCCATCGGGATTTCATCGATCACCGCTTCGTCCTTACGGCACTCCACATGGGCGGTCGCGCGGATCTGGTCGGCCAGGGTGAAGGTGTTCTTGGCCTTGGTGCGGCTCATGGTACGCCCCGCGCCGTGGCTGCAGGAGCAGAACGCCTCCTCGTTACCCAATCCGCGGACAATGAAGCTCTTGGCCCCCATCGAACCCGGAATGATCCCCAGCTCGCCCTTCTTCGCCGACACCGCCCCCTTGCGGGTCACCAGCACCTCTTCACCGAAGTGGCGCTCCTTCTGCACGTAGTTGTGGTGGCAGTTGACTGCCTCCAGCGCCACCTCGAAGGGCTTGCTGATCACCTTTCGGGTGGCCTGGATCACCAGTTGCATCATCAGCTCACGGTTCTGCCGGGCGAAATCCTGGGCCCAGGCCACCGCTTCCACGTAATCGTTGAAGTGCTGGCTGCCTTCCTCGAAATAGGCCAGGTCGCGGTCCGGCAGGTTGGCGATGTGCTGGCGCATATCGGCCTGGGCCAGGTGAATGAACAGGTTGCCGATGGCGTTACCTACGCCACGGGAACCGCTGTGGAGCATGAACCAGACCCGGTTGGCCTCATCCAGGCAGACCTCGATGAAGTGGTTACCCCCGCCGAGGGTTCCCAGGTGCTTGCGGTTGTTGCTGTTGGCCAGGGCCGGGTACTTATCGGTGATCGCCTTGAAACGTGGGTGCAGCGCAGCCCAGGCCTGGTCGGCCTGATTCGGCACGTCGCCCCAGGCGCCCTTATCGCGACCGCTACGGGGCGAGGTACGACCGTGAGGCACCGCCGCCTCGATGGCGCTACGCAATCCGGCCAGGTTATCCGGCAGGTCGGAGGCGGTCAGCGAAGTACGGGCGGCGATCATTCCGCAGCCGATATCCACCCCGACCGCAGCCGGGATGATCGCGCCCACCGTGGGGATCACGCTACCGATGGTCGAACCCTTACCCAGGTGCACGTCGGGCATCACCGCCAGGTGCTTGAAGATGAACGGCATCTTCGCAGTGTTCATCAATTGCTGGCGGGCTTCGTTTTCCACCGGCACGCCCTGGGTCCACATCTTGATCGGCTTGCCGTTGGCGACTTCCAGCAGTTGGTAGGTCTTGTGTTCCATGTCGTTGACTCTTTTTCCTGTGGCCGCGGATACGGCCTTGTTCAATAGGGTGCGCAGGAGCCGGGTCGCAGAAGACGATCTCGGGAGTCTCTTCGCTGGCAAGCCAGCTCCTACGAAATTGCGGTGTTCGGTGCAAACGGCGACAAGTGGAGGTGAAACATGCAGCGCGCTCTGCCTCTGAGCTAGCACCTTGCGGTGAACGGGACTCGAACCCGCGACCACGCTGTCCTGTAGTTCCACCGGCATTCGCCGGGTCAATCGGTGCAGGCCGGGCCTGCGGGCAGCGACAAGGGAACAGGCACATTTGCTCTACCGACTGAGCTACAGCCTTGCGGCTGGCGGGGTTCGAACCCGCGACACGATGTAGTACCCGTGGCATTCGCTGCCATCCCGCCGAGGCGGGGGGAAAAGATGCGACGACAAGGAGTCGATGAAACGGTGCACTCGCGTTCTGACCATTGAACCACGGCGCCGTTTTCCGGCACCGGCGGGAATCGAACCCGCATCTCGAACCTTGGATGTAGTTCCATCAGCATTCGTCGCAAAAACTGCAAAAAAGGTGGCACGACAAAAGTAGTGACTGATCGCCGGATTCGAACCGGCTTAACCAATATGTACAGCCACTGGCATTCGTGCCGTCACCGGCCCTGACAAGAGTTGCTGAGACGCCTTTGGATGTAGTCACAGCGGCATTCAGGGCCAATGAGCAAAAAATCTGTGGTGTGCGCCGGCTGGCCGGCGCACGGTGTGTTTCATCCTCTACCGATCAGCGTTACATCGCCTCGATCGCCTTTACCCAGTGCTGCGCACCATAATTGCCCGCAGTGAACTGCTCGATCACATCGAACACCGCGTCACTGAAGCCGCCGACGTTGAGGATGTCCTCGCGGTCCGGTGCCTGGGTCGTGGCCCCGGGCTGCATGTCGATGCACACCAGCTTCGCCTGCGGGTTGATGGCCCGGATCCGCTCCCACTGGCGCATCGTTTCCGTGGCGCCGTGGCGCCGCGCATCGATCCACGACTCGTTGTCCGAGACCAGGATCAGCGTGTCCACGCGGCTCTTGGCGTTGGCCAGTTGTGCCAGGGGCGCCGAGCAGTTGGTCCCCCCTCCGCCGATGTTCGCCAGCTTTTGCGCGTTGCTCATCACGCTGTCCCGCGGGTTGAGGTGAATGTTCACCACCCCCCGCTCGAACGGCATGACCCGCGCCGCCGGCTGCTTGCGCAACACCGCGGCCGCCACCAGTGCCGCCACATCGATGCAGCGCACCGCGGTGGTGGCGCCCTGGCGATAGCCAGTGACCGGGCTGTGCATCGAGCCCGAGACATCCGGGCAGACCACCACGTTGCCCGCCAGCGCCGGCACGTTGGCCAGGGACAGCTCCAGGGCATCCTGCAGCGCCTCGCGGACCGGCTGCGGCACCTCGTCACCGGCCATGCGGTAGGCCGCCAGCAACTGGTACGGATAGACCCGAGCCTTGGCCACCTCCCCCGCATCCGCCAGCCGCGCCGCCACGTACTCGGTGCAACCCGGCACCTGGAACGCACCGTGGCGCGCCAGGGTATTGAGGTTCATGCGCAGCCCCTGCCAGCCCATGTTGCGGGCCTGCCCGGCCCATTGTTCGGCGCTCAGTGTCTCGTTGCCGAGCAACTGGAACGGCACCTGGGGCACTTCCCGGGTCGCTCCGCTGCGAAACGCCAGCAGGTCCCGGGTCAGCTCAGGCAGCGCCTGCACATCCACCGGCTTGCCGATCAACCAGGCAAAGAAGGCTTCACGCCAGGCCTCGCTTGGCTTGGGGTGAACCATCTTCACCACGTCCGCCAGGGACGGCTGGTTGCCGATCGAGGCCTGCAACAGCTGGCGCTCGGTGGCGCTGTTCAACCAGTTCTGCACCAGGCGCTTGGGCTGCGAACCCAGGGATTTGCGCCCGGTCACGCCGCTGCGCAGGATCTGCACGAAGTTGCGCAGCATCTTGCCGTTGTCCACCACCTGGGCGAACAGCTCCGGCACCAGGGCCGAGCGTTGCGCGGTCAGTGCCGCCAGCAGCAGCGCCGGCATGTCCTTCATATGGCCTTGCTGCCGAGCGTAACGGGCGGCCTGGGCGACGAAGCGGCTGTCCAGCTCGCTCACCAGTTGCAGCACCGCTTCCAACTGGCCTTCAGGCGAGGTGTAGAAGGTCGAGTTCAAGCAACCGGTAACCGCCAGCTGGGCCAGGCGATGCTTGGCGTTGTAGGCATAGGCCCCGGCCTTGGAAGCGTTCAGGGTGGTGCTCGCTGGCGCTTTTGCCTGTTGGGTGTTGAACAGCTGGAAGTTGGCCATCTTGGCGTCTCGCTCTGTTGTCTTGTTCGTTGCCAGAGATATTGCAGCCGCTGTGCCAGGTTTTGATTTTCCAACAAATTATTTTTTATCTAATTGATTTATAAGGTTTTTTATTTTTTATCATTTTTTCATCACGTATCCGGCAAGACAAACGCCTCGATAATTTTATATCTTTGCTTATCGTTTTTTATCTCCAGGTATAAACATGTCGAACAAGCCCACGGTCGCCATAGGTTTTGTCGGTTCCACCCTCGATCGCGTCGGCAAGGGTGCCAACCGCTGGAGCCATTGGCGGCCCACGGTCGGTCTGTGCCAGCAGCAGGATGTGCTGATCAACCGCCTGGAACTGATCCATGGCCTGGACGCGCGGGATGTCAGCCTGGCCGAACGGGTGGCCAACGACGTGCGCCAGGTGTCGCCGGAAACCGAGGTGCGCCTGCACCCCATGGGCCTGAACAATCCCTGGGATTTCGAGGAGGTGTACGGCGCCCTGCACGACTTCACCAGCGCCTACCCGTTCGACACCGAGCGCGAGGACTACCTGGTGCACATCACCACCGGCACCCACGTGGCGCAGATCTGCTGGTTCCTGCTGACCGAGGCGCGCTACCTCCCTGCCCGGCTGATCCAGACCTCGCCGGCGCGGCGCCGCGACCCGGACCAGCACGCCACCGGCACCCACGCCCTGATCGACCTCGACCTGTCGCGCTACGACCGCATCGCCTCACGTTTTGCCCACAAGCGCCTGGAGGGCCTGGCCTTCCTCAAGTCCGGGATCGCCACCCGCAACCCGGCATTCAACCGCTCCATCGAGCAGATCGAACGGGTCGCCGTGCGCTCCAGGGCACCGATGCTGCTGATCGGCCCCACCGGTGCCGGCAAGTCGTTCCTGGCCCGGCGCATCTATGAGCTCAAGCGTGGCCGGCACCAGGTGCAGGGGCGCTTTGTCGAGGTCAACTGCGCCACCCTGCGTGGGGACGGGGCCATGTCGGCACTGTTCGGCCATATCAAGGGCGCCTTCACCGGCGCCCAGAATGCCCGTGAAGGCCTGCTGCGGGCGGCGGATGGCGGCATGCTGTTTCTCGACGAGATCGGTGAACTGGGGCTGGACGAACAGGCCATGCTGCTCAAGGCCATCGAGGAGAAGCGCTTCTTTCCCATGGGTTCGGACCAGGAGGTGCAGAGCGATTTCCTGATCATCGCCGGCACCCACCGCGACCTGCGTGGCCGGGTGGCCCAGGGCCTGTTCCGCGAGGACCTGTATGCGCGGATCAACCTCTGGACCTTCAACCTGCCGGGGCTGGCGGGGCGCCGCGAAGACATCGAACCGAACATCGATTTCGAGCTGGAGCGTCACGCCCGGGAACAAGGGCAGCTGGTGCGCTTCAACCTTGAAGCGCGGCGACGCTACCTGGCCTTTGCCAGCTCCAGCGAAGCGGCGTGGCTGGGCAACTTCCGCGAGCTGTCGGCGTCCATCACCCGCATGGCCACCCTGGCCGACAGCGGGCGCATCGACCAGGCCCAGGCCGAGGAAGAGATCCAGCGCCTGCGCCACGCCTGGGGGCTGGAGAGCCAAGAGGACGAACTGCAGAAACTGCTGGGCGATGATGTGGAGCTGGACCTGTTCGACCGCCTGCAACTCAAGGCAGTGATTGCCGAGTGCCGCCGCGCCGACAGCCTGTCGGAGGCGGGGCGCCGGCTGTTCGGCGTGTCACGCCTGGGCAAGGCCAACCCCAACGACGCCGACCGCCTGCGCAAATACCTGGCGCGTTTCGGCCTGGATTGGAAACAGCTGTAGCCGCTGCCGCAGGCTGCGAACGGCCCGGAGGGACGCAGGGTTTTCAAGATCGATAGAGGTTTGGCTGGCGATTGCCAAGCAAGGTCCTGCGAACCTTTGCGCAGCTTCGCGGGCTCAGCAGCGGCTACAGGGCTGCGGCTGGGACGGCGAAGACGCCGCTGGCCCGGGCCACTTCCCGTTCGCCGACCCGCAGCACCACGGTGGCAAAGGCCATCTGCCGGCCACGCTTGGCATGCTCCAGGTGCACCTCGATCCATTCCCCGACCTGCACCGCCCCCAGGTAGTCGAGGGTCATGCTGGCGGTGATCAACGGCAAGGGCGGATCGCTGGAAAACGCCATGGCGTAGCCCATGCCGATGTCCGCCAGGGTGGCGATGATGCCGCCATGCACCGTGCCCCGGCCGTTGGCGTGCCGGGCATCGGCCCGCAGGCCGACGCGCAGTTCGCTGCCACTGCCGCAGCCGTAGACCGGGCCGATCAGTTCCAGCAGCGGGCTGCTGCGGGGCAAGGGGGCAAAGCCTGGGGGAATAGCCGACTCGCGCATGACGCACTCCTTGATCTGCGCCGAAACACCGTCGTCCCGGGCTGACACAGGTGTAGTCCTGAACCCGCGCCGCGCCTATCAGCATCAGCCAGGAAAATTGTCGCCGATAAGCCAAGCCGGGATCGTGGTCTTTCCCCGAACGACGGTAAGATGCGCACCTGCGACCCTGTCGCCGATTCATCCCTCAAGGAGCCCCCATGCAGCATCAGGACGATCACCCTGCAAAATTCCGTCGACTGGCCCTGGCCCTGTTCGGCGCCCTGGCCCTCAGCGCCTGCTCTCCCGGCGACCACAACAGCAGCGCCGTGGCCTTGGGCGGGGCCCAGGGCAAGGCCGGCGCGCAATTGGCCTATGAGCATGAACTGAGCCTGTCGCTGCCAGCCGAGCAGATCGGTCCGCGCCTGGCGCAAACCCGCGAAGCCTGCGAGAAGGCCCAGTTCGGCCCGTGCAATATCCTGCGCCTGGAACAGGGCAAGTACCGCGCCCAGGTGACGCTGCGAATAGTCCCGGACGGTGTGGAGCCCATCGTCCAGCAGGCCTCCCAGGGCGCGGAACTGGGCGAGCGCATCACCAGCGCCGAAGACCTGGCCGATGCCGTGGCCGATGTGCAGCGCCAGCAGCAGCGGCTCAAGGCCCAGCAGCAGCGCCTGGACGAACTGGCGGCGCGCAAGGACATCAGCGTCAGCGACCTGATTGCCCTGAGCCGGGAACAGGCCGGCATCGAGAACGACCTGCAGGCCCTGGCCCAGACCGCCGCCGGCCAGCAACGCCGCCTGGACACCAACCTCCTGACCCTGAAGTTCCTGCCCAGCGACGGCGTCCAGCGCGAATCCAGCCTCAAGCGGGCCTTCAGCAACCTGCTGGACAACCTGGCCGACGGCACCGCCGAGGCCCTGGAGAAAGGCAGCTATGTGCTGCCCTTCGTGATCCTGGCCTTCCCCCTGGTGCTGCTGTGGGTCTGGCTGTGGCGCAAATTCGTACGCCGGCGCCCCTGACCCCACCCGTAGGAGCCGGCTTGCCGGCGAAGAGGCCCGCAAGCCTTGCACCGCCCTGGCGAACGCCTTCGCTGGCAAGCCAGGTCCTACAGCAAGCAGGCACATCCCAGAGCCCCACCCCGTAGGAGCCGCTTTGCCGGCGAAGAGGCCCGCAAGCCCTGCACCGCCCTGGCGAACGCCTTCGCTGGCAAGCCAGCTCCTACAGCAAGCAGGCACATCCCGGAGCACCACCCCGTAGGAGCCGGCTTGCCGGCGAAGAGGTCCTCAAGCCTTGCACCGCCCTGGCGAACGCCTTCGCTGGCAAGCCAGTCCCTACCGCACGCAGGCGGTCAGGCTTGTAGCGCCAGTTGCAGGCGCTCCAGGCCAATGCCGAAGCCGGCACCCTGGCGATAGGCGCCTGCCCCCACCACTTGCTGCTGCGCCCCCAGGCGCGGGCAGCGCACTTCGAAACCCTCGCCATTGAGGTAGTAGGTCAGGCCGCGCTTGACCCCGAGGTTGAGCTGGTATTCCAGGCCCAAGACGTCGAGAAAGCCCACGCACAGTGCCCGCGCCTGCTCCAGGGCGCGCTGCGGATCGGGGCCGAGAATCTCCAGGCCCAACTGGGTGAACTCGCGGTAGCGCCCGGCTTGCGGCCGCTCGTAGCGATAGCAGCGGGCAACGTAGAAGAAGGCCGCCTGCTCGCGCCCCGCCAGCAGCTCGCCGGCGGTTTCCTGGAACAGCGCGGTGGCTTCCGGGATCAGGCAGCAAGGCCGCCCGGCCTTGTCGTTGAAGGCCCACATCTGGCCGATGACTTCGCTGCCGCCAGCCTTCTCGATAAAGGTGTCCTGGCCCCACAGCGCCGGGACAATGACTTCTTCAGCGCCCGCTTCGATGAAGCCAGCTCCGGAAGCGTCCTTCCAGGGTGCGCAGGGTGGCGGCTTGTTCGCCGGTGATCATTCGAGTGCCACGTAACATGGTCATGGGTCATTCCTCTGGTTTTTTGACAGGCAATAAAAAAGGCGCCTTGTGGGGCGCCTTGGTTTTTTTCATCGAAGGTCAGTGATCGCGATTGCTCGATGACTGACGGCTCGACGCGCACAAGCGACCACGGCCCCGGAGATGAGGTCGATGGTGATGAAGGCGGGAGACGAGCCGGAAAAAATTCATGGCGCATCCTGCCACGCCGCCCCCGGGCCTGACAAGCAAGCACCTGCGCCCCGCACAACAGTGCCCCCTGTGGAAGCCGGCTTGCCGGCGAAGAGGCTCTGCATCGCCCTGGCGGCCGCCTTCGCTGGCAAGCCAGCTCCTACAGCGGGCGTTGCAGGCAGCGCTGGTAGCGTTCGTCCACCCGTTTGGCGAACCAGGCAGTGGTCAGCTGGCGGGTGATCTTCGGGCTCTTGAGTTCGATACCGGGCAGTTGCTGGCGCGGTACGGGCTTGCCCGCCGTGCGATCGGCCAGGGCGAACACCTGACGGTACAGCTCGGTTTCTTCGAAGTCCTGGCGGTCGCCCTTCTCCAGCTGGGCGCGGATCTGCGGGTTACGCAGCCCCAGCTGCTTGCCCAGGGTGCGCACCGCCAGCTCGGTGCTGCCGGGCATGATCGAGCCGTAGCGGATCAGGTCGCCATCCAGCGCCAGCCTGATCCCGCTGGCCCGGCTCACCGCGCTCTGGAACGCCGCGTTGCGGCTGGCGTACCAGCCGGCGTTGAAATCGGCGAAACGGTACAACGGCTGCGGGTAGTCCACCGGGTAGCCCAACAGGTGGGCGATGCCGAAATACAGGCCGCCGCGGCGGCTGAAGACCTCATGACGGATGGAGTCCTGCACCGGGTAGGGATAGCCCTGGGCATGCTGCTGGGCGAACTCGATGCTGACCTGCATCGGCCCACCGGTGTGCACCGGGTTGAAGCCGCCGAACAGGGTCTTGCCCAGGGGCACCATGCCGATGAAGTCATCGAAGATCGCACTCAATTCCTTCTCGCTGCGGGCACTGGCCAGGCGCTGGCTGTAGGACTGGCCGTCCGCGCCGCGCACTTGCAGGGCGGCGCTGACCAGCAGCGCCGGCACATGCACCTTGGCCGCGCGGCGGTCGATCTCTTGCCGGGCGATGCGCCCCAGGCCCGGCACCGTCGGGTCGACCTGGAAGGTGGATTCCTGCTCGGTCACCGCCAGCACTGCGCACAGGTTGCTCTGGCTCGGCTCAAGGCCCTGGGCGCTGAAGGCCACCTGGATGTCCCGGGCCCAGCCCGGGCGGTCCGCCACCTGGGCCGGCAGCAGGCGCAGGATCCGGGCCTGGGTCTGTTCGGGGGTCAGTGTTGGTGCCTGGGGGCCGCGCTGGCTGGCGCAACCGGCCAGCAGCGACAGGCCCAGGAAGCAACTGAGAAGACGAGAGGAAATCATGGGGCTCCGCGAGATGGCTGGGCGAGGGCCGTGCAAGTAAAGCAGCGGCTGGGGCGTTCGACCAAGGAATGCGAGCGCTGTTCCCGCCGCGGCCCTCGTAGCCGCTGCCGCAGGCTGCGTAGCAGACGCCGCGACCCTGAGGCCTCTGCGCGATCGGCGGGAGATCGCCAGGCAAGGTCCTGCGGACCTTTGTGCAGCTTCGCGGGCTCAGCAGCGGCTACAGGCTAGAATCCTTCTATTGGCGGTGTGGCTGGGTGTATTTTGATGACCCCGACTTAGGTGTGGCGCCCAGCCCTGAACCTGCGCCTGCCCTCAATGGAGTGATGCCCGGATGTTGACCCTGGATTTCCTGATCACCAGCCTGATCGTCGTGCTGATTCCCGGCAGCGGCGTGATCCTGACCATTTCCACCGCCCTGGTGGCCGGCAAGCGCGCCAGCCTGTTCACCGCCATCGGCTGCACCGCCGGGATTGTCCCGCACCTGCTGGCCTCGATCCTCGGCCTGTCGGCCATCCTGCACTCCAGCGCGCTGGCCTTCCAGGGCCTGAAGTTCGCCGGCGTCGCCTACCTGCTGTACCTGGCCTACGCCACCTGGCGCGACCGCTCGGCCTTCGCCGTGGACAGCAACGCCGTCAGCCATGGCCCCGGCGCGCTGATGCTCAAGGCCTGCCTGCTGAATATCCTCAACCCCAAGCTGACCCTCTTCTTCCTGGCCTTCCTGCCCCAGTTCATCGCCCATGACGGCAGCGACCCGATCCCGCAGATGCTGCTCCTGAGCGGCGTGTTCATGGCCATGACCTTCTTCGTGTTCGTGCTCTATGGCCTGCTGGCCAACCTGTTCCGCACCGCGGTGATCGAATCGCCCCAGGTGCAGAACTGGCTGCGCCGCAGTTTTGCCGCAAGCTTCGCCGGGCTCGGCCTGAACCTGGCCTTCGCCCAGCGCTGAGCCCGGCGGCAGCCGCCTGCATGACCTTGATCGTCTACCGAGGGCAAGCCCATGAATTGCAGCGACGTACTGATCATCGGCGCCGGCCCCACCGGCCTGGTCCTGGCGCTCTGGCTGCGCCGGCAGGGGGTCAAGGTGCGGATCATCGACAAGCCCCCAGGCCCGGGCACTACCTCCCGGGCCCTGGCGGTGCAGGCGCGAACCCTTGAGCTGTACCGCCAGCTGGACCTGACCCGGGCCATCGTCGAGCGCGGCCACCATGTGCCGGCGGTGAACCTCTGGGTCAAGGGCGAGCGCGCCGCCCACCTGCCGTTCAACGCCATCGGCGAAGACCTGACGCCCTACCCCTTCCTGCAGATCTTTCCTCAGGACGAACACGAGCAACTGCTGATCGAACGCCTGGCGCTGCAGGGGGTGGAGGTCGAACGCAACACCGAGCTGCTGGCCTTCACCGACCACGGCCACCTGATCAACGCCCGCCTGCGCGGCCCCGACGGGCGCGAAGAACACTGCCAGGCCTTCTACCTGGCCGGCTGCGACGGCGCCCGCTCCACGGTGCGCAAGACCCTGGGCACCGGCTTTCCCGGCGGCACCTACCAGCAGGTGTTCTACGTCGCGGATGTGCAGGCCAGCGGCCCGAGCATCGACGGCCAGTTGCACGTGGACCTGGATGACGCCGACTTTCTCGCGGTGTTCCCCCTGGCCCAGAGCGGCCGCGCACGGCTGATCGGCACGGTGCGCGACGAGCGTGCCGAGCACCCGGAGAACCTGCGCTTCGAGGATGTCAGCCAGCGCGCCATGCGCCAGCTCAAGGTCGAGGTGGCCCAGGTCAACTGGTTCTCCACCTATAAGGTGCATCACCGGGTGGCCGAGCAGTTTCGCACCGGCCGGGTGTTCCTCCTCGGGGACGCCGCCCACGTGCACAGCCCGGCCGGCGGCCAGGGCATGAACACCGGGATCGGCGACGCCATCAACCTGGCCTGGAAACTGGCAGCGGTACTGAGCGGCAAGAGTGCCGAGCGCCTGCTGGAAACCTACGCCACCGAACGCATGGAGTTCGCCCGGCGCCTGGTGGCCACCACCGACCGGGTGTTCAGCTTCGCCACCGCCGACGGCCCGGTGGCCTACCTGGCGCGCACCCGCCTGGCGCCCCTGCTGCTGCCGAAGATCGCCGCCTTCGACAGCGCCCGGGAGTTTCTCTTCCGTACCGTGTCGCAGATCACCCTGAACTACCGCGGCATGCCCCTGAGCGCCGGCGGCGTCGGCCCGGTGCACGGCGGCGACCGCCTGCCCTGGGTGCGCGATGGTGAACACGACAACTTCGACAGCCTGGAGTACCTGGGCTGGCAGGTGCATGTCTACGGCGTCACCAGTGACGCCCTGCGCGACTGGTGCACCGCGCACCAGGTGCCGTTGCGCACCTTCGACTGGCGCCCGGCCCATGCCGCCGCGGGGCTGGCGCGCAACGCCTTCTACCTGCTGCGCCCGGACACCTACGTGGCCCTGGCCGAGCGCTCGGCCGACCCGCGCGTGCTGGAGCGCTACTTCCGCGAACGGGAGATCTCCCCGCAGAGCGCCGCCCCCTCCCTCAAGCCCCGATGAAAGGCTGCTTGATCTGCCCCCAGCGCCGGGCGAACTGCTCCGGCGTGGCCGCCGCGATCCGCTTCAGGTCCCGGGGGTAATCCACACCGGGGGCCTCCTGGGGGCGCCAGGCACTGAACTGGCCATTGCTGGCCCGCAGGATGTAGCCGCTGTCCTGGCACTGCTCGCTGACCAGAAACAGCACCCCCGGCGTCACCCAGTCCGGCTTGAGTTCCGGCGGCTCCTCGCTGACGCCCCACATGCGGGTCTTGGCCACCGGCGACACCGCGTTGACCCGGATCCCGTGCTCCGCCCCTTCCTGGCCCAGGGCATTCATGATCCCGACCTGGGCCATCTTGCCCGCGCAGTAGGCCAGCAGCCCCGGCTGGGCATATTCCGGGTACAGCGCACGGTCGGAGGTGGTCAACAGCAGCCTCGGTGCGGCGGACTGCCGCAGATGGGGCCAGGCATGCCTGGCCAGCCAGATGGGCGCATACAGGTTGATCCCCAGCATGCGCTCGAGAAACCCGGCGTCGGTCTGCTCCAGCGCCTGGTAGCCAACCCAGCCGGCGTTGTGAATCAGGATATCCAGGCTGCCAAAGGCCTCCAGGGTGCGCTGCACCAGCCCCTGGCAACCGGCCTCGGTGCCCAGGTCGGCGGTGTCGGCCAGCGCCCTGGCACCGCTGGCCCGCAAGGCCTGCACCGCATCATGGGCGACACTGTCATCCGCCCCGCTGCCGCTGCCGTCACTCCCGCAATCGCTGATCACCACCTGGGCACCACGACGGGCCAGGGCCCGTGCATAACTCAAGCCCAGGCCGCGCCCGGCGCCGGTGACAATCGCCGTTCTGCCGCTGAAATCCATGCTCTTCCCTCCTGTGTGAATTCCAGGGTAACAGCATGAAAATCAGTGACTTAATACTAAATTCCAGGTTCTGTGAGAGGTTTTTGATATCAATGAATTCGCTGTGAAACCATGAGCCTTGGAGTTTACAGTCCCACAGCCCCCAGCCAGGAAGCATCGCCATGATCGAAACGCGCCTGTTGCGCCAGTTCATCGCCGTCGCCGAAGAACTGCACTTTCACAAGGCTGCCACGCGCCTGCACATGGCCCAGCCGCCCCTGAGCCAGGCCATCGCCCGCCTGGAGGAAAAACTCGGTTTCAGCCTGCTGCGGCGCAATCGTCGAGGCGTGGCCCTGACCCCGGCCGGGGCGGATTTTCTGCACAGCGCCCGGCGCACCCTGGCTACCCTGGAACAGGGCATCGAGCAGGCGCGCCATATTGCCCAGGGCCTGGCCGGCAGCCTGTGCGTCAGTAGCCTGTCACTGGCCGGCTACCCGAGCTTGCTCGCCAGCCTGCGGGGCTTTCGCCAGGCCTTGCCCGAGGTGCGCCTGGAACTGCGGGAACTGCCTTCGGCCGAGCAGCTCAAGGGCCTGCTCGGCGGCGACATCGACCTGGCGTTCATGCGTGAGCTGCCGCTGCCCGAAGGGCAGATAGCCTCGCGCCTGATCCTCGATGAGCCGATCGTCATCGCCCTGCCCCACGACCACCCCCAGGCCCAGGCGCCAGAGGTGGACCTGCGGGAGCTGGCCAACGACGACTTCGTGTTCACGCCCCAGGCCCTGGGCAGCGGCTACCACAACCAGCTGATGGCGCTGTGCAGCGCGGCCGGGTTCACCCCGAAGGTGGTCCAGGAAGTGGCCCGGGTCCAGACCCAGCTGGGCCTGGTGGGCTGCGGTTTCGGCGTGGCCCTGGTGCCCCGCTCGATGGCCGATGCGGTGCTGCAGGGCAGCGTCGCCTACCGCCCGCTGCGGGCCATGGGCACGCAGCCCGGGCCAAGCATCGGGCTGTATATGAACTGGCACCGGGACAACCCTTCGCCACAGCTGCAGCGTTTCATGGCCTTGCTCGACGCCGGGCCCGGGGCCTGAAGCGGCCGTGCAGAAGGTCTGCGCGGCCGCCACCGGGCCTTAGAAGTCGGCCTTGACCGACAGAGTGAGGTTGCGCGGGTCACCGTAGAAATTGCCGAAGCCTTCGGTGCCGATGGTGGTGTAGTAGCGCTTGTCCAGCAGGTTGTTGCCGTTCAGCGCCAGGGACCAGGTGTCGTCGATGCGATAGCCGATGCGTCCGTTCCAGATCGCATAGCCGGCCTGGCGGATGTGGTTGCCGCTGGTGGGCGAGACTCGGTAGTTGTCACTCTGGGCGTTGACCCCGGCCCCCACGGTGAAGCGCTCCAGGGCACCGCCCAGCTGATAGTCGCCCCAGACCCGCAGCAGGTGCCGCGGCACGTAGGTGGTGAACGGCAAGCCGTTGTTGGCGCTGTTGGCGTCCTCCAGGGTCTTGGTCTGGGTGTAGGTGTAGCCGGCCAGCACTTGCAGGCGTTCGATCACCTCACCGCTGAGCTCCGCTTCAAAGCCCTGGGCGCGGACCTTGCCCGAGTTCAGCGAGCAGGTGCTGTCCGGGCAGGCCGGGTCGTCCTGCTGCGCGTCCTGCTGGATGGTGCGGAACAGGCTGAAGGCGCTGTTGAGGCGGCCATCGAACCACTCGCCCTTGATCCCCAGCTCGTAGCTCTTGCCCACCAGCGGCTTGAGGGAGGCGCCGTCCAGGGTCCGATAGCTGCCCTGGGGGGTGAAGATGCTGGAGTAGCTGGCGTAGGCCGTGAGGTTGTCGTTGAGGTCGTACAGCACCCCGGCGAACGGCGTGACCTCGCCGGTTTCCTTGGATCGGGCACTACTGGGCGTGCGCGTATCGCGCCAGTAGGCCACCGAATCGTTCTGCGACTTGTACCAGCTGACACGGCTGCCCATGACCAGGGTCAGCGGGTCGGCCAGCTTCAGGCGCACAGTGGAATAC
The DNA here is from genome assembly GCF_058797595.1 of Pseudomonas sp. GW823-FHT02C05. Classification (NCBI taxonomy): domain Bacteria; kingdom Pseudomonadati; phylum Pseudomonadota; class Gammaproteobacteria; order Pseudomonadales; family Pseudomonadaceae; genus Pseudomonas; species Pseudomonas sp. GW823-FHT02C05. Next base: position 300,118 of record NZ_JBXAJU010000001.1, on the reverse strand, counting down.
AACCCTTGCTGCTGGATCCGCAGATCAGTGGGGCCGCCCCGGGTGGAGTTGCTTTCGTAGTAGCTGTCGTCGGGCTTGGGCAGGTGGTGATCGGGGTCCAGCACATTCTGCCGCTGGGGCAAGCCGGCCACGGCGTAGAAGTCGTCCTTGATCGAGCGGCTGGCGTTGGCGCCGAAGGTCAGCTCGTGCTCCTGGCCAAAGGCCTGGAAGTGCCCGTCGACATAGGCATCGAAGCCGTAGTCCACCTGGTCGTAGTCGTAGATGCTGCCCAGCATCAGGGTGCTGGAACGGCTGGCCCCCACCGGCACCGAACCGCTGGGGAAGGCGTACTCGATATCCTGGGTATTGCGGGTGTAGACCCCGGCCACCTTCAGCGCCCAGTCGTCGTTGAGTTGCTGGCGCAGGTCGGCGAAATAGGTCGCGCGCTTGCTGCGCGAATTGTTCCAGGCGGTGTTCAGGCAGGTGGAACGGCCCAGCTTGAGGTCGCTGCCGTCGCTGTAGCGCGGCAGGCCGCCCCAGCACGGGCGCGAGTCGACGTCTTCATAGGCCATGCCCAGGCCCAGGGTGGTGGCGTCGCTGAGGTCGAAATCCAGGGCGCCGTAGTAGACCTGGTCCTTGCGCTCGCCCAGGTCGTAGAAGTACTGCCGGGTCTGCTGGGTCACCACCGCCCGGCCGCGGACGGTACCGGCATCGTTCAACGGCCCGCCGGTGTCCACCTGGGCCCGGTAGTTGTCCCAGCTGCCGGCGGACATCGTCAGTTCGGTGTGCGGCGTGGCCTGGCCGCGCTTGCGCACGAAGTTCACCGAGCCGGCAGTGCCGCCCGCGCCCTTGAGCATGCCGGCAGCGCCGCGCAGGATCTCCACCCGGTCATAGAAGGCCATGTCGCTGCTGAAGCTGTCGGCCTGTACGTAGCTGCTACCCATGTCCAGGGGCACGCCGTCGTACTGGTACTGGCCGGTCATGCGAAAGCCCCGGGAGTAGAAATACTTGCCGCCCATGGGCGAGTCGTAAAGGGTGATGCCCGGGGTCTTCTCCATCACCTGGTCAATGGTGTTGAGGTTCTGGTCATCGAGCATCTTGCGGGTGATAACGGTCACCGACTGCGGGGTTTCCTTGAGCGAGTGCTGGCCCTTGCCGATGGTGACCGCGCCGGTGGTGTAGGAACCGGAATACTCGGTGGTGGCCCCCAGCTCCTGGCCCTGCACCTGGGTCGTGCCCAGCTCCAGAGCGCCGCTGCCCTGGGGTACGGGGCGCAGCACGAAGCTGCCGTTGCTCTGGGGCTCGGCCTGCCAGCCGCTGCCGGCGAGAATCCGCGCAAAGCCTTCCTGTACCCCGTATTCACCCTTGAGCCCCGCCGAACGCAGGCCGGCGGTCTGCCGGGCATCGAAGGAAATTGCCGCGGCGGCGGCGCTGGCGTAACGGCTCAGCACCTCGGTCAGGTCACCGGCGGCAATATCGAAGCGGCGCACCGCGGTCTGTTCGCTCGCCGCCACTGCGGTCAACGGCAGCAGTGCCGCACCGTAGACCGCCAGTGCGCCCCAAAGCCCGACCTTGATCGCCTGGGCCAACTTCGACTTGTGAACATCAGACATGCTTTGCCTTCCCCGCTAACGAAAATGAATCCACTGGGGGATAAGCCGGACCAGGAGGGGCAAACATGCAAAGACCCTTGAATTTTTTTTCGCCCCGCGGATTCAACCCACGCGGCTATCGCAAACCCGTACCCAGTAGCGGGTGTAGCGCTTGATCTGCAGGGAGAAACCGCTTTCCAGCGCCGCCAGGGCGCGGTCGGTGTCATCGATGGGGAAGGCCCCGGAGATCTTCAGCCCGGCAATCTGCGGATCGCACTGCACAACCCCGCGGCGGTAGCGCGACAGGTCGGCCAGCAATTCCCCCAGGGGCCGGTCGATGGCGATGATGCTGCCCTGGCGCCAGGCACCCACCGCGGCATCGTTGGGCCGCAGCGCGGCAAAGCCCCCGGCGCTGAACGCCAGTTGCTGGCCGGCCTCGACCCGACGCGGCGCAAGGCCTGCGCCCAGGCTGACCTGCACCGCGTGCTCCAGCACCGCCACCTGCTCCTCACGCTCATCGCTGCGCAGCACGAAGCGAGTTCCCAGGGCCAACACCTCGGCGTCCCGGGTGAAGACCCGGAACGGCCGCTGCAAGGGATCGGCAGCGGTGCTGACCAGCATCTCGCCCCACAACAGCTGCACCTTGCGTTGCTGGCTGTCGAACTGCACGTTGATCGAGGTGTTGGTATTGAGCAGCAGCGAAGTGCCGTCCGCCAGGCGCACTTGCCGGCGCTCGCCGATCTGGGTGCGATAATCCGCCAGCAGTTGCTGGGCGCTGTCGCTGCGCCAGCCCAGCCAGCCCAGGGAACCGGCCGAGGCCAGCACCACCAGGTTGCGCATCAGCTCGCGGCGCGAGCGCCCTGCCCCGCGCAAGGTGGAACCGGCCAGGCCGCCGGGCAGTGCCGACATCTGCTCGCCCAGTTGCTGCATGCGCTCCCACGCCTGGCGGTGCAAGGGGTCGGCGGCCAGCCATTCGCGCCAGGCGGCCTGCTCCTGCTCGCTGGCGCTGCCGGAGCGCAATTGCGCGTACCAGCGTGCCGCGCCGCTGATGGCCTGGCGCTCGCCGACGCTCAGTTGCAGGCCGGCAAAACTCATGACAGCTGCATCCGCATCTGCATCAGGCAGCAATGCTCCATGGCCTTGGCCATGTAGTTGCTCACGCTGCGCACGGAAATCTGCAGGCGCTCGGCGATCTGCTCGTAGGTCAGGCCGTCGCACTGGGACAGCAGGAAAGCCTGTTTCACCTTGGGCCCCAGGCCATCCAGCAGCCGGTCGACTTCCATCAGCGCCTGGAACAGCACGCTCTGCTCCTCCGGCGACGGATGCTCGCCCTCGGGTACCAGGGCCAGGGCTTCGAGGTAGGCCTGCTCCAGGGAACGTCGGCGAAACAGATCGATCAGCAGGCCCCGGGCAATGCGCGACAGGTAGGGCCGCGGCTCACGGATCTCCACTGCGTTGCGCGCCTTGAGCACCCGCACGAAGGTGTCCTGGGCCAGGTCGGCGGCATCGAAGGCGTTGCCCAGGCGCTGGCGCAACCAGCCCTGCAGCCAGCCATGGTGATGGGTGTAGAGGTCGGTGACGGCACAGCGCAGGGATAAGTCGTCGGCGGGCATGACAGTAAGGATTCATATTTGATAATGAATCGCATTGTCATGTAGAGGCGGAAGTCTTGGCAATAGCCACGAACGCCGGGCGACGTTCGTGGCAGTACTGCGGGGCCTAATCAGATCCCGGCCAGGGCCAGGTCCATGGCGAAGTAGGTGAAGATCAGATCGGCGCCGGCGCGCTTGATCGAACCCAGGGTTTCGCGCACCACTCGCGGCTCGTCGATGGCGCCGGCCTGGGCGCCGAACTTGATCATCGCGTACTCGCCGCTGACCTGGTACGCCGCCACCGGCAGACGCGAGGCCTCGCGGATGTCGCGGATGATGTCCAGGTAGGCCCCGGCGGGCTTGACCATCAGCGAGTCGGCGCCTTCCTGCTCGTCCAGCAAGGACTCGCGCACCGCTTCGCGGCGGTTCATCGGGTTCATCTGGTAGCTCTTGCGATCGCCCTTGAGCGCGCTGCCGCCGGCTTCACGGAACGGGCCATAGAGCGCCGAGGCGAACTTGGTGGAATAGGCCATGATCGGCGTCTGGGTGAAGCCGGCGGCATCCAGGGCGCGGCGGATGGCCTGGACCTGACCGTCCATGGCCGCCGACGGCGCGATCACATCGGCGCCGGCACGGGCCGCAGCCACCGCCTGCTTGCCGAGGTTGAGCAGGGTCTGGTCGTTGTCCACTTCATGGCCGTGCATGACCCCGCAGTGGCCGTGATCGGTGTATTCGCAGAAGCAGGTGTCGGACATCACGATCATCTCCGGCACCGCATCCTTGGCGATGCGCGACATGCGCGACACCAGGCCGTTTTCCTTCCAGGTATCGCTGCCGTCGCAGTCCAGGTGGTGGGAGACGCCGAAGGTCATCACCGACTTGATCCCGGCGCGGGCGTAGCGCTCGATCTCGCCGGCCAACCTGGATTCGGGAATGCGCATCACCCCGGGCATGCTCTTGATCGGCACGAAATCGTCGATTTCTTCCTCGACGAAAATCGGCAGCACCAGGTCGTTGAGGGTGAATTCGGTTTCCTGGAACAGGCTGCGCAGTTGTTCGGAGCGACGCAGGCGACGCGGACGGGCTTCTGGGAACTGGCTGGACATGATTTTTCCTAAGGCTGAGCGCGAAACAACACGAGCTATGGCGAAAAAAGGCTGAAAGCTTATGCCCGCAGCCGCCCCGGTACAAACCCGCACGGCTCAAGAGAGTCTTGCCCAAGCCGTAACAATGCCCTTGAGGCCCCGCGATCCAAGGGGTATCGGTCACTCGACGCGGCCAGCCTGCGACCATCTGACGCAACAGCGGCAGCCGCCATTGAAAAACCTGCGTGCGACAAATCCGGCGGTTGGCCGCTTGCAGCAGCTCCTGGCTCCCGCACGGGTGTGCACACTACGGCGGCTCGCTGCCCTGCAAATTGAGGGTGTAGTCCTTCAGAGGCGTTTTGAAGTAGGCCATGCCGGTATCGTCAACCTTTCCCCTGAGCACGATCTTCTTGATCCGGTCGGCAATTTCATCGGCAGCGTTTTCGGACTGAATCGTCGCTTCGATACACTCGCCAGGCCGGTAACCCACAGTTCGAACGATCAGATTGAGATCGACGTAATGGTCAGCCTCGCGACCCACCACGCGACGATTTTCCGGGCCCTGGGTCCAATATATCTCCACGACTTTGCCGGCCGATGGCTTGAGCGGCAGGTTGCACGTGGCATTCACCGCCACGCCCTTGTCCCCTGGCGTGGCCGCCACGCTGGCGGATGCCGCGGATTCGCTGCGCGGTGTATTACCAGGCAAGGTTGCCGGGCCGGGCGGTTGTTTGACCGCCGTGGTTTGTGCAATGCAAAGCAGTGGATCAAGCGCCAGCAAACCCAGCAGGCCTGCCCGCAGCATCCAGCCCTTACAGGACACAACCTGGGCCCAGGCGCACAGGAGCCATGCCTGCCTGTGCGTGCCGGTGCCTGCAAAATCGCCAGGTGCCAGCGCGCTCATGGATGCCTCGGTCCAGTGGGCGAAGGTGTATTCCCGCACGTTTGCTCACTGGTTTGGAGAAGCCGCAGGTGCCCCTCAATGCAGGTTCGCACCGTGCCGCCGATCCAGATTTCATCGCCGATCTGTTCCACGTCAATCCGCCCTGCCCGCCCCATGCTCAGGCCCTGGCTGACCCGGTAGCGAGCCGGTGCCAGCCCGGCGCCCAGCAACCACTGGGCGATGCCGGCATTGAGGCTGCCGGTGGCCGGGTCTTCGGGCATGCCATCACCGGCGATAAAGGCCCGTACCTCGAACTGCGCGTCGCTGTCATCACGCTCGGGGTCACAGGGCGCGATCACCCCGACCGCCAGACCGATCAGCGCCGGGTAGTCCGGTTGCAGGTCAAGCACCTGCTGGCGTTCGCCGAGCATCACCGCCAGCCAGCCGGCGCCGTTGTCAACCCACTGCGCCTGCACGATGTCGCCGGGCGTAAGGCGCAGGCCACGGCGCACCTGCTCCAGCACCTGGGGCTCCACCGGGCCGGCCTTGAGCAGCGGCGGCGCGAGAAAGGCCAACTGATCGCCCTGGCGGCGGATGCGCACCAGGCCCACTTCGCACTCCTGGATGATCTCCTCGCCCCGGGGCACGCCGCCGGCTTCGAGCCAGGCGTGGCAACTGCCCAGGGTCGGGTGGCCGGCGAAGGGCAATTCCTGGGTGGTGGTGAAGATCCGCAGGCGGTAGTCGGCCCGGGGATCGCGGGGCTGGAGCAGAAAGGTGGTTTCGCTGAGGTTGGTCCAGTTGGCGAAGGTGGCCATGCGCTCGGTGCTGAGCTCGTCAGCGTTGAATACCACGGCCAAGGGGTTGCCTTTGAGGGGAGTCGAGCTGAAGACATCGACTTGCTTGAAACTTAAGGGGTGCATGCAAAAATTCCTGTTTCTTAATAAGGCCCAGCATTATGAGGCACAACGTTGGCTGTAGCCGCTGCCGAGCCAGGGCGAAGCTGCGAAAGAGCGGGCTGCGTTCGGTACGCAGGCCCTGGCTTGGCGCCCCCAGACACACCCCTGGCATTCTTGGGATCGCCGCCACCGCTGCGCGCTCGTGCACAGCCTGCGGCAGCGGCTACAGGGCGTGCGTGCGTCAAGAAACCTTGGGAATCTCCAACCCGCGGATCACCGCCGGGCGCGCCACGAATTTGGCCAGCACTCGCTTGACCTCGGGGAAGTTGTCGATGCCCACCAATTCACCCGCCTCATAGAACCCGATCAGATTGCGAATCCACGGAAAGGTCGCGATATCGGCAATGGTGTAGCGCTCGCCCATGATCCACTCGCGCCCCCCCAGGTGCTTGTCCAGCACCCCCAGCAGACGCTTGGCCTCGTTCACGTAGCGCTCCAACGGCCGCTTGTCCTCGTACTCCCTGCCGGCAAACTTGTTGAAGAACCCCACCTGCCCGAACATCGGGCCGATGCCGCCCATCTGGAACATCAGCCACTGGATGGTTTCATAACGCGCCGCCGACTCCTGGGCCAGCAGTTGCCCGCTCTTGTCCGCCAGGTAGATCAGGATCGCCCCCGACTCGAACAGCGCCAGCGGCTGGTCCCCCGGGCCGTGGGGGTCGAGAATCGCCGGGATCTTGTTGTTCGGGCTGACACTGAGGAACTCCGGGGTCATCTGGTCCTGGGTCTCGAAGCTGACCCGGTGCGCCTCATAGGGCAGGCCGATCTCTTCGAGCATGATCGAGACCTTGACCCCGTTGGGGGTCGGCAAGGAATACAACTGAATCCACTCAGGGAATTGCGCAGGCCATTTCTGGGTGACGGCAAAGGCGGAAAGATCGCTCATGACAGGCTTCCAGTCTCAATCAAAGGGGGGTGGCGCCACGGATGGGCAACGGCGGGGAATTATCCGCCGGGTTTTCTTAAATCGGCAACATGCAGCGCTTAAGCTGCCTGCAATCGAACCAAAAGCCGTTCAGGGACTCATAAGCCACGGCCCGATCAGGCCATGAGCAACGACAGGGAGCATGGGTTTGTCAGCCTCACGCATCGCACTTGAAGAATGACCGCACCATGAACCTGCCCCGCCGCCTTGCCCGCCACTTCAAGCACCGCAGCTACCTGCCGTTGCCGGCCCTGTTGCTGGGCAGCGCCCTGTGCCTGTCCCTGGAATCCAGCGCCAGCCGCGCGCAACCGGTGGACGGCACCCAGACCCTGGTGTTCCTGCGCCACGCGGAAAAGCCCGCCGGCGGCCTCGGGCAGCTCAACTGCCAGGGCCTGAACCGGGCCATCGACCTGGCCTCGCTGCTGCCGGAGAAATTCGGCAAGGCGCAGTACGTGTTCGCCGCCAACCCCACGCGCAACGTCGAGGAAGGCGAGCTGGACAACTCCTACAGCTATATCCGCCCGCTGATGACCATCAGCCCCAGCGCCATCAAGCTCGGCCTGCCGGTGAACATCGACTTTGCCGCCAATGACACCAGCGACCTGGCGGACGAGCTGCTGCATGACCGCTACCACAACTCGATCATCTACACCGCCTGGTCCCACGGCTACCTGCCGGAGCTGATCAACAAGGTCGCCGAAGAAGCCGTGGGCGAACAGCAGCCGATCACCGAAGACTGGGCCTCCAGCGACTTCGACTCGCTGTACGTGCTGACCCTGACCTGGCGCAACGGCAAGGCCAGCCTGCACAGCCAGAGCTACAAACAGGGCCTGGACGGCGGCGAGCAGGATTGCCCGAGCTGATCAGCCCAGGGCGTCGAGCAACCGGTACCAGGCAATCCCCGCCCCCAGGTAGAGGCGTTGCAGGCCGTGCAGCGGAATCGGCCGCAACGGCGTGACCGGGAAAGGAAAACCCTGCCCCGCTCCCGTCAGCCGCGCCGCCAGGTGCCTGCCCAGCAGGGTCGACAAGGCAATGCCGCGCCCGTTGTAGCCCAGCAGGATCGACAGCCCCGGCGCCGGCTCGTGCAACTGCGGCAGAAAACTCGGGGTCAGGGCCACGCGCCCGCTCCAGCGATACTCGATGGGGACGCCCGCCAATTGCGGAAACAGGTTCAGCAACGAACGCTCCAGGTGGTTCCAGTCGGCATCCCGGCGCGGCTCGGAAAACGGCCCGCGCCCACCCAGCAGCAGGCGCCCCTGGGCGTCCTGCTTGAAATACAGCAGCAGGCGCCGGGCATCGGAACACACCTCGCCGCCCGGCAGGATGCTCTGGCGCAGCTCGGCAGGCAGCGGCCGGGTGGCGATGATGAAACTGTTGGCGGCGATCACCGTCTGGCGCAACCCCGGCCACAAGTCGTCGGTGTAGCCATTGGTCGCCAGCAGTACCTTCGAGGCACGCACCCGAGCGCCGCGGTCGGTCTCCAGGGTCCAGCGCCCGCCATCGCGCTGCAGCTTCCGGACCCGGCTCTGGCCGTGAATGCTCACCCCCAGCCCCATCGCCACCCGGGCCAGGCCCCGGGCGTAGTTCAGCGGGTGTAGGCTGCCGGCCCGCGGGTCGACCCAGCCGCCCAGGTATTGCGAACTGCCGATGCGCTGGCTCACGGCGGCCTTGTCCAGCAACTCCACGGCCACGCCGCGCTGGCGCCACTGCTCGGCGCGCTGCTCCAGGGTGTGCATCGCCGCGCCGGAAAACGCCGGCTGGATCCAGCCCTTGCGGGTGGCGTCGCAGCGAATGCCGTGTTCCTTGATCAGCTCGAACACTTCATCGGCCGCGCCACCCACGGCATCGACCAGCGCCTCGCCCTGTACCGGGCCGAACTTGGCCAGCAGTTGCTCGGGGTCGAACTTGAGCCCGGGGATCACCTGCCCACCGTTGCGCCCGGAGGCGCCCCAGCCGGGCTCGCCGGCATCCAGCACACAGACGCTGGCACCGCTCTGGGCCAGGCGCAGGGCGCTCACCAACCCGGTGTAGCCGGCGCCGACAATCGCCACATCGACCTCCCGGTCCTCGGCCAGTGCCGGGGTGTGCTCGGCCGGCATGGCCGTGGCCGCCCACAGCGAGGGCGGCATGCGCAGGGGCTCGGATGCGCTCATGCCTGCACCTCCGCGCCCTGGTTGAGCAAGCGCCGCAGGAAGTCCTGGGTGCGCGGGTGGCTCGGGGTACTGAGCACGGTTCGGGCCGGGCCGGCCTCGACGATGCGCCCGCTGTGGAGGAAGCACACCTGGTCTGCCACGTCCTGGGCAAAGCCCATTTCATGGGTGACCACGATCATGGTCATGCCCTCGTCGGCCAGCTTGCGCATCACCGCCAGCACCTCGCCCACCAGTTCCGGGTCCAGCGCCGAAGTCGGTTCGTCGAAGAGAATTGCCTCCGGGTCCATGGCCAGCGCCCGGGCAATGGCCACCCGTTGCTGCTGGCCGCCGGAAAGCTCGTCCGGGTAGGCGTGCATGCGATGGGCCAGGCCGACCTTTTCCAGCAGCGCCTCGGCCCGCAGGAGTGCTTGCCGGGGGTCCTGTTTCTTGACGTAGATCGGCCCCTCGGTGACGTTCTGCAAGGCCGTGCGATGGGGAAACAGGTTGAAGCGCTGGAACACCATGGCCACCCGGGTACGCAGTTCATGGATGCTCTTGGCCTGCCGGTCGACCCGCGCCCCGCTCACCAGGATGTCGCCCTGCTCGTAGCTTTCCAGGCCGTTGATGCAGCGCAGCAGGGTCGACTTGCCGGACCCCGAGGGCCCGATCAGGCACACCACTTCACCGCTGTGCACCTGTAGGTCGATGCCTTCGAGCACCGCCACGTTGCCAAAGCTCTTGTGTACGCCCTTGATCTGGATCATGGCTTTCTCCGGGTGCTGATGCGCGCTTCCAGGCGGCGCAGGGCAAAGGACAGCGGCAGGCTCAGGGCCAGGTAGAGCAAGGCCACCAGGGTGTAGACGGTCATGTTCTCGAAGGTCGAGGAAGCGATCAGCTGCCCGGCCCGGGTCATCTCGGCCACGGTGATGGTGGACACCAGGGACGAGTCCTTGAGCATCATCACCAGGGTGTTGCCATAGGGCGGCAAGGCGATGCGCAGGGCCTGGGGCAGCACCACCCGGCGCATGATCATCGGCCCGCGCATGCCGATGGATTCGGCGGCCTCGATCTGGCCCTGGTGGATGGCCTGGATACCGGCGCGGAAGTTTTCCGCCTGGTACGCCGAGTAGGCGATGCCCAGGCCGATCACCCCGGCCTGCATGGCGGTGAGCTGGATGCCGAAATCCGGCAGCACGAAGTAGATGTAAAACAGCTGGACGATGATCGGCAGCCCGCGAATGACGTTGACCACGCCGATGGCGAACAACGCCACCGAGCGCACCTTGGACACCATCATCAGAGCGAAGACCAGGCCGATCAGCGAGCTGAGCACGAAGGAGCCAACGGTAACCTGCAGGGTGACCACTGCGCCTTTCAACAGAATGGGCAGGAAGTCCAGAGCGTTCTGGAGAAACATGGAGAGACCCGTTTAATCAGCAGGAAAGGGACCCGGGCCAGGCGCCGGGCCGCGACTGGATCAGTTGAGCTTCCAGTGCTCGATGATGCGGTCCAGGGTGCCGTCGGCCTTGATCGCGGCGATCCCGCGATTGACCTCGGCCAGGGTCTGGGCATCGCCCTTGCGCACGATCAGGCAGACATCGCCCATGACCACCGGCTGGTAGCCCTTGACCAGCCGCACCTTGTTCTGGGTGCCCTGGGCCAGTTGGTAGGCGAGGATCGGCCGGTCGGCGAAACCGGCCTTGATCCGCCCCAGGGCCAGGTCGCGCATCAGGTCGGGAATCGAGTCGTAGCCGCGTACTTCCTTGAAGATCCCACGCTTGTTCAGCTCGTCGATAAACACCGTGCCGACCTGGGCGCCGACGGTTTCTCCGGCCAGGTCCTCCATGCGGCGGTAGTCGCTGGTGTCGTCGGCCTTGACGATCAGGCCCTCGCCGTAGCTGAACACCGGGTCGGAGTACTGCACCACTTTCTCGCGCACCGGGGTGCGCAGCATGGCGGCGGAGATGATGTCGATCTTGTTCGAGGTCAGAGACGGGATCAGCGCGGCGAAGGTGGTCTGCTGGATGTCCACGGCGAAACCGCCGGCCTTGCCCACGGCCCGGGCGGCATCGATCATCATGCCCTCGATGCTCTGGCTCTTGACGTCAAGGAAGGTGAAGGGAATGCCGGTGGCGGTGGCCCCGACCTTGTACAGCGGCTCGGCCTGGGCCGACGCCGAAAGGCCCAGGCCAAGGGCGCAACAGAATGCGAAAACAGCGGGTGCAAGGACGCGAGTGCGGGTGTGCATGGCGAATCTCCCATTGGACGGTTTTATTGTTTGAAGTCCGTGATGGATAGCCTCTGGTGTGGAAGGCAGGAGGCATGAACCCGACTATAAACAATTTACAAAAATCGTAAAGAGATTTATAAATATCGAATATCGATATTAAAAACACAAAATAACCTGAAAGGACTGGTCATGAGCGATAACAACAACTCCCTTTTCAACCAGTCACTGGAGAAGGGCCTGGCGGTGCTGCGGGCCTTCAACGCCGCGCAACGGACCATGAACCTGGCGGAAATCGCCACGGCCGCCGACATCAACAAAAGCTCGGCGCAGCGCATGATCCACACCCTGGAACAGCTGGGCTACGTGCGTAAGCACCCGCAGACCAAGCGCTTCCAGCTGACCCCGCGGGTGATGGAGATCGGCTACAACTACCTGGCCGCCGACACCCTGGTGGACGTGGCCAACCCCTTCCTCGCCGAGCTGGCCCAGATCACCGGGGAAACCACCAACCTCACCGAGCCCGATGGCCTGGACATGGTCTATGTGGCGCGCTTCGTGGCGCCCAAGTTCATCCCCATCCACATGCCCATCGGCAGTCGTATCCCGATGTACTGCACCGGCTCGGGCCGCGCCTACCTCAGCGCCCTGCCCGCCGCCGAGGCCACCCAGATTCTCGAAGCCAGCGAGCGCAAGGCCCACACCCGGCACACCCTGACCGAACTGGCGGACATCCAGCGCGAGATCGACGCCACCCAGCGTCGCGGCTACGCCCTGAACCCGGAAGAGCTGTTCCTGGGGGACATGAGCATTGCCGCGCCGATCCTCGGCAGCCAGGGCCTGCCGGTGGCCGCGGTGCACGTGGTGGTGCCCAGCAGCCGCTGGACCCTGGAAGAAGCCGAACGCAAACTCGCGCCCTCGGTGATCGAATGCGCCCGGGCCATCCGCACCTCGATTCGCACCCTCTGAAAATCGCTCCCCGCTGCCGCTCGGCAGCGGCTACAGGGCCAGTGCCGATCAGGGATTTGTGTAGCCGCTGCCGCAGGCTCGGGCCGCGTTCGGACGAACGGCCCGTAGGGACGCGACGCTCTCAAGGCCGACAGAGTTCCGACGGGGGATCGCCAGGCAAGGCCCTGCGGGCCTTTGCGCAGCCTCGCTGACGCTCGGCAGCGGCTACAGGGCCAGTGCCGATCCAAGATTGGTGTAGCCGCTGCCGCAGGCTCGGGCCGCGTTCGGACGAACGGCCCGTAGGGACGCAGCGTTCTCAAGGCCGATGACCTCCCGACGGGGGATCGCCAGGCAAGGCCGGACGAGATCGGTTCGCAGCGCGCCAGCGCCAGCGGCTACAATTCGCGCTTATTGTCCTCGTGCGGAATACCTTTCATGTCCAACCTCGCCTCCACCCAGCCCAACCGCGGCTGGGCGTTCTGGTGCAAACCCCTGCTGTTCCTGCTGGTCGCCGCCATCGGCCTGTATTACGTGAAGTGGTCGCCCTACTACCTCAAGGCCTTTGTCGCCGCCGACAGCCACAGCATCGGCGCCTCGATCCTCAACGATCAGCAGAGCTCGCCCTGGAGCGCCGCCCTGGCCTATTCCCAGGTGTACTTCCTGGCCATCTGGAAGGCTGCGGTGCTGGCGGTGATCCTGGGTTCCCTGCTGCAGGTGCTGATTCCCCGGGATTGGCTGCTGCGCCTGTTCGGCCGTGCCGGCTTCGGCTCGACCCTGCGCGGCGGCCTGTTCGCCCTGCCGGGCATGATGTGCTCCTGCTGCGCCGCGCCGGTGGCTGCTGGCCTGCGCCGGCAGAAGGTTTCGGTGGGTGCGGCCCTGGCGTTCTGGATCGCCAACCCGGTGCTCAACCCGGCCACCCTGGTGTTCATGGGCTTTGTCCTGGGCTGGGGCTTTTCCGCCCTGCGCCTGGTGGCGGGCATTGTCCTGGTGTTGGGCGTGTCCTTGGTGGCGCAGCGTGTCGCCGGCCCCGAGCAACTGCCCGAAGCCGCGGTGGATGCGGTGGTGGAAGCCAGCACGCTGAACGACCAGCCGTTCCTCAGCCGCTGGGGCAAGACCCTGTGGCAGCTGTTCTGGAGCACCATTCCGATCTACGTGCTGGCGGTACTGGTGCTGGGCGCAGCGAGGGTCTGGCTGTTCCCCCATATCGACGGCGCCATGGGTGACAGCCTGTGGTGGCTGGTGCCGCTGGCGATTGCCGGGACCCTGTTCGTGATCCCCACAGCAGCGGAGATTCCCATCGTCCAGACCATGATGACCCTGGGCTTGGGTACAGGCCCAGCGGTGGCCCTGCTGATGACCCTGCCGAGCATCAGCCTGCCGTCGCTGCTGATGCTGCGCAAGGATTTCGATGCCCGGGTGCTGGTGACCGTGGCCGTGCTGACCATGCTGGTGGGGATTGTCTGCGGGTTGATTGGTGCGGCGTTGTTGTAGGGCTGGAGGGCCCTTTCGCTGGCAAGCCAGCTCTTACGGTCGGTGGGGAGCTGCCCATGTAGGAGCCGGCTTGCCGGCGAAGGCGATCTCGCGGGCCCCTTCGCTGGCAAGCCAGCTCCTACGGTTGGTGGGAGCTGCCCTGTAGGAGCCGGCTTGCCGGCGAACGAATCAGCGCGGTGAGCGCTGGCGCAGGTAATCGAGCACGGCGCCGTGCTCGCCGCTGAACTCGATCCGCGCGCCCTTGCTCTCGCGCTGGAAGGCGTACATCGGGTCGTAGTATTCGCCCAGCAAGCCTTCGATCCAGGCCCGGTGCAGCTCCACGTCACCGCTGCGGGCCTGTTCCTCCAGGGCCGCTTCCATCAGCAGGAACAGGCGCTGGTGACGCTCGCCCCCCAGGCGTTTGTGGATCTTGTTCAGGCTTTCCAGCAGGCGTTCGGCAAACAGGGCAAAACCTTCTTCGCCATGCACGGCCACGAACTCGGCGCTGAGGTTGACCACGTAGTCGTCAAGGATGCGCTGCACCCGGCTGTCGAGGCGGTCTTCCAGCCAGACCATGGGCAAGCCTTGCATGCTCTGGTACAGCGGCAGCGGCAAGGCGCAGCTGCCGATCATGCGGTTTTCGTCTTCCAGGACAAAAGCCTGCACGCCGCGCTCACGCTTTTTCAGCAGGTCCACCGCCAGACGGTTTTCGAAGTCGATGTTGCTCGGCTGGCCGGTGGCGCGGCGGCCGAAGCTGGAGCCGCGGTGGTTGGCGTGGCCTTCCAGGTCCAGGGCGTTGTCCAACTGGCCCAGCACTTGGGTCTTGCCGGTGCCGGTCATGCCCCCCAGGAGGACGAAATCACACTGCTGCAACGCCTGTTCGGTGGTGTCCAGAAGGAAGGTACGCATGGCCTTGTAACCGCCGCCAACCCGCGGGTAGTCGATGCCCGCTTCCCTGAGCCACTGCTGGACGATCTGCGAGCGCAGGCCGCCACGGAAGCAGTACAGCAGGCCGTCGGGATGGGCCCGGGCAAAATCGGCCCAGGCCTGGATGCGCTGTTGCTTGATGTCGCCGGACACCAACTGATGCCCCAGGACAATCGCCGCCTGCTGCCCTTGCTGCTTGTAGCAAGTGCCGACCCGTTGGCGCTCCTGGTCGGTCATCAGGGGCAGGTTGAGCACCCCGGGAAAGGCGCCCTTGGTGAATTCGATCGGCGCGCGGGTGTCCATCATCGGCCGGTCGTTGAGGAAGATCTCGCGGTAGTCGGTGCAGTCCAGAGACATCAGAACACCTCGACCGCGTGGCTCTGTCGCTCTACCAGCTCGCCAATCGGCGCCAGTTCCAGGCCCAGTTCCGCCGCCAGGGCCAGGAATTCGGCATTGCCTTGCGGGGTTACCGCCACCAGCAGCCCGCCACTGGTCTGCGGGTCGCAGAGCACGCGCTTGTGCAGTTCCTGCACTCGCCCGACCTTGTCGGCGTAGCTGCTGTAGTTGCGCAAGGTGCCACCGGGCACACAGCCCTGGTCCAGGTAGTATTCGACCCCCGGCAGGCGCGGTACGCGGTCGTAGTGAATGCGCGCGGTCAGGCCACTGCCGTCGGCCATTTCCACCAGGTGCCCGAGCAGGCCGAAACCGGTGACGTCGGTCATCGCGGTCACCCCTTCGAGCTTGCCGAAACGGCTGCCTGGCTTGTTCAGGGTGCACATCCAGTCCCGGGCCAGGCCGATGTCGGCGCTGCGCAGCTTGCCCTTTTTCTCGGCGGTGGTAAGCACGCCGATCCCCAGGGGCTTGGTCAGGTACAGCAGGCAACCGGCGGTGGCGGTGTCGTTGCGCTTCATGAAGCGTTTTTCCACCAGCCCGGTGACCGCCAGGCCGAAGATCGGCTCCGGCGCATCGATGGAGTGCCCGCCCGCAAGAGGAATGCCCGCGGCGTCGCACACCGCGCGACCGCCGCGGATCACCTCCCGGGCGATTTCCGGGGCCAGCACGTTCACCGGCCAGCCGAGAATGGCAATCGCCATCAGCGGGTCGCCGCCCATGGCGTAGATGTCGCTGATGGCGTTGGTGGCGGCGATGCGGCCGAAGTCGAAGGGGTCGTCGACGATGGGCATGAAGAAGTCGGTGGTGGAGACCACGCCGCGCTCTTCATCGATGGCGTACACCGCCGCGTCATCGCGCGAGGCATTGCCGACCCAGAGCTTGGGGTCGAGGTTCTGCGCCCCGCTGCCGGCCAGGATCACCTCCAGTACCTGGGGGGAAATCTTGCAGCCGCAGCCGGCTCCGTGGCTGTACTGGGTCAGGCGAATCGGCTCGCTCATGGGGCACCTCGTCAAGTCTGGGACCGGGATTCTAGCAGAGCCCTCAGGCACTTGGCCGCGGCGTGCCCTGATGGAACAGCATCTGCCAGCGCCCCTCCTGGCAGCGCCACAGCGAGCTGCGCCAGGCACTGCTGGCCGCCCGCCCGGGCGCTGCGGCGTTATGGCACAGGTAGGTGACCTGGGCCAGCTCGGCCCCCAGGCACTGCACGGCGAACTCGCTGATGCGCCGTTCGATGAACACCTGCTGCGGCAGGCTGGCCAGCACCTGGGCCTTGTCCCAGCGCCCGCCGCTGACGCCGAATTCAAGAAAGTCATCGGCCAGCAAGGCCTCCAGCGCCTGGCGATCGGCACGCACTTCGGCCTGTTGCAACTGGCGTTCAAGCATCAGCAGGTGGTCGGACAGCTCCATGGTCACTCCCGAGGTGGTGGCGGGTAAGTGGCGCACTCTAGCATTGCGCGCCTGCACCAGCGCCGGGCCTGGGGGCCGGGCATTGCCCAGGCCTGCAGCGCCCGGCCCTCCCCGCCATCGGCACGCACCCCGCCCCAAGCGCCAATCCCGCGGCCATTCACGCCTTTGTCGCAAGCCGCTGTTTCAAGTTGGTACGCCATATGCAAACGTTTGCGAGTTGTAATTTTGTGGGTGTTCGCCGCCTTCTTTCGAAGTGTCGAGCACAAGGGACTTCACACTGCAAGAACAGGGACTTTCCATGCTCAACCCTCTGCGACGCCATGCGTCCTGCCGTACCCTGGCTGTTTCGTTGTGGCTGGCCGGCGTTACGGGTCTACCCAGCGCCTTCGCCCAGCCCCCCGCCGCCCCGGCGGACGACTCGGCCCAGGGCGAAAGCCTGAGCGCCGATGTGCAACCGGCCAAACAGGGCGCCTACCTCTCCGACTGGTACAACCAGGACCTGATGCTCATCGGCAGCAAGGACATCAGCTTCGGCCCGCGCCCGGCAGACGACATCTACCTGGAATACGAATACTTCGGGCGCAAGGGCCCCTTCGAGCTGTACGGCTACATCGACCTGCCGAAGATCCTCGACATCGGCAACAGCCACGACAAGGGCATCTGGGACCACGGCTCGCCGCTGTTCATGGAGCACGAGCCGCGAATCTCCATCGACTACCTGGCCGGCCGCAGCCTGGCCATCGGCCCGTTCAAGGAGTGGTACGTGGCCTTCGACTGGATCTACGACCACGGTAGCCGCACCGCCAACCGCGCCAACACCCTGTACAGCGGCCTGGGCACCGACATTGACACCCATTCGCGGGTCAACCTCTCGGCCAACTTCTATGGCCGCTACCAGTGGGAAAACTACGGCGCCAGCAACGAATACTCCTGGGACGGCTACCGCGCCCAGCTGAAATACATCGTGCCCATCGACAGCTTCAGCAACGGTGCCTCGCTGACCTACATCGGCTTCACCAACTTCGATTTCGGCTCCGACCTGCACAAGGACAACCCGGCCCGCACCGCCAACGCCACGGTGGCCACCAACGTGCTGCTCTATTCCTTCACCCACCTGCGCTTCACCCTGGTGGGCCGCTACTTCCACAACGGCGGCAACTGGGAGGATGGCAGCGTGCTGAATTTCGGCGACGGCGAGTTCCGCGCCCGCTCCAATGGCTGGGGCTATTACGCCGGGGTTGGCTATCAGTTTTAAAGCAGCGGCAAGACAAGAGCGGTTGCGATGAGTTGCAACCTGGATCAGGCAGGATAAGCGCCGGTTAACGGCAGTCATGGAGGTTGTATGCGTGGGATTCAAAAGGTTTCGTGGGCAATGGGCTTGAGTGCACTGGTGGCTAGCGGCGCCTGGGCCAGTGAGGCACCGATCAAGCCCAAGGTGGTGCTGATCAGCATGTTCGCGCCGGAAGCGCAGCACTGGATCGAGCGCCTGGAGCTCAAGCGCGAGATTCGCGTGCCGGGGCTGGCGGCGGAGTACCCGAGCATTCGCTGCAATGACCGGGACGTGTGCCTGTTGACCACCGGCATGGGCCAGACCAACGCCGCGGCGTCAACCCTGGCGCTGGCCCTGTCGCCGAAGTTCGACCTGCGCAAAAGCTATTTCCTGATTGCCGGGATCGCCGGCATCAGCCCCCAGCACGGCACCATCGGCACCGCCGCCTGGGCCCATTACCTAGTGGAGTTCGGCACCCAGTGGGAAATCGACTCCCGGGATGCGCCCGAGGGCTGGCCCACCGGCTACCTGGGGATCAACACCAAGGGCCCCAACGAAAAACCGCCCCTGGACTACAAGACCGAAGTCTTCGAGCTGAACCCCAAGCTCCAGGCCAAGGCCTTCGCCCTGAGCCGCAACGTGGCCCTGAGCGAGAGCAAGGAGTCGGCGGCCTGGCGCCTGAAATACCCCAAGGCCCCGGCCAACCAGCCACCGGTGGTGACCCGTTGCGACACCCTGGCGGGCAACACCTGGTTTTCCGGCACCCGCCTGAGCGAACGGGCGGAGGTCTGGACCCGCTTGCTGACCGACAACAAAGGCACCTATTGCACCACCCAGCAGGAAGACAACTCCACCTACGAAGCCTTGCTGCGGGCCAGCCGCGAGGGCCTGCTGGACATTCAGCGCCTGGCGGTGGTGCGCGCCGGTTCCGACTTCGACCGCCCGGCCCCGGGGGCCAGCGAAGTGGACAACCTGCTCAAGTACGCCGACCAGGGCGGCTTTGTCCCGGCCCTGGAGAACCTCTACCGGGCCGGCAATCCGCTGGTGCAGGACATCCTCGGCAACTGGTCGGCCTGGGAAAAGGGCGTGCCCGAGACCTGATTTCTCTCCCGGGAGCGGCCAGGCGGCGTTCCGCTTGCCGGCGAAGTCGATCTCTGGGCCCTCTTCCCCAGCAAGCTGGCTCCTACACAGGACACACAGCGCGCGCATCCCCCGTAGGAGCCGGCTTGCCGGCGAAGGCGATCTCAAGGGCCCCTTCGCCAGCAAGCTGGCTCCTACACAGGACACACGGCGCACGCATCCCCCGTAGGAGCCGGCTTGCCGGCGAAGGCGATCTCAGGGCCCCTTCGCCAGCAAGCGGGCTCCTACGCAGGGATGGCCGCTGCGCTCAGGGGATGAGGATAATTTTTTCGCCGCGCCCCTGGTTCACTTCGGCATAACGCTCCAGCCCCCGCTCCAGCGGCGATTCCACCAGGCCTTCCGGCAGCGGCAGCAGGCCTTCATCGAAATAGCGGCCGAACTGCTCCAGCATCGCCGCGCACGCCTCTACGCCATACAACAGCGAGTTGATCCCCACCACCGAGCCCCCCTTGCGGTACAGCGCCAGAGCCGGCAGTTGCACATGGCCGTCCACCGGGGCGGCGATGATGGCGATGCGGCCAAAGGTGGCCAGGGCCGGCACCGAGGCCGGCAGCCAGAAGCCGGTGGTGTCGAAGATCACCTCGGCACCGCCGGCATAGACTTCGGCCACCTGGGCCGCCAGGGTTTCCGGCTGTTGCAGGTGCAGGGTCGGGTAGCCCTGGGCTTCAAGCGCCTGGACCTGCTCCACCCGGCGCGCCGCCGCCAGCACCCGGGCGCCGCGCACCTTGGCCAGGGCCAGGGCCGCCGAGGCCACCGCGCCGCCGCCGATCACCAGCAGCCGGGTGCCACGGGCTACGCCACTGCGCTCCAGGGCATCCCAGGCTGTGGTGTAGGGCACCCCGAGGCTTGCGGCCTGGGCAAAGCTCAGGTGCCGTGGCTTGCGGGCCACGCCCTGGGCGGACAGCACCACGTACTGGGCATGGCTGCCGTCGGCGAAGAAGCCCAGCTCCTTGCCGGTGCCCCAGACTTCCTGGCCCAGCAGTTGCGCCGGCCCCTGCTCCACCACCCCGGCAAAGTCCCGCCCGGGCACCCGCGGCAGTGTGGTGTAGGGAAAGCGCCCGAGGACGTTCTTCACATCACTGGGGTTGAGGCCCGCGGCCTTGATGCGCACCAGCACCTGGCCAGCACCCGGTACCGGGGTGGGCAGGTCCACTACGTGCAGGGCCGCGAGGTCGCCGGTGGCGGAAAATTGCAGTGCTTTCATCGTCGGTTCCATGAGTCGGGGGAGAAAGGAAAAATGCGTGTTCAGGACAGCCAGCTCCCGAGCAACTGGCGCCCCAGGGGCCACAACTGCTCACCGCCGAGCATGCCCAAGAGGCCAACCAGGGCAATTGCCGGCGGCGCCGGAGAACGCACCTGCAAGGCGCCGTAAAGCAGGCCGACCAACAGGCCGGCGGCCAGGGAAATCAGGTAGTTCATGCTGCGCTCCAGAGGCCGTGCGGCTCATGCCGGGGTGAAGTGGCGTGTGCGGCACAGTCTAGGTGGCACGGTCCCGCGGCATCGGCCAAGTGCTTCAGGATTTCGGCCAAGGCCGAAACCCTGGCGGTCGCTTGGCTGGCGTCCGCCTGATGCACATCCGGCGCTCTCCGGATCTTCACGTCTCCTGCGGAGCCGTTCGTTCGAACGCGGCCCGAGCCTGCGGCAGCGGCTACACGACGCCAGGCAGTCCCTGTAGCCGCTGCTGAGCCTGCGAAGCTGCGAAAAGGACCGAAGGGCCTTGCTTGGCGATATCCCGACGAACCTATGGCGGCTTTGAGATTGCCGCGTCTCCTGCGGAGCCGTTCGTCCGAACGCGGCCCGAGCCTGTGGCAGCGGCTACACCTGGTTGGCGCTGGCGTACTGGGAAGGCGCGACACCCAGTTCCCGGCGGAACATGTCGCTGAAGCTGCTGGGGGAATAACCCAGCTCCCGGGCAATGCGGCTCACCGGTACACCCTGGATCAGCTCCGCGGCAGCGGTGGCCAGTTGCACCTGGCGCCGCCATTCGGCAAAGCCCACGCCCAACTGCTCCTTGAACAGCCGCGCCAGGGTGCGCACGCTGGCCCCCGCCGCATCGGCGTGCTGTTCAAAGGAGATGGCCAGGGACGGCGCCGCCATCACCGCCTGGCACAGGCTGCCCAGGCGCCGGTCGGAGGCGTCCGGCAGGGCTATCTTCAATTGCGAGCGGTGAGCCCGGCGCAGTTCCAGCAGGGCCAGCCCCACCAGCGCCTCGTAGTACTCCGGCTGCGGCGGGTCGAGTTCCACCAGGCGCACGATCAATTCGCGCAGCAGGTTGTCCACCTGCAGCACCTGGACGCTGGGGTCCAGGGTCGCCGCCAGGGACGGGCGCAAGTAGATGTTGCGCATCTGCAGGTCGCTGACCACGCGAATCCCGTGGCTCACCCCCGGCGGCAACCACACCGCGCGCTGGGGCGGCACCACCAGGGCTTCATGGGGCGTCTCGACCCACATCACCCCGCTCATGGCGTAGAGCAACTGGCCCCAATCGTGTTCATGGGGCTCGATGAACAAGCCCCGCGGATAGGTGCGGGCCAGGGGTTGCACCGGGATCGCGGGGTCGCTGAGGTCGGGGGGTGCGGCTAGGGCCATGGCAAGGTCGCGGCAGGTCGGCGGGCGCCCATGGTAACCAGCCGCCCGGGGCGCCGCCAACCGCTGCCGCGCCCATCCGGATGAAGGCCTGGGCGCCGCTCGGGAATCCATTCGGATAGAGCGGCTGGCGGCCCATGACCGTCGGTAGCCCGGACGGACAATCAGAGTGAATTTTTCCGCCGCCCCAGGATCACTAAAAGATCACAGGGAGGAACAAAGGCTTTATGAACAACGCAAAACTTTTCGTCATCGAATACACCCTCCACGGCGCCCCCAAGTCCTTCATCATCCGCCAGGAAAAGATGGACAACGCCGAGGCCTGGCACTGGGCCAGTTGCGACGCTGGAGTGGGTCGGATAGGACGTTTCGGCCGCGAACGGGTGAAGAAGACCAGCAAGCCCATGGCCGAAAAGTTCGGTATCGAAAACGTCACCTGGCGCCCTTCGGTCTAGGACGCAGCAACGCGGGTGGAGCCGCACGGCCCCACCCGCCGATCCCCCCTCAGCCGTGGGCGCCCTTGGCGCATTTGCAGCCTTCGGTGGAAGCGCAAGGCTCGCCGTGGGCGTGATGGTCGGCGCACGCCTGGCAGCAGTAGTGCTTACCGTGACGGACGATGGCATGGGCGCCCAGCTTGCAGGTGCAGGCCGGGCAGGCACAGGTTTGCGTGGACATGGCATGGCTCCTAGGGTTCAAGGCTCGGGCCTTTGGGCGGGTGCTTCACCGAGCGCCCCGCTCGGGCCGAGTCCCCACAGGTTAGGCCAAGGCACCGCCCGGCCAGGGCGCACGCGACTGATGGTCGGCCCCTCACTCCCAGCCCTGCAAACGCAAGGTAGCGCGCACCAGCCGCTGTTCTTCGTCCTCGATGTCCCTGAGGTTGCGGGCAATGCCCTGGATATGCGCCACCGCCGCCTTGCGCGCCTGTTCCGGCAGGCGCCCGGTGACTGCGTTGTACAGCCGCGCATGCTGGCGGTCGATCTGGCGCTTGGGCGCCGGGCGGTGATAGAGGTTGTTGACCGAGGCGAACACCGAGTTCAGCAGCAGGTCGGTGAGCGAGCCCAGGGTCTGCACCAGCACCGGGTTGTGCGAGGCCTCGCAGATCGCCAGGTGAAAGGCGTGGTCCAGGCGCGCCAGGGCGGCGGGCTCCAGGGCCTGTTCATGGGCCTGCAGCAGGGCCTGGTAGGCGCGCTCGATCAGCACGAAATCCGCTTCGGTGCCGCGCAGGGCCGCCAGCCGCGCCGACTCGCCTTCAAGCAGGCTGCGCACTTCCAGCAGGTCGTAGAGGGTGCGGGGCTGGGAGCTGAACAGATGCATCAGCGGCGACTGCGCCGCCGGGGCCGACAGTTGCGCCACCTGGGAGCCGCGGCCCTGTCGAGTGTCGATGATGCCCCGCGCCCGCAGCAGTTTCAGGCCCTCGCGCAGAGCCGTGCGCGAAACCCCGAGCTTGGCCGTCAGGCGCCGTTCCGAGGGCAGCAACTGGCCGGTCTTGAATACCCCGTCGACGATCAGCCGCTCGATCCGTGCGCAGACCAGGTCCGCCACCTGGGGCCGACGCCCCGCTTGCGTGTCCTGCATGCTTCCTCCCACTGGTATGACCAGCCCTGTGCCATTTGTCCGGCTATTTCCGCGCGCCCGCCAAGCTTTTGAAAAACCTGATCTTTCGGAAAAACCCCGGCCTGCCCTGGAAAACAAAGTGGTTCGACCACTGCTAACGCACATGGACACTAAAGCCCGCCGGGCCAATCATGCAAGGCAGCCGTACAGCATTCGCGACCTGATAAAAACCACACAAGGTCCTTAGCCGCCATGACGATTCTCTACGACGAACGCCTCGATGGCGCCCTGCCCGACGTCGACCGCCAGGCCCTGATCCAGGCCCTGCGCCAGCAGCTACCGGAGCTGGAGCTGCTGGACCAGGAGCAACAGCTCAAACCCTACGAATGCGATGGCCTGAGCGCCTACCGCAGCACGCCGATGCTGGTGGCCCTGCCCCGGCACCTGGACCAGGTGCAGCGCATCCTGCAGATCTGCCACGCCCACCGGGTGCCGGTGGTGGCCCGGGGCGCCGGCACGGGCCTGTCCGGTGGCGCCCTGCCCCTGGAAAAGGGCCTGCTGCTGGTGATGGCGCGCTTCAAGGAAATCCTCCAGATCGACCCCGCCGCCCGTTGCGCCCGGCTCCAGCCCGGGGTGCGCAACCTGGCGATCTCCCAGGCCGCCGCGCCCTTCGGCCTGTACTACGCCCCCGACCCCTCTTCGCAGATCGCCTGTTCGATTGGCGGCAATGTCGCGGAAAACGCCGGCGGCGTGCATTGTCTGAAATACGGCCTGACCGTGCACAACCTGCTCAAGGTCCAGATGCTCAGCGTCGAAGGCCAGCCCCTGACCCTGGGCAGCGAGGCCCTGGACGCGCCGGGCTTCGACCTGCTGGCGCTGTTCACCGGCTCCGAAGGCCTGCTGGGGGTGATCACCGAAGTCACGGTCAAGCTACTGCCCAAGCCGCAGATCGCCAAGGTGCTGCTGGCGGCCTTCGACTCGGTGGAAGCCGCCGGCCGCGCCGTGGCCGACATCATTGCCGCGGGCATCATCCCCGGCGGCCTGGAGATGATGGACAACCTGGCGATCCGCGCCGCCGAGGATTTCATCCATGCCGGCTACCCGGTGGACGCCGAGGCCATCCTGCTGTGCGAGCTGGACGGCGTGGAAGCCGATGTCCACGACGATTGCGAGCGGGTGCGCCAGGTGCTGGAACGGGCCGGCGCCAGCGAGGTGCGCCTGGCCCGGGACGAGGCCGAGCGCGTGCGTTTCTGGGCCGGGCGCAAGAACGCCTTCCCGGCGGTGGGGCGCTTGTCCCCGGACTACTACTGCATGGACGGCACCATTCCCCGCCGCGAGCTGCCGGGGGTGCTGCGGGGCATCGCCCGCCTGGCCGACGAACACCAGCTGCGGGTGGCCAACGTGTTCCATGCCGGCGACGGCAACATGCACCCCTTGATCCTGTTCGACGCCAACCAGCCCGGCGAGCTTGAGCGGGCCGAGGCCCTGGGGGGCAAGATCCTCGAACTGTGCGTGGCAGTGGGCGGTAGCATCACCGGCGAACACGGGGTGGGCCGGGAGAAAATCAACCAGATGTGCGCCCAGTTCAACCACCACGAGCTGACCCTGTTCCACGCCATCAAGGCGGCCTTCGACCCCAGCGGCCTGCTCAACCCGGGGAAGAACATCCCGACCCTGCACCGCTGCGCCGAATTTGGCGCCATGCACATCCACCACGGGCAACTGCCCTTCCCCGAACTGGAGCGATTCTGATGAACGTGGCCAGCGATTTCGACGCCGCCGAGACCTTGCTGGAACAGGTGCGCGATGCCTTGGCGAGCGACACCGCGCTGCGCATCCAGGGTTCCAACAGCAAAGCCTTTCTCGGCCGCGAGAGTGCCGGGGAAATACTCGATACCCGCAGCCATCGCGGCATCGTCAGCTACGACCCCACGGAGCTGGTGATCAGCGCCCGGGCCGGTACGCCGCTCGCCGAGCTGCACGCCACCCTGGACGCCGCCGGGCAGATGCTGCCCTGCGAACCGCCGTCCTTCGGCGCGGGCGCGACCCTGGGCGGCATGCTCGCCAGCGGCCTGTCCGGGCCGCGCCGGCCCTGGGCCGGGGCGGTGCGCGATTTCGTCCTCGGCACCCGGGTCATCAGCGGCAGCGGCCAACACCTGCGGTTTGGCGGCGAGGTGATGAAGAACGTCGCCGGCTATGACCTGTCACGGCTGATGGCCGGCAGCTACGGCTGCCTGGGGCTGGTCACCGAGGTCTCGCTGAAGGTCCTGCCCAAGCCCCGGCAATGCCTGAGCCTGAGCCTGGAAATGGACCGCCAGCGGGCCCTCGCCCAGCTTGCCGAATGGGGCCAGCAGCCCTTGCCCATCAGCGCCGCCTGCCATGACGGCGAACGCCTGCACCTACGCCTGGAGGGCGGTGAAGGCTCGGTGGCGGCGGCCCATGACCGGCTCGGCGGCGAGCCCCTGGACCCGGGCTACTGGAGCCAGCTCAACGAGCAGCAACTGGACTTCTTCAACCCCGGCCCGCCGCTGTGGCGCCTGTCGGTGCCGCACAACACGCCGCTGCTGCCCCTGCCCGGCGAACAACTGCTGGACTGGGGCGGCGCCCAGCGCTGGCTGAAGACCGATGCCACGGCCGCCGACATCCGCGCCGTTGTCAGCGCCGTTGGCGGCCACGCCAGCTGCTACAGCCACGGCCTGCTGGACAGCCCGTTCCAGCCCCTGGCGCCGACCCTGCTGCACTACCACCAGCGCCTCAAGGCCCAGCTGGACCCGCAAGGGATCTTCAACCCCGGCCGACTCTACGCGGAGCTCTAGACCATGCAGACCACCCTCAGCCCCGAGGCCCGGCAACTGCCCCGGGCCGCCGAAGCCGAGCGCATCCTGCGCAGTTGCGTGCATTGCGGCTTCTGCAACGCCACCTGCCCCACCTACCAGTTGCAGGGCGATGAGCTGGACGGCCCGCGGGGGCGCATCTACCTGATCAAGCAGGTGCTCGAAGGCGCCCCGGCCACCGCCCAGACGCAGCAGCACCTGGACCGCTGCCTGTCGTGCCGCAACTGCGAAAGCACCTGCCCTTCCGGGGTCGACTACCACAACCTGCTGGACATCGGCCGCGCCGCGGTGGATGCCGCCCTGCCCCGGCCCGCCGGCCAGCAATTGTTGCGCCGCGGCCTGCGGGCACTGAGCGCCAACCCGCAGCTGTTCAAGGCCCTGATCCATGGCGGTAGCCGCCTGCGCCCGCTATTGCCCCAGGCCCTGCAGGACAAGCTGCCGCGCCAGGTGCCCAGCGCCAAACCGCGTCCGCCCATGCGCCATGCACGGCGCGTGCTGCTGCTCGAAGGCTGCGTGCAGCCGGGGCTGTCACCCAATACCAACGCCGCCGCAGCGCGGGTCCTGGATCGCCTGGGCATCAGCGTGCAACCGGTCAGCGAGGCCGGCTGCTGCGGCGCGGTGGACTATCACCTGGATGCCCAGCAAGCCGGTCTGCAGCGCGCCCGGCGCAATATCGACGCCTGGTGGCCGCACCTGCAACTGGGGGCCGAAGCCATCGTCCAGACCGCCAGCGGCTGCGGCGCCTTCATCAAGGATTACCAGCACCTGCTGGCCCATGACCCGGCCTACCGCAGCAAGGCCCAGCGCGTCAGTGCCCTGGCCCGGGACCTGGTGGAAGTGCTGCGGGACGAACCCCTGGAACAGCTCGGCGCCCACAGCGACCAGCGCCTGGCCTTCCACTGCCCCTGCACCCTGCAGCACGCGCAGAAGCTCGGCGGCGCCGTGGAACGCCTGCTGCAACGCCTGGGTTTTCACCTCACCGCGGTGCCCGACAGCCACTTGTGCTGCGGTTCGGCGGGCACCTATTCGCTGACCCAGCCGACGCTGGCGCGGCAACTGCGGGACGACAAGCTGCAGGCCCTGGAAAGCGGCCAGCCGGACCTCATTGCCACCGCCAATATCGGCTGCCAGAGCCACCTCGACGGCGCCGGCCGGACCCCGGTACGGCACTGGATCGAAGTGCTGGAAGCCGCCCTGCCCTGAACCTCACGCCCCTGGAGCTCGCCATGCAGCACAAAGCCGTACTGGGTCAAGACGAAGTCCGCCGCATCCTCGCCGCCGCCCGCGCCGAGGCCCAGCGCCACCGGTGGGCGGTGAGCATCGCCGTGGTCGACGACGGCGGCCATCCCCTGGCCCTGGAACGCCTCGACGGCTGCGCGCCGATCAGTGCCTATATCGCCACCGAAAAGGCCCGCACCGCGGCCCTCGGCCGGCGCGAAACCAAGGCCTACGAGGACATGGTCAATGGCGGGCGCAGCGCCTTTCTCTCGGCGCCGCTGCTCACCTCCCTGGAAGGCGGCGTGCCGATCCGCGTCGGCGGCCAGGTGGTCGGCGCGGTGGGGGTTTCCGGGGTCAAGTCCGGTGAAGACGCCCAGGTGGCACTGGCTGGCGCCGCGTGCCTGGAGCGCGATTGAAGCGGGTTCAGGCGCGGCGCACGCTGCTGCGGTACATGAACAGCAGCGCCAGGGCCAGGCACAGCATCGCCAGCAGGCGGCTGGGCGACAGTTCGATGGCCGGGTTGCCGAACCAGCCGAAGTTGTCGATCAGCATGCCCATGCCCAACTGCCCGAGAATCACCGCCACCGTGGCCACCGCAGTGCCGACCCGGGGCACGGCCCCCACCATCACCAGCATGTAGACCACGCCGAACAACGCGCCGGTCAGTTGCCATTTCGGCGCCTGCAGCAGGCTCATCGCCTGGGGCGGCTGGAAAAACACGATCAGCAGCCCGGTGATCAGGGCACCCACGGCAAAGGTCAGCAGGCTGCTGCGCAACACACCGACGCTTTCTCCCAGGCGGCCATTGATCGCCGCCTGCACACTCAGCACCGCACCGGCGGCCACCACCACAACCAGCAATAGAAACAGATTCATCTTCAACCTCGGGCAATCAGGATCAGGGCCAGCACAATCAGCGCCAGGGCCAGCCAGCGTTCGGCATTGACCGGCTTGCGGGCACTGCCGAACCAGCCGAAATGGTCGATCAGCACGCTTTTGCCCACCTGCCCGGAAAGGATCGCGATCATGGTCATGGCAATGCCGATATGGGGCGTGGCCAACGTCAGCACCACCACGTAGATCGGCCCCAGCACCCCGCCCAGCAACTGCCAGCGCGGCAACTGGCTGAAGGCCGGGCCGGGCTGCGGGCCGCTGAACAACAGCAGCAGCAACAGCAGCGCCGTGCCCACGCCGAAGATGCTCAGGGTCGCCCACAGATGGCCCACCTGGCTCCCCAGCGGGCCCAGCAGACCGGCCTCCACCGACAGGCCCATGCCCGCCAGGATCACCAGCGGCAACAGCATCAGACGCTGCCAGCCGGCAGCGGGTACAGCGCTCGCCACCGGGTTGGGCAGCGGTACTTCTATGGTTTCAGAGGACATGCAACACCTGCTCGACATCAAGGAATGGCCGGCATTATCGATTGCGCAAGCTTTGCGATAAATGGGAGCATGCCG
The DNA here is from genome assembly GCF_058797595.1 of Pseudomonas sp. GW823-FHT02C05. Taxonomy (NCBI): domain Bacteria; kingdom Pseudomonadati; phylum Pseudomonadota; class Gammaproteobacteria; order Pseudomonadales; family Pseudomonadaceae; genus Pseudomonas; species Pseudomonas sp. GW823-FHT02C05. Next base: position 271,543 of record NZ_JBXAJU010000001.1, on the reverse strand, counting down.
ACAACACCTTTGCGCAAAACGCACAGCAGGATCGACCCATGCACGGCTTCAACGACCTCGGTTTCAAGGCCCTGCGCCTATTTATCGCCGTGCTCGACCAGGGCAGTTTTTCTGCCGTGGCGCGCCGCGAGGGGCTGGCGCCCTCGTCCATTTCACGGCAGATCCAACTGATGGAACAGGCCCTGGGCCAGCAGTTGCTCTACCGCCACACCCGCGCCGTCAGCCCCACCGAGGCCGGGCGCCTGTTGGGGCACCACGCGCGGCGGGTGCTGGCGCAGTGGGAGGAAGCCGAACAGGCGTTGCAGGAACAGCAAGACGAGCCGGCCGGGCTGGTGCGGATCAACGCCCCGGTGGTCTTTGGCCAGCGCCACCTGTCGCCCTGGCTCGGTGAACTGCACGGGCGCTACCCGAAGCTGCAGCTGGATATCCAGCAGACCGACCGCTACATCGACCCCTTGCAGGACGGCACTGACCTGCTGTTTCGCATCGGCACCCTGGAAGACTCCTCGATGCAGGCGCGCCTGCTGGCCCCGCAGCGCTACCGGGTAGCGGCCAGCCCGGCGTACCTGGCCCGGCACGGCACCCCGCAGCACCCGGAGCAACTGCAGCGGCACCAGTGCCTGGCCTACAAGGGCGAGACCGGCCAGCAGCGCTGGTTCTTCCGCCAGGGCCGGGCAGACTGGACGCCCTACAGCGTCAAGGGCCCGCTGACCGGCAACCACGCCGACACCCTGACCCAGGCCGCCGAACAGGGCCTGGGGCTGGTGATGTTCCCTTCCTGGCTGATTGGCGAAGCCCTGCACCAGGGCCGGCTGGTGGCGCTGTTCGAAGACTTCGACGTGGCCACCAGCCTCGAACCGCAACAGATCGCCGCCCTCTGGCCCGGCAGCCGACGGCTGTCAGTGAAAGTGCGCACGGTGATCGACTTCTTCGTCGAGAAATTCGGCCCCGAGCCCTACTGGGACCGCCGCCCCGCCCCGTAGGAGCTGGCTTGCCAGCGAAGGCGGCAGCAAGGCTTGTGCAGAGTCCAAGGGCCCCTTCGCCGGCAAGCCGGCTCCTACAGGGCCATTTGCAGGATCAGCCAGGCATTGGCCGCGCCGATGATGGCGAACAGGCTCCAGGCGAGGATCCGGGTCGGCCAGCGGTTGACGAACTCGCCCATCAGGCGCCGGTCGTTGGTCATGCGGATCAGCGGGTACAGGGCGAACGGCAGTTGCAGGCTGAGCACCACCTGGCTCAGCACCAGCAACTGGCCCACGGCGCCGTCACCCAGCAGCCAGACGCCGATGAACGCCGGGATCAGGGCCAGCCCACGGGTGATCAGGCGCCGCTGCCAGCAGGGAATCCGCAGGTTCAGGTAACCCTCCATGATCACTTGCCCGGCAATGGTCCCGGTGAAGGTCGAGCTCTGCCCCGAAGCCAGCAGCGCCACGCCGAACAGCACGCTGGCCAGGGCCCCGCCCACCAGCGGGTCGAGCAGGTGGTAGGCGTCCTGGATCTCCACCACATCGCTGTGGCCGGTGTTGTGGAAGGCCGCGGCGGCGAGGATCAGGATCGCCGCGTTCACCAGCAGCGCCAGGGCCAGCGAGCCGATGGTGTCGATCCGCGCCAGCTTGATGGCGTCGGCGCGGCTGGCGCGGTCGTTGCCCACCAGCCGGGTTTGCACGACGGAGGTGTGCAGGTAGAGGTTGTGGGGCATGACCGTGGCGCCGAGGATGCCGATGGCCAGGTACAGCGGCGCGGCGTCGCCGATGGCCGAGAGCGAGGGTACAAAGCCCCGGGCCACGTCCGGCCAGTAGGGCTTGATCAGCAGCAGCTCGATGAAGAAGCACACGCCAATGGTCGCCACCAGCGCCAGCATGATCGCCTCCAGCCGGCGGAAGCCGCGGTTCTGCAGGGCCAGCACCAGCAGGGTGTCGAAGGCGGTGATGACGATCCCGGTGCTCAGGGACACCCCCAGCAGCAGGTGGAACGCCAGGGCGCAGCCCAGCACTTCGGCCAGGTCGGTGGCGATGATCGAAACCTCTGCCAGCAGCCACTGGGTACGCGCCGAACGGGTGCTGTAGCGCTCGCGGCAGAGCTGGGCCAGGTCGCGCCCGGTGGCGATCCCCAGGCGTGAACACAGGCACTGCACCGCCATCCCCGCCAGGCTCGCCAGCAGCACCACGAACAGCAGGTTGTAGCCGTAGCGCGAGCCGGCCTCGATGGCCGTGGCCCAGTTGCCGGGGTCCATGTAGCCGATGGAAATCAGCAGCCCGGGGCCGGCAAAGCGCAGCAGGCGGCGCCACAGGGAAGCGCCGGGGTCGACGGCGACGGAACCCGCCACCTCCGGCGGGCAAAAGGGCGCGGTGGCGATTTTCGGCAAGCTGAATTTCACGGATATTTCCCAGGCGGATTGGCGCAGGGGCCCAGCTTAGACGTTTCAATGCGGGCACCCAAGCCTGAATTTACCCCGCCAAGGCGAGTATGCTGCGCAGGTTGTGCCCTGCGCCGAAACCTTCGGCAGTGAGTATTTTCTGGCCCAAGGTAGCCCTGTGAACAGCACTGCGACGCCCCCCGAACCTCTGCCCCCTTTCCTGCAACCCGGCGACCGGGTGCTGCTGTTCGATGGCGTGTGCAAGCTGTGCAATGCCTCGGTGCGCTTCGTCATCCGCCACGACAGCCAGCGGCGGATCAAGCTGGCCTCGGTGCAATCGCCCCAGGGCCAGGCGCTGCTGGCCTGGTTCGGCCTGCCCACCGAACAGTTCGACAGCGTGGTGCTGATCGAGGAAGGCCGGCTGTCCCAGCGCTCCGATGCGTTTATCCGCCTGATGGCGCAACTGCCGGCGCCCTGGCGCTGGCTGCGGCTGTTGCGCGGGGTTCCCCGGCCGCTGCGGGATTGGGTCTACGACCTTATTGCGCGCAATCGCTATCGGTTGTTCGGCCGTCTCGACGTCTGTTTACTGCCGAGCCCGGATCACCAGGGGCGCTTTCTCGACGACCCGTCCTGAGGCCCCGACCCGGCCCGATCAGCCGGGCTGACGCCGGAAGAACAGCGTCACCTGCCCGAGCTCGAAGCCGAACTTGGTCATGTAGGAACGATTGGCCAGGGTGTTTTCGTCCAACAGGTACATCCAGTCGTCGAAGTGCACCTGGTAGGTCTTGCCATCCACCGGCAGGTTGAGCACGTAGCGCCAGCGCAGGGCATTGCCGGCGACCTCACCCCGGGCCTCGCCGACCACATCGTCGGCGGTCCCGCGCCACAGGCCGGGCCCCGCGGGGACCAGGGTCCAGACCCGGGTCTGGCGGGTGCCGTCGCTGTAGGTGAAGTCTTCGTGCATGATGAATTTCTCGCCTTCGCTGCGGCTGTCGATCTGCACATGAAAGCGCTTGATCACCTCGCCGGAGCGCTTCTGGAACAGGCCCCAGGCCTCGACACGACCCTTGAAGAACTGCCGCAGTTCCAGCTCGGGCTTCTGGTCACGGTACTGCTTGACGTCGGTGTCGCTGCATGCGACCAGGCCGAGGCACAGCACTAACAAGTATTGCTTGAGCATGGAATATCTCCTGTGCTGCGCCCGCTATTGGCCCAGCAGTTGTGCGCGCAACTGCGGATTGCGCGTGCGCGGGTCGAGCCAGATGGCGAAAAACGCTCGGGCGAAGGCTTCGTCCTCGACCCTGTACTGCAAGCGCTGGTCGACAAAGAACTGCACCCCGCGCCCGGGCAGGAACACCCCGGTGATGCGCTGGCCCGGTTCGACATCGACGAAGGCGCGCTGCATCTGCGCCTGCCAGTCCTTGAGTTGCGCCGGGCTCACCGCGCTGCCGGACAGGCGCTGGATCTCGTCGAGGCTGGTCTGCACCAGATCGCCGCGGCTGATCGTGCGCCGGTAGGTCAGTTCCAGGGCGAAGGGGCTATCGGCCGTCAATGGCAACGTCGTGCCCCAGAGCCGCGCGGTGTAGACCTTGAAGCCGAACCAGCTGAACTCGCCGCTGCCCAGCAGCCGCGCATTGGGCAACGACTCTTGCCAACCGGCACTGGCCGTAGCGCTGAGCAGCACCAGCAGCCACAGCAACCGGGCCACGCCCACTCGCCGCCTGCGTTTCATTCAAGGCTGCCTGCGCAACAGCTGAAGAAACTCCTGGCGGGTGCTGGCCGACTCGCGAAAGGCCCCCAGCATTACCGAGGTGTTCATCAGCGAGTTCTGCTTCTCGACCCCGCGCATCATCATGCACATGTGCCGCGCTTCGATGACCACCGCCACCCCGGCCGCCCGGGTCACTTCCTGGATCGCCTCGGCAATCTGCCGCGTGAGGGTCTCCTGGATCTGCAGGCGTCGCGCATACATGTCGACGATCCGCGCCACCTTGGACAGGCCCAGCACTTTGCCGGTGGGGATGTAAGCCACATGAGCCTGACCAATGAACGGCAGCAAATGGTGCTCGCACAGGGAATACAACTCGATGTTCTGGACCATCACCATCTCGTCGCTGGTGGAGCTGAACAACGCACCGTTGACCAGTTCTTCGAGGCTGGTTTCGTAACCATGGCACAGATAACGCAAGGCTTTTGAGGCTCGCTGCGGGGTGTCCCGCAAGCCCTCGCGGGTCGGGTCTTCACCCAACCCCTGCAAAATGCCGTGAAAGTGCTGGGAGAGAGGATCGTGCATGGCGCATGGCTTCCGAAAGGCTGGCAGGGCGGGCAATTTCCTTGCACGTGCCAAGGAAAAAAAGGCCTCCGAGGTGGTCGACCACCTAACTGACCCAGCCCCGGTTCCACCCGGGCCTGACCTCGGAGCCCAAAAAGCGTGGGCAGCGACCGCCGCCCCTTGAAAAACTGAGCAGCTATCGGCACATCCCACACCTTAAAAACCTATACGACAATTTAATTTTTGTACAATTTTTATCGGCAAAAAATGCCTTTTAAGCCCAAATACTTGTACAAATAAGCCTTTAATCGATTCAATACTTTCTATCTGTACAAGAAAAAACGACCCTGCACTTCACTCCCGGCCACTTCCCTGCCTGCAGATACGCGCCAATCGCTTCGTTGGATGCTAGCGTGGCGCACCGTTCATCCGCCGAGTGCGCCCATGCTGCTGTTGAAACTGCTGACCGTTCCCGGATTTCTGTGGTTGATCTCCCTGGCGAGCAAGCGCTGGGGCCCGAATGTCGCTGGCTGGCTGGCGGGATTTCCCGTGGTGGTGGGGCCGATCCTGCTGTTCCTGGCCCTGGAGCAGGGCCAGGTGTTCGCCACCCATGCCGCGGTGGCGGCCCTGTCGGCGGTGTTCGCGATGATCGCCTTCAGCGTCGCCTATACCCATGCCGCGCAGCGCTTCTCCTGGCCCGGGGCCCTGGCCATTGCGACCCTGGTGTGGGCCTTGCTGGCCACGGTCATCGCCCAGGTGCCGCCATCCCTGGGTTTTTCCAGCCTCTGCGCCGCCAGCGCCCTGCTCCTGGCCCCACGGCTGTTTCCGCCGGTGGGCGAACTGCCCGCCAGCCCTGGGCCGCGCTCCGACAAACTGCCCTACCGGATGCTCGCCGGGGCCCTGCTGACCCTGGCCGTGACCCTGCTGGCCAGCACCGTCGGCGAACGCTGGAGCGGCATGCTCGCGGTGTTCCCGGTGCTTGGCAGCGTCCTTGCGGTGTTCTCCCATCAGAGTCGAGGCGTGGCCTTCACCACTGTCCTGCTGCGCTCCCTGACCACCGGCCTGTACGCCTTCGCCGCCTTCTGCCTGGCCCTGGCACTGGCCCTGCCCCCGCTGGGCATGCTCGCCTTCGCGGTGGCGCTGGCAGCGTCGATGCTGGTCCTGGGGCTGAGCAAGCGGCTGTTGCGAGCCACTGTGCAGGAGCCGGCTGGCCGGCACAGGGGCTCTTGAGTCTTGCACCGGGCTGGCGGAAGTTTTCGCTGGCCAGCCAGCTCTTATGAGCCTTGGCTGGCCGTCATCGGAGCCGCGCTGAAAAATCCTTGTGGAGCAGGCCGCAACGGCCGTGGGATGATGCGCGCCTTTGATCACTGCCCGGAGATTGCGCATGTCATCTTTCGCTAGAAAAGCCCTGGTCCTGGTGTTCGCCGCCGTGGCGGGCCTGGGCGCGCTGAACGCGGTCGCCGCCAGCAAATCCGCGGCCAGGCAGGCCTCGGGGGAGAAGGTCGCAGTCCTCGACGGCAAGCTCGCCTTCACCCTGCCCAAGGGGTTCAGCGCTTCGGTACTGCCGGCCGGCAGCGAGGCCAATGGCACCGAGGGTGCCAGCGGCACCCTGTATTCCAACGCCACCACCCGTACCGTGGTGATCGCGGCGCAGAACACCATTCCCCATGGGGCCAAGGTCCAGGACAACGACGCCGCCTTTCTCGATGACGCGGTCAGCGGCTTTCTCGCGCAACAGGCCGCGGCGCTGCCGGATTTCAGCAAGCAGAGCGAAAAGAACATGACCCTCAAGGGCCTTGGCGTGCGCCAGATCGACAGCACCGCCACCATGGGCGGCGGCCTGACCCTGAACTCCACCCTGATTGCCGGCTCCGGCACACGCATGGCGGTGATCCAGATAATTTCCCGGGCCACCGACAAGGCCGGCCACACCGCGCTGATGAAGCAGATCCTCGGTCAGTAGACCCCGTGCCGGCTCAGGGGTTGAGCCCCTGCAGCCAGCCCTTGAGGTCGTCGATCTCCGCTTCGCTGATGCTGTGCCCCAGGCCCGGGTAGGCATGGAACTGCGGTTGCAGTGACAACCCCTGCAGCAAGCGCTGGGCATCCACCGCATCGCTGTAGGGCAGGCGCTGGTCAAGGGTGCCATGACCGATGAAGATGCCCAGGCGCTGCAGGCTCGGGTTGTTCTTCACCTGCGCTGCCAGCACCGGCAGGATCTTCCCGCTCAAGGCGGCGATGCCCCGCACCGACTGCGGATGGCGCAGGCCCACTTCATAGGCCATCACCGCGCCCTGGCTGAACCCCACCAGCACCACCTTGTCCGGCTGGGTCTGGTACTTGGCCAGCGCCGCGCGGACAAACTGGCCGATCAGCTCGGCGCCGCTGGCCAGCTCGCTGGTCACACCGTCGTAGGGGCCCTGGCCCTTGCGGTGGAACCACTGGTAGCTGCCCTCCTCCAGGGTCTGCGGTGCCCGCACCGACACATAGGTGTAGCTCGCCGGCAGGCGCTGGCGAAGGCCGAACAGGTCGGCCTCGTTGCTGCCGTAGCCATGCAGGAAAATCACCAGCGGCTGGTTGCGCGGCGCGGCCGGGGCCTGCTCCAGGTACTTGAGCGGCAGGTCATCGTGCAGTGCATCGGCGGCCTGCACCCAAGGCGCGGCCAGCAGCGCCAACAGCGCCAGGTAGCGGATCATGTGTAGCTCCTTGAAGGGGTAAAAACGGGTCGCCAGAGCCTAGCACTGCCAGTCCCGAGTGTTCATCTGCCCAGCCCGCGCCAGGCCAGCGGCAAGCACAGCAGCACCGCCAGCGCAAACCCCACCTGGGACAGGTAGAAGGTCTCCAGCCACTGGCCATGGGCCGCCACGTAGAGGCTGTTGTGCAGCACATCCAGCAGGATGATTGCCAGGGTCAGCAGCAGGCCCCAGCGCGGGCGCACCAACAGCAGCAGCGCCGCCAGCGGATCGAACAGCGTCAGGGAGCCCCAGAAGGCCCGGCTGGCCAGGGGCGTGGCGGCGCCGTAGCCATAATCCCAGAGCAGGCCATGCTCGAAGGCGGCGCGCAGGTGATTGAATGTCGCCGCCAGCAGACACAGGGCGAACAGCAGGCGGATGCACAGCGACACTCGGGGCATGGGCACATCTGTCGTAGGAGCCGGCTGGCCGGCGCAGGGCGTGACGCCGGATCAAGGGGTGGGCGCGCTGCAGCTTGCGCTGGCCAGCCAACGCCCGATCGACCCCTGCGGTGGCGGTTCAGTCGTTGATCAGCTTGCCTTCACGAATCGCCTCGCGGCCGGCCACCTTGGCCAGCCAGATGCCCGGCTGGGTGTAGCGCCCACGGTCCAGGGCAAAGAGCACGCCGCTGGTGCCGGCACACACGGTGCTGACGCGATCGCTCAAGGGGTCCACCACTTCGAACAGGGCATCGCCACGCTCCACCCACTCCCCGGCATCGCGCAGGAAACTGACCACGCCATGGTGGGGGGCGAACAGGTACTGGGTGCCTTCGAAGGGCATGCCTTCACAGCACTGCTGCGCAGCGGCCGGCCACTCGCCGCTGATCAGCCCCTGTTCGGCGAGAAACCCCAGGATGGCTTCGCAGTTGGCCCGGGCCTGCTGCACCCGGGTGTCGCCCATGCTGCCCAGCTCCAGGGTGGCGGCCAGGTTTGCCGGGGGAATCGCCGCCCGCGGAAAGTCCCGGGCCAGGCGCAGCCAGGGCGCGGAACAGGATTCATCGAAAGAGCTGCCGCCGGAGTCTTCGCACAACAGCGCCACCCCGGCCTTGAGCCGCGCCGCCAGGGACTGCCAGCGAGGCCAGTGCTGGGGCAAGGCATAGAGGTGGATCGCCGCTTCGAAATCGCAATGCAGGTCGAGGGTGATGTCGGCGTCGCAGGCATGGCGCAACAGCAAGCGATGCAGGGCTTGCAGCTGCGAATCAGCCGCTGGCAGCTCATCCAGCACCTGGACCATGGCACGGCGGATCAGGGCGATATTGGCCGTGGCGTCGTCCCCCAGTTGCCTGCCGATCAAGTCGCCCACCGGGCCGCTGAGCTCGACGAAGGCGCGATTGAAATTCTTGCCGCTGCCCAGCTCGAAACGCCCCAGGTGGCTGCCCTGCACCTGCTGGTCGAGGCCGATGGGATTGGCCACCGGCACCAGCTCGACCACTGCCTGCAGGCGCCCCTGGTTCTCCAGCTGCGCCAGGCGCTGCTTGAGCTCCCAGGCAGTGCGCATGCCGGGCAGTTCGTCGGCGTGCAGGCTGGCCTGGATGTACACCTTGCGCGGGCCGCTGCCAAAGCGGAACACACTGAGCTGGCGCTGGGTGCCCAGGTGGCCCCAGGGCAAGGAATGGTCGATGCGTTGCATGGCAACTCCGGAGATCAGAAAAAGGCGTGGCGCAGAATAAAACAGTGGCGCACAAAAAAGGTGGCTGCCGGCCCCCGGCAACCACCTTTTTCAACGCCCGGGCTTACTCGCCGTAGACGTCGAAATCGAAGTACTTGTCCTGCACTTGCTTGTACTTGCCGTTGGCACGGATCTCGGTGATGGCCTTGTTGAATTTCCCGGCCAGTTCCTGATCCCCCTTGCGCACGGCAATGCCGGCACCGCCGCCGAAGTATTTCGGATCGTTGTACTCAGGGCCCACGAAGGCGAAGCCCTTGCCGGCGTCGGTTTTCAGGAAGCCATCGTCGAGGTTCACCGAATCCGCCAGCAGCGCGTCGACGCGGCCGGAGACCATGTCCAGGTTGGCTTCCTGCTGGGAGCCGTAGCGCACCAGGTCGATGCCCGCCGGCACCAGCACTTCGGTGGCGAAGCGGTCATGGGTACTGGCCCGCAGCACACCGACCTTCTTGCCCTTGAGCTCGGTCAGCGGGTCCTTGATGCTGGTGCCGGCCTTCATCACGAAGCGCGCCGGGGTGTGGTAGTACTTGATGGTGAAATCGACGTTCTTCTTGCGGTCGTCGGTGATGGTCATGGACGACAGGATGGCGTCGATCTTCTTCACTTTCAGCGCCGGGATCAGGCCGTCGAACTCCTGCTCGACCCAGGTGCACTTGGCCTGCATCTGCTCGCACAGGGCGTTGCCCAGGTCGACATCGAAACCGGTGAGCTTGCCGTCGGGGGTCTTCATCGAGAACGGCGGGTAGCCGGCTTCGATACCGATACGGATCGGCTTGGCCTCGTCGGCCGAAGCGGTGAAGGAAAACAGCGACAGTGCCAGGGCACCGAACAGCGCAAACTTGTTCATTTATAACTCCAGGAGACGGAGGCTTTTATTGGCTGGTTTCGATTGGGGGGCAAATCGAAGTGGCCAGCAGTCTAGAGCGGCTCCCGGGATGCAAATTGTGTTTATGCGACAAATACTTATAAAAAATATGCGCCCGCGATCCTCTGCCTCCTCCCTCGCCCCGGCATGATGCGTTTGCCCCTGAAAATCCCGACGTTCGCCTCAGAACGGGTCATTTTTACCGACACATCCCCGCTAGCCGCAGCCCAAGGCCGCTACCAGCGGAGTCAGCCCTTCAGCAGGCGCAGGACAGATCCGCTCCCTCGCGGCGCGGTTGCCCGGTGCTGAGCTGGAAGCCCTCATCGAGCCAGCCGGTGACACCGCCGATCATCTCCTTGACCGAGTATTCCAGGGCCGCCAGCTTGACCGCCGCCTTGTTCGCGCCATTGCAGTGAGGGCCGGCGCAATACACCACGAACAGGGTGTCGCGAGGATAACCGGCCAGGTGTTCGGCGGTGAGCAAGCGCCCGGGCAGATTGATCGCCCCGGGGACATGGCCACGGGCAAAGGCTTCGGGGCCACGCACATCCACCAGGACAAAATCCACTTCACCGGCCTCCTGGCTGCTGTGGACGTCGGAACAGTCGGTTTCAAAGGTCAGGCGGTTGCAAAAATGCATCAGGGCAATGGCCGAAGGGGCGGCGGCAGTGCTGCGGACCAGGCTGGTCATGGGCATCTCCAGAAACTTGCGATTAAGGTGGGAAGGACTTTATAGGCCCTGCCCCACCACGCTAAAGTGGCGAGCTAGACACTGACTGGTAACTTTCCGCCAAATGCACAATCACCCCGGACTGGTGGCGATTCTCGCCTACGACGGCCTTTGCACCTTCGAGTTCGGCATTGCCGTGGAGATTTTCGGCCTGGCCCGGCCGGAGTTCGATTTCCCCTGGTACCGGCAAACCATCGCTGCCGTGGACCCCGGCCCGATGCGTGCCCTGGGCGGGATCCAGGTGCTGGCCGACGGGGGCCTGGAGCTGCTGGAGCAGGCGCGGACCATCATCATTCCCGGCTGGCGCAGCCGCGAGCAGGCGCCGCCGCCGAAGTTGCTGGAAGCGCTGCGCCAGGCCCACCAACGCGGTGCGCGGCTGCTGTCGATCTGCTCCGGGGTGTTCGTTCTGGCGGCGACCGGGCTGCTGGATGGTTGTAGCGCCACCACTCACTGGCGCTACGCCCGCGAGCTGGCCGAGGGTTTCCCGAATATCCGGGTGGACCCGGATGTGCTCTATGTCGATGCCGGGCAACTGATCACTTCCGCCGGCAGCGCCGCCGGTATCGATGCCTGCCTGCACCTGGTGGCCCGGGATTTCGGCACCCAGGTGGCCAACAGCGTGGCCCGGCGCCTGGTGATGTCGCCGCAACGCACCGGCGGCCAGGCGCAGTTCATTCCCGCACCGGTCAGCCGTACCCCGCGCAGCGACCTGTCGCGAGTCATGCAATGGGCCCGGGAGCGCCTGCATCAACCGCTGAGCGTGAGCGAACTGGCGGCCCGGGCGCTGATGAGCGAACGCACCTTCCTGCGGCGTTTCCACGACGCCACTGGCGCCTCGCCCAAGGCCTGGCTGCAGCATGAACGGCTGGCCCGGGCCAGGGAACTGCTGGAAAGCGGCAGCGAGAGTACCGAAAGCATTGCCCTGCGCTGCGGTTATCGCTCGGTGGAGAGCTTTCGCGTGGCCTTTCGCGGCCTGGTGGGCGTACCGCCGTCGGTGTACCGCGAACGCTTCGGCCGCGGCCTGGAAAGCACCACACCACCGCGCCCGTAGGAACCGGCTTGCCGGCGAAGGGGGCGACGCTGGTCCGGCGGGGCGTCAGTCCTGGGGTTTGCGCAGCAGGTAAGTGTCCATGATCCAGCCATGGGTCTGGCGGGCCTGCAGGCGTACACGGCGGATTTCGTCGGCCACCTGGTCCAAGGGGCCGCTGATGAGGATTTCATCCGCGGTGCCCAGGTAGGCCCCCCAGTAGATGTCCAGGCCCTGGTTGCGCAGGTGGCGGTAGGAATCCTCGGCGTCGAGCATCACCACCAGGCTGTCGGCGGAACCGGCCTGCCCCGCTGCCAGGCGGCGTCCGGTGGTGATTTCCACGGAGCGGCCAATGCGGTTCAGCGGCACTTTGTGCCGGGCCGTCAGGGCCTGGACACTGGTGACGCCGGGGATCACTTCATACTCGAACGACGCTGTGCCGCTGGCCAGGATCTGCTGCAGGATGCGCAGGGTGCTGTCGTACAGCGCCGGATCGCCCCAGGCCAGAAAAGCGCCGGTTTCACCGTCCGCCAGTTCCTGGTTGATCAGCCGCTCGAAGACCTGCTGCTTGTCGCGGTTCAGGGTCTGCACACTGGCCTGGTAGTCCACGTCGCCGCGCTCGCGCTCGGGGTTCTGCGCCTCGACGTAACGAAAGGGCCGCTCGGTGAGGTAGCGCTCGCACAGCTCGCGCCGCAGGTCGATCAGGGAATCCTTGCTCGGCCCCTTGTCCATGAGGAACACCACGTCGCTGCGGTTCAGCGCCTTGATCGCCTGGATCGTGATGTAGTCGGGGTTGCCGGCGCCGATGCCGATCACCAGGAGGGTTTTCATGGGCTTGCTCTCGCTGTTTTGCCAGCGGGCCAGTATGCGGCGCTTTGGCCTGATGAGAAATGCTTCTGTAGCCCCCTGGGGCGGCGGGCATCGGAGCGGCGAAAGGTGGTCTGGGGCCGTTGCATGTCCGGCTGGAGATGGCCAGGCAAGCCCCCCGGGGCCTTTGCGCAGCCTCGCGGGCTCGGCAGCGGCTACCGGGATGGCGTCGGGGGGCCGGGCAGGCGCAGGCGCCAGCGGCCGGCGTGGCTCAGGTCGAGCCGGGACAGGGGCTCGATGTCGATCTGGTTGAAGCTGGCCAGCGGCGCCTGCAGCACCTGCACCAGCACGGCGCGGATGACGAAGGGATGGGTCACCGCCAGCCAGTGGCCCGGGCGCTGCGCCATGACCTCCAGCCATTGCGCCACGCGCTGGTACAACTGGGCCAGGGATTCGCCTCCCGGTGGCGCCAGCTGCGGGTCCTTGAGCCAGGCCTGCAGCGCCTCGGGTTCACGCTCTTGCAGTTCATCGATGCGCAGCCCCTGCCAGGCGCCGAAATCACAGTCGCGCAAGGCGTCCTGCACCTCATGCTCGGCGCTGAACAGCTGGGCGCTCTGGCGGGTACGCAGCTCGGGCCCGCACAGCACCCGGATGCCGCGCTTGAAATCAGCGGCGCGGCTCAGGGCCTGGGCTTGCCAGTCCAGCTCCAGGGGTTCGTCCCGGGGAAAACGCGCCAGCTTCTGGGCGGCGGTGCGGGCATGGCAGATCAGGGTCAGACGGGTGGCCTGCACGGTGTTTACTCTGGCGTTATCGATTGGCAAACCTACACGGGCCGGGCAGATGCAACATCTTTGCTGCAACCGCCTCCAAGGTTCATTGCAAAACAGCACGCAGGTGCCTGTCCGGTGCGGTCGCGCCACTGTATTCGGCCTGCTCGGCGTAAGCCAGACCCTGTTGCGATCGCTCCCCTACGTCCCGCACCGTGGCTTCCCGCCCCGCCAACAACAGATTCCCACCTGAAACCGCCCCATTTCAGGGCAATTTGATATCAGAGGAAAATTCACTAGACATGTAGCGTCTATTACATAAATATCCATTTCGCCATTTTATGAAATAAAAACGACATCACTTTCCAAGGCACCCCGATGCCCTCTCTCAGAGACCTGATCACCGACCCCGCCCTCGACCTCACGCCCTCCGAGCGCAAGGTCGTGCGGGCCCTGCTCGATCACTACCCGCGCAACGGGCTGGGGCCGATGTCACGCCTGGCGGAACACGCCGGGGTCAGCGATCCGACCATCGTGCGCCTGGTGAAGAAGCTCGGTTTCAGCGGCTACGGCGAATTCCAGGAAGCCCTGCTCAGTGACATGGATGACCGCCTGCGCTCCCCCAGCACCCTGCTGCGCCCGCGTTCGCAAGTGGCCCAGGGCGATACCTGGGGCCGCTACCTGGCCGACAGCCAGCGCGTACTGCAGGACACCCAGGCCCTGACCCAGCCCGAAGACATCCGCGTGCTCATGGACTGGCTGCTGGACAGCCGGCATTCGGTGTACTGCTTCGGCGGCCGCTTCAGCAGCTTCCTCGCCCTCTACCTGTTCAACCACCTGCGGCTGATGCGCCCGGGCTGTTTCTTCCTTGACGACAACGCCCAACTGCCGGACCGCCTGTTCGATGTCCAGCGCCAGGACCTGGTGCTGCTGTTCGACTACCGCCGCTACCAGTCCCAGGCCATGCGCGTGGCCAGTGCGGTCAAGGCACGCAACGCCCGGGTGGTGCTGTTCACCGATATCTATGCCTCGCCGCTGCGGGAGCTGGCGGACCTGGTCATCAGTGCACCGGTGGAATCCTTGTCGCCATTCGACACCCTGGTGCCGGCGCTGGCCCAGGTCGAGGCGCTGGTCGCCTGCCTGACCCCGCGCAGCCCTCATCTTGATCAACGCCTGGAGGGCATCGATGCCCTGCGGGCGGAATTTGCTACCCATGTGCTGGAGGAAAAATAAGGATGTTCAGCCTGCCCCACCGTTCGCCCCGGGACCTGCCCTTCGTCGTCGACCACACCGCCCTGCTGCTGGTGGACATGCAGCGGGCGTGGCTTGAACCGCAGTTCGACCCGCACCTGCAAGGGCCCGAGGGCGAGGCCTTTCTCAAGCGCGCACGAGAGCGGGTGATCCCCAACCAGCAACGGCTGCTGGCGGCGGTGCGCGAGGCGCGGCAGAACGTGCTGCACACCATTATCGAAAGCCTGACCGCCGATGGCCGTGACCGCTCCCTGGACCACAAGCTGTCGGACATGCACCTGCCCAAGGGCAGCCCCCAGGCGGCGATCATTGCCGAGCTCGAGCCGGTGGAAAACGAGATCGTGCTGCCCAAGACCTCCTCCGGGGTGTTCAACTCCACCAACATCGACTACGTGCTGCGCAACCTGGAAACCCGCCACCTGATCATCGCCGGGATCGTCACCGACCAGTGCGTGGACATGGCCGTGCGCGACGCCGCCGACCGCGGCTACCTGGTGACCCTGGTGGAAGATGCCTGCGCCACCTACGGCGATACCCGGCACCAGGCCTGCCTCAACGCAATCAAGGGCTACTGCTGGATCACCGACACCGACACCGTGCTCGGCCGCCTGCGGGAGATCCGCGGATGAGCCGCGGCCAGGGCATCGAGGCCCTGACCCCGGTGGCCATGACCAGCATCGTCACCACCGACCTGATCGGCGTCACCCGTGGCCGCTCCTTTCCCAGCGACGAACTGGAGCGCTACAAGGTCGGCGGCTGCGGCTGGGTGCCGGCCAACAGCGCGCTGACGCCCCAGGACCTGATCGCCGAGGACAACCCCTGGGGCGCCTATGGCGACCTGCGACTGATCCCCGACCTGGACAGCCGGGTCAGTGTCGGCGCCGGGCCGGATGCCAGCGCGGCGCCGCTGGATTTCATCCACGCCGACATCTGCGAGACCGACGGCACGCCCTGGGCGGCCTGCCCGCGCACCCTGCTGCGCAAGGAAATCGAGCGCTACCGCGAGCTGGGCATCCAGATCACCGCGGCCTTCGAGCATGAATTCAACCTCGACACCGGCACCGGCCAGCGCGAGCACCTGGCCTTCTCCCTGGAAGCCCAGCGCCAGGGCGCGGCCTTCGGTGGCTGGCTGCTGGCGGCGTTGCGAGCCGCCGGCGCCGAACCGGAAATGTTCCTCCCCGAATACGGCAAGCAGCAGTACGAGATCACCTGCCGGCCGACCCAGGGCCTGGCCGCTGCCGACCGGGCGGTGAACGTGCGCGAGATCACCCGGGAAATCGCCCGGCAACTGGGGCACCGAGTCAGCTTCGCGCCCAAGACTGCCGACGACGCGGTGTGCAACGGGGTGCACCTGCACCTGAGCCTGCAAAACCTGGACGGCGAGCCACTGCTCTACGACCCCCACGCGGTGAGTGGCGACGACCTGTCGAGCCTGGGCCAGCACTGGGCCGCCGGGGTGCTCAGGCACCTGCCGGCGCTGTGCGCCTTCACCGCGCCGACGCCGATTTCCTACCAGCGCCTGCAGCCCCATCACTGGAGCGCCTCCTACGCCTGCCTGGGCCTGCGCAACCGCGAAGCCTCGCTGCGTATCTGCCCGACCCTGAGCCTGGGCGGCAAGCCGGTGGCGCCGCAGTACAACCTGGAATTCCGCGCCCTGGATGCCACCGCCTCGCCGCACCTGGCCATGGCGGTCATCCTGATGGCCGGGCGCCTGGGCCTCGAACAGCAACGGGTGCTCAATGCGGTGACCGACAAGGCCCCCTCGGACCTGAGCGCCGAGCAACGCCTGGCCAGTGGCATCGTGCCGCTGCCGGGCTCCCTGCCCCAGGCCCTGGAATGCCTGCGCGGCAACACTGAACTGCTGCAGTTCCTGCCCCAGGACCTGCTGGCCACCTACTTCGCCGTCAAACAAAAGGAAGTGTCCCTGACCGAGCACCTGACCGCTGCCCAACTCTGTGAGCACTATGGACACCTGTACTAAATCCGCCGAGCTGGGGTTCTACACCGAGCCGGCCTACCGCCTGATCCGTGAAGACTCCGAGCACCCGCTGATTCTGGTGTGCGAACACGCCAGCCACTACATTCCACCGGCCCTGCACGACCTGGGCCTGGACCCGCTGGCGGCCCGCGAACACATCGCCTGGGACCCGGGCGCCCTGGAACTGGCCCAAAGCCTGTCCCAGGCCCTGGGCGCGACCCTGATCGCGGCCAATTACTCGCGCCTGCTGATCGACCTCAACCGACCGCGCCACGCCCCCGACAGCATCCCGCTGCAAAGCGAGATCTATCAGGTGCCGGGCAACCAGCAGCTGGACGAGGCCACTCGCGAGTACCGCCGCCAGCAGCTGTTCACGCCGTTTCACCAGCGCCTGCAAAGGATCATCGACCGGCGCCTGGCCCAGGGCCGTGAAGTGCGGGTGGTGGGGATCCACAGCTTCACCCCGGTCTACTACGGGCAGCCGCGCGCGCTGGAAATCGGCGTGCTGTATGGCAGCGCCACCGACTACGCGGCGCGGATCCTCGAAGGGCTGTGGAGGCTGCCGATCAAGGTGGCGGGCAACCAGCCCTACGAGATCGATCCGTTGAGCGACATGACCGTGCCGGTGCACGGCGACGCCCGTGGCCTTGCGTCGGTATTGATCGAGGTGCGCAACGATCTGCTGCGTACCCCTGAAGCGGTGCAGCACTGGAGCGATACACTGGCGCCGCTGCTGTAGCCGCGGCGAGAGGAAGGTTTCACCGGCGCGCCCCGAAGGACTCACCCGGCGCGCCAAAACGCTGTTTGCAGGACCGGTACAACAACTAGAAAAACCGCTGTGGTGTGTCTTTAAACCCTGCCAGGTTCAAACACGAAAGCGCGGCCCGAGGTGTCAATGACGACCCGCAGGGCCCCGCCTTTACCCACTTACACAGGCTCAAGGAGAACGGCTTCATGGAGATTGAAGAATTCGGCTACAAACAGGAACTCAAGCGCGGGCTGAGCCTGCGTGACCTGGTGGTCTACGGGATGATTTTCATGATTCCCATCGCCCCGTTCGGGGTCTACGGCTACGTCAACCAGGAAGCCCCGGGCATGGTGCCCCTGGCCTACATCATCGGCATGGTGGCGATGGTCTTCACCGCCCTGAGCTACGGCGCCATGGCCCGCGCCTTTCCCATCGCCGGTTCGGTGTATTCCTACGCCCAGCGCGGCCTCAACCCCCATGTGGGCTTTCTTGCCGGCTGGCTGATGCTCCTGGACTACCTGCTGATCCCGCCGCTGCTCTACGTCTACGCGGCCATGGCGCTCAACCACCTGTACCCGGAAGTGCCCAAGGTCGGCTTCATCCTGGCGTTCCTGGTCAGCGCCACCTTCGTCAACCTGCGCGGCATCACCTTCACCGCGCGGATGAACATCCTGTTCCTGCTGGCGCAACTGGCGGTCCTGGGGATCTTCCTGTTCTACGCCTGGAATGCCCTGCACGGTGGCGCCGGCAACGGCCAACTGACCCTGGCGCCGCTGTACAACCCGGAGAACTTCCACTTCGGCATGCTGATGCAGGGCGTCTCGATTGCGGTGCTGTCGTTCCTCGGCTTCGATGCCATCTCCACGCTCGCCGAAGAGGTCAAGGGCGACCCGGGCCGCAGCGTCGGCCGCGCCGCGCTGATCACCCTGGTGGTGATGGGCGCGATCTTCGTGGTACAGACCTGGATCGCCACCGACCTGGCCGCCGGCATGGGCTTCAAGTCCGCCGACACCGCCTTCTATGAAATCGCCGAACTGGCCGCCGGCAGCTGGCTGGCGACCCTCACCGGAGTGGCCACGGCGCTGGCCTGGGGCGTGGCGGTGGCCATCACCTCGCAGGCCGCGGTATCGCGCCTGCTGTTCGGCATGGCCCGCGATGGCAAGCTGCCCAAGGTGCTGGCCAAGGTCCACCCCAAGCACAACACCCCGCACATCAGCATCTACCTGGTGGCGGTGCTGTCGCTGCTGATCTGCTACCTGTTCATCAACTCGGTGGACACCCTGACCTCCCTGGTCAACTTCGGCGCCCTGAGCGGCTTCATGCTGCTGCACATCACCGTGATCAATTTCTACTGGCGCCGGCAGAAGTCCGGCCAGGTGGTGCGCCACCTGATCTGCCCGGTGATCGGCTTCGTGATCGTCAGCGCCATCATGTACAACATGGGCGTGGATGCGCAGAAACTCGGCGCCATCTGGATCCTTGCCGGGCTGGTCTACCTGTTCCTGCTGAACAAGCTGGGCAGCGGTGCCGCCCTGCCCGACCCGCTCAAGCACTAGTTGCACCCGCGCGGCGCCCCAGGGCGTCGCGCCAACCCCGGCGCTGCCAGCAAGAGCGGCCCGGGGACTGGCCGCCGGATGCCGCGGCCATGGAACTGCGTGGTAACCGACAGTGATGTCTGGCCAGTGCCTGCCCCCCGGGGCAAGCGGCCCTTGATACAGGAGTACACCCATGCTGGCCTTGCGTCCGGTGGCGTTATCCGATCTGCCCCAACTGCGGCGCCTGGCCCGCGAACGCCTGCTGGGCGTCACCTCCCTGGTGGATGACGAAACCTGCCTGCGGGACAAGATCCTCGATTCCCAGGCCTCCTTCGCCAAGAGCGAGGCCAGCCAGGGCCCGGAGAACTATTTCCTGGTGCTCGAGGACCTCGACAGCGGCCAGTTGCGCGGCTGCTCGGACATCCTCGCCACTGCCGGTTTTGCCAGCCCGTTCTACAGCCTGCGCAACCGCCCGTTCATCAGCAGTTCCCGGGAGCTGAACATCCAACACGGGGTGCCCACCCTGTCGCTGTGCCACGACCTCAGCGAACAGACCCTGCTGCGCAGCTTCCATGTCGACCCGCCGCTGGGCGGCACGCCACTGGCCCAGCTCACCTCCCGCGGGCGGTTGCTGTTCATCGCCGCCCACCCCCAGCGCTTCGCCGACAGCTGCATCAGCGAGATCGTCGGCTACAGCGACGCCAACGGCGAGTCGCCGTTCTGGCAAGCCGTGGGCCAGCACTTCTTCGACCTGCCCTATGTCGAGGCCGAGCGCCTGTGCGCCCTGCAGGGCCGCGGCTTTCTCGCCGAACTGATGCCCCAGTACCCGCTGTACATCCCGATGCTGGCGCAGGCGGCCCAGGACTGCATCGGCCAGGTTCACCCGGATGCCCGGGAGGCCTGCCAGATCCTGATCGACGAAGGCTTCGCGCCGACCCAGTACGTCGACCTGTTCGATGCCGGGCCGACCCTTCAGGGGCGCAGCCACCAACTGCGCTCGATCGCCCAGAGCCGGGTTGCCACCAGTTACCCCAGCCCCCAGAGCGGCCAGGGCCAGCAGTGGTTGCTGAGCAACGAGCGGCTGCAGGGCTTTCGCGCCATAGTCGCGGCGCTGGACACCGCCCCGGGCGCTGAAATCGGCCTCGACCCGGCCATGTTCCAGGCCCTGCAACTGGCGCCGGGCGAGCCGGTACGGAGCGTTGCCTTATGAACCGGCCCCTGTTGCCCCCCTGCCCGGCGTCATTGCCAGGAGCCCGCCAATGATCGTCCGTCCGATCCGCGTCACCGATCTGCCGGCGGTCTTGAGCCTGCTCGAAGGCAGCTGTCGCGAACTGAACAACCTGTCCACCGACCCCGAGCGCCTGGCCCATCGGGTGCGCTGGGCGCAGCGAGCCTTCGCCAACCAGGTGGAGCGGGCCGATGCCGACTACCTGTTCGTCATGGAAGATGACGAGCAGCAGGTGATCGGGGTCTGCGGCCTGAGCGGCGCCATCGGCCTGCGCGAGCCCTGCTACAACTACCGGGTCGGCACCACCCACGGCAGCGCCCCGGTGCTGGGCATCGAAAAGCACATCCCGACCCTGTTCCTGTGCAACGAGATGACCGGGCAGTCGCTGCTGTGCTCGCTGTTCCTGCGCCGCGATCACCGCCAGGGCTACACCGGCCGCCTGCTGTCCACCGCGCGCCTGCTGTTTGTCGCCGAATTCCCCCGGCTGTTCGGCGACAAGCTGGTGGCCGAACTGCGCGGCCAGCTCGACAGCCAGGGCCGCTCGCCGTTCTGGGACAGCCTGGGGCGGCACTTCTTCAAGATGGGTTTCCAGCAGGCCAATCGCCTGTCCAGCCACGGCAGCAAATCCTTCATCGCCGAACTGATGCCGCGCCAGCCGCTGTACACCTGCCTGCTCAGCCCCCAGGCACAGGCCGCCATCGGCCAGGCCCACGCCAGCACCGAACAGGCGGTGAGCATCCTGCGCGACGAAGGCTTCAGCCATCAGGGCTGCATCGACATCTTCGATGGCGGGCCGCTGATCGAGGCCGAGGTGGCGAAGATCCGCAGCGTGCGCGAAAGCCAGACCCTGCCCCTGCTGGTGGGCACTCCGGACGCACAGGCGCCGGTGTGGCTGATCCACAACCGGCGCCTGGAAAGCTGCCGCATCACCGCCGCCCCCGGGCGCCTGGTTTCGGGTTGCCTGCTGGTGGACCGGCTGACCGCCAAGCGCCTGCAACTGCAGCCGGGCGACTCGGTACGGGCGGTGCCGCTGCTGGCCTGCGAGTCACGCACGGCCCTGCACGCACAGCGGCACCTGGCCCCGCAAAGCGCCCTGCTCCTGTAGCCGCTGCCGCAGGCTCGGGCCGCGCTCGGAAGCACGGCCCGCAGGGGCGCGAAATCTCAAGACCGCTGAGGTGCTCGACATGAGACTGCCAAGCAAGGCCCTGCGGGCCTTTGCGCAGCCTCGTGGGCTCGGCAGCGGCTACAGAGGCGTCAGGGCGATGAATCCGGTAACACCTGGCGGCAGGCGCAACGTTGACGAACGCCGGGGCGGATGTTCATATGCCGCCCAGTTTCAGGTGCCTCCTGCCGCCGCGCAGGAGGTGAAACGGGAAACCGGTGCGCCCCTTTTCGGGCAAGTCCGGTGCTGCCCCCGCAACGGTAAGCGAGTGCTGCATTCAACAGGCCACTGTACCCAAGGTATGGGAAGGCGAATGCCGCCAGACTCGCAAGCCCGGAGACCGGCCTGTGACGTCTGTTTGGCAATCCTGCGGTGGGCGGGCATGGGCCGGTATGGTCGCGTGCCCGTGGCCGATACCCTCTCCTGCGTGCTTCCCGAAGACACTTTCGAGAAGACCAACAATGACAACACCTGACACTTTCCTTGCACGCGACTGGCGTGCACCTCGCCGCACCATGAGCGGCGCCCTGCTCGGCTGCCTGTTCAGCCCCCTGCTGCTGGCGGACGACAGCCCCCTGACGCTGGACCGACAATTTGTTTCCGCCCCCTCGGTGGAGTCCACCACGGTGGCCGAAATGGCCCGGTACGGCAGCAAGGTGGAGATCATCGACCGCCAGCAGATCGAACGCGCCGGCCCTAGCAGCGACATCACCCGGGTCCTGCAGATGTACGTGCCGGGGCTGTATGTGGCGCCCAAGAATGGCCCCTTCGACTACGGCACCTACTCCCTGCTGGGCGGGCGCAACGACGACACCCTGATCCTGCTGGACGGCGTGCGCCTGAACAACCGCCTGTACGGCGGCCTGTACCTGGATACCCTGCCGGCCAACGCCATCGAGCGCATCGAGGTGCTCAAGGGTGGCCAGAGCCTGCTGTTCGGTACACAGGCGGTGTCCGGGGTGATCAACATCGTCACCCGCAGCCCGCAGACCCGCGACGTCTCCGGCGAGGTCAACCTGGGCCTGGACAGTTTCATGGGCACGAGCGGCGATGCCCGCGCCGAGCAGATCCTCAGCAACGGCCTGGGCGAGCTGGGGCTGTTGGCCTATGTCAGCCACAACGTCTCCGATGGCTACCAGCCATTTCGCAACAGCGCCTACAACGCCAACACCCGGGACAAGAAACGCAGCTATGAAGTGACCACCTTCGGCGCCAAGGCGATCCAGGGCCTTGGCGACGCTTCGCGGCTGGAACTGTTCTACCAGTACAGCGACGCCAACCTGGATTTCGCCCGCCCGGTGAACAACCGGAAAACCACCAACGACCGCATCCAGCAGATCGCCACCGCGACCTTCGAGCAGCGCCTGGGCGAAGGCTTCAGCTACTTCGTCAAGGGCCATGTCAACGACTGGGACACCCGCTACACCAGGATCGACAGCCTCGACGACGCCAGCCTCAAGGTGCGCAACCACAACGACTACTGGGGCTTCACCGACTGGGGCCTGCAGGCCGAGGGCAAGGCCGAGCTGGACGGCGGCCACGTGCTGGTATTGGGCACCGACAACCAGTGGTTCAAGGGCCAGGACGACGTGCTCAAGATCGACAACAAGCAGGCCCAGGCCAATGCCCTGTACACCCAGCTGCGCCCGGTGTTCGACGCCCTGCCCGACTGGCACCCGAGCCTGGGCGTGCGCCACGAGAAAATCAGCGGCGGCGAGAGCGCCACCGTGGGCATGCTCACCTCGCTCTACGACCTGACGCCCCACTGGCAACTGCGCGGCCAGTACGGCAGCGCCTTCAAGCTGCCCAACGCCGAGCAGCTGTACGCCAACGAGGACTACGAAAAAGGCAACCCCGACCTCAAGCCGGAAAAGAGCCTCAATGCCGAGCTCGGCCTGGACTACAAGGGCAGCCTGCTGGCCGGCGAATTCAACGCCAGCGTCAGCGCCTTCCACCGCAAGATCGACGACCTGATCACCCTCGACGCCAACGATGTCTGGAGCAACGGCCAGGGCCGGATCAAGGTGCGCGGCATCGAACTCGACGGGCGCTGGCAGTTCAGCCCGCAATGGACCCTGCAGGCGGACATGACCCGCAACCTGTTGGAGTCGCGCAACGGCGTGACCCTGAGCAACATCCCCGGTTTCTTCGCCCGTTCGCGGCTGGGCTTCGAAGCCCCGGACCGGATGTGGGGCGTGGGTGGTGCGGTCCGCTACATCGGCCAGATCGACAGCCCGAAGAACGTCGACTACGGCCACTATTCGGTGGTCGACGCCGATGCCTATCGCTACCTGGATACGGCCCAGCAGCACCGCCTGAGCCTGCTGGTGGAGAACCTGTTCGACCGCGACTACAGCACCAGCATGACCAGCACCTCGCCCTCGGTGGACAACCTGGGGCGACCCTTCACCACCGAAGTGCGCTACACCTACCGCTTCTGAGGCCGACCGACATGCATGAGAACTATCAACGGGTGCTGTTCGTCGGCCCTGGCCTGCACGGCGGCGCCCTCGGCGAAGCCTTTCGCAAGGAGCTCCAGGCCCTGCGCGGCGACGGCGCCGACACCCGGGTGATCGACACCCTGGACGGCTTCGACAGCCTCTGGGCGGCGCTGGGCGAAGCCCTGCCCGAGGACGGCGCGAAGCTGCTGGTGGTGGACCTGGAACCCAGCTCCGACAGTGCCTACCTGGACTGGCTGCGCGATGAGCTGGGGCGCCTGGCCCAAGCCCACCCCCAGGCACCGCGGCTGTGGATCACCGCCCAGGCCCTGGGCCGGCGCGGGCTGGACGCGGCCCTGGCCTGCGCCAGCATCGGCCAGCGCGAGCGCCACCTGGCCTGCGACAACGTCAACGCGGTGCAGAGCGACCCGGACTGGTCGCGGGTGCCGCCCCATGCCCGCCAGGTGTTCCTGTGCACCGGCCCGCGCTGCGTGCGGCGCGGCGCCCTGGCGCTGTGGAAGACCCTGCGCCGCGAACTGCTGCGCCTGGAGCACATGGAGACGCCCGGTGGCGTGCTGCTGACCCGCACCGCCTGCCAGTTCCCGTGCAACCTGGGGCCGGTACTCACCGTGCACCCGGACGGCTGCTGGTACCGGGTGCGCGATGACGGCGAGGTGCTGCGCCTGGTGCAGCAGCACCTGGTCCAGGGCGAACCGGAGGCGGACCTACGGATTCCCGCGCCCTACGGAGGAACGGCGGATGCCTAGCAGACTGCTCGGCCTGCTGCTGTGGCTGGCGGCCCTGCCAGCCCTGGCACACAGCTACCAGAACTGTGGCCGGACCTGGACGGTGGACGGCCCGCCCCAGCGCATCGTCGCCCTCAACCAGCACAGCGCCGACCTGCTGCTGGCCCTGGGTGCCGGGCCGTCGATGATCGGCGTCGCCTATCTGGACGACGATGGCCAGGCCCAGGCCGAAGGGCTTTACCACGGCGTGCCGGTCATCGCTCGCCAGTACCCGTCGGCAGAAGTGCTCTACAGCCTGAAACCCGACCTGGTGGTGGGCGGCTTCGCCTCGGCCTTCCCGGAAAACTTCAGCTCCCGGCAACGCCTGGAAGCCATAGGTGTGGGCAGCTACCTGCTGGAATCGGCCTGCGCCGGGCATGACCAGGACTACTTCGGGCATATCCGCCGCGACCTGCTGACCCTGGGCCGGCTGCTGCGCCAGGAGGCCCGCGCGCAGCAACTGGTGGGCCAGATGGATGCCGACCTGGAGGCCGCCGCGGCCCTGTACCACGGGCGCCCGACGCCTTCGGTGTTCTACCTGGACAGCGAAGTCAACGGCCTGGCCAGCCAGGGCCAGCGCGGGTTTGTCGGCGTGCTGCTGCAAGCGGCCGGTGCGCGCAACAGCTTTGCCGCCATCGACCGCCCGCGCCTGACCGTGGACAGCGAGACCCTGCTGGCCAACGACCCGGACGCCATGCTCCTGGCCGACGCCCTGTGGTCCCCGGCCCGGCGCAAACGCCAGCTGCTGCACAGCGACCCTGTGCTGTCGCGATTGCGCGCGGTGCGCGAAGACCGACTGATCGACATCCCCTTCGCCCGACTGGTGCCGGGCATCGCCAGCGGCCGCACCGCCCTGGAACTGGCCCGGCGCCTGCACCCCACCCACGACTGACCCCCACCCCCGTAGGAGCCGGCTTGCCGGCGAAGGGAACACCCCCGATCCCTCGGCGTACCCACAGACGCCTTCGCGGGACACAAGGAACAGCGGCTACAGGGAGTTGAGCAAACGCCTGGACGGCTGCTCCGGCGGGTGGCAGGTGACGTTGTTGCGGCCGCAGGTCTTGGCCGCATACAGGGCCTGGTCGGCATCGTTGAGCCAGCCCATGGCGTCGTCGTGCAGGGGGTTGAAGGCCGCCAGGCCGATGCTCAGGCTGACCTGCAGCGCCGGGCTCTGTTCATAGCCCAGGGCCCCAAAACGACCGCGCAGGGCCTCCATCAGTTCGGCGGCATGAGCCAGGGGCACGTCCGGCAGGATCACGCAGAACTCGTCGCCGCCATAACGTCCGGCCTGGTCGCTGACCCGCAGGTTCTGCCGCAGCAGCTTGCTCAACTGGCGCAGCACCACATCCCCGGCCACATGGCCGTAGGTGTCATTGATGGTCTTGAAGTGGTCGATGTCGATCAGGGCGATGGCGCCACCATGGGCCTGGCGCTTGCAGCGTTGGAACTCGATCTCCAACTGGTCCTTCCAGGCGCCATGGTTGAGCAGCCCGGTCAGACTGTCGGTGCGGCTCAGGGCCAGCAGCTCGCGCTTGTGCCGGCCCAGGGTCACCGCCTGCTGATAGCAGATGTAGCCCAGGGCCAGCGGGTACAGGGTCAGCATCGGCAGGCAGGCATACAGCTGCTCGGGGGTGGTCTGGGCGACAAACGCCGGCCCGAACAGCCACAGGGCAACGCCCATGCCCAGCACTTGGGCCGCACTGCCGGCGAGGAAGAAACGTAACCCGCCCAGGGCCATGTTGTTCATGGCCATCATCCCCAGGGTGGTGGCCAGCGGCAGCGGATTGAAGTGCATGGCGCCGACCCAGAAGCCCCCCAGCAGCGAATCCACCAGCAGGTTGCGGTACTCGGCACGAAACGGCACCCGGGCCAGCCGCGCCCATTGGTAGGCCAGGTGCGGCCAGGCAAATGCATTGAACAGCATGAAGCCCCAGACCCAGGGCGCCGGTTGCAGGGGCGCCATCCCCGCGGCCACGCAGAAAAACCCCAGGGCCAGGCCCAGGGTCCGTGACCGATAAAGCCTCCTGGCCAATGACAGTCCCTTCCCTCTGGTGTCCTGCGCAGGGAGCAAGTCGCCTCCGATCAGCAATGGGTAAAGGTGGAACGAGCGGGTGGCAAGCAACCGGTGAAAGTCTATCAGTCGCGTTTCAAAGCGCCATCACTGCCAACGCCCAGTTTCGGCCTGCCAGCGCCAGCAGGTGGGGAATATTTGGCTATAACTGAGGGGCGGCCGATAACCGACTTCGCAGTGGCGAGCACGACGCGCGCCGCCCCTGAGCCGATCCACCCTGCCCCTGGAGGCCGCCGATGCTGGTGATCCTGGTCCTGCTGCTCCTTGCCGCACTCTGGTGCTACCGCACCTACCCGCGCATCGGCCACCTGCTGTACGACGCCAGCGTGGCCCTGGAAGCACGCCTGTACCGGCTGCAGAAAGTCCCGGTGCAGATCGGCGAAGAGACCCTGATGACCTACCAGGGCGGCCCGGCCCAGGCGCCGGTGATCCTGCTGCTGCACGGCCTGAGCGCGGACAAGAGCATCTGGCTGCGTTTTGCCCGGCACTTCAACCGCGACTACCGGTTGCTGATCCCGGACCTGGGCGGCCATGGCGAAACCGCCTATGCCGCCCACCAGGACTACCGTGTTCCGGCCCAGGCCCAGCGCCTTTTGCGCTTGCTCGACGCCTGCGGCATCCAGCGGGTGCAGGTGATCGGCAACTCCATGGGCGGCTATATCGCCGCCTGGCTGGCCGCCCATGCCCCGCAACGGATCAGCGGCCTGGCGCTGTTCGACCCGGCCGGCGTCGAAGCCCCCGAGACCAGCGACCTGCAGCACCTGCTGGAACAGGGCAAGAACCCCTTCCTGGTCCGCTCCCGCGCCGACTTCCAGCACTTCTACAGCCTGACCATGGCCGCCCCGCCCTGGGTGCCCGAAGCAGTGCTGGCGGCCATCGCCGAACGCTATCAGGCGCGCCGCGGGCAACTGGCGCGGATCTTCGCCGAGCTCCAGGCCAGCCCGCCCATGGAGCCCGAGCTGGCGAAGATCCAGGCCCCGACCCTGCTGCTCTGGGGCCGCGAGGACCGCCTGCTGCACCCCAGCAGCGCCCAGGTCTGGGCCAAGGGCCTGCCCCAGGCCCAGGTGCAACTCTGGGAGGGCATCGGGCATATGCCCATGGTCGAACGCCCGGAGCGCAGTGCCCGGCTGTACCAGCAGTTCCTGGAACGCCAGCGGCACTGACAGCGGCCCGCTCATGCATTCATTTGCAGAATGAAGTTCAGAGGAAACTTCGTTTGTCAGCCTCGGGCAGGCCCAGCAGAATCGAGGCCGACCCGCCCTTTCACGCCTCGCCCCTCTGCCACGGGAAGCCTGTTCATGAGCAACCAGCACTTCGTCAGCCCGGACCTGATCCGCCAGGGATTTTCCCGGGCGATGTCGGACATGTACCGCGAGGAGGTGCCGCTCTACGGCGCCCTGATGGAGCTGGTGGCCGAAGTCAACGCCCAGGTCCTGGAGCGGCAGCCGGCGCTTGCCCGGCACCTGCAGAGCAGCGGTGAACTGCAGCGCCTGGACCTGGAGCGCCACGGCGCGATCCGCGTCGGCAGCGCCGCCGAGCTGGCGACCCTGGCCCGGCTGTTCGCGGTAATGGGCATGCAGCCGGTGGGCTACTACGACCTGACCCCCGCCGGGGTGCCGGTGCATTCCACGGCCTTTCGCGCGGTGCACGAAGCGGCCCTGCAAGTCAGCCCGTTCCGGGTCTTCACCTCGCTGCTGCGCCTGGAGCTGATCGACAACCCGGAGCTGCGCAGCTTTGCCGAACAGGTCCTGGCCCGGCGCCAGATCTTCACCCCCCAGGTGCTGGAACTGATCCAGCAGGCCGAGGCTGCCGGAGGCCTGGACGCCGAAGACGCCGAGCGCTTTATCCGCCAGGCCCTGGAAACCTTCCGCTGGCACCACCACGCCACGGTGACCGCCGCCCAGTACGCCAGCCTCAGCGCCCAGCACCGGCTGATCGCCGACGTGGTGGCCTTCAAGGGCCCGCACATCAACCACCTGACCCCGCGTACCCTGGACATCGATGAAGTGCAACGGCTGATGCCTGCCCGCGGCATCACCCCCAAGGCGGTGATCGAAGGCCCGCCGCGCCGGGAATGCCCGATCCTGCTGCGCCAGACCAGCTTCAAGGCCCTGGAGGAATCCGTGGCCTTCACCGACCAGGCCCAGAGCCAGGGCAGCCACAGCGCGCGTTTCGGCGAGATCGAACAGCGCGGCGCGGCGCTGACCCCCAAGGGCCGCGAGCTCTACGACCGCCTGCTGAACGCCGCCCGCGACGCCCTGGGCGACTTCCCCAACGAAGCCAATGCCCAACGCTACAACCAACTGATGCAAGAGCACTTCAGGGAATTTCCCGACAGCCACCCAGCCATGCGCGAACAGGGCCTGGCCTACTTTCGCTACTTCGTCAGCGAAACCGGGCTGGCCGCGCGCAACCAGCCCCAGCGGCCCACCACCCTGGCAGCGCTGCTGGCGGCCGGGCACCTGAGCGCCGAACCCCTGGTGTATGAAGATTTCCTGCCGGTCAGCGCCGCCGGGATCTTCCAGTCCAACCTGGGGGACGACAGCCAGAGCCACTACGCCGGGCAATCCAACCGCCAGGCGTTCGAAGCCGCCCTGGGCCGCCCCACCCTCGACGAACTGCAGCTCTACGCCCAGACCCAGCAGCGCTCCCTGGAGCACTGCGCCGCCACCCTGGGCCTGCCGGCGCTCTAAGGCGCAGGGCAGGCCCGCGGGCCGATGCCGGCCTTGCAGCCGGTGCGCTGCCCCCATGGTCATGGACCCGTCGCGGCGTTATTCTGCCGCCACTTGCGCCCCCATCAGCGGCGCGCCACCACCAGGGATGGACACGGCGAATGAGATTCGCGATCGGCCTGTTTTTATGCGCGGCACTCGGCGGCGCACTCACCACCCACGCCGCAGAAACCGTCAACGACATCACCCAGCTCAACCCCATAGTGGTAGACCAGGTGGTGCGCCCCACCCGCCTGGAGCAGATCGTCCAGCTGGTGGCCGGGCACCCCGGCCCCATCGCCATTGGTGGCGGGCGCTACAGCATGGGCGGCCAGACCGCCACCGAACAGGCCTTGCAGATCGACATGCGCGGCTTCAACCGGGTGCTCGACTTCTCCAAGGAACGCAAGGAAATCACCGTGCAGCCGGGCATCACCTGGCGCGCCGTGCAGGACTACATCGACCCCCACGATCTGTCCGTGAGCATCATGCAGAGCTACGCCAACTTCACCGTCGGCGGCGCCCTGAGCGTCAACGCCCATGGCCGCTACATCGGCTACGGCCCGCTGGTGAGCTCGGTGAAATCCATCAAGCTGGTGCTGGCCGACGGCCAAGTGGTGGACGCCAGCCCGCAGCACAACAGCGACCTGTTCTACGGCGCCATCGGCGGCTACGGCGGCCTGGGGGTGATCGTCCAAGCCACCCTGCAACTGAGCGACAACGTGCGCCTGCTGCGCAGCGTCGACGAGATGCCCCTGGGGGACTACCGCCCCTACTTCCAGGCCCGGATCCAGAACAACCCCAAGGTCATCCTGCACAACGCCGTGCTCTACCCCGACCAGTACCAGACCCTGCGCGCGGTTTCCTACAGCCAGACCGACCTGCCGGTCACGGTCAAGGAACGCCTCACGCCCCTGGACCAGAACTACTGGAAAGAACAGAAGGCCCTGAAAGTGGTGAGCCAGTGGCCCGGCGGCAAGACCCTGCGCCAGGAAGTGATCGACCCCCTGGTGCTGAAAAAACCGCAAGTGTCCTGGCGCAACCACGAAGCCAGCCTCGATGTGCGTGAACTGGAACCCGACTCCCGGGCCAAGCGCACCTACGTGCTGCAGGAATACTTCGTGCCCCCCGACCAGCTGGAAAGCTTCGTCCAGGAGATGGGCGCGACCCTGCGGGCGCACAAGGTCAACGTGATCAACCTGTCGATCCGCCACGCCAAGGCCGACCCCGGCACCCTGCTGGCCTGGGCCAAGACCGAGGTCTTCGCCCTGGTGCTGTACTACCAGCAGAGCACCGCGCCAGAGGAACGGGAAAAAGTCGGCGTATGGACCCGCGCCCTGGTGGACAGCGCCATCGAGCGCGGCGGCAGCTACTACCTGCCGTACCAGATCCACGCCACGGCCCAGCAGTTTCGCGCGGCCTATCCACGGGCCGGGGAGTTCCTGGCGCTGAAGGCCCGGGTCGATCCGCAGAACAAGTTCCGCAACAAGTTGTGGGATGCCTATGGGCTGGGGGCCACAGGGGATGGGGCTGCCCAACCTTAAGGCCGGGGGCCATCAATGGGCCGCGGAGCGCAGTGGCGCCAATACCTTGCGTTGCTGCAGGTAAATCACTCCGTCACCGTCGAAGGCCAGCACCTTGTCGGTGGTCAGGGCGCTGGCGTCGCCGTCCTCGTACTTGAGCCAGCCCTCATCCCACAAGTCGCCACTTTCATGACGCACCTGCACAAAGAAATAAGGCGGCTCGGAGCGGGTGATCTCAATGTAATGCCCACCATCGGCCCCCCCCTGCCACCGCGCATCAGGGTGCTCGGCCAATGCATGGGCCGGCGTCGTGGAGAAGCCGTTCTTGAACACGACCACCGCCAGCAATACCAGCGCCAGTACGCCCACCGACATGAGCAAACGTTTTAACCAGATCAATCCAGGATCTCCGCTATCATTCACCGCCCTCGACCTGTCCCGGTCGGGCAATCGCGCATTCTGTTGAAGGCCCGCGCACTGTGCAATAACAAGCGCAGTGGCCGCTTGCCATCCTGCCCGGCCGCCCCCCCCGGAAAGCCGGCTGAACGCCTCTTGAACCCGCAGTACCAAGGAAAGGATTGGCCATGCGTATCACCCTCAACACCCTTTATGTCGAAGCCGACCATAGCCTGTGGGTCAATTTCAGCAGTGCGTTCGGCGAAGGCCGGGGCCAATGGCTGGGCACGCCGCCACAAATGGGCCAGGTGCATGAGGTGGAGTTGAGCCTGGAGGACGATTTTGTCTGGGATCACAACCTGTGGGCCGCGACCCAGGACAGGCCACGCATCAGCCGGGAACAGGCGGGGCTGCGGGTCACCGGGCAGTTGCTGCCCCGGGAAGACGAGGCTGTCGCGGCGCTGGCCATAGGTCCGAACATCGTCCTGCTGTCGCTGCAGGGTGGCCACGCGCAGCCAGGCGGCTTCGTCAGCCTGCTTGCACGCCAGGTCAGCTTGAGTCCGGTGGCACTGTAGAGGAAGCACGGCAGGCTCGCGCCGGAGCATCCAGCCAGGGTCGATTCAGGGTGATGTACAGCGGGAAAGTCGCAGGACGCGACAGGGAAAGGTGTTCGCCCAGTGCTCTGGCCTTGGCAATCCTTGCACCGGTAAAGAGCCCTTGCACCGGGCGAACGGTTGGCATTCTAGTGCAACTGGCGGGGAAAGTCCGTGGGCAGATTCTGAATAAAACTGCACAGTGCAGTTAACCCGATTGCCCATTGCCTCCCCCGCTCAGTCCTGCCCCCTCAGCCTTCGTGGGCAGTGCTGACCTGCAGGATGTCGGTGTAGGTCACCAGCACGCTCTGGCCCACCTTGAGGTCCTTGAGGCGCTGCTGGACTTCGGGTTTCTCCACGCTCACCACTTTCTTGTTGCCCGCCGGGCCTTCGAAGGTCAGCTGGTTTTTCTTCAAGTCGATGGCGGTGATCTTCAACTGCACCTGCACCTGGCGATAGGCCGCGCCGCCGGGGTTGGGGTTGTCTGCGGTAGCGCGGACCACGCCGCTGGCTTCGCTGGAATCGGGCTTGCCCTTTTCAACGTCGGTGTCGAGCACCGCCACCACCGAGTGGGTGACCGTGACCTTGACCTGATCGCCGACCTTGAGGTGGCCCAGGTCCTTGGCCTGATCGCTCAATTGCACATGCACCGGCTTGCCCCCGGCGCCTTCGAGCACCACCTGGTGCTTGGCGGCGTCCACCGACAGGACCTTGGTCACCACCTGATCGGCCTCGATGGCCCCGGACAGCGGGATATCGGCGGCGAGTGCGGCAAGGCTGGCGGTGCCCAGCACAGTGGCCAGGGCGACGGCGCGGGCCAGGGTATTGAGGGTTTTCATCATGAACATTCCTTGTGGTTGAGAAACACACTGACTTTCAGTCAGGCCCTTGAGCATAGACGCCCTGCCAGCTTTCACCGGGGGGATGGGTGCAAGCGTCGCGGCGCCCTCAATAACCGGTCATCTCCAGGTAGCCGCTGCCACTGTGGCTGCCAGCAAATTGCAGCGGCCCTTCCCAGTAGGGAATGCTCAGGTTCATCCAGGCCTGGGGGTTCAGGGCCCGGGTGGTGATATCCAGGCCCTTGGCGGGGATCTTCAGTTGCCAGGTGGTGGGCAGGCTGCGGCCCTGGACCCTGGACTGGGCCAGCGGCAGCAACTGGATCTGCTCCTTGCCCAGGCTCTGGGTGTGGCCATCGGTGCTGATCCAGGTGCCGGTGATATAGGGCGCCTTGTCCCGCTCGCGGACCCGGAACAGCATCAGCCGCTCGCCGCTGTCCAGGTGCAGAGAGAACCAGTCCCAGCCGCTCTGGTCCGCGCCCAGGGGCTGGCTGCTCCATTCCCGGTCGAGCCAGGCCGGGCCGCTGACCTGATAGCGCTGGCCATCGATCTGCAACTCCCCCGCGGCCTGGAAGAACGGCTGGCTGTAGTAGTAGGAGGCCTGCCCCTGGTCGGACTTGCGGCTGTAGCCGCCCTCGCCCTGCAGCACCAGCGGCCGGCTGCTGGAAAGCTGCAGGCGATAGGCAAACCCCGGCCCCGCGGCCTGCACCTGCATCCGCGCCAGGGGGTCGCCGGCGCTGTTCAGGGTGCTCAACTGCCAGTCGTCGATCCAGGCCTGGAACGGCTGCGCGATCACCCCGGCCTGGCCGACGCCACCCCGGGCATACCGCTCGGCGGCGTGGTGGCTCTGGGCCGACGTGGCCGCTGCATGGCCCAGCCACACCAGCGGCGCGCCCCAGCCCGGCTGTTCGGGAGCGGCCCGCAGGGCACTGCGAAACAGCGTCCACTGCACGCCGAAGTGGCGGCCCTGGGCGTCGCTCAGGTCTGCCGTGAGGTACCACCACTCGATGCGAAACCCGTCATGGGCACCGTGGTCGGCAGGAAAGCTGAAACTGCGCCCCGGCAGCACCGGGGTGAAGGCCGCGGCCTCGCTGCCCAGCCCGGCAAAACCCTGGGGCGGCTCGGCGGGCTGTTCACAACCGGCCAGCAGCGCCAGCAGCAACCCTGCCAGGGCCCGGCCCAACACATCAGTCTTCATGGGCAAAAGTCCTCAGCAGGTCCGCCGGTTGCGCGCGGTACAAACGCAGCAGCGGCCAGGCCGATGCCAACAGAGTCGCCAGCATGGCCAGGCCCAAAAGTTGCAGAAGCTGCCCGGGGAACACCCGCAACGGCAGGCGCCAACCAAAGGCCTGGACATTGATCACGCTGTCCAGGCACCAGGCCAGGAGGATGCCCAGCGGCAGCGCCAGGACCAGGGTGAGCAAGGCCAGCAGCCAGGTCTGCCCGAGGTTCAGCAGCATCAGTTGACGCCGCCCCACCCCCAGGGCCCAGAGCGGCGCCAGCTGGCCCAGCCGGCTCTGGCTCTGGGTCAGCAGGCTGATGAACAGCGCCACCCCGGACACCCCCAGGGTCAGGCTGTTGAGGGCGGCGGTGGCGGCGAAGGTGCGTTCGAAGACCTGCTGCGACCAGCCCTTGAGCCGGGCCTGATCGATGATCCGGCTGTCGTCCAGGGCGAACCGCTGTTGCAAGGCGCCGACCAGCCCGGGCATCGCTCCCGGCGCCAGGCGCAGGTTGAAACGGCTCGGCGTCAGCGCTGGCCAATGCGCCAGCAAGTGCCCGGCATTCACCAGCAGGTGGCCCTTGGGGTTGCCATAGTCGGCGTAGATCCCCACTACCCGGGGCGCCCACTGCCCGACGGGCACCGGCAGGCTCAGGCGGTCGCCGGGGCGCACCTTCAGGCGTCGGGCCAGCTGTTCACTGAGCATCAGGGTGTCCTGGCTCGCCAGTTGTGCCCAGGGCTCGGCGCCGTCGCTTTCCAGGAGCGGCCAGTGCTGGCGGTAGCTGGGATGGTCGATCACCCCATACAGGTCCGCCGGCCAACCCTGCACCTGCAACGCCACCTGCCAGCTGGGCAGCACAGCGACAACCTGGGCCTGTTGCGGCAACCAGTCCAGCAACTGCCGGGCCTGCTCCGGGCTCTGCGGATTGACATACAACTCGGCGCTCAGGCGTTGCTCCAGCCAGTCGTTGAAGGTTTCGCGAAACCCTGCCGTCATGCTGCCGGCGCCGATATTCGCCGCCAGCGCCAGCAGCAGCGCCATCAGGGCCAGGCTCAGGGCCGGCAGTTGCTGGCGGCAATCGGCAAGAAACCATTGCCCCAGCACCCCACGCCGGCGCCCGAGCAAGACCCCCAGCACCGCATCGAGCAGCACCGGCAGGCCCAGGGCCGCCGCCAGCAGCAAGGCCGCCATCAGCACAAAGCCGCTGGCCAGGCTGTCGCCCCACTGCCACGCCGCCAGGGCCAGCAGCAGCGCCACTACGGCCACCGCACCCTGGCGGCGCAGCCAGCGGGCATGGGCCTGATGCCAGGCCTGGGGGTTGGCCAGGGCCAGCAGCGGCAGGCGCGCCGCCCGCAGCAGGCTGGCGGCGCCGGCCAGCAAGGCCCCCAAGAGGCTCAGGCCGATACCGCTGAACCACCACCCGGGGCTGAGGCTCAACTGCCCCGCCACCTCGGCGCCGTACAAGCCGCGCAGGCTGGCAGCCACGTCCGGCAGCAGCAGCCCGGCCAGCAGGTAGCCGCTGATGACCCCCGCCACTCCACCCAGCAGCGCCAGGGCCCCCAGTTCCAGAATCAGGCTGAAGATCAGCAGCCGCGCACTGACCCCGCAGGCGCGCAAGGTCCGCAGCAGGCCACGACGCTGCTCCAGGGCCAGGCCGATGGCGGCATGCACGATGAACAGCCCGACCACGAAGGACAGGAAACCCAAGGCATCCAGGTTCAGGTGAAAGCTCTCGGTCAGGCGCGCCAGGGTGTTTTCCGATTCGCCCGAATGCAGCACCAGTTGCCCCGCCAGCTCGGCCGGCAAGGGCGGCGCGCGGGCGGCAAAGTCCCGGGGCAGCAGCAGGCGGCTCAGTTGCCCCGGCTGGTCCAGTACCTGCTGGGCAAAGCCGATGTCCATCAGCAGCAGCCCCGGGGCCATGTCCGCCTGCACCTGCAACGGCGGCAGCAGCCGGCCATTGCTGGCCCGGGGCTGCTGGCCCTCGCGGTAGCCGAGGCTGGCCAGGGTCTCTGGGGCAACCCAGGTACGCCCCGGCGGGCTGAAGAATTCCACCACCTGCTGCATCGCCAGTGGCTTGCCGGCCACTGCGGAACCGGCGGGCAAGGACAAAGGCTCGATGCCCATCAGTTGCAGGCGCAGCGCCTCGAAGCCCTGCAACTGCACCCGCCCTTGCAGCACCGGCGACACCGGCCAGCCGGCCCGGCGCAGGTCGACGAACCATTGCTGGGCAAAGCTTGCGCCAGTGGCCGTGCCCAGGCTGGCCTGGGGTTCACCGCCAATCAACTGGCTGGCCCGGGCATAGCTGTCCCGGGCCTGGCTGTTGAGGGCCAGGACCCCGGTCAGCAGGCTGGTGGCCAGCCACAAACCGGTGAGCACACTGAAGAACTGCACCGGGTGCTGGCGCCAGTGGCTCAACAGCGCCTGCAAGGTGCCACGCAGCACCCGCATCTCAGGCCCCGCCCGCTGCGGCCAGGCGGCCACGCTGCAGGACCACGGTGTGTTGCAAACGGCTGGCCACGCGCTGGCTGTGGGTCACCATCAGCAAACTGGTGGGGCTGTCGGCCAGCAATTCCAGCAGCAAATCCAGCACCTGGTCACTGGTGGTTTCATCGAGGCTGCCGGTGGGCTCATCGGCCAGCAACAGCCCGGGCCTCGACGCCAGGGCCCGGCCCAAAGCGACCCGCTGCTGCTGGCCGCCGGACAGCTGCTCGGGGTAGCGGCGCAGCAAGTCCCCCAGGCCCAGGCGTTCCACCAACTGCGCCTGCCAGCGCGGATCGAAGCGCCCGGCCAGGCGCGCCTGGAAACCCAGGTTGTCCTCGACCCGCAAGCTGCCAATCAGGTTGAACTGCTGGAACACCAGGCCGACTTCGGTGCGGCGCCAGTTGGCCAACTGGCTTTCGCTCATGCGCTCCAGGCGCTGGGCGCCGATGCGAATGCTGCCGCCATCCACCTGGTCCAGCCCGGCCACCAGGTGCAGCAAGGTGCTCTTGCCGCTGCCGGATTCGCCCATCAGCGCCAGGCTGCTGCCCTGCCCCAGGTGCAAATCGACACC
The DNA here is from genome assembly GCF_058797595.1 of Pseudomonas sp. GW823-FHT02C05. Lineage (NCBI taxonomy): Bacteria > Pseudomonadati > Pseudomonadota > Gammaproteobacteria > Pseudomonadales > Pseudomonadaceae > Pseudomonas > Pseudomonas sp. GW823-FHT02C05. Next base: position 234,795 of record NZ_JBXAJU010000001.1, on the reverse strand, counting down.
CTGCAGCACCGCCAGCGGCCCCTGGGGGGTGGCATAGCTCTTGAACACTCCTTGTACTTCCAGCATGGGCTGACTCGTCCGACCTGAAGGGGGCTCAAGGATAACCCGTGTCGCCCATGGCACCAGCGCAAACCTGCAGCGCGGCAACCGATGAACCAGGGCGCGCCCCTATCGCCCAACGGCGACGGAATATAGTATTGCGGCCCTTTTGTTCATTGCAGGAAGCACCCATGACCTACACCAGGGCCCAATTGCAGTACCGGCTGTACATCGCCGCAGGCGCACTGTTGTTTACCGGTGCCTTGATCTCGACCTTTTTCTCGACCCTGAAAATGCTCTACTGGCGCCTGGACAGCTACACCACCATGGCCTCGACCATCAATCGCCCGATCAAGTACTTCGTGTACCAGGTCAATGCCAACACCCAGCCTTTGAACTGGTTCTGGGACAACAGCCCGACACCCAGCTTCCTCGACCTGAGTTACTCCTCCCACTGGAAATTCCTGGTGATCTACCTGCTGATCTTCGTCGGCGCGGCGCTGTTCGCCACGGGCCGGGGGATGATACGCAAGGTCGAAGAAGTCGAGCCGCTGATCGAGGCCCAGCTCCAGGCCCCGGTGGAGGAAGGCGTCCCCGCCAAGACCCTGCAACAGCTGGAGGACTCGACCCTGGTGGGCAAAGCGCCGTCGTTCTTCAGCCAGACCCGCCTGCTGGTGGTCTGGCCCCTGGGCGGTGCAGCGGTCTACCTGGGCCTACTGTGGATGCTGGGCATCATCTGAGCCCCGCGCCGGCGCATCGATTTGGCCGCACCCCCTTGCCACCACTAGCCCAGCAACTGGCTGAGCACGGCCCGCAACTTGCCCGGCTTCACCGGTTTGTTGAGCAGCGGCGCGCCCAGTTGCTGCAAGGCGCGGCGGCACTGGTCGCTGCGGTCGGCGGTGATGATCACCGCCGGCAGCGGTTGTTGGAAATGCTCGCGCAAGCGCCTGACCACCTGGCAGCCGGTGACCCCGTGATCCAGGTGAAAGTCCGCCAGGATCAACTCCGGCGCCCGGCCCTGCAGCACCTCCAGGGCCGCGGCCTGATCGGTGGCGGTCAGCACCTCGCAGCCCCACTGGCCGAGCAGCGCGGCCATGCTTTCAAGAATGCTCAACTCGTTGTCCAGCACCAGCAGGCGCCGCCCCGGCAGCGGGTTGCCGGTGCCCGGCTGCGGCGCCTGCTGGCTCAAGGGCAAGGGCACACGGGCCGCCAGGGGTACCTCGATGCTGAACCGCGAACCGTGCCCCGGCCGCGACGCTACCTGCACCCGATAGCCGAGGATCTTGGCGATGCGCTCGACAATCGCCAGCCCCAGGCCCACCCCTTTGCGGTCGGCGGCGCGGCCTACATCCAGCTGGTTGAATTCAAGGAAAATCGACTCCAGGCGGTCGGCGGCAATACCGCGCCCGGTGTCCCACACCTCCAGCCGCAACTGGTCGCCGCGACGGCGCGCCGCCAGCAGGATGCTGCCGCGCTCGGTGTAGCGGCAGGCATTGCTGAGGAAGTTGCGCAGGATCCGCGTCATCAGCCGCAAGTCGGTGAACAGGGCAAAGTCACCGAAGCGCACCCGCAGCCCCAGCCCCGCCGCCTCGGCCACCGACTGGAACTCGGAAACCAGGGGCGCGAGCATTTCATCCAGGCGGTAGGTGGCCAGGTCCGGCTTCACCGCCGCCTGATCGAGCCTGGAAATATCCAGCAGGTCGGTGAGCAGGTCCTCGGCGCCTTCCAGGGCCTGGTGGGTGCGTTCCACCAGCAGTTGCTCCGGGGCCGGCAGGCTGCGCTCGCGCAGGGTGGAAATCAGCAGGCGTGCGGCATTCAGAGGTTGCAGCAGGTCGTGGCTGGCGGCGGCCAGGTACTTGTCCTTGCTGCGGTTGGCTGCCTCGGCGGCGTCCCGGGCCTCGCGCAGGTCGCGCTCGATGCGCTCGCGCCGGGCGATCTGCTGCTGCAGGTTGCGGTTGGCGTCCAGCAACTCATCGGTGCGCGCCGCCACCCGCTGCTCCAGCTGGTCGTTGAGCTGTTCCAGGTGCTGCTGGGCCAGCTTGCGCTCGGTGATGTCGGCGACGAACCCTTCCACCAGCCCGTCCTGGTCGGGCTTGAGCAACAGGTTCATCAGCACATCGATGCTGCTGCCGTCCTTGCGCCGCAGCTGGGTTTCGTAACCCAGCAGGCTGCGCTGGTTCTGCAACTGCTCGCCGATGGCCGCCAGTTCCCCGGCGCCGCCCACGAACAGGTTGCCCGCCAGGTCGGCCAGGGAAAACAGCACTTCCTGGGGGTCCTGATACCCCAGCATGCGCGCCAGGGCCGGGTTGGCGGCACGCATGCCGGCCTGCAGGCTGGCCTGGAAGATGCCGTGCACTGCGTTCTCGAACAGCCACTTGTAGCGGTTGCGCTCGGTTTCCAGGTCTTCCAGGCGCGCCGCCAGTTCCGGGTAATGGCTCTTGCGCGCCGAGTGGTTGCCCAGTCCCAGGAGCCCGGCCAGGGCCCGTTGCTGTTCGTCAGAGGGCCTCGCCATAGACCACCTCGACATCACGCTGGCTGGATTCACGAGGGTTGGTGAGGATGCATGGGTCGCCCATTGCGTGCTGCGAGAGGAACGGAATATCGCTGCTGCTGACCCCATGCAGGCCCAGGGTCTCGTGGAAGCCGATGGCGCGCTTGAGGGCGATCAGGTGCTCCACCAGGCGCCCGCAGATCTGCCGCTGGTTGAGCCCGCGGCAGTCGATGCCGAAAGTCTCGGCAATCACCTTGAAGCGCTCCGGCGCCGCGCTGTAGTTGAAGGCCACCACATGCTCCACCAGCACCGCGTTGCACAGCCCGTGAGGCAGGTCGAGAAAGCCCCCCAGGCTGTGGGACATGGCATGCACCGCGCCGAGGATCGCGTTGGAGAACGCCAGCCCGGCCTGCATGCTGCCGAGCATGATCTTCTCGCGCAGGGCGATGTCCGAGGGGTTGGCGATCATCTGCACCAGGTTGCCGTTGATCAGGCGCATGGCTTCCAGGGCGTGGGGATCGGTCAGCGGCCCGTGGCCGGTGGAAACGAAAGCCTCGATGGCATGCACCAGGGCGTCGATGCCGGTGCAGGCGGACAGGAAGGGGTCCATGCCCTGGGTGGTTTCCGGGTCGATCAGCGACACATCAGGGACCACCGCCTTGCTGACGATGGAGAACTTCATCCGCTCCTGCTGGTTGGAGATGATCACGAACTGCGAGACATCCGCCGAGGTGCCGGCAGTGGTCGGGATCATGATCAGCGGGGGGCTGGGCATGCGGATGGTGTCCACCCCCTCGAACTCGAGGATGCTGCGCCCGTGGGCGGCGACGATGCCGATGCCCTTGCCGCAATCCATGGGGCTGCCGCCACCGACCGCGACGATCACATCGCAGGCGTTTTCCCGGTAGATCTGCGCGCCGTGCATCACCTCCTCCACCCGCGGGTTGGGCGACACTGCGCTGTACAGGCAGTACTCGACGCCCTGGGCCAGCAGGCTGGCCTCGACATCGGCGACCCAGCCGGCGGCGATCACCCCGGGGTCGGTGACCACCAGCACCTTGCGCGCACCGAAGGTCTTCGCATAGTTGCCGACGTTGTGCCGGCAACCGGCGCCAAAGATGATTTCCGGAGAGACGAACTTGCGCAGCAGACTGAGATTCTGGCCCATGGGGGAAGCCTGTTTTCTTATTGTTCTGGAGAAGAACGCCAGCCTAAAGCATCCGTTGCTGAAAGCAATCCGACCATTGGCGGACTTCGCAGCCTCGGCAGCGGCTACAGGCCATGTAGCCGCTGCCGCAGGCTGCGAACGGCACGAAGGGCCGCAGCGTTCTTGAGGCCGCTGCGGGTTTGGCGGGTGATCGCCAGGCAAGGCCCTGCGGGCCTTTTCGCAGCTTCGCCAGGGCTCAGCAGCGGCTACAGGGCCAGTGTCGATCCGAGGTTGGTGTAGCCGCTGCCGCAGGCTGCGAACGGCACGAAGGGCCGCGGCGCTCTTGAGGTTGCTGCGGGTTTGGCGGGAGATGGTCAGGCAAGGCCCTGCGGGCCTTTGCGCAGCCTCGCGGGCTCGGCAGCGGCTACAGGGACCGGGTGGCGTCAGAGATGGATGTCCATGCCGTCATGCGCCACTTCGATGCCGCGGCGGGTCAGTTCGGCGCGCTCGGCGGAGTCCTCGTCGAGGATCGGGTTGGTGTTGTTGATGTGGATCAGCACCTTGCGCGCCCGAGGAAAGCGCTCCAGCACCTCAAGCATGCCGCCGGGGCCGCTTTGCGCCAGATGGCCCATCTCGCTGCCCAGCTTGTCGCCGACGCCACAGACGCGCATTTCATCGTCGCGCCACAAGGTGCCGTCCACCAGCAGGCAATCGGCGCGGTCCATCCACCCCAGCAGGGCCTCATCCACCTGCCCCAGACCCGGGGCATAGAACAGGCTGGCACCGCTGCGCCGGTCCTCGATGAACAGGCCGATATTGTCCCCCGGGTGCGGGTTGCCGCGATGGGGCGAATACGGCGGCGCGCTGCTGCGCAGGGCAATCGCCCGCAGCGCGATGTCCGGGCAGGCCGGCAGGCTGAATTCCCGGCCATCGAGGTGGATGGGCTGCCACTGCAAGCCGCCGTTCCAGTGGCTGAGCATGTTGAACAGGGGGAAGCCGCTGCACAGGTCCTGGTGGACCATCTCGGTGCACCAGACCTGATGCGGGCAGCCTTCGCGCAGGCTGAGCAGGCCGGTGCAATGGTCGATCTGGCTGTCCAGCAGTATCACTCCGGCCAGGGCGGTGTCCCGAAGCTGTCGGGCCGGTTGCAGCACCGGAAAGGACTCCAGCTGCTGGCGAATGTCCGGGGAGGCGTTGCACAGGATCCACTCGCTGCCATGGTCGCTCAGGGCGATGGACGACTGGGTGCGGCGCCGGGCCCGCAGCGTGCCGTTGCGCACTCCGGCGCAGTTGCGGCAGTTGCAGTTCCACTGGGGAAAACCGCCCCCCGCCGCGGAACCGAGAATGCGGATATGCATGACGTGCTCCTGAAGGGCAAAAGGCTCCGGCCGACACCAGTACCGGCCGGAGCGGGACGGCTCAGCGGTTGGCGAAGTACATGGTCACTTCAAAGCCGATACGCAGGTCGGTGTACGCGGGTTTATGCCACATGGGGTCAAGCCTCTTGTTGTGCCGGGGGATTCCGGTAAAGGCATTAATGCACGGAGAGCGCGGGGGCCGAATGCTACTTTGGGACGAACCGGCGGGTGCGTTGGTAGGGGGAGATTGGGGGTGGGCTTGCGGGCCTCTTCGCCAGCAAGCTGGCTCCTGCAGGGATGGCGGTGCTGCGCCCACAACGCACACGGGGAGGTGCCCACCCATGAGCCCTCCCCGTGTCCGTCCCGCACAAGCGCGGCGGCACCCAACCACCGCGCCTGTTGTTGCCCTTAGAAGAAGCCCAGGGGGTTGATGTCGTAGCTCACCAGCAGGTTCTTGGTCTGCTGGTAGTGGTCGAGCATCATCTTGTGGGTCTCGCGGCCCACCCCGGATTTCTTGTAGCCACCGAACGCGGCGTGGGCCGGGTACAGGTGGTAGCAGTTGGTCCACACGCGGCCGGCCTTGATCGCCCGGCCCATGCGGTAGGCGCGGTTGATGTCGCGGGTCCACAGCCCGGCGCCCAGGCCGAACTCGCTGTCGTTGGCGATCGCCAGGGCCTCGGCTTCGTCCTTGAAGGTGGTCACGCCCACCACCGGGCCGAAGATCTCTTCCTGGAACACGCGCATCTTGTTGTGGCCCTTGAGCAGGGTCGGCTGGATGTAATAGCCGCTGGCCAGGTCACCTTCCAACAGCTCGGCGGCGCCACCGGTGAGCAGCTCGGCGCCCTCCTCCTGGGCGATCTGCAGGTAGGAGAGGATCTTCTCGTACTGCTGCTGCGACGCCTGGGCGCCGACCATGGTCTCGGTGTCCAGCGGGTTGCCGCGCTTGATCTTGACGATCTTCTTCATCACCTCGGCCATGAACGGCTCGTAGATCGATTCCTGGACCAGGGCCCGGGATGGGCAGGTGCAGACTTCCCCCTGGTTGAAGAACGCCAGCACCAGGCCTTCGGCGGCCTTTTCGATGAACTTGGGCTCGGCCTGCATGATGTCTTCGAAGAAGATGTTCGGCGACTTTCCGCCCAGTTCGACGGTGGACGGAATGATGTTCTCGGCGGCGCATTTCATGATGTGCGAGCCCACCGGGGTCGAGCCGGTGAAGGCGATCTTGGCGATGCGCTTGCTGGTGGCCAGGGCCTCGCCGGCTTCGCGGCCAAAGCCCTGGACGATGTTCAGCACCCCGGCCGGCAGCAGGTCGGCGATCAGCTCGGCGAAGACCATGATCGACAGCGGGGTCTGCTCGGCGGGCTTGAGCACCACGCAGTTGCCGGCGGCCAGGGCCGGGGCCAGCTTCCAGGCGGCCATCAGCAGCGGGAAGTTCCACGGGATGATCTGCCCGACCACGCCCAGGGGTTCGTGGAAATGGTAGGCGGTGGTCAGTTCGTTGATCTCTGCGGCGCCGCCTTCCTGGGCACGAATGCAACCGGCGAAATAGCGGAAATGATCGGCGGCCAGGGGCACGTCGGCGTTGAGGGTTTCGCGCACGGCCTTGCCGTTGTCCCAGGTTTCGCTGACCGCGAGGATCTCCAGGTTCTGCTCGATGCGGTCGGCGATCTTCAGCAGCACCAGCGAACGGTCCTGGGCGCTGGTCTTGCCCCAGGCATCGGCGGCGGCATGGGCGGCGTCCAGGGCCTTGTCGATGTCCGCGGCAGTGGAGCGCGGGAATTCGGCGATCACCTCACCGTTGACCGGCGAGGTGTTGCTGAAGTACTGGCCGTCCACCGGCGGCACGAACTGGCCACCGATGAAATTGCCGTAGCGTGGCTTGAAGGACACGACGGCGCCTGGGGTTCCGGGTTGTGCGTAGATCATGCTGGGCCTCTGCTGGTCGATGCCTGTCCACGACAGGCGATGGCTCGATGGTAGAGAGCCCCGCGTGCCGGACGAATGCATCGTTGGCAGGGGGGCTCTCGTCATTTGGTCGTAGGTTGATCGCCTCCGCCCACCCCGCACCGAGGCGGGAATGAAGCGGCAGATCGGCCTGTAGGAGCCGGCTGCAGGCGATGGCGGTCTTGCGGGCCTCTTCGCCAGCAAGCTGGCGCCTACGGTAGGCAGGGATATTGCGAGGGCTTTGTAGGAGCCGGCTTGCCGGCGAAAGCGGTCGTGCGGGCGCCTTCGCCGGCAAGCTGGCGCCTACGATCAGCGTTTGCTCACCAGGTCCTTGGGCAGCTTGAAGGTCCAGAGCATGCCGCCCTGGTTGAAGTCCTTGACCCGCTTGGCCACTTCGCCGCCCCACAGCGGCACCGCGCCGCCCCAGCCGGAGAGCACCGAGACGTACTGCTCGCCGTCCATTTCCCAGGTCACGGGCGAGCCCAGGACCCCGGAGCCGGTCTGGAATTCCCAGACCTTCTCGCCGGTCTTGGCGTTGAACGCCTGGAGGAAGCCCTCAGGCGTGCCGGTGAACACCAGGTTGCCCTTGGTGGTCAGCACCCCGCCCCACAGCGGCGCGAAGTTCTTGTGGCGCCAGACTTCCTTGCCGCTGATGGGGTCGATGGCCCGCAGCACGCCGATGTAATCCTCGTTCAGCGGCTTGATGGTGAAGCCCGCGCCGAGGAACGCCGCGCCCTTCTTGTAGGCGATGCCTTCGTTCCAGATGTCCATGCCCCATTCGTTGGACGGCACATAGAACAGCCCGGTGTCGCGGTTGTAGGCCATGGGCATCCAGTTCTTGGCGCCGAGGAAGGCCGGGGCGACGAACACCGAGCTGCCCTTGGCTTCGCTACCCGGGGCGCCAGGGCGGCTGGCCTCGTTGTAGATCGGCCGGCCGTTCTTATCCAGGCCGGTGGCCCAGGTGATCTTGTCGACAAAGGGGAAGCCGCGGATGAATTTGCCGTTGGTGCGATCGAGCACGTAGAAGAAGCCGTTGCGGTCGGCGGTGGCGGCGGCCTTGATCTCCTTGCCGCCTTCCTTGTAGTTGAAGGAGATCAGCTCGTTGACGCCGTCGAAGTCCCAGCCGTCGTGGGGGGTGCTCTGGAAGTGCCACTTGATGGTGCCGTCGTCCGGGTTCAGGGCCAGGCGCGACGAGGAATACAGGTTGTCGCCAGGGCGCAGGTGGGAGTTCCACGGCGCCGGGTTGCCGGTGCCGAACAGCAGCAGGTTGGTTTCCGGGTCGTAGTAGCCGCCAAGCCACGGCGCCGCGCCGCCGGTCTTCCACAGATCGCCCGGCCAGGTCTTGCCCGCCTCGCCGCCGGAAATGCCGTTCTCGATGGCCTTGCCGTCCTTGTACACGTAGCCCATGTGGCCTTCCACGGTGGGGCGCATCCACAGCAGCTCGCCGTTTTTCGGGTCGTAGGCCTGGATCTTGCCGACCACGCCGAACTCGCCGCCGGCGACCCCGGTGATCAGCTTGCCATTGACCATCATCGGCGCCGCGCTGATGGAGTAACCCTCTTTGTGATCGGCGACCCTCTTGCTCCACACCACCTTGCCGGTGTCCTTGTTCAGGGCCACCAGCTTGGCGTCCAGGGTGCCGAAGAACACCAGGTCGCCGTACAACGCCACGCCGCGGTTGATCACGTCGCAGCACGGGCGGATGTCGTCCGGCAGGCGCGCGTCGTACTGCCAGAGCTTCTTGCCGGTGCGCGCGTCCACCGCGAACACCCGCGAGTAGGAACCGGTCATGTACATCACCCCGTCCTTGATCAGCGGCTGGGCCTGCTGGCCGCGCTGCTTCTCGCCGCCGAAGGAGAAGGCCCAGACCGGCCGCAGCTCCTTGACGTTATCGACGTTGAGCATGTCCAGCGGGCTGTAGCGCTGGCCCTGGACGCCCAGGCCATTAGTGACGATCTGCTGCGGGTTCTTCGGGTCCTGGAGGATCTCTTCATCGGTGACGGCGGCCAGGGCCGCGCTGGACAGCAGCATGGCGCTGAGCACCAGGCTCACGGCGAAAAAGGGACGACGTGGGGGTTGGGTCATGACGGCTACCTCGGCGGTTATTGTTGTTCCCGGGAAATTTTCCCGGTCTGCCGGGAATTCTTGGTCCCGGCCTGCCTGCCAACAATTGCCCGCAGTGCGGAGTTTTCTAGTTCCTTGGTACAGGAGCGGCCGCCGACGCCTACAAAGCCCCACCCGATCTCCCTGCCCACCGTAGGAGCTGGCTGGCCAGCGAAGGGGCCCGCAAGACCGCTATCGCCGGCAAGCCGGCTCCTACAAAGCCCCACGCGATATACCTGCCTACCGTAGGAGCTGGCTTGCCAGCGAAGAGGCCCAGCAAGACCGCCTTCGCCGGCCAGCCGGCTCCTACAGGCCGTCGATACGCTGCAGGCGCTGGCGCTCGTAGCGCGGGTACAGGTGGCTGACGCTGCGGATCAGCTCATAGCGGGTCAGGCTGATGCCGGCAAAACGCTCGGGGATCGGGCGGCGGATCATCTCCGCCATGTCGTCGCCCCGTGCCGCGCCGTCGCGCATCAGCTCGTCCAGCCAGCCCAGGTAGTCACGCATCTGGGCAAAGGGCGCCGTATCGCTGGCCACCGGGCCATGGCCTGGGACGATCAGCTTCCACGGCAGTCCCTGCAAGGTGTCCAGATCCTTGAGCCATGCCTCCAGCCCCGGGCTGTTGGGGGTGGTCAGCGCGCGCTCGTAGAACACCAGGTCACCGGCAAACAGCACCCCGGTGTTCTCGTCGAGAATCGCCAGATCAGCGCCGGTGTGCCCACTCAGGCCCAGCAAGCGCAAGCGATGCCCGCCCACCTCAAGCACCCCGGGCTCAAGCACCTGGGTCGGCAGCACCACCTCGGTGCCGCGCATCCAGTCGCCGACCATGCGGTACATGTTCTCGGCCATGGCCTCGCCCTGCTGGCGCAGCAGGTCGCTGGTGCCGGCCAGGGCGCCGATGGGCACGTCGCCAAAAGCCTGATTGCCCAGCACATGGTCGGGGTGATGGTGGGTCAGCAGCAACTGGATCACCGGCTTGTCGGTGGTGGCGGCAATCGCCCGGCGCAAGGCTTCGCCGTAGCGTTTCGACGGCCCGCTGTCGATCACCACCACCCCGCTGTCGGTGACGATGAAGCCGGTGTTGACGATATTGCCGCCATTGGCCTTGGCGAAGTTGTCGGTGCTGCCTTCCAGCAGCCAGGTGCCCGCGGCGATCTGCCGGGGCTTGAGTGGATAGTCCAGGTCGGCCCGGGCCGGCAGGCCCAGGCACAGCAGCAATAGCAGGATCCAACGCATGGCGCGCCTCGGCTCGGGTGGGTCAAAGGATGCGGTCAGGGCAGCCTGGCCTCGAACTGGTTGCCGCTGTTGTCGCGCAACAGCAAGCGGGTCTGCCCCGGCCCCTGGATATCGAACCCCAGGTTGGGGTTTTCGCTGACCGCCGGGAACAGTTCGAGGCTGGCCAGGCGCTGATCGTTCTGGTCGCGCAGTTCGGCGTGGTTGAGAAAGAACTCGGGGATGCCGCTGACCAGGCCGTTGTCCATCGGGTGGGACACTTGCAGGCGCAGGCGGCTGGCATCCCCACGGGGATAACGCCCGCCCAGCACCTCGCCGATGTGCTCTTCCCAGCCGGGCTGGGTGCGCACCACGCTGGGCGCGGTACAGCCGCCGCCCGCGGCATCGATCAGGGTCGAACCCACGTGCCACAGGCCATCGCGGGTCAGCACCGCGGCGCGCAGCGGCGTGGCCTGCTCGATACGGATGCGGATCGACAGCCAGGGCAGCACCCGCTCCCCCGGTTCGAAATCGACGATGCGCGGCAAGGGGTTGAGCTCGGCCCAGGCGAGGATGCGCACCACATCGCCGGTGAAGGCCCGGGCGTCGATTTCCAGGGGCACCTGCCGCGCATCCTCGGCAAAGGGCGGCGCCAGCAGCTTGACCCGGTCATCGAAGACGAACGCCGCGTCCCCCAGCAATTGCTTGTGGTAGAAGGCCCACATCACCGAAGGCACCGGGTCCGGGGCCTGCGGATCGGCGGCCAGCGCCGGGGTCGCCAAGGGCAGCCAGCACGCCAGCAGACAGGTCGCTCGCCAGTTCATCGCAGCTCCTATTGATACATCTGTGGGACCTGGTAACGCAGGCCATAACGGGCGTACAGCGCCTGCAGGCGACCGTCGCGGATCAGCCCTTCCAGGGCCTCTTCCACGGCATAGGCCAGCTGGCGGTTGCTTTCATGCACCGCCATGCCGATCTCCCACACCTGCTTGCCCATGTTCGGGTAGGCGTTTTCCGCCAGGGCCAACTGCGGATCAGCGGCCTGATGCAACTGCCAGTCGATCTCGCCGCGCATGGCCATCACCGCGTCCACCTGCCCGGCCCGCAAGGCGCCGAACGCCTGTTGCACGCTGGGGTAATGGTGGGTCTTGGCACTGAGCATGCCGTTGAACACCGAGGTCAGGTAGAACGACGGCACACTGTCCACTTCGACGCCAATGGGGTGCTCCTGGAACACCGCGACACTGGCCACCGCATCCAGCCGGCGGCGGTCGAATGCCACCTGCCAGCGCTCCTCCTGATAGGGGCCGAACATCACCACGTGATCGTTGGCCAGCTCCCCCAGTTCGTTGCGCTTTTGCGCGTAGTCGTGGTCGTAGGGCACGCGCATCATCAGGTCGGCCAACTGCTGGTGGCGCAGCGGGCTGCCGCGCCAGATGTAGTCGCGCAAATCGTCGTCGAGTTTCTCCCCCGGGGGCGCCCAGATCAGTTGCAGGCGCACCCCCAGGGCCTCGGCCAGGGCTTGCGCCAGCTCCACATCGACACCCCGGGGCTGGCCCTGGTCCTCGAAGCTGTAGGGGGCAAAATCCTGGTACACCGCCACCTTCAGTTCACCGGAGGCGATCATCGTGTCGTAGTTGCGCACCCCGGCCTGGGCCGTGGCGCAACACAGCAGCAGGCCAGCCAGGAACAGGGCGAAGCGGCCCATGGCGATCACTCCTCGACGCGCACGCTGTCCAGGTAGGTGCGCACCGCCCACAGGGCTTCCTGGCTCAGGTAATCGGCCATCTTCGGCATGTACACCCGGCCATCGCGCACCGCACCGTGGCGCACCCGCTCGACGAACCATTCATCCCCGGCTTCGCCGGCGTCGAGCATGCGCAGGTCCGGGGCGATACCGCCGGACTTGGCTTCCAGGCCATGGCAGGCGGCGCAGTTCTGGTTGTAGGCCGAAGCGCCGATTTCCACCGCCTTGTCGTGCTCGGGCGAGGTGCGGTACGGGTTGACCGAAGCCCAGCCGTCGCCATCGACGCTCACCCCGGCATCCTTGATCGGCGTCAGGCCCTTGGTTTCCACCGCCTGGGGCACCACGTTGCCATGGGCCCATACGGCACCGGTGGCCAAGGCACCGGTCAGCAGCCCTACCGCGAGCAAGGCGTTGCGTTTTGTTGTCATTGTTATGCCCTCAAGATTGCACGCAAGACCTCAGCTACAGAGGCCATGGCGCCATCTTAGAAACAGCCGGCGGGCGGCCGTATGCTGCTTTGGTGGCCGCGCCCTACTCCCTTGGTAGTAGGGCTTGTGGCGCGGGCCTAAATCAGGTGCCGCCCGGGAACTATTCCCGGCAAGGGCGGGACTTTTTCCGTATCTCAAAGCACCTCGCGCGGCAGACCCTAGTCAGGCCAAAACCTCCACTGGGAACCGCAACCATGACAATAAGATCGCTACCCGCCCTCTCCCCCCTGAGCCTTGCCGTCCAGGCCCTGCTGCTGGCCGGCAGCCTGTCCCTGGGCGCGGCGGCCACAGCGGCCACCGCCCCGGCGGCACCTGCCAGCAAGAACGTGACCTGGGAAGACATCGCCAACGACCACCTGACCACCAAGGACGTGCTGCAGTACGGCATGGGCACCAACGCCCAGCGCTGGAGCCCGCTGGCCCAGGTCAACGACAAGAACGTGTTCAAGCTGACCCCGGCCTGGTCCTATTCCTTCGGCGACGAGAAGCAACGCGGCCAGGAATCCCAGGCCATCGTCAGCAACGGCGTGGTCTACGTCACCGGCTCCTACTCCCGGGTGTTCGCCCTGGACGCCAAGACCGGCAAGCGCCTGTGGACCTACAACCACCGCCTGCCGGACAACATTCGCCCGTGCTGCGACGTGGTCAACCGCGGCGCGGCGATCTACGGCGACAAAATCTACTTCGGCACCCTCGACGCCCGGGTCATCGCCCTGGACAAGAACACCGGCAAGGTGGTGTGGAACAAGAAGTTCGGCGACCACAGCGCCGGCTACACCATGACCGGCGCCCCGGTGCTGATCAAGGACAAGACCAGCGGCAAGGTGCTGCTGATCCACGGCAGCTCGGGCGATGAATTCGGCGTGGTCGGCCAGCTGTTCGCCCGCGACCCGGAGACCGGCGAAGAGGTGTGGATGCGGCCCTTCGTCGAAGGCCACATGGGCCGCCTGAACGGCAAGGACAGCACCCCCACCGGCGACGTCAAGGCGCCGTCCTGGCCCGACGACAAGACCACCGAAACCGGCAAGGTCGAAGCCTGGAGCCACGGCGGCGGCGCCCCTTGGCAGAGCGCCAGCTTCGATGCCGAAACCAACACCATCATCGTCGGCGCCGGCAACCCCGGGCCATGGAACACCTGGGCGCGCACCGCCAAGGACGGCAACCCCCACGACTACGACAGCCTGTACACCTCGGGCCAGGTCGGCGTCGACCCGAGCACCGGCGAAGTGAAATGGTTCTACCAGCACACACCGAACGACGCCTGGGACTTCTCCGGCAACAACGAACTGGTGCTGTTCGACTACAAGGGCAAGGACGGCAAGGTGGTCAAGGCCACCGGCCACGCCGACCGCAACGGCTTCTTCTACGTGGTGGACCGCAACAACGGCAAATTGCAGAACGCCTTCCCCTTCGTCGACAACATCACCTGGGCCAGCCACATCGACCTCAAGACCGGGCGCCCGGTGGAAAACGAAGGCCAGCGTCCGGCCAAGCCGCTGCCGGGTGAAACCAAGGGCAAGCCGGTGGAAGTCTCGCCGCCGTTCCTGGGTGGCAAGAACTGGAACCCCATGGCCTACAGCCAGGACACCGGGCTGTTCTACATCCCCGGCAACCAGTGGAAGGAGGAGTACTGGACCGAGGAAGTGAACTACAAGAAAGGCTCGGCCTACCTGGGCATGGGTTTCCGCATCAAGCGCATGTACGACGACCACGTCGGCACCCTGCGCGCCATGGACCCGACCACCGGCAAGCTGGTCTGGGAGCACAAGGAACACCTGCCGCTGTGGGCCGGCGTCCTGGCGACCAAGGGCAACCTGGTGTTCACCGGCACCGGCGACGGCTTCTTCAAGGCCTTCGACGCCAAGACCGGCAAGGAGCTGTGGAAATTCCAGACCGGCAGCGGCATCGTTTCGCCGCCCATCACCTGGGAACAGGATGGCGAGCAGTACATCGGTGTGACCGTGGGCTACGGCGGCGCGGTGCCGCTGTGGGGCGGCGACATGGCCGAACTGACCAAGCCGGTGGCCCAAGGCGGCTCGTTCTGGGTGTTCAAGATCCCGAGCTGGGATAACAAGACCGCCCAGCGCTGATCATCCCCGCCTTGTCTGTGGCGAGGGAGCCCGCTTCCTCGCCACACCCGCCTTCACTCCCGCCTGGAGAACCGCACCATGAACTACCTGCCCCTGGCCCTGCTGCTGAGTCTCTCCCCCGCCTTGGCCATGAATGTCGACGACGACGGCAACGACGTCCCGCTGACGATCAACGGCTGCCTGATCGCCGAATCCAGCCAATGCCCCGGCGCCAACCTGCGTGGCGCTAACCTCGCCAACCAGGACCTGCGCAAGATGAACCTGGCCGGCGCCGACCTCTCCGGCGCCGACCTGCGCCACGCCCAACTGGACCTGGCCAACCTGGAAAAGGCCCGCCTGCAAGGCGCCAACCTGACCCGCGCCAGCCTGCAACAGAGCAACCTGCGGCTGGCGGACTTCACCGACGCCAAGCTGATGGCGATCCAGGGCTGGGGCCTGTTTGCCCAGGGCGCGCAATTCGAAAAAGCCGACCTCAGCGCGGCCTACCTGCAATTTGCCCGCCTGTCCGGGGCCAAGCTGCACCAGGCCAAACTGCGGGCGGCGGACCTGGAGATGGCCTGGTTGAGCAAGGCGGATCTGCAAGGGGCCGATCTGAGCGATGCCAATCTGCAGGAGGCGAAGTTTGGCGAGAGCAATCTGGAACGGGCCGATTTGCGCGGGGCGCGGCAGCACTATGGGAATTTTCAGGATGCCAATATGGAGGGGTGCCAGGGGTGTCCGGGGACGTGGGATAAGTAAGGGGACGGGGGGCATATCCGTTGCTGCGGGTGTAGCTACTTTGGGTTTCGCTCTTACAGCGACTCACTTTTGAAAATCCGGAATGCCGGCCCAGACAAAAGGTGAGCAAAACGCTTCTGCCCCTCCACTCGGTGCCTCGCCTAGGCTCGGCATGCCCTCACTCCGGCATTGTTCCGTGGGCCGCCGCCACCGGCCATCCATGGCCGGGTGGCGGCTAACCCGGCATCCCTGCCGGGTTACCCACGGCTCAATGCCTGCGTTCGGCCATCGTGTCTAAGGGGGCAGGAAGATCAAAAGCCAGATCAAGATCAAAATCTGACGGCGGCCTACCGGCCGGCCTTGTTTCATTTGTCCTTCACTGGGCGACATTGCTCTTGGGAGGGCTGAAGGTCCTGCGGACCTTTTCGCAGCTTCGCAGGCTCAGCAGCGGCTACAGAACGCACATACTCTATAGCCGCTGCCGCAGGCTGCGAACGCTCTGGGCGGCACTCCGTCGCAGGAGACGCTAAACCTGCATCCCCAATGCTCCTGACCCACTGCGCTGCCTGGTTTCGCGAGCGCTGGCGCTCGTTCGCAGCCTTCGGCAGCGGCTACAAGGAGACGGCCTGCGCACCTTGGCTTTTGATCTTGATCTTCAGGCCCCTTCCCAGCAGGCCGAGCGCGGCGTTGCGTAGGGGGCAACTCGGCAGGGATGCCGAGCTAGCCGCCACCCGGCCATGGATGGCCGGTTGGCGGCGGCCCCCGGAGCAATGCCGAAGCGAGGGAACACCGAGCCTCAGCGAGGGGCCCATGGAGGGGCACGCGTTTTTGCTTACTTTTTGCTGGGCCGGCACTCCGGCGTTTGAAAAAAGTGAGTCGCCGTAAGGGCGAAACCCTAAGTGGCCGTGACCGCAGCAATGGATATGTACCCAAACCCCAAACCATCAAGACGAAACCACCAGCAGCCACACCCACAGCAACGGATATACACCCCACCCCCTCACCACAAAAAGCCCCCAACATCCCCCACCACTACCGGAAAACACCTTCAGCCAACCACTCAGGAAAGTCCCGCATACCATGCAAAACCCGCCATACGTCGATGTAGTCATCGCGTTCAACGTAGAACACCAGATAGGGACAGCGCTTCAGCGGCAAGCAAAGCCCCCCCGGCAGATCCAGCTCGTGGGCGTAGCGAGACATACCCAAGGCCGGATGGCGGCCGATATGAAGATAGGCCTTTTCCAAAGCATCGATAAAACCGAGCGCAGCCTGCTCGGCCTGTTGGTCAAGCTAGTCGCTGATAGCGCCTCCCACGTCCTGGCTGGCAAGGGCACGTGGCATGACCGGCTTGGCTTTCATCCTCGCGCCTTGTGAACCCTGGCACGCAGGGATTCGAAATAGTCACCCTGCACAGCAGTGCCCGGCGCCGATTGAGCACCGGCCAACAACAGGCCACGCAGATGTTGCCGATCCTGATCCTTGCGAATCAGCTCACGCACATATTCACTGCTGGTGCTGTAGCCGCGCTGGCTGACTTGATCATCGACAAAGGACTTGAGAGCGTCCGGCAGGGAGATGTTCATGGTGCTCATGGCTTTGTCCGCTTTTGACAAAATTTGCCAAACCATACCCCCTCACCCCGCCACCCGCACCACCCCCATATCAATCCCCAAATGCACCAACTCCGCATGGGAGCTGACCTGCAGCTTGCTCTTGAGCAAGGTCAGGTGGTTGGACACAGTCTTGGCGCTGATGCACAGCTGCTCGGCAATCACCCGCGCCGGGGTGCCCTTGGCCAGCATCACGAAGATCTCCAGCTCGCGCTGGGTCATGCTCTGCAAGCGCGGGTCGCTGCTGTTCTGCGCCGGGGTGCAGGCCAGTTGCGTGGCCAGGGGCTGTTCGATGTAGGCGTGCCCGGCCAGTACTCGGTGCACCGCTTCGATCAGCACCTGGGGCGCGGAGTTCTTGGTCAGGTAGCCCGAGGCGCCGGCCTCCAGGGCCTGGCGCACCAGGGGCAGTTCGTCGTGCATGCTGAAGAACAGCACCCGCAGTTGCGGCAGGCGCTGGCGCAGGCGGCGGGTGGTCTCCAGGCCGCTGATGCCCGGCAGGCCGAAATCCATGATCACCAGGTTCGGCACTTCTTCGGCGACCCGAGTCAGGGCCTCTTCGCCGCTGGCCGCTTCGCGCACCTGCATCGCCGGCAATACCGCGCGCAGCAGGCTGGCGTAACCCTGGCGGACCACGGCGTGGTCATCCACCAACAAGATGTTCATCAGGCCTCCATGGGCATGTTCAGGGGCATGTTCAAGGCCAGTGCCCAACCGGCGCCGGGACGGCTGAGGATGTGCAGTTCGCCGCCCAGGCTGCGGGCCCGTTCGGCCATCGAGTGCAGGCCGACGCCGGGGCGCTGGGGCTGGCGCGCGCCGCGACCGTTGTCGCGCACCAGCAGGCGCAGGCCCCGGGCGCTGCGTTGCAGGCGCACCCGTACCTGGCTGGCGTCGGCGTGCCGGGCGACATTGGTCAGCGCTTCTTGCAGCAGGCGGTAGAGGTGGGTCTTGCTGGCGCTGGGCAACGCTGGCAGGTCGGCGCCGACCCGCAATTGGCAGTCGATGCCCTGGCTGTCCTGCCATTGGCTCACCAGCAAACCGAAGGCTTCGGCCAGCGGCAGGTGCTGCAGCACCACCGGGTACAGGTCCTGCACCAGGGCGCGAAAGCCTTGCTGCAAACGCTCGCAGTTGAGCTCCAGGGCCTGGGCCGTGTGTTCCACCACCGTGGGCTGGTTGCTGACCATGCGTAGCAGGCAGGCCTGGGCGCGAATGCCCGCCAGGTATTGTCCGAGGTCGTCGTGCAGGGTCTGCGCCAGGTAGGTGCGCTCGCGCTCCTGCACCGCCAGCAGGGCCTGGGTCAGTTGGGTGTTGTCGGCGCGGGTCTGTTCCAGGGTCGCGGTCATGCGGTTGAAGTGCCCGGCCAGTTGTCGCGCTTCCGGCAGGCCGGCTTCGCGCAGGCGCACCGCCAGTTGCCCGCCGGACACCTGCTGCAAGGCCCGCAGCAAATCATCCAGCAAGCCCATGCCACGGCGTACTGCCCAACGGATGGTCAGCAGGCTCAGGAGCAGGGCCAGGCCGCACAGGCTCAACAGCTGTTGCAGGGAATCCCAGACTTCGTCGATCTCATCCCGCGCGTCCACGGCGATCAGCACCCGACGGCCGTCGCCCAGGTCCAGTTCGCGGGCGCTGTGGCGGCGCTCGCTGAACAGCTGGCGGCCGAGCCAGGCGTCCAGCCCGGCCTCTTCCGGCATGCGTGCCGCCTCGTCCGCCGCCAGCCAGTGCACCCGCACATGGCGCAGGCTCTGGGTCAGGTGTGGTTGCAGGCCCGCCGGGTTGCGCGCAGCGCTGTCGCTGAGGTACTCCACCACCGCCTCGGCGGACTGCAATTCACGTTCGACATCGGCCACCGCCTGATGCAGCAGCAAGGCAGCGCAGGCCAGGGTCACCACGGCAAAGAACGCCGTGACCCACAGGTTGATCCGCCACAGCGCCGACATGCCTAGCGCCCCGGCACCAACGGCAGCGCTTGGGGCAGCACCGGGCGCGGGCCGTGCAGACGGTCGACGCCGATCAGGCTGAGGATCAGCAGCAAGGGCAACAGCAGCAATTTGAGGATGCGCATGACGGTGTTCTCCAGGGTCGGGGCCGCTGCAACCATGCTAAGACCGCCGCACCCGCGCCGGGTTACTACCTTGGTACTGCCCGGGCGCTACTTTCTGCATATTTCCCCACCCCGGTACTCTTCCTATGCTGGCGCCACCTGCCGTGGAGTGCCTTATGCACAAGCCTGCCCCGCTTATCCCGACCTGCCTGCTGGCCCTGGCCTCGGTCCTGTTGCCCCTGGCCGCGAGCCAGGCCGGCGAAGAACCGTTGCAGGTGCGCATCGGCTACCTGGGCTATCGCCCCGACCCCGGCCCGCTGCTGTCCAACATCATTCCCGAGCCTGCCGACGCCGGGCTGCAGGGCGCGCAGCTGGCGATTGTCGACAGCAACAGCACCGGGCGCTTTCTCAAGCAGCAGTTCCAGCTCGACAGTGCCAGCGTCGACAGCCCCGAGGCGTTGCTGCAAGCCGCCAAGGCCCAGCATGACCAGGGCCTGCGGCTGTTCGTGGTGAATGCCCCGGCGGCCAGCCTGCGCGAGTTGTCCGCCGCCCTGCCCGACAGCCTCTTGTTCAACGCCGGCAGCCCCGACGACCGCCTGCGCAGCAGCCAGTGCCTGGGCAACGTGCTGCACAGCCTGCCCGGCCGGGCGATGCTGGCCGATGCCCTGGTGCAGTTCATGGTGCTGCGCAAATGGCAGCGGGCCTTGCTGATCGTTGGCCAGACCGAGGATGACCGGGCCTACGCCGACGCCTTGCGCCGGGCCACCCAGCGCTTCGGCGTGAATATCGTCGCGGAAAAACCCTGGACCTTCGACAACGACCAGCGCCGCAGCGCCCAGGCCGACATGCCGCTGTTCACCCAGACCGCCGAATACGACGTGGTGCTGGTGGCCGACGAGCGCGGCGACTTCGGCGAATACCTGCCCTACCAGACCTGGTACCCGCGCCCGGTGGCCGGCACCCAGGGCCTGACCCCCACCGGCTGGCACAAGAGCGTGGAAACCTTCGGCGCCGCGCAACTGCAAAAGCGCTTCGAAGCCCAGGCCGGACGCTGGATGAACGACCGCGACTTCGCTGCCTGGATGGCCGTGCGCAGCGTCGCCAGCGCAGTGAGCAAACTGCGCCAGGCCGACCCTCGGGCCCTGCAGACGCTGCTGCTCAGCGACCAGTTGCCCCTGGACGGGTTCAAGGGCCGCAAGCTCAGCTACCGGCCGTGGAACGGCGAATTGCGCCAGCCGATTCCCCTGGTGCAGCCCCGAGCCCTGGTCAGCACCTCGCCCCAGGACGGTTTCCTGCACCCCTTCAACGAAATGGACAGCCTGGGCTACGACCGCCCCGAAGTGACCTGCCGCTACCCCTGATCCCATAACCACAACAACAAGGAATCCGCCATGCGCCGCCCCCTTCTCTGCCGCTCCGTCCTGTGCGCGGGCCTGCTGCTCGCCGCCGGGCACGCCATGGCCGCCACCGCCTGGGTCTCCAACGAAAAGGACAACAGCCTGAGCCTGATCGACCTGCAGACCCTGGAAGTCACCCAGACCCTGCCGGTGGGCCAGCGCCCGCGCGGGCTGCTGCTGTCCCATGACAACAAGCTGCTGTACATCTGCGCCAGCGACTCGGACCGGGTCCAGGTGATGGACGTGGCGACCCGCAAGATCATCAAGGAGCTGCCCTCCGGCAAGGACCCCGAGCAGTTCGCCCTGCACCCCAACAACCGCTGGCTGTACGTGTCCAACGAGGACGATGCGCTGGTCACGGTGATCGACACCGAGACCGCCAAGGTCCTCGGCCAGATCAACGTCGGGGTCGAGCCCGAAGGCATGGCGGTGAGCCCCGACGGCAAGTGGGCGGTGAACACCAGCGAAACCACCAACATGCTGCACTGGATCGACACCAGCACCCAGACCCTGGCCGACAGCACCCTGGTGGACCAGCGCCCGCGTTTCGTCGAGTTCAACCAGGACGGCTCAAGGCTTTGGGCCTCAGCGGAAATCGGCGGCACCGTGACCATCCTCGACGTGGCCACGCGCCAGGTGCTCAAGACCCTGAACTTCAAGATCAAGGGCGTGCACCCGGACAAGGTGCAGCCGGTGGGCATCAAGCTCAGCGCCGACGGCAAGTACGCCTTCGTCGCCCTGGGCCCGGCCAACCACGTGGCGGTGATCGACGCCAAGACCTACGAGATCCTCGACTACCTGCTGGTGGGGCGCCGGGTCTGGCAGCTGGCATTCACCCCGGACCAGAGCCAGTTGCTGGCCACCAACGGGGTCAGCGGCGATATTTCGGTGATCGACGTGAACAGCCTCAAGGTGCTCAAGTCGGTGAAGGTCGGGCGCTATCCCTGGGGCGTGGTGGTGACCCCATGAACGCCCTGGAGGTCAGCCAGCTGAGCTTCGCCTACGGCCCGCGCCAGGCCCTCGATCAGGTCAGCCTGAGCCTGGCTCCCGGGCGCTTTGCCGCGCTCTTGGGCCCCAACGGCGCCGGCAAGTCGACCCTGATCGCCCTGCTCACAAGGCTCTACGACCTGCAGCAGGGCGACATCCGTGTCGGCGGCTGCTCGCTGCGCAACGCCGCCCGGGCCGCCCTGCGCCAGCTCGGCGTGGTGTTCCAGCAAAGCACCCTGGACCTGGACCTGAGCGTGGAGCAGAACCTGCACTACCACGCCGCGCTGCATGGCCTGTCGCGGCGCCAGGGGCAGGCACGGATCGACGCCGAACTGGCGCGCCAGGGCTTGAGCGAACGGCGCCGGGACAGCGTGCGCGCCCTCAATGGCGGCCACCGCCGGCGGGTGGAGATCGCCCGCGCCCTGCTGCATGAACCGCGCCTGCTGCTGCTCGATGAAGCCAGCGCCGGCCTCGACCCCGCCAGCCGCCTGGCGCTCAACCGGCACATTCGCCAGCTGTGCCAGGAACAGCGCCTGAGCGTGCTCTGGACCACCCACCTGCTGGATGAGGTGCAGGCCGACGACCAGTTGCTGATCCTGCATCAGGGGCGCCTGGTGGCCAGTGGCGTGGCCGGCACCATCAGCCAGCAGCAGGGCGGCGACCTGGGCGCGGCCTTCGCCCGCCTGACCCAGAATCCCCTGCCACGCCCGGCCCCGATCGGAGAACCGCTTGCATGAACGCCTACTGGCAGTGCCTGCGCGGCATCGTGCTGCGCGAATGGCTGCGCTTCGTGCTGCAGCGCACGCGTTTTCTCAGTGCCCTGGTGCGGCCCCTGCTATGGCTGCTGGTGTTTGCCGCCGGCTTTCGCGCGGCCCTGGGCATCGCCATCATCGAGCCCTACAGCACCTACATTCCCTACGAGGTCTACATCGTCCCGGGGCTGGCCTGCATGATCCTGCTGTTCAACGGCATGCAGGGCTCGCTGTCGATGGTCTACGACCGGGAAATGGGCAGCATGCGCGTGCTGCTCACCAGCCCCCTGCCCCGGGCCTTCCTGCTGGCCAGCAAGCTGTTGGCCACCTCGCTGATCTCGCTGCTGCAGGTCTACGCCTTCCTCGCCGTGGCCTGGCTGTATGGCGTGCAACCGCCGGCCATGGGCCTGCTGGCCGCGCTGCCGGCGCTGCTGCTGGTGGCCCTGATGCTCAGCGCCCTGGGCCTGCTGCTGTCCAACGCCATCCGCCAGCTGGAGAACTTTGCCGGGGTGATGAACTTCGTGATCTTCCCGCTGTTCTTCCTGTCCTCGGCGCTGTACCCGCTGTGGAAGATGCTCGAAGCCAGCCCCTGGCTGTACTGGCTGTGCACCCTCAACCCCTTCACCCACGCCGTGGAACTGGTACGCTTCGCCCTGTATCAACGCCTCAACCTGCTGGCCCTGGCGGTGTGCCTGGGGCTGACCCTGGTGTTCTCCCTGCTGGCGGTGCTGACCTTCAACCCCCAGCACGCCGCCCTGCGCAAAAGCACCTGAGCCAAAATCCTGCCACCCACCTCCACCCAACGTAGGAGCTGGTTTGCCAGCGAACAGGCCCGCAATCCCAACGCCAGACCCCAGGCCCCTTTCGCCGGCAAGCCGGCTCCTACACAGCGCTTGCCCATGGGCGATCTACGACTTTGGTACTGCTTTTGCTGTCGATGGTCGCATTCACAAAAGGCCCTGCCCTGGCATGTAATGGGCCTATAACAAAAAGGATAAAAGCCTTATGCCCCGTGCCTTAGAGACCCTGGCCGCGCTAACCCTGAGCCTGGCGCTGGGCGCCGCCCATGCCGCTGCCCCGCTGTTTTCCGCCGAGGGCTATCGCACCAGCCTGTACCGCAGCCCGACCCCGCTGCAGATCGACCAGGGCCGGATCATCGACACCCCGGGCCTGCAAGAGCTGCTCAAGGAGCAACCGGCGCCCCTGCTGATCGACGTCTACCGCCGGCAATGGCTGCAAGGCCGCTTCATCGACAGCGAGCCCCACGCCAACCTCCCCGGCAGCCACTGGCTGGCCAACACCGGCGACGGCGAACTGAGCCCCGAGTGGCAGGCCTATTTCGCCGGCAACCTGCAACGGCTGAGCCACGCCGACCCGCAGCGCGCCCTGGTGTTCTATTGCCGTGCCGATTGCTGGCTGAGCTGGAACGCGGTAAAACGCGCGGCAGCCCTGGGCTATAAGAACATCTACTGGTACCGCGACGGCCTGGATGCCTGGGAGGCCGCCGGCCTGCCCGTGGAGGCGGCCCGGCCGCAACCCTTTCCCTGAGCGCCGCAGCACGGCGTTGCCCCCCCCATAACCACAATAACGAGGTGAAAGGCCATGTATAAAATTCTGATAGCCGACGATCACCCACTGTTTCGCGAAGCCATCCACAACGTCATCAGCGACGGATTTCCCGGCAGCGAGGTGATGGAAACCGCCGACCTGGACAGCGCCCTGGCCCTGACCCAGGAACACGACGACCTGGACCTGATCCTGCTCGACCTGAACATGCCCGGCATGCACGGCCTCAACGGCCTGATCACCCTGCGCAACGAAGCGCCGACCATTCCGGTGGTGATCGTTTCCGCCGAGCAGGACAAGCAGATCGTGCTCCAGGCCATCACCTACGGCGCCGTCGGCTTCATCACCAAATCCTCGGCGCGCTCGCAGATGACCGAGGCCATCGAACAGATCCTCAACGGCAACGTGTACCTGCCGCCGGACATCATCCGCACCCAGAAAAGCCCGCCGGGGCGGCGCAGCAGCGAGACCCCGAGCTTCCCCCCGGAACTGCTCCAGGCCCTGACCCGCAAACAGCTGTTGGTGCTGGAACGCATGACCAAGGGCGAATCCAACAAACAGATCGCCTACACCCTGGACATTGCCGAAACCACGGTGAAGGCCCACGTCTCGGCGATTCTGCGCAAGCTCAACGTGCACAACCGGGTGCAAGCGATCCTCAGTGCCGGGGACATCGATTTCGGCGCCTACCTGCGCCGTTGAATTACGCTGATCGTGCACCGACCCTGTAGAAGCCGGCTTGCCGGCGAAGGCGATCTTGCGGGCCCCTTCGCTGGCAAGCCAGCTCCTACGGTTGTCAGGGATGCCGCGTTGGGCTCAGCAGGTGGCTGATAGCGGTCTTGAGTTTCATCGGGCGCACCGGTTTGTGCATCAGGGTGTGGCCCAGTTCGCGCAGTTGCTGTTTGAGCTCGTTGCTGTAGTTGGCGGTGATCATCATCGCCGGGATCGCCAGGGCGCGCCGGGCGTTGATTCGCGCTACCGCATCGATGCCGTTCTGTTGCTGGTCCAGGTGGTAGTCGGCAATCAGCAGGTCGGCCTCTGCGCGGTAGTCGTCCACCTGGCGCGCCAGGTCTTCTTCGGACAAGGCGGTGATCACCTGGCAGCCCCAGCCTTCAAGCAAGGTGCGCATGCCGGCGCAGATCGCCGCGTCGTTATCCAGCACCCAGATCCGCGCCCCCTGCAAACGCTCCAGCAGGGCGTCGCCCAGCTCCGGGCGCGGCGCTGGCAAGGGCGCGCTGGCGCTGATCGGCACCTGCACGCTGAACACCGAACCACGCCCCGGCCAGGAGCGCACGCCAATGCGGTGCCCGAGAATCCCGGCAATCTTCTCGACGATGGCCAGCCCCAGGCCCAGGCCGCGATCCTGGTCCGGGCGCTGTTCTTCGCCACGCTTGAACTCCTGGAAGATTTCCTCCAGGCGTTCGGCGGCGATACCCATGCCGCTGTCCCAGACTTGGATCGACAGCCAGCGCCCCTGGCGCCGACAGCCCAGCACCACCCGGCCCTGGCGGGTGTAGCGGATGGCGTTGCTCAACAGGTTGCGCAGAATCCGCGCCAGCAGCTGGATGTCGCTACGCACCAGCGCCGAGCAGGCCACGAAGTGCAGTTCCAGGCCTTCGCTGCGGGCCACCTGGGCGTACTCGGCGGCGAGGTTTTCCAGCAGTTCGCTCAAGGCAAAGGGCGCGATATCGGCCTTGATCACCCCGGCATCGAGCTTGGAAATGTCCACCAGGGTACCCAGCAGGTTTTCCACGTCTTCCAGGGAGTTGCTGACATTGCGCACCAGGGCGCTGCTGGCCTGGGGATCGCGACGCTCCAGCAAGGCGCTGGTGAACAGCCGCGCGGCGTTCAGGGGTTGCAGCAGGTCATGGCTGACCGCGGCAAGGAACTTGGTCTTCGACAGGTTGGCCCGTTCGGCCTCGGCCTTGGCTTCGCGCAAGCGTGATTCCACCCGGCTGCGCTCTTCGATCTCGCGCAGCAGCTGCTGGTTGAGGGTGGTCAGCTCGGCGGTGCGTTCGCGCACCCGCAGCTCCAGGTTCTGGTAGGCCTGATGCAGCGCCTCGGCGGTGCGCCGGCGCTCGGTGATGTCGCGGATCAGCACGAAGATCCCCACCACCTCGCCATTGGCCAGGCGGTTGGGCACGTAGGAGCGCAGCATGTAGCGCTCCTGATTGTTGATGTTGGTCTCGGCGAATTCGAAGGTCACGCTCTCCCCGGCCAGGGCCCGCTCCACATAGCTTTCCAGGCGCTGGTAGTGCTGCTCGCTGTGCACCTCGCGCAGGCTCTGGCCGAGCATCACGCCGCGGGGCCAGCAGTACCATTCCTCGTAGACCTTGTTGGTGAACTCGTACACCAGGTCGGCATTGAGGTAGGCGATCAGCGCCGGCACATGGTCGGTGATCAGGCGGATCCAGCGTTCGCTTTCGCTCAGGGCCTCGGCGTGCTGGTAGCGCTCGGTGATGTCGGTGAAGGTGTTGACGAAACCACCGGTGGGCAGCGGATGGGTGCGGATCTCCAGCACCCGGCCATCGCTCAGGCGCTGCTCGCATTCGTGGATCGGCCGGCCGTTGGCGTCGCGGCTGTCGGGGCTCAGCAGGCGCAGTTCGCTGTCGCCGATGACCTCGGCAAACAAGCGATGCGCGGCCACCGGGGCCAGCCCGCTGAGCTCCAGGAAGCGCCGGTTCCACAACTCCAGCACGCCCTCGGCGCTGACCATGGCCACGCCCTGGGACAGGTTGTCCACCGCCCGTTGCAGCAGGTGGGACTTTTGCGCCACCGCCTGTTCCCGGCGCAGGGTTTCGCTGTGCTTGACCTCGGTGATATCGGTGAACAGGATCACCCGCCCGCCTTCCCGGGTCGGCCGCTCGCTGACCTGCAGCCAGCGGCCGTTATGCAGGCGATACAGCAACTGCTCGTCACCGCCACTGCGCGGTTCTTCGCTGAACAGCCCGGTGCTGGTCAGCAACCTGCGCACTTCCGAGAGGCGCATGCCGGCCATGATCCGTACCCGGCTGTGGCTCCAGAAGGCACGGAAGCGGCTGTTGAACAGGACGATGCGCTGCTCCTGGTCGAACAGCACGAAGGCGTCGGAAATGCTCTCGATGGCATCGATCAGATGCTGGTGTGCCGTCTCGGCCCGCAGCCGCGCTTCGCTGAGCAAATGGTTGCCGGCCTTGAGCTCGGCCATGGCCTGGTTCAGGGCGTCGGTGCGTTCGCGCACCTGCTCGGCCAGTACCACCGAATGCTGGAACGCCGCATAGGGGTCATTGCCGCGGGTGATGCCGGATTCGACCCGTTCGATCAGCGCGCTGTTGATCCGCCGCAGCTTGCGGTTCTCGCGCTGCAGGTCATCGAGCTGCGCTTGCAGCTCAGCGGCGGGCCGGAGTTCGACTGCGGGCAATGGCGACCCCGGTGAAGGTCTGGTTGATGTGCATGCCATTGAACTGTTCTCCGTAGGTGTTGAAACCCATCACCCGCTGTTCCCGCAAAAAGGCCCCGATCTGCTCCAGGCTGCCCTGCCCCTCCAGCTCCAGGCGGCGCAAAAAGCAGTCGCAGCCAATGGTCAGCAACAACCCGCCGAGGCGCTGCTGCAAGCCGTCGAACAGCTGTTGCAGGTTGGGCAGCAAGGGGCCGGGGGTCATGGCGGTGAGGACGATGCCGTTTTCCACCGCGCAGTAGAAACTCAGGCTCAGGTCCGGGTGCACCTGCTGCACCGCGCGCACGTAATAGTGCTGGTTGATGCGCACCGCCAGGGGGTGGGCGGCGAACACCCGGTGGTCGAGCTGCGCCAGGGGCACGCCGATCAGCCGCGCGTACTCCTCGGCGGCGGGCTCGGCGTTCAGTTCATAGACCCGGCGCAAGGTACTGTCGGCACCGGTGACCACCAGTTTTTCTTCCCGGGGCTGGATGTGGTGGGTGGTGAACACCTCGAAATCCAGCCAGGTGTTGACCAGCACCACCACCGCCGCGCCGCTGTGGAACTCGCCGCCGTAATACACGTGGGTGTGGGTCAGGTAGTTGTCATCGCCGGCCGAACCGCCGAAATGCGGAATGTCCCCCAGGGCCGCGCTGAGGGCGGCCAGGACCATTTCCTCGCGGCTCGACAGGCCGTCCAGCAGGGTCAGGGCGAAGCTGTTGCCCTTGATCGGCGCCAGGGTGTTGCTGCGGCAGCGGCCCACCAGGCGTTCGACCATCTGCTGGGCGTCGATCAGGCTGAAGTGCTCCATCTGGTCGATCAGTTCGGCGGCGATGGAAAAGTGCCGGTGATCGAAGCCGATGGCGGTCACGCAATTGCGCCCGTAGCCCAGGGGGGTGATTTCCCCGGCGCTGGTGCAGCCCACCAGGGGGATGCCGCCAAAGCTCTGTTGCAGGGCCGGGCCGAGGGTTTGCAGGGGGTATTCGGCGGAACAGAAGAACAGCACGAAGCCCAGGTGCGGATGCAGCAACTGGCTGGCCAGGTCCTGGGCCACCTGCTGCGGATCGACGGCCTGGGACATGGCGCTGACCACGCCCTCGCTCTGGGCTTGCTGCATCGTCGCCTCCGGCGCGGGTTGTCTGAGCAATGAGTGTACGAAGCCGGCCCCGGGGCACGAATGCTACTTGGGTAGCGGGTAGCCGGTTCCATGGGTGTAGGCGCTGGCTTGCCAGCGAAGGCGTCGGCCGGTTTGGTGCAGGGCTTGAGGGCCTATTCGCCGGCAAGCCGGCTCCTACG
Source organism: Pseudomonas sp. GW823-FHT02C05 (assembly GCF_058797595.1). Classification (NCBI taxonomy): domain Bacteria; kingdom Pseudomonadati; phylum Pseudomonadota; class Gammaproteobacteria; order Pseudomonadales; family Pseudomonadaceae; genus Pseudomonas; species Pseudomonas sp. GW823-FHT02C05. The sequence continues at coordinate 206,392 of NZ_JBXAJU010000001.1, read as the reverse complement.
GGGAAGGCGTCAATGCGGAAAACAGGCGGGAAATGCGGGGCGCGACCTGCGTAGGCGCTGGCTTGCCAGCGAAGGCGTCGGCCGGGCTGGTTCAAGGCTGGCGGGCCTCTTCGCCGGCAAGCCGGCTCCTACGGGAAATGCGGGAGATATGGGGAATGGAGGGGGCGCCGGCCCGGGCGCGATGCGCGCGCCAGGGCCGGCGCTGGGGTTACCAGGTCAGCACCGCGCCCACGGCGAAGGTGTCGGTGTTTTCGTTCTGCGCATTGGTGTGGTGGCCGTCGATCTCGAACTGGTTGTACTCGGCCACCAGCTTGAGGTTGTCGTTGATGTCGTGGAACAGCGCCACGCCCCGGGTCTGGTAATCGGCGCCGCTGCCGACCACGCCGTTGCCGTCGTCACGGGTCTTGCCGTAGGACAGCGCCAGGCGGTTCTTGCCCAGTTTGTAAGAGCCCTGCAGCAGGTAGCCCTTGCTGTCGACATTGCGCAAGGTGGCTTCGCCGGCATTGTTGGTGAAGAACGGGTTGATGCCCTTGGCCTGGAACCCGGAGCCGGTCAGGGACAACCCGCCCATCTTCGCCTGCAGGCCATAACCCAGGCCCTTGGAGGTCACCGACTGCACGTTGGGGTCGGTGTTGTCGGAGGTCTGGTAGCTGCCGTTGAGCCAGCTGTAGAACTTGGCCCCGCCCAGGTCGAACTGGTAGGTGACCTCGCTTTCGGTGCGCGGGTTCTTCTGGTAGGCCTTGCCCAGGGCGCTGCTGTCGTTGGTGTCCACCGGGTCGAGGATGCCCACCGCCACCCGCAGGCCGTCCATCACCGGGCTGCGGTAAGTGATCTGCGACGAAGGAAAGGGATAGGGGTAACCGCTGCCGATGTTGCCGAACGACACCCCGCCGCCGTCCACCAGCCCCAGGCTGTCGCTGACCTGGCCGTACCCGGCGAGCATTTCATCGAGCAGGATGTTGGAACGGGCGAACAGGCCGAAGTCCTTGCCGATCAGCACCTCGCCCCACTCCGGGTTGGCCACGGTGCCGTAGAACTGGCGCACGTCGATGGCGGTGTCGGTGCCGTTGGTTTCGCTGTCGTTGATGGTCACCCAGAACGAGGCCCGGGCGCCGAGCTTGAGGTCGTCCACCTGCTTGCCCATGTTGAAGCCCAGGTAGTTGGGCAGAAAGCCCATCTTCACCCGCGCCTGGCGGCGGTCGTACTGCTCGCCGGCGCGGTCGACCTTGCTGTTGACGTAGAAGGCGTTGATGTAGCCGTCGGTGGAAAAGGTCGTCTGGTCCTTGTCGTACAGCATGATCTCGGCTTCGGCGACAGAGCCCAGGCCAAGGGTCGACAGGCCGACAAGCAGGGCCGGAATCAGAGGGTACTGGCAGTTCTTATTGTTATGCATGGCGCGCTCCGCAAACGGGGGACGAAATGTCGGAGGCGATTATCGAAACGCGCCAAGGCCGCCCATAGGCTGCCTTGGGGGCAAGTTCACGGTGCTTTGGAGGGGCTGGCAGGGAGCGGCAAATCCGATCCACGACCGGCCCGCTACCGGGCCCACTACCTGGAGTAACACCAAGGGCTCATGGACCCGGGTGCGAAGGGATGAAGTCCTTAGTCGTCGCCCGTTCAGTCGTCGCCCGCCAGGGCCCGCAGCCGCGCCAGTTCGGCGGCGGCCAGGGGAATGCCTTCTTGCAGGGACTTGGCTCGGGTGCGGTAGCGCCGGTCGCCGGGCATGCGCTCCAGGCCCACGGCCTGCATCTGCCGCACCAGCTCGCCGCTGCGCTGGGCAAAACGCCCGCCGCCCAGATGGTTGGGGTCAATGACGATCAGCAGTTGCCCGGTCCAGGGCGTTTGCGCCCCGGGGTGTTGCGACCAGTCGAATTCGAAGGAGAAGTTGCCACCGGTCAGCGCCGCCGCCAGCAGCTCCACCATCATCGACAGCGCCGAGCCCTTGTGCCCGCCAAAGGGCAGCAAGGCGCCACCGTCGAGAATCGCTGCCGGGTCGCAAGTGGGCTGGCCGTCGCGGTCCACCCCCATGCCCGGTGGCAGCTGCTGGCCCTGGCGCTTGGCGATCTGCACATCGCCGTGGGCAATGGCGCTGGTGGCCAGGTCGAAGACGATGGGCTCGGCGCCTTCGCGGGGTGCGGCGAAGGCAATCGGGTTGGTGCCGAACAGCGGGCGCTGGGCGCCATGGGGCACCACGCAGGTCATGCTGTTGACCAGGCTCAGGGCCACCAGGCCTTCTTCGGCGAAGGGCTCGACATCCGGCCACAGGGCGGCGAAATGGTGGGAATTGCGAATCGCCAGGACCGCGATCCCGGCGCTGCGGGCCTTGCTCAGCAGCAGCTCGCGGGCCGCCGCCAGAGCCGGCTGGGCAAAGCCGCCTGCGGCGTCCACCGCCACCACGCCGGGGGCCACATCCTCCACTTGCGGCAGCGCCTGCCCATTCACCCAGCCACTGGCCAGGGACGACAGGTAACCGGAAATGCGGAACACCCCGTGGCTGTGGGAACCGTCGCGCTCGGCGCGGGCGCAGTTGTCGGCCAGCACCCGGGCCACTTCGGCAGAGGTGCCGTGGCGAAGAAAAATGCGTTGCAGCAAGTCGGTCAAGGCAGGCAGGTCGAGGTACTCGACGGGTGCCTGCGCCAGGGTCGCCTGGTTCGCTTCGGTCATTGCAGCTCCATTGGAATTGTTATTGGAAGGTGCCTGACTATCGCGTCACGCCAGTTAACTGTCAAATGTTGACTTCATGACAGAAAACATTCATTTTCCATTGTCAACGGCCCACAAGAATGAAAACAACCATGAGCCAACCCATCAAGCAACGCCTTGAAAGCAGCCTGTCCAGCGCCACCGCGTCGGGCCGGGCGATTGCCAGCTACATGCTGGCCAACCTCTATGAACTGCCCTTCCAGACCGCCGCCGACATCGCCGAAAAACTCGGCGTCAGCGAATCCAGCGTCGGCCGTTTCTGCCGCGCCATCGGCTACAGCCATTTCAAGGATCTGAAAAACGACCTGAAGAACGACCTCGGCGAAGGCCCGTGGCTGGTGGGCGACCGCTTGCAGGAATTTCGCCAGCAGCCCAACCCGGCGGCCCAGGGCCTGCCCCGCAGCTTCGAGCTGGAAGTGGCGGCGCTGGTCAAGGTCTACGAATACAGCCTGACCCCGGCCTGGCAGACCGTGGTCCAGCGCCTGGCCAGCCGGCGCCGGGTGTACGTGGCGGGGTTCCAGACCGAGCGCGGCATCGCCGCCTCCATGGTCCACCTGCTGCAATACCTGCGCGACGGCGTGCACCTGGTGGACGGCGCCGCCGGGCATTTCGCCGACGTGCTGCTGAGCCCCGCCGAAGACTGCGCCCTGGTGGTGTTCGAGGCCCGGCGCTATTCGCGCCATGCCCTGACCCTGTGCCACAAGGCCCGCGAGGCCGGGATTCCGGTGACCCTGGTCACCGACACTTTCTGCGACTGGGCCGAGCAGAACGCCGACGAGGTGTTCCGCGTGCCCACTGAATTCAACCTGTTCTGGGAGTCCACCGCGGCCATGCTGTCGCTGGTGCACCTGTTGGTCAACGAGGTGTGCAAGCACCTGGGACCCGAGGTGGAAAAACGCCTGGAAGCCACCGCTGCCCTGCATAACGAGTTTGTTGGCTACACATCGTCCGCCCGACCAAAACAATAAATAACCGAGGTGCTCCATGAACAACGTCCTCCGCTTCGCCGGCGCTTGCGCCCTGGTCATCGCCGCCTCCACGGCCCAGGCCGAAACCCTGAAGATCGCCACCGAAGGCGCCTACCCACCCTTCAACTACGTGGACTCCAACAACCAGCTGCACGGCTTTGACGTGGACATCGCCAACGCCCTGTGCAAGCAGATGAAGGTCGAATGCCAGATCGTCGCCCAGGACTGGGAAGGCATCATCCCGGCGCTGCTGGCGAAGAAATACGACGCCGTGGTGGCCTCGATGATCGCCACCGACGAACGCAAGAAGAAGATCGCCTTCAGCAACCACTACTACCGCACCCCGCTGTCGGTGGCGGTGCCCAAGGACTCGGACATCACCGACGCCCAGACCAACTTCAAGGGCCGCACCGTGGGCGCCCAGGCCTCCTCGACCCAGGCCATCTACGCCGAGGACCACTACGGCCCGGCCGGTGCCGACGTGAAGTTCTACCCGACCCTGGACGAAGCCAACAGCGACCTGGCCGCCGGGCGCGTGGACGGGGTGATCGCCGACAAGTTCCCGCTGCTGGCCTGGGCTGAAAGCGCCGGCAAGGACTGCTGCAAGATCATCGGCGACGTCAATGGCACCACCGCCGACGCTTCCATCGCCGTGCGCAAGGAAGACAACGCCCTGCGCGAGCGCCTGAACAAGGCCCTGGACGAGATCGTTGCCGACGGCACCTACAAGAAAATCTCCAGCCGCTACTTCGCCTTCGACATCTACTGACCGCCCGCCTTTGCCGCTGCCCTTGCCCCGCGTTCCCTTGAGCGCGGCGGCACCCTGCACGGTTCATTTTTCCAGAGGGTTCGCGCATGTTCGAACAGCTGTCACTCCTGTCCTTTGCCAGCGGCGGCTGGGGCTCGGCCCTGCTTGCCGGGGCCCTGGTGACCATCGCCCTGGCGCTGGCCTGCGTGCCCATCGGCCTGCCCCTGGGCTTACTGGTAGCCCTGGCCGCACGCTCGAAAAACCGCTGGGCGCGGGCCTGGGCCACGACCTTTTCCACGGTGTTTCGCGGCCTGCCGGAGCTGTTGACCCTGCTGATCATCTACTACGGCTGCCAGATTGCCGCGCAGAAGATCCTCGCCGCCCTGGGCTACCCCGGTGAAGTGGCGATCAACACCTTCGTCGCCGCGATGATCGCCTTCAGCCTGGTGTTCGCCGCCTTTTCCAGCGAGATCTGGCTGGCGGCGTTCAAGACCCTGCCCAAGGGCCAGTACGAAGCCGCCCGCGCCCTGAGCCTGTCGCGCCGCACCACCTTCACCCGGGTGCTGCTGCCACAACTGACCCGCATCGCCCTGCCGGGGCTGTCCAACAACTGGCTGTCGCTGCTCAAGGACACCTCCCTGGTATCGACCATTTCCCTGGTGGACCTGATGCGCCAGACCAACCTCGCGGTCAGCGTGACCAAGGAACCCATGCTGTTCTACAGCGTGGCCTGCTTTGGCTACCTGTTCTTCTCGGCGCTGTCCGGGCACCTGTTCAGTTTTCTTGAACGGCGCTTCAACCGTGCGCAACGGAGCCTGCAACCATGAGCCTGGATGACCTGCTGAACCTGTTCCTCAACCAGGAACTGCTGGAACGCTACGGCCCGCGCTTTATCGACGGCCTGCTGGTGACCGCCAAGCTGGTGGCGATTTCCTTCAGCCTGGGCGCCGTGCTCGGCTTGCTGATTGCCCTTGGGAGGCTGTCCAGCAATCAGTTCCTGCGGCGCTTTACCGGGGCTTATGTGTACTTCTTCCGTGGCTCGCCGCTGCTGGCCCAGCTGTTCATGCTGTATTACGGCCTGGGCTCGTTCAAAGGCTTCTGGCAGGACGTGGGCCTGTGGTGGTTCTTCCGCGACGCGTGGTTCTGCACCCTGCTGGCCTTCACCCTGAACACCGCCGCCTACCAGGCGGAGATCCTGCGCGGCAGCCTACTGGCCGTGGCCCAGGGCCAGCGCGAAGCCTGCAAGGCCCTGAGCCTGTCGCGCTGGACCGCGTTTCGCAAAGTGATACTGCCGCAGTCGCTGCTGATCGCCATCGGGCCGCTGGGCAACGAGCTGATCCTGATGATCAAGGCCAGCGCCATCGCCTCCCTGGTGACCATTTACGATCTGATGGGGGTGACCAAACTGGCCTTCTCCCGCAGCTTCGATTTCCAGATCTACCTGTGGGCCGCGGTGCTGTACCTGCTGATCGTCGAAATAGTGCGGCGCAGCCTCAAATACCTGGAAGGCCGCCTGGGCCGGCACCTGAACTGAACCCTTTAGCGGGCCGCCGCGCGGCCCCTGTCATAAGGACTGAAACATGCATTGCCAAACCCTCGTCCTGGGCGCCGGAATCGTCGGCGTCAGCAGCGCCCTGCACCTGCAGGCCCGCGGCCGCCAAGTAGTGCTGCTGGACCGCCAGCCCCCGGGCAACGGCACCAGCCACGGCAACGCCGGGCTGATCGAACGCGCCAGCGTGATCCCCTACGCCTTCCCCCGGGAGGTGACCAAGCTGGTGCGCTACGGCCTCAACCAGCAATCGGACGTGCGCTACAGCCTGCGCCACCTGCCCAAGGCCGGCCCCTGGCTGCTGCAATACTGGCGCCACTCCTCGCCCAAGGGCCTGGCCGCCGCCACCCGCGCCATGCTGCCGCTGATCGAACGCTGCGTGAGCGAACACCTGGCCCTGGCCCGCCCGGCCAACATGCTGGAGCTGATTGCCGACGGCGGCTGGCTCGAAGCCTTCAACGACCAACAGGCCTTCGACATCGCCCAACGCGCCGCCGCCGACCTGCGCGACTACCAGCTCAACTACCGGGTACTGGACCGCGCCGAACTCTTGACCCTGGAACCCGGCCTGCACCAAGACGTAGTGGGCGGCCTGCATTGGCTCGACCCCAAGACCGTCAGCGACCCCGGCGGCCTGACCCGCGGCTACGCCGAACTGTTCAAGCAGCGCGGCGGCCAATTCGTCATCGGCGACGCCCTGAGCCTGACCCAGATCGAAGGCGGCTGGCAGGTGCACAGCGAACTCGGCCCGATCAGCGCCCAGGAAGTGGTGGTGGCGCTGGGCCCGCAAGCCAGCGGCCTCTTCGAGCCCCTGGGCTACCGCATTCCCCTGGCGATCAAGCGCGGCTACCACATGCACTACGCCGCCCTGCCCGGCACCCGCCTGCAGCATCCGATCCTCGACCCGGTGGGCGGCTACGTCCTGGCGCCGATGGTGGGCGGCATCCGCCTGACCACCGGCATCGAATTCGCCGACTGCGACGACCCGATCAACGAAATCCAACTGCGCCGCTGCGAAGCCCTGGCCCGGAACTTCTACCCCCTGGGCGAACGCCTAGACGCCGAACCCTGGCTGGGCCGCCGCCCGTGCCTGCCGGACATGTGCCCAGTGATCGGCCCGGCCCCGCGCCACCCCGGCCTGTGGTTCAACTTCGGCCACGCCCACCACGGCCTGACCCTGGGCCCGGTGAGCGGCCACCTGCTGGCGCAGATGGTCACCGGCGAAACGCCCTTTACCGACCCCACCCCCTACCGCGCCGAGCGCTTCAACTGACCGACGGAGAACCGCCATGCAGACCCAGACCGCCCCGCTTCCCGCCGCCCGCCAAGCGCCCGCCCAGCCCATTGCCGACCCGCGTGAAGTGGTGATCGATATTGCCGGGCTGAACAAGTTCTACGGCGCCTTCCACGTATTGCACGACATCGACCTCAAAGTGCGCCAGGGCGAACGTATCGTCCTCTGCGGGCCTTCCGGCTCGGGTAAATCGACCCTGATCCGTTGCATCAACCGCCTGGAGATTGCCGAAAAAGGCCAGATCCTGGTGGACCGCACCGACCTCTCGCAAAACACCCGCGAAGCCGCCCAGGTGCGCAGCCAAGTGGGCATGGTGTTCCAGCACTTCAACCTGTTCCCGCACATGAGCGTGCTGGATAACTGCACCCTGGCACCGATGACCGTGCGCGGGTTGTCGCGGAAAAAGGCTGAAGAACTGGCCCGGGGTTTTCTGGCCAAGGTGGGCATCGAGAACCAGGCGAATAAATACCCGAGCCAGCTTTCTGGCGGGCAGCAACAGCGTGTGGCGATTGCAAGAGCGTTGTGCATGGAGCCGAAGATTATGTTGTTTGATGAACCGACTTCGGCGCTGGACCCGGAGATGGTGAGTGAGGTGTTGGATGTGATGGTGAAGCTCGCCGGCAGCGGCATGACCATGTTGTGTGTGACCCATGAGATGGGGTTTGCGCGGCAGGTGGCGGAGCGGGTGTTGTTTTTGGATGGGGGGCGGATTGTGGAGGATGCACCGCCGGAGGCGTTTTTTGGCGCGCCGAAGAGTGAGAGGGCTAAGGCGTTTCTTGCGCAGATTGTGCATTGAGGTGGGAGGCACTGCGCACTTTTCGGCACTTGTTTAGCTTAAAGTGGCGAGGACTAGTTAGTGAAAGACTGCTATCGGCCAAAAGCGGCCTCTCATCTGACGAATGCTTTTAGCCTAGGCAGATGGATTGTCTGAGTGCAAACAGTCTCAAAGGAACTGTATGATTCCCTAGACGCGGCATTGGGCTTTTCTCATTAGCAACGGAAGCAAGGCGATGTATCAAGCGCAGTATTGGGTGGAGCTGCAAAATCTTAAAGCACATGTCTACTATCTAGAACTCTACCAAATCAGATCTGAAAATATAGAGAGAGGAATAGCTATAGTACTAGCCATAGCATCGGCTGGAAGTATTGGTGGCTGGGCTATCTGGAAAGAATACGCATTTGTGTGGGGCTTCTTCATCATGCTCAGCCAAGTCGTATCGGTCGTGTACAAATTTCTTCCATTCAAAGCCCGCATCAAGCCTCTAAGCGCAGCGGGAATAGAGCTTTCTGTATTAGCTGATGACGCAGAAAAAGGGTGGTTTGATGTCGCGCAAGGTGAGCTGACCGAGCGAGAAATCAACGAAAAACGTTTCGCAATACGCAAGAAGAAATCGGCGGTAATGAAATCTGCATTTGCTGGAATGGTCATTCCTGAGAAAGCAGGTCTTATGACCAAAGCCGAGTCGCAGATGAGACGGTACTTCCAAAGCCATTACCCGGAGTTGACCAATGAGTAACGAGAAATCGCAGCCACCACGCCATAACCCAAGCAGACCAGTACAGACCAATGATCGAGGGTTACCTCCTGTACAAAACACTCTTCCTATGCCGAAAGTGCAACCCCCGAAAAAAGAGAAGTGAATCACAGGTGATCCGGTTCACGACGGTTGAGCTGATCACCTTTTGAATAAAGCATTTTCGATTGTCCGAGCGTCGACGCCAGTACCGGCTGACAGGAGACATCCTTACAGCTTGTAAAAGTGCGACAGCAGGGAATTTCTATATTTTGCTCTACAATTAAACGTAACACACAACGGGTCTATAGCAACCACACGGTGGCATCTCATAGTGTCGGCATGGCTGACTTTAATTTTAGCCCTAACTAGATCGGTAAAAGTGGTGAAGATCGTGGAGCGTAACAGCCAGAGCGTTGATTATTTTGTAGATTCTGACTTTGTAGAAAACTTTAATGAATCCCTGAGAAAGATGTTATCTACGCTTCAGCAAATCATAATGAAAAAGTATATCGATCCAGAAAACGCGCAACGTATAAAGCATGGCGCGACGTTCTGCAATCCTGCTGCTCCCCAAGTATACAATGGCGGGATTGAAACTCACTCCACGCTTTTTGATATTACGCTTGAAAGCATTGTTGCTCATGACGTTAAAATTTTAGAAAGATGCTTCAATCGTTTTCAGGAGGAGATGGAAGCTCAGTTTGCTAGTATGATCTATTCATCACTATCGAAGGTCTGTGATCAAACTGGAAACGTTGTGGATGCAAAGAATTCTGGATCTCTGCAACTCGCCTTCTTGGAAATGCTTGAAAAAATCGAGTTTAGTGCGAACAAGACAGGAGAAGTGACACTTCCAGAGATCCACCTTGGAACGGATGGGTTTAATGAGTTCACAAGGGTAATGCAAGAAAGCACTCCGGCATATAAGGCGATGGTCGAAGACATTAAGGCAAGAAAGGTGGCTGAGGCGTTGGAAAGAGAGTCTGCTCGAAAAGCTAAGTTTGTGCGTTACGGAGAGAGTGCGCGATGAGGATCCTCCTAGCAATTGGCTGCAACGAATATGATCACGCTAAACCTCTCGAATCTGCAGAGTATGATGCGTTAAGAATATTCAATGCTCTCGTGAAGCCTGAAGTTGGTCAGTTCAACACCGAACACTCCCTATTTCTACAGTCTCCGACCATTGAACAAGTTAGATCTGCATTAAAAAAATCGCTTTTCGAAAACTCATACATAGAGAATTTCACGTTTTTTTTCGCAGGACATGGTGGTGTGAGTTCTGGTAGCTTCCATATGTGGCTTCGGGATACAAGCCCAAGAATGCAATCTATGACGGCGCTGTCGTTGAGTGAGTTGTTTAGGCTGCTTAACGAAACATCGCCAAAGCAGAGCAATATAATTATAGATGCTTGCCAGAGTGGTGGGCTGATATCGGATCTCGGAGTACTATTAAAGCCTGAGCTTATTGGTGATGCCGGAACACCTGCTTTGACGCTAATCGCTACGTCAGCAAAAAACCAGACCGCCGGCGAAACTCAAGCAGGAGGTATAGGTACTAACGCCATTCTCGACTGCTTGGAAGGAAGGGACTTTGTACAAGATAAAGCAAGTATTTTAGATTTGGTAGAAATAGGTAGGCATATATCAAAGAAACTTGATGATCATGGACAAAATGCAATCGTTTGGGGGCTGAATCTGTATGGGCCACCTAGTTTTTGCCGTAATCCTAAATATGAAACAGATCCCAACACACCTCTCCGCAGTTTAATGCATCAGTGGCCATCAAATCTCGATAAAGCAATAAAAGACAATTACAATGACATATGGAGCATGTATGGCGCATTAGATCAGCAATGGAACGCTTCACGGTTTATTTCACTTGTGAATTCAGTATTAAATCCATGCCGGGAAAATGAATCGATATTGATTAGCTGCGCTGATCGTTTAGCTGTGACATTCTCTACAAAAGCTGCACAGTCTAATGACGCTTATCGGACGCCTATGATTACTGCTGGAGTAGTGGCTTGCCTACTCCCGAGTTTGGGTGCGCCTATAGTAGATGCTGGAGCAGAACTGCTAACTTACAAGCTTGCTGAAGAGCTTCTAGTCGTAAACGAGTCCGTATTGTCCTCGCTGGAAAAAAATAAGTACTGTTTGTTGCCACGAGAGGGTGGTGGCTTTGTGGAATTGTATCAATTACCTCTTCGCTTATCTAAGATTCTAGGATGGGCAGGAGTCGCGTTTCTTTGCGCGCCGGAATCGCATCAGACGAAAGCAGGTCAACAATTCGCTGGCATTCTAAATAAAATATTGGAATTGTATTCCGGTTCTGTGATTGCATTGAGTGATGCTCAAGCGTCACACTGGGAGGTTTCTCTAACTGTGGCCAAAGCGTTGGACCTCAATGAACAAGCCGAACAGCTAGTCGGGTTGCTATTCAACTCTATAATTAGCTGCGAAGGCAAGATCGCCAGATATGATATTCCCCCCGACAAGGCTCTGAACTATCTACTCTCTCGGGAGCATAGGAATTTTAAAAACAACTACGACCTTGTAGAGAAACCAATTGAGACTTTATCCGTGCTATTGAGAGCGGCTAAGATTTTTGAGCTTGAAGATATTTTGAATGAAGAATTATGGCAGATTGACGGTTTGAGTTTTTCTTGCTATCGCCCAGCTTCCTATATTCACTACTCCTCAATTGTTATGGAGGGCGGAACGAACGAGGCATGGCAAATCGGTTTTGATGTTTTTCGAGTTGAGGACTTCATAAAGTCTTGGACATTATCCTATGAGCTCAGTGGAAGCGTTGCCTACAAGCTTTCAGTCATTGGATCGTTATTGCTCGAGGATCGTGTACCTTGGTTTTGTCTTGATTGTTCCCTTGATAGTTTAAAGGATTAGTTGTGACTCGTACTGCGACTGCGATTATTTTGACTAAATTTTTCACGAATGGTCGCCAAGCTTATCGTGATCAATAAATGACAATATCGTAATAGTCGACGAAGTTAAGTACTGCGCTAGGTTGTGTGTAAGACAAAATTTTTCTCTTATCTGAGTGTCCGTTTTTGGCTTTAAGCAGTTGCTGCGCACGTCCTCTTTTGGCCGAAAGCTGTCTCTCAAGTCTGTCTACAAGACCAGATAACTGTTACGACATAACCGCTCAAACATCTCACCCAATGCACAGTTGCCGCCTCCAAACACCGCCCCTATAGTTCCCACTCGCAGCAACATCCGCGACGACCTTGGCCGGTCGAATTACAACGCAGCATCAGCGTCCACAACACCTTTGCAATCACCTTTCCGGTGCCCGCGACAGGATGTGATGACGGCTGTGCGCGATGATTCTCCGGTCGTCATAGGCGCGCACAGCGATCATTTTCCTCGTCATCGGCAACCCAGGTGATTGCTCCCTGCACAGGAGCTGTACCGATGATTGACCAGCCACTCTCGCGCTTTACCGCCGTCGACACCCACGACACCAACCAAGCCGTTTTCTACCTCGACACCCAAGCCTCTCTGAACGATCTGGCCAGCAGTGCGGCCCATCGTTTCACCGTGGTGCGGGATCTGATGGACACGCTGTCCACGCTTAACCTGAAAGACATTGCCGACTGCGACCTGACGCGGGTCACCCGAGGGGTGCATCTGCTCACCCGGGAGGGTTGCGCGGTGCTGGAGGTGATTCAGTGGCGAACAGCGCAAGAGGCCTGCACGCCATTGAACTCAACCAGAGCGTAATACGCGCTTGGCTTTGCCCCGGCCTTTGATCTTGCTTTGGCTTTTGATCTTGCTCTTGATCTACCTGCCCCCTCCAGAAGGCCGAACGCAGGCGTTGCGCAGGGGGCAGCTCGGCATGGATGCCGAGCTAGCCGCCATCAGGCCATGGATGGCCTGTGGCGGCGTGCCCCCGGAGCAATGCCGGAGTGAGGGAACGCCGAGCACTAGCGAGGCGCCGGATGCGGGGGCAGAGAGCCTTTGGTTACTTTGGGTTGGCCGGCATTTCGGGCCATCCAAAGTGACCCGCTGTAAGAGCGGCCCCCTAAGCGGCCGTGACCGCAGCAACGGATATGTACACAGAACCGTATGAAGTCAGGTGGTGCTAGCGCCGACCATTCGAAAGCCCATGAGAGAAATCGTTATCTGGACGACCAGAACCAGACACAGCAATACCGCTGCCATTCCCCAATCACCGTGGTCGGCGATAACCCCCAACGTCGCGATCATTATCGTGGCGCCAATATTGCCGACTAACCAGAAAATTGAGGTCGCCGTCCCAGACCTGGAGAGTCCGGCAGTGTCGGCTATCAGTTGCAGCAGAAGAGGCAGCGGAGATAACAGCGCGGCACCGATCACGATCCCTGCCAGACTCAATATCCAAGGGGAACCCGAGGTGAAAAGCAGTACCGTGCCTCCCCCTGCCAACAATGAAACCCCGGACAGAATGCCCCCCACGCTTGCACCGCTGCGCACCAGTAAAGGCATGAACGTCATACCCGCGATACCACCGGCCAACATCAGAACAACGATAAATCCTGAAACCTGGGCATCGATCCCCTGACGCAACAGGATCGGCTCCAGCCATGTCGTAATGGCGGAGAAATAGCCGTTGGTTAAAAAAATCATCAGCAAAACAGCCGTGAACGGAGCCGTGCGCAATAAATCGATACCCTCCGCCAGTAAACGACCGCCGGACTTGGTCGAGGCGGACGTTGTTTGCACAAGAGGGCCATCTCGCGGGACATAAATGAAGGTCAATAGCGCAATCAGCCCCAGGATCGCGACGTCAATCAACAACGAACTGCTGACGTTCCCCTCCTCCGTCAACGGGACAATCATGAACGCGGAGCCTATACCCAGGAAAATCACCATACTGAACAGCGTTGTGACCCGCACATGTTCATCTTCAGAAAACCAGGTGATCATCAACTTGACGAGCAGCGACATGGTCAACGGTTGAACGAACCCGAACAACAGTTGGCCGGCAAGCAGGTATTCATAATGGGGTTGTAACACCCGGATCAAGGCCGCCAACAACATGGCAATGGCTGTGATACGCAAGGCTGTTTGTACCGATATCCGGTCAATCAGGCCACCGCTGGGAAGTGCCAGCGGTAATGCAAGTGCCGTCACAGCCAAAGACAATGAACCGACTTCCCCATAAGTAATACCGTACTGGGTGGACACCTGATCCGTGATAGGCGCAAAGCGCATCCATTCATACTGGGTCAACGCCAGCATGCCGGAGTAAATACAAAGAATACGGTAACGTACTGGGATCACTTTAATCTCCCGCAAGAAGACACAAGTGAAGTCCGGGGCGAATGCGCCGGACCTTGAGTTCACACTGTGCAATCAAAACGCCCTCACAGGGCATTGGTTGTCAGCAACCTTAATACTTGATTCCGGTTGCCAGGCTCCAGTCACCGTATTGCGTGCGGGAAACTGTAATGTCGCGAAAACCGGCGATCGTCAGCAGTTCCCTTATCTCGGTCTCTGACAATTGCTGACCCTGGGTCCAAAGCAACATGTTCGCGTTATAAGCCGCGACATTATGTGGGCCGGTCTTGTCTTTGTTAAAAAACATCTCATGAAGAATGATACGGCCGCCACTGGGCAGTGCATCAAAACTCTTCTTGGCCAGAAACAGACACTTGTCCAGCGGCCAATCATGAAAGATATCACTGTAAAGATGCACATCGGCGGCTGGATACTCAGACGCCCAGATGTCTCCTTTATGGGTTGTGATGCGCCCCGCCATCCGGTACTGCTCGACGTAGGTATCGGCAATATCGCACACATAGGGAAGATCAAAGATCACGGCATTCAGTTCAGGCCATTTCTCCAGCGCACAAATAGAGTGAACACCCGAACCACCGCCCACATCCAGAAGACAGCTATACCCGGACAGATCAATCCGACCCGACCAGGCCCGAGCCGGTCCTTTGCTTTTACTGTGCATCGCCTTGGTGAAAATCTCGCTGTGCAGCTGGTCCTGCGCATTGTTCTCAAACAGATCAGTCTCACCGAACAACCCGGACTCTCCACTGAGCATCGACTCTTTGAAGAATGCATAGGAGAACGCATCTTCTTTGTGGCGTGCGGATTGCAGAACCCCACTGAACGAGGTTTCCGATTTTCGGGTCAGAAACGCTTGTGCCAAAGACGTCAGGCCATAACACTCCCCACGCTTCTCAAGCAGCCCCTGACTGGTGCACATAGCCACAAGCGCCTGTGCGGCTCGAGGGGCCAGTTCCAATGCCGAGCCGATTTCATCCAGCCTCAGCGCTTTGCCTTCAAGCAGATCAAACAGCTTTACTTCATCGGCAAAAAACAAGGTGTAGGTATTGATAAACCCGAAGTAGATATCAAATATCTGTTTATCACTGTGATGGTCCGTGTGCACTGTACTGTCCATGTAGATGCCTATCCCACTTCAAAAATGCCGTTGAAGACCATCAACGATGCCATGACAATAGAAACCCTCAACAACACGATCAAACGCCTGCCTGGCCTCCTGCGAAGCGTTGCCCACCAGGTAACCATGTGAACAGGCCAGCAACATCTCGATGTCATTACAACTGTCCCCGAACGAAATGACCTTGGCGGCGGAAATCGCATGTTTCTTGACGATGAAATCGACCCCCTGCTTCTTTCCGCACCCTGGGTGCATGATGGCTACATCGTAGACATTCTCCGGGTCGCCGGCGGCGGCACTGGCGTAGGTAATTGAGGCCTCAAGACCCACCTGCAAACAGAGCCTATGGATCTGCTCGATGGCGGTCGCTTCATTGCCATCGGCCTTCAAGTAATAACCCCGAATGCGTTTTTGCTGGAAAGCCTCCGACTGCAACGTCAACTCAATACCCTCTTGCTCGAACAGGGCGCTCAGCCTTATGACCCGCTCTGGAAACGCTCCAGCGCCTGGTAACGGCCAACCCTCATCCTCCAGAACACTGTCCGGGTGATTCCAGTACAACTCGGTTCCCAGGCTGGTCAGTGCAAAGTCCCAGGGAAACTCGGGGTATCTCTTCATCTTGTCCAGGACCACCGCTTGACTGTTTCCCGTGGCCCAGCCAAATAACAGGTGGTGCTTGCGTTTCAGTTGATTCAAACAGCTTTCCAGTTTGTCTATCCCGGCATCCGCCTCTCGAGACGACAAGACCGGCATAAACGTCTCGTCAAAATCAGAAACTATCAACCAGGTGTCTTTGCTCGTCATACCTGTTCACTCTCTGATGAGTCCCATGGACTGTAAGGATATTTCAATCCGGGAAAACTCCCCGAGCGCGCCCTCGGAAAAGGGCGACTGCACACTAAACCCGACACGGACTTCATTCGGGCAGTTGCTCACATAGAACGCCCGATGAAAAACCACGACCCCCTCAGGGCCACTCAGATAACACGAGAACACATCCCCACTTCGCGAAATGAACAGCCGCACAGGTTCATCGTTTACCTCGATGCCATTGACTTCATCGCTATAGGGCGATGAATGCACCGACACGATCTTCTTGTTGCTGCCGTACTCTTCAACACCGAACTTCAGCTTGTGCAGCCCGACTTCAAGAAAGAGCCCGGCAGCATCAAACTTGGCCAGGCTGAATAACTTGATGTCAGCGCCAAGGGCAAACTCTCCCGTCACCGACGTGAGCAAAGTGCCCAAGCTGTCCACCGTATGAAGCCCTGGAATATTGAACGAATCGCTACCGGGTTCGCTGCGCAGTTTCAGAACCGGCGCTACATAACGCAGCTGCGCGCAATGCTCGGGAGCGAACACACGATCACTGATCCTCAGTACGGTGTTCGGGTCTTTGCGCAAAACAGGCGTATTGCCAACGGTGTCATCCATACAGGTTCATTCCGCCATCGACCGACAGGGATTGAGCCGTGATGTCTTCGTTCTCAAGGACCGCCAGACAGAACCGGGCAATGTTTTCCGGGATCTGTGTACGACCCAACGGGATCAGCCCCTCCATGCGAGCCCACAAGTCATCCAGCGACTCATTGGGTTCGATGAGGCGGTTCTCCAGGTACTTCCACATATTGGTCTTGACGATGCCGGGGCAAACGCAGTTGACCCGGATATTGTGAGTGGCCAACTCCAGCGCCAAGGCGCCAGAGAAGCCCTGCAACCCGGCTTTCGCGGCGCAGTAGGAAGAGATTCCAGGAAAAGCGACTTTTGCGGCAATGGAGCTGATGTTCAGGATCGCACCGCCCTTGCCTCTCTGGATCAGTGCGCGGGCAGCTTCGCGCGACGTCAGGTAAGGTGCTGTAAGGTTGGTTTGCACGATCGCGTCAAACTCACTCAGCGCTGATTCAACCGTGTTGATCAGATGGCTGCTGCCAATGGCGTTGACCAGGCCGTAAAAGTGCTCTGACTCATGGACGACGCCACCTACGGCTTCTACGACCTGGGCTTCAGACGTTGCGTCGACCGCTATGGCCTTTACCGAAAACCCTTGCTCCACAAGATCCGCCGCCAGCGTGCGAGCCGCCTGATAACCACTGACATCCTGAGTTTGATAGTGGTTGATTGCATTGGGTGTCCGGTCGGTATCAAAGATGTAGACATGAACACCTTCTTTGGCCAGTACTTCAACAATCGCGGCGCCGATGCCTCTGGCACCGCCCACGACGATCATGGTTTTACCGGACAACTTGCCTTGCGCTTTATTTCCCTGCGTCATAAACCACTGCTCCTGAATCCATAGAAAGCCTGCCGAACCCTATACAGGGTTCAGAAAACCAATAAATAAACAGTTAAAACTGCATTTAAACCTGTGAAGCCTAATTAGCTAATGCGTACGGCGGGTCAGCTAACAACGCACCCAGTACTCGAGGTGCAACATTGGCCTGGAACGTCTCGATTGTTGGCCACTCATAGGCATCACTGAAGACCTTGCGAACTCGAATCAGCAAACTGGACTCAATGTATTCAGCCAGGTTGAAGCGACCACTGTTATGTTCGACGACAATGATTTCGGCACATTGGCCCAGCATCTCTTTAACCAACTCAAGATCCGGCCGAACGGACAGAAACCGGATATGCGTGCATCTTTTGGTCGTGGCGACCTGAAAGGCTTCGTACGCCATCGACTCCGCTGACACTATCAATGAACCTGCGGCAAACTCGGACTGAAAAATATAGATATCTTCAGACAGCTTCCGGTACTTCTCCCTCAGGGCACACACTCTTTCCATGGGCTGGTCGTACATTAAGTACAGGCCGTTTCCACCCTTCGCTTTCTGCCGCTGAATACAGGCCAACAGATCGAGAGGGTCTGTCAGTTCGTAAACGGTTTCTTCCGTCAGCAAGCTGAATACGGTTGAGGCATAGGTAGCGCCGCCCCACACACCGTTTTTCCGAGCGCCAATGACATGCAAATTACGACAGGCAATCAAAGCAGAGTGCAGTACATCTATCGCGTTGAGGTAATACTTGTCATCGGTCAGGACAAACTTCAGCTCATCATCCGGGCACCCCATCGCGCAGGTCAGCAACGCTGACTCGGCCAGGCCGGTGTTGCAATAACCGGACAATGCCTTAAGGCCAAACCGAGCGGCCAGATCCGCGGTGAATACATGGGCAGGTGCCCCTGAGCGAACCTCTTCGATAATGTCGGCCGTCCGACTGCAACTGGACGCTTTCCTCAGATCATTCTTCTGCTGATCGTCCGTTGACGTCATCAAACTCTGATGGCTGGCACGTTTGAAGGAGTGAACGTCTTTTTCGGTATGACAGATGATCGCGGTCGACCGTTGGTCCTTCTCTGCCTGGCGAATGTGTTCACTGATTGCCTGGGTGTCGTGTCCATCCACTTCATAAACATCCGAAAAGTAGGCGGCCAAATACTCTGGCCTCAACTTCCCGGGAAGCGGGTCAATCCCTCTGCCATTGTTGTCCACTATCAACGTCAGGTTCTTGACCTCAAGTTCGCCAACCAGGCGAATCGCCTCGAAAGACACCCCTTCGTTCAACTCACCGTCACCCGCCACACAGATAACACGTGCATCACGATTGGTATTCGCTCGCCCCAACGCAATGCCCACTCCCTCGCCCAGGCTATGCCGCATGCTGTAGGCAAAACCGTAGTGTTTATTGACAACAGCCGGAATCTTGTCGTGAACCGCAGCCAAAAAAGCCAAAGGCATACCGTTGAGCACATGACGATAAGCATAAAACAATGGCGCAATATGCCCCCTGCCAATTACCAGATCCTGATTGGCCACCCCTGCCGCATTGCAGAACTCCAATGCAAACAGTGCTTCGGCAATGTTCAGTGACGACAGGCAAGATGCCAGGGTTCCGTAACCGGCAATTTCATGAATCCGCTCCAGGCACACCCTTGCGTCTGAATAGAACGGCGTAAATTGTCTGGCGATGGCTACCGACAGTTCGTTGATCGTCTGGCACTTCGACGACTCGGCAATACCGACTTCAATTTCCTCATTGGCACGCACATACTCATCGGCCGTCAGGTACGCCTTCCGTTTATGCACGCTTTGACGAATGCCATATAACGGCGTCAACAGGCTGGCAACTGGCTCGAGGTCATAACTGACTAATTGATTCATTCAACACCTCGAACACGTCACTTAGCGTTTCTTCTGACATGATGTAGGCGGGCGCCAGGCAAGCCCAATCTTCCTCACCTCGGATAATCAACTTCCTTTCAAAGCACAGCCCACCCAATTTCTTGCCTGCCTGCTCCCCAAGGCTTGAGTCCAGGGTTATGCCGATCAGCAAGCCATGGGATTCAATTCGGGCGATCCGCTCATTCCCGGCGATTTCCTGACACAGCGCCTGAGTCTTTGTAATGAGTTTTTGTAGCTGCCCTGCGGCCTCTATCTGTTCCAGCACGCGCATCGACGCATTGATGGCCGCGATCGAAACCGGGTTGCTTGCATAGGTATGCGAATAGGAAAACGGGATCCACGGCTCTGGCTTGTCAAACACCGAGGCGATTTTATGGGATGTCGCCATAGCGGATGCCGGGTAATAACCACCGCTGATGCCTTTCCCGAGCGCGACGATATCGGCAGAAACCCCAAACTGATGGGTATTCAAGAACTCTCCGGTTCGAGAGGCGCCGGTCACGATTTCATCGGTAATCATCACAATGTCGTAACGGTCACAGAGTTCCCGAATACCGATCAGGTACTCGCGGGGAGTTTGCCGCATCCCTTTCAAATGGTTGACCGGCTCGAAAATAATGCAAGCGATCTGCTCCGCACCATAATGAAGAATAATATTCTCCACATCCGCCACGCTGTGCATTTCCAACGCCTGACCTTCGTGAACAACAGGGAATGGCGGGTTGATCCGAATAGTGTCGTAACCGCTGCAACGCAGGTCCTTGAAATCGTTCCTGCCGGTAATACTGTGGGCCCCCAAGGTGGCGCCGTGATAGGAGTGCTTGCGGCAGATCACTTTCTTCTTGAACGTATTGCCTTTGCGCTGGTGATATTCCAAGGCCATGGCAATCGACGACTCGATGGCTTCCGAGCCGCTGTTGACATACAGCAAGCCGCCATCTTCCATCTTGGCGCGTTTGAGCAGCAGCTCTGAAGTTTCAAACAGCTCGGACGAATAGAAATGATCCTTGGGGTGGAAAGGCAGATCCGTCAACGTTTTGGAAATATGCTGCTTGATGGGGTCGCATGAATACCCGAACGGTACGTTAAACATGCCCGAAATCGCATCCGTGTAGATGCCACCCTCTGCATGAACACTGACATCTTTAACAGAGCCAACAATTTGGTCTTTCACGCGTGACTGATAGACAAACATCCCTTTATGCCCTCTATTGATTAGATCGGATAAACCTGAGAACCAGCGCCCAGCACTTTACTGTGTGGCGGAACCGACTTTGCCACGACAGCACCCGCACCGATAATTGACCCTTTACCCACTATGACGCCCGGCAAGATTGTTGCGCCGCCGCCAATCCATACATCATCTTCAATGACTACAGGTGCACCCAATTCTATATAACGACGCCGCTGTTCAAGATCCTTGGCATGGTTAGAGGTATAGATACCGACATGAGGCCCGATAAACACACGGTTGCCGATATTTATTTCAAACGCATCGAGGAACACCCCATTGGCATTAATAAAAACACCTTCGCCAATGTTTATGTTCGAACCAAACTCACAAAAGAAATTGCCCCACTGTTCAAACCCCTCACCCACTGACCCGAACAGGAGTTTATAAAGCGCCTCCCGGCCATCAGGGTTATTGCTGATGGAGGAACACAAAGCACGGGCGATGCGCCTACGGGCAACTAAAGCAGGTTCCGCCGCATCGAATGTCATGAACTCACGCATACGCCACCCTGTAGACACGGGCGTAACAAAGAGCACTCATGCCGTGCTGTTCGGCAAGTAAACGGGAGCAAATAAGACGATCACTAGTTCCGCGTATTTCACTACCACCCACGATTAACGCCCACACTTTCCCAACAGCCTGATTCCCTTCAGCCATCATCATCCCCATCTACTATTTAATTTTTAAATGTACTTCCGCGCTTCTTGAATTTTTTCCACCTTCTACACTCGCCACCCGCGCCTTGCAAGTTGGTTATTACGCCAGCCGTATTCTTGTGTCACTGCTTTCAGGGCCTGTTACTCCCGTTCTGGATTGGCGCCGATGGGCTGCCAATTACGCGTCGCACCTGACCTGCGATGCGCAGGTTGATGGCAGCGGGATCACCGGCTGCATTCGATGCCGGTCGCAGTAGTGACGCAGGTGTTCTGCGTCATAGCCTTTATCCGCCAGTAACCAGCGACGGCGCTTGCGTGGTCGCCCCGGATTACCGGGCCACCTGATCCAGCAGCGGCTGTGCATGGGCGATATCGCTGGCTTGGCCGGACGGCTACTGAAGAAGTAGCGAGGACATAGCGCCCTCGCCGCCTTTCACTGTTTACGCTGCTTGGTTTATGCCGCTTGAGACGGGCCGCTCACACCGGGACTTGCTGAGCGACCTGCCCAGCCGCCCAAGACCAAAAACCAGCCCGAACGACATGCCCCGATACATAACTCCAGACACACAATTCAACCTGCGCTATTATGCACCTGGAGTTATAAAGCATCTCTCACCCCGATAAGGAGATGGAGGTGCAAAGCAGACAGTTGATCAAGGAGCTTGAAGCCGCAGGCTGGGTGCTGGAGCGAGTCACTGGCAGCCATCATCTGTTCAAGCACCCTTACAGGCCCAACACCGTTCCGGTGCCTCACCCGAAGAAGGATCTGCCACGGGGCACGGTCAGGGCCATCAGGAAACTGGCTGGACTGATCTAGCTCCCACCACCTTCACACCTATTGAGGAAATCCCCGTGCAATATCCCATCTGCATCGAATGGGGCGACGAACACACCGCCACCGGCATTCAGATTCCCGACATTCCTGGTGCTGTCACCGCGGGCGACAGCTTCGAGAGCGCCTATAGCGCGGCTATCGAGATTGCCCACGTCATGCTCGAAGAGCTGGCCCGAGCGGGGCACACCATTCCTCTGCCCTCTCCCACCCGCAAACACCGCGCCAACCCCGATTTCGAGGGCATGGGCTGGGGCATGCTGGATATCGATATTGCGCCTTACCTGGGCAAGACCGAGAAGGTCAACGTGACCCTGCCGGGTTATGTGATCCAGCAGATCGACCGATTTGTGCGAGAGCACAACATCAAGAGCCGGTCGTCCTTTCTTGCGGATGCCGCGATGGAAAAACTCGGGCGCTGAAAGCGGCTCTAGGTCGATGAAGTCCAGACCACCTATTCATGATACTGGGCCTCCAAGGCATACCAATCAGTTGTCGAGAAGCAAGGGCGAAATAGCTGCAGGAAGCCATCGACCAATATTTTGTTTGTAAAAAAATTCTTCCCCATAACTCTCGGAACTCTCTTTAGGGGAGCAGGAAGAACTAGCACTTAACGCATAGGCAGAGCTAGACGTCGATGTGCAATTAGCAAAAGCAACCCAGGGTTCTCGTTGCCATGCAACGTGACCAGCAGGAAACCCAGCAAGCTGGGGCTGAACGTTTGGTATCCCCTGCACTATTCCGCCATATCGCTGAGCGTTGTAGTCTCGATTATTTTCGAAAGGATGAACTCTGCCGTATTCAACCCGCTCCCAACCCACAATTTGATCCCAGTGAATCATCCCCAGTGAGGCAGCCTCATGCTCTGCAGGATGTGGCGAATATCTTAATAACGTATTGTTAACATCGATAAAATTCGGAGTTGGCCTTATGTGGTATATGTACCCATTATTCCCCAAATGGGTACCTAACCAATCCAGCGCAGTACCTCTTAAAGTCGTTGTAGCCACATACCCAGAATCATATCTAGCCAATCCTGTTTCAGCACCATTAGTGTGATTCCACAAATTTATATTTGGCGGTGGCTGATTCGGCCGAGAACCATCCATCCCTTTTGGGAAAAACCCCCCGGCTTTTTTTGTAGCAGCAGGAGTATCCAATAGACCTACCGCACGATAGACATTAGGGAGATTATCTGCCATCGAAAAAAATGAAACAAACACCAATAAAGGGAAGACAAAAAATCGGACTTTACACATATTTACTCACCCACATAAAGACACTCACACATTAATGGAGAATGCTTAACCCCTTCCATGGCAGTGACACTCTTGCCAACGCAACAGCAATACACCGACTACTTTACAACCAGAAGTCTTCAAAGGACCATCTTGGTGCCATGCCCACCAGCCCCTGCGCTTAGGCGCGAGACATTCTAGTATGCATATATATAAAGCTGATCCAAGGCTTTCCCAGAGCAATTAATCCAAAGCGAAGAGCCGGCCATGAGTGCAGTCAAAGCTCCGGAGTATGTGGCCTTCGCCCAGGAGTTATCCATTTTATAGTTGGACAACCAGTACTCTTTACTGGACTTCAGCTGACCATTGTCTTCTTTAACGGCAAATGTAATATAACCATCACTTTCACGATACCCTACATATCGCAAATGCACGCCCGAGTAACTACCTGACGGGCAGTTTTCAGGAGCTGCGACCGCAACCCCCCCATTAACCAGCCCAAAAAACGCAATTAGAAAAAATACAAACCTGGGAGCTTTCATCTTTATTACCTCTCACAAAAATATATAGAATGGTAGATTTAGACCTACCACATTCAGGACTTTCGTAGAATCACCACACACTATCGCAGGCTTCCGAGCAGTTATTTAAATACTTTAAATCGAAGCCCTTACATGAACGCACACTCAACCACAGCACAACTGCATCCAGCTACTCCTGGCTGCACATTGATAGTTCGCTCACCTGAACCGGGACTAGGCCATTTACGAAATAATTATATCGCCCCCATTAAAGAAAGAACTTTCCAGCTTTTGATAGTGTCCAGAAAAACAGGGCCACAGCCCGTCATCACAACATCTAGCAAAACGGCGCTCTTCCAAATCGACTCCCTGAGAGCCTGCTTAGATTTTTTGAATAGTAATCAAATGGATGGAGCACAAGCCGGTGCTCGGGAATACTCAAGATAGTTATCACGTGAAGGGATCGCGCGGCACTCGTTTGGCCGCGAAGGTTGGCCGGCATTCCGGATATCCAAAGTGACCCGCTGTAAGAGCGGAACCCTAAGCAGCCGTGACCGCAGCAACGGATATATACGCAGAACTGTATGCAGCCAGGTGAAAAGCATCGGCAGGTTTGGCGAGGACTGCGTCCTCGTGCGCAGCCTCGCTGCGCTCGACAGCGGCTACAGGTTTTGGTCTGGCCCTTCAGCCTTCGCCACAGGGGGTGTGGCCTGCCAATTGGTGAGGGCTGCCACAGGAAAGACTCCAGCCTCAGCGGCCGTAGCCCCGCTTTTCAGCCAATGGCCCGAGCCAACCGCAACGCCACACTCACCGCCTGCTCGGCACTGACCACATTAGTGAACCCCATCACCAACCCCTGCCTAACCTCGCCCCCCAGATACCACTGCGACAACGGCTCCACCGCAATCCCCTCCCTCCGAGCCCGCTGGGCAATCTGCACATCGTCCCCCTCCCCCAGCCCCGCCACCACATGCATGCCCCCGGCCTGCGGGTCTATCTGCAAACGCCCACCCACGTGCTGGTGCAACGCCTCCACCAGCCATTGGCGCCGACGCGCATACAGGCCGCGCATTTTGTTCAGGTGCCGGGCAAAGTGCCCCTCGTTGAGAAAGGCCGCGACCGTCGCCTGCTGCAGGTG
This sequence comes from Pseudomonas sp. GW823-FHT02C05, assembly GCF_058797595.1. Classification (NCBI taxonomy): domain Bacteria; kingdom Pseudomonadati; phylum Pseudomonadota; class Gammaproteobacteria; order Pseudomonadales; family Pseudomonadaceae; genus Pseudomonas; species Pseudomonas sp. GW823-FHT02C05. The sequence continues at coordinate 181,395 of NZ_JBXAJU010000001.1, read as the reverse complement.
CGGGCAGTGGTTGTGCAAACGATCCGCCTGGCGGGCGAACGCCGGGGCCTGTTCGGCGGGCACCACCAGGTAGGCCAGGCGCAGCCCTGGAAACAGGACTTTGCTGAAGGTGCCGGTGTAGAGCACGCGGCCTTGCTGGTCGAGGCTCTTGAGGGCCGGCAAGGGTTTGCCCTGGTAGCGGTATTCGCTGTCGTAGTCGTCTTCGATGATCCAGCTGCCTTGGCGGTTGGCCCAGTCCAGCAGAGCCAGGCGCCGCGGCAGGGACAGCGACACTCCCAGCGGGCTCTGGTGGGTCGGGGTGACCACGGCAAAACCGGCCTGCGGGGCGCGAGCGATGCCTTGGGCGACGTCCAGGCCCTGATCGTCCACGGGCACCGGCACCAGTTGCGCACCGGCTTCCAGCAGCGCGCTCCTGGCCATGAAGTAGCCGGGCTCCTCCAGCCAGCAGGTTTCGCCAGGGCGCATCAACGTATGACTGATCAGGTCGAGGCAGGCGCGGTAGCCGGCGCAGACGAAAATCTGCTCCGGGTGGCAGCTGATGCCCCGGGAAATCCCCAGGTAGGAGGCAATGGCCGCACGCAACGGGGCGTAGCCGCGCGCGTCCGGGTAGACCAGGCCTTCGACGCCCGCCTGGCGCAGTTGCCGGCCCGCGAGGCGGGTCCAGAGCTTGCGCGGAAAGGCGTCCAGCGCTGGCAGGCCCATTTGCAGTGCCAGCGGCAGCGTGCCGGCATGGGTGGCCTGGTAGGTCGTGGGGGCCACTGGGGCGCGCTGCGTGGGCGCCGAAACCGGTGCCAGTTGCGGTGTGACAATGGTCCCGGCGGCCCCGCGAGCAGTCAGGTAGCCCTCGCCTATCAGCAGCTGGTAGGCCGCTTCCACGGTGCCCCGCGCCAGGTTGAGTTCCGCCGCCAGGGCGCGGACCGCCGGCACTCGGTCCCCCGGACGCAGGCGGCCATCGGCGATGGACTCGCGAAACCGCTGGTAAAGCTGGCGATAGATCGGCGCCGTCTGGCTGCGGTCCAATTCGAAAGGAAGGATCATGGCCTAGTCATTTATGCATTTTTTGGCCCTGTAGCTTAAGCCATTGACCTTCTAAAGTGGGTCATCTCTTTTCAGCGGATGACGGACATGCCCTACACCCTTCAACACCTCGAAAGCGAAGCGGCCCTGGCGGCCAGTTTCGACTTGATGCGTGTCTTGCGCCCCCAGCTCACCAGCCCGGCGGCCTATGTCGCCCAAGTAGCCCGGCAGGCCGAACAGGGCTACCGCTTGCTCGCCGCATGGGACGCCGAGCGCATCGTCGGCCTGGCGGGTTACCGCGAGCTGGAAAACCTGCTCTACGGGCGCTTCATCTACGTTGATGACCTGGTCGTGAGCCCCGACCTTCAGCGCAGCGGCTTGGGTGCGCGGCTGCTGAGCGCCGTGCGTGATGAGGCCGTGCAGCGTCAAAGCGATCACCTGGTGCTGGATACCGGCCTGCATATGCCCCTGGCCCAGCGCTTCTATTTCCGCCAGGGGCTGCTGGCCCGGGGCATGCATTTCACTCAACGACTTCAAGGCGGGGAGCCGGCATGAACAACCTGCTGCTGATCAACGCCAGCCCCCGTGGGCAGGGTTCCCATGGCAACCAGTTGGCACTGGAACTGGTGAGCTCCCTGCGCCAACGCTATCCGCACCTGGAACTGGTCGAACGCGATCTGGGGGCCAATCCGTTGCCCCCCCTGGGCATGGACTACGCCCACGCCCTGACCACCCCCACGCCCTTCGACGCGCCACTGTTCGAGGTGTCCGAGGGGCTGATCGGCGAGTTGGAGCGCAGCGATGCCCTGCTCATTGCCACGCCCATGCACAACTTCACCCTGCCGGCCGCGCTCAAGCTGTGGATCGACTACGTGCTGCGCATTCACCGCACCTTCAGCTCCGACCCGGAGGGCAAGGTCGGCCTGCTCAAGGACCGCCCGGTGCATGTACTGGTCAGTTCCGGCGGCTTTCACCAGGGCGAACGGGCACGCCAACCGGATTTTCTGACGCCTTACCTGCGCCAGGTGCTGAACACCCTCGGCCTGTTCGACCTGCAGTTCACTTATCTGCAAGGGTTGGTGTTCGGTGACGAGGCCGTGCGTGCAACCCTCGACGAGGCCCGCAGCGCACTGTCCTTGCAGCCCCTGTTCAACCCTCTCGTTTGTGCCTGATCACTTTTTTCCCTATCGGAGTTTCACCATGAGCCAACTCAGACTGCCCTTTGCCACCCTGTCGCCAGCCGCCTATCAAGGCCTGCTCGCCACCAACACCGCCCTGGTCGCAAGCCCGCTGGGCTTGCCCCTGGTGGAACTGGTGTTTTTGCGCGTGTCGCAGATCAACGGCTGCTCGTTCTGCCTGGGCAAGCACTCACAGACCCTGCGCGAGTGTGGGGTGGCGCAAGACAAGCTGGATTGCCTGGCCGGCTGGCGCGTCAGCGAACTGTTCAGCGAACGCGAGCGCGCCGCGCTGGCCTGGACCGAAACCCTCACCTACGTCCACGACAAGGGCGCGCCGGACGAGCTCTACGAACCGCTGAAAGCGCACTTTAGCGACGTTGAAATTTCCGACCTGACCTTGGCCGTGTCCTTGATGAATGCCTTCAACCGGCTGGCGGTGGGCATGAAGCTCTGAGAGCGAAGCCATCGTTGGCGGTGTTGGCTGTTGATCTTCCTGCCCCTGCGCACAGGAGGGTCGAAGGCAGGCATTGAGCCGTGGCCAACCCGGCAGGATGCCGGGTTGGCCGCCACCCGCCCCCAGGTGCACGCGGTAAGAAGGTGGCTCCGCGTCTTCGTTGGCGAGCTTCGCTGGCAAGCCAGCTCCTACAGGGGAAGCGATATCAGGTCGGCTCGTGGTCGCCGTTTTACCTCCCCCTGCTCTATGCGAGAAAAGCTCCGCTGGCGCCGGCATCGGCCAATGCAAACAGCAGTGCTTCCAGCGCTTCTTCGGGCGCCGAGCCGAGGTCAATCTTGACCCTGTACCCCTCCTCCGTGGCCTCCGGGTCCGACACAAAGTGCAGCACCCCTTGCAGCCCTTCTTCGGTTGGCGGGTTTTCATCTTCGCCATCGAACCATTCAAAGAACCAGGTGCGAATAACCTCAGAGGCCTGTTCCAGGCTCAAGCCCCGCACCTCCAGCGGCAGCCAGTCCCAGCCAAAGGGCGAGATCACCACCGCCATCTGCTCGATCGCAAAGCGCACAGGCTCAAAGCCCAGCTCGGTTTCGGAATCGACCTGCACCGGCTTGCCAGTCGAAGCGCCCTCGGCCGCAATCACATCCACCCGGCAAGGCGTGGCCATGGCCCCTTCAACCGCCAGCGAACCATCGCTGTTGCGGTAAGCGGGCTCGACATGCGCGGCCCCTTCTGCGGCGATACGCGCCAGGGTTTCGACATAGGGTTTACGAATGGCGGCAAGCAGTTCGCTGACGGTCATGGGTCTGATGACTTCCTTGGCAAGGGGCCGTCGAGGGTTCTGTCTTCGACGGGAGGGTGATGGGTGGCTGAAAGGCCGGCGCAATAGTGCAATGGGCGGCCGTGCAACGTCCATGAAAAGCCACGCTCCTCTGGCCGCTCCCCGCCATAGGCCTGCGTCTCGAAAAATTTTGGCTTGCCCAATACATATGGATATTCGTATATTCGATTCTCCATATATAAGGAGCGAGCATGATCACGCCTCCCGAAGTCTTTAAAAGCCTGGCCGACGAAACCCGTGTGCGCGCCACTCTGCTGATCGCCGATCAGGGTGAGCTGTGTGTCTGCGAGCTGATGTGTGCACTCGACGACAGCCAGCCAAAAATCAGCCGCCACCTGGCGCAACTGCGCAGCAGTGGCTTGCTGCTCGATCGCCGCCAGGGCCAATGGGTGTATTACCGCCTCAACCCCGAGTTGCCGGGCTGGGTCCGGGAGATTCTGCATGTGACGGCCAAGGCCAACGCCGCTTGGCTCAAGGACAACGCCGCGCGCCTGCAGAACATGGATGGCCGCCCCGTTCGCGAAGCCGCTTGCTGCTGACCCCTATCGAGTGAACCCGCATGTTTGTCGCTGTGGCTGTTTTTCTCTTCACCCTGATTCTCGTCATCTGGCAGCCCAAGGGCCTCGGCGTCGGTTGGAGCGCCACGCTCGGCGCAATCATCGCGCTGGCGGTGGGCGCGGTATCGCTGCAGGACATTCCCACGGTGTGGGCCATTGTCTGGAACGCCACCGCGACTTTCATCGCGGTGATCATCATCAGTCTGCTTCTGGACGAGGCCGGGTTCTTCGAATGGGCCGCCCTGCATGTGGCGCGCTGGGCCAGGGGCAGCGGCCATCGGCTGTTCGCCTTCTGCGTGCTGCTGGGGGCGGCGGTGTCGGCGCTGTTTGCCAATGACGGTGCAGCGCTGATCCTCACGCCCATCGTCATGTCGATGCTGCTGGCGCTGCGTTTCAGCCCCGGAGCGACCCTGGCCTTCGTCATGGCCGCGGGCTTCATTGCCGACACCGCGAGCCTGCCGCTGGTGGTGTCCAACCTGGTGAATATCGTGTCCGCCGACTACTTCCGGCTGGGGTTCGCCGAGTACGCGGCGGTGATGCTGCCGGTGAGCCTGGCCAGTGTCGCAATGACCTTGCTGGTGCTGTTCCTCTATTTCCGCAAGGACCTGCCGCACCGCTACGCCCTGGATGCGCTGCCGCAACCTTGCACGGCGATCCGTGACCGGGCCACCTTCAGGGTCGGGGGCTGGACCCTGCTGATGCTGCTGGTCGGGCTGTTCGCCCTGGAGCCCCTGGGTATTCCCATCAGCGCCGTGGCGGCGGCCTGTGCCGCGCTGCTGTTTGCCGTCGCCGCCAAGGGCCACCGGATCTCCACGCGCCGGGTGCTGCGCGAGGCGCCGTGGCAGATCGTGGTGTTCTCGCTGGGCATGTACCTGGTGGTGTACGGCCTGAAGAATGCCGGCCTGACGGACCTGCTGGCCCAGGTGCTGAACCGCCTGGCCGAACAGGGGCTGTGGAGCGCCACCCTGGGCACGGGCCTGTTGTCGGCGCTGCTGTCCTCGGTGATGAACAACATGCCCAGCGTGCTGATCGGCGCGCTGTCGATACAGGTCAGCGAGGCACAGGGGCTGGTGCGCGAGGCGATGATCTACGCCAACGTCATCGGCTGCGACCTGGGCCCGAAAATCACCCCCATCGGCAGCCTCGCCACGTTGCTCTGGCTGCACGTGCTGGAGCGCAAGGGCCTGCGCATCACCTGGGGGTATTACTTCAAGGTCGGCGTGCTGCTGACCCTCCCGGTTCTGCTGGTCACCCTTTCGGCCCTGGCCCTGCGCCTGAGCCTCTGACAGCCGCCCAAAGCGGCAGGAGCCCCCCATGCGAGTCCTGTTCATGTGCACGGCCAACAGTTGCCGCAGCATTCTTTCCGAAGCCCTGTTCAACCATCTGGCGCCCGAGGGGTTTGCGGCGGTCAGCGCCGGCAGCTTCCCCAAGGGCCAGGTGCTGCCACGTAGCCTGTCGACCTTGCAGCAGGCCGGCATCGCCACCGACGGCCTGTACAGCAAGGGCAATGACGCCTTCGCCGACAACCCGCCGGATATTGTCATCACCGTCTGCGACAAGGCGGCCGGTGAAAGCTGCCCGGTGTATTTCGGCCCGGCGCTCAAGGCCCATTGGGGGCTGGCGGACCCATCCGATGTGCGCGGTGAAGAGGCAGCGATCGACGCCGCGTTCCGCGCCACCCTGGCGCAGATCGAACAGCGCTGCGCAGCCTTCTTCGCACTGCCCTTCAACCACCTCAGCCGCGATCAGCTCAAGACCGAGCTCGATCGCATCGGCACGCTTTAAGGAGGCCCCATGTCCGAGCACCTGCCTAACCTGGATTTGCGCCTGTTCGATGGCGCACCCACTTCGACGCCAGACGAGCACAAGCCGCGCATCCTGTTGCTCTACGGTTCCACCCGCGAGCGCTCCTTCAGCCGGCTGCTGGTCGAAGAAGCCGCGCGCCTGCTGGAGCATTTCGGTGCCCAGACGCGGATCTACAACCCCTCCGGCTTGCCCTTGCCCGACGATGCCCCGGTGGACCATCCCAAGGTCCAGGAACTGCGCGAACTGGTGCTGTGGTCAGAAGGCCAGGTCTGGTGTTCGCCAGAACGCCACGGGGCGATGTCGGCGGTGTTCAAGGCACAGATCGACTGGGTTCCGCTGGAGCTCGGCGCGGTGCGTCCGACCCAGGGCAAAACCCTGGCAGTGATGCAGGTCTGCGGCGGCTCCCAGTCGTTCAACGTGGTCAACCAGTTGCGCGTGCTCGGGCGCTGGATGCGCATGTTCACCATCCCCAACCAATCCTCGGTGCCCAAGGCCTACATGGAGTTCGACGACGCCGGGCGGATGAAGCCTTCGCCGTTCTACGACCGGGTGGTGGATGTGATGGAAGAGCTGGTGAAGTTCACCGTGCTGCTGCGCGACCGGCAGGCGTTTCTGGTGGACCGTTATTCCGAGCGCAAGGAAAGCGCCGAGCAATTGATGGCCCGGGTCAACCAGCGTTCAATCTGAGGGGCGCAACAGCCCATTTGCAGCCTGCGCCGACAAAAGCCTGTGAACCCGGATTTCAAGAATGGGTTTGGGCAGGCGCACGCTGGCTTGCAAAACACTCGCTGGCGCCGCATTGATTCGCTGATTGCGCATCATCGTTGGCGAGCTTCGCTGGCAAGCCAGCGCCTACGGAGGAACCAGACCACCGTAGGGCAAAAAACCGCGCTCAAACCTTGAACCGTGCCACCAGCCGGTTCAATTCGATCGCCAGATTGGCCATCTCCCCGCAGGCGCTGGCCGTCTGGCTGGCCCCCGCCGAGCTCTGGATCGACAGCTCGCGAATGCTGGTCAGGTTCTGGTCCGCCTCGCGCGCCACCTGGGCCTGTTCTTCCGAGGCGGTGGCAATCAGCAGGTTGCGTTCGTTGATCTGGGTAATCGCCTGGGCGATCTGCTTGAGGGACAGGTCGGCGTTCTGCGCCACGGAGATCGAGCTGCTGGCCATCTCGGCGCTGACGTTCATGGCGCTCACCGCGTGGGTCGAGTCGGCCTGGATCGCGCTGATCATCTGTTCGATTTCCTGGGTCGACTGCTGGGTGCGGTGGGCCAGGGCCCGCACTTCATCGGCCACCACCGCAAAGCCGCGGCCCTGCTCGCCGGCGCGGGCGGCTTCGATGGCGGCATTGAGGGCCAGCAGGTTGGTCTGTTCGGCAATGGCGCGAATCACTTCCACCACTTTGCTGATGTCCTGGGCGCGGCTGGACAGCGCCTTGACCTGCTCGCCAGTGCTGGCCACGTTGCCGGCCAGGCCTTCGATGGCCTTGAGGGTCTGGGCCACGTTCTCGATGCCGGAGCGGGTGAACTCCATGGACTCGCGGGACGACTGGGCGGCGGCTTCGGCGTTGCGGGCCACCTCGTCCACCGCGGCGCTCATTTCGGTCACGGCGGTGGCCGCCTGGCTGACTTCGTCGTTCTGGCGCACCAGCCCGCGGCTGGCGTCTTCGGTCACTGCGGTCATTTCTTCCGAGGCCGAGGCCAGTTGGGTGGAGGAATCGGCGATGTGAGCGATGGTTTCCCGCAGGTTGGTCTGCATCTGCGCCAGGGCGGCCAGCAGGCGGCCGGCTTCATCGCGGCCACTGACGCCGATCTCCCGGGACAGGTCGCTGCCGGCAATGCGTTCGGCCACGGCCAGGGCGTCGCTGATGGGCGCGGTGATGCTGCGGGTCAGCACCGCCGCCAACACCACGGTGAGCACCACCGTCACCCCCATCAACACCAACACCAGCGTCAGGCCACTGCTGTAAACCGACTCGGCAGTGATCCCCGCCTGCCTGGCGCCCTCGTCGTTGAAGTCCGAGAGTTTGTCCATCTTCTCCTGCATGGCGTTGGTCATGGGGCTGATGCGGGTGTTGATCAGGGTGATGGCCGCGGCGTTGTCGCCACTGCGCAACAGCGGCTCCAGCTCGTCCACCAGCTTGAAGTAGGCCTGCACATCGGTCGCTACAGCCTGGTACAGCTCACGCTCCGCCGGCCCGGTGATCAGGGGTTCGTACTGGTTGATGGTGTTCTGCAGGTTGGATCGATAACCGCTCAACGAGGCGATGCGGGTCTGGCGCTGCTGTTCGTCGGTGGTCACAGTGATGCGGATGCTTTCCAGGCGCAGGCGCAAGACGCTGGTCTTCATCTTGCCGATCTCGCGGATGCTGGTCATCCAGTTGGTCTCGACATCCTGCTCCGCGTCTCGCAGCTTGCCCATTTGCAGCACGGCGACAATGCCCAGGGCGAACACCACCAGGACAATGAGCGAGAAAAAGGCGGCAGACCTTGGAGCAAGATTCATTGTCCTGACGTTCATTATTTATCTCTCCAATAGAATGGTCGGTACTTCCCTGCTGTCATTCCACGCTATCGACTGAGTGTCAGAGAGCTGCAAACAAGCCGACGACTGGGTTAGCGGCCCACCCGGCACGGCAACGTCGATACTCACTCGGGTCAATCCAGGCCTGTCGGGACGCAGGCCCCACTCGGTCCTCCTGCGCCCATGTCCCCCTTGGCGGGTGAGCATCAGTTAAGTCGAATAACGCGGCCCGCGCCGTCTCGATTCTTCCGGGCAATGGCACCTGGAGCCCGGCATCTATCCACGGGGGGCCTAACAAGCCATAGCAGATGATGGCGTTTTGTCACTACCGTCGATCAGACCGCTGTTGAAAAGAGCACGCCGCCGCTCGATCAGGTTGCGCCTGAACGGGGCAAGCCCCGGCAGCCCACCCTGGCCTCGCCCACGGGCCGGAACCGCGACCACCGATTGCCCACTGAAGAAACCCATCGCTACGGCCTATAATGCCGCCGCCCCCACGTTCTGAAGGATCAGCAATGTCCATCACCAATCCAAAAGTCATCGATATCTGGGCCATCCCCAAATCCGCGCCCGACAGCCTGCTGTTGATCATGGTCGACCCCCTCGAATGGGGTGACGAAGCGGCACACAGCGAACACCTGCTCCTGCTGCAAGAGAAGATCAACACCTACATCACCTTCATCGAAAGTGAAGAGATCTACAGCGAAATTCCCGATGCCTGCGGCAAGCACCTGATTATCCGGGTACTGGGTTTGCACGAACTGCCCGAGCAAGTCGATTGGTTTTTCAAACGCATTACCGAGATCCTCCATGAACGGAGCATCGGCTTCGATTTCGAGCTGAAAGTGAACGAAGAGGCTCCCAGCCTGTAGCTCGCCCCCTGCGCGCTCGCCGATTGAGCCGCGCGCAGGAACACCTTGTGCAGGCAGGATCAGCGCCCGATCAAGCGCAATGAAATCCACATGCTGCTCATGAAAAACGCGTCGAGCACACCGCCAGCGTGACGGGGGGAGCCAGCAAAACGCATGGGGGCTTGCCTGCCGTCAGGCTGCCGGCCAGGGCACCGAGAGCGAGCCGGGCGCGAATGAACTTCTATTTGAACTCGAAATACTCTCTCATCATTTCAATTGGCTTCATCGGTTCCACATTCAAGAAACCCAACACCTCAAGAAACCACGAGAGGTTATCTCCCAACACGGAAATATCGTCCTCATCATTCGACAGCAGACAAATGGCCAGTCGTGCCTTCAATACCTCCCGATCCTTGAACCCTCGTATTGCCCCTTGCTCATCGATTTTTGCCCACCAGAGTGCAGCCTGCGCCTTGCAGCGTTCAGCAGGAATTTCCCCGGCAACATAGGCTTTCGCCAGGCGCAGAGGATCCTGCTCGCAGTCGGAGAACTGGATATCCAGTTCCTCCAGAACCCTGATCAGGAATCCGAGCTGGTGTTTGAGCGCAGCAGAGCTTTGAGTGGCCCGAACAATGGAGCCGATATTGAATTTCTTGAAGTCATCCGGATTCATGCAGCAACCTTGAAACTGAGTAAAGGATCACGACGATGGGGGCCCGATCATCATCGGCAACGCGCACATCCTATGGCCAACTATCCATTACGCAACGGTTGTTGGAAAATCGCCGGGGCGGTTCTCGCCTTCAGGGCCCGGCCCGGTCACTAGAACAGTTCCTGCATCGTGCGCTGCATGCCCATCCATGCCGCACGCGCAACAGCACCGCCACTAACCCCGGGGCACGTAATACAATCCCCGCCCTCGCCGCCTGAAGGATCAGCCATGTCCGTCACCAATCCCAAAGTCATCGATTTCTGGGGGATCTCCAAGGAGGCTCCCAACGACCTGCTACTGGTGATGACCGACCACCTCGAATGGGGCGACAAGGCGGAACAAGGCGAGCACTTGCTCGTGCTGCAAGAGAAAATCAACAGCTACATCGCCTTCATCGAAAGTGGCGAGATCTACACCGAGATCCCCGGCGCCTATGGCAAGTACCCGATCATCCGGGTCATTGGCTTGTATGAATTGCCCGCGCAGGCCGAGTACTTCATGGCCCGGGTCACCGAAACCCTGAATGACGTGGGCATTGGCTTCGAGTTCGAGCTCAGGGTCGACGAGAGGATTCGCAACATGTAAGCCGGGCCGGGCACGGCGCTGCCTCAGGCAGGCTTGATCACAGCCCGGTTGAGGGCAATCACATCCACATGCTGCTGGTGCGAGAAGTGCTCGATCACGTCTTGCAGGTGCACATGCTCCAGGCCATTGGCCGCCATGTCGGCTGAAGCGTTGATCAGGAACTCACCCAGCGCCCTGAGCGTGTCCGGCTCGGCGAGAACGGTCAGCAGCCTCCCTCAGCCCTCTTTCTGCAACCGCGCAATCAAGGTGTCGATAAAGAACGCCAGGCTTTCTGGCAATACCCGCTTGGGCATGGTCAGCACCTGAATGTCCCGATCGCCCAAGCGCGGGTTGGACAGGGGCACCGATACCAGCCCATCCATCCCCTGCCCTTCGCCGCTGATGGCGCTGGCAAAGGCCACCGTGTCGGACTGGCGCACAAACTCATGCAGGGCCCCGGAGAAGTTGCAGGTCATCACCTGATCGAAGCTCAGGCCGTCCATCTGGCACACCAGGTCCAGCAGTTGCCGCTGGGTGGTGCCCTTGGGCGTCAAGGCCACGGGAAACGCCTGCACCTGCTCCAGTGACAGCACCCCGGCGCTGGCCAGCGGATGCCCGGCGCGCATCAGGGCGCGAATCGGCGAGCGGATCGAGTAGCACACGTTGACCCCCTCCACGGGCTCGGTGCTGAAGGTCAGCCCCACGTCCGCCTCGCCCCGGCGAATGCGCTGCACGCACTCGTGGGGCGAGATCACGTCCAGGCGGTACTCGGCTCCGGGCCGCAGGCGGTAATGCTCCAGCAGCACCCGGGGCAGGAAATACCGCGACAGGCCCTCGGTGGATACCAAGCGGATCACCTTGGCCCCCGGGTAACCCTCGCCCCGCAGTTCGGCGAGGATGTTCTCCTGTTCCAGCCAGGTGCGCCGGGCGTGTTCGGCCAGGGCTTCGCCAGCGGCGGTGAGTTGCATGCCCCGCGGGCGCCGCTCGAACAGCGCCACGCCAACGCTCTCTTCCAGCAGGGCGATCTGCCGGCTCACCGCGCTGGGGGCGATGTGCAAACGCTCCCCCGCCGCGGCCAGGGAGCCCGCATCGATCACCGCCAGAAAATACCGATAGTCCATGTGCGTCCCCTTGCCAGGCATCCAATTTTTAGAATCATGCCTTCAAAAAACAGCAATATACAGATGCCTTTGCCAACTCCACCATGGGTCCGTTCCCCTTGCCCGACCGGAGTTGCAATGACCAAGCAAGCTGCCCTCGCCGGCGTTCGCCAGTACCTGGACGACGGCCACTTTGAACAGGACCTGCGACGCCGGGTGGCGTTTCGCAGTGACAGCCAGGACCCGGCCCACGCCAGCGAGTTGCCGCGCTACCTGCTGGAGGAAATCCAGCCGCTACTGCAGCGCCTGGGCTTCGACTGTCAGCTGCTGGCCAACCCGGAGGCCGGTGGGCCGTTCCTGATTGCCACGCGCCTGGAAGACCCAGCCCTGCACACAGTGCTCAGCTACGGCCACGGCGACGTGGTGCCGGGTTACGCCGAACAGTGGCGCACGGGCCTGAATCCCTGGCAGCTGACCCTGGAGGGTGAACGCTGGTACGGCCGTGGCACCGCCGACAACAAGGGCCAGCACAGCATCAACCTGACCGCCCTGGAGCAAGTGCTAAAGGCCCGCGACGGGCGCCTGGGCTTCAACCTCAAGCTGCTGTTCGAGATGGGTGAGGAAGCCGGTTCCCCGGGGCTGCGCCAGCTGTGCCAGGAGCAGCGCGAACTGTTGCGGGCCGATGTGTTCATCGCCTCCGACGGCCCACGGCTGAATCAGGCCCGGCCGACGCTGTTCCTCGGCTCCCGCGGCTCGGCGCAGTTCCGCCTGGAGGTCAACACCCGGGACAAGGGCCTGCACTCGGGCAACTGGGGCGGGGTGATGAGCAACCCCGGCGTGGTACTGGCCAACGCCCTGGCCAGCCTGGTGGACCAGAACGGCCGCATCCGCTGCCGCGAACTGCTGCCGGCGAACATTCCCGACAACGTGCGCGCCGCCATCGTCGACCTGGAGATCCAGCGCGAGTCCCTGGGCCGCCCTCTGGACGAACACTGGGGCGAACCGGGGCTGACCCTGGGCGAGCGCCTGTTCGCCTGGAACACCCTGGAAATCCTCGCCTTCAGCGCCGGCAACCCGCAAAAGCCGGTGAACGCGATTCCGCCCCGGGCCGTGGCCTTCTGCCAATTGCGCTTTGTCCTCGGCACGCCCTGGCAGCAGCTGGAAAGCCTGCTGCGGGCGCACCTGGACCGTGAAGGTTTCAGCCAGGTGGAGATCGTCATGGAGCGCTGCTCCCCGGCCACCCGCCTGGACCCGGACAACCCCTGGGTCAGGTTCGCCAAGACCTCGATTGCAGGTAGCAGTGCGCAGCGCCTGGCGCTGTTGCCGAACCTGGCGGGCACCCTGCCCAACGACATCTTCGCCGAAGTGCTGGGGCTGCCGACCCTGTGGATTCCCCACTCCTACCCCGGCTGCTCGCAGCACGCCCCGGACGAACACCTGCTGCTGCCGGTGATTCGTGAAGGCCTGGAGATCATGACGGCCCTGTTCTGGGACCTGGGGGACCTGCCCCGGACCTGAGGCCATCGCTTACCCCGCCCGGCCCTGGCCGGGCACCTGTCGCTCAAAATCCAACAATAAGCAGGAGCGTCCTGTATGACAGCGTTAGCCACCACCTCGACCGCGCCCCGGGTCGAACCCAAGGCCCTGTGGAAACCCATAGGCGCCGCCCTGATCGGCAACACCCTGGAGTGGTTCGACCTGTCGATCTACGCCTACTTCGCCCTGACCATCAGCCAGGTGTTCTTTCCCACCGCGGACCCGACCTTCTCCCTGCTGCTGGCCTTCGCCACCTTCGGCATCTCGTTCCTGATCCGCCCCCTGGGCGCGGCGGTACTGGGCTCCTACGCCGACCGCAAGGGCCGCAAGAAGGCCCTGACCCTGTCGATCCTGATCATGCTGACGGGCACCCTGCTGATCGCCATCATGCCCAGCTACGCCACCCTGGGCCTCGCCGCGCCGATCGGCATCCTCCTGGCCCGGCTGCTGCAAGGCTTCTCTGCCGGTGGCGAGTTCGGCACCTCCACCGCCTTCATGCTGGAACACGCGCCGCCGCGCACCCGGCACTTTGTCGCCAGCCTGCAATTCGCCAGCCAGGGCTTTGGCGTGGTCATCGCCTCGACCTTCGGCTACTTCCTGACCAAGCACCTCGATGCACAGCAGATGCTCGACTGGGGCTGGCGCGTGCCGTTCTTCTTCGGCCTGCTGCTGGGCCCGGTGGGCCTGTACATCCGCCGTACGGTGGACGAGTCGCCGGACTTCAAGGCCAGCGAACCGGGGGAACGCCCTTTGCGCGAAGTGCTGGTGACCCAGAAGACCCTGCTGCTGATCGCCATGGGCACCCTGGTGGTGTCGACCGCCTCGAACTACATGATCCAGTACATGCCCTCCTACGCCGCCACCAGCCTGAACATCGCCCAGTCCTCGGGCTTTTTGGCGACCCTTACCGGCGGCCTGATCCTGACCATCATCACGCCCATCGTCGGCTACCTGTCCGGCCATATAGGGCGCCTGAAAATCATGCTGGCAGCGGCGGTGGTCTATGCCGTGGCGATCCTGCCGGCGTTCTTCTGGCTCAACAGCCGCCCCAGTGCCAGTTCGCTGCTGCTGGTGGTGGCGCTGATGGCCCTGATCAAGGCGGTGTACTTCGCCCCGCTGCCGTCGCTGATGGCGGACATCTTCCCGGTGCGCACCCGGGTCACCGGCATGTCCCTGAGCTACAACCTGGGGGTCACGATCTTCGGCGGTTTTGCCCCGGTGATCGCTACCGGATTGATTGCCCTGACCGGCTCACAGCTGGCACCGAGTTTCTACCTGATGCTGGCGGCAGCGTTGAGCGTCGTAGCCCTGTTGATGGCGCGTAAAAAACTCGGAATGACCTGAGAGAGGGCCAAGCCAAACGCCGTGTAGGAGCCGGCTGCCGGCGAACAGGTCCTTGGGCCTTGCAGCGCCTGGACGGGCGCCTTCGCTGGCAAGCCAGCTCCTACTGCACCGGCAAGAAATTCATCAGCAGCAGGCTCTGCGCGTAATTGAACCCCACCCGCCGGTAGCGCTCATCGAGAATCTGCGTGAGCAAATCCAGGCGCGCGACGATCTTGCCGAACTCCACGGCAAAACTCAGGTTGCTGCCCTCCTCGGAAATCTCGTTGGAGAACAGCAACAGCACCCCATTGGCATCCTGGCGCTGGCTCAGCAGCCAGGTGGCCTTCTCGATATTGCGCGCGGCGTTGCTGATGAACTGCGGGTCGATGGTATCGGTCATGTAGAACTCGGTGCGCCCGCCATGGGCGGTCACCAGCATGCTGCCAATGGCATAGATGAACGCCCCCACCCGATCGCCCTGGAACTCCGGGCTCAGGGAATAGCTCAGGGCCGCCAGGTCGCGACGATCCCCCAGGGCCGGCAGCGGCTGGCGCTTTTCGATGGCATTGCGGATCTCGCGCTGGGCCGTGGTGCCATCGGGGAAACCCGACTTGCGCCACTGGCTGGGGTTGCGCAGGTAGAGCTTGCCCATCAGCAGGTACAGGCTCTGCAGGTTGTCGCGCATGCCGATGGTGGCCATGCGATCGACGCTGGTCTGGAAGAATTCGTCAGGCTTGCCTTCACGAAACTGTTTGGCAAAATCGCGCCCTTGCTGTTGGGTACAGGCCGTGGCGCCAAGCATCAGCAGCGCCACCAGGAACAGGCGCTGAAAGCGGGTTTGCATCATGCAAGAAGAGGGAGCGTAGGCCATCGGCACCGGGTCGGAATTCACGGGCTGCGGCGGGGATCGGCGCGGCCAGGCCAGGTGATAGAACGCAAAACTGTAAAAAAGTGCGATGGCCGCGGCCGGCCATCGCCAAATCGCTCGTTTACGAGCGTCGCAACTGACCGGGGGACACGATGATCTTGACGTTGTGCTCCTTGTTGTTGACCAGTTCCTCGAAGCCCTGGCCGACAATCTCTTCCAGCTGGATGCGCCCGGTCACCAGGGGCGAAATATCCAGCCGGCCATCGGCGATAAAGGCGATCACATCGGCGAACTCACCGTTGTAGGCCAGGGCCCCCAGCACCGTTTTCTCGGTGGCCACCAGCTCGAAGAAGTTGAACTCGCTGGGCTCTTCGAATATTCCCACCAGCACGCACTTGCCGGCCTTGCGGATCAGGTCGATGGCCAGCTTGGCGGTGTGCTTGTTGCCTATGCACTCAAAGCTGACATCGGCCCCCAGCCCGCCGGTCAGGCGCTTGACCTCGGCCAGGGCATCGCACTCCTTGGGGTCGAGCACGTGGGTCGCGCCCACCTCCAGGGCCTTGGCCTTGCGTGCGCCGGACATTTCCAGGGCGATCACCTGGGCCGCGCCGGCGGCCTTGGCGCACATGATGGTGCACAGGCCGATGGTGCCGGCGCCGACCACCACCACGTTCTGCCCCAACAAACTGCCGGCTTTTTTCACCGCGTGCATGCCCACCGCCAGCGGCTCGATCAGCGCTCCGGCCTCGGCGGGAAAGTTGGCCGGCAAGGCGTACAGCAGGTTGGCCGGCACGTTGACCAATTCGGCGAAGGCGCCGTTGTTCATCAGCCCGGTAAAGGCCAGGTTTTCGCAGATGTTGTACAGGCCGTGGGTGCAGTAGTAGCAGGTGCCGCAGTGCTGGCAGGCGTCGGCGGCCACCGGCTGGCCAACGCTGAAACCCTGGACCCCTTCGCCCAGGGCGACGATTTCGCCGCAGAACTCGTGGCCGAGGATGCACTGGCCCTTGATCCCGGTCAGCGGGTGCGGTGCGTCCACCGGAATGAACACCGGCCCGGCCACATATTCGTGCAGGTCGGAACCGCAGATCCCGCACCAATCGACGCGGATCTGCACCCAGCCGGCAGGCGGCGCGTCGGGCAGCGGTACGTCTTCGACGCGGATATCGTGGCGGCCGTGCCAGACCGCGGCACGCATGCTGGGAACAGGCTTGAGGGAAACACTCATCTTGGCTTCTCCTTATTCTTGTAGAGCTGCGACGGCCCCCTGGCCGCCGCAGAACACCTCAGTGCTGCTGGATAAAATCGAGGATCAGGCGGTTGACCTGCTCCGCCGCTTCCATCTGCAGCATGTGCCCCTGCCCCGGCAGCACCTCGATCTGCGCCTTGAGATCGGCGCTGTGGCTCACCGGAATGATCCGGTCGTCGCTGCCCCAGATCACCAGCACCGGCTGCGGGCCGTCCTGCACCACCGAGCGCAGGTCGGCCTGCTGGCGGCCGTCGGCAAACAGGTTGCCGGCCAACTGCCCGAGGGCCGCCTGCACCCCTTCCAGGCGCTTGTACTTGAGCATGTCGTCGAGCATCTGCCGGTTCACCAGCTCGGCGTTGGAGAACAACTGCACCAGCTGCGGCTTGAGCGCATTGCGGTTGCTGGCCTCGACAAAGCCTTGCAGGTAGTCGCCGTTGATCTCGCGGCCCAGCCCGGCGCTGCCGATCAGGGTCAGGGTGCGCACGCGGTCCGGCGCCAGCCGCGCGGTGTTGAGGGACACCGCGCCGCCCATGGAGTGGCCCACCAGATGGGCCACGGGAATCTCCAGGTGATCCAGCAGCGCCAGCAGCACCTGGCTCAACTCGTCCAGGTCGGCCCGTTGCAGGGCCTTGGTCGATTCGCCGTGGCCCGGCAGGTCGAGGGCGATCACCCGGCGCCCGGCGGCCAGGGCTTCGTGGTTGAACAGCCAGTTGTTGAGGTCGCCGCCAAAGCCGTGCACCAGCAGCAGCGGCGTACCGCCTTCACCGCGCTCGAAATAGCGGATCAGGCGGCCGCCCAGTTCGACCTTCTGCGGCGCCGGGCCGCTGTCTTCATCGGCGCTGTCGCCGGGCACGAAGCTGGCCTGGAACTGCTCGATCACCGCGTCGATCTCGGCGTCACTGGCCTCGCCATCGACCACGATGCCCAGCAGCGCGCCCACCGCCAGGGTCTCGTCCTGGCGGGCGATCTGCCGACGCAGGATGCCGGAGAACGGCGCCTCGACGCTGCTGGAGATCTTGTCGGTCTCCACGTCCAGCACTTCATCGCCCTTGCTGATGCTCTGGCCTTCTTCCTTGAGCCAGGCATCGACCCGGCCCTCGGTCATCGACAGGCCCCACTTGGGCATGGTCAGGGTATGGATCTGGCTCATCAGCGGCTCCACTCGATCACAGTGAGCACGGCTTTCTCGATCTTCGCCGCGTCGGGGATGTACAGGTCTTCCAGGGCGTCGGAGAACGGCACTGGGGTGTGGGGCGCGGTGACCATTTCAATCGGCGCCTTGAGGGAGGCGAAGGCTTTCTGCGCCACCAGGGCCGAGATGTCGGTGGCCATGGAGCAGCGTGGGTTGGCTTCGTCGATCACCACCAGGCGCCCGGTCTTCTCCACGCTTTCCAGGATGCTGTCTTCATCCAGCGGGCTGGTGGTGCGCAGGTCGATCACCTCGCAGTCGACGCCGCGCCCGGCCAAGCTGCGGGCCGCATCCAGGGCGGTGTTCACCGTGCGCCCGTAGGACACCAGGGTCACGTCCTTGCCGTCGCGCAGGAAGTTGGCCTCGCCGAAGGGAATCGCGTAGGACTCCTCCGGCACTTCGCCCTGCAGGCTGTAGAGCAGCTTGTGCTCGCAGAAGATCACCGGGTCGTTATCGCGGATGGCCTGGATCAGCAGGCCCTTGGCGTCGTAGGGCGACGAGGGGCAGACCACTTTCAGCCCGGGGATGTGGGTCCACAGCGAGGTCAGCATTTGCGAGTGCTGGGCCGCGGCGCGCAGGCCGGCGCCGACCATGGTGCGGATCACCAGCGGGGTCTGGGCCTTGCCGCCGAACATGTAGCGAAACTTCGCCGCCTGATTGAGGATCTGGTCCAGGCAGCAGCCGGCGAAGTCGACGAACATCAGCTCGCACACCGGGCGCACGCCACGGGTGGCGGCGCCGACCGCGGCGCCGACGTAGCCGATCTCCGACAGCGGGGTGTCCAGCACCCGCCCGGGGAATTGATGGTAGAGGCCCTTGGTCACCCCGAGCACGCCGCCCCAGGCGTCGTTGTCGCCGGGGGCGCCGGCGCCGCCCGCCACGTCTTCACCCATGATGAACACGCTGGGGTCGCGCCGCATTTCCTGGGCCAGGGCTTCGTTGATGGCCTGCTGGTAACTGATTTTTCTCGCCATGATGGTGGTCTCTTGTTGTTCTGTGGGGCGTTATGGATAAGCGACGTACACGTCGCTGAGCAGGTCGGCGGGGCTCGGCTTGGGGTCGGACTTGGCCTTGCGCACCGCGTCTTCGATCAGCGCTTCCACGTCGGCATCGATCTGGTCCAGCTGGCTGGCCTGCACCAGGCCCGAACGGGTGGTGCGCTCGCGGAACTGCATCAGGCAGTCGTTGTGCTCGCGGTAATGCTTGACCTCGTCGGGGGCGCGGTAGGTCTGGGCGTCGCCCTCGAAGTGGCCGTAGTAGCGGGTCAGCTTGACCTCGATCAGCGACGGCCCCTCCCCGGCCCGGGCCCGCTCCACGGCGGCGCCGGCAGCTTCGTGCACGGCGAAGAAATCAAAACCGTCCACCGTCACTCCGGGCATGCCGAAACCGGCGGCGCGGTCGGCGATGTGGTCGCACGCCACCGACCAGTTGGAGGCCGTGGCTTCGGCGTAGCCGTTGTTCTCGGCGATGAACAGGCACGGCAGGTTCCACACCGAGGCCATGTTCATGGCCTCGAACACCGCGCCTTCGTTGGAGCCGCCGTCGCCGAAGAACACCACCGACACGCCGTCGGTGCCTTGCAGCCGGGCGGCCAGGGCCGCGCCCACCACCAGCGGCGCGCCGGCACCGACGATGCCGTTGGCGCCGAGCATGCCCTTCTCGAAATCGGCGATGTGCATGGAGCCGCCCTTGCCCTGGCAGACCCCGGTCTTCTTGCCGTAGATCTCCGCCATCATCCCGTAGACGTCCACGCCCTTGGCGATGCAATGGCCGTGGCCGCGGTGGTTGGAGGCGATGCAGTCGTCGTCGCGCAGGTGGGCCATGACCCCGGCGGCCGAGGCTTCTTCCCCGGCATAGAGGTGGACGAAACCGGGGATCTCGCCGGTGGCGAATTCCACGTGCAGGCGTTCTTCGAATGCGCGGATGGTGCGCATCACCCGGTAGGCGTGGAGCAACTGGTCAGTGGTCAGGGATGTCGACATTTTTATTCTCCAGGGTGTCTTCGGACTGAAGGTTCACGGGGTGTTGCCGGTGATCGCGGTCGATGGCCAGCAGGCGCTGGCGCGCCGCGTGTTCCAGGACCGCGTTGACGTCGATGCTCAGCGGGCCGCCGGCATCCAGAGTGACCGTGGGCCGGTCGTGGGGGTTGAACTCGATCTCGCGCTCGCCATCCAGGGCCAGGGTGCCGGCGTTCAGGCACAGGGGCTGGGGCACATCGGGTTGCAGGTAGCCGGCGTCCAGCACCCCGCAGCCCTGCAATAGGCCGGGGGCCAGGGGCACCAGCAGCGCCTCGGGGGATTGCGGGTCCAGGCGCATCCAGGCGCCGTGGGGTTCCTGGCGGGTGACCGGCAGCCACAGCCCGCAGAGCGCGGAAATGCCGATGGACTGCGGTTCGGCGAAGGTCACGAATACCTGGGCCAGATCGCTGGCGCGGCTGATGGCCCGGGCACCGACAAAGGCCAGGGGCGACACCGCCACATCCACCAGGGCCACTTCGCATAGGCCCCGGGACGGCTCGCGCACCAGCAGGCGCTTGTTGCGCCGCAGGGCGATCTCGGCGGGCACCCGGCCGCTGGCGTAGAGCCCGCCGGCCAGCCCGGCGCTGGTGGCTTCGCGCAGTTCCGGAAAGGCGTTGTTGGTGCCGGTGGACAGGGTCAGCAGCGGAATGTCGCCGACCTCGGCAGCCACCGCCTTGTGGGTGCCATCGCCACCGAGCACGGCGATCAGCGACACCCCGCGCTCGGCCATCCAGCGTGCCGCCTGGCGGGTGTCTTCGACGCTCTGGCGCAGGGTCAGGTCGAGGAATTCCAGGGCCGGCCAGTGCTGCTCCCGGGCCTGGCGGCTGCGGCTGTTCTTCTGCACCGCGGCGGCGATGCCGGTCATGTCGGTGGGCATCAGCACCTGGGTGATACCGGTGGCGCCGAAGGCCGCCAGCAGGCGCTGGATCACCGAGACCTTGTCGGTACTGGAGAACAGGCCGGCGTTGGCGGTGAGGCGGCGCACATCACGGCCCGAGGCCGGGTTGGCGATGATGCCGACAGTGAGGGGGCGGCGGCTCATGGGCTCACCGCGGGCGGAGCACAGGCAGGAGAAAACATCGGGCACCTCGTTCTTATTCTTCGATGGGCCAGTCGGCGCGGGTTGCCAAGGGCTGGTTGCCAAGAGCCAGAGCAAGGCCGGTGCCAGTTATGGAAAAACCGCTGCAAAGGCCCGTGTCAGAGCGGCTGTTGCACTCGCCTGCAGGTGTCGGGAAGCCCTGCGCCTGAGACGTTGCATGTCAGGCTGCACGGGGCCTTGGCGAGACCCTGAGACGTTGCGTCTCAGCGCCCCCACGGCGCCGCCCGGTGCTTGTCGGGAGCCGCGGATCGGCGCTTAATGCGCCGACAACGATAAGAAGCTGCAACCGGAGGCCTTCATGCTTTCCGCACATTCAAAAGCCCATGTGGACTGCGTCAGCCGGGTCCTGAAAAACGCCGATCACCTGCCCCAGGCGCCGGTGCCGAGCCTGATCCTCGATTCCTGGCGCCGCTCCATGGAGCAGCACCAACTGGACCCCGGCTCGCTGCAGGGGCCGCGCATCCTGTCCGAAAACGTGCTCAAGGAATGCCGCGAGCGTTCCGAGCTGTTCCTGCGCATCGCCAGCGAAGAAGTGGCCCGCCTGCATGGCCGGGTGCGCGACGCCGACTACTGCGTGCTGCTCACCGACGCCCAAGGCCAGACCATCGACTACCGGGTGGAGTCCACCCTGCGCAACGACTGCCGCAAGGCCGGGCTGTACCTGGGCACCTGCTGGTCGGAGGGTGAAGAAGGCACCTGCGGCGTGGCGGCGGTGCTCACCGCGCGCACGCCGATCACCGTGCACAAGCGCGACCACTTTCGCGCCGCGTTCATCGGCCTGACCTGTTCCGCCGCCCCGGTGTTCGACCCCCAGGGCGAGTTGCTGGGGGTGCTGGACGTGTCGGCGGTGCGCTCCCCGGATGACCGTCGCTCCCAGCACCTGATCCGGCAGATGGTGGTGCAGAGCGCGCGGGAGATCGAACAGGCGTTCTTCATGAACAGCGCCCAGGGCTACTGGGTGCTGCGGGCCCATGCCAGCCCGGGTTATGTCGACAGCCAGCCGGATTACCTGCTGGCCTGGGACGACGACGGTTGCCTGCGGGCCCTGAACCCGGCGGCGCGCCATTACCTGCTGCGCCGCTATGGCCGCTTGCCGCAGCACATCGCCCAGGTGTTCGACCCGCAGCTGTTGCAGCGCGCCCGCGACGAAGCCCTGTGCCCCCTTTCCGACAACCTGCACGGCCGCCTGCAAGCGCCAAGGCGCCCGGCACAGCGCCCGCGCCTGAGCCTGGCCGGCGAACCGCTGGACCCGCGGGTGGAACAGAGCCTGCGCCTGGCGGTGCGGGTCAAGGACCGCCACCTGCCGGTGCTGATCCAGGGCGAGACCGGTTCCGGCAAGGAAGTCTTCGCCCGCCAGCTGCACCAGGCCAGCCAGCGTCGGGACCGGCCCTTTGTCGCGGTGAACTGCGCGGCGATTCCCGAGAACCTGATCGAAAGCGAACTGTTCGGCTACGTCGCCGGGGCCTTTACCGGCGCTTCGAACAAGGGCATGCAGGGCCTGCTGCAACAGGCCGATGGCGGCACCCTGTTCCTCGATGAGATCGGCGACATGCCCCTGGCCTTGCAGACCCGCCTGCTGCGGGTGCTGGCCGAGGGTGAAGTGGCGCCCCTGGGGGCCGCGCAACGCAAGGCGGTGGATATCCAGGTGATCTGCGCTACCCACCGCGACCTGGAAGCGCTGGTGGCCGAAGGCAGCTTTCGCGAGGACCTGTATTTCCGCCTGGGGGGCGCGCGTTTTCAGCTGCCGCCGCTGCGCGAGCGCAGCGACCGGCTGGCGCTGATCACCCGGATTGTCGAAGAGGAATCCAAGCGCTGCGGTGCGCCGGTGCAACTGGGCAATGCGGCGCTGGAATGCCTGCTGGGCTACCGCTGGCCGGGCAACGTGCGGCAATTGCGCCATGTGCTGCGCTATGCCTGCGCGGTGTGCGAAGGGCCGCTGATCCAACTGCATGACTTGCCCGAACAACTGCGCGGCGCCGAGGCCGAAGGCGCCCTGCCCGCCCTGGAAACCGCCACCAGCCCCGAGCGCCAGGCCCTGCTGGACGCCCTGGTGCGCCACCGCTGGAAACCCGTGGCGGCAGCCAAGGCCCTGGGCATTTCCCGCGCCACCCTGTACCGCCGCGTGCAACAGCACGGCATCCAGATGCCCGGCCGCAGCCCGGCCTAACCCACACCGACCGTAGGCGCCGGCTTGCCGGCGAACAGGCCCTCGGATCAGGCGGTGATCTTGCGGGCACCTTCGCTGGCAAGCCAGCTCCTACAAGGGACTGCGTGACGGGACGAAATCCGTAGGAGCCGGCTTGCCGGCGAACAGGCCCTCGGATCAGGCGGTGATCTTGCGGGCGCCTTCGCTGGCAAGCCAGCTCCTACAACGGACTGCGTGACGGGACGAAATCCGTAGAAGCCGGGATGTCGTGGAATCAGGCGGGGGCTGGCTGGAAACGGGCGCGGTAGCGCCCGGGGCTTTCGCCGGTCCATTTCTTGAACGCGCGGTGGAAGGCGCTGGGCTCCTGGAAGCCGGTGAGTTCGGCGATCTCGCTGATGCTGACGGAGGTGCGCCGTAGCAGCTCGACGGCGACGCCGCGGCGCACTTCGTCCTTGATTTCCTGGTACGAGCCGCCTTCGCGCTCCAGGCGCCGGCGCAGGGTGCTGGCGCTCATCTGCACTTCGCGGGCGAAGGCTTCCAGGGTCGGCCACTGGCTGTAGTGGCTGCCCCGCAGGCGCTGGTGCACCTGGGTGGTCAGCCCGTGCTGGTTGCGAAAGCGGATCACCAGCCACTGCGGTGCGCTGCGCAGGAACACCTTGAGCGAGGCCAGGTCCTGGACCACCGGCAGGCGCAGGAAGCGGCTGGCGAATTCGATCTCGGTGCGCCCGGCGTTCCAGCTCAGGTTGCTGCCCCACAGCAGCGCATCGTCGCTGAGGCTCAGGCGTGAATGACGAAAATCGGCGCGGTCGATGGGAATCCGTCGCCCGCCGAGCCAGCACAACAGGCTGATAACCAGCACCAGCAGGGTTTCCTCGGCGTAGTGGCTGCGCAGCGGGTCGGCGCAGCGGCTGTCGAGGCTGATCACCGCGCGCTTGCCCCGCAGGCTGAGGCTGGCGCGGACGTCCCGCAGGAACAGGCCGAAGTTGTTCAGGCACTGGCGCAGGGCTTTTTCCAGGTTGGGCTCCTGGATCAGTCCGCGACAGATCAGGGCAAAGGCCCCCGGCGGCATCCCCCGGGAGTCGAGCTGGAAGAATTCGTCCTGCAACTCGCGGATCTGGATCAGCCACAGCGCGGCAAAGGCACTGCCGGGCACCCGCGCCCGGGGCTGGTCGAGCAACGCCGGATCGATACCGGCCTCGCGCAGCACGGCCGCCAGGCGCGCCGGCTGCTGGCGCAGGGCGTGGGTCATCACCCGGACAAAATAGACCGCGACCGAATCCGATTCACGCATGTAGAGGCTGTGCTCCCGTAGCTGGACCTATGGCAAAAAACGCCAGCACGCTTGACCGCTTTCGGCATAGGCCGGCCACCGCGCCGGGCTCTAGACTCGCGCTGGATAACGCGCTGTGCAAGGCAACCGCGCCATGCTCCGCGAAGGCAATGAACAAAGGAAGAGCTGAAGATGAATCTTGCGAATATCGGGGTGATCGGCGCTGGCACCATGGGCAACGGCATCGCCCAGGTCTGCGCCCAGGCGGGCTTTGACGTGACCCTGCTGGACATCGCCCAGGGCGCCCTGGAAAAGGCCCTGGCCACCATCGGCAAGAACCTCGACCGCCAGGTGAGCAAGGGCACCCTCGGCGAAGACGACAAGCTCGCCGCCCTGGGCCGGATCCGCATCAGCACCGACTACGGCGTGCTCAAGGATGCGCAACTGGTGATCGAAGCCGCCACCGAGAACCTCGACCTCAAGCTCAAGGTGCTGCAGCAGATCGCCGCTCAGGTCAGCGCCGAGTGCGTGATCGCCTCCAACACCTCGTCGCTGTCGATCACCCAACTGGCCGCCAGCGTCAGCGCGCCCGAGCGGTTCATCGGCCTGCACTTCTTCAACCCGGTGCCGGTGATGGGCCTGATCGAGGTGATCCGTGGCCTGCAGACCAGCGACGCGACCCACGCCCTGGCCATGAATATGGCCCAGCGCCTGGGCAAGACCGCGATCACCGCCGGCAACCGCCCGGGTTTTGTGGTCAACCGCATCCTGGTGCCGATGATCAACGAGGCGATCCTGGTGTTCCAGGAAGGCCTGGCCAGCGCCGAGGACATCGACGCCGGCATGCGCCTGGGCTGCAACCAGCCGATCGGCCCGCTGGCCCTGGCCGACCTGATCGGCCTGGACACCCTGCTGGCGATCCTTGAAGCCTTCTACGACGGCTTCAACGACAGCAAGTACCGCCCCGCGCCGCTGCTCAAGGAAATGGTTGCCGCCGGCTACCTGGGGCGCAAGACCGGTCGGGGTTTCCATCACTATGGCTGAGCGTTGCTCACGCTTTGCCGAAAGCCGCGACAAGGCCCTGGAGCTGTTCGCCAGCAAGGGCTTCGGCCAGGTCGGCATGCGTGAGCTGGCGAGCCATCTGGGGCTGACCCCGGGCTCGCTGTACCACCATTACCCGAGCAAGCAGCACCTGTTGCTGGACCTGATCGAGGAGTTCTTCGATGAGCTGCACAGCACCCTCAAGCGCCTGCAACGGCGCAAGTTGCAGGGCGACTGCCTGCCGGCGCTGATCCGCGCCCACCTGAAGCTGCACCGGGAATTGCCGCGGCATTTCCGCCTGGTGGAGCGCGACAGCGGCTGCCTCAATCCCGACCAGCAACTGCGGGTCGGGCAATTGCGCGAACGCTACGAACAACAGCTGGTGCAGTTGCTGGGCACCCCGACCGGCCTTGGCCCACAGGCGCAGCGCGCCGCGGCCCATGCTTTGGCCAACCTGCTCAACAGCGCCCCCAGCTGGTTCAGCGAACAACCCCTGGCCGAGCGTGAACGCGAAGCCCTGTTGGAAAACCTGCTGAGCGGCGCCATCGAGCGGCTGCTGGGCGGCGTGCCCGTGCGCAGCGCGGTGGCCTGAACCTCAGCGCAGGTGCAGCGGGTCTACCAGCCCGGCGGCAATGGCCATGCCCACCAATTCCGGCAGGTGTTCGGCCTGCATGCGTTTCATCACCCGTGAGCGATACAGGTCGATGGTCTTGATGCTGACCCCCAGTTGCTCGGCAATTTCCCGGTTGGTGTAGCCCTGCACCAGCGGCAGCAACACGTCTTTCTCCCGTGGCGTCAGGCTTTCCAGCAACCGTTGCACCCGGGCCTGCCCGGCACTCTGGTTCTGATGGCGGTCGGCGCGGCTCAGGGCCTGCTGCACGCTGTCCAGCAACAGCTGTTCGTTGTAGGGCTTTTCAATGAAATCCACCGCCCCGGCCTTGAACGCGCGGACCACGATGGGCACGTCGGCGTGGCCGCTGACAAAGATCAGCGGCAGGCGGATATCGCGCTGGCGCAGCTCTTCCTGGACGTTCAGCCCGCCCATGCCGGGCATGCGCACATCCAGCAGCACGCAGGCATTGAGGCTCGGGTCGCAGTGTTCGAGAAACTCGCGGCCACTGGTGAAGGGCAGCGCCTTGAGCCCCACCGACTCCAGGAGCCAGACGGTGGAGTCGAGCATGCCCGGGTCGTCGTCGACCACATACACCAGTTGCTGCGCCACACTCGTCATTGCCTTGCTCCTGTCGTTGCGGGGGAAGTTGCCTGGGACGTTGCCGAGGGGTCGGCCGGGGCACTGGCCGGCAGCCGGCAGCACATGCGCAGGCCGACGGCCTGGGGCTGGGCCTGCAAGTCGCCGCCAAAGCCCTCGACGATGCTGCGGCTCATGGACAGCCCGAGCCCCAGGCCATTGGCCTTGCTGGTGTAGAACGGGGTGAACAGCTGCGGCAGTTGCTCGGCGCAGACACCGGGGCCCTGGTCGCTGACGCTGATCTGCACCCCGCCTTCGGCCGTCGCCTCGGCGGCCAGCACAATGTGCGAGCCCTGCTGCCCATGCACTTCGCGGTTGGCCTCGATGGCGTTGCGCAGCAGGTTCAGCAGTACCTGCTCCAGCAGCACCCGGTCGGCGTACACCGGCGGCAGATTATCCGCCAGCTGCAAGTCGATCGTCACCTGGCTGGCCTGGGCTTCCCAGGCACACAGGCGCACGGTTTCCCGGGCCACTTCGGCGATGTCCAGGGCCTGCACCCGGCGCCCGCCCTTGCGCAAAAAGGCCCGCAGGCGCTTGATCACTTCGGCGGCGTGGGTCGCCTGCTCGGCAATCCGTTCCAGGCCCTGGGCCACCTTGCGGGCGGCCTCGGGCTGGGTGCCCAGGGCCTGCAAGTAGCGCTGGCTGGCATTGGCGTAGTTGACCACTGC
Organism: Pseudomonas sp. GW823-FHT02C05; assembly: GCF_058797595.1. Taxonomy (NCBI): domain Bacteria; kingdom Pseudomonadati; phylum Pseudomonadota; class Gammaproteobacteria; order Pseudomonadales; family Pseudomonadaceae; genus Pseudomonas; species Pseudomonas sp. GW823-FHT02C05. The sequence goes on along the minus strand of NZ_JBXAJU010000001.1, from coordinate 154,144 downwards.
GGCCAGCGGCTGGTTGATCTCGTGGGCGATACCCGAGGCCAGTTCGCCCAGGGTCACCAGGCGCGCGGTGTGGGCCAGTTCGTCCTGGTGATGGCGCTGCTGGGCTTCGCGCAGTTCGCGCTCGCTCTGGTCGTGGGCCACCAGGGAATAGAAACGCTCGCCACTGGCCGCGCGGTGGGCCAGGAGCATCAGCGAGACCGGCACCGAGGCGCCGCCGGCCGGCGGTTGCAGGCGCGCCTCGATGCTCCAGCGGCCGCTGTGTTCAGCGCGGTCCCAGCCTTCGCGTTGCAGGCTGTCGAGTACCGCAGCGCTGAGGATGGCCGCCAGTGGCGGCATTGCCTGCCCGTCGCCGAGCCCCAGGGTGCGCCGCGCCGCCGGGTTGAGGTAGGTCACCGCGCCGCCGGGCTGGATGAACAGCACCGGGTCGGGGTTGGCCTCTACCACTTCCGCCAGGCGCCGCTTGTTCTCTTCGGCCTGGACCCGGGCGGTGATGTCCCGGGACACCGCCACCACTTCCACCACGGTGCCGGTGTAGGTATCGCGAATGCCGCGGCAGGCGGTTTCGAACCACAGGTAGTGGCCGTCGCGATGGCGGATGCGATAGGTCATGGTGTGGTAGCCGTCCTGCTCCAGGGCATCGCGGGTGCGCTGCATCAGCCCGGCCAGGTCCTGGCTGTGGAACAGGCTGCGGGCCAGGCGCCCGCGCAGTTGCTCGGGCCAGTAGCCGAGCAGGGTCCAGGAGGCCGGTGAGGCGTCGAGGAAGCTGCCGTCCGGGGTGTGCCGGGAAATCAGGTCAGTGGTGTTTTCGGTGATCAGGCGGTACAGGCGCCGGGCCTTGGCCGACTCGCGCTCGGCCCGGACCTGGGCCGTGGCTTCCTGGCAGCGCGCCAGTACCCGCTGGCGATGCGGATCGGGGATAAAGCTCCAGAGCAGGATGCGCTCGCCCCACTGGGCTTCCACCTGCTCGATGGCCCGCTGCTGCTCCAGGCAGGCCCGTACCAGGGCCGGGTGGTTGACCGGCAGCAGGGCCGCGAGATCGCCAGTGGCAGCATCGTCCAGCCACTGGCGCAGTGCCGGGTTGAGGTCCAGCGGCTGCGCCTGGGCGTCCAGCAGCAGGCTGGGTTGCGGGTCGTGGCCGAGCCAGGGCGAGTCCGGCAACTGGCCTTCACGCTGCAGGCGCAGCCAGTGACGCAGGTGGGTAGAGTCGGGCATGGTCGATCAGTCTCGCGGCCGGAAGGATAGGTTCTTTTTATAGTATAACTACTATACAACTCAGGTAGTACTTCCATATCAATCGACAAACAGTATATAAAAGACCCCGGATAAGTCACCGAGCTTTCGCTGGGTGTGCTGCGTACCTGTAAGCAACGCCGAATGTAGGAGCTGGCTTGCCAGCGAAGAGGCCCGTGGGATCGCTTTCGCCGGCAAGCCGGCGCCTACAGTCAGTGCCCCCAGGTACACAGCACGCGCCACCCAAGCCTCGGCCAATAGAGCTAATAATCAGCCACCGGGTACCCGAACCATGTCCATCTACGAGCAAGGCCTGGCGCCGACTGCCGTCAACCATATCGCCCTCTCCCCCTTGAGCTTCATCGAGCGTACCGCTGCGGTTTACCCCGATTACCCGGCGGTGATCCACGGTTCGATCCGTCGCACCTGGGCCCAGACCTACAGCCGCTGCCGGCGCCTGGCCTCGGCCCTGGCCGGGCGCGGCATCGGCAAGAACGACACGGTGGCGGTGATGCTGCCCAACATCCCGGCAATGCTCGAAGCACACTTCGGCGTGCCGATGATCGGCGCCGTGCTCAATGCCCTCAATGTGCGCCTGGACGCCGAGGCCATCGCCTTCATGCTGGCCCACGGCGAAGCCAAGGTGCTGATCGCCGACCGCGAGTTCCATGAGGTGATCCACGCCGCCGTGGCCATGCTCGATCACCCGCCCCTGGTGATCGACCTCGACGACCCGGAGTACGGCGAGGGCCAGCCGGTCAGCGAGCTGGACTACGAAGCGTTCCTGGCCGAGGGCGATCCCGAGTTTGCCTGGCAGTGGCCCGATGACGAGTGGCAGGCCATCGCCCTGAACTACACCTCGGGCACCACCGGCAACCCCAAGGGCGTGGTCTACCACCACCGCGGCGCCTACCTCAACGCCCTGGGCAACCAGATGACCTGGGCCATGGGCAACCACCCGGTGTACCTGTGGACCCTGCCGATGTTCCACTGCAACGGCTGGTGCTACCCCTGGACCGTCACCGCCCTGGCCGGGGTGCACGTGTTTTTGCGCCGGGTCGACCCGCAGAAGATCCTCGACCTGATCCGCGAGCATCAGGTCACGCACCTGTGCGGCGCGCCCATCGTGCTCAATGCCCTGGTGAACATGCCCGACACCGCCAAGGCGGCCATCGACCACCCGGTCAACGCCATGGTGGCCGGGGCCGCGCCGCCGGCCAAGGTGATCGGCGCAGTGGAGGAAATGGGCATCAAGGTGACCCACGTCTACGGCCTGACCGAGGTCTATGGCCCGGTGACCCTGTGCGCCTGGCACGCCGCCTGGGATGAACTGCCCCTGGAACAGCGGGCGCAGATCAAGTCGCGCCAGGGCGTGCGCTACCCGACCCTGGAAGGGGTGATGGTGGCCGACCCGAAAACCCTCGAACCCACGCCCCGGGACGGCCAGACCATCGGCGAGATCTTCATGCGCGGCAACACCGTGATGAAGGGCTACCTGAAGAACCCCACGGCCACCGCCGAAGCCTTCGAGGGCGGCTGGTTCCACACCGGCGACCTGGGGGTAACCCACCCGGACGGCTACGTGGAGATCCGCGACCGGCTCAAGGACATCATCATTTCCGGCGGCGAGAACATTTCCACCATCGAACTGGAAGGCGTGCTCTATCGCCACCCGGCGGTGCTGGAAGCGGCGGTGGTGGCCCGGCCCGATGAAAAGTGGGGTGAGACGCCCTGTGCCTTCATCACCCTCAAGGCCGATCATCAGGACGTGCGCGAAGCCGAGATCATCGCCTTCTGTCGCGAGCACCTGGCAGGCTTCAAGGTGCCGCGTACCGTGGTCTTCAGCCCGTTGCCCAAGACCTCCACCGGCAAGATCCAGAAGTTCGTCCTGCGCGACATGGCGAAAAACCTCTAGCCTGAATACACCTACCCAGCCCTTGTAGGAGCTGGCCGGGCGGCGCTTCGCTTGCCAGCGAAGGCGTCGGCCAGGGCGATGCATGGCTTGCGGGCCTCTTCGCCGGCAAGCCGGCTCCTACATGGTGGCGGGGTTTTCGTTGTCGATTCATGCGGCCACGGCCGCTCGGCCCCCACTTTTGCCCGAGGTTCCTGCAATGCCCGAATTCAACGCTCCGCTGCGCGACATGCGCTTTGTCCTGCATGAAGTGTTCAACGCACCCAAGCTCTGGGCGCGCCTGCCGGCCCTGGCCGATACCGTGGACGGCGACACCGCCGACGCCATTCTCGAAGAAGCGGCCAAGGTCACCGGCAACCTGATCGCCCCGCTCAACCGCAGCGGCGACGAGGAAGGCGCCAGCTGGCACGCCGGGCAGGTGCGCACCCCGGCCGGTTTCAAGGAGGCCTACAGCACCTATATCCAGGGCGGCTGGGTCGGCCTGAGCGGCAACCCGGCCTACGGCGGCATGGGCATGCCGAAGATGCTCGCGGTGCAGTTCGAGGAAATGCTCTACGCCGCCAACTCCAGTTTCGCCCTGTACTCGGCCCTGAGTTCCGGGGCCTGCCTGGCCATCGACGCCCACGCCAGCGAAGCGCTGAAACAGCTGTACCTGCCGCCGATGTACGAAGGCCGCTGGGCCGGCTCCATGTGCCTCACCGAGGCCCACGCCGGCACCGACCTGGGGATCATCCGCACCCGCGCCGAGCCCCAGGCCAACGGCAGTTACCGCATCAGCGGCAGCAAGATCTTCATCACCGGCGGCGAGCAGGACCTGACCGAGAACATCATCCACCTGGTGCTGGCCAAGTTGCCGGACGCCCCGGCCGGGCCCAAGGGCATCTCGCTGTTCCTGGTGCCGAAGATCCATGTGGACGCCAACGGCAATCTCGGCGCGGCCAACGCGGTGAGCTGCGGTTCCATCGAGCACAAGATGGGCATCAAGGCCTCGGCCACCTGCGTGCTGAACTTCGACGGCGCCAGCGGCTGGCTGATCGGCGAGGCCAACAAGGGCCTGGCGGCGATGTTCACCATGATGAACTACGAGCGCCTGTCCATCGGCATCCAGGGTATCGGCTGCGCCGAGAACTCCTACCAGAACGCCCGAACCTACGCCCGCGAGCGCATCCAGAGCCGCTCCCCGGCCGGCCCGGTGGCCAAGGACAAGATCGCCGACCCGATCATCGTCCACCCCGATGTGCGGCGCATGCTGCTGACCATGAAGGCCATGACCGAAGGCGGCCGCGCCTTCGCCAGCTACGTCGGCCAGCAGCTGGACCTGGCCAAGTTCGCCGACCAGCCCCATGAGCGGCACAACGCCGAGGCCCTGGTGGCGCTGCTGACCCCGGTGGCCAAGGCGTTCTTCACCGACACCGGCCTGGACAGTTGCGTGCTGGGCCAGCAGATCTTCGGCGGCCACGGCTACATCCGCGAATGGGGCCAGGAGCAACTGGTGCGGGATGTACGCATCGCCCAGATCTACGAAGGCACCAACGGCATCCAGGCCCTGGACCTGTTGGGGCGCAAGGTGGTGGGCAACGGCGGCGTGGCCCTGCGCCTGTTCACCGGCGAGATCCGCGACTACGCCTACCTGCCCGGCGCCGCCTACGCCGCCGAGCTGCTGGATGCGGTGCAGCGCCTGGAAGACCTCAGCGACTGGCTGCGTGAACAGGCGGCGCAGAACCCCCACGCGGTGGGCAGCGCCTGCGTCGAATACCTGCAGCTGTTCGGCTACGTGGCCTACGCCTACCTGTGGGCGCGCATGGCCCAGGTGGCCGAGCACAAGCGTTCCGAGGACGACGGTTTCTACGGTGCCAAGCTGGCCACCGCGCGCTTCTACTTCAGCCGCATGCTGCCGCGCATCCTCAGCCTGGAGCAGAGCATCCGCGCCGGCAGCGCCTCCTTGTTCGGCCTCGACGCCGAGCACTTCTGAGCCCCTGGGCAGGGCGCCCGGCGCCCTGCCCCGTGCCGGTAAAAAAGCCGCGCCCGCAGGTGCAAAACCCCGGGCGGCCCGGCATACTCCGCGCAACCGAGCACCGCCCAAGGAAGAAACGTGTTGGCCCCCGCCCTGATCATCGCCAGCTCAGCCATCGTGCTGCTGCTCGGCACCCTGCACCTGATCTACACCTTCGCCACCGACAAATTCCAGCCCCGTGACCCGGCCCTGGCCGAACGCATGCGCCAGGTGTCGCCGATGATCACCCGCCAGACCAGCCTGTGGCGGGCCTGGGTCGGCTTCAACGCCAGCCACAGCCTGGGCGCCATGCTGTTCGGCCTGGTCTATGGCTACCTCGCCTGGCTGCACCCGGCCCTGCTGCTGGAGGCCCGTGGCTTGCTGCTGATCGGCCTGGGGTTTCTCGCCAGCCTGTGGGTGCTGGCGATTCGTTACTGGTTTCGCATTCCCCTGGCGGGCATCAGCATCGCCCTGGTGCTGTTCGCGCTTGCCTGCGGTTTGCTGTTGGTTTGAACCCAGCCCACCACACACTCTCATCGGCCCTGTTTTTTTCGAGTCTCTGCATGTCGCCCCTGCACACCTTCTGGTCCCGGCTCTACTACCTCCTGTGCTGGATCGCCGTGGCCGCACAATTGGCCACCATGATCCGTTGCAACCTGCACCTGATCGTCCCCCGGGAAGTCGGCGGCACGCTGTTCGGCGGCTCCATGGGTTTCATGCTGTACCTGGGCGGCTGGGCCTTCAGCGTCATCGGCCTGGGCCTGGCCGTGCTGACCCGGGTGCCCGGCGCCCGCCTGGCCTGGATCATCGGTGGGCTGGTGCAGTTGCTGCTGGGCCTGTGGTGGCGGATCCACTACCCGGATGATTTCGACGGCAACCTGATCTTCAGCATCCAGGCCCGGGAGCTGGACTATGTGATGGTCTTCGGTTTCGCCCTCGTCTACAGCGGCATCTACCTGTTGCACCAGCAGCGGCTCAAGCCGAGAGCCCCCGCCACCCTCCGTGAGCTGTCGTTGCGGATTGCATGGGCGGTGTTGCTGGGGGGCTTCTTCATCCCCCCCTTGGTCAATGCCAGCAAGGCGCCCCTGCCGTACTGCGCCTTCAACCGGGCCGGCGAACAGTTGAGCCTGTGCCTGGGCCCTGGCACCCGGGTCATTGTCGACTGACCGTCAACCCCGCCTCTTTCTTGCTTCACCAAACCTCGATGAGTGTGCCCATGTCTCGCCTGTTTACCCTGTGGTTGTGGCTCTACCGCCCTCTGTGCTGGATCGTCGTTGCCGCGCCCTTGTCGCTGATGCTGCTGTGCGACGTGCAGATGATGCAGCCGCGGGATGTCAGCAGCACGCTGTTCGGTGGGGCCATGGGCTTTCAGCTGTACCTCTTTGTCTGGGTGCTGTGCCTGATCGGCCTGGCCGTGACCCTGCTGACCCGGATGCCCGGCGCGCGCCTGGCCTGGCTCCTGGCCGGGCTGGTGCCGCTGCTGCTGGGCGCCTGGTGGCGGCTCGACTACCCGGATGACCAGGACGGCAGCCTGGCCATCAGCCCCCAGAAGTGGGAGCTGGAGTACATGATGGGCATCACCTGTGTGTTCGTGGTCAGCGGCCTGTACTTCTACTGGCGCCGCCGCCTCGCCCCGCGGCCCGCCGCCGACAACGCCGATGAGCTGTTTCTGCAGACCCTGTGGGCACTGGCCCTGGCAGCAGCCTTCATCCTCCCGCTGCTGAGTTTCATGCAGCCGTAATTGCGCCCCGCTGCGCCCTCGCCCCGTCCGGCCATGCCCCCGGCCGGGCATAAAAAAGCCCCGAACCGGTCGGGGCTTTTTTCCTGCCAGGACGCTAGCCACCGGTGGCGGCCGGTCGTTGCCTGCGCGCCGGCAGGGCGGCGGCAAAGGCCATGGCCTCTTCCCGGGTGCCGAAGGTAGCAAGCCGGTCACCCGGCGTGCAGACCTTCCAGGGCCCGTGGTTGACGCTCAAGACCTGATAGCCGTTGATCTGCAGTTTGTTCAGCAGCGGCGTGCTCATGGACACCTCCTTTTTCCTCGGCGAGCCTGGGGCTTGGGCGTTTTACCTTACACCCGCCACACCGTCCGGCGACTGCCGCATGTCGGCGCGCCGGGTCACTTCTTCAGGTTGGCCAGGGGATCGTAGGCCCGCGAGCGCTTGCGCCGGTGCTCGGGTTCAGGGCGGTCCAGGGGTGCCCTGGCCGGGCCTACCGGGTCTACCTGGGGGTCGGCCAGGTCTGGCGAATCGGGGTCGAAACCCGGGTCATGATGATTCGAGGCATGCTCGGACGAGCGCGGCCCCGTGGGGTTCTTGGCAGTCATGGGCAGCTCCTGTGCCAGCCTGGAAAAGGCCGGATACAGGGGTTGGATCACGATTCGTGGCCAGGGTGCCGCCGAGCGGACCAGCGGCCAGCGGCAAATTGCATTGTGCTGCCGGGCGTCGCAGGATGGCGCCTGGCCCATAACCGCTCAAAAGGACGTGTTCATGACGATTCGTGCCGTGGTTTTCGATTTTGGTGGCGTGCTGTTCGACTGGAGCCCGCACCACCTGTACCGCCAGCTGATCCCCGACGATGAGCGTCGCCAGTGGTTCCTCGACACCATCTGCACCCAGGCCTGGAATACCCGGCAGGACGCCGGCCGCAGCCTGGCCGAGGCGACCCGCAGCCTGGTGGCCGAGCACCCCGACCATGCCCCCTTGATCGAGGCCTATTACGGGCGCTGGCCGGAAATGCTCAAGGGGCCACTGGATCAGGGCGTGGCCCTGCTGGAAGAACTGCACCAGGCGCAGGTGCCCCTGTTCGGGCTGACCAACTGGTCCCGGGAAACCTTTCCCTATGCCTGGGACAATTACCCGTTTCTGCAGCGCTTTCGCGACATCGTCGTGTCGGGGCAAGAGCGCCAGATCAAGCCGGATGCCGAGATCTATCACACGACCCTGGGGCGCATTCGTGCGCATTTGCCGGGGGTGGCCCCCGAGGAACTGGTGTTCATTGACGACCATGCGCCCAATATCGTCGCCGCAACGGCGCTGGGGTGGCATGCGATTCATCATGTGACGGCGGCTGAGACCCGGCGCCGGCTGGAGGAGTTGGGGGTGGTCCGAGCGCACTGACACCCCGTAGGGGCTGGCTTGCCAGCGAAGGCGCCGGCCAGGGCGATGCATGGCTGTCGAGGGCCTCTTCGCCGGCAGCCGGCGCCTACGCTCGCCCCCCTTTCTCACCCCCTCCTATCGCCATCCGCAATCACCTCCCGCCTGCATATCGCCCTTTGGAATGTCTCCAAAATCAACCCTTTACCGACCGTGAATCCACCGGTCGGAAACCCACAAAATCAATGTGCCATTACCCTGCCAATTCCACCCGCGCTGCTTAACTGCAAAAGCTGCCGAGTAGCGCAGCACCCCATCCACACCCACGGAAGGCAAACGCCATGAGCAATGCATCCCAACATGTGATCCCCCCCTACGGAGTCGCCATCCAGTCGGCCATCAGCGAAGGCAAGCTGCCGGAGATGAAAGCCCTGCTGGCCAAGCGCGATCCGGCCAGGAACGAACCCAAGGATCTGCACAACGCCTACGAACAGCTGGCCAAGGAAGTCGCCCGCCTGGAACGCCGCTGATCGCGGTTCCCCTGTCATTGAATGGAGGCAAAGCAAATGTCCGGCAACTACTCGCAAGCCGAAGGCCTGTTCCCCCTGAGCTACCGCATCGGCACCTCGCAACCCGGCGCACCCACCCTGATCCTCAACCTGCTGGTCTATACCCCGGAACACAGTGTGCGCGGCACTTCCAGCATCACCCAGGCGGTCAACCCGCCCCTGGACCTGCACAGCGATGTCTGGGGCCAGTACACCTACCTCACCGTCATGCCGCCCAGCACCAGCAAGATCCTCATCACGGCCCAGGGCAACCAGGGCGGCCCGGGGTCGAACTCGGTGATCAACTTCAAGCTGCACCTGGTGGTCAGCGACGACTGGAAGGAAGGCGTGGCCAACTATCAGTACTACAACGGCCACAGCTGGGTGACGGTCAACCAGGTGCCCGCCCACCTGCAGAAAACCGTGCAGTCCAGCACCCTGTCGGCCCCTCTGCACCGCGGCCAGCCCAACCACCCGCTGCCGCCGATCTCGGCGCTGTACGGGGCGCCGATCCACGGTGCCATCGCCAGCGGTGACCTGGCGCAGATGAAGAGCCTGCACAAGGTCGCCACCCAGCAACTGGAACAGCTGCCGCTGATCCGCACCGCACTGGTGGCCGCCAAGGCCGAGATCAGCCAGCAGGAGCGGCGCTGAGCCCGGCCGTCCATCGAACCTGATGTCTTCAAGAAGATAAGGAGTTGCAGCATGACAATCGGACTGTTCCATACCCGCCTCATCGTCGCCAACCCCGTGATCGGTGGGCCGGTGCTGACCCTCGACCTGCTGGTCGATACCCCGAAGAAACGCGTCAGCGGCGTTGCCCGCGTGACCCAGAGCACCTCGCCACCGGTGCAGTTCCATGCCGACGTGTGGGGCGACTACTCGCAGGTCAAGCTCGACCCCTCCAGCGAGGGGCACATCATCCTCAGCCTGGCCGGCAACCCCAGCGGCCCCACCAGCCAGATCGCCGAGACCTTCCATCTGCAGGGCATCCTCGGCCTGGACTGGGCCAGCGGTTTCGCCAGCTACAAGTACCAGTTCCAGGGGCACTGGCACGTGGTGCAACACGCCGCCGTGAGCCCGGCCCCGGTGGAGCAGGCGCAGGCAGCGGACTACGCCAGCCAGGCCGGCCCGGCCGCCGAAGTGCGCCACCCGCTGTATGCCGTGGCGCTGCAGCAGGCCCAGGCCAGCGGCGACCTGGCGCGGCTCAAGGCACTGGTGGCCCAGGGCGAGCAGCAACTGGCCAACGCTGACAACCTGACCCAGGCGGTGCAGCAGTTGCAGGCAGAAATCAGCCGCCTGGAACAGCGCTGACCACCAGCACCCGGGGCCGCCCGCCGCGGCCCCGGGGGCTGCCACAAAACGACCGCGCCATTGCGACACAAGGAAGGCGCGCCTATTTCGATGGGTTGGTGCCGCGCACCGCCGGGTGCGCAAGGAACTCTCATGTCAGACCGTCTCCCCGCCCGCTACCTCAGCGAAACCGACCTCAAGCGCTTTGTCCCGGTGCATGTGGTCTGGGAAATCACCCTCGCCTGCGACCTCAAGTGCCTGCATTGCGGCTCCCGCGCCGGGCATCGGCGCCCGGGCGAACTCAATACCCAGGAATGCCTGTCGGTAATCGATTCGATCGCCGCCCTGGGCACCCGGGAAGTCACCCTGATCGGTGGCGAAGCCTATCTGCGCAAGGACTGGACGCGGCTGATCCAGGCCATCCACGACCACGGCATGTACGTGGCGATCCAGACCGGCGGGCGCAACCTGACCCCGGCCAAGATGCAGGCCGCGGTGGATGCCGGGCTCAATGGCGTCGGCGTCTCTCTGGATGGCCTGGCGCCGCTGCATGACGCGGTGCGCAATGTCCCCGGCTCCTTCGACAAGGCCCTGGATACCCTGCGCCGGGCCAAGCAGGCCGGGCTCAAGGTCAGCGTCAACACGCAGATCGGCGCCGCCACCCTGCCCGACCTGCCGGCCCTGATGGAACTGATCATCGATGCCGGCGCCAGCCACTGGCAGATCCAGCTGACCGTGGCCATGGGCAATGCGGTGGATCACCCCGAGCTGCTGCTGCAGCCCTACCAGTTGCTGGAGGTGATGCCGCTGCTGGCGCGCCTGTACCGCGAAGGCGCCGAGCGCGGGCTGCTGATGAATGTGGGCAACAACATCGGCTACTACGGCCCCTACGAGCACATGTGGCGCGGCTTCGGCGACGACCGCGTGCACTGGAGCGGCTGCGCCGCCGGGCAGACGGTCCTGGCCCTGGAGGCTGACGGCACGGTCAAGGGCTGCCCGTCCCTGGCCACCGTGGGTTTCTCCGGTGGCAACGTGCGCAGCATGAGCCTGCACGACATCTGGCACTACAGCGAAGGCATCCACTTCGGCCGCCTGCGCTCGGTGGACGACCTGTGGGGCTACTGCCGCACCTGTTACTACAACGATGTCTGCCGCGGCGGCTGCACCTGGACCTCGCACTCGCTGCTGGGCAAGCCGGGGAACAATCCCTACTGCCACTACCGGACCCTGGACCTGGCGAAAAAGGGCCTGCGCGAACGCATCGTCAAGCTCGAAGACGCCGGCCCGGCGTCGTTCTCGGTGGGCCGTTTCGACCTGATCACCGAACGCATCGACACCGGCGAGGCGGTATCGAGCGTCAACGACAGCGGCCAGGTGATCAAGCTGGCCTGGGTCAACCAGGGCCAGGCGTCGCCCGAGGAAGGCCGCATCCCGCCGCGCCTGGCCCTGTGTCGCAGTTGCCTGGAGTACATCCACGCCCATGAAAGCACCTGCCCGCACTGCAACGCCGATGTCGCCGCCGCCGAAGCCCGGCACCAGGAAGACCGGCTGCGCCAGCAGGCGCTGATCAACACCCTGCACCAGTTGCTCGGCACGCCCCAGGAGCAGCCACGCCTGTAACCCCCGCCCGCACCGCCGCCGCGCCCCCAATGGCGCGGCGACGGTTATATCGCCACGGGCGAGCATGGAAAAACCATCTATAAAAAAACCTCCGCGCAGGGCCGATAGCGGCTTTGCTATGGAAGTTCGTCCACAGGCCCGCGTGCCTGCCCGTTACCTGCGACCGGAGCACAGCATGAAAATCAACCCCTACCTGGTGTTCAACGGCACCTGCAAGGCCGCCTTCACCTTCTATGCCCAATGCCTGAACGGCACCCTGGAAATGATGATGACCTTCGGTGAAAGCCCGGCCCGTGATCACATCTCTGCCGACTGTCACGAACGCATCATGCACACCCGCCTGAGCGTCGGCGACCAGGTGCTGATGGGCTCGGACACCACCCCTGAGCTGCCCTACCTGGGCATCCACGGCTGCTCGATCTCGCTGAACATCGACAACGCCGCCGAAGCCGAACGGGTATTCGCCGCCCTGGCCGAACAGGGCAACGTGCAGATGCCCCTGGAAGCCACCTTCTGGGCCGAGCGCTTCGGCATGCTGGTGGACCGCTTTGGTGTGCCATGGATGGTCAATTGCGAGAAGCGCCCGTAACCCGGCCCACCTGCAAGCCCGGCCCCGGTGCTGTGCAACGCAGCACCGCACCGCTGCGCCCGCGGTGAAAGATTTTGCGCACTTCATCAAACAGCCACCGCCACCCTGTACTAGGATACGAGGCGACCCTTTGTCGCCCAGAGCAAACAGGAGGTAAATCAACCCTGACCCAAACTCGTTGCTATAAGGCAGCCCCCCTCCACACCTTCACATTCATGGATGAAATGATGAACTCACAAATACTGTTTCCACACATTGGTAAGGTCATCGCCAGCACCGGCAGCCGCAACTTTCCGCGCATGCTGCACGACCTGATACTCACCCAGCTGGCTGTGGACGCCACCCATATCACCCAACTGCGGGCCGACCCGGAACAGGCCGTCGGCAGAACCGGCAACACCCTGATGCAGACCCGCCACCCGCTGTACAGCGATGCCCATACCAGCAATGACCCGCTGCTGCTCACCGGCTTTCCCGAACAACCCGGCGAACCGGCCCCGGGCCCGTCGCTGCAACGCCAGCGCGGCCACGCGGACCCGGCACAACTGCACCTGACCGGGCGCAAGGACTCCTACCACTACGTGCTCTCGGTGTACCGCAGCAGCCAGGACCGGAGCTTTTCCCCCCAGGAACGCCTGCTGCTGGAGGACATCTCGCCGTTGCTGCTGCCCATGGTGGAAAAACACATCAGCGCCCTGCAGCCCCGGGGCGATGCCGCCGAGCAGGACAGTGCCGCCATCGAGGGCCTGGCAAGCCTGCGCCTGCGCTTTGCCGCGCGCCTGGAACAGTCCGGGCTGCGCCTGTCCAACCGCGAGCTGGAGGTCTGTGTCGGGCTGCTGGCCGGGCGCACCGCGCCGCAGCTGGCCGAGCAGCTCAAGCTCAAGGTCAATACCGTCGAAAGCTACTTGAAGCGCGCCGCCATCAAGCTCGGCATCAGTGGCCGGCACTCGCTGCTGCGCTGGATGTACTCGCCCGAGGAACAAGCGCCGCACAGCAGCGAAACCCCGACGGCCTGATCCGGCCTTGGCCCTGTAACCCCCGCCGGCCCCAGCGCCGGCGGTTCGGTCTACGGCCTGTCAATCCCGGGCCAGGGCCTCGATGGGATCCAGGCGCGCGGCGTTGCGCGCTGGAACGAAGCCGAAGACGATGCCGATCAGGGTCGAACAGGCGAACGCGGTAATGATCGACCCCATGGAAAACACCATCTCCCACTCCTTGATGAACAGGGTGAACAGGTAGCCGATGGCGAACGACAGGCTGATGCCGATGGCCCCGCCGATCAGGCAGACCATCACCGCCTCCACCAGGAACTGCTGGCGGATATCCGACTGCCGGGCCCCCACCGCCATGCGGATGCCGATCTCCCGGGTCCTCTCGGTGACCGACACCAGCATGATGTTCATCACCCCGATTCCCCCCACCACCAGGGAAATCACCGCAATCAGCGACAGCAGCAGGGCCAGGGAGCGGCTGGTGCGCTGCACCGTCTGCATGATGCTGTCGAGGTTGTTGGTGAAGAAATCCTTGGTGCCGTGGCGCTGCTCCATCAGCTTCTTCACATGCTCCTCCACCACTTTGCTCGGCTGGCCGTCCTTGATCCGCACGCTGATGCTGTCCAGGTGGCGCTGGCCGAGCACCCGCCCGGCGGCGGTCTCGTAGGGCAGCCAGACGTTCAGCAGGTTGCTGGCGGCGAACATGTTCTTGTTCTCCCGGGTCACGCCGATCACCGTGCACGGCAGGTTGCCCACCAGGATCACCTGCCCCAGCGGGTCGACATCCGGCCCGAACAGGCGGTTGCGGGTGTTGTGGTCGATCACCACCACCTGGGCCTGGCGCCGCGCGTCGTTCTCGCTGAAGGAAATGCCGCTGGCCAGCTTGATGTCGCGAACCTGGAAATACAGGTGGCTGACGCCGTTGACCGTGGCGTTGAGGTCGATGTTGCCGTAGCGCAGCAACAGGCTGCGGCCGACCATGGGCGTGGCACTGTCGACGTAGTACAGCTGGTTCAGGGCCGTCACGTCGGCGGGCATCAGGGTCTGGATCGCCGCCGCCCGGCTGTCGCCGAAACTGGCCCCGGGGAAGATGTCGATGGTGTTGCTGCCAATGGCCTGGATGTCCTTGAGCACGTAGCGCTTGGCGCCCTCGCCGATGGCCACGATGGACACCACCGAGGTGATGCCGATGACGATCCCGAGCATGGTCAGCAGGGTGCGCATGCGGTGCGAGACCAGCGCCACCCAGGCCATCACGAAGGCCTCCTTGAACAGCCCCAGGCTGGCCACCAGGCGCCGCGCACCGGCGGGCCGCACGCTGACCGGTGGCTCGCTCGGCGCCTCGTCCGCCGGGCGCGGGTTGGCCCGGTCGCTGACGATCTCGCCGTCGCGCACTTCGATGATGCGCTGGGCGTTGGCCGCCACCTTGGGGTCGTGGGTGACGATGATCACCGTGTGCCCCAGGCCGTGCAGTTCCTGGAGGATGTTCATCACCTCCTTGCCGCTGGCGGTGTCCAGGGCACCGGTGGGTTCGTCGGCGAGTATCACTTCGCCGCCGTTCATCAGCGCCCGGGCGATGCTCACTCGCTGCTGCTGGCCGCCGGAGAGCTGGTTGGGCCGGTGGCCCAGGTGCCCGGACAAACCCAGGCGCGCCAGCAGTTCCCGGGCCCGGCCATGGCGCCTGACTTGCGGGGTACCGGCGTAGATCGCCGGCATCTCGACGTTGTGCATGGCGCTCAGGTGCGGCAGCAAGTGGTAGCGCTGGAAGATGAAGCCGAAGTAGTCGCGGCGCAGTTCCGCCAGGGCCTGGTCGTCGAGGTCGCGGGTTTCCCGGCCGTTGACCTTGTAGCTGCCGGCGGTGGCGTAGTCCAGGCAGCCGAGGATGTTCATCAGGGTCGACTTGCCCGACCCCGAGGCCCCGGTGATCGCCACCATTTCCCCGGCCTGGATGCTCAGGTCGATGTGCTTGAGGGCCAGGAACTCCCGATCCCCGGCGGTGAAGCTGCGGCTGATGCCGGTGAGGTGCAGCAGGGGCTCGCTCATGCTCAGGCCCCTGCCGTGCCGGGCAGCGGATCACCGATCACCACCCGGTCACCCTCCGCCAGGCCGTCCTTGATCTGCACCTTGACGTTGTTGTTGATCCCGGTGCTGACGTTGCGCGCCTGGGCATGGCCCTTGGCGTCCAGCACCCGCACCGCGAAGCTGCCGTCGGCATTGCGCGGGCCCAGGGCCGCCACCGGTACCATCAGCACGTCCTTGGCGGTATCCAGCACGATGCGTACCTGGGCAGTCATGGAAATGCGCAGCCTATGGTCCGGGTTGGGCACGTCGAACAGCGCGTTGTAGAACACCGCGGTGTTCTGCTTGGGGGTGCCGGCGGTCTGGGTCTCGAGAAAGTTCTGCGGCGCCGGCTCAGTGCCCCGCAGTTTGGCGTAGTAGCGTTTTTCCGCCTCGCCGAGGATGGTGAAGTACACCTGTTGGCCGGGGGCGATATGGATCACATCGGCCTCCGAGACCTGGGCCTTGACGGTCATGGTGTCCAGGTCCGCCAGTTTGAGCAGCACCGGCGCCAGCTGGTTGGCGATCACCGTCTGGCCTTCCTGGGTCACCACCCCCACCACATCGCCATCGATCGGCGCGACGATGCGGGTGTAGGCCAGGTTGACCTTGGCGGTGTCGATCTGGATGTGCGCGCTCTTGATCTGCGCGTCCAGGGACAGCAGGTTGGCCCGCTGCACCTCGTAGTTGGATTCGGCGGTCTCGTAATCCTGCTGGGAAATCGAGGCGTCGGACTGCAAGTCACGGTAGCGCTCGTAGATGGCCTTGGTTTCCTTGAGCTGGGCCGCGGTGGCGCGGCGCTTGGCCTGCAGGTTCTCCTCGTCCACCTGGGCCTGGCGCAGGGTGTTCTGCAGCACCAGCGGGTCGATTTCCGCCAGCCACTGGCCCTTTTTCACCTTGTCCCCGACCTTGACCTTGAGCGACTTCAACTGCCCGGAGACCTGGGCCCCGACATCCACCTGCTTGATGCCTTCGAGCAGGCCCGAGGCCAGGACCGCGTTCTCGATATCCCCCCGTTCGACCTTGGCGGTCAGGTACTGCGGCGGCTCCGCCGGCGCCTGCACCGTATAGAAAATCAACCCGGCCACAACCACCAGCAACAGCCCCATACCGATTTTGCGAAACTTCGACTTTTCCATAGATGACCACAAGTCCGTTGAGGGCGGGCTGCACCGGCCAGCGGCAAGCCCCCTTACAGAACACCGTGCTGCCGTAGTGAGCGGTGTTCCAGATGAATGAAACCGGGTGTCCAGGCGCCGGCAGGGCCAGCGCCTGTGTTGCCCCGCGCCCTATGACATGACCTCCCCCTGGGGCAGCGCCAGGCCGTCATGCCACCAGGCCGCCAGGTGGTAGACGTTGGGCGCCTTGAGCAGGCTGAAGTGGTTGCCCGGGCCGTACCACACCTGCAGGTGCGCAGCCTGCCGGCGCCAGCCCTGGACCATCCCCTGCTGCTCCCGGCGGTTGCCGGCGGCGTCCAGGCTCGGGTCATCCGCCAGCACCAGGCGCACCTTGCCCTGGTACGGGCGCCGAGGCTGGTAGCGGGTGCGCAGGGCGCTGGCGAAGGTTCGCGCCGGGCCGTGCATGGCCCGCGGGTCGGCGCGCGGGGACAACAGCCCGACCCGTACCATGCCGGCATGCAGCAGGTGCATCTGCATCCCGTCGTCCTCGGCGGCGAAGCGCTCGGGGTCGATGCCCATGTCCTGGCCTGCAGCCAGTTGCATGGATTCGATCAAGCGCCACAGCGCCGCGGTGGTGGTATAGGGCCGCCCTAGCGCGCCATTGCCTCCGGGAGCCTCACTGTCGATCAGGGTCAGCGACACCACTTCGCGACCGGCGGCCTGCAGGGCCCCGGCCATCTCGAATGCCACCCAGCCGCCGAAGGAATGGCCGATCAGGTGCAGCGGCCCGTCGGGGTACTCGGCGGTGATGGCCTCCAGGTAATGCCGGGCCGCCACTTCGACCTGGCCATGGGGCACCCCGCAGCCGTCCAGGCCCCGGGCCTGCAGGCCGAGGATCGGCCATTCGGCCCCCAGGGCCTCGCTCAGGCCGATAAAGCCGGTGATGCTGTCACCGGCCCCGGGCACGCAGAAGATCGGCGTGTGCCCGGGGCGCCCGCTCTGGATCCGCAGCAAGGGCTGGTGCGGCACAGCGCTCACCGCGCCCTTGGCCCTGGCCACCGCCAGGGCCTGGCCCAGGGCGTGACCCAGGGCCTGGATATGCGGCGCCTTCATCATGCTCAGGTGGTCCCCGGGTACGCTGATGCAGTGCAGTTCGCCCGCCGGCAGGATCTCGCCCCAGCCCAGGGTCGGGCTGCGCCGGGACAGCTCGGTGGGCCGTTCGGCGGCGCAGAACAGATGCACCGGCATGCCCAGGGGATGGACCCGGTAATGGGCCAGGGCATGGCCGTGGGCGACCTCGCGGTCCAGGTAATGGCCGAGCGCTTGCGGCGGCGCCGTGGCCAGTTGCTCGAACAGCAGCCCCTGGTCGCGGCAGCGTTGCAGCAGGTCGGCAAAGTCCAGTGGTTCCAGCAGCGCCTCCAGTTGTTCCAGGTGCGCCAGGGACTGCACCCCGGCCGCGCCCTGGGCGCTCCAGTAGGCGCGGCACTGCAATAGCAGGTGGCGCTTGTGCGCGTGCTCGCCAGACCAGCGAGCCTTGCCCTGGTCGGTCAGGCGCGGCACGTAGCTGTCGATCAGGCCGAGGAACTCCACCTCCTGGTCCAGGCCCAGCAACTGCTGGGCGATCTCATAGGCCAGGACGCCACCGAAGGACCAGCCGGCCAGGCGATACGGCCCCTGCGGCTGGGCCTTGCGCATCACGTCAAGCAAGCGTGTGGCCAGGCATTCCAGGGTGCGCAACTGCGGCTCGCCGACCGCCACGCCGGGCAGGCCGTAGATCGGGAAATCGCCTTCCAGGTGCTGGCCCAGGGCCGGGAAATACACGTCCAGCCCGGTGAACTCATGGACCAGGAACAGCGCCGGGCCACTGCCGCCGGTGCGCACCGGGATCAGCTCGGTGGAGCGCGGCGCGGCCGTGCGCTCGCTCAACAGGCGCGCCATGGCCGCCACCGTGGCGTGCTGGAACAGCTCCGCCAGGGTCACGTCGAACGCCGCCTGTTGCAGGCGGTTGAGCAACTGGATGGCCGAGAGCGAATGCCCGCCCTGTTCGAAGAAGTGGTCGTGGCGCCCTACTTGCTCGAGCTTCAGCACCGCCGCCCAATGCCCGGCCAGGGCCTGCTCCAGCGCGCCCTGGGGCGCGGCATAGGCCTGGGCGAGCTGGGCCGCGCTGCCGGGCGCCGGCAGCGCACGGCGGTCCAGCTTACCGTTGCGGGTCAGGGGCAAGGCCTGCAAGTGCACATAGGCCAGGGGCACCATGTAGTCCGGCAACTGCTGTTGCAGGTGGCTGCGCAGTTGCTCGGCATCCGGCGCCGGGGTGTGCTCGTGCAGGGTGTAGTAGGCCACCAGGCGCTTGTCCCCGGGGCTGTCTTCACGCACCACGACCGCGCCGTCCCGCAGGCCGGGGAAGCGGGCCAACTGCGCCTGGATTTCCCCGGGTTCGATGCGCAGGCCGCGGATCTTCACTTGCTCGTCATTGCGCCCGATGCATTCCAGAAGACCATTTTCCAGCCAGCGGCCCAGGTCGCCGGTGCGGTACATCAGGGCCGGCGCAGCGGTGCCCTGGGTTTGCTGGTGAAACGGGTCGATGAGGAACTTCTGCGCCGACAGGTCCGGACGGTTGAGGTAGCCCAGGGCCACGCCATCACCCCCGATGTACAGCTCCCCCACCACCCCCACCGGCAGCGGCTGGCCCAGGGCATCGAGCACGTACACCCGGGTGTTGGACAGCGGCCGGCCAATGGGCACGCTGTCGGCATCCGCCGCCAGCTCACCGGGCTCATGGGTCACGGCAAAGGTGGTGGTCTCGGTGGGCCCGTAGCCGTTGACCAGGCGCAAGTGCGGCAGCTCGGCCTGGATCCGCCGGAAGGCCGTGGCATCCGCCCGTTCGCCGCCACAGAGCAGCATGCGCAGCCCCTTGAAGGCCTGGGGAACCAGTTGCACGTACTGGTTGAACAGGCTGGTGGTGAGGAACAGCAGGCTGACCCCGGTGCGTTCCAGCAGCGAGCCGAAGGCGTGCGGGTCCAGCAATGTCGCGTGGTCCACCACCACGACCCGGCCACCGTTGAGCAGCGGCCCCCAGACCTCCAGGGTGCTGGCGTCGAAGGCCGGGTTGGAGGCGAAGGCCACCCGGTCCTCGGGGTTGAAATCGGCATAGCCGTTGTTGATCACCAGCCGGGTGATGGCCCGGTGCGGCACCCGCACGCCCTTGGGCGCTCCAGTGGAACCGGAGGTGTACATGACGTAGGCCACCGCCTCGGACGACAACGCCAGGTTCGGGTTGTGCCCGGCCAGCCGGTCGAAGCGCAGGCGGTCCAGGTCGACCCGTTGCACCGCAGCTTCCAGCACCCGCTCGCTGTGGCTGAGCAGCACCGGCGCCCCGCTGTCGGCCAGCATGAACCCCAGGCGCTCGGCCGGGGCATTGACGTCCAGCGGTACATAGGCGGCGCCGCACTTGCTCACCGCCAGTTGGCTCACCAGCAGGTCCAGGGAGCGCGGCAGCAGCAGCGCCACGTGATCCCCGGGCTGCACCCCCAGTTGCAGCAGATGCTGGGCCAGCTGGTTGGCCCGGGTGTTGAGCTGGATATAGCTGAGCTGTTCGGCGCCCTGCACCGCTGCCACCTGCTGCGGCCGGGCCAGCACCTGCTCCTCGAAACACTGGTGCAGGACCTGCTCGCGCGGGTAGTCGCGCACCGTGTCGTTGAAGCCCTCCAGTACCTGCCGGCGCTCGGCCTGCGGCAGCACCGGCACCTGGCCGACGGCCTGTTCCGGTTGCTGCTCCAGGGCCAGCAGCAGCTGTTCCAGGGTGCCGTGCAGGTAGTCGCAAATGCGCCGGGCATCGATCCCGGCGGCCACGGCGGTGAGCATGAAGCCGTCCCCCAGGTCGTCGATGCTCAGGGTCAGCGGGTAGTTGCTGCGCTCCTGGGCATTGAGCAACTGCATGCCCTCCCAGGCACTGCCGGCCTGCCCCGCCTGGTTTGCCGCCGGGGCACTGTGGCGGTAGTTGAGCAGGCTGCTGAACAACGGTGTACCCGGCTCCACCCCACTGCAACGCTGGACCAGGGCCAGCGGCGCCTGTTCGTGGCCAAGCAGCTGCGCCAGCCGCTCATGGGTGGCCAGCAGGGCCTCGCGCACCGGCAACTCGCCCAGATCGACCCGCAGCGGCAAGGTGTTGATGAACACTCCCAGGGCCCGTTCGGCGCCCTCGCCGCCCTGCATCCGCCCCAGCAGCACGGTGCCGAACACCACCTGCTGCTGCCCCGCCAGGCTGCCCAGCACCCGGCCCCAGGCCAGGTGCATCAGGCTTGCGGCACTGACCCCCAGTTGCCGCGCCTGCAAGCGCAGGCGCCGGCTCAGCAGGCGGTCCAGGGGCTGGCGCGCTTCGCTGAGTTCGGCGCTGCCTCCCGGTACTTCCTGCAGGCCCAGCGGCAGGGTCGGCTGGTCGATATCGCCGAGCATCTGGCGGAAGAACGCCTCATGCTCGGCCTCGCCGATGCCCAGGCGCGCCTGGGCCACGTAGTTGCGGTACGGCACCGCTTCCCCCAGGCGCTGCTGCTGGCCCAGGAGGAAGGCTTGCAGTTCGTGCTGCAGCACTTCCAGGGCCACGTGGTCCATCACCAGGTGATGGAACAGCAGCAGGGCCACCACTCGCTGGTTCACCGGGTCGGCGGCATGCACCAGGCGCAGCAGCGGCGCCTGGGCGATGTCCAGGCGGTAGCGACGGCTGTCGAAGCGCGCCTGCAACTGGCCCAGCACCTCGCCGTCGCCAGGCTCCAGGGCGATCTCTTCGCAGCACAGCGGCGCCTGGCGCCAGACCACTTGCAGCGGCTGCTCCAGGCCTTCCCAGAGCACCGCGCTGCGCAGGATGTCATTGCGTTCGATCACCCCCTGCAAGGCCTGGGCGAAGGCCTGCAGGCGCTCGGTGCTGGCAAAGGCGAACTGCGCCTGCAACACGTAGGGGTCACCCGCTCCAGCCGCCAGATGGTGGAACAGGATGCCGGCCTGCAACGGCGCCAGCGGGTAGATGTCCTGCACATTGGCGGTACCGCCGGGCACCGTGGCCACCACCCGGTCGATGGCGGCCTGGTCCAGTGCCAGCAGCGGCAGCAGGTCCGGGGTGATACGCGGGCAGTCGCGGTAGATCAGGTTGGCCGGTACCTGCACCTCGCGACCGCGGCCCACGGCAGCGGCCAGGGCCGCCAGGGTCGGCTGGCCGAACAGCACCCGCACATCCGCCGAGAGCCCGGCCCGACGCATGCGGCCGATCAGGCTCACCGCCAGCAGCGAATGGCCGCCCAGTTCGAAGAAGTGGTCGTGGCGCCCCACCCGCTCGACCTTGAGCAGTTCGGCCCAGAGTTGCGCCAGGAGGATCTCGGTGTCGCCCACCGGGGCCTCGTATTCGCGCACCTGGGCCGCCTCCAGCCCCGGGGCCGGCAGGGCCTTGCGTTCCAGCTTGCCATTGGGGCTCAGGGGCAGCGCCGCCAGGTGCACAAACAGCGCCGGCACCATGAACTCCGGCAGGTGTTCCAGCAGCGCCCGGCGC
This sequence comes from Pseudomonas sp. GW823-FHT02C05, assembly GCF_058797595.1. Classification (NCBI taxonomy): domain Bacteria; kingdom Pseudomonadati; phylum Pseudomonadota; class Gammaproteobacteria; order Pseudomonadales; family Pseudomonadaceae; genus Pseudomonas; species Pseudomonas sp. GW823-FHT02C05. Next base: position 132,163 of record NZ_JBXAJU010000001.1, on the reverse strand, counting down.
AGTTGCTCCACCGCCAGGGCCGGCTGTCCGGCAACGGTGGTGTAGTAGGCCACCAGGCGCTGGTCGCCCGGCACATCTTCCCGGGCCAGCACCACCGCTTCCTTGACCCCTTCGAGCTGGGTCAGGCGCGCCTGGATTTCCCCCAGCTCGATGCGCAGGCCGCGGATCTTCACCTGGTCGTCGTTGCGCCCCAGGTACTCGATAGTGCCGTCGGCCAGGTAGCGGGCCAGGTCGCCGGTGCGGTACAGGCGCGCGCCCGGTTCCTGGCTGAACGGGTCCTTGAGGAAGCGTTCGGCGCTCAGTTGTTCGCGGTTCAGGTAACCCCGGGCCACCTGCACCCCGCCGATGTACAGCTCGCCCACCACCCCCAGGGGCACCGGTTGCATCTGCGCGTCCAGCAGGTAGATGCGGGTATTGGCGATGGGCTTGCCGATGGGGGTGTTGTCCGGGGTCTGTGCCAGCGGGCCGGCGCAATCCCAGGCGGTGACGTCCACCGCCGCTTCCGTGGGGCCGTAGAGGTTGTGCAGCGCCACCTGCGGCAACTGCTGCTTGAAGCGCCGCACCAGGCTGCCCGGCAGCGCCTCGCCGCTGCACATCACCTGGCGCAGGCCGGCGCATTCGCGGGTGTCGCCATAGGCCAGGAATACATCGAGCATCGAGGGCACGAAGTGCAAGGTGCTGATGCGTTCATCACGGATCACCTGGCGCAGGTAGGCCGGGTCCTTGTGCCCATCGGGGCGCGCCATCACCAGCCGTGCGCCGGTGAACAACGGCCAGAAGAACTCCCAGACCGAGACGTCGAAACTGAACGGGGTCTTCTGCAACACCGTGTCCTCGGTGCCAAGGCGGTACTGCTCCTGCATCCACAGCAGGCGGTTGACCACGGCCCGGTGCTCGTTCATCGCGCCCTTGGGCTGGCCGGTGGAACCGGAGGTGTAGATCACATAGGCCAGGTGGCTCGGGGTCAGGCCGTTGAGCCGCGGGTTGACCCGGGGCTGGCGGTGCCATTGCGGCTGGTCGAGATCCACCAGGGGCAGCGCCAGGTTGCCCAGCAGCGGCCGGGTCGCGCTATCGGCCAGCAGCGCCAGGGGCGCGCTGTCGTCGAGCATGTAGGCGATGCGTTCGGCGGGGTAGCCCGGGTCGATGGGCACGTAGGCGCCGCCGGCCTTGAGGATGCCCAGCAGGCCCACCACCATGGACAGCCCGCGCTCGACGCAGATCGCCACCCGGCTGTCGGGGCCGACGCCCAGGTGCAGCAGGTGCCCGGCCAGCTGGTTGGCCTGCTGGTTGAGCTCGCGGTAGCTCAACTGCTGCTCGCCGGCCTGCACGGCGATGGCCTCGGGGCGGCGCAGCACCTGGGTCTCGAACAGCCCGTGCAAGGTCTGTTCCAGGGGGTAGTCGCGGGCGGTGGCATTGAAGCCGTGCAGCAGCTGTTCGCGCTCGGCGGCATCCAGCAGCGGCACCTGTGCCAGCAGCATCTGTTCATCGGCCACCATGGCCTGCAGCACCCGCTGCAGGTAGCCGGCATACCGCAGCATGGTGGTTTCATCGAACAGCGCCGTGGCGTATTCCAGGCTGCCTTCGGTGCGGTCCTGCACCTCCCCCAGGCTCAGGGACAGGTCGAACTTGGCGAAGTGGCTGGCCTCGTGGATGCCCTCCAGTTGCAGGTCCCCCAGCTCCAGCTGCGGGCCGTCGCCGTTCTGCCAGGTGAACAGGGTCTGGAACAGCGGGCTGTGGGACAGGCTGCGCAACGGCCGCAGGATCTCCACCACCTGCTCGAACGGCAGGTGCTGGTGAGCCTGGGCCTCCAGGGTGCGGGCGCGGACCTGGGCCAGCAGCGCCTGGACCCGGGGCGCCGCCTCCAGGTCCAGGCGCAGGGCCAGGGTGTTGACGAACAGCCCGATCAACCCTTCCACCTCGGCGCGCATGCGGTTGGCCACCGGGGTGCCGATCACCACCTCGGACTGCCCCGAGAGCCGCCCCAGCAGCAGCGCCCAGGCGCCCATCAGGGTCATGTACAAGGTGGTGCCATGGCGCTGGCTCAGGGCCCGCAGGCCGGCGGTCAATTGCGCATCCAGGCGCACCTCGACGCTGCTGCCGGCGTAGTCCTGCTGGGCCGGCCGTGGCCGGTCGGTGGGCAGCATGAGCAACGGCGGCGCCCCCTCCAGGGCCTGGCGCCAGTACTGCGCCTGCTGCTCCAGCACCGCGCCACTGAGCCAGTGCCGCTGCCAGTGGGCAAAGTCGCTGTACTGCACCGCCAGCGGCGCCAGGGGGTCGGGCAGGCCACGACTGAAGGCCTGGTACAGCGCCACCAGTTCCCGGGTCAGCACGCCCATGGACCAGCCATCGCTGACGATATGGTGCAGGGTCAGCAACAGCACATGGTGGTCGTCCGCCAGGCTGACCAGGCGCCCGCGGATCAGCGGCCCGCGTTGCAGGTCGAACGGCGCCGAGGCCTCGCCCTGCACCAGGGCCTGCAAGGCGTCGCTGGCCTGGGGGTGGCCCCGCAGGTTTTCCAGCAGCAGCTCCAGCCCGGATTCGGCCGGGGCGATCAGCACCTGGGCTTCGTCACCGTACTGGGCAAAGCGGCTGCGCAGGGTTTCATGGCGCGCGACGATGCGCTCCAGGGCCTGCTGCAGGGCCGCGCCGTCCAGTGGCCCGCGCAGGCGCAGGCCGATGGGAATGTTGTAGGCGGTGTTGGCCCCTTCCATCTGCGCCAGGAACCACAGGCGCTGCTGGGCGAAGGACAGCGCCAGCGGCTGGTTGCGCGGCGCCGGCAGCAGGTCCGGCAGGCTGCTGCGCTCGGCCCGGGCCAGGGCCGCGGCCACGGCGCACAGTTCGGCATTGGCGAACAGCTCGCCCAGGGCCAGCTCCACCCCCAGGCGCTGCCGCACCTGGGACAGCATGCGCATGGCCAGCAGCGAATGGCCGCCCAGTTCGAAGAAGTGATCGTGGCGCCCTACCCGCTCGACCTGCAGCAGCTCGCTCCAGATCTGCGCCAGGGCGATCTCGCTGTCGCCCTCGGGGGCCACATAGTCCCGGCTCAGCAGCGCCTCCAGCGGCGGTTGCGGCAACGCCCGGCGGTCGAGCTTGCCGTTGGCGGTCAGGGGCAAGGCAGCGAGGTGCACATAGGCCGCCGGCACCATGTACTCCGGCAGTTGCTCCAGCAGGCGCCTGCGCAGCTCGGCCGGGCTCGGTTCGGCGCCGGGGATTGCACTGAAATAGGCCACCAGCCGGGTCTGCCCCGGCTGGTCTTCCCGGGCCAGCAGCACCGCCTCGCGGATGCCCGGAAGGCGGTTGAGGCAGGTCTCGATCTCCCCCAGCTCGATGCGCACGCCACGCACCTTCACCTGGTCGTCGTTGCGCCCCAGGTAGTCGATGCGCCCGTCCGCCCGCCAGCGCGCCAGGTCGCCGCTGCGGTACATGCGTGCGCCCGGCACGGTGCTGAAGGGGTCTTCAAGGAAGCGTTCGGCCGTCAGCTCCGGGCGGTTGAGGTAACCCCGGGCCACCCCGGCGCCGCCCACATACAGCTCACCGGCGACGCCGATGGGCACCGGCCGCTGCTGCGGGTCCAGCAGGTAGATCCGTGCATTGGCGATGGGCCGGCCGATGTCCAGGGGCCCGCCGGCCAGCAGCCGCCCGGAGCTGGCCACCACCGTGGTTTCGGTGGGGCCGTAGTTGTTGACCACGGCAAAGCTCGGCTCCTGGCTGAACTGGCGCAGGCGGTCGCCGCCGATCAGCAGGGTGCGCAAGGTCGGGTGGCCCAGGCCCTGGCTGAAGGCGTATTCGGCCACCGGGGTCGGCAAAAAGCTCAGGTCCAGGGGCTGGGCCTGCCACCAGTGCAGCAGTTGGTCGAGGTCCTGGTGGCCGATACCGGCCGGCGGCAGGTGCAGGGTGGCGCCGCCGCAGAGCGTCGGCCAGAGCTCCCAGGCCATGGCGTCGAAGCCGAAACCGGCGACGCTGGAGGCATGTCGCCCCGGCCCCAGGTCGAAGGCCTGGCAATGCCAGTCCAGCAGGTTTTCCAGGCTGGCATGCTCCACCATCACGCCCTTGGGCAGGCCGGTGGAACCGGAGGTGTAGATCACATAGGCCAGGTGCGCGCAGCTCATGCCCGGCACCTGCAGGTTGCCCTCGGGGCGGGCCTGCCACTCGGGCTGGTCGAGGTCCACCCGGGCCATGGCCGGTTGGCCCACCAGGGCCCGGGTGCTGCCCTGCACCAGCAGCGCCAGCGGCGCGCTGTCCTGCAGCAGGTAGGCGATGCGTTCCGCGGGGTGACCCGGGTCGATGGGCACATAGGCGCCACCGGCCTTGAGAATCCCCAGCAGGCCGATCACCATCCCCGGCCCGCGCTCGACGCAGATCGCCACCCGCTGATCCGGGCCCACCCCCAGCTCCCGCAAGTGCCAGGCCAGTTGGTTGGCCCGGGCATTCAACTGGCCATAGCTCAGGCGCTGCGCGCCCACCTGCAGGGCCGTGGCCTCGGGCTGCCGAGCGGCAAAGGCCTCGAAGCGCTGGGCCAGGGTCCGGCCCCGTGGGTAGTCCACGGCGCTGGCGTTGAAATCCTCCAGCAGTTGCCGGCGCTCGGTCTCATCCAGCCACTGCACCTGGGCCAGGCATTGCTGATCGTCGGCCACCATGGCCCGCAGCACCTGCACCAGGTAGGCGGCATAGCGCTGCACCGTGGCCTCATCGAACAGCGCGGTGGCGTAGTCCAGGGTTCCGCGGATCTGCCCCTGGCTTTCTCCCAGGCTCAGGGTCAGGTCGAACTTGGCCACCGCGCTGGCCCCGGCCACACCTTCGAGTTTCAGGTCCCCCAGTTGCAGGTCCTGGGCGAAGTTGTCGACCCAGGTCAGCACCACCTGGAACAGCGGGCTGTGGGACAGGCTGCGCTGGGGCCGGACGATTTCCACCACCTGCTCGAACGGCAGGTCCTGGTGCGCCTGGGCCTCCAGGCTGCGGGCGCGGACCTGGGCCAGCAGCTCGCTCACGCTCTGCCCCGGGTCCAGGTCCAGGCGCAGGGCCAGGGTGTTGACGAAGAGCCCGATCAGCCCTTCCACCTCGGCGCGCATGCGGTTGGCCACCGGGCTGCCGATCAGCAGATCGTCCTGCCCCGAAAGGCGGCTCAGCAGCAGCCCCCAGCCGGCCAGCAGGGTCATGTAGAGGGTGCAGCCATGGCGCTGGCTCAGGGCCTTGAGCTGGTCGCTCAGGGCCCGGTCCAGCAGCAGCTCGATGCTGCCACCGCTGAAATCCTGCTGCTGCGGCCGCGGCCGGTCGGTGGGCAGCATCAGCAGGCTGGGCGCGCCGGCCAGGGCCTGGCGCCAGTAGTCGCTCTGCTGCTGCAGCACCTCACCGCTGAGCCAGCGCCGTTGCCACAGGGCAAAGTCGCTGTACTGCACCGCCAGCGGCGCCAAGGGATCGGGCCGGCCCTGGCTGAAGGCCTCGTACAGGGCCACCAGCTCCCGGGTCAGCACGCCCATGGACCAACCATCGGCAACGATGTGGTGCAGGGTCAGGAGCAGCACATGGTGATCGTCCGCCAGGGCCAGCAGGCGCGCGCGGATCACCGGCCCCTGCTCCAGGTCGAAGGCCTGGGCGGCTTCGGCACGCACCCGCCCGGCCAGGGTCAGCGGCGCCTGGCGCAGGTCTTCCTCGTGCAGGTCCAGAGCGCTGTCCAGGGGCCCGATCAGCACCTGGGGCTGGTCCTCTACGCGCACGAAACGGCTGCGCAAGGTGGCGTGGCGGCTGACGATGGCCTGCAGCGCCTGGCGCAGCGCCGAGCGATCGAGCTGCCCGCGCAGGCCCAGGCCGATGGGAATGTTGTAGGCGCTGGCGGCACCGTCCATCTGCGCCAGGAACCACAGGCGCTGCTGGGCGAAGGACAGCGGCAGGTCGTGATCCTGCACCGCCGGGAAGATCTCCGGCAGATGGCTGCGCCCGGCACGCTCCAGCACCGCGGCCACCGCGCTCAGCTCGGCATTGGCGAACAGCTCGCCCAGGGCCAGTTCCACCCCCAGGCGCTGGCGTACCTGGGACACCATGCGCATGGCCAGCAGCGAATGGCCGCCCAGCTCGAAAAAGTGATCCTGGCGCCCGACCCGCGGCAGGTGCAGCACCTCCTGCCAGATCGCGGCCAGGGTGGTTTCGGTGGCGCCTTGCGGGGCCTGGTATTCACGGCCAAACAGCGCCGCCTGATCCGGCGCCGGCAGGGCCTTGCGGTCGAGCTTGCCGTTGGCGGTCAGGGGCAAGGCGTCGAGCCGTACATAAGCCACCGGCACCATGTAGTCAGGCAACTGCGCCAGCAGGTGGGCGCGCAACTGCGCCACGTCCAGGGCGACGTCCTGCTGCTGGGTGAAATAGGCCACCAGCCGCGGGTTGCCCGGCTGATCCTCGCGGGCCAGCAGCACGGCTTCCTGGATACCGGGGAACTGGCAGAGGCGGGTCTCGATTTCCCCCAGCTCGATGCGCACGCCGCGGATCTTCACCTGATCGTCGTTGCGCCCCAGGTAGTCGATGCGTCCGTCCGCCAGCCAGCGCGCCAGGTCGCCGCTGCGGTACATGCGCGCCTCAGGCTGGTCGCTGAAGGGATCGTCGAGAAAGCGTTCGGCGGTCAATTGCGGGCGGTTGAGGTACCCCCGGGCCACCCCGGCGCCGCCCACATACAGCTCACCGGCGACGCCGATGGGCACCGGGCGCTGCTGGGAATCCAGCAGGTAAATGCGCGCGTTGGCCACCGGCCGGCCGATGTCCAGCTCGCCACCGGCGTGGATCGGCCCGGAACTGGCCACCACCGTGGCTTCGGTGGGGCCGTAGTTGTTGATCAGGGCAAAGCCCTGGTCGTGGCTGAACTGGCGCAGGCGGTCGCCGCCGATCAGCAGGGTGCGCAGGCTCGGGTGGCCCTGCTCCTGGCTGAAGGCGTACTCGGCCACCGGGGTCGGCAGGAAGCTCACGTCCAGGGGCTGGGCACGCCACCAGGCGAGCAACGCATCCAGGTCCTCGCTGCCGTCCTGGGCCGGTGCCAGGTGCAGGGTCGCGCCCACACACAGCGCCGGCCAGACCTCCCAGGCCATGGCATCGAAACCGAAGCCGGCCAGGCACGAGGCCTGGCTGCCGGGACGCAGGTCGAAGGCCTGGCAGTGCCAGTCCACCAGGTTGCCCAGGGTCCGGTGCTCCACCATCACCCCCTTGGGCAGGCCGGTGGAGCCGGAGGTGTAGATCACATAGGCCAGGTTGGCCGCGCTCAGCCCCGGTACCTGGGTATTGTCCGCCGTCTGATCGAGCCACAACCGCTGGTTGAGTTCGATCACCGGCACCGCCAGGGCCGGCAGGCGTCCCAGCAGCTCGGCCTGGGTCAGCACCGCCCGCGGGCCGCAGTCCTGGAGCAGGTAGTTCAGACGCTCGGCCGGGTGGGCCGGGTCGATGGGCACATAGCAGGCCCCGGCCTTGAGAATCGCCAATAGGCCCACCACCGTTTCCAGGCTGCGCCGGGCAACGATGGCCACCCGGTCATCGGGCTGCACCCCCAGCCCGCGCAGTTGCCGGGCCAGGACATTGGCCTGTTGGTTGAGCTCGGCATAGCTCAGCGAGCGGCCCTGGTAGCAGGCCGCCAGGGCGTCTGGGGTGCGCTGCGCCTGGGCCTCGATGCGGCCATGGATAGCCTGCCCCGGGGGGTAGTCCACCGCGCTGCGGTTGAAGCCTTCCAGCACCTGCTCGCGTTCCGCCACCGGCAGGATCGGCAACTGCTCCAGGGCCAGTTGCGGCGTCTGCTCCAGGGCCTGGGCCAGGTTCTCCAGGGTGCACAGCAGGTAGCCGAGGATGCGCCGCGGGTCGACCTGGGTGCTGGCCAGCAGGGTCAGGCTGAAATCCTGCCCGAGGTCGTCGACGCTCAGGGTCAGGGGGTAGTTGGTGCGCTCCTCGGAGCTCAGGGTGCTGATCCCGGCCCAGGCGGCCTGGGCCGCGGCACTGGCCCCGGCAGCACTGTGCCGGTAGTTGAGCAAGGCGCTGAACAGCGGGGTCGGTGCGCTCACGCCGCTGCAACGCTGGGCCAGGGCCAGGGCCGCGTGTTCGTGGCGCAGCAAGGTGGTGAGCCGGGCGTGGGTGGCCTTGAGGGCCTCGCCCAGGCCCTGGCTGTCCACATCCAGGCGAAACGGCAAGGTGTTGATGAAGATCCCCAGGGCCCGCTCGGTGGCTTCGGCGCCTTGCAGGCGGCCCATCAGCACAGTGCCGAACACCACCTTGTGCTTGCCCGCCAGGGTGCCCAGCACCCGGCCCCAGGCCAGGTGGAACAGGCTGGCCGCGCTGACCCCGGCCAGCCGGGCCCGGGTCCGCAGGCGCTGGCTCAACTCGGTTGGCAGGGCCTGGGTGCATTCCTCGATGGCCCGGCCATCGCCCTGCACATCCTGCAGGCCGTAAGGCAGGGTCGGCTCGTCGATATCGCCGAGCATCTGGCGGAAGAACGCTTCGTGCTCCTGTTCGCTGATGCCCAGCCGCGCCTGGGCCACGTAGTTGCGAAACGGCATGGCCGGCCCCAGGCGCTCGGCCTGCCCGGTGAGGAAGGCCTGCATCTCGTGGCGCACCACATCCAGGGCGCTGTGGTCCAGGGCCATGTGGTGGAACAGCAGCATGGCGACGATGCGCTGCCCGGCTTCATCCCGGGCATGCACCAGGCGCAGCAGCGGCGCCTGGCTGACGTCCAGGCGATAGTGGCGGGCGTCGAAACGCGCATGCAACTGGGCCAGAACCTCACCGGCCGCAGGGTCGGTCTCGACCTCTTGCAGCTCCAGCCAGGCCTCGCGCCAGACCACCTGCATCGGCTGCTCCAGACCATCCCAGAGCACCGCGGTGCGCAGGATGTCGTGCCGCGCAATGACCCCGCGCAGGGCCTCGGCAAAGGCTTCCAGGCGTTCCTCGCTGGCGAAGGCGAACTGCGCCTGCATCACATAGGGGTCGCCCTGCTGCGCACTGACGTGGTGGTAGAGAATGCCCTCCTGCAGGGGCGCCAGGGGGTAGATGTCCTGCACGTTGGCGACCCCGCCCGGGACGCTGGCGACAATGCGCTCGATGGCCTCCTGGTCGAGGTTGGCCAGGGGCAGCATCGCCGGGGTGATGCGGCTGATGCCCGGGGTGATGCCATTGGCCGGCACCTGCACCTGCCCGGCCTTGCTCGGCGAATACTGGCCGGCGCGGATCAGCTCGATCAGCTCCGGCTTGTGCTCGCGCAAGCGGGCCAGCAGCTGCGGTTCGCTCAGGGCCTGCTTGTTGCCCTGGACCACCAACTGGTCGTCCTTGAGCACCAGTTGCACATCCTTTTCCTTCAGTGTCGCCAACAGTTCGATCACGCTCACAGGACGATCTCCATTCGTTCGGTCATGGCCGCGTAGGCCGCCAGGGTCGGCTGTTCGAACAACGCCCGGACATCGGCTTCCATGCCTAGCTCACGCATGCGGCTGATCAGGCTGACCGCCAGCAGTGAGTGCCCACCCAGTTCAAAGAAATGATCGTGACGCCCCACCCGCTCGACATTGAGCAGTTCGGCCCACAGCCGCGCCAGGGCGATTTCGGTGTCGCCCACCGGGGCCTCATACTCGCGCACCTGGGCCGCCTCCAGCCCCGGGGCCGGCAGTTCCTTGCGCGCCAGCTTGCCGTTGGCGCTCAGGGGCAGCGCCGCCAGGTGCACGAACAGCGCCGGCACCATGAACTCCGGCAGGTGCTGCAGCAGTTGCGTGCGCAGGTGCTCGACGGGCAGGCGCCGGGCGCTGTCGTGGGTGGTGTAGTAGGCCACCAGGCGCTGGTCGCCGGGCACATCCTCGCGGGCCAGTACCACCGCCTCCTTGACCTCCTCCAGCTGGGTCAGGCGCGCCTGGATCTCCCCCAGTTCGATGCGCAGGCCGCGGATCTTCACCTGGTCGTCGTTGCGCCCCAGGTACTCGATAGTGCCGTCGGCCTGATAGCGCCCGAGGTCGCCGGTGCGGTACAGGCGCGCCCCCGGTTCCTGGCTGAACGGGTCCTTGAGGAAACGTTCGGCGCTCAACTGCTCGCGGTTCAGGTAACCCCGGGCCACCTGCACCCCGCCGATGTACAGCTCGCCCACCACCCCCAGGGGCACCGGCTGCATCTGCGCGTCCAGCAGGTAGATGCAGGTATTGGCGATGGGCTTGCCGATGGGCGTGTGGTCCGGGGTATCGGCCAGCGGGCCTCTGCAATCCCAGGCAGTGACGTCCACCGCGGCCTCCGTGGGGCCGTAGAGGTTGTGCAATGCCACCTGTGGCAGTTGCTGCTTGAAGCGCCGCACCAGGCTGCCCGGCAATGCCTCGCCGCTGCACATCACCTGGCGCAGGCCCAGGTCCTCGGCGCCCTCGCCCTGGGCCAGGAACACATCGAGCATCGAGGGCACGAAGTGCAAGGTGCTGATGCCCTGCTCGCGGATAACCTGGCGCAGGTAGGCCGGGTCCTTGTGCCCGTCGGGGCGCGCCATCACCAGGCGCGCGCCGGTGAACAGCGGCCAGAAGAACTCCCAGACCGAGACGTCGAAACTGAACGGGGTCTTCTGCAACACCGCGTCCTCGGTGCCAAGGCGGTACTGCGCCTGCATCCACAACAGGCGGTTGACCACGGCCCGGTGCTCGTTCATCGCGCCCTTGGGCTGGCCGGTGGAACCGGAGGTGTAGATCACATAGGCCAGGTGCCCCGGGGTCAGCCCCTCTACTTGCGGGTTGCCCGGCGCCGGCCCGCTCCAGGCCAGCTGGTCGAGGTCCACCAGGGGCCGCGCCAGTTCGCCGAGCAATGCCCGGGTCGCGCCCTGGGCCAGCACCGCCAGGGGCGCGCTGTCGTCGAGCATGTAGGCGATGCGTTCGGCGGGGTAGCCCGGGTCGATGGGCACATAGGCGCCGCCGGCCTTGAGGATCGCCAGCAGGCCGACCACCATTTCCAGCCCGCGCTCGACACAGATCGCCACCCGGCTGTCGGGGCCGACGCCCAGTTGCAGCAGGTGCCCGGCCAGCTGGTTGGCGCGCCGGTTGAGTTCGCCGTAGCTCAGCTGCTGCTCGCCGGCCTGTACCGCAGTGGCCTCGGGGCTGCGCCGTACCTGGGCCTCGAACAGCCCGTGCAGGGTCTGCTCCAGGGGGTAATCCACGGCCGTGGCGTTGAACCCTTGCAGCAGGTGCTGACGCTCCTGCGGCGGCAGGATCGGCACCTCGCGCAGGGGCCGCTGCGGCGCCGTCTCCAGGTTCTCCACCAGGGCCAGCAGGGCCTGCTGCATGTAGCCGCAGATACGCTCGGCACCGATCCGCGCCAGGGTCATGGCGGTGAGACGGAACCCCTGGCCCAGGTCGTCGACGTTGAGGCTCAGGGGGTAGTTGGTGCGCTCCTCGCTGTGCAGGGTCTCGATGCCCTGCCAGGCCTGTTGCACGGCCTGGCTCGGCACCCCGTCGCTGCCGTGGCGGTAGTTGAGCATGGCACTGAACAGCGGCAGCGGCGCGGCCACCCCGCTGCAACGCTGGGCCAGGGCCAGGGAGGCGTGTTCATGACCCAGCAAGGCACTGAGCCGGGCGTGGGTGTCCTTGACCGCGGCACGGCTGCCACGCGCATCCAGGTCGACCCGCAGCGGCAAGGTGTTGATGAACATGCCCAGGGCCCGGTCGGCGCCCTGCCCGGCGCTCAGGCGCCCCAGCAGCACGGTGCCGAACACCACCCGGTCCTGGCCCGAGGTGACGCTCAGGACCCGGGCCCAGGCCAGGTGGAACAGGCTCGCCGCACTCACTCCCAGCAACCGGGCCTGGGTCCGCAGGCGCGCACTCAGTGACGGCTCCAGGGCCTGCTGGCGCTCTTCGATGGCATCGCCATCGCCCTGCACGTCCTGCAGGCCGAACGGCAGGGTCGGCTCATCGATATCGCCGAGCATCTCGCGAAAGAATGCCTCGTGCTCTTCACGGCTCACACCCAGGCGCGCCTGGGCCACGTAGTTGCGATAGGGAATCGCCGTGCCCGCGGGCGACTGCCCCAGCAGGCAGGCCTGGATTTCCTCGCGCACCACCTCCAGGGCGGTGTGGTCCAGGGCCATGTGATGGAACAGCAGGATGGCGACGATGCGCTGGCGGGCCGGGTCCTGGGCATACACCAGGCGCATCAGCGGCGCCCGGGTCAGGTCCAGGCGCAGGTGCCGGGCATCGAAGCGCGCCTGCAGTTGCTCCAGGACCTCGCCCTGGGCGGGGTTCGCTTGCACCTCTTGCACCTGCACACCTGCCTGGCGCCAGACCACTTGCAGCGGCTGCTTCAGGCCTTCCCAGAGCACCGCGGTGCGCAGGATGTCGTGGCGCTCGACCACCCGCTGCAGGGCTGCGGCGAAATCATCCAGGCGTTGCCGGCTGGCGAAGGCCAGCTGCGATTGCAGCAGGTAGGGGTCGCCCTGCCGGGCACTCAGGTGGTGATAGAGGATGCCCTCCTGCAACGGCGCCAGGGGGTAGATGTCCTGCACGTTGGCCACGCCGCCGGGCACGCTGGCCACCACTCGGTCGATGGCTTCCTGCTCCAGTTCCACCAGCGGCAGCAGGTCCGGGGTGATGCGCGGGCAATCCGCGGTGATCCGGTTGGCCGGGACCGCGACCTCGCGGCCACTGCCCACCGCAGCCGCCAGCGCAGCCAGGGTCGGCTGGCCGAACAGCACCCGCACGTCGGCGTCCAGGCCGATCTGGCGCATGCGTTCGATCAGGCTCACCGCCAGCAGCGAATGCCCGCCCAGTTCGAAGAAGTGATCATGGCGCCCCACCGCCTCCACCTGCAGCACCTCGCTCCAGATCCGTGCCAGGGCCTGTTCCACCTCGCCTTCGGGGGCCACGAATTCCCGGTTCAGCCAGGCCTCTTCCCCCGGCGGTGGCAGGGCCTTGCGGTCGAGCTTGCCGTTGGCGGTCAGGGGCATGGCCGGCAGGCGCACATAGGCCACCGGCAGCATGTAGTCCGGCAGCCGGCCTTGCAGGTGGTCGCGCAGGTCTTCGGCGGCGGCTTGCACGCCCTCGGTACGGGAAGTGAAATAGGCCAGCAGGCGCCCCTCGCGGACCAGCACCAGGGCTTCCTTGAGGGCCGGATGGGTGAGCAGCGCCGCCTCGATTTCCCCAGGTTCGATGCGCATGCCGCGTACCTTCACCTGGTCGTCGTTGCGCCCCAGGTAGTCGAGGTTGCCGTCGGCGCGCCAGCGGGCCAGGTCACCGGTGCGGTACATGCGTGCCTCGGGCTCGGCGCTGAAGGGGTCGTTGAGAAAGCGTTCAGCGGTCATTTGCGGGCGGTTGAGGTAACCCCGGGCCACCCCGGCCCCGGCCACATACAGCTCGCCACTGACCCCCTGGGGCACCGGGCGCTGCAGTTCGTCCAGCAGGTAGAGCCGCGCATTGGCCACGGGCCGGCCGATATGCAGGGCGCTACCGGCCTCGATCCGCCCGGAGCTGGCCACCACCGTGGCTTCGGTGGGGCCGTAGTTGTTGATCACTGCAAAACCCGGGTCGGCGGCGAACTGGCGCAGGCGGTCGCCACCGATCAGCAAGGTGTCCAGTGTGGGGTGGCCGAGCCCCTGGCTGAAGGCGTATTCGGCCACCGGGGTCGGCAGGAAGCTGACATCCAGGGGCTGGGCGCGCCACCAGTGCAGCAGCGCTTCGATATCCTGGCTGCCCACTTCGGCGGGCGGCAGGTGCAGGGTCGCGCCGCTGCACAGGGTTGGCCAGACCTCCCAGGCCATGGCGTCGAAGCCCAGGCCGGCGACGCTGGAGCTGTGCCGCCCCGGGCCCAGGTCGAAACTCGCGCAGTGCCAGTGCACCAGGTTTTCCAGGCTCTGGTGCTCCACCATCACGCCCTTGGGCAGGCCAGTGGAACCGGAGGTGTAGATCACATAGGCCAGGTGCGCCGGGGTCAGGTGCGGCAGCAGCGGGTTGCCCTGCTCGGCCTCCTGCCAGGCAACCCCATCGAGATCGATCGACACCACCGCAAGGCTGCCCGGCAGCTCGCGGGTGGCGCTTTGCACCAGCACCGCCAGCGGCGCGCTGTCCTGCAGCAGGTAGGCGATGCGTTCGGCCGGCAGGCTCGGGTCGATGGGCACATAGGCCGCCCCGGCCTTGAGGACCGCCAGCATGCCCCGCAGCAAGTGCGGCCCGCGTTGCAGGCACAGGGCCACGCGATCGTCTGGGTGCACGCCCAACTCCAGCAGTTGCCGGGCCAGCTGATTGGCCTGCTGGTTGAGCTGGCGGTAGCTCAGGCGCAACGGCCCCTGCACCAGCGCCACGGCGTCGGGAGCCTGTGCCGCTCGCGCCTCGAACAGCCCGTGCAGGGTCTGCCCGCGGGGGTAGTCGGCGGTGCTGGCATTGCAGCCCTCCAGCAGTTGCTCGCGCTCTTGTGGCGGCAGCACCGAGCACTGTTCGAGGGCCGCCTGCGGGTTGTGTTCCAGGGCCTGGGCCAGTTGCTCCAGGGCACTTTGCATATAAGCGCCGACACGCTGCGCACCGATTCCGGCCTGGGCCAGCAGCGCCAGGCTGAAGCCTTCGCCCAGGTCATCGACGCTGAGGCTCAGCGGGTAGTTGCTGCGCTCCTCGCCCCCCAGCAGTTCGACGCCCTGCCAGATATCCAGGCCGTCCGGCGCCGCCGTGTTCGGCACGCTGTGGCGGTAGTTGAGCAAGGTGTTGAACAGCGGCGCGCCGGCCGCCACCGCGCTGCAGCGCTGGGCCAGGGCCAGGGAGGCGTGCTCATGGCCGAGCAAGGCGCTGAGCCGGGCGTGGGTGGCCTTGACCGCGGCACGCACGCTGCCCTGCACATCGACCCGCAGCGGCAGGGTATTGATGAACACCCCCAGGGCGCGGTCGGCGCCCGCGCCGCCCTGCATGCGGCCCATCAGCACGGTGCCGAACACCACCTGACGACGGTTGGCCAACTGCCCCAGCACCAGGCCCCAGGCCAGGTGCATCAGGGCCGCGGCGCTCACCCCCAGGTGCCGCGCCTGTTGCCGCAGGCGCCGGCTCAGGGCCTCGGGCAGCACCAGCTCGGCCTCTTCGATACCCAGGCCGTCACCCTGTACATCCTCTACGCCGAAGGCCAGGGTCGGCTCGTCGATGTCCCCGAGCATGTCGCGAAAGAACGCCTCGTGTTCCGCCTGCCCGGCACCCAGGCGTGCCTGGGCCACATAGTTGCGGTACGGCACCGGTGTGCCCAGGTGCTGCGCGCGGTCGAACAGCAGGTCGCGCATTTCCTCGCCGATCACCTCCATGGCGGTGTGATCCAGGGCCAGGTGGTGGAACAGCAGGATCGCCGGCACCCGCTGCTGCCCGGGCTCTCGCGCATAGACCAGGCGGATCAGCGGCGCCTGGGCCAGGTCCAGGCGCCAGTGACGGGCGTCGAAGCGCTGCTGCAACTGCGCCAGCAGGTCACCCTCGGCCGGGTCCAGGTGCTGTTCCTCGACCCGGAGCTCGGCATGGCGCCAGACCACTTGCAGCGGTTGCGGCAGGCCTTCCCAGAGCACCGCGGTGCGCAGGATGTCATGGCGCGTGATGACCTGCTGCAGGGCCCCGGCGAAACGCTGCAGGCGCTCCAGGCTGTCGAAGGCCAGGCGCGATTGCAGCAGGTAGGGGTCGCCCTGCCCGGCGCTCAGGTGGTGATAGAGAATGCCCTCCTGCAACGGCGCCAGGGGGTAGATGTCCTGCACATTGGCCACGCCGCCCGGCACGCTGGCCAGCACCCGGTCGATGGCCTCCTGGTCCAGTTCCACCAGGGGCAGCAGGTCCGGGGTGATGCGCGGGCAATCAGCGCTGATGAGGTTGGCCGGCACCTGCACTTCCCGGCCGCTGCCCACGGCATCGGCCAGGGCGGCTAGGGTCGGCTGGCTGAACAGCACCCGCACATCGGCGCTCAGGCCGATCTGGCGCATGCGCTCGATCAGGCTCACCGCCAGCAGCGAGTGCCCGCCCAGTTCGAAGAAGTGGTCGTGGCGCCCCACCTGCTCCACCTTGAGCAGCTCGCTCCAGATCCGCGCCAGGGCGATTTCCACCTCGCCCCGGGGGGCGACGAATTCACGGCTGAGCAGGGCCGACGGGGCCGGCGCTGGCAGCGCCTTGCGGTCCAGCTTGCCGTTGTTGGTCAGGGGCAAGGCCTGCAACTGCACGTAGGCCAGGGGCACCATGTAGTCCGGCAGTTGCTGCTGCAGGGCCGCGCGCAGGGCTTGGGCCGGCAGCGGCGCGGCGTCCGCCTGCAGGGTGTAGTAGGCCACCAGGCGCTTGTCCCCGGGCTCGTCTTCCCGGGCCAGGACCACGGCCTCCTTGACCCCGGCGCAGGCAGTGAGGCGCGCCTCGATTTCCCCCAGTTCGATGCGCAAGCCACGGATCTTCACCTGATCGTCGTTGCGCCCCAGGCATTCGAGCAGGCCGTTGCCCAGCCAGCGGCCAATGTCCCCGGTGCGGTACAGCAAGGCCCCGGGCTGTTCGCTGAAAGGGTCGCGGATAAATTTCTCGGCATTGAGTTCGGGGCGGTTGAGATAACCCACGGCCACGCCGTCGCCGCCGATCACGATCTCCCCCGGGGCACCGATGGGCAGCGGCCGCTGTTGGGCGTCCAGGACATACACCCGGGTGTTGCCGATCGGCCGGCCGATGGGCACGTGCTCGGCGTCATCGGCCAGGGCAGTGACTTCATGGGTGGTGGCGTAGGTGGTGGTTTCGGTGGGGCCGTAGCAGTGCACCAGGCGCAGCCGCGGCGCCAGCGCCAGCAGGCGGCGAAAGGCCGCCGGGTCGGCACGCTCGCCGCCGCAAAGGAGAATCCGCAGGCCCTTGAGGGCCTCGGGAATCAGTTGCACGTACTGGTTGAACAGCGCCGTGGTAACAAACAGCACCGTGGCCCCGGCCGTGCTCAGGGCCCGGCCGAAACGCGCAGGTTCCAGCAGGGTGTAGTGATCGATCACCAGCACCCGGCCGCCATTGAGCAAGGCACCCCAGACATCCATGGTGCTGGCGTCGAAGGCCGGGTTGGAGGCGAACGCCACCCGGTCCTCGGGGTTGAAGTCGGCATAGCCGTTGTTGAGCACCAGGCGGCTGATGGCCCGGTGCGGCACCTGCACGCCCTTGGGCACGCCGGTGGAGCCGGAGGTGTACATGATGTAGGCCACGGTCTCGGACGACTGCGCCAGGTCCGGGTTGTGCCCGGGCAATGGCGCCAGTTGCAGGCGGTCCAGGTCGACCCTTCTGGCCGGGCACGCAAGCACCTGGTCGCTGCGGCTGAGCAGCAGCACGCTGGCGCTGTCTTCCACCATGAAGGCCTGGCGCTGGGCCGGGGCGTTGATATCCAGGGGCACATAGGCCGCGGCGCATTTGCAGACGGCCAGTTGGCTCACCAGCAGGTCCAGGGACCGGGGCAACAGGATCGCCACCCGGTCGCCGGGCTGCAGCCCGAGCTCCAGCAGGTGCCGGGCCAACTGGTTGGCCCGGGTATTGAGCTCGCCGTAGCTGAGCTGCGCCTGGCCTTCGACCGCCGCCACCCGCTGCGGGTGGGCCTGGGCCTGGGCCTCGAACAGCCGGTGCACGGTGTGCTGGCGCGGGTAGTCGCGGGTGCTGGCATTGAACTCCAGCAATACCTGGCGGCGCTCGGCCGCCGGCAGTACCGGGATGTCCTCCAGGGCCAGGGCCGGGGTCTGCTCCAAGGCTTGGGCGAGGTGTTCCAGCACGCACTGCAGGTAGCCACAGACCCGATCGCCGTCCACCTGCGCCACGGCCTGCACGGTCAGGCGCAGGCCGTGGGCGTCATCGTCGATATTCAGCGCCAGGGGATAATTGCTGCGCTCCCGGGAGTCGAGCACGCGGATCCCCTCCCAGCTCGCCGGCCCCTGCTGCGCGGTGTCGGCAGCGCTGTGGCGGTAGTTGAGCAGGCTGTTGAACAGGGGCAGCGATGCCGGCACGCCGCTGCAGCGCTGGGCCAGGGCCAGGGAGGCGTGCTCGTGGCCCAGCAATCGGGCCAGCCGGGCGTGGGTGGCGCGCAAGGCCTCGGCCACACCCTGCTCCCCTACACTGACCCGCAACGGCAAGGTGTTGATGAACATGCCCAGGGCCCGGTCGGCACCGGCGCCGCCCTGCATCCTTCCCAGCAGCACGGTGCCGAACACCACGTCATCGCGGCCCGCCAGTTGCCCCAGCACCCGGCCCCAGGCCAGGTGCAGCAGGCTGGCCAGGCTCACTCCCAGGTGCCGCGCCTGTTCCCGCAGGCGCCGGCACAGCGCCGGGTCGAGGCGCAGTTGACGCTCCCGGATGCCGCTGCCGTCGCGCTGCACGTCCTGCAGGCCGAAGGCTAGGGTCGGCTCGTCGATGTCCGCCAGCATCTCGCGGAAGAACGCCTGGTGCTGCTCCTCGCCATGGCCCAGGCGCGCCTGGGCCACATAGTTGCGGTACGGTGCCGGCGCCGGCAACTGCGCGGCGGCGCCCTGCAGCACCGCGCTGATCTCCTCCACCAACACCTCCAGGGAGCTGTGGTCCAGGGCCAGGTGGTGGAACAACAGCAGGCCCAGCCAGCGCTGCTGCCCCGGGTCCGCGGCGCAGGCCAGTTGCAGCAGCGGCGCCCGGCTCAGGTCCAGGCGGTAGCGACGGGGGTCGAAACGCGCCTGCAGCTGCTCCAGCACCGGGCCCTGGGCCGGGTCCGTCTCGACCACCTGAATGTCCAGGGGCGCCTGGCGCCAGACCACCTGCACCGGCTGTTCCAGGCCTTCCCAGGCCATGCTGCTGCGCAGGATGTCGTGGCGCGCGATGACCTGCTGCAAGGCCAGGGTGAAGGTTTGCAGGGCGTCTTCGCCGGCAAATTCGAACTGCACCTGGAGCACATAGGGATCGCCCTCGGCGCTGCTCAGGTGGTGATAGAGGATCCCCGCCTGCAAGGGCGCCAGAGCATAGATGTCCTGGACGTTGGCGGCGCCGCCGGGCACCCGCGCCAGCAGCCGGTCGATGGCGGCCTGATCGAGGTCCGCCAGGGGCAGCAGGTCCGGGGTGATGTGGCGGCAATCGGCGGCGATGCGGTTGGCCGGCACCTGCACCTCGCGCTGCCCGCCCACGGTCGCCGCCAGCGCGGCCAGGGTCGGCTGGCCGAACAGCACCCGCACATCGGCGCACAGGTCCACCTGGCGCATGCGCTCCATCAGCTTGACCGCCAGCAGCGAGTGCCCGCCCAGCTCGAAGAAGTTGTCCTGGCGCCCGACCTGCGGCAAGCCCAGCAGCTCTTGCCAGATCGTCGCGATGGCCTGTTCCACCTCGCCCTGGGGCGCTGCATATTCACGCCGGGCCAGGGCCTGGCTGTCCGGCGCCGGCAGGGCCTTGCGGTCGAGCTTGCCATTGGGGGTCAGGGGCCAGGCCTGCAACGTCACAAAGGCGCTGGGCAGCATGTGCTCGGCCAGGCTCTGTTGCAGTTGCTCGCGCAGTTGCGCAGCGCTGGCAGCGGCCCCCGGCCGGGGGATCACATAGGCCACCAGGCGCTTGTCCCCCGGGGTGTCTTCCCGGGCGATCACTACCGCTTCGCGCACGCCGTCGCAGGCCGCCAGGCGGGCCTCGATCTCCCCCAGCTCGATGCGAAAGCCGCGGATCTTCACCTGGTCATCGTTGCGCCCCAGGTACTCCAGGCTGCCGTCGCTGCGCCAGCGCGCCAGGTCGCCGGTCTTGTACAGCCGCGCCCCCGGCTCGTGGCTGAAGGGGTCGGCGATAAAGCGCTCGGCGGTCAGCTGATCGCGGTTGAGGTAGCCCCGGGCAACCCCGGCGCCGCCCACATACAACTCACCCACCACGCCGCTGGGCAGCGGCTCGCGGTGGGCATCGAGCACATACAGTTGCAGGTCGGGAATGCGCCGGCCGATGGGGCTGCTGCCCACCTGCTGGGCATCCGCCGCCTGCAACGGGCGATAGGTCACGTGCACCGTGGTTTCGGTGATGCCGTACATGTTCACCAGCTGGGTGCCGACGTTTTCCAGGTGGGCATACCAGGGCTTGAGCATCCCCGGTTCCAGGGCCTCGCCGCCGAAGATCACCTGGCGCAGGGAGTGCTTGAGGGGGCTCTGGTCCTGGGCCGCGATCAGCGAACGGAAGGCGCTGGGGGTCTGGTTGAGGATGCTCACCCGGGCTTCGCAGAGCAGCCGGTAGCAGTCATCCGGCGAACGGCTGACGGCCTGGGGCACCACCAGCAACTGGCCGCCATGCACCAGCGCCCCCCAGATCTCCCACACCGAGAAATCGAAGGCGAAGGAATGGAACAGCGCCCACACGTCCCGCCAGTTGAAGTCGAACCAGTCGCGGGTGGCGCTGAACAGCCGGGCCACGTTGCGGTGCTCCACCATCACCCCCTTGGGCAGGCCGGTGGAGCCCGAGGTGTAGATCACATAGGCCAGGTGGGCCGGGGTCAGCCCCGGCACTTCGGGGTCGTCCTGGGCTTCATGGGCCAGGGTGCGGCTGTCGAGGTCGATCAGCGGCACCCGCAGGTCGGCCACCAGGGACTGGGTGCCGGCCTGCACCAGCAGCGCCACCGGGTCGCTGTCCTGCAGGGTGTAGGCGATGCGCTCGCGGGGGTAGGCCGGGTCGATGGGCACGTAGGCGCCGCCGGCCTTGAGGATGCCCAGCAGGCCGACGATCATTTCCACGCCGCGCTCGACACAGATCGCCACCCGCTGGTCCGGGCGTACGCCCAGCGCCAGCAAACGGTGGGCCACCTGGTTGGCGCGCCGGTTGAGCTCGCCGTAGCTCAGCCGCAGCTCGCCGAACAGCAGCGCCGGGGCCTCGGGCTGGACCCGGGCCTGGGCTTCCACCTGCTGGTGGATCAGCGGGCTGTCCGGGTAGTGCCCCAGCGGCGTGTTCAGGCCCTGCAACAGGTAGCGGCGCTCGCTGGCCGGGAGCATCTCCAGGCTGTACAGCGGTGCCTGCGGAGTGCTCTGCAAGGCCAGGGCCAGGCTCTCCAGGGCGGTCAGCAGGTAGCCGGCGATGCGCTCTGCGCCCAGTTGCCGATCCACCAGGGCGGTGATGCAAAAATCCTCTCCCAGGTCATCGATGTTGATGGTCAGCGGGTAGTTGGTGCGTTCTTCGGCGCCCAGCACCTGGATGCCCGGGGCCACCTCCTGCACCTGGGCGCCATCGGCGGCGTGGCTGTGGCGGTAGTTGAGCATGGCGCTGAACAGCGGCGTCGGCGCACTGACCCCGCTGCAGCGCTGGGCCAGGGCCAGGGACGCATGCTCATGGGCGAGCAAGGCACTGAGCCGCTGATGGGTGGCCAGGACCCCGGCGCGCACGCCCTGGGCGCCGACATCCACCCGCAGCGGCAAGGTGTTGATGAACATGCCCAGGGCCCGCTCGCCGCCTTCGCCGGCCTCCATGCGGCCCAGCAGCACGGTGCCGAACACCACCGCTTCGCGCCCCGACAGCTGGCCCAGCACCCGGGCCAGGGCCAGGTGCATCAGGCTGGCGCTGCTCACCCCCAGTTGCCGGGCCTGGGCCCGCAGGCGCTGGCTGAGCTCGCGGTCCAGGGTCAGCCGGGCCTCTTCGATCACCCGCCCGGCGCCCTGCACATCCCCCAGGCCGCACGGCAGGGTCGGCTCGTCGATATCGCCGAGCATCTCGCGAAAGAAGCGTTCGTGGGCCGCCTCGCTGCGGCTTGCCAGGGCCTGGGCCAGATGGTTGCGAAACGGTACCGGGGCCGGCAGGCGCTCGCTGTGCCCTTGCAGGCGGGCGTGGATTTCCTGGCGTACCAGGTCCAGCGCGGAGTGGTCCAGGGCCAGGTGATGAAACAGCAGCAGCGCCACCTGGCGCTGGTTGGCCGGGTCCTCGGCGTGCACCAGGCGCAGCAGCGGCGCCTGACGCAGGTCCAGGCGAAAGTGCCGGGAGTCGTAGCGGGCCTGCAACTGGCCGAGCACATCGCCGTCGGCCGGGTCCAGCGCCACGGCCTCGATCACCAGCGGCGCCTGGCGCCAGACCACCTGCAACGGCTCATCCAGGCTTTCCCAGGCGATGGCGGTACGCAGGATGTCGTGGCGGTCGATGACCCATTGCAAGGCTTCGACGAAGGCTTGCCGTCGCTCGGCACTGGCAAAGGCGAAGCGCGCCTGCAGCACATAGGGGTCGCCCTGGGCGGCGGACAAATGGTGATAGAGCATGCCCTCCTGCAGCGGCGCCAGGGGGTAGATGTCCTGCACGTTGGCGGCGCCACCGGGCACTGCGGCGACGATACGCTCGATGGCGGGCGGGTCCAGCTGCACCAGGGGCAGCATGTCCGGGGTGATCCTGAAGGCCGGGCTCAGCCAGCTGCCGCCCTGGCCGTCGAGCAGTTCCAGGAGCCGGGCCTTGTGCTGCACCAGGCTGTCCCAGAGCCCGTCGTCCAGCGCCTCGTCATCGCCCTGGACGAGCAGGTCCTCCTGTTCCCGTTGAAGACGGATCGCCAGGGTCGAAAGCACTGCCATCAATTCGCTGAACTGCATCTTGTAACCTGCCTGAGAATTCGGAAACGGTTGAAGAGAACGTCCTTGTTTCAGATGCAACCTTTCACCGGCGCCCCGCTGCCCGGACGGGCGACAAGCGCCGCTGCCAGGCACCGCGCGGGGCTGTCGCGCCGTTGCGCAAAAAGCACCAGGGACAGTGAGCCCGCCAGGCTTGCTGGCAGCTCGCAGACGCTAAAACATCCGCCGCAGCGGGGCTGACATGGGAAGCCGGGACATGGCGCGGGGCCTGTCCCGCTGAGGCACCACGGCCCGCGCCGGCCCTGGGGCCGGCGCGGGGAAAAGCACTTGCAGCGGCCTCAGAGACGCCGCTGGCGCTTGAGCTGGGGGATGGTGGTGGCGGGGATTTCCAGGCGCTGCAACTGGCCCAGGGTATGGGCCGCCAGCGCCGCCAGGGTCGGCTGGCTGAACAACAGGCGGGCATCGGCGTGCAGGCCTTCCTGGCGCATCCGCGCCACCAGGCTGACCGCCAGCAGGGAATGCCCGCCCAGTTCGAAGAAGTGGTCGTGGCGCCCTACCCGCTCCACTTGCAGCACCTCGGCCCAGAGCCGCGCCAGGGTGGTTTCAAGCGGCCCCTGGGGCGGCTCGAAATCGCGGCTCAGCACCGCTTCCAGGCCCGGCTCCGGCAGTGCATCGCGCGCCAGCTTGCCGTTGGCGCTCAGGGGCAGCGCCGCCAGTTGCACATAGGCTGCCGGCACCATGTACTCCGGCAGACGCTCCAGGACATGGGCCCGCAGCGCCTCGATCCCCGGCGCCGCCACCCCGGGGTGCAGGCTGAAATAGGC
Organism: Pseudomonas sp. GW823-FHT02C05; assembly: GCF_058797595.1. Classification (NCBI taxonomy): domain Bacteria; kingdom Pseudomonadati; phylum Pseudomonadota; class Gammaproteobacteria; order Pseudomonadales; family Pseudomonadaceae; genus Pseudomonas; species Pseudomonas sp. GW823-FHT02C05. Next base: position 108,919 of record NZ_JBXAJU010000001.1, on the reverse strand, counting down.
CACCAGGCGCTCGCCACGCATCAGCACCGCCACCTCGCGCAGGGCCGGGTGGCTGGCCAGCCGCGCCTCGATTTCCCCCAGCTCCAGGCGCAACCCCCGCAGCTTGACCTGGAAGTCGTTGCGCCCGAGGAACTCCAGGTCGCCGTCAGCGTTGTAGCGCACCCGGTCACCGCTGCGGTACAGCCGGTCGCCGGCGACGAAGGGGCTGTCGATAAAGCGCTCGGCCTGCAACTGCGGCAAGCCCAGGTAACCCCGGGCAACCCCGACCCCGCCAATGTGCAGCTGGCCGCTGACGCCCTGGGGCACCGGCTGGTCATGGGCATCCAGCACATACAGCCGGGTGTTGGTGATAGCCTTGCCGATCGGCAGTTGCACCGGCGGCACCGCTGCCCCGGGCTCCAGGGTCCAGGCGCTGCTGTCCACGGTGGCCTCGGTGGGGCCGTAGACATTATGCAAACGGGCTCCGGGCAGGCGCTGGCGGAACAGCCGGGCAATCGCCTCGGTCAGCTCGCCGCCACCGCAGAACACATCGGTCAGGCTGTGGCACTGGCCGGCCTCTTCCAGCTGCAGAAATTGCAGGAGCATGGCCGGCACGAACTTGATCATGCTCACCTGCTCCTCGCGCACCAATTGCGCCAGATACAGCGGATCGCGCTGGCCGTCGGGCCGCGCCAGCAACAGGCGCATGCCCGTGACCAGGGGCCAGAACAGCTCCCAGACCGAGCCGTCGAAGCTGAACGGCGCCTTTTGCAGCAGGGTGCCCCGGGCCCGCTCGCCACACAGCTGCGAACTCCAGTGCATCAAGTTGCCCAGGCCGCGGTGCTCCACCATCACCCCCTTGGGTGTACCGGTGGAACCCGAGGTGTAGATCACGTAGGCCAGGTGCGAAACCGTCAGCCCTGCCACCACGGGATCATGCTGCGGCGCCTGCTCCCAGGCACTGCGGTCGAAGTCGATCAGCGACAGGGGCAGCGGGCCCAGCAGCTCGCGGGTCGGCTGGTGCACCAGCACCGCCAGTGGCTGGCTGTCCTGCACCAGGTAGCGCAGGCGCTCCAGCGGGTAGTCCGGGTCCAGGGGCACATAGGCACCGCCGGCCTTGAGGATGCCCAACAGGCCGATCAGCAGTTCCGGGCTGCGCTGCACGCAGAGCCCGACTCGCACATCCGGCCCCACACCCTGCTCGCGCAGGTAATGGGCCAGCTGGTTGGCGCGCTGGTTGAGCTGCCGGTAGCTCAGTTGCCGCGCGCCGGCCTGCAGTGCAATGGCCTCGGGCGTGCGCCGCACCTGGGCCTCGAACAGGGCATGCAGGGTCAGCTCCCGCGGGTATTGCGAACGGGTGGCATTGAGCGTTTGCAGCAGGTAGCGCGACTCCACCGGCGGCAGGATCGACAGGCTGTGCAACGGCGTCTGCGGCGCCTGTTCCAGGGCCAGCACCAGCGCTTCGAGAGCGGTGCTCAGGTAGCCCAGCAGGCGTTGCGCGCCGATCCGCCGCGGGGCCCGGCAGCCCAGGCGGAAACCCGGTTCCAGGTCGTCCACCGCCAGCATCAGCGGGTAGCTGAGCACCTCTTCGCTGCTCAGCAACTCGACCCCAGGCAAACCCTGCAACAGGTCGCCGCCGAGGTTGTGGCGATAGTTGAGCAAGGCATTGAACAGCGGGGTCGGCGCCGCCACCGCGCTGCAGCGCTGGGCCAGGGACAGCGGCGCCTGCTCGTGGGCGAGCAAGGCACTGAGGCGCTGCTGGGCCTGGCCCAGCCCCTCGGCCACCGTCAGCCCCGCCAGCTCCAGGCGCAGTGGCAAGGTGTTGATGAACATGCCCAGGGCCCGGTCGGCCCCCGCCCCGGCTTGCAGGCGGCCCAGCAATACGCTGCCGAAGAGCACGTCCTCACGGCCGCTGGTACGCCCCAGTACCAGGGCCCAGGCCAGGTGAAACAGGCTGGCGGCGCTGACCCCGAGCTGGCGCACCTGGGTCCGCAGGCGCTGGCCAAGCTCGGCTTCCAGCAGGCCGCTGGCGTGCTGCAGGTCCAGTTGTTCCCCGGGCCGTTCCTGCAGTTCGAAGGCCAGGGTCGGCTCGTCCACCGTGCCCAGGCCGGCCTCGAAGAACGCCTTGTGGGCGGCCTGCCCCAGGCGCGTGCGGGCCACGTAGTCACGGTAGGCATAGGCCGGCGCCAGGCTGGCTTGCCGGCCTTGCACATGGGCGGCGATTTCCGCCAGCAGCACCGCGGTGCTGGTGGCGTCGTTGACCAGGTGATGGAAGCGCAGCAGGCCGATCCAGCGCCCATTGGCCCGGTCCTCGGCCCAGGCCAGGGCCAGCATCGGCGCCTGGCGGATATCCAGCGGGTTGTGCTGCGGGTCGAAGTGCTCGCGCAGGCGCTCCGCTACATGGCCGCCGGGCCCGGCCTGCCACTCTTGCACCGTCAGCCGGGCGTGGCGCCAGACCACCTGCAGCGGCTGCTCCAGCACGTCCCAGACCAGGCTGGTGCGCAGGATGTCGTGGCGCTCGATCACTGCCTGCAGCGCCAGGGCGAAGGCGTCCAGGTCCTCGCGCCCGGCGAAGGCGAACAGCGCGTGCTGCTGGTAGGGATCGCGGGCGGCGGTCATGTGGTGATAGAGCAGGCCCTCCTGCAACGGCGCCAGGGGGTAGATGTCCTGCACATTGGCAGCGCCGCCGGGGATGCAGGCCACCACCCGGTCGATGCTGTCCTGGTCCAGCTCCACCAAGGGCAGCATCGCCGGGGTGATGCGCTGGCAGTCGGGCGGGACGCGGTTGGCCGGGACCTCGACGACCTGCCCGGTGCTCACCGCCGCAGCGAGACTGGCCAGGGTCGGCTGGCCGAACAGCACCCGCACATCGGCCTGCAGGCCGGCCTGGGCCATGCGCTGGATCAGTTGCAGGGCCAGCAGCGAATGCCCGCCCAGTTCGAAGAAGTGATCGTGGCGGCCCACCTGCTCCACCTGCAGCAGCTCGCTCCAGAGCCCGGCCAGGGTGATTTCCAGCGGGCCCTGGGGCGCCTCGTAGGCGCGGCTGATCAGGTCCTCGGGCCCCGGCGCCGGCAGCGCCCGGCGGTCCAGCTTGCCGTTGCCGGTCAGCGGCCAGGCGTCGAGCGGTACGTAGGCCATGGGCAACATGTACTCCGGCAACTGCTGGCGCAGAAATTCCCGCAGTTGCAGGGCCGTGACCGCCTGGCGCGGAATGAACCAGGCCAGCAACTGGCCGTCCCGGGCCTGGACCAGCGCCTCGCGCACTGCCGGGTGATCCCCCAGGCGGGTCTCGATTTCCCCCAGCTCGATGCGCAGGCCGCGGATCTTCACCTGATCGTCGTTGCGCCCCAGGTATTCCAGGCTGCCGTCCTCCCGCCAGCGAGCCAGGTCGCCGCTGCGGTACATGCGCGCGCCGGGACGGTCGCTGAAGGGGTCCGCAAGGAAGCGTCCGGCATTCATCCCATCGCGGTTGAGGTAACCCCGGGCCACCCCGCCACCGCCCACATAGAGCTCGCCGGGCACGCCGATGGGCAGCAGTTGCTGCTGTTCATCCAGCAGGTAGATCCGGGTATTGGCGATGGGCCGGCCGATATGCAGGGCCTGCCCGGCCTCGATGGCACCGGAAGTGGCGACCACCGTAGCCTCGGTGGGGCCGTAGTTGTTGATCACGGCAAACCCGGGGTCAGCAGGCAACTGGCGCAGGCGGTCGCCGCCGATCAGCAAGGTGCGCAGGGTCGGGTGGCCCAGTTGCTGGCTGAGGGCGTACTCGGCCACCGGGGTCGGCAGAAAGCTCACCTCCAGCGGCTGGGCGCGCCACCAGGCCAGCAGGCGGTCCAGCTCCTCGGGGCCGTCGCTGACCGGCGCCAGGTGCAGGGTCGCCCCGGCGCACAGGGCCGGCCAGACTTCCCAGGCCATGGCATCGAAGCCGAAACCGGCAAGGCATGAGGTGTGGCTGCCAGCCTGGAGGTCGAAAGCCCGGCCATGCCAGTCCACCAGGTTCGACAGGCTCTGGTGCTCCACCATCACGCCCTTGGGCTGGCCGGTGGAGCCGGAGGTGTAGATCACGTAGGCCAGGTGCTCCGCGGTCAGCCCGGCGGCCTCGGCAATCTCGCCCGGGCCGTCCAGCCACTGGCCGTTGTCGAGGTCGATCAGCGGCACGTTCAGCGTCGGCAGGCACTGGCGCAGGGCGCCCTGGGTCAACACCGCCCGCGGTGCGCTGTCGTGCAGCAGGAAGGCCAGGCGCTCAGCCGGATGGGCCGGGTCCAGGGGCACATAGCCCGCGCCGGCCTTGAGAATCGCCAGCAGCCCCACCAGGGTTTCCGGGCTGCGCCGGGCGACAATGGCCACCCGCGCATCCGGCCCCACTCCCAGCTCGCGCAGGTGCAGGGCCAGGGCGTTGGCCCGGCGGTCGAGCTGTTCATAGCTGAGGGCCTGGCCCTGGGCGACCAGGGCAATGGCCTGGGGCGTGCGCCGGGCCCAGGCCGCGACCCGGGCGTGAATCCGCTGTTCGGCGGCGGCTGGCTGTTCGTTGGCGTTCCAGGCCTGCAAGCGGCGCAGCTCGGCGGCAGGCAGCAGGGAGAAGCGGGCCACCGGCAGTTGCACATTGTCCAGCCCCTGCTCCAGCACATGCAGCAGGCGCGCGGCCAGGGCCTCGATTTCCTCGGGCTGGAAATACGCCGAGTCGTAGACGTAGTGCATCCAGGCGCTGTCATCGAAGCTGTTGCTGCGCAGGTGGATGGCCAGGGGCGTGGGCTCGTGGCGGTTGGAGACTTTCACCGACGAGGCCGCCGCCTCGCCGTAGCGGTAGTCCAGGTCTTCCAATTCGTAGGACAGCGACAGCTCGAACAGCTGCGCGCGGTCTTCGCGCAGCAGGCCGAGGGCGCGGTTGAGTTCGCTCAGGGGAAAGCGCTGGTGGCGGAAGTCCTGTTTCAGTACATCGCGCACCGCCCCCACCAGGGCCTCGAAGCTCAGTTCGCGGCCGAAGTCCATGCGCACCGCGCTGACTTGGGTGAAGGAACCCAGGGTCACCTTGAAGGCCGCATTGGGGCGGTTCAGCACCGGCATGCCCAGGACCCATTCGTCCCGTTGCAGGGTGCGGGTGAAGTACACATGCAGCGCCGCCAGCAGCACATGAAAGGCCGAGGCCCCGGTGCTCTTGCCCAGGGCCTTCATGCGTTCGTGCAAGGCCGCGGGGAACGCCTGGACCAGGGTCGCCCCCGGGGTCGCGGCGTCGGCGGCGGGCCAGTAGCGCGGGCGCAGCACCGGCTCCGGCAGGCTCTGGTACTTGTCCAGCCAGTAGTCACGGTCCCGGGCATAGCGGCTGGATTGGTGGTAGCGGGCGTCGTCCTCGATGAAGTCGACAAAGGACGGCGCCGTGGCCTGGGGCTCCTCGCCGCTGGCCAGGGCGCTGTAGAGCCCGCCCAGGGACTGGGACAGCTGGGCGAACCCCCAGCCGTCGAGGATCAGGTGATGGGCCTCGACTTCCATCAGGTGATGCTCGGGGCCCACCCGGAACAGCGAGAAGCGGCACAGCCGTTCGCCGTCGAGCTTGAACGCCTGCTGCATCTGCCGGCGGATCTGCGCCTGGGCCGCCGCCAGCGGATCGGCCGCCGCGGACAGGTCATGGAACACCAGCTCCACCGGCCACTGCCGGTCGAAGTGCTGCAAGGGCAGGCCGTCGACGCTGCCCTCCAGGGACAGCACGGTGCGCAGCACGTCGTGCTTGTCCACCAGCAGCTCCACGGTGCGCTGCATCAGCTCGGGCCGGAACGGCCCCTTGAGCACGGCATAGCCGCCGATGTTGTACAGCGGCGAGTCGCCCCGGCTCAGTTGGTCGAGCCAGATATCGCGCTGTCCGGCGGTCAGCGGCAGGCCCCGGGCCTGTACCGGGCCGGCGTTCATGCGCGCCCCCGGGCGGGGTGCCCGGCCCATGGCGGGCAGTGGCTGGCTGGGGTGACTGGCGCGACGAAAGCGCCCACGGCTGCGGCGGAAAAATGCGTCATAAGATCCTTCTCATGTGATGGGCCCGGGCACTGGCGTCCGCGGATTTAAGCATCGGCCCCAGGGCCTGTATGTCACCCGAAACCCGGACAGTTCCGGCCCCGGTCGGCCATCTCGGGCAGCACCGCGCCGGGCTGTTGCAGCGGCTCTGCTGATCAGCTGAATCGGCTGTAGGAAATTGGCTACGCGTGAACGACGCTCATGGCCTGGCGGAGGGCTTTTGCGTTCCACCGCAGGCTTGCCCCTCGGGCAACCTTGACGCCGGGAAACACCCCGCCGGCAGGGGCGACGGGGCCGTCGCAAGGGCTTGACCCAGAGCCTTGGCGAGGCCCTGGCAGGGCCATGATGTCCCGGTTCCCCCCTACAGACGCCAGGCAAAGCCATAGGCTTAAATCAACGCCCGGGAACTGGATCAGGTTCATCGGGAATCTGCCACGGCATGCCGCGGCAAGCGCGCGTCGATCAGCGATTTGTCTCGATCAAGGATGATAAGGATATGAGTCTGACCAGCAGTATTGCGAACCTGGAAACCCCGCACTTCTACTTCGAACTGGGGCAGTTGATTTCCTGCTCCGGCCACCCGCAGTTCGCCAGCGAAATGCTGCAACTGGTGGACAAGCTGGTGCCTCTGACCCAACTGGTACTCAGCGAATGGACCCTGGACGAACGCCAGGCCAGCCCCCTGGCCATTACCCTGCTGGGGCGCGCCGGGCTGCACAAGGATCTGCCACTGCCGGAGCCGCCGCGACGCCATGACCCGCTGCTGCAGCAAATGCTGGAAATGGACGACTCGCTGCTGATTCAAATGAATGCCCAGGCCCGCAGCGGCCCTTCCCGCACCACCGCGCACCAATGCCACCTGGTCTCGCGCAAAGCCAATCGCCGCTGTGTCATCGCCCTCTACCGGGCTCCCGAACAGGGCGGCTTTTCCCTGTCCGAACTGTCGTTTCTCAAGAGCCTGTCGCAGACCCTGCTGCCGTTGCTGGAACGCCACGCCCAGCTGCACCGGCAACAGGCCCTGAAGAACCTGCGCAGCTGGAGTGCCAAGCCCGCCGATGCCTTGCAGCAGACACCGCTGCAACGGGAGTTCGATGAGCGCCTGTCCCTGGGCGACATCACCCTCTCGGCGCGGGAAAAGGAAGTCTGCCTGGGGTTGCTGACCGGCGGCACCGTGCCGGAAATGGCCCAGCGCCTGAGCGTCAAGAACAGCTCGGTGGAAACCTACCTCAAGCGCGCCGCCGCCAAGCTCGGGGTCAGCGGCCGTCACGGGCTGGCCAAGTGGATGGTCGGCGCCTGAAACCGCCCGCACGCCCCTGGCCGTCCGCCATCAGGATGTCCTTGTCACGAGGCTGATCAATGCGTAATTCCCCACTGACCCTGGCGGCCCTGGCCCTGGCCCTCGGCGGCTGCTCCCTGACCCCGGACTACCAGCGCCCGACCGCTCCCGTGGCGCCCCAGTACCCACAGGGCGCAGCCTTCGCCCCCGCTGCCGGCAACCCGGGGGCCGACTGGCAGGGACTGTTCCAGGACCCGTTGCTGCAGCAATTGATTCACAGCGCCCTGCAGAACAACCGCGACCTGCGGGTGGCGGCGCTGAATGTCGCGGCCTACCAGGCCCAGTACCGCATCCAGCGTGCCGACCTGTTCCCGGCGGTGAGCGCCGGCGCCTCGGGCAAGCGCCAGCGCCTGCCGGAACAGATGACCGGCAGCAAGGCACTGATCAGCTCCAGCTACTCCGCCAACCTGGGCATCAGTGCCTATGAGCTGGACTTCTTCGGGCGCATCCGCAGCCTCAGCCAGCAGGCGCTGATGACCTATCTGTCCAGCGAAGAGGCACGGCGCAGCGCGCAGTTGAGCCTGGTGGCCAATGTCGCCACGGCCTACCTGAGCTGGTGTGCCGACCAGGAGCTGCTGGAGCTGACCCGCAAGACCCTGGCCGCGGACGAACAGAGCCTGCGCCTGACCGCCCGCAATGGCAGCGCCGGCAAGATCTCGGCCCTGGATGTGGCCCAGGCCCGCACCAGCGTCGACAGTGCCCGCGCCAGCCTGGCCCGCTACCAGCGCCAGGTGGCCCAGGACCTGAACAACCTGACGCTGCTGGTGGGGGCGCCGCTGCCCGACGCCCTGCCCCGGCGCGGGCTGGCCGAGGGCATGCTGGCCCAGGTGCCCGCGGGCCTGCCCTCGGACCTGTTGCAGCGGCGCCCGGACATTCTCCAGGCCGAGTACCAGTTGCAGGCCGCCAACGCCAATATAGGCGCGGCCCGTGCAGCGTTCTTCCCCAGCGTCAGCCTGACCGCCAACGCCGGCAGCGCCAGCAAGGAGCTGTCCGGGCTGTTCAAGGGTGGTGCCGGGGCCTGGACCTTCCAGCCGCAGATCAACCTGCCGATCTTCAATGCCGGCAGCCTGCGGGCCAGCCTGGATTACGCCCGGCTGCAGAAGGACATCAGCGTCGCCCAGTATGAAAAGGCCATCCAGACCGCCTTCCAGGAAGTCGCCGACGGCCTGGCCGCGCGCCAGACCTTCCAGCAGCAACTGAGTGCCCAGCACAGCCTGGTGCAGGCCAGCCAGGACTACTACAACCTGGCCGAGCACCGCTACCGCATCGGCGTCGACAGCAACCTGGTGTTCCTCGATGCCCAGCGCTCGCTGTTCAGCGCCCAGCAAGGGCTGATCAACGACCGCCTGGCGCAGTTGCTGGCCGAGGTAAATCTGTTCCGGGCCCTGGGTGGTGCCTGGGAGGATGGCGCGCAGGCACCGAGCCTGGCCCGCGCCCAGACCTTGCCCTGAGCCACTGGCGATGGCCGGGTATCAGGGGGCTGGGGCGATGAGAGGTTGGGGGAAGCGGGGACCGGGGCCATGAGTGCCCCTCGCTGTAGAACCAACCCGGTCAGCCTGGGCAGTAGGCGAAACATGGACCGGGCAGGCAGGTACAGCCGTGTTGCAGCCCGCCCTGACCAACCACCGCCATTCAGCGTGTTGCCTGTGGTAGCTGGCCGGGCGAACGGGGAGCGAGTCTAGACAGCGCCCCCCACAGCGTCTGTAGGAAAATTCTGAATTCAGAACGTTCCGAATCTCGGAGTGGAATCGGATAAAGCACGCCCGTTCCACGGCCCTGCGAAGGGGGTTGGCCGCGAGTGCCTAACGGGTGCCCGGCACCAGGTCGAGGATCTCGTCGATGCCCAGGCACCGCGGCTCCACCTCCAGGGTCCGGCCATGCTCGAGAATCCCCACCGCCACATCACGCATGGCCATGTAGGCACTGCGCAGCATGTGGTTGGCGTAGATCACCGCGTTGAAGCCGGCCCCCTCCAGCTCGTCGAAACTCAAGTGAGCGTAGCTGGTGGGCACACAGATCAGCGGCACCCGCGGGCAGTGGCGGCGGAACAACCGGGCGAACTCGAGGATCTCCAGGCCGTCCTTCTTGCGGCTGTGGATCATGATCCCGTCGGCGCCGGCCGCGACATAGGCCAGGCAGCGCTCGATGGCATCGTCCATGCCCTTGTCGAGGATCAGGCTTTCACAACGGGCGATGATCAGCAGATCCTCGTGGCTGCGGTTGGCGCAGCCCACGCGGATCTTTTCGCAGAACTCCTCGATGGAGTCCTGGAGCTGGCTCACCGCGTTGCCGAACAGCGAGTTCTTCTTCAGCCCGCACTTGTCCTCGATCACCACCGCCGAGACCCCGGCCCGGTCCAGCATCTTCACGTGGATGGCGAAGTGCTCGGCCTTGCCCCCGGTATCGCCGTCGAAAATCATCGGCAACGAACACACATCGAAGATCTCGCGGATGCCGTGCAAGCGGTTGCTCGGCGAGAGGATCTCGATGTCCGGCAGGCCCTTGTGGGTCGAGTCGGTAAGGGAGCTGGACCAGATGGCGTCGTAGACCAGGCTCGGTCCGCTGCCCCGCTCCAGCCTGGATTGCTCCGCCAGCAGGGCGGAGATCGGGCTGTGGGCTTCGAGCACGCGAAGGCAGCGCTTGCGGCGCAGCAACTGGCTCAGGTTGGTTCGGCGAATATCAGCTTCCTGCATGGGATTCACACGCCTCTTGTGGTTGGGGAACACCGGGTTCGCTCAGGGATGGGTCATGTCCAGGGCCACCACGTAGCGGTCGAAATCCGCCGCCGAGACATAGCCCAGCTGCTGGGCCACTTCCCGCAGCGACTTGCCCTCGTGGTGGGCGGTCTTGGCGATGATCGCGGCCTTGTCATAGCCGATGTGGCGGTTGAGGGCGGTCACCAGCATCAGGTTCTTCTCGATATTGGCCTCGATGCGCGCCCGGTTCGGCTCGATGCCCACCGCGCAGTGGTCGTTGAAGGCCCGGCAGGACTCGGCCAGCAAGGTGATGCTTTCCAGCACGTTGTGCACCATCACCGGCTTGTAGACGTTGAGCTGGAAATTGCCCTGGCTGCCGGCGAAGGCCACGGTGGCGTCGTTGCCGAAGACCTGGGTACAGACCATGGTCAGCGCCTCGCACTGGGTCGGGTTGACCTTGCCCGGCATGATCGAGGAGCCCGGCTCGTTCTCTGGAATGTCGATCTCGCCGATGCCGCAGCGCGGCCCGCTGGCCAGCCAGCGCACGTCGTTGGCGATCTTCATCAGGGCCATGGCCAGGGTGCGGATCGCCGCCGAGGTGTTGATCAGCGCGTCATGGGCCGACAGGGCGAAGAACTTGTTGGCGCAGGACTTGAACGGGTAGCCGGTGAGCTCGGCGATGATTCGTGCGCACTCGTCGCCGAACTGCGGATGGGAGTTGAGCCCGGTGCCCACCGCCGTGCCGCCGATGGCCAGGTCGTAGAGGCCGGTGAGGTTGTGCTGGATGGCCGCCAGGGCGTAGTCGATCTGCTCGACCCAGCCACCGATCTCCTGGCCCAGGGTGATGGGGGTGGCGTCCTGCAAGTGGGTGCGTCCGACCTTGACCACATCGCGGTACTGCTCGGCCTTCTCGAACAGCGTGTCGCGCAGCACCGAGACGCCCGGCAGCAGGGTTTCGAAGATCTCCGTCACCACCACCATGTACATCGCCGTGGGGAAGGTGTCGTTGGACGACTGGCCACGGTTGACGTGGTCGTTGGGGTGGATCGGCTTCTTGCTGCCCAGCTCGCCGCCGAGCATCTCGATGGCCCGGTTGGCGATCACTTCGTTGGCGTTCATGTTGGACTGGGTGCCGGAACCGGTCTGGAACACCACCAGCGGGAAATGCTCGTCCAGTTGCCCGCTGATCACCTCATCCGCCGCCTTGACGATGGGCAGCGCAATGGCTTCCGGCAGCTCGCCGAGCTTGAGGTTGGCCAGGGCCGCGGCCTTCTTCAGGATGCCCATGCTGCGGATCATCGGCGCCCCCCACTGGAAGCGTGCACGGCCGATGGGGAAGTTGTGGATGGAGCGTTCGGTCTGGGCTCCCCAGTACTTGTTGGACGGTACCGAAATGGAACCCATCGAGTCGGATTCAAGACGCATGTGGGTAGTTCTCCAATAAATGAATGAGGGTCCGGCCTGCGGTGCCGGGCAGGCGCCCTGCCCGGCCTGGTTGGCAGGCGCTTATTCCTTGAGTACGGAGGCCATCTTCTCCAGGTGCTGGCAGGCGCGCAGCACGTACTCATCGGACAGCGCAGCGATGCGCCGGTAGTTGACCTGCTGGCCGGTGGCCTGGGTGTAGAGCTTCAGGGCGTCGGTGGCGTGGCGGAAATGCCGGGCCTCGACGGCGCCGCAGTGAACGCTGAGGAAGCCGGCGATGCGGTTGGCTTCCCCGGCGGGGTAACCGCAGGATTCGCGCAGCCAGTTCTTCCACAGCGGTGTCATCAGGTTGTACTCGCCGGTGTTGAACAGCTCGGTCAGGGCCATCATCTCCAGGGCTTCCACCAGGTTCGGGGCCAGCGGGCGCTTCTCGCCGACCCAGGTGGAGAACTCCTTGGTGATGGGGTTCAGGTACTTGTCCTGCAGGCGCCAGTTGTCCGAGCCGCAGATGGCCGAGGCCATGCGGTGGTAGAGCTTGGAATGGTGGGGATGGCCGTGCATCTCGCCCAGGCCGACGTCCTCGACGATGATCTCGCCGCAGTGCCGGGCCGCCTCCAGCAGCTTGAGCTTATTGTCATCACCGGGCAGGTCCTCGGACTCCTGCAGCAGCCGCACGATGATGCTGGACACCGCATGGGCCGCGCCATCCGGGCTGCGCCAGCCGCAGAAAAAGGTGCACAGCGAGTCCTCGGACCACTTGCGCGAGGTCATGCGCTGGTAGGTCAGGCAGTAGCCGTCCAGCTTGTCGGGGTGGTTTTCAAAGCCCGTCAGCAGGGCCTCCACCAGGTTGCGGTCCTCGACATCCACCAGGGCCTGGTGCACGTAGCCGATGAACTCCTTGCGGGAACTCTCCATGTTTTTCTCCTGTAATTGTTCTTCACTTCACGGACAACAAGATGAACGACGCCGGCCCGGGCCACGGCGGGCTCGGGAACGGGCTTGATCCCCCTGGGGGCTGGGCTGCCGGGAGCCGCTTCAGTCGATGACGATCGCCGAGATGAACTGGGCGAAACGGCCCAGGCCCTCGATCAGTTCCTCATATTCCACGGCGTAGGAAATGCGGATGCAGTGGGGGTCGCCACAACCGGAGCCGGGCACCACCGCGATGTGCGCCTCGGTCAGCAGCAGGTCGGCCAGGTGATCCACATCGCGCACCGCTTCGCCGTGGTAGTAGCCGCCGAGCCGGGAAGAGACATCGATATACAGGTAGAAGGCGCCTTCCGGCGGCGCATAGCTCACCCCTTCCAGGCGGTCGAGGTAGGTGCGTGCGGCGTGCAGCTGGCGTTGCAGGAACGGGTTGACCAGGTCGGCAAAGTGCGACGAATCGGCGTTCAGGGTATTGAGCGCGGCGTACTGGGACAGGCTGCTGGGGTTTGAGGTGGTGTGCCCCTGCAGGTTGTGCATGGCCGCGATCACCGGCGCCGGGGCGCAGGCGTAGCCGACCCGCCAGCCGGTCACCGCCTGGCTCTTGGAGAAGGAATCGATCAGCACCGTCTGCCCTTTCAATGCCGGGCACAGCGCCAGGATGTTGTGGTGCTCGTGGCCTTCGCGCACCAGGCCGCGATAGCACTCGTCGAACATCACCCACAGTTGCCGCTCCTGGGCCAACTGGGCGATGGCCAGCAGTTGCTCGCGTTCATAGACGGTGCCGGTGGGGTTGTTGGGGGTGTTGATGACGATCATCCGGGTGCGCTCGGTGAGCGCGCCACGCACCGCGTCCACCGTCAGCCGGTAGTGGTCGGCGCGGGTCTGGACGCACACCGGGGTGGCGCCGGCCAGGCGGATCTGGGTGGGAAAGGTTTCCCAGTACGGGGTCGGCACTATCACCTCGTCCCCGGGGTTGAGCAGCACCATGCAGGCGTTGTAGAGCGCCTGCTTGGCCCCGGCGGTGACCGCCACTTCATTGGCGGCGAACTCCACCCCGGTGCGCTGGCTGACCCGTTGCGCGAGCTTCTCGCGCAGGGCCGGCAGGCCGATGGGCGGGGTGTAGCGGTTGCGCGCATTAGCGATGGCTTCGATGGCCCCGGCGCGCATGTCCTCGCAGGCATCGAAGGACAATTCGCCGGCGGCGAAATTGATCACCTTGATCCCGCTTTCCTTCAGGGCGTTGGCTTTGCTGCGCATGCTCGAGGTGCCTGGGGCACTGAGGCCCAGCGCACGCTGGGACAAGGAAAAACGGACGGCCGTGGCTTCGCTGCTTGTCATTTTTGTACCTGCGAAAACAATCGGAAAACAGAGTGAACCGAGCCTGTACCCATGCGCCTCCGGCAACCTGGAAAGCTGGTCTAGGCTGGTCGTCTTACATTCTGATGACAGTCGCAAATAGCGGCCAATACTGTTTGCGTCGTGATTGATACTGGAAAAACAAGAAATGCTAGAGCTCCGTCGTCTGCGTTATTTCGTCACCGTTGCCGATGAATTGCACTTCGGCCGCGCCGCCCTGCGCCTGCGGATCGCCCAACCGCCGCTAACCCGGCATATCGCCGCCCTGGAGGCGCGCCTGGGCATCCGCCTGTTCGAACGCTCGACCCGCACCGTGTGCCTGACCCCGGAGGGCGAACTGTTCCTGCAGCAGGCCCGGGGGGTGATCAGTGCCGTCGGCGAGGCCGAGGCCACCGCGCGCAAGATCGCCCATGGCGCCATCGGCCGTATCGTCATCGGCTATGCCAGCTCGATTCCCCTGTCCAACGCTTTCTCCGAGATGATCCGCAACACCAGCCGCAGCCTGCCGGAGGTGGAGCTGGCGTTTCGCGAGGTGTCCACCGCCAGCCAGCGCCAGCAGTTGATCGATGGCAGCCTGGATATCGGCTTTGGCTGGGGGGCGCCCAACTTGCCGGCCCACGGTTTGCAGTCGCTGGTGAGTTCGCGCGATTCCCTGGTGGTGGCGGTACCGTCGCGCAGCGCTTTCGCCGGCAGGAGCAGCCTGGGGTTTTGCGAACTGGCGGGGGAATCCTTCGTGACCTTTCCCAGCGCCTACGGATCGGCCCTGAACACCGCCCTGGAGGACCTCTGCGCCCACAGCGGGATCATCCCGCGCCTGGGGCCCACGGCGTCACAGATGACCACCCTGGTGTCCCTGGTGGCGGCGGAGCGCGGGGTGGCCGTGGTGCCCGACTACACCGCGACCCTGCAGCGTCCCGGGGTGGTCTATGTGCCGCTGGCCGAGCCCTATGTGCTGGAACAGACGGTCAGTTGGCGCACGCCCCTGGGGTCGCGCTGCCTGGAGCGCTTCGTCGAACTGGCCAGGACCCTGGCAGCGCCGCTGCCGGCCCCTGCCGCGGGGCCCGAATGGCGCCTGCGCGGCTAGCGCTCCACCAGCAAGCAGCAGGCCCGGACAATCCCGCTCCGGGCCTGCGCTTTCAGGGCATTGGCGGGACCTCAGCCGGGGCTGGGCAAGGACCGGGCGTCGGCGTCCAGGCCACGCTGCACGTACCAGGACAGCGGCAGGGTCAGCAGCAGGGTCGCGGCCAGGGCCATCACCGCCAGGGGAATCCCGGTGACGTCGCCGAGGCTGCCGAACAGCACCGGCGCCAGTGCCCCGCCGCCGATGGTGCCGGTGTAGAACAGCGAGAACGCCTGCTCGCGCTTGCCCGCCCCCGCCAGGTCCGGCACCGCGCCATAGAGCACCGACGAGGTGCCGTTCAGCGCCAGCCCCAGCAGCGGCAGCATCACCATCAACCCCACATAGGGCAGGAACACCGCCAGCACGATCAGGCTGGCGGTGGTGAACTCGGTGATCCACACGGTCTTCATCATGCCGATGCGCGCCCCGAGGTAACCGCACAGCAGCTTGCCGAAAGCGCCACCGACGAACAGCAGGGTCAGGGCCAGGCCGATACCGGCGGTGCCGGCGCCCTTGGCCTTGAGCAGGAACGGCAGGAAGGTCAGGAAACCCATGCGTACCGCACTGTCCAGGGTGCCGGTGAGGATCAGTGCCCGCAGGCCGCCGACCGAGCCCTGGCCCTTGACCGTCTTCGGCGCCTTTTCCTGCATGGCCAGGGTCGCCGCCCGGGACGGGATCAGCCACCACAGCGCCAGCGCAGCGGCCAGCCCCAGGAGGCCGATCAGGGTCACGCTGGCACGCCAGCTGATCACGGTCAGCAGCAGCCCCACCAACCCGGGAATCAGGGTCTTGCCGATGTCCCCGGCGAAGTTGTACTGGGACAGCGCTTCCTTGACCCCGCCGCCAGCCTCGTGGGTGTCGGTGATGATCGAGGACGCCAGCGGGTGCTGGGTACTGGCCCCCAGGCCGCCCAGCAGCAGCGCCAGGAGCAGCACCCCCAGCCCCCCGGCCTGCCCCGCCAGCAGGTAGGCCAGCCCGGCCAGGGCAGTGCCACCCACCAGCAGGCGCTCGCGCCCCCAGCGCTTGGCTCCACGGCTGGCCAGCAACTGGAAGCCGGCCATCATCCCGGAATAGGCACCGCGCAGCAGGCCGATCTGGGCGTAGCTCATGGCGAACTGCGCCTGCCAGATCGGCAGCAGTACATAGATCACGTCAGTCAGGCCGTCATGCACCGCGTGGGCGCCGCAACCGGCCACCAGGGAACGGCGGCGCACCGACACATCGGACGCCGGCAATGCCTCCGGGGAGGCGTGATGTTTCAGGTCATTCATTGTCGAGGCAGGCTGCAAAATGAAAAGGAAGGGTCAATCAGCAACAGGATAGGCGAGCCTGGGTCAGCCACAAGCCCCGTTGCCGGGGCCGGGCCGGAGCCATCAACGCAACAGCTGGGCACAGTCGCGCATTACCCGAGCCTTGCGCTGCAGGTATTCGGCGAAGATTTCCCGCGCGGCCTGCGGGTCGACCCGCACCTGCATGGCATCGACGAACTCGTTGACCGCCGCCACCGCATGGGCGAAGTGATTGCTCTCGGTGCCGCCGGTGTGCACCGTGACCCAGGCCACGGTGGTGCGCGCCTTCTCTGCCGGCACCCCCATGTCGCGGACGAACCACTGCTTGTACAGCGGGTGGATAAACTCCACTTCGCCGTGGGTGTAGACCTCGTGGATCAGGGTGGTCAGCAGGCCCTGCAGCAGGTCGCGGTCACGCAGGCGGCGAAAATCCGTCCAGTCCTTGAAGCCCTGGGCCGAGGGCAGGCAGTTTTCCTTGAGCAGCCACTGGTCATCGCCGCAGATCGGCGTGGCCATGTTGTAGAACAGGTCCGAATGCAGGGTATTGCCCAGGGCGCCCAGGTCTTCATCGGTGATCCGCTGCAGGCTGCCGCAGGCCCGGTACAGGCCGTCGGCGGCTTCCGAGCCCTGCCCGGAGCGGGCCAGCAAGGTGATGCGGTTGGCCAGCCCGGACACACTGGTGGCGGAGTTGTTGGTCTTCGACCAGCTGGCGAAGAACTTGCGCAGCACCGCCGGCTCGTGGCGACGGGAGGTGAGCTTCTCGAAGGCATGCTCGATGTCCACCAGGGCGCCCTCTTCGCTCCAGAACGCCTCGAACAGCGCATGCTTCAAGACACTGGCCGGCATGTCGTTCAACACAGGTTCGACAATCTTCAGCAACTGGCTCTGCCGGGTCAGTACGTTATTCATGGTCACCTCACGTATTCCTTGTTGGATGATGAATCTATCGGGTTGGACGGTTCGCGAGCCGCGACCGGGGTTTGGGGTTCGAGGGGCTTCCAGCCGCCCCAGGCAATCAGCAGCGACAGCAGTTGGAACAGCACGATCAGCGCCACGCAGCCCTGCCAGCCCCAGTGGCTCCAGAGCAGGGCCGGGACCACGGCGCCAAAACTGCCGCCCAGGTAGTAGCAGGTCAGGTACAGGCCCACGGCGCCGGCCTTGTTGTGGCGGGCGGTGGCGGTGGTAAAGGAGTTGGCGGCGGCCTGGGCCAGGAACACCCCGGTGGAACTCAGGGCCAGGCCCAGCACGATCAGCCACAGCGACGGCAGCAGGGTCAGGGCCGAACCGCAGACCCCGAGCAACGCCGCAGCCACCAGCAGCTCGGCCTGGGGCCGCGACTTGCTCAGGCGCCCGGCGATGGGGATCACCACCAGGGCCAGCAGGAACACGCTGTAGATCGCGCCCAGGGCTGCGGCCCCCAGGTCGAACGGCGCCTGGCTCAGGTAGAGCCCGGCGTAGGTAAAGGTGGCCACTTGCGAGAACAGCACGCAGAAGCCCACGCCGTAGGCTGCCAGCAAGGGCCGCCGGCACAGCTCGCGCAGGGCACTGAGGCCGCCGGATGCCCGGGGCGCGGTCAGGGGCGGGTTGGCCGGCAGCAGCAAATGAATGGCCACGCCGATCAGCAGGCTCAGGCCCGCGAGCAAGGCAAAGGCTTCGCGCCAGCCCACGTATTCGGTCATGAAACCGGTGACAAAACGCCCGGCAAAGCCGCCCAGCACGGTGCCGGCGACATACAGGCTGGTGACTTCGGTCACGGTGCCGCCGCTCCAGCGGTCGCCGATGTAGGCCACGCTGGTGGCAAACACCACCGGGATCAGCATGCCCTCCACCAGGCGCCAGACCAGCAGCTGGGTAAAACTGCCGGCATAGGCCGCCAGCCCCGCCGGCACCGCCAGCAACAGCGCGGCCACCACAATCACCCGGCGCTGATCGAAACGCCCGGTAAAGCGGCTGACAAAGGGCGCAGTGAGGGCCACCGCCAGGGTGGTGACGGTGATGCTCCAGCCGGCTTCCCGGATGCTCACCTGAAAGCTCTGGGCAAATTCCTGGAGAATGCCCTGGGTCGCATACAGGTTGAGAAATGCCGCACAACCACACAGAAACAGGGCGATGCGCGCACAATGCTGACGCGAATTCATGAAACCTCTCGTTTTATGACCAAAGGCCTTTATAAAATACGTCGCCAAGCCAAGACCAATACCGAATTCTGACCGATCAATACCCAGGGAACAGGATGCTCGATCTACGCAAGTTGCGTTATTTTCTGACGGTCGCCGAAGAGCTGCATTTTGGTCGCGCCGCCCTGCGCCTGCACCTGGCGCAACCGCCGCTGACCCGGCAGATTTCGGCCCTGGAAACCGAACTGGGGTTTCGCCTGTTCGACCGCACCAGCCGCACCGTGACCCTCACCGCCCAGGGCCGGCATTTCCTGCCGTACGCCCGGGCCGTGCTGGAACAGGTGGACCTGGCCCAGGTCATGGCCGGCAAGCTGGCTGCAGGTTGCGCCGGGCAACTGGCCCTGGGCTACGCCAGTTCCATCGCCCTCTCGGACTTGTTCAGCCAGGCGATCCAGGCCTTCGCCCAGCGCTTCCCGGACGTGCAATTGACCCTGGTGGAAGGTGCTTCGGTCAGCCAGTGGTCGCAGATTGTCGACGGGCGCATCGACATCGGCATGAGCCGCATGCAACCGCCGAGCGAGCAGAGCGATATCCAGTCCCTGTCCCTGGGGGACGAACCGCTGGTGGCGGCGATCTCCAGCGACAGCCCCCTGGCCGCGCAGGCGCAAGTGACTCTGGCCGAGCTTAGCGAGCATCCGCTGATCCTGTTTCCCGCCGACTACGGCTCGGGGCTCAACGAAGCCATCGAACAACTCTACCGACGCAACGGCCTGCCATTGCGCCCGGGCCCCAGCGGCCGGCAGATCACCTCGATCATCGCCCTGGTCGCCGCCGGCCAGGGCATTGCCCTGGTGCCCCGCTGCACCCAGACCCTGGCGAAAAAAGGCGTGACTTACCGCCCCCTCGCCGACCCCAGCGCCACCGCCCAGTTGCTGGTACTGACCCGCAAGCAGGGCCGCAGCCAGTTGGTGGAAGCCTTCATGGGGGTGCTCGACGAGTTGCTGCAAGCCCAATAACAAATCGAAGAACGGTAAACAAATGGCGATCAACCCCAGTCCACCCGGCGCCAAGTAGCTTTGCGCCATCCCAACAACCTTAGCTTCAAGCAGTTGTGAAATGACACCGGATACTGGATAGCTCGAATAAAGAAGCTTGGATAGATGATCGCCCCTGCTGTTTTCAGTGCACATCCGCTTATATGGATATCCCCCTGATGGCCTGGATTCTCCATAGCCCTTCGACCGTATTGCTGCACCTCCCACTGCGGCACACAATGAAAAATACTCATCATGTGGCTAGCCTTTATTAACAATGAAGCCCTTAATAATATCCTTCGTCATCATCGCGCCAACTGACGACAGATGATTGTCATCCTCGTAATATGATTTCGAATTACCCCCCAAGTAACACACGTCATTATTACAAAATGCACTATCCAAATTGACTACCGACACTCCAGCCAAACCATCCAGTTTAGAAAACACAAACCTTGTAAAACCCTGAAGCCTGAAATGTTCTTCGCGCCTCACTGACGACGCCAGAAAAAACGTATCAAGATCACCAGACCTGTCACCTGAATAATACCTGTAAGTTGCAATTACCGGGTTTACTTTTTGCTGTGGAGCCTGTTCGACTATGAATACTTCCACACCCAGCTTTCTGTATTCAGAAACAGTTTTTTCGATTGACCTAGCAAATTCTTCACGACTATCCTTTTTTGTGCGTGCCCCTGTTTTATTTGAGCCCAGAAAGAAAACGCCACTGCCTTTATAGCTTCCATCTGTATAAAGCGTCCACCTGGAAACCAAAAAAACTTTTTTTATATTATTCTCTTTAACGTATTTGATCTGGCGTTTGGCAATATCAGCACAAACCCCGTATGCAAAGTTCCCATTTAGGACATCAACACCTAAAAGCGGAGGACAGCCTCCCAGGCCAAGATGAACCACTCCCAAATGCAACTCCTTAGCAATGGAGTTAAACGGATTCAACATCGTTTCCGAATGGCTATCACCAAAAACAGCAATCGTAGGGACTGCAGACAAGTCACCCACTTTACAAAAATCAACGTCTTTACCTTTTAAATCCCTATCAACATCGCAATCTTTTCGAGGACTATTGCTTGCAAATGAATCTTTGACTTCTTCAGGTACTGCTGCTCGGCCAGGAAATCCGCTATTCACTACTATCAGCAGCCCAATCGAAACGAGAACTGCACCACCTCCTGCACCGAATAAGAACACCCCGCTTCGATTAATTTTATTTCTATTTCTAAATGGGACTTCAATGTACCTCCAACTCAAATATGCACAAACGAAAGTAGCAAGAATGATCGCCAATAAAGTAGTTGCTCCAGGTTCCTCCGCAGCCCCGTACCTTGCAAACGCTAATATGGGCTGGTGCCACAGGTATGCGCTGTAGCTTATCAAGCCAAAAAAAACAAATATCTTATTACCTAAAAATTTGCCAACCCACGTTTCAGATGTTGAAAATACAATAATCATTGCCGCACCAAAGGTTGGCAACAATGCATAGACTCCAGGAAACGGAGTATCACCGGTGAATTTAAATATGGAATAGAATATAAAAGAAAGACCAACACACCCCATAATTTCCGAGAGAAATCCAGGTAGAAAGAAACGATCTTCCTTTGACAAATAGAATGCTGCAAGAGACCCAACGAGCAGTTCCCAAGCTCTAGTTGGAAGCCAGTAGAATGTAGCACCTGGCTTATTTAAAGAGCCCCATTGCGCTGTAAAAAAACTAAGCCCCAACATCAAAATCAAAAGCCAAACAATGGACTTTTTACTAACCCTCCAAGCAACAATAAGAAAAACCGGAAAAAATAAATAATACTGCTCTTCTACTGCAAGACTCCAAGTATGCAACAATGGTTTCAAATCAGAAGCTATATCAAAATATCCAGCCTTGCTCCAAAAAAACATATTTGATACAAATGCCACAACAGAAACAAGACTTTCACCAAAATCTACCAACTCACGAGGCGCCAATATAAACCATGACAACACCGAACAAACAAACATAACAAAAAATAAAGCCGGCAAAATTCTACGAGCTCTACGCTCATAAAAATCCAGAATAGAGAATTTACCGCTTTCAAGATCGCTCCTTATTATTGTAGTTATCAAATAACCACTAATAACAAAGAATATATCAACCCCTATAAACCCACCACTAAACAAAGGAAACCCAGCATGAAACAAAATAACTGGAATTACCGCAATTGCTCTCAAACCATCAACTTCGGCACGATAATTCAAAAAACCCCCTTCTTAACTTGCGCTGAATAGCAGTACAACCCCATAAAAAAACAACCACAACACTTTAGAAAAAACAACAACTTAAAGCCTTTATAAAAATTTGGCATTTTTTCCGGCGCGTATTCTGCCAGATTTTTGCCTGCTCCGCTGTAACAATGAGAGAGGATCAGTTGCTAGAAATCTCTCTACTACGCGGCTTCAACCACCCCCCCCATGCTTAAAGCCTGATCAACATACGCCACTGAACCTCTCACTCTCGGATTAACAGGCGTGAACAACGCGACAAACAGCAAGGTTGCTTGCTCACCCAAAGGGCCTCATAGAAATTGCTGCTTGGGTTACGCTACGCTCTGACGGGTTTTCATCTGTAATCTTTAGGCACCTAGCAACAGCGTAATCCACACCAACTTCAGCAAAAAATACCAACTCTCCGACCTGAAAAGACTGTCAGCTCGCAAAAGGGATATATCCTTGGCGGTCCGGGCCCAAGTAAAAAGACACACGTAGTAATGTATTCACACCGTCCTCAGTACCTGTCGAAGCCTTTTCCGATGACCAAGAAACACCCGGCGGACACCAACGCCGCCACAGCCGCTGACATCGAACGCTCTATTCAAGCCCTCAATAAAATGGCGGAACGCCTGTGGGGGGACGGTCGAGAAGTCGAGGCAAAGGCTCTCCTGGACGCCCTGGATGGGTTAAACAGGGCACTGGACCGAATCAGAATTGGCGAAAGCCGCAGGCTCAAGACACTCCATTGAAATAGCCACGGCACACCAACCTGGCGTGGAGGTCGGTCAAGAAAGCTCAAGGCTTCGGCATTTACCGAGGCCCAAATAACCTGAAGTGAATGCAAAAGCCCAACCCAGCCCCCGGACTTTGTGCACTCGCCCTGCTCGTCGACGCAGCAGACGCCAGGAAATCGATCTGCCGCCGACTCCACCGCTGGTGGATCGACCAAGTACAGGGCTTCAGGAGCCTGGAATGCCAAGCAACCCTCTCCATCCCTATCCGGCAAACAATGTGAAATTCTTCACAGTTATGGAGCGCCAGGGTTGAAGGTCAATAATTGACCAAATTATATTTTTTCTCACCCGAGCGCTCATTTCTAATACGGATATTGTTCTGCGCCAGCTCGGGCCTCTCTGTGCGCAGGCAATCAAACATTGAGGTTTGCCATGCGTCTCTCCAAACTCGTGCCAGTCACCGCTCTGTTCAGCCTGTTCGCCCTGAATGCCCACGCCGCCGACCTGAGCGCCCTGACAGGCGCCCTTGGATCGGTTCTAGGGGGGGCCAACAACACCACGGCCAATGCAAACAACACCTCCTGCCAGCAACAGATCCGCGACCTGCAGGCAAACATCAATGCTGCCAATGCCAAGGGTGACACCTTGCGAGCGAATGCCTTTCAGGCAGCCCTGACGCAGACCAACAAAAGCTGCAGCGGTACCAACTACAACGCTCAGGCTCAGGTGGACACCAACTCCCAGCGCCAGCAGAACATGAACAAGGCCGCAGATGCGATTAACGCCATTGGAGGCCTGTTCAAATAAATCGGAATGCCCTCTGCAAAGGCCCGCGATTGCGGGCTTTTTTCTGCCAGTCCAAGAGGCGGCGGTTACTCGACCAAGGCGAATTCGTCATCCAAGTCAGCGAGCGACAAAGAATCCAGCCTCTCCCAAAAAAAGCGAATGTTGCTGTCCAGTGGAGACAACGGATTCAAGTTCGTTGAAATGCCCTGCAGCGCATCAGCAAAGTGGGTTGCCGATCGTATGAATGATTCGCTAGGGAAAAGAACCTCGGTCAGCGAGACTCGACCCTGGCCAGAGAAGTAGCTGCTAACGCTGTTGCCTGGCTTTGTACCGGTCCTGCCAGACACTGAAGTAAAAGGCGATAGCAAGCGAGAAAGAGGAAGAGAGGCCATCAACAAAGCATCGATCAGGATGCTGACACGAGCCTGCACTGGCAGTGCCAAGGAGGAAAACGAGGCCCTCCCTGCAAATGTCCCAGACATGAAAAAGCCCAACCTGTGAAGATTGGGCTAAATCATTGAAAAATATGGTCGGGACGAAGTGATTCGAACACTCGCCCCCTAGCACCCCATGCTGGGGCCCATAGATCAATAACTCATTGTTTTAAAATAAATAACCACAAAAAAGTTCCCGACAAAAAACCATCTTTTCTGTGCTTATGCAAACGAAAATACGTGGGCTCCAGCGTAGGTTTTGCGCACACCATCTCCGGCGTTCTGCCGAATAAGTACCCCCACCTCACCTACAGCTCGTCGGCGCAAATCGCGCGCCGCTTAAGCCTCTATTACTGCATGTACATACAGCATTGGATTCGAGGTAGTACCGTGCATACCGAAGACAACACAGACGATTGGCTGGGCATTCCCACGCTCCTGGAAACTGCCCGGCAGCATGCCTTGCTGCTTGAAAATGAAGTGGCAGAGCTGAACCTGCAGCTGCGCGCAGCCCGGGAAAACATCTACAAGCTGGTCAATATGCAAGCGCAGACCGAGAGGGACCGCGACGATGCCCTGGCGAGGCTGCGTGAAAAGGCTGGTGAAGCTTCGCAGTTGCGGAAGAAAGTCAGCGACCTTGAGTTGACGGTGCGTAGCAAGGACCGGGCAAATGAGGATCTACGCAGGCAGATACCTGGAGGGTCAAAGCGACACCTCCGTTGATTTAGGAGAGTGAGAGCAAATAGTCTCCAAACCCATCTCTGCACCTGCTTTCCTTCCGAGCGCTCGTAATTACACTATTTGAGGCCGTCCAGACTATGCGAGCTCCCGAGCGCTCCAAATCCCGGATCAGATTCACGTCTTCATGAGCCTCCAGGTGCTTGAAGCCGCCAGCCCCGGTGTAGGCATTTGCACAGACGCCCATATTGGCACCATGAATGTGCCTGTGTCCTTCTACATGCTGATAAAGGCTCTCATATCTAGCTCTTGCCCTGACAGGATGAGCTTCCCAGGTATCAACTGTGACGGTACCGCATACTGCATCGGCACCAAACTGCACCTGGCGAACAATCCATTCGGGGGCAACGATGGTGTCAGCATCAGTAAACGCTATCCAACGAGCTCCTAAATCAATCAAGTGCCGCGCACCTGCACACCTCGCTCTTCCAACATTGCGCCCTGACGATACCAAGCTCATTACCCCACAGCTGGCGACAATCTCGCTAGTCGAGTCCGTACAGCTATCCAGTACGACCAGTATCCTCACGTCCTCCTGAAGCGATGGATGACAACCGGCCTTAATCACTGACCGGAGGCATTTTTTGATAAAGCGCTCTTCGTTATGCGCCGGGATCACGACGCCAATCATCTGGAGCTCCTTTCATCTCAGGACCTTCTCCGAGCCACCTCTTTGGTAGCCGAATAACGAAAAGACAAAGGAACACGTTCAATTGTTCGAGTTATTTCGCTGACTTGAGCTCTCAAGTCGCCAGAAATTCATCTGTGATGACACAGTCAAAAAAGGATGAACTTACGCGCAGACTGACCTTCTCAAACAACATGGCTGCAGAAGCGGCAGATGAACAAATAAAGTATGCGAAGAGGTCATAATGAAACCGTCACTGAATGCAAAGGAGCCTGAGAAAGACCCTGACCTCCCAATGCAACGTCCCCGCCAATATTGCATACAGAAACACTATGCCAGTCACCTCCACTATGACTTTCGTTTAGAGCTTGATGGATCGCTAAAAAGCTGGGCAATCCCCAAAGGCCCATCACTGGACCCAAGAGTGCGACGACTGGCAGTGCACGTAGAAGATCATTCGCTGGATTACCTATGCTTTGAAGGGAGCATCCCCGCGGGGCAGTACGGGGCTGGTGATGTCATCGTTTGGGATTACGGAGTTTGGCTTCCCGAAGGTGATCCACAAAAAAGCTACGCAAAAGGACAGCTGTATTTTCGCTTAAAAGGAGAAAAACTATCCGGCATGTGGAGGTTGTTCCGCACCCGTCTCGCTGGAAAAAAAGAACAGTGGCTTCTAACGAAATCAAACGACAGTGAAGCCCGCCCGGAAAGTGAATATGACATTCTGATTGAGAAGCCCGGTAGCGTGGCCGACGTGTGCGTCGCAGGCAAGAAGTACCGCAAAGAGAATATAGAGACACCCTGAGTTGAATATCTACAGAACCTTAGCAGCGGACATCTATAGTCTTAGAGTTGCGTACTGCCCCAGGGGCGATCATGTGCGGAAGACTGTCCCAGTACCGATACATCCACGACTTCGTCGCAGCCCTGGGCATGCCTGGGGCCCTGATCAATAGCGTCGGTGATCAACCCCTCGGGCGCTACAACGCCGCGCCGACGATGCAACTCGCCCTCTTCCATGTCGCCGGCGATAAGCTTTATGCAGACCCTGTGACGTGGGGCTGGCGGCCGCATTGGGCTACCGACCGTGCTACAGCGATAAACGCCCGTGTCGAGAAAGTGGCCCATGGGCCTTTCTTCCGCCAGATATGGCCACACCGAGCCATATGCCCAATCGACAACTGGTTTGAATGGCTGGACGACGGCGGCCCGAAGAAGCAGCCCTATTTGATCCGGCACCGGGACGGCTCCCCCATCCTCTGCGCCTCAATTGGACAACTGCCGGCTCCAGACGAAGGTCACGGGGAGCACGACGGTTTTGTGATCATCACCGCCGACAGTGCCGGCGGCATGGTCGATATCCACGACCGCCGGCCGGTAGTGCTTGGGCCGGAACTGGCCTGGGAATGGCTCGATCCGGCCACTCCGAAGGAGCGCGCCGAACAGATGGCGTTACAGCAGGGAGAAGCCGCCGAGACCTTCGAATGGTTCAAGGTGAGCACCGCCGTCGGTAACGTCAAGAATCACGGGCCGGAACTGATCGACCGAGCATGAGCTTGAGCGCGACCGCTCCCTAACTCACTGGATATGAAAAAAGCCCGACTAGGGGAGCCTGCAGAATTCGGAAAAAATCGCACGCTAACGTTTTCCGAGCTGTCGTACCGGCCTGAACTTCCCGCCTTCCAGCTTGCGGCCTGCCGCCAGACGTAATCGCCAGTCAGGTTGATGTGTTCCCAGCCTATATGCGTAATCGAGGGTAAACCTGGGCGGGGGGTGGTGCCCTTTTTGAGAGCTCAAGGTAACGTTTGCGGCCCCAATCGATAACGGCTATGGGCCATTAGCACATCCGTCCTATGTTGACCGCCGTAACTGGCATACCCAAACTATTTTTCTGAACGGCCCTACGCGGCCGAGGACAACAGCCCTCAAGACGATCAGCGATTGGTGATACATCCCGGAACACGAGGGAACGCATCGGGTGAGTAGTGCGCAAACATGGGCTCTGCGTGAAACTGAGGTTTATATGAAATCGTCAATGTTGGGCACGGTACCGCTTCACGGGGCCAATTTGCTTTTGCTATTGGCTCTTGCCTTTCCGGCAATTGCACATGCGGAGGGGAGGTGTCCTGCAGGGCAATATCCATCGGCGATCAAGGGGTTGGCGGCTGCGCTCCGATCCCAGGCGCTGGCGGGAGCTCCCGCGAGCAGGAGCCCGCTGGGCAGTGGCATAAAACCTGGGGCGCAATCGCTTCATCTGGAGCAACCGCAGATGCAGGCGTTGCCGTTAGCAGGCCCAGCAAGGAGAGTGCCGAGAAGTCGGCCTTGTCGGATTGCAGCAGGCGGGGTGCGACTGATTGCAAGGTGATTTTTACGTATCGAAACCAATGTGTCGCATGGGTAGTTCCCAGCAGCAAGGACGGACCGTCCCGCGCTGGTCTGGCCAGTGCCAAAGACCCTGAAGAGGCCCGCAAGGTGGCTCAACAGTGGTGTGTAGACACGGGAGGCAAGGCTTGCCAGGTGGTATACGAAGACTGCACCAAACCTGTGTATGAAGCGTTTTGAAGTTGAGTAACTTGTGATTGCTGGCCCCCGGCTTTGGTGTTGGAACCGCAGATGCAGTCGAGCAAGTTCGTTTAGGTCAACATCCCCGCGCACTACTGCGGTAAGAATATTGGCGAGGTCAGATGTTGACGCAACTGGCCCGACCGCTCTTTTTCACTTCGTTGAAACGATTTCTTTGACGTAGCTCTGGCAGGCCGCCAGGGCGATCAATCCTTGGTCACCGTCTCCGGCGATGGCGACAATTCGTTGAGCAACCGCTGGGGCAAGTTCGGCTCGCGCGCTTCCATGAACCACGCCGCAGGTGCCGGCGGTGGCTGACACCCCACTGCTACCACCCGAGGCGGCAGTGTTGAGAAGGACTGACAGCCGCAAGTCAGCAGTAGTAAGACGACCATGCCGCTGAAGCACTCGAAGTGAGTTTCGTGCCTGCAGCGTTGCACAGAACTGGTAGGCAACGATCCCACTCGAACCATCAAGCCTTTTCTCATATGGCAACTTTAAGTATCGGTCCTGAAATGGGGAGTAACTTTCCACCACTACGACGCCTTTGGAGTCGCGCTCGAGTTTATTGATGACGATGTGATCAGGGCCATCTCAAGGCTTTTTCTCAAGAGTTTCGGGTGCGAATAAGGCGCGAAGATATTCCTCATCCTCTCCGGCGAAGCGCATGGGGAATCGAAGCTACAGCATCGCCCCACCCTTGGTGACGTTTTCAAGAGAACGGGCGCCGTGCGTTTCGATAGCGGCCTCAATTTGCCTCTTGTCCCCTGCCGTCAAGCGGTAGCACTCTAGATCGGCAGGATTAACAGTGTCATGAGGCTCAAGCAAATAAGGCTGAACCGGCTTCATTGTCTTCACATCGCGAGCATCCCTGTTCAAAGACGAGAAACTCTACCATCGACGTGATACCTGAAAAAATGCCAACACCAACACTCCGTCGAGGCGAGATGATGGTTTGGTGTAACTGAGGTTTAGCGCGTAACGCCGCCAGCAGTCACCGCAGCAATTCCGAATCAACCACCAAGCTTTCGCTTCGACTACGGTACCGCATTCGGCTAAGCACCAAGCGTCGTTTGAGAACCACAAAAAAGAAAGGCACCCGAAGGTGCCCTCTCTGTAACGTTTACGGCTGGAATCGTGTGCCGCAGGCATGACACATCCAAGTGCGGCGCCACTCTTCCAGTTTGTCGTACTGCGCGACGTTGAATTTCCAGTGGCGAACGAATCCGATCACACCGACGGTGATAAATATCGCGCCAATGAAAAACCTCGTCCAATCCACGCCCCAGAACGTGTTCATAAGCTTGAGGCCGTCGTACAAGATGATGGCGCCAACCCCCGTAAGGATGACGGGGCCAAGCAAGCGCTTACCTGGAGGTGGGCCGACGCTTGCCGCCAAATGGGTCTGGTGCCGACCTGTAGTTTCAACGGTCACGCTTGGTCCGAATCCGGATTGGGATTGCGCTTGGTGGGTTGTTTGTATATGAGAGGTACCAGCAGCATGGATGACAGAAAGAAGCTGGACATTTTGGCCTTGGCAGTGCGGACAGCAGATGGCGTTGTTGCTCACCACGTAATCATTCCTTTGAAGGGCGGGAAAGCTTCATTCTAAGGCAAGGTTAAGGTTCTTTGCACCTGACGAGCAGCCTTATTTGAGCAGATCGACTCCTGTTGTTTGTACACACTTATGCCGCCAGTAGCTCACCGTAACTTCCCGCCAATAACCACCATAGATGTCCCGCTTGCTGTCTCGGCTGTAGAGGTGATGCAGGATCGTCCCCGGCGCCGGGAAGTGTTCGGGCTCGGTCTTCAGGACGCCGTCGGCCAAGTATACCCCGGCCTGGTTCGGCACCTTCGAGCGAGTCTGCATCAGCACCATGTCGCCATGCTGAGGGGCGCTGACTTGAACGAACCCGGCCGCGGGCAGGTTCTCCAGGTAGAGGTTCCGGCCCTTCTCCCACCACCCGTCCTCCCGCTCGCACTGGCCCAGGTCGATGCCCATTTCGCGGCAGTAGAAGTCGAGGACGATGCTCAAGCAGTCGTGCACGCCATGGGCGAACTTACAGCCGATCAGCGAGGCTGGTACCCATATCGGCCAGGGCCTTGTTGATGTCCTGGCTCATCGGGAGCACGTGGCGCAGACGGGTTACATTGCTCACGTGTCGTGCCCTTCCAGCGGCTGAGCAAAGGCGAACTTCACACCATCATCCGGGTAGTACGTGGAATAGGCGGCGCTCTGAAGGATCACACCGTCGACCAGCACCTCACAGCAGCATCACCATACTTGGCGATCAGTGCAGCTTTCAGGTCATCCGCAGACAAGGCCAGCGTGATGTCGTTGAAGTGGACCAGTTTCTTTTTGATGCTCATGACAACCTCATTACTCGTGCCACGATTGGGCGCATTCGAAAACGTGGCGCGGCTCAGCCCTCGGCTTCACGGCTTATGAAGCGATCGGAGTAATCCCGCAGCTTCTCTACTCCAACAAAGCCGACCATGCAGCCAGCGAAGGTGGCCAGGTTGGCCGGGAGCGTGAAGTACTCAAGCAACGGGATAAGGCTGGAACCGATCAGGCCGCAGATGACAGCTTCCAGCACCATCTTGCGTCTGCTGCCACCGCCATAGATCACACGGAATACGGCAACAATGGCAGCCGTACCTCCTGCATAGATCTTTGGCTGATGGGCCGCAAACCATGCCAGCGCTGCCGCCCATAGGTCGGGTTTCTTTTCTGGCATTTGGGCCATCTCTGTTCCTCCCTTTCGGGGAGCGCAAATGAAAAAGCCCCGGCGGGTGCCAGGGCCTGAAAGGTGTGCGCGTCTTTCTGCGCTGTCTGCCAAAGACCTTCTCAGCGTCGACGCCCCGTTGCATCGATCTCGCCAGGCCCAGTCTCGCGCCACCCCGACAGTATGGTGAGGTAAGGGTTCGCGGGCTGCCGGTGTTTTTCCGTTGCACTGCACCTGCCGGCTTATCAGAGTCAAGGCCTTCCGTGGGACTGCCGTCGCTGCAGGGAATCCGAAAGACATCCGGGAAAACGTCCACTTCGGTATCGCGCAGTCGGTACACCTTCGAACTCGCCCTCTCCAACCGCAATCAGCATTTTGGCTATGGCTACAGAGCGCAGGCTATCTGGGGGCCTCGGTCGGGGCCTTGGGTTTCTTTTCGCCGCCCTTGGCGCCGTGGACTTCGATACCTTTTACTGCGCCCATGCTTTCCTCCAGGCAAAAAAAACCGCCTCATGGGCGGCTGCGATGCTGCAGGCGACAACTACATCTGGTCTTCTGCGTAAATGGCGACGCTAATGATCGCTCCGCCTACACGGCGCTTGCCGTACCTCTCCGATCCCAAGCTTGACCGTCGCTGAGATTGAGCAATTGGCCAAGGAGGAGGCAGCGAAAGAGCACGCCTGCTAACTGTTACTGGCTGAAAGCATACCAATTCGAGATGAAAGCACCTCGTCTGCTGAGGCCCGCTGGCTCGACTCCTGTTTGAGCTGGGCCTTCAGCGCCTGAATCTCACGCTTCAGAACCTCTAATTCCCTCTCCAAACTTTCGTAATTACTGCTCATTCTCTACTCCTGCAGCCGTGCCGCGTCATGTCGGTTTTTTTTACGTCTTTGTGCCTGAGGATCAGGCGCGTTCGGTCATGCCAGGGACCGCCATAGACGATGATCTCGGACGGCCTGCTGTACAGGTGGTGAAGCAGGAAAGGGCCGTGGCCGAACGTTGCCGAGTCTTCATTTGGGCAATTTCAGGTACGCGTCCTGACCGTTTGCAGTGATGAACTCACGCTTGGCGACTGAGGACATTTCGGAACGTTTCAGAGCGGCCCCACCGCCATTTCCAGCACCGCCGGCCCCGCCGCCAGATGCCTTGCTACCTGCGATCAGAGGACCGAACACAGGGTCTTTCGTGAATTCACTCTTCAGCTCTTCCAGCGTGGTTGCGGAAAGCTTGCCGGCTTGGTCCAGCATTACGACGGTTGGCTTGCCGTCACGCTGCTTAACGCTCAAGCGGCGTTCGATATGAGGAAGCAGTGCTTTGGCACTGCCTGGGATAGCCAGGGTGGTTGTAATCTCGGTAGCGGTACGCCCTACGGTCAGATCCCTGATCTGGCCTTGCAGGGTGTTGCGCTCCGACTCCAGCTGACCGGCCAGTTCTGCTTCGCGGCGGCTGTACTTCTCGGACCAGGACTTTTCGAGTTCTTCGACGTTGCCGGACTTGCGCAGCGCTTCTTCGCGCTCCAGGCGAGCCTGTTCTTCTGCAGCCTTGCGCTTGTCGGCTTCGGACTTCTTCTCGGCCAGCAGTTCTTCAACTTTGGACTTCAGGCCGGATACGTCTTCTGGTTGAGGCAAGCCTTCAATACCAAGAACGTACTTGCCGTCCTTCTCGGTGTAAAAAGCGCGCACGGATTCGTCTACCCCTTCCAGGGTATCCAGTTGGAATTTCAGCATGAGGTGTCTCCCGGAGACGTAGGTGCAGGCCCTGCCCGCGAAGAAAAACTTGCTTTAATCCCTCATTGTAATTACATTGGAATCACAACTAAGCAAAAGGAACGGTAAATGAGCTCGGTACAATTCATTCATGGTGAAAACGGCGAAGCGATCTTTGCAGTGATGCCAATCGCTGCGTATCGGGATCTCGTAGCAGGTAGGTCAGCTTTAGAGCCAGCGGCTCAAACCCACCCACTTGTTAACGAGGATCAAACCATGATCAAACTTCCTTATGGCGGTCTTAATGCTTATCTGCATGTGCCTGACCTGGTGAGCTATTTGCAAAAGCACGACATCAAGCACCTTGCTATCAACCAACGAGCTCAGGTCTATACGGCTTATCCGGAGAACCAGCTCATGACCCTGGACCCGATCATCCGTCGCGAATTCATTGATGACCTGCGCTACAAAAACACCATGCAAGCAACGACCGAAGTGATTGATGCATTGGTATCGACTGGAAAGTTTCGCCGTTGCAAGCAACGCTACGAAGGCGTATTTACCCGCGCCGTTAATGCGATTGAACTCGTCGACTAACCGGCCAAGCGAGCTATCTCACCCCTGCCTTTTCAAATGCAAGCGGCTCTAGGGCTTTCATTTGCTCAAGGGTTAGGGGTGAGAAATTTCGGTCCAACTGAAGCTCGTTGAATCGCACGACGCTTAACCCGCCATCACGCAGCAGCTTGGCGCGGCTAGGGCCTATCGACTTGTCCTGAAACGCCGCCGGCTGCTGCTTAAGCCAGTCGTAGTAACTAAGGTCGGCCCTCACCTGCTGCGGTCCATTCTCACCGACAGATGCCCGTGTAGCGTCCTTAGCGAACAGCGCGCTGAACCTGGTCACCGCTACCACCGTCGAGCGACAGTTGATGTGGACCGGCGGCCTGGGCCCTTCAGTCAGCTGAACCGATGCTTGTCGAGCGTTCGGCACTGAGGCGTGGTCTTCGAATCCAGCGTGCTGACCCACTCCACGGCCTGAACGACGTCGGGGGTCTCTTTCAGCGTCTCCATGCGCGCCTGGGTGGCGACGTGCTGCACTGCCGTCCGCACAATGGCGCCCGCATTGCGGTTACGGGGCTCGACCACTCCCAGGTAAGCGCTTACGAGTCCAGTCAGGTAATGGGCGCAGACAGCACCCGAGAAAATGAAGACGGCCCAGGCCTTTCGGTCTACCAGGTCGTCGCGGTGCCACCAGCTCGCGGCGAACGCGCCAACCAACCCCGCGGTAAACCAGGTATCCAGCCTGTCGAGCAGGCGGTATAGAAACTCCATGCGCTCGACTCCGTGGGCATGATTCAAGAAAAAGGGGGCATCGGAAGCACAATGGGATTGAGGATTTCATATGCTTTTTTGCAGGAAGCAGAGCGTCCGGCACAAAAGTCGGACGCTCATGAACGCTTACAGGTTGTCGTAGGTCATCCATACGCTGGAGTTGTCATTCCCTGGGGCCCAGAAAATACCAAGCCCAGCGGGAACCACCAGCTCATAAGGAAGAGTGTCGAAGTTGGAGCCGGACGACGCCGCAAAAATTGCAGGGTAGCTATCCATCCGATGGCTGAGAGGCGGCTTCACGGTATCCGCATACAAACGGCCACCGCATGCTGAGACCGTACGAATGACGATGCCAGTAGTGTTTGCGGAAGGCTCTACAAGAGCATTGACGTATTGCCTGTAACCTACTTGATTGATGAACTTGCTACCCACAGTAACTTGAGTCATGAGATATACCTTTTGAATGAAATGAGTGGCGCGGATAGCTCCGCTTTCATGTCGCTCAAAGGCGATGGTTCGAGGCTTAAGGCCTTCACTCGGACACGTGTAGATCAGAACCTATATCGAGCTGATATCCATATCCTGTGCGTCCGAGGAGTGGAA
Organism: Pseudomonas sp. GW823-FHT02C05; assembly: GCF_058797595.1. NCBI lineage: Bacteria > Pseudomonadati > Pseudomonadota > Gammaproteobacteria > Pseudomonadales > Pseudomonadaceae > Pseudomonas > Pseudomonas sp. GW823-FHT02C05. Next base: position 75,138 of record NZ_JBXAJU010000001.1, on the reverse strand, counting down.
TGACTATCTCAACAAAATACTGTACATGCAACCAGCATTTCATGCGCTATTTCCCATCCCTACAAATCTCACTCTACCGATAACGCTCCCGGCGCCGACGCCCCATTGCATCAATCTCGCTGATCCAGTCTCGCGCCACCCCGAAAGCAAGTTTGAGGTCAGGGTGCTTGGGCTGCCGGTGTTTTCTTGCATCGCGGCACTCCCGGCGTATCCGCGTCCAGGCATCCCCCGAAGGGCCACTCTGGCTTTGGCGTGCCTGAATCAGAAATGAAAAAGCCCAGCGCAACGGCTGGGCTCTATTACGCAAAGAGATAGAAGATCATGGAGTCCAGTAAGCAATCATGCCGCCTGCACCAACAGCTACAAAATTGCCGTTGCCGTAGGCGACGCTCCGGATATCGGTTCCTGCGAAAGTGTTGGCTTGCTGAACCCAGCCGATCCCATCCTCGGAAACAGCTGTCTTGCCGCCGTCGCCGACAGCTACATACTTGCCATTACCGTAAGCAATGTCGCGGATGATGGTTCCACCGAAACTGGTATCTCCAACAGCAGTCCAGGTAAGCCCATCGGATGAATATGCCATCTTGCCATCCGCACCAACGATAAACATTTTCCCGTTGCAAAGCTTCATGGAAAGGATGGTGCTGGTGCCGAAGGTGCTGGTTCTGGTCGCGAATGATTGCGAATCATTCGTCGCCATCTTCACAGCGCTAAGCAGCTTCCCATTCGATCCCGCAACCAACACAAAAACGCCAATGACATTGACGCAGTACACAGTCTCGCTAGAAGTGAAGGTCGTAGTGCGCTGCACCTGGCCTGACCAATCGCCATAACGGGAAAAGACTTTACCGTTAGACCCAACCAGTATCCAGGTCGCGTTGCTGCCGTTAATTGGCTGATAATACACAATGCCTTGCAAGTCTCCGGACGCGCGAACAGTTGCCGTAATGTCTGTCCAAGCCCTTTCAGGGCGTGCTGTGCTGCCATAGACCACATTGCCGGATTGAGAAAGGGCTTGTAGCTGTGTCCCAAGACCGTTCCAGTACAGGTCGTTGAGGACCTTTCCGCTATCAGAGGTGACGGCGCCCTTAAGCTTGGTCCACGCTGTACCAGTCGCGCCTCCGCTGACAAGCTGAGTGGTTGTGGGAAGACCGTTGCCACCAGCCGCATAAAACTTGCCGTCCGCAAAAACCACGCGCCTGAGCATGCCGGTGTTATCCACCGGTTCCAATTGAGTCCAAAGATCTTGCAAGGTTTGAGAGGCTGAGTTTGCGTTTTCCATTTTAAACTCCGTTACTGAGCTGATTTAAGTTCAGGCCTCTGTATCGGGCGTATGGCGCTCATGGGCGATTGCTCGGGGCTCAAGGCCTTCACACGAGTCGAGAAGGTAAGCACCAGCAATGCGGTGGGTTTCGCTTCTGATACACCCGAGGAGTGAAATTACTATCCCAGCAAAATACTGTACGTGCAAACAGTATTTTTTTCATACTACTGCCCGCCCCTACAAAAATCATTCTGCTGAAATCGGAGTAATAAAAACCCGGCGCTTGGCCGGGTTCAGGGTTTCGTGTGCGTTTCGCGTTACTTGTGCACTATGGGAAAAGTACGCACAGAACCCCACCATGCCAATATCTTTATACCGCTATTTCATCATTTTCCGAGTGAATCACCTGCCAGATCGGCTGCTGAGCCTGAATATCCACTTCCTTGATCGCTGCTTTCAGTGATTCCCATAAGGCGAGCCAGTCACGATTCCAATGCTTAGGCTCACCTACAGACCATGGCGATGTTCAAGGTAAACACAGGGTGCCGGGAGCAGGAGGTTTGCAAGCTTCAGTGGAATTGGGATATTGCGGTGCCGGAACTTGGAACCAGTGTGTTTCTGATACCGGCCGGGTTTAGGGGAAGGAGCGCCAGATCTGGCGTTAAGAACCGAGATGAGCGCTTGGTCGTTTTGAATGACGTGGCCAAGTCGGTGATCGAGAAGCAGCGCGGAAAGCACCCACTCTACGTGTTCCCATTTGGCAAGCCTGATGGCGTGGGGAATGAAACGACGGTGCACCGCATGAATGACTCGGCCTGGGAGAAGGCCAGGATCAGAGCGGCGAAGAAGTGGCAGGAGAAGTTCCTGCGGCCGGCGCATGATGGCTTTGCCAGGATCCGCATTCACGACCTGAAGCACACCTTTGGGAGAAGGCTACGCGCTGCAGGGGTGACAGAGGAAGATCGGAAAGCACTGCTCGGCCACAAGAACGGAAGCATCACCAGTCACTACTCGGCAGGAGAACTGGATCAGCTCATTGAGGCGGCAAACAAGGTATCAGCAACTGACTCACGTGCACCAGCGCTGACGATTTTGAAAAGGAGGGAGGCATGAAGAAAAAGGCCAGGGTCACTCGTAAAGTCACTATGGCAGAAACAACAAAGCCGCTCGAAAGCTGCTAAGTCATTGAAAAATATGGTCGGGACGGAGTGATTCGAACACTCGACCCCTAGCACCCCATGCTTGGGCCTATAGATCAATAAATCATTGTTTTAAAAGAAAAAACTACTAAACAACAGCTTACAAAAAACCATCATTTCTGTGCTTATGCAAACGAAAATACGCGGGCTCCAGCGTAGGTTTTGCGCACACCATCTACGGCGTTCTGCCGACCTAGCTGCCCCCCTCCCCCCCTACAGTTCGTCGGCGCAAATCGCGCCCCGTTCAAGCCTCGATTACTGTATGCACATACAGCATTGGATTCGAGGTAGTACCGTGCACACCGAAGACACCGACACAGCCGACGACTGGCTAGGAATCCCCTCGCCCCTGGAAACCTGCAAGCAGCACATCCAGCTGCTGGAAAATGAAGTTGCAGAGCTGAACCTTCAGCTTCGCGCAGCCCGGGAGAACATCTTCAAGCTGGTCAACATGCAGACCCAGACCGAGAGGGACCGCGACGAGGCCCTGGCCCGGCTACGAGAAAAGGCCGGGGAAGCCTCAGATCTGCGCCGGAAAGTCAGCGACCTTGAGCTGAGTGTTCGGAGCAAGGACCGGGCGAACGAGGATCTTCGGCGGCAGATACCCGCTGGCGCCCGCGGAAAGCTACGCTGAGAGCAACCGAGGACACAGCTATGTGCGGAAGACTCTCGCAATACCGCGGCATCCATGACTTCGTCGCAGCCCTGAGCATGCCCGGGGCTCTGATCAATAACGTCGGTGATCAGCCTCTGGGGCGCTACAACGCCGCGCCGACGATGCAGCTCGCTCTCTTCCATGTCGCCGACGACACGTTACACGCTGATGCCGTGCGCTGGGGGTGGCGGCCGCACTGGGCCACCGACCGCGCCGCGCCGATCAATGCCAGGGTCGAGAAAGTGGCTCACGGGCCGTTCTTCCGCCAGATCTGGCCGCACCGGGCCATATGCCCAATCGATAACTGGTTTGAGTGGGTAGATGAAGGCGGACCGAAGAAGCAGCCCTACCTCATCCGGCACCGGGATCGCTCCCCCATCCTCTGCGCCTCAATTGGACAACTGCCGGATCCAGACGAAGGTCACGGGGAGCACGACGGTTTTGTGATCATCACCGCCGACAGCGCTGGCGGCATGGTCGATATCCACGACCGCCGGCCGGTGGTCCTGGCCCCGGACCTGGCCAGGGAATGGCTCGACACAGCAACGCCTAAGGAGCGCGCCGAGCAGATGGCCCTACACCAGGGCGAGCCCGCCGAGGCCTTCGAGTGGTTCAAAGTGAGCCCCGCCGTCGGAAACGTCAGGAATCACGGGGCGGAACTGATCGAGCCCTTGGCGATACCGTCATAGGACTGCTCGCACGTTACTCCCCTGCTCCGGCTTTGATCAGCAGCTGCTGCCAGGTCTCCCGCTCGCTGGTCAGCGCGCTTGAGCAGGTCGGCAAGCACCAGGGCTGTGCGGGTTGCTGCCGCGCTTGCGGCGGCAGTGCAGGAATTGCTGCTGGCCGTACGCTTGAGGCGCTCGGTGAGATCGTCGACTGTCCGCTGCAGGCTCCCAGCAGCAGCGCGAGCGGTAACAGCATCAGCCATTGCATCATCGATTTTCCGTTGCCCATTTTGCACCGCCTTGTTGATTGAGGTTTGTCGGGCCTGCTCTTTGTCGCGCTCGGCTTTCTCGGCCAGACCCCAGGCCTGCTGATCGCCGGCGTCCCGGGCATTCCAGCGCGCTTGCCACTCAGCATCCTTTGCTGCCTGGCCGTGGTCGTAGGCACTGGACAGTGCCCAGGCCGCCAGCACGACCATTAGGAGCGCCACCAGAGCGGCGCCGCAGGCCTTCAGAAGCAAGGCGTTCATGCCAACACCTTCGCGGCCAGATCGCGCAGGGCCACCCGTTCGGCCTGGCCAGTCAGCCCGCCGTTGATTGTCCTGGTGATCTTCGCGAACTGACCCGAGTCGGCCAGTTCGTTGAGCCCATTCGACTGCCAGAACCAGCCGGCGACCAGAGCGGCAGCCTTTGGCTGCTCCAAAAGTTCAGGGTGATTCACCAAGTCCAGGCCCAGGGCAGCGGCGGCGGCGCGGTAATTGTTCGCGCCGGTCAATTGGATCAGGCCCCGGCCCCGGTACTTCCAGCCATCCCCAGGCAGCGTGTTTCCCATCCGGCCGGCGTACACGATGTTCGCGATCTGCTCAGGCTTTCGGGCCACCTGGGCAGCTAGGGAGGCGTCGAAGCGGTTTGGCCAGACTGCCCGCAGCCGATCAGCGCTGTAGTTCAGATTCTCGACCATGCGCGTCAACTGCCCCGACTCATGCCCTACCTGGGCAATGAACGCGGCCATCCGCACAGGCGAGTTGATCTTGAAGCGCGCCATCGCCGCATTCAGTGCAGGCACAAAAAAGCCCGCGACTTGGCGGGCTTGAGGGAGGATCTGCAGCAGTTGCTGCTCTGTGAGTGGCATTGTGTTTTCTCCAGGCAAAAAAATCCCGCTCGTTGGCGGGGTTCGAAAACTTACTCTGGCCGCTGCGGGCGACGCTCCGGATCAGGGAAGTCGGAGCCGCCTTTCGCCCAGGTTCTGAGCTGGCCGCGATATGTGAGCCACTGCTTGCGCGTACCAGGCAGCAGGTCGGCAACTTCAATTCCCTCCTCCGCCTCCTCCAGGCGATCAAGCTGCTTGGCCACCTCTTCCAGCTCCTCAGCTATCCATGCCACATCCGCTACGCCCTGCTTGTAAGCTGAGGGGCCCCAGCCCGGGAAAAGCCAAACCTGGTCGAAGTATTCCGGCGTGCCCTCCACCGCAATTCCGCCTTCCGGCGCAGGTCCGTTGGTCTTTATGATCTGCACCCCGTCCTTGTCAACGTAGAGGATTGATGGCTCTTGAGGTGGAGGGCTGATTTCCAAGTCTTCAATTTTAGGCGGCTGCACGGATAACAATCCTCCAATTCGCTGGGGTGAGGTTGGCTGACGCACCTGTCTGGGCGTCAAGAACGGTTAGCCCGGTGGATGCCACCTTGATGAACACCTCCGTTGGGTTAGCCCCGATTGAGTACCCGGATGCTGGGAGTACATAAATTCCAGCAGACCATGATGCTTGGTCTACGGTGGGAACGACAAAAAGCTGCATGCTGGCGGGGATAGCACCAAGACCGTGCTGAACAGCCTGAAGCTGGCCGTTGCTGTAGGTGAGTCCGGCGCTCTGGTAGCGCTTTGTAGGGTAGTACCACTGCCAAGGGCCGACAGCCCCGTTAATGGAGGCCTTGGTGGCCATAGCGCCACCGGTAAGAGGTCGCGCAAGCATGGTCCAGCCGGTCGGGTCATACCAGCTCATCTCAAGCGTCCCGTAGAAGCCCGGACCGTCCACCGTTTCGGGGGTGATGATGTATTTCCCACTCGGCCTTAGGTTTGCCATGTTGGTGATGTATTCAATCGGCAGTGCCGCTCTAGGGTCCGCACCAATCCCGAAGTTGCCGACGTTAAAAAACCGGTTCCATGGCGTCCAAGAAGAGCCCGACGCCGACCGGAACCAAGTGATTTCACCTACGGGGTGGCCGCGAGTCGTCGTAAGCCGCTGAATCGTAGACGTATTGTCGCCATAGTCTAGAACCTCCAGGGTGCCATAAACGTTCATGCCATTTAGCGTGGTCGGCTTGGCGGCATAGACGCCCGCAACCAGCGCTTTGTTGCAGTCATTACTCGGAACCGCAACCGCAGATCCGCCGATGCCCTGATCTTTGAGGTTGGTCAGAGCCCCGAGTTTGGTTTTCTCGGCAGTCGTAAAGTCGTTTGCTGAGAGCCCCTTGCCCACTAATTTGTCGACCTTATTGTCCAGCGCGGTCTTGTCTGCCTTCTCGCTCAGAGCGATGTTAACCGCCGCCTTGTCGGCTTTCAGGTCTAGGGCGACCTCCGTGGCCGCCTTGTCCGCCTTATCGTCCACGCCTATGGCGGTCGCAAGCTCTGCCTTGGAGATGTCGCCCGCAGCATCGGGCTGGACTTCAGCCACGCTTTTGACGGTGCCACCTTCGGCGATGGCCGCGTACAACTCGGTGGTCATGTCGTTGATTTTGGTGTTCGCCACTCGAGGAGTATCGCCACCGACGCCGTTTGGCAGAACTCCAAGATTGATTTCCTGTCTTGCCATTACTTATCTCCAGGCAATAAAAAACCCGCCCAGGCGGGTGCATTCACACACTGTTGTTACTGCTGTGGATTGAATGGATAAGGGTACTCAGAAACGTCTATGTATGTGCATTGCGGTCTCGGGTTAACAGTGAGCGAGAACCATCCTGTTGGCGTCGTGCTGTGTACGGTCCCGTGGGTCGTCTCTGGAGACGTCCAAAAACTATGGGTTATGCTTCCGGTGTCACCTGAGCAACCTTCTTGCGAGCCTGTCTGCCACACCTCGTCACGACCCAGCTGAGATGCCAGCCAGCAACCCCTGCTCCATGGGATATTTGCCGCATAGGTTTTCGCGGGATTCAACGGCACTGTATAGAAGTACCCGCGAAATCCAGCCCTGCTTGGCAGCAGCGGCTGATCAAGCACTAGCACTTGATACCCTCCAAGGAATGGCGCAACCCTTCCGTTTGGGTATGGTGGCGATGGTGGCGGTGGTGTTGACGTACCGATGATATTTAAAGGCCTCTGCAGGCTGTTGAACGTGAAGCCTCCGTTTTCATCTCGAGTCTTTAGTGCTGGCCCTTTGAATATTGGGGCCATTACATCAAAGCAATAGACCTTGATACCCTCAACAGGTCCGGCAAAGTAGAAGACGCTCGACGTACCCTCCTTTGACGCGAATGGCTTTCCGCACGTCCCTGTTACGTACACAATTGGGTTCACGCAGTTCTCTACCGTGAACTTGTAAATATTGTCGTAGTAAGGGCTTGGCCCTCCTGCAGGATGGAGCTTCCTCCAAATCCCGTGATACTCAACTGGTCCGCTTTTAACCAGCCCGTATACCGACTTAGACGTGTCATAAAGAATCTCTCCAGACTCTTTGCGAACGATTAGCGCTGGGCCCATTAGTAGTACCCGTAGTAAATGATGCAGTTCATCGGAAAGCCGCTAGGAATGTTGTATGTCCATGACATTGACGTGTTCGTCATGATAACGCCAGGCAGCTTTCCCGCTGTATTCATGCATGGCTCAAGGGGGGATACGATGCTTATCGGTATCTTCCCTTGAGGAATCGTGAACGTCACAGTGCCGTTAGCTCTGTTCGATATGACATGACCAATCATCTGGCTAAGATTTTTGGTCATGTCAGCGGTTATTACACCGCTGCTATCACGGGTGATAAGACCTATCGTCATGTTGCGTCCAAACTTAGGTCAATACCTTTAACACCATTAGGATGGAAGATATAAAGCCCACTATTGTTAAACATGAGTCTTGCCCCATTTTGAGAATTACCCATCATCTGGAAAGTTCCATCAGGTAAGAACGCCCATCCAGAAACATTCGGCTCGTAGTTGCTCGACTGCAAGTTGCTGCCGATCTTGAGCATGTCGATTGACCCATCCTGAATAAATGCAGACCGCATGAACACCTGGCCGTCCTTAACAGCGAACGGCACGATGCCTCCTTGCTGAATAGCGAACAGGTCGGCATCAATAACGAACTTTGACTGCAGCCCGCCCGGCCCGTTTTCGAGACCAAGCCCGACACCTGCCCATTTGTACTCACCGGTGGCTGATGTGTACTGCAGGCGCACCGACCAGGTCAGCGAAACCTTCCCATCGATATCTTGGATTGCCTCCTTGTTCTCCGCGATGGAAGCGGTTGCGCCGTCGAGACTCGTTTGCACAACCTCGAGATCTCGGGAAAGGACTCCATCGGCATCTATTCGCGCCTGGCGCTCCTCCTGCACCGCAGCGGTGTTTTCTCCCACTCGAACACCCACGGTAGCGATTTGCTCAGCAAGGGCGCTGTCGCCATCAATGACGGCCTGCGACAGGGTAGTGATGGCCGCAGTGTTCTCTCCGACCTTGGCTTCCACTCGGTCAGTTCGCTTGCCCTGGGCATAGTCCCCCTCGCCGATGGCGGACCACACCGACCAGACTCCGACGCTGGTGGTGTTGTCGCCCGCATAGCTGCCGGTGTCTCCGGAGTACAGCGGGTTGAGCTGAACAAACACCCCCTCGACCTTCTCCGCTTGCGCAGCAACGACGCCGTCCAGTTCCGAAATGTCCAGCGTGTTCTGGTGCACCTCACCAGCCAGGGCGCCGGCCTCCTCAAGGATGGTGGCGATGTCTTGCCATGGCTCCGCAGGTGGCGCCACTCCCACAGCCACAGGCCCTTGGGCCTGATAGATCTTCTGCCCCAGGCGCACAACGTCGCCTTTGGCATAGGCCTTGGCCGGGTCATAGACGAGAGCGTCCGTGATGTCCTTGACCGCCTGATTGATCCGGTCGTTGACCGATCCAGGCCCATCACCATCGACCAGGTCGATTCGCTCGTTCAGCTCCTTGCTGATGATGCTTTCGTCAACCTCCCCCTTAATCAGATCAAGGACTGGTCCGGCATCAGCGCTGGCCATACCCATCACCCCGCCCGCAGCCGGATAGAACGGCCCCACGTTGCCGGTCCGGTCCACCAGCCGAGCCCAGAAGAAGAACCGAGCACCGGCCGCCAGCCCCTGCAGGCCATAGTCGGACTGCGGGTGTGCCAGATCCGTCAGCTTGGTGGCGTCTTCAAGGCTGTCGCCAGTGCCATACCAGATCTCGGTGCGCTGGGTATCCTCTGCGCCGACCGGGAACCCCCACTTCAACCCAATGCCGAATAGCTCGCTGGCGGTGTTTAGATACGCGACAGCCGGTGGCACACCCTCCTTGCCTTTCAGTTCGGTGAGCGCAGAGCTGCGCCAGGTTGACGTGATGTCGAACGCGCTCACAGCGCGAACCCTTGCCATGTATGCCCCGGCGTAGATCCCAACGACATCCACAGATGCAGTGCCGGTGCGCTGAAGGCGGATCCAGTTGCCACTGTCCTTGCGCCACTCGACGTCGTAAGCCACCGCTCCTTCTACCGCGGGCCAGGCGATAGTCATGGTGCTCACAGCCAAGCCTTGGGCGATCGCGTAGTCGGAGGTAAGCGTCACACTTGCCGGGGGCGGCACAGTGGTAACCGGAATGACGCTGATCGGCCGCTCTTCAAGCTTGGCGCCGGTATCGATCGCCGCGAACTTGCTCGGGTTGAACTCTAGGCCGGTGATCTCGTACTCGCCATCGGCGGTGCGCGAGGTCTTCAACACGCGGAACAGCTGGACGGCCAGATCATCGGCGTCGATAGCCCACTGCAGCTCGGGCTCAGGCTGCACGCTGTAGGCCGTTGTGACGGTCACGGCGCGCCCGACTACGGACTGCACGGTGCGGCCCTGGGCACTGCCGTTGGGCAGGTTGATGATCAGCCGGTCGCCGACCTTGATCTGGGTATCGCGATCCAGGGTCACGACCCTACCAGCGGCCCCGGCAATCCGGCCGCCGTTCGGGCGTCCCGACAGCAGCTCATCCGCCACAGGGATGACGTGGCCAGGCAGCGGGATTCGCCCCTCCATCCCTGTCTTAAAGGTGACGGTACGGTCCTGGTTGTTGCTCAGCAGCGCCCATTTACCGCGCCGCTGGGCCTCGCTGGCCCTGGTGCACCCGATAGCCGATATCTCGATCGGACGGTCCTGATACCGGCGCTGCAACGCAAGGTCGGTAACAGGGATGACGTCGGTATCGTAGTTGTTGGCCGGGTTGTCGTAGCTGACCAGGGCGCGGCTGTAGTGTGTGCTGCGCTCTGCGCCGCCATACGTGAACTCGCCGTCGATGACGTTCGCTCGCGTGAAAACATAGTCGAAGTCCTGCGCCCGTGGCATGTCGGCCTGCATGAACAGCGAGCCCTGGGCCCAGTACACCATTCCCCGGTAAATCGCCGACAGGTCGCGTAGCAGTGTCCAGGCCTCGGCCTTGGCCTGCAGGTTCATGTCGCATAAAAAGCGTGGCTCCTGACCACCTACCCCGTCCGGCACCATCTGGTCGCAGTATTGAGCGATGCGGTACATCTCCCACTTGTCGACCATCCAGGACTTAATGCGCTTGCCCAGGCCGAAGCGATCCTCAACGCACAGGCCGTACATCACAAGCGCAGGATTGTTGGTCCAGGCCTGCTTGAACGTACCGTCCCAGGCGCCACTGTAGGTGCGACTGATTGGGTCGTAGTTGGTCGGCACTGGCCAGCGTCTGGCCTTGGTCTTCACTGTCACGGACGGGATGTTCTGGAACTGCTCCGCGTCGAACTCGATGTAGAGCAAAGCGGTGTTCGGATAGCGCAGCTTCTGGTCGATGATCTCGGCATAAGCCGCGATGGTCATCGTGTCAGCGATAGTTCCGCTGGTGGCGTTTGGAGTAAGGCGGCGAACTCGAAGCGTCCAGCCCGATGCTGCGGCCGGCAGATCGACCCGGACAGACCGCTGATAGCCGCTGCTGGTCTTGCCGCTGACTGCGTTCCGGTGTGCTTCGACGAATGCCCCACCGTCGGTAGCGATATCGATAGCGTACTCGACGGTGTAACCGGTCGTGTCGCCGTTTGTGGGGTTCTGCTGCAGCAATCGGGGCCAGGTGAAACGCAGGCGCACAGCCGACAACTGGGCGTTGCTCAACGCTCGGGTCCAGGGCGCATCGCTGCGCAGCTCCACGCCCACCGACCTTTCGCTCTCGATCGCCGGGATGCCCTGAATGTACTCCTGCTCGACCGTACCGCGCCGCCACTCCCACTTCACGCCTGGGAAGTTCACGTTGCCGCTTGCGTCCTTGATTGGCGTGTTGTCGAGGTAGATATCGCGGTCAGTCGGCGCGCCGTCGAATTCGCCCTCGCCCACGGCCAGCAGCAGCTTGGCGATGTTGGTGGACCGCAGGCTGTCGGGCGCCTCATAGGGCGCCTTCGGTTTCTTCTCGCCACCTTTGGCGCCTGCAATTCCAAACACTGGTGAGTCGCCCATGCTTTCCTCCGGGCAATAAAAAACCGCCCGGAGGCGGTTAGATCAGGAGCCATGAAGGCTCGCGTACAACTTCATCGAGTAACGGACCAGCTGAAAAAGCAGTGGAATTAAACGCAAAGACAGACGTATCCAGATATTCATTCAAGCCCTCCTAAAGCAGGGAAGGCCGTTCCTTCCCCGAATAGTGAGGGTTTTTGCTGCTATGCCTTGTCTTCGGCGTAGATTGATGCAGAGATGATCGCACCGCCCCACCGCCGTTCACCAATGCAGATCGGAACCGGGTTACCGCTGGCGGTGGTGTTGTTCGCGCTGCCGAAGGCGTAGGACGGCCTGTTCTCTGACGCAGCGCTTGTTGATAAACCCTTTGGCTGGGGGCTCAGCATCTGGATAACGCCACCAGCGATCATTGAGGCCCCCATCATGATCATTGCCGATCCAAAGGGAGACGCTGCGCCGAATGAGCCACCAGTGACGATAAGCCCCGCCACGACTAGCACAGCACCAACAACTGTCTGCAATACCCCGCCCCTTTTGCTGCCTTCAACGACAGGAACAATGCGAACCTCACGGCAACCACTTCTGGCGAAGTCGTCAGTTCCGACATTCTTGCGATTACGAAATATGGCGAAGCGCACACCCATTGCTTGCAAACGCTTAATTTCTTCTTCAAAGCCTGGAATGGTGGCTTTCAAAGCCCTGAAAACCTCAAAAACACTGCCTCCGTCGAGCACCCTACGATGCACTCGTCCAAATTTTCGAGCGAGAGAACTTGACAGCTTGATCTGGGTAACTGGCTCGTAATGAGCAATCGTGGCCATGCAATTCTCCAAGAAACAAAAAACCGCCCGAAGGCGGCTTTGCGAAATATTCTTAACTTAATCAGAGGCAGCTTTGCAGCGCGGCAAGACGTTTATTGGCGATCCAATTTCCGAGCACAACGTAATATTTCAGCTCAGAACCAGCACCCTTTGGCTGAATATCAACGAAATATTCGGACGCGACAGTGAAAACCGTGTAACCAGACCCACGGCCGGGCTGCATAGTTGCTCCTGGGGTCGCACCAAAAATTGGCTGGTTCTGCCATTCATATTGGACGCACTTTGCTACTTCAGCGTCTGGCTTGTTAGAACTCAGAACCTTATAAGGGCCATTTTGGCGAGCCTCATTCATGGTTGGTGCCATGCACCCCGCCAGCACTACAAGCGCCAAGGCTGCAAAAAGAATTCGCATAACCTCACTCCTTCGAAAACCCGGAATGTATCACTTAGCGCCACGATGGCGCAGCACCAGACGGGCGCGGGCCTGCCAGGGTCCGCCGTAAATGATGATCTCGGACGGCCTGCCGTACATGTGATGCAGCAGAAAAGGCCCAGGTCCGTAGATCTCGGCTTGCTCACCCGGCAACTGGGCGTCACCGCCAAGATAGATTCCGGCATGGTTCGGGTGCGCAGTGCGGCCAACGGCCATGACGATCATATCGCCTCGCTCGGGCCGGTCGACATGGTAGAAGCCGGCAGCCTCATAGGCCTGCTCGTACAGACTTGGGCCGGAGGCCTGTTCCCACCACCCGTCATTACGGGTATACGCAGGGAACTCCAGCCCCCACTCGCGCCTGTACCAATCCGCGCAGACCTGCCAGCAGTCCCAGGCGCCGTGTACGAACGGCCGGCCCAACAGCGGCGTTTCACCGGTTGGCATGACGGTCCGCAAGTCGCCCTCGGGCCACGAAAGGATGTGCCACGGCAGACCAGTTGCCTCACACATGGCCAGGTCACGCGGCGAAGGCCTGCTGGTGGCGTCTGGGTGCGAATGAACGATGCCGATCACCTCGCCCTGATCTTCAGCTTCGGCGTACTGCTCTGGCGCGATGCGAAACTCCTCTGTCGGCTCAGTGGCCACGTTCGCGCATGGCAAGTAAATCTGCTTGCGGCCCATGGCCAGGATCAGCCCGCAACACTCGCGCGGGTATTCCTCCGCGGCGTGCTGCTGCACGGCGGAGAAGATGTGTTTCAGCATGATCAGCTCCGGGCGATGAGGGAGACGGCAGGAAAACCACCGAAACTGTTGGGGTTTCCGACCCCGAAGCGCACAACGCAACCGCTATCAAGACAGCCGTTGCACTGATCCTTAACAGGGTCATCCGTGGGCTTGCCGTCAAAGTCGAAGTAAGGCCCGGTGTAACCGCAGTTCGGCCCCCGATAGCCATTGGTCATGGCCCAGTGGCAAAGCTGCGTCATCTGCCGGCCTATGCTCTCGCCGCCCACGTTGCCAGGGCTGGCCAGCTCCCAGGAGACTGCCGCGCCGCTTTCGGAGACTTTCTGGTCGATATACCAGACCTCTACGCTCTCCTCGTTCGGGTCGGCCTCCGGGTTGCCATCAGGGAAGTTCTCGGCGTCCAGGAATTGGGCAAGGGTGTGGCGGATCGTGAGCTTGAACTCAAGCAAGTTGTCGAAGGCCAAGCAGAGCGCAGTGATACGACCGTTCACGTTACCCACGCTCAGGGTGGGGCGAACCTCCGCCCCGTCCGAGGTCGCCTCGATGCCGTCAATCTGCATGGGCCAGGCGCCGTACTCGTTGCCTTGCCACCAGATCGACTTGGCGGGCAACTGGTCGGCATTATCGCCAGCGGCTGCCAGTTCTTCCGGTGTATGCGGTATGGCGTGCCCGTGGAATCTAAGCATGTCTGCGCCGTAGTCGGAGCCGTCCAACTCGAACAGCATGATCTCCGACCCGGCTTCGAGCTTCTGGATCTGCGATATCAGGCTCATGGTTGGTAGGCCCTCTCAAAGGTTGCAGTGACAACGCCAACGCCTCCGGGGCGGCGTTGAATACCGAAGGTCTCGCAGCGATACAAGCCGAGGTCGCCCCCTGGCGGAATCCAGAGGAACGACTTGAAGCCCTTGTGCCGACGAATGAACGCCAGAATGGGCTGTGTCTCCTCTACAACACCGCCGAAGGTCAGCGACCAGCTATCGCTTTCGCCGTTCAGGCCGTCGCCGACGACTTGGGCGTAGCCATCGCCGAACTGCGACTTCCTGACCCTCAACTTGTTGTCAGAGGCGGCCTCGTCGTCGGGAGGCCAGGAAAATGTTTCAATCGACATCAGCCCCTCCTGATGGTTTGGGCGAAACTGACGCCGCCAGGGCGCCAGGAATCTGCAATGGCTCTGTCCATCATTCCCCGCATTTGCTGGTCGACGTTCTGTTGCAGAGCAGCGCTATCAAGTTGCATGCCCTCAGAGCTACGATCCTGCACGGTGATGCTCATTGGGGCGCTGACCTGCACAACGGTGCTGCCGCCCTGGTTGCCACCGACCATCTGGACGCCCAGCGACCCATCGGCGCCGCGCGCGAGGGGCATGATTGCCTCAGGACCAGCCTCACCAACGAGGCCTACCTTTCCGCCCGCCATTCCGAAAGCTGTTGGCTTACTGACGACGTTGTTCGTGAACGCGCCGCCCTTGGCGAACATCTGCACGCCACCGCTCCAGACGCCCCCGTTGGCTTGGTAGCTGGAGAAGTCGACCCCGGTATACCCGGCCTGCGTTGAACCGGCAGAAGCCGCGCCGCCGAAGTACGAACCAGCGGCTGAACCCCCCATGCCGATCAATCCGCTGAGCAGCGAACTGGCAGCCTGCTGGCTGGCAATTCTGGCCATATCCGCAAGCACGCTATTGGCGAAGTCGCGGAAGTTGGCTTTGCCAGTCATGGCGAAGTCCGCCAGCGCGTCGCGGGCAGAATCGAACCCAGTCGTCAGCATGCTCTCGGTTGCGCCGGCGACGTCGGCCGCATCGGCCCGGATGTTGGCCCAGGCACGCCGAGCGCCATTGCGGTAGTCGCCCTGGGCGCGCAAGCGAGCCTCGTACCCATCCACCTCCTGCTGGATTTCGCGAGCCTGAAACTCGGCCAGATCCGCCAGCCGCTGCTGGTAGGCGCTCTGGCTGAGCTGGCGAGAAGTGTCTTCCTGTTGCTCTTCAAGCTGGCGGCGAGCCTCTGCGTACCGCTGCCGCACAGCGTTCACGCGGGATGCTTGCTCGCGCTCATCGTCACCCTGGCCGATGCCCGCCACATCGATGTTGATCGCGTCTTGGCGGACCTGCAGCACGACCTCCATGGCCTTGCGATAAGCCTCCGCACTGTTGCGCCGCTGCTCTGCAAGTTTCTTCTCCTGCTCAGCACGCTTGTGCAGGGTGCCGTCTGCATACGCCTTGTTGAGGTTCTTGATGCCGAGCTCCATCTCGGCGGCGGTGATCTTGCCGGCGGCTTGGGCTTTTCGAAGACCCTGAACGCCTTCGGAGAGATCCACCAGGCGCTTCTTCTCCGGCAGCGCCCTATCGATGATCGCGTCGAGCGCCTTAACCTCGTCCTTGAGTGCCTTGGCCCTGCCCTTGCTGCTGTCCGTAGCGGATTTATTGGCCTTCTTCTGCGATTCGATCGCATTGGCCGTGGAGAGAATGGCCTTTCTGTCCGTCTCGGTCAGGTCGGCATTTTCGGCAATATGGCGATTGGCGATCTTGATTGCGTCGCCGTTGTCCTGAAGGCCAGCCAGTTGCTTCTGCAGGGTTTCCAGGTAGGTCTGCCCTGCGGAGCTCATCCCAGCCTTTGCGGCATTGTTGGCAGCGGTCGCCGCGGTGTTCTCCTGGGTTACCCCGGTGAGCACCCGCAGAGTTTCAGCAATCAAGTTCGAGCGCTGATCGGCATCACTGACGGCGCCGGCCTGGACAACCCATTGCTGCACGGCATTGGCTGGCAGCTGCAGACGTTCGCCTACCTCTCGCAGAATTGGCGCCAGATCGGAGCCCGAAATCCTGGCCTCGTTCAAGCGATCGATAAGGGTCTGGTACTCGCGCAACTGCTGGCCATACTTGCCGCCGGAGTCCCTGGCCGGCGCAGTGATCACCGCCGAGCGAATGGACTGAGCGAGATCGCCATAGGCGTCCTTCACCTTATCGGTAGCGCCAATTTGCTCTTGCTGCCACTTCACCAAGGAGGCTTCACGCTGGTCCCGGTTGAGTTTCTGGAACTCCTCTCGCAGTTGCTGCACTGGCTTGTGCAGGTCTTCGAGACTCACTCCAGCCTGGTCGGCGTTGTCCCGCATCAGCAAGAAGGAAGCGGCAGCGGTGCCGGCCAAAAGCGCCAGGCCCATCGGGCCGCCCATCACCCCAAGCAGGCCCGCGGAAGCGGCGCGCAAGCCGGTCTGCGCAGTCGCAACGGCCGTCGTTGCTGCGGCCTCCCGCGTCCGGGCCTGAGCGAGCTGAATCGACATCTGCGTCTGTACGGCCGTGCCGCGAGCCGCTGCAACTTCTCGAGCGGCCAGAATGGTGACCGTCTCAGCCTTGCGTTGATCAGCAATAGCGGCCTGAAGCACCGCCTGCGCCTGAGCGATGCGAGCAGCACGATCGGCAAGCGCTGCCTTGACCGCCAGGGCACCACGCGCCGTATAAACCGTCAGCGCCGAAACTCCGGCGCCGGCCATCACAGCAGCAACAGTGCCGATGTTATCGCCGATCACACTGATCGCGCTGGCCAGGCCGCCGACTACACCAGTGCTCTCCTCCATGCGCCCGAATAGGTCGGTCAGCGCGTTCTGGATGTTCACCAGGGCATCTTGGACGCTGACCGACATATCAGCGGCAGCCTTGCGGTTCACCTCTACCGTGCGCAACAGGCCGGTGTTGATGTCGTCCAGCGACAGCTTGCCCTGGATACCCAGCTTGCGGATCTCCTCGGCGCTCTTTCCTGTTGAACTGGAGATGGCGTTGACGATGGTCGGCATCGCCTCCTGGATGGAGACCCAGCCGTCAGCGTCCAGCTTGCCGGTCTGCAGCGCCTTGGAATAGGCGCCAAGGGCCGATGAGGCCTTGTCAGCTGAGGCGGCGTTGGTCACCAGCAGGAAGCTAAAACTGTCGGTAATGTCGAGCGTTTGCTGGGTATCAAGCCCAAGCGAGCGCATAACATCCGCGGTGCGGATGTAAAGCTCTTGGGCCTCGGACAGGGGCCGGTAGGTCTCTTGCGCAGTGCGCAGCAGATGCTGCTGAACCTCGTTGTACTCCTCGGAGCTACTGGTCGCCATCTTCAGGCGGTCGGCGATCTGTCCGTAAGCATCCACCTGCTGGATGATGCTGCCAACGAGGCCAGCGCCAGCTACTGCGGCAAAAGCACCACGGATTAGGCCCCCGGCGCGCTGTGCGTTCTGGGCAGTCCTGTCGAAAGCATCGTCCACACGCCCCAGGCTGCTGTCGATCTCCCGAGTCGTCCGCGCGACTACGCTGTCGGCCTGAGCCAGCTCCCGGCGCAGCTGGGCAGTGGTGGCCTCAATCTGGACCAGCATGCCCTCGACTTGTTGGTCGGCCATTTAATTCTCCAAGCACAATAACCGCCCAATGGCGGTGGCGGGTCTACTCTTCGCGTCCACGGAAGAACGCCTTGAGGCGATCCGCGACAGAGCTCGGCTTCTGCGGAATAGGTTTCTGCTGAGGTTTGCCCTGGTTCATCCAGTCGAGCCGAGCATCGAGGGCGAGCATGATCTGGGGGATAGGTGTTCGCCATGCAGCATCGGGCGACCAGCCCAGCCAGCCGGTGGCTACGCCGAACAGATAGTCGACGTAGCTGCCATCCCTTACGGCGCTGTGCTGGCCGCCCCTGGCTTTCCCCGCTCGGCTACGCTCGGCGGGACCGGGTTCATCAACACCGCCAGGAACTCTGTGAGCTCGGCGGACACTTTGGCCACGCCAGTCTCAAAGACCTGATGCGCGATGGTCGCGTGCTCCTCAGGCTTCAAGCCTGCGCCGGCGACCAGAACATCCGCGCATGCGGCAATGCTCAGGATGCGCATAGCCTCCAGCGCGCCCCGCAGACCTCCGAAACGGGTTTCGATACGCAGGGCCGCCTCAAGGGTGGGCTGCAATGTATAGGCGCGTGCACCGATCACCAGGGTGACGGTGCCATGCAAGGTTTCGCTCATAGGGCTTCTCGCTTAGATCCAGCAGGCCGCCCTTACGGGGCGGCTGGGCCGGCGGTGATTTCCAGAATTTCGGTGTTGATGGCCAGGGTCATGTTGCGGCGCACAACGTTATCTGCGGATCCAGGCGCCACCGTGTTGTTCATCACCTTCACGCCGAAATAAAAGGTCGTGGGCAGAATCGCAGGGGTTGCCCCCGGGTCGCCGTCGTTGAGGGTGACCTTGACGTTGTAGTTGCCTTTGGTGCGGTCCTTGTGAGCCACGGCAACCGCCTTCTGGCCGGCGTCGCCGTTGTCCAGGCCCACGGTCAGGGTCATGTTGCCGGCGTCGGCGGTGCCCTTGTACTTGCGCACACGACCATCGCTCAGAGCGGTGAAGTTCACCGAGCTGAAGGTGTCGCCAAACTCGCCCAGGTCTTCGATCTCGCCGACGTCGACATAGGTATCGGCCTTGTACTCGGTTTCGCTGTCCGCACTGGTTTTGCCGCCAATTGCGAGGCGGCAGCCAGCGGCTGTATTCAGATTGTCGGCCATGGGGGTTCCTCCAAAGGCGCATTGGATAATCGCCGCAGTGCGGCAGGTTGGTAGTTCAGTGGGTGGTGATCACGCGAACCGTGATTGAGCCCTGGTAGGTCACGCCGTCAGCATCGCGCTGGGCGTCTGCCTGGATGACCCTGACGGAGACGGCACGGCCTGCAGAGAGTGGCAAAGGGCGTTCATCCAGGGCTGCAATGACCTCGCCGTTGATCCTCTTGACCTCGGCCTGGCCTACAGCATCAGACCAAACCGACAGATAGATCAGGCGTTGCTCTCGCTTGCGGCCGCTGATTGGGCTGGCATTCACCGAGACCTCTCGGTCGATTGAGACATAGGGCATTGGGGTGTTGATATCGGCGCCATCGTGGATCGGGCAGCTGATCTCGGCCCGAAGCCTGGCGAACAGCGCGGCCTGTAATGCTACAGATGGATCAGTCATTTCCTGCACCCTGGCTTGCGCGGCGTAAGGTGCGATTGACCGCGGCCTTAATGTTTTCCAACACAAACTCCCGGTTAACCTGAATTGCAGGACGCAGCCATGGATGAGCTGGACGTGCCGGAATCTTCGGATACTTGCCGAAGAAGTGCGTCCCATCGGACTTGTTGGACTCACGACGATTGCGATCACCCGCACGTTTTCCGCCGCTGTAACCCTTCGTCCCGTACTCAATGAACCTCATGTAGAAGAATCGCCGGTTGTCACGCTTGCCGCGGATACCGATCTGCGCATCCAGGCCGCTTGGAGCGACATACACCTTCAATGCCGAAGCAGCTGCTCCGGTGTCTCGCGGAATTAACTCCTGCATTGACGCCAGAATGCGATTTGCCGCCCTCTCCATCTCTGGCCGCAGCTCGTTGTCCATCGTTTTATGTATGTTGCGGAGCGTTCGGCGCAGCTTGAAATCGCCGCGCATCCTGGATCTGCGAGCCATGGCCTACTCCTTTTGCTGCTCAGGCTTCCCTGGCCTGGATACCTTTTCGGCAGATGCCACCTCAAGGACCTCCTCGGCGTAGCCGCGGGCGATCAGTCCGGCGCCATACTCCTTGTCGACCACGAACTCCTCGCCCTTCTCACGCTCGCCGGACGCACCAGAGAGCACGCCCAATGCACGAATTTTCATACTTCACCTCATGGGTTGGGGACGCTGGAGCACAGCAGGCGCAGCAGGTCCCGTTCGTTATTGAGCAGGGGAGCCTCGATGGTGTAGGTCGCCCCGGATCGCAGATCAGTGAATCGCCAGCCCGCGACGACGTCAGGCCTAGGCCGGATACGAATCTCGGCGCTGATCACCGCTTGAAGCTGTTCTGCTACTGGCATGATGCGGCCGGTGGGCATCGTGATCTCTGCCCATACCTTGCCAACATCGACCCACTCCCGGTCGTAGCCGCCAGAGTTGTTCTGGATGCGCTCCTCCTTACTCAGAAGTCCGCGGTGACGCATGGGTCCGGCTCTCATTAGAATCTCTTCCTGTACCAGAGCAGCCTTTCGACTGCGAGCGGCATGGTGGTGGCGATGGTGCCCACGACCACAGCCTCACGATTGGCGTACCAATGCCCGACCAGCAGCAGGACCGCCTGCTCGACATCGCGGGTCAGCCCCATCTCCTCGGGTTCCGCGGGGTCACCATCGACCAGCTTCCGGTCGCAGTGTTGCTCGACGTGAGCCTTGGCCGCCTCGATGTAACCACTGATCAGAGTGTCCTCGTCGTCACCATCGACGCGCAGGTGCAGTTTGACGTTGGCAAGATCGAGCATTTACTTGCTCTCTTTCGGCGCCGCCGGCTTCGATTCCTTGGGCTTGGTTACCTTGGGTTTACCGTCGTCGCTCAGCTCCTCGACGAGCCCCTTGCCCACCAGGGTATGGCCATATTCATCGTCGGCATCTTCGAAGACATCCCCACGCTTGACCTTGGCTGACTCGGCACCCAACAGCGCAGCGGTGCCAGTGAACCCCCACAGTGCTCTGATTTTCATATTGCCTCCAGAAGCAAAGAGCCGGCGTTATGCCGGCTCTGTCGTGATCGACCTCGCATGAGGACTATTTGGGGAAGTTGCCCTTGACCAGGGCTTCCTTGCGGCGGACGCCGAGGCCCAGGCGCTCTTCAGCCAGCAGCGCTACCTGGTTCTTGATGAACATGTCGTTGATCAAGCCCATCTTGAACAGGTAGGTCATGCGGTCATACAGGATGGCGGCACGAGCGAAGTTCGCGATCAGGAACTCACCACCGGCATCTGCATCGCCTTCATCCATGCTGTCGGAGGTGATCACTGGGCGGCCCCACAGGACCGGAGTCACCAGGCCTTGCAGGTTGGCGAACAGGTAACGGTTTTCACCATCCTTCTGCAGCTCGATGTTCATCCAATCGAGTTCGCTCATCACCACGCCGTCGGCCGACAGCATCGACTGCTTGCGCACCTGGTAGATGCCACGACGCACGATGTCGATCGAGGTGTCGCCGGCCTTGGTCAGGGTGTTGTTGTAGACCGTTGCCTGGGTCATGAGGCCATTCAGGTTCTCGCCAGTTCCGTCACCCTTGAGGATCTGGTTTTCTTCTTCCAACTTCAGGTCGTAGCGCAGCAGTTCCTGGATGTAACCCTGCATCTGTGGGACATCGTCCAGCGCTTCTTCGGTGACCGGCATCCATACTGCGATCTTTTTGACACGGTCGGTAGCGGGCTCGAAGGTCACGTTGCTGGTTGGCTTGGTGCCGCCCTCGGCGACCGGAGCAGCCCCGCGGGTGTGCAGCAGCTCACGGAAGTATGTGTATTGCTGTCCGGTCACAGGGATCGCAGTCAGCAGATCCCGGATGCGCAGCTCTTGCCGGATACCCTGCTGGATGACCGGGTCGTAGATCGGCGCAACGATTCCTGCGCTGGTGACCTTCACTTCTTTCATGGCAGCCAGGTCGGACTTGGTGACCTCGATCTCGGCGCGACTTGCCGATTTCTGATTGAGCGCTTTGTACGCCTCATCGCCCTTGATCATGTCGATGAAGGTTTTCCCTTCACCAGGGCCACCGCGCAGCTTGACGCCCTTCTGCTCCAGGTCCTGCACCTGATCGATGACCTTTTGCAGTTCGCCTTTCTGATCTTCGATCTGTTTCTTCAGATCACCGGCAACCTGGTTGCCTTTCTCGACTTCAGCCATGGCTGCGTCGTACTTCTGCTGCAGCCCGGTGAAACCGTTCTTCAGCTGCAGCTCCAGGGAATCCTTCAGTTCTTTCACTTCGCTCATAGCGACACTCCGAAATATTGGGTGAACAAGTTGGGAATTTCTTTCAGCTCATCCACGATCGCCGTGGCCTCGCTGCCACCATCACGGCGCAGCGCGGTATAGCCGAGCGAAGCGACCGCAGCCGCCTCCTTCTGCGAGAGGCCCATGCGTTCGCGTAGCGCCTTCTCGAAAAGCCTGATGTCCGACTTGACACTGAGGACTTGGGCCTCCGGGTTCATGCCGAACGGGACGAAGGAGGCCTCCCACAGTTCAGCCTCCTTGATGAGGCGTACACGCCGGCCGGCGCGCTCCTCGAAATCTGCCTTGATGGTGTTGAAGCCGATCGACATGCTGTCGAGGATGTCGGCCTTCATCAGCTCATAGGCATCACGGGCGTAGCTGACGTTGAGATTGACCTGGCCCTTGAGCAGCAAGCCGTGGTCGTCCTGGACGTAATCGGCGGCTCCGACTAGGCGGGTCAGGTCGTGGTAGAGCGCCAGCTTGAGCTTGCCGTTGCGCATTGCTTTCACGCGGGTAAAGGCGCCCGGCATAATCACGTCGTCGCCCAGATCCACGTTGTTGAACACGGCGGCGTAGGCTTCGAAGTTGCCCGCGTCATCAACCGACTTGAGCTCGATTGGAACCTCAAGAGTCGCCATTTTTCTGTACCTCCCACCGGGTCACCCGGTTGTATTCTTCGCCTTCCAAGAGAGGCAGATTTTCTTTGGCGCGGGCTTCGTTGATGGTCATCCAGCCAGAGCCACCTGAGCCGCCGAGGGCAGCCCCCAGATAGGTAGCACGGCCTGCGCTGTCGGCACGCAGCAACCCCTCGACCACGAACTCCACGAAGCGTGAGGTGCTGCCGAACAGTTTGCTGTTCAGCTCGTCTTCGATGGTGTCGATGTAGGGCTTAAGGCCGAAGGTGATGAACCCGATGAGCTGCTGCTCCAGGTTCGACCCCATGATTGATGTCTTGCCCGCACGATTGGCCAACCACAGCGGCACGCCGTAGATACCCGCCAGGGCTTCCTCCTGGAACTGCTGCGACTCAATGAACTGGGCATCCTTCTGGCTGATGCCAGCCGGGACTATTTTTGGATTTCCCTGAAGGATGGCCATCTTGCCGATGTCGTCGGCATCAGCCTTCCGCACGTCGGGAAACCTCTCCATCACCCGGGCTTGCTGAGCGCTGGTCAGGAACTGCTCGTATATGACGTAACCGCCGGTGAATCCACCCTTTCGCATGAAGCGCGCCGACCACTGCTGGCCGGCCTTGGCCAGCCCCATGGTTTCGGCTTGATGCTCGATCGGTGATAGCCCGACGATGCCGTCCAGACTGAATAACTTGAAGTGCAGCATGTTCTCCGGGGACACCGGGAATGGGTCGCCCTCGCTTGGAGTGACCAGATAGAGCAAGTCGCCTTCGGTATCGATCTTCACCGCCCTACCATCCAGCGGCACCAGACCTATCGGCTCGCCGTGGATGTTGCGCTCGATCAGGGCAAACGCATTGCCGCGCAGCGCCATATTCACGACTACGAACTTGAGGAAGTTCAGCCTGGTCATGTAGGGGTTGGGCTTGCGCAGCAGCTTGAGCATCCGGTCGCTACCAGTGACCAGCGTTCGGTCGCCCTTATGGTCCTCGTAGAGCTTGAGCGGCAAACCGCTCAATGATTCAGAAAGGATCTTGACGCAGGACCAAACCATGCTGATCGACAAGGCTGTCTTGGTGGTGACCCGCACACCGGCCTTGGTGCGCTTGCCGCCAACCTCAAGGTCAACCTCGACATAGTCGCCCGTGGCCGGGTCGGTGTAGCCGAAGAAGCCCCAGGTCATGGGGTTGTACCATTTGAATGCCATGGTCAGCCTATAAGTCCGAAGAACCCGTTATCCAGGTAGTCAGCCATTCCGCCCTGAGCCTCAGGGTTGAGAGCTAGGAGCGTCACGGCGTTGAACAGCGCCATCAGCGGGTCGATCTTTGCCGAGCCGCTGGCCTGCTTGGTGATAAGAATTGCGTTGCCGCGGGGCTCTACCCTAGCGTTGCCACAGCACCAGGCCATCATGGGTTGACCGCCATGCCACAGGCCGCCCTCGGCAAGCTTGCGCTCGGCGGTCTTGATCGCGCCGCCCAGTGTGTATCCCTGCTTCACGCCGCCGATCTTCTCGCGAGGAATGCCGCGGGCCTCTAGGGCGTCGAGGATTGCGCCGATGCCGACCGGGTCAAGCCCAACCTGATCAAGCAGGCCGGCCTCCTCGACCTGGGCAACCAGCTCAGCAATCTGGTCGACGTCATCACCGATGCGCTCCACCAGGGTCAGGTGACCATCGTTGGCAAAGTCGCGGATGCGTGGTGCCTCAGACTTGCGGCGCTCCAGTACCGACGGATGCGCCCAAGCGTGGGTCCAGACCAGCCAGCGTCGAGTATCCCGCTCACGCCCGACGGCGGCGAAGCCGAGCAAGTCATCCAGGCCGCCGCCGTCGATACCAACATCGATCACCTCGCAGCGCTCGAGCAGGTCGCTCAGGGTTCGGCAGTTGTCAGAGGCCTGACACTCCCAGTAGTCGGCGCCGGCCCAGCGGTCCGACAGCAGGGCCAGGCCGATCTCGACGTTGAGGTGCTTGGCCAGGAAGCCACGGAAAGACTCCTCGCCGTCCATCTGGGCTTGGGCATAGCCCCGCTCGATGAACGGCTCATCCACCGACAGCCCCAGATTGGGGTTGGTGATGTAGGCGTTGGCGAAGTCCCGGTGGGCGCCGGCATCGAGCATCGCCTTCGGGAACTCGTACAGCACCGGCAGGAACGACTTGTCGATGATCTCGCCGTCCCGCACCTTGCGGGCGTACATGAGCTTCTGCCGAAAGACACCGGCCGGGGGCGCATCGGACTGGGTGGTTGCCCAGATGATGAAGCCCTCGGGACGAGAGGCCAGGCCGCCGGTGGCTTCCCGCAACATGGCCTCGGCGTTGGCGCGCTTGCCGAATACCCACAGCTCGTCGATGAAAACACCGATCGCCTTCTTGCCGGATACCGTCTCGCTGTCCGCTGCCACCACCTTGAGCGTAGCGTTGGTCTGGCGATGGGTGACCGTGCGCAAGTGATCCTGAACCTTGAGCAGGGCGTCCAGCTCCTCGTCCGCCCGCACCATGTCGCGGATCGGGATGTAGGAGTTGTCGGCGATCTCCTTCGTCGGCGCCAGGATGATGAACTCGCCGGATGGTCGCCAGTTGAGGACCAGGGCGGTAAGCATGATGCCCGCTGCGATGGTCGATTTGCCGTTCTTCTTGCTGATCAGCAGCATGAACTCACTGACCAGACGCCGGCCCTCGTCCGGGTCATAGGCACCGAAGATGGCAGCGACGAACTGGTTCACCCAGTCGCGGACCGTCTCGCACATCAGCGGGCTGCCAGTGGCGTCGACCATTCGCAGGGCGCCGAACACATCAAGCGCTTCCTCGGCCTCAGCCGGGAACAGCGGCTCGAACGGGATCAGGCTTTGGCGTGCAACTATGCGCTGCTCCCAGTCGGGGCATGCGGTCGTCCACTCCATCATTTGACTGCCCTCAGAGGACCGCGCCGGGCACCGAACTTGCCGGTGGATGCCTGTTCAGCTTTGGCCTGCGCCTGATCCTTCTTGCCACTCTCCCCTTTGCGAGGGTGCACGAAGGGCATTAGGGCCTTGGCTGCATCGACGCGCAGCTTCGGCTCAGACTCCAGGTCGTTCATTACAGACAACAGGAAGTCCTTCGGGTCGCGGTGAAGCAGTGCCTGCATGAGGTCGAAGCAAGCAGGTTCTAGGTCGGCTTGATCTTCAGTTTCCGGCGAAGATTCTGGAGCTTGGGTGATCTCTTTGGCGGCCTTCGAAGCAGGTGCAGCTTTAACATCTGCTTTAACATCGCCTTTAACATTTGGAGGCATCAGGCCCAGGGCGCGGAGCTTCAGCAATTCGGCCGCCACGTCCTTATCCTTTACCAGCCGAGAGCCCGCCGCAGACGCCGTCTTCTCGGAATATCCAGCCGCCACAGCTGCGGCTCGATTGGACGCACCTTCCCTCAGCGCTGCGATGAATGCGCGCTTGCGGGATGTTAAAGCCATTTAACAAAAATCCTGTGGGGGGAAAAAATCTGTGCGTGGGATCGGAGGCGGTCTAGCTAGGTGAGAATCGCTATATTTTACCCCCCCTGGCCTTGTGGCACGCCATTGACGTGCTTATGCGGAACCTCTTGCTTCCTCGGCCTGCTTGACCGAGTCATGGCAGGGCTTGCATAGCGACTGCCAGTTCTCCTGATCCCAGAACAGCGTCATGTCACCGCGGTGCGGGATCTTGTGGTCAACCACGCTTGCAGCTGTGGTCCTGCCGATCTTAGAGCAGTAGACACACAGCGGGTTGTCGCGCAGGTAATGCTCGCGAGCCTTCTGCCATCGGTAATCGTAACCACGCTGGGAACTGGTCATGCCGCTACGCCAACTGCCGGGCATGACAACCTTCACGCGCGGGCCTGAGCTCTCCTTAATGCGAGAGCCGAGCGTCTTCAGTCTGGCCATCAGCCCTGAGCCTTACGAGACAGGAACAGATCGGAGTAGCCGCGAAGCTTCTCCACACCCATGAAGCCGACAGCACCGCCAGCGAAGGTGGCCATGCCTTGAGGCAAGCCCATCCATTCAAGCAGCGGCACCAAGGCCAGGGTAATGAGGCCGCAGAGCGCGCCTTCCAGCATCATCTGCCGCCTGGTTCCGCCGCCATACACCACCCGAAGAGCAGCAATCGCGACCGACAGGCCAGCGGCATACAACTGAGGCTGGTGAGCCAGCACCCAGGCGAGCACAGCGGCCCACAGGCCAGGATCCTTCTCGGGCATGTTTGGCATCTCGGTTCCTCCCTTTCGGGGAGCGCAAATGAAAAAGCCCCGGCAGTTGCCGAGGCTCAAATGGGTGCAGAGGGCCGGTGCATGTCCGGCTTGGTGGTCTGGCTCGCTGGGTCGCGTACCCCAGACTCTCATCGCGTAGTCGATCAGGGAGCGCACGGCGTTGATCCACGCCACTACCGACTTAGCCCAGCTGCCTGGACCCGTCATCTGCATGAACGAAAAAGCCCGACACAGTGGTCGGGCTTTTGGAAATCACTCCTCAACATGCGCAGGAATGACAGGATGAGATAAATTTCGCTCATTAGCTCATAAGCTGTCAACACATTTTTTTGCGAGCAGCGTAATAGGCCCCACAGTCATCTGCGAAAGGGCATCGAAAATTATCAGTGCTATCGAACCACGTTAACGAAACACATTCGCCTGTATGGAAATTCAATGAGTGATCGAGTGGTAGCTTTCGCATGTACACCCTCCCCCCAAAGAAACCACACACCTGGTCTACGATAATGAAACCCAAGCGGGTATTAAGATAGCGGAATACCACACTCGTAAAGTTATTGATGTCTGTCGCCAATATATCAATATGGCTCATGACATCTTTCAGAATAAGAACAGGGCCGTCACCTCTGATGCCATGATGCTGATAAGTAATTTTATTGCTCTCCCTATCAAGGGAGACACGCCCTATATCGGCATGTGTAAGCTCATCACGCATTTCCCTGAGCCGATCGTACCAATGGCAAGCTTTAACGGCGCTAACTAGTTCTGCAGGAAAAGGCGGCCCGACCTCTTCTTTTCTTACCCTATCGAAAAATCTACGAGTTGAATCAGTGGGAAGTCTCGGCGTTCCAGCATAAATACCTGTAATTACTTTCCTCAAACACTCTACCGAAGCATACAACTCGGTAAACACCTCCTCCAAAACCGCTGATATCTCCGCCCCATTGATAGCCGAAGTATGCCCTTTGTTTATTAACTCTTGCTCATCAATCTGTATATTTGGCAGCAGTTTTGTGGCTAGCCCATATAGAATTGAAGCCTTGTGAAAGTGATTGGAGACCCCACTTAGAGCCTTCCTCGCATCTGGCTTCAGCTGATGAGTTCCCTCGTAAAACTTCTTGAAAAAATCAGCTTCACTCCAGCTCTCTGGCGCAAAGGTTCTGACATTTGCCGCTACATTTTTCATAACTGCCCCTAAACTTGAAGCTCATGCGACATTTTCTGCAAGCAACCCTTCGTGGCGCAACAGCTCTTCTACAGCGATCAAGCCGTCAGCCACCATATCATCCAGCTTCTCGTTGATATCTTGCCTCCAGCGACGCCGAGTGGATTCCGGAGTGGCATCCAGGTCCCAGGTGTTCATGTCGTAGAAGCTGTCAGGCAGGATGATTACATCCTCCTCGAGCGCCTCGATCCGCCTCTTCGCCGCCTTGCCAGCAGCTATCGCGGCACTCACCACGGCTTCCCGGCGCCAGTCCGAGGCATCAAGCGGGATATCTACCGAAACGGACTTTGGGGCTTTGCGGCGCGCGCCCTTAAGTTTTGGGATGGCCCAGGCGGTAACCGCCTTGTAGATGAACAGCATCGGTGCCGGACTCGCGATGAGCGGCCTCACCGAAGTGATCGCCTGGACTTTCTTTGCCTTATTGGTGCTGTACTTGGCGACCAGCACATCCCAATGCTTCCCCTTGAGCATGTGGTGCAGGCGAGCCGACAGCCAGTAATCCACTTGAGCTCGATCACCACCGCCCGATGCTCCTCCGAGAGAAGCCAGGCATCCGCCCTCCTCTTCTGCCGATCGATACAACTTTTGCCAAGCCTGGGCCTTTGCGGCCCCCTTCTCCCCGGCGGCCATTGCAGCAACAACTGCTCCAGAAACGCTGCTGTAAACCATGATCAATCCCCTGTGTAGTTGGTCGCGCCGGCGCCGCGGCGGTTGTTGCCCGCATACGCAGCCCCTGGGCCCGATACTTGTTCTTGTTGTTCGCGCTGGCTGAGCCGGGTCTCTGCGATTTGCAGGCGCAGGCTTAGCTGGCTGACCAGAACCTCCAGCGGTAGAGCATCGCCGGTATCAGCAGTGATCCAGCCCGAGGCGTTGCATTGAAGGCATGGCAGCTGGTGAAACACGCCGCTCACGAACGCCTTGCCGCGGCATGCAGAGCACTGCGCCAGGTCGAGCTGTTCGACCTTGAAAGATGGACCGTAGGCCTTCCTCATTCACCCCTCCGGATCTTCATGAAAGCTATAGCCGCCCCCTCAATGGCAGCAGCAGTGATGAGCAGCCCTGCCGCCGCTGTCAGGCCCAGGAAACCCCAGCCGTAGCTTCTACAGAGGGCGGTAGCAACCAGGATCGCTATGCAACCCCAGACGCTGATCCGTGGCTCGAAAATGATTTCGCTGGTCATTTCGAATCCTCGCTTATGGTTGATTCCGAAATATCGCTGTAGCCCGCACGCTCTGCGGCTCTCAGCAGAATCCCTGAATCAACGGATCTATCACCGGTCAATCCGTGAATCGCTACCAAACCCTTCTGATCAAGGTGTGCATGCCACTTCTCCAGGGCCTCGCGCTTGCGGGCCATGATGTCGGACTGGATGTACACCTTCACGTTGTGGCCCATGGCATGGTTGATTAGCAGCTCGCCCACCAGGTGATCGACGCCCAGATCAGCCCAACCGGTGCGGGCCAACTTGCGCAGGTCGTGACTGGTCCACTCGCCCTGGCTGATGGCAGCAAACACCTCCCACGCCTTCACCTCACTCATGGGCTTGCCTTGCCTACCCGGGAACAGGAACTGTCCTTCGTAGCCCTGGTTACGCTGGATCTCGCGGTAAGCCATCAGCAGGAAGCGCACCTGGTCGGTCAGCGGCAGACGGTGCTCGACGCCAGTCTTCGTGTGCTCGGCAGGAATGAACCACTCGCGCTCAGCCAGGCTGACATGACTCCAACGGGCCTGACGGGTTTCACCCAGGCGGGTGCCGTGGCACAGCATCATCAGGAACAGCACGCCACGCTGCGGGTTATGGGCGAGCGTGCTCAGCAGGCGCCCCAGAAGCTCTTCCAGGTGTACGCCACGCAGACGCGAAGGCTTGACCGTGACCTTGGCCTTGGAGAAATCACCGAAGCGAATGCTGGCCATGGGGTTGGAACTGATCAGTCCAAGCTTGGAGGCGCGACGGAAGGCCAGGGCCAGCAGCTGGAACACAAGGCGCACATAGTCGATCGACAGCGACTCTTGCAGCGGCCACATCAGCTCGCGATCGAGCAGCGCCTTATCGATCTGAGCCAGTGGGATCTGGCCGAGGCGCGGGACCAGGTGCTGCTTGATCGCCGACACCGCCGTGCTCTTGCGCTTTGTCGACAGATTTCGGTCACGAGCCATGCGCTCAGCGAACCAGGCCAGCAGCTCACCGGTCAGCACCCAGCTCGACAGACTGGAGCTCTCACCCGCCTCCAGGCGCAGGCGGATATCTGGTAGCGCAGCCGCCACCTTGGCAGCGCTCAGCTCTGGATAGCTGCCAATGAGATTCCACTTGCCCTTGATGACCAGATACCAGGAACCGCGCGCGCGGGACTTGTGAAATCTGAAGTACAGGCCCTGATTGCCCAGGGCGCGCAAGTCACGGGCCCGCCCTTCGGCCTGGCGGCGGATCTCGGCATCGCTGATCTTTACAGCGGCGGTGTTTGTCATGCGATCAGGACTCCTTCATTGAGCAGCACGGCCTGGGTGCGCATAACGCCCTCGGCGTGATACTGGCGAGCTGTGGCACGGTCGATGGCGCGACTACGACCGTCGCATGCGTCATGGCAGGCGCTGCAGCACCAGGCGCCCTGCATGTCGTGCGGCTTCTTACCGACGCCACAGGTTCCAGCCAGGCGGTAATGGGCAAGCACGGTGGTTTCGGGGTCGCCATTGCAGACATCTGGAATGCGCACCTGGCATTCCCGTCCGCGTGCGGCCCTGGTCAATTTCGATTGCCGCATGGGCTGTCTTCTCCATGAAGGTCGATGACGCGATACGCGCTCGGCCACATGCGGCTGCCGTGGGCAACTGCAAGCTCCTTCTCGCGGTAGAGCGCTATCGGTGGTTGTGGGGTTTCGCAGAGCCCGAACAGGTCGGACCTGCAGTAGAGCGCGTAGCGATATTCGGGCAGCCGTGGCTGCAGGTGCATTGGGTCTGTCATGCGCTTCTCCTTGCGGCACGAATGGCCGCCAGTGCTTCGTTGCCGACTTGAGGGGTCCGGCGGGCTTCAGCCTTTTCTGGAAGCGCCAAAGGCATCTTCTGCAGCGGCTCGCCTGCCATTAGGCGGCGAACGGCAATGGTGTAATTGCGCTCGAACAGTTTCGAGCTTGCATCCGCTGGAAGCTTGTTGAGGTTCTCGAGCCCGCACTCCTTCGCTGCATGCCATACCGCGTCATGGCTCCACTTGCCGCGGCCAGCAATGGCTGGATGAGCGTTGCGGGTAGCCTCGCGAAATGCGGCGGCCAGAGCGGGCAGGCCGAGCATCTCCGGAGAGGGTTGGCACCACTCGATGAACTTGCCCGGGGCCGGGATGAACTCGCGGCCTGACTGCCGGCACCGCATGAGGCCGAACTGCAATTGCTCTACGGAGCAGATCCCCGCATCCATAAACGCGGCCAGCCACTGCTGCTTTGCGGCCTTGTACGCCGGCATATCTGGCCAGGCTTGCTTCCAGGCGCCGCAGATCGCACGCAGATCACGAAACAAGCCATTGATCACTGCCGCGGTCTGCCGATCCAGTTCCGCTCTGACTTCTGGTGGCAACTGCGTGGTTGATGTGACTTTCTGACCTGACTGGACCTTGCCCCATAGGCCTGGAAGGATCGTCGAGACTTGGTTCATGGCCCGACCTCCTGAGACGCCCAGGAGGTGTCGTCGTCGTCGAATGCTGAGCCGCTGGAGCCGCCGCGCAGCGGAACAACCTTGGCTGCCCTGGCAAGGTCACGCTTGACCCAGCCAACCAGGTCAGCAATCCACTGAAGCTCAGTCTTGGCCAACCCCTTGGCGTCGTGATGGACGACGAACCCGGCGATGGCTTCGATAGAAAACTCTGCGATGGGAACTCCCGATCGCTTGGCGTAAGCCTCGAGCTGCGCCGGATCAGGAGCCCACTCGAGAAACATCGCGAACGGCTCGCGCGGTGAGTGTGTATTACTTCCCTTCCCTTCCCTTCCGGGGGTGAGGGCTCGGCCATCGTTAGACGAGCCCTCGGCGCACTCTCGACGAGGGCTCGTCGAGGGTTCGACGAATTCAGGATGCTTTACCGTTGGGCGGTCGATCTTCTGGTGATGCCATCCATTGATGTGCAGGTACTGTTTCGACGAGGCCTCGTAGAGGGATACCAGTTGATTCGACACCAGCTCATTGATCAGCGCCTCAACAGCAAGGGCAGTGATATCGTCACCCGGAAAAACAAGAGCCTTGATGGTCTTTGGTGACATTGGGTGGTTGCCTGCGTCGTCGCAGAAGTTCCAGAGGCCGATGAATAGGAGTCGAGCCATCGTCGAGCACTCCATGACCTGCTCGCTGGTCCAGAATTCAGGCTTGATGGTGCGGATACGGGCCATTACGCGTGCCCTCCTCTGCAATAGGACTGACGCGCCAGTTTTTGGCTTTTACTGAGATCTGACGGAATTGGCTGGGTGTTGCGTGCATCGATTGAGCAATGCATAATCGACCTCGTTTGATGTTTCAGAAGACCGCCCTGCCAGGCGGTTTTTTTATGCCTGCTATTCGGCACTGGATGCTTGAACAGCTGGGCGAACTCACTGCCAGCTTGGTGTCGGGCAGCGCATAATTCCCTCCACTAGCCGAGCTAAACCTCTGCTGGGTAAAGGTCTGGCCTAAGGTCGCAACGCGAAACGCCAGTTGCTTTTTCTATTGGAATGGCCTGGTGCGCTGGCACCCCTCTCGACTTCCAATAGGAAACAGCCATAGGCGTAACACCCAGCAGATTTGCCAGGGCTCTGCCTGTTCCGGCCGCTCGGATGGCTCGTTCGAGAGGAGTGACTTTCATAAACATTCCGCCCTAGGCGAATAAACACAACTCAACAATACGTTTATTTAATAAACAAGGCAACCTGCGTAAACTTCATGTTTATGACTACAGAGAATTCAGGTGACAGGCTTCGCCTGCTCATGACAAAACGAGGCATCACTCCGAAAGTGATGGCTGATGCCCTCGCCATTTCCCCGCAGGCCCTGAACAACTGGCTTTCCAGAGGCGTGCCAGGGAAAAACGTGCACCAGGTCTGCGTTACCCTCTCGGTTAGACCTGAGTGGCTAATGGATGGGCAGGGAGAGATGGATCTGCTTTACACAAGTCCGCAGCTATTCAGCGCAATAAGAAGAGACCAAAACATCCTCGGCATTCAGGAGAACGCAGCCCTGATCGGGCCTATTGATGCTTGGGATGACGACACGCCGCTGGATGAAGACGAGGTGTACGTGCCATTCCTCAAGGAAGTAGAGCTGTCTGCAGGAAGCGGTCGAACCGTCGTCGAGCAGTCTCACAAGCAGAAGCTGCGCTTCGGCAGACTCACCCTTCGACGCCAAGGAGTGCAGCCTGAGGATGCAGTCTGCGTGACTGTTAGCGGCAATAGCATGGAGCCAGTTCTTCCAGACAAAAGCACTGTTGGCGTAGATCAGGGATGCACCACGATCACGGACGGCAAGATGTACGCCATTGATCACGATGGACAGCTGCGAGTTAAGACCCTCTATCGCCTGCCGGGTGGCGGAATTCGCATGCGCAGCTTTAACCGTGATGAGCATCCGGATGAGGAGTACACCGCCCAAGATATGGCTGAGCAGAACATTCATATCAAAGGGAAGGTCTTCTGGTCATCTGTCCTCTGGTAAAGCCTGCCAGTCGCCCATGAGCCCGCCAAGTGCGGGCTTTTTTGTGCCCGCGATTCGACAGGCTCACCACGAAATAAACAAAAATAAACAAATATGATTGACGTGTTTATAAACATGACGTTTACTGAGCCCAACAAGGCAGCGATGAACCGGCCTCAACGGTTCAGAGGGTTGGCAACTGACCCGGGTGTGCAGCGTAAAGCACCACAAGCAGTTATCCGGCGGACAGGGGTCGTGGTCGGAGGAACAACGAGATCGAAACCCCGGGCGGTCGCCAGCAGCGAGCCCGGGGAGATTTCACCGATTGGCCTTGGGAACAGGGCCAGACGGGAAATTCAACAAGGAGAATGCACATGCCTGAGCCAACCCTGAGTATCGAGGTTCAACTTCCCAAGGCTGGAGATGAGAATTATGAGAGGTGGATAGAAGTACTCGCTGAAGAGGTCTACCAGCGAGTTAAAAGGCGCCTCGAACAGAATGCCAAAGACGCCAAAGCTGATATCAACGACGTTTGAAGGCCTTATCTAGTCGCTTTTTCATGTCCTGAAAAATCTTATCCGCCTCCTTTTTCGCGGCTTCATGCAGCTTTGCCTTAACCGCTGCTTTATCGCCAACGTCCGCATTGCACTCACTGCATCTGACCATCTGGTCAGCCTCGTCATCATCCGGGATTACGAGAGTCTTGCACCCGCAAGCCGAGCAAACTGCTGAAATCCGCATATGTTTTCCCTTGCTGATTGGTGGAGCTTTGAGCATATCCGGGAAACGCGTCACCTGCGTAGTGGTGAGATGGCCGCTGGCCACGATATCTGAGATCCCTTCTACCGATAATTGGCTTGGGCAGGTCGCAGGCAGCAGCCTTACCTGTGCAACCGCACGGATATGAATTACATGACTAAATCAATCAGGCAGATGATCACGGCTGGCGAGGTTCGCAGGGCCGATGCAATCAAGGTTCGGCTTGAAGATATTCACGAAGAGCCCGGGTTCAACCTTCGCACCGAAGGTGATGTGCTGGAGGCCAGCATTTCAGCCCTGGCTGAGTTCATCGCCGATGGTGGTGTCATCCCGCCGCTTGAGATCAGGCCCCGCGCTGATGGTGGTGTGTGGGTTGTTGATGGACATCGCCGGCGCCGGGCCCTGCTCAAGCTTGACCAGGGCGGTCGCCTTCCTCGACTGCCCAGCAAGGACGATCCGAAGGCTCTTGAGTATTGGGTCGATGTCCGGATGTTCGAGGGTAGCGATGCTGATCGTGTCGCCCGGATCATCTCAAGCCAAGAAAACGAAAAGCTCTCCCCTCTCGAACTGGCTGAGGGCTACAAGCGCCTTCGGGCGTTCGGCTGGCCAGTCGAGCAGATCGCAAAGAAGGTCGGCAAGACTCGGCAGCACGTCGAGCAGGTTCTCACGGTGGGCAATGCGAACACTGATGTACAGAACCTGGTTGCAGCAGGCCATGTATCAGCAACAACAGCGGCCCAGATCGTTCGAGATCACGGCGACAGTGCCGGTCAGGTGTTGGGCGCTGAGCTTGAGAAAGCGAAGGCCAGCGGCAAGAAGCGTGTCACCGCCGGGACCATGAAAGGCCCTTCAATCCCGAAACCTCGCCTTGAGGCTGTGCATGAAGCCTCACGCAAGTTGATTGCATCGCTTGATGCCATCGACGAAGACAGCCTCTCGCTCACTATTCCAACCGCGCTTGTCCTTGAGCTGCGCAAGGCCATGGAAGGCGCTCAACTGAGATAGATCATGGACACGATCACCATAGGCACATGGAAAGGACATCTTGGCCGGGGCCTGGCTCCCCGTGAGCTGGAATGCGTTCTTGACGTCGCGCAGGGCATGACTTCGAAACAGATCGCTCGCCGCTTCGGCATCAGCGAAGGCGGCGTTGAGAAGCGCATTGCTGCCGCCATGTTCAAGCTCGACGTACCGAGCAGGGCGGCCCTTGTCGCCGAGGCAATGCGCCGCCAGATCATCAGTCCGCTGTGCATCGCCCTTGCCGGCCTGATCGCCATGCACGCAATCATTGGCGACGACGACCCAATGCGCCGTGACCGCCGAGCCCCGGAGCGTCGAACCGCATCCGTTCGCATCGTGCGCAAAGCTGAATCCATCGAGTACCACGCCTGACACCTATCTGATTCCCAACAGAGGAACTGACAATGCACCCAGCCATGCAAGCTCGTATCGACGGCATGAACGCCCTGCGCATCCGCGCAAGCGTAGCCACCGCCACTTTTTACGGGATGATCAATAAGCCGGCCCCAGAACGGGCAGTGCGTTACCAGGTCGTGAACAAGGGCGTTGATGCCTATCACGTAATCGAGATCGAGACCGGTCGCGTAAAGGGTTTCCGTTTCAGCTGGAGGGCAGCAATCAATCTGGCCCAGGTGCTGGAAGCACGCGCCGACGGCGCAAAGGTCAACATTGAGGGCTGGGGCAAATGATCGGCCAACCACAACCAAATCCGCGAGACGCGATCGTCAACGAGTTGAATCGCCACCTCGACCAGTTCTTCAGCCGCGGCGGCAGCGCGCAACAGGTCGCCCAGGGCGTCAGCGGGGAAAAGGTCGGGTTCGGCGCAACAGCCCATCATGAGCGCCTGAAGGCCGAGCGTGCACGGCTGGCTCCCGAGGTGCGCAAGCACGCTGAGAATGGGCTTGATCCAGCCCAGATAGGCGCGGCAATGTCCATGCGCGTGCAGCGCGTCTTGATGATCGCTACAGAGAACAACATCGTTATCAGGGGAAGGCCGTGAAGGCGGAGAAGACTGGAGCCGCGAAACACTCAGCGGACTACCGAGCCCGCGAGAAGGCGAAGGCCGAGAAATTGGGGATCGAGGACGTCACCATTACGATGCCGGCGGGCATCAGGAAAGCACTCACAGCTGAGCTCAAGCGCCACGGCTACAAGCAGGTTCAGGAACTGTGGCAGGACATGGCTCTGTCTTGGATCGCCCAGGATACAGAGGAGCGGGCGCGGCGGCTTGAACGACCTGCCGCGCCAGCTTTTTACATCTCCCCGAAACTAGCGCGACAGTTCAATGAATCCATTATGGCCGAACTTAAGCGCGAGCCCGGCGATGAGCAGGTTTTCCCGGATCAGGCGGTGTGATCACCGAGGAATCCACCATCTTCAAAGCGAGCTTTGAAGTTCTCCTTGTTGCATCCGGTCATCTTCCCGCAGTGTCTGCACTGCTGCAGATTTCCGAAGAGCATCGCGCTTTCAAAGCCTGCTCGGTCACCGATCCAAATAGCCGAATCAAACCAGTTTCTACAGTGCTCGCACCGCACCTTGATTTCTGTTGTAGCTGACATTTTTACCCTCCCTGATCCGGCCCCATGCCGGTAACTTCTAATAGCCCATCTAAAACCAAATTGCCACCATGCCGCCCGGCCACGGAGGGCGGCGCATGCATGGAGAAAGCCATGAACGACGAACAACGCCATCAGGAATGGATCGCCAGGCGCAAAGCTGAAGAAGCCAAGCGCCGTGAGCGTGCCGCGGAGTGCCTGAAGGATCACCAGTACACAGTCCTGACCGATACCGACCAGTTGAAGGCCTGGCGCTGCAAAGCCCCTGGAACCAACTGCTACGCCTTCGACATCCTCATGACGCGCTTCGGTATCGCCACTGTCGGCGATATCGACGGCCTGACCTTCAGCGTTGGCCTGTCCTACGGCATCGAGTTCCTAGCTGGTAACGACATCGGCTATTACATCCACTCGAAGCTGGAGCGGAACTGCCAGGAGCGCGAATTCGACGAGCACGCCTTCCGCTCCGCCCTGATGACTGGCGCGTGCAACAGGATATGTGAACACGTCGACGAGGATGAGCGTGGCGAGCTGCCCGAGTGGGTATGCAACGATGGCGGCCGTCACGAAGCCGGCCACTGGAGCGAGCTACGGGAGCTGGTCAAAGCGAAGCTGAAATCGCTTGAGTTTGGTGAGGATGGGTATGACTTCTGGGATGAGCTAAATGATCGTCTTTACGAGGCCGAACACGTCGAATACATCGAACAGGCCAGCCTGCTCATGAGCGAGCACCACGAAGAGCTTGGCCTGGGCTGCGACTACTGGGAAATCAGCATCGACAAACCGCGCGACAGCCTGATCAACCAACTGTATCTGATCAACCACGCCGCCAAGGCGATAATTGCCCAGCAGTCTGAAACGAAAGCCGCCTAACCCTCCGGCGCTACTTTCCAGCTAGCGATTAAGAATCCTTTGCAAGTCGTTTCTCCAGGCCAGTAATTTGGCAGGGTTTGGCTCAGCAAACTCCTGCAAGCGTTCGACCGCAGCTTGACGCCGATCAAGTAATTCATCGGAACATTCAGTAAGTCGAGTAACGCTGAAGGCAATTTCAGAACTTTCTATCAGAGGCTTCATGGCTAATCTCAACTCATCGCGGACAGCCTCAATCTCGTCGCGAGCATCTTTGGCGGCCTGAACATCTCGCTTTATGGTTGCTTTCCACACTGTGACCTCCGTGACGCTTTCCCCCAAGACCAACATCGCAGCCACAAGCAGCCACACAGTCGTCACAGCTATATAAGTATCGACGCCTATCCCACCAGCGAATAACCCAATAGGCAGCCCAGCCACGGTTACCGCCAAAAGTGCAAAACCGCACCGCTTTGCAAGACCCAGCTGTTTGTTCATCTCGACCTCAAAGAAACCAATCCACGCGCGATGGGCGACCCTACCTGCATCCAATGAATCACGCCACCCCGACGAGGGCGGCGCATGCCCGGAGATCACCATGAGCACTTTCGCAGTCTTCGGGATGACAGCCGACGTAGCGCTGGCCGAGGCCAGGAAGATCACCAAGACCACCAGAGCAAGCGGAAAGGCTGGCGCCCCCCCCTGGGGCTGACGCTTGCAGAATGGAATGAGGCCGTGGAAAAGCAGGCCACGGCAATCTTCGACGGCGAGAAGGTAAAACAGCTGAGCCAGCTGTTCGATGCGCCTCAGTACGCGCAGCAGTTCATAGAGCTGGCAAGGAAAGCCGGCCCCTGCCGAGATTTGCGGATCAGGGCAAAGGCCGCGCTTACAGATGCCGAGGGGAAGCCCGTGATCAACCCCAAGACCAAGGCCCCTATGGTCGGCTGGCATCCATCTACCGCGAAAGTCGCATAATTCGGAAATCACCATGACAACAGCAATCGACCTGTTTGCCGGTATGGGCGGATGGAGCACTGGCGCGCGCGCCGCAGGCGTCCAGGTCCTCTGGGCAGCAAACCACTGGCCCGAAGCGGTGAAGTGGCACGCAGCAAACCACGCTGACACTGAGCACGTCTGCCAGGATCTGCATCAGGCCAATTGGGCGGCAGTGCCACGAACTGACATCGGCATAGCCTCACCATGCTGCCAAGGCCACGCGAAAGCCCGCGGCAAGAAAAACGGCAACCCTGAGCATGATGCGTCCAGATCGACAGCATGGGCTGTGCCATCTGCCGCAGAGGTTCTGCAGCAGGATGCCTGGGTAGTCGAGAACGTACCGGAGTTCGTGAACTGGCTGCTGTATCCGAGCTGGGTCGATGCCATGCAGCGACTTGGCTACCAAGTTGCGCCCCACATCGTTGACTGCGCCGACCTTGGTGTACCGCAGCACCGTGTCCGGCTGTTCCTGATCTGTACCAAGAGCAAAGCGCCGATCCAGCTGCAGCTTCAGCAATACGAGCATGTTCCAGCCAGCACCTTCCTCGACTTCGACGCAGGACGCTGGTCGCAGATCGAGAAACCAGGCCGGGCCCAGGCCACTCTCGACCGGGTTCGCAATGGCCGCCAGCGCTTCGGCGATCGCTTTATCATGCCCTACTATGGAAAGGGATCTGGTACCACCGGCCGCGACATCAACCGGCCGATTGGCACAATCACGACGTTAGATCGATGGGCCTTAGTCGACGGTGATCGCATGCGGATGCTCAGCGCCGACGAGGCGCTGGCTGCAATGTCGTTTCCGGCTGACACCCTGCGCCCAGACAAACACCGGCTAACCATGCACATGGCAGGCAACGCGGTACCACCGCTGGCTGGGCAACGAATCATCGAGGCGCTGATGGCCGCGGCCTAATTACAATCAAACCTACTCAAAGACAAAGTAAACTACCCAAAAAACAAAGAGATTATTAAGACCCCTTTAGAGTTTGCATGTACTTTAAGGCGTCTGGAATCGACATAAGCCCCGCAACAATAGCCAGCAGCAACAGACAACTAATCGAAAGAACTACTGTCGTTGTAACACTCTCAAACTTCAATTGAACGGTAGCCACCAACCAAACGACGCAAACCAACTGCAAAACCAAAGACACCGACAAACATTTCGCACTAAAAGCTGGATATGTAACCTGCCCGATGACTATAACAATCAAAACCAAAACTGAAGCCACTATTGGAAAGACCAACCACCTTATCTTCATAGGTGCGGAAATGAAGTCCGAAAGGTTCATTCCATTGTTGGTAATGAGATCATGAATTTCTTGCGGAGACCCTTCTAAGCCCCGAACCTTCATGACTGATGCTTCCTTGCCGTTTCAAGAATTCTTTTAACATCTTCCTTTGCACCGCTATCAGACCAAACCGATTTTTCCTCACCCTTGATAAAAAACATGGAGTTTCCATCGAGAACCATATTAGTCCCGGAGAAAACTACACCTTGCGCATCCCCGAACTGCTTAATACCAAAAACGCGAAGAGCTTCAGACATTTTCGCCACTGTCGGAAGTATTTCATCCTCACTGCCCTTATTTGTGAAGGCTAGCTTAACGATCCCGCCGCCCTCTTTCACCAACACAACAGTGGACCTCAGTGAAATCCCGGGTAATAGGTAATGTGAAAAGTGCCTCCTGAAGTTACTAATGTAAGTTCTGGCTAAATCCTTATCTTTCATACGTCCTCCAAATTCAAGAAGACTTGAATTTTATACATTTCCCTAACAAAAGGTAGTGGGATGAAACAACGAATCTATCTGAGCGGCCCCATGGCCGGCCTGCCCGGCCTCAACTTCGCCGCCTTCCACTCCATGACCACCAACCTGCGGACCGGCGGCCACACCGTCACCAACCCTGCCGAGATCAATCCTGACGCGGCACCTGGAACGACTGCATGCGCCGCGACATTGCCGCCCTGATGAACTGCGACACCGTGGGCACCCTGCCCGGCTGGGAGCATTCAAAAGGTGCCCGCCTAGAACTCCTGATCGCCGTTCGCCTCGGCATGACGGTTGTAAATACCCATGGTCTGATAATCAAGGAAGATACTAAATCACATATCAAGCTTAATACTTTCAAGCGACACTACCCGACTCATTAGCAACTTCAGGTCAGCACTTGGGTAATGATCCAGATCGGTTTGAATGAAGTTAATGACATCTGGAATATCAGCATCCTGCCGCACAAATATGTAGCGTATGTCTGCGGGTGCTACCCTGATCATGCAATGCTCACGCGTAACGTTATTCAGCTCATCTCTTTTTTCTAGTTTGTCAAAAGTCTCACGCAAGGTATGCGAGCGGATCTGCGGCCCCTTTGCTACAAACCTCCATTCCGATTCTTGATAAAAAAGCTTTTCAACAGGTGCATCCTCTACAATCATTTTCCCTGTTGTAGGTTTAGTAAAAGCCAAGAACTCTCGCATTACATCTTTTAACTTGTCTGAGAGCTCAGCATTATCTTTGATTGATGCTAGCTCGTTAAACGACCTGAATGCACTCGTGATGCTGTTACCACCGGACACGTAAAATACAGGATTGAGACCATTCCTCTCTGCCCATTGACGGGTCAAACCTATACCGAAATCCCCATAAAAATTTACGTGATCTGATATTCGGGAAAGCGGGATATCACAAAAACAAACCATAGGATAAGCAACGTAAGTGAATTTCTCATATCCCAACCAAGCAACATCCTCTAGGCAGTAACGCGGCCAAAAGCCGCCCCTCAAAATGTGCTTTAGCGTTTCGACGCTTTTTGTAAAGTGGAAAAGCGCGTTCGATTTCGGACTCATACATTCCCTCTCTCATGGCAGACATATAGTCACAGTGTATGTCGTACCGTGGAAACTAAGCCAGTGCCCCCTCCCCCTTCAAATCAGCCGCTATAGCGGACAAGGACGAAGTCATGCCTGAAGAAAAAATTGTGTTCATCAACGGCGCGCCAGCGAAGTGCGGCTGCAAAATGAATTTCAGCTCCGGCGGTGGCGAATATTCCGACGTGCTTTACGTGATGCCCTGCGCGACGCACAGCCCCAATCGCTTCGGCCCCGTGGAGGTCCAGCGCGACAAGGATGGCTGGTGGTATCACCCAAATATTCCGAGCTTTGGCGGAACTGAAGACCCCGCCCAATACAAGGCATGGGCAGCTGAACAGGGGCTGGAACTGAAGACCTGGGACATGGATTCGGACCTGGCTGAGCATCCCTACTACGACGGCGCCGCCCACTGCAATGGATGGAATCCCCAGTCGCCAGGGCCGGAGTGGTTCCTCATGGGTATCTTCGATACTGAGGATGGTCCCCATGTGCAGTGGGCGCACCGGGAGGTGATGCCATGATCCTCCCCGCCCTGCTCTACCTCGCATGGAACATCTACACGGGGCCAAGACCATGAATAGGTTCTTTCGCAGAAAGGCCGAGGCCTGGTTGATCAGGCTGGCTGCATGGATCTTGATCGGTCGCAACGTTGCCCGCTGCAAGGTCGTATCCCGCCGCGACAACAACGACATGTGGGGAATGGCTGAGAGCCTGGAAGGGATCGCCGACCGCATCAGCAGTGGCTACAAGAACTGAAGAGTCCGCCCGGCCCGGGATCAGCCGCTTTCTTCCATGAAGGCAAGGACATAGACCGGGCGAACCCAGAGACAGTGCCACGGCGCAACGCCAAGGCCAATCAGCACCATCTGAAACACCCCACTCAACAATCGGAGCCTGCC
Organism: Pseudomonas sp. GW823-FHT02C05; assembly: GCF_058797595.1. Classification (NCBI taxonomy): domain Bacteria; kingdom Pseudomonadati; phylum Pseudomonadota; class Gammaproteobacteria; order Pseudomonadales; family Pseudomonadaceae; genus Pseudomonas; species Pseudomonas sp. GW823-FHT02C05. Next base: position 32,316 of record NZ_JBXAJU010000001.1, on the reverse strand, counting down.
GGAGATGGCGGGCGAGGAAGCCCTATGCCCGAAATCAAATGCGAATACGGCCACACGCAGAGCGTCGGAACCGATGCCTGGGTCGCCACCCTCACGCTGGACCAAATGCGCTACGCCCGCGACCAGATGGCCGAGAAGATCAAGGCGGCCGAAACCCAGCCGAAGCGCTGCGTTTGGCGTGTCTGTCGAGGCGACCTCGCGGAGGGGAACTACCGCGAGGAAGACTTCGAGAAGGCAGCCGATCACCTGATGCGCATCTTCAAGAAGCGCTTCATCGAAGAGGCGAAGGATTTTATCGATCACCACTACGGCACGCTGCGATTCGAGCGAGAGATACCGCACCTATCGGTCGAACTGGTAAGCCAATTCGAATACGACACTGAATGGTTTCCCGCCAAGCCTTAACCACCCTCTGCCGCCACGCGCGGCGTGGAGAACCCCATGAAAAAAGAGCTGATCAAGATCAGTGAGTTCCAGCGGCGACGTTGGGGCGAAAACGGCACGCCACCGTGCCCTCAGGCAATCCGCAACTACATCCGTAACGGAAAAGTGCCAGGCGAGCAGATCGGGAAACTCTGGTACGTTGATTGGACAGCGTTCAGCAAGTCGGCAGGAAACGACCTTGTCGCAATGGTTCTGAAAGGAGCAGCATGATGGTCCCAAGGCCGCGCAACAAAGCGAACAAGAACCTGCCGCAGAACCTGTACTTCGATTCCCGGCGTTCAAGCTATCGCTACCGGCGGCCCACCGACGGTAAGTGGTTTCAATTCGGCACCGACCGAATCAAGGCGATCGATGCCGCGAAGCAGTTGAACCTGGAGTTCTTGCGCGGCGCCGATCTGGTGGGGGCGGTAATGGGCAACGCCTCCGAATCTTTCGCCGACTTCCTCGATATCTATGAGCGCGATGTCCTGCCGCCGCGCGAGCTAGCCAAGGGCACCTTGGGCCTTTACGCCGTCCACTTTCGCCGCTTTCGAAAGCACTTCGAAGGCCAGGCCCTCGACCAGATCACCATCCGTATGATCGCGGAGATGTTAGACGCACTCACGCCTCGGACTGCAAACCAGTGCCGCGCACTGCTGATCGACGTCTTCAATCACGCAGCTGCCAAGGGACTGTGTCCGGACAACCCAGCAGCCAGCACCATCAACCGAATCGAGAAAAAGCAACGCAAGCGACACACCGTCGAGGGCCTAAAAGCCATCCGGGAGAAGTCGCCCGCCTGGCTGCAGAACGCAATCGACCTAGCCTTGATCACGGCGCAGCGCCGCACAGACATCCTCAACATGCGATTCGATGGGGTTCGGGAAGGTTTTCTGTATGTGGTGCAGCAGAAGACGGCCAAGGCCAGTGATGCGGCATGGATCCGGTTCAAGGTGACCGAAGAACTACAGACAGTGATCAGTCGGTGCCGGGATGACATCGTCTCGCCTTACCTGATCCATCGCCGGCCTGACCGCAAAAAGCAGAAGCAGGCGCAGACGAAGGACCACTGGACGCAGGTCGAAGAACGATATTTGACGCGGGCCTTCAAAGAGGCGCGGGAAACGGCGGGTTGTTACAAAGGATGGAGGGAGGAGGAAATGCCAGGCTTCCACGAAGTGCGAGCGCTATCGCTCCACCTGTATCAGAAAGCCGGTAAAGATGGTCAAAAGATCGCCGGCCACGCCAGCGAAACCATGACCAAAAACTACCAGAAGGATCATGCTGAAATCGTCTGGTCAGAGGCAACTCCCGACCTGAATATCAGCGAAATCACGGGGTAGTTTTGCGCCAGTTTTGCGCGGGTTTTGCGCAGACACAAAAAAGCCGATCAGAAGATCGGCTTAAGTGTCTGATTTTACTCAGGAATATGGTCGGGACGGAGTGATTCGAACACTCGACCCCTAGCACCCCATGCTAGTGCGCTACCGGACTGCGCTACGCCCCGACTAGGCGTGAAACCTGTTTCACTTCTCAGGAAACGTTGAGGAATATACCGCAAGCTTTTGAAAAGTGGAAGTATTTAAAACAGAGAATTACTTTTTTAGCACCACAAGCACATCTTCCAGCTCAGAGATCATCTGACGGATCAGTTGCTTGTACTGGGTCGTATCGTCTTTGGCCTCATCACCGGATAGACGCAGACGCGCCCCGCCGATGGTGAACCCCTGGTCATAAAGCAACGCGCGGATCTGCCGGATCATCAGCACATCCTGGCGCTGATAATACCGGCGATTTCCGCGGCGCTTGACGGGGTTGAGTTGAGGAAACTCCTGCTCCCAATAACGCAGCACATGCGGCTTGACCGCACAGAGCTCACTGACCTCACCAATGGTGAAGTAGCGCTTGCCCGGAATGACCGGGAGCTCGTCGTTATGACTTGGTTCCAGCATAAGCCTCAACTCGGGCCTTCAACTTCTGCCCTGGACGAAAGGTGACCACACGGCGCGCCGTGATCGGGATTTCTTCACCCGTTTTCGGGTTGCGGCCAGGACGCTGGCGTTTATCCCGAAGGTCGAAGTTACCGAAACCGGACAATTTGACCTGTTCGTTGTCTTCGAGAGCGTGCCTGATTTCTTCAAAGAATAGCTCGACCAATTCCTTGGCCTCGCGTTTATTCAGGCCTAGCTCTTCGTAGAGACGTTCGGCCATTTCAGCTTTCGTCAGAGCCCCCATACGTCACTTCCTTAACGTGGCGTTCAACCTTTGTTCGAGCGAGGTGAGGATATTTTGCGTCGTAGAGTTCACCTCATCGTCGTTAAGAGTGCGCGATGGATGCTGCCAGGTCAAGCCGACGGCAAGGCTTTTTCTATGCGGATCAATACCTTTACCCTGATAGACGTCAAACAGCCTGAGGTCTGTCAGCCACTCACCTGCATTTTCACGGATTACGTCCAGAACGGCGCTGGCCGCCACGTCACGATCCGCCAGCAATGCCAGGTCGCGACGTACTTCCGGGAAGCGCGACAGCTCATGGAACTTCGGCAAACGCCCTTGAGCCACTTCACTCAGGACCAGTTCAAACACATAGACAGGGCGGTCCAGGCCGAGATTCTTCGCCAGCTCTGGGTGAATGGCCCCCAGGAAACCGACTTCACGACCATCACGCTCGATGCGAGCCGTCTGACCAGGATGAAGCGCTGGATGCTTGCCCGGCACAAAGGTGAATGCATCAAGAGCACCGGCAAAACCCAGTACCGCTTCGACATCCGCCTTGACGTCGAAGAAGTCCACGCCATCGCGACCTTGCGCCCAGCCTTCAGGCAGGCGGCTGCCACATACAACACCTGCCAGCATCGGCTGCTGCTTCAAACCTTCCAGCTGACCAACAAAACGCAGGCCGCTTTCAAACATGCGGACACGATCCTGCTGACGGTTCAGGTTGTGCTGAAGCGCCTTGACCAGGCCCGGCCACAGAGAGGAACGCATGGCTGCCATGTCGGCCGAAATCGGATTGGCCAGCAACAGCGGTTCGACGCCTGGGTTGAACAGTTCAAACAGCTTCGGATCGATGAAGCTGTAGGTGATCGCTTCCTGATAGCCACGAGCAACCAGCAAACGACGCAGAGCAGGCAGGTCACCCTCGGCCTCGGCCTTGGCCTGAGGCGCCAGACGAGCCTGCGGATAGCGAACCGGAAGACGGTTGTAACCATAAAGACGTGCCAGCTCTTCGATCAGGTCAACCTCAAGACTGATATCGAAGCGATGGCTCGGCACCTCAATACGCCACTGCCCTGCCCCATCGGCAGTTACAGTCAGGCCCAGGGCGGTGAGCAAACGCTCTACCTCGAGGCCGTCGATTTCCATGCCCAGCATCTGAGTGATGCGTTCAGCGCGCAAGGTGACAGGCGCAACGGATGGCAGATGCTGCTCGCTGAGCGTTTCAATGATCGGCCCCGCGTCTCCACCCGTGATTTCCAGCAGCAAGCCAGTAGCCCGCTCCATGGCTTCGCGAGCAAGCTGCCAGTCCACACCACGCTCATAGCGATGGGAAGCATCGGTATGCAGGCCATAGGAGCGTGCCTTGCCAGCAACCGCGATCTGGTCAAAGAAGGCACTTTCCAGAAATACGTCACGGGTATTGGCGGTGACACCACTGTGCTCCCCCCCCATCACGCCGGCAATCGCCAGGGCTCGGGTATGGTCGGCAATCACCAGGGTATCGCTGCGCAGGGTCACTTCCTGACCGTCGAGCAATACCAGCTTCTCGCCCTCTTCAGCCATTCGTACACGGATGCCGCCATTGATCTCGGCGAGATCGAAGGCATGCAGCGGCTGGCCCAGTTCGAGCATCACGTAGTTGGTGATGTCCACTGCAGCATCGATACTGCGCACATCGGCGCGACGCAGGCGCTCGACCATCCACAGCGGAGTAGGCTTGGACAGGTCGACATTGCGGACGACACGCCCCAAGTAACGTGGGCAGGCAGCCGGAGCCAGCACTTCCACTGGACGCACTTCGTCATGCGCCGCAGGAATCGCCGGCACTTCCGGACGCTGCACCTTGGCCGCGTACAAGGCACCCACTTCACGGGCCATGCCGGCCAGGGACAGGCAGTCGCCGCGGTTAGGGGTCAGGTCGACCTCGATGCTGGCATCGTCCAGGCTCAGGTAGGTGCGAACGTCCTCACCCACCGGCGCATCGACCGGCAACTCCATGAGGCCGTCATTGCCCTCACCGATTTGCAACTCAGCCTGGGAGCACAGCATGCCATTGGATTCCACACCACGCAGCTTGGCCTTCTTGATCTTGAAGTCTCCCGGCAACTGGGCACCGATCATGGCGAACGGGACCTTCAGGCCCGGGCGCACGTTCGGCGCGCCGCATACAACCTGGAAGGTCTCCGAGCCATTGCTGACCTGGCAAACGCGCAGCTTGTCGGCATCCGGGTGCTGCTCGGTGCTCAACACCTCGCCCACTACCACGCCACTGAAATCACCGGCGGCCGGCGTTACGCTGTCGACCTCAAGACCGGCCATCGATAGACGGGCTACCAGCTCGTCACGACTTACCTGCGGGCTAACCCAGCCGCGCAGCCATTGTTCACTGAATTTCATCCTGCTCTCCTAATAGATTCGTTACGGACGCGCGACTAGCGAAATTGCGCAAGGAACCGCAAGTCGTTGTCGAAGAACAGGCGCAAGTCATTGACACCGTAACGCAGCATGGCCAGACGCTCGGCGCCCATGCCGAAAGCAAAGCCCTGGAACTCTTCCGGATCGATCCCGGACATACGCAGCACGTTCGGATGAACCATGCCGCATCCCATGACTTCCAGCCAGCCAGTCTGCTTGCAGACCCGGCAGCCTTTACCGCTGCACATCACGCATTCCATATCGACTTCGGCGGAAGGCTCGGTGAACGGGAAGTACGAAGGACGGAAACGCACCGCCAGTTCCTTCTCGAAGAACACCCGCAGGAACTCTTCGATCGTGCCCTTCAGGTCGGCGAAATTGATGTCACGATCGACCAGCAGGCCTTCGACCTGGTGAAACATCGGCGAGTGAGTGATATCGGAGTCGCTACGGTACACACGGCCTGGGCAGACAATGCGAATCGGCGGCTGCTGCGACTCCATGGTGCGGACCTGTACCGGTGAGGTATGGGTGCGCAACAACATGTTCGCGTTGAAATAGAAGGTGTCGTGCATCGACCGGGCCGGGTGGTGGCCTGGGATGTTGAGCGCTTCAAAGTTGTGATAGTCGTCTTCAACCTCAGGGCCTTCGGCGATGCCGTAGCCAATATGAGTGAAGAACTGTTCGATACGCTCCAGGGTCCGCGTAATCGGGTGCAGACCGCCCGAGGTCTGGCCACGGCCCGGCAGAGTGACGTCAATGCACTCGGCGGCGAGCTTGGCGCTGAGTTCCGCCTCCTCGAAAGCCGCTTTGCGAGCATTGAGAACCTCTGTTACACGCTCCTTGGCAACGTTGATCAGCGCACCGACTTGCGGACGCTCTTCGGCAGGCAGGTTGCCCAGGGTCTTCATCACCTGAGTCAGCTCGCCCTTCTTGCCAAGGAAGTGAACCCGGATCTGTTCCAGGGCATTGATGTCTTCAGCGTGTTGCACGGCCTCAAGTGCTTGAGAAACCAGCGCATCCAGGTTTTCCATGTACAGACTCCAGATACAAAATAGGGGAAGAGCTTGAAGGCTCTTCCCCTATTTATGACGTTTAACATCTAGGCTCACGAAAGGTGAGCCCGGATGACTGTCGGGGGTACTTAAGCCAAGGTGGCTTTAGCTTTCTCGACAATCGCAGCAAACGCCGCTTTTTCGTTCACTGCCAGATCAGCCAGAACCTTACGGTCGATCTCGATGGACGCCTTTTTCAGGCCAGCGATCAGACGGCTGTACGACAGGCCGTTATTACGAGCACCAGCGTTGATACGAGCAATCCACAGAGCGCGGAACTGACGTTTTTTCTGACGACGGTCACGGTAGGCGTATTGGCCTGCCTTGATTACCGCTTGCTTGGCAACACGGAATACGCGCGAGCGAGCGCCGTAGTAGCCTTTAGCAAGTTTCAGAATTTTTTTGTGACGTTTACGGGCAATGACGCCACGCTTTACACGAGCCATGAGTTACTTCCTCTATTCTTGATCCAAAAATTAACGAAGGCGCAGCATGCGCTCGACTTTTGCCACGTCAGACGGATGCAGCAAGCTGCTACCGCGCAGTTGACGCTTACGCTTGGTCGACATTTTGGTCAGGATGTGGCTCTTGAAAGCGTGCTTGTGCTTGATACCGTTAGCAGTTTTCAGAAACCGCTTAGCAGCACCACTTTTGGTTTTCATCTTTGGCATGTTCGGATACTCCGCATTCAGTTGATAAACATAATCAGAAGGCCTGCCGTGCCCTGTTGATTACTTCTTCTTTTTCGGGGCGATGACCATGATCAGCTGGCGTCCTTCCATCTTAGGATGCTGTTCGACCGAACCGTACTCTTGCAGGTCAGCTTCAACCCGCTTGAGGAGTTCCATCCCCAGCTCCTGGTGGGCCATCTCACGGCCGCGGAATCGCAAGGAAACCTTGGCCCTGTCCCCGTCACTCAGGAAACGTACCAGGTTGCGCAGTTTTACCTGGTAATCCCCTTCCTCCGTCCCTGGACGAAACTTGATTTCTTTAACCTGAATCTGCTTCTGGTTCTTCTTCGCAGCAGCAATCTGCTTCTTCTTTTCGAAGATCGACTTGCCGTAATCCATCACCCGGCAAACAGGTGGGACTGCGTCGGCGGAAATTTCCACCAGATCCAGCTTGGCTTCTTCAGCTATACGAAGCGCTTCATCAATCGAGACGATGCCAATCTGCTCGCCGTCAGCGCCAATTAACCGAACCTCGCGTGCCGAGATATTCTCGTTGATCGGGGCTTTCGGTGCAGCTCGTTTATCTTGTCTCATATCACGCTTAATAATAATTACTCCGAATCTTGGCGACCACGCCGGGAAACCGCTTGTGCGAGGAACGCCGAGAATTGGGCGACAGGCATCGAGCCCAGGTCTTCACCTTCACGGGTACGCACAGCGACAGTCTGCATCTCGACCTCCCGATCTCCAATAACCAAGAGATAGGGAACCTTGAGCAAAGTATGCTCGCGGATTTTAAAGCCGATCTTTTCATTTCTCAAGTCGGACTTGGCACGAAATCCGCTTTGATTGAGTGTTTTTTCCACTTCGAGGGCAAAATCTGCCTGTTTATCAGTGATATTCATCACCACGGCCTGAGTCGGAGCCAGCCACGCAGGGAATGCGCCCTCGTAATGCTCGATCAGAATCCCGACAAAACGCTCGAAGGAACCGAGGATCGCCCGGTGCAACATCACCGGATGCTTACGGCTGTTATCTTCGGAAACGTACTCGGCACCCAGACGGATCGGCAGGTTGAAGTCCAACTGCAAGGTACCGCACTGCCAGACACGACCCAGGCAGTCCTTCAGCGAGAACTCGATCTTCGGACCGTAGAATGCGCCCTCGCCCGGCTGCAGGTCGTATGGCAGGCCGGCGCTATCCAGAGCCGCTGCCAGTGCGCTTTCCGCACGATCCCACAGATCATCGGAGCCCACGCGCTTTTCAGGGCGAGTGGACAGCTTCATCTCAATGTCCTTGAAACCGAAGTCGGCATAGACATCCATGGTCAGCTTGATGAACGCCGCAGACTCGGCCTGCATCTGGTCTTCAGTACAGAAGATGTGAGCATCATCCTGAGTGAAGCCACGCACACGCATGATGCCGTGCAGAGCGCCCGAGGGTTCATTACGGTGGCAGGCACCGAACTCGGCCAGGCGCATCGGCAGCTCGCGGTAGCTCTTCAGGCCCTGATTGAACACCTGCACGTGGCAAGGGCAGTTCATCGGCTTGATTGCGTAGTCGCGGCTTTCCGACTCGGTGGTGAACATATTCTCGGCGTAGTTGGCCCAGTGCCCGGATTTTTCCCAGAGACTGCGGTCAACCACCTGCGGAGTCTTGATCTCCAGGTAACCGTTGTCACGCTGCACCTTGCGCATGTACTGCTCGAGCACCTGGTACAGGGTCCAGCCATTAGGGTGCCAGAACACCATGCCCGGCGCTTCTTCCTGGGTATGGAACAGGCCCAGGCGCTTGCCGATCTTGCGATGATCGCGCTTCTCGGCCTCTTCGATACGCTGGATGTAGGCAGCGAGCTGCTTCTTGTCCGCCCAGGCAGTACCGTAGATCCGCTGCAACTGCTCGTTCTTGGCATCACCGCGCCAGTAGGCACCGGACAACTTGGTCAGCTTGAAGGACTTCAGGAAACGCGTGTTCGGCACGTGCGGACCGCGGCACATGTCGACATATTCTTCGTGGTAGTACAGGCCCATCGCTTGCTCGTTCGGCATGTCTTCGACCAAACGCAGCTTGTAGTCCTCGCCACGGGCCTTGAACACCTCGATCACTTCGGCGCGCGGCGTGACCTTCTTGATCACGTCGTAGTCCTTCTCGATCAGCTGCTGCATGCGCTGCTCGATGGCGGCCATATCCTCAGGCGTGAAAGGACGCTCATAGGCGATGTCGTAATAGAAGCCTTCATCGATGACCGGACCGATGACCATTTTCGCGGTCGGATACAACTGCTTGACCGCATGCCCCACCAAGTGAGCGCAAGAGTGGCGAATGATCTCCAGCCCCTCTTCGTCCTTTGGCGTGATGATTTGCAGGGTTGCATCGCCGTCGATCACGTCGCAGGCGTCGACCAGCTTGCCGTTGACCTTGCCAGCCAATGTGGCCTTGGCCAGGCCCGCGCCAATGGAAGCGGCGACCTCGGCTACGGATACTGCGTGATCGAATGAACGTTGACTGCCGTCGGGAAGAGTAATAGTGGGCATGGCGCCTCCTCTCCTAGTGGTGACCCCTACCAAAGGTCACGTGGGTTGGGATGAGCCAGTACGCGATTCAGTCCGGCCGTTCTGCTACGAACGCCTGCCTCACAGTGGCAAGAGCCTTGCGGCCAACCGAAAAACCGAACCAGAGTGACTGGGGTTCACATCAAGATTAATGAGGCATAGACGGCAAGGGCTAGAAAAGGCCCAAAGCTTGAAAACACCGAAGCCGGGCATGCTAGCACAGATACATCGCAATCGCCGTGCAGCAAATTATCGCGAGCCTGGTTTACAGTCTTTTATTGTTGAAAGTGAACTTGAGATGTACGTCGAGCCTCAAATAACCGGAGAATCGTCGTCCTTGCTACCGACTTCAGGAGAACCCGACTCATGCGCCTTATCAAACTACTCGCCCTTGCCGCACCGCTCACCCTGCTACAGCCTTTGAGTGCACAGGCGGCATGGCCTGCCGGAGCACGCGCCGACTACATGAAGGACTGCACCGCGGCGGCCAGCCAGAACATCGACGCCAAGAGCGCCGAAAAGCACTGTGCCTGCGGCGCCGACAAGCTAAATGAAAAATTCACCACCGAGGAGATCAAGGAGCTGATGAGCAAAACCAAGCAACCCAGCGCAGATCTGCGAACCCGAGCACTGGACGCCATCGCTGCTTGCCGGGTGGTCAAATAAGCTGCTGATGCCCGGAACAGGCTGCGCCAGTGCTCGCCACAGAGCCTGAAACGCGGTCTTTTTCACAATTTACGCAGCTTTTACGGGTTTTTTTATTACCCTCTGTTTTACGCCAAAGCCCCTTAAACCGGGGCCTGCAGCCAACTCAGATGGCAAAATACACAGGTACATCGGGCAAAGAGCGCCTCTGGGGGGCTCCCAAGCCGAACATTTCGACTATGATAGCTCGGTGTGCCCAGTTGGCCTGAGCAGCACAGCACTACTGAAAATATATGTTTCTTGGAGATACACCATGTCTAATCGCCAAACCGGCACCGTAAAATGGTTCAACGATGAAAAAGGCTTCGGCTTCATCACTCCTCAAGGTGGCGGTGACGACCTGTTCGTACACTTCAAAGCTATTGAAAGCGACGGTTTCAAAAGCCTGAAAGAAGGCCAGACCGTTTCCTTCGTGGCTGAGAAAGGCCAAAAGGGTATGCAAGCTGCACAAGTTCGCCCTGAGTAATTTCTCAGCGAGCTAAAAAAACCCCGTCCATGTGACGGGGTTTTTTATGCGTGATCCAAAGGCCTCAGCCCTCAACCACAGTTGACCCGGGTCACCACCAGGCCGGCATCAGTGTTCAGGTTCAGGCGATCCGAGCGGTACTCCAGGGTGATCATGTCGTTGGGCTTGAGGAACCGTGCGTACTGCGCTCCTGCGCGTGTACGGGCCTGCTCGAGCAACTCGGGAGAAGCCTTCTTGCCGACAGCGAATTCGGCGGCCGATGCTTCACAACGAGTGTGCCCGGACTCAGCGGCCACAGGCTCCTTTGTCGCCCCGCCAGTGCTGCACCCACCAAGGACGACAGCGGCCAACAAGGTTCCGAATGAAGCGAGCTTCCAAGGCATGAAGCCTCCTTTTCAAAATTAAGCAGAGATCGTGCGACAGCCGAATTGGCTTTTGGTTTCAAAAAAAATGGCCATTTGCCGTATCAGGCGAACAGCGGGCAAGTCTGCCTCAGCCGGTGCCACTCTTTCACGGGACAATCGTCACCGGATATGAACGACGCTCAATAGATGTCGATGTAGTCGAACGCCGGCTTGGGCCAGTTCTGTTTGAGCGCATTGAAGATCTGCATCACCCAGACCTCGTCGGCGGCAGCCACCTTGCCGACATACCCGGAGCCGGCCGCCCAGGTTTCCAGGCGAAACAGCAAACCTTCTATCTCGGCACCGCCCACCACCCCCGAAGAGATATAGGCAATTCCGGTTTTGCTCACGCGCAACTGGGTATGCACGTTGTCGCTGGCAGACGCCAGCAGCTGACGCACCGCCTCCAGGGTCAGGGCATCAGGCTGGTTCAAATCGATTTGCACGGAGGCTTCCTTGAGCACAGGAAAAGCCGCAGTGTCGCACAGCACTCGCCTGATGCCTAAGTCGGAGTGCCAAACGCCCGGCAACATGGTTAACTCTGCAACGCAGCAAATACCCGCCCAGAGCCCTGCCCTGGCACCCGCCTTATCCGAATTCGTGAGACTTTCATGGCCACCGTGAGTATCGACGCCGACATCAAAGCCAAATGGCCCCAGGGCCAATGCTCCTACAGCCCGGGGAGCCCGGAGGAGCTGGCGATCATTGGCATAGACCTGCTGGTCAAGGAACTGGGCACCCAGTCCGCCCGAGCCTTCATTGAACAAGTCTTCGAGAAATACCCGGCCGACCACCTGGGCGTACAGGACCCGGAACGGGAATAGAACCCCGCAGGCAGGTACCTGCGGGGGCAAGGTTTACTTGAGACGCGCCAGGCGCTCGGTGAGCAAGTCGAAGAAGCCCTGGGCATCGCCGTTCTCAACCCAGAACACGTTCTTTTCCTGCTTCAGGCCGTCGTACCAATCGACGATGGTCTGACCGAAGGTCGGCCCCTCGCGGCTGTCGATGACCATATTGGCTTGACGACCGGTGAACAGCTCGGGCTTGAGCAGGTAGGCAATCACTGTAGCGTCATGCACCGGGCCGCCGGGAATACCGTAGTGCTCCATGTCACCCTTGACGTACTCGTTGAGGATGTCCCCCACCACCTTGCTGGCGTTGTTGTTCAACGCCGCGATCTTCTGCAGCCGCGCATCGCTGGTCAGCACCTTGTGGGTCACGTCCAGCGGCAGATAGGTCAGTTTGACGCCGCTCTTGAGCACCACTTCGGCCGCCTGGGGGTCGGCGAACAGGTTGAACTCGGCCACCGGCGTGATGTTGCCACCGTTGAAGTGCGCACCGCCCATGACCACCACTTCCTTGATGCCCTGGGTGATGTCCGGTGCCTGGATCAGCGCCAGCGCCAGGTTGGTCTGCGGGCCGAGCATGGCGATGGTGATGCTGTGGGGCTTGGCCGCCCGCAGCGTATCGATCAGGTAGTTGATCGCATTGCCCTTGGCCAGAGGCGCCTTGGGCTCGTGCACCGTCACCCCGGAAATGCCTTCCTTGCCATGGATATTCTCGGCATAGATGGGGGTACGCAGCAGCGGCTTGGGCGCTCCGGCGTATACCGGCACCTCCTCGCGCCCCGCCCACTCACGGGCCAGACGCGCATTGCGCGAGGTCTTGTCCAACCGCACGTTGCCCGCCACCGTGGTCAGGGCGCGGATCTGCAGCTCCTCGGGGGAAGCCAGGGCGAACAGCAGGGCTACCACATCGTCGGCCCCCGGATCGGTGTCGATGATCAGATCGATTTTTTCCGCCGCCTGAGCGCCGGTAGCAGTGAGCAGAGACAAAAGCAGCAGACTCCGGAACCAGTGGTGAAACAACTGAGCATAGCGGCGCATGGCGCACTCCTTGTGCAAGATGGAAAAGGCCCGACAGCGGCCTAGAAGGTCACCCCGGCAATCAGGGCGATATTGCAATACGGCTGGCACTCCCCGGTGCGGATCACCGCACGGGCCTGGCGGCTGAGCACCTTGAAATCCTCGTGGTTCATGAGCTGCCGCTGCCCCAGCTCACCACCGGCGGTCATGCCTTCAAGCGCCGCCAGCGGCGGGGGCTGCTTGAGCAGAATTTCTTCGGCCAGCACATGACGCTCCACCTGCATCTCGCTGAGCAACACCTTCAAGGTAGTGAGAAAGTCGGGAACGCCGTGGGTCAGCGCCAGGTCGATCAACTCCACGCCCGGGGGCACCGGCAGGCCGGCATCGCCGATCACCACGATATCGCCGTGGCCCAGGGACGCGATCAAGCGTGACAGGGCAATGTTGAGCAAAGGGGTCTTTTTCATGAAGGGATAAACGCCTGAACGTCGGACAGCGTGGGAATGGAAGGTTGCGCACCGGCGCGCGTCACCGACAGCGCCGCAGCCACCTGGCCAAAGCGGATGGCCTCGGCTTCGCTCTTGCCGGCAGCCAGGGCCGCGGCAAATCCGCCGACAAAGGTGTCCCCGGCCGCCGTGGTATCGATTGCCTTGACCCTGGGCGCCGGGAAGTGCTCGAAACGCTGGCCATCGGCAAACAGCGAGCCTTGTGCACCGAGGGTGATGATCACCTTGCCAGCACCCGCAGCGATCAAGCGACCGGCAGCCACTTCAGCGCTCTCCAGGGAGTCCACCGCTACCCCGCTCAAGGCCGAAGCCTCGCTCTCGTTGGGAATCAGGTAGTCGATCGCGCCATACCACTGCGCCGGCAGCGGGCCACTGGCCGGCGCCGGATTGAGGATCACCGTCTTGCCCAGTTCGCGCCCGCGCTTGAGGGTGTAGCCCACAGTCGCCAGCGGCACTTCAAGCTGGCAGATGATGACTTGCCCATCCTGCAGCACCCCATCGAACCCGGCGACCTTCTCGGGAGTGAGCTGGCCATTGCCGCCGGCGACTATGACAATCGCATTCTGGCTACTGTCATCCACCACGATCAGCGCCACCCCACTGGAGCCTTCGACCACACTCACCGCCTGGCAATCGATCTGCTCGGCCAGCAAGGCACCTCGCAGTTGCTCGCCATAGGCATCGTCGCCGACACAGCCGACCATCGACACCTGCGCTCCCAGCCTGGCCGCAGCCACCGCCTGATTGGCGCCCTTGCCACCGGATACCGTGGCGAAGGATTTGCCAATCAGCGTCTCGCCCCCTCGGGGCAGGCGCTCGGCCCGAGTCACCAGGTCCATGTTGAGGCTACCCACTACCACTACTTTTGCTGACATACATCGGTACTCAATCAGTTGGGTTCAGCGGTATTCGGCGAAAGCGCCACCGAGCGGCGCCGTCGACTCCCGCAAGACGATATTCGGCGTAACGATGCGCTGGTCGACCGGCAGCTCCCGGCAGGCGATCCGCCGCAGCAGCAACTCTGCCGCGGTTTCCCCCAGTTGCAGGATCGACTGGCCGACCGTGGTCAGCGCCGGGTAGACGTAGCGGCTCATGAGGATGTCGTCGAAGCCGATCACCGAAAGCTCGCTGGGCACGCGGATATTGCGCTCCGCTGCCGCGCGCAGCACCCCGATGCCCATCATGTCGTTGCCAGCGAAAATCGCGCTCGGCGGCTGTCCGCCATCGAGCAACTGCGCGGCTGCGCGATAACCACCAGTGCTACTGAAATCACTTTCCAGGATGCGCTCGGCAGGCGCCTCGACACCGGCCTCACGCAGCGCCTGCTGGAATCCCGCCAGGCGCATCTGCGCCACACTGGTATTGCCCGGGCCGCCGATGCAGGCAATGTCCCGATGCCCCAGCTCCAGCAGGTGTCGGGTGGCCAGGTAGGCACCGTGCTGGTGGTCGATACGCACCAGGTCGGCGTTCACCCCTTCCAGCCCACGGTCGACAATCACCATCGGCGTGCGCACGCCGGCCAGCCCCTGGGCCAGGCCGCTGTCGCCACCGGCCGAGGTGACAATCAACCCGTCGATACGTTTTTCCAGTAATACCCGCAGGTAGTTGCGCTGCTTCTGCGGGTTGTCGTCGGAGTTGCAGAGGATCACGCAGTAGCCGTTGCGTTCGCAATAATCCTCGATCCCCCGAGCCAACTCGGCGAAGTACGGGTTGAGGCTGTTGGGTACCAGCAAGCCGATGGTCGCCGTGGTCTTGGCCTTCAGCGAACGCGCCACCGCGCTGGGCACATAGTCCAGGCGCGCGATAGCGGCCTCGACCTTGACCCGAACTTCCTCACTGACTGGCCGCGTCTTGTTCAGCACATGGGACACCGTGGTGTAGGAAATCCCCGCCAGCGCCGCCACATCCTTGATTGTTGCCATGAATCAAACCCGCCGATTGGCGCGCTGGCTGCGATAAGTGTCCAGCACCACGGCAATCACGATGACCGCACCAGTGATGATGCGCTTGGTCGGTTCGGATGCGCCGATTTGCGCCAGGCCCGCAGCCAGCACGGAAATAATCAAGACGCCAAAGAAGGTACTGATCACCGAACCGCGCCCGCCCATCAGGCTGGTGCCGCCGATCACCACCGCAGCGATGACTTGCAACTCCAGACCGGAGCCCGCGTTCGGGTCTGCCGCTTCCAGGCGAGAAATCTGAAACAGTGCAGCGATACCTGCCAGCAACCCCATCAGGCTGAAGACCAGGATCTTGTAGGGTTTGGGGTTGATCCCCGCCAGACGCACTGCCTCTTCGTTGGTACCGATGCCGATCAGGTAGCGACCGAACACGGTGCGAGTCAGCACCGCCTGGGCCAGGAAAATAATCAGCAGGGCAATGATAAACGACGGCGAAATGCCGAAGGCAATCGGATTCGACAACCAGGCGAAGGCGTCACCGATGTAGGCGGTGCGTGAGCCCGTCATCTGGTAGGCCACGCCGCGGGCCATTTCCAGTACACCCAGAGACACGATGAACGAAGGAATGCGCCAGGCCACGGTGATCGAACCGGTCACCGTTCCCGCCAGCGCCGCGCAAGCCATGCCCAGCAACGCCGCGGGCACCACGCTCCAGCCCCAGCCGAGAATCGCCACGCTGACGGTCGACGCCGCCAGGGCCAGCACCGAGCCCACGGACAGGTCGATGCCACCGATGATCAGGACGAAGGTCATGCCCACCGCCAGCACCATCAGGTCGGGAATCTGGTTGGCCAGGGTACTGAAGGTGTCATAGGACAGAAAATGACTGCTGAGTAGGGAGAACAGCACGATCATCCCCAGCAGCGCCCCCGCCAACCCCAGGTAAGTGCCGAGGCCGTAGTAGTGGCCGCCTCGCTTGCCGCTTGCTGCAGTTTTCATGATGCATTCCTAGGCGCCGCTTCATCGATCAGCGCATCTCGTTTTTGATAGCCGGCAAATGCCGCGGCAAGCAGTTCGTCCTGGGTCCAGCTG
Organism: Pseudomonas sp. GW823-FHT02C05; assembly: GCF_058797595.1. Lineage (NCBI taxonomy): Bacteria > Pseudomonadati > Pseudomonadota > Gammaproteobacteria > Pseudomonadales > Pseudomonadaceae > Pseudomonas > Pseudomonas sp. GW823-FHT02C05. Next base: position 16,041 of record NZ_JBXAJU010000001.1, on the reverse strand, counting down.
TCGCGCTCGAAGGTATCGATCAGCCGCCCGGCCGAGAGCACGCCGATGCGATCGCAGATCAGCATCAGCTCGCGCAGGTCGCTGGACACCACCACAAGGGCCTTGCCCTGCCGGGTCAACTCCCCCAACAGGCCGTAGATATCGAACTTGGCACCGACATCGATGCCACGGGTCGGCTCATCGAACAGCAGCACCGAACAGTCGCGCTCCAGCCAGCGGCCGATCACCACCTTCTGCTGGTTGCCACCGGACAGCTCGCTGACCAGTTGCGCCGGGCTGGAGCTGCGGATACGCATGGCGTCGATCTGGCGCTGCGCCAGATGCTCCTCGTCCTGGCCATTGACCAGGCCGCTGCTGGAAATCGCCGGCATGTTGCCCAGGGCGATATTGGCGCTGATGGACTGGGTCAACAGCAGCCCCTCACCCTTGCGGTCCTCGGTAATCAGGGCGATGCCGTTGGCCACCGCATCCACTGGCGAGCGGATGCTCACCGGGCGCGCCGGGGTGCCCAGGGCGATGGTGCCGCTGTCGGCGACATCGGCACCGAAGATCAGGCGCAGCAGCTCGGTGCGCCCTGCCCCGATCAACCCGGAAATTCCGAAGATCTCGCCACTGCGGACCTCGAAGGACACATCGCGGACTTTGTCCGAGCGGCTGAGGTTGCTCACCGTCAAGGCCGGCGCGCCGATCCGGCGCTCGCCCAGGTCGATGTGCTCGCCCAGCTCGCGGCCCACCATCAGGTTCACCAGTTGCTCGCTGTTGTAGTTGGCCATCGGCTCGACACAGACCAGGCAGCCGTCACGCAATACCGCGATGCGCTGGGCAACCCGGGCCAGCTCTTCCAGGCGATGGGAGATATAGATGATCGACACGCCGCGGGCCTGCAGGCGGGTGATCTGCTCGAAGAGCATTTCTACCTCGCGGGACGTGAGCATGGCGGTGGGCTCATCGAGAATCAGCACATGGCAGTCGCCGATCAGGTTACGGGCGATCTCCACCATCTGCTGGTGGCCGATGCCCAGCTCGCCCACCAGGGTGTCGGGGTCGATGGCATCCAGACCGACCTGGGCCATGGCCTCGATCGCCGCCTTGCGCAATTGCCGGCGGCTGATCCAGCCACCACTGCTGGGCAGGTTGTCGAGGAACAGGTTCTCGGCCACCGACAGGGTCGGCAGCAGGTTGAGCTCCTGCATCACCATGCGAATGCCCAGATCCTCGGCCTGGGCGCGACTGCCCGGACGATAATCCTGGCCATTGAACTGCATGTGCCCTGTGGTGGGGCTGACCAGGCCACCGATGATCTTCGACAGGGTGCTCTTGCCGGCACCGTTCTCGCCGGTGAGCGCCAGCACTTCACCGCGCAACAGCGTCAGGTCGATGCCGGTCAACACCGGTTGCGCATAAGTCTTGCCGATACCGCTGACCGATAGGACAGCGTTGGCAGCAGAAACTGACATAGGAAACTCTCCATGCGCCCGCCCAACCGGGCGAGCGCCGTTGTACCGCCGCAATGACTACTGAGTGACCAGTTCAACCGGAGTTTCGATCACGCCATTGGTGCCGCTGTCGACTTTCTCGCCCTTGAGGATCTTCAGCGCGGTCTCGATACCGAACACCGCCTGCTTGGCAGCGAACTGATCGGCAGTGGCCAGGACCCGGCCATCCTTGAGCATCGGCTTGATGGCGTTGATGTTGTCGTAGCCCACGACCTGCACCTTGCCTGCCTTGCCGGCAGCCCGGACTGCCGAAACCGCGCCTACCGCCATGCTGTCGTTACCGGCCAGCAATGCCTTGAGGTTCGGGTATTCGCTGAGCATGGCCGAGGCCACACGATTGCCGGCGTCGATTTCCCAGTCGCCCGACTGCAGCGACACCACCTTGATCTGCGCGGCTTCCATTGCATCCTTGAAGCCGGCGGTGCGCTGCTGTGCGTTGGTGGTGGTGGAAACCCCTTCGATGATTCCCACTTCGTCACCGGCCTTGAGTTGCTTGGCCAGGTACTCACCCACCAGACGCGCGCCCTTGCGGTTGTCCGGGCCAACGAAAGGCACGCTGATGTTCTTGCTCTTCAGCACGCCGGGGTCGAGCTGGTTGTCGATGTTGATCACCGTGATCCCGGCGTCCACGGCCTTCTTGATCACCGGAACCATGGCCTTGGAGTCAGCCGGGGCAATCACCAGGGCGTTGACCTTGGAGACGATCATCTGCTCGACGATGCGGATCTGGTTGGCGGTATCGGTTTCATCCTTGATGCCGTTGGACACCAGGTCGAAATCGGCGGAATGCTCTTTCTGATAGGCCTTGGCACCATCTTCCATCGTCAGGAAGAACTCGTTGGCCAAGGATTTCATGACCAGGGCGACCTTGGGTTTCTGCGGGGTATCGGCTTGAGCCGAGGAGAAAGGAAGGGCCGCGGATGCAGCGGCGAGAACGGCGACAGCGAGGAGACGTCCAGCAAAGGGCAGCTTCATGGGTTCACTCCGATCTTATGATTATTGTGAGCAACGTTCGTCAAACGGAACCGCCAGGTAGGCAGCCCCACTGGCCGACGGCGAACCTTGCAAAGATAGACGATTATCCTTGTCCGAAGGCCGCGCAAACGTTTGCGTAAAACGAACTATGCGAACCTCGCCAGCGTTTGTCAACGCTGTTCAAAGTGCGATCAGAGAGAGTGGGTAGCCATCCGCAGCCGGCCACGAGGAGAAAAACCTGCCCGAAAAATGCTCCCGGACAGGCTGATGATTCAGGCAGTGGTGTTCACCAGGCCACCGGAAGACGACTCCTTGGCCAACTCCCGGACCAGGTTGCCAGAGACTTCCGCCAGCGCGCCGTTGGTATCGGCGACTTGCCCTTGAATGGCCATCACTGCCGTCTGCTTGGCCTCAGGGGTTGGGTAGTTGGCGGCCTGGGCGGCAGCCAGTTGCTGTTGCAGCTCGCGAAGTTGCTGCTGCAGCTCCTGCATGCGCTTGAGCAGCATCTTTACCACGATGCCGTGCTTGTCTTCGCTTGGGCTTTCGCTTTCAGACTGTTCGGCCTGCTTGCTGGAGCCGACCCGCAAAGTGCCCGACTCGTCGGTACCCAACGCCGTAGACGCCTGTTCGGCGGCGGCATTACTCAACGCATCGATGGTCGCGGGCGACTTGCCATTGATCAGAATGGCTCCTGCCCCTGGAAATCCTACTGACAGTGACATGGGAACTCCTGGTGAAAAATCCTAGAAGGATCATCGACCGCTGCAGAACAATCTTTAATGGATGAGCGAGAAGTCATCCCGGGACTTGTGACGAGCATTTTCGGATTGCCGAACGCGCCACCTTGAAAACGTTCGGAAACCCGGACGCCACATGACTTCTTACGCATAAAAACAGAAATAAAATTGATATAAATCAGTAACTTAAAATAGTCATCCAGCCAAGGTAGCGCTGGTACAGATCCTGCTCCACCCTCGCTGCCCCGGCGCATACAGATCTGCCGCCGGGGTGTTTCTAGATGAACCTGCATCAGCACCGTCTCACTACTAGAGAGAAAATAATGAAATCTGCCTTCAAATCCTTCGCCCCGGGCGCTTTGGCCCTCCTCCTGCTTCTACCTGCAGCCCTGCAAGCCAAAGAAGCTGAAACCCAACAGAAACTGTCCAACGTCGTGGTTCTCGCCACCGGCGGCACCATCGCCGGCGCCGGCGCCAGCGCGGCCAACAGCGCCACCTACCAGGCGGCCAAGGTCGGCATCGAACAACTGATCGCCGGCATTCCCGAGTTGAGCCAACTGGCCAACGTGCGTGGCGAGCAAGTCATGCAAATCGCCTCGGAAAGCATCACCAACGAAAACCTGCTGCAACTGGGCCGCCGCGTTGCCGAACTGGCCGACAGCAAGGACGTCGATGGCATCGTCATCACCCACGGTACCGATACCCTGGAAGAAACCGCCTACTTCCTCAACCTGGTGGAAAAGACCGACAAGCCAATCGTTGTAGTCGGCTCCATGCGCCCGGGTACCGCAATGTCGGCTGACGGCATGCTCAACCTGTACAACGCTGTGGCTGTGGCCGGCAGCAAGAACGCCCGCGGCAAAGGCGTACTGGTGACCATGAACGATGAAATCCAGTCCGGCCGCGATGTCAGCAAGATGATCAACATCAAGACCGAAGCCTTCAAGAGCCCATGGGGCCCGCTGGGCATGGTGGTGGAAGGCAAATCCTACTGGTTCCGCCTGCCAGCCAAGCGCCACACCATGGATTCGGAATTCGACATCAAGAACATCAAGAGCCTGCCTGACGTAGAAATCGCCTACGGCTACGGCAACGTCAGCGACACCGCCTACAAGGCCCTGGCCCAAGGTGGCGCCAAAGCCATCATCCACGCCGGTACCGGCAATGGCTCGGTGTCTTCCCGTGTGGTCCCAGCCCTGCAGGAACTGCGCAAGAATGGCGTACAGATCATTCGTTCTTCCCACGTCAATGCCGGCGGTTTCGTACTGCGCAACGCCGAACAGCCTGACGACAAGTACGACTGGGTCGTGGCTCATGACCTGAACCCGCAGAAAGCCCGCATCCTGGCCATGGTCGCCCTGACCAAGACCCAGGACAGCAAGGAACTGCAACGCATGTTCTGGGAATACTGACAGCCCCTCTGCTCGACCGGCCCCGGTCGAGCATGCTTGCAACCACTCGCCCGCCCGGGCGGGTGGTTCCCCCCTCTTTCCCCCATGCAAAAAAATCTGCTCTCCTCGTGAGACAAATGCATAAAGCGTTGTCAGAGGAACTTCTTGAATTTTAAGCAGTTGCGAAATGCCCTACAGTTAAATACTGTATGCACGTACAGCTTAATAAGGAATGTTCCGTGGCCACGACCCAAACGCCCCTCAGCTCCTACGAACGCCTGGGTGTGCGCATCCAGAAAATCATCAACTCTCCCACCGCACAAAAGGCCAAGGCAGCGCTGATCTTCCGCCTCGCCGATGAGCCACAGGATGAGTGGGAACGCCTGCTGGAGGAGATCGCCGAAAACGACAACGTCACCCTCGCCTACCGCGACGATGGCGGTGTGCAGATTTTCTGGGTCGTGCCGAAGGAAGATTGAGTCGATGAGTGTCCGTTGTTTTGCCCTGCTGTTGCTGTTTCTCGCCTGTTCCGCCCAAGCCGATGCACCCCGCACCTTCAGCGAAGCCAAGAAAGTCGCCTGGAAGCTCTACGCCCCCCAATCCACCGAGTTCTATTGCGGCTGCAAATACAACGGCAACCGGGTGAACCTGGCGGCCTGCGGCTATGTTCCGCGCAAGAACGCCAAACGCGCCGAACGCATTGAATGGGAGCATATAGTGCCGGCCTGGCAGATCGGCCATCAGCGCCAGTGCTGGCAACAAGGCGGTCGCAAGAACTGCACACGCACCGATTCGGTCTATCAGCGCGCCGAGGCCGACCTGCACAATCTGGTACCGAGCATTGGCGAAGTGAATGGTGATCGCAGCAATTTCAGCTTCGGCTGGCTGCCGGAACAATCGGGCCAGTACGGTTCGTGCCTGACCCAGGTCGACTTCAAGGCCAAGAAGGTCATGCCTCGCCCTTCGATTCGCGGGATGATTGCCCGCACCTACTTCTACATGAGCAAGCAGTACGGCCTGCGCCTTTCCAAACAGGATCGGCAGCTCTTCGAAGCCTGGAACAAGACCTATCCAGTACAGGCCTGGGAGCGCCAGCGCAATCAGAGCGTGGCTTGCGTGATGGGGCGCGGCAATGAATTCGTCGGCGCAGTCAACCTCAAGGCTTGTGGCTGAACGCAGATCGCCCGCGGGTGGCGGGCGATCATTGAGCCTATGGAAACGGGCTTACTGCGCGGCTTGATGCTCGATGACCGTGACTTCGATGTCACGCTTCTTGGCCTTGACCAGCTTTTCGGTCACTTCATTCTTCTTCGCCTCGGCCTCGGCCTGGGAAGCAAACGGACCGACCACGACCAGACGCTTGCCGTCCACGGTCACCACATTGGAAATTACCCCGTGCTCGATCAGCCAGCCGGTCAGGTCACTCACCGCCAGGGGGAGCGGGCTGCCCACCAGCACATCCCATTGCGGCTCGGTCGAGGCCGGCTGGGTCTGTACTGCCACCGCCGTGCTCTTGTTCGCTTCGACCCGCTTGCCTTCCCCACAACCGGCCAACGCCAATACCGCCATCATCATCGCTACTGTGCGCACAACCTAACCCCTAGAAAGTCTGAGGTGGCGATTTTAGCACTCATGACCCGAGAGACCTCGTCACAAAATCGGACCGAAACAGGAAGAATGATATTTATTGCCTATGTATAGTTGCGCCTTGGGAATTAATAGATCTTCTGCGCGTCAGAAAGAGGCACCCACTCAGTGGAACTTCGCACTAATCTATACCTAAGACCGACCTCTGCACTGTTTGAATCTGGTGCCCTACAAAGCTATCAAGGAGAAGATCATGCTGATACTCACCCGCAAAGTCGGTGAAAGCATAAACATCGGTGACGACATTACGATCACCATTCTCGGCGTCAGCGGCCAGCAAGTGCGCATTGGTATCAACGCGCCAAAAGACGTCGCGGTACACCGTGAAGAAATCTATCAACGCATTCAGGCAGGCCTGACCGCTCCGGACAAACGCGAAACCCCCTGAACAGCATGAGCACCAGCCTTTTGCCCGCGCACAACGGCTGGCGCAGCGCCTGTCTTGTTTGCCTTGAGCTTTTCCCCGCAGACGGCCCGCACACCCTCGCCCGGTTGCAGCCACAGCAGATTCCCGCCCATCAGACTGTCGTCAACCACTGATTATCGCCCTTTCGCGATAGCGAGCCCGACCGTTGATTCCCGACACACGCCGCCGCTGCATTGCAGGCGGCGCACCGGTGCGGCGGTCAGGCGTCCGCTGCAGGCTCCACAGGCTTGAAGCCCAGGTCCTGGGTAAAGCGCAGCAGGTAACCATCCGGGTCGAGTACCAGCAGGTTCAACTCGCCGTGCAGCAATTCGTCGTGACGGTACCAGCACTCCTGAATCTCTCGACGCAAGGCAATGCCCGCCCGAGCCAGGGCGGCTGCCAACTGGCGAATATCCGGGCACTCGATGGACAGGTTCATGCCGCGGCCAAATGGAGCCTGCAAGGGCCCCACGCGCCACTCCGATTCCTGCTGGTCATCCTGCTCCAGCATCAGTTGGGCACCATTGAGGGAGAGGAAGGCAAAGAAGTGTTCCGGCCGCTGATACTCCACCTTGAAGCCCAGAAGATCGCAGTAGAAGGCCAGACTGCGCTGCAGGTCGGTGACCAGCATCTCCGGCACCAGGTCATTCATTTGAAACATCGAAGGCTTCCATTGCTCATTGATAGAGCCGCGAGCCTACTCTCAAGCAGCCACGCAGTGCAGCCCCGCTTACCAATGATTACAACTGAGCCCAGGTCACCCCACGCGCCATGCCGCTGGCGGCGATGACCATCAACACCATGAGCAGGGCCTGCACATCGCTGATACGGGCGAACAGCAGCGCCCGCCCGATCTGTGGCGCCACCCCTCGCCCCAGGGCCATGCGCCAGCGGATCAAGGTCAGCATCGGCAGGACCTCCAGCAACAGGATGATCACGAACAGCGTCATCTTCAGATGGAACAGCGGCTGGTGCAGGTAATACTCCGTACCCTTGCCATAACCGCCAAAAGCCCGCAACAACCCGGTGATCAACAACACCGCGGCCATCAGCCCCCAGACATTGTCGGCCCGCAACACCTGCCCGGGCGCCGCAGCGCCGCCGCCCAGGCGACGCAATGCCGAAGCACGCGCCAGTACCCCGGCAAAGGCACTGGCAAACGCCAGCAAATGCACAGCCGCCAGCAACCATTGCTGCAACATCGAGCTCATCTCCGCTTGATTGATCGACACATCCGGGCAGCTCAGTAATAGCTCATAACCCGGGCTGTTGCCGGCCAGCGGAAACGAAAAAAGCGGCTCGCACGGATCGACAACTTCCGCAAGAACCGCCTGGCCACTCAACTTCATCAATGGCCGTCACAACTCAGCCATGACGCTCCTGCAGCACCTTGCTCCACAGGGTGAACGCTACGGATGGCGTCCAGCCCGGGTTGGAGGTGTGCTCCTGAAGGCACAGGTAACGATTGCCTTCGTAAGTCACTCCATCCTCCCTGAGGTAGTGCTGGCTGGTGCGCCACTCGGGAAAGCTCGGATCGACCGCACCGCCTGCGGTCCTGGCACTCACACTGCGGCTGGGGAGCGACTCCTGGCCCTGAGTGTCGGTAGCGGTCACAAAATAGCTGTATTGGGTGTCCGCACTCAGCCCCTGATCCTCGAAGCCCGGAGAGGGGGTGCGAGCGACCGCATTGCCGTCGCGGTACAAGGTGTAGAACTCCACCGGCCGCACACTACCGGAAACGCCCCAGCTCAGGTTGACGCTGCTGCGACTGGTGCCCAGTACCATCAGGTTTCCAGGAGCACCTGGGCGCTCCGGCTCACCGCCATCGCCATGGATCAGCGGCGCATAGCGATGACGAAACTCCCAGTTGTAGGGCACGCCCTGCCGACTGACGCCGGCATCCCAGTTCACCGACCAGGTCATCAACCCCTTGATGGCGTGACCGGCGCCCTGCAAGCGCTTGAACGCATTGCTCACCGCCGACGGGTCGATCACATAGCCAGTGGCCGCGGCATCGACGTTGCTTGGCAGGCCTATCACCAGCTTGTCCGCGGCAATGCGAGTGAAACCACGGGTACCGGAGGCCAGGCTTTCGCTCAGGTAGTAGAGGAAATCCTCTTTCATCGCGTCATTGTTCTGGGCGATCCAGGCGCCCTGCCCGCCATTGGCCTCCTGCACCCAGAGCCCGTCGCCTCCCTGGTTATAGAACTGCGGCGCGACAAAGTCGTAATAGCCTTCCAGGGCCTGCAGGTAGGCCACGTACTTGCCATTGCTGGTCAGGTATGGAAACTCAGGCGCCATGCTGATGATGAAGTGCTTGCCCTGGCCGGCGTAATGATCCTTCACCAGCTTCAAGGCGGCTGGCAGCACACTCTTGTTGTCGGCAAAGTCGATGGCGCTCTGCTCCAGGTCGATATCCAGGCCATCGAAGCCGTAGGTTTCCACCAGACGGATGATTTCGTTGGCCAGGGGCTGTTCGTTGCCCTTGTGCAATTCGATATGGGCATCGGCGCCGCCCAGGGAGATCAATACCGCCCGGCCCTGGCTGTTGAGCACGCCCACCTGGCGCCGGAACTCGGCGTCCGAAAGGTTGTAGGGCTTGAAGGTGGGAATACCGTTGCCCTTCATGAAGGCCACTGCAACCACGTTGTATTCCTTGGGCACGTCCACCAGATCCAGGTTGGCGAATTGCCCCTGCTGGTAGCCGTCGCTGTGACCGGCGGCCCAGTTGTGCCAGAAGCCCATGAGCACCTTCTTGCCGGCAATGCTCGGCATCAGGGAAGCAGCATCTGCGGCCTGACTCTTGATTAATGCAAAATCGATCTTATCCACGTTCTAATCCTTCAGAACTGTCAGAAAATGTTAACTACCTGAAACTTATTTAAAGTCCAGATCGAAAGCCTGATAAAAGCCATTGCCGGTATTGGCAACAATCCACACCAGTACTACAACATGGTGGCCCTTTTTATTTTTGGGCAGCACAACTTCATGATGAGTCTTGGCTTTCAATACCGAACCGAACTTGTCGAATGGCACTTCGGTGTAGAAGTCCTGATAAAAAGCCTGGGGTTCCAGCTGGGCGCGACTGATGCGCTGTTTCGGGTCCCAGCCGTCCTTGGTGATGAACCAGTTATAGCCCCGGGTAACGTGAGGTGCGGTGTATTCCCACTGCACCTGGAACACCTGGCCCGGGTTCACGTTCACCAGCGGCCAAGTGAAGGGCCGGTTGATCTTTTTCGACATTTCCTCGTTGGTGAAGTTGATGCAATCGCGATCATCAACCTTGCCGCCACTGAGAATATGACCGTCGGCGGGTGGCGCGACACTGGCCACATCGCTGTCGTAAGGCTTTGGGAAAGGACCGGCGGCGAGGGCCGGAAAGTTTTTCCCGCCTTCCATCTCGTTGACCTGCCAGGTTCCCAGCAGCCCCAGTTCTACCGCTACCGCACCGCGGCTGGACGGAGAAACAACGCGACCATGTTTTAGTTGAGCCTGTGGCTTATTCATATCTTTCACTCCATTGATTAATTAACTACTGCTCCTTATTGAGCACCCTCAACTTAGCGCACTTTTCCCTGCTTTTTTCATCACCACAAAAACTAACCATTCAGGACAATTTACAAAAGTCCGCCCCAGCCCCCTTAATCCCTGGACTTCCTTATTTCAACTGACAGTTTGAAGAGGCAATGTATTACACGCTTTGCTACAGGCTTATTGGGTGTTTCCACAGATCGCCAATAACAGCTGGCCTGACCAGCTGGAAACCCTTCCCCAGAAATGACAAAACCCGGCCGATGCCGGGTTTGTACCTGATAGCGTCAAATACCAACGCCAGTGACTATCCTCTGCGTTACAGACAGGTCGCTAGCGCCGCCAGGCGACGCTTCGAGACATAGCTGTCTGCAACCGCATAAAAGTGGACGGTGGTCGTCGCTGCCTCGGCCTTGATATCGACAAAAGTCTCGGCGGAACGGGTATACACGGTGTACCCCCCAGCCTTGCCCGGTTGCAGATAGGCAGCGGCATCGACACCAAAGACCGACTCGTCCTGCCAGGCGAACTGCACACATTGCGCTACCAGTTGATCAGCCTTGGCCGAGGCCAGGGTTTTGTTGGGCGTTCGGGCCCGAGCCTCATCCATGGTAGAGCTCGCACAGCCAGCCAATAGCGCCGCCACCATTACCGCCATCAAAACCCGCATGCTGCCTCCTCGTCCTGAAAACGCGAGAGTATCGCTCAGGCCGCGTTAAAAAGGCGCGCGAACAGCAGAAAAACTCCCCCGCGCCCACTCAGCACTCCGCCAGGGAGGACGCCAGCTGGGCGATCGCCTCCTGATCCTCATCTCCGAGGTGGCGGTAGTTCTGAATAATGGTGCTTTCATCCAGGCTCAGGCTGCCCTCGGACAAGCGCGAGCGCTCGCCGGTCAACACATAAAGCAGGTCAACGCCGTGGCGCCCGATGGCCATCAGGTAATCCGATTTGGGCACCCGCTCACCGCTCTCGTAACGGCCCTGGGCGTTGGCTTCAACACCGCCAATGGCACCGAATTCCTGCTGGGAGAGCCCCAACGCCTTGCGCTGTTCTTTCAAGCGCTCACCAAAGGTCTGCATAACCATCCTCATTCAACAAGGTGATGGTTTTACGACCGTAGCGGCCGCAGAAGGTGCACTTTGTTTGCCCACACCATTGCCAGCCCCCGGGCAAAAGATTAACCTGCGCGCCCTTTCCACACTTTTGCCAAGGAGATCCACCATGCAACAGCTGATCACCCCTTGCAGGACGTGCCTGGTTTAAACGCTGCAACCGCTACCCGCTAGCGCCTTCGCTTAACCCCCGCTTCGTCCTGCCACTACCTGAATATTTTTTTCCAATCAGGAATTGGACATGGACACTTGCATCCGTCATTTGTCGAACGGCGTCTCTCTGATCGCCTCCGACACCACCTGGATCGAAGACAAAGCGCTCCAGCAACTGCACACCACCGCACAACTGCCCGGCATGCGCCAGGTCGTCGGCATGCCCGACCTGCATCCAGGCCGGGGCTATCCGGTGGGCGCGGCATTTTTTTCCACCGAAGTGGCCTACCCGGCGCTGGTGGGCAACGACATCGGCTGCGGCATGGCGCTGTGGCAAACCGACCTCTCCAGCACTCGCCTCAACCTCGACAAGCTGGAAAAGAAAATCGGCAATATCGACCTGCCCCTGGATGAGCAGTGGGATGAACAACGCGCGCAACTGGCATTGCCCGTCAGCGGTCATGAGCACTCCCTGGGTACCATCGGCGGCGGCAACCACTTCGCCGAACTGCAACAACTCGATCAGGTCCATGACGCCGACACCCTGCAAGCACTGGCACTGGACCCGAAAGCCTTGCTGCTGCTGGTGCACAGCGGCTCCCGAGGGCTGGGAGAGGCCATTTTGCGCAGCCACGTCGACCAACACGGCCACAACGGCCTGTTGATGACCAGCACCGCCGGCGCCCAGTACCTGGAGCAGCACGACCAGGCCTTGCGCTTTGCCGAGGCCAATCGACGGCTGATCGCCGAGCGCCTGCTGCACAATCTGCGGGCCAAGGGCCAGCCGCTGCTGGATATCAATCACAACCTGGTGTCTGCGGCGCAGGTCGACGGCGTATCGGGCTGGCTGCATCGCAAGGGCGCCACGCCATCGGACCAGGGTCCGGTGGTGATTCCCGGCTCTCGTGGCGACTACAGCTACCTGGTGCAACCGCTCCCCCAATCGTTCAGCCTCTACTCCCTGGCGCACGGCGCCGGGCGCAAGTGGCTGCGCAGCGACTGCAAGGGCCGGCTGGCAACGCGCTTCAGCTTCGATCAACTCAAGCGCACCCAGCTGGGCAGCCGAGTGATCTGCGAGGACCGCGGCCTGATGTACGAAGAGGCTCCCGAAGCCTACAAGAGCATCGACAGCGTGGTGGGCAGCCTGCGCGACGCCGGCCTGGTGAAGATCATCGCCCGACTCAAACCGGTACTGACCTACAAACGCCGGGGGTGCTGCTGATGATGATGTTGCTACAGCTGTCCTCCGCCCAAGGGCCTGCCGAATGCGAATTGGCAGTAACCCACGCATTACGCCGCCTGCATCACGAAGCCGAAGCGCAGAACGTGCGCCTCGGCATCATCGAGCAGGTTGCCAGCCAGGCTCGCGACGCCCATCGCTCGGTGCTGGTCAGCCTGGATGGCGAGCACGCCGCAAACCTGGCTCGACGCTGGACAGGCACCCTGCTGTGGATCTGCAAAAGCCCTCTGCGGCCCGCACATCGACGCAAGAACTGGTATTTCGCCGGCCAGCCATTCTGCGCCCTGGAAGAAGCCGAGGGCGGCGAGATCCGCTTCGAGGCCATGCGCGCTTCCGGCCCCGGCGGGCAGCACGTGAACAAGACCGACTCCGCGGTACGCGCCACCCATGTAGCGACCGGCATCAGCGTCAAGGTGCAGTCCGAACGCAGCCAGCACGATAACAAGCGCCTGGCTCGTCTACTGATCCAGCAACGGCTTGCCGATCGGCAAGAGCAATCCGTACAGGAACTGCGCTTGCAGCGTCGTGACGCCCATCACCGGGTTGAACGGGGCAATGCCGTGCGTACCTTCAGTGGTAGCGCCTTCACCCCTCTGGACTGACCCGCCCTGGTTCGGGAAGCCGATCGTCACGACGGCTCCCCGAACCAGGTTGGTGGCTACAGAGGGCAATACGTAAAAGATCTTGAACCGGTGACCGATGCGGCAAATGCAGAGGACGCTGAAGACATGGAGCAGAGTCCCGATGAACAACTACTTCGATAGCCCCTTCAAGGGCATCACGCTTGATCGGCAAGTCACCCACCCGAATATTCGAGTAGGTCGTTTCAGCTACTACTCAGGCTACTACCACGGCCATAGTTTCGATGAGTGCGCGCGCTACCTGCCCCACGAGGAAGGTGCGGACAAGCTGATAATCGGCTCTTTCTGCTCAATCGGCTCGGGAGCCGCATTCATCATGGCCGGCAACCAGGGGCATAGAAGCGAGTGGATCAGCACCTTTCCGCTCTACTGGATGCCCGAGGAACCGGCCTTCGCGGGCGCGCAGAATGGATATCAAGCCGCAGGCGACACGGTGATAGGCAATGACGTCTGGATCGGTTCCGAAGCCATTGTCATGCCGGGCATCAGGATCGGCGATGGCGCCGTGATAGGCACTCGAGCCCTGGTGACACGGGACGTGGAACCCTACGCAATCATCGGCGGTAACCCCGCCAAGACGATTCGCAAGCGCTTCGATGATCGGCGTATCGAGATGCTTGTGGAAATGCAGTGGTGGAACTGGAGCAGCGAGCAGTTGAAAGCAGTGATGCCACTGATGACCAGTGCCAATGTCGAGGCGCTGTTTGAACATTGGCAGGAGCACATCCGCCCCGACTGATCACTGGCCAAGATCGCAGCGAGCGCTGCAATGCCAGTGGGCTTCTTGGCGGATCGTGCAAAGCCATCAAAATGGCCAGAAACAAAAAAGGGACTCACCTTTCGGTGAACCCCTTCTAGACCGCCCAGCAGAGCGGATTTTGTTTGGTAGGCGCGATTGGACTCGAACCAACGACCCCCACCATGTCAAGGTGGTGCTCTAACCAACTGAGCTACGTGCCTGCTGTGAGGCGGCATTCTACGGAATTCCAAAGGGGTGTCAACACCTTTTTTGCAGCTAAGCCTATGAATATGCGAATTTTTTAATTTTCGCGGGATGAAGAAGTTTTTTCTTCTGTCTGGCAGCTCATTTGCAACTCAGGTAGCATCGGCGCACTCGTAAAATATATTAAACACATGAGGTCGCAGGATGGCGAACATTCCCTACCCACAGTCCTATTACGCGGCATCGGCCAATGCGGCTCCGGAACGTCCGATGCTCCAAGGCGAGATTGAAACCGATGTCTGCGTGATCGGTGCGGGTTATACCGGCCTGTCCAGCGCCCTGTTCCTCCTGGAAAACGGCTTTCGTGTGACCGTACTGGAGGCCGCCAAGGTCGGCTTTGGCGCTTCAGGGCGCAATGGCGGGCAGATCGTCAACAGCTACAGCCGCGATATCGACGTGATCGAACGCAGCGTCGGCCCCAAGCAGGCACAACTGCTGGGGCAGATGGCCTTTGAGGGCGGCCGGATCATTCGTGAACGGGTGGCCAAATACCAGATCCAGTGCGATCTGAAGGACGGCGGTGTATTCGCAGCGCTGACCAGCAAGCAGATGGGTCATCTGGAGTCGCAGAAGCGCCTGTGGGAGCGCTACGGCCACACCCAGCTGGAATTGCTGGATGAGCGGCGTATCCGCGAAATCGTGGCCTGCGATCAATACAAGGGCGGCATGCT
This sequence comes from Pseudomonas sp. GW823-FHT02C05, assembly GCF_058797595.1. Lineage (NCBI taxonomy): Bacteria > Pseudomonadati > Pseudomonadota > Gammaproteobacteria > Pseudomonadales > Pseudomonadaceae > Pseudomonas > Pseudomonas sp. GW823-FHT02C05. Next base: position 1,038 of record NZ_JBXAJU010000001.1, on the reverse strand, counting down.
CGACATGAGCGGCGGCCACATCCATCCACTGAACCTGGCACTGGGTGAAGCGGCTGCCGTGGAGTCGCTGGGCGGCACCCTCTATGAGCAGTCCCCGGCAATCCGCATCGAGCGCGGCGCCAATCCGGTGGTCCACACGCCCCAAGGAAAGGTCCGCGCCAAATTCATCATCGTTGCCGGCAATGCCTACCTGGGCAATCTGGTTCCGGAGCTGGCAGCCAAGTCCATGCCTTGCGGAACCCAGGTCATCACCACCGAGCCCCTGAGCGATGAGCTGGCAGCCAGACTGTTGCCCCAGGATTACTGCGTCGAAGACTGCAACTACCTGCTGGACTACTACCGCCTCTCCGGCGACAAGCGCCTGATTTTCGGTGGCGGCGTGGTGTATGGCGCCCGCGACCCGGCGAACATCGAGGCCATCATCCGACCGAAAATGCTCAAGGCCTTCCCGCAACTGCAGAACGTGAAGATCGATTACGCCTGGACCGGCAACTTCCTGCTGACGCTGTCGCGTCTGCCCCAGGTTGGGCGCCTGGGGGACAATATCTACTACTCCCAGGGCTGCAGCGGCCACGGCGTGACCTACACCCACCTGGCCGGGAAAGTCCTGGCGGAGGCCCTGCGCGGCCAGGCTGAGCGCTTTGACGCCTTTGCCGACCTGCCTCACTACCCCTTCCCCGGCGGCCAGTTGCTGCGCACGCCATTCACCGCCCTGGGCGCTTGGTACTACAGCCTTCGGGACAAGCTCGGTTTCTGAAAGCCGGACCTCCTTACAAGCACAAAAAAACCGCCGAGAAGGCGGTTTTTTTGTGTTCGCTCAGCAGCAAGTAAAAGACGCTGCCAAAGAACGAATCCCGAAAACAAAAAACCCCGGTCTTGCGACCAGGGTCTTTGCTATCGATGCGAAGCAAGCTGTTGGCTTGTTTCGTTGCTCCAAGGCGTTCAGTGTTCCTTGAGGCTGATATGGCGCAGCGGACGGGACTCGAACCCGCGACCCCCGGCGTGACAGGCCGGTATTCTAACCGACTGAACTACCGC